>JAZKDB010000008.1:0-1691 GCA_040387755.1 Bacteroidota bacterium | reverse complement strand
ACGTTGGTATGGCTCCCGTTTTGCAACTTGAAAATGACGGGGCCTGTCATTTTCAATGACTTTTCCTCACTTTAGAACAGGAACCGGAGAATCGGAGCGGCAGCCTGGCGGGTGTCTATGTCCCCTGCGGCTGATCTGCTGGTATGCGCGTGTTGGATAACGCTTTTTTTGTATTCACCGTGATCCCCGGCACTGTCTCGTAGCGAGGGTCGGGATGCTGATGTGACTCAGGCAAACCGCCTCAGAACGTCCTCGTGTGCTGGATCACCGTGACTGCCGCCCCGGTTCTCTGGTCGCTGCCTTGGTGATTGCTTTCGTTCCGGGTGGGTTCCTCCTTTGTGGTTGTTAACGGGATTCTGATTATTGCGATTGGTTTGCAGCCTCAGGCGGCGGCGGTTTGTTGTTTTGCGGCCTCCATCCGGCTTTCCATCAGCCGGAAGATCTGCCAGACGAATCCAGTCAGTTCGCGGGCCACGGCAACCTGTGCCTTGTTCCGGTTTTTGCCCCGCGCGAGGAGCTGCCGCAGCCGCTTGTGCAGGCGGGTCTGGGCTTTCCAGGCGCAGGCGATCACGTCCTCACTCAGGCCTTCCTGACGTTTGCTGAGCTGAGGCCCCACGCCGGGCTCCAGCCGGTAGTGGTGCGAGGCTTCCACCATGATCCAGCGCGCGTGGCAATTGCCGGTTTTGGAAATGGATCCCTGACGCCGCTTGCCACCGCTGCTGGCCTCGGTGGGGACCAGCCCGAGATACGCCATGAGCTGGCGCGGGTGCTCAAAACGCCATGCGCCGCCCAGTTCGCTGACGATGACCATGGCCCCCACAAGGGCAAAGCCCCGCATGCCCATCAGGGCGGCCACCACGGGCTTCATGTGCCAGTCCGTCAACAGCGCCTCCATGCTTTCCTCCAGCCTGCTGACGCGGGCCCCGGCTTCTGCCAAGGCACGCAGGGTGTCCTCCAGCACGGCGCGATGCGCGGGATGGGTCAGAGTCAGGGAACGCAGATAGCTCAGGTGCTTTTCATTCCACGACGTCTTTCCCTGATATCGATAGCCGTGCCGCAGCAGGAAGGCTTTGAGCTGGGCGCGCTGGCGGCGCTGCTCCTGCACGGCATCGGTCCGGGCGCGGCAAAGGTCGCGCATAGCCTCATCCACCGCGTCCGGGATGTGCACGCCAGTGAGTTCTCCGGCGCGGAAAAGCCGGGCCAGCTTCACGGCATCGCGCTGGTCCGTCTTGATCCGGTCGCCGCTCCGGCTGGGAATCAGGGAGGGCGCGGCCACGAGGCACTCCATGCCTTTCCTTGCAAAGTGCCGCTGCAGCACGAAACCGGTGGGGCCGGCTTCATAGCAGAAGCGCAGTTCGGCGTCAGGATGGGCCTTGTGCAGCTTGGCGAGTAACTTGTCCACGCTGTGCAGATCGCTGCTGATGCTCCCGTGATTGCGGACTTCAGCCCCGGCTTCCGCGATGCCGACGGCCATGTTTTGGGCATGGACATCCAGCCCGATATGAATTACAGATTTACTCATGGTGTTTCTGGTCAGTGGTTCATTATTGGATGGCGTCGCGCCTCACAGCGCACCCCATCGTGCGGCTCTGTCCCTCACCGGACAACCCGCGGTTTCGCCCCCGGTCAGGAACACCTCCCCTTTCATTCAAGGTCCCGTGTTCCTGCCCCAACGGCAGCCATAAAGTCTC
>JAZKDB010000007.1:0-1314 GCA_040387755.1 Bacteroidota bacterium | reverse complement strand
TGCCTCGTCCTGAAATAAGTTGACACAAACTTGAACTTATATGAGAACAACAAGTGAAAAGCTTAAAACAAAAAAGACTCAGAAGGATTACAGCTTAGCCTTCAAATTACAGATAGTTGATGAGATTGAAAAAGGCGAAATAACTTACAAGGCCTCCCAGAGGAAGTATGGCATTCAAGGGCGTAGTACAGTTTTGGTTTGGTTACGAAAACATGGTACCTTAGATTGGAAAAGTAAAACTCCAATGAAAGACAAAAGGCCCCCTAAGAAGTATATTACCGATCTAGAGAAGAAAATTAAGCGATTAGAGGCAGAAAAAGAAATCTTAAATCGGGCGATTGATATTGCGGATGATACTTTGGGAACAGAGATCAGAAAAAAGTATTTGCTCCTGTCGTTAGAAGCTTCCAAGCCACAGGAGGACAAAGAAGAACAACAAAGCTAGTTGCATGTACTTTAGGCTATTCCCGGCAATATTTTTACAAACAACAGAAAGATATAGCAAAAGAGGAATCCAAAAAGAAAGCAGTTAAGACTTTGATTGATCAGCAAAGGAAGCTATTGCCGCGTATAGGTACTCGCAAGCTGCACCATCTTATCAAAGACCAGTTGGAAACGAATCAACTAAAATTTGGCCGCGACAAACTCTTCAGATTATTAAGCGAGCATGAACTATTGATAAAGCCTAGAAGGAGATACATCCAAACTACAATGAGTAAGCATTGGATGAGAAAATGGCCAAATCTAGTAAAAGAGAAAATTGTTCAACAACCAAATGAAGTGTGGGTTAGCGACATTACTTACATTAAAACCGAGGAAGGTAATTGTTATCTAAATATGATTACTGATGCCTTTAGCAGAAAAATAGTGGGTTATGCAATTGATGACACAATGGACACCGAGAGTATGATTATGGCCTTGAAAATGGCTGTAAAAGATGAAGGAAATGAACAGTTAAACACCATACATCACTCTGACCGTGGCCTTCAATATTGTAGTAAAGAGTACGTACAACTTACCGAAAATCACGGAATAAAATTAAGCATGACTGAAAAATCAGACCCTTATGAAAATGCTTTGGCAGAAAGGATGAATCGTACCATTAAAGAAGAGTTTGGTTTAGACCGAAAAATAAAATCTAAAAATCTAGTTAAACAAGTAATAAAAGAAAGTATAACTTTGTACAATCAATACAGGCCTCATCTTGCATTAAATATGAAAACGCCAAATGAGGTTCATAAAACAAAAAAATCCCGACCACCAGAGGCAATCGGGATTATTTAAAAATCCGTCAACTTATTTAAGGACGTTACA
>JAZKDB010000006.1:0-1245 GCA_040387755.1 Bacteroidota bacterium | reverse complement strand
CTACAGCAGAACCGCCAACGGTAGTACCGCTACAAGGTGTAGCAGGGGTATAATCAATTTTGATATCTGAAATAACACTGCTGGTAAGGTTAGCAGAAGGAGGTGATGCTGGGTCAGGATTGGTAACATCATTGTAAAACAAAATCCCTCTTGTACCAGTTCTTGAAGTTCCTTTCCAAGAGTCGGTACAATAATATGATGGTGTATTTTCATCTATACCCACTACAAGGTTGCTGGTGCCATCCCAATAGAAAGCTGTGGGGAAAGTAATTTTAAACCAACCGGTACCGGTAGGAGTAACGGTGCCATCATAAACTTTTGTCAAGCCAGATAGGGGTACCCAGTCTGATGTACTGGCAAAAGTTGATTTGGTAGTATTACCCAAATAAACTTTCCAATCTTTACAATAAGTTGAAAAGCTGGATGCCGACATCGTATTCGGATTAAAACTAATCGAACTGATGTAACCCGGTGTACCGGAAGTAGCACCTGCAGCCACTATCTCCGAAGCCAAAAAGGTCTGTTGAGAATAGTTATACCCATAACAGGTATATATCGGAAAATAGGACGTAGTTGTTAAACTTGTCCCCAAAGTCAGAGATGTCTGGGCCCTAGACAGATTGGGTAATAAAGTGGCAAAGAGCAGCATACTCGAGACCAGAAAACTCCTCCAGAACAGGAGCGAATTTCTGGGCGACAGTATCTCCGGACTACCGGCAGATAAAGCGGATGATGTAGATGTTTGGTACATAATTCTTGATTTTACTTTTGATGATTACAGTTAAAAAAACTTTAAAAGAATTGACAATCTTAATTAATGTGTGCGGTAAAATGGTAGTTTTTTGAGATAAAATACAAAACCAAACATACAGAGTTAAATTAATAAAACAAAAAATTTTTTTTAATTTTTGGTTACAAAATCAATATAAATTTTCATTAATTGTTAAAATCATTAAAAATCAAGTTCTTTGGAGTTCGACCATTTCAAAAAGTTAGAAAAAAATTTTTATGGCACCTGTTGAAACAAAAAAAGACAAGAAGGCGGCTCATTTAGAACCGCCTTCTTGTCTTTTACTATCAGAGGAATTATCGCAATAATACTATTGCTTTATATTCCGATATACATACTAAATCACATTTATTTTCTGGTGATTTTGCTGACCCTTTGTTGTTTGATCAACTCGTTGCCGGTCTTATCACTGATGCTGAACAGATAAACACCATCAGCAAATTTACTCAAATCAA
>JAZKDB010000005.1:0-1162 GCA_040387755.1 Bacteroidota bacterium | reverse complement strand
CTAGTGTAGTGCGCGGTTATTGGCGTAACGAATCGAGTTTTTGCCTCGCGCGGCTGACTTTGGCCAGGATATCGGTGGCTTTGGCGGTCCAGACCATGGGACTGGGTTTGTGGTTATAGGCAGCCACGTAGTTTTGAATGGAGGCTATTAGATCCGGGACACTGTGGAAAACGCCGCGGCGCAGCGCCCGTACCGTCAGTTCCCGGAAGAAGCGCTCCACCATGTTGAGCCATGACGCACTGGTGGGAGTAAAATGGATGTTAAACCGGGGATGCCGGGCCAGCCATGCTTTGACTTTGGGGTGCTTGTGGGTCGCATAATTGTCCACGATCAGATGCAGGGTTCTCTCTTTGGGAGTGGTGGCGTCGATCAGTTTGAGGAACTTGAGCCATTCCTGATGCCGGTGCCGGTCCTGACAGGTGCTGATCACGGTGCCGTCCGCCACGTTGAGCGCGGCGAAGAGGGTGGTGGTGCCGTGGCGTTTGTAATCATGGGTGTAGGTGGCGGCCCGGCCTTTTTTGAGAGGCAATCCCGGCTGGGTGCGGTCCAGCGCCTGCACTTGGCTTTTTTCATCACAACTCAGCACTATGGCATGTTCGGGGGCGTTAAGATAGAGGCCGACAATGTCCTCCAGCTTCTCGGCAAAACGGGGATCTTTGGACACTTTGAACGTGCGGGCGAGGTGGGGTTTGAGCCCATGGGCGTGCCAGATTTCCCGGATGGTGGTGGCCCCGAGGCCGGTGGCTTTGGCCATGGTGCGCACGCTCCAGTGCGTCTGGCCCGGCGGCGTCTCCAGCGTGGTTTTTTCCACCACCGCCTGGCGCTGTGCCGGGGTGATCACCGGTTTGCGGCCCCGCCCGCAACGGTCAGCACTGAATCCCTCCAGACGCTGGGCGGCGAAGCGCTCCCGCCACCGGGCCGCCTTCTGGCGGGTGACTCCCAGTGCGGCCCCGATTTCTCCATTGGTGTGGCCCGCCGCCGCCAGCAGCACGACTTTGGCACGCTCCACTTCACGCTGTGGACTTTTGCCCGAACGCGTGATCCCTGAAAGCAGGACCTTCTCCTCGGAACTTAGGCTGATTTCGACGGCATGTCTCATGGCGGCACCCTACCACATCAATGTCAACCATTTGTTACTCTATTTAACGCGCACTACACTAGC
>JAZKDB010000004.1:0-262048 GCA_040387755.1 Bacteroidota bacterium | reverse complement strand
TTGATTTGAGTAAATTTGCTGATGGTGTTTATCTGTTCAGCATCAGTGATAAGACTGGCAACGAGTTGATCAAACAACAAAGGGTCAGCAAAATCACCAGAAAATAAATATCAATTAGTGGTCTGAATTAAGGCACTGATTTCAGAGTTAAAAATTAACGGCGGCTATTTTTAGTCGCCGTTAATTTTTGCTAAATAATGTCGACTGTAAATTTTCTTTTTTCAAAAGAACGTTTTATCTTGCAAGGCCGTATCTATACCCTTTAGATACAAAAAATCCGATAACATTAAAAATTACCACTATGAAAAGAATTTTTACCTCAACCTTGTTGCTCAGCTTATTGACATGTTTTAAAAGTCAGGCTATACTTCCCGGTGTTTATACAATACCTTCTCCCGCATATTTAACCCTGGCTTCAATTATAACTATACTTAATAATGAAGGTATTACAGGGTCAGGTAATGTCACTATCAATTTGAATATTGATCAAACTGCTCCAGGCGGCGGTTACGTTCTAGGTTCTGCAATATTAAACGCCACCTTAAGTGCGACATCTACATTAACAATAAATGGTACTGGCTTAACTGGGAAAACAATTACAGCTCCGGTAGGTTCTGGAAATAATGACGCCATTTTTTCTATACAAGGCTCAGATTTTGTGACTATCAATAAATTACATTTGGTAGAATCGGCAGCCAATACAACGGCTACAACAAAAATGGAAAAGGGTTATGCCATTACCAAGTTGAATAGTAATGATGGCTGTAAAACCCTCTCAATTAAAGATTGTAAAATCACATTAGACAATACCAACAATACTGCAGCAGCAGGTATTACACCTTATGGGGCTACAGGTATTTATATTGGTAATTGTACTCCTTTTTCAAACGCTGCATTAACAGCACCTACTGTCTTTGATGGTGCACACGAAGGAATTTTTATCAATAAGGATACCATCACCAATGTAAACCATGGTGTGTATGGAAATGGTACTGGACTTGTTATTGACGGTATTGCTTTCAATGACAAGACGATTTTGGTTCACGAAAATGTAATTGAAAATTTTACGCATAATGGCGTGTATCTTGTATTTTTTGATAATGACGAAGTGAGGAAAAACAAAATCAATAATCTGGCAAGTGGGGGCGTTGCTCCTACTGCGAATTCGATTATTGGTGTTTTTTATAATGGTGCTACTGTCGCAACAAATAACAATTGGACTTGTGAACAGAATGTAATTGATTTAACAATAGGTGGTTCGGGGTTTGCTGCAACAGGAATATACAGCCAGATTATTGGCACAGGAACCAGTACCATCAATGACGATACGATTAAGCTTACAGCATCGGGCACTACGGGTCAGTTGATAGGTATCTGGGGCAGAAACGGTAATGGTACTACCACCATTAATCGGAACTATATTTACGATTTTACAGTACCATCCACTAATAATTTAAATCTCGCAGGAATTTGGAATGGCCAGACTGCAGCGCCTGTTGGCTATCCTACAGTATGTAAAATAACAAATAATACAATCAGCAATTTTACAATAGCTGGCGCTGCTACAGTTTTTGGATGTGTAGATCAAAACGTTGCCAACACCAATCCTTCAGTTTTTACAGGAAATACCGTTTCGGATTTTTCTATTTCGGGTACAGTTACTGCTTTTAAAGGATATCAATTCAGAAATACTATTAGCACAGGCACGATTATTTTGACCGCAACTGATAATACTTTCAAAAATATTAATGCTGCATCAACAGCTATCCCAATGACAATATTGGATCCTGCAGCTAATATTACTGTAAATGGAAATCTGAGCAATAACCGTTTTGAGAATATCGCGGCTGGCACAGGATTCCTGACAGGAGTTCAATTAGATTTTGCAAAGTCAATGGTGATGAACAGCGATACATTCATTAACCTTTCGGGTGGAGCCGATGTTATTGCATATAAAGCAGGGTATGGTGGTACTGCAGTACAAACATTATCCTTCAATAAGAATTTTATTGATCAATTGAGTTCTACAGGTACTTCCAGTTTTGTAGAAGGCCTTAAAATAACAACTGGTACAAGTAATTTTACAGCAGCTTGTTCTTTTACAAATGGCATAATTAAAAAATTGTCAGCTACAGGCACAGGAGCTACTGCTAATGGGGTTTTTACTGCAGGTGGTACTACAACTTATAATTTTAGCAATAACTTTATCTCAGATATTGCTGCTTCAAATAATACAGGTGCCTATTCCTCATCTTTTGGTTTTAATTTGACCAATACAGGCTCCAATAATGTTTTATTTAATACAGTGAATTTGACAAGTACTATTGGTGGCGCTTATGGCGCCACTGGATTATTATTTAGTCCCGGAGCTACAAACACAATTCAGAATAATATTTTGAGGGTAAACGTAAGTGCTGGTGCAGCCAATAATGTTGCTGCCATACGTGCTCTTTCCGGTGCTGCTTTGGTTCCTCCTTCTATGTCTGGTTTTACTGCAGGAAGCAATATTTACTATACTCCAATGGGTTCAAACAATTATTTGTATGTTGAAGGAACCACGAATGCAACATTGGTTAATGGATATCATATTAACGGTTTGAGTGCAAATGCCGCTAAAAACATCGTAAATGACAAATTCTTTAATAGTGAATGTGATAAAAGTGCTTATCACAACTTTATGAAAACAACAGGTATTGCTGTTCGTGAACGTAAGACATTTACCGAAGATAATCTAAGTGGTTTAGATGGTGTCTTTTCTCCTGTCGGAATGAGTTATGCAGAATCAGTAGCACTGGATGTTTCAGTGAGTATAGATTTTAGTTCTGATCCTCGTCCGTCAGGCTCTTCGGATATCGGTGCGCTGGAATTTAAGGGGACAACACTGCCTCAAATGGTAATAGAAATAACATCCAGCACAGGGTACGATACCGCTTGTATCTTTAATCTTCCTGTTCTTAATTCAAGTATCCCGGCATTTTTTAATAAAGTTTCCTATCAATGGTTTAGAGATGATTTGTTGCTCCCCGGAGACACTTTCAAGTCTTTATTGGTAAAGCCAATATCGGCTAATTATACACTAAAAGTGTACGATTCAACCACGGGTTGTGACTATTTTTCTGAGCGCTTTAAAATGACTATAGTACCACCTCCTCCAGCACAAATAACCTACTATGATTCTTTGACATTCTGTGAATCAAGCGCTATTGTGCTACAGGCAAACAAGGGATATAATTATACCTACCAGTGGATGCGCAATAGCAGCATCCTTCCTGGCGAGACCAATGATCATCTGGTGGTGGATAAATCAGGAGATTATATGTTGGAAGTAAATACACCGCTTGGTTGTGCCAGTTATTCTGTACCGGTGCGGGTGAAAGTATATCCACTTCCAAAGCCAACTATAGTATATGGTGGTCCGGGTAAGTTAACTACACAGAAGTACTTTCTATACCAATGGTATAAAAACAATGTGAAGATTGACTCTTTTGCTACAAACAGAGATTTCTATACTTTGTTCGGCAAAGACGGGGCATATAGTGTAGAAGTGACAGACAGTAATGGATGTACAGCAAAATCTGATATTTACTTATTTGCCACAGGAATTGATGAAGGGCTTGTTAACAGCACAATTAAGATTTTCCCTAATCCCATGGTTGACCAGCTGCATATCATCAGCTCTGTTGAGGTAAATGCACGATTGACTGATATTACAGGTCGTGTTGTAGCGGAACAGCGTAATGCAAAAGTAATAGAGACAGCTACCCTTGCTGAAGGCATGTATTTGCTGACCTTAACAGACAAGGAAGGTAAATTAATCAGGATAGAAAAGGTAAACAAAACTAAATAGGCATTTCAATTTGCCATTTTGGATGGGGTTTGGACTTTTGTTCGAACCCCATTTTATTATAAATGATTGATTTGTTTGTTTTTAACTTCCAGTTACATAAAGGGCAGAAATTGATGGCAAAAAAATAAGTTTTGTTTCAAATTCTTTCTTACCTTTGCCGTCCCAAAAACGTATTCGGCTATTCTTGACGCAATGCAGAGAGAATACCCGCAGTTGCTGCCGAATAGTGAGGGGATATTTTTTAACCACATAAAATTTTTTATGGCAACAAACAACCTACAGAGCTATGAGCTGATGGTTATCTTCACTCCGGTACTGGCTGAAGATGATTTTAAAGCTGCTCAAAAGAAGTTTTCGGACTTGATTAAAGAACACGGAGGAGTGGTAACACACGCAAACCCATGGGGACTTCGTTCATTGGCTTACCCAATCCAAAAAAAGACAACTGGTCTTTATGTGGTTTTGGAATTTGATGCACCTACAGAACTAATTGCAAAAGTTGAACTTCAACTTAATCGTGATGAAAATGTTATGCGTCATATGGTCAACAAACTGGACAAACATGCCGTGGCTTACAACCTCAGAAAGCGTAACAAAAACACTGCTGAAGTAGTAGCATCTTAATTCATTTCAATCAAAACTATTTTTACAAAATGGCTAAGCAAAACGATATTAAATATCTCACTTCTACACGAGTGGAAAAACGTGCAAAAAAATATTGCCGTTTCAAAAAGCTCGGTATCAAATATGTAGATTACAAAGACGCAGAGTTCTTGAAAAAATTTGTGAATGATCAAGGTAAAATGTTACCTCGTCGTATCACCGGAAACTCGCTTAAATTCCAGCGCAAAGTAGCGCATGCTGTTAAAAAGGCTCGCCAAATGGCGCTATTGCCTTATGTTACTGACCTTTTAAAATAAGAAATTGTAATGCAAATCATACTTATAAAAGACGTAGATAATTTAGGCGGAGCTAATGAATTAGTAGATGTACGCCCTGGATACGCACGCAACTTTTTGATACCTCAAAAGTTTGCGATTGAAGCGAGCAGCACCAACCTTAAAGTGTTGGACGAGCGCCGTAAACAAATCCAAAAGAAAGAAACCAAACTTTTGGCTGAAATAGCTAAAGTTACCGAAGCCCTGACATCATCTCCAGTAAAATTGGGCGCAAAAATTGGTGTAAGTGGCAAAATCTTTGGTTCGGTTACTGCTATCCAATTGGCACGTGCAATCCGCGAGCAAAAAGGATATGAAATTGACCGTCGCCGCATCAGCATTATTGATGAGGTGAAAGAAGCCGGAACTTATAAAGCTCAAATTGATTTCGGTAAAGAGAATATTGTTGAGCTTGAATTTGAAGTAATCGGAGAATAATTCCTCTTTTCACTTATTTTAAAAACTCCTTTGTATTTTATATACAAAGGAGTTTTTTGTTTCATTATATTTTAAATTGCTTATTTTTGAGATAATGTTTTTGCGAAAAATGGAACAATCCAACAGTAAAGTTTTATTCATCATCCTTTTTGTTTTCGGCAGTCTGCTGAATGCAAGGGAGGGAATTGCCCAAGGTTTGAAGGTAGATGAGGCTGCACCGATAAAAAACTTAAAGGTGATAAGTGAAGAAAGTGACGGAAAGGGCCATATTGTGCGTACTGTTCAATACTCTAAAGGTAATGTGCGTGTTACTGAAACAATCTTTATTACAAAAGCCCCATCGTATGCAGCATTAAATTCACCAATCCGTCCGGATACTTTACTTAAGAATTTGTTGGAAATTGTTGTTAGCAAATCTCAGTATAGGGTGGCATTATATTATCGAAATCGTCTTATCCGTACCTACAAAGCTGTTTTTGGCCCCAATCCAAAGCTGAATAAAATAATGGAAGGAGATAGGAATACTCCCGAAGGCAGATTTACTATTACCAATAAAAATCCGGCTTCCAAGTATCACAAATTCATGTTGCTAAGCTATCCTAATGATTCTGCCTACTATCGCTTCAATCAACTAAAAGCTGCTGGCAAAATACCTGCTACTGCAAAAATTGGTGGCTCTGTCGGAATTCACGGCATATGGCAAGGTGGCGATGACATGATTGAAATGGGGGTAGGGTGGACAGATGGTTGCGTCGCCATTAAAAACAAAGACATGGAAGAGCTTTTTTCTTTTGTGGGTGTTGGCACCAAAGTGGTCATAAGAAGATAGATTGCCAAGTCTGGCAATGGACTTTTGATACGCATTCCCCTTTAATCATAACATTAGATGCACGCAGGCAGAAGGTTTACGCTAAAAGAGGTGGTTTATTGGACTAGGCGTGATATCTATATCATCGCTTTCCTATCATTTATTCCTACAGCACTCTACTATTTTTTTGATATTAAGTGGTTAGTTATTCCCTGGGTTGCAATTGGCTTGGTAGGAACAGCTGCCGCGTTTGTAGTAGGATTCAAAAATACACAAACCTATAATCGCCTTTGGGAGGCACGCCAGATATATGGGGCTATCATCAACAGCAGTAGAACACTGGGCATTATGGTGATTGACATGTTGCCTAAAAATGACCCCGAAATAAAAACGATTATTTATCGTCATTTTGCATGGCTTACAGCATTAAGATTCCAATTGCGCGAACCACGTGTCTGGGAAAACATGCAGTTGAAAAGCAATGTCGAATACCGTAGGATTTACGATGTGCCTGAGCATATTCACACACTGGATAAGGAGCTGGATTTATATCTTTCTGAAACTGAAAAAAATTATGTTTTGAGCAAGAAAAACAGAGCAACTCACATAATGGCCAAGCAATCTCATGAGTTAAAGCGTCTGTGGGATGAAGGCAAGATATCAGAATTGACTTTTATTGAATTCGGAAAACTGTTCTCCACCTTTTACGAACATCAGGGCAAAGCAGAACGAATAAAGAATTTTCCTTACCCTCGTCAGTTTGCTACGATTAATCAAATGTTTGTCCGATTATTTATGGTCTTATTGCCATTTGGTATTTTGCAAGAGTTCGGTAAGATGTCTGCAGATTTAGGGGGAATATTTATATGGGCAACTGTGCCTTGTTCGCTGATAGTAAGTTGGGTTTTTTATTTGATGGAGAGAATTGGAGAAAGTACAGAAAACCCTTTTGAAGGAGGTGCAAATGATGTCCCTATTTCTAATATCAGCCGGACTATAGAAATTGATTTGCGTGAGATGCTGGACGAACAAAACATCCCCCCTGCAACCACCCCTCAAAATGATATTTTGATGTAAGAGCTTATGAAGAAAAGAGAAAAACTGGCTATTATCAGACAGTATTACCCTAATGCAATGACCACTATTGACAGCGTCAATAAGCTGATTGATTTTGTTGAGGATAAGTTGGATATTGAGCCCGCTCAGGTAATGATTGCGGATAGCATTTGTAGTGATGATGTGAACAGCATTCAATATCCTGCACGAACCACTGAATTTTTGGGTCCGTTTAAAATGGGAGGGTTGGATGGCTTTCCGTTTACAGGACTAACAGGGATGAGTGCCTGTGCCAGTCATGTCCCTAATGATGGAGCATTATTTATTTATTATGGCCCGCATATTGGCATTTCTAAAGAAGGAATTATCGGTGAAATCAATCGTTTTGGCCAGGTTAATAACTCATCTTGCTGTGGGGCTGCCAGAGGCGCTTTATCAAAACTGTTAGATAACGCTCTGATAAAAGGGAAAATGGAGGATTTAGACTATCAAATGAATACGATTGAGCAAATCCTTCTGAATGAGAACGATAGAATTTCTAATGCTCCAATCCCAATTTATGAAGCCACAGAAGTAATTTATGAAGCAATAGATAAACGAATCAATGAATTGGTCTCACAAACCAATTTTAATTGTAAATACGTTATTTTAATGGGGGCTATTTTGATTAATAGCGACTCTGATATGGGTTCATACACTTCTACAAAGCGCTTTGACGTAATTGATATGACCAAACATCAAAGAAAATGTCCTATGAATGACGTTTTCAATATATAGTCCTTTTCTAAAGGGAGAAGGCAATTTTTACCTTCTCGCATCAGCACAAGATAAACCAGTGTAGATTTGCACAAAGTTTGAACAGAAATGGAAGAAACGAAAAGACAAAAGCAAGTAGGAAAGTTATTACAGGCCGAGCTCAGCGAAATATTTCAACGCACCGGGCTTAATATGGTGCAAGGTGGTATGGTTTCCATATCAAAAGTCAATATGACTCCCGATCTTATAGAAGCAAGGGTATATTTATCTCTTTTTCAGATACCCGATCCAAAGCAAGTGCTTGCTGAACTAAAAGAACGCAATTGGGAGTACCGAAAAATGCTTGGCGAGCGTGTCCGTCATCAGCTGCGTCGCGTACCCTATATTGAGTTTTTTATTGACGATACACTTGATTACGTATTCAAGATGGAAGAGGTATTTAAGAAATTAAAAGACGAAAAGGAAACGCCTCAACAAGAAGGTGAAGCTTAGTCCCGTCAATGAGAAATTCTTTGATTTTCAATATCGCCCTGCGTTATTTGCGGGGAAAAGGCACCGCTAATGCAGTGCCTATTTTGTCGCGTATCAGTATGACTGCAATTGCAGTAAGCAGCTGCGCCATGATTATTTTGTTTTCAGTCTTTAATGGCTTCGAAAGCCTTATAGATGATTTGTATAAAGCTTTTTACCCTGATATAAAAATTACGGCAAGCAAAGGAAAGTTTTTTAATCCCTACGATAAGTGTCTTCAGTACTTGGCCAAAGAAGAAGCAATCGCTGCACAAAGTCTTGTATTGGAGGATAATGTACTGGTTAATACCGAAGAAGGAGATTACTTGCCGGTAACTATAAAGGGTGTCGATAAGCAGTATTTTAGCGTTAATGATGTCAAGCCTTTTATTAACAAGGGTAACGACACTTTAATGATTGACCATGATTTGTCAACAGCGATTATTGGCCAACATATTGCAGCTAACCTGGGTATTGACGTAGATAATGTTTTTGCCCGAATAGCAGTTTTTTATCCCAATACCAAAGTTGATATGGGCAGTATTGCTCCAACTGATGCATTTCAGTCAATGCTCTTTAAGCCTGATGGTACATTTATGGTTCAGGAAGAGTTTGATAGTAAATATATACTTGCGCCACTCAGTAAGGTTCAGGAGCTTTTATCGCAAAGCGGAAAAGTGTCTTCTATCGAAATAAAGATAAAATCACATTTTTCTTCCGAAAGACTTAAGGGGCAATTGCAACAGAAATTGGGTTCCGATTATTTAGTGGCAACCCGTTACGAGCAAAACAAATCTGTGTATATGGTGATGCGTTCTGAGAAATGGGCTGGTTACGCAATTTTATTATTTGTTTTGCTTATTGCATCCTTCAACATGGTCAGCGCTTTGTCCTTGCTTGTACTGGAAAAGCAAAAGGATATGGGAATACTTCGTGCCATGGGTTTTTTACCGATAAATCTTAGTAAGGTAGTGTTGCTTGAAGGAGTCCTTTGGGCGCTTGTTGGTGGTTCAATCGGGCTTTTAGCGGGGCTTCTGTTATGCTGGGCCCAGATCCAATTTCACTTAATTCGTATAGAAGGGGCATTTATTATTGATTCATATCCTGTAGCGGTAAAATGGATGGATATTTCAATTGTATTGATAACCGTTTCTGCAGTTGGTTTGATTGCAGCTATATATCCTGCCAGGAGAGCTGCAAGTCAAAAACTTAGTGACATAATGAGCGGTAAATAGCTTTTGTTTTTTTGCAACGAAGACCTTACTTTTGCCTCCCTAATTAATTAACCCCTCTTGCGGCGATGGCGAAACTGGTAGACGCACTACCTTGAGGTGGTAGCGCCTATAACTGGGCGTGGGAGTTCGAATCTCCTTTGCCGCACATTTAAATCCCAATAAGGTATCTATACTTTGTTGGGATTTCTTTTTTTGGATATTTTCTAGTTGTCACAATCTTATACAGGCCAATCGCTAATGGGGAAAGTCACTAAACCACTGCGGTAATCAGATAAAAGGAAAATTGCTTGAAGTTGGGTTTATGTTTGCCATTAACAAAATCTGTGCTCAATTGCTCGGGGCTTGCAGATACAGCAACTTTCATTGTTTTGAAAAGGGTTCTTTTAAATGTAATGAAACGAAGCACTCAGCTGCAAATCTGGAGAATCAAAATGGAGAAAAGGACTTAAAAATTTCTTTTTCAATAAGTTTTAAGAAGTATCAAAGCCTTTACTGTAGCAGTTATCAGCTAGTTTTTGAAAAATAATTCAAAAACATCGAAAAAACTTTAAAAATAAATTTGGTAGAAAGAAAATTGCCCTTACCTTTGCAGTCCGAAATTTTTTGACGGATAAAGCTATTTGAATTTATGTCTCAACGCATCAGAATCAAACTGAAATCATACGATCACAATCTAGTTGATAAATCAGCAGATAAAATCGTAAAAACAGTGCGCAATACAGGAGCAGTCGTTACAGGACCTATCCCATTGCCTACAGAGAAGAAAATATTTACCGTGTTGCGCTCGCCTCACGTAAACAAAAAATCGCGTGAGCAATTCCAATTGTGCACACACAAGCGTTTGTTAGATATTTATACATCTTCATCGCGTACAGTTGATGCCCTTTCGAAATTAGACCTGCCAAGCGGTGTTGAAGTAGAAATCAAAGCATAACAGCAGAAATAAAAAATTGAAAATAAATGACTTAAGGTCGGCTATTTTCTAAGGAGTGAAAAGAAGAATAAAAAGTTCTTTAGTTTTTTGAAGAAAAACACCAATCCTGGTCCACACAAAGACAATCAGGCGCTTGGTTCAAAATATAAGAAAATGAAAGGTATTATAGGTAAAAAAATCGGTATGACCAGCATATTCGAGCCGAATGGTAAGCAAACAGCTTGTACCATCATCGAAGCTGGACCTTGTGTGGTAACGCAAATTAAGACCGTCGACTCTGACGGATATGACGCGCTACAGATTGCTTACGGCGAAGCTAAAGAAAAAAATACGCCAAAAGCTCAAATCAATCACTTCACTAAGGCAAACACTACGCCTAAGTCTGTAGTCAAAGAACTTCGTAACTGTTCCATCTCAAAACAACTCGGTGAATCCATCACTTGCGACATCTTCGCTGAAGGCGAAAAAGTTAGCGTAATAGGCACAACCAAAGGTAAAGGTTTCCAAGGCGTTGTTAAACGTCACGGATTTAGTGGTGTCGGTGAGGCAACTCATGGTCAGCATGACCGTCAACGTGCACCAGGTTCTATTGGTGGCTCGTCTTACCCTAGCCGTGTATTCAAAGGTATGCGTATGGCAGGCCGTATGGGTGGCGACAGTGTAAAAGTAAAAGCACTACGCGTAGTAAAAATATTTCCAGAACAGAACTACATTTTGATCAGCGGTTCAGTACCAGGTCACAACGGTTCTATCGTTTTAATCCAGAATTAATCAAGAGCCATGCAACTCGACGTATTAAATAGCAAAGGTGAAGTAACAGGCCGTAAGGTTGAACTTCCAGAAGATATCTTCAACATTGAGCCAAACGACCACGTAATCTACTTGGCTGTTAAACAATATCGTGCAGCACAACGCCTCGGTCTTCACAGCACAAAAACACGTGCTGAAGTAAAAGGTTCAAGCAAGAAATTGCACAAACAAAAGGGTACAGGTGGCGCCCGTAAAGGTAATATCCGTAACCCGTTGTATAAAGGTGGTGGTACCATCAATGGTCCAAAACCTCACGGTTACAGCATCAAATTGAACCGCAAAGTGAAAGATTTGGCTAAAATATCTGCCTTGTCACACAAAGCACGTGCCAGCCAAATCGTTGTTGTTGAAGACTTCAACGTAGAAACACCAAAAACAAAAATGTTTATTGATGTTTTGGGTAATGTGTCAAAAAATGCGCGTAAAACCTTGTTGGTATTGCCTGAGTATGATACAAATGTTTACCTGAGCGCACGTAACATTCAAAGCAACAAAACTGTTGTTTTGAGCGATATGAACACTTATGATTTGGTAAATGCCAGTATGATCATCTTTACTGAAAGCACTGCAAAGTTTTTTACAGAAGAGGCGATTGAAGTAGTAGAAGCATAGAATAACAAAAGAAATAATTTTTCGAAACTCGAAAATAATAAAGCAATATGAAACCTGCTGACGTATTAATTAAGCCAGTACTTACAGAAAAAGCAAATGCCCAAATGGAAAGCAGCAGACGCTATACATTTATGGTAGACAGAAAAGCAAATAAGCTTGAAGTCAAAACTGCTGTTGAAGGCTTTTACAACGTAAAAGTAATCGATGTAAACACTTCTGTGGTTCCTGGTAAACAAAAGAATCGTATGACAAAAACTGGTATTCTTCAGGGAATGAAGCCAGCATACAAGAAAGCAACAGTAACTGTAGCAGAAGGCGATTCAATTGATCTTTTTTCAATGTAATAATAGACGTAAAGAAGTTTTTGTAACCAAAAGCAACTGAACAACTTAATAAAAACTAAAATGGCATTACGTAAATACAAACCGGTCACAGCCGGTACCCGTTGGAGAGTTGGTAACGCATACGCAGAAATAACGACCAATGTTCCCGAGAAAAGCTTGCTTGAAGCATTGCCAGGTACTGGCGGTCGTAACTTTCAAGGTCGCCGCGCTATGCGCTATATCGGTGGTGGTAACAAAACTAAATACCGTATCATTGATTTCAAACGCAGCAAGAAAAATATTCCTGCTACAGTGAAATCAATCGAGTATGATCCAAACCGTACCGCGTTTATTGCTTTATTGGCTTATGCTGATGGTGAAAAACGTTACATCATTGCTCCTCAAGGACTTGAAGTAGGTACAAAAGTAATCAGTGGTGATGCTGTTGCTCCGGAAGTTGGTAATGCGCTTTTGTTGAAAAACATGCCATTGGGTACAACGGTTCATAATATTGAATTACAACCTGGTAAAGGTGGTTCAATGGCTCGTTCTGCAGGTACATCTGCACAACTAGCGAACAAAGAAGAAAAATATGCTGTACTCAAAATGCCTTCCGGCGAATTGCGTAAAGTATTGATTAACTGTATGGCTACAGTAGGTACTGTATCTAACAGTGACCATCAGCTTCAATCTATGGGTAAAGCTGGTCGTAACCGTTGGAAAGGTATTCGCCCACGTACAAGAGGGGTAGCGATGAACCCAGTAGATCACCCGATGGGTGGTGGTGAAGGCCGTTCTTCTGGTGGACATCCACGTAGCCGTAATGGTAAATATGCTAAAGGTGAAAAAACCCGTAAGCAAAAAGGGTCGGATAAATTGATTATCCAACGCAAAAATGGTAAAAAACTCTAGTTAATTACAGGCTAGCATAAAGATAGTATAACAGTGATTCGTTAAAATGGCAATATTGCAAATCAACATTCATTATTAAAATAAAAATAGAAAATGGCTCGTTCAGTTAGTAAAGGACCTTACGTAGATGCAAAATTAGAAAGCAAAGTGCTGGCTATTGCAGAAGGTAAAGCAAAAAAAGGTGTAGTTAAAACTTGGAGCCGTCGCTCTACTATCACTCCGGATTTTGTAGGTCAAACATTCGCAGTACACAATGGCAACAAATTTATTCCTGTTTATGTAACAGAATATATGGTAGGCCACAAGCTTGGAGAATTTGCACCAACACGCAATTTCAAAGGACATAGCGGAAGCAAATAGTAAGAAACAAATTTTTTCAATAATAACAACGGTATCTTTCTTCTGGAAGTGCCAACTTAATAAAGAACAACTTTTATAATGGAAGCTGTAGCTCGCTTAAATAATCAACCTACGTCCCCACGCAAAATGCGCCTGTTGGCCGATTTGATTCGTGGTATGAATGTAGAACAAGCGTTGAACACCCTTAAGTTCAGTGCCAAACACCCATCGGTGCCTTTGGAAAAACTCCTTTTGAGCGCAATCGCCAACTGGAGATTGAAAAATGAAGGTGTAGACGTGATTGAAGCAAACTTGTATGTAAAAACAATCTTCGTGGATTGCGGACGCACACTTAAACGTATGAACCCAGCCCCTCAGGGCCGTGCATATCGTTTGCGCAAGCGTAGCAACCATGTAACTATTGTAGTAGATGGTCGCACTCAAACTAGTCAAAACTAATTAATTCAACATTCAATAATATAAAGTAGAATGGGTCAAAAAGCAAATCCTATTGGTAACAGGTTAGGTATCATCCGCGGATGGGATTCTATGTGGTATGGTGAGAAAAAAGATTTTGGTCAGAAACTTGTTGAAGATCATAAAATCCGTACTTACCTCGCTGCACGTATCAACAAAGGTGGTATCAGCCGTATTGTTATCGAGCGCACATTGGCAAAACTGATTATTACGATTCATACTTCTAAGCCTGGTATCATCATTGGTAAAGGCGGTACAGAGGTTGACCGTATTAAAGAAGAGTTGAAAAAACTTACTCATAAAGAGGACGTTCAGATCAACATTATGGAAATTCGCCGTCCTGAGCTTGACGCAATGATTGTTGGTGAAACAATTGCCCGTCAGATCGAAGGTCGTGTTAGCTTCAAACGCGCAATCAAAATGGCAATTACTACTGCTATGAGAATGGGTGCAGAAGGAATTAAAGTAAAAGTTGGTGGTCGTTTGGGTGGTGCTGAGATCGCTCGTTCTGAAGAGTTTAAACAAGGACGTACACCATTGCATACTTTCCGTATGGACATTGATTATGCATCTGTATATGCAATGACTGTTTATGGTAAAATCGGTATCAAAGTGTGGATTTGTAAAGGTGAGGTTTTAGGTAAAAGAGACTTGAATCCAAACTTTGCAGCAGGTACTGAAGCAAAAGGTAACGGATCTCGTGCAGCAGCTTTCCAGGGTGATGACCGCAGAGGTGGTGGCCGTGGTGGCGACAGAAAACCAGCTGGTGAACGCCGTGGTGGTGGTGGCAACAGAGGCGGTGCTCCACGCAACTAAGTTGTGAGTAAAGAAAATAATTTTTAGACAACACTATTAATAAAATATTGTAACCATGTTACAGCCAAAAAAAGCAAAACACAGGAAAGCCCACAAAGGCCGAATCAGAGGAAACGCTCAACGTGGAGCAACTATCGCCTTCGGTTCATTTGGCCTCAAAGCTTTAGAACCAAAATGGATTACTAACCGTCAGATTGAAGCTGCACGTCAAACTATGACTCGTCATATGAAACGTGAGGGTAATGTTTGGATTCGTATTTTCCCTGACAAACCAATTACCAACAAACCAGCCGAAGTGCGTATGGGTAAAGGTAAAGGTAGTCTTGAATATTGGGCAGCTGTAGTTAAGCCAGGACGTATTTTGTTTGAAATTGAGGGCGTTTCTGCAAAAGTTGCACAAGAAGCAATGGAATTGGCAGCACAAAAATTGCCAATAGCAACAAAATTTGTGACTCGCAGAGATTACGCAGCAGAAGCATAATATAATAACCAGCCTTCCTTAACTGAAAGCTGTGGAATTACAACATATTTTTTAATAAAAGTAGCAATTGTCTGTTGATTTTCAATAAGAATTTTGCAATACTAAATACACAAAACAATGGCAAAACAAGCAAAAAAGGAAGATTATCGCTCGCTCGATGGTCAAGGCTTAGCCGATAAGGTAGCTGAAACTGAATTGCAGTTGAAAAGACTAACATTCAGCCACGCTGTGAATCCGATAGAAAACCCGCTTACTATCCGTTCACTCCGCCGCGAAGTAGCTCGTCTTAAGACTGAGCAATCAAAAAGAAAAGCAGGTATCTAAAATTAATATTTTAAGAGATGTCAACTACGATAGTAAGAAAAAGTAGAAAATCGCGTATCGGTATCGTTCGCAGCGACAAGATGTCAAAAAGCATCACTGTAACTGTAGAGCGTAAAATTAAACACCCGCTATACGGTAAGTTCGTTAAAAAAACGACCAAATTTATGGCGCACGATGAAGAAAACAAAGCCGGTATTGGTGATGTTGTGCGCATTATGGAAACTCGCCCTTTGAGCAAAAACAAATGCTGGCGTTTAGTAGAAATTATTGAAAAAGCTAAGTAATCTTATTTAAAGATGATACAACAAGAATCTAGGCTCAGTGTAGCCGACAACAGTGGTGCCAAAGAAGTATTGTGCATTCGCGTGTTGGGAAATTCAGGTCAGGCGTATGCAGGTATTGGCGATAAAATCGTTGTTACTGTAAAAGACTCTTTGCCAGGCGGTAACATGAAAAAAGGAACCGTTTCCAAAGCAGTTATTGTACGTACCAAAAACAAATTGCGTCGTAAAGATGGTTCTTATATCAACTTCGATGACAATGCAGTGGTATTGCTTAACAACTCTGATGACCCACGTGGTACTCGTATCTTCGGCCCGGTAGCCCGCGAATTGCGTGATAAGGGATATATGAAAATTGTTTCCCTCGCACCAGAGGTATTGTAAAATATATGTTGTACCTTCGCAGCCCATTTGGAAAAACGACTGTACGATAACTTAATAATATAAGCAGTGAAAAAGAGATTTCAACCTAAATTTAATATCAAGAAAGGCGATAGTATTGTCGTAATCGCCGGTGATGATAAAGATCGCAGCACCCCTCGTGTGGTTCAGGCTGTATATCCTCAAAAGGGCCTTGTGCTTATTGAGGGTGTTAACATCATCACTAAACACTTGAAGCCAAACGCTCAGAACCCTCAGGGCGGTATTGTTAAACAAGAGGCACCAATTAACATCTCTAACGTAATGTTATGGGATGCTAAAGCTAAAGCACCTGTTCGTATCAAGCGTGAAAGAAAAGAAGGTACTTTTATTCGTGTATCCAAAAAAACAGGGGAGGTAATTAAATAATGTCAACAGCAACATATACTCCAAGATTACAGTCTAAATATAAAGACGAAGTTGTGCCGGCTTTGATGAAAAAGTTTGGTTACAAATCTGTAATGCAGTGCCCACGCCTAGTGAAAATTTGTTTGAACCAAGGTGTTAAAGGATCCACTTCAGATAAGAAATTAATTGACGATGCTATCAATGAAATGACCAATATCTCTGGTCAGAAAGCTGTAGCAACTATGTCAACGAAAGATATATCTAACTTCAAATTGCGTAAAGCAATGCCTATTGGTTGCCGTGTTACATTGCGCAGCACTAATATGTACGATTTTCTTGATCGTTTTGTCGCAGTTTCTTTGCCACGTGTTCGTGATTTCAAAGGTATCAACGAAAAATCTTTTGATGGTCGCGGTAACTACACAATGGGTGTTACTGAGCAAATCATCTTCCCGGAGATTAATATCGATAAATTGAATCGTATTACCGGAATGGATATCACTTTCGTAACTACTGCACGTACTAATGAAGAAGCATACGAATTGTTGAAAGAATTAGGTATGCCTTTCAAAAATATTAAAAAAGATAACAACTAATTTATGGCAAGAGAATCGATAAAAGCACGCCAACGCAAACGCGAAAAAATGGTTGCTCAGTACGCTGAAAAACGTGCTGCTTTGAAAGCAGCCGGTGATTATGCAGCTTTGGATTTGCTTCCAAAAAATGCTTCTCCGGTACGTCTTAAAAACCGTTGCCAACTGACAGGTCGTCCGAAAGGTTACATGCGCTACTTCGGTATGTGCCGTAACATTTTCCGTGACATGGCATTGGATGGTAAAATCCCGGGCGTTAAAAAAGCCAGCTGGTAAGCACAGCAAATTTTTAGTTTCGAGGTCAGTAAGCATCCCTTTCTGAAACCAGTAACAATTATTTCATTATTAAAGAACAAACACAAAAATGGTAACAGATCCAATTGCAGATTTTTTAACTCGTATCCGTAACGCGCAAATGGCGCAACATCGTATTGTTGAAATTCCTGCTTCTAACGTTAAGAAACGCATTACTGAAATTCTTTACGATAAAGGCTACATCTTAAAATATAAATTTGAAGATGACAACAAACAAGGATTAATTAAAATAGCTTTGAAATATGATGCTGCTACTAAAGAGCCTGCCATCAGAACTTTGGAGCGTGTGAGCCGTCCAGGTTTGCGTCAATATGCTAAACCATCAGAAATTCGTCGTGTACAGAACGGATTAGGTGTCGCTATCGTTTCTACATCTAAAGGTGTAATGACAGATAAAGAAGCACGCGCTCAGAATGTTGGTGGTGAAGTTTTGTGCAACATTTTCTAAGAATAGATTACGCTTACCAAGTCCTGATACATTAAGCCCCACATCCTATACAGGCTGACCGGTCAGGCAAGAAACAATATAAATACACATTTTTTAAACAAAGAATTATGTCACGTATAGGCAAAAAATTAATCCCCGTAACGGCAGGAGTTACGCTTAAAGTTTCTCCTTCTAACGAGGTGACTGTTAAAGGTCCAAAAGGTGAATTGAAATTGAATGTTGATAGAGATATCAAGATTGAAGAGAAAGACGGTAATATCGAGGTTTCTCGTCCAACCGATCAAATTCGCCATCGTGCAATGCACGGTTTATACCGTTCTCTTATTGCCAACATGGTAGTAGGTGTTACAGAAGGTTTTAAGAAAAATCTTGAGTTAGTGGGTGTGGGTTACCGTGCTACGGTTACCGGTCAGGAAATTGATTTAGCTCTAGGTTATTCTCATAATATCATACTTCAGTTACCTAAAGAAATCAAAGCAGTTGCTACTGCTGAGAAAGGTAAAAACCCAACTATATTATTGGAGTCTATTGACAAACAATTATTAGGTCAGGTTGCTGCTAAATTACGTAGCTTGCGCAAACCAGAACCATACAAAGGTAAAGGGGTTCGCTATATGGATGAAATCGTTCGTCGTAAAGCTGGTAAATCTGCTGGTAAATAATAAATTATTCATTAATACATCTCGGTAGCTCATTTGTTTTTTTAAAGTGAAGCCCGCAAAAATAAAAACGAAATAAAATGTCATTAGATCATAAAGTAGTTCGTCGCCAGAAATTACGCTGGCGCATTCGTACCAAAATAAGTGGTACAGCTCTAAAGCCTCGTTTGTCTGTTTTTCGCAGTAACAACGATATCTATGCACAATTGATTGACGATACTAATGGTACTACTTTGGTAGCTGCTAATTCACGTCAGGCAGACATTAAAGCTGCTACAGCAAATAAGGTGGACAAATCAGTAATGGTGGGTAAATCTCTTGCTGAAAAAGCTAAAGCTTTAGGTATTGCTAATTGCGTATTTGATCGTGGTGGTTATCTATACCATGGTCGTGTGAAAGCGATTGCTGACGGAGCACGTGAGGGTGGTTTGATCTTCTAATTTTATCTTTAATTAAGACGTTGCGAAGCAATTGCTTCTAAACTTTCAAAATAATACACAAAGAAATGTCTAAGACACAATTAAATCGAGTAAAAGCTGGCGAATTAGAACTCCACGAAAAAGTGGTATCCATCAACCGCGTTGTGAAAACAACTAAAGGTGGTCGTGCGTTTAGCTTCTCTGCCTTGGTAGTGGTAGGTAACGGTAATGGAGTGGTGGGTCAAGGTTTAGGTAAAGCCAAAGAAGTACAAGAGGCTATCACTAAAGGAATTGATGATGCTAAGAAAAATCTCATCAAAGTTCCGGTAATGCATGGTACTATCCCTCACGAGCAATTTGCTAAAGAAGGTGCTGCTAAGGTGTTGATACGCCCAGCTGCACACGGTACCGGTGTTATTGCCGGAGGTAGCATGCGTGCGGTTTTGGAAGCTGCAGGTATTACCGATATTCTTTCAAAATCATTAGGTTCTGCCAACCCACAAAACGTGGTAAAAGCAACGGTAGTGGCTTTAAGCAAATTACGTGAACCAATCGCTGTTGCAAAACAACGCAACGTGAGTTTGAAAAAAGTATTTAACGGATAATATTTATTTAGTCTTAAAGGCTAATTGAAAAACAACATAGTTATGTCAAAAATTAAAGTAACACAAGTAAAAAGCGGAATTGATCGCCCTGAGTACCAAAAGCGCACTTTAATTGCTTTGGGTCTTAGCAAAATCAACAGAAGCGTTGAAGTAGAAGCTACTCCATCTATTTTGGGTATGGTACGTACCGTAAACCATTTGGTAAAAGTAGAAGAAGCTAAATAATATTTTTTAATCGATTTGCGAGCGGTTTTACATTCCGCGCAAGTTTCAAAATTGTAACAAAACAATGCAACTACACAATCTAAAACCAGCCGAAGGTTCAGTACACTCAAGAAAACGCGTTGCGCGTGGTGAAGGTAGCGGTGGTACTACTGCAGGTAAAGGTAATAAAGGTCAACAATCACGTACAGGTTATCAAAGCAAAAAAGGTCACGAAGGTGGTCAGATGCCTATTCAACGTCGTATGCCAAAACGTGGTTTCAAGAATATGAATCGTGTTGAGTATACAGTGTTTAACCTTGGACAATTGGATACAATCATTGCAAAATATGATTTTAAAGAATTCAATCTAGACAATTTGTACGTGAGTGGTTTAATCAATCGTACTGCTCTTGTAAAAATCCTGGGTAACGGCGAAATGAGCAAAACCAACCTTAAATTTGTTGTGAATGCTATCAGTGAAAAAGCAAAAGCAGCAATCGAATCTGCCGGCGGAACTGTTGAAATTCTGTAATTAATTTTTTTTCAAAAAGACGCATTTGTAAAAGTGCGTCTTTTGTCGTTTATTCGCATTTTATTTTTTATTTGCTGCATCACCATATTATTCTGAAATCCTGTGAAGAAATTTATCGAAACGCTTAAAAATATTTGGAGTATCGAAGATCTACGCAAGCGTATACTCTTTACTCTTACACTGATACTTGTTTATCGTGTAGGTTGTTATATCACTATTCCCGGCATCAATCCAATCATTTTGGATGCTAAGACGGGTAGTGGTCCTGATGGTCTTTTGGGTTTATTCAATGCTTTTGCAGGTGGTGCGTTTAGTCGTGCCTCTATTTTTGCATTAGGGGTAATGCCTTATATCTCTGCATCTATCTTTATGCAGTTGGCAGGTATTGTTGTTCCTCAGATAGCCAAACTGCAAAAAGAAGAAAGTGGTCGCAGAACAGTTAATCAATACACTCGTTATCTTACAGTAATTGTAACTGTTTTCCAGGCAAGTGCTTATGTTGCTTATCTCCGTGGTCCTGAGTTTTCTCAGGCTCTAATTCCAGAATTCAGCAATTTCATGTTCTGGTTCACTACGGTTGTTGTATTGACCGCAGGTACATTGTTTGTAATGTGGTTGGGTGAAAAAATTACAGATAAAGGAATTGGTAACGGAACCTCAATCATCATCATGGTTGGGATTCTTGCCCGCCTTCCGGAATCAATCATTCAGGAGTTTGCAGCACAAAGTGGCGGCGGCGGCGGCGGTTTGTTGATTTTCCTTGTAGAGATTATCGCATTTATCGGTGTTATTGTTGGTCTTATTTTATTGACACAAGGTGTTCGTAAAATCCCGTTGAACTATGCCCGTCGTATTATTGGCAGCACAAATGCAGCAAAAGATATTGAAGGTGGTGCACGTGATTTCATTCCATTGAAAGTAAACTCTTCAGGTGTAATGCCTATCATTTTTGCTCAGGCAATTTTGTTTATCCCTGGTACTATTGTTGGTTTTACAAACATGACTACTGAAGGAGCTTCAGGAAGTTTCATGCGTTCATTATCTGACCCCACTTCTTTCTGGCATAATTTTATTTATGCAATTTTGGTTATTGCATTCACTTATTTCTATACTGCTTTGATTTTTAATCCAACAGAAATGGCTGATAACCTGAAGCGTAACAACAGCTTTATCCCTGGTATTAAACCTGGTGAGCCTACTGCTAATTTCATTGCAACCATTATGGACAGAATTACACTTCCAGGTGCTGTATTTTTGGCCTTGGCAGGTATCCTTCCTGGTATTGCAGGTTTGCTGGGTGTAACTGCAGGTTTTGCAAGTTTCTTTGGAGGAACCTCAATGTTGATTGGTGTAGGTGTTATCTTAGATACTTTGCAACAAATCGAGAGCCATTTATTAATGCGTCATTATGATGGCTTAATGAAAGGTGGTAGAATTCAAGGCCGTACTGCTGCGACAACTACCGTTTAATAAAATTAAATTTGGTTAATGATACATATCAAATCAAAAGAAGAAATTGAAATACAAAGAAAAAGCGCCTTAATGGTAAGTGCCACCTTGACAGAGGTGGCAACTTTTTTAAAGCCCGGTATTACCACTTTGTCTATCGATAAAATGGCCGAAGCTTTTATACGGGACAATGGTGGTGTGCCTTCTTTTAAAGGTTATGGCCCAAAGAATAATGCATTCCCCTTCTCTTTGTGTATTAGTGTTAACGAGGCCGTTGTACACGGATTTCCCGGGGCGTATGAATTAAAAGACGGAGATATTATTTCTGTAGATTGTGGTGTGTATATGAATGGCTTTCATGGAGATTCAGCTTATACATTTGCTATCGGTAATGTTGCTGATGCCACTTTGAAGCTTTTACGCGTAACTAAGGAATCTGTATATAAAGGTGTAGAGCAAGCTGCAGATGGTAATCGTGTTGGCGATATTTCTTATGCTATTGAGCAATATACCAACGGGCAATATGGCTATGGTGTGGTGCGTGAATTGGTGGGACATGGTGTTGGCAGGCATTTACACGAAGACCCTCAGGTGCCCAATTATGGCCGCCGGGGCGATGGTAAAAGACTGAAAGAAAATATGGTATTGGCTATTGAACCGATGATTAATCTGGGTACACGCAATATTGACCAGCTTGAAGATGGATGGACAATTACAACCGCCGACAAAAAGCCTTCGGCACATTTTGAGCATACTACCTGGGTGCGTAAAGGAAAAGGTGAGCCATTGTCTTCTTTCGAACCGATTGAGGCTGCAGAGCGTACTAATTCTGAGCTGAACTCCGCACATTACAACAAATAATTTCTGCGCTTATATTTTATACAGGAAAAGCGACCCAGTGCTACGGGTCGCTTTTCTTTTTTATTGCTGAAATGTAATCAATCATACCTGATATACAGTCCCGGATCTAATCAGCTGCACCGTTCAGAGAATGGACCCCCAATACCTGCGATAAAGGTCCCGGGATTGGGATAGACATTGCCAAAGTCTGTGATAAATATGCCAAAATCTGTGATAATTTTATCAATGTTTGTGATAAATGTATCAAGACATGTGATAAAAATGCCAAAATATGTGATGACTTTACCAATATATGTGATAAATGTGTCAAAACATATGATAAATATGTCAAAACACGGGACAAAAGTGGTATTTCCTTGATTGGAAATGGCAGTTCCAATCATCAACAGGCAACTTTAAAGAATATTTTTTGACCGCTCTTGCCTTCTATAGCTTTAACCAAATAAATGATGCAGCAATGATACTCTGGAATGATGTAATCTGGGACCGAAAAAAAACAAGCGGGGCAGGGTTTATAACTTATACTGTAAGGTGAGGTAGAAATTCCTTTTGTCAGCAGGGAGAATGCCGGGGCCGGGATAACCATCAGCACGGCGTGTGAAGTACTTTTTATTGGACAGATTATTGATACCGGAAAAAACAGTAAAATGCCGCCAATTGTAGCTCAGGCTCAAGTCCATCACCGCAAATGCAGGAATTGCTCCATCAACTGCGGTTGGTGTAATTTCTGTATTGGTAGCATCCGAGTATTGTTTGGCCTGATAAGAGAATTGGTAAGTAATATTAAATCGGGTAGTGCCAAATGAAGTGCCCGTACGGAGGAGAATGGGTGGCACATTTTCTACTAGTTTATTGGCAATAGCCGTGTTTTTAGTATTGATATAGCGAGCATTTATGCGCGAAAAATTTGTATAAATATTTAGCTTGTATTTTGACTTTGTTTGTGTAATCGCTTTTAGAATATCGCCTTCTATCAGGCATTCAAATCCCAAATTACGACTGTCTGCTACATTGGTGCGCAAACGATAGGTCATGAAATTGGTATCTCGCGAAAATATGGAACCAATACGATCGTTGTACCGAAGGTAAAATATACTGGCATCAATATAAAGCCATCCACCAAAACTGCCTCTGAAACCCGCATCTGCATTATAACCTGTTTCATCTTTGAGATTTGGATCCACACGAAAATTTGAATTCACTACTCTGATGTCATTAAAATTTATTGAACGGTAATTCTGCGAAATATTGGCGTAGAACTCCCCTCCCCATTTTGTTTTGAATGCAGAGCCGATACCCAATAAGGCAAAAGCACGAGGATTTTCTTTGGTCTCCAAAATCTTTTCCGGAGCAATAAAAATGTTTTTCTTGTAATAATAACCATCAGCCTTGGTATTGATATGTTCAAGGCGTATACCGGGAGTTATAGTCCATTGCTGATTGATTTGGAAAATATTTTCTACAAAAGCAGCAATATTAGTTCCAGGAAAACGGAAATCTGAACTGCTTGCTTCGGCACCGATAAAATTAAAATTAGCATCGCTGCCATCCGTTCCATCGCCTTGTTTTCTTAATGTAAGGCCTTTGTATAACCTGCCCCCTATAAGGAATGTACTATGTAGTTTGTTTAGTAATTTATATTGGTGAATGAAGCGCATTTCAGATCCGAAATTGCTGTATTGGTCGGTCATTACATCACGGTTACCGCCATTGTCAGGGCGATTGATGTAAGACAGCAGGCCAACGGCATCACGTCCTCCCTGTAGGGTGTAATTGCGGAAATTGATACGGCTGTTTTGATTGATATTGTAATCAAGATTCAGACTAAGGAGATTCCAGTCTACCCGAAACCAATTTCGGCTCCTGACAGATTGAGATGCATCTTTTTCGAAATCTGCATCAGTAAGGCCACCTGGCTGTTGAGCCAGGTACTTCATCATCGTATATTGACCAGTAATCTTAATTTTTTTTGAAATGTCGTAAGCCAAATGTACATAAGCATTATGCTGGTCATAGTGACTGTTTGGGCGCCAGTCATCACCTTTCTTAAATTGATAAAAAGCATAGTAATTCAGTTTCTTTTTAGCCGTTGTTCCTCCAATACTATTAAATGAGTTAATAAAACCAAATGAACCTGCCGTTTGACGTGTGGTAAATTCAAATTGCTTTTCTCTCGGACCTTCTTTCATTACAAAATTGACTAAACCACCAAACTGTGGCCCATATTGCAAACTAGCAGCACCACGGATAATTTCAATACGGTCAATTGCCTCAGATGAAGGGGTGTAATAACTTTCAGGATAACCGAGGGCATCAGCACTGATGTCATAACCGTTCTGACGAATATTGAAATTGGAAGAACGATTAGGACTGAGTCCACGACCACCAATGCCCAACTGCAAGCCACCTCTGTCATATTCCCAAATGTTGAGGCCGGGAATACGTGCATATATTTGGCGTGTGTTGTTGGTAGCAAGGTTGGCGTTTAAATTTTTTAGATAAATAACTTCTGTTTTTTTTCCTGCATAAATAGCCGTACCCGAAACATCGCTTAATCTTCCCGAAGCCGATTCGTTTTTATTTCGGACTTCAACTGCATTAAGGCTTATAGAATTCTTACGCTCTATATCAATATCCAGTTTGATATTTTTATCGCTGATGTCAATATTTCTGAGTACGTCATTTTGCCCTAAATAAGAAATACGTATCTGGTATTTTCCGGGCTTCAAAGCAGGAAACCGAAAATAGCCGTTGTCGTTGCTGATTTTTTGCAAAGAATCCGGAAGGAGTAAAATGCCCGCATCTGCCGCCGCTTCATCGCCAAGACGTATAATACCGCTAAGCGAAAATAGCTTTTGAGCAAAGCTGTTGCAAAAAAGGGATAAAAAAAACAGGGTCGTAAGAATTGATTTTGTCACAGTTTATTTTTTATAGGGCAACACCCATTTGTAATGCTGCCAGCCAAGCTTTTCAGTTGCCAAATTTACGCTCGAATCAATGAATAATGTTGAGCGTTGTCCATTAAGTGATACAAAAACTTCTGCGTATATTTCAGGATTATGCATGCCTCTTTTGCGATATTCATCAGATAAATAGTGTGCATATTTCAGGATTAAATCCGGCTGTGTGCTCATCATTTTTTCCTGAAAAGGGGTGAGAAATTCTGAATTATTGACCTCAAAAAATTGATGGCTTTCTTTGTCTTTTACGGTAAAATAGGTAGCACCCGATTTTTCCATCAACATCACCCTCCACGAAAAACGAAAACCTTCTTCGTGCCAAAATAAATGACCGGGATAGAGCAGGTAACGAAATGGAAAGATCAACTGAAAAGCTATGTAGCAGTATAATCCGGCATTCATTAAAGCCTTAAAACGATATTGATATGTTTGTGTTGCTGAAGTGCTGTTCTTCACGCGATTGTTGTAAAAGGGAAGATGGGATTGTATTTTTTGATGGAAATCTGCTGAGAAAAAAATAAGACTATTCGCTATCATCACATAAGGAAACATCCCGATGGCAGGGAAGAAAATTGCCGTAGCAATATGGAAAATCAAGACGAAGGCAAAAGCAAAAGGTCTTGACTTTTTATTAAGCAGAAAGAAAGCAATAAACAAATCGTACACTGCACCAAACCAGGAGAACAGGTAGGCTACCCAAGCCTCATACATTAAATGACCTACAATGGGTAAATGCGTTTTTCCTGGCAACCAAATACGCATTGGTAATGCCTCAAAAAGCCAGTCAGGATTGAGTTTGGCAATGCCTGCGAAAATATAGACCACCGCCATTTGAAACCTTAAAATACCCACGCACCAGACTGGTACAGTCAATCTTCTTTCTTCGGGATGCAAACGCATGTCCAAAGCATAATCCTTATTGGCCGGTAAAAATATCAGCAAAAAAGCAACCAGACTGATGAAATAGTAATGGTTGAGATAAGTTGTAACGTCAATTAATTCTACATAAGTAAAACTGAGAAAAAACAGAATAGTAGCTACCCTATAGAACAGCCCAAATAAGATCATCAGAGCAGAGAGGCCAATGCATAAAAAGAGAAGATGCATTCCAATATTCCCCAATGGTTGCACCCAATCAAAACCTAAATAAGTAAAATGAAATTTTGGTTGAACATAGATTGTGTTAATCCAACCATTCCACCAAAAGCGAACAATACTCAAAAACATCAGCAAGCCAAAAACTATCCTAAACGTAACTAAAGGTGCTATGGATACTGTTTTGTCGAAACTAAGTTTTTGTCGCAGGCTTTTGATCACGAAAGAATTTGTTTTTTAATCACCATCATTATCTGCATAACTAATCTGTACTGCTGTTGCAGATGCTACATCAGTCTTCATTAAAGTGACTAACTTTTGAATTTCTTTATAGGCCGCATCTACATTTGCCGTTTGTGTCAATAAAGAATTGGAAAGAGGGTCGGGAATGGCTTTTAGCTTATCGAGTGCAAGGTCAAATTGTGTAAGGACATCACTATTCAATGCCGATTGATTAAGTGCAATCAAATAATCACCAAGGCCTTTACCGCTTATATTGTTACCTGTGTACAGTCGTTTAACGCTGTTCAGGTTTTCTACAGCCAATGCTGCAGAAATACCCGCATAATAAGCTTCGCATTTTGTTTCGAAAACTTTACCAGCAGACTGTTTCCCCAGTGGCCATCCTATTCTTGGACCCTTTAATAAATCTAATTGATAAGATAACTGGTTGACGATATTGGCTATAGGGCTGCCCGAATTGGTTTGTGTATTTTCAATAAAGGTTGACCTGTAAGTGCTCCAATCAGTAGTTACTTTGTCTAATAAAGTTTTCATTCTTGCTAAAAGATCGTTGATGTATTTGGCTCTTTTGCTATCCATTTTTGAAATAGCCTCATGGCCAAAATACAGGTAATTGAGCGCAGGAAATCCCTGGCTGTAAAATCCGCTACGGGTAAGCATCGTGAGACTATAAGAACCGGAACTTATATTATTGGCAATGGTAATGGTGTCTACCGAAAAGCCTGTCAATTCTCCGTCGGCTGTAAAATTGTAATCCAAGCCACCTGAAAAATTAAGGTAATTGTCTAAAATTGCGTTTTCTGCAGGACCAAAATTGAAGGTTGCAATTTTGATGTATTGTAGGTGTGCTTCAGTATAGGCTGTTTTAATAGAAGCTTGTGTGCTGGAAGAAGGGTTGGCAATGAAAGCGTCAGATGCAGTTTGTAATGCAGCCATTTTTTGTTGCATCACAGAGTATGCAGGTAAAATTAAATTGTCAGCATAGCTTGTCAGCATGGCTGTTTTGTCAAAACCAGTTCCTTGATTATCATCTTTTTTGTTGTCTTTATTACAAGAAAATAAACTTGCAATAAACACTGTTAGTGCAATAAAAGAGAAGCTAATTTTTTTCATCGGGACCAATAATTAAATAAAGAGGCAAAATTAGTACAATAAGTTCTTAATGGATGAAGCGTTCAACAGCTATTTGTGTTGAACGCTTCAGTAAAATTTATATTATAGCCTTAAATTAAAGGCCATAAGTGTTTTTTAAAATATCCTGAGCGCTTTTCAAATCAGTGAAATCTGTTTGGTTGATTAAAGCATAGAAATCTTTATTAAAGATTGTTTTCAATTTTTCATAATCGGTAGCAGATAATTTGCTGTTTGCAGGACGGTATTTGAATGCTGCAATAAATCCGAACCCTTCTGACAATGCGTGAAATTGCGAACCTTTATTGCCAATATTTGCTGTAGTTGTTGGTGCGGTAGCATACTCAAGTGCTGCTGCTGCTGCTAATTGTTCCCATTTAGCTATTATAATGTCAATTTGCTCGTTACGTACTGCTGCATCATAGCCTCCAATTGCTGCTCGTCCTTTCAGAAAGGCATTGAATATTGTTGCTCCGGCACTGATTGCTTTTCCTCTCTCGGCCAAATAACCACCCCAAAGTAATGGACGATTGGCGTCTGTACTTGCATAAGTTTTTGTCGGGTCGTAATCAACCGGTACTGATAGCATTCCGAAAGCGGCATCCCATTTGGCTTGCGCGGTTGTAGTATCGGCTACTTTCAGTGTTTTGATACTTAATAATGTATTCACTGCCTCTTTAAACAACATTGCTCCCATAACGCCTTTTGTAAAGGCCTGACCATACTCCAAACCTCTTGGCCCCACTACTATTTTATTAGACCCACGAGGCACAAACCCACCCACACCTTCAGAAGCCGTAACACCGTTATTGAATTTAATAACGCTATCGGCATAAGATTTATATAAAGTTGCTTCTGATGTATAGCTTGTAATATTGATACCTGAACTATTTAAGCTTGCATCAGCAAAAGGATTTCCGGTATTACTGAACATATTGTTCAAGACTGTCTGATCGATAGCAATAAGTGCTGATCCAGCATTTGGTTTTTTCAGATAGGCATCTATTTCTACCGTCATTTTTACCAATTGGCTTGATTGTGTATAATTTGCATTGGCAAAATTGTAGGTTGTAGGTACTGTATAAGCTTTTACAGCCGGGTCTGAATTTTTATCTTCTTTTTTACAGGAAGTAAAGGCAAGAACACTACTCAAAATAGCTACTGAAGTAATTAGTTTACGATTCATCTGATATTATTTGTTTAAGACAGGGCAAAAGTACCTTCATGAAGACCATTGCCTTTTCATAATCGGGAAAAAGGACTTGCAACATCGGGAAAAACATTTTTATAATAACGCAAGTAAGAAAATGTATAGGAAGAGATAAGTATATGGTTATCAACAAAAAAGCGATGCTGAAATGTTCAACATCGCTTTTATAACAGGAATATGATTTTTACAAATTCCCTACGGTTTTATCTTTTGGATATTTTACTGAATAATTTAGTTTGAGCGTTTTGAGTTCATTACCCTTAAGTGTCAAATCCCATTGCACGGCACCTGTCTCTTCATTAATTTTTGCACCACTCGCTTCTTTGTCCTCAATACTAATGTCTTTATCATTGCTGATAGGAAATTGTTCTAAAACTACTAAGTCAATAGTCTCTTTTTTGGTATTACGCACCTCAATGGTATAGCCATAGCTTTTGCGGATATTGGTGCCAATGGTTTTTACAGAGCGGTAGTTTTTATCATTTTCGCGACGAACAATGATTTTTTTGTCCCTGCCCAATGATAAATTAAGCGTGTCTTTGACGTTGCGCATATCAATATAGCCTTGCCCTACATAAGCTCCTTCGTAAAAAATATTGGTAGAAGCAGGCATCAGGTTGAGGTCTTCCCAATTGGAGATACGTGCCTGCAAAAAGGCATCTCTGTCAAGTTTGGGTGCTACATAGTAACGATAGGTAGCGGGTAATTCATAATCTTTTACGGCCACCAGATGTTCCTGCCCATCGCTGGGGATAGTGTAATTTAATGAAATGTCAAACGTAGTGTTGATGCCACTGTTGTCTATTTGTACATAATCGCCGATGGAAGCTTGTACCGGTGCGGCATCTGCTGTAGATTCATATTCGGCAGCATCTTTTTTTTCCATTGTCATTCGGATAGGAGCAGCAGAGTTTAATTTAGCCTTGTTCAAATAGCCATAGTTGGGCTGTGGTTGATAAAAAGACAAATACCAAGGGTTCATTGTTGGTGCTTCAGCGCCTTCGTTGGGGTTGCCTGTAGAAAGAGAAAGTTTTACGTTGTCCCATTTTACGCCTGAGTTTTGGGTAATGTTGGCTTTATACACCAGTTTTACCGGGCTATTGATTTTATCCACACGTAGGTCGTAGCTGGGTGTCCAGCTGGCATTAGGTGTAACATAATTAATAGTAACAGTAGCAGCTGTGGCAGCTGTGGCATAGAATTTCACCAGCAATTGACCACCCGGCTGGAAATCCTTTTTCTGTTCTTCATTCAGTTGTTGGTTGAGCAAGTTGATGCGCTCCTGAGTTTTTTTCATTTGCCTGTCCAGTACATGCCCTTCGGCCAACAAGCCATTCATTTTGCTATTAATCAGGTCCAACATTTTTTGTAATTCTATTACCGACAGTCCGTTGTTTTGGCCGGCAATTTTTCTATTTTCTTTAATCACCGAAAGCTGTTCGTTGAGCACTGACTTTTTATCGTTGAGAGCTTCGTTTTGTTGTTTAAGAATTTCAATGCTGTCTTTGAGCATTTGCCCTCGTGGCGAGAGATTGTTATTCTCTAAATAATTGTTTTGAGCTGTGGCAGATTGAACAATTACACCATTATTTACACCTACTGAGATGCTTTGCTGTACAATGTTTCCGGCAATATTGGTAAACAATACCTCAGATTCTCCCTGTGGCAGATTTATTTTGGCCGAACCTTCTATTTCAGCTCCACTCAGGAAGACGGTAATGTGTTCAATGTTGGTTTTTTGTTTTGTCTGTGCAATGGTGTTTGTTGCCACAAGGCATAAAAAGGCAATAACCAATATTTTATTGGAGTAAATCATAAATTCGGATTTTAGTTCTAATAGACTGTAAAAGATGCAAAAGGTTTATTTTTCCACAAATACCTTAGCCTATTTCATTAGAATATAGGTTTCAATATCTTTTTTGGTAATTAGCTTATCTGCGAGAATAATGAGCCTTTCAACCGCATTTTTCAATTCGCGTATATTCCCTGTCCAGTTGTGTTTTGCCAATAATTGCATAGCCGCAGGCTCTATTTCTTTTTTCGGTTGATTGTATTCGTTGGCAATCAATTGAAGAAAATGCTCGGTCAATAGTGGAATGTCTTCCCTTCTATTGTTCAAAGAGGGAACATGAATTAAAATTACACCAAGCCGGTGATACAAATCAAGGCGGAAATTCTTATCTGCCACTTCTTTCATCAAATCTTTATTGGTAGCCGCTATAACACGTACATCTACTTTTATTTCTGTATCACCGCCCACTCTGGTGATTTTACCTTCCTGCAAGGCGCGCAACACTTTTGCCTGTGCGTCTAAGCTCATATCCCCTATTTCATCCAGAAAGAGTGTGCCGCCGTTAGCCTGTTCAAATTTTCCGATTCTTGTTTTGATTGCTGATGTAAAAGAACCTTTTTCGTGACCAAACAATTCACTTTCAATCAACTCGCTGGGTATAGCAGCACAATTGACTTCAATCATTGGCCCTTTACTTCTGTTGCTATGTTTATGCAGGTTGCGTGCCACCAGCTCTTTACCCACTCCATTTTCACCTGTTATCAAAACGCGGGCTTCGGTCGGTGCAATTTTTACAAGGGTTTCCCTGATTTTTTCCAGAGCTTCAGAACATCCAATCATATCGGACTCTCCGAATATTTTTTGCTCTACCTTTTTGCGCAGTTGTTTTGTCTCCACTACAAGGTCCTTTCGCTCCATGGCATTGCGTAAGGTGATGAGCAGGCGATTAAGGTCAGGAGGTTTGGAGATATAGTCAAAAGCTCCTTTTTTAACTGCCTCTACCGCAGTTTCAATATTTCCATGACCCGAAATAATAATCATCTGCGTTTCGGGTTTTTCGGCCATTACTTTCTCAAGTACTTCAATGCCATCCATTTTGGGCATTTTAATATCGCAGATAACACAGGCATAATTTGACGCTAATATTTTTTTCAATCCTTCTGCACCGTCAGAAGCTTCTTCTACTGTATACCCTTCAAAAGAAAGTATTTCTTTGAGCGTACTTCTGATTGCTCTTTCATCGTCTATAACTAAAATTGTTTCAGACATATTTTGGTTTTTATTTATTGGATTAGTGTTCCTTTCTGGTATTTTTGGGGTGTCAGGGTTTTGCCTTTTTCATCAAATCGCTTCCAAAGCCCTTCCTTTTCCCCTTTGAGGTATGTTCCTTCAGCTTTTAATTGCTCATTATCGTAATATTCTTTCCAGATGCCTGTCTGTTCGTCGCCTTTATATTGGCCTTGTTCTGTCATTTTCCCTTGTTCATTATAGTTGACAACCTTTCCTTCCAGTTTCCCATTTTTATAATGGTACTCGGCGGCTTTTTTGCCATTTTCGTAATACCATGTGGTCAATCCGTCACGGGCATCATTAAGGTAATTACACTGTTCCTGCTTTATACCATTGATATACCATTTTGTATAGCTCCCGTTTTTTTTATTGCGGACATAATAAATCTCTTCCATAATAAATGCCCCTTTATTATAAATACGGCTCGGGCCATTCAGTTCATCATCTTTATAAGCTATCATTTTTTCAATAAACCCATCCGCTCCTGTTTTGATATAAAATCCATTTTTTTTGCCTTTATGGAAAGTAGTAATTTCCTGCGGAAAACCTGTCTCCCAATAGCTGTTCCATGTTCCTTCCTTTAGCTTGTTTTTCATCAAACCTTCGGCAATAATGTTGTTGTTGCCTGTGATTTGCAGCATTTCAAATCCGTCTCCCTGATCTACACGGATGGTATCGAAGGGCTGTGCCAAAATTGTATTGCTTTGGAATAAGACACAAAATAACAAAATCATTTTTACCCATTTCATTTGAAGGATATTTTGTACGAAAATAACATATTCTCCACTTGAAATATTCAATATTAGTTTTGTACCTATCTTGCCGCTTAACAGTATCTTAATTCCTAACAATAAAATAACCAACAAATGAATCATAAATGGCTCGCATGTGTGGCAATTTGCTCAGCGACATCTTTTAATACTATGGCACAAGGAATTCAATATCCGCTTACCGATAGGGTAAACCAATCGGACGATTATTTTGGCACAAGAATCATGGACCCATATCGCTGGCTGGAGAATGATACTGCTCAGAAAACAGAGGCCTGGGTAAAAGAGCAGAATAAGATTACGAATCAGTACCTGAATGCGATTCCTTATCGGGACAATATCAAAAAAAGGTTGACAGAATTATGGGATTACCCAAAGAATTCGGCACCCCAAAAAGAAGGCGACTATTTTTTGACGTATAAGAATAATGGTTTACAAAATCAATCTGTATTATTTGTACAGAAGGGCTTGGATGGCAAAGCTGAAATCCTGATTGATCCTAATACATTATCCAAGGATGGTACTGTAGCACTTCAGGCCACTGCGTTTTCAAAGAAGCAAAAGTATTTTGCTTATGCAGTTTCTGCTTCCGGGTCGGATTGGCAGGAAGTGTATGTAATGGATTTTGCCACACGTACTTTACTGAAAGAAAAGCTGGAGTATGTAAAGTTTACAGGAATAAGTTGGGCTGGTGATGACGGCTTCTATTACAGTGGTTATGATAAACCTAGGGATGAGGCCACAAAGTTTTCTGCAAAAACAGAATTCCAGAAAATATTTTATCATAGAATAGGAACGCCACAATCTGCTGATATGCTTATTTACGAAGATAAACAACATCCGCTTCGTTATGTGGGTGCAGGTCTTACAGAAGATGAACGTTTTCTGGTTCTGAGTATTTCTGAAGGAACAGATGGCAGTGAAATTAAAGTAAAGGACTTGCTTGAAAAGTCTAATGCCGGATTTATTACTGTAGTACCCGGCTTCAAAACAAATGCCAACATTGTTGATAATGTGGGAGGGAATCTATTGTTGCAAACCAATGATGGTGCTCCTAACTACAAAGTGGTTCTGGTAAACCCCAAAAAGCTTGAGGATGCCCCTAAAATTATTATTCCGGAGCAAGAACAAAAGTTGGAAGGTGTAAGTACTGGTGGCGGTAAATTATTTGCCAGTTATCTGAAGATGGCTTGCACAGAAGTATCACAGTATACAGTTGACGGAGTGAAAGAACGTAGTATCGCATTGCCGGGCTTGGGCACAGCATCTGGATTTGGTTCTTACAAACAGGATGATTATTTCTTTTACACCTTTACTTCTTATGTATATCCTCCTACCATCTTCAGGTATGATATAAAATCCGGGAAATCAGAATTATATAAAAAGTCGGACGTTAAATTCAATCCGGACGAGTATGAAACGAAACAGGTATTCTTCCCTTCCAAAGATGGAGCAAAGGTGTCAATGTTCATTACGCATAAGAAAGGTCTGGAATTAAATGGTCAGAATCCTACATTGTTATATGCATATGGAGGTTTTAATATCAGTCTTACGCCTTCATTTTCTGTAGCCAATATGGTTTTTCTTGAAAATGGGGGTGTGTATTGCGTGGCCAATTTGAGAGGAGGTGGAGAATATGGTGAAGAGTGGCACAGAGGTGGTATGCTAGAATATAAGCAAAACGTTTTTGACGACTTTATTGCAGCGGCAGAATTTTTAGTCAACAGCAAGTATACCAATCCAAAAAGACTGGCCATTCGTGGCGGTTCTAACGGCGGATTGCTGGTAGGGGCCTGTCTGACACAGCGTCCTGAGCTTTTTGCAGTGGCCATACCACAGGTGGGTGTCTTGGATATGTTGCGTTATCATAAGTTTACCGTTGGATGGGGTTGGGCTGTAGAATATGGTAGCAGCGACAATAAAGAACAATTTGATTATCTGATTAAGTATTCACCCCTTCATAATATCAAAAAAGGCATTTGCTATCCTGCAACTCTGGTCACCACGGCAGACCATGATGATCGTGTAGTGCCAGCACATTCGTTCAAATTTGCTGCTACGCTTCAGGCCGCTCAAAATTGCGAAAAGCCAACACTTATCCGAATAGACAGTAAAGCAGGACATGGAGCCGGCAAGCCTACAACCAAATTGATAGATGAAGCAGCGGATATCTGGAGCTTTGTGTTTTATAATATGGGAGTTGAGCTCTAGTAGTAATCGTAACAAGAATAGATAAAAAGAAAAATGAGCCGCAATATGATTATTGCGGCTCATTTTTTTATGAATGATTTTTTTAAGGCAATAAAGAAGCCACCCCTTTGCTTACTTTCAGCCGGATGTAAGTGTCCATAGTTTTGCTGATACAAGTTACTCTAAGACCACCTCTGTTAGCTGGCTCAAATAAAATCTCATCCGAAGCCAACATGTCATCAATCAGCTGGTTGACAGTGGCTTGTGCTTTTTTGTTTACGGGTTTTCCTTTTGAAACAGGCTGAATGCCATCAAATTTATAGTACTGGATTCTTCCGTTTCTACCCACTACAACGTGTTTGACGTTAATGTAGTATTCCCCATCACCTAATTGTTTAAAAGTGCCTTTGTTTTTATTGAATAGATTGATAATGATAGTATTTATGGTTTCTTCTCCACTGGGGGCAGCGCTAATCTCAGCATCTGTCAGTATTTTTTCTCCATTCATAGTTACAGGTAATGAGTCTTTGCTAACCTTCATTGACTGCGTAACGCTAATACTTGCTGCTGAACCACTTTTTGCTGTATCCGGGCCTAATTCGAAAATATTGTTTTTATAAATGATGGATGAACCTTTTCTTACTTTTTTATTGTCAGCATGAGTATCTGTGGGATAGAAGAAGAAGGCGCAAAGTGCCAATAAAGAAAGCGTTTTAGCCAGGTTACTTGATGATACCATATTTTGATTTTGAAGGCCAAAAATACTTTTTTATTTTATTTTATTTGAAAGTATGTTCGTTCTTGTTTTAATCTATTTACCGGATTCCCTTGTTTTTATTAGATTGTACTTCCCGTTTTTTGCATTGCAAAGTTCGCTGAGCCTCTAATTGCCAAATTAGCAAGTTATCTTTGCTGCCTTATGGCAAAATTTTTTCTGCGCAAAAAAATAGGAGACCGCATACTTTTGGGACATCCATGGATATTCGCTACCGAGCTGGGTGACAGTGACGGCGATTACAATCCCGGAGATATCGTAGATGTATATTCTTATGGTGGTTCCTTTGTAGGTAAGGGCTATGTAAATCCGGCCTCTCAAATACGTATTCGATTACTTACCCGTGACAAAAATGAACAAATTGACGAACAGTTTTTTCATAGACGCATTGCCGAAGCCTGGGCATACAGGCAACAAATAGGTTATGTCGAAAATTGTCGTCTTATTTTTGGTGAAGCTGATGGATTGCCGGCTTTGATTATTGACAAGTTTAATGACTATATCGTTATCCAAACACTGGCACTGGGTATTGAGCGGTGGAAGGAAGCTATTGTAAAGGCATTGAATGATATCTTTAAGCCCAAAGGGATATATGAGCGTAATGATGTTCCCGTCCGAGAACTGGAAGGAATGCAGCAAATCAAGGGCTTTCTGTCTGCCCCTTTTGATACCAATATTATCCTCAATGAAAATGGTTTAAAATTTCATGTGGATATTGAAAATGGGCAAAAGACAGGGTATTTTCTTGACCAGCAAGACAATCGCAGGGCGATACAGCATATTTGTAAAGACGCAGATGTTCTGGAGGCTTTTTGTTATACCGGTACTTTTTCATTGCACGCAGCCAAGTATGGTGCAAAAAGTGTTTTAGGTCTTGATATTTCAGACAATGCTATCGATACGGCAAGACGAAATGCAATCCTGAATGGATTTGAAGACACCTGCAAGTTTGAATCGGTAAATGCATTTGATGCACTTAAAAACTGGGTGAAGGAAGGTCGCAAATACGATGTGGTAATGCTTGACCCTCCGGCATTTACCAAGAGCAGAGCCAATATTGACAAGGCAATCACCGGGTATAAAGAAATTAACCTGCGTGGAATGAAGCTGACCAAACCCGGCGGTTTCTTGGTAACGGCGTCCTGTACTAATTTAGTAGCGCCTGATGTATTTCTAAAAACAATTGAAGCCGCTGCAAAGGATGCTAAAAGAAAGATTCGACAGGTAACCTGGCAAACTCAGGCATCCGACCATCCAATATTGTGGCATGTACCCACAACCCAATATTTGAAATTTTTAATCGTTCAGGTATTGTAGATTAAGGTAAGCACTTATTGAAGTATACACATAAAAAAAGAGATTGCTATCGGCAATCTCTTTTTTTTATGTGTAACAAATTTATGAAAAAAATTATAGTTGATTATAAATCATTACATCACTTCCACGGCTGATACCATAGAATTGGAATGTTTTATGACGATATCCTTTTTTGAAGTAGGCATCAGTATCTCCTTCTTCAGGAATAGTGACCCAATCTTTACGTTTTGGAACGAACCAACGGTAAACAGCTACCTGATTAGCAGAGCGGCGTGTAGGAGCATAAAATTGAATGTGTTTGTCAGAATAACCCATTTTCAACATTTGGTCATCTGTATATTCATCTTCAGCAATACTTGCAAAATCTTTTGTATTAGGATTATACCAGCTATTCACGGCCACACGGTCAGCAGCAGGATTGCGATAAGCAAAGAACATCAAAGTTTTGTCTTTGTAGTGCCAGTTAAGCAATTGACCATCTTGGTATTCGCCATCGGCAACGGTAAGGTAATTGGCATCTGTTGGATTGTACCAACGATATACTTTTACTATTTCTTTTTCTGCATCTTGAGCTTTTACGTCATTAGCAAATACCGAAGCTAAAACAGTAGTAAGGAGGATGAAAGTTTTTTTCATAATTGTTGTACGTTTTTCTAAAATCGAACCCAAAGTACATAAAAAATTTATTGTCGTGCAATAGTTTGGCAATATTTTTTTTAAAGAGTTTTTTTTATCAGCCATTTTTTTGCCGAAATAGCCTATTTTTCATAGTTTTGGCATCTTTTTGCGACATGCTGTCAGTGTTTATTTTTTTGCACAATATTTGAAGCAAGAGATTATTAAGGTACAAATACATCATACACCCTAGTTTTTTGCCTGGCAGGAACTTAGAAAATTTATAATAAAAATGATCGGAATTATCTCCAAACTATTCGGTGGCAGTAAGTCGGATAAAGACGTAAAGAAAGTACAGCCATTCGTTACCAATACAAATAAGTATTTCGAAGAGTACAAAAATCTGAGCAATGATCAGCTGCGCAATAAAACCCCTGAGTTTCGTGCACGTATCAAAGAGCATCTTGCGTCGATAGATCAGGAAATAGCTGCGAAAAAGAGTCAGGCTGAAACTTTTTCTTCTGAGGATGTTCAGGCTCGTGAGGGTATTTATGACGAAGTAGATAAATTAATAAAAAAGCGTGATGAGCAAATAGAGGTTGTTTTGGAGCAAATATTGCCCGAAGCCTTCGCTGTAGTGAAGGAGACAGCCCGCCGTTTTAAAGAGAGTACAGAAATTATTTCAGCAGCTACAGAGCAGGATAGAAATTTAGCCATAGACAGGGACTATGTTCGTATTGAAGGCGATAACGCTATTTATAAAAACAGCTGGTTGGCTGCTGGCGTTCCGGTTTCGTGGAATATGCTCCATTATGATGTTCAGTTAATTGGTGGTACTATTCTTCATCAGGGTAAAATTGCCGAAATGGCTACCGGTGAGGGTAAGACATTAGTGTCTACTTTGCCTTCTTATCTTAATGCATTGGCCGGCGAAGGTGTTCACGTAGTAACAGTGAATGATTATCTGGCCCGTCGTGACCAAGAATGGAATGGCCCTATTTTTGAATGGCTGGGTCTTACAGTCGACTGTATTGATAAGCATCAACCCAACTCTCCTGAGCGCCGCAATGCCTATTTAGCAGATATTACTTACGGAACCAACAACGAGTTTGGCTTTGATTATCTGCGTGATAATATGGTGCACCATCCTGAGGAGAAAGTACAACGCAAACACCATTTTGCGATGGTGGATGAGGTAGATAGTGTGTTGATTGATGATGCCCGTACCCCATTGATTATTTCTGGTCCTGTTCCCCGTGGCGACGAGCAGCAATTTCATATCTTGAAACCACGCATTGAATATTTGCTCGAAATGCAAAAGAAAGTGGTGAATCAGGCCTTGACAGAAGCTAAGAAATTAATTGCCGAAGGCAAAACGGATAAAGAAACCGGTGGACTGCAATTATTTCGCGCATATAGAGGTTTACCCAAAAACTCTGCAATTATTAAATTCCTGAGTGAAGAGGGTAACAAACAAATTCTACAGAAAGCCGAGCATTATTTTATTGCAGAGCAAAATCGTAATATGCCCAAAGTTGATGCAGAATTGTATTTCTCTATTGATGAGAAAAACAATAGCGTTGACCTTACAGATAAAGGTTTGGCAACCATTACCAAAAATGGTGAAGATCCTAACTTCTTCGTGCTTCCTGAGATTTCCACTGAGCTTGCAGCTATTGAAAATAGTGGTTTGCCAGCAGAAGAAATAGTAGCGCAGAAAGATGCTTTGTTGCAGGATTATGCTATCAAAGCCGACCGTATTCACTCTTTGCAACAATTGTTGAAAGCCTATACTCTATTCGATAAAGACATCGAGTATGTGGTGATGGATGGTAAAGTGAAAATTGTAGATGAGCAAACGGGCCGTATTCTTGACGGCCGTCGTTACAGTGATGGATTGCATCAGGCTATTGAAGCAAAAGAGAATGTAACTGTAGAAGCGGCAACGCAGACTTTTGCAACTATTACTTTGCAAAATTTCTTCCGTATGTACCACAAACTTTGTGGTATGACCGGTACTGCCGAAACTGAAGCGGGCGAATTCTGGAGCATCTATAAATTGGACGTGGTAACCATACCAACAAATATTCCTGTTTCTCGTAAAGATCAGCAAGATTTGGTATACAAAACCAAACGTGAAAAGTATAAAGCTGTCATTGATGAAATCGAAGCATTGACTGCCGTAGGCCGACCAGTATTGGTGGGTACAACATCTGTAGAGGTTTCTGAATTGCTGGGTAGAATGCTACAGCAAAAGAAAATTGCACACAGAGTATTGAATGCCAAACAACATCAGAGTGAAGCACAGATTGTTGCCGAAGCTGGATTGTCTGGAGCGGTAACAATTGCTACCAATATGGCTGGTCGTGGTACGGATATTAAATTGGGTGAAGGCGTGAAAGCTGCAGGTGGTTTGGCAATTATTGGTACAGAGCGTCACGAAAGTCGCCGTGTGGACAGACAGTTGCGTGGTCGTGCTGGTCGTCAGGGAGACCCTGGAACATCACAATTCTTTGTGTCGCTTGAAGATGAGTTGATGCGCTTATTTGGTTCTGAAAGAATTGCTTCTTTGATGGATAAAATGGGCCACAAAGATGGCGAAATGCTGCAACACAGCATGATTAGCAAATCCATTGAGCGTGCCCAAAAGAAAGTAGAAGAAAACAATTTCGGTATTCGGAAGCGTTTGTTGGAATATGACGATGTAATGAACGCGCAGCGTAATGTGATTTACAAATTCCGTAATCACGCCTTGTATGGCGATCGTTTGGCTATTGATCTTGATAACGCGATGTACGATGTGTGTCAGGATTTGGCTGCACAAGCAGTACAGACCAAAGATTCTGCTGTTATGAGAATCGAAGTGGCCAAGCATTTGGCTTTCGAACCTCAGATTGAAGAGTCTTTCATTGTAAAAGGAAATGCACAGGCATTCGGTGACGAATTGTATCAACAGGCCAAAGAGTTTTATACGCGTAAAATGAACTCTATCCGTGAGCAAATGACACCTCAGTTGCGTGAAGTGTTGGAGCAGAACAGAGGTAAAGTGGAAAATATTGTAGTGCCGTTTACCGATGGTATACGCGGTATTCAGGTATATGCACATCTTGAAGATACTGTTGCTGCTGAATCAAAAACAGTGATTCAGGAACTGGAGAAATCAATCACACTTTCTTTGGTTGATGATGCCTGGAAAGACCATCTTCGTCGTATGGATGAGTTGCGCAATTCTGTTCAGATGGCATCTTACGAGCAAAAAGATCCGTTGTTGATTTATAAATTTGAAGCAGCAGATTTATTCAAACAAATGAATCTGGAAATCAACCGCAATATCATTTCCTTCCTGTTCCGGGCCGGCATACCCATGCAGGAAGCTCCCATGCAGGCTGCCGAATTACCGCAACAGCGTACGGATATGAGCGACTATTATGAGAACAAAACTCAGATAGACAATGCAGGACAGGATTACGCTGCTAACGAAAATGATTATTATCAGGAGCCAATTCCGCAACCAAAGCAACAACCGGTAGTTGCAGGGCCAAAAATTGGTCGTAATGACGACTGCCCTTGCGGTAGCGGCAAGAAATACAAAAACTGCCACGGAAGAGGCCTTTAATGCTTAATTTTAATTACTGAATCTTTAATGGGTGTCGATAGTTCGGCACCCATTTTTTTGTATTGACATTAAAAACGAGAATAGCAAAGATTATTACCGGTCTATGAGATAAAGGCAAGAGCATGAAATCGCTATGCCTCTTTATTTAATCTAAAAAAAACATTTTTATTCATCATTCTTGGAAAAGAATTGAAAATTTAATCTGAATAGAGAATTACCACAATGTTATTTTCAATTTAATGTACAGCATTTTCATATTTCAATTCACTTTACCCCAACTTTGACAATTCAAAATACAAGCAAATGCCCAACCAATTAATACACGAACAAAGCCCTTATTTACTCCAACACGCTCATAATCCTGTGAATTGGTACCCATGGGGCGAAGCTGCCTTTGCGCAAGCAAAAGAAGAGAATAAACCATTAATAGTCAGTATTGGATATTCTGCCTGTCATTGGTGCCATGTGATGGAGCATGAAAGTTTTGAGGATGAAGAAACGGCTGCTTTTATGAACGAGCATTTTATCAATGTAAAAGTGGACAGGGAAGAATATCCCGATGTGGATGATTTTTACATGACAGCCGTGCAGGCGATTAGTGGTAGTGGTGGCTGGCCGCTCAATGTGTTTGTCACTCCCGACAAATTGCCTTTTTACGGAGGTACTTACTTCCCTCCTGTTCCTGCACATGGCAGACCCTCATGGAGGCAATTAATGCAACGCATGATTGAGGTATGGAAAGATCGCCCTGAAGAAGTCTCGCAACAAGCCAATCAGATGTTGGATTATTTGCAAAATGCAGCAAAAGTTTCGACAAAAAATGAAGTAGAAGAATGGACTATGGAGGATGCAAAAATGGCTGCCGGAAACACTTTGCAACAAGCGGATAAAGTGAATGGAGGATTTGGTAGAGCGCCAAAATTTCCGGGCACAATGTCGATACAGTTTTTGTTGGAGCATTATCATTTTACCGACAATGAAGAGGCTCTAAAACAGGCCCTTTTGAGTCTTGATAAGATGATTGCTGGTGGTATCTATGATCAGATTGGGGGCGGTTTTGCGCGGTATTCAGTTGATGATGTCTGGCTCGCTCCACACTTCGAAAAGATGCTTTATGACAATGCTATGTTGATCAATGTTTTGTGCGATGCTTACAAGATAACAGGTAATGAAAATTATAAAGAAGTAATTGAAGCAACTGTCGCTTTTTTAATGCGCGAAATGAAGCAAAATGACGCAGGTTTTTATAGTGCTTTGGATGCAGATAGTGAGGGTGTCGAAGGGAAGTTTTATACGTTTACTTTCGAAGAATTGAATAATGTGTTGGCCAATGTGCCGACTTATGTATCAGATTATTTTGGTATCAAAAAATCGGGAAATTGGGAGCATACAAACATCCTACACAGGGCGATGAGTATAGAGCAAATTGAAGCGGCAAACAATTTGCCCGTAAAAGAAATACGGGATGCAATTACTGAGGCAAAAAAGCGATTGGTTCTTGATAGGGAGAAACGTATTCGTCCGGGTACAGATGATAAGATTCTGTTGTCTTGGAATGCATTGCTGAATACCGCCATCAGTAAGGCTTCTGTCGCTTTGAATCATTCTGAATATGCCGAATTGGCTAAAGAACATATCGGCTGGATGTTGCAACATTTTGAACTTAATCATCACCCCAAACACGTCTGGAAAAACGGGCTTGCAAAGATTACTGCAAACCTTGATGATTTGGCTTTTTTAGTCCAGGCACTTATCCAGCTTTCAATGACTATTAACGAAGAGAAATACCTCCTCGAAGCGATAAGGATAACAGAGTATATCCAGCTTCATTTTGCGGTCAGAGACAGCGCTATGTTCTATTTTACATCAGATTTGCAAAATGAAGTCCCTTTGCGCAAACCCGAAACTTATGACGGTGTAACACCATCTTCAAACGCTGTGATGGCGCACAATCTGCATCTTTTGGGTATGCTTTCGGAGCGCCCGGAATGGATAGCGCAAAGTGAAATGATGATAGCCCAAATGAAGCAGGCTGCATTGCGATATCCTACTTCATTCGGATATTGGAATATTGTAGGTCAGAGAATAGCCCGGGGAATAAAGACAATCGTAGTATCAGGAGAGGAAACAAATGAGGTTCAGGCAGAATTGGAAAAAAAGTTTTGGCCGAATTGCTATTATTTTTTTGAAAAGAAAGAAAATTTCGTAACTATGCCATTCGGAAAGCAATTCGAAAGGAAAACACAAATTTTTATTTGTACCAAAAACAGTTGCTTGCCGACCTTAACAAAACTACCTGAGAACGCTGATTTTGCTATACTTTAACAGAATGCGAAGTGAATTATTGAAGTCAAATTTTGACATCACAAAAAAATAATTTTTAGAAAACAGTTGCTTTTTTAAAAAAAACTTCAAATATTGTGTGCCAGTTTAGTAATAAACTAAGTAACGAAAAGAAATTTTTACCTTTATTTGCCTAATTGCAAAAACAAAAGAATGAGTATGAAACAACTTTCCCTGAAGATCTCCGCTGTTGCATTAATTGCTTTAGCTGCAAGTTGCGGACAATCGGGTAGTGGCGGACAATTAGTAGGTGCTCCCAACATGTCAGCTTACAAGGCTCCTGTGCCAATAGGAATGGTTTATGTGCCTTCAGGTATCCTCAAAATGGGTGCGAGCGACCAAGACGTTAGAGGACGGAATGATGCCTTGATACGTACTGCACAGATGACAGGATTCTATATGGATGCTACAGAGATATCTAATGCAGAGTATCGTCAATTTACCAATTGGGTGCGTGATTCTATGGCTCATACCACGTTGGGTGATTTTAAAGATATGCCAGATGGTACACAAATGCTTGATATGAGCAAACGTATTAACTGGAAAGATCCAGACGTTCAGGAACAACTTTCTGCTATGTTTGTACCTGCAGAGAGTACAGGTTGGGGTAAAAAAGAAATGGATAATAGCAAGTTGATTTATCATTATTTTAATTATGACTATAATGAGCATGTCAAAAATCCAAGCCAACCAGCGAAAACTTACATTAAGGAAACGAATATTTCTGTATATCCTGATACCACTGTTTGGGTAAGACAATTTTCTTATTCTTATAACGAGCCGATTGCCCGTCAGTACAACTGGTTTGGAGCATTTGACAACTATCCTGTTGTTGGTGTAACCTGGAAACAAGCTACTGCATTTGCTAACTGGCGTACAGACGAGTGGAAAAAGGATCGTGAAAAAAATAAAATGTATTTCGAAGGTCAGTTTATGTTGCCTAATGAAATGCAATGGGAGTGGGCAGCAAGAGGTGGTCGTAACGCTTCTCCTTACCCATGGGGTGGTCCATACATCTTAAACAAAAAAGGATGTTATTTGGCTAACTTCAAACCACAAAGAGGAAACTACGCAGCAGATGGTGGTCTGTATACTGTACCAGTTAACAAGTACTGGCCAAATGATTACGGATTATACAATATGTCAGGTAACGTAGCAGAGTGGACTAGTAGTCCTTACTATGGTAATACTTATAATCAGGTTTCTGATGTGAATCCTAGCCTTGATACACGTACAAAATCTACCGACCCTCAGTGGATGCAACGTAAAGTTGTTCGTGGTGGTAGCTGGAGAGATGTTTCTTATTATTTGCAAGTTAGCACACGTGATTATGAATATGCTGATACAGCTAAGTCATATATCGGTTTCAGAAACATCTATCAACAAATAGCACCAGCCCTAACAAACAGACGTTAATTTATTTTCAAACAATCATTCAAAAAAAGAAATCAACATTTATATGAAATCAATAGCATTGTTTTTCGAAACTACCAAAGGAAAATACCTTAAGAATTTTATCATTGGTATGGGAGCCTCTGTAGTACTTATTGGAGCTCTTGGTAAAATTCAGCACTGGGCTATCGGTGGTCCCCTTTTGACTGCAGGTATGCTTACAGAGGCATTCATCTTTGCGATGTTGGGTATTTTACCTCCTCATAAAGACTATTATTGGGAAAAAATCTATCCAGGTCTTGATGTTAGCCCTGAAGAAGAGCATTATTTAAAAGGTGGCAGCAAAAAAGCTGGTACTCCTGATAGTATGTCGCCTATGGCTGCTTTTGATAAAATGATGGAAGAAGCTGCAATCAATCCAACTAACCTGAATAAATTAAACCAAAATTTCCAAAAATTTGGTCAGGTTGTAAATGAAATCAAAGATATTTCTGACGTTACTGCTGCCACTAATGAGTATTCTACGAGTGCTCGTACAGCTGCTGGTGCTTTGGGTCAAATGTCTGATACATTTACGGGAGCTTCAAAAACAATGGCGGCCTTCAACAGCGCTGCTGATGATACAATGACTTTCCACAAGCAAGTGCAGGTTTTATCTGGTAATTTGAATTCATTAAACCAAATTTATGAAGTCGAATTGACTGATGCTAACAACCACTTGAAAGCAATGAATAAATTCTACAGCAATCTGGTTAGCGCTTCTGATGCCATGGCTTCAAGTGCACAAGATGCAATCTCAGCTAAAGAACAAATGGGTGCATTGTCTAAAAACCTTAGTGCATTAAACAGCATCTATGGTAACATGCTTTCAGCAATGCAAGGACGCTAGTCTGAGACTTTTGTATCAGAGATTAAAGTAGAAACAATTATTATTAACAAACTGAAATTATAAAAGAATGTCAATACCTAAAGAGCCCCGGCAGATAATGATCAACCTAATGTACTTGGTGTTGACAGCATTGCTGGCCCTTAACGTATCTTCTGAAATTCTAGCAGCCTTCCGTACGATTAATAAAAGTATCGGTCGCTCCAACGAATCTATTACGCAGAAGAATGGAGATAAATACGCAATCTTTGAAGAAAGTATGGGTATCCCTTCAGAAAGAGCTAAAGTAGAACCGTACTATAAAACGGCTATGGAAGTTAAATCTGAGTCAGAAAGCCTTATTGCTTATCTTGAAAATTGGAAACGCAGGTTAATTATGCAATCCGGTGGCTGGAGAGATTCAGTTCAATTCCCTGGTGAGATTGCTAATGAAAGTGATTTGCATGCATCAACTGACTTGTTGGTTGAAAAGAATAAAGGCGGTGATTCTATCAAGACACGTCTTGAGGATTACCGGATAAAATTGCTTACTTCTTTAGGAATGGATACGTCATCTCCTTTGGCGAAGCAATTACCTCTGAAAATTGAGAAGGTAAAGCCTTCAGATGCTAATCCTAAAGGTGAGTGGTCTGCAGGTAACTTCTATAACATGCCTGTAATTGCAACAGTAACGTTGATGTCAAAATTTCAAAATGATATTAAGAATTCTGAAGCGATGATTATCGATCAATTGTTCGAAAAAATCCATGAAAAGGATGTTAAGTTCGATGGATTTAAAGCAATCGCTGTTCCAAAGAATAGTTATTTATTAGCAGGTCAGAAAGTTGAAGCTGAAATTTCTCTTGCAGCTTATAAGACCACTGCTAATCCCGTTGTATCTTCTAATGTTGGTCGCGTTACTAAAACAGAGCAAGGTATTGCCTATTGGGAAAATACCGTTTCTGGTACAGGTCTTCAGACAGTAAAAGGTACTGTATCAATTGATATGGGTGGCAAACAAGAGTCGAAACCATTTGAGTTTACTTATATGGTCGGTACCACAGGAGCTTCTATGCAGTTGGATAAAATGAACGTATTTTATATCGGTGTTCCTAACCCCGTAACTGTATCAGCTGCTGGTTATTCAATGGAGGATATTGAATTAAGTATTCCTGGATCAGACGCTGTAATTACTAAAGGCGATGCCTTAGGTAAATACAATGTAATGATGAAGAAGCAAGGTAAAGTAATGGCTGTTATTAATGCACGTACTAAAGATCAGGGATTGAAGCAGGTTGGTACTCAAGAGATTCGTGTTAAAATGATACCGGACCCTGTTGCTGAAGTCGGAGGTCGTGGTGGTAGCTTCCTTGAGCCATCTAATCGTATGAAGGTTTACCCTGGTATCAATGCGTCAATGAAAGGTTTTGATTTTGACGTTCGTTTTACTGTTACCAGTTATGAATTTACATATTTGCAGAAGCGTCAGGATCCTGTTGGGCCAATTAACGTTACAGGTCCATTGTTTACAAGTAATAAGCAGGTTTCTGATCTGATTGCTAAATGTAAACCGGGAGATAAAATTTTCTTGGAGAATATTAAGGCGAGAGGTCCTGACGGAGTTACCCGTACTTTGAATCCAATTCTTATTACGATACAATAGGTTTTTAGATTTTTTTAGTTTTTTTTTAATTAAACAGCAAACATTAAGGATCATGAATATCCTCAAATCATACAAATTAGCGACAATTTTATTTCTTGGTTGTACATTAGGTGCACAAGCTCAGTCAGGTTCTATGACAGATAAGTCATCTGCTGTTGCTTCTGAAGCTGTAAACAATGAATGGCAACCTTCTCGTCGTCCGGATGGTGCTTATGATAAGGTTGCTCATATTTCTAAAGCAATGCCTTGGCAGCAACTTAGAGAGGATGATGTAATGTGGAAAAAGCGTGTTTGGCGTGAGATTGATGTTCGTCAAAAGCAAAATATGCCATTCATCTATCCTGGTGATGAAAACACTGGTGGTGGAAGTTTTATTGAGATTTTAATTGATGCTGTTAAGAGAGGTAAAGTAATGGCCTATTCTCCAATGGATGAGCGATTTACAACTGCTTTTAGTAAGGATCAGATTATGGATGTTTTGGTAGGTAAGCCAGATACAATTTATATTGAGAATATCGAAACAGGTGAGCGTGAAATGAAAATTTCCAGAACCGAATTTGACCCAAACTCAATAACTAAATTTCGTATTAAGGAGGATGTTATTTTTGATCGTAACCTTGGTCGAAAAGTTACCCGTATTATTGGATTAGCTCCATTGTTAGATAAAAAATCTTCTTCAGGAGAATTTATTGGTAATGCTCCTTTCTTCTGGTTGTACTATCCTGATATCCGTGACGTGCTTGCTCAGTACGAAGTATTTAATCCTGAGAATGATGTTGCCCGTATGACTTGGGATGATTATTTTGAAGGTCGTTTCTTTGCTAGCTATATCTATAAAATCAGTAATCCTTTCGATCAGCGTTTCAAAGATTTTGGCATGGGTGAGATGGATGTGTTGAATGAAGGGCAGAAAGTTTCTGAAGAGTTGATGAACAAAGAGCACGACATGTGGGTTTACTAGGTTAAGCTCCGATTAATAAATATTTCGAAATAGCTTTGCAATTTGCAAAGCTATTTTTTTAAGTAACGATTACTAATGAGTTCTACTAAACCGATTTTAGAAGTTTGCTTATCACCGGCCTTACTTCACCTATTTAATACAAAGGATACGGTAACAGTCATTATCGACGTTTTTAGGGCTACTTCTACTATCGCAGCTGCGTTAGATAACGGAGCGTCCCGAATTATCCCTGTATCGTCTGTTGAGGAATGTATTTCTATTGGTCTTTCAATACCTAATAGCATTACTGCCGGAGAAAGAGATGGTAAAGTTGCTGAAGGTCTTGAATATGGTAATTCTCCGTCTGAATATCCGTCTGAATTTATTGGAGGAAAGACCCTCGTACTTACTACTACTAATGGTACGCGCCTGTTGCATATGGTTACAGATGCTGCAGATATAATTACAGGCTCTTTCCCTAATCTAAATGCAGTTTGTGATTTTATTATTAAGCGCAACCTAAATGTATTATTGGCTTGCGCTTCATGGAAGGATAGGTTTAATCTGGAGGATGCCTTATTTGCTGGTGCCGTGGCTGATATAGTATCAGAGCATTTTACTATTAATTGCGATAGTGCACATGCTTGTATTTCTCTTCATCAGGATTCTGGTGGAAACTATTTTGAGTACCTCAAAAGAGGTGCACATTACAAGCGTTTATCAGGTTATGGACTTGAATCAGATATGATTTATTGCGCAACACCCAATTTACATCCTGTTGTTCCAATATTACATGGAGATTCTTTGTTGATTCACTCTTAGTTTGCCTCTTATTATTGTAAGAATGGATTACTACCTCTTTCAATAGAGATTTTTGTTGGCACCCCATGTCCTGAATATACTATTGTGTCATCTGGTAGTGTTAATAATTGTTCTTTAATGCTCCGGACTAATTGGTCATAGTTGCCCATAAGCAAATCTGTACGTCCTATACTACCTGCAAATAGGGCATCACCACTAATCACCCATTTGTCATTTTTTGAGTAAAAAGCAATGCTTCCTGGCGAATGTCCTGGAACAAATCTTATTTCTATTGAATCATTGCCAAGCATTAATGGTGCTCTTTCAGAATAAAACTGTACGGGCGTTTGTACGCCCTCATAATGAAAGCCAAACATTTTTGCAGTATTTGATGCGTTTTGTAGAACCGGCAGTTCTTTTTCGTGAATGAAAAAGGGTATTGTAAATTCGTTTGCTAAAAAATCTACTCCCAGAATATGGTCAATATGTGCGTGAGTATTTATAATGGCCTGTGGAATTAATTTTTTTTCATTAATAATTGATAGCATTTCCTGTTGCTCTGATGTATTACTCATACCCGGATCAACAATCCAGCACTGATGTTCTTCATTGCTAATGATATATGTGTTCTCCTGAAAAGGATTAAATGAAATTTGATAAACCTGCAACATGAATATTCGTTTATTTTTTAAAAATGAAATACACTGCCAATATAAGAAAGCCAAAACCTATGAGATGATTTAGTCTGAAAGTTTCTGTCTTGAAGACCAATAGCGTAAAAATTGAAAAAACAATCAGGGTTATCACTTCCTGCATTACTTTTAGTTGCCAGAGGGTAAAAGGTCCCCCAGTGCTCTTAAATCCTATTCTGTTTGCGGGCACCTGAAAGCAGTACTCAAAAAGAGCAATTCCCCAGCTTATAAGTATTACTGAGACCAGGCCTAGTTTATTGAACCATTTCCACTCACTGAATTTCAAATGACCATACCAGGCCAATGTCATGAAGACATTCGAAAATACCAGCAATAGAATCGTTAAGAATGCTTTCAAAATTTCTGATTATCGTTGTAAATCCCTTTCAATAATAGCATCAAGGTTTTCCATCTTTTTTTTAGACATGGGCTTTTCCTTTAACTCTGCGTCGTAATCAACTTTATCAATTGTAGCAGAAAAAATACCCGTAAAAGTGTTTCCCTTAAGTTCCAGCTCCATTACTCCACCTGTTTCCTCCTCTACAAAAACCCATTTGCCGTCTTCTGTTCGGCTAACTTCTTGCTTGGTGTATTCATTATCCCCAAACTTAAAAATAGCTTCCCAGCTACAGATGCCATCTGGGCAGTCACCTTTAATGTATCTGATATAGATACTTATAGGAGTTTCTCCATCAAGCATGCCAACATACAATTTTCGGTCAGCAACCTGTTTCCTTTTATTGCTCTCGTCCTCTTCTCTGATAGCCAACGAATCAGTTTTTTGTTCTGTTGTATCGGGCAGTCCTTTTTTTATCCGTATTTTCTCTGCTTTCAGCTTGGCATTAAACTCATCTTTGCTTGCTGATTCAAAAACATAATTGAACTCTCCACCGTAAAAATGCCCATCCATTTTCATTATATCACTTAATGTAAAGGTGAAAATTTTCCTTGTCAACATATCCTCAATAAATACATAACCCACAAAACGCTCAGGTGCAATAGCTTCCAAAACCTCATCCCTTGTTTTCCCTAAGGCTTCCAATTCGTATCTGCTCAACATTATAGCATCCCAGTGTATGCCTAGCTTTTTACCTCTTAGAAAAACATTTCTGTAGAGTTCCCAGGCTTGCTTTTGAATTAAAGAATCCTGATACATCAACAAATCAGCACTTGCGAGCAAATATTTCGAACGTTGATAAGCATCACTGCTGCTGGGGGCTTTTCTGATTGTTACCAGAGCCATAGTGTCTGCTGGGGGGAAAACTTTTGCATACAGAAAACTGTCTGTTTTCTGTAAACTCTGTACAATTTTCTGGACCAACTCACCTTCAGACTTACTTTGTGCCCGCAAATTTATCGAAGAACCAATACTCAAAAATAAAACCAGAGAGAATAAAAGGCTATTAAAGGACGTTGATACACTCATATTCAATTACTATCCCTCAAATGTAGAAATATGTTTTTACTTTTGAACACATAAAGAGTATTAAATGTCATTCAAGATATACACAAAAACCGGAGATAAAGGCCAGACCAGCTTAATAGGAGGCACTCGTGTGTCCAAAAGTCATATTCGAATAGAAAGCTATGGTACGGTAGATGAACTTAATTCTTATATCGGTTTGGTAAATGATTTTACAGAAAATGAAACAATAAATCTATGGCTGCGTGAAATTCAGGATCGTTTGTTTACACTTGGTGCTGAACTGGCTACCTCAGCTGCGAAGGAAGTGAAAATGAAATTGCCTGATTTGCATCAAAGTGATATTGAATGGCTGGAAAGCCTTATCGATAAAATGAATGAAACTTTGCCGGAGATGCGTTCATTTATTTTGCCCGGAGGACATCAGGGCGCATCTGCCTGTCATATCGCACGTTGTGTGTGCAGGAGAGCAGAAAGGTTATGCGTTAGTATGCGTGAACATGATGAGGATGTTTCGGATATCATCTTGCAATACCTCAATCGACTTTCGGATTTTCTTTTTGTACTGGCCAGATATATTACACACATTAATGGTAAGGCAGAAATTCCTTGGCGCGCACGTCTTTAGTAAATATCTGCCTACATTTATCTTTTAAAAGCTCAAAAAATAAAATGAAAAATCAACTTTCCCTTGCCAAACTTGTTGGGCAAAACAGACAGCGTTTTATCAAAAAGATGAAGCCAAACTCATTGGCTGTTTTTCATGGAACCGAAGTGCTCACAACTAACGGCGATGCTGTATACACCAATCGTCCTAATAGTGATGTACTATGGCTATCGGGTATAGAACAGGAAAAATCAATGGTTATTTTGTATCCAGATAATCCTGATAAAAGTGCGCGTGAAGTATTGGTGCTTTTGCGCCCTAATGAACATCTTGAAAAGTGGGAAGGCCATAAACTGCGTAAGGATGAGGCCCGTGCCATATCAGGAATTCAAAATATTCAATGGGTGGATAGTGTTGATGCTATGTTGCAGGTAATGATGCATAATGCCGATACTGTTTATCTCAACACCAATGAGAATGACAGGCTTGATGGTTCTTTGCAACGTACGGATTTGTTATTTGTACAACAGATAATGAACAGATTTCCACTACATCATTATGAGCGTGCAGCACGAATTATTAAAGAGGTCCGTGCGATTAAAACAAAAGATGAGGTAGCTGTCACTCAGCAGGCAATCGATATTACAGAGAAAGCATTTCGAAGAGTATTGCGTTTTGTACAAGCAGGAGTTACTGAAAATGAAATCGAAGCTGAGATTATTCATGAATTTATCCGTAACGGAGCCCCTCGCCATGCCTATGATCCCATTATTGCCAGCGGAGATAGTGCAAGGGTACTTCATTATATTAACAACAATAAGGAATGTAAAAGTGGTGAAATTATTTTGATGGATTTTGGCGCTTCTTATGGCAATTACAGTGCAGACCTGTCTCGTAGCATTCCTGTTAATGGTAAGTTTAGTAAACGTCAGAAAGAAGTATATAATGCAGTATTGGACGCTCATCTCTATGCGAAATCCATATTGAAACCTGGCATTGTTTTTACAGACTATGTAACGAAAACGAATGCTGAAATGGAACGACAGATATTAAAGCTTGGATTAATCAGCAAAGCAGATATTAAGAATCAGGATCCTGAAAGCCCTGCTTATCGAAAGTGCTTTTATCATGGTATCAGCCATCATCTTGGACTTGATGTACACGATATCGGTACCCGTACCGAAGCTTTGAAAGAGGGCATGTTGTTTACAATAGAACCAGGTATATATATTGAAGAAGAGCAAATGGGTATTCGTATCGAGAATAACTACTGGTTGACGAAAAATGGCAATATTGATTTATTCAAGAACATACCAATTACTACGGATGAAATTGAACTATGTATGAAAAGAAAATAAAAATCACAAGGCCCGAATTTAAATTTCGGGCCTTGTGATTTACTGAATTCAGAAGAAATTATTTTTTCTCAATAATATTAGAGCCTTTTACAGCAGATTGTAGTTGCTGCATGGTTCTTTGCATTGCATCATTGCTGCCATCCAAAAAGATAGTATTGCCTTTTCCGTTCTCCGCAAAATGTTTGATGGCGTCTGTCCACATAGAGAATAAAATAAAAGAGGCATCCAGATTTGCTGACTCCATTTCTTTTGCTGCCTGGGCCATACCTCTTGCCACTTCTTCCCTAAACATTGCAACACCTTCGCCACGCATCTTTGCCGCCAGCTTCTCGGCTTCGGCAGATATTTTTATTGCATTGCCTTCTGCTTCGGCGGCTTTGGTTTTGGTGATAAGTAAAGCCTGCCCTTCGTTTTCAGCTGCTGCTTTCAGATTGTTTGATGCCACCACTTGTGCCATTGACCGCATAATCGCCTCATCAAAAGTAATGTCGTTGATTTGTAAGTCAAGCAGGTGGAAGCCCCATTCCTCCAGTTGATTGTCCAGTTGTTCTTTAACATGTTGAATGATTTCCATTCTTAATTGAAGTATCTCAGACTGTTTTTTTGTAGCAACAAATGCTCTAACAGAACCTTCTACAGAACGAACAAGAGCCTGCATAAAATTGCGTTCGTCTACAAATTTAAATGCCACATTTTGTATCGTATTGTCATCCTGATTGACAACAGCATACAGCATCATTGCAGAGAAATTTACATTCGCCTGATCCTGTGTAATGGCCTGGAATTGCAATTCCATTGAACGGTTTTGTATCGATATGCGTTTGTAAATTTTTTCAATTAAAGGAATACGAACACTTAAGCCTGGGGGCAAAATGCGTCTGTACTTGCCAAAGATTGTTATAACAGCTACGCTGCCCTGGTTGACTGTCACCAGACCCATCAGAATGATGAGTAAAATAATGCCTAGAATGATACCTATAGCCATAGAAAATTGATTTATATTTTGTTGTTTTTTTAAACGAAATTTGTTTCAATAAATGTAGGATTAAATTGGCTACCGCAAAGAAAATATTAAAATTAGACACCCTTTCTCTTGAGGATGATTTTTTTGAGAATGCAGCACTCATAGGTATTACGAGTGATAAGCCTATCTATAATCTTTGCCATGTACTCAATAATTCTTTCAGTCTCAATTTTAAAAGAACGCCTAATCTTGATGTAAAAATCGGCAAGAAAAATCAACAGCAGTTTTCATTTCCTGTATATCAGAGTCCTGTGCCCCGCTCAGCTTTTTATTTCACATTTTATAAACTCAAGATTGATCAGATTCAATTATTACCTTCTTTAGGAAACATTGATTATATATGGCTGGTTGCAGGTGAAGATGCCTTAGATGCAGATGATATTGCCATGCTCTACTTAAGCAAGTTGCGTACAATTCCAGAAATTCAGTTTGCCACACTACTGGAGAAGGAAAGGATAAAGAATATTGAATTTTTAATCCTGTAAATGAAAAGAGCGGCATATCATAACTGATATGCCGCTCTTTTCATCATGGATGATTAGTTTTTCAAAAATTTCTTAGTAATTAAATGTGTTTCTGAACTTATGGTCATTATATAAGTTCCTGATGTCAATCCCGAGAAGTCAAAAATAGTTTGCGGGTCAATTCTATTATACTCTTGTGTGATTATGTTTTTACCATCAATAGAATACACTTTTAGTACACTTGGTTCATTAATGGTTACATTTATCCGTGTAGTGCTTTGCACAGGATTGGGGAACAGTATAATATTGCTTCGGTCTTGGTCTGGAATCTCTATTGTTAAAGCTTCAGGTACTACTGGAGAACGCCAGATACCTCTTCCATATGTTGAAATGACAACGTGATTTTCGACATTGTTGACCTCAATGTCTGTAATCGTAGTATTGGGTATATTGTTGCTGTATAATTGCCATTCTTTTAATGAGTCATTGGTATAGTAGACAGCTTTATTGGTGGCAAGATAAAGTGTATTGTTTGTGCTGCTTGCCTGATGTATGATGGCATTTTTTGCTCCAGGGGCTAAACCATACGTTATATTTTTCCAGGTATTACCGGTATCATCAGATTGATATACACCAACGTCACCAATAGCATAAATGATAGCCGGATTATTGCGGTTAAAATCGAAATTCGTGATGCTAATCAGAGGGAGTGTGGTTAAAGAATCAATATTAAAAGCACTTGTTCCATCAGATTTATAAAGTTTATTGCCATTAGAGAACAGTACATGAAAATCATTCTTAGGGTCTACTCTTATTTGTTTGATGTTTGCACTCAACGTAAGTTTTGATACAGATAAAAAAGTGTCAACAAAAAGCGCATATAATTTTTTATATCCTGCATAAAGTACACCTCCATTGCCAAACTCCAAAGGAGTAATCCAGTCTCCTGATTCTCCTGCCGGATCATTGGCAATATACTTTCCTTTGGCGGTGTCGGTAATGTTATGATAATAAAGAGAGCCGCCAAATTGAATAAAACCATAATGGATATTAGGGTTAGAGGGGTCTATGGCTGCATCCATACCATCTGCACCATGGTATACTTTCCATGCACTGTTTACATAAGAATAACCACCATTATCCTGTAAGCCGCCCACTATTTGTACAGAGTCGGACTGTGCAACATCGATTCTGTAAAACTGGCTTATGTTTAGACCATTAATTGTCTTATCTGTAAATGAAGCTCCGTTATTATCTGATATATAAATTCCACCATCGGAACCACAATACAATTTATTGTTGAAGAATTTTAAGTCATGAATATCAGCATGAGTGTATGTAGCAGTATCTGGTTTGCTCCATGAGTTTACTTTGGTCAGCGTAGTGCCTCCATTTGTAGATTTCCAAATGTCCATACATCCGGTAAAAATCATGTTTTTATCAGTAGGTGATACGGCTAAGGCCAGGTCATAATAGGCTTGAGTTGAACCAAAAACATTAGTTGTAGTTGTATTTTGTGCTGTAAAGCTTGCCCCACCATCAGTTGACCGCCATATACCTCGGTATGTGTTGTTGGATTTTGCAACCAGAACATATAGATATTGTGAGTCCGCAGGTGTTACATCAATCATGGTACGGCCGGAATTCAGAAAAGTATCAATGGTACTAAAAGTTTCGCCGGCATCTACCGATTTCAAAATGCTAGTCGTTGTGCTGTTTTTTTGCACTACATAAAGAGTATTAGGGTTTTTGGGCTTCAGGCGAATCTCTTTACATAAAATAGAAATTTTGCGCGACCATGTAAGTCCTGCATCAGTGGATTTATATAAACCATTATTACCCACTATCCATAACATATTGGGGTCGTTGGGGTTAATCAATATTTCTCCGGATAATGAATATGCGGTGAACGGATAACTGAGTTGTTTCCATGTAGCGCCACCATCAATAGTTTTGTAAACACCGTTGGTATATGAATCCGAACCGTCTTCATCGCCGGTTGAAATGTAGATAATATTGGAATTAGTAGGGTCAATTGCAATACCTGATACTCCAATCGAGGGTAAAAAATCTGTAAGGACTTCCCAGCTGTTGCCGTGGTTTTTGCTGCGCCACAACCCTCCATTGGGTGTGCCAACATAGATTGTGTTGGGGTCAGAAGGGTCAATAGTTGTTATGTTTATTCTGCCTTGCCCCGGGCTCCAGGAGCCTTTGTTGGTATGGCTATATGGCCCTACCGGTTTCCAGTCGCTTTCGTCCTTCGCTGTTGTTTTGGCAAATACAAGAGGTTTTTTTGTTGAAGGGTTTTTTCTGGCATTTACAAATTGCTCTGCTATTTGTTGTGATGTCATTAACGTGCCATCCTGATTGAGGTAATATTTCCAATACTCCTTCCAGCGTTGATAGGGTTTGTAGCCAGAGCCTTTTATATCCTTATTGGGGTTGGCCTCCCAATACGCATCCATTTGCCGGATAATTTCCTGATAATTATTCGAATTGATTTCCTGACCTGAAACATTGATTAGTGTATTGGCCTTTTGGGCCAGAGAATTCAGGCAGAAAGAGCATAGGGCAAGAATTGCCAGTATTTTTTTCATTTGAAAGAGATATTGTCCTTAGATGTGAAGATATAAAAATTGCCTCTATGATAGCTATTAATCTTTTGAAACAGACTATTGTTAAGACAAATAGTGATATAATCGGTTTTTTTTGAGTAAAAAAATAACCCGGAAAATCTCTCCGGGTCACTATATCTCTTTAGAAAAAAACAAATTAAATGGTACCAATTAATTTTTTGAGGTAAACACCGTAGCCACTTTTGAAATATTTGTCTGCCAACTGTTGCATCTGTCCATCATCAATCCATCCATTTCTGTAAGCAATTTCTTCGATGCAGCCGATTTTCATTCCCTGGCGCTTTTCTATAACATTGATAAATTCTCCTGCCTCTATCAAAGAATCGAAAGTGCCGGTATCTAACCATGCTGTTCCTCTGCGCAATACACCAACTTCTAGCTTTCCTCTTTCCAGATAGGTTTTATTCACATCAGTTATTTCAAGTTCTCCACGCGGAGAAGGTTTGGTTGCCTTAGCGATAGCTACAACATCATTGTCATAAAAGTACAGGCCTGGTACTGCATAATTTGATTTTGGTTGAGCAGGTTTTTCTTCAATACTCAGAGCCTTAAAGTCCTTATCAAATTCTACTACACCATAGCGTTCGGGGTCATGTACCTGATACGCAAAAACTACAGCACCGTTTGGATTGGTTTTAGTTTTAAGAAAAGTTCCCATTCCTGCACCGTAGAATATATTGTCGCCAAGTATCAGAGCTACAGGTGAATTGCCAATAAAATCTGCCCCTAAAATAAAAGCCTGTGCCAAACCATCTGGGCTGGGTTGTACAACATACTCGAAGCGACAACCGATATTGCTACCATCGCCTAATAATTTTTTAAAACCCACCTGGTCTTCCGGAGTGGTGATAATCAGTATTTCACGAATACCAGCAAGCATTAAAGTGCTTAAAGGGTAATATATCATTGGTTTGTCATACACGGGCATTAATTGCTTGCTTACCGCAATCGTTAATGGATAAAGACGTGTTCCAGAGCCTCCGGCGAGGATAATTCCTTTCATAAATATGATGTAATTTAAGTTTTCTGTTTAGAGAAAAATTGTTGCCGTTTTTGTTTTAATAATTCTTTAATAGAGTAATCAGGTATCTCTACGCTGCAAGGATACTCATATATCCATTTCTTACCAAAATAATCTGCTAAAGCCCGTCTTGGAATATCATTTGTGTCTATTGAAGTGCTACAGCTCAGCGTGGGATAATAAATAATCTGAGGTCGGAATTTAATACTTGGCACGCCTATAATATTGCCTTTGCTTTTGGTAATAAGAGAATATCTTCTGATGTTTTCCTGATTATATGCACGAGCATTACCTGACATTACATCCAGCATCGCGTTTATTGTATTATTAGGAATGACTATGAAGATACACAACAAATAAATAAAGGAAAGAGTCTTAAATCCACGATGCAATTTCCCTTTTAGCATATCAAAAAATTCTGACTGTTCCTGCATCATCAATTGTGATGCAAATAAAAAGGAAAGGAGTAAAAACAGGAAAAGCACATTTTCAAAGCGTGGTTCAGGAGTGCTACCGCTCATCCACACCACAATAATCTGGCATAGCAAAAAGAAAATCAGACTGCCAATAAATATGGTTTTGGCTCGGAACACTTTGAAATGACTGATTTGCATACTCCAGTTTTTGAGCCGGTGGCCAAAGATGAGAATGTAAAAGCAAACCAAAGGCATAAATATAAGAGCCCATTTGCTCAGCCAAAAGCCTGCAGCATAAAAGCCACCGGAAAAGGCAAGCAGCAAATTCCCTGAAAAAGGAGTTTGTTGATGTCGGTTAATATTGCCCGGGGCCGAACTGGTAAGATAACTTGCCAGTAAATAGATGACTAAAATGAACCAAATGCCCTTGTGACGACTCTTATTAGGTCGTGGATATATTAAATGCAACATTACAGGTATGGAGTTCAATAAAATACCGGCTTCGCTGCAACCACAGATAGCAATAGTATTAAGTCCACAAAGCAGCCACAGCCACCATTTATGTTGGTGTTTTGGCTGAGCTAACAGAAAATGAAAAACAATGGACCAAAGCCAAAATGAAGCGGCTGTCATATAAGTTGCTTCAGCAGACAACCAATAAATAAATTCCTGCAAATTTGGAATGAAAGAACAAAATCCTAAGAACAGAAAAGCAAATAAAAAAACAATACTTTTTCCCTTTACATACCCGGATAAGACGATGTATAAACACATGAAAAGGCTTAGGCTGAAACCCAGAAAAAGCCCTGCAGTAAGCCATTGATAGCCTGCAATGCTGTGCTGTTTTAATGGGCTGAGAAAAATCAAGGTTGTAGAAACGAATCTTCCTGTATTGTTGGCAAACAAATATTTCTGGGCCTCCCAATAGTCTTTATGCTGCAAAAAGTAATTGTACGAAAAGTCGTCAGAATGAGGGTGGTTGTAGGCAAATAAAATGAGCAACAACAGGAGCAGAACCGAGGCTGCAACTATTATTGCCCATTCTATCTTTGTCCAGATTTTCATTCAGTGTTGATGGATGAAAATGGATTAATTACTATATTGATCTTGGTAATATTTTTGATAGGCTCCGCTGGTTACATTTTTTAGCCATTCTTCGTTATTCAAATACCAATCAATAGTTTTTCCCAAACCTTCTTCAAAAGTTACAGAAGGCGTCCAACCCAAATCGTTTTTCAGTTTGTTGGCATCGATTGCATAGCGTTTGTCATGACCTGGTCGGTCTTTTACATAAGTAATTAGCTTTTCAGAATAACCAGCTGGTCTTCCTAGCTTTTGATCCATTTGCTTAATCAATTCGCGCACAAGGTCAATATTTTGCCATTCATTGAATCCGCCGATGTTATAAGTTTCGCCTACTTTGGCATTATGGAAAATGGCATCAATAGCCGTAGCATGATCTATGACAAATAACCAATCTCTGGTATATTTCCCATCACCATAAATAGGTAATGGTTTTTCGTTGATGATGTTGGAAATGCACAAAGGAATCAACTTTTCCGGGAAATGGTTAGGGCCATAATTGTTAGAGCAATTTGACAACATAAATGGTAAGCCATACGTATTGCCGTATGCTCGTACGAGATGGTCGGATGCTGCTTTTGAAGCAGAATAGGGTGACTGTGGGTCATAAGGCGTAGTTTCTAAGAAGAAACCTGTTTCGCCAAGGCTGCCATACACTTCGTCTGTAGAAACATGATAAAATAAATTATTCAATTCTTTACGGTCAGGGAAATGACCATGAGTATGCTCAGGATTCAATGTCCAATATTCACGTGCCAGATTAAGTAAGTTGGCCGTTCCCATTACATTGGTTTGAATAAATGCATTGGGGTTGGTTATGCTTCTGTCTACGTGGCTTTCTGCTGCCAGATGGATGATGGCATCTGGACGATATTGTTCAAAAACGGCCCTTAGTTCTGGCTCATTGGTAATGTCTGCCTTTACAAAAGTATAATTTGCAGCATTTTCTATGTCGGTAAGATTTTCAAGATTGCCAGCGTAGGTAAGGGCATCTAAATTAATGATATTATAGTCAGGGTATTTGTTGACAAACAGGCGTACAACATGCGAACCAATGAATCCGGCTCCTCCGGTTATAATCAAAGTCTTATTCATGCGGCAAAAATAACACAGTGCGCAGTATAAATGCACATAAATTTAATTATTAAGAAATTTAACAATGAATTATTTTGCCAAAGCAGCCTTAATCTCAGGACCTTCGGGTTTCACTGCAGAAGGGAAAACAGCGATGAGCTTACCGTTTTCATCTATCAGGAATTTGTGAAAGTTCCATTTTACCTCGGCATCCTGCACGCCATTAAGGCTTTTTTGTGTCAACCACTTGTAAATATTGGCCTGATCAGCCCCTTTAACAGATATTTTTGCTGCCATTGGAAAGCTGACACCATAATTCTTTTTACAAAAACCTGCTATTGCAGCATTAGTACCGGGCTCCTGCGCTCCAAAATTATTGGCAGGGAATCCTACAATCACTAGTTTGCCTTTATTGGCTTTATATAGCTTTTCCAAACCTTCATATTGTGGGGTATAACCACATTCAGATGCGGTATTGACAATCAGTATTTTTTTACCTTTAAATTTAGCAAAATCAATGGTTCCGCCTTCCAGTCCTTCAACTTTAAAAGCATAAATAGTAGAGGTTGCTTCTTTCCCTCCCGCAAATGAACTGTTGACCATAAGCATTGCACTTAAAAAAAGAGAAGAGAGTATAAATTTCATTTTATTTTTATTTTCACAAACTTAAAGCATCGCCGTTTATTTGTATCACAAAACAAATGCTAAATTTGCGGCTCGATGTACAAATCTCTGATACCTTCTTTCTGTTTTATTTTTGCATTATGTCTTTTTGCGGCATGTGCCAATATTATTCCACCAACAGGAGGAAAGAATGATACAACGCCTCCCCAATTGCTTTCTATCAAACCTCAGGATTCTTTGTTGAATACCAGAGTTACCCGCATTGATATGAAATTTGATGAGTTTGTCACAGTGAACGACCCGGATAAAGAGTTGGTAATTTCTCCTATCTTGAGTCAAAATCCAATAATGACGGTTTCTGGAAAGACAGTCAGCCTTAAAATTCCGGATTCATTATTGCAGGAAAATACGACTTACACAATCAATTTTGGTAATGCAATCAAAGACTTACATGAGTCTAATCCTTATACAGGTAAAACATTCTTATTCAGTACCGGACCTTGGTTTGATTCTTTACATTTAAAAGGAAAAATTATCGATGCTGCCTCCGGACAATTAGATAGCTCGGCAACAGTGAAGGTGCTTTTGTATGACGCAAAATTGCCTTTTGACATTGTTGCCAGACAGAAGCCTTCCTATGTTACTACATCAAACAGTAAGGGGGAATTTTTTCTGAATGGTTTACCCAACAGGCATTTCAGGATTTTTGCATTGAAAGAGGCAGGAGATAACCTGAAATTTGATAATGACGATGAGTATGTTGGCTTTACAGACACAACATTTAATCCCGAAGTGGATACATTACCACTTGTATTGTCCATTTTTAAAGAGATACCCGATACCGGCAGCAAGAAATCGGATAGCAGCATTTCGAATAGTAACAGTATAAAAAAGAAAGCTCGTTTTATTGAAGCGCAAACGGCTGAAACAAATAGGGAAATAAATCTTGATGCTAAAACATTTAATTATGTAGTGTTAGCTGACACCAATAGTGCAAGGAAGAGAACTCAAGACATCACCAAACCATTAGAAATAATCTTGTCGCGACAATTAGACACTTTTGATATTCAAAAAATTGTGATGACCATTGACAGTAGTGGTGTAGAGGTAGAAAATAAAGTTAATGTTGCTATAGATACGAGCAGAAAAAAATTGATTTTGACTCTATTGTGGAAAGAAAATACCCTTTATACACTCCGCTTACTCAAAGGCTTTGCTACAGATACTAGTAAAGAAATTGTCATGCCGTCAAAATACATTTTTCGTAGCAAGTCAGACGATGATTATGGCAAAATGGATATAAATCTCCCTGCAAAATATCTAAATAGAAATTTCTTGCTCCAGATAAAAAAGGAAACAGAGGTAGTTTATTCTGAAGTTGTTTCTTCATCAAAGACATCGTTAAAGCACCTGACTCCCGGAGTATATAAAATCTTGTTGATAAAAGATATTGACGGGGATGGAGGTTGGACGACAGGGCAACTTAAGTCGAAATTACATGCCGAGGAGGTAATTCCTTATCATAGCCCAATTAATATGAAGGCCGGATGGGAGCATGTTATCAACTTCGAAGCTGAGAAAAAAGAAAGTCCTACAAAGTCTTCTGCTGGGAACTAGTTTTTCTTAGGGAAGATTCAAGTCTGAAATGTTGATTTGTTTAGTTAAATCAGTTCTTGTTTTTTAAAAAAGCGGCTCTTATTTAGTTTAAGAACTACTTTTTATTTGAATTGAATTTTCATGGATTGGGTGACAATAAAATAAAGTGCTGTAAGTATCTTTGCCCAATATGACATATCATTTTGTAGTTGGTGACTTAGCCGCAAAACCATTAATCGAGGCATTGTCACAACAAGAAAATACAGAAATAATTATCCTAAAGGACATCTTGAGTGTCGGCCCGATAGCCAGACAGGAAGGTCAGTCTTTCAGTGAAATGCGCACAGCTTTTTGGCAAATGGTCGTTCCAGCTGAAAAGCATGAAATTGTGGTGGAAGACATGGAACATTTATTGGAAGTTTCCAAAAAAATGTATGAAGAGGAAACCGTGAAGGCATGGTTTTGGATGGCACCATTACCAGCGGATATTTGTGCTTATTACTGGACATTATTTTACCTCAGCAAACATACAGGTCGCTTTATGGTCGTCAATATTGCAGGTTTGCCCTTCCTTAACGATAATGGTAAGTTATACTTCCCCAAGAGTATTGCCGAACTTAGTGCAAAAGAAGTGTTGAAGGCTACAAAACTCGCCCGTCCTGTATCCAACTCCGAAGTAGAGGTGGATACATATGAATGGAAGCAAATTCAGGCTCATAATGCAGCTATTCGTACAATGGGTGGTGGTAAGAAAATTAATCATCAGGCCGTTGATTTTTACGACCATTTATTGGTGGCGCAATGCAGTAATGTTTTTCAGAAAAGCCACAAAGTAATTAACGCAGCGATAGGTAAGGAAAATGCCATACCTACCGGAGACCTCTACCTGTCCTGGCGTTTGCGCGAATTGGCTCATGCAGGAACCTTGCAGATTCAGGGTGAGAATGGCAAGTCTCCCAAAGATTTTGAGGTTAAATTATTTGAATCAGCAAATAGCGAGGAAGAAATGATATGATCTATCAAATAGAACTTAACCAACAAGTCACTAAGAAGCATCAAACAACATCGCTGCATCTTATCACTGGTTTTACATTTATGGGTATAGGAGCCTTTACCTTTTTGTTGGGTAATGCCGATTGGGTAAAGACTATTTTTCATAAGACGATATTGCCTGGAACTATTTTGGCAATAGTGTCCTTGTTTTATGGATTGGGCACTTTATATCTGACTTTCTTTAAAGGGAAGTGGCTGAAAGTTTCCCACAACTCTAAACGAATTCGACTAGCTCATTTTGCTGTAGCTCTTGTATTGGCCCTGGTTTTCTTGATGTCGCAATGGTGGCTGGCGGCCGCAATGATGGCAATAGTAGCCACTGCAAATCTTTACGCTTACTTCTATGAACAAAAAATAAGTCAGACCTTATTGGTAGAGTTGAATGAAGAGCATATTTTGTTGCCTTACAATTCACGACGAAAGCAGCTCAAATGGACAGAAGTAGAAAGACTTATACTTCGTCATGGCAATATTACTATAGATTGTACCGATAATTTTTTATACCAATGGCCGGTAAAGAGTGTTGGTTTTGATATTGTTGAATTTGAAGATTTTTGCGCAGCGAAGATTGAGGCTAATCGCAGCCGAAGACAAAGCAATGATTGGTAAAACAGGGCAATCTATTTTTCTGTTAACTTTGATACTCTAATTAATTCAGTTTTTATATGGCACATTATTATAGTCTCGGTAAGATTCCGCATAAGCGTCACACTCAGTTTCGCAAACCGGATGGGGCATTGTATTCCGAGCAATTATTCAGCACTGAAGGTTTTTCTTCCAATTATTCATTACTCTATCATGTTCATCCGCCTACAATGATTATCCGTACGGAAGAACCAACGGATATTTCGCCAAAAGCAGCTACGGATAATATTCTTAAACACCGAAGTTATCAGGGTTTTAAAATAAAGCCAGAAGCAGATTTTCTGAAAAGCAAAAAAGTGGTTTTGTTTAATAATGACTGCCACATTTCTTTGGCCGCACCTACAAAGGGTCTGACGGGAAATCACTTTTATAAGAATGCAGATTCAGATGAGGTAATCTTTATTCACGAAGGTACAGGCACACTCAAAACACAATATGGTCAGATTCCTTTTAGCTACGGAGATTATCTGGTGATACCTCGCGGTACTATTTATCAGATAGAATTTGATACTGAAGCCAATCGTCTTTTTATTGTTGATTCCTTCAGTCCGATAACTTTTCCGAAAAGATATTTAAGCAAATATGGCCAATTGTTAGAGCATGCCCCTTTTTGCGAGCGTGATGTGCGTAAACCACAGGATTTGCAAACCTTCGATGAGAAAGGTGAATTTTTAATCAGTGTAAAGAAAAAAGGACTGCTATATCCCATTTGGTATGGCACTCACCCTTTTGATGTTGTCGGTTGGGATGGTTGCGAATATCCTTATGCTTTCAGTATTCATGATTTCGAACCGATAACAGGTCGTGTACATCAGCCACCTCCTGTGCACCAGACATTTGATGCGCATAATTTTGTGATTTGCTCATTTGTTCCTCGCCTATACGATTATCATCCTCAGAGTATTCCGGCACCTTATAACCATAGCAATATCGATAGTGATGAGGTTTTGTATTACGTAGACGGTGAGTTTATGAGTCGTAAACATGTAGAGCGAGGAATGATAACCTTGCATCCAAGCGGTATCCCTCACGGACCACATCCGGGTGCTGTTGAAAAAAGTATCGGTAAAAAAGAAACCCCCGAACTGGCAGTAATGGTCGATACCTTTCATCCATTGATGATGACTGATTATGCCAAGGATATTGAAGATGATAACTACGTGATGAGTTGGGCGGAATAATTGAAAAATAGAAATTAATAATGCTGCCAATATTGTGCAGCATTATTCTTTGGCTATCGACCTCATCTTTACTTTGAACATCCGTTACGTCGCACCGTCCACTTTTTCATTTCTTTGGGCTTTGCTTACCAAGCAATACTCTTCCCCTTAAAGGGGAAGTGCCCGAAGGGAGAAGGGGTTTAGCAAATCTAAAATCTAAAATCAAACACCCAAAATCATTATGCATTGGTTACTTCTCATTATCGCGGGGCTGTTCGAAGTGGGCTTTGCTGCCTGTCTCGGTAAGGCCAGAGCAGCTACTGGAAATGCATACTACTTATGGTTCTCCGGATTTCTCCTTTGTCTGGCTATCAGTATGTACCTGTTGGTTCAGGCCACCAAAGTATTGCCAATTGGCACTGCTTATGCAGTTTGGACTGGTATTGGTGCGGTAGGTAGTGTGTTGATAGGAATTATCTTTTTTAAAGAACCTGCAGATTTCTGGCGATTATTTTTTGTGTTCACCTTGATTGCATCTATTGCAGGGCTTAAGTATGTGAGCCAGCATTAATGCTCCTCGTTAAAATAACGCCATACAATACTGGCTTTTGATGCGCCAATAACTCGCGTAAGTTCTCGTTCAGTAAGGGTTTTGATTTTTTTGACCGACTTGAATTCCTGCAGCAGATCTGTTGCCGTTTTTTCACCAATTCCGGATATCTCTTCTAACTCATTTTTAATGGTTCCTTTGCTGCGCAATTGTCTGTGAAAGGTGATGCCAAAACGATGCACTTCATCACGAATGCGGCGAATCAATAAATGCGCCTGGCTGTCGTAAGGCAATTGCAGAGGCGTTTTATCTCCGGGAAAGAAAATGGATTCCTCTCTTTTGGCTAAGCCCACCACAGTCATTTTGCCTTCTAATTCCAAACGATGAATGCTCTTAAGTGCAGCGCCCAGCTGTCCTTTCCCTCCATCTATAATGACGAGTTGTGGTAAGGGTCTTTGCTCCTCTATCATTCTTTTGTATCGGCGATAAACAATTTCAGTCATAGAGGCAAAGTCATCAATCCCTTCTACTGTGCGGATTTTAAAGTGGCGATACTCTTTATTGCTCGATACACCGTTACGAAAGCAAACCATGGCAGCAACAGGAAATGAGCCCTGAAAGTTTGAGTTGTCAAAGCATTCGATATGCTTGGGCAATTCCGGTAAATGAAGTGCAGTCTGCAATTCCATGAGGGTCTGCAGATTTTTTTCGTCAGTAGCCGTTTCCAGCATCAACGAAGATTTACGCTTAAGCTCATCACGGAAAATGACCGCATTTTTGAGACTCATTTCCAATAAACTTTTCTTGTCGCCTAGTTTAGGGATGGTTAAAGTCAATTGTTCTAAAGGCAAATCAATTTGCATCGGAGCAATCACTTCTGTGGCTACGCTATTGAATTTTTCGCGCAGGTGTACATAGGCTAATGCCAGAATATCAGCATCATTTTCATCTTCAAATTTCTTCTCTATTTTGGTAGAATTCGCATAAATAATTGTACCATTTTGCAGCATCATATAATTGACGTAGGCAACCTTATCGTCGCTCAGGATGCTCACTACATCAATATTATTGAGCTTTGGATTAACTACCGTAGATTTCTGCTGGTAATGCTGCAGCGCCGCTATTTTATGCTTGATGATTTCTGCTTTTTCAAACTCCATATCTGCAGCAAGCTGCATCATTTCGGCTTTCAGACCCTTAAGCACTGCGCCGATATTGCCTTTGAGGATATGTCGTATATACTGAAGTTTGTCGTTGTAATCTTCTTCGCTCTGGTATCCTTCACATGGGCCTTTGCAATTACCTAAATGATATTCCAGGCAAACTTTAAACTTTCCCCGACTGATGTTTTGTTCACTTAGATTAAGGGTGCAATTACGTAGCGGAATGTTCTGTTTGATTAAATCTAATAATTCACGTGCAGCAAAAACACTGGTAAAAGGTCCGATGTATTCACTCCCATCCCGAATGACATTACGGGTGAAAAATACCCTTGGGAAACGTTCGTTTTTTATAACAATGAAAGGGAAGCTTTTGTCATCCTTAAGTTCAATATTATAACGTGGTTGATAATGTTTGATTAAAGAACTTTCAAGTAAGAAAGCGTCGTGCTCACTATCTGTAACAGTAAATTCAATATGCCTGATCAGAGCGACAAGAATCAGGGTTTTTCTGTTGTCGACTGACCTGTAGAAATAGGAGCTTACCCGCTTGCGTAAATCCTTGGCCTTGCCTATATAGAGCAGTTCTTTTCGTTCGTCGTAATATTTATAAACGCCCGGCTGATGGGGCAGAGAGGGTGCAACTTCACTGAATTCTTCTTTCGTCATCGTTTTACAGCTTTTGCTGTGCTACATAAATTTATACTCTATTACCAGATCTTTTTGCCGGCCAATTAATGGGTCATTATGCTCCTGTATTTGAATAACTCTTAGAGGAGAATAAAATAATTTTTGTGTTTGGGTGTTCCAAAATGTTTGTTTCTGTGTTTCTATAAAAATATTTCGGATTTTATTGTTGTACATGTCTGCTGCAATCTGCAGTTTTTGTGTAAACAATGCAGGGTCTTTAGCAATATAGGTAAATGTGCGTGTGTCAGTGGTGCTCTCTTCAAACATAGAAAAATCATATTGCTCCAAAAATTTTGGGTCGCTGATATCTGTCTCGAAGAAGGTTTTAAAAATCAGGCTCCATTTCATGGTTAATGCCGAAACGATAGCAGAATCAGTTTTGCCGTTTAAAGTGATGTATTGATGCAAGACAAAAGGTTGTCCATGAAAAGTAGACCATTGGTCTTTGGTAAAATCTTTGATAGAAAAGTAGGTGCCTCCGGCATTGTTTGGCATTGCTTTTGCTTCTTCTTTATTCTTGCAGGAAAAAAGAAAAAGTACAGTTATCAGGACAAATATACTTTGCAATAAACGGTGCATATAACAGGTTGTTTAAAATTGAATTATCGGGTAATTCTGGCTTTTGCCAATAGTGCGCATATATAAAAAAGCAAAACACCTAGCAAGGCACCCAATGCATCGGCATAAATATCGTATAAATCTTTTGCTCTGCCCAAAAAGGAAAGTAATCCCTGCAATTCTTCAATCAGCCAACCAAACATACATCCCAACAAGCCAATGAAGAGGAATTGCTTCCATTGTATACCGGGCGAAACCAATAACCACAAAAAAGTGAATCCACCGAAAAGAATAAAATGCACCCATTTGTCTGCAAGCGGGACATGAATATCAGGGATTTCATTGCCGGGAATAAAGCAGGCAATAAAAATGAGCAAAGTCCACATAACAGCTGCGTACTTTGCTCTTTTTTTATATAAAGATTGGGCAGTAAATAATTGCCACATCATATTAGTTATTCTCCTACTAATGCTTTGTAAGCGGCTGCATCAAGCAAATGTGCAACATCATCGTGATTTGCAATAGTCATTTTTACCATCCAACCTGCTCCATAAGGATCCTGATTTACTGCTTCAGGAGCTGTATCTAAAGATGAATTGAATTCCGTAATCGTACCACTTAATGGTAAAAACAAGTCAGAAACTGTCTTTACAGCCTCAACAGTTCCGAATACGTCGTTGGTTTGCAATGCTTTACCTACCGAATCGATATCAACAAATACGATGTCACCCAACTCGCGTTGTGCAAACTCAGTAATACCTACTGTAGCTACATCGCCTTCAATCTTAATCCACTCGTGGTCTTTGGTGTACTTTAATGCTTCTGGAAATTGCATAATAAAAATAAGTTTGAGCCGTAAAATTAGTAGAATTTGCAATAAAAACATAGCTTTCAAAACATATAATATACTATTCATCGAAAATGCTAAATTTGCTACCCTTTAAAACAATTTTGCTTTGCAATTAAAATCGCTCGAAATAAAAGGCTTCAAATCCTTTGCCGACAAAACCGTTATTCTCTTGGATCATCCCATTACGGGTATTGTCGGGCCAAATGGCTGTGGCAAATCCAATATTGTAGATGCTATCCGATGGGTAATCGGTGAACATAAAATCAAATCGCTCCGTTCCGACAACCTCGAAGACCTTGTCTTCAATGGTTCGCGGACCAGAGCGGCATCCGGTATGGCCGAGGTATCCCTCACTTTTGAGAATACCCGTAATCTGCTCCCCACCGAATTTACGACGGTAACTATTACCCGTAAATTTTATAAAAATGGTGAAAGTGAATATCGCCTCAATGATGTGGCCTGCCGATTGAAAGATATTCATAATCTCTTTCTGGATACCGGTGTCAGCAATGACTCTTATGCCATTATCGAGCTCGGTATGGTGGATGATATTATTAAAGACAAAGAGGGTAGCCGTCGCAGAATGCTGGAGCAGGCCGCCGGAATTTCTATTTATAAAACCCGAAAGAAGGAGGCTAAGCAAAAGCTGGAAGGTACTGAACAGGATTTGGCCCGTATCGAGGATTTATTGTTTGAAATCGGTAATAACCTGCGCACTTTAGAAAGTCAGGCAAAAAAAGCAGAGCGCTATTTTCAAATCAAAGACGAATACAAATTAGTCAGTATTGAATTGGCCAAGGCCTCGCTCGAAGATTTTAATGACCGATATAAAGGACTAAACGAACAACATAGTGTAGAGCAGGACCGTAAAGCTCATCTGGATGCTGAAGTAGCTACAGGAGAAGCGGCCATTGAAGGGGATAAAGTAAAGCTGATTGAGCGTGAGACCGAGCTGAGCAGAATGCAAAAGCAGTTTAACGACCTCAGCAGCCGAATCGTTCAGCTGGAAAATGAGAAAAAATTAGCCTCACAGCGATTGGAATATTTGCGTGAGCGAGAAAGAAATCTGTCTTCATTTCTGGCAAATGCTGACAGTCAATGGACAGAATTGCAGGCAGCTATTGCAGAGGCTGAAGCATTAATTGAAAAGGAAAAAGTGAGTTTGGAGGATGCCCGCGACCAGTTGGAGTCATTGAGGGATATGGTGGCAGATAAGCAGGTTGTTTTTGAGGAAAAAAGAAAAGTAGTGGAGGATTTGCGTCGCGAAATGTTGGAAGATCAACGTCGTCAATTTGATGCGGAAAAGAAAGTAGCCATTGCCGATTCCTCTGTAATGAACCTGCAACGCAGTATCTTGCATACACAGGATGAAATAGCCCAACGTGCCAACCAAATCAGTCAAATAGGTAACGAAAAAAATACAGCCGAAGGCGAACAAAAAGAAAAGCAAAGTGCTTTGCATGAAATGCAAGCTCGTCATGAAGAGGTGAAAAATAAAATTCTTCATTCGCAGGGACAGATAGAAACTTTGCGCAGCCAGCTGATTGACGAAAACCGAAGTCTGGACTCTCGCAAAAACGAACATGACCTGCTGAAATCCTTGGTGGAGAGCCTTGAGGGCTATCCGGACAGTATCAAATTCCTGAGCAAAAATAAAGAATGGAATAATAAAGCACCTTTGCTTTCAGATGTATTTGTGGTGCAAAATGAATACCGTACAGCCATCGAGAATGTACTGGACAATTACCTCAATTATTATTTGGTTGATAATATTGAAGAGGCTGCCAAAGCCATTCACCTTTTAGAATCCAACAAAAAGGGTAAAGCCAATTTCTTTGTATTGGATCATTTTGCGAAAGCAGCAAAAGAAACCGCTACCGAAAATATTGAAGGAGCTGTTCCGGCCTTGAGTGTATTGAGCTTTGACGAGCAATATGCGCCTCTTGCCAAGCATCTTTTGGGTAATGTGTACATTGCTGCTGAAGGAAGTGACCTGCAAAAAATGGCAGTGTCCAAAGATGTAGTGATTGTAGAAATCTCCGGCAAAATGCGCGTAGGACAATACACGCTGAGTGGTGGTTCTATCGGTTCTTTTGAAGGGAACAAAATTGGTCGTGCTAAGAATCTGGAACGCCTGGCTAAAGAGATTGAAGTATTGACTGCTTCTACAACAGCTCTGCGCGGACAAATCAGCGAAACCCAAAATCTGATTGCCGGTTTTAATGCCGAATTGAACGATAAAGCCATTGAGCAAACCAAAAACGAACTCAATCGTCTGGGCAATCATATCATTAGTTTGGCCAACCGTATAGAACATCTGGAGCATACCAATGAAGCCAGCAACAAGCGCCTCGAAGACCTTCAGGGACAACTGGAAGATACACAAGATAATATCAGCAATACTCGTGGTGAACTGGATGAAATCATCGCTGCTTTCCAGGCATTGCAAGCCCGCATCGCCTCAGCTGAAGCCGATTTCAAGGCAGTAGAGCTGGATTATAATATGGCCACGCAGCAGTACAACCAACATAATATTGAATTCCTGAAGCAACAGGCCAAAGCAGAAACGCTGAAACAGGATTTGAATTACCGCAACAGCAAACTGACAGAACTGAAAGGGCAAATAGAAACCAATAAAGTACAATTACAAGAGACTTCACAACAAATTTCGGAAGCCTCAGGCAAACTGAATTTTGGCGATACCGAGCTCATCGATATGATGCGCAAGCGCGAAGCTGATGAGAAGATATTGGCCGAAACCGACCGACTCTTCTACGAACTGCGCAACACAGTGAATGCCGAAGAAGGTAAACTCAACCAAAAGCGCCGTGAAAAAGAACAAGCCGAAACGATACTCAATGGCATCAAAGACAAGCTCAATGAAATGAAGTTGCAGCTTGCTGGGATGAAGGAACGCCTGAGTGTGGAGTTTAAAGTAGACCTCGAAGAAATACTCGACCAGGAACGCACAGGCGAGCAAAGCGTAGAAGAACTGAATGCCGAAGCGGAGAAGATGAAAAAGCGCCTCGAGAATATGGGCGAGGTAAACCCAACGGCTATTGAAGCCTATACCGAAATGAAAGTGCGCCACGATTTTATTGTGGAGCAAAAGAATGACCTCGTGAATGCAAAAGAATCTTTATTGGCCACCATCGAAGAAGTGGAACTCACCGCCAATACTAAGTTTAAAGAGACTTTTGATAAAGTGCGGGAGAACTTTCAGGTGGTGTTTAAAGCACTCTTTACCGAAGAAGATACTGCCGACCTGCGCCTTACCGACCCGGATAATGTGGCCGACAGCGGTATTGAGATTTATGCCCAACCCAAAGGCAAGCGCCCGAGTACTTTAACCCAATTATCGGGTGGAGAAAAGACCCTGACCTCAACGGCCTTTTTGTTTGCCATTTACCTCATCAAGCCCGCACCATTCTGTATCCTCGATGAGGTAGATGCTCCGTTGGATGACGCCAATGTAGGCAAATTCACCCAAATGATTCGCCAGTTCTCCGACCGTTCGCAGTTCATCATCGTAACCCACAACAAACAGACGATGGCTGCTGTGGATGTCATTTACGGTGTAACGATGCAGGAATTAGGGGTAAGTAAATTGGTGCCGGTTGATTTCAGGAGTTTGAATTAAAAGGTTTAAATGAAGTATTTAAAGATCATACTTTTCCTTGGGCTATTAAGTTGCAAAGCACCCAAATATGCAGTACCTCACATTGATGTAATAAAAATAACAGAGGAATATCTTAGATCTAAAACAATGAATGATACATTCATTGTTTACTATGAGTTGTGCGGAGGAATGTGTATCACTGGTTTTGAGCAAAAAATATTTGTTATTGAAAAAAAAGGTGAATATGCCCTATTGACAAAATTTTCTAACTATTGCAATTCAAAACCAACTGAAGTTTATTTTCCTTGGAAATATTTAAAATCAAGCTTTCAAGAAATAGAGTCTGATGAATTAGTTTATGATATTATAACGGATTTGGGGAATGAAACATTTCGAGTAGAATCTGGAGATTTATCTGATGGTAAACTTGAAAAAGTAGCGATTAATTTTGGAGAAAAGAAAATAGGTTATCGTATTAGAAGTATACCATTAGATACTAATGAATTTAAGAAAAGAACAATTTTGTTAGATAAGATAAAATCAATCTTATACGAAAGAAATTTTGAAAATTCAGGTTATAAATACAAAAAGCACAAATAATCTAATTTCACTGTTGGTCGAAATATGTAGCGATAGCCCACTGTTCGGGATGTTAGCGCAATGCATACACACCACATGTGTCATTGTCGAAGATGCCGATTATTTCGGTGCGCGGAGGAGGCACGACGGTTGTGAGGCACGAAGAAAATAATCTATCGCGCTGTGGACAAAAAAATCTAGGATAAGACAGCTTCCTGCCTCATTGCTTCTCAAAGTCGTTAGTTAGAATAACTTTTGTTAAAAGAACAAACCATAAAACAATTTTACGCATACAAATGGACAATAAATGCTGCACGATTTTTATAATCTTAATGGCCTTTTTCTTTACCGGCTTTTGCACAGATACAACCACTGCCCCCAAACCGTTTACATTTGAAATATTAACTATTGACTCAGGAGTGCTTAAAAATTCGCCCAAAGTTATGCTCAAAAATGGGCAACAAAAAAGAATAAAGCATAAGCCATTTAGGTTGGACATTGGATATGGTGAGACAAATTGTTTTCTGTTTGAAGTGCCATCATTTAAAAAAGACAGTGTCTTTTTAAATATCAAATCATTGGTTGTGAAAAATAAAGTCTACTACCCCATCTTTTTTACTTTAAACAAAGATTTTCAAGTAATTCGAATGGAAAAAAACGCTATCGAATTTGAAGGCTCTTTATTGTTTGGCCTTTATATAAGAGATCACATTTTAGTAGACAAAAACACTAAATATCTCCTGATGGTTTCCGACTCAAGCATGATTTCGAAAAATGTAGACCATCAATTCGACGCACAAAATTCAAAAGCAATTTATACTGGCAATTCTGTAATTTTTACTCCTGGCAATCCGGGAAGGTCAGTTAAAATGACTATTTCTGATCTCCCCAAAGTAATACTAGAGGTCCCTTATTTTAGGCGAAAAAAACCTTTTACTAGAGAACATGGCGTTTATTTTGGTTTTGGAGTTTGTTTTGGAGGAGAAAAAGTAGCGTCAAATCCAGATGGAGATGATTATAGAGTGGGTGGTGGTGCAGTATTTCAATTAGGATATGCTCAATCTTTGTTTTCATCGCCATTGGTTTATAGAATCGGTACTGGCATTAGATATCAGGGTAGCAAAAATGGAGTTGGACGAAATTTGGCTTGCCCCTCAGAATTTGTTATTACTTATCAAACAAGATACTTAAACTTTGGTTTCGGTGGGCAATTAGAAACCAATAATTCTACACGAGATTTTAATGGTAAAATATTTCAATTCAAACCTGCATTGGGTCCAAAATTCTTAATTGAAGGAAAAGATAGAGGTGTTGTTAATTTATCAATTGAATACATTTTGACAAATTTTAAAACTACAAACAACGTTCTCTATAGTGGTAATAGAATAGGTTTTGCATTTAAATTTTTTTTTGGTAGATAGTGCTTTGCAAATCCATCGCTGTTCGGGAAGATAGCCTTTGTTGGGCGAAGTTTGGGGCGAGAGCCTTTCGGGCAATAGCCAAATCTTCCTTGCTACAGAGCAGTTGGCTGACTGCTATTCAAAGTTTATAAATTGGAGCCATGCTAAAAGCATTCACACCACACTTCATTGCGCGGAGGAGGCTCGACGGTAGCTAGGTAAGAAGCAATGCAATGGTAAGCGCGAGGGATGGTAGTCCCGCTGAAGCCTTGCCGCAGGGCATTGTGGCGGAGTAGCAGCGTATAGCCCGATGCCGAGTGCAACATCGGCGGCACACCAAGGACTAAAATTAAAATCAGCTGAAAATTTCAGTAAGTAAAAATGATTCGTATCTTGCTGTAAACTTATCTCTATGAAAAAAAATTATCTATACTTGGTGCTGATTTTTTTAATTGGTGTTGCCTGCAACAAAGGCACTGTAGATCTCTCTACCAAAGAAAATACACTTTCCGGGTATTCTGTTGAAGGCATTTACGATCTGACATTAAGTTCTCTCTCCTCAATTAATACAGGAAAAGAGAAACTAAGGCTCAGCATCTCAAATGACAATGATGCTCATGAAAATCTGAAAGTGAGTCTTCAGGGAGTTCCTGAATATGTTAGCACTTCAATTACTCCGGCAGAAGGAGTGGTGCCTTTTCAAACTGAAATTGTTTTTACATTGACAGGTACACCAAAGCCAGGTAAGTATCCGGTAAAGTTTGTTTTGACAGACGCAAATGGAAGAACAAAAATCAGTATAATAAATCTGACTATCCCGATAGTTAATTTTGATATGGCAATTTACGAGCCAGGAGATTTTTACATTTATAATAATGGCATTACAGATTATGTAAATAGTATCCGTGCAAATTCATTTGGCATTGCAGAACCTATACACCTTTCCTTTTCAAATTTGCCTGAAGGAGCAGAAGGTATTTTCTCTAATAATAATAGTACTTCAATTACTGCAGGTATTTCATTTCATGCCACAAACGTGAAAAACGGGACTTATCCCATACTGTTGAATGCGAAAACAACTTCCGGCATTAGTCAATCTTATGCCACAAATCTGGTTGTTAGCAGCAATTGTGCCAAGTCGCTGGTTGATGAAAAGTTTTCAAAGATGTTGCGTTACGAAGATGGTAAATTAATTGATAGTGTTTGGGCAGATGTAAGGCTGGATCAGGTTACAAATAAAGTGAACAGGGTTGAATTTAGAGGATCTAATCTTAGTCCTTATCAATTTAACTATTTCTGGTTTCTGTTGAATTGTGATAATCAAACTATTGAATTAGGTAAGCAACATGTTACTGTTGCTTCTGTTACTTACAATAATGTAGTGGGGAAAGGTTATTACGACTTAACCACAAAACAAATTGTTATTGAATGCGATTTGGGTGATGGTAAACAAACCAAATTCGTCATTGCTAAATAAAATCTCCCCTGTTTGTAATGTCAGCGTACACATCCTGAGCTACATTAAAGTGTAACTATAATTTACTATGATTTTAGCAGCCCGCTGTTCGGGATGTTAGCAAAGCAATCTATCACGTTCCACATAATTCTTTAGATAAAATTATAGACTGCTTCGTTCCTAGCAGTGACTTAAGCGGGCTCCTATTCTTCGTAGTGTGCCTACACGCGTCAATGTCCGGAGGTGGTGCGACGACAACTCCATTCAGGTAAAGGCAATGGTACGGAAGCACAACAACATAATATCATGCAATTCACTATTTTCGCAGGCTATGAATATTGTGATACGCCCTGCAAAACGAGAGGATTGTCCTGCCATGATGGAACTAGTAAGAGAACTGGCTGTTTTCGAAAAAGCTCCGGAACAAGTAACTGTTACATTGGCCCATTTCGAAGAAAGTGGTTTTGGCCAACAGCCTGTCTGGTGGGCATTTGTGTCTGAAGTGGACGGCAAAATTGTGGGAATGGCCTTGTACTATATCCGTTATAGTACCTGGAAAGGGCAGCGTATGTACCTCGAAGATATTATTGTATCAGAATCCTACAGAGGTAAAGGCTTGGGCACCAAAATGATGGATGCCTTAATCAGGGAAGCTCAGGAAAAAAAGTTTAGCGGGATGCTTTGGCAGGTGCTGGATTGGAATGAGCCAGCGATACAATTTTACAAAAAATACAAAGCTCATTTTGATGGTGAATGGATCAACGTAAGTCTGGAATTTTAGTATTGTGTACGCCAGTAATTTTGCGTCGTCGGGCACTTATAGGTTTTCAGTTGTACCGATAAATGCAATTGCATCATTAAATATTGATCTTTGGTAGCACTGGAGCCTCTTTGTTTACCTGCCCTGCCTATCGGAGCCCCCGGATTTTTAAGTACAGAAGGATCCTGAATATAATAAGCAGCATTTAGGGCTGTAGGATCAGGAGCAAATTTTTCACCACCTACATAGGTTTTACTCACATCATCCAGATAGTCCGTATTCGTCAACCTGTCGGTGATTTCAATACCCATATTAACACCTGGCAGCAACCACCATTTTACACCGATTCCTATCGGGAAACACAAAGCCGTACTGCCATACACGCGATCGGAGTATTGTCCTCCAAAGTTTTGACCCTCTGTGCCAAGTGGCCTCAAATAGTATTTTTCGCCCTTGTACAAGGTATAAGGATTATAGTAAAATGCACCTATTCCACCAGTGATATAAGGAGTCCATTGACTTTCAAGATTACCGGTTTCGAGGCGAAAGAAATTCAACTCGGCCTGTAAGGTTGCTTCATAAATATCACTGCGGAAACTAAGGTTGCGCAGATTTTGATAAGCGTTTTTATTGTAGCTGTCATCATGGCCCACCTGCGTATAATTTGCAGACAACCTTATGGCTAAGTAATGATTAAAATTGTAGCGACCCAACACGCCAAAATTACTGCGGATATGCTGAAAGCCATAGTTATCATTGATATCGCCAAAGTATTGTGTTGCACCAACAGCGGCGCCAAATTCTGTCCATTTGTAGAAAGTTTGTGCAAAGCCTTTACTCCATGAAGCAATGAGCAATAGAAATGAAAAGACAATTTTTCTAGACATAATGTAAAAGTACCGGTTTTTATTCGCTGATTTCGGAGTAAGAAGTTTCTGCCACTTCGGGCTTTACCTTAAAAGTGAAGAAGCGTTGTACTATATAACTGAAAATAGCCAATAATATTATCGTAATGGTTTGAGAAGGAGTGGGATAAATGTTCATTACATTGATAAATAACTTGAGCATCCAGTAATTCAGCACAAAACAAATACCCACAAGGGTCATGTAACGGAACAATTGAATCCGGCCTTTAAGGTTAGATTCCTGAAAAACTACATATTTGGATAATAAAAAACCTATAGGAATAGTTACTGCAGATGCAATGACATAGGCAGCAATCGGGCCGGCAATCGGGCCACTATTGGGCACAGGAATGTCTTTTTTGTCTAGTAAAACATTGAAACTAAACCAGTATATAAATATATTGAGCACCTGATTAGAACCGCCACAGGCAAGGTATCTAAAGGTTTGCTGATCAATCCATCGTGCAAATGGGGGATGAAAGAAATCAATAATCTGTAGTATGATATTACGCGTTTTGAGCACTAAGTTTTTTTTGAAAATAGCTGTGCAAATGTAGCAGGTATTTGGCAGACAAAAGATTATTGAAGAAAATGAAAAAAAAATTTGGAGAAATAAAATTCTTATCTACTTTTGCAATCCCGAAAACAAAAGGGATAGTTCTTTATAAGTGATTTATTCATAAGCCACTTTAGCTCAGATGGTAGAGCAACTGATTTGTAATCAGTAGGTCGCTGGTTCGATTCCGGCAAGTGGCTCTATAAATTTTTTGAAAGTGCAGTAAAGTTTACCTTAACTTCGCAATCTGAATTTATAATTTTAACCGGGTAGGTGGCCGAGTGGTTAAAGGCGGCAGACTGTAAATCTGCTCACTCACGTGTACGTAGGTTCGAACCCTACCCTGCCCACACGTTGATGTCGAAATTTGGACTTTGAAAATTTTCAGAGTCCAAATTTTAACATTAGGAAGTTGAAAATTTTACAAGCGGGAGTAGCTCAGTTGGTAGAGCGACAGCCTTCCAAGCTGTAGGTCGCGGGTTCGAGCCTCGTCTCCCGCTCTCTTTACAAAAAGCTGAACTAACTCAGCACAAGAACATATCGGTTTTTACCGGAAAGTTCGGAAGTTATTAAGCTGTTGTAGCTCAGCGGTAGAGCACTTCCTTGGTAAGGAAGAGGTCGGCAGTTCAATCCTGCTCAACAGCTCTCCATTAACTTGAAGATTGATAATTAATTATTAATTTTCAATTAAAACGATTAAACAGATTGTCAGATTTTTTTTAGTCCGATAATTAATAATACATTTGCGCTCGTTTCGGCAAAAAAGTGTTTTCTTTTTTTGTTGAACCAAATGCAAAGAAAGAAAACAAAAATTGTAAACAACTTCTTAAAAAAAGAATAAAATGGCAAAAGAGACCTTTAACAGGGAGAAACCCCACGTAAACATTGGTACAATTGGTCACGTAGACCATGGTAAAACAACTTTGACTGCTGCTATTACATCGGTGCTTGCATCAAAAGGTATGGCTGCAAAAAAAGGCTATGACGAAATTGACGGAGCTCCTGAAGAAAGAGAGCGTGGTATCACGATTAATACCGCTCACGTAGAATATGAAACAATTAATCGTCACTATGCGCACGTTGACTGCCCAGGTCACGCCGACTATGTAAAGAACATGATTACCGGTGCTGCCCAAATGGACGGTGCTATCCTTGTAGTAGCTGCTACTGATGGTCCAATGCCTCAAACAAGAGAGCATATCTTGCTTGCAAAACAAGTAGGTGTACCTCGTATCGTAGTATTTATGAACAAAGTTGATCTTGTTGATGATGCTGAAATTCTTGAGCTTGTAGAAATGGAAGTTCGTGATTTGTTGACTAAAAATGGTTTTGATGGTGATAATACACCAATCATCCAAGGTTCTGCACTTTCTGGTTTGAATGGTGAAGAAGCAGGTATCAAACAAATCGAAGATTTGATGACTGCAGTTGATGAATACATTCCATTGCCTCCACGTGCTGTTGATCAACCATTCTTGATGTCTGTAGAGGACGTATTTACGATTACTGGTCGTGGTACAGTTGCTACTGGTCGTATCGAGCGCGGTGTAATTAAAGTTGGTGAGAACGTTGAAATCGTTGGTTTTAACGAAGATCCATTGACTTCAACTTGTACAGGTGTTGAGATGTTCAAAAAATTATTGGATCGTGGTGAAGCTGGTGATAACGCTGGTATCTTGCTTCGTGGTATCGAGAAAAAAGATATCCGTCGTGGTATGGTAATTTGCGCACCAAAATCAATCACTCCGCATACGGAATTTAAAGGTGAAGTTTACGTACTTTCGAAAGACGAAGGTGGTCGTCACACTCCATTCTTTAACAAATACCGTCCTCAATTTTACTTCCGTACTACAGACGTTACTGGCGAATGTATGTTACCAGAAGGAGTTGAAATGGTAATGCCTGGTGATAATGTTAACTTGCACGTAGTATTGATCGCTCCAATCGCGATGGATAAAGGTCTTAAATTCGCGATTCGTGAAGGTGGACGTACAGTAGGTGCTGGTCAGGTTACTGAAATCATCAAGTAATATTGATTATCATTTTCTAAGAATACATTGTAGTTAGCTAATTAGCCCTTGCTAATTAGCTAACTACTTTAAAATATACACGGGCATGGTGCAACGGTAGCATACGGGTCTCCAAAACCTTTGATCTGGGTTCGAATCCTAGTGCCCGTGCAAAAAGTTTTTATTGAGCTTTTTTATTAGCTTTACAAAACAAAAAAATATTTTTTATGAGCAAATTTGGTAGCTATATACAAGAAGCCTACGACGAGTTGGTACATAAAGTAACTTGGCCAACTGCCGATGAATTGCAGCAAACTACAGTTATTGTATTAGTAGCATTAGCTATTGTTACAATGATTATGTTGGGTATGAATCTGGCTTCAGAGAAAGTAATTACCCTGATATATAACCTATTGGGCAACTAAACAATACCTTTCAGATGAGTGAAGAAATAGTAATCAATCAAGATACCAAATGGTACGTTTTGCGCGTAGTAAGTGGTAAGGAAAAGAAGCTGAAAGAGTACATTGATAAAGAGATTAAAATCAATGGTTGGGCAAATTCAGTACATCAGGTACTTTGTCCTGTCGAAAAAATATTTAAAGTTGTTGGTGGTAAAAAAGCCCTTCGCGAGAAAATATTATTCCCTGGTTATTTAATGATTGAAGCGGCTGATGGAAAACTGACTGACGATATTGTACAAACCATTAAATCATTAAATGGCGTTATTCATTTTTTAGGAAAGGAAAATCCTATTGCGTTGCGCAAAAATGAAGTGAACAAAATGTTTGGTAAAATGGATGAGGTATCTGAAGCCGGTATCAGTTATGCAGATCCTTTCATTGTTGGTGAAACAGTAAAAATTATCGATGGTCCATTTAATGATTTCAATGGTACTGTAGAGGAAGTCAATGATGAGAAGAAAAAGTTGAAAGTGACTGTGAAAATCTTCGGTCGCGCTCAGCCAGTAGAGCTCAACTATGGACAAGTAGAAAAAGAAGCTTAATTAATTGCAATAAACGTTTTATACAAAGGCTGTTTCAAATTTTGAAGCAGCCTTTATTTTTAACCTTAAGCGCACATGTCTTTTATAGATTATTATAAAATACTTGAAAGTCATCCTCATGCATCCTCTGCAGAGTTAAAAAAGGCGTATCGGAATCTTGCCCGGCGTTATCATCCTGACAGTAATAGTTCAGACCCTAAAGCCACACAATATTTTCAGGAAATACAATCCGCTTATGAAGTGCTTTCTAATCCATTAAAACGAAAGACCTTCGATAATGAATTAAAAGCAAAAGGACAGTACAGCACTTTTGCAAAGGACAGTATCAATAGTGTAGAGCAAATATTAAAGCAAAGCAAGGACTTGTATATATATGTTAAAGGACAGGATAGACGGGCCATTAATACTGATGCATTGACAGATTTTATTTTAGGTCTGCTTAATAAGGATAATATGGCTCTGTTACTAAGAGCAAACAATACAGAATTGAATACAGAGATTAGCAACAATCTTTTATTGGCTTCTAAAAGCATTACAGCGCCGCGATTGTTTGAGGAGATTGCAGGACAGTTGTTGTTACTTCACCCGGACTTAAATTCGCAATTACACATACAAATTAAAAGTGAGCTTAATAATCGCTTAATGTTGGAGCGACAAAATAAGATAGTCCCATATGCTGCTTTGGCAATTGTCCTCCTGATCATTTTGGTAATGTGCATCATTCTTTTTTTATAGAAATTTCATAGAAAAATTGTTTCCAAAACATTGATATTTAAATGCTTAGAGTTGGCTCTTGTGCAAATAAAATTATTTCAATAATTCTTTCTATCTATTTTTTGATTTTGTTTGAAAAACCCTTACTTTTGCAATCCGATTTTTAAAATTAATTCAGTCCTCATAAAAACAAGGGCTATAATACAAAACTTATGAAACGTACATACCAACCCAGTCGTCGTAGCCGTAAATCTGTACATGGTTTTCGCAAACGTATGGAATCTGCTAATGGCCGCAAAGTATTAGCTTCTCGTCGTGCAAAAGGACGTAAGAGATTGACAGTGTCTGATAAGAAGATGGCTAAGTAATCTTTAAATTCTTCTGCCATTCGCTACACTTTCACAGTTCACGAGCGGCTAAAACGGGAGCAACATATTAAAACGCTTTTCCAACAAGGGAAAGCGTTTTCTTCATTTCCACTCAAATGTATTTGGCTGCAATTGCCTCGCGACAAAGAACTGTCGCCCGCAAGGATTGCTGTGTCGGTACCTAAGAAACGCACACCACTTGCTGTTCATCGCAACCGAACCAAACGGCTTATCCGTGAAGCCTGGAGGCTCCATAAGCATAAGCTTTATGAGCTTGTTTCTTCAAATCAGCATCTACATTTGTTTTTTATTTTTACGGGCAGCCCCAATCCTGATTTTACATTAATCAATCAGTCAGTTTGCAATGCTATTGACACTTTATGCAAGCAGTTGCCATTAAATCCACAGAATGATGATACGAAAGGTATTTAGTTTTCTGTTTTTGGGAATAATCCGTATTTATCAAACTTCCATTTCTCCATTTTTGGGTGCAAACTGTCGTTATACTCCTACCTGCAGTGCTTATGGTACTGAAGCGATTAAGAAATACGGACCTTTCAAAGGAGGCATGATGGCCCTTAAGAGGATTCTATCCTGCCATCCCTGGGGTAAAAGTGGTTATGATCCTGTGCCTTGATATTTTCAGTAAAACCTAGTAAACAAAACTCAATCCGATGGCCCAATTGCCTCTTGGCATAGGCCTTAGATTGACTACCTGATATATCTCGTTCCAGGCATTGTTGTATCGTGCATTAACTGAGCAATCCAATTTCTTTATTTTGCACGAAAAGGCTGCGTAAAAATTACCTGTCTGGTAGGGTTTAAGGAATTGAGATTCGTCTGTAGTAATAAAGCGGTAGCCTGTGTATGTGTGGTTGTAATTAAGGGAAAATTTTTTGAATGAGAATCCGATATTAGCTTGTCCGTTATATCGTGGGGAATAAGGTATTTGCTTGCCAATACTTCCATCGTTAGGAATATGGCTTTGTACAGTTGTTGCCAATACAAACGAAGTATTAAGGCCGGCATATATTTTCCAGTTAGCTTTTTTCCATATCAGATTATTGTTTGTTTCCAGTCCCCTGCTATTCACTTCCGCAATGTTATGAGGAGTCCAGATTGAACCCCCAAACCATAAAATCCAATCCTTAATTTGGCGATTAAATATGCTGATATCTTGTTGGACTGACCATTGGGTATTGATAGGTATTTTCAATTCATAGCCGGCATCGATGTTCCATCCTTTTTCCGGTTTCAGGTTAATATTTCCTCCGGGCAGATAGTACCATTCATTCAGTGTCGGGGCTCTGTAGCTGCTTTGAATATTTCCTCTTATTTTGAAAAATGGATGGAATGAAAAGGAAGCATTTGCACCGGCCAGAAAGACAGACTGCGTATTGATTTGTTCGAAACGGGTATTGAAAGCAACTAGTAATTTGTTGTCGCAGGCTTTGTAATGATAGGCGCCAGCCAGTGCCACTCTTTTCTGATATCGGGTCTGCGAATCGTTTACAGGCAACGTCCAGGTTACGTTAATGGGCAGAAACAGTAAGAATTCATGTCTTGGATGAAATTGCCTTTTCCATCCAAATTCCTGAAAATATTGGTAGATAGTGTTGCGCGAAGACAATCCAATAGCCACATCTTTATACACCATTCCTTCTTGCGAAAAGGAAGTCTTAGTGTACAGTTTGTTTTTCTTTCCAACAACGGTTTCAATATCTAATAAGCATCTTAAGGCCTTATCCTCTTGCTGTTTTAATGATATGAGTTCAAACATAGCAGGGGGAATTTCACGGTTGAAATATTGGTGCCAGACTGAGAATTTCAGATGAGTATTTGGTGAAAAATGGTAGCCAAAATTCAGCATGATGCTATTGCTTTGTAATGTAGCATTACTCAATTTAATTCGCTGTGTATTCTGCGCCTCATAAAGGAAATTATTATTGGCTTGTTGATGCATGAATTTTAAAGAGACCAACATTTTTTTGCTCGAGTAATATTCCTGAAGACTAAGTTTGTATTGTCCGAAGCTCCCTGTTTCGGTGCCCATTTTTGTCTGCCATTTTTTGTGGGTATCTATACCATTGAAATTATTATTGAGTAGTAAAGCTGCTCCTACATTTCCGCTACCCAACAGTGCCGAAGAGCCGCCGTAAGCAATATCAATCTGATCAAAATTATTGACACTTAGCATTGATACATCTGTCATTCCGGAGGATGCACTATTTAGAGGTACGCCATTCCATAATACCTGAGATTGTGCAGAAGAAGAGCCTCTGAAATTAAGTGTGGCCATACTATTGATGCCATAGGATTTGACAAAAACAGGAATCTGTTGTGTCAATAACTGACTTAAATTTTGAAGGGCATATTGAGCCATCCATTGCGAATCCACGGTCAATATTTTCATGCCCGGAGCAAAGCCATTTAGCTTTTCGTCAGATTGTCTTTTACGGATTGTTCTTGGTTGATGAATTTTCACCACTTTCAGTTTTTTCTCCTGTGCCAGACACTGTTGTTGCACGGTAAAGAACAATATGAATAATATTGCACATTGCCTGAAATGATATGGAAAATGAAATTTCAATTAGTCAAAAAAGAAAGAACCTACACCCAGACCTACATTGAATTGTCGCAGTAACTGAGCTAAAGGAGTATAAATTAAAACAGTACCTTTTTGAACAAATCCTTTAGGATCTCCGACATATATACATCCTGAATTGGGGTCTATAGCCAAGCCCCAAAAATATTGATTGGCCTGACAGGAAATTAGAGCTTTGTCAGGCAAGGAATGGCTGGTGATGGGCATTCGGAAAACACCATTGTTGACCGTTCCCCCATTATAGTTTACTTCCAAAAAGTATAAGGTATCGGCATGTCTGTTAAAGCTTGCTTTGATAGCTTCAACACCTTTTGAAAAAAGAAAGGACTGAATAATTTTCTTTGTAGAAATGTCAATTCTGGAAAGACTGGCATCTTTAGCTTTGTATGCATTTCCTGCCATTACCCAAATCTTATTTTCTTTGTCCAGTAATATATTTTGAGGGGCATTGCCCGCTAATTGAATACTATCGATTATGCTATCTGTACTGGTATTGATTTGGTATAATTTGTTGCAGGCAGTATCCCAGCAACAAACATAAGCAATGCCATCTTTAAGTATCATTCCTTCTGCATTCTGATAAGGCATTTTTATTTCCTTCTCAACAGAAAATGTGAGTGTATTGATGACAAAAATAGTGTTGCTGAATAATGAGCCAACGTAGGCGCGATTGTGACCCACATCCAATAGGTACCGTGGTTTTGATACTTTAATAGTAGCTTTTTGCTGCCAGGTATTGGCATCCAGTACTACTATTTTGTCCGAATTATTAACACACAAAAAATACTGCTGTTTGATTTTGCTGATACTCTGGAAAACATCTCCTAAAGACTGTCCGTTGGCGTTTTTATAGACATCGTTGAATACACTGTCTTTGTATGGATAATAAATACTCAGCTCACTATTGCCGTTGCCCAGACTCCCTTCACACACAATCAACACTCTACCTGTACTGTCTTTTGGTAAAGTTGTATCAGTAGGGTTGGGCTTGTCTTTTTTACAAGAAAAAGCGACAAGCCCAATAACCATCAGGAAGATTAGATTTTTGAAAATTTCCCTATACATGTGCTGCCAAAAGATTGACTAAGACTGATGAAGTAAAATCCGGGTTGCAATGATTCGATATTAATGGTGTTTTCTTGAGTTGCTTTTTGGCGAAGTAAAGTCCTGCCACTAATGTCGTTGATGGTTATTTCGGCATTATCATTTGCAACAGCAGAGGTAAGATTAACCATGAGTAGTGTACTGGCCGGATTTGGGAAAATATTAGGTTTAACGGAAATCAATTCGTTAATCTCTGAGCTATTTAAATGTATTGCACCCACTGCATCCAAATCAAAACCACCTGTAGGGAAAGGTGTAGGGTAGGGGTCATTGATTGTCTGACCATTCTTGTCTTTTGATGCATATTGGTCGATAGAGCCGACTACATCGATGATTCGAATGTGTGTGACTTTATTTATGTTCAATCCAACGGTTCCTTTTAGTTCTTCCAGGTCAAATGGTGTACCATATTGTGCGGCATACTTTCCGGCCAGATTATTAATTAACCTTGCATCCATATAGTCGCCTGCACCTCTAATTTGTACACTGCTTAAGGTATTTGATGTTGCTGGGAAGCGAAAAAAATGTTGTCCATCTGAGCTGACTTCTACAAAGGCCAATTCAAGAAAAGCTTCTTCCGGATTGGCCGGATTTTGAAAGCCATTTTCGAAAATTACAAAGTCAGCACCATTGTCATTATAAATGGATTGGGAAAATTGAACGGTGGCGATACCGCTGTCGCCAAGGCTAATGACCATTCCGTCAGCTATACCCAAAGCGTTCGAACTATCACCAGTAGAGCTGTATCCGCTTGCTTTATCGGCGATATTTAAATAACCACGTTGGATACTACATTCTTTTGCCCATGCCTTAATAGATGAACTTGATTTGTGAATAGCAGTGCTTCCTGCCAAGCCAACTTGTGGCGCAAATTGGGCTTGAGCATTTATGCCCAGAATTGTACTGAGAAGAAAAACAAGAATTTGATTTTTCATGAAAATTATTGTTTTACAAATCTGGAACTGGCAGATTGATTTCCGTTTGTGAAATTCAATATATAAGTGCCCGGAGCGTAACCCTCAAGATTTATGATTAATTGTTTTTCATTCATTTCATACACCGCAACTATACGACCCGAAAAATCAGTTACCGTTACTCCTTGCTTTGAGCCAATAGAGGACTCTATAGTAATTTTATCCGTTGCAGGGTTTGGAAATATTTTGATATCTGCTTTTGTTGAAACTGATGCAATAGATAAACCAGTTTCGTTGGTCATAAAATTGTCCATACAGAAATACGCAGGAGTATTCATGCCAAAGCTACCATTGTCTGTAGATTGCAGACGGAAGTATAAGCTGTCTGCTTTGCCTATTTTTGCCAAATCAACCCATTGCCAGTCTCTGACGATATAGTTTTTTGTAGAGTCTGTATTTCTGAAGTCAGCTAAATAAAAACTTACAGAATCTTTGCCCAAAGTGTCTTTTCTGTAGGCAAAAACATCCAGACGGAAATAGTCCTTATCTGTTGCATTGAATTTTTTCGAGAAGCCGTCACCGCTTCTCATACTGTTGTAGGCATAAGTGCTGTTGGTAATATAAAATCCCAACATTGATTTTCCTGTGGCTGCACCTGTAAGGCGAACAGTATTTTCCTGGCCATAAGCAACAACATAGTTGCTGGAAGCGGCAAATCCTTTTGCTGTTTTAGCCGAATATTGATTCATAAAACCACTGGTAATGCTGTCAGTCATATTGGAATAAGCAAAACCGCCGGCCCAGAATTCATAGCCGAAAGAGGTGTCATATACACAAGGAAAATAGGCAAGACCGTCCGAAAAGCCTACATCACTTCCATAAGATGAATAATTTATATAGGCGGTGTCCGCTTTTGGCAATGTAAGCGACTCAAAAGTAGCTGTAGTTTGGGCATTACTTGTATAGCAAGCTGCCAATACAAAGAGAGAAAGTAATAATTTGCGCATTGCGTTTGTTGTTTTTAAATTTTGGGTTAAACAATAACAAACTACTCAGCAAGACAAAAATTACAGGAGAAAAGAACAAACTGCTATCCGTGCACAGAGAGCAAAATATTCATCACCTGAGCTTTTAAAAATCCCGAAAGCAGTGATTTACTATGCTTGGGTAGGTCTTCTGACTTGTTTCACTTTTGCGCCTTCCCATCCTTTGTATTATTTGCGGACAGTGGCTTTTGAAGATAATTGCAAAAGCTATTGATGAAACTTACAGCATCGGGTAATGTTCAGGATTTACACCTGATTCCCTTTTAATTCCTCCCAAAGGAGGAAACCTAAGCAGAGGCAAAACTAGGATAAAAAATTTGTTTTTAACTTCTTTTTTTAAAAACATGACAGGTCAGATGAATTAAAAGTCTTAATCAAATGGAACGCGTTTTGCTCTTCAGGTTTCCGGAAGTGGGAAGATTACTTACAATTCTAAGCAAAGAGAGCAGGCATGAATAACTATATTAAAAATAAAATTTGTTAAGAATAATTTACATTTAATAGCCCTCTTAATTCAGTAGTTTTGCCTGAATACGTGAATTGTTACATAAAAAGCCAAAGTATGACTTTAAAGAACAACATTTTTTTTGGAGCCTTGTTTCTGTGTTTGAATAGCCCGATTGTATTTGCTCAAAAAAGCGAAAAGAAGGAGGAGAACAAAAGAGAGTCTAAGAGAGAATCCAAGAAGGAAGAAAAGAAAGAGGTATCTGTGTATGGATTGGATACATTGATTAATCCGGTGCCTATGCAGCGAAGCTTGTTTTTTGATAAGGTGAGCAAGCAACAAAAGCGTGCTGACTTGTCTGATGGTATTGCTGATAATCACATCAAAATTACAGATGACGAAGAAGGGAGCAAAACACTGACAAACAGCCTGCTGAAGGAAGTGAGCCGCATTCAGATAATGATAGAAAATTTGCCCATTGCAGATAAGTTTACCGAGAATCAAACAAAACTTGGATATCATAGAGCTCTGGAAAATGTTCTGATTCAATTTAACAGTGACACAAAGCACCCTCCTGTTTACTATAAAAGGATGGTCAGCAACTTTAAGCAAATGGTGATTGCAAAATATGAGGGCAAGCTCTCTGATTTTGTAAAGAACAATGTGAACATCTATTCATTGGCCAACAGCCAGCTGCTGAATGATGCAGATAAGGACTACTTGTGTCAGGAAATCGCTAAGCAGGACGCAACGCTATTGATTAAAAAATTAGGAGAATTTGCCAACAGACCTTGTGCAGATGTTGTGCTTGCTGGTGCTGCCAAAGTGGTTCCTGACGAGGTTTTTAATTACGCTACATCCACCAATGTCAGCATTCAGAATGCCTTAAATCGCAATACAGACCCATTGGTCAAGACAATTGTCCGAATTTCGAAAGAATCAAAAGCGCCCTTAAAAGCCAAGACTTTTTTAAACGATATTCATAATCAAAAACTGACCATTGCCGAAGTAGACAAAATCACTTCAGATCAGGATTTGTTTTTCAAAAATCTCGTACGCCTCAGAATAGAAAATGAAACTTTAGGTAACAGCAGTATCAATAGTGAACTGGAGTACAGGGCACTGAGAGATTATGTTCGTATTATGGATGAACTGCATGATAAAACTGAAGCTGTTCGTTTTAAATGCATAGAGAGTTTAAGTCCTGAAGCAATTTATTACATCATAGTATATGGACAGGAAGAAATCTATACAAGTTCATTTACCGGTGCATTTAAGCGTCTGATGGAAAAAATGAAACCAATGAATGGTGATGAATTTTTGGAAAAACTGCATTACGACAAATTTCGTACGTTTATCAGAATGAGTGCCGGTTTCGGAAGGTTAGATCAGTTTCTGGCCACCTTTACCGAAGAGAAAAGGAAAACTTTGATGAAAGATTTTGTTGCCAATCTGGATAAAGGAAAGGAAGATGAACTGGAAGATGCAGTGGATGTTGCTGATGCTTTTGGTAGCATTGAAGACTCTGCGTTAATTGAATTTTTGAAGGAAGAAGTGAGAAATAACTATGAATTGGCCGGTAAGAAAAGAAGTAAAAAAGGCTTGAAAGTATATGCCTTATTAGCCACACTTTTTGAAGGAGCGAAGGATAGTTTGACTGATGAAGCAGCTGCAGAACGTTCGAAAAAACTGAATCTCCCTCCGATAAATTTCGTGCCTTATGCCAATCTGGTAGATGTTGACAGTTCTGTAGTAGAGCAGTTCTTTTTTTATGGTGATGAAGATGGAAAGATGTCTTACAACAGCTTTCTGAGTAATTTCAAAGGGCCTAAATGGAAACTGACTACCAGTAAATATTGGATTAATATTACCTCAACATCTGGCAAGGCAGTCAATGTTTTTGCCAATTTACCATTAGCCGAACCTGAAGATGAAGAAGCCCAAAAAGCGCTGAATAAGCACATGGACGACAACAATATTCACCCGGCAGTAATTGTACATCGTGGCCATAGTTATCATTTGCCTACGACATTGGAGCGCCTGACAAATAAAACGAAAGTGGTGGTATTAGGCTCCTGTGGCGGTTATCATAATTTGTCAACCATACTGAACAACTCTCCGGATGCACAGATTATCTCAACCAAGCAAACGGGTGCGATGGCAGTAAACGAACCTATTTTGAGAGCCCTTAATGATAACCTTAGTGAAGGTACTGATGTCAATTGGGTGAACATGTGGAAGAGATTAGGTGGAGAATTTAAAGGAAAAGTAAGTGAACCCTTATTTAAAGATTATGTGCCTCCGCATAAAAACTTAGGTGCTATTTTTATCAAAGCATATCGCCGTTTGGATGCAGATAACAGTTAATCAGATACTAAATATTCAAGTTTAAAAGATGAAAAATTATTTGACAGCTTTTGTTTTCATGCTCAGCATTGGCACTGTAGTTTTATCTGCAGGATGCTATAAAGACAATAAAGAATCAATGTATCCGAGCGTGGGTTGTGATACTACCAATATCACCTGGAATAAAGATATAAAAGGTATTGTCAGTCAATCCTGTGCTATCAGTGGTTGTCATGATGCTACAGCTTCCGGAGGATATAATTTTGGTGCTTATGCAGGTGTGAAAAATATGGTTGATAACAATAGATTTCTTGCAGTATTGGAGGCAGGGTCAATGCCTAAAAATGCCAGCAAACTGGATAATTGTACCATCAATAAAGTTCGTCGTTGGATTAATACAGGCGCTCTGGAAAACTAATTAATGTCTTTTATGAAATCAAATTTACCAAAGCAATTATTGCATGCTTTTTTGTGCATGATTTTACTGGAATTATCAGTTACTACTGTATATGCCCAGACTGGCTCATCGGACGATTTGTCTTCCTTGCTTGAAGACGATTCTGTTGTGAAAGAATACACTTACGGTGCTTTCAAAACGACACGTTTGATTAACGGCCATAGTATTGAGAATACAGGCAGGGGAATACTTGATTTTAAAATATCTCACCGATTCAGTCCGATGAGTGGAGGTGTTCATGAGTTTTTTGGTTTGGATGGAGCTACCATTCGTCTTGGTCTTGATTATGGAATTAATGATGCCATAACTATCGGAGTAGGACGTAGTTCTTTGTACAAAGAATATGATGGTTATATAAAGGCAAAGATTCTGCGCCAGACGGTAAAAGACGAAATGCCTCTTAGTCTTAGCTATGTTGGGGGGATGTCTCTTACTTCATTATCTTCTGATAAGTTGTTGGGACGTCAATTGGTGTCTCCTGAGCAATATCCTTTTAGCAATCGCTTGTTTTTCTTCAATCAATTGTTGATTGCGCGAAAATTCAGCAGCATTTTTACTCTTCAGTTAATGCCAACACATGTGCATTACAACTTTGTCAACACAATGGCCGAGCCAAATGATATCCTTGCTCTTGGTGCAGGTGGCCGGATAAAACTCAACAAACGGGTAACGCTGAATCTGGAATATTATCATCAGTTTACCCAATTGGACAATACCACCAACTCTTTAAGTATTGGATTTGATATTGAAACCGGAGGACATGTTTTTCAATTGCATTTCACCAATTCTTCTGGTATGACCGAGCGCACTTTTGTGGGCCAAACTACAGACAAATGGGGTGACGGCGGCTTCCGCTTTGGCTTTAATATTGCACGAGTCTTCACTATTGTAAAACCAAAGGAATTTGAAAATTCCAGAAATAAAATCTGGTAGAAATTATATTTTATTAAGCTTTGAAGAAGCCGAAAATCATATCAGGTTTTCGGCTTCTTGGTCTTTACGATAACTTAACTTAATGATTTGAAAATGAATGCTTAATTTAGCTAGATTGCTTTTTCAGAATATAATTTGTCTAGCAGTGCAGATATTTATTATTTCAAATATTAAGGATAATTACAACTCGTATTTGTTTGTTATTTTTTTGCTTAACCATATAAATTCATTTATCCACAGCTTGTTATAATTTTAGACTTGCAAGAGAGAATCTTTTAAATAATTTCGTTGTCATTGCTTTCGAATGAAGCTTTAGACCACCCAATACCAATAATATTATGACAAATTCAACAAAAACAGGCTCGGGCAAAGGGCTGAGTTTCCAAAGACATTATACCCGCGACGATATCAGCGTGTTTGATATGTTCAAATACGATTATCGCAGTTCTATCATTCGTAATCCGAATGGTGAAAAGGTATTTGAAATGACTAATGTTGAGGTGCCGGAGCACTGGTCTCAGATTGCTACAGATATTCTGGCACAAAAATATTTTCGTAAAGCCGGTGTGCCTCAGGCAGACGGCACACTGGGCCGCGAAACATCTATTAAAGAAGTAGCTCACCGATTGGCTGATTGCTGGCGCTCCTGGGGCTACAAATACGGCTACTTTGCTACCGAAAAAGACGCACAGGTATTTTACGAGGAATTGGTGTTTAGCATTCTGCAACAAAGTTGTGCACCCAATTCTCCTCAATGGTTCAATACAGGATTATTCAATAGCTACGGCATCAATGGTAAAGCTCAGGGACATTATTATGTAGACCCTACAACAGGCAAACTGGAGCGTTCCACCAATGCCTATGAGCGTCCGCAACCACATGCTTGTTTTATCCTCAGTGTAGATGACGATTTGGTAAACGCAGGAGGTATTATGGATCTCTGGGTACGTGAAGCACGCATTTTTAAATACGGAAGTGGGGTAGGCACTAACTATTCCAACATTCGTGCCGAAGGTGAAAAACTTAGTGGTGGAGGTACATCCAGTGGTTTGATGAGTTTTCTAAAAATCGGTGACCGTTCTGCAGGGGCTATCAAAAGTGGTGGCACCACACGTCGTGCAGCCAAAATGGTTTGTTTGGATTTAGATCACCCCGAAGTATTGGATTTTATTGATTGGAAAGTAGAGGAAGAAAAGAAAGTAGCAGCTTTGATTGCTGCAGGATATTCCAGTGATTATGAAGGAGAGGCTTACAAGACAGTTTCGGGTCAGAATTCCAACAACTCGGTTCGTATTCCTAATGAATTTTTCCGTCGACTTACTAATGGTGGCGATTGGGAAATGACCGGACGCAGTGATGGTAAGGTGATGAAGAAGGTTCCTGCAAAAGAATTGTTTGATAAAATTTCTTATTCGGCTTGGCGTTGTGCAGATCCCGGAACACAATACAATACTACAATTAACGAATGGCATACTTGCCCCGAAGGTGGTGATATCCGTGCTTCCAATCCTTGCTCGGAATATATGTTTCTGGACAATACGGCCTGTAATCTGGCCTCATTAAATCTTCGTCGTTTCTTCAACGAAGAAACAGGAATTTTTGATGTTCCGGCTTTCGAGTATATGACCCGTTTGTGGACTGTTGTGTTGGAGATATCCGTTTTGATGGCGCAATTCCCTAGCCCTGAAGTAGCACAACTCAGCTACGATTATCGTACACTTGGTTTGGGCTACGCCAATCTGGGTTCTATGTTGATGGTGAGTGGTATCCCTTACGACAGTGAAGAAGGCCGTGCAATTGCCGGTGCTATTACGGCTATCATGAATGGGGTCGCATATAGTACTTCGGCTGAGATGGCAGCTGCTCTGGGTACTTTCCCCCGTTACAAGGAAAATGCAAAGCATATGATGCGTGTGATGCGCAATCACCGTGCTGCGGCTTATGATGCTTCTGATGCTTACGAAAATCTGGAAACAAAGCCCGTAGGTATTAATGCAAAGTATTGTCCTGATTATTTGTTGAGTGCAGCTACACGCGCATGGGATACCTGCATCCAAATGGGAGAGAAATATGGTTATCGTAATGCGCAGGCTACTGTTATTGCGCCAACAGGTACTATTGGCCTGGTAATGGATTGTGACACTACAGGTGTTGAGCCGGATTTTGCTTTGGTGAAATTCAAAAAACTATCCGGTGGTGGTTATTTCAAAATCATCAATCAGTCTATACCCGCTGCACTAAAAAATCTGAAGTATAGCGAATCTGAAATGGATGCTATTGTGAAGTATGTAAAAGGTCACGGTACATTTGCCGGAGCTCCTTACATCAATCATCAGTCGCTGAGCGAAAAAGGATTTATAGCCGAAGAATTGAAGAAGCTGGATACACTGGTTGAAAGTGCATTCGAAATTGGCTTTGTATTTAATGTTTATAATTTAGGAGAAGAATGTCTGCAGCGCCTTGGTTTCAAGCCGGAGCAATACTACGACATGGAGTTTAATCTGCTGGAGGAATTGGGTTTTGGTGATGAAGAAATTGACGCTGCCAACGATTATGTATGCGGCACTATGATGATGGAAGGTGCTCCTTTATTGAAGCCCGAGCATTTGCCTGTTTTTGATTGTGCCAATAAATGTGGTAAAAAGGGTGAGCGTTTTATCCATGCGCACGGACATATCCGTATGATGGCTGCGGTACAACCTTTTATCTCAGGAGCAATTTCAAAAACCATCAATTTGCCTAATGAAGCTACAGTTGATGAAATCAAAGATTGTTATTATCTCAGCTGGCAATTGGGTATCAAAGCCTGTGCTTTATATCGCGATGGTTCGAAACTAAGTCAGCCATTGAGCAACAAAAGCGATAAAAAGAAAAAAGAAATATCGGCAGAAAGCAATGAGGATGCGAATGCAGAAACTCCTGCACCAAGTCAGATTGTTGACTTGGGACAATTGACGATTGATGAGCTTTTGGAGGAAGTAAATAAACGTGTACAAGCCAGTCCGGATACACAATTAAAACGTCAGCTAAGCCGTATTGTAGAACGCAAAACTTTGCCGGCAAAACGCAGGGGTTATACCTTTAAAAGTAAAGTAGGCGGTCAGGCTATTTTCCTTCGTACCGGTGAATATGGTGACCAGACATTGGGCGAAATATTTATTGATATGGCCAAGGAGGGAGCGACAATGCGTAGTCTGCTCAATAGCTTTGCCATTGCGGTTTCTGTAGGTTTGCAATATGGTGTGCCTCTTGAGGAATATGTAGATAAATTTATTTTTACCCGTTTCGAACCGAGCGGAATGGTAGAACATCCAAACATAAAAACAGCTACTTCGGTATTGGATTATGTGTTCCGTGTTTTAGCTTACGAATACCTTGATCGTGACGATTTGGTACATGTGCTGGACGAAGACCGTTTGCCCAATAATATCCCAACTGTGCAGCAGGAATTATCGCAAGTGCGGGTTACTGCGCCACAACACAAAGTAACACCTGCGGTAAAACTTACACCCGCAAAACCTGTGGTATCGGCTGTGAGTGCCGAAACAAAAAAACTAATGGGTACCAGTGCTGATGCCCCTGCCTGCAGCAATTGTGGCAATATCACTTTGAGAAACGGCACCTGCTATATGTGCCCCAATTGTGGTACTACTACAGGATGCAGTTAAATATTATTTCGATATTATTGTACAACCAAAAGGTCTTGGCTATTCGCTAAGACCTTTTTTTAAACATCAGATTTGTAATGACCGCAGATGCCAATATTTTGCTCGAACTCGTAAAGATGCCCATGCCTTTTGGTAAATATAAAGGCACAATTTTATGCAATCTTCCTGTTGCTTACCTCGAGTGGTTTCAGCGAAAGGGCTTTCCTGCAGGTAAATTGGGTGTTCTCTTGCAAACGCTTTATGAAATCAGATTGAATGGTCTGGAGTATTTATTAGAACCTCTAAAGAAGAAGTAATGAAACGCTACGGTATTGTTTTATCCTTTTTATTGTTATGTTGTCAAATCTCTTTCGCCCAAAATCCAAGCATCAGTATTTTGGATTCTGGCCATAATGCCAGCCTGCGGGGACTAAGTGCAGTGGATAATGAGGTGGTATGGTGCAGTGGCAGCAACGGTACAGTGGCCAGGAGTACAGACGGAGGAAAGAGTTTCGAGTGGATAACCGTAAGCGGTTACGAAAAAAGAGATTTTAGAGACATTGAAGCTTTTGATGCCAACACGGCTGTGATTATGGGTATCAGCGAACCTGCTGTGATTTTGAAAACAACAGATGCTGGCAAAACCTGGATAAAGGTATTTGAAGATAGCACAAAAGGGATGTTTCTGGATGCGATGAGCTTTGATGAAAAAGGAAGCGGCGTAGTAATCGGCGACCCTATCGACGGGAAAGTTTATCTGGCAAAAACAAATGATTTTGGTAATACCTGGAAAAAGGAATCAGGGACCATAGATGTAGAGAAAGGAGAATCGTTTTTTGCCTCAAGCGGTACCAATATTCATACACTTCACGAAAAGGAAAATTCATTTGTTTTTGTTTCGGGTGGAATGGTTTCGAGACTATTTTATGGCAAAAGAAAACTGTATTTACCCTTGATGAGAGGTAAGGAATCAACAGGTGCCAATTCGATAGCTATGTGGGGAAAGAAGGGAATTGTGGTTGGGGGAGATTTCGCACAGGATGCAAGAGCAGATAGTAATTGTGTTCTGTTTAGTTTAGGCAAAAGCCCCGATTTTTCTATTCCTGCTGCTGCACCCAAGGGTTATAAAAGTTGTGTGATATACCTCAGTAAAAAGACCCTTGTCACCTGCGGTACCAGTGGTGTGGATATTTCTTATGACGGAGGTATGAATTGGAAGAATATCAGCAAACAGAGTTTTCATGCAGTGCAAAAATCAAAGAGTGGTCGCAAGGTTTTTCTGTCAGGAGGCAAAGGGAAAATTGCCACTTTAGTTTTGGCGCAGTAATTATGAGTGTATATTTGTTCAAAGCGCTATTCTACATCTAAATGAAAGTATACAACAACAAGGCCTGGCTCAAAGCACTTTTCTTAGTATCTAAATCAGATACCATGCGGAAGCTTTTTCCGCTCATTATTTTTGTGGTTGTTTATTCTTTAGCTATTGCCTATTGGGAAATTGAATTTCTGCATCTGAGCGATAAGAGCTGGGTAAAGAACATCCCCACGCTGCATAGTTTATTGGGTTTTGCCATTTCTATTTTACTGGTGTTTCGCACCAACACCGCTTACGACCGTTGGTGGGAGGGGCGTAAGCTATGGGGAGCGTTGGTGAATAACAGCCGAAATCTTGCATTGAAGCTTAATGCTATTTTAGATTCGGATGAAAAAGCTCACCGCAATTTTTTTCGAAAATCAATCCCTTTATATGCTTCTGTCTTACAAAAACATTTACAGTCTGAGGTAACACGGCTGGCGCTGGATGATGCAGAACATCCCGAACTGGGTAATATAGATACCCAAAAACATGTACCCAATCAGGTAGCCCAATTGATGATGCAAAGAGTGACAGACCTGTATAAGACCAATGCAATCAGCGGTGACCAACTCATTACATTGAATACAGAACTCACTGCATTTACAGATATCTGTGGTGCCTGCGAGCGGATTAAAAACACGCCGATACCCCAATCTTATAGTGCCTTTATCAAGAAGTTTATCTTCATTTATGTAATGACCTTACCCTTTGGCTACGTATTTACCCTTGGCTATTATGTGGCTCCTATAGTGGGTTTTGTGTTTTATGTATTGGCCAGTATGGAGTTGGTGGCCGAAGAGATAGAAGACCCCTTTGGTGTGGATGATAATGACCTGCCGATGGAGAAAATGGCCTCCAACATCAGGAAGCACGTAGCGGAGATTATCTGATTAACGAATAGGTTGTACAATGAAAAGGTGGACAAAATTCTGACTGGATTTCATTTTGTGAGGTATTAAGTACCTGAATATTGACATTGAGTTTAGGGCTTAAGTGTTTAGCGCTGACAATGTTGCTTCGAATCCTTCTCGCCTGAATAAAAAAGTTGGGCAGGGATAGTAGCGGATACCCCGCAGCGATAGCGAGGAGTAGCAGCGGATAGCCCGACCCCGATGGAGGCTATGAGCATAGCTTTTCGGGGGCACGCCCAACTCTTTGTCAAGCTGAGGGTGACAGATGAACGGGGGGGCACGCTCATGATTAATTTCTATGTGCCATTCGGCTCTTTTCCTTGCAAAATGCGCTACTTTTGCCGCGTTTCTTAAAAAGAACAATTTTATTTTATTATGAGTCAGACATTGAGCGAACAGGAGATTATCCGCCGCGAAAAACTACAGCAATTACTGGATATGGGCATAGACCCATTCCCTGCACCAACTTATGAAGTGAGCCATACTGCCAAGGGTATCAAGGCCGATTACACAGAGGAAGTGAAGGAGCAGTTTGCCAAGGTTTCGGTTGCCGGTCGTGTGATGATGGTGCGCGATATGGGTAAGGCTAATTTTGCAGTGTTGCAGGATAGTACTGAGCGTATTCAAATTTATATCCGCAGAGATGATATCTGCCCCGGAGAAGATAAGTCAATGTTTGACATTGTATGGAAAAAGCTGATAGACATAGGTGATATTATCGGGGTGGAAGGCTATGTGTTTACCACCAAAATGGGAGAAACTTCTATTCACGCTACCTCATTTACTTTATTGACCAAGTCTTTGCATCCATTACCTATTGTAAAAGAGAAAGATGGTGAGGTGTTTGATGCAGTGAGTGATATGGAGTTTAAATATCGTCAGCGTTATGCCGACCTTATTGTGAATCCTGGCGTGCGCGATACCTTCACTAAGATTACCAAAATGAAAAATGCCATCCGCAACTTCCTCAACGAACGCGGCGGACTGGAAGTGGATACTCCTGTATTACAAAGTATACCCGGTGGTGCAGCCGCAAGGCCATTTGCCACGCATCATAATGCTTTGGATATGCCTTTGTATTTGCGTATTGCCAATGAACTTTACCTTAAAAGATTAATCGTTGGGGGCTTTGAATGGGTGTATGAGTTTAGCCGCAACTTCCGTAATGAAGGGATGGACCGCACGCACAATCCGGAGTTTACTGTATTGGAGTTTTACGTAGCCTACAAGGATTATTACTGGATGATGGAAACTACGGAGCAGTTGCTGGAACAAACCGCTATTGCTACTAATGGTACACCTGTAGCTACTATTGACGGTAAAGAAGTAAGTTTCAAAGCTCCATATGCTCGTGTCTGTATCTATGATGCCATTAAAGAACACACGGGCTTTGATGTGAGCGAGATGGACGAAGCTGGCCTGCGCGATGTGTGTAAACAATTGCATATACAGGTAGACCCTAATGTGGGTAAAGGAAAGTTGATTGATGAAATTTTTGGTGGTAAATGTGAGCATCACTATGTACAACCAACATTTATTATAGACTATCCTGTAGAGATGAGTCCGCTGACAAAGAAGCACCGCAGCAAAGCTGGATTGGTAGAACGCTTTGAGCTTATTGTAAATGGTAAAGAAATTGCCAATGCCTACAGCGAATTGAATGATCCTATTGACCAGCGCGAGCGTTTTGAAGAGCAGGTAAAACTGATGGAGCGTGGCGATGATGAGGCCATGTTTATTGATTATGATTTCCTTCGTGCACTGGAATATGGTATGCCTCCAACGGCTGGTATCGGCTTTGGTATTGACCGTTTGGGTATGTTGTTGACAGGTCAGGTATCAATACAGGATGTGCTGTTATTCCCGCAGATGCGCCCAGAGAAAACGGTGGAGTAGAATTTCTCTAAATTGCTTTAATAGAAAATGCCTGTGTTATACAACACAGGCATTTTCTATTTAGTCAAAGAATTTACTTTTTATTAATCACCAGCATCCAGGGCATCAACTCAGGACAGGATTGGTAGTCTTTATCTATTTTAACATAAAAGCTGGGAAGTTTTTCTTGCAACCATTCGCTTTGTCTTTCTATTTGTTTTGATTTTAAAGCTACTTCCTGGATATTATTGTAGTCGTCCAGCAGGTTAGCTTTATGTGGTTGTGTGCGATTTTTGAGGTAAATAATTCTGCAGGCTTTATCTCCAGTCTGTGGATTGGAGAATACCTGAGGCTGAGAAAAACCGCCTGATTGCAAACTGTCGATGGCCAACACCATAGCTGGGTCAAGGTCTTTGATTTGTAATCTTGAGCTTCCGGTGCGTTGGTCGGTCATCATACCGCCAGTCATTTTGCTGCTTTTTTCGGTACTGTATTTTCCTACTGCTATTTGGAAAGTTATTTTTTCAGTAATCAATTCCGAACGGATACTGTCTAGTTTTAGCAGTGCGGCTTTATAATCTGCACTGGTTCTTTCGGCGCGGATGAGAATATGGCGTAAATGACATTTTTCACCCTGGCGTGCCACCATTTGTATGATATGATAACCATATTCGGTTTTGACAATAGGCGATATTTCACCTACTTGCAAGCGAAATGCAGCTTTTTCGAATTCAGGAACCATCTGACCTTTTTCTACCCAACCAAGATCACCACCAAGGTCGCGGCTTCCGGGGTCTATACTGTGCATCCCTGCCATGGCTTCAAAGCCTTTGCCTTCTTCTTTAATTTCTTTACGAATGCCTTCCAGTTTAGTACGCGCATAATTATCCAATTCTGGGCTTGCCGGTGGATCTATAACTATCTGGCCAAGTTCTACACTGGCGGGGAAATAAGGCAGACTATCTGCGGGGATTTTCTCAAAATATTTACGAACCTCAACAGGAGTTATTTTTACGCCTGAAGTAATTTGGTTTTTCATTCTGTCTGCCACCAATCCTTCTTTGATGATATCTCTGTTCTCATCTTTCATCTGGTAGATTGTTTTGCCCATCTGCTGCTCCAGACGTTCCTGCGAACCGGCAAGGTTGACATAGTATCTAATACGCTGGTCAATGTTTGCATCTACTTCTTCTTCGGTAACAATAATACTATCGCGGTCGGCTTGTTCGGCCAATAATTTTTGAAAAATCATTTCCTGCAGCAAAGTGCATTTGACACTATCATTAATATCCGGATTTTCGGCTTTGAACTGAGCGAAATTTTGTTCCAGTTCAGACTCAAGTATGATTCGGCCTTTCCCTATTTTGGCAATAATGCGGTCGGCACTTTGGTTGTTTTGAGCATTAGCAAACCCCACAATAAAAAGCGCAATAAAAAAAGTAGTGAAGCCTGAAAATAATTTATGAGCAGAATGAAATGAAAACATACGAAATTTGAAAATATTGAAAGAGGACAAAAATAAGCCTTTGGCACATCAATATGGATTGATGCATCATTTATTTAACGTTTTGGAGTCTTGCCCAGTTTTTCGGCAAACATGCCTTTGAAATTGCGGTTGGTATTGTAATTGTCTTTGGAGTCTGGTTTTAGAGGATTTCGTGCTTTGTATTTTTCGAAATTTGCTACGTCATCGGCAAAAGTGCCTGCCCAAGTACTATATAGTTGGGGATTTTCGGCTTTGCCCAACAACCATTGATTATAAACATCGAAATAGCCGTTTTTCATCATGTCCGCATGGAAGGCGTATAGACTGAATGGGTATTTTTGAGCATAAGTGTTTTCCCAATTTACCATAAAACGGCTACGGAGCATCATTAAATTTTCTGTAGTAATCCCATCGCTAACAACAAAAAAGAGGCTCAGGTAGGTTTTTTTTACTGCCTCTTCAAAATTTGATGGAGTGTTGACCAGCGTCTGATCACCATTTACATTTTTGGATGGCGTAAAGAAAAATTTTTGATAAGCATCTAGTATCAGTATGCGCATATCTTCACCTCGTTTGGTAAGAGGTTCTTTATTGACAAAAATTTCACCGTAAATAATGGCCCAGATTACCTGGTCTGTTTGTACATAAGCAATAGCAGCTTCGTGATAATTTAAATGAAAGTTTGGCTCTGCAGCAATTCCATCCAACCAGGACTTTAGCGCATTTTCATAATTTTTCTGTTTCTTAAAAAGAAGCCCCTGTTCATAATAAAGCAAGCCTGAATTGGGATTTTTTACAATGCCGTCGGATATTATTTTCAGTGCTTTTTTATCCTCCTGAATACCGGAATAGGCTTGAGCAGCTATCCGGTAAGCCTCTGCATCCGCAATATTGGTGGCTAACAGTGGTTCCAGTATGAGTATGGCATTTTTATGATTTCCGGACATCAAATATGATTGTGCCAAAGATTTTTTGACCAGATAGTTATTAGGCTCTATGGGCGCTATTTTCTGAAAAATGGCGACGGCCTCCAAGGCATTACCCCTGCTAAGTGTTGTCAGGCCTTGCTGATACATTTGTTCAACTTCCGGCGAAGACCAATCCTGAGCGGATACTTTGTCAAAAACCAAGACAAGTATAAAAAGGAGATTAAGTATTTTTTTTGTTTTCATTTGGATGCAAACTTACTGAGCAAAATGGATAATTGAATCAATTGAGACAATTGGCTATGACTCTATTTTAATAAGCTATCAAAACGCTTCCTGTTTTGACAAAACTTTCAAGTATTTTCGCCCGTATATTTGACTATTATGAATTTAAATGCCGAAAAAGCAGTTGTGTTGATGAATCTTGGTTCTCCGGATTCTCCGAGTACCAAAGATGTTCGCAAATATCTTAATGAGTTTTTGATGGACGACCGTGTGATTGATAAATATTCCTACCTCTTTCGTTTGCTTTTGGTAAAGGGAATTATTGTTCCGTTGCGTGCTCCCAAATCTGCACACGCCTATCAATCTATCTGGACGAAAGAGGGTTCACCGTTGATTGTTATTACCAGGCAATTGCAGGAAGCTGTGCAGGCTTATACAGAGTATCCTGTGGAAATAGCCATGCGTTATGCCAATCCTTCCCCCAAGGTGGCTTTTGACAAGTTGGTTGCCACAATGCCCCATCTTAAAGAAGTTATTTTGGTACCTATGTACCCTCACTATGCTATGAGTAGCTTTGAGACAGGGGTGGTTTATGCTCAAGAGATTCATGCTAAAGAAAAGTACTCTTTTAAATTAAGCACTATTGAGCCTTACTACAATAACGAGGCTTATATCCATGCTATGAGTGCCAACATTGAGCCTTATTTACAGAAGGATTACGACCATATTTTATTTAGTTTTCATGGCATTCCCGAGCGCCATTTGAAAGTTAGCGACCCTACTAAGCAGCATTGCCTTACCTGTGATAACTGCTGTGAGACCCCATCAGTAGCACATGCTACCTGTTACCGTCATCAATGTCTCCAAACAATGCGTCTGGTAGCCGAAAAATTGAATATTCCTAAAGAAAAATATAGTTATTCTTTTCAGAGTCGTTTGGGAAGAGAGCCCTGGTTAAAACCTTATACAGATTTTAGGCTGAAGGAAATGCCCAATGAAGGAATTAAAAAGCTATTGATTTTGTGTCCTGCATTTGTGAGCGATTGTCTGGAAACACTTGAAGAGATACAAATGGAAGGTGAGGAGATATTTAAAGAAGCGGGTGGAGAAGCTTATGAGATGATTCCTTGTATGAATGTGCATCCGGAATGGGTAAAGGCTGTGGCGGGTTGGGTAAATTAAACTTCAAAAGACAGAAGAATGCTCTATATAAAAGCCTTGCATATCATCTTTATTGTTACCTGGTTTGCCGGTATGTTTTATATGCCCCGGCTGTTTATTTACAATACAGAAGCAGCAAATAAAAGCCCAGAAGTGAGAGATGCTTTTCGTGCCCAATTCACGATTATGCTCCGTCGACTGTGGTATGGTATTACCTGGCCTTCGGCTGTATTAACACTTGTTTTTGGTCCCTGGCTGTTAATTCAAATGGGTTATTGGCAGTATATTTTTGAAGCCCCATTTCGCTGGTTGTTATTAAAGCTGTTGTTTGTAATCGTTCTTTATGGCTACCACTTTTCGCTTCATTATATTTTTAAGCAGCAATGCGCCGGAGTATTTAAATATAGCTCGCAGCAATTGCGCATCTGGAATGAACTGGCTACTATTTTTTTAATAGCGATAGTAATGCTGGTAGTGGTAAAGCAAGAAATCAGTTTGCTTTGGGGGCTGGTGGGCTTGATTGTATTTATTGCTCTTTTGATGAGTGCCATCAAATTATACAAGTATACCAGAGAAAGAAAATAAATTTATTGCCTCTTCTTTTTTTTATGCTTTTGGTAATTGTATAGTTACTGTTGATAGAGCACCACGCACCTCCCCATCTATTTCCTTTATTTCTTCTATTTTAATAGTAAACTTGGCATCATGTATCTGGGATAATTGTTCAATTCTTTGATGAATATTTCCCATCGCATAGGATTCATGAAGAGTATCTGTCTTGCTTGAAATGAGGAAGCCGCTACCATTGTCTTCAATTTCTATCTTTAGCAGGTTATCTTGCTCCGAAATGCGGATTTGTATAAGCCCGTCATTTGTTTTCTTAGGCCAGATGCCATGCTTAATGGCATTTTCAACCAAAGGTTGTATTAGTAAAGGTGGTATTAGTATCATCTCGATTTCCACTTCCTCATCGATGTTGATACTGTAGTTCAGTTTTTCTTTAAAGCGCAGCTTTTCTATTTTGAGATAATTTTCCACCAAATCCAGCTCTTTACTCAACGGAATAAGCTCGTTGGAAATATTGCGCATATTTTGCCGGATTAAATCGGAGAAAATGCGAACATATTTACTGGCAATAGAGTTTTCATTATTATTAATCAAACTCTGAACACTATTAAGTGAATTGAAGATAAAATGGGGATTCATTAAGGCATTGAGTGCTTTATATTCTGAACGTAAAAACCTTACTTCGCCTTCTTTTTTCTTAAGCCTGCTTTTAACTCCCAGTCGGGCAAAGATTGCAATAATAGCAATTAGGAGCAATGACACAGTGGCAATGAACCACCATGTTGCCCAATAGGGTTTTTGGACAATCAGTACAAAACTTGCAGGTTTGGAGTAATATCCTGAAAGTGTTTTTGCCCGAACTTTAATGGTGAATTTGCCGTATCCAATATTGACAAGATTTATTTCTTCCCCAACAGAAGAAATCCATTGATCTTTTTGCTTAGGTAAGCTAATTGCATATTCGTACGTTAGATTTTTATAGTAAACCGAGTACGGCTTAAGTCTTAATTTGATGTTTTTAGAGGAATTATAATCAGTGGTAAAGCTGTCTTTAATAAAGTGGTTTGCCTTGTTAGTGATTATTGAAGTAAATTTTACCTTGGGTAGAGTAAAATCCTGTAATAGGTAATTTTTCGGAAAACAGCTTATTGCTCCCTTCTTAAAAAAATAGGCACTTGTACTATCTATATAGATAAACTCAGGTTGGTAAGGTATAAAAGGGTTTTCTAATACCCCGGTGGAATAAGCAACCTTTACTGATGAAGGACGTAACTTTATTATTTGCGGATAACTGTTACTGCTTACTAGCGCTGTACTATCGTTTATCAAGAAAATCTTATCCCATATGTAGTCCTTACCTTTTATAGTATCTACTTTTACATTAGCTGATTCGATATTACTACATAATAGCAGGTCGTTACTGTGCGAAATACCAATTATTTGCTTTTTTAGAAAAATAAATGATCGAAAAGAAAGTGAACCAAATTGTTTTTGTTTATTTGGAATGTAACCGGTGATTCTGTACACTGATTTCAATGTTGATATCCATATATCGTTGTTCAAACCTTTAGAGAAGCCGAATATTGCATCTTTACCATTATTGATGAAAATATCTGTATATCTGTAATTTTTTTTTGGCTTCAAAAAATGGTTTTTATTAATACAACTTATTACATATCTACCCTTGAAATATAGTAATGAGTCGTTTTGAAGAAAATTGGTAATATGACTTGCAAAATTTTTAGAAATTTTTTTTTGAACTGTTGCATTGCCGATTAGTGGTAATAATTTATCGAAGCCATCGTCCAACACTAGTTTGTGTAAAAACATTCTGTAGTTCGCCGCGTCTATCCCATAAATAATCTTTTTGCTGTCAATAGTATAGTTTTTAGAATAGTATGCAGGGCTTTTCTGGTAATAATCGTAGTTGAAAATACAAACAGCAGAATCGTTATCATCAATTTTTGTCAGGTTACCATTATCAGTTGCAAAAACAAAATGACCATTTTTACTATCAGCAAAAACGATTGGTATATTATAAGCGTTATTAATTTGCTTTTGTGAATTGAAGTCTTTACTAAGGCAGTAAAGACCATTTTGTTTTGTCCCAATCCAATAATCACCATGCGCGTCAATAGTTACTGTATGAATATTTTGTTGGGATAAAATTGCTTTCAGATTATCAATATATAAACCTTTATCTGTAGCCAACAATTCATGACCATTGGTTTTTCTTATTCGATTAATGGTCAAATTTTTGCCGTCATCTTTGGCCAAAAGAGACAATTCCTTCATCTCAGAGTCTAAAACCCTTCCATTAGTATTTATATAGTATGAAGTACCCTGAACAGGAAGCGCAGTTTTAATAAATGGGTTTAAAATTCGCTTGCTTGTTAATTTGTTTGATACAATTGTCAGGATTTCATCCTCATAATATAGTTCATATTTGTTGGTGTCGATGAGTTTGAAGTCCTTTAAGTCTTGAACTTTTTCATTCGTGTACTGATTGTGTATTCGAGTAAATTTATCTTTATGCAAGACGAAAACTTCAGCATTCTTAGCGCTGTAAAAAGCAATGCCTGAATCGTTTAGTATTTTAATTTCGCGAAAAAAATTTGATTTAGGTAGCTTCATCCATGGGGTATTCTTTGCATTATAGAATTTCCCGTTTTTATAAAAACACAATTCTCCATTATAGCAGGCAATCCATAGCCTGCCCTCCATATCTCTTCGAAAGTAAAAGCATTCGTTATCGGCTAATCCATCATATGTGGTGAAGTTTACAAAATCAATACCATTAAAACAGGAGACTCCTTTATCGGTTCCTATCCATAATATTCCATCGGGGTCCTGATATATGTCGTAAATTGTATTGCTTGCTAATCCATCTTCTATTGAATAATGAAGCATAGGGTATTCTCTTGCGCTTACACGCTCAAAAATCACCATTAGTATCAATAGAAAGAATTTTCGCATCAAAATTTAAAGATTATTCTTGAGGAATTCGGTAAACGCCAATTGCCGGCGTCTGCTGAGTGGCAATAAAACATTGCATTTTAATTCTAATTGCGACTGTTCGTCTTTTAAAATCCGTTTTACTTGCCTTGTATTTACAATAAAAGATTTATGCGTTCTGAAAAAAATGTTTTCAGGAAGCAATTCTTCATATTCACTAAGTGGTCTACTCATTAATACCTGACAGTTTTTTTGGTTTTTTTCGAAATGAAAGCTGGAGTAACTACCTACTGCCTCAATATAGAAGATATCTTTAAACTCCAGAATTATAGTCTCCGTTTTGCCTCGAAGAGTAATGGTCTCTATCGGTTTTTTACCATTAATAAGACCTATCAAATCTGTAATGTTTTGCGCAGGAAAGGTAGACTGGGTCATCAATCGTTGCAAAACTCGTTCTTCTAATTTTTTAATAGCTTGTTCAAGTTCATCAAGACTGATAGGTTTTAAAATATAGTCAATAGCATTAAGCTTGAGGGCACGCAATGCATACTCGTCATATGCAGTGACAAAAATAATTTCAAAAGAAGACCTCTCAATTCTGTTCAGAAAGTGAAATGCATTTTCTTCTGGCATTTCTATATCTATAAATATGACTTGAGGTTTTTTTTGGTTAATGATTGCCTCAGCTTTTTCTGTACTTTGAGCAATGCCAACAATTTCTATTGTGGAATTCCAATACCGTTTTAATAGTGTTTCCAGATTTTTGCAGGCATCTGGTTCATCATCCAATATTAAAGCTGTAATAGGTTTTGAATATGTGGTGCTTTTAATAGTTTGATGGGTCATAATGTGGTGAGCAACTGATAAATAATGAATTGTACAAGGATGAACTTGTTTTTAAAAGTATTGAAATGATTTAACAAAACTGAAAAATCATTTGATAGTTATAAATAGTCATTATTGCTCCTCAATCAATGCTCTGATAACGACAGAAGCAGCCGTAGCGCCAAAAACTGCTGGTAAATAAGAAATAGTACCATAGGCAGATTTTTTGAAATTGCTGCCATCTGTATACATAATTGATTTTTTGTCAGGTAGCTCTGGCGAAAACACGACTTTTATTCCTTTTTTTATTCCTTCCGCCCTCAATTGTTTACGTATTTGTTGTGCAAACGGGCAATTGTATGTTTTTGAGATATCTGTCACTTGCAGTTGGGTTGGGTCTAGTTTTCCACCTGCCCCCATTGAGCTTACCGTTTTTATTCCTTTGTTGTAAGCTGCTGTCAGGCAGGTAAGCTTAGGGGTCAAGCTATCTATTGCATCAATCAGATAATCAGCATCGGTATCTAATAATCTGTCAATGGCCTCCGGGCGTACAAATTCGTTCACTACTTTCAATTGTATATCAGGATTGATGGATAACAGTCTTTCGGCCATGATACCTACTTTACTTTGCCCATGATTTGTAGCCAAAGCGGGCAATTGTCTGTTTCTGTTACTAGGGTCAATCACATCACCATCTACAATAGTCATCCTGCCTACACCACTTCTGGCTATAAACTCGGCTGCAAATGAACCTACACCACCCATACCCAATATGAGTACGTGTGCATTGTTTAATTTTATCAGATTGTCTCTGCCAATTAATAATTCTGTACGTGAAAGCCAGCTTAAATCCATCATGATGCGAAGATATTTGGTTCTCTTATTTTTTATAACAAAAAAACCGACTTCTTGAGGAAGTCGGTTTTAAAGGAATAATGAAATGCTTATTTATATACATTCACTACGCAAGTGAAGTCTTGTATTTTTTCAATTTGTTGGCTGCGGCTCATTTTACCCAATTTGCTTGTTTTAGGCAGATTAATTGAATTGGACTGAGGGATATTTTTGAGCATTCTAAGCATTGTGTTGGAGCTTACAGCATAAGTAGTTCCTACACTCTTGCTTTCCTTTCCGGTTACAATACCTATTACAGTTCCGTTGGCGTCAATTACGGGGGCTCCGCTTTGGCCTGGCTCTGCAGGTAGTTCCAGACGATATTGCATTGAATCGCCAAGATACCCGTTGCGGCTACTGATATAACCTTCGCTGTATACAATCTCATCCTGAGGATACCCCAGAGTGAAGATGCGTTCACCCAGACCTGATTTTGAAGGGGCAAAAGAATAGGGTATTGTGCCTTGTTTGCTGAATTTGAATTTTTTGGATTCTACTTTCAGAATAGCAATATCCGCATTGGCATCAAAGCTGACAGTAGAAGCTTTGTAATAATTACCATCGCGCGTTTGGATGTACAACGAATCTGCTCCTTCGGTAACGTGATAATTGGTAACAATATAACCATCATTGCTGAGGGCAAAACCAGTACCACTGTATTTATTTTCGATTGGAGGTTTGTTTGCTTTATTGTCCAGAACTTTTATGATGCGGCTCTGAGATTGTTTAATACCTTCAATTTCAGTGCGCACTTTCCGTAGTTCGCTATATTTAGAAGTATTGGATTCTGTTTTATTGTTCCAAAGATTGGTGCCTAAAGAAGCAAGCAAAGCTACACCTGCAGCTACTGCAGCTGTTCGCAGGTAATGCAAGCGCAACGATATTTTGCGCGGAGCATCCTGTTCTTCTTCTTTGATTTGTGTTTTGATGTTGCTCAGGTTTTGTTGAAATTGTTTTTGAGCAGCATTGTTTTTCAAAGAAAGCAACATGTTGCTCACTTCCTGAAATTCCTGAGCAAAATTCTTGTTATCAGCTATTAGTTGCTCTAAGTTTTCTACTTCTTGTGCATTCAAGCTTTTATTCAAATATGCTTCTGCCAGTTTCCATGTATTGTTTTCAGTGGTCATCTCTCTTTCTCCTTGTTTTTATTTGTTAACCTGCGCGGCATAAAACAGTTTTTTCAACCGCGTAAGGCACTTATATTTTTGAGTTTTTGCATTATCCGGATTGGTATAACCAAAAAGTCCGGCAATATCCTGCATACTTTTATTCTCATTGTAGAAGGCCTTGAGTAAACTTCTGCAAGGTTCGCCAAGCTCCTCCATTGCAGCATTTAAATGCTCAAAATGCACTTCACGCTCTTCCTGCACTTTTACATCATCCTCATAGGCACGATTATCGTTTGCATCTTCTTCACCACTGTCAAAAGGTAAAAAATCAGGTCTGCGATTTTGGAGCTGTAGCTTTTTGTACCAAATGTACTTTGCCACAGCTACCAGATAGGTGCCGATTTTGCAACTCAATCTAAACTCTTCGTTTTGCGACTTCTGAAACAGTATAGTCATCGCTTCCTGAAAAACATCATCACCATCGTCTGCAGAGCCTCCACGGCTTCGTACCCAGGATTGCACCTGTTTGTAATTATCGCGGTACACCTGCTCGGTTATTTTCCGGTCGTTATTAGCGATACCTTCAAGCAGCTGATGTTCTTTGAGTAAGGAAAGTTGCACTGATTAATACAGATTTTAATAAAAAGTAACCCATTCCTGTCAAAAGTTTTTTGAGAAATGACGTTGAGAACAAAGGTAATGCCGAATTTCATTTTACCTTGATTTGGAGTGATAAATTAGTGTTTTTAGAATCAATTGAATTATAAAAAAAAATATTTCAAAAACTTGGGTTACCTTTTTTCAGTTCAGGTATTAATGGGAAATTAAACTTTAAAAAAACACAATTATGAAATTTGTAAAAATCAGCATCGTTGCCCTTTCTATGGGTCTTTTCTTGGCTTCTTGCGGTGGTAACACTGAAACTGCTGCTCCTGCAGAAGATACAGCTGCTGTAGTTGCTCCAGTTGAAGAAGTTGCTCCTGCTGCTCCTGCTATGGATTCTACTGCTGCTCCTGCTGTTGATTCAGCTGCTGCTGCTCCAGCTCCTGCTGCTCACTAATATTTAGTGCAACATCAAGAAAAGCATTGCTAAAATGCTATTTTTCAAAGGCCCCGAAATTTCCGGGGCCTTTGATTTTGAATTAGTCTTATATTTGAATAATTATCTTATTCATCTATGAGACTTTTTTCGTTCCTTCTTTTACTGTTTACTTTTTGCTCCAAAACCAATAAAGCGCAGATAAGTCAGTTTGGAAAATATTCGGTATCATTTCAACCCTTACAATTGTTGTGCAGAGATTTACCTATAACTTTTGAAAGGATACTTAATAGAGGTACATTTGGTTTTACATTAGGATACAGATTTGATTCAAAAGCAGATGTTAATCCAGCAGGGATTGTAAGATACTGGGTGGGCAGTGATTTTGAGTTTACCTCTCCTAGGTATAAGGGTGTCACGCTTGGGATTAATTCAAAATATTCTTTAGGTAAAGAAAGAATATATTATGTTGAAGGGCAATTATTCTATCGCCATTGGTGGTTCAAAGACCGATATTATAGAACTACTTTTAGTGGCGGGGACAACTACAATTACATCACTTCAGAAGAAAGCAATGTACTTGGGCTGAAATTGCTATTAGGTATGAAGAAAACGCTTAAAAAAAAGGGTAAAGTAAGGCCGTTTTTGTGCGGCTTTTTTGGGATTGGCTATCGAATAAAAACTAAAAATGAAGTTGGGCTCAGTGGCATAACAAATTATAGCATTCAGACGCCACGTTACTTTCCTTATAAGGAGGAATCAACAAAAAACTTGCCTTCAGTTCATGTGGGCATCAATTTGGGTGTTGAAATATTCAAAAGCAATAAAAGTGCTCAATAACAAAAACGCCCCAATTTCTCGGGGCGTTTTCTTAAGTTGTTGTTTCATTTATTTCAGAGCTAGTTCCAGTACTTCATTCATTTCTTTGACGTAATGAAATTTTATGCCTTTGATAAAGAGTGGATTAATATCCTCCACATCTTTCTCGTTTTGGCTGCACATGATAATCTCTTTTACTCCGGCTCGCTTGGCTGCCAACACTTTTTCTTTAATTCCTCCTACAGGTAATACTTGTCCACGGAGCGTTATTTCGCCGGTCATGGCCAGATAATTGCGCAATTTTCGCCCTGTAAATAATGAAGTCAATGCACTAAGCATCGTGATACCCGCACTCGGCCCGTCTTTGGGCACAGCACCTTCGGGCACATGGATATGAATATTATTTTCTTCGAAAGCCGAATTTTCTATTCCCAATTCTTCGGCATGTGCCTTGAGGTAAGATAATGCCGTAGTAGCACTTTCCTTCATCACATTACCCAGATTGCCGGTAATGGTCAAACCGCCTTTGCCTTTACTAATGTTGGTCTCGATAAATAATATTTCACCCCCAACTGATGTCCAGGCCAGGCCAACAGCTACACCGGCAGGCAACCCACGCTGATACACATCGTTAGAAAACTTAGGTTTGCCTATAATGTCAACAACTTTTTCGCTGGTCACCTGAGGAGCAACAATATGATCCATCGCTACATCTTTAGCTACATTACGCATTACAGATGCCAAAAGCCTGTCTAATTCACGTACACCACTTTCTCTGGTATAATCCTGCACGATTTGTTGCAACACTTTATCCGAAAATTTCAGATTCGTTTTTTTAAGACCGTGCAATTCTTTTTGTTTCGGAATAAGGTGCCTTTTGGCAATTTCTGTTTTTTCCTCAATGCTGTAACCATTCAACTGAATGATTTCCAAACGGTCGCGCAAAGCAGGCTGGATATCCTGAAGGCTATTGGCTGTAGCCACAAATAACACTTTCGAAAGGTCAAATTCCATTTCGAGGTAATTATCGTAGAAGGCAGAATTTTGTTCCGGGTCCAATACTTCCAATAAGGCCGAAGAGGGATCTCCACGCTGGTCTCTGCCTATTTTATCTATTTCATCCAGAATAAAAACAGGGTTTGCAGATTTTACTTTGCGTAGCGATTGAATAATGCGGCCAGGCATCGCCCCGATATAGGTTTTACGGTGTCCACGGATTTCGCTTTCGTCATGCAAGCCGCCTAGGCTAAGACGCACATATTTTCTATTAATGGCATTGGCAATGCTGCGTCCCAATGATGTTTTACCAATTCCCGGAGGGCCAACAAAGCATAAAATGGGTGATTTCATATCACCTTTTAGCTTCAGTACCGCCAGATATTCCAAAATACGTTCTTTGATTTTTTCCATTCCGTAATGGTCATCATCAAGCACCTTTTGGGCATGAGGTAAATCATAAGAATCGGCTGTATAAGTGCTCCAGGGCAGGTCCAGCATTAAGTCCAGATGATTATAAATAACAGAATAGTCTGGCGTGCTGGGGTGCATACGCTCCAGCTTTTGAATATTTTTCTGAAATAAGTCTCTGGCTGTATCCGGCCATACCATTCCTTCCGCTCTTTTTTGCAAATCACGCAATTCGCGCTCGTTAGGGTCGCCGCCCAGCTCATCTTTAATGGATTTCAGTTGCTGTTGCAAAAAATATTCGCGCTGCTGCTTATCCATTTCTCCGCGGGTCTTATTGGTAATCTCATTTTTGAGCTCTACCAATTGTAGTTCTACTTGCAGAATTTGCAATAACTTTTCACCACGGGTTTTAATGTCATTCTCTTCCAGCAACATTTGTTTGTCGGTGAGTTTGGCATTAATGTTTGATGCTATAAAATGAAGCAGAAAGGATTGTTGCTCGATATTGCGCAATACAATTCCTGCTTCACTGGGCAAATTCGGAGATTGGGTCAGTATTTTTTCTGAATAATCGCGCACTGAAGACATTATGGCATCAAATTCAGAATCATTCTTGGGATAAACATCATCCATCAGATTGATATGCGCTTTGAAATAAGGCTCACTTTGGGTGATTTCCTTTATAGTAAAACGCATTCTACCCATGATAAATAAAGTAGTATTGCCATCAGGCATTTTTATCTGCTTGACAATTTTGGCTAAAGTGCCGGTTGTGTAAATATCATCAGCCGTAGGATCCTCATTAGTCATATCCTTTTGTGCCAGTACCCCAATCCATTTTCCATTGGCATTGGCAAATTCTATAGCTTTTACTGATTTCTCGCGCGAAACAGTGATGGGTAAGACTACATTGGGAAACAGGACTGTGTTTCTTAATGCAATAAGTGGTATCTCGGTGGGTAAATTCTTTTTCTCCTCATCATTTAGCTCATCTTCGCCCAAAGGAACAATAGGCATAAACTCCATTTCCTGATCATTTTGGCTAAACATCATATCTATCATTGATTTCATCCTGAAAAAATAGTCTTTTGAAAAATTAAAAATACAGACATATTGTCAACGAAGCACAGTTCAATCGGTCAATATGTAGGTGAATAATAGGTTACAATCCTTATGCCACAGGCTAAAAACTGAAAAAATAGCAGTAGCCGTCTTATCTTTGCATTATAAAAACATACTGATAGATGAAATTAATACACAAAACAATACTTGCCATTACATTTTGGGCAAGTACGGGTACAGCAATGGCTCAGGATGCAAAAGGCAGTGAATCTCCAGCCACCAAGGCAGACAACGAACAAAAGGTAACCATTGGAAAGCCTTATTTTGGTAATTCACTGGATGGGATGATACTCTCTACTGCTCTGATTAATGATAATGGAGCGAAAAGCCTTGGAACCCTTCGTTTCACAGCTTTTGCTCATGTTGGGTTTACCTATAATTACAATATAAGTAAAAACATTGGAGTTTATACTGGATTGGATGTCAAAAATATTGGGCTTATTGAAAAATTTGATGTCCAAAATGTAACGGTAAAGGACCGTGTGTATACTGTTGGGGTTCCGGTAGGATTAAGATTTGGGAATATGCCCAAGCGAAATTATTTCTTTCTAGGCGGAGGTTTGGATTTGCCTTTTCACTACAAACACAAAATCTGGAGTGATGCGCTACCAAAGACCAAATTCAATGAGTGGTTTAGCGATTACACAAACGTTTTTATGCCTTATTTGTTTGCAGGAATCGGAATTAAAGGGACAACATTGAAGGTTCAGTATTATCCCAATAACTTCTTTAATGAGGATAAGTCTGTAGGTACAACGGCTACTGGGCAACCCATAAAAATCTTTGCAAACAAGAACGTAAATCTTCTGTTGGTAAGTATTGGCAGAGATATGAATTTTAGCAAAAAGAAAAAGTAAGTTTTGAAACACTTTGATGTGAAAGCCTTGTCATATTGACAAGGCTTTTTTGGGCAGATTAATTTTGTGAATGTAAATAATGTGCAACAAAAACTAAATAATATTCAATTTTTGATTAATTTTGTTTAGTTATTTTTTGATAGATGAAGAAAAAGCTACCCTTTTTGTGCCCTGGCTGCTCTGCAGAACTTAAAGTACAAAGTCTATGTTGCACTCATTGCGATACAGTGGTTTCGGGTACATTTTCATTACCTATTTTATCCCAATTGAGTGAGGAGGAGCAGCTGTTTATTCTGGATTTTGTAAAAAGTAGTGGAAGCCTGAAATTGATGGCTGAGAAATTAAAACTGAGTTATCCTTCTGTGCGGAATCGTTTGGATGACATTATCAATCAATTGGAAAATCTTCAAAAACCGGAATAATGTTGTGGGAAAAGCTATTTAATCCCTTTTTGCGGATTGCCGGATTCAGGTCATTGTGGATTGGTTTGGTTGTTTTGATTCTGGTGTCAGGGTTGGCAGTATTTTGCCACTGCCATTTCGATGGTGCACTTGACGTTCATATCGGGGCAAAAAGCCCTACATGGTTTTATTTTGCCGAAAATTTTATTGCATGGATAAGCCTCTTCGTCACTTTGTATGTGGCAGGTAGATTTTCATCAAAATCAAAGATTCGTGTGGTAGATGTAGCCGGAACTGTAGTTTTGGCGAGATGGCCAATGATTTTTGTAGTGTTGGCAGCTTTTATTATAAAAGATACCCCAATAACAGCTCATGATATTACCGCGCCACTGATTGTTTTTGGTTTCATTTCGATGGTTTTTTCGATATCGATGATAGCGCTTTTGTATAATGCCTATTCTGTTTCCTGTAATGTAAAAGGGAGCAGAGCCACCTTATCTTTTATTATAGCAATTATTGTGGCAGAGACAATTTCTAAATTGATTATTATAAATTTACAAAAAATAATTTAAATATAAATAAAATGAAAAAATTTGTTTTTTTTGCAGCGCTTATTTTATCCTTTTTTAGTGTATCGGCTCAGAGTAAACAAGAACATTATGCGATTAATATTAAAAAATTTCAACGGTTTTATAATGAGCAAAATGCAGATAGTATTTATTCAATGTACTCCGAACAGTTAGGTAATGCATTGTCTTTGGCTAAAACCAAGGAAATGGTGAATGCCTTGCAAGGGCAAATCGGCAAACTGAATAGCTACACTTTGTCGAAGGAAACAGCTGAAAAGAACATTTATACTGGCAATTTTGAGAAGATGACTCTATCAATAGTCCTTGCATTGAATGAAAAAAATGAGTTAGCAGGCTTGTTGTTACAACCTGTCAAAACAGAAGAGGAGAAAGCGGTAGCAGCTTTCAATAATAATTTTAATGTAGCTACTAATAAGGGCGACAGTCTGTTTGGTACTTTATTAATGCCCAAAAGTGTAAAAGGGAAACCGAATATTGTATTGATAATCGCAGGTTCCGGACCTACAGACCGAGATGGAAATAGTGTTTTAGGCGTTAATGCCAATTCATATAAGATGTTGGCAGACTCTCTGAGCAATGCCGGAATCGCTTCGGTGCGTTATGATAAACGTGGTGTGGCTGAAAGTGCTGCTGCTATGACATCAGAGACAGAAATGCGATTTGATGATGGTGTTAATGATGCAATTCTATTTGTAAAAAAAATTAAAGTTAGTGGGCTCTTTGCGAAAATATATATAGCAGGGCATAGCGAAGGTTCGCTGGTAGGCATGCTCCTTGCCACTAAAGAAAAGGTAGATGGGTTTATCTCCATATCCGGAGCGGGAGAAAATTCTGCTGATTTGCTTCGGAAGCAATTAAAAGCAAATGCCCCTCAAATTGCGGCTGAAGGAGATAAGATACTAAACTCTTTACTGAAAGGGAATACTGTCAATGTTGAGAATAAAGCTCTTGCGGAAATTTTCAGACCTACTGTTCAACCCTACCTCATCTCATGGTTTGCCTACAATCCACAAGTTGAAATTAAAAAACTGAATATTCCGATATTGATTATTCAGGGAAATACAGATTTGCAGGTAGGGGTTTCAGATGCCCAGTTACTCAGCAAAGCTCAGCCAAAAGCCAGACTGGTTATTATAGATCAGATGAACCACGCTCTCAAAACGGTTGGTAATAACAGGGAAGAAAATTTGGCAACATACGGCAAACCGGAATTGCCTATTGATAGTGATTTTAGTCAATCAGTTATAGATTTTTGCAGGCTGTAATTTGATTTGAAAAACGCTTGTAATTAAAATAATGTCGTAATTTCGAAACTCTGAATTTTATACACAATCGACATTTGATGAAAAAAACAGTATATCTGAGTCTTCTTGCTGCTTCCGGCTTTTTTGCATCCTGTAAGGAAAAGGATGTCTTGATTAATTTTGGATTAAAAGAAGGTGTGACCGACAGTACCTATGTAGGTTCAACAGAAACACCGCAAAGCCGGAATGTATTAGTTGAAGAATTTACCGGTGCTTCCTGCACCAATTGCCCTGCCGGTCACGATGTGGTTAAAGCACTTATTGAGGCAAATCCGGAAAGGATAGTGGCACTGGCTTATCATACCAATAATGCAGGTGGTATTTTTGAGCCTGTAGATAAAAAAGGAATAAAAAGCCTGTACGATTTTCGCGATGCAGATGCTACAAGTATTGGTCAGGTAATTTATGAAGGTCTTCAGGTAATTCCTATCGCTGGTATCGACAGGATAAAAGTTGGAACCTCTATGCTGGTGAGTCGTCCTCAATGGGCAAACGAAGCCAACAAGCGACTCATTATAAAACCATCTGTAAATATGTACATGACATCCTTATACAAAGAGGATGAAAAGAAAGTAAACGTTAAGGTGAAAGTAGTGTACAACACTGATATTAGTACCAAAAATTCGATCAGTCTTGGTGTGGTTGAAAGCAATATAATTGACGCTCAAGAGTTTCCGGACAGAATAGAGATTAATTATCAGCACAATCATATCTTCCGCAAATCACTAACCCCTTATAATGGTTATCCTGTTTTGGATTCTATCGCTACTAAAAAGGCAGGTCGAGTGTATGAGTTTAATTATGTATTTACTCCCGATGAAAAATGGAACCTGGACAATTGTTATCTGGTGGCTTATATCAACAACAGTGAGAGTGGTAATAAAGAAGTATTGCAAGCTATTGAAGTCAAATTGAAATAATCAGAATAAAATATTCAATGCCTCTTTCTTTATAAAATATTTAGAAAGAGGCATTTTTATTTTTGCGCAAAACAAATGACTTTTACACCCTTATTTTTGTACAAATGAATTCCCTTAAAAAAATATTTTCTATCCTGCTTTGTTCTTCCATCTTACTTCAATCCTGTGATAGTAAAAAGGAAGAAAGCAGTGCTGGTGAAGCCTCTACTCCATCAACTTCAGTATCGCAGGCAATCCGCACGCCAAATTTTAATGCCGATACGGCTTTTTCCTACATAGAGAAGCAACTCGGTTTTGGTTTTCGCACACCTGGTTCTGCCGGACAAAAGAACTGTGCTGAGTGGATGGAACATCAATTAAAGAATTTTTGTGACACGGTTTATCGCCAAGCAGTAACTGTAAAGGGTGGTGACGGAAAATCATTACCCTGCATTAATTTGATTGGTAGTATCAATCCCAATGCCACACGTCGTATTCTTTTACTCACCCATTGGGATAGTCGCCCCTGGGCCGATGAAGATGACAGCGCACAAACTAAACCTATTCTCGCTGCCGATGATGCTGCCAGTGGTGTTGGTGTTTTAATCGAATTGGCCCGCCAAATGCAATCGCAAAAGATACCTTCGGATTTGGGTATTGATATATTCTTTACAGATGTAGAAGATTATGGTAAAACGGAATGGGGAGAAGATAGTTATTGCCTTGGCACTCAATACTGGGCGCGCAATCCTCATGTGTCGGGTTACAGAGCCGAGTTTGGTATTTTGCTGGACATGGTAGGGGCCAAGGGTGCAACTTTTCCTATGGAAATGATTTCTGCACAATACGCAGGAGATGTTCAACGTAATGTATATCAGGCTGCACAAAGAGCAGGATACTCTTCATATTTTCCTTTTGTACAAGGTGGTGGTATTACTGATGATCATAAATATGTAAATGAACTCATCCGCATACCAACAATTGACATTATTAACATTAACGCAAATAGTAATGATGTATTTAAAGCTCATTGGCATACCCATGATGATAATATAAGTGTCATCGACAAAGGAACTTTAAAAGCCGTTGGACAGTCATTGCTTCAGGTAATTTATGAAGCTGCAGCACAGCAAAAGAATCCAGCATAGAATCCAACCAATATTTACATTAATCACTCAATATAAAATGACTTTAATCAAATCAATATCAGGTATCAGAGGAACGATAGGTGGCAAGGCAGGAAATGGTCTCACGCCAATCGACTTAGTAAAGTTCACAACAGCGTATGCCCATTTTTTATGTGAGCGCAATAAAGATAATCGTAAAATAGTTTTGGGCAGGGATGGCAGAATGAGTGGCGAAATGGTACGTAATCTTGTAGTGCCTACATTGCAAAATTGTGGTTTTGATGTGGTAGACCTCGGTCTGAGCACAACACCTACTGTAGAGATGGCTGTAAAATGGGAAGCTGCTGCAGGAGGGATTATCCTTACTGCCAGTCATAACCCCAAGGAATGGAATGCATTAAAATTACTGAATGAAGATGGTGAATTTTTAAGTGCCGCAGACGGACAATGGATTCTGGATTTTGCAGAAAGGGATGAAGCTGTATTTGCAGATGTTAATCATCTGGGTAGCGTTACTTACAATGACAGCTATATGCAAAAACATATAGACATACTGTTAGCGCATCCTTTGGTAGATGTAGAAGCTATTAAAGCCAAGAATTTAAAAATAGTTATTGACGCAATAAATTCTACAGGAGCCACTTTTGTTCCGGCGTTATTGAATGCATTGGGTGTGGAGAATGTGGTGGTTATTAACAGCGATGTGAGTGGGAATTTTGCTCATAACCCTGAACCATTACCAGAAAATCTGATTGAATTGTGCAGCAAAGTAGTTAAAGAAAAAGCGCATTTAGGTATTGCTGTAGACCCTGATGTAGACCGCCTATGCTTTGTCAATGAAGATGGTTCATTATTTGGCGAAGAATATACTTTGGTAGCTGTGGCTGATTATGTATTAAGTCATACCAAAGGTAATACTGTGTCTAACATGTCTTCTACCAGAGCATTGCGCGATGTGACTGAAAAGCACGGTGGACAATATTTTCCGAGTGCCGTAGGCGAAGTAAATGTGGTCACCAAAATGAAAGCACATAATGCCGTAATTGGCGGAGAAGGTAATGGCGGAATTATTTGTCCTGAATTGCATTATGGTCGTGATGCGTTGGCAGGTATTGCTTTGTTTCTGACGCATCTGGCTAAAAGTGGCAAGTCTATTTCAGGCTTGCGCAATATCTATCCTCATTACATTATTTCCAAGAATAAAATTGAGTTACCTGAAGGATTGGATGTACCTAAAATTTTCTCTGCAATTCAGAAAAAATATGCCAATCAACCAATTAATACCGAGGATGGCTTGAAGATAGAATTTGATAAAGATTGGGTTCATTTACGCACATCCAATACAGAGCCTATTATTCGTATTTATGCAGAAAGCATGAGCGAAACAACCGCTAATAATATTGCTCAGCGCATTATTGAGGATATTAAAGAGGAAATTAAAAAGTAGTTTTTGTTTGTTATCCTCATTTCATTCTAATGCCAGTCAAGTATTTTTGGCTGGCATTTTTTTTAAGAATTAAACAAAATTACTTTCTCCAAAAGAAGTGATTTTTGTGGTGGTTTTTCCAATATCATTTTTCAATTCTCAATTACCCCTATCTTTAACACAATTAAATTTTTACGGATAATGCAAAAATGGAAATTACCAACTATGGTTCTGTTAAGTGCCACGACACTAATGACTGCATGTGGCGATAAAAAAAGCGGAGATACTGCTGCTACTTCACAAGCATCAAAAGATGCAAACTTTAAAGTAATGGCTGAGTCGTTTGCCGATTTGCAACTGCTTCGTTACCAGATTCCGGGTTGGGAAGAGTTGACGCTACAACAAAAAACACTGGCCTATTATTTGTATGAGGCCGCATTGAGCGGTCGTGATTTGTATTATGATCAAGCCAACAAATATGGTTTGACATTGCGCAAAACCATCGAAGCAATTTATGGCACTTACAAAGGAGATAAACAAACGGAAGAGTGGAAGAAATTTGAAACCTATGCCGGCCGAGTATGGTTCAGCACAGGTAATCATCACCACTATTCCAAAGACAAATTTGTTCCTGAATGTTCTTTTGAATATTTCAGCGAATTGGTGAAGAACAGCGACCAAAGCCAATTGCCGTTAGCTCAGGGAGAAACTGTTGATGTATTCCTGAACAGAATAAAACCTGTCATTTTTGATGCCACATTCCAACCCAAAATGGTTGACCTCCGTGCAGGAATTGATAATGTAGCCAGCTCTTCTGTAAATTTTTATGAGGGTGTAACTCAAAAAGAAGTGGAAGATTTTTATAATGATCCTGCCAATTTTCCGCACAGCGACCAGGAACCGGAATGGGGATTGAACAGCAAAGTGATGAAAGAGAACGGGAAGGTCGTAGAGAAGGTTTGGAAAGTAGGTGGCATGTATACAGCTGCTTTGGAGAAAGCAGTGTATTGGTTAGACAAAGCAGTTACTGTTGCCGAAAATGAGCAACAGAAAAAGGCGCTGCAATTGCTGAGCGAATATTACAAAACTGGCGATTTGCACAAATGGGACGAATATAATATAGCCTGGGTGGCCGATACAGCAAGTCGCATCGACATCAGTCATGGATTTATAGAAGTGTATAATGATGCGATTGGTAAAAAAGGAAGTTTTGAATCAGTACTTTCTCTCAAAGATATGGAGACAACCAAAACCATTGCCAGCATTGCAAAGGAGGCGCAGTGGTTTGAAGATAATTCGCCTTTGATGCCAGAACATAAAAAGAAAACGGTAAAAGGTATTACAGCAAAAGCAATTACCGTAATTGTAGAATCAGGTGATGCTGCACCCAGTACCCCAATCGGCATTAATCTCCCCAACTCTGATTGGTTAAGAAAAGAACATGGTTCTAAATCCGTTTCTCTGAGCAATATTGTTCATGCTTATAACGAAAGCAGCGCCGGAAGCGGGATGCTGAATGAGTTTGTGAATGATCCTGCGAAACTGCAACGCATGAAAGAGTTTGGGAACCTGGGCAGTGATTTACACACAGATATGCACGAGTGTATTGGTCATGCATCAGGACAAATAAATCCTGGTGTGGGCACACCAGATAAAACTTTGAAAAATTATGCATCCTGCCTTGAAGAAGCCCGTGCAGACCTTGTAGCACTCTATTATATTATGGATAAAAAACTGGTGGAGATTGGCGTGATGCCATCTCTGGACGTAGGTAAAGCCGAGTATGACAGCTATATGATGAATGGCTTGATGACCCAATTGACCAGATTAAAATTGGGCGATAAAATCGAAGAAGCACATATGCGTAACCGTGCATTGAACGCTTATTGGGTGTTTGAAAAAGGTAAAAAAGACAATGTGGTAGAGTTCATTAAAAAAGACGGCAAGACCTACGTTCAGATTAATGACTATGATAAATTACGCATTCTATTTGGTGAATTGTTGCGCGAAATTCAACGCATCAAATCCGAAGGAGATTTTAAAGCTGGTAAAAATCTGGTAGAAACTTATGGTGTAAATGTCAATCAGGAATTGCACAAAGAAGTTCTGGACCGCTTTGCTAAGTTGAATATAAAAGCCTACAAAGGATTTATTCAGCCACGTTTGGTACCTGTAATGAATGGTGATAAAATAACGGATGTAAAAGTAGAATATCCTGATTCTTTCTTCGGGCAAATGATGGAGTACGGTAAAAAGTATTCCCTATTGCCTGCGATGAATTAATCATTTCAATTGATATTGCAATGAAGCGTTTGGTACTTTTGCCAAACGCTTTTCTTATTTATGGTACATACCGACTATCTTATCATTGGCCAGGGAATGGCTGGCACGCTGCTCAGTTATGAATTAATGCAGGCCGGTAAATCTGTTATGGTGATTGATACAAAGAGTCGACACAATACCAGCCTCGTCGCTTCAGCAGTCATCAATCCTTTGGTGGGCAAAAACTGGACTTTAGCCAAAGAAGCGGAACGGATTATTCCAGTCGCTTTGGAAACCTACCATAACCTGAATCAGCTGCTGAATGAAGATTTGGTGCAGCAAAAATCTATTTTGGTCTTTCATCGTGATGAACTTTCCGCGGATAATTTCAGTAAACAAAAAGCGTCCGGGAATCCATATCTAATTGAGAATAATCCGGAACAGGTAGCTGATTGGTTTGCGCCATTTGGAATAGGTGAAGTAAACCCGGTTTATACTATTGATGCACAAAGCTTGCTACGCAAATGGGCAGATTTTTTATTGTTAAAAAATGCCCTGTTGGAAGAACAGTTCCAATTTGATGAATTAAAAATATCGACTGATAAAATTCAGTACAAAGAAGTTATTGCAGATAAAATTGTTTTTTGCGAAGGTGCAATTGGTCGGCAGAATCCCTTTTTTCCGGCATTAAATTTTACCCAAAACAGAGGCGATGCCTTATTGTTGTCCATTCCTCATTTATCAACGGAGCATATCTATCACAAAGACTTTCGCCTGGTGCCACACCGTGATAATTTGTTTTGGTGTGGTAGTAATTATATCTGGGAATATGATTCGTTAGTGCCCGATACAGATTGGAGAAAAGAAACAGAGAGGGAATTGAAGAACTGGTTGAAACTGCATTTTGAAACAGTTGACCATTGGGTAGCAGAACGCCCAACAACTGCCGGACAACAATCGCTTATGTTGCAAAATGAGCAACATAAGAACCTTTATTTCTTCAATGGATTAGGAACGCGTGGATTTTCCGCAGGGCCAAGTCTGGCAAAGGAAATGGCGCAATTAGTGCTGAATGATTAAAGCTAATTGTTTGATTAAAAATTGACTTTCTAAAAATTCACAAGTAAACAAATTGCCAAATTAACTCCCCATGGCCACAGCTTTCATCTCCGCTATTTTTTCTTTGCCGAGATATCGCTCAATAAAATATTCCACGAGATAAATGACCGGAGTCAAAACGATGGCCATTACAGCTTTATAACTATAATTCACCAATCCTATTGCCAATACTCTTTGTAAGGACCAATCTTTGCCAATATGAAATGCTATGAATAATACAATAAAACTATCAATCAGTTGTGATACCATAGTTGAGCCAGTAGCGCGCAACCAGACACTTTTCTCTCCTGTGGCTTTTTTAATTTTATGAAAGACCCAGACATCCACCAATTGACTGATTAAGAAGGCACAAATACTACCCACAATAATCCACATCCCCTGACCCAAAACCGCACTGAAGGCATTTTGCATATCCGGGATGCCACCTTGTTTCATACTACCTACCCAAAAAGATTGCTCAGCCGGCACACTCATCGCCAGATAAAACATGACAAAAGCATAAGCAATCAGCGAGACGGCAATCCAGCTAATCCGCTTCACCGCTTTAGGACCATAATATTCATTCACTATATCCGTCATTACAAATTCGAGTGGCCAAAGCAATACCCCGCAGGTAAGTGTATAAGTCAGTCCATCTTCACCGAGCAGGGAAAAGGGATGAACATCAAGCCCCAATAATGTTTCCAAGGAAAAAAGCTTGCCTCCGATACATTCTGCAATCAAGGCATTGGCCACAAAAAAGGCAGTCATAAATACAAAAAGCTTGGTTGCTTTGTCTTTTAAGAATTGGGGCATTTCTGTAATTTTTTGTAAAATAAAGAAGATAATGCTGATTCGCTATCGCTTTTGAGAATGAAACTATTGTTTTGCCATACATTTATGCTCATTGTAGCCTTAACGTTCTTATTTCACTTTGCTTTCTTACTTTTGTAGCTATTAATTTTTACAGGAAAATGGATACTAAAACACTCACTTTTGCCGAAAAAATTGCCAAAGCAGGCGATTTTTTACCCATTAATGGCACCGATTATATTGAATTTTATGTGGGCAATGCCAAACAGGCGGCTCATTTTTACAAAACCGCTTTTGGTTTTCAGTCTTTAGCCTATGCCGGCCCTGAAACCGGTGTGCGCGACAGATCTTCTTATGTGTTGCAACAAGGGAAAATTCGTTTGGTGCTGACTACAGCCTTGAATTCCAAGCACGAAATTTCGGAACATGTAAAACAACATGGTGATGGCGTAAAAATCCTTGCCCTTTGGGTGGATGACGCTTATGACGCCTACGAGCAAACGACTAAGCGCGGCGGCAAATCCTATATGGAGCCCAAAACTCTTACTGATGCGAATGGCGAAGTGCGCATGTCGGGCATTTATACCTACGGCGAAACAGTGCACATGTTTATCGAGCGCAAAAACTACACAGGTCCTTTTATGCCTGGCTACGAAAAATGGGAAAGTAATTACAATCCAAGCGATTGCGGATTGTTGTACATCGACCATTGTGTAGGAAACGTGGGCTGGAACCGTATGTTGCCGACTGTAAAATGGTATGAAGATGTGATGGGTTTTGTAAACATTCTTTCTTTTGACGACAAACAAATCAACACAGAATATTCTGCCCTGATGAGTAAAGTGATGAGCAATGGTAATGGTTTTTCTAAATTTCCGATTAACGAACCTGCTGAAGGCAAGAAAAAATCGCAGATTGAAGAATACCTTGATTTTTATGAAGGCGAAGGCGTACAGCACATTGCAGTGGCTACCAAAGACATCGTAAAAACGGTTACCGAATTAAAATCTCGTGGAATTGAGTTTTTGAGCGCACCACCCGAAGCTTATTACGAAATGATTCCTGAACGCGTAGGTAGCATTGATGAAGACTTGGCCAAATTGCAAAAGCTGGGCATTTTGGTGGACTGCGATGAAGAAGGGTATTTGTTGCAAATCTTCACCAAACCCGTTGAAGACCGTCCAACCTTGTTCTTCGAAATTATTGAACGCCACGGAGCACAAAGCTTTGGTGCTGGTAACTTCAAAGCCTTGTTTGAAAGCCTGGAGCGCGAACAAGCAAAAAGAGGGAATTTGTAATTTTAAAAATTCTACAAAAAAATGCCACTTCACCACAGGTGGCATTTTTGTTTCGACTTCTTTTTATTTGTCGTTAACTTCGCTTTCTTTCAATAAATCTTCAATGAAACTTCAACTTAAGCGCCCTATTGTTTTCTTCGACCTCGAAACCACTGGCACAGATACAGCCAAAGACAGGATTGTAGAACTGGCATTTGTAAAAATAAATGTAGATGGCAGCCGCGATAAATACGTAAAACGCATTAATCCGCAGATACCAATTCCTGCTGAATCTTCGGCCATACATGGTATTTATGATGCCGATGTGGCTGATGCACCGACTTTTAAACAAATAGGTCATGAGCTGAACAACTGGATAAAGGGTTGTGATTTTGGTGGTTATAATTCTACAAGATTTGATTTGCCGCTTCTGGCTGAAGAGTTTTTGCGCGCAGGTATTGACGTTGATTTTACCGAAAGGGTGATGGTAGATGTACAGCAGATTTTCTTCAAGATGGAGCAGCGTACCTTGAGCGCCGCTCTGGCTTTTTATTGTGGCAAGACCATTGAAAATGCGCACAGTGCCGAAGCGGATATTGATGCGACCATTGATGTTTTTGAAGCCCAACTGGAGCGCTATCAGGATTTACCCAGGGATACAAAGGGCATACAGGAATTTGCCGGCACCAATGATCTGGTAGATTATGCACGCAGGATGGTGATGAAAGACGGAATTCCTGTTTTTAATTTTGGAAAACATAAAGGCAGAGGTGTCAGGGATGTTTTTGAGAAGGAGCCCAGTTATTATGATTGGATTATGAACGCCGATTTTGCATTACATACCAAACAAAAAGTTTCTGAAATTCTCAATGAAATGAAGTTGAGTAAATTGAAAAAATAGCGATTTTTATTGCCATAATTTGGTAAAAAAAACAGAATATCACTAACAGATGTTCGTAGCCGAAACTATTTCATTATTTTGCCACGATATTTAAAATCAAACATTGGATAAACTAGTCATTATACCGACTTACAACGAAAAGGAAAACATCGAAAAGATTATCCGTAAGGTGATGTCTCTTGATGGACATTTTCATATACTTATTGTAGACGATGGTTCTCCTGATGGTACTGCAGATATTGTAAGAAACCTTCAGAAAGAATTTAGCGAGTCATTGCATATGGTTTGCCGTACAGGCAAATTGGGTTTGGGTACAGCTTATATTTTCGGGTTTAAATGGGCTTTGGAAAAGGGCTATGAATTTATCTTTGAAATGGATGCCGATTTTTCTCATAATCCGGATGATCTTATCCGTTTATACAATGCTTGTTCCAACGAAGGAGCAGATGTGGCAGTAGGTTCCCGCTACGTCAGCGGTGGTAAATTGGTAAACTGGCCTCTGAATCGAAAAATGATTTCGAAAGGAGGTGCATTGTATACCAAACTAATCACTTGGATGCCTGTTAATGACCCTACAGCAGGCTTTATTTGTTACCGAAGAGCTGTTTTAGAAAAAATTCCTTTGGATAATGTGCAGTTTGTAGGTTATGCATTTCAGGTAGAAATGAAGTACCGTGCCTGGAAACTGGGCTTCAAAATCAAAGAGGTTCCTATTACATTTATAGACCGTACGGAAGGCACTTCTAAAATGAGTTCTAATATTGTGAAAGAAGCTATGCTGGGAGTATGGAAGATGCGTAATTTTTAAGAACAGCAACTAATAATTTATAAAAGCAGCGACCCTATTAGATTGCTGCTTTTTTTGTTTTCGTCATTTTGATTCTACAATTATTTAATAATCAAATTTCACCCCAATATAGTTTTGTGGTGTTATTGCTTTGAGTTCCTTCTTCAATTTGGCCGGTATTTGTAAGCTATCAATAAACTGGTGCATGCTGGCTTTATTGATGCCATTTTTGCCTCTGGTCAACTCTTTGAGTGCCTCATAAGGCTGAGGGAATTGCTCGCGGCGTAGCACAGTCTGAATGGCCTCGGCTACTACAGCCCAATTGTTTTCAAGGTCTGCTTCCAATCTCGCTTCATTCAGCAATAATTTACCAATACCTTTCTCTAGCGAGCGTAAGGCCAAATAACTATGCGACATGGGTACTCCAATATTGCGCAACACAGTACTGTCTGTCAAGTCACGCTGTAGGCGACTGATGGGCAATTTGGCAGAAAGATGCTCATACAAAGCATTGGCAATACCCAGATTTCCTTCTGCATTTTCAAAATCAATCGGGTTCACTTTATGCGGCATGGCTGAAGAACCAATTTCTCCTTTCTTGGTTTGCTGTTTGAAATAGTCCATCGAGATGTAGGTCCACATATCACGCGCAAAATCAATCAGGATATTGTTGATGCGCTTCAACGTATCAAATTGAGCAGCGATATTATCGTAATGCTCAATTTGAGTAGTGTATTGCATTCTTTCCAGCCCCAGTTTTTTACTTAAAAAGTCGTTACCGAATTTCACCCAATCAGTATTGGGGAATGCTACATAATGCGCATTAAAATTACCTGTAGCTCCGCCAAATTTGGCAGCAAAAGGCAAATAAGACAATTGTTGCACCTGCCCTTCAAGTCTTTCGACAAAAACCATGATTTCTTTTCCCAGTGTGGTGGGCGATGCTGGTTGACCATGGGTACGGGCCAACATGGATATGCTTTTCCAGTTCTTGGCCATTTTGCGGAGTTGCAAAATGAGATTGTTGATTGAAGGAAGGTATTCTTCCTCCAGTGCTTCTTTCCAAGAAAGAGGAATTGCTGTATTATTTATATCCTGAGAAGTCAATCCGAAATGCACCCATTCAGCACATTGTTCTGCACCAAGTGCCGTAAGTTGTTGTTTTAAAAAGTATTCAACAGCCTTTACATCATGATTGGTAATACGCTCGGTAGCCTTGATTTGTGCAGCATTTTCTTCAGTAAAATTCTGGTAAATGGCGCGCAATTTTGCTGGTTTTACAGAAGCAGGCAAAGCAAATACTTTCTTTTCGGCAAGGAATAAAAAATATTCCACTTCTACTAAAACCCTGTAACGTATTAGCCCGAATTCGGAGAAATAAGGAGCAAGATTTGATAATTGTGCTCTGTAACGCCCGTCGATAGGGCTTATGGCTGTAAGTGCTGATAATTCCATAGGCGCAAAGGTAATTTAAATCGCTTATTGGTAAAAAAGGTTTATCGTGATTGAGAAAAAGAAACCCGTCTTCAATATTTAAATTGAAGACGGGTTGTAACAAATTGTTGCAAGATTATTTACCGGCGAAAGTTGCTCCGATATACTCACGGTTCAGGCGGGCAATGTTCTCCAGCGAAATACCTTTAGGACATTCTGCTTCGCAGGCACCAATGTTGGTACAGCTACCAAAACCTTCTTTATCCATTTGGTTGACCATATTAACCACACGGTCTTTGCGCTCTACTTCACCTTGGGGTAATTGCGCCAAATGCGCCACTTTAGCCGAAAGGAATAACATAGCTGATGCATTAGGACAAGCCGCTACACAAGCACCACAACCGATACAAGCTGCTGCTGCAAAAGCGTCATCTGCTTTCAGCTTTTCGATAGGCAAGGCATTTGCATCCTGAGCATTACCAGTATTAACCGATACATAGCCACCAGCCTGAATGATATGATCGAAGGCAGAGCGATTCACGACTAAATCTTTAATTACAGGGAATGCATCTGCACGCCATGGTTCAACCACGATGGTATCACCATTTTTGTACTCGCGCATATGCAATTGGCAGGTTGTATTGTGGTGCCATGGTCCATGAGCACGGCCATTAATGTACATGCTACACATACCACAAATGCCTTCGCGACAGTCATGGTCAAAAGCAACAGGTTCTTTACCTTCTGCAATCAATTGCTCGTTCAGCACGTCAAACATCTCAAGGAAAGACATTTCAGAAGAAATATCCTTAACCTGATAAGTTTCGAAACGACCAGCTGTTTTTCCGTTTTTTTGTTTCCACACTTTCAGTGTGAGATTCATATTGTAGTGTTCCATACTGCTAATTTGAAGATTTGAAGATTTGGCAATTACCCAATTTTCGTCTTGCTCGTTGTAATTATTTATTTAAATGTTCTTATCACTCTATCTGATTCTGCATCAGAAATTTTCAAATCACTATTTGTAAGAACGTGCACTTGGATGAACCACATCGTAAATCAACTCTTCCTTATGCAACTTAAACTGACTGTCTGCTTTGTATTCCCAGGCAGCAACATACATAAATTGTTCATCACGGCGTTCTGCTTCTCCTTCTTCTGTTTGATATTCTTCGCGGAAGTGACCACCACAGCTTTCTTCTCTGTTAAGAGCATCCATACACATCAGTTCTCCCAGCTCTATAAAGTCTGCAACGCGGTTGGCTTTGTCCAGTTCAGGATTATATTCATTGATATCGCCTGGAATACGGACATTACTCCAGAATTCTTTCTTCAAAGCGCGAATCTCTTCGATGGCTTCTTTCAATCCTTTTTCGTTACGAGCCATTCCACATTTGTCCCACATGATTTTACCCAAACGCTTGTGCATGCTTTCTACACTTGTCGTTCCTTGGATGCTCATCAATTTATTGATGCGATCTGCAACTACTTTTTCAGCAGCAACAAAGGCAGGGTGATCTGTAGGAATAGATTTGGTACGAATTTCATCGGCCAGATAATTACCAATAGTATAAGGGATAACGAAATAACCATCGGCCAAACCTTGCATCAAAGCAGAAGCTCCAAGACGGTTTGCACCGTGGTCGCTAAAGTTGGCTTCACCCAAGGCATACAAACCTGGCACAGTCGTCATCAATTCATAATCTACCCAAAGGCCGCCCATTGTGTAATGGACTGCAGGATAAATACGCATCGGAACTTCGTATGGATTTTCACCGGTAATTTTCTCATACATTTCGAAGAGGTTACCATATTTAGAGGCAACAACTTCTTTACCCATTTTGATAATGTCTGCTTCTGAAACATTGTTCAAACCTTGTTTACCAGCTTCGATTTTACCATAGCGCAAAATGGCCGCAGCATAATCCAGATAAACGGCTTGCTTACTTGCTCCTACACCATATCCAGCATCACAACGCTCTTTTGCAGCGCGGCTGGCTACGTCACGTGGTACGAGGTTACCAAATGCCGGGTAACGACGCTCCAAATAATAATCTCTTTCCTCTTCAGGTATTTCGTTGGCTTTACGGGTATCATTTTGTTTTTTAGGTACCCAGATACGACCGTCATTTCGCAGTGATTCCGACATCAAAGTCAATTTTGACTGATGATCACCAGATACAGGAATACAGGTTGGGTGAATTTGGGTAAAGCAAGGATTACCAAAGAATGCACCTTGTTTGTGTGCTTTCCAGGCTGCCGTTACGTTACTGCCCATTGCATTGGTAGAAAGGTAGAAAACGTTACCATAACCACCAGTACACAATAATACTGCGTGACCAAAATGACGTTCTAATTCTCCCGAAACTAAGTTACGCGCAATGATACCACGTGCTTTGCCATCAATTTTTACAATATCCAGCATCTCATGACGGGCGTACATCGTAACATTTCCCAAAGCCACCTGACGCTCCAAAGACTGATACGCACCAATCAATAATTGCTGACCGGTTTGGCCTGCAGCATAGAAAGTACGCTGAACCTGAGTGCCACCAAAAGAACGATTGCTCAATAATCCACCATATTCGCGGGCGAAGGGAACCCCTTGTGCCACGCACTGGTCGATAATGTTACCACTTACTTCGGCCAAACGATGAACATTGGCTTCACGCGCACGGTAGTCACCACCTTTAATGGTATCATAGAATAGACGGTAAACAGAGTCACCATCATTTTGATAATTTTTGGCTGCATTGATACCTCCCTGTGCAGCAATACTGTGTGCACGGCGGGGGCTATCCTGAAAACAAAATGCTTTTACTTTATAACCAAGCTCGCCCAAAGAGGCTGCAGCTGAGGCTCCTGCAAGACCAGTACCGACAACGATAATTTCAATACTACGTTTGTTGGCTGGGTTTACCAGTTTACAGGTTGATTTATACTTTTCCCATTTGGTAGCTAATTCACCTGCGGGTATTCTATTATTAAGTGGCATATTCTGAATAATTTATCAAGAAATTCTGTTCAAAAAAATAAATGATTTCCGATTATCCTAACAGGATATTGAAGTGGAATGCAATTGGCATCAGGGCAAACATGATGGTTACGATGATGGAGAAGGCGATTCCTGTATTGCGGATAGCAGTTTTGTACTTACTCGTTCCCATACCTAATGTTTGGAATGCAGAATAAAAACCGTGTACAAGGTGAAAGCACAATGAGGCACAACCTAAAACATACAATGCTACAACGATTGGATTTTCAAATACAATCTGCATTTTTTCATATAAGTCGATTTCTTCTCCTGTTGTAAACTGATTGGCGCGGTTAGGAATCCAGAAATGTGAAGTGTGCATAATCAGGAACAACAAAACAATCGTTCCCAGCAAACCCATAGAGCGGCTGTACCATTTACTGGTTGCATTACCTGCACTTACAGCATAACGACCTGCAGAACGTTTTTTAGCATTTTGATTCCAAAGCATCAAACCCTGAATGATATGCAACAGGAATCCTGCAACAAGACCGATTTCCAGTATACGTGTCACTGCATTTGTACCCATAAAATGTGCTCCGGCAAGAAATTTCTCTTTACCATCCGGCAAGAAAATCTGAGCATTTAAATAAACGTGAATCACCAAAAATCCGATGAGAAACAAGCCGGTAAATGCCATTACTAATTTTTTACCGACAGAAGAGGTGAAATGTTGCTTCCAAGTCATAATACTGAACAATACTTTTGTAATAGTTTTGTAAAATTTTTGCAAATATAGCCTTTGGCTTTGGGATAAGCAAGCAAATAATACCTATTTACCAAATTTAGCCATTGATAAAACAAATAATCTACTTATAGCTTATTATGTAAATTTTAGCCAGTGCTTTTGGTGGCAATGCTTATTTTCGCCAAATAGTTTGGTTTTTTACTTTTCGCTTAAACGTTTGCATATGTATCCTGATTTTCAATACTTGTTTCAAAGTCTGCTGAATAATCCGATGCCAGAGTGGCTCGGAATTTTCAAGACTTTCGGATTCTTGATGGCTCTGGCATTTATTGCTGGCTTGCTGGTGATGAGCCGTGAGATGAAGCGATATGAAAAACTGGGGGTTTTGCAACCGGTAGAAGGCGATGTTGAATACATCAACAAAGAGACCGGTAAAAAGATCAAAACTAAAGGCTTGGTATACCCACACGAACGAGTGAGTACCATTTTGATGATTGCTGCAATTGGCGGTTTGGTAGGGGCAAAAATTTTTAATGCACTTGAAACCTGGGAGTATTTTATACAGGATCCTATTGACAGTCTTTTTTCACGAAGTGGGCTTACTTTTTATGGTGGATTAATTTTAGCCACTACGCTACTATACTTCTATGCAAAAAAATACAAAATTCCATTTGCAACACTTTGCGACACGGCCGCACCAGCTTTGATTTTAGCCTATGGCATTGGCCGTTTGGGTTGTCATTTTTCGGGCGATGGTGATTGGGGTATTTTCAACTCTGCCTACATTACTGATGCTAGTGGCCAATTACAAGCAGCAAGTAAGGATGGTTTTCAGCAAATGCTGCAGACTTTCCCAGAGTGGTTTATGCGCTATGGCGATGTCAAAAACATGAATGAGCTTTCGGCTATTCCACACGGATTTACACCCGCCCCGTCTTGCTTGCCCGACTGGTTTTTGGGAATGAACTATGCCCACAATGTCAATAATGAAGGTATAATGATACCTGGTTGCACAGGTAATTACTGTGCGGTTTTGCCGGTAAGCGTTTATCCAACGGCCTTATACGAAGCTATCGTTTGCATTTTTATGTTATTTCCGTTCTTGTGGATGATGCGCAAACGTTTTAGCCAACCTCTGCACATCTTTGGTCTGTACCTTATTGTTAATGGCCTTGAACGCTTTTTTGTGGAAAAAATTCGTGTGAATTACAAATATGACTGGGGTTTTATGCATCCTACACAGGCTGAGATTATTTCCACTTGTTTGGTCTTAATCGGCATTGGCATTTTGCTTTTGTATAAAAAGAAAAATGTGGTTAATGCTTCATAGAATTATTTTGAATAGCACAAAAAAAACCACCTCATTTGAGGTGGTTTTTTATTTTTATACTTCCGAAATATTAATCTCTACGACCGCCAAATAAGCGAAGCAATAACAAAAAGATATTGATAAAATCGAGGTATAAAGTAAGTGCTCCAAGAATGCCTAATTTTTTACCATCTACTTCAGATATTTCGCCATACTCAACTCCAGCACCAATGTTCTTAAGTTTTTGAACATCATAGGCAGTAAGACCAGTAAACACCGCCACACCAATAACGCTGATTAAATAGCCCATTGTGTCGCTTTTAAGAAACATATTGATGAGCATAGCAATTACGATACCGATTAATCCCATGGTGAGGAGGCGGCCAAATGAAGTTAAGTCCTTTTTAGTGGTATAACCCATTACTGCCATAATACCAAACATGGCAGCTGCAGATGCAAAACAGCCGATTACAGAATTGGCTGTGTAATTGAGCAGGATAAAGCTAAAGCTGATGCCATTGATAGCAGCATAAGTCATAAATAAAGCAATCAGAGCAGTAGCCGATAGGCGTTGAAAGGCAAAACTCATCAACAGCACAAATCCTATTGGTGCAAACATTACCACAAAACCGAGTGCACTCAATCCACCTTTACCGGTTGTTGGGTTAAAAGTGATTAAGTATTGCATTAAACTTTCATTGCTGGAGAAAAGAAAGGCGAATACTGTGGAAACTGCCAACGCAGCAAACATCCACAAAAACACTTTGGCGATGTAAGTAGAAGAAACGGAGCCTGTAGCATTAACAGTGCTGCTTTCTACTTTGTAATCTGTAAAATTTAAATTGTTGTTCATTGTTCTAAAAAATTGTTTTTAATCTTTCGTAAAATTAAACATTTTAATTCCGCAACCCATTTAGACTATTGTTAAAAATTAGTCGGCCTGATGAAAAGGATAACGGTAATTTTCTACTGGTACAAAGGTTTCTTTAATTGTTCTCAGGCTCATCCAGCGATATAAATTCAATGGCGCACCTGCTTTATCATTGGTGCCCGATGCTCGTGCCCCACCAAAAGGTTGTTGCCCAACTACTGCCCCTGAGGGTTTATCATTGATATAAAAATTACCAGCAGAATTGGTTAGTTTTTTTGTCATTACTTCAATTGCATAACGATCTTGTGAGAAGATAGCACCGGTAAGTGCATATTCCGAAGTGCTGTCTACCACATCTAGCATAGCTTCCCAATTATCCGCTTCATAAACGTGTAGCGTTACAACAGGTCCAAAAAGCTCTTCGCACATCGTTACATATTTTGGGTCAGTTGTTTCTATAACAGTAGGCTCAATAAACCATCCTTTCGATTTGTCGTAACCGCCACCGGCCAATATGCTGGCTTTGCCATTGCTGTTTTTTACATCATCAATATAGCTGGCCAGTTTGTCAAAAGATTTTTCATCAATTACTGCATTTACAAAATTGGTAAAATCATCAACAGGCCCCATTTTAAGGGTTTTCATCTCTGCAACCAATTTGCTTTTTATTTCATCGGCAAGGTTGCTGGGGATGTATACCCTTGAAGTTGCAGAACATTTTTGTCCCTGATATTCAAATGCACCACGAACGATATTGGCCACTACAGAGTCTACCATTGCAGCAGGATGTGCAAAGATGAAATCTTTACCGCCTGTTTCGCCTACAATACGTGGATAGGTTTTGTACTTGCTGATATTTTCTCCGATTGTTTTCCAAATACTTTGAAAAACACCTGTAGAACCAGTGAAGTGAATTCCTGTAAAATCAGGATGTTTAAAGCAAACATCAGCAATGGTAGCTCCTGAAGGATAAATCAGGTTAATAACACCGGCAGGTAAGCCTGCTTCAATCAGAATGTCCATAAACAGGGCTGCTGCCAATACCTGAGTATTAGCAGGTTTCCATACCACCACATTTCCGCACATTGCAGGCGCGGTGGGCAGGTTGCCACCAATAGCTGTGAAGTTAAAAGGGGTAATGGCTACTACAAATCCTTCCAACGGGCGATACTCCAGACGATTGTTCACTCCTTGAGGAGATATAGGTTGTTCGTTGTAAATTTTAGAGAGAAAATGCACATTGAAGCGCAGGAAATCTATCAATTCGCAAGCACTGTCAATCTCAGCCTGAAAAGCATTTTTGCTTTGGCCCAACATTGTTGCGGCATTCATGGCAAAGCGATACTTGGTGGCTAACAATTCTGCTGCTTTCATAAATACAGCAGCGCGATGTTCCCAGGCTGTATTGGCCCAGTTTTCGCGGGCTGCAAGAGCTGCAGTAATGGAATCATTAATGTGAGTAGTATCACTTACATGAAACTGACCAATCAAATGGGCTGTTTCGTGTGGTGGACGCAATTCAGTTTGTTTGCTGCTGCGGATTTTTTTGCCGCCGATATACATAGGTATATCATGGGTTTTACTTTTTAGTTCTTTAAGGGCTGCTTGCAAAGCTGCGCGCTCCTTGCTACCCGGAGCATAAGCCAATACTGGTTCGTTGACTGGTTGATGAAAATGAAAATGACCGTTGTGCATAGAAATATGTTCTGTTTTAGATTGTTTGATAATTTGAGTGGCAAAGGTAGATTTTGATTTTTGATTTTTGATTGATGATTTTGGAAGGACTTGTTATAAATTTCCGGATGTGAAATACAGAGGCATCGATGTTCTTATTTGATAATACTCAATATGAAAAAGGCCGCCAATCGGCAGCCTTTAGTCTTGGAATATGTTCTGATTCCTATTTCTTCGTATATTTTATTTCAAGGGTTTTGGTTTCTTTGCCGTCGTCCTCAATCATGTACATGGTGAATTCCTGATGTTTGTCATCTATTATTTTCAATACTTGTTTTACGGCCATTTCAGAGCCATCTCCTCTATCCGAAGCTACACATTTGCCAGTATAAGTAATGGTTTTTGTGGCTTCGTCCCACGTTCCTTCCGAATACATCATACCTGTCCCGGTATTGTCTATCCATGTATTGATAAATTTCTTTTTGGCATTATCATAGCCTGTTGTACTGGTGCCTTCAAAAGGCATATCCATCATCGTACCCTTGTGTGTAGCAATCTGATAGCGTCCTCCGTGTATCATACTATGAGTAACAGTCAAAGCAGATACTTGTGGCGGAGCATCGGGGCTCATCCACATAGATGATTCGCCTATCCAGTTGCCGTCCCATGATGCAAGCATTTGGTGCATTGTCCCTGGCGTCATATATTCTTGCCAGTTTTTCATCATCGTGGCAGAGTCTGGTTTTACTCTTTCCTTTTTCTCGTCAGTTACTACTACCGTAGCGGTGTCTTTCGTTTCATTAGCCGGAGCTGTGCTTTTGTTGTCGCAGCTACTCAGTAATGAGCTTGCTGTGCATAATAATAAGAATGCCTTTTTCATAAGTTTGTCGTTTTTTGTTTACTGCAAAATAAGAACATAATATTTAAAAAAGCACTTTTAAAGTAGTTTGTCCGGTGTGCGTTTCAGCAGATAATTACAATAGGATGGAAACAAAAAAGCCCAAAGAACAAATGTCTTTGGGCTTTCCTTGGAATAGTATAAAATTAGTCAATCACCATCATAGCGTCTCCATAACTGAAGAAACGATATTTTTCTTTGATAGCGGTGTGATAAGCTTCCATAGCCAAATCGTAACCAGCAAATGCGCAGGTCATAATCATCAGGCTGGTTTTGGGAAGGTGGAAATTGGTTACTAATGAATTTGCGATTGAAAACTCGTGTGGTGGGTGAATAAACATATTCGTCCAGCCATCGGCAGGTTTTAGCAATCCCTGAGCTGTAACAGAGCTTTCAAGTGCACGTAGGGTAGTAGTGCCGATTGCACAAATTTGACGGCCTTCCTCTTTTGCTTTATTGACCAGATTGGTAGCATAGTCATCAATAGCAAAATACTCTGCATCCATTTTATGTTTGCTCAGGTCTTCCACTTCTATCTGGCGGAAAGTACCCAAACCAATATGTAAAGTTGTTTCTGCAAATTTTACACCGACAATTTCAAGACGTTTAATTAACTCGCGGCTAAAGTGCATACCGGCAGTTGGGGCTGCTACAGCACCTTCGTGCTTGGCATAAACTGTCTGATAGCGTTCTTTGTCTTCAGCATCAGGCTTGCGTTTGATATATTTTGGCAATGGTGTTTCACCTAACAAGTCCAGCATGGCACGGAACTCGTGGTCTTCACCGTCAAAAAGGAAACGGATAGTACGACCACGTGATGTAGTGTTGTCAATTACTTCGGCAACAAGTTCGTCATTTTCGCCAAAATATAGTTTGTTACCAACACGAATCTTACGTGCAGGATCAACGATTACATCCCAAAGACGATTGGCTTTATGCAGTTCGCGAAGTAAAAAAACTTCGATTTTTGCTCCTGTTTTTTCTTTCTTTCCATAAAGGCGGGCAGAAAAAACTTTGGTATTATTAACTACCATTACATCTTTGTCATGGAAGTATTTTTTTATGTCGTGAAAGACTTTGTGTTCGATTTTTCCTGTTTTGCGATGCACAATCATCAAACGACTTTCTTCGCGTTGTTTGGTGGGGTTTTGTGCAATAAGATTTAAAGGTAGGTCGAACTTAAATTGCGATAACTTCATATCGGGTAGAAACTAGATTTTGAAATAGTGGGCAAAGGTACGAAATAGGCCAAAAGAAATGAAATATCATTTTCGGGCTCCGGAAGTGCTTGATTAAAAGTCTGTTCCGAGTGAAAAATAAATAACGGGTGTTTTAATTCCTTCTTTATTCCATGCAGCATCTACTCTGAATTGATAGCCGGAAACTGCCATTCTCATCCCAAGTCCATAGCCTAACGCTACCCCTTCTGTACTGGGCATATTAACCAATACGCTGACTGGAGCTTGTCCGATTACCTGATTTTTAGTCATAGTTTTATCGGTGGGTATGAGTCCGTTCCAGGCAACTCCTGCATCGGCAAATGCCACCATTTGCAGGCTGCGTAATATTTTTGATTGGATGGGGCGACGAATCAGGGTTGTCAAAATTGGGAATCTGAACTCTGAATTGGCAACACCATAACTATTGCCATTTCTGGCATTTTGTTTGTACCCTCGGAGGTTATTACCCAAAGTTTGGAAACCATATGATTCCTGATTGACAGGTGCAGCCGGTGAGGCAGTTTGATAGTTTAACCAATTATCTACACCTCCTAAGAAGTATAGAATTTTCTGTTTTCCACCACTATGTGCGCCTGCAATACGAAAAGCCCAAATAAGGTTTTTATATAATTTTTGATATGTACGAAAATCTAATCCGACATTATATACACTTCCTCCATTATCATTCATTTGGGACATGTATTCGCCAAATATTTTGTATCGGGTGCCATTCATAATGTTATTGGTAATGAATTTTGTATTGTCGTACACATATTCAACCCTAGTCATTGTCCAATATTTTTTGTCATTGGGTACTATGAGTGTTAATGTGTCAATTGCTTTAAAATTAAGAATATCCTGACGAAGGCCTAATTGAAAACGAATACTGCGCATCCTGTCTAATGGATATGAGCCAGCACCCTGCAATAAAGTAGTAATAGTTTTGCCAACAGCAAGAGTATTAAATAAGGGATTACCCAGGGAGTCTGTAAATTGTAAATTATATTGTTGGGTGCTTGCATTGCGCAAAAATGCCACATTCCAGTCTAGTCTTCGTTTTGCGTTCTCAAACTGAGCAAAGTATGAGGAACCATTTGAAAGGAAAGGTAATCTAAAGCCACCTACAAAGCGATAATCTTCCATCATATCGTCCATACTGAAAGTAACCAATCCAGCCAAAGAAGGATTAGAAAACTGATTCCCGTTTTGACCTGCGGCCTGATACCTCGTGAAGAGTAAATTATTATCAAGGCTCACGGAAAAATCATTGGGCAAAAAACCTGTGCGATAAGGTTGTGCTTTCATTTTAATAAAAGTGCTATCAGCAGTGCTGATCAACTCTTCACTTTCTTCATTTGATATTGTATCTAACTCGGTTTGGGGATTTTCAACACTTTTTGTTTCTTTCGGGTTACTGAATTCGCTTTGAAAAGTATTGCCGGCATCAAATTTGATAGAGCTTATTTCCGGCACATTTGGCCTTCCTTTTTTGGCAGACTTTTGTTTTTTGCTTTTTACATCATTTGCACTGAAACCAATTTTAGTACTCTCATCTTCAACCAGAATTGCTGGCTGTACTGTTTTTGCAGGAAAGTCTTTGCCTGGAATTTCAAAAGGATTGATATAAACATTGTAATTGCCATCCTGCTGTATAACATCTGCAACAAGGTTTCCGGCTGGGTTATATTGATGACTATTCAGGCTATGTGCCAGATTAGTTGACGGCACCCAATAAGCCGAATCCTGATTGTACTGATTCCTTCCGAATACTACTACATATTGATTTCGGACACCCTTTGCGTCAGTAATGTAGGCAAAATTGTCTGGACCAAATTGAATCGGTTGTGTAACTATTGTGTTTGCGTCGGCGTTAGAACATTGAAACAAATCGGGGCTTTTTGTTTTTGTATCGTAAAAGTAAACGTTCATTGGGCCGGTAGGCAATTCATTCACTGCTGCGGCAACGTTCATATTTGGTTTAGGACGATTGGATAAAAACATTATTCCACGTTTACGGCCGCCTGTCACAAATGCCGGCTGTACATCATCCCAAACATCATTTGTCAGATTGCGCATTTTTGCTCCCTTGATGGTGAAATAGTATAAATCGGTTTGACTCTTACGAATAGCAGATAATATAATACCGTTATTATCTTCGTCAATTGCCATGCCCAGCGCCCTGTCAAAACGGTTGTTGGGCACCACGTAGGTAGTTACTTTGCCTTTTGTAGCATCGTAAATGCGAAGACGCATACCGAATCCTTTTTTATACAAAATGGCCATTTTGTACCCTGTATTGCTCCAGGCCATTAAAGGGTAATTGGGGTCATCCTGTTCATTATAATTCTTTTCGCCTCCTTCCAGTATAACGGATTCCTGTTGCTCTCCAACAGTGTGTTTCAGGCATACTTTAAATTCGCCGTCTTTCCATTTTACATAGGCAACATCTGCACCTCTTGGTGAGACTCTGATATTACGGATGGTGGTATTATCTTTAGGGACTTTGATTTTTACTACAGCAGCTTCTGTTTTGCGTACTTCTTTATTTTGTGCGTCTTGTATAAAGGCATTTTTATAGAAGGCAAGACATGAATCAAAAACAGCTACTACGTTCATTTTGTAGCGGCTTTTTAGTGCCTTATTCATGTTGCCTTTGCTCTTCATCAGGTTAATGAGTTCTCTGCTTTCTTTTGGGCCATACTTTATAGTGATATACTTCCAAAAGGCTTGTCCTGCAAGGTCTCCGTTTATTTCAGTAAAGTCATAAAATTTCTTTTTTGGATTAGATTCTATAAGTCCTTTCCAACTTTTATCTGTTGTTTCACTCCATCCCTCAGAGGTATACAACACATAGCCATTCTGTACCCATTCGGGAATATTTATTTTGGCAGAATTAATAGCCACTGTTTCGAAGCTTCCGGCTTTCAATTTCTTTTCAAGCAAGACACTTGAAATGCCGTTTCTAATTTGATTGCGCAGTTCTGTATGGATACCGGTAAAATAGACCACTAATTTTTCAACGGGCATATCAACGCTTCCACTTTGTGTACTTCTTATCTGTGTTGCATCATTCTTCCTCCCGATATTTGTCTGGCGATAATCATCATAAGAGTTATAAACAATGATGTTGAACTTGTCATTTACCTTGGCTGATGCTTTTTTTTCGGCAATAGCGATATCACTCTCTGCCTGTTCGGCTACATAACGTGCTAATTCCTTTCCGGACCTATCGTAATGGTATATGCGGAAATGCTCTGTTTCAAATACTTTCCATGCAAATTTTCGGTATTGAATTCTGTTTTGTCCGAATTTTTCAAGATAAGTTTGAGCCTGACTTTGTATAACGGTAAACAAGCACAACAGGGTGCTGAATAAAAAAATGATTTTGTTCGTCTTATACTTAAAATACATTCGGAAGTGCATATTCTTTTTGTGATTAAAGAATGATAAGGTTGATTCTTTTTTTAGCAATGTAAATTACTCAATAATTCTATAGTATACTCAATTGCATCTGGTGATATTTTATTTTGTGGCCAATCAGAGAAATTCCGAGATTGTCTGGGAACATTTCCGGATAAAAAAAAGACATATCGAATACGATATGTCTTTTTATATTTTTTCTTCATCCTCTGTATCAGACTCTGAGTCTCGGTTTGCCAGCCGTTCAATGCGTTGATTTCGCATATGGGCAATAGTGTCTTCAATCATTAGTTTTATGGTATTCCAGATAATATTGACATCGAGACCCAAGCTTTGATTATTCACATATTTTAGATCTATAATGGTGCGAGCTTTTACATCTTGAATAGTATTGACATGACCTTTATAACCATTGATTTGAGCCAATCCAGTAATGCCAGGTTTTACAAGATGCCTTTGCTGATAATTAGTCGCAATTTTTTCAAATTTTTCATTGTCACTAATCATGTGTGGACGAGGTCCTACAACACTCATATCGCCTTTGAGAACATTAATGAATTGAGGCAATTCGTCTATACTACTATTGCGCAGAAACTTTCCTACACGTGTTATACGGTCATCATTAGTTACGGCAGCCTGAGTGTCGGCGTGCTTATTCACCACCATGGTGCGAAACTTGATACAATCAAATACTTTATTATTTAGACCGTTTCTTTTTTGAATAAAAAGTATCGAGCCTTTCCCTTCCAGCTTAATGAAAATAAAAACAATAGGAAAAACGATTGGAAAAACAAAAATGATAACCAAAAGAGAAAACACTATGTCAAACAAGCGCTTGGCCATCATGTGTAATTTATAATTGGTCATTTTGAGTTGCAAGTCAATTGGGGATTTTCGTATTGTATGATGTGGCGAATAACTCATTATTAAGTTAACATTAAAGATTGAATATTTTATTCTTAAAAAAATTTATACAGATATCTCTTTCTCTTTAATTTTAATAATAAATTATCTTTCTATTAATTGATGTATTATTCGGTTGCGAAGTTAAGGATAAATTCTATACTATTCTTGACGCATTTTGACAATGCCATTCAATTAGTTTTTCTTTAAGAGTCTGGAAGATAAAGTTTTCTGAGTAAATGGTTTTTATTTTAGTAATATTTTCATCTTTCGCATTTTCGAAAAAAGCCGAGTGTTTTTTTTCATTCAATAATATTTCGTTTAGTCCTATAGCATCTTTGAAGTATAAAGCATTGTCCCCTAATACGCTCCTGTTGAAGATATTGTCATTTGCCACCACATTACACCCACAAGCCATTGCTTCTAACAAAGAAGGGTTAGTTCCGCCAACACTATGACCGTGAAAGTATAAATTTGAATAATGGCGTATACTGTCCAGCTTTGCCTTTTGATATACTCCACCAATAAATTTTATATGAATGCTATTCTTAAATTTATCCTTGAGATACATTCCGTATTTTGTATTGTAATTACCAATAACGATTAAAGGAGTCTGAATATTATTTAAAGTGTGAGCTTCCATTATTATTTCAACATTGTTTTCCGGCTCTAGTCTTGCAACCAGTATGTTATATTGCTTTGGCTCGAGTGAAAAATCTGCCAAATCAGATTGCAAAAACGCTTCTGGCAATTCAGCTGTATAAGCAGAAAAGAAGGCATCAGTATTGTATTTTTTGTCCAGATATTCTTTAATTCCCAACGAATCCGCAATTAAATAGTCACTTCTTTTAACAGCAATACGTTCCGAGAACATAAGGAAACGCTGTACGTATTTATTGTATTTGCTTCTTTTCCACTCCATACCATCCATATTGGTAACAATTATACTTTGGCGAGGAAATAAAAAATTGAAAATTGCGCTGCTGGTGTAGCCCAGTTGATAAATAATGTCAAAATTTTGTTTTCGGGTATGAAGTATACAACCCAAATCGTAAATAAATTGCCCTATAGTACCTATTTTTTTTTCAGGGTCAAATATGTGTTTAAGTTTGACACCTTTGTATTCCGGTGATTGATAAGGGTGATTGTGTGAGTTATAAACGGTTACATCCCATCCCTGATTTGTAAGGAAAATAGCTAACAATTCAGCATATTGTTCAAATCCTCCATAATGATTGGGTATACCTCTCGTGCCTAAAATTGCTATTTTCATTATTGATTGGTAATTAGCTTTTTCTTTTTTTCGTTGATTATCTGATATCCGAGAAGAGTATTGAAAAAAGCAAAAAAGAATATACCCTTGTTGGCATCAATGATATTTTCAGTGATAAAGCCAATAGTGATTAATATAAGAAATGATAAATACATGAAATTTTTTGACCGGATTGCCAATCTAAAAAAATAAAACATCATTGATAGGAATACAATTAGTCCGATAATTCCATTTTTTATCAAAATAGCCAAATATTGGTTATGCGTATTAAACTCTTCTTTATAAGAAACTATCATGCCCCTTTCTTTATATAACTTCATCAGCAACGGAATTTCATCGCCTGCACCAAATCCTAGTATTGGCTTTTCCTTTATCAAATCCACGGCACATTTCCATCGTAAAATGCGTGGTTCTGGATTCTCTAATGTATAATGATTATCTGGTTTCAGGTCATCGACCAAATCGATAGAAAAGCGATTAAAAATATAGTGGTTTTGGTTGACGGTAAAAAGAAGGCTCCCAACAAGTAGTATTGCTATCAAAAAATATCCGAACTTATTTCGTAACCGAAATAAGGGATAAACAAACAGACCAATAAATAACAATGCCAGCATCGTATTTCGGGATGCCATAAAGTAAAGTCCAATCAATAAAATTATTAATGCAAGGAATAGAGGCAACTTCTGAATGAAAGTAACACGTGGGATACAGTCAATCAAAAAAATGATACACATTGCTGTATACAGCGAGAGGTAAGTGGCATGAATACCTAAGGGTTGGGTAAAGCTATGATTGTATAAGCGTGGAAGACTTAGCACCTTCAATGACCATTGATTGCTTTGCAGAAAAAGAAAATTTGGGTACAATAAAAACAAGATCGCTGCAAGGCAACTAAGGGTAAACGAAATGAATAGCAGATTATTTTTTTTGTTATTTACATTGACTGCTAATGGCAAAATAAGTGGAAATAAGAAAATAATCAGTTGCCTTTCTAACAGATATGATGCCCTATGCGTATCTGTGGTATAAAAATAACCAATCACGTTAAGTAAGAAAATGAGCGTAAATACCCACCAATATTTGGGTATTTGCTTTAATTTTTCTTTCCGGAAAGAAATAAGGCTAAAAAACAGAATAGGATATACAGCCAAAGTGGCATAGAGCATATCATAGGGTAATAAAACCCCAAAAAGTATTAAAAAAAAATATGCTGCCTTTTCGGCAAGATTTTGTATAGACCAAATCATTAAAGAATGACAAAAATAATAAATAAAGAGCAGTATTTTCTATTTTTTGGAGAGAGTTCAGTAATGTTTACTGTTGTTTGTATGTGATATATAGTCATACTACAGGCTCACAGAATTTTTGACATAAAATGTTACTTTTACAAAAATTATTGTACATGTCAAAAAAGCTCCAGAAACCTAAAGAAAGAGAATACTTTTCTTTGTCTGACAGCGCTATAGATATATTGTATTTGTGTATATTAATTGCGGGGCTCTCTTTAAGATTTTATTTTTATTTAACTAACCGAGATTTAGGAGCTGACGAAGCTCATTTGGCACTTAATTTTATACATTATGGTTATATCGGATTAACCCACCCACTCGAAAATTTTCAGTCAGCACCTATTTTCTTTCTTTGGTCTGTAGAAACTATCACAAGAATATTTGGTTTTAGTGAATTTGCTCTGAGGCTTATCCCTTTTGTAATTTCTATTATTTCCTTTCCGTTTTTTTATTTTTTTGTTAGGGATTTAACCAAAAACAAAGTCGTTGCTCTTCTGGCTTTTTTGTTGTTTGCCCTCAACGTATCTTTTCTATATTTTGCTACAGAACTTAAGCCCTACACCATTGATGTTTCTTCTTTTATTTTGATTGGTTTTTTGCTGTTTTCCGATTGGGGTTTTGTTGCCAAACGAAGAAATTTACTTTTAGCATTGACTGGAGGGTTACTTCTTTTATTTTCAATTAGCACGATAATTATACTTCTGTGCGCAAGCGTATTTATGATAAGGGAGTGGTATTTTCTGCAAAAAAAACCTGTTACATCTTCGGGCAAAGTATGTTTTAAAAGTAATGTTTATGTATGGGCTGTATGGGGAGCAGTATTCATCGTTAATTACTTTATATTTATTTATAAGCACCCATATGCTGAGGGAATGAAAAATATCTGGAGTTGGGCTTTTTGCCCCCAGAATATTTTTAGTGTAGAATTCCGTTCTTTTATCAGCAATCGTGCAGAGGATACACTTTTTTCGAACCTGCTGCTTTTCAACAAGGATTATTATTTCAACTACTTCCTTCTTTTGTTGTTTTTTGCTGCTTTTGTCAGTTTGCTTACACATAAACGATATAATATACTCTTATTTACCCTCTTCCCCATTTTTGTGCATTTGGTGCTATCCATGCTTCAATTGTATCCGTTTTATCAAAGGTTTATTTTATACCTGTTGCCTCCAATGATTTTGATTTTTTCTTATGGACTTTATGTAATCATTGAGCAGATTGTTAAAAGGAGTCATTGGTTATTTGCCATTCCTTTTATTTGTTTTTTTGTTTTTGCAACGAGCATAAATTCAATTAAAAAATACTCCACGACCAGTAAAGAGAGAGCAATAAAGCCAGTTTTGGATTATATTGATACTTATTATCCCAACACGCCAATATTAGTGGTGACTCCCTTTACCTTGTACTACTATTATTCTGAAACAGGCAGAGTAAAAAACAAAAATTTCAAGCCAATTGATTGGGAGTTAAAGCCGAATGAGTTCAATAACCACAAGTTAGTAGTTCCCCTGACTCAAAATTATCTTCTATTTTATTCGATTGGCGACAACTGCGATGGATTTGGAGAAACATTAGATGACTTAAAGAGAAAGGGGCTTGTGGTAAGGCAATTTAATCATTCAATCTTTGGTGTTACAGAAATAAAACCCAATTTGGTTAAAGGTCAGGGTAAGTTAGTGCAAAGTATGGATTACCAGTCATTTAAGGATATGCAACCTTCCGTGCAAGGGTCTAACTTTTTTATTCCCTTATGGAATAACAACATTCTTTCTTATCCGATTACTTTGGATAAAGGAAAGTATGTATTGCTTTTAACTGCAAGAGGAGATGCTGCAATGGAAGTTTTCCCTCATCTGAATGTTAGCATCAACCAGAAATTAATTGGCCAGCTTAATCTTAAAAAAGTAGTAGATAGGTATACCTTGTTTTTTGAGACAGACACTTTAATTAATGGTCAATTATCAATTTCAATGGACAATGACACAATAGTAAATGAAGAAGACAGGAATGCCTTTATAGAAAATATAGTTATTTTCGAACATAACAAATAATACATTTAAATTTATTTTTTACAAACACTAACCTTTAAGAATTCAAAAGTGTAAAACAACCTACATAACAGTAAAATATATCTAATTTTTAGTTTATTGATAATAAATAGATTACATTTAAGCGAATTTCCTATAATTTTTTATAATAATATGAAATAGTGTTTTTGAGTGTGACAAGTAATTTGTTTCATAGTAATGTGAAGGAAATTTTGAAAGTTTGATGTTGATATTAAATCTCACTTGAATTATTTAAATAACTTTGAGTCCTATTTCAATGACTCCAATTTTTTTTATGTTACAAAAGTTCAATTCCGACATACGAGCCTTTTTAAACAACTTATCAGAGAAGTATCAAATTGACCTCACCACAATAATTTTATTATGCTTAGTTGCTCAACACAGTTTTCTGATAAAATTTGCCGGGATTCTCATCTTATTCTTACTTCATTATAAAAGTTTGTTTAATGTAAGTTTTAAGAAAATACCACTGTTTTATACTTTACTACCAACCATTGAGTTGTTTAAATTTTTCTTTCTGGATTCCAATTATTCTAATGGTCATATAGCTCAGTTTATTATTGGTATGGTATATTGGCTCAGTTCTTTATTCCTTTGTAAGCTTCTTTATATCCGGATAGAAACTAAGCCAGTAATGCAGATTGGAAGATCAGTTAAGTTTTTCACATTGCTCAATTTTGCAGTGTCTATTGCACAATTCTTACAAATTTGTTTCATTGAGGGAGTAATAAACCCTTACAATACAGGTCATCATCACCCTTATGGCGTTTCTTCCGGCGATTTAATCACAGGTCTTCTTGGTGGTGTTCATTTGACCAATGTCTTTATCAGCTTGATATTGGTATTGTATTATGTTCACAAAAGAGAAACCCTTTTCATGCTTTTTAGTTTGATTCCTTTTTTGCTTTGTGGGAGCAATTTTGGATCAATGGTGTTATTGCTGTCTTTAGGGGTTTATTTTTTAGTAAGTAAAGAAAGGTTATATGTATTTAAAGCATCTTTCATTATTTTCCTGATTTTAATTGCTTTTTATGGTATAATTACTCCATACAATGCTCATCATACTTTTGCCAAATTAGAGAGCATAATTACGAGAAAACCAGTAGTAGATGAGGCTTATCAGCAAGAGGTTGAAAATAATACAATTCTGGTGTATAAAAATGGCAAAAATGGCAAAGGACGACTTAGTAAAAGCGAACAGGAAACTGTTGACAGGCTGGAAAAACGAAAAGGAATGATTTTATATGACTTTTTTTCAATGCCAGGAAAGAAGACATCTTATATGCAAACTAAGGATTTCTTGAAAAGTAGTCCCCAATACTTGCTTTTTGGTGCTGGTTTGGGGAGATTTTCTTCAAATATTGCTTTTAACTTTTCTGGAGTCGTTGATAACTCGGCTATGCATCGCATATTCCCATCTTACCAAAGCCCGATGTTTGAAAAGAACCATAAATCAATCTATGCTTACATGAAGACAACTCATGTGATTTTTCACAGTGAATCAAACAAACCATTTAGTTCTTACAATCAATTGTTGGGCGAATACGGGCTTATAGGTTTTTTTCTATTTTGTTTTGGATATATTGCTTACTTCTTAAAAAGGGTTGATAGAAGAACCCATAGTATTCCGATTATAATTGTCTTATTATTTGCATTGAACCTAAATTATTTTTTTGAAGCATTGAATTTATTGTTATTTTTTGAGACAATTATGTTTTTAAATATTAAAGAGAAATTACTGAATGAGCGAGTATAAATTTTCGCTCATTGTAGCAACATTAAACCGGGGCCGTGAGTTAGAAATTCTTCTGGAATCATTAGTCAATCAGACTTTCCCAACTTCACTATTCGAAGTAATTATTGTCGATCAGAATAATTCGGATTTGATTCTGCCTATTGTTTCGGCGTATAGTCAGAAGATAAGTATTAATCATATAAAGTCACCACAAAAGGGTCTGTCATATAATAGGAATGTTGGTATTCATGCCAGTAAAGGTGAATATCTTTGTGTGCCAGATGACGATTGCACCTACTATCCTGATACCTTACAAGCCGTGTTTAATCAGCTTGAATTTTGGCAAATGCCAGATATGATTATTGGAAAGGTATTTGACAGAGAAAGCGGAAAGTATATTTTCAAAAAAACACCAGATAAATCAATAATAGTAAATAAAACCAACTTCTATCACCTGGTTTCTTCTATCACTATTTTTTTTAAAAAAAATGAAATAGTGTTTGACGAAAATTTTGGAATTGGCGCTACTTATCCTTCCAATGAAGATGGGGATTTTATTTTGACATTTTTAAGCAATAATAAGCGAGTAATCTATTCTCCTCTGATAGATTGTAATCATCCTCCTTATAGTGCCGAAAACATGAGCAGGCAAAAATTATTTGACTACGGAATCGGCTTTGGTGCAATGTGCAGAAAGCATATGTCTTTAAATATGATGATTTTATTTTTTAAAGTATTTACTTTTCAGTTTCTAATGATTTTGCGGTATTTACTCCTATTGGATAAAGAAAATGTTGCCCGGAGATGGAAATCATTGAGTGGTCGCTGTGTAGGTTTTATCAACTATCGTTTCTTTGATTCCGGGAGTTAAATTGTTCTATCACTTCATTATACCAGTCAATATGTTGGCTGGCTATAGTAGATAGCGCATACTTTTTTTCTACTTCCATTTTACCTTGTTGTCCAATTTGTTTTCTCTTTGCTTCATCCCGGAGTAAAAGAAGAATGTTATCCGCAATTTCATCAATATTATCAGGGTCTACCAATAATCCACTTTGGTTATGCGTAATAATTTCAGGACCGGAAGACCTTTTGGTGAAAATAGTTGGGCAGGCACAACTCATAGCTTCAACAGCACCCATTCCAAAGGTTTCGCTATAAGACGGAAAAACGGCCAGAGTAGCAATATTTAATACCTCTAACAGTTTTGCTTTAGGCTGATGTCCTTTAAATATAACTGTATTTGAAGCACGCTTATCAAGAAGTTTAATTAAGGGTTGCGTATCTCCTTTTCCAAACATAATCAGTTGAGCTCCCGGAAATTTTTGAGCAACAATATTCCAAGCCTTCATTAATGAAAAGACACCTTTGTTTTTTACTAAGGTGCCAGAGTAAAATACTAAACCAGCATCTCTTTCCTGAAAAGAGTGTACTGCCGTAGGTATTTCAATACCATTATATAAGACCTTAATATTTTTGTTTTCGTTAAATAATTTATTGGTTTGTTGTCCTGTGTATTGACTTACAGCAGCCAGAGCATCGCCTCTGTAAAAAATAGCCTTATCTATATCATACCATTTTTTTCGGATAGGTTGACCCAACTCTTTACTTAAATAAGACCTGGAACAATGAAATTTGACCACTAAGGGGATTCCTAACTGAGGTATAGGTTTATGAATACCTATTTCATAAATGAAAGTATTCCAATCCGGCATTTCTACTATTTCAATTCTCTCTTGTGCTATAAGTTTTGTCAGAAAGAATATAAAAGATTCGTACGCTTTGTGGGTTTTTAATGATGAATTTAGAAATTTTGGCAAATTCCTCATTGCTCTTTTCATCAAACGATTTCCGGGAAAATAATAATCATAACGTAATCGCCATACTTTTACTCCCAAATCTTCTTCATAATCTGCACAGCCATATTCATTGGTATAAAGCCCTACCACATAAACATTATTCCCTTGTGATACCAATTCTCTTGCCAGGTTTTGAACAACACTTCCAATTCCTCCATTTTTACCCGGAGGGTACTCATCACATATAAAAGCAATATTCATTTTAATTTTTCTGTTGTTTATCAAAAAAGGAATTTATAAAAAATATGGAGCTAATCAACGCTGCACCTATAGTCCAATAATTATACCTTAAATCACTTGTGGGGCTTAGTAAAAAATAGGTTAGTGAATATAAAAGCCCTGAAAGTGAAATGAAAAACGGATAAATAAATGATGAATTTTTTCTAATAAGCACTAAAGACATAATCATTGTGATCAGGCAAATCCAGGTGTAATATTTGGCCTTATAAAATGCCTTTGCAAATTCCCCCTCAGTGTAAGAGATAAAAAGATTCCGTATTGGGTTTGGTTTTAAAACAATACCATATACATTGGGGTCAATTGCATTGTAAGTCACTAAACTGGAATGGCTTTGTAAATATTCAAAAACCAGATATTTGTGTTTTAATAGTGCTTTCGGATTTTCTTTAATAGCTGATATCCAGGCCTCTCTAAGCAATTTTAATTTTGCAGGGTCTGATGTATTGCAGTGCATCGAAAAAATAACATACATCCCTCCGCTGCTATAGAAATAGTAACGGATAATGCTGTCTAGAGGTAATTTATTCTTTAAATATTCGGGCATCAGGTTTTGATTTGTGGCCTGTGAAATACCCATCAAATCAAAGATCATAAGCTGCTGTTCTGGATGTAAATGCTTGTTGTTGCAAAGCGTATTATTTACTTTTTGACCTGCAAAGAACAATGCTATTGCAACTAAAAAACCTGCGATTATAGTAATAAACATTCTTTTCTTTCCATATAGTACAACAAACGACAAAATTAATAATGGAACTAAGGCTGTTATGGCATTATGCCTGGGTAAAATTGCAACAAAATTTATTATTATAATGGAAGCCAGTATGAGATGTCTTTTATAGGCCTGAATTTTAATGTCTTTGATAGCGAATAGTATAGCGCATTGAAGAAATAATAGACTAAACAAAAATGTATCTTTCCATATTACGCCAATAAAATTTATCAATGAAGGGGATAAGGCTAACGCTATGAAAAGCAATGACAAGCCGAAATTTCTGATTTTTAAGGCAATAACCCATATAGAGAACCAATATAACAGGTTGAATAAAACCAACATGATTTCCGGTCCGTCCTTAATATGGATAAATTTATTCCACAGCCAAGCCATAAAGGGCGGATGCCAGTCTACATATACATTGTTTTTTGCTTGGGTATATTGGTCAAGCGAATCAAAACTCATAAATCCGGGATAGGCAGAAACGATGGTAAATGCACATCCTAAAAGAATTAGTAAATTGATTATCCACTTTTGTAATAATGGCTTTTGGTACATTGTTTAATAACGGAGTTAATAAATGTTAATGTAATTGCGATTAACTCCTTTTGATACTTACCAAGCGAAAGGAGATAGCAAAAGTAATATAGATAAAACTGGCAACAAACGCAGAAAGATAATTATTCTTTACAGTCATTTGGCATATAAATACTGTCGATGCAGCTAATAAAAACAACAAAACAGGCGTTTTAAAATCCACCTTAATGTTTTCTTGTATAATTACTAATAAGTAGAGAATCAGTTGCAGTAAGCAACTGATTAAAAAAGAAATGGCAGAGCCTATACTTCCATAATAGGGTATTAGAATTAGATTAAGAATAAGGTTAACAACAGAAGAGGAGATAGTAATGTACATTATTTCCTTTAACTGTCCTTGTACAAAACCTGTTGTCCAGAGGAAATTAATGACGAAATGTAAGGGTACACAAATCGCCAGGATAGTATAAGTTGTCTGGTTTACAGCTCCATATTTGCCTTCAGTGATTAAATCGATTAATTCTGTCCAGGCGCACACCATGAAGATGGGTATAAGAAATGAAATGAAAATTTCAATATTAAAAAACTGTTGTATTGATTTTTGTTTTTCGTTTGATATTTCTTCTTTACTAATAAATAATTTTGTAAATCTTGTGAGTAAGACAGGAGCCAGAATGAGTAGAGGTAGTTTTGATAATTCAAAAAATTTATAAGCAAAACTATATTCAGCAGTTATTGTAGCTGTGCTGAAAATACCTAATAATATCCAATCTACTCTTGCTAAAGCAGAGTCAAATAAAACAACTCCCAGTTGTGGTAAGGATTCTCGTACAAATTCAATATAGGTAGTTTTGGATAATATCGGAGATAAATTACGTTCCAGCCTTTTGTTTATAAAATATAAGCTTATGATAAACTCAATAAATGAAGCACATATAAACCCGTACATAATATTCCTTACCGACAAAACCTGATATAAGAACATTGATAACACTACCAAAAGCTTCGCCAGATTTACAATACCGGAAATAATTGCTAAAGATTTAAACTGTTCTAAACCGGTAAGCGAAAATTTAATTGAGTTTGCAATATTGCTCAGTATAAGCTGTATGATAACAAGCAATAGTAATGGATGAAAGGCCAATAAATCCGGCCATAAATTTTGTATTAACAGCAGCCCCATTACTATCAGGAAACCCACCAGTAAAGTATGTAAAAAATGTATACCAGCCATCATCCTTGGATCCTGCCCACTGGCAATACGTTTTACCAAAACAAAATCCAAACCTAAAGAACCTATGGCTATGATTGTCGAACCTACAGCAGTTGCCCAGGAATATTCGCCAAAATCTGCTTTGGGTATATATCTGGACATTAGATAGAAAATCAGCAGGCCGGCAAGTTGGGTAGTACCTGTCTGGATGGTATTGGCAGAAAGGTCCTTAAATAATTTCTTTCGATTCATTAATGGTTGTTAACAACAAAAATAGTCTCTTTTAAGGGAATCTATTAAAGAGATGGTGCAAAAAAAAACCGACCATAAACAATATGGTCGGTTTTAAACTGTTTTACTATGAAATGACTATTCGTCGTTATCGTTAGATTTTTTAGATTTACGTGGTGAATCACCATCATCATCTCTCCAATTTTTCATATGACGATCAGTACCTGGCTCGCGGTGAATGCGACGGTTATGACCACCAAAGTTTTTTTGGATACCCAAGTTCATTTGCTGTCCGAACATAACCGCAAATTCACCATTTGAGTTATTTCTGTTTTCATAAGCATGGTTCATATATCCGATACCACCGATACCGAAAGTCAAAGCAAGACCTTTATGAACATTAGCAGCAATAACCGGAGCAAAGCTCAAGCTGAAGCCATTGTAACGTGAATTAGTAATTACTTTACCGTCAAGAGTTGAATTACCATGAGCAAATCCACCATTAAATTGACCGTAGATAGAGAAAATTTTGTTTAGGTTTTCTGTATAACGAACGAAAACACCAGTTTCCCAATCGTTTGTTCTCATCCAAGGCATACCAACACCTAGTGCTTTAGCACCACCGTTAGAATAATTAGCATACATACCCAATGTCCAATGGTTGTCAAATTGATAACCTAGACCTGGAGTTGCCATCCAATGAATAGTGTTTGCACTTCCTGTTGTACCACCTAGTTCGTCATTAGAAGTTGCATTGATTGATGCCTGACCGTAAAGTAACCAGCTACCAGCTTGTGCGTTAGCAGCAGCTATTGTACCGCAGGCCAACAAAGAAAGGATTAATTTTTTCATAAAAGTTGTTAATTTATTTTGGCTACAAATGTAATGCAATAAAAATACCACGCAAGTTTTTGGGCATTTTTTTTCACATTCTTTATCTTATAATAAGTAGTGTTTGTTTCTGCAGCGAAAAGCAACAAGGGCAAAGGATGCAACCATACGTTTAACCATTAGGTTTTGGTTGCTCTCCCTGTTCGGCAATTTGATTACCTTTGCCATTCATCCTATTTATAATAAATCTTGAAAATCCAGACTAAAGGTTTAATCAAAAGATACGGTAAAAGAACTGTAGTGAACAATGTTTCCTTTGAAGTTAATCAGGGAGAGGTTGTTGGTTTGTTGGGGCCGAACGGAGCAGGTAAAACTACATCTTTCTACATGGTTGTTGGGCTTGTGAAGCCGGATGAAGGTACTGTTTACCTTGACGGTGAGGATATTACAAAGCTTCCAATGTACAAGCGTGCGCAGAAAGGAATCGGCTATTTACCTCAGGAAGCATCAGTTTTTCGGAAGTTGTCAGTAGAAGATAATATTGGTGCAGTGTTGGAATTAACAAAGCTTACCCGTGCCGAACAATTATTTAAAAGAGATGCTCTGTTGGAAGAATTCCGGCTGACCCATGTACGCAAAAGCCCCGGTGATGTACTGAGTGGTGGAGAAAGACGCCGTACCGAGATTGCCCGTGCATTGGCCGTTGACCCTAAATTTATATTGCTTGATGAGCCGTTTGCCGGTATTGACCCTATTGCCGTAGAAGATATTCAGTCCATTGTCGCAAAATTGAAGTTCAAAAATATCGGCATATTGATTACCGATCATAATGTACAGGAAACACTGTCAATCACAGATAGAGCTTATCTTTTGTTTGAAGGCTCAATTTTGAAAGCCGGAGTTGCTGAAGAGTTAGCTGCAGACGAACAAGTACGAAAAGTGTATCTTGGGCAAAATTTCGAACTTAAAAAGAAGAATTATAGCATTAGCGAGTAAAATTTCTGCTGCTTTATTTTGACTATTCTTGCGTAAGCGTATTTTTGCGCTGCATAAAATAATATACCGCCGAACATATTTATGGGTATTCTGAGTCCTGCTATTAAGAGTTTCTTGAAATTGCGCAACAGCGTGATTGATAATTTTATGCTCAATCCCATTGATACACAAAAGAGAGTATTTAATGATTTAATCTCCAGTGCTCAATTTACTGAATACGGAAAGAAATATAATTTTCAACACATTAATAGTATCGTTGAATACCAAAAAACGGTACCGCTCAATAATTACGATTCCTTAAAGCCTTATATTCAACGTATTCTCGAAGGTCAACAGAATATTCTTTGGCCTTCAGAAATTACTTGGTTTGCCAAGAGCAGCGGTACTACTTCTGACAAGAGCAAGTTTATACCTGTTTCAAAAGAGGCTTTGGATGATAATCATTACAAAAGTGGCAAAGATGCCATTGCACTTTATTTGTCCAGGTTTCCTGAGTCAAAAATCACCTCTGGAAAATGTTTGGTCATCGGTGGCAGCCATCAACTTAATCAGCTTAGTGAAGATACTTTTTACGGAGATTTGTCAGCTGTGATGATGCAGAATATGCCATGGACCGGGCAGTTTTTACGCACACCAGACCTGTCTATCGCACTGATGGAAGAATGGGAGGAGAAAATTGAAATGATTGCCCAAAGTACTATACACGAAAATGTAACTTTTATTACTGGTGTACCCACCTGGACAATTGTTTTGTTCAAAAGAATTTTGGAAATAACCGGGGCTAAAAATATGCTTGAAGTATGGCCTAACCTGGAGTTGTATTTGCATGGTGGCGTAAGTTTCAAACCATACAAAGAGCAGTTTAAGAAGTATATTCCTTCTGAGGATATGCACTATATCGACTCTTATAATGCATCAGAAGGTTTCTTCGCTTCTCAGGATTCGCCCGACAACGAAGGGATGTTGTTGTTCCTGAATCATGGTATTTTTTATGAGTTTATTCCCATGGATGAATTTACAAAAAAAGATCCTGTGGTTCTTACTCTTAAGGAAGTGAAGCTAAACACAAATTATGCGCTGGTTATTAGTACCAATACAGGCCTGTGGCGCTATATTATCGGCGATACTATTCAGTTTACCTCATTAGCTCCTTTTCGGATAAAAATTACCGGCCGAACCACTTTTTTCTTAAATGCCTTTGGCGAAGAAGTGATTGTAGATAATGCGGATAATGCAATTGCTGAAGCATGTAAAAAAACCGGTGCTGTGGTAAATGATTACAGTGCAGCTCCGGTTTATATGACTGACACCAGCAATGGTGCACATGAATGGGTTATTGAGTTTGAGCAATTGCCATGTCCTCTTGAAACTTTTGTGCTGGAAATGGATAATGCGCTGAAATCAATTAATTCTGATTACGAGGCTAAACGACACAAGGATATTGCATTACGAATGCCAATAGTACATATCATGCCTAAAGGTGGCTTTTCTGCGTGGCTTAAGGATAAAAATAAGCTGGGTGGCCAACACAAGGTTCCAAGACTTAGTAACGACCGAAAGTTATTGGAGGAATTGCTTCCATTTACAAAGAAATAAAAAACGTTTTCAAGAATAAAGTAAAAAGGCTTTTCGTTACGGAAAGCCTTTTATCGTTTGGCGGATTAGAAGGGAATACTATAATGTTAAAATCATGTAACAATAATATTTAAGGGTATAACAAGTTACTTGGTAGCACTTACGTCCTTTGCTATACCAAATAAACTAATTCTTAAATTATATTTTATGACGCCGCAAGACATACATATAAAGCCCCCCATAGTCAGGTTTTTTTGCGGAGTACGGGCTAGTTTTGGCATACATCTGTTGCCTATATTTTACTCAGGGAGTATTGATTTAATGATGCAAAATTTGTTCATCGTTATATTCAGCCAGATAGCGCAATCAGGGCGCATGATGACCGCATTAAGAAAGCTTAAAATGAGCATTGTGTTGGTTTCTGTAATTGTGTTAAGATACGGCAAAGTAATAATAATGAACCTTTGTTATAGTATCCACTCCAATGACAGTCTTCATTCGTTTTTACAAATATCATCGCTTAAAGTGATAAGATTTTCACAAGGCAATTCATCATTAAACCCTTTGCCCATCCCGATACATTCGCCTCCCGATAGTATGTAATTTAAAAGGAAAAGCCGCTGCAGTTTATATCTGCAGCGGCTTTTTCTTTAGACCTGATTTTATTCATTAAGCATTTACTAAAGCTTTTGGTGCAGCAGATTTAATTGCTTCACTTGCTTTGTCTGCATATTTTTCAAAATTTTTGTTGAATAGACCTGCCAATTCAGAGGCTTTCTTATCATAAGCTTCTTTATCTGCCCACGTTTCGCGAGGGTTTAGGATTTCAGTTGGTACATTGGGGCAGGATTGTGGTTGCAATACACCAAACACATTATGCGCAGTATATTCAACGTTATTCAATTCGCCTTTCATTGCAGCTGTAATCATGGCACGGGTGTAGCTCAATTTCATGCGGCTACCTGTACCATAAGCGCCACCGCTCCAGCCCGTGTTGATTAGCCAAACATTGATGTTTGGATGAGCTTCCAGTTTTTTACCTAACAATTCTGCATATTTAGCAGGGTGTAATGGTAAGAAAACACGGCCAAAGCAAGCAGAGAAAGTTGTTTGTGGTTCTGTAACACCAACTTCAGTACCGGCAACTTTAGCAGTATAGCCAGAGATGAAATGATACATTGCCTGCTCTGTAGTCAATTTAGAGATTGGAGGAAGGATACCAAAGGCATCACAAGTCAGGAAGAAGATATTTTGTGGTTCACCACCATAAGATGGTTCTTTTGCATTGGCAATATGGTAGATAGGATATGCAGCACGTGTATTTTCAGTGATGCTTCCATCTGCATAATCTACAGTTTTAGTACCTGGCAGGAAAGTAATATTTTCCAACAAAGCACCTGGTTTTACAGCTGCAAAAATTTCAGGTTCTTTTTCAGCGCTCAGGTCGATACATTTTGCATAACAACCACCTTCAAAGTTGAATACAGAACCATCAGCCCATCCGTGCTCATCATCGCCAATCAAGGCGCGGTTTGCATCAGCACTCAAAGTGGTTTTACCTGTACCGGAAAGACCGAAGAACAAAGCTACATCACCATCTTTACCTTCGTTGGCAGAGCAGTGCATAGACAATACTTTGTGGTCGTGTGGCAATACAAAGTTCAATACACCGAAAATGCCTTTTTTCATTTCGCCGGTGTAACCAGAACCTCCAATCAAAATGACTTTGCGGGTAAAGTTTACAATAGTGAAATTTGCCTGACGTGTACCATCGATAGCAGGGTCAGCCTGAAAACTTGGAGCCTGAATAATATGCCAGTCAGGAGCTTGGGTGTTAATTTCGTCTGCAGTAGGGCGCAGGAAAAGGTCGTTGCAGAAAAGGTTTGCCCATGGAGTTTCGTTAATAACACGAACGTTCAAACGGTATTTAGGGTCAGCACAAGCGTAAGAATCGCGCACCCAAACCTCTTTACCTTCAAGGTGTTTGCATACACGGTCGTATAATTTATCGAAAGCCGCAGGTTCGAAAGGAATGTTTACATCACCCCAGTCAACAGAATGCTCAGTAATTGAGTCTTTTACAGTGAATTTGTCTTTAGGAGAACGACCTGTGAATTTACCCGTACTAACGCAAAGAGCCCCTGTGTCATTTAGTTCACCTTGTCCGAGCTCAATCGTTTTATTTGTTAGCTCTTCATTCGAAAGATTCCAATTAGCAATAGCTACATTCAACCCAATATTGGCAAGATTTGCCGAAGGGTTTTTCTTTCCATTTTCCTGCATAAATTTTAGATTTTGAATTTGGAGGACGAAGGTACGGTGCAGATTTAATAATTTGATATTTTGGTGATTAAATTTTGTACCCTAATGTGGATAAGGGTAGGTGTTGAATTGTTAATTGTTATATTTATCATAGGTGTTTACACCTACATAATTACCCAAAAGACGACAGCTAAAATCTGGTATCTGTCTGTTTAATTTTAAACCTGTCAAATTAATTTTAAACCTGTCAAAAGATCAATGATGTTAATTAATTTTAGATATGATTGGTAGTTGTATTTATTTAGCCGAAGCCTTTATTTTTGAAATATTGTTTAATCTCTGTTTCCCTTGAATTTACCCACTTCTTTATTGGCGCAATTGCACGCTGTGCAAGGCTTTGACCAGGAAGCATTTATTGCGGCGCATCAATTATCCACTCCTGTATCCGTACGTTTACACCCAATCAAAGGGTTGAATGTGCCCTTAACGAATAAAACACCCATTCCCTGGTGTCAGGGAGCTTATTATCTGCCCGAGCGCCCTGTTTTTACCACAGACCCTTTATTGCACGCAGGTGCTTATTATGTGCAGGAAGCTTCTTCCATGTTTTTGGACAATGTGATGCGACAGTTATTTCCGGTTACAGAGCATCTGAGGGTGTTGGATCTTTGCGCAGCGCCGGGAGGGAAAAGCACCTTATTGGCTTCCCGATTAGCGTCATCAGCATTATTAGTCAGCAATGATGTTATCCGTTCACGCGCCGCTATCCTCGAAGAAAACATGACCCGCTGGGGCTATAACAATACCTGGGTCAGCAGCAATGACCCGCGTGATTTTGGCCGGATGAAAGCTTATTTTGACCTGATGGTGGTGGATGCGCCCTGCAGCGGTTCAGGATTGTTTCGGAAAGATGCCCGTGCCTTAAATGAATGGAGTGAGGCCAATGTGCAATTGTGCAGCGAACGACAACAACGTATATTGGCAGATGTATTACCTGCTTTGAAAAAAGATGGATATCTGGTGTATGCAACCTGCTCTTATTCGCCGGACGAAGACGAAATGGTGCTTGATTTTATTGCAGAAAATTTTGCTGTCGACTCGGTGACAATAATACAGGAAAAAGAATGGGGGATTGAAACAACTTTTTCACCAAAACATAAAATGGAAGGCTACCGTTTTTTTCCGGATAAGGTAAAAGGTGAAGGTTTTTTTATTGCTGTACTGAAAAAGAAAGAAGGAGAGGAAAGCTTTATGTACCCACGTTTTCGGACAGCACATAATAAAAAAATAGCAGAACAGGCCAGCCATTTATTGCAAAATGCTCATTACCATTTTGTGGAGAATGAACGGGGTTTTTATAGTGCAATTAATGAGACTCATGAACCGGATTTTCATTTTCTGAGGGAGTTTATTTACTTACGCCGTGCCGGAACTTTGCTGGGTAGTCCTGCCGCCAAAGATTGGATTCCGGAACACGATATTGCTTTGAGTGTTGATGCAAATATTTCATTGCCTTCAATAGAATTGAATCTTGAAAACGCACTACTTTTTTTGAAGAAAGACAATTTTGAATTACCGGGAAACACCACAAAGGGATGGTACATCGTTCGCTACAAAGGTCAGGGTTTGGGCTGGATAAAGGCTTTAAGCAACAGGGTTAATAATTACTTGCCCAAAAACTGGCGTATCAGGATGGATATTGATTTTGACGCCCTGCAATAAATTATTTTTTGAATTCTATCACTTTCCCCACACAGCCGTTAGGTACCTGAATGTGCAACAATGCAGCAATTGTTGCTGCAATATCGGTAACTTCTGTACGTTGAAATGTTTCTCCCTGTGGGATGCCCCATCCATACCAAAGCAATGGGATATGCGTGTCATAAGGATTCCAGGTGCCATGTGTGGTTCCTTTTTTACCGTCTGAATACCAGGCAGGATCATAAATTATTCCGATGGCACCACAACGTTGCGCATAATAGCCATTTTGCAGAAGTTCTTTCAAATTTGCAGGGATATTACTATGAGCTAAATTTTCAAAATCCACAACCACATATATTCCTTCTTTCTTTTTACAAAAATCGATGACCTGAGATTTAATAGCAGTACGGTTCAATTTCTTTTGTTCAATATAGTCTTCATTAAAAAAGACCTGATAATTCATCACCGAAAGGATAATGTTGTCTGCTCCAAAACGCTTTTTCATTAAGGCTTTCAGTTCTCTTTCCAGTTCATTTTCTGAAAGTGTTCCGGCTGGTATTTTACGGTCAGTCAAAAAACTGGCATTATGCGCTCCGCCGTGGTCTGCGCTTAGGAAGATTGTATAATTATCAACCCCGATTTTATTGTCGAGGTAAGTCAGGAATGAAGCAATATCCTTGTCGAGGCGCAGATACATATCTTCCACTTCGATTGAATTTGGTGCATAAGCATGACCAATATAGTCTGTTGAAGAAAGACTGATGCACAACATATCAGTAGCCTCTTTTTGTCCTAATTCTTCGGCTCCAATCAAAGTTTTGGCCAGCTTAAAAGTCAGGGTGTTGCCGGCAGGTAAACTACGTATTTGCTTATAGCCTGCAGCGCTGACCAAATGAGGAAAAGTTGGGCTGCTTTCTCCTTTACGCAAATGTTCGTAAGGATTATCATCACCAATACTCTGTGTATAGGATTCAATAGGGTAGAGTGTTTCCCAATTGTTAGCCAAAAAAGTATCTACCCATTTTCTGGCATTAAACTGTTGCAACCATTGGGGTAATTTTTTTCCATAGAAACTGCTGCTAATAAAGGTGCCCGTACTGTCATCAAACCAAAAAGCACCATTGGCAGAATGTCCTGCAGGAAAGATGGCACCTCTGTCTTTTAAAGCAATGCCATACACACGTGAATGGAAATTGGTACTCAACCTCAACTCATCGCCAATATTAGTAGTCTTCATCGCCCGGGGGCTCATTTGTCCGGCATTTTGGCTTCCGCCAACGCTTGTTACATTTTTGTCGGCAGCACAATATTGATTGATGTTATGTTCAATCCAGTCATTACCCACAATGCCATGTATAGCCGGTACAGCACCCGAAAATATGGTAGCATGACCCGGAGCAGTATAACTGGGTACATAATTTAAATAAGTGTTCTGGCAATTAAACCCTTCATTCATCAAACGCTTAAATCCGCCATTACCATAGCGATGTTGATACCGATACAAATAATCCCAGCGCATCTGATCCACCACGATGCCAACCACCAGTTTTGGCCGGGCAATGCTCTTTGACTGAGCAAAGGCAGATGAGGAAATTAACAGCAGTAAAAAGCTATTCAGTATCTTTTTCATTCTTCGGAACTGGTGTGATGCTACCTTCAGTTTTAGGTTCAGCGTTTTTCTTTTTACCGGTACAAATGGGCACATTAAAACCAATATTTGCTATCATCTCATAGCAACCAAATGCTTGTCTGGCAGTACCTTGATACACTTTCAATCCAGAATAACGGGCATAAACAGCTTTGTTGCAATACTCCAGATAAGCATATTTGAAGAAAGTAAATCGTAGGGCAGCTTCTGCACCAATATCCCATCCGCCAAACTGAAAACCTTTGTCGTTACTTTTCCCCAAAATGGTATTTTCTACATGGGGTGTCATAAAACCAATACCACCTTTCATCAGTAACGAAACATTGAAGTTCTTATACTGAAGTCGGGGTACTTGAATTCGGTGAACAATATTGAATAGAAAGAAGTTGGCTCCGTTATTCAATTGCCACAATAGATTGCCTCTATTAATCAAATAAGTATCTACAGGTAAAAAATTCATTTTACCTTCCAGATGCAGTAATTGTTGCTGCTCCACCTGATATTTGGTATGGTCAAAGTTGATTTCAAATCCCCAGTTGTCTTTAAACCAATATCCCATGCGATAATTGTATTGCGGTATCGATATAGCTTGCTTGAAAATGCTGGTAGTATTCCAGCCTGGTTTGTCTTTGCCAATCACATTCCGAAAGGTGTAGTCATTCCCTAATGCTTCCTGACGGACATGAATGTTGCTCTGGGTATACCATTCTTTATTGTACCCCCACGAAAAATAAAGTTGGCCTTTTTTGCCGACGTAATCGGTGTTTTGTGCAAAAGTACCGAGGCTTAATATTAAGGCTGAAATGAGCGCAAAGCCACTCTTTTTGTAGAATTGATTCATGAATTATTCTGTTTCTTCTTTGGTTTGTTGTTGTATAATGTCCAATGCCTGCTGCATTTGATTTTCGGGTACATGAAGTTCTACCATGCCCGGTATGAGCGTGAGATAGGAACTATCCTGCTTATTGACAACAACGCAGGGAATTCCTTCATTTTCGATATTTCCTTTAATCACTTCAGCTTCGAATTTGTTGATTGTTTTATAGACCGAAGTCCATTTTATCTGGTCGTTCATGGCGTAACAAATTGTTCAAAATTGATAAAAAAAACGGCAGCAAGGTATAAACCTGCTGCCGCAAAAGTAATTCTTATAGGCTCTTAAAACAATTTACAAGTCTCTACAGTTTTTACATTGTCTTTTTCAAAATTTGCAGAATTCCCTTCGCAAATCGATTTAGCTTTAGATTTTGTATCCCTGATTTGATATTCATTCACCATGGTGTCAGGTAGTCCGGCAATGCCCGAATAGCTAATTGTACACTGACAAACATACTCTTTCGTACAAGAACTGGTGGTGAATAAAGCAATGACTGCTACTGAAAAAAACAAGGTGTTAAATAATTTCATTGTGTATTTTTTGACGTACCGAAGGTAGATAGAAAAATTAAAATGTCAATACGAAGTAGAAAAAATTATTCGCTGCGCTGTTCAAGTCTTTGCTTACGGCGTAGTTCTTTTTGCTCTTCTTCTTGTTTTTCTTCCTGTTCCTGAGCTTTGTCATAAGCACGAATGATCATTTTTACCAATCTGTGACGTACTACATCACTTTCATCCAGTTTAATAAATCCAATGCCATCAATCTTATTCAAGATGCGTTCTGCCTTTGCCAGACCGGATTTCATGTTTTTGGGTAAGTCAATTTGTGTTATATCGCCTGTGATAATGGCTTTGGCATTTGCCCCTATTCTCGTTAGGAACATTTTAAGCTGAAGATCAGTAGTATTTTGGGCTTCATCCAAAATAATAAAAGCATTATCCAATGTACGACCACGCATATAGGCCAAAGGGGCTACTTCTATAACCCTATTGGTCATATAATAGTTCAATTTATCAGCAGGTATCATATCATCAAGTGCATCGTAGAGTGGGCGCAAATATGGGTCAATCTTTTCTTTTAAATCACCCGGAAGGAAACCTAGATTTTCACCTGCCTCTACTGCAGGGCGTGTCAGGATGATTTTGCGCACAGCTTTGTTTTTAAGCGCACGGACGGCCAGTGCAACAGCTGTATAAGTTTTACCGGTACCTGCTGGGCCTATTGCAAAAGTGATGTCATTTTTGTCCGAAGTAGTGGTCATCAGTTTTTGGTTGGGCGTTTTGGCACGTATTACTTTGCCGTTTGGCCCAAATACAAGAACATCATTACTGGATAATTCTTCTGCACTTAATTCGCCCAACTCGTCATCACCGAGTATGCGTGAAAAGTAGTTTTCGGAGATATGTCCGTTGCGTTCCAGATAACTAATGATTTGATTAATTTTTACAGAAGCATTTTCTACTTCTTCCGGTTTTCCCGAAACCTTTAATTGCGTGCCCCTTGAAAGGATTTTTAACGCGGGAAAACGCTTTTTAAGAATGTCAAATTTGCTATTGTTCACCCCTACAAATTCAATGGGGTTGATGGTTTCAAGGTTGATGATAATTTCTGTCAAGTGCTTTCGATTTTTGAGATAAATTGTTGCGAAATAGCTGTCTACTAATAGCGAATATACTAGACTTTATTTATAAAAATACTTCTAAAGAAATACTATATTTTTGTTGTGTAAATTTGTAGGGTGAATATGTATTTTCAGGATAAAATTGTTGTGATCACCGGAGCTTCTTCAGGTATTGGTAAAGCAATGGCAGCAGGCTTTTTGGCTCAGGGAGCCAAGGTAGCATTATGTGCCCGCAATCTGGATAAGCTTAGGGATGCATTTAAGGATTTTGATAACAATAATTTATTGCTGGTTGCAGCAGATGTCAGTAAGGAAGATGATTGCAAAAGCTTTGTTTCGGATGTAATTACGAAATGGGGGGCTATAGATGCCCTGATAAATAACGCCGGTATAAGCATGCGTGCTTTGTTTGAAGATGTGGAACTGGATGTTCTGAGGGAACTGATGGATATTAATTTTTGGGGTACAGTATATATGTGTAAATATGCCCTTCCTTCTATTCTGCAATCTAAAGGAATTATTGCCGGTGTATCTTCTATTGCGGGTTACAGGGGTTTGCCGGCCCGTACCGGATATTCTTCCTCTAAATTTGCTATGCAGGGTTTTTTGGAGTCATTAAGAACAGAATTATTGCATACTGGTGCCCATGTAATGTGGGTAAGCCCCGGATTTACAGCATCAAACATTCGTAATACCGCATTGAGTGCCAATGGTGCTGCGCAAAAGGAAACACCTCTGGATGAAGGAAAATTAATGAGTGCAGAAGAATGTGCACAAAGAATAATCAAGGCGATGGAATTGAGGAAACGCACCGTGGTGATGACACTTCAGGGTAAAATGGCTGTTTGGTTGAATAAGCTCATTCCTTCTTTTGTTGATAATAAAGTCTACAACTTATTTTTAAAAGAACCCGATTCGCCCTTGCTCAAATACAAAAAATAGAAAACCATGAAAACACTAAAACCCATTCTATTACTGATTTTTTTGACCTCCGGATTTTTGTCAAATGCACAATTTCAGGGTAAGGTATACGAAGAAGACTCTAGCGCAGTGGTAAGCCGTGCAGGGGTGCAGAAAGTGCTTGCTTGGTGTGGAGGTCTTAATAATCCGCAGTTTTCCATAGCCGATTTGAATAATGATGGTCTAAAAGATTTAGTCATTTATCAGCCGGATCAATTGTCTGTAAAGACTTTTATTAATTACGGTTCACCTTCATCTCCCAATTACCGATATCGCCCTCAATATGCCAAAAACTTCCCATTATGCTCTTATTATTTGATCATGCGGGACTATAACGGAGATAATATTTCTGATTTGTTTGAGGCGGGTTTTACTGGATTCACAGTGCATAAAGGCTATTATAACTCGGCCAATGAGTTGTGTTTTACCTTTTATAAGTCTTTGTATTACAACAACGACAAATCTACAATTGGAGATATCAATGCAGAGGTTAACCCAGGTGATATACCTGCAATAGTAGATGTGGACAACGATGGTGATCTGGACTTTCTATCTTATTATGGAGATGGTTATTATATGAATTGGTATCAGAATACACAGGTCGAAAAGGGATTTTCAAGTGATTCTATTGTTATCAGGTTGGCCGATAGATGCTGGGGGAAAATGAAGCAATCTTATCTGAGGTCGCACGATTTAGGTGTTTATTGCAATAACTCTGCTTTGCTTAAAAAAGCAGATCCCTCAGAAGGAGGAACATATAAGGTTACAGATGGTGGAAATACGCCTTGTCTTATAGATATTGACGGCGATAATGACTATGATGTATTAGATGGACACAGGGCTTTTAACTATATCGTTTATTTGCGCAATGGAAAATTCCCTTCTGGTGTAAGAGACAGTATGGTGTTTCAGGATACCACTTGGACTACACTCGGAGATACTGTTAAAATTGCTCAGTGGGCTGCGGCTTTCCACGTTGATATGGATCAGGACGGAAAGCGCGATTTGATGGTTTCGCCAAATGCACCATCAGGTTCTGAAAATTACAAGTGCAGTCAGTTTTATAAAAATATTGCCACTGATAAATACCCTTCTTTTAAATATCAGGGGGATACTTTTTTGGTATCTGATGCGATTGATGCAGGTTCAAATTCTTATCCTTTCTTTTACGACTATAATCGTGATGGAAAGCCGGATTTATTTGTAGGTAACAAAGGATATTATGAAGCAAGCTCAGGGCAATATATTTCCCGGATTATGTATTTACAAAATACCAGCACAATTGGTAATCCTTCTTTTGATATGATTACTGACGATTTTTTGGGTTTGTCAGCACTAAGATATAAAGGTCTTTCTATAGGTATTGGTGATATTGATAATGATGGCAAAGATGATTTGTTGATGGGGCATATTAACGGAACTATCGATTATATCCGTAATACAGCCCCTTCTGCTACCGCTACTCCTTTTTGGGGGGGTACAGCCATTGCGCTCAAAGATGCTTCGGGTACCCCTATCGAAACAAATGGTTATGCCGTGCCTTTGGTATATGATATTGATGCCGATGGTGTTAAAGATTTATTGATTGGCGACCAGATGGGTTACTTGTTTTATTATAAAAATGGCAGTACTACAGCCGGCAGCCACTCTTTAACGTTCACCAATAATGAACTTGGTTTTGTCAAATCTGATCCTGAGAAAATAGCATCAGGGCATTCTACGCCTTTTATTGGTCGAATAGATAATTCGCCAAAAGAATATCTGGTAATGGGTAGTCGCTCTGGTCGTATTTTCAGATATACAGGTTTCGAAGGCGGTAATGTATTTTCGGCCTATACACGGATGGACAGTGCTTATTCATATATACTGTCTACGCATTCTGCTTTTACTTCATATATGTCAGCTCCGGCAATTACAGATATTGATGGTGATGGCAAATATGATATGGTAATTGGAAATGTATATGGTGGATTATTGTTATTTAAACAGGCCTTAGCTGTTGATATTAAAGAAGCGGTTGTCGAAGAAGATGATTTTCTTCTATTCCCTAACCCCGCACAAAATGAAATTCATATAAAACTACAGCAAACCATTTCCGGAAAAAATGCGTCTGTTATTATTTATAATAGTCTTGGACAGGAAATGAAAAGTGTAAAAAAGGATGTCTCCGGACTTTATTTGAGCCTAGATATTGCAGATTTACCCAACGCTGTGTATTATTGCGTGGTGCAGACAGAGGAAAAAAGGTATAGTTCTGTTTTTGTAAAGCAAAACTAGCTTCTGGATTATATTTTTAGAATACAATACATAGTAAAAAAAAATAGTTTTAAAACAGGATTTCTTTTTTTAAGAAAATCTACCTAATTTTAAGGGCGTTTTAACTATTGAAGGAATAGTTGAATTACACTTATTTAAAACAACAGAAGATGAATACAACATTTATCAAACCCATGAGTCGCCATTTTTCACTTACCAAAAAACTGCTTTGTGCCGGAGCATTGCTGCTCAGCAGCCTTACGGATGCCTCTGCACAGTTGATAAAGATTGGTACTGGTACCACTGGTAACTCGGCAACCCAATATCCTACTCCTTTTGGTAATGACAATTTAGGACAAAAAGCTCAGTATTTATACAGAGCTTCTGAACTTGTTGCTGCTGGTATGAAACCGGGCTGGATTGATTCTATTGGTTTTAATGTGCTGGACGTTACAGGTACCTACTTACATACAAATTTTAAAATTTATATAGGACCTGGTACAGGAACGATAGGAAGTGGTGTAACTACGCCTCCTCCTCCGGCTGCAGGTACTTTAACTACTACAGCTTTAACATGGCAAACCGGATTGAATTTAGTGGTTTATGATCCTGTTATAGCATACTTCCCTGTATTAGGGATGAACTACTTTAAATTTTCAAGCCCATTTTATTGGAATGGTTATGACAATATTGTAATAGGTACATGTTTTTGGAGTGGTATATCTAGTGCAAATGCAAGTGTAGAATGGACTACGGGTTTAGGATTTAATGGCTCTCGTACCTACGTGCCTACCAGTAGTACCATGGGTATTTCTATTTGTGATTACACTGGTGTGTCAACCACAGGAACCGTTACTAGTCGCCCAAATGCTTATTTTAATAACAAGTTTGACACTTGTAGTAGTGCACCTTCAGCCGGTACGGCATTTGCTACTTTGCCCAGTCCTCCCGATTTTTGCTTATATGATGATAGTCTTTTGTTAGGACTGAGCGGTGTAAGTTTGAGTAATGGTCTGTCCTTTCAGTGGCAATGGAGTCTGACTCCAACTGGTCCATGGACTAATCTTGGAGCTGCGTCCACAACTACGGTTAATAAAAAAGCCTATCAAACAGTATCTACTTATTATCGTTGTATTGTTACTTGTGTAGCTAAAGCGCTTAGCGGTACTTCTACCACTGTGTATGTACCTCAGTCAGCTCCTTACAAATGCGACTGTGCTTCTGCTGCCAGTGATAACACCAAAGAAGACATCCTGAGCGTAGGATTGGCAGGTCTTTATAATCTTTCTCCATGTTCTATCAGTGCTGGTTTATACGAAGATTATACCTCCGGAGCGTTAAAATTGCCTCCGGCAGAATTGGAGCCAGGTACAGGTTATTCCGTTACCATGCGTTTGGGTGCCTGCGACGGTGTTGCCAGAAACAGAGCCGTAAAAGTATTTATAGATTATAATCAGGATGGTAAATATGACATCATCAATCCTGCAGGCGAAAAGGAAATGGTATATGCCAATACTTATAGCGCGGCACAACCTGTTCCGCAAACAGCAATAGGAGATTTTACCGTGCCAACAACTGCATTGAAAGGTTTGACGGCTATGAGAATTGTATATGCTTCTGCATCGGCTTTATCTGACATTAATTCTTGTGGCACTTATCCTGACGGTGAAACTCATGATTATCCTATTAAAATATTGAATTTTGGCAAGCCAACCGTTACAGGTCGTTTGATAGTTTGTGAACATGATTCTGTTGTGATGAATGTATTCAGCGTTGCCGATACTCCCGTTGTATTTTCATGGACAGGTCCGGGTGGTTTTACTGGTATAGGTCCTAAAATTACTTTTGTTGATGCTGCTCCATCACTTACAGGTACTTACTACGTAACAGCAACTTCGGGTGGCCGCACTTCATCTCCTCAGGCAGTAGAAGTAATTGTTTATCCAAAACCTCCAGTGCCCAATGTGTTGAATGCAAATATGTGCCAGTATGAGCCGGATGGCAAATTGAGAACTGATGGAAAAAATGTGATTTGGTACAATGTTCCTGTAGGTGGATTTGGAGATACCAACGCTCCTGTTTTGCCAACACATACTCCTAATACTGCCACATTCTACCTGACGCAAACAGTAAATGGCTGTGTCAGCGACAGGGGAAAAGTTGTGGTGAATGTATTACTTAAGCCTGGTCCTCCGGTAGTAAAATCACCGGTTACTTATTGTCAGCTTCAGGTGCCCGATTTGGCAGCAAAAGGTGTAGACCTGAAATGGTATCTTGACTCTGCGGGTGGCGTGGCCAGTACTATCAGCCCGATACCTCCAACAGGTTTCCCAGATACAATGGATTATTATGTTACACAAACCATCAATGGTTGTGAAAGTGACAGAGTTAGAGTAAGGGTAATTGTTTACGAACAACCAAACGGAATCATTCTGCATACAAAACCTAATGTTTGTCAGTATGACACTGCAAGCTTTACTTATTTTGGTAATGCTCCTTCAACTTACGAATACAAATGGTTTACAACAGACGCAACATTTATAAGTGGCGGAGGTCAGGGGCCGGTGGTTTTCCAATTCAATGAATTTGGAGATAAAATAGTAAGCCTTTATGTAAACAATGGTAAATGCGCAACTTCTAAAATCAATGATACAATCACAGTAAGACGTGCACCAACGGCAGATATTGATTCAGTATACAATGCTTGTATCAATGTGCCGGTAACTGTAACTATTGATACCGCAACACCCAATATTGAGAATTATGTTTGGAATTGGGATGGTGGTAAACTGGTGAATGAAACAATCAACGGTGGCCCTTATGGCGTTTATTGGTCAACTCCCGGAACTAAAATTCTTGGATTAGTTGTTTACCATCGTGGTTGCCCATCTTTGATGATTAATCAGGAAGTAATTGTTAGAGATCGTCCTTTTGCTAAGATTCTCTCTAAGAGCAAAGTGACTAATTATGGACAAGACACCAGCGTGCTTATTGGTAAAATTTGTTCAAGAGATACGGTCGTATTCACTGCATTCAGAGATTCTACCTACAAATACAAATGGTATCCTGAGTACTATTTTGATATTGACACCACACATATTGCATCCGACAGAATGAACGCGCCAGCTTTTGTTCGTGTGGATGTAGAAAGTATGTACGGTTGTAAATCCTCGGACAGTGTTTTTGTAAATGCAGAAGCTTGTTGCGAAATGGCTTTCCCCAATGCATTTACACCTAATGGTGATAAGCGAAATGATTTATTCCGTCCGATACGTGATGGCCGTCAGGATATTGTTACCTTCAGAATTATGAACAGATGGGGTCAGACAGTATTTGAGTCTGGAAGCACTGACACAGAAGGTTGGGATGGTACATTTGCCGGTAAAGCTCAGGATATGGGTGTTTACCAATACTATGTCAAGTACAAATGCTTAGATGGTTTATTCTATGAATTGAAGGGTGATGTCACCTTAATTAGATAGTTAGATTCAACTCTTTTGAAAAGACCGGCTATTTTGCCGGTCTTTTTTTTTGTGACAAAAGAATTCGAATCAGCACAATTTCTTAACTTCATTTCTTAATAATAAAACGGAAGCAGATGAATCGTCATGTAGTCAAATTTTTTGCAGGAGGCTTGCTTTTAGGGGCTGGTCTTGTATCATTAATCGCCTTCAATAAGATAGATAAGAGCGAAGAAACTGTTGAAATAAAACAAGACGGACGTCTGCAGTATAAGTGGTACGCACCTCAATTGCCTGGTAAAGTTTCTTTTGCCGGGGAGCCTGTACCTCTGGACAGATGGGAAGTAAGAGAGCGTTATGATCGTGAGTTATTGATGAACTACTATATGCACGGTTCATTGATGTACATTCTTAAGCTTAGTTACAGGCAATTTCCCATAATTGAAAAAGAGCTGAAAGCTTACGGTATTCCGGATGATTTTAAATACCTGTGTGTAGCGGAAAGTAATTTGCAAAACTTGACTTCGAAAGCCGGTGCACAGGGTTATTGGCAATTTATGAATGAAACGGCACCTACATTTGGTCTTGAAGTGAGCAATGAAGTAGATGAACGATATAATCTTAAAAAAGCTACTCAGGCAGCTTGTTTATATTTTCAGCAAGCGTATAAAAAATTTGGAACCTGGACTGCTGCTGCGGCATCATACAATTGCGGTATGGGCGGTTATAATGGTCATGCCACTTTTCAGGGCAGTAATAACTATTATGACATTGCGCTGCCTGAAGAAACCAACCGGTATATTTTCAGGATTTTGGCGTTTAAAAATTTAATCAGTACTGCTCCTGGTTGGGGTTATATTTTGAATGCCGAAGATGTTTATCAACCTTTGAAGGTGAAAACATTAACTGTTGATACCGCAATTACTAATCTTGCAATATTTGCAGAAGCGAATGGCAGTAGCTATAAGATGCTTAAAGTCATGAATCCATGGTTGCGTGCACGTAATCTGCCAGCAAGAAAAGGTAAAACCTATGAAATAGAACTGCCAATGAACTAAATTTGCCGGCAAGCTTCACAATTTTTAGACTTTTATTTAATGACTCAAATATATCCATTGTCTGAAGGTACTTTTACCATCGGACATGACAAGGTTTTTGTTTCTTTTGACGAATCAGAGCACATATTGGAGCACAGGCCCATTGGCTCCCTTTTGGTGGAAATTCAACCCTTTTTAGTAGACACAGGTAAAGATTTGATTGTATTAGACACTGGTTTGGGATTCCGAAATGTCGAAGGTGAATTGCAGATTCATGATAATATCAGGAAGCTGGGTTACGAGCCAGAAGACGTAACAAAGGTATTGCTCAGTCATTTGCATAAAGACCATGCCAGTGGTGCCATTTGCAGAGATGCAGCAGGTGTTGTTCATCCTTCTTTTTCTCAGGCTCAATATTGTATTTATCGCCCTGAAGCAACATTTGCAGTGGCCAAAGGCGCTCCGTCTTATAGCCCGGCCGACGTATCAGGATTATTAAGTTTGGAGCATATCATTTGGCTGGACGGAGAGTCAGGAGATATTGATGGGTACATTCATTTCACTCATTCCGGCGGACATTGTCCACAGCACATCGTTTATCTGATTGATGATGGTGAGCAAAAAATTTTTTTTGGCGGAGATGAAGCCCCTCAATACAAACAGGTGAAGACAAAATACATAGCCAAGTATGATTTTGACGGTCGCAAAGCTATGGAACTCCGCGAGCAATATGCTCTTCGTGGACGAGCTGAGGATTGGCAATTATTGTTTTATCACGATGTAAAAACACCGATTTCTAAAATAAATTTTTAGCTTTATCCTTTAGCAATAAACTCTTCTCATGACCCTCAATTATATTTGGATTTCTTTTTTTCTGATAGGCTTTGTTGTGGCCACGTACAAGGCCGTGTTTCTTGGTCAAACAGAATTGTTTGGTACCATGCTGAACAACCTTTTTGATAGTTCAAAAACAGGTTTCGAAATTTCTATAGGACTGACCGGAGTTATGTCACTATGGTTGGGTGTGATGAAAATCGGAGAAAGGGCAGGTTTAATTAATTTATTTGCAAAAGGAGTAGCTCCCTTTTTTCGTACTTTGTTTAAAGGAGTCCCCAAAGATCATCCGGCTTATGGAAGTATGACGATGAACTTTTCGGCTAATATGCTGGGCTTGGACAATGCGGCAACACCACTTGGGCTTAATGCCATGAAAGATTTGCAAAGCATTAATCCGCAAAAGGATACTGCAAGTGATGCGCAAATCATGTTTTTGGTGCTCAATACTGCCGGTGTTACGCTGATTCCTACTTCGGTAATAGCCATGCGTCAATCATTAGCTATTAAAGAAGGACTCACCAATTTCAATGCCGCAGATATTTTTCTGCCTACACTCATCGCCACCTTTGTTGCCTTTATTACAGGGATGATTATGGTGGCAATGTTTCAAAAAATCAACCTCTTCAAATTGCCGGTGCTGATTTTTATTGGTGGTTTTGCAGTTTTGATTATGGGAATCTATTTTATGGTTTCCAGTTTGCCGCCAGATGAAATGAGTCGAAGGATAGGTAGTATTGGTAGCGGATTTATTCTATTTATAGTAATATTATTTATCACAGCGGGTGCATTACGCAAGCAAAATGTATACGACAACTTTATTGAGGGCGCAAAGGAAGGATTTACGACAGCTATTCGCATTGTACCTTATCTGATTGCAATGTTACTGGCTATCAGTGTGTTTCGTACATCAGGTTGCATGCAATACATTGTTGATGCTATTGCCACAGTAGTTGCCGCTTGTGGAGCCAATACTGATTTTGTTCCGGTTATCCCGATTGGCTTGATGAAACCACTAAGTGGCAGTGGTGCAAGGGGTTTGATGGTAGACGTAATTTCGCAATATGGCGTAGACTCATTTCAGGGAAAACTCGCGGCAATAATACAAGGAACAACAGAAACTACGTTTTATGTATTGGCCGTGTATTTTGGTAGTGTAGATATTAAAAACTCACGACATGCTCTGGTTTGTGGGCTTATTGCAGATTTGGCCGGCTTTACAGCTGCTATTTTAATAGCTTATGCGTTCTTTCATTAGCTCAAAACGGGAATTGTAGACGGAAATTTAACAAGCTAAAATTGCATGGCAGAGTATCTTTGTACAGATATAATTCAATTCGAAAATGCCTAAATGGATAATAGCATTCCCCCTAATACTGTTATTGGCATGTAATGCTAAAAAGGTTAGTATACTCACTCCAAAGCAGCAAATGGCCAAAGTAGATTCAATTGTAAATGCACAACAAAAGTGGATTAGAGAACAAGAACAGGAGAGTCTTAGAGACAGACTAAGTATTGAAGTGAAAGAACGAACAGATTCTATACTTGCAATCTATAAAGCACAAAATAAGCATGTAGTTGACACTTCTACAGTTGCTGATACCACAATTAACCATCAGGATACTACCCAACACTAATACTATGAAGGCTTTAATATTATCATTGTACATAGCTCTGTTTGTTTTTTTTACCCCAATAGTGCAGGCTCAAAAAGTTGTTTACACAGATTATGCTCCATATGATATACGGACCAGTAATTTGTCTATTGTCGGAAAAGTAAATGGAGTGTTGTATACATTCCGCTCATATGGAAAGGAGTATTTTCTGGATGCTTATAATGACGAAATGGGAAAAACAGCGACTATTGTTTTAGATTTTTTCCCTGAAAAAATTTATAATGTCCGTTTTATTCCATTCGAAGATAAAATGTTGGTTCTATATCAAAGTCAGGAAGGAACACGTATTATCCAATATGCAGCAATGCTCAACGATAAGGGGATGCTTCAGAAAACACCATTGAAAATTGACGAGAAAAGGACAAGTTTTTTTGGTGTTGCGGGTGATAAAGAGTTCTTTTCTTCGGCAGTATCCGAAAACAGAAACCATATTATGGTATATAGTGCACACCATAAAAATAGAACTTTAGAATTTTCGGGTTATTGGTTGGATGCCACTTTGATGAAAGTGACCAAGAAAGTAAAACTAAATTATAAGGCAAATGAAATAGTTGCCAGTAACGATGGCTTAATGAGTAATGCCGGACAGTTTTTTTTACCTGTGTTTACTTTAATTGGCAGTCGTAATTTCTCTGATGAATATACAATTCTAAGTGTAACCAAAGAGGAAGGTGTTTTCAGAAAATCAACTTTGAACATTGGTGAGAATTATCTTGAATATCCATTCCAAAAAATTGACAACACTAACGGAAAAATTCATTTTGCTTCATTTTATTCTACAAAGAAAAATGGAAATAATGAAGGAGTTGCTGCTGCCACATTTGATATTGGTGGCTTGAATTTTGCGACTCCTAATTTTATACCTTTTGACGATGATATGCGTGGAGAATCCGGAGCAAAAAGAAGAGAACGCGCATTGAACGATTTTAAGATTAATCAACTTGTAGTGAAGAATGATGGTGGATTTGTGGTAGCTGCAGAAGAAACTTATATCACTACTCAAAGCAATTTTATGCCGACAATGGGTTTCTATTCCTTTTACTATACACCGGTAATGTCACAAAGTATCAGAGAATATCACTATAACGACATCCTTTTATTATCCTATAATAGCAATAACCAAAAGGAATGGCATACATTTTTGCGTAAGGAGCAGTATTCTCAGGAAGATGCCGGTATGTTTTCCTCTTATAGTCTTATGAATACAGGTGGTGGTCTGGGCTTTTTATTTAATGATTTTGATGCCCGCCGTTCCCGCATCCAGCTTTCATCTGTCTCTTCGGAAGGCAAGGTGAATATTGGTTATATGGATGCAGGAGCTTCAGATGACCCGGATTGGCTTCCCCGCTTAGGCAAACAGGTAGACAGCAGAGAAATCGTAGTTCCTTGTTTACGCAAAAAGCAATTATGCTTTGCTAAAATTGTACTTTAGTCCCAAAATCAATAGTGTTAAATCTGGTTCGCAACAATAGTCCTTATACGGCTATCCTACTTTTTATATTTACCCTTTGTCTGAATCTTCAGGGATTGGGACACGCTATATTGCCTAAAGCTACAGATCATCAGCTGGTGTATGGCTGGGTGCTTCAATTTTGTTCTTTTTTCTTTGGTAAATCGGCCTTTGCTTTTAGCTTTTTTACTGTTTTGCTGCTTTATGGCCAGGCTTTGTTTTTGAATGCAGTTATTGCCAGATTCAGATTGTATCAGCATAATACCTATTTGGTCTCTTTCAGTTTTATTGCTTTGAGTTCATTGCATCCGGCTCTCAGTAATTTTAGTCCTTTGTTATTGGTGAATATTTTGGTATTGTTAGCTATTAATGAGCTGCTACAACTCAAGCAATCGCAGCATGTAAATAAAGAACTATTTAATCTTGGATTCCTCATTATGCTGGCGGCACTGATTCATTTCAGCGCCATTTTATTGGTGTTGTTTTTGTTTTCTGCCCTCCTCATTTTAAGGCCATTTAGTTTCAGAGAATGGATGATTAGCCTCGTCGGTTTATTAATGCCTTTGTATATATTGTTGGTTCTGCTTTTTTGGATGGATAAATTCAGTGCAATTTATCTGTGGCCGGATTTAGGCATATCATTGCCCAGTCAGTTATTGCCGGCACATTATTATTTAGGTTTATCGATAGGTTTTATTATTTGGTTTTCTATCAGTGTGTATAATATGCAGTCCCAATTACCCAAAGCTCCTATTTATATCCGCAGGTATTGGATTTCATTAACATTACTGCTTATATTATCGATATTGTCAGCAATTTTTAGCGATAAGCATATTAATGCAGTATGGGTAATATGCTTGCCAGCATTGAGTTTGGTGATGGCAAATGCGTTTTTAAATGAAAGAAGTAAGAAAATGAACATAATTAGCTTTTATTTTGCGCTTGCTTTGGTGTTATTTTGCCAAATATTTTTACCCTTATAAAGTTCTATTTTTTAAGAAATGAAATTCGGAATTATCGTTTTCCCGGGGTCCAACTGCGACCGAGATATGTACAACGCCTTGCGCGATGATTTGGGACAAGAAGTTGAGATGTTGTGGCATAAGGACCGCGACCTTAGTATGTTTTCTAAGGATGATTGTATTGTATTGCCTGGAGGTTTTTCTTACGGAGACTATCTCCGTTGCGGTGCGTTAGCTCGTTTTAGCCCTATGATGGAACAGGTAATAAATTTTGCCAATGCCGGTGGAAAAGTGTTGGGCGTTTGTAATGGTTTTCAGATTTTATGCGAATCAGGTTTGTTGCCTGGCGCATTATTGCAGAATGATCACCAGAAATTTGCTTGTAAAAATGTATATATAAAGAATGAATTTGGTGATAATATTGTCAGCAATTCAGTTCAGGGCAGGACTCTTCAAATTCCTATTGCTCACGGAGAGGGTCGCTATTACGCAGATGCCGCAACAATGCAGCAGTTAAAAGATAATGGTCAGATTATCTTTAGATATGCTAACGAAAAGGGTGAAGTGCACATTGATGCCAACCCTAACGGTGCTATGGACAATATTGCAGGTATTTGTAATGCAGGTAAAAATGTATTTGGTATGATGCCTCATCCTGAAAGAGCGTGTAGTAATGATTTGCACAATATTGACGGACGTTCTATATTAAACGCATTTGCAGGTGCATTTTAAAATAGCATTTTAAAAATTTTCTAGTATTTACGAATGAGCCAATCTGTTGCGCAAAGAATTGCAAATTACCTTTCTTTGATTAAGTTTAGTCATACGGTATTTGCATTGCCCTTTGCATTTATTGGCTTTGCATTAGCTGTTTTCAAAGACGGATATCATTTTGAGTTAAAACTGTTGGTGCTGATGCTGCTCTGCATGGTTTTTGCCCGTAGTGCTGCAATGGCCTTTAATCGATACATAGACAGGCATTTTGATGCCTTAAATCCCCGTACAGCAGGCAGAGAAATACCATCGGGTGTTATTTCTGCACCTAAAGCACTTTCCTTTGTCATTGCAAGTAGTATCTTATTTATTGCTACCACATACTTTATCAATGAACTCTGCTTTTATCTTTCGCCGATAGCGCTGTTTGTAATACTGTTTTATAGTTATACCAAAAGATTTACAGCGTTATGTCATTTGGTTCTTGGATTGGGTTTAAGTCTGGCACCTATAGGCGCATACTTATCCGTTTCAGGGGTATTCGACATGGTCCCACTTCTTTTTTCTTTTTTGGTACTTACCTGGGTTTCAGGCTTCGACATTATTTATGCCCTGCAGGACGAGTCTTTTGATCGTTCTCAGAATCTATATTCAATACCTTCGGTTCTGGGGGTAAAAAAGGCCTTAATAGTTTCTTCTTTTTTACACATAATTTCTGCTCTTTTGGTAGTATTGTCCGGTGTTTTAGGCCACTTTAATTTTTTGTATTGGATAGGAGCGGCAATTTATATTTCTATGCTTGCTTATCAGCATAGTTTGGTCAAGCCCAATGATTTAAGCAAGGTTAATATTGCGTTTATCAACACCAATAGTATAGCCAGTATATGTTTTGCGGTATTCACCATTTTATCTCTTATTTTTAAGTAAACAAGTCTTATGAAAATAGCATTGATTGGCTATGGCAAAATGGGTAGGACCATTGAGCGCATTGCGCAGCAACGTGGTCATGAAATAGTATTACGTATCAGTAGCAGTAATCAAAATGACCTCAGTAAGGAAAATTTGATAAAAGCAGATGTAGCCATTGAATTTACAAATCCTGAATCGGCGTTCGAAAATGTTCAGAAAGTCCTTCAGGCAGGTATGCCAATAGTTTGTGGTTCTACTGGTTGGAATGACAAGTTGGAGTTAGCAAAGGAAATCTGCATTGCTCACAATGCAGCCTTATTACAATCATCCAATTTTAGTATTGGAGTAAATGTTTTTTTTGAAATCAATGCAATATTGGCTAATATGATGAATGCCTACCCTGAATATGATGTACGTATTGAAGAAACGCATCATACCCATAAGAAGGATGCGCCAAGCGGAACTGCCATTAGTATTGCGGAGCGAATCCTTGAAAATCTGAGTAGAAAAGAAATCTGGGTGAAAACCCAACCAAATGAGGATAATGAACTGTCTATCATAGCACACCGTATTGATGAAGTACCTGGGACTCATTCTGTAAAATATACTTCTGACATTGATGACATTGAACTGATTCATACTGCTCATAATCGTGATGGCTTTGCCTTAGGAGCAGTTGTTGCAGCCGAGTTTTTGGCAAGAAAGAAAGGAGTTTTTAATATGAAAGATGTACTTGGTTTATAGTGTTGTTAAAAAAATATTGAAAATGTTTTGTGAAAAATCAATATTTGCCTATCTTGCCCAATAATAAGTTAATAACAGAGTTTAACATTAGAAATATAAACCCCAAAACAAGATGAAGAAAATACTATTCTGTTTGGGTGCATTTTTAGCACTTTCAAATACTTCAGATGCGCAGGATGTGCACTTTTCTCAGTATTTCACCTCTCCCATGACCTTAAATCCGGCACTTACCGGACTTACCCAATCGGATTTTCGCTTGGCTGCAAATTATCGCAATCAATGGAGTTCGGTAAATAATGCCCCATACACAACAGCTACTATATCATATGATATGGCTTCTATGCGTGGCCAGTTTGCCAACGGAGATTATCTTGGTTTTGGTGTTTTAGGTTTATTTGACAGGGCTGGTACAGGATTGTTACAAAACGTTACTATCGGTCTATCTGCTGCCTATCACAAAGCTTTTGGTGTAGACAAGCAACATACTTTGTCGTTTGGATTGCAAGGAACTTTAGTTCAAAAAAGTTTGCAGCAGGACAAATTACAGTTTGAAGATCAGTATGATCCACGCAACCAGACTTTTAGTATCGCCACAAACGATAATCTGAATAACAAAGATCTTACTTATCCTGATTTTGCAGCAGGTATTATCTACAGCGGCAGAGTAAGTGAGCATGCCACTCTTTTTGGAGGTGCATCAATGTATCATATCACTCGTCCTGTAGAGACTTTTCTTGGTGGCAAACATAAGTTGTATAGAAGATTTGCTGCTTACGGCGGTACTCAATTTGATATGAATGACCGTACTGTTCTTTATGCAAGCGCTTTGTTTCAGGTTCAGGGACCAAACACTTCAGTAATGGCAGGTGGTGCAGTAGGTTTTGTTTTGAACCCTGGCTACGATAAAGAATTCAGCAAAGCATCTATTTTCTATCTTGGTAGCTGGTATCGTTATGGAGATGCAGTTGTTCCTTACATTGGATTTGAGTGGTCTAAAGCTCAGTTAGGTGTTAGCTACGATGCAAACTTATCTGGTTTCACTCCTGCCACAAATGGTAATGGTGCTATGGAAATATCATTGATTTTCAATGGTGCAATCAATAAGGCTGATCCTGCTCAACGTTTTGTTACTGGTTGCCCTAAGTTCTAATTCTTGATTATCTAATATTTTAAGCCTCGTAAATTTTTACGAGGCTTTTTTTTGTCTTTATTGATTCTTTAATAGTGTGATTGTTCTCCAATTGGTCGAAATATCCAATTTGAGTAACAACTCAATTTTGTGAATTTCTGTTGAAAAAAAAATCCACTTGCTGTTATTTATGAAATTAAAACAAGTATCTTTGCGCAAAATTTAGGGTCATTTTACTGCTTATGAATCGTCTGTTCTCCTTATTGGTATTGGTTTTTACGCTTTTTGTAGCATCTTTTAATGCAGTTGCTCAAGAGGAGCATGCCGCTCCTGCTGAGGCTGTTTCAGGCCATGCGGAAGCAAATGAAGCATTAGATATCAAAAAAATAATCTTCGATCACGTTGGCGATGCTCATGAGTGGCATTTTATGACAATAGGAGAAAATCACGTTACTGTTCCTTTGCCTGTAATTTTGTATAGCCCAATCAATGGTTTGTCCATGTTCTCCTCTTCCCGTTTTGGCCACGAAGGTCATCGCGAGATAGTAGATGGCCAGTATCAAATGGTTGACGATCATTACAAAGCCAGTTTATTGGCATCAGGAATGGATCAGGCTTCTGTTGAAGGGATGAAAAATGGTTCAATAGTAACTGTTGATGGTTCAACTGTTTATGATTTTTCTATTACAAAGAATGTCGCATCAATGCTTATATCCGTTGTGCTTTTGTTGGTTATTATGCTGAATGTAGCTAAGAAATACAAACAGCGTGGTACAATGACAGCTCCTACAGGATTTCAAAATGCTTTAGAACCTGTAATTACTTTTGTACGTGATGAAGTAGCAGTTCCCAACCTCGGTCACAAAGCACATCGCTTTATGCCGATATTGCTGACATTCTTTTTCTTTATCTGGATCAACAACCTTTTAGGTCTTATACCTGGAGGAGCCAATTTTACCGGCAATATAGCAGTAACAGCTTGTTTGGCATTAATTACTTTCATTGTAATGGTTGTTCGTGCAAACGGTCATTTTTGGGGTCACTTGTTAAATCCTCCGGGAGTACCATTGGGTATTAAATTCCTTTTGGTTCCTATTGAGATTATCTCTCTGTTTATTAAGCCTGTAGCTCTTACAATTCGTCTTTTTGCAAACATTCTTGCGGGGCACATCATTATCCTTAGTATTGTTTGTATGATATTTATTTTTGGAGCCATGTCTCCTGTTGCAGGTTGGGGTTTTTCTCCTGTTTCAGTCGGTTTCTCCATTTTTATGTTTTTTCTTGAATTATTGGTTGGTGCCATTCAGGCTTTTATCTTTACTACACTGACAGCTGTTTTTATTGGTCAGGCAGTTGATGAAGGTCATGGACATGATGACGGACAACATTATACTTCATCTGAACACGAAATTATAGCTTAGTATTTTTTAAATCCCCTTATATATATGTCTATCTTAAACACAATCTTGTTAGATGGTAGCGCCGCAGGTCTTGGCGCAGTAGGTGCTGGTATCGCTGCATTAGCTGCAGGTGTTGGTATCGGTCAAATTGGTAAAGGTGCAGTTGAGTCAATCGCTCGCCAACCAGAAGCTGCCGGTGATATCCGCTCTGCTATGATCTTGACTGCAGCCTTCGTAGAAGGTGTGGCACTTTTCGGTGTTATCGCAGGTTTGTTGGCTGTTTTGAAATAAGCAACAACAAAGACAAAACATTGAACTGTATCTGACGCAAAGGGCAGAGGATACAGTTCTTTAAAAAGAAATTAAGCCAGTAAAATTTTACTGAAATATTATAGAATCATAAATTACCCCACAAAAAAGATTCAATTTTATGGAATTGCTCAAACCCGATTTAGGTTTATTTGTTTGGACGCTTCTGGCGTTTTTGATTGTTTTTTTAATTCTTAGAAAATTTGCCTGGGGTCCAATCCTTTCCTCCCTTAATGAGCGTGAAAAAGGCATTGCAGATTCTATTGCTTCTGCTACACGTATCAAAGCTGAGATGGCTACCATGCAGGCTGAGAATCAAAAAGTAATGAATCAAGCCCGTGAAGAACGTTCTCAAATGCTTAAAGAAGCTAAAGAATTGAAAGATAAAATAGTTAACGAAGCAAAAGATCAGGCAAAAGATGAAGCTTCAAAAATTATTGCTGATGCCCGCGTGCAGATTAACCATATGAAAATGGCTGCAATGACAGAAGTAAAGAACGAAGTAGCTACTTTGGCACTCTCTGTAGCAGAAAAAGTGTTGCGTAAAAATTTATCTAACGATGCAGAACAAAGCAGCTACGCTAAAAAGCTTGCTGAAGAAGTTCAACTTAACTAACCTTTATTTGAACCTTGTTTTCTCTGCCTTATAGTTAAATTCCTCAATTAATATGCTTAATCCTCGTCTTGCCTCTCGTTATGCTAAATCCTTAATCGACATCTCTGTTGAAAGAAACAGTCTTGAAGAAACTTTAAAGGATATGCAGCTTCTTGACGCTATTTGTAAACAAAACAGCGAATTTGTTGCAATGATGCGTAGCCCGGTAATCAAAGCCGACAAAAAAACTGCCATTATTGAGGCCATCTTCAGTAACCGCATTTCTGTATTGACTATTACCTTTCTTAAATTGCTAATCAGTAAAGGGCGCGAACAAAGTATAGATGAAATTGCTGTTGCTTTTATTGCACAGTATCGCCTCAATAAAAAGATGCGCATGGTGAAGTTGACCACCGCAACAGCGGTAGATGCAGTGGTTGTAGAAGTGTTACGTACTAAGCTTGCAAATATGTATCACGAAAGTACTATTCATATTGAGACTGCCGTTGATGCATCACTGATTGGTGGTTTTATTTTGGATATGGGCGATAAACAAATGGATGCAAGTGTTGCGCGTGACTTGAATGATATCAAAAAGCAATTTAGCAAGAATCTGTACGTTTCACAGATTTAATTACTACAGGAATAATATTTAAACAGACAATAATTTTAGTTTTACTTTTTTTAATTTTTATAGAAAATGGTTGACATAAAACCCGATGAAATATCGGCGATACTACGCCAGCAGTTGAGCAACTTTGATGCTTCTGCTAATCTCGAAGAAGTAGGTACTGTACTCCAGGTGGGTGATGGTATCGCATTGGTTTACGGACTGAACAGCGTTCGCCAAGGAGAGCTAGTTGAATTCGAAAATGGTGTTCGTGCCATCGCACTTAACCTTGAAGAAGACAACGTGGGTGTGGTATTGATGGGAGAAAGCGCAGGTATCAAAGAAGGTAGTAAAGTAAAACGTACCGGTATGATTGCCTCTATCAAAGTGGGCGAGAGCATGCTTGGACGTGTAGTGAATACTTTGGGAGAACCAATTGATGGTAAAGGTCCTTTGGGTGGCGATTTGTATGAAATGCCTTTGGAGCGTAAAGCACCGGGAGTATTATTTCGTGAGCCGGTTAAAGAACCATTGCAAACAGGTATCAAAGCAATTGATGCGATGATTCCTATTGGTCGTGGACAACGTGAATTGGTAATTGGTGACCGTCAAACCGGGAAAACTGCTATTTGCGTTGATACCATCATTAATCAGAAAGAATTTTATGATGCAGGTAAACCTGTATACTGTATTTATGTCGCTATCGGACAGAAAGCGTCAACAGTAGCTGGTGTTATCAAAACATTGGAAGAGAACGGTGCAATGCCTTATACAACAGTCGTTTTGGCTTCTGCATCTGATCCAGCTCCATTACAATTCTATGCACCATTTGCCGGTGCTGCTATCGGAGAATTCTTCCGTGACAGTGGCCGTCCTGCATTGGTTGTTTACGATGATTTGAGTAAACAAGCTGTAGCTTACCGTGAGGTTTCTTTGTTGCTTCGTCGCCCTCCGGGACGTGAGGCTTATCCTGGTGACGTATTCTATCTGCATAGTCGTTTGTTGGAGCGTGCCGCGAAAGTGATTAATAATGATGATATCGCAAAAACGATGAATGACTTGCCAGAAAGTATCAAACATCTGGTAAAAGGTGGTGGTTCATTGACCGCTTTGCCGATTATCGAAACTCAGGCTGCTGACGTATCTGCTTATATTCCAACGAATGTAATCTCTATTACCGATGGTCAGATATTCCTTGAAACCAACTTGTTCCTTTCCGGTATTCGTCCGGCAATTAACGTTGGTATCTCTGTTAGCCGTGTGGGTGGTAATGCTCAGATTAAATCAATGAAAAAAGTATCTGGTACACTTAAATTGGATCAGGCCCTTTTCCGTGAAATGGAAGCCTTCTCTAAATTTGGTGGTGATCTTGATGCTGCTACTAAAAATGTTATTGATAAAGGTGCCCGTAACCTTGAAATCCTGAAGCAGCCTCAATTTGCGCCTTATAGTGTTGAAAAGCAAGTTGCGATGATTTATATCGGTACCAATAACCTTATCCGCGAAATTCCTGTTAAGAATGTAAAAGCATTTGAAGAAACATTCATTCGTGAAATGGAAATCAAACACGCTGATATTCTTGCAGAATTCAAGAAAGGTAATTTACCTGAAGAAGGGTTGGCTAAGATGACCTCTTTGGTAAATAGCCTGATTCCTCAGTTTAAATAGTAAGCGTTACCACTCTGTTTGCAGAGTAAATATACACAATGCAATAACCCATTCCGTTTAACCGGGATGGGTTTTTTGTTCCAATAAATCAACTTTTGTATTTGCGATATAAGTACTTAAGTCCTTGGTATATCAGACTGAAATTGGAGTGCTAAAGTCTATCTTTGCTGTAAATGCGGATTACAAAGTTATTTACCGAATTTTTTGAGTCAGAAAAGTCATCTGGTGCGGTTTTGATTGCCTGTACTCTTTTGTCTTTATTTTTGGCTAACTCTTCTTACTCTCTACAGTATATCCATTTTTGGGAACTGATTTTTAATGGGCATTCTATTTCTCATTGGATAAATGACGGGCTAATGGCAGTTTTTTTTCTGCTTATTGGGCTGGAATTAGAGCGAGAGGTATATAATGGGGAACTTTCAGATTTTAGAAATGCATTATTCCCTATTCTAGCTGCCGCCGGTGGAATGATGGTGCCTGCAGCGTTGTATTATTTTTTCAATATGGGAACAGATTCAGTATCAGGGGCTGGTATCCCTATGGCTACTGATATCGCATTTGCTTTAGGCGTTTTGACGTTGTTAGGTAAAAGGGTACCCATAAATTTAAAGATTTTTCTGACGGCGCTTGCAGTTATTGACGATTTGGGCGCAATTTTATGTATCGCAATTTTCTATACGAAGTCTATAGATTTCTGTCAACTTGGTATATCACTTGGTATTTTTGCTGTTCTGCTAATTATGAATCGATTGAAGATTCGTAATTTGATTCCCTATTTACTTGGAGGGATAGCAATGTGGTATTTTATGCTGCATTCAGGGGTTCATGCTACTATTAGTGGAGTGTTATTGGCTTTTGCAATTCCATTTGGTAATGGAAGAGAAAAATCGAGTTCGTATATTTTGCAGCATTATTTGCATTGGCCAGTAGCTTTTGTAATCTTGCCGCTTTTTGCATTGGCCAATACAGCCATTGATTTTCCTCAGGAATGGACATCAGGCTTAGTGACCAATAGCAGTATAGGGGTTTTTGTCGGTTTGGTTTTGGGCAAGCCTCTGGGCATTTTTATGGTTACATTTTTATCTGTAAGTTTTGGCTTATGCAAATTGCCTGAAGGAATTCAATGGAAGCATATCATCGGTGCAGGTATGTTAGCGGGTATTGGATTTACAATGTCTATTTTTATCACATTGCTGGCATTCGAAGATCAGGGTTATATCATTTATTCAAAAATTGCCATATTGATTTCGTCGCTTGTGGCAGCAATTACAGGGCTTGTTTTTTTACGTTTTTCGCAAAGAGAGCAAGTTGTTGAAAGTGTAGAAGAAGAAGCTACGCTTTAATGGCATTACGAATAGAGCGAGAGATTTGCCACAATAATATAAGTGCACTAACACCCACTGCAACCCACAGATACAAGCCCGGGAAGGGCGAAATATGTAATTGTAATTGATTGAGTTTTTGTGATACGATATATTGTAATGCAACGGCTAATGATGCCGCTGTCAATAAGGCACTGAGCATAATGGGTATGTACTTGAATGTCAGGAAGCCACTCAATTTACGAGGGCTGTAGCCGATTTGTAACAACAATTTTACTGAAGTTTGAGCTTGCGCCATGGTGAGTTCAATAAACAGAATAAAAACCAGTGCACCTATTGCCATTAATAGTAAAGCCAATACTCCGGTAGCTAATGAAACCACCTCAACAATTGACCGCATTTTGCTAAACCTAAGTTGTTCAGCATTGGTTGTGTATTTGTTTTTATTCAGGAAGGAGGTAAAACCTTTGTCGCTTGGGTCTCCCACTTTAATGATTACCCTTGATAGGTTTACTGTATTTTGTACACCAAATTGTTTATTTCCAAAATCAATAAAAGATTGTGGTACAAGTACCGAAGAAATCCTGTCTGAAAAGCCTTCGACCTGTGCCCTGAAATGAGTTTGCTGCGCGCCTTCACCTATTGTTAATGTAAAGCCCAAAGCCTTAACCGTCTGCTCAGAAAGTAAGGGTAATCCCTGGCTGGGGGCAAATACATAATTATACATATTCAGAAAGTCTCGGGAAAGGATAATAGGAATTGTGAGGTCTCCCTCCTTCCATTGCCAGCTTTCTGGCATCTGATCCATAAAACGGTCGGGGGCAGCCTCCAAAAATAAAAGTGTGCTAAAGGACATCGGACCAGATCCTATGCTGGCCGATACCTTGAAATTAGCCGGAGTAAGCAAGCCTATATCTTGCACTTGTGGTGCCTTTTTAATTTGTTCTAAATCCGAGGCTAAGATTTGTGTTAGTCCTTTATCTGCCATTGAAGCGTCATCTACTACTTTGGAGATAGTAAGGAATGTGCTTCCGAGACTGTCGTGATTATTGTTTTTCCCTTTTAACAAATCCTGAAAAGTACTCCATATCATTACAGAGATTAACAGTAGGGTGCAGCCAATACATAATGCAATCCAGGCGCTGGCCAGCCTTCCGTTTTTGCTGTTACGAAGCAATAGTTTTTTTAGTAAATCCCCTTGATTTTGGTTCACAGCAGTAGTGTTTTGTGGTAAGGGAAGAAACTGTTTTTGTCCAGATCGGCGAGCAGTAATCCGGCATTGTTTTGTCGTACAACCTCCAGTATTAAAGTTGATGCAAGTACTATGTTCTTTTGGTCCAGATGACTGAATGGCTCGTCCATTAATAAAAAAGAAAAAGGCTGCACTAAAGCACGGATAATAGCAAGCCTTTGCTGTTCTCCATAAGACAATGTTTTGGCCAATGAATTCTTTTTATCGCCAATACCTAACCTGTTCATCCATTCGGCTACATCCTGTGGTGTAGTAGTATTGGTGATGCACCTTTTTATTTCGAGGTTTTCCCAAGCGGTAAGCTCGGGGAAAAGTCGCATATCCTGAAAAATGACACTGATTTCCCTTGATCTTAATTGAGCTATGCCTTCTCCGGTTTTACTTCGAAGACTTTCTTCATTCCAATATATAGTTCCCTCATAATCACTGCGCAGCCCATACAGGCAATGTATCAGTGTTGTTTTTCCTGTACCCGATGGGGCTTGAATCGAAATATATTCAGGAGAGGTAAATGACAACTTTTGCAACCAAATATCTGAATTTCGGTTGGTTAATTTTTCTTTTAATGGGGCAGGAATCAATTGATGAATACCCAGTATCATTTTTTTGTTTTCCAACGAATGATTTTATGATTTATTGCATTAAAGTACGCAGCGTGTTTTCGGCTTGTTGAGCACGGCTATTATCTCCTATCGCCCGATAAATCTGCATTTGAAGGTTATAAATAGCGGGGTTATCACCATCAATTTTTAAGGCTTGCTCTAAAGTGGATAATGCTTCATTTATCTGCCCATGTTGTGCTTGCAGGGTAGCGTATTTTATTAATACACCATCGTTGCTGGCATCTATTGCTATTGCTTGTTTGTAGACTTCAAATGCAGAATCGAGTTTCTGCATTTCCATTAAGGTATTACCGGTCATATCCAATTTTGTTTTCCGTTCAAGAACGGCACTTAAAGGCACGCCATCATTCTCAATGATATGCACTGCATTTTTTGGTGGCCATGTTCCCCCTTCCAGTTGAGCTATTGAAATGAATCTTGAGTAGGTTATATAATAGTCCCAGTCCTTTGTATCTCGGTCGTTATAGCGAACATAGATGCCGTAGAAGTCTGCTGTATCTTTTTCGAAGTAATGCTGTATCTGAGACAAATTCGAAGCTACAATTGTTTTGCGATTTCTTATTTTGGTATTTGCTTTTATCCAATCGGCAGCTTGTTTGCCGCTATTTTGATAATAATCTAAATCATAAACACCAATTGCTTTTTTAATGCCTCCGGACATTTCGTTGAAATAAACATACTCGTTCGGAAAGCTGCGTAGCATCCAGATAAGTGGCAGTGCCATTCCTAAAATGATTACTGCAGTAATTCCATATTGATAGCTTTTCTTTTCGCCGAAATGTTCCAATAAATAATTGCAGAGCAAAGCCACAATTATTACCATACTTGGGTATACAAAAAAGAAATGGCGCCAGGTGTCGTAAAGCACTGACTCTTTAATGACAGCATAAGCGACTGGAAAAATGAGGGTAAAAGCAAGTACAAACAAAGCAGGCAGGCTGTATTTTTTAACCAGTGGACGAGCAAATGCCAATGAACTAATAAAGCCGATTAAAATAAAAATGGGTGTTGAAATAAAAATCCATTTAGTAGTATACGTTTTTGGCACTTCGGTATTCATTATATAAGCACCGTTATACAACATTCTTATAGGTACCTCTCTGTGCGTCATTGCTTCCAACGCCTCAAGAGGTTTACTCAAAGGAGCTTGTAAAGCCCAGGGCCAAAAAATGATACCAATGATATAGCCAAGTACAAAGGTTACAGCAAGATTGGCAGCGAGGTTTTTTGCTGCAAGGCTAAAGTTTGATTTGATTTTCGTATTGAAGTCCTTATCCCACAAATAATATACACTAATGAAAAGTAAAGAGTAGGGTATCATCAATATACCACCGATACGAAAGCCAAATGCCAAACCAAAACCTAAGCCCATTAATAAGGTATATTTCCATTGTGCTTTTTTATCGCCATAGCTGACAATATACCGTATGAGGTAATAAAGAAAAAACACATTTGCAAAGGCAAAAGGAATATCTTTTGGGTTATTCATTGATTCGCCAAATATTCTTGGGCTCAGTGCAATAAAAATGAAAGCAAAAACACCTGTACGCCATCCTCCGAACTGCTTTCCTAAAAGACCTGTGTATATAAAAAGTAACGCTCCTAAAAGTGCATTTATAGTGTGACGAAAAGTTAATTCGTCAGTTGAAGTAAAAAAAGTTTTTCGTAGAAAAGTAACCGTGAAATCGTAAAGACCACCGTAATAATGCAGTCCTGCTACCTGTGCCCAATTTTGCTTGTCATAATCCAAGGCTACATCACTTCCGTTAAAGAAATAATTGTAAATGTCATTACCATAAATAATCAATGACCATTCATCACCGGACATTCCGTGTGATCTGCTGAAAATGGGCATGAATATCAGGCTAAGTACCGAAAGGGCTATAAATACTTTTTGCCAGATTTTGTCTCTGGAAGCTGCGTTTAAATTCATAGTTGGAATTTCGTTTATGCTCTATTTGGGCGTAAATATAATGTTTGAATCGGGGATAATTAAATCTTCTGTTTATAGCTCTGCTTTCAGATATCTGCCAGTATGGCTTTCCTTAGCAGATGCTATTTTCTCTGGTGTACCTGCACAAACGACATTGCCACCGCCACTGCCACCTTCGGGGCCCATATCAATTACATAATCGGCAACCTTAATTATATCCATATTGTGTTCAATTACGATTACAGTATTGCCACGGTCTACCAATCGGTTGAGTACGCTAAGCAAGTGCTTGATATCCTGAAAATGCAGGCCTGTTGTTGGTTCATCCAACAAATAAATAGTTTGCCCTGTATCTCTTTTCGATAATTCGGTTGCCAGTTTTACTCTTTGTGCTTCTCCTCCGCTGAGGGTTACCGCATTTTGACCTAGTGAGATATAACCTAAGCCTACATCCTGCAAGGTTTTCGATTTTCGGTAAAGCATGGGCACATTAATAAAGAAGTCGACAGCATCGTCAACAGTCATGTTCAATACATCAGATATTGATTTCCCTCTGTACCTTATCTCCAACGTTTCTCTGTTGTATCGTTGTCCATTGCAGGTTTCGCAATGCACATAAACGTCTGGTAAGAAATTCATCTCTATGGTGCGCATTCCACTTCCCTGACAACTTTCGCATCTGCCACCTTTCACATTAAATGAAAATCTTCCGGCCGAATAACCTCTGATTTTTGCTTCTGGTATTTGTGCGAAGAGTTGACGAATATCATTAAAGAATCCGCAATAGGTAGCCGGATTGCTTCTTGGAGTTCTTCCAATTGGGCTTTGATCGATTTCAATAACTTTATCTATATGTTTCAAGCCATCGATGCTTTTGTAAGGCATTGGTGTTTGCTTATAGTTGGGATAGCAATGTTTCGCCAAAATAGGGTAAAGTGTTTCGTTGATTAACGTGCTTTTACCACTACCACTTACACCACTGATTGCTACAAAAGTGCCCAAGGGTATACTTATTGAGGCATTACGCAGATTATTGCCGGTAGCACCTTTGAGTGTTATTGACTGGCCATTACCTTCCCTTCTGGTTGTTGGTACTTCAATTCGAATTGAGTTGTTGAGGTATCCGGCAGTTGTTGTATTGGTTTTAAGAACTTCTTTTGGGGTGCCTTGGCTAACGACTTTGCCTCCATGTATTCCTGCGGCTGGTCCAATATCAATCAGGTAGTCTGCCGCCAGCATAATGTCTTTATCGTGTTCGACCACTAATACAGAATTGCCAGTATCTCGTAAATCCTGCAAAGCGGTAATCAATCTTGAATTGTCTCTTTGATGCAAGCCAATACTTGGTTCATCAAGAATGTAGGTAATGCCTGTTAATTGTGACCCTATCTGGGTGGCCAGGCGAATGCGTTGAGATTCCCCTCCACTAAGGCTTCTGGTAGGCCTGTTCATGCTCAGGTAATGTAGACCAACATTTAGAAGAAATGATAGCCTATCACGAATTTCTTTCAGGATATCTTTCGCAATAGAATTTTGCTTTTTACTAATCCTTTCTTCAATATGTTCAAACCAATCGGATAATTCCTGCAAGGAGCAATTAGACAGGTCTGCAATGTTTTTATCATTAATTTTAAACCAAAGACTTTCTTTACGCAATCTTGCTCCATTGCATTCCGGGCAAGTGTTCAGTTCCATATATTTTTCGGCCCATCCACGAATAGCATCCGAGGTCGTTTCATTGAACCAACGCAATATCATATTTACCACGCCTTCATATTCTTCGTTGGGCACGGGCGAAGCTTCCGCATTATCGTAAGTAATTAATCCTTCTTTATTGCCATAGAGAAGCACATTTAATGCGGATTGAGGAATATCCTTTATGGCTTTGTTGGTAGGTATTTTATTTTTTTTAGCAGCTACCATTGCCAACTTAAAGGTCCATGCATCTCTTTCTTCTCCAAGAGGCGCTATTCCTCCATCTGCAATACTTTTGTTTGGGTCTGGTAATACTTCATTCATGTTTACAGCATAGATATTTCCGAGTCCTTTACAGGTAGGGCAATATCCATAAGGTGAATTGAACGAGAATGCATTTGGTGAAGGTTCTTCATAGGAAAGTCCTGTTTCGACACACATCAAATGCCTACTATATTGCATGATCTTGTCACTCGTTATATCCAATACAAACATTAGCCCTTTGCCCGACTGCAAACTTTTTTGTATGCTTTGAGATAATCTTGTTTTAGACTCCTGATCTGCTACCAGTCGGTCAATAACTAATTCTATGTCATGAATTTTATACCTGTCCAGTTGCATCTTTTCTTTCAGGTCAACAATTTCACCATCTATTCTGACTTTTAAATACCCTTGTTTGCGCAGCTGTTCAAACAACTCGCGATAATGTCCTTTCCTCCCTCTGACCACAGGTGCCAATAGTATTAATTTTTTGTTGGAGAAAGTCTTATAAATGTGTTCAGCAATTTCTTCTTCACTGAATCGTTCCATTTTTTTTCCAGTGTTGTAGGAATATGCTTCTCCAATTCTTGCAAATAGTAATCTAAGGAAATCATACACCTCTGTAACTGTTCCTACAGTAGACCTGGGATTTCTGTTAGTGGTTTTTTGCTCAATTGAAATTACGGGAGAAAGGCCGGATATCTTGTCTACGTCTGGTCTTTCCAGATCGCCCATAAATTGACGGGCATAAGCCGAAAAGCTTTCCATATAACGTCTTTGCCCTTCGGCAAATATAGTGTCAAATGCTAATGATGATTTACCGCTGCCACTTATTCCGGTAATAACTACTAGTTGGTTTTTGGGAATGGAAATAGATAAATTTTTAAGGTTATGCACCCTTGCGCCACTTACTTCAATATTGTTGCTCATATTTTTTCCTTAAGACAAAAAGCGTTTGGATAATTGCGGATTTATTTTTTTCTGTTGATGGTAAAATTAACGAGTTCCTCCATGGCATCGCGCGCCTCTGACAAAGGAAATGTATGCAACAGAGATAGTGCTTTGTTTTTGTATAGCTCCATTGCCTTTTCTGCGTATATAATACCTCCGTATTTCTGCACATATTGCATAACATGGGCTACTTTCACTTTGTCGGTATTTTCATTTTTTACTATGTAAATAATTTTTCTTTTTACATCCGGTGGTGCCACTTGCAATGTGTAAATTAAAGGCAAAGTCATTTTCTTTTCTTTAATGTCACCTCCAGAGGGTTTGCCAGTTGTGCTATGACCATAATCTAGAAGATCGTCTTTAATTTGGAATGCGATGCCAATGTTCTCTCCAAACTGACGAAAGGTTTCAGTAGTTTTTGGTTCTTTAGATGCAGAATAAGCTCCAGCCGAACAGGCAGATGCTAATAATGATGCTGTTTTAGATCGTATAATTTCAAAATATATATCTTCTGTAATGTCAAGTTTGCGAGCTTTTTCTATTTGTAGTAACTCACCCTCGCTCATTTCTTTAACAGCATTCGAAGTGATTTTTAGTAATTCAAAGTCTTCATTATCAATGGAAAGCAATAAGCCCTTTGCCAATAAATAATCACCAACCAATACAGTAATCTTGTTTTTCCATAAAGCGTTGATTGAAAAAAAGCTCCTTCTTTGCAAAGAATCGTCTACTACATCATCATGAACCAGAGTGGCAGTATGCAAAAGTTCAATCATTGAAGCCGTTCTGTAAGTACTCTCGTTCACTTCTCCCACTATTTTTGCAGACAAGAAAACAAACATAGGACGCATCTTCTTCCCTTTGGTTTTAATGATATATCTGAGTACATGTTTCAGAATTTTGTTCTTGCCATCCAGCAAATCATTAAACTTTTTTTCAAAACTGATTAAATTTAAATTAAGAATTTCGTTTACTTTTTTCACCCTTATATGGATTTATTAATGAAAACAAATAATTTTATGTTAGAAAAGATTTTACTCTAACTATTTGAATAGCAATGGATATACTTTCTCTAAAAAAATGACAAAGTTGCACAAACGCAGACAAAAAAAATAAAAATGATTTACGGCATAGAATTTTTTCAGGAATGTTCAAATCTTTTTATTGTAATTTTTTTTTGTTTTTGAATAAAATTACTACTTTTGCTAAGATTTTTATTACTAAGTCACTAACTACTTTAATTTAAATATACCAATTATGATTAACAAAAAGTACGTATTATTAGCGGGCGTTATAGCTGCTATTGCCGTACAACCGGCTTTTGCACAAGAGTCGAGTTCAACCACTGCAAAGGGTTGGAGCGGGCGTGACATGACCTATCGTGGTTATAATTATGATTATATGGATACAAATTATGTACCCAAAAATCGTATGAAACAACAAAATAAGTTTTTAGCTAACCAATATGCATTTGCTGCAAAACCTCGCAATATGTGGGAAGTAGGAGCAAAATTTGGTCAGTTCCAAGTTTCAGGTGACGTTCCTGCAGAGATGCTGTGGAGAGGTAGTTATGGAATTGGTTTGCATGTTAGAAAAGCAATAGGATATGTTTTTTCTATTCGTGCTGAGTATGATTATGGTCAGGCAACCGGTCTTGGATGGCAAACATCTTTAGGTTATGGTAATAACCCTGCTTGGAATAAAAATTATCAAGGTCATAGCATTGTAAGCGGTAGAAACGAACAAGTTTTTTATAACTATCGTACCGAAGCTCATACAATGAATTTGGATCTTATTGCTTCTACCAACAATATTCGTTTCCACAGAGCTAAAACTGGCGTTTCATTCTATGGTTATGCAGGTCTTTCTGGTATCGCATATCAAACTTGGGTTAACACACTTGATGATAAGTATCAAACATATGCAGCTCCTTTTCAGAAAATCTACAACAAGTATGCATTAAATAATGCTACTCCTGGTCAAATAGAATATTCTGACAGAAGAGAAGTTCGTAAAGAATTACGTGATATTCTTGATGACACTTATGAAACTGCAGCTGAAGGAACTCAGAAAAATCGTCGTCCGGGTATTTTCGGAACTAAGACTTTCATGGTTTATGCAAGCTTAGGTCTTGGAGCACAAGTTCGTTTGTCTCATCACTGGAATTTAGCAGTTGAAAATCGTCTTACTTTACCTTTGGGTAATGGTGATGACTTGCTTGATGGTCAGCGTTGGGCTGAGCAAACTACGCCTCAACCAGTATTTACTCAAAGCACGGATGGTCTTAACTTCTTTAGTGTTGGCTTGAACTACAACATTGGTCGTAAATCAAGAAATGTTGAACCATTGTATTGGATGAATCCACTGGATTACGCTTATACAGAGTTAAACAGCCCTCGCCACATGTTGCTTCCTGATCCAGTTTTGGCTGATGCAGACGCTGATGGTGTTCCTGATCAATTGGATAAATGTCCTGGTACTGCTGCTGGTGTTGCAGTTGATGCACACGGTTGCCCAATGGATACTGATGGTGATGGTGTTCCTGACTACATGGATAAACAATTGATTACTCCTACTGAGTGTCAACCAGTTGATGCTGATGGCGTTGGTGATTGTCCTTGCAATCCTAAATGTGGTAGCCCGGTTACTTGTTCAAGTATTCCAGCTGCAAGCATTGTATTCGATGCAAATTCAAGCAAAATCAAACCAGCTGCTCAAACTCAATTAGCTGTTATGGCTGCTCAGATGCAAGCAAATCCTACATGTAAAGTTGTGGTTATTGGTAACGGTAACGGAAGCAAAATACAACAACAACGTTCTTGGGATCGTGTTAACGCAATCATCGAGTATATGAGTGAAAAGAATGGTGTTGACCGTGGTCGTTTCATCTTCCAATACGGTCAGGCTGGTGACGCTAATTCAGTAATGATGCGCGCTGCAGCTACTGATGAAGAAGGTCCAATCAATGTACCTCCTCCATTCCCTAACTTGAAAAAGTAATATTTAAATTAGTATAGTAAAAAAAGGGCCGTCTACAAGTAGACGGCCTTTTTGTTTGCCAGATTCAAAGGATTGCCAAAATTTCATTTCCAAATTGGCAATATCATTAAAATGTCAGCAATGCTGACATTATTGCCTGAACCGTAGCTTTGGCACAATCATTGACTTATATGTTCAAAATTCACAGTAAAAATTAGAAAAAATGGGAAAGATAATTGGAATAGACCTAGGAACCACAAACTCTTGTGTGGCAGTAATGGAAGGTAGCGAACCAGTGGTAATTGCAAATGATGAAGGACGTCGTACCACGCCGTCGATTGTTGCATTTCTAAAAAATGGAGAACGCAAAGTAGGAGACCCGGCAAAGCGTCAGGCAATTACTAACCCTACTAATACCATTATGTCTATTAAACGTTTTATGGGGCGTAGATTTGATGAGGTTGGAAACGAAATGTCTCATAACTCATACAAATTAATTAAGGGAGATAACAATACTCCAAGAGTAGATATTGATGGCAGACCATATACTCCCCAAGAGATATCTGCAATGATTCTTCAGAAAATGAAGAAAACGGCAGAAGAGTTTTTGGGTCATGAAGTAACGGAAGCAGTTATCACTGTGCCGGCTTATTTTAATGATGCGCAGCGTCAGGCTACAAAAGAGGCTGGGGAAATCGCTGGTTTGAACGTACGTCGTATTATCAATGAGCCAACCGCTGCTGCTTTGGCATATGGTTTAGATAAGCAACATAAAGACAGTAAAATTGCAGTTTTCGATTTAGGCGGTGGTACCTTTGATGTATCTGTTCTTGAATTGGGAGACGGTGTATTTGAAGTAAAATCAACTAACGGTGATACTCATCTTGGAGGAGACGATTTTGATAAGGTGATTATGGATTGGTTGGCAGATGAGTTTAAAAATGACGAAGCCGTAGATCTTAGAAAAGACCCAATGGCTTGGCAACGTCTGAAGGAAGCTTCAGAAAAGGCTAAAATTGAATTGTCTTCATCTCAGGAAACAGAAATTAACTTGCCTTATATCACTGCTGTTGATGGTGCTCCAAAGCATTTGGTTCGTAAAATGTCCCGTGCGAAATTTGAACAATTGGCTGACTCATTGGTTCAACGTACATTAGAGCCTTGTCAGAAAGCTTTGAAAGATGCAGGTTTAACAACCGGTGATATTGACGAGATCATTCTGGTAGGTGGTTCTACACGTATTCCAAAAATTCAGGAAGTCGTTGAAAAATTCTTCGGGAAGAAGCCTAATAAAGGTGTCAATCCTGATGAAGTAGTTGCTGTTGGTGCTGCAATTCAAGGAGGAGTGCTTTCTGGTGATGTAAAAGACGTTTTATTGTTGGACGTAACTCCACTTTCTTTCGGTATCGAAACATACGGAGGTGTTATGACACGTTTGATTGAATCAAACACTACAATCCCTACTAAGAAAAGTGAAACTTTCTCTACGGCAGCAGATAATCAGCCTAGTGTAGAAATCAATGTTTTGCAGGGAGAGCGTCCAATGGCCAATCAGAATAAATCTCTTGGAAGATTTATCCTTGATGGAATACCTCCTGCACCCCGTGGTGTACCTCAAGTAGAAGTAATCTTTGATATTGATGCTAATGGTATCTTGCACGTAACTGCTAAAGATAAGGGAACTGGTAAACAACAAAATATCCGTATTGAGGCAGGCAGTGGCTTGAGCAAAGAAGAAATTGAGCGTATGAAAAATGATGCTAAAGCCAATGAAGATTCTGACCGTATTCTAAGAGAGCGTGTTGAGAAACTGAATATGGCTGATGGTTTAATATTTAACTCAGAAAAGCAATTGAAAGAGTACGGGGATAAAGTGCCGGCTTCTGAAAAGGAAACTATTGAGGCTGCAATTGCTAAATTGAAAGAGGCTCATAAGTCTGAGGATCTTGATGGAATAGATAAAGCGTCTGAAGAGCTAAATGCTGCATGGCAAGCTGCCAGTCAGCATATGTATGCCGGACAGCAAAATGGTGAGCCTCAAGCTGCAGAACAATCATCTAACGCAAATGATGTTACTGATGCTGAATTTGAAGAGGTAAAATCATAATTGATTTGCTTAATAAAAGGAAAGGGTCTGGTTATTACTAACCAGACCCTTTCCTTTTATGTTTATTGTAATTAAAAATGAATATCCGTAATACTCTTGAGTGGAATATGAATCCCGCCTTTTAGAGAAAGTTCTGTTTCTGTAACAGACCAAATAGTGGTTTCTACCTGAAATATTCCCTCTTCCGACACAAAAGTGATGGCCGTCTTGCCCTTATGCTCATTTCCTAAACGAACAGCATAGTTGAGCTCAGTCTTCCATTTTTTAGAATTGTCAGTTTCTGCCGGAATGAAATTAAGTTTTGGGATGTTTTCTTTTTCGATTCGAGTAGTCATTTCAAATGTGATTTAGTACTAGCAATATACTATTTATTTCTAAAAAAAAAAATTTAATAGAAATTCCAACCAAACAGAATTAATAGCCGTCTTTCCAGTATCAGTACATTATTAAAATTATTGTATAAAAACGACCTTACCTATGAAAAAAATGTTGTTTGTTTTCTCTTTAGCCATTTGTTTTAACAATCAATCAAATGCGCAGTCGTCAACTGTATCTAAGGCAAATACCGATGCAGTTAACAGTTATAATGGTATTTTAGGAAGATTTGACTATTCCATCAGTGCCTCCGAGCATTTAAATGTAAATTACTCATTGACGCCTAAAAATCCTACCAGTGTTGCTCATTTGATGTTAAATACGCCAAACCCTATGCCTTTTAGTGCAAAAGTATTAGATGATAAAGGGAAAGTGCTATTAAACTGGACTCCTGAAAGCCAATCCTATTTGTACAATGCAGAGCTGAATATTGCTTCATTGTCTTCCGGGGTTTATACTGTTCATATTTTTATGGGGAAAGAGCCTAATAGTATTTACCATTTTTCTTTTAATAAACTGTAAAGGTTTAGCAAAAGCCTATCCAATCCACCAAAACACACACACCATGAAAAAAAATTTTTCAAAGCTCAGCTTTGTGAGCGCTTTGCTGCTGCTTTCCGGAGTAGCTAAGGCTCAATGCGGAGTCTCAAATTGCTTCGTAAAAGGCGATTATGTCGAGGTCGGCGTATCGCAAAATGGAGCTTATGGAGCTAACCCGGCTCCTGCAGGTTTCCATAACAATGTTGGTACATCACTTGGTTTTGTATCTGACCCTGATAAAGACGGTTGGGCAGTAAGCGCTCCCGGACGTACAGATTATATGGGTGATTATTTCGTTCCGGGTTCTCCATACGAAGGATGGGACTTGCAAGCCAACTCGCTAAGATATCATTACAGTAATCTCGGGGCTCTTTGTCCAGGAACATCTTGTGCTAATATATCTTATACCGCAACTGCCACAGAACAAACAACTATTTGGCAAGGTACGGCAGGTAATTTAGATATTACACAGAAAACAGTAGTGAAAAAAGACAAGCTTTACTTTGTTATTTATGTAGATATTGTCAATACGGGTTCTGCTACAGTAAACAATATTTATTATTACCGTGGATTGGATCCGGATAATGATGTAATGTGGCCTTTAGGAAGTTTTCAGACTGATAATAGAATTGTCTTCCAACCTACTTCAATATCTAAAAATTGTCTTGTAACTGCAAATGGTCGTGGATATCCCTCTCAGGCATATCTTGGTTTGGGCACAAAGGATTGTCGTGCCAAATGCTGCATTTTTGACAACTGGTTTTCAATTGCCGGTGGAGGGCCGTTAGCAGCTCCCGGCGATATTTATAATCAGACTGGAGTAGCTGCTACAGGTTATTATTATAACGTAGCCACTACAAAATTGAATCAGGATATCGCGATTGGTTTGGTGTATAATTTAGGCAATTTGGCTCCTGGTCAAAAAACATCTTTAGCGTATACTTATATTTTGAAACAAGCTGATCTTGATTCGGCTTTGGGCGAAACAGCACCAAAATTTGAATCATCAGGCACTCCTTATGCTCCATTCACAACATTCCGTGTTTGTCCGGGTAAAACTGTTCCATTACGTGTGGTAAATGGTGGGCAATACAAATGGATATGGACTACAACAGCATCTCCAAATTACTTAACTGCTCCCGGAGCCTCTACTTTGATAGCAGATGGTGGTACAATTCCTACTGTTACCGGTACAAAAGTTTATCCTTTTGGTGCTGTATACGGTGATTCTGCTGTAGTTACAGTCTGGGGCCCCAGAACTTATACTGCAACAGGTATATCCAACTGTGATACTCAGACTTTGATATTTTACGTAGATACGATTAACTTCTCAGTTGCGCCATCAGTCGTGAGTCCTGTTCGTTATTGCGAGGGAGAAACGGCTACTGCATTAACTGCTGGTTTAGCTACAGGTGCTACTGCTAATTGGTATACTGTGGCTTCAGGAGGTATTGCAGTACCTGTGCCAACACCAAGTACAGTTTTCCCTGCCGGAGCACCTACCGACTTTGATACAACAAGTTATTGGGTGAGCCAGACAAATGCGGCTGGTTGCGAAACTCCAAGATCTAGAATTGATGTAATTGTTACCAAGAAACCCAATCCCCCACTTACTACTAATCTGATTTATTGTATTGGAGCAAGTACTCAGGCACTTACAGCACTTGGATCAAACTTAAAATGGTATGACGCAGCTACGGGTGGTACAAAATATACAACCACACCAACACCACTAAGCACAACAGCCGGAATTCAGAATTACTTTGTATCTCAAACCAATAATGGTTGCGAAAGTGATAGAGCCGCTCTAGATGTTGAAATCAGTCAGTCAATAGCAGTCTTTACCAAATCAAAAGACTCATTGTGTGGACCAGAAGTATTGGCATTGACTAATAACTCAACAACCAGTTCTGCAGGAAGTTATGTATCTAACTGGGCGTTCGGAGACGGAGCATCTGCTACAGATAGTAACACCTCTCATGGTTATGCTGATGCTCGAGGTACTTATAGCATTAAATTGGTGGTTACTAACGTGAATGGTTGTAAAGATAGCATTACTCAAACGGTTGAAGTGTTCAAGAAACCTGAAATGAGTATTGCAGCAAGTGACACGATGATTTGTCAGGGTGGAGCTGTAGACTTTCAGGGAACAGCAACTCCGGGAAACAGTAGTTTGACATGGGATTTCGGAGACGGCGACCCAGCATACAATAGTTTGCAAGTACGTCACGCCTTTACAAAATCGGGTATTTTCCCTATCAAATTAAATGGAACATATCCTGCATGTCCTGCAACAGGATCAGGTATTACAGTGAAAGTTGTGGCTATCCCGAACCTGAATCTTGGAAGAGATACTGGTTTGTGTCCTGGAAATGCGGTATTGACACTAGGTAATCAAAATCCAGCTCCAGTGGATAAGTATACTTGGAGTACTGGCGATACTACAGCTACAATTTTGGTGCGCAACATTGGTCAATATTCATTGACTGCTCAAAATTGGGAATGTAAAGCTTCGGACAGTATCACAATTGGTAAAGCTTGTTATCTGGATATTCCAAATGCCTTTACTCCTGGTTCCGGCGATGATCATGACAGTTATTTCTTACCAAGAGATTTATTGTCAAAATCAGTAGTGACCTTTAATATGCAGATTTTTGACCGTTGGGGGCAAGAATTGTTTGCAAGTGATAATATCAATGGTCGCGGATGGGATGGCAACTATAAAGGTCAGGCGATGCCATTTGGTGTATATGTTTACATCATCCGTGTATCATTTGCAAACGGTGTGAGTGAAACCTACAATGGTAATCTGACACTAGTACGATAGAAGTTTCTAAAATCAGAATTAGTATTTTATATAAGAGAAGGCCACAAAGAAATTTGTGGCCTTCTCTTGTGTGCTATTCACGCTTTGTTGGTACTTTTACTAAGAATAATAAGTGAAAAATGGCAGAATATAGTGTAGGCGATGCCTTAAAAAGACTGATTGCTCAATCGGGTTGGGGCGATAGAGTTAATGAATATCGTATCAGGGAAGATTGGGAAAAAATAGTAGGTGTAACAATTGCCCGTTATACACATAATGTACAATTGCGCAATAAGGTTTTGGTGATTAGCACAGATGTGGCCCCCTTAAAGCAGGAATTGCTTTTAGGGAAGGAAAGTTTGCTTCAAAAGATTAATCTTCACTTCGGAGAAACAATAGTTTTGGATTTGAAAATAAGGTAATTTGTTAACTTATAGGTGAACTTTTTTTATAAACAATTGATTTTCAATAAACAATTTTTGAAAAAAAAAGTGTAAAAAATTGTTCATTTATAACAAAATCCTACCTTTGCAGTCCGAAATTAAAAATTTAAACACAATACAATGTCTCATTTTTCTAAAGAACAAAAATTAAACATCTTCAAAGAATTTGGTGGTGATGAAAAAAACACCGGTTCAATCGAAGCACAAATTGCGATGCTTACTCAACGCATCAACCATATTTCGCAACATATCAAAGGTGGTAATAAAAAAGACTTCTCTTCAAATCGTGGTTTGATGAAAATGGTAGGTCAGCGTAAACGCAAGTTGCTATACCTAAGCCGCACGAATCTTACAAGCTATCGCGCATTGCTCGAGAAACTTGGATTGCGTAAGTAATCATTTAATAACACAGCTATTCCCGACAGCAATGTTGGGAATAGCTTTTTTATGCCCTATATGTTCTATCTTTGAAAACTATTGTCAGAGCTGATTCAGCTTTCTCAATTGAAAATAACCATCAACTATTTTTTTATGCGGCATAGTTGATGTTTCGCTGTAAAGACCGCAATTTGATGACACATTTAAAAACAAAAAAGTAACTTTATGACGCTGAATCCCACTTCCGTATCATTCAAACTGAATGATGGACGCGAAGTAACAATCGAAACGGGCAAACTTGCCCGCCAGGCCGATGGAGCCGTAACTGTACGCCTCGGCAACGCTATCCTCCTTGCTACCGTTGTAGCCAACCAAGAACCCAAACCGGGCCAATCTTTCTTCCCCCTTACTGTAGATTATCAGGAAAAATTTGCTTCGGCAGGTCGTATTCCAGGTTCATTCTTCAAAAGAGAAGGCCGTTTGAATGATTATGAAATCCTGATTTCCCGTTTGATAGACCGCGCTCTGCGCCCATTATTTCCAGAAGATTATTATTGTGATGTACAAGTATTGGTTTCTTTGATTTCTTCGGATATTGAAGTAATGCCGGATGCTTTGGCTTGCCTTGCAGCCTCAGCAGCTTTGGCTGTTTCCGATGTGCCGGTTCAGGAAATTATTTCGGAAGTACGTGTTGCGCGTATTAACGGGGAATTCCAGATTAACCCTACACGCAGTGCTTTGGCAACAGCTGATATGAACTTTATAATTGCTGCTACCGAAAAAAACATAATGATGGTGGAAGGCGAGGCAAAAGAATGCCAGGAAGCCGACGTAGTGAAAGCAATTGAGTTTGCCCACGAAGCCATTAAAGTGCAGGTAAAAGCACAACAGGAACTGAGAGATAAATTGGGATTGACCAGCAAACGCGAAGTCGTTCCAGTTGAAATTAATGAAGAATTAAAAACACGCGTTGAAGCATTTGCTGCTGCCAGAATGTTGGAAATCAGCAAAAGTGGTAAACCAAAACACGAACGTAGCCTTGGATACAAAGAACTTTCTGCCGACCTGAAAGCTCATTTGGGCGAAGGTCTTGAGGCTGATGGCGAATTGCCGGGCGAAATCTGGGGTGCTGCAAAACGTTATTTTGACGACTTGCAATACTATACCGTTCGTAATATGATTCTTGATGAAGGTGTTCGTCTTGATGGTCGTAAAACCGACGAGGTGCGTCCTTTATTCATGGAAATAGATGCTTTGCCTTCTCCTCACGGTTCGGCATTGTTTACCCGTGGCGAAACACAATCTTTGACCACTGTTACTTTGGGTGCCAAAGACAGTGAATTACTGATTGAAACAGCCGCAACTTCTGAATATCAAAAATTCATTTTGCATTATAATTTCCCTCCATTCTCTACAGGCGAAGCAAAACCAATGCGTGGCGTAGGTCGTAGAGAAGTAGGTCACGGAGCTTTGGCAAAACGTTCTTTGGAGCAAATGATGCCGGGCTTGGAATATCCTTACACCGTGCGCGTTGTATCGGATATCCTTGAATCAAACGGTTCGTCTTCAATGGCAACAGTTTGTGCCGGTTCTCTGGCTTTGATGGATGCGGGTGTACCATTACCAAAACACGTAAGTGGTGTGGCAATGGGATTAATCAGCCGTTCTTCCGATAAAAAATGGGCTGTTTTGACCGATATTCTTGGTGATGAAGATCATCTGGGAGATATGGACTTTAAAGTAACCGGAACCCGTGAAGGTATTTGCGGTATCCAGATGGATATTAAAGTAGATGGATTGGGAATGGATGTAATGACATCAGCTCTGGAACAAGCCCGTAAAGGCCGTTTACATATCCTGAATGCCATGTACGAATGTACACCTGCTTATCGCTCAGAACTTAAACCTCATACTCCACGTATCGAACAACTGATTATTGATACTGAGTACATAGGTGCTGTAATAGGCCCAGGTGGAAAAATAATTCAGGAAATTCAACGCGAAACCGGCACTACTATTTCTATCGAAGAGAAAGAGCAAAAAGGTTATGTGAAAGTTTTTGCAGTGAATAAAGAAAGCATTGATAAAGCAATGGCCTGGATTAAAGGTATTGTCAGTGTGCCTGAAATTGGTGGTGAGTATGATTCAACCGTAAAGAGCATTATGCCTTATGGAGCTTTCGTAGAGTTCATGCCAGGTAAGCAAGGTTTATTGCATATCTCTGAAGTAAGCTGGAGTCGTTTGGATAATCTTGATGGTGTACTAAAAGAAGGAGATGCTATCAAAGTAAAATTGCTTGATGTTGATCCAAAAACCGGTAAATACCGTTTGAGCCGTAAAGTGTTGATGCCTAAACCCGAAGGTTATGTAGAACCTGTGGAAGGAGAACGTCGTGAGCGTCGTGACCGACCTGAAAGAGGAGGAAACGACCGTGGCGATCGCAGAGGTCCCAGAGAGAATCGCGAACCTCGCGGTGAAAGACCAGCTCGTGCACCACGTGAAGAAAAGTCAGAAGCAGACATCAATTCTTCATCAAATAATGACGATGCAGACATGAAAATGTAAAATAAATTAAAATTATTTTATAAATAAAGCCGTCACTGTTTCAGTGACGGCTTTATTGTATGATTTGGTGCTTATTTATTGGTAAACTTTGATATATTGTATTAACTTTGCCATACCTTTTTCCGTTTGATACAACAAAAAATGTATCAAATATGAATTATTTATAAAGGAAATTTTGAAAAAAATGGCAAAAACCGCATTAATTACGGGAGTAACAGGACAGGATGGTGCATATTTAGCTGAGCTGTTATTAGGTAAGGGTTACATAGTGCACGGTATTAAACGTCGCAGTTCACTCTTTAATACTGACAGAATTGATCATTTATACGAAGATCCTCATATAAATAATCGTCATTTTATCTTACATTATGGAGATTTGTCAGATAGTTCTAACTTAATCAGAATTATACAGGAAGTACAACCAGATGAAATATATAATTTAGGAGCAATGAGTCATGTAAAAGTGAGTTTTGATGCTCCTGAATACACGGCAAATGCTGATGGTATTGGTACCCTGAGGATATTGGAAGCGGTTCGTCTTCTGGGTCTTAGTAAAAAGACAAAGATATATCAGGCGTCTACTTCAGAGTTATATGGATTGGTACAAGAGGTACCGCAAAGTGAGCGAACTCCATTTTATCCGCGTTCCCCTTATGCAGTAGCCAAAATGTATGCTTATTGGATTACAGTAAATTATCGTGAGGCTTACGGTATGTTTGCCTGCAATGGTATTTTATTCAACCATGAGAGTCCTTTGCGTGGAGAAACTTTTGTAACCCGCAAGATAACCAGAGCAGTTGCTCAGATGTCTTTGGGTATGCAGGACAAGTTGTATGTAGGTAATCTGGATGCAAAACGAGATTGGGGTCATGCCCGTGATTATGTAGAAGCGATGTGGCTTATTTTGCAACAAGAACATCCGGAAGACTTTGTTATCGCAACAGGTATTACTACTACTGTACGTGATTTTATAAGAATGTCATTTGCGGAAGTAGGGGTTGAAATTGAATTTAAAAGAGAGGGTATTGAAGAAAAAGGCTTTGTCAAATCCTGCAATGCAGAATATAACTACAGCATTGGACAGGAAATTGTGTCTGTTGACCCGAGCTATTTCCGGCCGACAGAAGTAGAATTATTGATTGGTGACCCAACCAAGGCGAAAGAAAAATTAGGCTGGACAGCAAAATGCACTTTGCCGGAGTTGGTTAAAGAAATGGTTCATTCGGATTTGGATGCTTTCAGAAAGGAAAAAATGTTAAAAGAAGCCGGATTCACAGTGTTGAGGCAATTCGAATAAACATTTTGACACTTTTTAAAACCGATTGAAGTACCATCAATGAATAAATCAGACAAAATATATATTGCAGGACATCGGGGAATGGTAGGTAGTGCCATTTATCGCAGGTTAAATAATCTGGGCTTTAATAATATTGTTTTTCGCACTTCGGCCGAGCTTGATTTAAGGAATCAGCTGGCGGTTAAGGAGTTTTTTGCGTCAGAGAAGCCCGATTATGTTTTTCTTGCAGCCGCAAAAGTTGGGGGTATTATGGCTAATAATACCTATCGTGCAGATTTTTTGTATGAAAATCTGATGATACAAAATAATGTAATCCATGAAGCTTACAAAAATGCCGTTCAAAAACTGATGTTTTTGGGCTCTTCCTGTATTTATCCCAAATTGGCTCCTCAACCACTAAAAGAAGAATATTTGCTTACCGGATTATTAGAACCAACTAATGAGCCTTACGCAATAGCGAAAATTGCTGGAATCAAAATGTGTGATGCATACCGTAGTCAGTATGGATGCAATTTTGTTTCTGTGATGCCAACAAACTTATATGGCCCAAATGATAATTACGATTTAAATAATTCTCATGTATTGCCTGCAATGTTGCGGAAGTTTCACGAGGCGAAAAAATCGAATACTACTACTGTTACTCTTTGGGGTACTGGTTCGCCCTTGCGGGAATTTTTACATGCAGATGATATGGCTGATGCCTGTATTCATTTGATGCAAGTCTTTAATGAAGAAGGACTAGTAAATATTGGGGTTGGTGAAGATATTAGTATTAAGGATTTAGCTTTTTTGATTAAAGATACTGTAGGGTATGATGGAGATATAGAATGGGATCAAACAAAGCCCGACGGCACTCCAAGAAAATTGATGGATGTAAGCAAATTGAAGTCGCTGGGCTGGGAAGCTAAGATAAAATTGAAAGAAGGCATAGGCAGTGTTTATAAATCGGCTTTTGGATTATAGCCCTAATAAATTCTTTAAGAATTGTGGTAGACATTTATAAATGGTATGTTATAACAACTCGGTCCAGAGCGGAGAAAAAAGTGAGTCTTGGATTGGCTAAATTGAATGTCCAGCATTTTTTGCCCTTGCACAAGCAATTAAAGCAATGGAAGGATAGAAAAAAATGGGTAGAAGTGCCTTTATTTAATTCATACGTTTTTATCTATACTAATGAAAAGTACAAGAATGAAGTATTTGAAGTGCCGGGAGTAATCAGGTTTTTGTCAGTAAAAGGACAATTGTGTATACTCAGAGAAGATGAAATAGATAGAATTAGAAAGATTTGTGCACAGGAATATGAGGTTCAGATAAGCAGCACTAATTTATTGACAGGGGACGAAGTGGAAGTAACAGAGGGGCCATTAAAAGGAATAAAGGGTAGAATAAGTGAAAAAGCAAACAATGCTTTTTTATACATTCAAATAGAGAATCTTGGCTTTACTGCATTTTTTAAAATAGATAAACAATTGCTGAAAAGGATTGTTTAAATTCAATCAGTATTCATCACCAAGCTCATTTACAGAAATACTGTAACTGAGAGCGGCGAAGCCGTGTCAAAAATAAAAGATTACAATGAGCGATATTGCGATAAAGGTGGAAAATTTAGGTAAGCTTTACCGTCTTGGTGAGGTAGGAACTGGTACCATCAGTCACGATCTCAATCGTTGGATAGCAAAGGTCCGAGGTAAGGAAGATCCTTTTGCCAAAATAGGAGAATCTAATGATCGCACTTCAAAAGGGGATAGCGACTATGTATGGGCTTTGAAGGATATCGATTTTGAGGTCAGGAAAGGAGAAGTTTTAGGTATAATTGGCAGAAACGGAGCGGGCAAAAGTACTTTGCTAAAATTATTAAGTAAAGTTACTCAGCCTACACAAGGACATATTAAAGTTAATGGTAGGATAGCTAGTTTGCTTGAGGTAGGTACGGGTTTTCATCCCGAAATGACAGGCCGAGAGAATATTTATTTGAACGGCGCTATTATGGGTATGACAAAACGGGAGATTACTTCAAAATTTGATGAAATAGTCGATTTTGCAGGTGTTGAGCGCTATGTCGATACTCCTGTAAAACGATACAGTAGTGGTATGTATGTTCGATTAGCCTTTGCTGTAGCAGCTCATTTGGAGCCGGAAATACTCATAGTAGATGAGGTGCTGGCGGTTGGAGATGCAGAATTTCAGAAAAAATGCCTGGGCAAGATGAAAGATGTTAGTGTGAATGACGGGCGAACAGTTCTGTTTGTAAGCCACAATATGGCATCTGTAAAAAGTTTATGCACACATGGTTTGGTAATGGAGCATGGTGGACTGAAATTGAACTCTACCGTAGATGAAGCAGTAAGTTATTATTTGAGCGGTGACGTGGATGTGTTAAACAGAAAGAAGTTTGATTCAACCTACGACCAGACGAAATTCAAACTCAATGAAATTTCATTAAATAATTCAGGAGACACCAATGACTCACCATTAAACGAGGCATTGCCAATAGAGCTTCATACAGACATTGTCATTAAAAGTAGTCAGCCTGAACGTTATCACATTACTTATCATTTGTATAACGAAATGGGAGAGGCGTTGTTTTCTTTTTCCAGTATTCAGGCAAATCAGGAAATGCAGGAGGGAGCAAATAGATTGGTTTGTACTTTTCCTTCTGCCTTTTTTCAGTCTGGCCAATATTATCTAACTCTGTTTATTGTCGAAGATAAGCGTGAAGCTGTTTTTGTAGAAAAAGATATTATTTCTTTTACAATAGTAGATGCCAGCAGAGAAATTGGTGTTTATCAGGGACGTGAACCAGGCTACATTAAACCAAAATTTGATTGGAATTTTGAATAATATACAATGATTAATGTAACGCAAACTTTTTTGCCTCCTATTGAGGAATATAAAAATCTGGTGCAAAGAGCCTGGGACAAGGCCTGGCTGACCAACAGAGGAGAATTGGTGCTGGAATTAGAAGAGAAGCTGAGAAACTATTTGGCTATTTCCAATATCATTATCACCAACAATGGCACTGTACCATTACAAATAGCATTAAAACTTTTGGGTAGTGGTGGTGAAATCATCACTACACCATTTTCTTATGTGGCTACAACCGCATCTATTGTTTGGGAAAATTGTACACCTGTGTTTGTTGATATTGATCCTGACTACCTGACGATTGACGAAGAAAAGATTGAGGCGGCCATTACTGATAAAACTACAGCAATTTTAGCTACTCATGTATTTGGTAATCCTTGTAAGGTAGAAGCTATTGAAGCAATTGCGCAAAAGCATAATCTTAAAGTTATTTACGATGCTGCTCATGGATTTGGAGTAAAATATCTGGGTAAATCAATATTTGATTATGGCGATGTCAGTACTTGTAGTTTTCATGCTACAAAATTATTCCATACAGGAGAGGGTGGTGCTATGTTTACCAACAGCGATGAATTAATGCACAAATTGTTTTACAGCCACAATTTTGGACACAATGGTCCGCTTGCATTTCACGGATTGGGTATTAATGGTAAAATTTCTGAATTGCAGGCTGCTATGGGCTTAGCTGTATTTCCCTATATGGAAATGATATTGTCAGAGCGGAAAAAAGTAGTGGATAATTATAATGCTCATCTGGATTTGTCGGCACTGAAAACGATTCAAATCAGGCAAGGGACAGAGTGGAACTACAGCTATTTTCCGGTAATATTCTCAAGCGAAGAGCAGCTTTTAAATGTTGAAAGTATATTAAAGGCAAATCAAATTAATGGCAGAAGATATTTTTATCCGTCGTTAAATACAATAGAATATACCAATGGTGCAGAAATGCCAATATCCGAAAGCATTGCAAAGAGGATTCTTTGTTTGCCTTTATTTGTAGGCTTGACCGAAGAAGATACCATCCGAATTTGTAACCTGATAAATAGCGCTTTGACAAATGGACATTAAAGTAGGACAGATTGCCACAGCAAAAAAAACCTTTGACAAGGATATGGTTTTGTCATTTGCGCAATTGACCGGAGATTTTAATCCTGTTCATTTTGATGAAGAGTATGCAAAAAATACTATTTTCAAAAAGCCGATAGTTCATGGACCATTAGTTATTACATTGGTGACAACTTTGTTTGCCAACGAATTGCCAGGGCCTGGTTCTGTATACCTTAGCCATGATGTAAAGTATTTTCATCCTGTCTATCATAATGAAACAATTACTGCAACACTTGAGATAATAGAAATTAACGAGAAGCAGCATATTTTCATCAAAACAACCTGTGTCAACGAGGAAGGAAAGGTTATTTTAGATGGTGTTGCAAGATTAAAAAAATATTAGAATGGCGTATTTAAATTCTGAACAATTAAAGGCAATGGGTTTCGCTTCAATAGGTACAAACGTACTTATTTCAGATAAAGCATCTATATACAATGCCCAAAAGATAAAAATAGGTTCAAACGTAAGAATAGATGATTTCTGTATCATTTCGGCTGGTGAACATGGAATTGAAATAGGCGATTTTGTTCATATTGCCTGCTACGTTTCGCTGATAGGCAATGAATTGATTAAAGTACAGGACTTTGTTGGTATCAGTTCCCGCACAGCTGTGTATTCCAGCAGCGACGACTATTCCGGAAATTTTTTAATGGGCCCCACAATACCCAATCAATATAAGAATGTAGACAGTCGTCCGGTGGTATTTGAAAATCACACGGTAATTGGTGCAGGCTCTGTTATTTTGCCAGGTGTTACTGTCGCAGAAGGCACTGCTGTAGGAGCTTTATCACTTGTGTCTAAAAATCTGGAAGCCTGGAGCATTTATATAGGCTCTCCCATAAAATTTATTAAACCACGAGCAAAAGAAATGTTGCAATATGTTCCTTTTGTTTTAGAGCAAAATACTGATTCAAAATAGAATGGACAAAGCACCATTGGTAAGTATAGTGATGATTACTTATGGACATGAACAGTTCATTAAGCAATCGGTAATAGGTGTACTGAATCAGGAAACAAATTTTGAAATAGAGTTGATTATTGCCAATGATTGTTCTCCGGATAATACGGCAGCTGTTGTTGGTGATATTATCAATACACATCCCAAAGGGGGACAAATCCGATTCATTAATCGGGAGTCTAATATTGGGATGACCCCTAATTTTATCGATGCACTCAATCAATGCAAAGGTAAATATGTGGCCCTGTGCGAGGGTGATGATTATTGGATTGACAATCAAAAACTACAATTTCAGGTTGACTTTCTTGAGTCGAATCCGGACTTCTCGGTATGTTTTCACAGTATATATGAATTGATAGACGGGAAGCAGGAATTATTAAAAGTCAATTATAGCCCTACGGACGGAGTATATTCTCTTGAAGATTTGGCAAGAGAAGGTAATTTTATTCCTACACTTTCAGTTGTTTTTAGAAACAATCTGGTTAATAATTTACCCGATTGGTTCGCTAAATGTCCTTTAGGCGACTATGTGCTACACTTGCTTAATGGTCAATTCGGGAAATACAAGGGCTTTGACAAACCTATGGCAGTTTATCGAAGGCATGAAGGTGGAGTGTATAGTATGATTGCATTGGACAAAAAGATCGCGATGCTAGTTGATACGCTGAGCGAGCTGATGAAGCATTTCGGTACACAAATTGAAGCAGTATTGAGCATACATCGGGATAGTGTTTTTGAACATTTAATCAGATATTACTACCTGGAAAAAAATTGTGAAAAGGCAGAGCAATACATTCATTACGGATTGTCGGTTAACCCACAGCTGGCCAATAAAATTGCTACAGAACTGTTACCAGTTTTAATTAAGAATATATACAGCTCCAACCGTTACCGGATGGGAGATAAAATTGCAAAAATGTTGAAGACAGTAAGTCCGGGCAACATCATCCATTTTCTGAAAAAATGATTAAGAAATTATTCAACAAACTCCGCTCGAAAAAGGAAGTCAAAACGATAGGAGTCTTTTATATATGCACAGGCCGGTACAATATTTTTTGGGAGCGGTTTTATCGTTCTGCCGAAAAATATTTTTGTCCGGGTATAAAAAAGCATTATTTCATTTTCACAGACCAGGAAATAAATCCTGCCGGGCCTGATGTTACAATTGTTCATCAAGATAAACTAGGCTGGCCTTATGATACTTTGATGCGTTTTCATATGTTTAACGGAGTACGTGAGCAAGCAATGCAATTTGATTATTTGTACTTTTTCAATGCCAACATGGTGTTTCTGTCTAAAGTCAAGCCCAAACAGATATTGCCTGAAGGAGAAGACAAGTTGGTAGGTACGCTACACCCTTTTTTCTATGGCGGTACCGAAGGAGCCCCTTATGAAACAAACAAAGAAAGTGCGGCATATGTAAACCACGAGGAAGCCAGACACTATGTAGCAGGAGGATTGTCAGGAGGTCTGGCGGCGGATTACCTAAGCATGTCTGCAGAAATAGCAGCGAACATTGATAAAGATCAAAGTAAAGGTATCATTGCCATCTGGCATGACGAATCGCATATCAATGCATACTTTTCAAAGTTGAAGCAATACAAAATCCTTAATCCAGGGTATATAGTTCCTGAAAAAAGACTCAAAAATTTCCCGTTTAAGCCCTATCTGGTTGTTTTAGATAAAGTATTTGCCGGCGGTCATGAGTTATTACGTGGATAAGATAAAAATTAATCAATACTCAATAATGTCAGAACAAGGAAGTGCAAAAAGAATATACGGACTGGATATTTTAAGGTCTATTGCTATAATGTCTGTAGTAATAGGTCATTCTTTGTGGATTGTTTATGGGCTGGTTACACCAGGTTCTATAATTGATATGATGTTCATTTTTGTGGCTTCTGTTTTTGGCTATATTGGTGTGGAGATATTTTTTGTTTTAAGTGGTTTTTTGATCGGTAGCATTTTTATAAGAGAATTGGTAAAGACTGACAAAAGTGAATTGGGAGAAAGCGTCCGGCATTTTTGGTTGAAAAGATGGTTTAGAACATTACCCAATTATTATCTTTATCTGCTGTTTTATCTTTTTGCTTATTGGTTTATGGACTGGAAAGGCTTTGAAGATTTTACATGGAGATATCTTGTCTTTGTACATAACTTTTTTAGTTCGGGCCCCGGATTTTTTGGCGTAGCCTGGAGTCTTTCAGTTGAAGAGTGGTTTTATCTGCTCTTACCCGTATTGTTCACTTTGGGGTATACTGCTATTCGTAACAAGAATACGGCCTTCAAGTTGACCATACTGCTTTTGTTTATTATACCGTTTTCGGTAAGGATCGGTTATGTACTAACACATATTAGTCAAAGCAATTTTTCTACCACTTTTGCTTTCTCAGTTATTTACAGGTTGGATTCAATAGCTTACGGTGTATTTCTCGCATGGATATGGAGCATAGATGGGATAAAGCAAAGATTAATTGTGGCAAAGAAAAAGCTATTTGTTGCAGGTATCAGCTCATTTGCTGTATTTCTTGTTTACCTACTGGCATTTGTTTATAAAAATGTTCAAAATCCGCTGGTTGTATTGATATCCTATCCTTGGGCAACATTTTCTATTATGCTGTGTTTTCCTTTTATGATAACGCTGCCCATGAAATCAGAAAGATGGCCTCAAAGAATGGTCGGCTTTATCAGTAAGATATCCTATTCTCTCTATCTGGCTCATCCATTATTTATCCGCACGTTTGAGTCGTTTAATGATGCTTTCAAACCCAGTCCAATGATTTATCCTCTTTACTTTTTATTGGTTATAGCTGCTAGTTTCTTATTATCTTATATCACTTATCGTTATTGTGAACAACCATTTTTGGCATTAAGGGAAAGGGTATTAAAGAAGAAACCAAAAGCAATTGTAATTTAATAAAGAAAGGAGCATGAGTATTAAGAAGCAAATACATTTTAGCTCGGATATGGGACGTATGGGCAACCAGATGTTTCAATATGCCTGTGCTAAAGGCCTGTCTCATAACTATGGTTTTGTTACTTCACTGAGTCACCTGGATAAAATGCCCTTTTTTAAATTAGGTCCCTTTGAAAGGTTGCTGAATAAAATAAAGGGCACGCTTTTTTTTCGTGTTTGGAAAAAGATATGGGGTGTAAAGACAATTAATACAGAGTTGGATTGTTTGAAGACGAATTATTTGAATATTCTTACAGATATATCTTCTCCTACAATGGTATGGGGCTTTTTTCAGTCACCTCTTTATTTTGAAGGAATAAAAAATAAGCTAAAGAAGGATTTTGAGGTTAAGGAAGAATACAAAAAGGACTTGATGTCTTTTTATAAGCAGAACAATTTAACTGGTGGGGCTTATATTGCAGTGCATTTAAGACGTACAGATTATAAAGGCTTTGTGGTTCCGGGTTTGCAGGGAGATGACTTTACCTTACCTATAAGCTATTATAAAAATACTATCAATCTGATTGCCAACCCCAATAGCCTGCCCATTGTTTTTGTAAGTGACGACCCTGAGGTTGTTGAAGAATTGTTTCCTGAAATTGGCACGAAAATAATCTCCAGAAATGATGCTATCACGGATTTTCAAATACTCCAAAATGCCTCTGTGCTGGTGACATCCAACAGTACTTTTGCCTGGTGGGCAGCCTATTTGAATGATTATGCCGATAATAATATTTATTGCCCAAAGTATTTCTTAGGTTTTAAAGAGAATAAAGAAATACCTGTTCATATTTATCCTGAGAACTGGAAACAAGTACAAGTTTATTAATGCTTCGTATTTAACTAAAATGTCTGTCAATGTTATGGCCCAAAATCGAGAAATGAGTTTGAAGGATAAAACTACCATGATTTGCTATGCTACTTCGGTAGAAGATATTGGTTTTTTGGATTTAGAATTAAGACAATTAAGGTTGATAGATTCCGTCAAGAAATTTGGTATCCATAAAATAGATAAATGGGGTAGGCAGCGTTTATTGAAAACAGATTTTTATGACAAACATCGTTGGGTGCTTGAGCATAAATTGGGTGCTGGATTTTGGCTTTGGAAACCATATATTATCTACGAGGCCCTCAAGAAAATGAAAGAGGGCGACTTATTGATGTATCTTGATTGTGGGTTTTATCTCATTGATGACCCTGAGCCTTTATTGAAACTATGTGTAGAGAACGAAGGAATATATTTCCCTCAGATGGACGGAGAAGGCACCGTTGGTATGTTGATGAAAAGGAGAGCTCTTGATTTGATGGGCGCTTTGAATGATCGTTATCTTAAGGCTCCTTCGGTTGTGGCCAATGTACAGATTTACCAGAAGAATGATAAGACAATGAAATTTGTTAAAGACTATCTGGATTGGTGTAGTGTGCCTGAAGTGTTGATGAACGATGAATTTCTTAGTTTGAAGCCCTATGATGGAGAACCCGCTAATCAAAGGCATTTACATGACCAATCAATTATTTCTGTTTTGAAAGAACGGGATGGTATTATAGGTTTCCGTTGTCCTTATCAACACGGGAATCATCAAAAACCAAAGCATCTGAGAGTAGAGGGAGAAGAATTATTGCACCCTTATGTCGAAGAAACTGATTTTCCGAATTCCCAATACCCAACAATACTTCACTACGAGAAACAAGGTATTGGCTGCAAAAGACCCCTGAGTCATTTTTTCATTCCTTCAAAATTGAAGGGAATGCTCCTCAGAAGATTTATGCGGTAGTCAATCTTTATGATGCTTTAAACAATAATTTTAAACTATAAGTTTTGTCCATTTCTGATTTTAAGGAAAGAAATTTAGGATTAGATGTTATTCGGGCGATTGCCGTTACCTTGGTTGTTTTATCACATACCGTTACGGTCTTTTATCCTTATGCATCCTATAGAGCGCAGGTTTTTTTGAATATCTTCACCTGGGCCGGAGGGTATTATGGAGTTGAGTTGTTTTTTGTACTCAGTGGCTTTCTTATAGGTGGGATTTTTATTAATAAAGTGGTAAATCAATTAAAAGAAGAAGCCAATTTACCCTTGGTAATAGGGGATTTCTGGATAAGAAGATGGATACGCACTTTACCCAGTTATTTGTTATTTCTTGTTGTCAATATCTGTATGATTCCCATTACGAATGATGTATTCAATTGGAATATATTTTTTCGTTTTCTTTTCTTCTGTCAGGGTATTGGTGAGAATCAAACCTCTTTTTTTGGGGTATCATGGAGCTTAGCTGTTGAAGAATGGTTCTACCTACTATTGCCGATAATTTTTGCTTTTAGCCTTTTACTCTTCAAAAGAAAGGGAGTAGAAAAAGCATTTGTTGCATCAATGCTTTTTCTATGGCTGCTGCCATTTTGTTTTAAAACATATCGGTTGCTCATTACACCTACTGTAGCATTGATAGAGCCTGTTTTTCATTTCCGCACATTTTACAAATTGGATTCAATATTTTATGGGGTATTATTATCCTGGATATGGACAGTATCAGGTATTAAGCAATGGTTTGTAAGAAATCGTAATCTTCTGTTTGCTGTTGGTTTAGTCTTTTTAACGGTCAGCGTTTTATGTGCTGTTTTATGGATTATCAAGCCTCAGCAAAACACTTTGAATGTGTTCTTCTTTGGGCCAATCTGCACCATACCCATTTTTCTTTGTTTCCCATTTCTTATCGAAAGGAAATTTAACAGCCATCATCCGGTCTCGAGGATTGTAACGCAAATCAGCCTTTCTTCCTATTCTTTGTATCTATGTCATATTCCTGTAGTTGTGATTTTGGATTATGCGTTTACTAAGCTGGCTCTGCCTCCATCATTCGGATTAAGTGTTCTTGTTTTTTGTTTGCGTGTTACGATTTCGGTAATTATTGCGCGGTATTTATATCAATATTTTGAAATACCTGTATTGGCACAAAGAGAGAAAATCAGTAGAAGGTTAATAAAGCAAAATTTAAATGACTAATAAAGACATGCAGGATAATGATACCATTCTGGTGACACAGAGTTTTGGGCGTGAGAGTGAATACCGCAGAGTGGCATTTATGATACTAAGTTTTTATGCACACACACAAAACAAAAGTTACAAAACACTATTATTTACGGATAATCCCAATTGGTTTCATCCATATTTTGAAGAGATTCCGGTTGAATTTATTTTGCTGACTCCTGAAAAAATCAAATCCATGAGAGGAGACATTGATTTTTTACACAGAATGAAAATAGCATTAATTGAAGAGGCTTATCAAATGCATGATGCTAATATTTTATATGCAGATTCCGATACTTTTTTTATTGCTGATCCTGCTGAGTTAATTGATGCATCTTCTCCGGAACAAAGTTTTATGCATCTTCATGAATACAAGTTTGAAACTTTGAGCAAAATGGAATTGCCTGCTGGAAAAACTTTTCTGGCATTTTTAGATTTGATAGAACATAATCAGTTTAATCTTTCTACAGGCGTATCGTTGTTTACAGGCTCAATGTCTTCATGGAATGCTGGAGTCATGATGCTTCATCAAAGTCACCAAAAGTTTATTCCTGATGTTTATGCTCTGACTGATCAGTTTTTCCCAAAAACACAAAACCATGCATCAGAGCAATATGCATTTTCATTAATACTCCAGAGCAATACAAACTTGAAGCCTTGCGATCAATACATTTATCATTACTGGTATGGTATAAAAAAGAAAATAATAGATGCATTTTTTGAGGGTAAACTCTCTTTGTTAGTGGGTATGACATTGGAGCAAAGGCTATCTAAGGTAAAAGGTTGGGTAGGAATGCTGCCTGAGTATTTTGAACGGCATCAATTTACACATAAAGACAATGCTATTCAGGCATTTAATATTCGTAATTATAAGGCAGGTTACTCTTCGTCAATAAAAGCTATTGCTAAAGGTGCTTGGCAGGATTTTCAATTCCTGAAAGACATACTATATCATACCAAGCAGTTTTTCAATTAGTCAAAGTGATTAATTTTATTAACACAAAAAATCGATCATTTGGTTTAGATTTATTGAGATTCTTCGCTATCAGTCTTGTGGTATATCAGTATGGTATGTTTTTATACTATCCTTTTATTAATGATAGAATTGCCAATATTCAACTGGCTTTGTTTGGGTATTGGGGTGTCGAGCTTTTTTTTGTTTTATCCGGTTTCCTGATAGGGAGAATCTTTATAAAAACATTTTGCTCAGACAAACCTTTTGGAACTACCGAATTGTTTCGGTTCTGGAAGCGGAGATGGTTGAGAACAATTCCGAACTACTATTTTGTTTTGTTGTACATTTTTTGAGGGGCGGCACTTTCGGTCAGTTAGGTAAATACATTGTTTTTATGCAGAATTTCGCCTGGCCTAATGACCTTTTTTATATTCAGGCCTGGAGCTTATCAATCGAAGAATGGTTTTATCTCAACTTTCCTGTATTAGCTCTTTTGTTTGGCAGCATATTGGTAAAGCAGGTTGGGAAAAAATATACTTTGTTGACAGTAATAGCTTTTTACATAGTCGTCAGCAATCTTGTGCGTATACTGATGTTGGCTTTTTCGGACACTTCTATCATAGCGATGCATCAAACTACGGTATTTAGATTGGACTCAATAATGTACGGCGTGTTTATCTCGTGGCTTTTTACATTTTATAAAGATATAGTAGCCTCCAACGCCATAAGGTATTGTTTGTTTTCTATACCAATACTTCTTCTTGCTGTTCTCTTGCATTTAAAATTTGTTTTGGTTGCTCATCCATCTGAATCGGCATTTACTCTTGAGTTATTGTTGACACCAGTAGCATTTTGTTTGTTATTGCCCTATTTTATTTTCAAGGAATTTAAAGTGCCAAAAGTTGTTCATTTGTTTGTCACTATTGTGAGCATTGTGTCTTATTCAGTTTATCTGAATCATTATTTTGTTTTAATAAGCGTTTGGCCACATTTCCAGCCAGTCAGCGCAATACAGGGTATTGGAATGTTTCTATTGCTTTGTATAGCTATCCTTTTAGTTTCTATTGTTCAGTATAAACTAATTGAAGAGCCTTTTCTGAAATTGAGGGACAGAAGGGTATTGTAGTTTCAGAGGCCCGGTATTGCCGGATTATTTAAATCGAATAAAAAAAGAACTTAATTATCAATGCTATTTAACTCTTTAAATTTTGCCATTTTTTTACCTCTGGTATTTATTTTGTACTGGTTCTTTGTCGGAAAGAATCTGAAGCTGCAAAATTTATTATTGTTGGTTGCGAGCTATTTTTTTTACGCTTGTTGGGACTGGCGTTTTTTATTCTTACTGGTTTTTTCTACTCTTTTAGATTTCTATACCGGGCTCAAGATGTTTGATTCATCCAATATCAAAATGAAAAAATTTTGGTTTTGGCTGAGTGTAATTGTCAATCTCGGCTTTCTGGGTGTCTTCAAGTACTATAATTTTTTTGCAGAATCGTTTGCTCAGTCCATTTCCTATTTCGGCTTTCATGTCAATCCCCGTACTTTAAATGTAATACTGCCTGTAGGTATTTCGTTTTATACTTTTCATGGATTATCTTATGTTATCGATATTTATAAGGGTCGAATTAAGGCAGAAAGAAATTTTATAGATTATTCTGTATTCGTGAGCTTTTTCCCTCTGTTGGTTGCAGGCCCTATTGAGCGTGCCACCCATTTATTGCCTCAGATACAGAAGTCCAGAACGTTTGACTATACCCAGGCAATTAATGGCTTAAGGCAAATACTCTGGGGGCTCTTTAAGAAGGTTGTTATAGCCGATCAATGTGCGCAATATGCCAACATGATATTTGATAATCCCTCTTCATATTCCGGCAGCACTTTGGTATTGGGTGCTATTTTTTTTACATTTCAGATTTACGGAGATTTTTCAGGTTATTCAGATATTGCCTTGGGTACTGCCCGGCTTTTCGGAATAGAATTACTGCGCAATTTTGCCTACCCATATTTCTCCAGAGATATAGCAGAATTTTGGCGTCGTTGGCATATCTCCTTATCTACATGGTTTCGTGATTATCTGTATATCCCGCTTGGAGGAAGTAAAGTTGGCTTGTGGCAAAAAGTGCGTAATACGTTTATTATTTTTTTGGTGAGTGGTTTTTGGCATGGCGCCAATTGGACCTTTATAGCTTGGGGCTTTCTGAACGCTTTGTTTATTATGCCTTCTATATTGTTTCAGACCAACAGAAATAATCTCGAGATAGTGGCAAAGGGCAGGTTATTACCGGATGTCAGAGAAATTCTGTCTATTGTGTTTACCTTTTCGTTAACTGTTTTTGCCTGGATATTTTTCAGGTCTGATAATATCAGTGCAGCATTTCATTATATCGCAGGTATTTTTTCTTCTTCTCTGTTTAGTATACCCACAGTAAGGCCATCCATCCTGTTTTGTATCCTCGCTGTCTTTATGTTGGTAGAATGGCTCGGAAGAGAACAACAATTTGCACTTGAACAATTTGCCCTGAAATGGAATAGAGCTATCCGTTGGTCTATGTACTATACTATTATATTGGCAATATTTTATTTTGCAATTTCGGATCAACAGTTCATTTATTTTCAATTTTAGTGATGCGTAGATTTATTAAATACAGTATCCTGTTTGCTCTGCCAATATTGTTGGTAGGAATAGTATTTGAAATCTTTTTGCGAAAGATACCTAATGATTATGCCTATAAACGAGGGTATTTAGACAAACATTCTAATGAACTCAGAATATTGTTTTTAGGAAATTCACATTTTTATTTTGGCATTGATCCTCAATTTATTGGTCAGCATGTTTTCAATGCCAGCCACGTTTCGCAGTCTCTTGATTATGATTATGCCATCTTGGATAAATATAAAGACCGGATAGAAAACTTGCAATGCATCGTTTTACCTGTTGATTATTTTTCGCTTTTTACCACTTTAGAAACCAGTGTAGAGGATTGGAGAGTAAAGAATTATAGAATTTATTACGGACTGTATATGGGTAATGTTCTTTGTGACAATTTTGAGATTTTCAGCATTTTGCCTAAAGATAATCTTGAGAGGTGTATTCAATATTATTCAAAGAATAAATCTTCTATTTCCTGCACAGAGCTGGGATGGGGATTCGAATACCTCTCCTCCAAAAGCAAAAATCTGGATACCACAGGAATGACTGCCGCCAATAGGCATACAATAAAAACTGATAAACATTTTAATCACAATGTTGCTGTTCTGAATCGATTGATTTCCTTTGCAAAACAACGAAAAATCAAAATTGTGTTTATTACCTCACCTGCCAGTTCTGCTTATGTAACCCGTCTGGATAGTATGCAATTAAACCGTACTATACAGCAAATGCAAAGCTTGGCAGATAATAAAGATGTTTACTATTTGAATCTTCTTACAGAACCCCGGTTTTTAAAGGAGGATTTTTATGATGCAGACCATTTAAATGAAAAGGGAGCACAGAAGTTTAGCGTAATAATCGGTAATTTTGTTGAGGAGTCATTAGGCAAATAGATTGTTTTTAATAAATTAACTGAAGGAAGAGGAATTATGAAGTTTTCTATAAAAGTAGGTTTTTGTGTTGCATATGATTGGAATTTACTCAGGTATTCTTTGCCTTTGATTTATAAGCAGTCTGATATTATTTGTCTCTCGCTGGATAAAGACAGAATTAGTTGGGCTGGTAACAAATTTGATTTTGATACAGATGGTTTTAATGCATTGATTAGAGAAATTGATGTAGACAAGAAGATTACAGTAATTGAAGAGGATTTTCATTTGCCTGAGCTTAAGCCAATGGAAAATGAGATTAGGCAGCGCCAGAGAATGGCCGACTTTTTGGGCAGAAATGACGGGTGGCATTTGCAACTGGATTCTGACGAATATTTTGCTGATTTCGAAGGGTTCACTCAATATTTGAAGACAATAAAGACAAAAAGGGCTATCAATATTTGTTGTCCATGGATTACAATGTATAAAAGGATTGATGAAGGTTTTTTAATGGTTCAGCCGAATAATTTTGAGTCAATCGAATACATCCCTATTGCTACAAACACTCCCCACTACGAGCATGGCAGAAGAAATGGATATTTCAATCATTACACAGACTTTTCCATTTTACATCAGTCATGGGCCAGAACAAAAGAAGAGGTTTGGCAAAAACTGAACAATTGGGGGCATCGATATGATTCAGATATCAATGCTTATTTTAAATTGTGGGATGACGCCAATATTGATAATTTCAAAACCTATAAAAATTTTAATCAAACCAACCCCGAAGCCTGGCCAAGTCTTTTTTTGCTTCCTTTGGATAAAGACCAAACGGTATTAAACCTGATTAAGAGTGGAGTTGAAATTCCAATTAAAATAAAGAGGATTGACTTAATTCTTAAAAATTCACTACTTTGGTCATATGTTTTAAAAATTGCTAATGAATTTAATTCGAAATGATAAACATTGATTTTAAAAAATTAAATAGTATTGCCGAAAGCAACAGAGAAAAATATGTTTCAGCTTTTCCATTTCCTCACATCTATTTGGACAATTTATTTGATGAAGAAATTCTTAATGATGTGCTTAAAGAGTTTCCATCTGCCGAAGGGATTGATTGGTTAAAATTCAATAATCCCAATGAACGTAAATTGGCTTCCAGAGATGAGCTTCAGTTCGGATATCATACCCGTACATTTATTCATATCCTCAATTCAAAGCCTTTCCTGAATTTTTTAGAGAAACTGACAGGTATTGATAATTTAATTCCGGACCCATCGCTCGAAGGTGGTGGATTACATCAGATTTTACCAGGAGGCTTGCTAAAGGTGCATGCAGATTTTAACAAGCACTATCATACCCAATTGGACAGAAGATTGAATGTTCTAATCTATTTGAACAAAGATTGGGAAGAAGCTTTTGGTGGTTTTTTTGAGCTTTGGGATAAAGATATGAAGGCTGCAGTTGTCAAAATTCTGCCAGTGTTTAACAGAATGGCCTTATTCTCTACTACCAGTACATCTTATCATGGTCACCCGGACGAGTTAACCTGTCCGCCAGATAGAAGCAGGAAATCAATAGCCCTTTATTATTATACTAATGGCAGGCCTCAGGAAGAAATTATTGAAGGTTTAGAAGCTCACACCACATTGTTCAAAAGTAGGGAAGGGACTAATGAAGTCGTGGATTTTATAGAGAACGTTTCACCTATGAAAGAAATGGTTAAGAAATTCATTCCTCCTGTAGTATTTGATATTAAAAGGAAACTTAGCTCCAAATAATGGATGTCTCAATAATTATTATTAACTACAAAACATTTTTATTAACCCAACAGTGTATTGAATCAATACTCCATCATACCAAAGATGTTTCTTTTGAAATTGTTTTGGTAGAAAATGGAACAGATGAATTCAATAAAGAGAATACTGTGCAGTGGGGAGATAAAGTAAAGCTTATCGAATCCAAAGACAATCTGGGTTTTGCAGGAGGTAATAATCTGGGAATAAAATACGCGAAGGGGAAGTATATTTTGTTGCTCAACAGCGACACTTATCTTACTGAAGACTCTGTCAGTAAATCTTTTCATTTTATGCAAGAGCACCCGAGAGTTGGTGTGCTAACTGCCAGATTGATTTATCCAGACGGCCGTCACCAAAGTGTGGCTCAACGTTTCCCTTCTATCAAATACAGTTTGATAGAGTTGTTGAGAATTCAGAAATTTTTGAGCAGGCGAAAAGCAGGAAAAATGTTGTTGGGTTCTTTTTTTGAACACAATGAAACTACCGAAGCAGATTGGATTTGGGGAGCATTCTTTATGATGAAAAGTGAAATTGTTACAAAGCTTCCTGAAGGGAAATTGGATGATTCTTACTTTATGTATTGGGAGGATGTACAGTGGTGTATGGATATCAAAAAATTAGGCTATCAGGTATTCTTTTTTGCTGATACCACAGTAGTGCACATACAGGAAGGGAGTAGTGGTAAAAAGAACGATATGATGGAAAAGAACAAAGTGGTTTTTTTCAAAAAAAATTATTCTTATTTTGAAACCAGAATCATTAAAATACTAAATAAATGTCTGGGGGTATAACTACAACAATTATCATTCCCACGTATAATGGAGCGCATAAAGTGGTCAATGCACTGCAAAGTGTGGAAAAACAATCCTGCCCCCCCGATGAGATTCTTGTAGTCATCGATGGTTCGACGGATGATACAAAATCCATCATTGAACAAAGAAAATTTGATCTGCCACAGTTGAGAATTATTGAGCAGGCGAATGAGGGAAGAGCTGGAGTGCGAAATCGTGGTGCCCTTGAGGCTGCTAAGAATTTGCTCATCTTTATGGACGATGATATGGTAGTACCCGAGGATTGGGTGAAATGTCATCAACAGCACCATCTGAAATTTCCCGGGAGTTTTGTAAGTGGCCGACTGGATCAAATGCATAGTGATGGCCACCTGACAGAGTTTGGGAAATTTGAAAACTGGCAAAACGGTCGGTGGAACAAAGACATCAGGAGCTCCGAGCTGGGAGAAGTGCAATTGAATAATCCGTATATTACTGCCAATAACTTTTCGGTTTCGAAGCAGGACTTTATGGATATGGGCATGTTTGACGCAAGGCTTAAAGATGCCGAAGATTATGACCTTGCAGTAAGGGCAAGATTAAGAGATAAATCAATTTTTTTATCCAATCAATGCTGGGCCTGGCACAATGATTTTTCTGCCAAAACTTTTACGAGTTACTTGAAAAGACTTAGGGAGTATACCAATGCACAATGGGAATTGATACGCCTCAAACCTGAATTGTACGGCAACCCGGAGATAAACGAACGTTATCCGACTGTGCCAACTGGTTTGAAATGTACCTTTTTTAAGCTCTTTGTCAACAGGTTTATGATAAACAGTATGGATAACCATTTCTGGACTTTTTTGCCAGTAAATTTGCGCTGCAAGTTGTACGATTTTATCCTCACCGCTAACGGAAATTATTTCCCGACAGTAAAAATTTAGTATGAATAGTTTTTTACTCAGATTTGCAAAAAGGTTGCACGATTGGTTTAATGCCAAATGGATAGATGGAAAATATCATTCCACTACAGTAGTATCTAATTGTCAGCTGGGGAAAAAAGTAAAAGTCGGTAAACACTCATATTGTGGTAACAGTAGTATAGGCGATTTTAGCTATTTATCTGGTTTAAATATTGTCGTCAACACCCAAATTGGTAAGTTTTGCTCCATCGGCTCTTTTGTTTCCATTTGCACCGGCAATCATCCTACCAGTAGCTTTGTTTCTACAAGCCCTGTATTTTATTCTCTGCATGGTTACACTTTTGCTGATAAGGAATATTTTAAAGAATCGGGTACTGTAGAAATTGGGAATGACGTATGGATAGGCTCTAATGTTGTGGTGGTTGATAATATAAAAATCGGACATGGGGCAATAGTAGCAGCTGGAGCTGTGGTCACTCAGGATGTTCCTGACTACGCAATTGTGGGCGGTATTCCTGCCAGGCTTATCAGGATGAGATTTGATGAAGAAACAGTTGAGAAATTGCTTGCTTCAGAATGGTGGAATAAAGATGAAAAATGGCTGAAGGAGAATTTTAAATTGCTACACAACGTTGATACATTTCTTTCTGCACTCGAAAAATAATTTATTGCTTGTCGAAAAATATAGCTCGGGCACCTTCATAAATAAGTGCTTCTTTTCGGGCCGAAAATTTGTTTTTATATGCGGGGATGTTGAATAACCAATAGGGTACTGCTTTGAAATAGCGCCTTATAAAACCAAATACAGACGCTTTGTTTTGCGATTTTGTAAATGGATATTGTAAGAAGAAATACAAGAGGTTGACGCTGTTGAAAAAGATAAACAAAAGATATTTGCTCATCCCGCACTTATACCAAAAAAGATATTCTGATATAGCAGATTGCACCAACATGGGTTCTCGAGGTGCACTTTTACCACCGAAATGAACAATCTGGCTATGTGGATAGTATACAATGTCATAATGTTTCCCAATTCGGTTTCTGCACCATTCCGTTTCTTCACAATAGAGAAAAAAATCCGGGTCAAAACCGTTTAAAGACTGGAATACAGAGCGACGCAACAGCATAAATGCTCCCGATACATCCCCTACTTTAATGGTTTCAGATGATTCCTTGAACAAACGATTGGTATTATAAATTTTACTGAGCAATGGATTATTGCCTTTAAAATAATTGAGCAAAGTATTCTGTACAAATGGATAAAAGGAATGTTGATAACTCAGGTCTTCATTCAATAATTTGCATCCTAGTAAGCCTGTTTTTTCTTCTTTATCCTGCTCCATATAGCTGATACAATTGTTCAGGCTATCATCAATTAAAATAGTGTCAGAGTTAAGTAGCAAAAAATACTTGCCAATGGCGGCTTCCATTCCCAGATTGTTGGCCCTTCCAAACCCAATGTTTAAATCAGACTTGATATAGTTCAGGGAAGGGACACAAGACTCGAACTGAGCCTTATTATCCTGCTTGGGGGCATTATCTATCAATACGATTTCGTAAGAAAAGTTGAATCTTTGCGCATGTAGCTTAATTGAATTAAGGCAACCAATTGTATATTCTGGCGTATTGAAGTTGATGATAATGATGGAAAGTTGCATATCAGATGACAAAAGTAAGTACTTTGGATTCACTTAAGCATTCAGAATTTAAAACCTTTATAATTTGCATAAGCTTAAAGTTTGCTATATAATATCCGATATCAACAAAGCGTTGGCTTTTGAGTGGATTGCATCAAATCTGGATTATGACAGGTTTGATGTACAGTTTATTTTACTCAATCCAGGCTCATCAATGCTGGAAGAGTATTTACAGTCTCATCAATATAAGGTCATTAGAATCATCTGTACGGGCAAAAAAGATTGGCCATTAGCTTGGCTATCGTTATGCAGATTACTGCTAAAGCAAAAACCGGATATTGTACATTGTCATTTATTGACAGCCAGTATACTTGGCCTTAGCGCTGCAAAATTTGCAGGCATTAGGCAACGCATTTATACCCGCCATCATTCAGATTATCATTTCAGGTATTTTCCCAAAGGGGTCAAGTGGGATAAATGGTGTAACCGACTGGCCACAAAAATCATTGCGCCATCTCATGCTGTTAAGACAGTACTTACTGAGATGGAGTTTGTACCAAAAGAGAAGGTAGAACTAATTTTTCATGGTTTTGATTTGGATTATTTTCGTAATGTATCCTTAGATACAGTACGTCAGGTAAAATTAAAATACAACCCTGGAGATAAACATCCTGTGGTAGGAGTAATTTCCCGTTTCACAGAATTAAAAGGAATACAATACATTATACCCGCTTTTCGTCAGTTGTTGGAGCAATACCCAGATGCATTATTATTACTTTTTAATGCCAATGGAGATTATAAACAACAAATTGATGCCCAACTGGCAGAGTTACCTTCTGAGTCTTATAATGCGGTTCCGTTCGAAAATGAATTAGCTGCGGTTTATGCTCTGTTTGATGTATTTGTACAGGCATCAACGGATACTTTGATTGAATCTTTTGGGCAAACTTATATAGAGGCATTGGCTTGTGGAGTTCCGTCTGTATTTACGCTTGCAGGTGTAGCACCCGATTTTATAAAGGATCATGAGAATGCAATTGTGGTGCCATTTAAAGATGCTGATGCAATTAATAAGGGTATCCTTGAAATATTAGATAAGGATGAATTGAGGAATAAAATAATAGAAGTTGGTAGGAATTCTGTGCGAGAAAGATTTTCTTTACACGAAATGATAAAGGAGTTAACCGAATTATATTGCAATATTATGAAAGCATGATTGACATCTCGGATTATACCAGTACTTTAGAGAACAGGGAAGGAATTTTCTTTGCTCAGAATGAAAAAGAAGTTTCTTACCCAAAAGAAGGTAATAATCATTGTTTTCAGATTGAAGAGGATAGTTTTTGGTTTAAGCATCGGAATAATTGTATCATAGAATCAGTGAAAAGGCTTTCTCCAAATGAAGTGTTTTTTGATATAGGTGGCGGAAATGGATATGTTGCAAAGGGTCTTGAAGATTGTGGTATTGAAACAGTTTTGATAGAACCTGGCATACATGGTTGTTTAAATGCAAGGAAAAGAGACCTGAAAAATGTTATATGCTCCACTCTGGAGTACGCTTCTTTTCATAAAGGCTCGCTGGACAGTGCCGGAATGTTTGATGTCATAGAGCATATTGAGGATGATGTCGCTTTTTTGTCAACAATGCATTCATACCTCAAAAGCGACGGTCTTGCCTATATTACAGTACCTGCATTTAGTTTTTTGTGGTCCAATGAGGATAATGATGCAGGGCACTATCGTCGTTATACCCTTGGGCAACTCGAAAACAAACTTATATCTATTGGGTTTACAATAGAATATTCTACTTACATCTTTCCTGTTTTGCCATTCCCTGTTTTCTTTTTTCGGACCTTGCCCAGCAAACTTGGATTCAATAAGCAGTCTGCCGAAATAGATAAGCACAAAAAGGAGCACAGCAGCAAATCTGGAATCATTAATAAGATATTGAATAGAGTTTGGGCTTTTGAATTAGGTAGGATCAAATCGGGCAAGCAATTTCCTTTTGGCGGAAGTTGCTTTGTCGTTGCAAGAAAAATAAAACAGAATTAATTTATTATATATGATTGGCCAGAATGAAATAGTTAGTTCCTTTCTTTTTTATTTTCTTTCTATTTCAACTGCTCTTTTAATGGGCTATCTACTTGAAAGAATTGCCGTAAAAAGAAATGAGGCATTATATGGCAAAGTTTCCCTGAGTCTTTTCTGGAGGATTTTTACGGGTACTTTATTGATGATTTCTATATATGCCATTATCACCACCAAGGCACTTACAATATTTTTGGTATGCCCTGTTTTTCTATTCTTTTTAGTTAGACAGAAACCGGCAGAAACCGGAGTTTCAAACGACAGGCAGCAAATCATGTTTTTTGTGTCCTCAGTTATCCTGAATTTTGGTTTTTATCTCTTTTCGCTAACTTCTTTTACGACAGAAAGTGTAAATTTCGTTTCTGGAGATTTCAATATTTATTTTCGGATTGCACAGAAATTCAATGAATATGGTGTTGAAAACGCTAGTCTGGACCCGATATTTAGGCCTAATTACCCTATACCATATCATTATGGAGATATTTGGATGTACGCAATAGTATCTAGGTTTGCAAGCATTAATCCATCTGTTATTTTTTTAATATCGTTCTCTCATTTTTCTGTTATTTTTATAAACGGACTGTATACTTATATAAAAAAAATATTTTCGGGTTATTTAATAGAAGGAAAGATATACGTATACCTGTTGCTCTTTGCAGGCTTGTTTACAGGGTTTAATTTGTTTTTCCCTAAGTTTATTTTACCATCTGCCGAGCCCTATACTTTGTCTGTTATGAATTGGTCGAAAGTACTAGTGCCTTCAACAGTTTTTGTGGGGTTGCTGATTCTTGCTCATCAGAAGAATTGGAGAGCGTTGGTAATCCTTGCCATAATAGGAGGGCTTTCATTTATTAATGCTTTGCCGGCAATATTTATGTCTGTTTTTTTATTGCTGACATTCAATGTATTAAGACATCAAATAAGTATAAAGCACTGGTTTTTTTACAATGCTTTTTTTGTATTAACCAGCGTTAGTTTTATTTTGGTTTTATATAAATTAATGCCACTATGGATGGGCATTCCTAATCACCAGCAAGTTGATGGTATTAGTTTACTTCAGACAATGGATTTAAAGAGGTATTTGAGAACTGCCACAAATATTTTTATTGGCGGATGGTTTCAGTTATTTGTGCTTATTCCATACTTTATTATTTTAATTATTGGTTTGTTTGTTTCGGGCAAGCTCAAGGATTTTAAAAAGCTATTATTATACATTGACAATAGTTTTATTTTATTATTCCTTATAATCTTTTCAGGTCTTTGTTGCTGGGCATTGCTCCATAATTTTGACGTAAACTCTGTACAGTTTTTTTCTAATGTTCTCTCTCCTTTTTCCGCGATTTTAATTAGCATTATAATCATGTATGTCTTTTATGTATTAAAAAACAAATGGATTAGCATTCTATCGGTATTCACTATTATTGCTTGTATTTATGCTCACCGTAGCGATCAGTTTTTTGTTACATCTTCAGATAAGAAGGATTGGAATAATTTAAATCAATACTTAAATAACAAAGGTGACAATAGCGTGTTCGTTAATATAAAGGCGAGCTCAACGTTTAATTCTTTTTTTGAAAAATATACAACCATATTTATTCCACTTAATATATTGAGTTACAAATGGTCAACGTATGAGAATATTTCTTTAAATGCGCCTTTTATTCCTGTCAATCCGAAAAGTGTTTTTTTAGCAGAAGAAACTACTGTTGTCAATTCTGCACCTTTCATGGTTTATTATAAAAAAATGTTGAAAAGGGGATATAAAGATATTAGTCAGATTTCAATTCAATTTATAAAGGATTATAATGTTGGTTACATTTCTGTAGCAAAAGATACATCATTGCCCCAATATTTTCGATATCTGGTAAAAGATTCCTTAGTGCAGGACAAGGGTAATTTTATTGTTTACAGAGTTAAATAGGTGGGAGCTCGTGATTTTTGGAAGAAAAATCCGAATCAGACATTTTTTAATGGTTTCCTTACTGATTTAAGACAAATAGTCTATACATCAGATAGATAATCAATTTTTATTCTTTAAATAAAATCATAAAAGGTGGTTGGAATTCTGTCAGAGATAGATTTTCTTTGCACAAAATGATAAAGAAATTAGCTGAGGTTAATTGAGGAAAATAATTGGCGTTTAAGTTTGTATTTCAATCCATTGTTAATTTTCTTTTTAAAAATCTAATTTATGTTGCAAGTGCCCGATATTGTTTTATCGTTCTTTAGTGTTTTAGGTTTCTTGTCTTTATCCCTTCTTATGGGTAAAGGACTGGAACTTACAGCCAGAAAAAAAGGAAGTACACACGTATTAGGTTTATTTTGGCAATTGCTGAGCGGCACTTTTTTATTAATTAGTTTTTATGCTATAGTCAGTACTAAAGGAATCAGCATTTTTCTGATAACCCCCATTTTGTTATTCTTTTTTGTGCGGGAAAAATTGAATTCTTCGGATGTTAGTTCTATTAGTTTCAAAAAGCATTTACCCTTTTTCGCCTGTTCTGTATTAGTCAATTTTGGATTTTATCTATGGGCTATCAATTCTTTTAGCTCAGATTATGTTGCCTATGTCTCCGGAGACTTTAATATTTATTTCAGAATAGCACAAAGACTCAATGAGTTTGGGATTGAATCTCTGAATCTTGACCCTATCTATAGCGCTACTTATGCTTCTCCTTATCATTATGGTGATATTTGGGCATATGCTTTGGTTTCTAAACTGGTAAGCACTAACCCTTCTGCTGTCTTTTTGATTGTCTTTACACATTTCTCAGTTATATTTATCAATGGTATATTTTACTACTCTTATAATAGATTCTATAGTTATTTGTCTGGCAAAAGTGCTTATCTGTATTTGTTATTGTTAGCAGGTCTGTTCACAGGATTTAATATTTTCTTTCCGAAGTTTATTATTCCTTCGGCAGAGCCTTATACATTGTCTGTAATGAACTGGTCAAAAGTATTGGTACCCTCCTGTTTTTTAATTAGCCTGTTGATATTATCCAAAGAAAAGACCTGGAGAGCATTTATCCTGTTAGCTATGATAGGAGGCTTATCGTTTATCAATTCTTTGCCGGCAATATTTATGACTGTTTTTTTGATGCTTACTATCAATTTAATCCGAAAAAATATCAGCCCAAAGCAATGGTTCCTCTACCATTTATGCTATGTAGGGATTACGGTCATCTTTATAGTTTTTCTCTACAAGCTCTTACCAGGATTTTTAGGACTCAGAGCGAAGGAGGCAACAGGAGTTGAGATTGAAAAAGCTATTGACATCAAAATGTATCTTACAACGGCAATAAAAATATTTATCGGAGGTTGGTTTCAGTTATTTGTTTTGACACCGTTCTTTCTTATATTTTTTACCGGCCTCATAATTTCGGGAAAATGGAAGAAGCTGAAAAGCAGTATACTTAATTTGGATAATGATATCCTGTTTATGATTTGTGTAATACTCTCAGGGCTTAGTTGTTGGGCATTGTTACATCCTTTTGCACCTGATGCTGTACAATTTTATACCAATATTTTAGCACCTGTTTATGCAATTGTCATTAGCTTTTTGACGATGTATGTCTTATATGTATTCAGGAGCAGGGTTCTCTCTTTCATTACAATTGCAGCTCTGGCTCTTTGTCTTTTTATTCACAAGGCCGATATCTTTTTCATTAATAAACACGACCGTGCAGAGTGGAATGCGCTCAAGTCATTCCTGACTAAAAAGGATATAGGTAATAATTTTGTCAACCTTCAGCCAATAAATCATTTTGGTTCATTTTTTGACAAGAACACGATTTACTTTATGCCTTTAGGTTTTTTAAATTATCTATGGCCCAACTATCATAACTTTTCTTTGAATGCACCTTTTATTCCGGTCAATGAGTCCAGTCCCTATGCAAACGAAGAGCGCGTAGAGATTGATTTGGCACCTTTCAGTATTTATTATAAGGATAAGAGCAAAGATTCCGGGGCAGTTGTAGAAGCAATTATGAACAGCTTTATTCAGGAGCAGAATGTGGGGTATATATCAGTTTCTAAAGACACCGTTTTACCGCAATATTTTAGAAATTTAGTAAAAGACTCATTAAACCTCGAAAAGGCTAATTTTGTAGTTTATAGAATTAAATAAGGGTTTTAATCGTAGACTCCGGGGAAAGAAATATGGAACAACCATTTATTAGTATTGTCAGTCCTATTTACAGAGCAGAGAATATAGCTTTCAGACTTGTTGAAGCTATAGAACAGGCTGTTGTAGAAATTACACCAGACTTTGAAATAATTTTGGTTGATGATGGAAGTCCGGATAACAGCTGGGCGATAATGCAGGAAATTGCCAGAAATAATTCAAAGGTAAAAGCGGTAAAATTGAGCAGAAATTTTGGGCAGCATTATGCCATTACAGCTGGTCTGGACGAAGCCAAAGGCGAATGGGTGGTAGTAATGGACTGTGATTTGCAGGACAATCCTGAAGAAATTCCCAATATGCTTGCTGCTGCAAAAAAGAACGATGCAAAAATTATTTTAGGGCAAAGGATAGAAAGGAATGATTCCTTCAGTAAAGTTTGGTTTTCAAAATTTTTTTATACGAGTTTGTCCTATTTGTCAGGAGCAGAATGGGATCCCACAGTTGCAAATTTTGGATTGTATCATCGTTCTGTTGTTACTGCAATAGGAAAGATGAGAGAACCAATTCGTTTCTTCCCCGCTATGGTAAAATGGGTGGGTTTTAAGTCTGTAAAAATGCCTGTGGCACATCAGGCAAGAGACGAAGGAGCCTCTAATTACAGCTTGAAAAGAAGACTGAAGTTGGCTATGGATATTATTTTGGCCAATTCAGATAAGCCTTTGAGGATTATAGTCAAATTTGGCTTTTTGGTGTCCTTTATAGCGGCATTTATTGGCGTTCTTTATATTATTAAATACCTCACCGGCCAAACGACTGTTCTCGGCTTTACCAGTCTGATGATTTCTATCTGGTTTGTAGGAGGGATGATTTTTATGTTATTAGGTATAATTGGATTGTATATAGGCAAGATTTTTGAGGCAGCAAAAGGGCGTCCCATTTATATAGTTGAGGAAAGGATAAATTAATTAATGAACAAGACGAACATGTTGCAGCAGCTTGAATGGGATTCAAATTTTTTTGGCAAGAAAATTGCCAAAATCGATTCGCTGGAGCTTATAAAAAATGCTGCACAAATCAATAGACAGATAAAAGAAAGTTCTTTTGATTTGGTCTATTGTTTTGCCCGGCAAAATGAAGGTAATGTGGAGGAGATAGTCAATGTGATTGATAATGCTGTTTGGGTTGATGGTAAAGTGACTTACCTTAAAGAAGTACAGAAGCAAGTCAATATTGACTTAACTTTTATTGGGTCTGCGAATGAAATGGAAAATGGGCTTTTTGATTTGGCAATACAAACAGGAATTTATTCGCGATTTCATACAGACAAAAGGTTTGAGCCTGATCAATACATAAATCTTTATAAAAAATGGATTGAAAACTCTGTGAACAGAAGTATAGCCGATGAAGTAGGGGTTTGGCGTGAAAATGAATTGTTGGAAGGGATGATAACCATTGGCGAAAAGAGTGGGAGAGCTGACATTGGATTGGTAGGAGTTGATCAGAGCGCCAGAGGCAAAGGGATTGCAACACAACTATTAAGATTTGCAGAAAATTTTGCGTATAACAAGGGTTTTAAGGAGTTACAGGTTGTTACACAGCAACAAAATGAACCGGCTTGCAGACTCTACGAGAAATACGGTTTTGAGTTAGAGTCGGTAGTTAATATTTTTCATATTTGGAAATGAGCTTAAATTATAATGATACCATTTAATAAACCTTTCCTTACAGGAAAAGAAACAGAATACATACAACAGGCAGTGGCATCCGGAAAGATATCCGGAGATGGTATGTTTACCAAAAAATGCCATCAGTTTTTTGAAGAGAAATTTGGGTTTAAGAAGGTTTTGCTGACCACCTCCTGCACTGATGCTTTGGAAATGGCAGCAATACTCATCAATATACAACCAGGCGATGAAGTCATTATACCGTCTTATACTTTTGTGTCTACTTGTAATGCATTTGTATTAAGAGGTGCAAAAATTGTATTTGCAGATAGTAGCTCAGAGAATCCCAATATCGATGTTTCGAAAATAGAGGCTTTAATTACTCCCCGTACCAAAGCAATTGTTCCTGTTCATTATGCAGGTATTGCCTGCGATATGGATGCCATTATGGCTATCGCCCAAAAGCATAATCTTTTTGTGGTTGAAGATGCAGCACAGGCAATTGACAGCTATTATACCGGTGCAGACGGCATCAAAATACCTTTGGGAAGTATTGGTCACTTGGGTGCATTTTCTTTTCATGAAACCAAAAACATTATTTCAGGAGAAGGAGGAATGTTGGCCATCAATGACGAACAATTTGCTACACGTGCCGAAATTATTCGCGAAAAAGGAACCAATCGCAGTGCGTTTTTTAGAGGAGAAGTAGATAAATATGGATGGGTGGATATTGGCTCTTCTTTTTTGCCATCAGAGATTATAGCAGCATTTCTTTATGCGCAGCTTGAAAATCTGGATGCTATACAATTGAAGAGAAAAGCTATATGGGAAAAATATTGGGACGGGCTCAAAGATTTTGCTGCGCAGAAAGGCTTTTCCCTGCCCTTTATTCCAGATTATGCTACCAATAATGGTCATATGTTTTATTTGGTGTTTGATAAAGCAGAGGATAGAACAAAAGCGATTGAGCATTGTAAGGCCAATAACATTTATCCCGTATTCCATTACTTGTCTTTGCACAAAAGTCCTTACCACAACGACAAAGTTAATTCACTTCCTTTCTCAGATAAATACACAGATACATTGTTGCGCTTGCCATTTTTTTATGCAATGACTGATGAAGAAATTAATTCTGTCATTCAAAATATACTTAATTATTAATGCTTAGCTCTACCATACTAATTAAATCAATACTGGGTATTATTGGCTCTGCTGGTCTGTTTTATTTAGTTGGCTATTTATTCAATTATCTGTTGAATAAGAGGAAGGTTTATTGGGGATGGATACCAACTTATTTCTACCTGATGTGTGGAATGGTTTTGAGTATTAGTTTTTTTGCTATTGTCAAAACGAGAGGGGTTACAATACTTTCCGTACTGCCACTTTTTCTGGTTTTGTTTAGTCTGGGCTTTCATAAGCAATTTGTATTTGAAGAAGTAAAAGAGCTAAGAAAAAAAATAGAACCATTTTTGTTTTTGCTTTTGGCAATGGTTTTTTCCTATTGCTATTACCTTCAGTCATTCAGGGTAGAAGGAGATACAATTAATTTTATCTGGGGTGATCAGGAATATTATGCGCGTGTGGCCGAGAACATAAGTTTTCTGGGCATTGAAAACATGAGGGTCGAGTATTTATATCCTGATAGATTTACACTTGAACCATTCCATTACGGTGACTTATGGTCTGTTGCATTGGCCTTTACAATATCCTCATTAAAGCCAATATTTGGTGGAGTCTTGGTATCTTATCCGCTGTTGATGGCGCTTTCGTCTCTGGGTATCGCAGCATTGGTTCAGCATTTTATCCTGAAGGGCAACAAATCTTATCTGGTTTATCTTCTGCTTGTCATGGGTTTGATTGGTGGTTTTGGGTTTTTATTTCCCGGATTTATTTTCCCGGGTTCAGTTGATGTTTATGCCCGCTCTATGAGTAATTATACCAAACTATTGTGGTGGGCTTCTATTTTGCCAATGGTCTTTGCAATGATATTGAACAGAAGTGAGCGCTTGGTTGTCTATTTGGTTTTTATTATTGGATTAGGATACATTAATGTTTTGCCTACTTTGGCAATGGGCAGTTTTTTGTGGATATTTTATATTTCTATCAAGAGGAAAGAGTTGCTACCTAACATTATGCAAATGATTTGGGTTACCCTAGTTGCAATTATTTTTGTTTATGCATTGTACTCCTTTTATCCTTCATTGTCTAATGTAAAAAGACCTGTAAGCGGTAAAGCTGTTTTTAGTATTGCCTCTATAGTGGCACATCTGAAAACATCTGTCAATATCTTTATTGGAGGATTTTTCCAGCTTTTTGTTTATCTGCCACCTCTCTTGTTGTTGTTGTTGCATTTTTGGTTAGAGAAGGTGAAATTTAAGACGGCTCCCGTATTTAATTTGCTGATGTATTCTCTTGCATTGATGATAAGTGCTTTATTTGTTTGGGCATTATTGTTTACAACTACAATGGAGGCAATTCAATTTTTTTACAATGTTTTTGTAGTGGTTGCTGGTCTGTTAAGTGCAGTTATTTATTTGTACGTATTGGCAAACTCTTCTAAGCCAATATTGAAGATGGCTACATTACTGCTTTTTTTCTTTTCTGTTTTCAGTAATTTAAAATACGATATTAATGTCAAATCTGTCAATAGAAATGAAAGGGATGCACTTTTTTCATTCGTTGATAAATCAGAGAAAAAGACATTTGCTCACTATCGCGACATCAAAGATTATAGTGCTGATTTCTTTTCCAGCGGTACTTTGACAGCAATGCCGTATAGTATTTTGGGTTATCATATCAGCCGTTACGAAAATTTTTCTTTGAATGTGCCTTTTGCAGCATTTGATACCTCGCGAAGAGAATATCCTTTTCAAAAAAATAATGTAGACTGGGCTCCCATGTCTTATTTTGTAAAGCAGGGAGAAAATGCCGGATTGACACAGGATGAACTGATGCAAAAATTTATGAGTACAAACAAGATTGGTTTTGTTTGTGTACCGATTGATGTTGCTATTCCGGTATCACTATCCACGTTCGTTACCGATTCATTATATACGCCAAAAATGGGCTGGAAAATTTATAGCTGTGCTTATACCTCAGCGCATAAGCATTAAAATAGCAATAGAAATTATGACAGTTACTGAAAATGTATTTGCAATTATTGTTCCCTGTTACAACGAGTCTCAACGTTTACAGGGAGAAAAATTTCTTAGTTATGCAAAGGCTAACCCTGGTTTTGATATTTGGTTTGCTAATGACGGCAGCACTGACAATACATTGGAAATGTTGCATCAGACTGCTGTAAGGTCTTCAGGCAATATAAAGGTGTATGATGTTAGTCCTAATGGTGGTAAAGCCGAAGCAATAAGAAAAACGATGAATTACTTATTAGGGCTTAAACAATACATGCATATCGGGTTTATTGATGCCGATTTGTCAGCACCATTAGAAGAGATTAACCCATTGTATGAAGTAGCGCTGAACAGGAATCTATTAATTGTGGCAGGAGCCAGGGTAAAGCTGGTGGGAAAGACAATTTTTCGCAGCCCAGTAAGGCATTATTTAGGACGTGTTTTTGCTACCTACTATGATACATTGCTAAAGTTGAGAAATTATGATACTCAATGTGGTTTGAAAATATTTGATGTACACATTGCCCAAAAAATTTTTACAGAACCATTTGTATCCAATTGGTTTTTCGATATTGAACTTTTCCTACGTACGAGGAGGGAAATAGGTTTTGAGCAGTACTACATTCAAATTGCAGAATTGCCCTTAAATGAATGGAAGGAAGTAAAAGGCTCTAAACTGAAATTAGTTGATTTTTTAATTGCACCTTTTGAGGTTTTAAAAATCTATAGAAAGTACAAATAGCTTTTCTGGTATTCAAAGCCCATTATGAACCCTTTTTTTACAATTATAGTTCCCAGTTACAACAGAGCAGATTTGATTGGCAAAACGATTGAATCAATATTGCAACAGCAGTTCTCAGATTTTGAACTCATTGTTGTTGATGATGGTAGCACGGATAATACTGACGATGTAGTAAAGGCATTTACGGATAATAGGTTCTCTTATTTTAAAAAAGAAAACGGAGAGCGGGGAGCAACCAGAAATTACGGTATTCGTCTTTCAAAGGGGCGCTATATTACTTTTATTGATTCGGACGATTTGCTTTATCCTAATTCATTGCAAAATGCCTATGATAGCCTTCTGAATCTGGAATATCCTCAGTGCTTTGCACAGGCATTCGAAGTAATAGATGTAGATAGTTCAAAACAATTGCAAGCACCAGCTTTTTTTGAAACCGATACAATTAATGAACAGTTAATCAAAGGTAATTTTTTAGGGTGTATTGGTGTGTTTGTAAAAAACGAAGTGCTTCAGGAATTAAATTTTGAAGAGGACAGGATGTTTGCCGGAACCGAAGATTGGTTGTTGTGGTTGCAATTGTCAGCACGATTTCCTTTTTATTTTTCTAATGTTGTATGTGCCTGTATGATTGAACATCAAAACAGAAGTGTTTTGAGTTTTTCTGAAGAAAAATTATTGTATCGCAGCCGCCATTTAAAGGATAAATTATTGAAGGATGATATCTTTGTTGAGCGATATGGATTGAAGGTTGTCAAGGGGATATTTGCTCACATGCTGTCATACACTGCCTTACATTTAGCAATGTCAGGAAAGAAGGGGAGGGCAATCAAATACTTGATTGATGCAGGCAAGGCCAATTTTCCTGAGTTGTTTAAGCGAAGGACTTTAGGTATTTTCAAAACTATTTTAATGAAATAATATGTGTGGTATTGTAGGATCTTTTGTCAGATACGGAATTGATCAGGATAAGATGAAAAAAGCAACAGACTTGCTGATTCATCGTGGCCCTGATTCCGGTGGATATTATACTTCGCCAAGCGGACTTGTGTTTTTAGGCCATAGAAGGCTGAGTATAATTGATGTTTCGGAAGGAGCTAACCAGCCTATGTACTCTCATGATAAACGATATGTTATTGTATACAATGGCGAGGTGTATAATTTTGAGGTATTGAAGCAGAAACTACCTGGTTTTAACTGGAAGACACATGGCGATACAGAAGTTGTTCTAGAATTGTTTGCAAAGTTTGGGGCTGAAAGTTTTTCGTGGCTCAATGGTATTTTTGCATTTTCTGTTTACGACACCATTGAAGAGAAACTCTGGCTATGCCGCGATCAATTAGGAATAAAACCTCTATTTATACAAAGAAATAACGAGCAATTAATTTTTGCCTCCGAGTTAAAATCAATACTTGTTTCGAATCAAAAACATGATAACAATAATGGAGCGTTAATCAGCAAGAAAGCAGTCGCACATTTTCTGCACCTGGGCTATGTACCTGAGCCTATGACTATTTATAGGGGAATAAAAAAATTTCCGGCCGGCAACTACGCTGTTCTGGATATTAAGACAAATGAGTGGAACCGACAAAAATATTGGAATGCAAGGGATTATTATCTTAAGAATCCTATCGAGAATGAAGCAGATGCTTTAAAACAATATAAAGAGAGATTATTTGCCGCAGTAGAGAAGCAGATGATTAGTGATGTGCCATTAGGTACTTTCCTCAGTGGCGGCATTGACTCCAGTCTTGTTACTGCGGTAGCTTCAAAAATAAGTCCAAAGAAAGTTAAGTCCTTCTGCATAGGTTTTGAAGATGCGAAGTTTGATGAATCGCCTTTTGCCCAGCAGGTTGCCAGTCATTTAGGCACCGACCATCATTTATTCAAGGTTAAACTTGATGATATCTTTTCCTTATTTCCAGAGTTTTTAAGTGTTTATGACGAACCTTTTGCCGATTCATCGGCTTTCCCAACAATGTTGGTTTCTAAACTGGCAAAGGAGCATGTAACGGTTACACTTTCCGGAGATGGAGGGGATGAATTTTTTCAGGGTTATGGCATGTATAATTGGGCAAAAAGACTTCAGGATACGAGGGTGCAAATGTTTCGGAAACCAGTCTTTTTGGCGAGTAAGTTTATGAGTGAAAGACACCAAAGGGCAGGTAGAGTATTTAATTTTCCGGCAGTAAAAAGGATACCCAGCCATATATTTTCTCAGGAACAGTATTTGTTTAGCGAGCAGGAGTTAAAGAAGTTAATGGTTAAAAACGATTTTGATTTTTCGGAATTGAACATTACCCCCAAAAGTGGTACTGCTCAGGAGCGTCAGGCTTTCTGGGATATTGAGCATTATCTCAAGGATGATTTGCTGGTGAAAGTAGACAGAGCAAGTATGCATTATTCTTTAGAGACACGTGTTCCGTTATTGGACAAAGATTTGGTTGAATTTTCTTTGAACCTCCCCTTGTCCATGAAAGTTAACGAAGAGTATGGGACGAAGTATTTAATGAAAAAGGCTCTATACGAAATGGTGCCTCAACAAATATTTGAAAGACCTAAAAAAGGTTTCTCAATACCACTTCATAAATGGTTGTCAAATGAATTGAAGCCCATGTTGGAAAAGTATTTGGGCAAACAAAAAATTGAATATGCAGGACTGGTAGACTATAAGACTGCACAAAAAATTATTAATCAATACATGGAAGGGAAGACCTACTATTACAATAGAGTGTGGGCATTACTTGTATTACATTGGTGGTATTATGAAAAAAGCAAAACCATATAGTCTCTCCCCGTCATGGATGTAAAGAAACAAAAAATATTTTTTCCAAATCTGGATGGTTTGCGATTCTTCTGTTTTATCAGTGTGTTTTTGTATCATTCATTTGCTACAGAGTATGAAGTTGTCAAAGCCACTAATCTATATAAGTGGTCCAAGTACTTTATTGCTGGCAATGGAAATCTCGGTGTTAATTTTTTCTTCGTGCTCAGTGGATTCTTAATCACGTATCTGCTTTTGGCCGAAAAACAAAATTTTGGCAATATCAAGGTTGGTAATTTTTATATCCGGCGTGTGCTAAGAATTTGGCCACTGTTTTATTTTTGTGTGTTTTTTGGATTTGTATTGTTCCCTAAATTGAAGATGATGTTGGGACAGATACCCAACGAAACTGCACAATTACCTTATTATCTTAGCTTCCTTAACAACTTTGATTTTATTAAAAATGGTTTACCGGATGCTTCTGTGTTAGGTATTTTGTGGTCAGTTGCCATCGAAGAACAGTTTTATCTTTTTTGGCCACTGGTTATTTATCTTTTCCCTGTCAAATATTACTCAAGACTCTTTGCGGGTATCATCATAGTTTCTTTTGCTTTCAGGTATTTTCATGCCGAGAATGGTCTGATATTGGAAATGCATTCGTTGGCATGTATATCTGATATGACTATTGGGGCTTTTGCAGCTTTAATGGTTTTCAAAGACAAGTCTTTATTGACACGTATAGAGCAGGCACCAAAATGGATATGGGCAATACTATATGCGCTCGTTCTTATATGTTTTCTCTATAGAAAGGAAATTTTTTACCATGGTTCATTTTTATTTGCGTTCGACAGAATGTTTATGGCCATACTCTTTGCTTTGGTAATATTAGAACAAAACTTTGCTCAGAATTCCTTGTTTAAATTGTCCCGTTTTAAATTAATTTCCAAATTAGGCACTTATACATATGGCTTATATTGTTTGCATATGATAGGTATTTTAATTGCTGCAAAAGGATTGGCAAAATTAGGATGGAATAAGAATGTTTATCAGGTTGTATTTTTGGAAGGTGGCTTGTCGCTTTTGATAACAATATTGTTGGCTTTGACCAGTTATCATTTATTTGAAAGTAAATTTCTAAAATTAAAGGATAAGTTTGCAAGAATAACCAAGAACTAATTTTTATTTGATGGCCAACATTCTTTATATATCATATGATGGTATGACCGACCCTTTGGGTCAGAGTCAGGTGTTGCCCTATTTGGTTGGATTATCCGCCAAAGGACATACCATTACTTTGCTTAGTTGTGAAAAAAATGAACGTTGGCATCATAAAGAAGTGGTACAATCCATTTGCTCCAAACACCATATCAATTGGCAGCCGATAATGTATACACGCAAGCCACCGATATTTTCTACAATTAAAGATGTGCAGAGGTTGAAAAATCTGGCCTCATCAATGCATCAGAAAATCGGCTTTGAGATTGTGCATTGCAGAAGTTATATATCTGCATTGGTGGGCCAATGGTTGAAACAGAAGTTTCAGATACCCTTCATTTTTGATATGCGTGGTTTTTGGGCAGATGAGCGTGTGGATGGTGCTTTGTGGGATATGAAAAGCCCCATTTACAAGCGTGTTTATAATTATTTCAAAAAGAAAGAATTGCAGTTTTCGCTTCAGTCAGATGCTGTTGTATCCCTTACCTATTCTGCAAAATCTGAAATTGAAAATTGGGGTATTCAGCATGCTCCTATTACAGTAATTCCATGTTGTGTGGATATGCAGTCATTTGATCCGGAAGCTTTAAAAAGAGAGCAAACAGCAGCACTCAGAAGAAAGGCTGATCTGCCGGATAATAAATTAGTATTGGGCTACGTAGGGTCTTTGGGTACGTGGTATTTACTTGACGAAATGCTGCATTTTTTCGGATTTTGGTTAAGGCAACATCCTGAATCCATCATGTTTTTTGTGACTAATGAACCGAAAGATTTAATTTTTCAGACGGCAAGAAAGCAAAGAATTGATACAGATAAAATTCGCATTATTTCAGGCAACAGAAATGAGATGCCCTATTATATTTCGATGATGGACTTTGGTCTATTTTTTATTAAAAATGCATTTTCAAAAAAAGCATCTTCCCCTGTCAAGCAAGGTGAACTAATGGCTATGGGAGTACCTGTGATATGTAATGCTGGTGTTGGAGACTCAGATTTTATCATTAATAAATACAAGTCCGGAGAACTAGTTTATAGTTTTGATGATAAAGGATATAGTGATGCTGTTGGCAGACTGAAGGCAGAAATGAATCATCCTGCCGAAATCAGGAATGGTGCAAAGGATTATTTTGATTTGCAAAAGGGAATCGAATCTTATGCAGAGCTTTATGAAACACTGCTCATTTCAAAAAAGCAATAGCAGTAACTGAAATTATTGAGCTATAAATCACTAATTAGGTCTTTTGTTTTTTAAGCTACAATATCCACACTCCAGGCTTGGGCTTTTTCTGAAAACATGGCTTTGGTTTGAGTCCAGGTATCTTTAAAAAAATCAGAAAAGCGATATTGATTTAAATGATGTTCTGACTCCCAAATACTATGGGTAAAAAATTTATTCGGTTCATTAAGGTCTTGCCACAACTCTAAGAATTGACATCCCTCAAAGCTCTTAATAGTTGATTTTCGTTCTTCAAAAAAAGCTTTAAAAACTTCGATATTTTGAGACTCAAATGTCATCTGGACAATACGCTTTATCATTCGAAAAATATTTTTACTGAAGTATAAAATTGTTGATGTTCAGAGTAAGTATCAAATCCGAGGAGTCCTGCCGCTGTATCTCCATTGATGGCAATTTCCAAAAATCCGGCCTTATTAAAACGACAAAGTACATCACCTTCATTGACCATGCCTGTATGCTGACTTAATGAAGTGATATTTCCAGTTCCCTTCAGGTCAATTCTAAAATTTCTATTATTGCGCAGCGTTTCAAAGTATTCCTTTTGCATGTTAACCACTACATTGCCATTATGGGCAACATGAAGTATCTGGCAGTCCACCCAATTATCTGCCAATACCGCTGCCGGCATTTTCTTTTGCTTGATGGTGTCCAGAGTAAAAGAAGGGAAGCCTAGTTGCTCAGGCTTTTGATTACCTAATTGACCAACAATATCAGCGCATTTTTCCTGCCACTCTTTAAACGTATTTTGGATGCTTTCCCATTCATAGCATTGCCAAAGTGCCAAATCATCAATGCCCAGTGCCAATGGTAAAATTCCATTGTTTGGTGCCAGAAAGTAATGTCCGTTTTTTTCGCAAAGCACCAGTGATGGGGTTTTAGAATGATATACCCCTACATAAATTATGTGACATGTTCCTATAGGAAAATTTTGATATGATGATGCCAACAGGTAGGCCGCTTCAGTCAAATATTTTCCTGAAGCTAAATGTGAGATATCCAGCACTTTAGCGTCAGGGTTGCGCAACAAAACTATACTCTTGGCTATAGCCGCAGAAGCATCCCTGTGTCCAAAGTCTGATAATAAAGTAATGAAGCGCATTGTCTGTCAGCAAAGGTAAAAGGAATTGTGAAAAAGTGCCTATCTCTTTCATTATTCATTGAATATAAAATTTCTGCTTTTCTCAACACATCATTTTACCTTTGCCGGATATGAAAACATTAAGAGAACATACGCTGCCGGAGTTGGAGGAATTAATGCTCAGCTGGAATGAGCCAAAATTCCGTGCCAAACAAGTGTATGAGTGGATATGGGATAAATACACCAATGATATTGCAGAAATGACCAACCTCTCCAAAGCACTCAGGGAGAAATTGTCGTCGCATTTTGCACTCAATACCGTTTCGATTAATGAAGTGCAGACAAGTAGTGATGGTACTATGAAAAGTCGTTTTCAGCTACATGATAAACACTTTATTGAAGGGGTGCTGATTCCTACTGAAAAGCGTGTTACAGCCTGTGTCTCCAGTCAGGTGGGTTGTTCGCTAACCTGCAAATTTTGTGCAACGGGCTACATGAAACGATTGCGCAATCTTGAAGCGCAAGAAATAGTAGATGAAGTAATGCTGATTAATGAGCAGGCACAGAAAAATTATGGTAAAAAGCTGACCAATATTGTATTTATGGGAATGGGTGAGCCCTTACTCAATTATAAAAATGTAATGAAGGCTATAGAGCAAATAACCAGCCCTGATGGTATGGCTATGAGTCCACGTCGGATTACATTATCTACTGCAGGCGTTGCCAAAATGATTCGTCAACTGGGTGATGATCAAACCAAAGTAAAGCTGGCACTGAGCTTGCATGCCGCAACAGATGAGAAGCGTAATGAAATTATGCCCATTAATGAAACCAATAATCTGGCTGCGATTATAGATGCGCTTAATTATTTTTATAAATGCACAAAGACTCATGTCACCTTTGAATATATTTTATTTAAAGGCTTTAATGATACCAAAAAGGATGCCGATGACCTTATTAAAGTGTATCGGCAGGTACCTTGTGATTTGGTGAACGTAATAGAATATAATCCTATTGATAATGCCGACTTTGAGAAGCCCGATGAAAAGGTTACAGACGAGTTTATGGCATATTTGACTGCTCAAAAGGTCAACACAAGATTGAGACACAGCAGAGGAAAAGACATTGATGCGGCATGTGGTCAGTTGGCTAATGTCAATTTGCGCAAATTGGATGAGCAACTTGGTGCAGCAAAGTAGTTTTTTTGATTTGTTGTAAACTATCTATTACTATTTGTCTATCACTTTGAAAGCTGCATAAATTCTATTTCTTTTGTAAAGTATTATGAAAGCTACAAAAAAAATTCAAAGTGCCTGGGCCATGTACGATTGGGCCAATTCTGCCTATAATCTGGTGATTACCTCCACCATTTTCCCGGCTTATTATATAGCCATTACTGGTGGTGATTCAGGTAATAAAATTGATTTTTTTGGCTGGCAGGTTGTGAATAGCACATTACTGGAATATTCGTTGGCATTGGCCTATTTTATTATTGCTCTGCTGTCACCTGTACTTTCGGCTATTGCAGATTTTAAGGGCAATAAAAAGCGTTACATGCAGTTTTATTGCTATCTGGGAGGATTGGCTTGCATGGGCTTGTTTTGGTTTCGTCCCGGACATACAGAATTAGGGATTTTATTGTCTATGCTTGCTGCAATTGGTTATTGCGGCAGTCTTGTTTTTTATAATGCATATTTGCCCGAAATAGCCGCAGTAGAAGAACAGGATAAACTTAGTGCTAAAGGCTTTACTTATGGTTACGTAGGTAGTGTAATCCTTCAGATTATTTGCTTTGTATTTATTTTTTCTCCCTTTGCCGACGATACTTTCGCTCCGCGTTTATCATTTCTGTTAGTAGGCATTTGGTGGATTGCTTTTGCTCAAATCAGTTTTAAATTTCTTCCAGATGGAAAGCCATTAAGCAATGTTGAAAAGCAAAGTATCTGGACAGGCGGTTTTAAAGAATTAAATAAAGTTTGGCAGCAAGTAAAACAGATGCCAAGACTAAAAGCGTATTTGCCTGCATTTTTCTTCTACAGTATGGGGGTGCAAACGGTAATGTTGGCCGCTACTATTTTTGGTAGTAAGGAGATAAAGAAAATGGTCGACGGACAATGGGTTGCTATGAAAGCAGAAGATTTGATCCCAGCTATTTTAATCATCCAGATTGTAGCTATTTTTGGTGCGATGATGATGGCTCGCTTATCCAAACGCTATGGAAATATGCAGGTTTTGCTGGCGGTTGTTATTCTTTGGATTGGTATTTGCATTGCAGCTTATTTTACCTATACCAATATTCAGTTTTACATTCTGGCTGTCTGTGTTGGTTTGGTAATGGGTGGCATTCAGTCGCTTAGCCGCTCTACTTATTCAAAGCTTTTGCCGGCAGGAACACACGATACAGCTTCTTTCTTTAGTTTGTATGACGTGATGGAAAAAATGTCTATCGTGCTGGGTATGTTTTCTTTTGCCTTTATTGAGCATTGGCTGGAATCCATGCGCTATTCTATTTTAGCTTTAATTGTGTTTTTCATTATCGGAATGATTTTACTGATTTTGGCGATACGCAAAAGAGATAATTTACCTATTACAGAATAATTTTTGGCTCTCATTCAGGTATTTACCTATAATATTTAGTACTTTGCTATGGCAAAAACTAAATCCAAATGAAAATATTTACCATTAACACTGGATTGTTCAAGCTCGATGGCGGAGCAATGCATGGAGTAGTCCCCAAAAGCATGTGGCAAAAAGCAAATCCTGCGGATGAGGGGAATATGTGTACCTGGGCGATGCGCTGCATGCTATTGGATACAGGTAAATCGCGTATTTTAATTGATTGTGGTATTGGAGACAAGCAAGACGATAAATTTTTCGGGCATTTTTATCTGCACGGAACGGATAGTTTGGAGCAATCATTAAAATCACTAGGTTATAGTACTGACGATATTACCGATGTTTTTCTGACACACCTTCACTTTGATCATTGCGGTGGAGCTATTAAACGTGTTGGAGAGCAACTCCTACCTGTTTTTGCTAAGGCAATTTATTGGAGTGATAAATTGCATTGGAAATCGGCAACCAACCCTAATGACAGGGAAAAGGCGTCCTTTTTAAAAGAGAATATTCTACCCATTAAAGAAAGTGGTCAACTGGAGTTTGTGAGCACCCACGATGGTGGAGAATGGAAAGAAGGGATTAAGGTGCGCTATATGAAAGGGCATACAGAAAGCATGATGCTGCCATTGATTCCGTACAAGGGAACTCATATTTTGTTTTGTGCCGATTTGATACCCAGTGCGGCGCATCTCAGTATTCCCTGGGTGATGGCCTATGATATGCAACCTTTGGAAACATTAAATGAAAAGAAGGAAATACTGCAACTGGCTGCAGACAATAATTGGGTGTTGTTCTTTGAGCATGACCCACATATAGAATGTGCCACGGTGCAACATACCGATAAAGGGGTGCGTGTAAAGGCTACATTTAAATTGAGCGAAATTGATGCAAATCTTTAATTGAAGCGCTAATTATTATTCAAAATTAAAATCAAAATACAATGAAATCAGTATTCATTTCAATAATGACCTTTGCCATGTTTTTGTTTGTCGCGTCTTGTGGTGACAGCGAAGGAAATATGCAGACAATGAACCAGATGAAGGATTCTATCTTTGCTGCTTATCCCTCTATTGCTGCTGTTACTATTAATGTGCAAAATGACAATAATCTTGTTATCGCTGTTGGCTCAGAAGATTTGTACGCTGCAGATGATATGAAACGTCAGCAGGTTGCAGATGAAATGACAGCTATGGCAACACGCCTTTTTGGTAAAGACAGCAAACTGGAACATGGAAAAATGATGGTGACAAAGAACGAAATGAACCAGGAGCCTGAACCGGCCGATGCTTTAGTGAGTCCCATGATTTTTAAAAAGTAATCAGGCAAACAAATAAGAGCAACAGAAATAGAGATGAGCCAAACGGTGTATCAAAGATTAAAGGAAGAATGTGCGGCCAAAAATGTAACACTGGTTGCTGTGTCAAAAATTAAACCGGCCACGGCTATCCGAGAATTGTATGATTTAGGGCAGAAGGATTTTGGCGAAAACTATGTGCAGGAATTGGTAGAGAAAGAAGCTTCTTTGCCCAAAGATATTCATTGGCATTTCATAGGCCATTTGCAAAGCAATAAGGTAAAATTGATTGCCTCTTTTGTGCATCTTATTCATGCTGTGGATAGCTTTAAGTTATTGCAGGAAATTGAAAAGCAGGCTGCAAAAAACAACCGGATAATTGATGTGCTGCTGCAATTGCATGTCGCCACCGAAGAAACCAAATATGGAATGGATGAAAATGAGTTGATGACTTGCCTTGAATATTATACAGCACAACGCGAAAACCTTGCTCACATTCGTATCAGGGGATTAATGGGCATGGCCAGTTTTACAGAAAATCAGGACCAGGTGCGCGATGAATTACAACAAATTCACACTGCATTTGTACAGATGAAGCAAAGTTATTTTATCGGTAAAAGCTACTTTGATACCTGCTCCATGGGTATGAGTGGTGATTATAAAATGGCAATAGAAGAGGGGAGTACGATGATACGGATAGGAAGTATTTTATTTGGAGAAAGAAATTATTCAACAAGCTGATTAATAAAAAATGTTCACAGTAAAACCCACAGCAGATAATTTGGAACTCATTGCCCGACAGGCGGTAGAGGGTTTTATTATTGGCTTGCACAAAAGCCCCTTTCACGGTTTTTCGGTTGAGTTTGCCGAGCATCGCCAATACAATCCCGGCGATGCGCTGAGGCATATTGATTGGCGTGTGTATGGTAGAAGTGATAAATTGTTTGTGAAGAAATATGAAGAAGAAACCAATCTTCGTTGCTGCATATTATTGGATACTTCCTCTTCAATGCAGTTTCCAAAAGAGGCAGATAGACTGAGTAAGTTGCAATATGGCTGTGTTGCAGCAGCCTCTTTATTACAGTTAATGAAACGCCAGCTGGATGCCAGTTCCTTGGCCTTATTTGACGAAAAAATTTATTATAACTCTGATTGTCGTTCTGCTCCAACCCATTATCGCGGACTAATTCAGGAATTGTCCCGCATTTTTGACTTGGACAGCAAAAACAAGAGCTCCAATATTACTCAGGCTATTCATCAGATTGCCGAGCAAATTCACCGACGCTCACTTGTCATCGTTATTAGTGATATGGTAGACGATGAAGAACAGATGGAAGCACTTTTTGACTCGTTGCAGCATTTACGATATAACAAACATGAGGTTATATTGTTTCATATTCTGGATAAGAAACAGGAACTGGAATTTGAATTTGAGAACAGACCTTACGAATTTGTAGATATGGAAACTGGTGACCGTATGAAACTTCAGCCCAGCCAGATGAAGGAGCAGTACCTTAAGGAAATGGATTTGTTTAGGAAAAAGATTGAAAATCAATGCTATCAGTATAATATCAGCAGGATAGAAACCGATTTGAGCGAGCCGGTAGATAAGGTTTTGCATTCTTTTTTGCTGAAGAGAAATAAAATGCAATAAGATTTTGAGAAAAAACCTATCTTTGCGCTCCGTTTGAAAAAAATGGGCTGATAGTTCTTTATTCACAGCACAAACAAAATCACTACAGTATGAAACGCAGTATGGAATTTGAGCTGGCTTGGCAAGGGTTAAAATCTGGGGTGCATATATTTGATTATCAACTGGATAGTGCTTTTTTGAAAGAAAAAGGTGAAATGCCGGAAGATGTGTTAGATATTGAAGCTAATATTACATTGAAGTTTGAAAAGCATGAGAGCTTTTTTGAGCTTCATTTTGATATCGATGGTTTTATCATTACTCCCTGTGATAGATGCGGGGATGATTTTAAGCTTACTTTGTGGGACGAATTTGATTTGATTATCAAATTGAGTGATGCAGAGACCAGCGAAGAAATGGAGGAAGATGCTGATGTGGTTTTTATTCCACGAAGCGAGACAGTGTTGGATATAAGTAAGTGGCTTTATGAATTTTTAGTTCTGAGCATACCCTTGCAGAGAGTGCATCCTGACAAGGAGAATGGAGAGAGTGGTTGCAATCAGGAGGTTTTGAAGTTGTTGAATCAGCTGGCAGAGCAGCCTCAGGAAAAGAAGAATGACATTTGGAAAGGACTTGAGTCCATCAAAATAAACAAGAATAATAACAAGCATAAAAATTAATAACAATGCCAAATCCTAAACGTAGACACTCGCAACAAAGAAGCGCAAAACGCCGTACGCACTATAAAGCTACAGCTGAAACATGGAGCGTAGATGCAGTAACCGGCGAAAGTCATTTGCGTCATCGCGCACATTGGGTAGAAGGGAAAATGTACTATCGTGGTAATGTGATAGTAGATAAAACTCCTGCTACAGCTACTGATAGCGGAGCAGCGCAATAATCTTTGTTCTAACGCACGCTTACTCTTTATTCCAATGAATATAGGTATAGATATGATGGGTGGTGATTTTGCACCACTAGAAGCCTTTAAAGGCGTTCAAAGTTACTTTGAAAACAATACCGACACTTCTGTTCATTTGACCTTAATAGGCGATACCCAAGCGGTGTCGCCCTATTTGTCGTTTATAGAAGCCTTTAAGGGTCGGTACACTTTGATTCCATCCTCTCAGGTGATAGAAATGGATGATCATCCCACCAAAGCTTTCAAAGAAAAGCCTGATTCCAGTATTGCTATTGGTTTTGGCCTTCTAGGAAGAAATAAAATCGATGCTTTTATCGGTGCCGGTAACACTGGAGCTATGCTGGTTGGTGCTATGTATTCTGTAAAGACGGTAGAGGGTATTCAACGTCCCACAATCGCTTCTTTTGTGCCTCGCCAGGATGGTCGTTTTAATTTATTACTTGACGTAGGTATCAATGCTGATTGTAAACCGGAACATCTGGTACAGTTTGCTCAGTTGGGTTCAATATATCTGGAGCGCGTAATGGGTATTAATAATCCCCGTGTTTCCTTATTAAACATAGGAGAAGAAGAAGGTAAAGGAAACATTCTTGCGCAAGCCACTTATCCCCTTTTAAAGGAAACACCAAATATCAATTTTGTTGGAAATACGGAGGGAAGAGACATCTTTTATGATAAGGCTGATATTTTCGTTTGTGAAGGCTTTGTAGGTAATATTGTATTGAAATTAGCAGAGTCGGTTTATCATATTTTCAAAGAAGAAAGAAATGTTCAAGACGATTTCTTAGATAATTTCAATTACGAAATATACGGAGGCACACCTATTTTGGGTATCAATGCGCCGGTAATGATAGGACATGGTATTTCTTCGGCCCGTGCATTTGATAATATGATACGAAATATTGAAAAAATTGTCAATTCTGATATGATTAAAGCTTTTCAGGAGAAATTCAAGCTTTAAGGAATAGTCTTTAAAGGTTTTTTAAAATGCAGGTTGATTTTTCAACCTGCATTTTTTTGTGATTTACCCGAAAATTTAATGACCTGAAAATTCAGTATTTATCACAATATCTTTTTTTATTAAATTTTATATTTAGGTTAAATAATTAAATAAAAGCAAATTAAAAATTTAAAATTCCATATTTATAAAATATTGAAATTTGTGGAATGATTTTTGAAGTAGATTTATTGTTGTATTTTGCTTTCGAAAAATGAAACAAATATTTTGGTTTCATCTTTTATATTAATTGTCAATTGTTTTTATAAAAAGTCGAAAGCAGATGTGGGTGAAGCGACCCTGATTTCCTAATGCAAATACAACGTCATCCTTACTTTATTTTATCTCCCGTTTATCTTCTTTTTTTGATATTGGCTTTTACATCCAATACTGTTTTTGCGCAAATAAAATTAGGTGATAACAGAACGATTATACAACCTGGTTCATTAATAGAATTGGAGAGTACCAATCGTGGTCTGCTTAATATTCGGCTAAACACAAGTCAAATGCTCAGTATACCTGTTACTGCTTCCAGCAAGGGTATGATGATTTACAATACAGATAGTTCCTGTTTATGCCTTTATGATGGCTCCAATTGGAGGAGCTTATGTAAATCTCAAAGTTCTCGTCAATTAAAAGCCATCTACACAGCTACTGCAGGCGACTCAGCTTTTCTCTGTCCTGAAATTGTATTGGATGAAAATCATGTTCAGATTTTCAGAAATGGCGTTCAGGTGAATTTTACTGCTACCATTGGTACAAAAAATGTAAAACTTGAGTCAGAGGCACATTGTAACAGCAACGATGAAATTAAAATAGTTCAGTTAGTAAATCCGTAATTATAAATTAAAAAAAACAAACCAATTATGAGAAAAATTCTCCTTTCAGTGGCGACTATCCTGGGAATAGCAGGCGCCGTAAGTGCCCAAAAAGTAACGACAAGGGCTGTCGATAATAAGGGTACCATCAGATGGGTGCTGGACAGTACCACATCAGTAATTATCAATGCCAAGAATGGCATCACTAAATCCGGTGATACTGTGAAACTTGGAGGAACACTAACCGAGACAACTACAATTGTTACCTCGGCTACTGAGTTTTTAAGGCTTACGGGATTACAAAGTGGTAGCCGGGCAGATAGCGTTGTAATGATTAACAATGCAACAGGTCAATTGAAAAAAATGTCTGTTGCTGATTTGGTAAGTATTTATGCAAACAATGGTTTGACAAAGACTGCCGATTCGGTACAATTAGGTGGGGCATTAACCAAGCCTACAATTATTACCGCTTCTGCTACAAATACTCTTGCTGTTCCGGGTTTGCAATCAGGTACAACAAATGATAGCGCTGTGGTTGTAGATGCTACTACAGGTGTTTTGAAAAGGATTGACCTGAAGAATGCTGTTAAAGCTGCGAATGGTGTAACAAAAAGTGGAGATACAGTTAAACTTGGAGGTAATTTGATAGAGAACACCAATGTGACTTTAAACGGTAAATCATTGACCATTACTACCAGCGCAAGTGATTCTATGAAAATCACAAATCTGCGTTCCGGTAATCTCAATAATGATAGCCTAGTAGTTGCAGATGGTTCTAATGGTACGTTAAGAAGAGTTTCAGCATCTTCATTATTGACCAGTGGTGAGCAAATTTTTACTGCAACTGCCGGACTTACTTCTTATACCGTAACAAATTTACCTACTCAGGTTTCTCGTGTTTGGGTTTATCGCAACGGAGTAAAATTAATATCAGGTACAGATTATACAGTTTCAGGAACTACAGTTACGTTGGTGCCTGGCGGTGTGGCTCCAGACGATTGGGCAGTATTGGCAGGAGATAAAATTGAAGTACAGTGGGTTAAATAAGTATCATTCTGCTGTGTGAATACATGAAAATAAAAATAATCACTCTCTTGCTTTTCTCAGTGCTTTCATCTAGTGTGAGTGCACAAGTTTCTGTTGTCAATAAAAAGGGCACTATTACAGCTATTGACAGTAGTAAATGGACATTAAACGGAGCTAATATAGTTAGTAAAAATACTGGTAATGTAGGGCTGGGTAATCCCAGTCCTACATATAAGCTTGATGTTACAGGAAAAGCCAGAGTAACAGATAGTTTGTGGGCTAATACAATAAGAGCTACAGTGCTTAATTCCGGTACCGTAAATGATAGCATTCTAGTTGCAGATCCTGTTACAGGTATCCTAAAGAGAATGGCATCATCAAGATTGAATAAAGTGGATAGTACCACCGCCTCCAATGGCCTAAATTTAGTTAGCAAGGATGTAAAACTTGGGGGAGCCTTAACAGGAGCAACAACCATTACGACTACTGGTGTCAATACTCTGGCTATTGATGGCTTGCAAAGTGGTGCCACCACTGATAGTCTGGTGGTAGCCGAACCTTCAACAGGAGTTTTGAAAATGATAGAGCAAAGGCAGAAGCCTACCATAATTAAAACTACCACAACACAAGCTAATAGCACTCTTACATCTGCAACAATTAATACCCTATCATTTACAACCATTGCCAACAAAAATTACAGGGTCAGGTTATGGTTGCGGTACAATTCTGCAGCTACGACCACAGGAATACGGTTGGGTCCTAACACTTTTTCTGGAGGAAATATTTGGTATCAGGTAATTATTCCTTCTTCAACAACAGCAAACCAATTTTTTTCAGGATTTAATACTGGTACAATGTTATTTGGTACTGCATCTCGTGCCACAACTGGTAATGTTGCAATTGTGGAATTGGATATTGAAGCAACTTCGGCTGCAACCGTTAGTTTTCAGTTTGCTTCTGAAATTGCTGGTAGTGCCATTACTATTCAAGCCGATTCCCGACTGGAATATGAAATTACAAATTAGACCTTGATGTCAGGAATCATAAAAGCATATTTTTTGGTCTTTATTGTTTCTTTAGTATTCAATACTGACCTTATCGCGCAAAGCGGTAGTTGTGGTTCAACTGGCCTGTATATTAACTACAATGATTATGTAAATTACGACAGGACCGTTGGTGGTGATGTTGAAATTGCTACGGCCGGATATGTTGAGATTGGGGCTTTGGGTAATTGGGAGAATTATGGTGCCATTGTTAACGATGGCATAATAGAAATTGACAGTGGTGGGGTCTTGACTTTGTATGGTGACATGGAGAATAGTGGAACTCTAATCCTTCATAAAGGGGCTGTTATCCATTTTTACGGTAAAAAATGGAAGAATGGATTGACATCAATAGTAAGTGATGGTGCACCAGCAAATACAATCCCCGGAGGAGAACTCAACTTTATTGCTTCACGTCCTGCTCTTCCATCAACCTGGTTGGTGGTCAGCCCTTGTTTAAGTATCTACAGTGGTGGAGATTCTGTACAATGTTCAGATGGAGCAAATGTCCCAATGGATGTGGTTTTAAGGCTCAAAAATCCAAACAATATTGTGTTGGTAAATAGCACAACAAGGATTGAAGGCAAGTTGCAGTGGGATGTAGCAAATGGTGATGTTGTTTTAGGAAATAATGATTTGGTACTTACAGAAAATGCAAGTCAGGATGGTTATCAATCTGATCGTTTTGTTATCACCAATGGTACAGGACATTTGGTTAAAGAGAATTATCTGGGAAACTGGACATTCCCTGTAGGAATAGCGGATGGGGATTATACCCCAGCTGCCATTAATAACAGTGTGGCCAATACCATGCACATTCTCGTTCAGGATTATACCACCAGTGCTTCGGATGAAATTATTGCAGATCCTTCAGCAGATGGAATGCAGCGTACGTGGAATATTTATGCTGATCTTGCTACAGGAAATAGCATGGTCACTTTACAGCACAATAGTATCACAAATCAACCTTTGTTTGATGATGCCTTTAATTTTGTAACAAGATGGGGTACAGCAACACCTAATACTACAGGGGATATAGTATTGCCATATAGTACTTCAGCATGGCAAACCAATACGCCAAGTCCTGGTACAGTTGGAATATTAAGCAGCCTCGGCGCAGTTGCAGGCTCTAATATGCAAAGCAGAAATTATACAGACTTTGCTGTTTCTCCCTCCGCCGCAATTGCATTTTTTACTAAGTCAAGTGACCCCATTCACCCTCTGCCGATTGACTTACTCGGTTTTACCGCACTGAGCAAAGAATGTTCAGTGCAAATTGATTTTAGCACAGGAATCGAAAGGAGTATCAGCAGATTTCAAATACAACGCAGCGTCGATGGAAAGACATTTTCAACTATTGCAAGTTTGAAACCCTCAGGAAGTAATTCGGACTATCGATTCATTGATTTAAATGCGCCAGACGGTAGAATTTATTATCGATTATCTATGATTGAAATAAATGGCGATTATCGCACATCACCAACTATAACTGTTAATGTAGAGTGTAAGATGAATTCAACTGTTAATATCTACCCTAATCCGGCTCATGATTTTATCAATCTCTCCGGTTTAAGTGCTCCTTCAGAAATCAGGATTTCCACTGTCGAGGGTAAAATTATTGGGGCTTATTCTGCCAATTCTTCTCAAATGATTCTGGATATAAGAGAGTTTAGCCAAGCCACCTATTGGCTAACGGTATTTAAAGCAGATGGCTCTAGGAAAAGTTTGAAATTTATTAAGGATTGATTCTTTCATTTTAGACTGGAGTTTACATAAACGGGCATTCTTAATTTAAAAATGTTTTGTTAATCTTTGATTCTAACAGTCTTTAAGTTAATTTTGGTAAATTTTTTCCCGACCTGCCCTCTAATATATATTTTGTAATTAAATTAGAAATATAATTTTATTCGTTAGTACTGTAAAAGCATTGTACATTTACTTTTACCATATTTATTTTTGTCAATTTCGATTTTATTTAAATATAATTTCGAAGAAAAATAATTTGTGGAATGATTTTTGTAAATTATATAGGAGACTTTCTGTTTTGTAAAGAAAATGGAGGGTTACGAAGTTTAAATACTACATTTTGTGTTTTCATAAAATATTATAAATGAATACTTTTTTGTTTTTCAGGTTGAATTTTAGCAAGTTGTTTTTGCTTTTATTCCTTTTGTTGTTTGCTTCCGACAAAATTTGGGCTCAGGCCAAGTTTGGTGATAATCGCACAATAATTCAGCCTGGTTCTTTAGTTGAATTGGAGAGTACAGACAAAGGCTTTTTGAATGTGCGGATGACCACTACTCAAATGTTAACTATACCAGTTACGGCAGCCAGCAAAGGTATGATGGTGTATAACACCGATAGTGTTTGTTTATGCGTTTACACAGGAAGTGTCTGGAAAAATATTTGTGCAGATACTGCTTATCTTAATTTAAAACTAAATGGAAAATTAAATATCAGCGATACGGGTGCAATGTTGAGTACCTACCTAAGGTCTGTTTTGGGTGTAAAATATACAGATACATTATTGATGTTATTGCCATATGCAAGAAAATCTGACCTTGTTGATACTGCTGCTGCTCTAGGTTCTAGGATAAATACAAAAGTTGATTATACAGATACAGCTTCTATGTTGATTGGCTATGTGTTGAAAAGTAAATTAAAAGCAGATAGCATTGCTCTGGCTACAGAAATCAATAATAGGGTTAAGTACACTGATACAGCCTGGATGTTAAGTCCATACCTGCGCAGTGCGCTTGGTGTAAAATATGGCGATACTGCAACAATGTTGTCTCCCTATGCAAAAAGTGCGACTGCAATGAAGTATACTGATACAGCTTCGATGTTGAGTCCATACCTGCGCAGTGCGCTTGGTGTAAAATATGGCGATACGGCGGCAATGTTGTCTCCTTATGCAAAAAATGCAACTGCAATGAAGTACACTGATACGGCTTGGATGTTGAGTCCATACCTGCGCAGTGCACTCGGAGTAAAATATGGCGATACAGCAGCAATGTTGTCTCCCTATGCAAAAAGTGCGACTG
>JAZKDB010000003.1:0-168746 GCA_040387755.1 Bacteroidota bacterium | reverse complement strand
CTACAGCAGAACCGCCAACGGTAGTACCGCTACAAGGTGTAGCAGGGGTATAATCGATTTGGATATTAGGTGTTCCTGCATAAGAGGTATTAGCCGTTGGAGGAGATGAAGGATTTGGATTCGTTCCGTCGCTATAATAAGAAATGGAACGGGTACCTGTTTTAGTTGTAGTCCGCCAAGGCATTGTAGAAGTATAACCGGCAGTATTCTCATCAACAGCAACTACAAGGTTGCTGGTGCCATCCCAATAGAAAGCTGTGGGGAAAGTAATCTTTACCCAACCGGTACCGGTAGGAGTAACGGTGCCATCATATACTTTAGTAAGGCCTGAAAGAGCAACCCAGTCCGTTGTACCAGAAAAAGTAGATTTACTGGTATTACCCATGTAAACCACCCAGTCCTTACAATAAGTGGGCCAGGATGTATAATAAGTAGCCAGATTGTAGCTGATAGAACTGATATAACCAGGTGTACCAGAGGTAGCACCGGCAGCCACTATCTCGGAGGCAAGATAAGTACTCTGAGAATAGTTATACCCATAAAAGGTATATATCGGATAATAGGAGGATGTTGATGTGCCTGTACCAATAGTCAGGGAAGTTTGGGCCCTAGACAGATTGGGTAATAAGGTGGCAAAGAGCAGCATACTCGAGACCAGAAAACTCCTCCAGAACAGGAGCGAATTTCTGGGCGACAGTATCTCCGGACTACCGGCAGATAAAGCGGATGATGTAGATGTTTGGTACATAATTCTTGATTTTACTTTTGATGATTGAAAGTCGGAAAGTCAGATTGTTTCTTTTAACAATCCGCCAATCACAAATATTATGTTTTACTAATAGAAAGTGTAATTTTTTCGACTAACTACATTTTTATTGCGATAAAATGCAGGCATTCTTAACATTACCACAATAAACTTTTGTTAAAAAAAGCTCCAAAAATGGAGCTAAAACAATGATTGTGAAACAATAAATAGATTAAAGTTCTTTCTTGAAATAATCGAGTAACTGCTCCTTATATAAACGACCAATGGGCAATTCTACACCAGCGATATAAATTGTATTTGCACGAGATTTTTTTGCCTTATCCAATCGTACAATATACGAACGATGAACCCTTGCAAAAAGCCCCTCAGGAAGCTTTTCCATCAAAGATTTCATAGTAATCCTAAAAATCATCGGAGGCTCATGTTCAAAATAAAATTTACAGTAATCTTCAAGACCCTGAACATATAATAAACTATTGAGTGGCACTTTGATCAGACTATAATCTGCTCTTAAATGAATGAAGTTTCGGGCTTCAGTATTGCCATTACGTGCCAGTTGGTATTGATACTGTACTTTATCGATACTCTGTCTGAAACGCTCCAGAGAATATGGTTTCAAAAGAAAATCTATAACATTAAGGTCAAAACCATCAATGGCATAATTGCTGTAAGCAGAAATAAAGACAACCATTATATCCTTATCAATCTTTTTTCGAAATTCTGTTCCTAAAATTTCAGGCATCTGAATGTCTAAAAACAACAAGTCGACCGGATGAGTATGAATATATTTTAAGGCGTCTGTAGGAACTGTAAAAGTCTTATCGAGTTGAATATTATCCAGCTGGTCGCAATAGTGTGCGATTAGCTGAAGGGCTGGTGGTTCGTCGTCAATTGCTATTGCATGAATCATACATTTAGAGATTTAATGTCTTAAATAAATAATACAATTATCAATTTCGGCAATAAAAAAGCTAAATGAGCAATTTGTTGCGACAAACTACGCTTAAAATTAAAATTGTATCCTGAGTAAGACTTTAAACATCAGTCCTCCTCTATCAATACTGAGGCTATATCTACCCGGATAAATCAAGTCAAGGCGCCTTCTGGTATTGGCTATACCAATACCGGTGCTTGCCGGAACAACAATATCCTTACTATAATCCTGATTGACCACTTCAAAAAACAATTCGCCTTCCTTTATGAAAATCTCAATGCTGATAATCGCCTTTTCAGAGGGATTAATACCATACTTAAATGCATTCTCTACAAAAGGGATTAAAAGAAGGGGCGCAATCTGATAGGTATTTTCGGGTATGTTCTTTTTGTAAATGACCTGAATTGTATTTTGAAATCTGCCTTCTTGCAAACTCAAATAATCCTCCAGATAATCAATCGCAAGATTTAAATTCTCTGACTGGCTTTCGGCAGATTTCATAATATAGCGCATAATATTAGACATCTTTACCAAAGAATTTCCGGCTGCTGAAGGATTAGTCTGCAATTGAACGTAAATACTGTTGAGGCTATTAAATAAAAAATGAGGATTTATCTGCGCCTTCAAATACCTTAAATCGGCAGTAGAAATGGCTCTTTCAGTCATTCTCCTCCTTTGCTCTGACCATGTCATTAACGAAAATAAGAATATAGTAATAAACAAAAAGAACACATGACGAATTTGAATTACAAAATGAATATTGATATTATCCTGTCCCTGAAAAACATCAAAAAAAGGTATTCCTGAGATAAGCCAAGGTATAGCACAGATAAAAACAAAAATCACCAACACAAGCACTGTGTACACAAGTTTCAGCGGTTTGTGAAAAAAACGAGGAATCAATACAAAATAATTAAAGTAGCCGAAAACGATGCAGACAAGGTGCAGGACAAAATCAATCTCGAAATAAGGATTATTAAGTAGTAATATTTTTTTTGCATTAGGTGATGGTGCATCAACTATTGGCATCAAAAGTAACAATATACAAGCTACGGAATGCAAAGCTATAGTCTGTGTCTTCTTGGTTGACATAGGCGCTGAGTTTTAAAAAAACACTATAAAACTGGCAAGACGATACGACAACATCATCCTGCAATTAAGGTAGAAATATAGTAAACAATGGCAAATTAAAAGCGCTATTTAAATCTCACATCAGCTGAGTAAGGATCTACACTACCTTCAAAACGCCTGCTGGTAAAAGGTTGAAGCGTATTGATATCATAAACATTATAGTATCCATTTCTGCCACCGCACTCTGAAGTATGATGAGGAGCTGGTCCGTCAGATGCAACATTTCTGCTTGCTATATACAGACGAGCGTTTTTATCATCTACAGTTAGTCCATGTACCTGATAGAAGGGGCCGGGGATTCTTTTTACCAATTCAAGCGTATTGTAGTCAATTACATAAATGACTCCTTTGAAATTCGGGAATTCGCCTGAAACTTCTTCCTGACAACCCACAAACAAATAGGGTTTGGAATGACTGACAGCGAACTCCTGAGGGAAAGTGCCGACCGGGATTACTTTAATCAATTTATTGGTTTTGGCATCCATTACCCTAACCTCATTAGATGCCTGACAAGTCAGAAAATACTTACTTCTATCTGGAGACATTATAATCTCGTGAGGGTCCAGTGTTTGGTTTAGATAATTAGGTTCATTTCCATCGATGCTGAATAATTTGACCGCTCCTTTTTTGGTTAGCCTGCATACAGTATTCCCATATTGAGAGGTGATTAAAAAAGTATCAAAAGCTGAATTACTGGCGATACCATGGGGGTTGACAAAATCCTCGTAGGTTGCCAACACTTTCATTGCATCAAGGTCAATCAATTTCACCTTTGCGTTAAACGGACTATAATCGGTAATCAAAAGACTCTTCCCATCTTCAGAAACCTGAAAAAGATTCCATGAGCCTGCACCTAAATAAACATCGGCAATTACAGCATCGGTATTCACATCAATTTTTTGCAGGTATTCTCCTTTGGTAAAGGCTACATAACAATAACGTCCATCAGGACTAAAGCGAAGACAATGTGCTACCTCTATACCGGGTTCCTTGCCTATCTTGATATAACGCATAATCAGGTTTGTCTCTGCATCAATCACGGCTATCAAATCACAACCTTGCTGTGAGATATAAATTTTCTGCCTTCCGTTGGGATTGCTTGCAAAAGGAATGTTTCCAACTTTATCTGGCGAACCAGATGCAATCCAGTTCTTTAGTGTAGCGTATTCACTTGCAGACAGTGCGGAACTGTTAATAGGCATACGAGGCTCTAATACAGGCCCTTGGGAGGGGTCAGCATTAACAAAATAGAGCAAAGAGCTGTTGCTTGCATCGTAAGGTATAATCACCGAACCCGATCCACTACCCTTCCATAAATGCTCCCATCTGTCCAGCCTGAGATTTGCTGCATTTTGGTAGCTACTTTCATTATGACAACCCGCAGTGGCACATTTATTATCAATAATTACACGTACATCATCAGGGTATTCTCCCGTGTAGTTAGTAGAGGGACGAGAACAGCCAAAACTTATGGCTATCAATGTCAGCAGAAGAAATATAGGTTTCATAAGGCAAAATAAAGTTAATCAATTTGGCGGGCTACGAAATCAAAATGACCAAAATCATAAAAAGCACCAAGATGACATGAGGTTTCCTCACTAAGAAAAATAAAAACCTTTATTGAATACCTGGAACAATTTTTAATTGCGCTCTGGCCTGCTGTACAAAACTGCTACCCGGGTACTCAATAATCAACTGCTCGTAAAGCCTTTTTGCTTCATCATTTTTCCCTAAAAATTTTCTGTTAATCTCTGCAATCTGAAACAAGGCATCATCAGCCAAAACATCTTTTGCATGCTGCTCCAATATCTGCTTGAGGTATTCAATTGCCTTTGGAAAATTTTTATGCTTTACCGCAATTTTACTATGTAATAATAAAATATCATCGGCCAAGGGGTTCTTAGGAAATGCTTTTGCAACACTATCCAACAAAGCTTCTGCTTCGCTATCCTTATTTTGAAAAAGCAATAAATCTGCAAAAGCAAACCGTTTTAAGGGAACCATATTGCTATCCGGAGGAGTGTTTTCGGTAATTAATACCGAAAGAAAAAGTGCATCATTGGCAATCAACTCAGAAGTTGATGCTTTGAGCACAGACAGCTGTCCCTGAGCCTGCTCAAAATCATTCTGGTAGTATGAAAGTTTTGCATTCCGGAATCTCGCATCTTCGCCCATTGCGTCTTCCCGAAAAGCCTTATCTACCTGAGCATACATCAGTGCAGCATCCCACACTTTACCTTGAATGATATAATAATCTCCTAATTGCAATTTACAGTTACCCATAAAAAACTTATCCCCCAGCTTCTGGTCTATAGCTTTTTTCAACAGTTCTACACCTTTTGTGGTATTGGCTGCAAATTGAGCTTCCAGCAATGCGTAATCATTGAGTATTGGCTTTCCAAAGGCATCAGGATATTCCGAAAAGAAAATTGAAAAATTTCTGACGCACTCTTCAATATCTGCCTTTGAAGGAATGGGCATGAATTGCAGCTTAGCCAGTTGCAATCGCAACATCTCTTCTCTTGCAATCTTAAATCTGGGATTTGCACTGCCATATCCCACTACTGTAACCAGTGCTTTTTGCGCTACCTCAAACTCATTCTTTTGAGCGGCACTTTTGGCAAATTCAAGCAGCAAACGACCTTTATCAGAACTTCGCCTTTCCAATGCATTAATTTGTATCAAGGCCTGATCCCAATTGTTTTGCACAGAAAAAATCCAGGTCAGTAAATAAGTATAGTAGAAATTTTCTGGGTATAAATTAACCAGTTTGATGATAGCCTTCTGGGCTTTTTGTTGCCGTTCTGCGTCATTACCGATTAGCTCCAACAGATTCGCTTCCACAGTCTCGTCACCACTAGTCAGTATAAGATTTTGATTTTGACTACCTTCTATTACCAAGCTAATTGCCTTTTCAACATCTCCGGTTTTATTATATAATTTTGCTAAAGCAGCATTATAAAGACCGGGAATCTGAATAACCTGAATAGCCCTTTCATAAGTCTTTATGGCCCATACATCATTTCCTGCATTACTGAAAGCATTGGCCATTTGTTGTGTAAGAATGTCGTCTCCATTTACATATTTGATAGCCAATTCAAATTGTTCTTCAGCTTTCTTCTCCTTTTTGTCGGCATAATACACATTACCCAAATCAAGCAGATAAAGAGGATTGTTTGCTTCATTTCTCAGACGGTTCCTTACCAGTTCTTCAGCCTTCTTATAATCTTTAAGGGCCATCAAAGTGAGCAAATACTCCTGATAAAACTCTTTGTTTTCGGGATGGGCATTATACAATTCTTTGTATAAAACCACCGCACTCTGATAGTTTTTACTATCCAGATAAGCACGGGCATCTTCATACTTTGACTGTGCCATCAAAGAGGGAGACAAACAACAAAAACAAATCAGTAAGAAAAAATGAAAACCTTTTGATTTCATGAATAGGGTCAATTGTAACGTTTGGTTTAACGGGAAATTGTATTCCCTTGTGCATCTATCAACTCCATTATTTTATCCAGCTTAGGTTCTAGAATAATTTCGGTCCTTCTGTTTTTTGCACGACCATCAGGAGAAGAATTATCTGCAACCGGCAAAAACTCACTTCTGCCACTACTGATGATACGCACAGGATTCACCTGGTATTCCTTAATTAATATTCTGGTAATAGCAGTGCTGCGAGCAACACTCAAAGCCCAGTTATCTTCAAATCTCTTGACTATCGGAATGGAATCCGTATGACCTTCAACATTAACATTAATATCAGTATTTTCATTGAGTGCTTTAGCAAGACTACCTAATGCAGCTTTGCCTTCTTTTCCGACTTCTGCACTGCCAGATGCAAATAATAATTGCTCAGACATACTAACATAAACCTTTCCGTTCTTCAGAGACACAGTTAATTGATCGGCATTGAAGTTTACCAGAGCATCTGCTATTTTTTTTCGCAAAGACTCCGACGCCAAACGTTGTTGCTCAAGTCTTTGCTGCAATTCAGCCAAACGGGCTTGTTGTGTAGCGATTGTTTCTGTACTGCTGTTTAATTGCTCTTTGCTCTTATTCAATTTAGATTGGGTCATCTCCTGCTCCATTTGTAGCTTACTCAGAGAGCCGTTCAGCCCCAATATCTGATTATAAAATTCAACGCTATCTCTGTGCAGCCGGTTGGCACGATTCTGCATGGCAGTAAATTTCTTTTGAGATACACAAGAGAAGAGTGTAATCATTATTGCACCCGAAACTGCTACTATTCCGATTCTGTTTTTCATCTATAAGTCTTTTGTTTGTGAGTAGTAAAGATAGCGTTGAAAAATTGTAAAATTTAGATAAAAAAGCACGCTGCATAAGCATAATGCAGCGTGCAACTTTAATCCGTTATGCAAATTATCGCATACTCTGAGTGTAATTATTCAATTCGGCTTTAGAGCTTTCAAATGAAAATGCGTTCGAAACTTTAAAATAATTATTGCGATCTGTACAATAATCATAAGCATATTTAGCAAAGTCCAATTTAGACTCTTCAAAGCTAAAGGTTTTCATCAGGCTCACAATCTGATTGGTACTCAGACAATTTGATGATATAATCTGTTTAGCTGTTGACAGTCGGGTCTCATCAAATCCATTATTGGCCACTGTACGTTTTGCCTCATCAAAATTAGCATTACTCATTGCCACAGCACATCCACCTCTTCTGCCACCGGCATCATTTCTACGATTATTTCTGTTAGCATTTCTTTGATACCCGTCATCATCATAACCATCATTTGAATAAGTATTGGAACGAGTGGTGGTGGTGGTAGTAGTGGTAGTAGAGTTACCATAAACCGGATCGGTAATATTAACATTCATACCTACCCCGCCGAGACTAACATTCACATTCGTTGCAGGGTTTATAGTTGTTTGCTGAATAGTGGTTGTAGTAGTACCAACATTGTGTGGCGCAGCACCAACCAGCATATTTGGCGCACCAAAACGATACGTGGCACAGTTTGCAGGGCGAGCCATATTTTGTTGTGCGGGTACAAAGGAATAAAAACGCAGTACGTTCTTTCCTTTATTGTCTTTTTTGATTCGGTAAGTAACGTCCTGCATCACACCATTAGCATCAGTAAGCATTAATGCATTTTTACTGATTTCAGGTAATGACTTGTCTTCAAAAATAATCTTACAATTATAGTAGGGATTCGGCAATTCTTCAATGCGAATATTGGTTTGCGCCACATCATTGTAGCGCTCACCATTGAGCACCAAAAAGAACTTTGCACCATTTTCAGAAAAAACAGTAAGATTAGCGGTAGGCACCCATTGAGCAACAGAAGAAATGCTGCACAAAAGCAACGTAAGCATTAGGAAGTGTTTAATTCTTGTCATAAATTTTTTGTTTAGGAATGCAAATATATTATTTATAGTAATCGAAAAAACCTCAATAAGACTGACTAAAACAATAAAGGTTTAAAACAAAATAGCTATTTATTAAAAAAAATTATGCTTATTTTGAAATATGAAACTGAAGTCATTTTTAGGCGTTGGTCTGCTTTTCATATTCACTACCCTATTGTTGATGTGGCCAAGCTTATACAATCACTTTCCACTAACAAATCCGGACAGTGGATCCTACATCCATAATGGCTTTATAAATGATTTGCCGAAAGACCGTCCAGTTTTCTATAGTTGGTACATCAAATGGGTCTCCAGAGAAAAATCCCTGTGGTATGTAGTTTTATCTCAATGCCTCCTGCTTGCTTCATTAATTACAACAGCTATATTCCGCTTCTTTCCAAAACTACATTTTGCATTAAAATCAGGCTCTGTAATATTACTTTCCTTTTGTACCAGTGTGGGATGGTTTAGCAGTCAATTAATGCCTGACATATTTACTTCTATAATTTTATTATCAATACTATTGTTTTACAATACGTCACAATGGGCGATAAAAATAATATTGGCTGTTATCATATTCGCCTCAGCCTGCCTGCACAACAGTAGTCTTATCAATGTAAGTGCGTTTGCCTTGTTGATCATTCTGTTATCGGTTGCAATCAAAGGATACAGGTCTTTTTTAAAGCCTTCACTTCAGCTGTTCAGTATCTCTTTGCTATGCTGGATAGCTACCTGCTCTTTGCACTACCAATATAATTATGGTTTTGTACCTAGCCAATCAGGACATATCTTTCTTATGGGGCGCATGGCAGAAAACGGAATTTTGAAAAAGTATCTTAAAGAGTATTGCCCCACCCAAAACATGAAACTATGTGCCTATCAGAATAAAATCCCCGACAGAGCCTGGGATTTTATATGGAATGATGATGGTGCATTTGCGCACTCCGGAGGGTGGGACTCCTCAAAAAGTGAATACACAAAAATCATTCTGGGCAGCCTATCTAAACCTAAATACCTCGCATTACATATCGCAGAAGCCATTAAAGGAACTGTTGAAGAAGTATGCTTAGTAACAGTTGGGGACGGATTGCTTTTTGATGTTGAAACAAGCAATGTAATTTATAAAATTGAAGAGCATTTTCCTGACAAATTACAATACCTGCGAGATTCGAAGCAAGCCAAAGACAAACTTTCTTTTACAACGTGGAATTTGATTTACCAATCTTTTGCCCTGCTGAGCATTGCCTTAACCTTGATTCTTCTATTCAAAACCAAAACCGGAAACACAAAGTACCTTCTGTCAATCGTCATGCTGTTCATACTGATTAATGCCTTTACCAGCTGCACTTTTGCCAATGTTTTACCCCGATTAAATGCCAGAGTTTTTTGGGTACTTCCTTTTTTCTGTACTTTGACAATATTTGAAAACCTGCAAAGCAAATTATTAAAAGAAAAAAGCTAAGACAATTCAAATGAACTGTCTTAGCTTTTGTGTGGAGCCGCCGGGATTCGAACCCGGGTCCAAACACATGCCCAATGAGCCTTCTACGTGTGTATTTTGTTATTATTTTTCGTCAAAAAAGCCGGAAACAAACCAACCAACTCCTTGCTTATCTGCTTAAGTTTCGCTTCGGTGCCGCAGCTTCACCTCAACTATCCCAATTTTTGTTTGATTTAGACGGCGGCTACAGCTATGGGCTACTGTGTTAGCGGCGGTCAAAATGGGTGACTAATCTCCGATTAGGCAGCCATGGCATACGTAGTATTGCCAGTTATTGTTTGAGTATTCAGATTTACGTGCTAATTATCCAACGCACGACACGCTTACTCACCTTGCCTTATGCTGTCAAAACCAGTCGGCCCCCGAACTGTTCATTCTTCCGAGAATAAATAATTTCGGGAAAGGTGAAACACAAAGTTAATCAGTTAATTGGTTAATTGAGTTGTAAAGTTTAAGGTATTTATGAGGTCAGCATTCAGTAGGTTAATGAGCTATTCAGGCAGTTTATCCTGAGCTTGCCGAAGGACACACTTTAGGGCTGTGTCATTTCTTCAGTTTTGCTTGTCGCATACAATTTTCGCCAATGGAAATAACCAAATATGGCCACCACAAAAAGGATAATCGTGAGGACTGTCGTTACATAATAACCTTTATAAATAAAGAGCGGTATAGCTACCAAATTGGATAAATTAAGCAATAGCCAATTCTCTACTTTTCGCTGCGCCAATAACCACATTCCGGCGCAGGCCGAGGCTGAAACAAAACTGTCAAGGATTGGTACATTTGAATTGGTCTGCAACAACAACAAATAAAAGACAGCCCACAAAACCAACACAATAAAAAATACAGTCCACCAATCCTTTTTTGTGCATAGCGAAATGCGCACTTGTTCTGTTTCTGTTTTTCCTTTTTGCCAATGCCACCAACCATAAAGCGTCATTACAAAATAATAAACATTCAATAAGGCCTCAGCATATAACGCTGCCTCTCTGCGTGACCACAAATAGGCGTAAACTCCCGTGCTAATCAGCCCCGACGGATAAAGCAAAATATGATTGCGCTGAGCAAATAAAACACTGATTACCCCAAACAATGCACCAATCCATTCCAGCATCTGGGTGGATTTAATCTCTGTCAGTAATTGTTGAAAAAAAGTATTCATCAGGCCAGTGCTTCTTCGGTTTGGTGACGATACAATTTGGCATAACGCCCGTTTTGCAGCATCAATTCCTGATGCACACCCTGCTCGGTAATATTTCCATCCTGAAGCACAATAATTTTATCAAAATCCCAACCCGAGAAAATACGATGTGTAATCACAATAACCGTTTTATCAACAAGGTAATTTTTGAGGTTATGCAGAATAGTTTTTTCAGTGCGGGTATCTACGGCAGAAAGACATTCATCCAACAATAATATCGGACTGTTTTTGAGTAAAGCTCTTGCCAATACCATCCTTTGTTTTTGACCGCCGGACAGCATCACTCCACGCTCACCAATAATAGTTTGATAGCCATTTGCAAAAAATTTAATTTCCTTTTCCAGATCGGCAAGACGAGCCGCCTCGTATACTTCATCATCACTTGCATCCTCTTTGCCAAACTTAATATTGTTGAACACGGTGTCTGAGAACAGTAAGGCATCCTGTGGCGTATAACTGATGTTTTCGCGCAAGGTTTTGAGGTCAATCTGTTTGTTATCTATACCGTCCAATTGTACCTTTCCGGACTGTGGGTCATACATTCTCAGGAGTAATTGTGCCAAAGTTGATTTGCCACTTCCTGTTTCGCCAAGCACAATTACCTTTTCTCCTTTTTTAATATCAAGCGAAAAATGATTCAGGGCTTTGATGCCTGTATGTTCATAAGTAAAGGAGACATCATCAAAAAGAATATTTCCCAGCAAAGCACTATAGGAAGGACTTACTGCATTTTTAATTCTGGGTTCCTGCTGCAAAAACTCATCAATTCTGCTTTGCGATGCGGCTGCTCTTTGTATCACACTGGCCACCCAACCAATGATAAACATAGGGAACATCATCAGGTTGATGTAAATCACAAATTCTGCAATATTGCCAGCCGTGGCTTTGCCCATTATGGTAAAATACCCTCCCACCAAAATAGTGCTCAACATACTTAACCCAATGAACAAATTCATTGCAGGAAAGTATATGGCTTCGGTACGAGCCAGATTGACGGTGCTCTTTTTGTATGCTTCAGAATTATTGATGAAATGACGCAAAATATTCTGCTCCTGCACAAAAGACTTAATCACCCGAATGCCTGAAAAAGCCTCCTGAGCTGTTGTGGTCAAATCAGATAACTGTGCCTGAATTTTTGAGCTCTTTTTGTAAATTAATTTATTGACATAATAGATTGAAAAACCCAAAATAGGCAATGGAACTATCACACAGACTGTCAGCAAAGGATTAACGCGTAACATACCCCAAACACACATCACTGTCAGCACAACAAGATTGACGGTGTACATTATTGCCGGCCCGGTAAACATTCTTACTCTGGATACATCCTCAGACAAACGATTCATCAAATCGCCGGTAGCATTAATTTTAAAAAAATGAGCATCCAACTTTTGGTAATGACTATAAATCTCTGCCTTCTGGTCATATTCTATATGCCTAGACATTACAATAATTGTTTGCCTCATAAAGAACATAAATACACCCCGCAACAGTGCTAATGCCAATAGCAACAAACCATACCAAAACACCTGAGTAAAAACATAAGACTGCATATCACCTTTGAGCGAAGTATTAGCCAAGAGCTGATAGCTCTGTATTTCTTGCTGCACTGAGTCGATAACCGTACGGATAACGGTAGGAGGAATAACAGCAAACAAATTGGAGATAGCCACGAAGAAAATACCCGAAATGAGTCGCCACTTGTGCCTGACGAAATACTTGTTGATGGAGGCCAATTTCTTCATAATGAAGCAGCAAATGTCGGTGTAAAAAACTAAAACTGTTCTATAAAAATATCATTAAAAAACGCTGTTCCGTGGGGAACAGCGTTTCAATTATCTGATTCGGTAAAAACACTAAACTGCGAAACTTTCTCCGCAGCCACAACTACGGCTTGCATTAGGATTAATAAAATGAAAACCTTTACCATTGAGGCCATCGGTAAAATCGAGCACAGTATCACAGAGATAAAGATAACTTTTCAGATCTGTTACCAGTCTGATGCCATTGTCTTCAAATACCTGATCTTTTGGCTGCATTTCGTTATCGAAATCCAGTTTGTAAGACAAGCCTGAACAACCACCACCTACTACACCTACACGCAGGAAATAATCATCAGACAGATTACTTTCTTCTATCAGTTGTAATACCTTTTCTCTCGCCTTCTCGCTAATCGTAATAGCGCCTACTTCTGTTGCCATATTGTTGAATAATTAAGCAGTATTGTGTCCTTTATAAATTAATGTGCTTTTTCTTCAACCAATTCAGGCAAACCATTCTTCACACGATAATCGTTGATAGCCGATTTGATAGCGTCTTCTGCCAATACAGAACAGTGAATCTTCACAGGTGGAAGGTTCAACTCTTCTACGATATCCATATTGTCAATCGCTACAGCCTCGTCAATTGTTTTTCCTTTCAACCATTCTGTAGCCAAAGAAGAAGAAGCAATCGCAGAACCACAGCCAAAGGTTTTGAATTTGGCGTCTTTGATGATACCTGTTTCTTCATCCACTTCAATCTGAAGACGCATTACGTCTCCACATTCCGGAGCACCCACTAAACCCGTACCCACATTTTTGCTTGCTTTATCCAATGTACCTACGTTCTTCGGATTGCTATAATGATCAATTACTTTTTCTGAATATGCCATTTTAAATAATTTTTAATGCTGAATTTTTAATGTTGAATACTCAACGTGTTTATTTTTTCTTTGTCGAAATTTGAATGCCTATTAAAATTAAACATTTAAAATTCAACATTGACTAGTGGTGCGCCCACTCAATTTTGTCCATATCAATTCCTTCTTTGAACATTTCCCATAGCGGACTCATTTCACGAAGTTTCAATACTGTTTCGGTAATCGCTTTGATGGTATAATCAATCTCGGCATCGGTAGTAAAACGACCTAAACCAAAACGCAATGAACTATGTGCCAAATCGTCACCCAATCCCAAAGATTTCAATACATAAGAAGGCTCCAAAGATGCTGAAGTACAAGCCGAACCACTGGATAAAGCGATTTGCTTATTAAAGCCCATCAACAATCCTTCACCCTCTACATATTTGAAAGAAATATTAGCCACGTGTGGCAAGCGATGCTGCACATTACCGTTTACATACGACTCGTCAATCTGTGTCAAAGCCGCTTCCAGACGGTCGCGCATCGCACTCAGACGAACTGCTTCTGCATCCATTTCCAAACGGCAGATTTCGCAGGCTTTACCAATACCCACTATACCCGGAACATTTAACGTACCACTACGCATACCACGCTCGTGGCCACCACCATCCATCTGGGCAGTTACTTTTACACGTGGGTTTTTACGACGAACGTACAATACGCCCACACCTTTTGGTCCGTACATTTTATGCCCGCTGAAAGACATCAAATCGATGCCATCTGCCATTACATCAACAGGAATCTTACCCACAGCCTGTGTACCATCTGTAAAGAAAAGCACACCATGTTTTTTAGCTATTGCTGCGATTTCTCTGATAGGCTGAACCACACCAATCTCATTATTACCATACATGATGGTAACAAGGATTGTCTGTGGTGTAATTGCTTTTTCAAGCTCTGCTAAATCAATTAATCCATCAGGCTGTACCTGAAGATAGGTTACAGAGCCACCCATTTTTTCTACATGCTTGCAGGTATCCAATACTGCTTTGTGCTCGGTAGTGCAGGTAATGATATGGTTGCCTTTGCTGGCATACATTTCAAAAACACCTTTGATGGCCAGATTGTTGGCCTCTGTAGCACCCGAAGTAAAAATAATTTCCTTAGGGTCTGCGTTGATTAGTTGCGCCACTTGTTCACGTGCATAATCCACGGCTTCTTCGGCCACCCAACCAAAAGAGTGATTGCGGCTGGCAGCATTTCCGAATTTCTCTACGAAATAAGGAAGCATCGTATCCAACACACGCTGATCCATTGGCGTTGTGGCGTTATTGTCTAAATATATCGGGAATTTAAGTTCCATTTGCTTTGATTCTTGTTTAGTTTTGCAACTGCGAAGATAGGCTAAACCTGTATTTTAGCCATAATTTTGCCATTCTATAATATTATAAGATTATTCTAAAAAACTATTCCATATATCCAAATGGTCCGTATCGAACACATTGGCATCGCCGTAAATGACTTAAAAGCCTCTATAGAATTGTACGAACAATTGCTGAATACGCCTTGTTACAAGACAGAAGCCGTTGAGAGTGAATTTGTTGAGACCGCTTTTTTTAAAGTGGGGGACTCAAAGATAGAATTGCTGGAAGCCAGCAATCCAGATAGCGCCATTGCAAAATTTATCGCCAAAAAAGGACAAGGCATCCATCATATTGCCTATGAAGTAGAAAATATCCATGCCGAAATGAAGCGTTTGGAGGCTTTGGGCTTCGAATTACTGAATAAAGAACCTAAACGCGGCGCTGATAATAAACTGGTTTGTTTTCTTCATCCCAAAACAAGTGGCGGTGTGTTGGTGGAATTGTGTCAGGAGATTGTGTAGGGTTACTTTTTAGGCTCAATAAAATTATCAGACAATGTAATTCTATAGCCAAAATTAAATTGAATGATTTCTTCTATGCGAGATTTGAATTTTAAAAATTCTTTATTAGAAATACCACATTGGTTTCCAAATATTATGTCAGTAATAACAATCTTGGGAGATTTAATGAAATAATTAGGATTTAAGTTTTGTTTTCGCTCAAATTCATAGGGTATGTTTAAAATATTTGGATAGGGGGATTGATTGTCTACAAACAAATTCAATTCATAATACTCACTAAACCTATTTCTACCATTTTCTAATTTAAGCTCTGGCTTAATATATTTTAAACGTTCATAATTATTTTTGTACGGATTATAGACTAAAATACGAACCTCTTTTTCTCCCTCCCAATCTTGTTGCTTATGAAATGCCATAAATCGATGAAGATTCAAGTTGAACTTACATCCAAAATGAGCATATTTCTTTCTAAGATTTTCTATTTCAGTAGAATATTTTTTTTATAGCATCGCTTAATGAATACTTTACTTGTGCAATATTGAAATTATCCCATGCCATAATATCATTCTCAATCTTAAAAAGTATTGCAACTCCTGAAAAAGATTTTCCATATTTTTTCCACAACTCATTATTATTCAATTCACTTAATGGGCAAAAAGAAAAAGTATAGATTTTATTTTTACCTGCATCAATTTCTAAATCGCTCAAGTTAAACAGATCTGCTGAATACTTAAACTCCTTCGGGTCATTAGAATTATGCAAATTGTAAAGCCGTATTGACCTTGAATTTAGAATAGAAAACAATGTCTGTACACTGGTTAGATGGAAAAATTTTAACGACTCATTATAAAAGTAATCTGAATCTCTGTATGCTGAATTCGCCGTTGGATAATTTGCATTAAATACTGGCCCACTTGAACCCCAGTCACTTAACCTCATTTGAGGAAAGTACTTTTTAATAATATCCTGAAATTCCTTTTCGATTTTCTCGATTAATTCTAACTCTTCATCCATATTTGCAATTTGCAAAAACGCGAGATTCTCGGAGAATCTCGCGTTTTTTATAGTTTGTATTTTTTTAATAGTTCATTGAATTTCGAGGACTTTATAAAATTCTGCTTGATTTTATTCACTTGGATAACTTCCAAAAATCCAAGTTCAACAAGCATTTTAAGGTCTGCGCGTGCTGTAAAGTTGGATATTTTAAAGCGATTCTCAATTTCCTTGCTATTTAAGACCCTATCGTTATCATCATTAACTATTTTTAAAATCTGAGCCATCCGTGCATTCACATTCGGGATTTTCACAAATTTTGCTGCCTGAACGACCTCCTTTTGTTTTATACCAATATACTCCTTTAAAGCTTCGAAAGCCTTTTCCATTGTCTTAATATGGTAAGTGATAAAGTAGGTCAAATCATTATCATCAATCTCTGTATACAAGTATGCCTTTTCGTATTGAACCTTGGTATCTTTAATAATCCTTGAGATCGATAAATACTCAGTCATCCAATACCCTTTTTTAAGCATATACCAATAAAACAAAGCCCTTGCTGTCCTTCCGTTCCCGTCAGTAAATGGATGAATCCATCCTATCATAAAATGTACAATAATTCCTTTGAGGATTGGGTGAATAAAATCCTTTTGTTCTTCATTAAAAAAACGGCACAAATCAACAATCAGCTTTTGCAATTCCTCTTGTTTTGGAGGGGTGTGTACTACTTCGCTATTAGAATGATTGACTACAAAAATCTCATTGTTATTTCTAAAAACCCCTTCCTCGCTTGCATTCTCAAGCGTTTTGCTTGAAATAAGCTGATGAATGTATTGCAAAGATTCTGGAGTAAGTTCATCATTTTTGTGTTGAATAATATGCTGCATCGTAACATAATTATTCATAATCATTTGTTCTGATTTGGTCTTAGGCTTTAACTCCTTTTGAATCATTTCCTTCGCCTTTCTCCTTGTCGTATTTGCCCCTTCCATCTGACTGCTGGAAATAGCCTCTTCCATTAATGAGCTGATGATGAACTTCGTCTTATCCGTTTCAGCAATACCAATATTACTCCCCAAAATGCCTCCAATATGCATATCAAAATGATGCAAAGATTTTTGAATATACTCTGTTGGATAGAAACTAAACGAGTATTTCGCAAACCTCACAGGATTGCTTCTTAATCTCCTGTCTAATTTTACGATTGCCCAAAACTCTTCCGGAGAAACGTCTTTTGCTTTATACTTAATTTTATCCCAATACAAATAATCATTTTGAATAGGCTTAAGTACACCCGACATTTCTAAAGCTACCATTTGTGAAATGGTATTTTCATTTTGAACAAATAGAGGAGCTTTCTCTAACATAAAGCGAAAATAAGTAAAAATTGCGAGATTCTCTGAGAATCTCGCAATTCTATAGTTTTATATTTCAACATTTGTTGGCTTTAATTCTAGAATAAAAAAATCTTTCCCACCCAATAGGGGTAAAATAAAACTTGCTTGTCTTATAAGAAACGGATTGCGTGGCTCAGGAGATTAATTTTGCAACAGCCTCCATCTTTATGGATACAGACTTGCTATACCCAACAATAGAAACCGCTCAGGATTTTGACCTGGTTTTTGAACAATTGTTCAAGAGCCACTTCAAGGCATTGCATGCCTATGCCTATGGCATCATACGGGATGAGGCAACCGCTGAAGAAATGGTGCAAAATGTGTTTTGCCGCCTTTGGGAGAAAAGGGAACAAACTGTTTTTAACCAATCGGCCAAGGCTTACCTCTATCGTTCGGTGCACAATGAAAGTCTGAACTACCTGAAACACCAAAAGGTTAAAGAGAACTATCAAAATTTTGCTGCAAGAAATAATGATGTAAGTGAGCATGCGGCGGCAAAAACAGAACACAACGAACTGCAATGGCACCTGAATAAAGCGATGAATGAATTACCGGAACAATGCCGGACCATTTTTCAGATGAGCCGGTTTGAAGAGCTGAAATACCGTGAAATAGCCGATGAACTGGGCCTTTCAGTAAAAACAATTGAAAACCAAATGGGCAAAGCCCTCCGCATATTAAGAAGCAAACTGGTAGATTTTTTACCGGCAATATTTATTTCATTACTCAACTTGTAAATACCACAGACGTGATCAGAGAGCAGAACAACATAGACGAGTTGCTGGTAAAATATTTACTGGGCGAAGCGGATGCACAGGAGCATTTAACCCTGAACAAATGGCGCGAAGCTTTACCCGAAAATGAAAAATATTATCAGCATTTCGAGCTGATATGGCAAGAAAGCAAAGCCATAAATGCGCCGGATAATATTGACGAAAATGAAGCCTGGGCAAGATTAAAACAAAGAATTGACCGGCCGGCCGTTCCGGAACTGAATGAGCCCAAAAGAATTAACCTGAATTGGAAAGGTCTGATGCGTATTGCTGCAGTATTGGTATTGATGTTGGGTGGAGCTTACTTCATATATAACCAACAAAACAATAAAATGCTTGTAGTAGAATCGGAGTTAGCTGTTAGAATTGAAACATTACCAGACGGATCTGTAGTAACCCTGAATAAAAATGCCAGCATTTCTTATCCCAAAAAATTCACCGGCAATACCCGTTCAGTTATCCTTAATGGTGAAGCGTTTTTCAATATCACCCCCAATAAAGAAAAACCATTTATCATCGAAGCTAATGGAGTAGACATCAAAGTAGTCGGTACCAGCTTTAATGTAAAAACAGGGACAGCAAAAACTGAAGTAATTGTAGAAACAGGCATTGTAGAAGTGAGCAAGAACAATAATGTGGTGCGCCTTAGCCCAAAAGAAAAAGCAATTGTGAGTGCCGCAAATGATAAGCCAACAAAAGGAAACAGTAGTGATATGCTCTACAATTATTACCGCAGCAATGAGTTTGAGTGCATCAATATCCCGCTCTGGCGCGTGGTAGAAGTGCTGAACGAGGCTTATGACGCTCAGATTGTGATTAGCAATCCGGATATTAAAGACCTGAAATTCCGAACAAATCTGATTAATCAAAAACTCGACGACAATCTGGCCATCATCGCCGAAACACTGGATATCAGTGTAGAAAAAAGAGGAAGCGAAATATTATTGAAATAAACTTAACTGAATGCGCGCACTGCTATTTACGATTATTACCTGCTTACTGGTACAACCCATTTTTGCTCAGCATTTGCTGGGCAAAATTGTTTCTGTTAATGCTCAAAATGAGCCTCTGGCTTCGGTACTGAATCAGCTCAGCAAAACAGGAAATTTCCAATTTTCTTATAAAAGTGACATTGTATTGCAGGATAAAAAAATCAGCATCAAAGAAGAAAATAAAACGGTAAAGTACATACTGGATAAGCTTTTGGAAGGGAGCTATCATTATACTGAAAAGGGGAAATATATCATCATCCATGCCGGTGGAGAACGTTTTTTTACGATTAGTGGCTTTATACAGAATGGCAATACAGGAGAACGACTCAGTAATGTTACGGTCTATGAAGATCAGATATTGGCTTCTACATTGACTAACGAACAAGGCTATTTTAAACTACCCATCAAGAACAAACGTCAGCTAAAGAAAATCTCTATTGTGGTGCGTAAAGAATCATTTAGCGAGAACGTAGTAGCCTTAAATGCAGGTTATGATCAGGAATTAATTTTACCCATTGTACCCAGCAAAGAAGTTTATCTCAAGGATGTGGTCATCAAAAAAGTGGAAGAGGAACCCAATTGGGCCAACAAATTTTTTATCTCCTCCAAACAAAAAATACAAAACATCAATATTGGCAATTTCATGGCCAACCGACCAATACAAACGTCTCTGCTGCCAGGTATTGGCACAAGAGGAATGATAGGCTCTCAGGTGTCCAATAAGTTTTCATTCAACATCCTTGGTGGCTATACGGGAGGTGTAGAAGGACTTGAAATCGGCACTGTATTTAACATCAACAAAGGAGATGTAAAAGGCTTACAGATTTCGGGTGTTTTTAACAGCGTAAATGGTAATGTAAAAGGTTGTCAGATAGGAGCAGTATATAATTATGTATCCCAAAATGCTGGCGGGGTGCAAATCTCCGGAATCGGCAATATTGTGAAGAAGAAAACAAGTGGAGTGCAGATAGCCGGAATTTCGAATCTGGATTTAGACAGTGTAAGAGGGGTGCAAATCTCAGGAATATCCAATCACAATCAGAAACAAACAAAAGGTGTACAACTTGCGGGTATAGCCAACATCAACAAAAAAGAAACCAAGGGATTACAACTGGCAGGGTTCAATAATCATTGCGATACCAATATCAAAGGAATGCAATTGGCAGGTTTTTCAAATCATGCACGAAAAGAAATGAAGGGGGTTCAAATGGCCGGTATCTATAATTATGCACGCAAAATGAGAGGTCTGCAATTTGGCCTTGTCAATGTTGCCGATACTATGGATGGTGCGGGTATAGGATTGGTAAACATTTATGGCAATGGCCTCAATAAATTAGTAGTCAGCAGCAGTGATATACAAGAGGTAAATGTTGCCTACTTGTCTGGCGCAAAGAGATTCCATAGTATTATTGGAATGGGTGCGAATGCCGATGTCAACAATCAGTTATACTCTGCATTTTTTGGTATTGGCAGTAGTATTAATCTATCCAAAAGATGGTCTGTTCATCCTGAATGTTACGGACAGGTTTTTTACCTTGGCGATTGGGGCTATGTGCCTGTAGTAGGTCGGGTACAATTGGATTTGAGCTACAAAATTCATCAAAAGATTGAATTGTTTGCCGGAGCATCTTACTCTGTTACCGAAAACAGGAAAGGCATAGCGGTAGAAGATTACAGCCCTTGGCTAAATGCTTCTAATATTCAGTATCAAATTATTGACAATAACAGACTGGCATCATGGCTTGGCTGGCAAATGGGTTTGCGAATTTTTTAATTCTCTCATTGTAATAGGGGTATTTGCTGTTTTAGTTGTCTTGTATTTAAAGACATTAAAAAAACAGAACAATGATGAAGAAAATATTGGCAGGCATAATATTGTGCAGCAATATTACCCAAGCCCAAAATGACAGTAGCAGCAAAATTCATATAGGCTTTGTTTATCCGCTCAGCACCAATGGACAATGGGCGCAGCACTACAGCAACGATGCTTCGTTTCATGTATTAGGAGGCGTTTCTGACAATGAGCATGCTTTTTGCTTTTCGGGCATTTCCAATTTAATTGTGCATAAAGCCAATGGCTTTGTGTTTGCAGGAGTAGTTAACCATATCGGCGACGAAGCAAGAGGAATGCAATTTGCAGGGGCAAGCAACATCATTTTGGGCGAAGCAGAAGGCATGCAGTTTGCAGGGTTCAATAATATTTCCAAAAGTTTCAGAGGCTGTCAGGTTGCCGGTTTTTCCAACATCAGTAAAGGTGCTGTTAGCGGAATGCAAATTGCAGGATTTTCCAATTTCAGCACAGATACTGTCCATGGTTGTCAGGTAGCGGGATTCAGCAATATATCGGACGAAGCCCAATGCCAGATTTCAGGATTCAGTAATATCAGCCGAAATGCTGATGGTCTTCAGGTGGCCGGTTTCAGTAATGTAAGTCAGAATGCACGAGGACTGCAGGTGGCAGGATTCAGTAATATAGCTAAAGACATAAACGGAGTTCAGGTTGCAGGATTTATTAATGTAGCCCGGAAAGTAAGGGGGGCACAAATTGCCGGTTTTATCAATATTGCCGATAGTTGTGAATACCCCATCGGCATTATCAATATCATTCGAAACGGCGATAAAAGCATTGGTGCCAGTATTGATGAAACAGGAACAGGAATGCTGTCTTTCCGCTCGGGCAGCAAAAGACTTTATGGCATACTGGGGGTTGGTTACAATCTTGTGGAACCTAAGTTGCAATACGGTATGGAAGCAGGTATTGGCGCTCGCTTTCCATTCAATTTACTGTTCAGGTTTAATGTAGAAGCAACTGTATTGACCTTATCCGATTTTCGTAACGGTGCTTTTATGAAATCATCCTTCCGTTTCTTTCCATCTATGCGCATTGCCCGCAATCTCGAGGTATTTGGCGGACCGACATTCAGCTTTACCAATACGCCTGCTCATCTGGCCGAAAAATTTGATATCCCTTATGTGTGGAGTAGATACAGTAATGGCACGTTTTATGGAATGAACGTAGGGGCAATCGGGGGAATTCAAGTCCATTTTTAGTTTAAGAAAAAAAGGAATAGGGGTATAACAATACTTAGTTGTCTCAATTAAAAAAACAATCAAACAAAACACAAAATGAAAAAGAACATTTTTATGATTACTGCTGCAATCCTTATTGGTCTGGCATTTACGTCCTGTATAAAAGTAAAAGGTGAAGGCCCGACAGTTACCGAACAAAGAGCTGCAGACAATTTTCGTACGATTCGATGTGCTATGTCCGGCGAGGTATATGTCCGTCAGGATAGCTTTTATAAAGTTGAAGTCCGTGCCCAAAAAAACATACTGGATATACTTAACACTTCAGTTTCGGGTGGTGAATTAAAAATAGACTTTGACCATAACAAACTTATTGGCAGGCATGACAAAGTAGAAATTTATATCAGTTGCCCCAATATTGAAGGCCTGTCTGTGAGTGGTAGCGGAAATATTACTGCAATGAATAAGATAGTTGCTTCGGACCTTGATTTGAACATCAGTGGTTCAGGTAATATCAGCCTGACAGAAATAAACACCAACAGACTTAATGCAAAAATCAGCGGCTCTGGCGATATTGATGTGCTCAATGGTTGGGCGACCACCACATCTTCAACCATCAGCGGAAGTGGCGGTATTACAATGAGCAGCATTGCATCGGACTATGCCAATGTAAAAATTTCTGGTAGCGGAGATAGCAGGGTGAATGTAAAAGAGCAGTTGGATATCAACATATCGGGCAGCGGAGATGTCTACTACATGGGCAATCCGCGCATCAGCCAAAAGATTTCAGGCTCTGGCAAAGTGCGTCGATTGTAATTCAAATGTTGCGAATATAAACAAAAGGGGAAATCATTAGTGATTTCCCCTTTTGGGTTTTTATGCATTTTAATTTTCAGGAAACCACGGGAGTCAACTCTACCAGTTTGCCTTGGTCTATCCTGACAATACGTGCAGGATATTTTTGCAGGATGGTATAATCGTGTGTGGCCATAATCATTCCGGTGTTGTAGTCTTTACAGATGGTGAGCAAAAGTTGCATGATTTCATCAGTAGTTTCCGGGTCCAGATTACCGGTTGGCTCGTCGGCAATAATCAGCTTGGGGTTATTGAGCAGGGCGCGTGCTACATCTACCCTTTGCTGCTCTCCGCCAGACATTTCGTGCGGCATTTTAAAACCTTTACCGCGCAAGCCTACTTTGCCCAATACCGTTTCAATTTTTTCCTTCATCAGAGCTTTATCTGTCCAGCCTGTAGCCTTCAAAACAAATTCCAGATTATTATACACATTTCTGTCGCTCAACAAACGAAAATCCTGAAAGACAATACCCAGATTGCGGCGCAACAGCGGAACCGTTTTCCAGCTCAAATCCTTGAGGTTAAAGCCTGCCACATTTCCTTCTCCTTCTTTAAGATACAAATCGCCATAGAGTGTCTTCAGCAAGCTGGATTTCCCGCTTCCTGTTTTACCAATCATATAGACCATTTCGCCCTTATTCACCTCAAAATTCACATCCGAAAGAATTAGCGAACTGCCCTGATAAATATTGGCATTACGGAGCCAAACTATTGTATTGTCGTTCATGAAAGTATTGTATTAAAAAAGCAATAAAATGCAGCTCAAATCGATGATGCATCCACTGCTTCATCAAAGAATTATTGACCCAACTTCGCTTTCAGATTGCTGTCCAAAGCATCTAAAAATTCCTCGGTGTAGAGGTAATGTTCGCCATGATTCACTTTATTACCGTGGATACAAACAGCCAAATCTTTAGTCATTTTACCGCTGGAAACTGTTTCAATACAAACATCTTCCAAAGCCTGACAGAAATCAATCAACTCCTGATTACCATCTAATTTGCCACGGAACATCAGACCGCGTGTCCAGGCAAATATGGATGCAATAGGATTGGTAGATGTTGGTTTACCTTTTTGGTGCTCACGATAGTGACGGGTAACAGTACCATGCGCTGCTTCTGCTTCCATTGTTTTACCATCAGGGGTAATCAAAACTGAAGTCATCAATCCAAGAGAACCGAAACCTTGTGCTACTGTATCACTTTGTACGTCACCGTCATAGTTTTTACAAGCCCAAACAAAATTGCCATTCCATTTCAGGGCGCTCGCCACCATATCATCAATCAGGCGATGCTCGTAGGTAATACCTGATTCTGTAAATAGCGTATTGAATTCTGCCTGATAAATTTCTTCAAAAATATCTTTGAAGCGACCATCATACTTTTTAAGAATCGTATTTTTTGTAGAAAGGAACAGAGGCCATTTTTTAGCCAATGCCATATTGAAGCAGGAGCGCGCAAAACCTTTGATAGACTCATCGGTATTGTACATCGCCATGGCTACGCCATCCCCTTTAAAATTGAACACCTCATGTTCTATTAAGGTACCATCTTCGCCTTCAAACTTGATGGTCAGCTTACCCTTTCCTTTTGTTACGAAATCGGTAGCGCGGTATTGGTCGCCAAAGGCATGACGGCCTACAATAATAGGGGCATCCCAGGTGGTTACCAGACGTGGGATATTGTCAATCACGATGGGCTCACGAAAAACAGTACCATCAAGGATATTGCGGATTGTGCCATTCGGGCTCTTCCACATTTGTTTCAATTTAAATTCTTCCACACGTTGCTCGTCTGGTGTAATAGTAGCGCATTTGATACCCACACCATATTGCTTAATAGCATTTGCCGCATCAATCGTTACCTGATCGTTGGTTTCATCGCGATACTCAACGCCAAGATCATAATATTTAATATCCAACTCCAGATAAGGAAGGATAAGTTTGTCTTTGATAAATTGCCAGATGATGCGCGTCATTTCATCGCCATCAAGTTCTACTACCGGATTTGCAACTTTAATTTTTGCCATTGAAAAAATGTTTTAATAAAGATATTTTGAATGAGGGCTAAGGTACAATTATAGCAGGAATATTCGTTTCCTGTTCTTAAAAATTGAGATAGTTTTTTAAAACAAAATATTTTCCAGGATTATACAATAATCTAAAACCTGTTGCGTTTATTTTAAAAACACATTGAATGATAAAACACTTACACTCAAAAAATACCACATCACGCCCAAATGTTCGTAAAAAATTAAATCCTGAAATGACCATGACGCAGATGCTTCAGGAAATTTCGTCAGATTTAATGAAGCCAAGAGAGCAATCTATTCTGGCTATTTTGAATCAGGCCAAGGCAATGAATCTGGTATAAACGAAAATTGCACTTAGTATTCTGCTACTCATTGCCAGAGCGACATAATACTAAGTGCAACCTAATTAAAAGGGCTTCTGTCAGAGGCCCTTTTTAAATTTAACCACGTGTAAAGGTGATTTTATCTTCTGTAATAACTGTTTTACTATCTATCACTTCAGTAATTATTTCCTTGGTAATAAATGTGTTCTCTGAGAATTCATATTCCATTGTATCACTTACAGACACTCCCGATTCAACATAATTCAAAATTAATCTATTGCCATTTGTTTGGTAAGTACCATTTTCTGATTCCGTAGGATCTAATGGGGTAAACCTTTTATAAGTCATATCCTTGTTAAAGGTCATAGCTAATAATCCAGGGAAATTAATTGTACCCTCGCTTGTTACCGCACCATCAGTTGTTTCTTTTGTATAGAAAGTTGATGAGTTCCATGTACCAATCATTGTCTTAGGTTCGGACTTGTCCTTTTTACAAGACGTTAATTGTATTGTTGCAAAAATGGCTATTATAGCCACCAGGCAAAGTGAGGTTGCTTTTTTCATGAAGATGATATTATAATTGAGTAGTTAAAAGTTATACTGTTGGGGCACATAATTTGAGCTCCTATAGTATAGTTATTTGCCTTTTGAATTCTATTTCTTCTTTTTCGGAGTAAACATCGCAATCATACGACGACCTTCCATTTTGGGCATGCTTTCCAAAGTTCCTACCTCAGCCAGACGCTCTGCGAATTTAAGCAGCAGTAACTCGCCTCTTTCCTGAAACATGATGGCGCGCCCCTTGAATTGTACGTAACATTTTACTTTATCACCATCCTGCAGGAATTTTTCAGCATGCTTTGATTTAAAATCAAAATCGTGATCATCCGTATTTGGCGTAAAACGAATCTCTTTTATTTCTGTTTGCTTGGAATTAGCCTTTTGTTCTTTATCCTTTTTCTTTTTTTCGTAAAGAAATTTCTTGTAGTCGATAATCCTACAAACCGGAGGTGTTGCATTGGGAGAAATTTCAACCAGGTCAACTTCCTTTTCCTCTGCCATTCGCAAGGCTTCGCTGAGTGAACACACAATTGGTTCTGCACCGTCACGGATAAGGCGCACTTCAAGTGCGGTTATTTCATCATTTAAGCGATGTTCGTTTTGTAACGTACGTGGCTTGTAGGGAACTCTAGGTTTTGGTCTTTTCTGCATTAAGTGTTTTTAATAAAAAAAATTGAAGTCAAAAATAATGTATTTTAATATTGCAAATGACTAGTGAATCGTTATTTTTTTGTTCCTGCTGTCTGATTTTTCACCATTTCCTGTACGAAAGCGATAAATTCTGCATTATCCATAACGCCTTTATCGCCCTCACCATGCTTGCGCACTGCTACTTTTCCACCGTTCATCTCTTGTTCTCCCACAACTAACATGTAAGGAATTTTCATCAATTCAGTATCTCTGATTTTCTTTCCTATTTTCTCATTGCGGTCATCTACAGAAGCCCTGATATCAGAGGCTTTCAGCAAAGCCACCACTTCTTCGGCATAAGGGATAAACTTATCGCTGATGGGCAATACTTTTACCTGCTCGGGTGCCAGCCATATAGGGAAATTACCTGCACAATGTTCAATTAAGACAGCCACAAAACGTTCCATAGAACCAAATGGTGCACGGTGAATCATTACCGGACGCTTACGTGAATTATCCGAGTCAATATATTCCAGTTCAAAACGCTCCGGAAGGTTATAATCTACCTGAATGGTGCCCAATTGCCAACTTCTGCCTAAGGCATCTTTCACCATAAAATCCAGCTTAGGGCCATAAAATGCCGCCTCGCCATATTCAATAGTCGTATTCAAACCTTTCTCAGCAGCTGCCTGAATGATAGAGTTTTCAGCAATCGCCCAGTTTTCTTCTGTACCGATATATTTACTGCGGTCGTCCTTATCACGAAGAGAAATCTGAGCAGTAAAATTTTGGAAATCCAATGATGTAAATACATACATCACCAAATCAATCACTTTTTTAAATTCTTCCAAAACCTGCTCCGGGCGACAGAACAAATGCGCATCATCCTGAGTAAATCCGCGTACACGGGTCAATCCGTGCAACTCACCGCTTTGCTCGTAACGGTAAACAGTGCCGAATTCTGCAAGGCGCAAAGGCAAGTCTTTATAGCTTCTTGGGGATGATTTATAAATCTCGCAGTGATGTGGGCAATTCATCGGTTTGAGGAAAAATTCTTCCCCTTCGTGCGGAGTTTTGATGGATTGAAAACTATCTGCACCATATTTTTCGTAGTGACCGGATGTTTTGTATAAATTGATGTTGCCGATATGTGGAGTAATGACTGGTAGATACCCACTTTCTACCTGCGCTTTTTGAAGGAAATCCTGTAAACGCTGGCGAAGCATTGCTCCTTTGGGTAACCACATAGGCAATCCGGCTCCTACCTTTTCTGAGAAGGTGAACAATTCCAATTCTTTACCCAATTTGCGGTGATCTCGTTTTTTGGCTTCTTCAAGCAAAAGCAAATACTCATCTAATTCCTTTTGTGAAGGATAAGTAACGCCATAAACGCGGGTAAGCATTTTATTCTTTTCATTGCCACGCCAATAGGCACCAGCAATATTGGTCAACTTCACCGCTTTGATAAAACCGGTATTAGGTATATGTGGTCCACGACACAAATCGGTAAATGCACCTTGAGAGTAGAAGGTAATTTTGCCATCCTCAAGGTCTTGTAAAAGTTCAATTTTATATGGGTCTGCCTTTTCCGTAAAATAGGCGATAGCCTCTTCCTTGGCCACTTCTCTGCGCAAGTATTCATTCTTTTGACCCGCCAGTTCTTTCATTTTTTTCTCAATTCTGGCAAGGTCTTCTTCAGTTATTGACTCACCGTTAAGGTCAAGGTCGTAATAAAAGCCGTTGTCAATTGCAGGGCCAATACCAAATTTTGTACCGGGGAAAATAGCTTCAATTGCTTCTGCCAGCAAATGTGCAGAAGAATGCCAAAAAGTAGATTTTCCTGCTTTGTCATCCCAAGTCAAAAATTTAATTGATGCGTTATTATTCAAAGGGCGTGTAACATCATAAACCTCACCGTCAACCTCTGCAGCCAAAACTTTACGAGCCAGGCCTTCGCTAATAGATTTTGCAATATCAAGTGATGAAGAACCGACAGCATATTCGCGAACAGCCCCATCGGGAAAAGTAATTTGAATCATTGTATTGTAATTATATAAAGATGTGCAAATGTAAGTGAGTAAAAAGAAAAAATGAGTACAGAATATTACAATAAGAAAAACCGCCGGTTTGCACCGACGGTTCTGTATAATTAAGAATGTTCGGAGCTTATTTTTCGAATGTTTGGGTGAAGTAAACCGTTCCCTCCATAAAATATGAGGTATCGATAGTAGGTCTCAAATCCACCAAAATCTGAGTTTTGGTTTCATAAGTAAGTGTCATTGATTTTTTATTCATTTTAGCAATTTTTGCCTCAACATATTCTTTGCCAATAGTAGCTACAGGACCCTTATTGATATTGCCAATAGTGTATTGGGCATTATTCAAAACCAAAGTTTTTTGATTATCTTTCAATTGCCATTCAAACTCCATCTCATCCAGTTCTCCGGCACATTTCAATTTAGCTGAATGCTGGATTCCTTTGTAGCTGGAATCGAAGGTTATATAATCATCGGAATAACAAGTATCTCTTTTATTGAATACGTCAATTACAGTATCCACTCCTGGAGCCTTTTCATATTTGTAGGTAAATGCAGTAATTCTCCATTTACCTGCACGAAGAATTTCACTGTTTTCTGTAGCGCTGGTCGAAGATTTTGTACAAGATGCCAAAGCCAAAAGTACAGACAGACCAAGTATAATTTGTTTCATAGTTCTTGTTAAAAATAGCTAATAAAATGCGACTAAAGGTAATAATGTTTCTGAAAAATAAAAAGAATCTGTATTTTATTTCCTTTTGAATAATGATAATCTCCTGATAGGCGTATACGCTATTTGACCAATAAAACATACAAATGCCCCCATGAAGCATTTGCATGGAGGCATTTATTACTAGTTATCAATAGTTACTGTTGTATTACTCAACAGGCTTTGCAGCAAATTTCATTTCATTGAGCAACCAACCTGCGCCACCTAGCTTTTCAACAATAAATAAGGTATAACGAATGTCTAATGAAATATTTCGGCACCAACGTTCATCAAAATAAAAGTCACTCATTGTGCCTTCCCATACACGATCAAAATTGGTTCCAATCAGTTCGCCTTTGGCATTGAGAACAGGGCTTCCGGAGTTGCCTCCAGATGTATGGTTATCGGCAACAAAGGCCAATGGAACTGTTCCATTAACGGCCCAACGACCAAAATCTTTTTTACGTTGCAACTCCAACAATTTTGCAGGTGCTGTAAATTCGGCTACTTCGGGGTTATGTTTGGCAACTGCTTCATCCAGATTAGTTTGAAAAGCATAACCAGCAGGGCCATCTGGGTCTATTCCTTTTACTTTTCCATAAGCAATACGCAAAGTACTGTTAGCATCCGGATATAAATCCTTGTATTTGCTTTTAAGCATTTGTGCTTTTAGGTACAGCCTGTTAAAGCGGGTAAGGCTATCATTATAACTAAGCAAAGAAGGTGATATTTTTTCATTACGCAAATCGATTATCGCACGATACATTATCCAGGCAGGATCATTAATAATGGCATTCCTGTTTGTACTGCCTAATTTTCCGAGGCTGGTTGCAGCAGAATTGTTATAGATATAATCTGCCCAATTGCTATATGAATTTCCGAATCGGGCCATTTCTGAGCGGTAATAATTGGGTACAAAGTTGCTCACTTTACCTATAAATAAAGGCATCAACGCAACAAAAACGTCTCTATCTGTTTTTGCATCATAATTCTTATAAAAACCTTCTGTACTTTTTACCAATTTTGTCAGTGAATCTTTGGTCTTTTCCTGAGACAAATTTGCATCAAGGAGTTTCAGTATTCTGTCCAATTCTGCACCCTGAGCGATTAATTCGATACCCAGAATGGCTTCACGGATATACTCATTAGCTGTAATCATGCCATCGCGGGAAGCACTGCTGACCTGCATTTTAAACAACAAATCTTTTGCATAGGCAGGGGCATCGGCACTGGAGTTGGCCCAAGATTGGAATTCCTGCTCGAATGCTTTCTTTTTTTCAACAGCGTTATTAAGTTTTAATCCACGCACTTCACCTTGCCATTTTTTCCAACCATTGGCTACGCCTGCTCTTTTTGAAGTGTATTGTAAAAAAACGCTGCGATTACTACTCATATGATCTGTCCAAACTGCTAATCTTCTGGTACGAGCCTCTATACGAATGGGGTCGGTAATGTTTACCACCTGCTCTAATTGCATAGAAGAAACATACTCTTGTGTAACACCAGGGAAACCATAGACTAAGGTAAAATCGCCTTCCTTGTACCCATTTGCATTAATTGTAAAAAACTCCTTCGTCTGATACGGCTTGTTGACAGTATTGTATGCCGCAGGTTTATTATTAACTCCTGCATATACCCTGAACATGCTGAAATCACCTGTATGACGGGGCCAACTCCAATTGTCTGTATCTCCGCCAAACTGACCAACTCCATTGGGCGGAAAGCCTACTAAACGGATATCTTTAAAAGTTTCGCTCATGATTGCCCAATACTGGTTTCCATTGGCAAAAGATTTAATCTGAGCATCCATCTTACTGGTATAGCGAAATCCGTTTTCAAGATGCTTTATTCTTATAGCAATAATGCTATCGCGCTCTCCTTCCCGCATATCATCCTGAAGACCAGTTAATATTCTTTGCGTTACATCTTCCATTGAGCGAATAAACGTAACAGTGAGTCCGGGACAAGGAAGTTCCTGCTCATTATTCATTGCCCAAAAGCCATTGGCAAAATAATCAGACTGAGGAGTGGCAAGACCTTGAACCGTTCCATAACCACAATGATGATTGGTTAATAACAACCCATTTCCTGAAATAATTTCGCCAGTACAACCTTTTCCAAAAAGTACGACGGCATTATTGAGCCCTGACCCGTTAGAATTATACAATTTTTCAACAGGAATTTCCAAACCAGCAGCAATTATATCTTTAGAAGACTGGACAATTGTTGGAGGCACCTTCATACCCTCCTTGGCACTGACTGAATGATAAAATCCTACCGAGCAGCTTATTAGACCCAAAATTAGACCAGCTGTTTTTGTTTTTAAATGCATAATATTGTTGTGATTTTCGATTAAAGAAAATAAAAATACTGGATTGTTATGAAAATTTTGGCATAATTATTACATTAGCGAAATATTAGCCGCCGAATATCAAGAAAAAAAACTACTTTCAGAGTATGAGAAGATGCCTTATCCTTACAGTTTTGCTGGTAATAGCACGACTAAATGGACTATATGCCCAAACTACTTTTGTCGCACCTGACACGGTGTGTATACGTCAACCTATTTCAATGTACCCTATTGATACGAGTGCTTCTTCGTATTATTGGAGCTTCTGTTCCGGATATATGATGAACCGTCCAACGGGGGCTTTATTGGGTTATACATTTGGCATTACAGATGCCACTGATATTGAAATTGGAAAAGACAATAATGGCAATTATTACGGGTTCATTATCAACAGAGCAATTCCTGAATTTGTACGGCTTAATTTCGGAAATTCATTAGCAAACATCCCTACAGTTACCAGCTTGGGCGATTTGGGTGGAACGGTTACCGTAGATGCCAACAGTCTGTTTCTGATGAAAGATGGCGCAGGAAATCATGTTATGTTCGTTGTAGGAGGTGCTTCTTTGGGTAATTCTTCTATCTCCCGATTAGATTTTGGCACTTCGTTAGGCAACAAACCAAATTGTGCTAATATGGGTAATTTGGGCGGAATACTAAACAGCCCAAGAGGCTTTTTCGCAGCTAAAGAAGGTCCTTACTGGTTTGGTTTTGCAGCTAACGCTGTTGATGGAAAATTAATTCGCTTCGACTTTGGTACTAATATTTCCAATACGCCAAATGCCATTGATTTGGGCAATCCATCCGGCGCCTTTGGCAATGTAAGTGATATGGCTGCTATTCGTGATAATATTGGCGACTGGCATGTTTTTGCTACCAATTTTGCGGCAAGTAATATTGTACATGTTGGCTTCGGCAGCTCTTTAGCATCACTTCCTGTAGCCTCTATTTTACCTACGGATTTATCAAACCTGTTTAACCCATCCAGTATTATTCTTGCAAAAGAATGTGGTGTAGATTATGCATTTATCACCAATGCTACCAATAATAGCCTTGTTCGTCTTGCTTTCTCTGATTTACCTAATCTGGTATTTGACGAAGTGGGTCACGATTTTGTACCCGGATTAAAATCAACACTGGGATTATCACATTTTATTCGTGAAAAAGATAATCTGTATGCATTTTGTGTTAATTTGGATGGTTCTCTTGGTTCTATCATGTTTGAAAATTGTACTGTGAGTTCTATTCGTAATTCAACCGCAAAATTTCCTCCTAAATTCCAATACAGCACCCCCGGCAGATATAGTGTATTCCTCAGCAGAAATGAAGGGACTCCGGAAATGGCGATGGAATGCCACGTGATTACAGCATTGCCAATTCCAGCAATTACCATAATTGACGATACTGCTGTTTGCCAAGGTGATACTGCCAATTTATATGGAATTGCTTTTGGTACAGATACACTTCGTTGGACACCAAATTACAACATTACAAATACGGAAACAACAGAAGATTTTGCCTTGTTTACCAAAGTAGCTCCAGACTATACGCGCCCTTACCACTTTATTGCTATTTATCCAAATGGATGTATTGTGGATTCTCCAATAGTCGTATCCGTTGATAAAGTAAAAGCAGATGCCGGTGTAGACCGAACAACCGAAGATGGTGCAAATACCGTTTTGGGAGGACCAATGACTACAGAAGGAACCTCATTTATTTATGAATGGACTCCTTCAAACTTCCTTGACAACAGGTTAGCCGCAAACCCTACGTCTACACCTTTTTATGACATGGCTTATGCACTGAAAGTGACCAATCTAAAAGGTTGCGTTGCGCATGACACTGTTATTGTCAAAGTAGCATGTACCGATATTAATCTGCCTAACGCATTTACACCCGAAAATCATTCATCTAACAATGATTTCTTTGGATTATTGAATAAGAACATCGTCAAATTGAATCACTTCAGAATTTTTGACAGATGGGGCAAAGAAGTATTCAGCACAACTGATATTTCAAAACAGTGGAATGGTCAATTTGAAGGCGTAGACTGTGCCTATGGCGTATATGTATGGGCTGTTGATGGCTTCTGCAGCTCGGGCAAACGAATTTCCAAAACTGGAAACGTTACGCTAATAAGATAATTGATACTATGGCATAGCAAAAAGGGCGGAAATCGTATGATTTTCGCCCTTTTTATTAATTGCTTTTCCGTTTTGGTAAACAAATTATTTCAATTCCTCGTAATCAATATATTCTCCTTCCTTCTTTCTTGATTGACGAGCTTGTTGCTGATTTTGCTGCTGTTCCATATCTTTCATCCTATCCTGCATCTCCCTCATCTTACCATTTACTGTATTGGTAATATGCATAGCAGGAAAAACAACACCTTTTACAATTTTGTAAATAACGTAGATGAATAGTAAATAAATAATCCAATGTGACATAACACAAAGATAAATGGTATAATACTGAAAGGAACGTTAAACTGCTCTGGGAGGAATTAACCCTTTTTGCGAGCTAATGCTTTTTCTGCAGCGGCAACAATACTGGAGGTGCTTAAACCATATTTGGCCAACAAATCAGTAGGCTTACCACTTTCGCCAAAAGTATCCATAACTGCTACATACTCATGCGGCACCGGGCAATTACGCGATGCAACATTTGCCACACTATCCCCTAAGCCACCGTTTGCCTGATGCTCTTCTGCGGTTACTACACAGCCGGTCTTAGTTAAAGATTTGATGATAGCAGCCTCGTCCAATGGCTTAATAGTATGCATATTAATCAGGTCAACACTTATGCCTTTCTCTGCTAATTGTTTTGCAGCTTCTACTGCCATCCAAACCAGATGTCCACAAGCTATAATACTTACATCTGTACCTTCGGCCAAAATCTGTGCCTTACCTATCTCAAACTTTTGATTTTCGGCAGTAAAGTTCGCCCATTTCGGACGACCAAAACGAAGATAGACAGGGCCTTCATAAGCGGCAATTGCAATTGTCGCAGCTTTGGTTTGATTATAATCGCAAGGAACAATAACAGTCATTCCTGGCAACATTTTCATCATTCCGATATCCTCCAACACCTGATGGGTTGCACCATCTTCGCCTAATGTAAGGCCGGCATGCGAAGCACAAATTTTTACATTCTTACCGCTATAAGCTACTGATTGGCGAATTTGATCGTACACACGTGAGGTAGCAAAATTAGCAAAGGTTGTTGCATACGGAATTTTACCGCCAATAGTCAATCCTGCAGCCACACCAATCATATTGGCTTCTGCAATACCACATTGCACGAAACGATCCGGATTTTCCTTGATAAACTGATTAAGTTTTAATGAACCAGCCAAATCAGCGGTCAATGCAACAATATTTGGATTAGTACGCGCGACTTCTGCAATACCATCTCCAAAGCCTGCACGGGTTTCCTTTTCGTTGAGTAGTTGAATATCTTGTAACATTACTGAGATTAAATTGTCATTTTTTGATTGGCAAAAGTACGTTTATCATTTGGTATTCTTATATCCCCAATCCAATAACCAAGCGATTATTTTGGTTTTATAATCACCTTGTACCATAATGATACCATCTTTTACACTCCCACCTGCACCACATTTTGTCTTGAGCAGTTTACCCAATGCTTCTAAATCATCTTCCGTGCCGGCAAAGCCATTTATTGTGGTGACAACTTTTCCTGCTCTTTGCTTTGTATCCAGCAGCACACGGAGCTTTTGTTTGTCATTCGCTAATGTTTCCTGGGTGTCATTTTCAGGTTCATAGCTGTTAAAAAAATCTTTATTGGTAGAATACATTAAGCCATCTGGCCGTGCCTGGTTCTTTTTTGCCATAAAATAATTTTTTCTAAAATTCCCATTTAATACCATCGAAAGTACCCGAACTCATTAATAACAAGCAGGTTTGCTCGGTCTGATTTGATAATAAATCCTTTACCTTTTGTTCGAGTTCATCCTTATCGTCAATTACCTGCAGGTCTGGACGCTGAAAATACGAATGAACAACACTTTTATCCAGCCTAGGCAGACCCTTCAATTGCAGGGCATGGTGACTAAAGAATACTATTGAAATATCGGCAGCATCCATACTATGAGCATATTCGCTCAGGAATTGCTCGTTAAGACTACTAAACGTATGCAATTCGAAACAGGCGATTACACGTCTCAGGGGCATTGCTTCTTTCACTGCATCTAATGTTGCTTTTAATTTGGATGGAGCATGCGCAAAATCCCGAAAAACCAACAAATTCTTCTTTTCAGCTATTTTTTCCAACCTTCGAGCCGCTCCTGTAAAACTGGTTATAGCTTTATAAAAATGCTTTTTAGAAACGCCCAAATCCATACACACTCTGAGTGCTGCACTGAGATTTAATAAGTTGTGTCTGCCAAAGACGCTTATAGGTACCGGGCCATTTTCGGTTGACAAAACAGCCGTAGCGTCCTCGTAATGAAATGGGTGGGTTAAATAGGGCTCGGCTTTTAAGTGTTCGGATGCCACAGAAACGATGCGCTTTACCTCTGTGTCTTCTGCGTTGTAGTATAGCGTACTACCGCTTTCCATTCCTTTCAGATATTGAATAAACTGACTGCAGTAGTTTTCATAAGTCGGAAAAACATTGATATGATCCCATGCAATACCACTAAGCACACTGATATGAGGGTGATAAAAGAATATTTTAGGCTTCTTTTCGATTACAGAGGCAGGATATTCATCACCTTCCAAAATAATTATAGGCGCATCGGTCAATTGTACCGATTGTGCAAAGCCCTCAAGCTTAGCACCAACCAAATAATCAAAGTCTATACCTTCATGCTTGAGCACATGCATAATCATGGAGGTAATGCTGGTTTTGCCATGACTCCCGGCCACCACAACCCGCTTTTTGTTTTTACTTACCTCGTATACATATTCAGGAAAGGAAAAAATAGGTATACCTAGTTTCTGAGCTTCCAACAATTCAGGATTGTCGGCTCGGGCATGCATGCCCAGTACGATAGCATCCAAATCTTTGCTTATTTTTTCCGGATACCAGCCATTGGTTTCGGGAAGGATACCTGCCGCTGCAAGATTTGATTTTGCAGGGTCATTAATCTCGTCATCACTACCTGTTACCTGTTGCCCTTGTCTATGTAACGCCAAGGCAAGTTGGTGCATTACCGCACCACCAATTGCAATAAAGTGTGTTTTTTTCATTTTCTGAAATGAATAATTATCTTCGTGCAAAAGTAATCGAGTATTTACAGAAAAAACGATACATTTACATTTATGAAAAATAATACTGCTCTGCGCAAAATAGCGCCCATCGTAGCACTGGTATGCATACTTATGGCTACAATTGCTTGCACCAGCAATAAAAAGTATGGCTGCCCTAACCATCTTAAAACAAGCTTTTCGCTTCGTTAATAATTACCTTATCTTTGGGCAAAATTTCACTCTTCTGGCAGCGCGCAATTCATTGCGCACTATGCTTTTAGGTGTACTGGAAATTTTATTCAACCTCTCTAAAAAAAGACAATACACATGCGCTTTATAGTAAGCTCGGGCTATTTATTAAAAAACTTACAACTCATTGGAGGCGTCGTAGGCTCTAATGCAGTATTGGGTGTTCTTGAAGATTTTCTATTTGAACTAAAAGGAAACACCTTGAGTTTATCTGCCTCCGATCTTGAGACCATGATGCGTGTAGAGATTGAGGTAACCAATGCTACAAATGACGGCCATATTTGTATTCCGTCAAAAATCCTTACCGAATACCTAAAAAACCTGCCCGACCAACCCATTACACTTAGTGTAAATGAAGTAGACCGCAGTATAGAAATCAACAGCGATTTTGGTAAATATAAAATCAGTGGTGACAATGCCGACGATTTCCCAAAAGAACCGCAACCAGGCGATGCCTCATCTTTCAGCATTTCCTCAATTGCTCTTTTGGAGAGTATCAGCAAAACTATTTTTGCAGTAAGCAACGATACGCTACGCCCTGCAATGACTGGTGTTTATTTCCAGCTTGAAGATGGTGGAAGTATCAATTTTGTGGCAACTGATGCGCACAGATTGGTGCAATTAAATCGTAGTGGCCTGGATCACAAATCCAATGACGGATTTATCGTCCCGAAGAAAGGTTTGCAGCAAATGCGTAACGTTTTGCCCGCAGAAGATACTCAATTAGAAATCTCCTACAACAGCAGTCATATCTTCATCACCAACAACAAACTTCGTATGAGTTGCCGTTTGGTGGATGCACGTTTCCCTGATTACAAAGCAGTAATTCCTACTGGCAATCCTTATAATCTGGTGATTAATCGTACTGACTTAATCAGTGCTTTGAGACGTTTAAGTATTTTTGCCAGCAAAACCACCAGCCAGGTTGTATTTGATATAGTAGGCAATTCTCTTACCATTAGTGCTCAGGATATTGACTTCTCTTACGAAGGGAAAGAAACTATGACTTGCCAATATACTGGCGAGGACATGAAGATTGCTTTTAATGCCAAACTAATGATTGAATTAATCAGTAATATGGAGGGCACAGAAATCCAATTGGAGCTAAGCACACCAACACGTGCAGGCATTTTCCGCCCGATGGAGAAAAATGAAAATGAGGATGTATTAATGTTGTTAATGCCTTTGATGGTAGGAATTTAAAATAATTACAAAAAATGATGCTAAACATTATGTCGATTGCGGCAATTGCCAAATATAAATCTTGTAAAAAGTCGCCTTTTGAAGCGAGCTTTTGCAGAAGATAATGTTTATACCATAAACTGATTTTCTTTAAAAAGGCTTGCTTTTCGAAGTAAGCCTTTTTTATTTTTTAATTGAAACTTTGCAAAACAAAATGTCTCCACTCAGTACACTCGCCGAAACCTTAATAGGATCTGAAATCGTAAAACTTGGCAATGCTATCAACGAAAGGAAGGCCAAAGGTGAAAAAATTTACAACTATACAATCGGTGATTTTGACCCCTCTATATTCCCCATTCCTGCTGAGTACGAAGAAGCGATTATAAAAGCATACAAGGATCATCGTACAAATTATCCTCCGGCAGATGGCTTACTGGTATTGCGTAATGCTGTTTCCTCTTTATTTAAACGAGTGGAAAAAATCGATTATAAAAGTGATGAAATATTAATAGCTAGTGGAGGGCGCCCTCTTATTTACTCCTTATTTAAAGCCATCGTAGATAAGGGTGACAAGGTGATTTATACTGTCCCCTCATGGAATAACAATCACTATGTACACATGAATGGTGGTGCACATTGCGTAGTGGACGTTTTTCCGGAACACAACTTTATGCCACGAGCGACTGACATTGCTCCTCATATCAAAGGAGCCACTTTACTGTGCCTTTGTTCTCCGCAAAACCCTACAGGAACTACTCTGGAAAAAGTAGAACTGGAGGCAATTTGCGACCTGATAATTGCTGAAAACGCAAGTCGTGGTGCCGACCAAAAGAAACTCTATCTTATGTTTGACCAAATGTATTGGACACTTACATTTGGCAATGTGCTACACCACAACCCTGTGGCACTTCGTCCGGAAATGAAAGAATACACCATTTTTGTTGATGGCGTTTCCAAATCACTTGCTGCTACAGGAGTGCGCGTAGGCTGGTCTATGGGGCCGGCTTATGTTATTGCCAAAATGAAAGCATTGCTAAGCCATATTGGCGCATGGAGTCCTATGGCAGAACAATATGCCACCGCTGAATATCTGAACAATCAGGAAGCAGTAGATAGCTTCAGTGCCTCTTTCAAAATTAAACTTCAGGACCGTCTGGATTACATCTACAAAGCTTTTACTGCTCTTAAAGCAAAAGGATATCCGGTAGATATCATTACACCCCAGGCCGCCATTTACCTCACTTTAAAAATTGACCTGAAAGGATATTCTTTTAATGGCTCAGAATTAAAAACACAGGCAGATGTCAGCGACTATTTATTAAATGAAGCCCATCTGGCAATTGTACCTTTTTCATGCTTTGGAGCAGATGCTTCTTCACCTTGGTACAGAATGAGTATCGGTACATGTAAATATGAAGAACTGGACGAAATGTTTGCCTCACTCGAAGCAGCTTTCGCACAATTACAAGTCAAAAATTAAATTTCAAAAACAAAAAACAGAACACTTTGCAAGTTTACAAATTTGGTGGGGCATCGATTGAAAGCCCTGAACGTATGAAAGCGCTTTTGCCTATAATCGCAGAAGCTAACGATCAATTAATTGTTGTAGTATCGGCAAAAGGAAAAACCACCAACCTGCTGGAAACTATCGTACATGAAGCCTGCAATGGCAGCAAGCAAAAGGCCACAGAAATATTAAAAACTCTGGAAGAAGATCATTTGGATTATGCCTCGAAGGTGTTGAATGAAACAGCCTTTGAAAAAATAAAATCCGAGTTGAATGAATATTTCAGCGAGTTGCAATGGGCAGTAGATGATGCAACAGCTGCTCGTTTTGATTATTCTTATGATCAGATTGTGTGCATGGGAGAAATCCTCTCAACGAAGATATTTTGCTCCTATTTACAGCATGAGGGACTTAATTATGAATGGCTTGACTCCCGCGATATTATCCGTACCGATGATACTTTTCGTGATGCCAAAGTAGACTGGGAAATTTCAAAAAATCAGGCAAAGCAGATTGCAGGAAAGCTATTGGCTGAGGGAAAGAATATAGTGGTGCAAGGCTTTATTGGCGCCACTTCTGATAATGCGTCTGTCACTTTAGGCCGTGAAGGCTCTGATTATTCGGCAGCGATGATGGCAGCAATGCTTGGTGGTTCGGCTGTAACCATCTGGAAGGATGTAGAAGGCCTGAAAAATGCAGACCCCAAAATCTTTAATGATACGGTGAAAATAGAGGCTATTACCTATCACGAGGTAATTGAGATGGCCTATTATGGCGCCCAGGTTATTCACCCCAAAACCATAAAGCCATTGCAGAATAACAATATTCCTCTTTATGTAAAATGCTTTCTGAACAAAGATTTGAAAGGTACTGTTATCCAAAATGAGGTGAGTAGTATTTTCTACCCTCCTTTGATTATTCTTAAAAAGAATCAGATTCTGCTACAAGTTACCACACGTGATTTCTCATTTATTACTGAAGACAATCTCAGCAATTTGTACAGCATTTTTCATAATCTAAAAATAAAAATCAACCTGATTCAAAATGCCGCTATTAGTTTTGTAGCTTGTATTGACAATAATGAAGCGCAGGTAAAACAGCTCATCGCCTTACTAGAAAAGGACTTCAAAGTATTCAGCAACGAAGATGTGAGCTTATTAACCATACGTCATTATACGCCGGAAACCTTATTTGACATCACAAAAGGTCGCTATACGCTGTTGGAACAAAAAACAAGAGAAACCGTGCAGGTAGTAGTAAAATAATATTTGGTTCAGTATCGACTTAGCAAATTGCTGAATTGCCAAATAATCTATTTACCGCTATAGCTAATTACCTAATTTTACCAAATGCAGTTACAGGAACTATATACCAAAGCACTACTATTTGAATCTTTGACAATTGAAGAAGGTGTTTTTCTTTATCATAATGCTCCACTAAGTGAGTTGATGTATGTGGGCAACGAATTGCGCAAAATTCAGGTGCCACATGGTAAAGTAACCTGGATTATAGACCGCAATATGAACACAACTAATGTGTGTGTTGCCAATTGTAAGTTCTGCAATTTTTATCGCATTCCGGGACACCCTGAGTCTTACATAACAAATATTGATACTTATAAGCAAAAAATCGAAGAAACATTCCGATTAGGAGGAGAACAACTCTTATTGCAGGGCGGACATCATCCTGAATTGGGTATTGAATATTATACCGATTTGTTTCGTGAATTGAAACAACTGTATCCTCAACTAAAACTACATGCACTAGGCCCTCCTGAAGTGGCACATATCTGCAAAGTGTCTGGCATTAGTCACAGAGAAGCCTTATTAAGGCTTAAAGAAGCCGGGATGGACAGTATGCCCGGACCAGGAGCAGAAATACTAAACGATAGGGTAAGAAGGCTTATTTCGAAAGGAAAATGTGGCGCACAGGAATGGCTGGATATTATGAAAGTAGCCCATCAGGTTGGCTTAACTACCTCTGCTACTATGATGTTTGGGCATGTGGAAACCATTGAAGAACGCTTTGAACATTTAGTAAAACTTCGAGAAGTACAGGCTATGAAACCCACTGATGCCAAAGGTTTCCTGGCTTTTATTCCCTGGACATTTCAGGACGTGGACACATTATTGGCTCGCATCCGCAAAACCAAATATGATACCAGTGGCGAAGAATATATCCGCATGATTGCACTTTGTCGCATCATGTTGCCCAATGTCAAAAACATTCAGGCTTCCTGGCTGACAGTGGGTAAGCAAGTTGCCCAAATGTGTCTGCATGCCGGAGCAAATGATTTTGGATCCATAATGATTGAAGAGAACGTGGTAAGCGCTGCAGGCGCTCCTCATCGGTTCACGGCAAATGGAATACAGGAAGCCATCAGAGAAGCCGGTTTTGTACCACAATTACGCAATCAACAATATGAATTCAGAGCTATTCCAAATGAGATTGAAGAACAAGTGATTACCTATTAATTAGAGTACTTCGGCCATTTTTTCCATCTTACTTCCCCGTGAACCCTTGATTAATATCAATGTTTCACGGGGTTTGTTTTGTTGAATATAATCAGCTCCCAAATCTGAATTTAAAAACCATAAATGACCGCCTTTAAATGGTTCAAATTCTTTGCCCACCAATATTACTGATTCCCAATTCCATTGCGCGATAAAATCAACCAGTTCCTGATGTTCTTTGGCTTCATCATTCCCCATTTCCTTCATGGCACCTAGCCAAAGCATTTTATGGCCCTCAAGTTTTGAGAAATTGCTGACAGCAGCACGCATGCTGGTGGGATTAGCATTATAGGCATCCAGAATGATACTATTAGTTCCTTTGGATACAAATTGGGAGCGGCTGTTGTCTGGCTCATACGCTTCGATAGCCGACTTTATTTGTTGCCCGCTGATACCAAAATGTGCACCAACTGCTACAGCCAACATTACATTTGGGAGATTATATTCACCAACCAGATTAGACTGAATTTCTAAAGATTCTTCTGGCATTTTTACTGCAACATTCAGCAACATATCGTTAGGGATAATTGTTCCGGAATATGTTGCATTATGAGAGCCATAGGTTATTCTGTCAACAATACCTTTTGACATTTCTTCCAAATAATCGAGGTCTGTATTAATAAAAATACTACCGCCATTTTCTCTGATAAAATCATACAGTTCACCCTTGCCTTTTCGAACTCCCTCTAAGCCTCCAAAGCCTTCAATATGAGCTTTCCCACAATTATTAATCACGGCATAATCGGGTAATGCTATTTTGCAATAAGAAGCAATTTCTTTTTGATGATTGGCTCCCATTTCTATAACTGCCATTTGTGCATCACTTTTAATCCTTAAAATTGTAAGTGGCACTCCTATATGATTATTTAAATTCCCTTCAGTAGAATAAGTTACAAATTTTTGTTTCAATACAGCCGTTACTAATTCTTTTGATGTCGTTTTTCCATTGGAACCAGTAATAGCTATAAAAGGAATTCTGAACTGTTGCCGATGGTAACGAGCTAATTGCTGAAGTGTGGTTAACACATCATCTGTCAGAATGCATCGGTCATTTAAAACATATTCAGCATCATCTACTATTGCATATGCAGCGCCCGAATCCAGTGCCTGTTGAGCAAAAGTATTGCCATCAAATGATGGGCCTTTGAGTGCAAAAAAAAGATCCCCGGATTTTATCTTTCGCGTATCGGTTTGTACAGAAGGGTATCGTAAAAAAATATCGTACAGTTGTTGTGTTGTCAAGGGTATTACTGTTTAGCTGTTGTAAAAATAAAAAACCCACCAAATGTTTGGTGGGTTTTTTATTATTTTTTCAGAATTTTATTTCTTTTTTCTTTTACCAGAAAATATGTTACCTGGAGTTCCGTTAGGGCTACCTAAACGATCCATTGCACAACGGAATCCGATAGTAGAACTTGATCTGTCTGCTTGCATGAAGCGGCGTGTACCTGGAGACAACCAATAAGCACGATCGGCCCAAGAACCACCTTTATATACTTTGGTATCATCATTAATCAAAGATGTTCTTCCGTAATCATAGAAGTACAAAGACATGCTATCACCATCGTTGTAGCTACGTACGTCTGATTTCTTCATACGGTAGTTATTACCCATACGAGCAACTTCTGTAGAATCCAATTGACGTTTTGTCATTTGACCTAAAGAATCTTTCTCTTGTAATGATCCATCTTCCGGGTTACGAACGGCAGTTTTGTAAACATTACCACGGAAAGGACGGAAGTCATTTACGTCTTGATGAGATGTAGGACGGTAAGTATCCAATACCCACTCACTAACGTTACCAGCCATATTGTACAATCCAAGAGCGTTAGGCATAAATGCACCAACATTGGAAGGAATGTCTGCATTATCATTCAAGCCACCGGCAATACCCATATTGTCACCTGCTCCACGTTTGTAGTTGGCAAGGAATTCTCCTTGGTATGAATTGCGGATTCCAAAACGAGTAGTGTTTGGATCGCCCCATGGATAAGTATTTCTATTAGTGATAACCTCTTCACCACGACGACGTTTTGTAGCGGGTTCAGGATTGTTACCTTTTAATCCAAGAGCAGCATATTCCCACTCAGCTTCTGTAGGAAGGCGATAAGCAGGAAGGAAAATACCATCTGAATAATTTACACTACGTTTTCCGGAACCGTTTGGGTCAAAATCCTTTTTACGGTTACCACCAGCAATACCTTCGTATTGACCGCTCAGGTAAGACTCGTCATTATAAACGTCTTCATTAACCTGATTTGGATTTTTCTTTAACTTACCACTTTTAATAAGGATTAACTCATTAACGCGGTCAGTACGCCATTTACAATAATTATTAGCTTGCTCCCAAGAAACACCAACTACGGGGTAGTTATTATAAGCAGCATGACGGAAGTAGTAATCCACCATTGGCTCATTGTATGACAAGGCATCTCTCCAAGCAGTTGAGTCAGGTAATGTTTGCGCTACTAAATCCGGATAGTCGGCAGAGTATGCACGACCCATCCAATAGGTATATTCACGATAGTGAACGTTCGCTACTTCGGTTTGATCCATATAAAATGAAGAAACGGAAACAGTACGTGGAATACTTGTGTGTTCATCGCCTAAATCTTCTTCTGTTTGCCCCATTGTAAAACGACCACCTTCTACAAATACAAGACCTGGACCTGTTTGTTGGCCAGGATAATTCGGCACATCAAAACCCCCAAGTTTCGGATCGTTGTAATTCCAGCCAGTTTTGCCAGAAACACCGCCACCTTTGTTGGAAGAGCAGGCAGATAAGAGCGTAACTGTTCCTACGCACAGTAAGCTCATACTAATGAGTGTTCTTTTCATAATTCTGAGAAAAATATTTACTACTAAATTAAGTCTACTTATTGTTAAAAGTCCTACAATAGTAGAGCAAGTTTTTGAGAATGTCAAGTATTTGTGCATCGTTTTTTTAAAAAATCTTCTATTTCAAAGATTATTTTAAGTGCCGGTTTTGGCAAAAATGGGTTAAGAGCTTTTATTTTCAATACTTTCAGCGATTGAAGCCACTAAAAATTCTGTTTAGAATTTCTTTGCCTTTTTTACCAAAAACACATTGTTCTTTATTTAATTTCAGATTTCTATGCAAAATTCTTAACCCCATACAATGCAGGTCTTTAGTTTGTGCATTTAAGAACTTTTATAATAAAATGATAAATTTTTCGTTTAATCTCTGATTTACACAGCCTCGTTAAAACGCCATAATGAGACCAAAGAATTTATTGATTTACTTCGCTTATCTTTGATTGTGAATTTCTGTCACACCAAAACGAAATCTCTATGAACAAGAATTTAATGTACTTTTTAGCTTTTGTAAGTTTATCCTCAAATACTTGGGGGCAAACTTCAAAACAGGTACAAATAAATAATAAAACATCAACACTAATAGGTGGCTTTTATGTTGAAAAAGTCCAGCTTAGTGGGAATCAGTTGCCTGAAATAAAAATTGCAGATCAAGAATTCATACTATCCGGCAAATCCATTTCTGACAGTCTGTTGAATGCAGCAAATTCATTTAAAGTACAAATTGGTATTGAACGGAAGAAAACCTTCGCTCTTATCCGCATCCCCGCCTTCCGTAAAAACGAACAAGGTGTTATTCAACAACTGGAAAATTGCACTATCAACATCATCGAAAAAGACGCACAAAAGGAAAACACAGCAAGCTCTGAGAACAAAAAGCTCTGGCGGACAACAAGCCCGGCTTCTGTTTTGGCAAATGGAACCTGGCAAAAATTAGCCATCACTAAAAAGGGAATGTATAAAATTGATTATGATTTTGTAAAAAACACTTTAGGCCAAAGCGGCAATATCAATAGTTCGTCTATCAGATTATTCGGGAACGGTGGGACTATGATTTATGAATCAAACGCTGTTCAACACCCAGATGATCTGGTAGAAAATGCGATTGACATATACGATGGCGGCGACGGCATTTTTGGTAGTGGGGACTATTTTCTTTTCTATGCAAATGGCCCTATGGAATGGGTAAAAGACAGTACTGCTCAGCAATTCCATCATCGTACCAATCTTTATTCGGACAGCAGTTATTATTTTATCACTTTCAATAATGGAAGTGGCCTGCGTATGAATAATACGCCAGCCGCGAGCAGCCCAACAACAACTGTATCAAGCTACAACGATTATAATCTGTACGAAAAAGAATTATCAAACTTGGGCATGTTCGGCAAAATATGGTGGGGAGAAGCTTTTGGATTCAACAGTGGGTTAACGAATACTGGCACCTTCAGCTTCCCTGCAAACAATTTAAACGATTCAGTATTTTACAGCTACCAGTTGGCCAATGCTGCAATTGGCGCTACCAATACAGCAAAATTTACAGTAAAGCTAAATGGCAATATTATTGGTGAACATGATAATCTTTATGGAATATCCGGTCAGGACGGTGACAACCCCGGCGTATTAGTACAAAAAAATGGATTAGCTGTCATTCCATCATCAGGCCTGTTAAGCTTTCAGATTGAATATCAAAAATATGTTAGCAATGCGAAAGGCTATCTGGACTTTATAGAAATCAATACCCGCCGTCAATTGGTATTCAACTCTGGCACACAAATGTCTTTCAGAGATTGGAGAAGTGTGGGTGCCTCATCAGTTGCACAATTTCAAATCAGCTCGGCAAATTCTTCCCTGAGAGTATGGGATGTAACAAACTATTTTTCTCCTGCAAAGATAGCCGGCAGTCTCTCTGGCTCTACCTTTTCCTTCTCTCAAGAGGCAAAGCAATTACATGAATATATAGCCTGCGATAATAATTTTCTTATTCCAAATTATGTGGGCTCAGTACCTAATCAAAACCTTCATGGGCTTGACCAGGCAGATTATCTTATTGTCAGCCATCCTGAGATGCTGGATGCAGCAAACAAGTTGGCTAACTTCCACAGATCGACTAATAATTTCAGAGTAAATGTTGTTTCATTAAATCAGGTTTATAACGAGTTCGCTTCCGGCTCAAAAGACATTTCTGCTATCAGAGATTTTGCACGCATGTTTTATGACCGTGCAGGAAATGACGAAACAAAAATGCCGAAATACCTGTTGTTATTAGGACAAGCTTCTTTTGACTATAAAAACATTATTCCGAATAATGCCAAACTCGTACCAACGTATGAGACACAAGAGAGCCTGAGTGCTACTGAAGGTTATTGCAGCGACGATTATTATGCGATTCTGGATAGTAACGAGGACATCTCAACCGGGAATGCACTTATGGATATTGGCATTGGCCGGATTCCTGCAACAAATGCAGCACAGGCCTCATCTGTTGTTGATAAAATTATTCGCTATAAAAGCAAGGAAGCTTTGGGCGTTTGGAGATTAAACAATATATATATTGGAGATAATGAAGATAATGCTGGCAATCATTTGCAAGACGCTGATGAAATGTACAAAACCGTTGAATCAACCACCAATATTTACAAAGCACAGAAAGTGTATCTGGACAATATGAATTTTGTCTCAACACCTGGTGGAGCCCGTTGTCCTGATGCCAATAAAATTATAAATGACAATATCTACAAAGGAACTTTTTTAATGAACTACAGTGGGCATGGCAGTATTTATACCCTCGCTCACGAAAGAATTATTACACAAGACGACTACAACTCCTGGCATAATCAATACAAAATGCCTATTATGATAACGGCAACTTGTGATTTCAGCCGCTTCGATAATCCCGCATTACAATCGGCCGGTGAAAAAATAATTCTCAAAGGAGATGGAGGTGCTATTGCTTTGGTTACTACAACGCAGGTAGTATACGCAACCTATAATCGCATTTTCAATACCTCTTATCTACATACACAATTTACCAAAAAAGCCGACGGTTGGAATACATTTGGTGATGCCTTCCGCATTTCTAAAAATGTTGTGTTAGCTTCAGGGGACATTGTTAACTCAAGAAAATTTGCATTGTTAGGGGATCCTGCCTTAACACCTAATTTCCCCAGATATGACGTACAAACCGATTCTGTTCAGGAGTTAATTGACGGGGTTGGTGTTAAATCAGATTCTGTTAAATCATTGGGAGCTTACCGGATTTATGGGACGCTAAGAAATGATGATGGAAATATTATGTCTGGTTTCAATGGCAAAGTCAACATTACTTTCTTTGACAAACCCCAAACGACCTCTGTTAAGACAGAAAACAGTGGTCCTGGCAATAGGGAATATTTAGTACAAAACAATATCATCTATAAAGGAATAGCTACTGTTACTGCAGGTAGATTCAGCTACGAATTTATTACCCCTAAGGATATAAATTATGAATTTGGTAAAGGTAAAATATGCTATTATGCCGAAGATGGGAATATTGATGCCGTTGGTGCCGACACATCAACAATTGTAGGAGGCTTCTCTGACAATGCCAGTGTTGACGAAGATGCTCCTTTGGTAAGGGCGTTTATGAATGATTCTTTATTTAAAGATGGTGGCCTTACAGGTACCAATTCTATTTTATATGCAATAATATCCGACAAAAGCGGAATAAACGTTTCAGGCAATTTTGTCGGCCACGATCTAACAGCAGTGTTGGATGATGTAGTTGAAGCACCATATATACTTAATGATTATTACGAAACAGCCCCTAACACCTATAAACTTGGATATGTCAATTTCCCACTTTCGGGTTTATCTGATGGCTTACACTACATAAAAGTAAAAGCCTGGGATGTTTTCAACAACTCGGGTGAAGGGAAAGTATTCTTTGAAGTATTAAATGGCAAAGTGATTAAAATCAGAAATATTTATAATTATCCTAATCCTTTCAGTTCAAGTACTCGTTTTGTGTTTGAGCATAACCACCCCAATGAGGCTCTAAAAGTCACAATTCACATCTTCAACACAGCAGGCTCGCTGGTAAGGACTATTGATCAGGACTTTACTGCAACAGGAAGTAATAGTGCTGAGGTAATTTGGGATGGCACCGGAAATGGTGGTGAAAAATTACCTTCAGGAGTCTATCCATATCGTATTAGAATAGCTACAGAAAAAAATATTGAAGACCTTGGATACCAAAAAGTAATATTGTACCGTTAGTGAAAATGTGGTTTCTAAGTCCAATTTCATTACTTTTGCCCACAATTTATTATTAAAAATAAAAACAAATTAGCAACAACATAATGTTTCAACGTATTGCAATCGTGAGTTTGGGTATTTTGGCTGCAGGTATTTCTGCTCAAAATGCATCCGCACAATCCTCCTCCAGCGCTAATAAATTCAATGGTCAAAAAATAGCCATTACCACTGCCGTACCTTTTCTACGCATATCACCAGATGCCCGTTCAGGCGCAATGGGAGACGTAGGTATCGCAATATCTGCCGATGCAAATGCTCAATATTGGAATGTGGGTAAGATACCTTTTGCCAAAAAGAGATACGGTATATCCGCTACTTATACTCCATGGTTACAAGACCTTGTTCCGGATATCAATCTGGTGTATGTTTCGGGCTACGCAAAATTTGGCAAAGACGACAATCAGGCAATTAGTGGCTCTCTCCGTTATTTTTCGTTGGGCAACATTAATTACACTGACGCTCAGGGCAACTCTTTGGGTACAGGAATGCCTCGCGAATTCGCCCTTGATTTTGGTTATTCCCGTCGCTTGTCTACTTATTTGTCTACTGGCGTGAGTTTAAGATATATTCATTCTCAAATTGCCACCGGTGCAGCAGGAAGCGTAGCATATAATCCGGGCAATGCCGTGGCTGGAGATGTTGGTGTCTACTACTCCAGAACAACTGAACTGAATGATGATAAAGCATCGACTTTTAGTGCAGGTGCGGTAATCAGCAATTTAGGAAGCAAGATTTCTTACAGTTCTACCCGCAGAGATTTTATTCCTACCAACCTTGGTCTTGGTGCTGCTTATACCTATAAAGCAGATGCTTATAACAAAATCACCATTGCTGCCGATATCAATAAGTTATTGGTTCCGGGTCCGGAAAGCACAACTGATACAGCCGGCAATGTTAGTTATTTCTACCCCGACAAAAGTGTTGTCCCCGGTGTATTAAGCTCGTTTGGAGACCCTGCTGGCATCAAGCGTGTTAACGCTGCCATTGGAGCTGAATATTGGTATCAGGATCAGTTTGCAGTTCGTGCAGGATATTATTACGAACACAAAGAAAATGGTGACCGTCGTTATCTAACCTGTGGTATCGGTGTTCGTTATACTGTATTTAATCTTAATGTTGCCTATCTGGTACCCTCAGGATCAGGCATCAATCGTAATCCTTTGAGCAATACAGTAAGATTCTCTTTATTGTTTGATTTTGATAATTCAAGTGATTTCAACAAGAACAATAATGCTGAATAACTGCATTTAAATTTATAATTCAAAAGGTTGCCAAAAATTGGCAACCTTTTTTTGATATCCCATTCGCCAAAGAAAGAATTATTTCTGATTATCTTTACCCCCTTGTTTTTTGAACTAAAGCTCAAATATGCGTTATTGGCGACATTACCCTAAATTTCTGCAGACCATTCTGTTGATGTTATTAATTTTCACATTGACATCCTTTTCGCTAATAGTAGGAAGCATTGGGCTTACAAAAATATTTGGCACAACAGTAGAGGCCATATCAGCACTAAATTCAAACAGCAGCCCTAAAATAATTGTCTCAGCACAATTTTTCCAGGCAATAAACAGCTTATTTACCTTCCTTATCAGCGCATTATTATTTGCTTATTTATGTCACCCGCAACCATTTAACTATCTGGGCTTTAAAAGGATTAATGGTACTAAACTATTGATTTGGACTGTATTATTAATTCTTGTTGCTGTACCGGTTTTTGCACAAATTGGTTCATGGATACAACAATTAGATCTGGGCAAAGGAGTCAAAGCCCACTTTATAGAACAACAGTCAAAAATGGAAGCCCTGATGAAAGGTAGCACCATCGGTGATTTACTTTTGTATCTGGGTCTTTTTGCTGTATTGCCTGCTTTTGGCGAAGAATTATTGTTCAGAGGTATTGTAATGCGTTTTGCTTATAATAATACTCAGAGTATTCATTTCGCTATTCTCTTCTCTGCTGGCATTTTTGCCTTGGCTCATGGCAATGCCTATCATTTTCTACCCATTATGCTCGCCGGTGTACTACTCGGTTATATTTATTACTACAGTGGCACTATTTGGCTAAGCATTTTGGCACACTTTCTTAATAATGCTTTGGGCGTTGTATTGGTGTTTTTGGGTAATCGAAATGTTATTCCAACAGAGGTAAGTAAAGCCGACAGCGCTCCGTGGTATGTCTTTATCTCTGCTCTCGCCATTCTTGGGTTTGCCTTTTTTATGCTCCGCAAAAATTCAACCCCATTAGCATCAGATTGGAACGATGATTTCAAAGGTGAAAGACAAACTAATTAATCTCTCTTATTTGTGAACTGGAATACTTTTTTCACCCGAACGGGAACCGCTATTGTCTTTGCAATAATCATGCTTGCAGGTCTTTTAGGCCAGACAGTATTGTTTATGGCACTTTTTCTCTTCGTGCAATTTTTGGCCGTTAAGGAATACTTTTCCTTACTCCATAAAATTAATCCCAACACAGAATATAGCAATACATTGACATTTACAGTTCAATTATTTGGAGCACTAGCATTGATATTTACAGCACCATTGCTCAACACAGAAAAAACGCTCGTTCCTGTATTATTCTGCATTCCTGCTTTCCTCTTATTGTGGGAGTCCCTGCGGGCCAAAGGCGACATCAATAAAGTGCTTCATGCATTTGGCGCACTGTTATATATCTGTCTGCCCCTGATTTTATTGATGATGATGCGCGAAAAAAGCCTGCTGCTGCCTTTGGGACTAATTCTGCTTATCTGGATTAATGACACCATGGCCTACATAGTTGGTTCTTTTATCGGCAAAACACCTTTTTCTTCTATCTCACCCAAAAAAACATGGGAAGGTACTATCGGTGGAGCATTACTCACAATAATTGCAGCCGGGATATGGGGCGCTTTCAGCCCTTATTATAGTATTCAGGACTGGGTGGTGCTCTCATTATGTGCCTCTGTTGCCGGCACTTTAGGAGATTTGTTCGAGAGCAAACTCAAACGTCTTGCAGGAATAAAGGACTCCGGAAATTTTATGCCAGGCCATGGAGGTGCTTTGGATAGATTCGATTCTTTGCTGTTAGCCACTCCATTTGCATTCTGTTACAGTTACCTTTTTATGGAGCCAATAAGCATCCATATTTTTTAATTTATCTTCGCGCCGAAACGCAATCAAATTTTTATGACATTACACAGAGAAGGGTACAAGTATATTAGCATAGCCACAGTTTTATTTGCAGTAATAGCCTGGCTCAACCAACATTTCCTGATTGACACTTTCTGGCTTTTCTGGCCCATACAAGTAATTTTCTTTTTACTCTGGCTATGGATTGTTTGGTTCTTTCGCATTCCCAATCGCACCTTTACCAAAGGTGAAAACCTTGTCGTTGCGCCGGCAGACGGCAAAGTAGTAGTAATTGAAGAAACCATTGAAACTGAATATTTTAAAGACAAACGTCTTCAGGTTTCCATTTTCATGAGCCCATTGAATGTTCACGTCAACCGAAGCCCGATTAATGGAGAGGTTAAGTACATGAAATATCATCCGGGCAAATATTTGGTGGCATGGCATCCAAAATCCTCGACAGAGAATGAGAGAACAACCGTAGTGGTGGGCAACAACAAAACCACTCTGTTGATGCGTCAAATTGCCGGTGCATTAGCCCGTCGTATTTGTTACTATGTAAAAGAAGGTCAACCAATAGCTCAAAATGAAGAATTTGGGTTCATTCGCTTCGGTTCCAGAGTAGATATTTATTTTCCGGTCGGAACACAAATTGATGTGAAAATTGGCCAAAAAGTAGAAGGTGGCGTTACTGTTTTGGCAAAAATGTCTTAGATTTGGCTATTCATTCAACAAAAAAATAATAATACACAATGAAAAAGGTAACATTATTCTTAGCTGCACTAGCAGTAGCAGGTTCTTCTTTTGCTTATGATGGCAAATGTTGCAAAGGGAAAAAAGAAGCTTGCTCTAAAGAGAAAAAAGAAGCTTGTGCTAAAGGCAAAGGTTGCTGCAAAAAAGATGCTAAATCTGCAGAAAAAACTGAAAAAGCTGAAAAAACCGAAAAAACTGCTGCTCCTACAAAATAATATTTGTCGAGTTAATTATTCAGAAAAACGTTTGCATTACTGCAGGCGTTTTTTTTATTCAGCACTTACTGTATTTTGCAACAGTATTTCTCCCACCACAATAATCTGAATGAAAGAAATCCTGAATAGCTCCTATAAAAAATTCTTTCTGATTGGCCTACTCTGCCATATTGTAGCCAGTTGGTTTTCGATAGGATATCATCAGATTGATGAACACTTTATGATTCTGGAGTTTTCCAATTTCAAATTTGGCAATGTGCCTCAAGGTGTTTTCCCTTGGGAATTTATTGCTAAAATCCGCCCGACCCTACAACCAACATTTGCACATTTTGCTTTTCAGTTTTTCAAGTCGATAGGAATTGACAATCCATTTTTTCATGTATTTCTGCTGCGCTTCATCACCGCCATTATTGCCTGGTTTGTAGCCTGCAAAGCTGCGCTTCGTTTTTCATCCTCTTTTACAAATCCTAAAGTTGCCTTTTGGGTAATTGCCTCTATTGCCTGCCTTTGGTTTATGCCTTATCTTCAGGTCCGCTTCAGTTCCGAAAACTATGCCGGCATCAGTTTTATTGCTGCCTTGTTGGTAGTGCCTTCAATTAGTAATCATCAGAATATTAAAGCCAGTTTAGGGCAATGGCTATTGATGGGCTTCCTCCTTTCCTGCTCCTTCTATTTCAGATTCCAAATGGCATTTGCAATCATAGGACTTTTACTATGGTTGATATTATTTGCCCGTCCTTTATGGAAACCCTTTACCTATATTTTCATTGGAGCAGTTCTGGCAGTAGCACTGAACCTTTGGGTTGATCATTGGTTTTATGGAGAATGGATACTGAGTCCGCTGCGCTATTATCAGGCAAATATCGTCCGGGATGCAGCATCTACTTATGGAACTACTCCCTGGTACGATTATATTGTTCTATTTGCTACTCAGGGTATTCCACCCATTAGCATCGTCTTATTGCTTTTGTTTTTTGTCGCGATAATAAAACGTCCCAAACAATTAATGGTTTTTATTTTTATTCCATTTTTATTGGGGCATATGGTAGTACCACATAAAGAGTTTCGTTTTTTGTACCCAATGGTGTTGCCTTTCTTGCTGATTTGTTTTTCTGGTTTGGATGAAATCTGGCATAGTATTCAGGACAAAAAGTGGCTGAAACCCTCTCTGAAAATTCTAATTTGGTGCAACATCTTATTGATGGGATATCGTTGCATTTGGCCGGCAAAGCCCAATCATTTCTATTACAAATTTTTATACAACTATGCCAATGGCAAGCCAATTCATCTGTACACTCTAGGGCGCAGTATTTATGATGAAGGGCATAACGAAATCTATTTGTATCGTCCGCCAAATTTTAGTGAAGACACAATGAATGACATTGACTTTGCTCCTTTTGTTCTGGCTCAGAATGCCGATTCTTTGCTGGTGCTCAGTTATCAGGCACAACTGCCTTATCAGGATGCACGCTACACAGCAGAGCGTGTATATGTATATCTCCCCGACTGGATAATGAATATTCAATTAAATGACTGGCAGAGCCGCAGCGATATATGGACCATATGGTTGCTGCGCAAAAAGAAATAAAGCTATTTCGCCTTTTGAAATAAATGTTTGGCCAGACTATAGAGCCATAGCACCGGAATACAAAGAAGTAATAAAGGATTCAACTTCCAGAGCTTTCCATACAGATAAAGTTCTCCTTTCCGCATAGCCCAGCGGTTGGCAGACAAACCTCCGGCCGATTGCTGTGGACGCGACAATATGCTTAAGGGAATTTCTAAAAAAACAATGGCTTGCTGATAGGCGCATCTTAAAGCAAAATCATAATCCTCTGTATAGCGCATTTGCTCATCAAATCGTTGCATCATATCCTTTTTCACAACAATACAAGAGCCTTGAATTTGGTTGCGAATAAGGAGTTCTCCAAAATGGACTTCTTTAATAATTGCTGAAGAGAACTTGCTTTCAGAAACATCTGTACCAATGGCAAATTGATGTGCTAAAAATTTTATTGCAGGAAAATCTTTCAGGGTTTCGCTTACCCTAAACAACTTTTCGGGATGCCAGCTATCATCACTATCCAGAAAGGCCACATAATCCCCTGATGCCATAGCCCATCCAGCATTTCGGGCGGCACTTACACCTTTGTTTTCTTTTAAAGAAATGGTTCTTATCTCTGGAGAAAAGGCCTGCACAAGTTGTATCGTATCATCTGTTGAGGCATCATCCACCACTATGATTTCGAATGCAGCATAAGTCTGAGACATACAGGATTGCAAGGCAGCACAAATAGTGCGACTTGCATTGTATGCGGCTATTACTACGCTGAATTTCATAGGTATTATTTCAATAAATAATGGTAAATACTCAGTAAGGTTTTTTCCTCTTGCTGCCAGCAATAGAACTCCCGTGCTGCCAGACAATTTTGTGCCAGCCTGTTATAATAAGCTTCGTCATTCAACATTTTATTGAGCGATTCTGCAATATGCTCTGGTGTAGGTTCGGCAATTAAAGAAGCAATTTCAAAACGAGCATTGGCCTTTTCATACTCAGGATATTGATTGCACAATTGAGGTACTCCTGCATGCATATAATCAAAAAAACGATTGGCCATACTTAATCTATTACTCAGGCTGCTATCTTCAAATAATGTAATACCAATGTATGCTGACAAAGTATATTGGCGCAGCTCTTCGGGTGCTACATAACCTTTAAATATCACTTTATGCTCCAGTTTATATTGGGCAACAAGAGCCTTCGTTTCTGCATAAAAATTACCTGCGCCACAAATGACCAATGGTGCATCCACCCATTGCATTGCCGGTATCAATTGTTCAAACCGGCGACCTACATTTACCCATCCCTGATACAAAATAAATCTTTCCTTCGCAGGAGTTTTCACTAATGGTTTTAGGATTGTGGCATTACGCACCACGCCATAATCAACCCCATACCTTCTGTTAAACTCCTCAGCATAACATTCTCCGATCGTATAGCCTACCGGAAAATGCGGAACAGTATGCTTTTCTATCCAAAGCCACATACGGTGAACTTTGGGTCTGCTGATGACTTCTTTTAATTCAGTAAATAATTCGTGTGCATCATACACTCTTTTTTTTCCGCGAATGCGAGAAGCATAATAAACCGGCAAAATAGTATCGAGATCAATGGCACAAAGCACATCAACTTTACGAAAAAGCAACAGAAAAAATAGCTTAATCCAATAATCCACATAGAGCAATTTGCCCTGCTCTGCTATAATCGGAATACGAATCTGCTTAAACGGCCTTTCGGTTAAAGGCATGCTCATCCTGCGTTTGAAGCCAATCAATGTTACATCATAACCATCATTGTGCAGCGAAGTACAGATGCGCAACATGCGTTGGTCATAATTCAAATCGTTGGTTACGGTAAACACCAGTCGCTTAACTCTACTCATTAATATAATTGGTTGAAAAGTAGATTTTCCTTTTGTTCACTTCGCAATAAGGGGGCTCAAAACCTGGCATTGTAGTGGCACGAATATGCAATTTTATCTTTTCCTCATCCCAGGACAAATCAATTCTTTTGAGGTCAACAATCTCATGTCGGTAATGAAGTGAGCTCCCTTTTGAGGCTACCAAATCTGCCTGAGCAACAGGACGAAAATTACAGGAAACAATATGGCCCAATGTTTGGCAAAATAATTTTAAAGATGCTTCATAAGTAAGTTCGTATAACTGAAATGCCCAGCAATTACGGGGAATCGAAAATCGCTTCTGAAACAAAATATCACCGTGATCAATGCGTGTATCCATCTGGTGAATAGTAGTACCAAATTCTTCTTTGCCATCGATGAGGGCAAATGAAAACTGATTACTGCCTCTGTACTCCGGCAAAGGCGCCATATGCAGGTTTACCGCAATTTGCTTTGCTTTGGCAATATGTTCTGCTTTGAGTATTTCGTGGTATTGCACCGAATAGAGAATATCACATTCGGGTATCTCCGCCAATGAAGCCAATACAGGAATATTATTTTCCTTAGCCAGTACAGCCAAATCCGTTTCGCCACCAAATTCTTTTCTTTGTTGTGTCAATATGCCCACAATTTCGACATTCAGTTTTTCCTGCGAAGCAATCAAAAACTGAAGACAATGGTAGCCAATGGGTTTAGAACCCAAAAAAATAATCCGCTTCTTATCCATAAAGCGTAAAAGTAAGATGCAAAAGCGAAAATGTACCGGAATAAGGTATATCGTAAAAGTTTTTATTTTATCTCTACAAAAAAAAGTCCCCCAACAATACTGTTGGGGGACTTAAAAACTATTCCGTGTCACCTATTCGCATTCGCCATTGGGCTTACAGGACTTTCCTTCTATCAATTCCAGCTTCGTCTCAGCATGAAGCTTCTCCCATTCCCTGAATGATTTTTCAAGCGTATTCAGAAAAACTTTTTCGTCCTGAGCGCCTGATATGGCGTATTTTCGGTCGAAGACAAAAAAGGGAACACCCGTCACTCCTATTTGTTCCGCTTCCTGAATATCCTGATTTACGTCCTTGATCATTTCGTCCGTACTCAAAAAGTTTACTACATTTTGCCTGTTCAGACCAATGGCCTCGCCCATAGCCGCCAATGTTTCATTGTCGCTGATATCTTTACCTTCTACAAAGTGCCCAATAAATAAAGCTTCTTCCGCACTATCCTGCAATCCAAATTTACCTGCATAATGAGCAAAACGATGTGCCTTGAATGAATTGGCCACCATAGCCTTCTCAAAATGATAGTCCAAGCCAACCTCCGCAGCCATCTGTGTCACGTTATCCAATATCTCTTTGGTTTGCTTGTCACTCCAGCCTTTCTTTTGCTGCAAATGACGGACATAATCCTTGTCATCAGCTGCAGAAATACTTGGGTCAAGCTGATAACTTTTCCATACAAGCTGCACTTTCTCCTTTGCCGGAAATTGAGCCAGAGCCTGTTCAAATTTCCTTTTACCTATATAGCAAAAAGGGCACATCACATCGCTCCAGACTTCTACTTTCATTAAACTATCTGTACTGTTCATTGTTTTAATTTTAGTGTTGCTTTTCAATTTGCCTTGTGCATAGGCCGGCTTTTCCATCATCAGGCAGGAAAGAAATAGTATCAAAAAGCACTTGAATAAATTCATTGTTGCAAATTAGATTTTTGTAAAGAAATTTTCCTTACTTCTTCTCACCTTTTTTGCACCCAATAAAAAATCATTGGCTTCATCGCGGTAGCCTAATGGCATAATCGCTACAGAACCTAATCCTCTTTCTTCAAGACCCAATATTTTATCCATAGCAGCAGGATTAAATCCTTCCATCGGTGTGGCATCAACCTGTTCGTGTGCTGCGGCTATTGCGGCAACTCCTAATCCGATATAGGCCTGGCGTGCTGCCCATTGATAATTTTGTTCTGCTGTTCTTTTCGTAAAACCCATAATATTGGATTTAAATCCATCAAGGCTTTCGGCAGGAATATTACGTGTAGCAGCAATACGGTTAATGTATTCTTCTACCTGCTCTTCACTTAGGTTTTTCCAGGCAGCAAAGACAAGTAGATGTGATGCTTCTAGAATCTGAGGTTGCTGGGCAGATTCCTGATGAATCTGTTTCAATACTTCTTTATCGCTAACAACAATAACATTATATGGTTGCAGTCCGGCGGAAGAAGGAGCCAATTGTATGGCATCAAGAATATTGTTAAGGTTTTGTTCCGGCACAATCTGGCCGTTCATTCTTTTGGTGGCATAGCGCCAATTCAATTTTTGCAGTAAGTCCATTTCTATTTTCTTTTGAAATGCAAACCTACAACCACTAAATTTCTTTTAGATACCAGTATACTTAAAGATAGTTCTGTTCTTTTTGATAGCCGTATCAATTATTCCAATAAAACCTTACTCAAATAGTTCTGCAATACTGGTTGGTCTTAATTCTTCCAGCCACTGAAAACGACTGAGTCGCATAGTGGGAATATCAATTTTATTAAGAGGAGAAAGTGTTTGTTTAATTTCCTGCTCCAATAGCAGCTTATCAATATCCCCTTTAGAAAAGAATATCTTCATGCGTTCACTTTTAGACTGACTGACACCAATATAGGCGCCGCTTTCATCTGTAGGGTAGTAAATACTTTCTGCATCAGGCTTTACTGTTGCATGGTCCAACTCTTCATTAACCAGATAAGCTACAAGTGTTTTACCTTGCACCTGATTGAAAAGATTGGCTTTTTCCGGTCCGCTGCGTGATACAATCAAGGCCTCATTCGGCACCACTACTTTTTGTACTTTTCCGCTATCTATATAGGCAATAATTGTATCACCGGTTATCTGGCTCCTTCGACTCCAAAGTACAGGCTCCTTCATCATTAGCATCAAAGAATCCTTACCTGTAAAACAGATGCTGTCACATTTACCCTGCAGCGAATCTGAAAAAATGAGCACATGATGAAAACCGGTATAATACTTTGGGCTTGTAGTGTCTGCAGTGGTAACAAAATTAGTTTTAAAAGTGGTGACCTTATCAGATGCTCCAGACTTCACAGGTTTTTTATTTCCTTTATTTACAGTTTCCTTTTTAGTTGATTTCAACGTATCCGTTTTCATAACAAAATGAGCAGAAAAAAAAGTATCGGCACGGACATACAAGCTATCTTTATTATCTACTCTTTTAAGCACAGGCTTTTCGATAGCCAACAGGGTTTTCAACTTGTCATTGTAGAATGCCTTGCCACAATAAAGAGTGGATTTTTGCGCTGTATCAAAAACTATCACATCACCAAAAGCATTTCCCAAGCCTGTTTGCTTGTTATAATTAAGAGTATCTCCAACTATAAATTGTTCTTCATTGAGGATAGAAGAACGGGTAGTGAAGTTGGCGATTTGGTTTTTTGAATCATAAATACCTTGCGAAGTGCGCAATACAGAGCTTTCATTGGTCACAACCGAGCTATCAAAAAAGCGCATCATTTTGCTTTCTGTATTGTAGCCAAGATCTTTACTTTCGATATTATAGGCGGTATCTGTCACCATTACCTGATCTACAAATCTGGCTTCCTTTGTCTGTGCATTATAAGTACCTAAGGTGCTCGAAACTGTTGTGCTACCAGATTGGAGCGTACCGCCCTGATAATAATTGCCCACTTTGGTGTTGAGGTAATAATCCAACTCTTCGGTCCAAAGGTTATCATTACCACTAGTTAAGGCCACATTTCCACGTAAATAGGCTTTTTTTATATTCCCGGTATAGCTCAGATAATCGCTTAATACAGTCGTTCCATTAGCCTGCACGATTTTTACATTGCCAAATGCCTCGAGATTGTTCCTTTCCTGATTGAGAATCGCAGTGTCGCAATAAAGCATGTCTGTACCATGTTGAAATTGCACATTACCGATAAACTTAAAATAACTATTGGAATCCGTCTTAAACGCTTCCATAGTTTTATTATCCACAATGGTAATGGGTATCTTCCCGCTGGTATCTGCTTTGGGCTTTTGGGCAATAACAATGTTGTAAGTTCCCAGTAAAATAATCAGGGAACTCAGCAGGAAAAAACTAATTCTTTTCAAACAATAGAAACTGTACAAAATAATTGTTCGCCAGATTTATGGATTATCTTTTGGGGCTTTACCAAAAACACGAATATTAATATAGCGTGACGGATGTTTTTTCAAATCGTCCATCAGCCTGTCCAGCGAAGACATGCTGCTGGTAAGGTTATTATACAATTGCTTGTCGTTGGCCAACATACCCAGACTCCCTTCGCCTCTGTTGATTTTGGCCAGTAACGCCTGTGTCTGATCCAGGGTATTTTGCAGGTTATGAATAGTTTTTTCAAGGTCGGCCTTACTTAATTTGTCAGTTGTGGTTTTCAGATTTGCCATTACCGCATCAATATTTTTACTGTTGTTGGCTACGTTAGCAGTTATTGAATTGGCATTACGGATAATACCTGCCAATTGCGCACTTTCCTTATTAAGACTGGTAGATAAGGATGCAAAATTCTTCATAGTCAACTCCAATGAAGCCACACTGCTTTCAATATTTCTTTGGGTGGTCGGATTCAACATCAATTGAATAGATGCCATAATTGAATCCAGACGATACATAACCTGATTTGCACTAGCCAAAACCGGATCTATTTGCGAAGTTACCTTGTCAATGGCACCCAATTCTACTTTTGATTCTATTGTTGCCTCATCAGGAAGTATTTCTGTTCCTGCACCCAAATCTAACCTCAAAGCTTTACCACTCATCAGGTCTGGGGCAAAAAGTGCTGCAGTAGTACCTTTGGGCAGCTTTACTTTCTTATCCACCGCAATGACCACTTTTACTTTGTCATTACCCTGAAGAATTACCTCACTTACGGTACCTACTACCATACCTTTTACCTGAACAGTAGCAGACGGGATAAGACCCTGAACATTATCAAAATAGCAATTATATGTTCTGTCTGAAGAAAATAGGTTAAAACCTTTTAAGAAATAGGAACCGAGAATAATTACAATCACAGAGATAGTAACCATTAAACCTGTCTTAGCTTCTTTCGATATTGCCATAAGAGTAATGAGTATTAAACAAAAACCAAATTAATTTTTGATAATGATTTTTACAAAAGTAGCAAAAAGGACATCACTATCCGTGTTATCGCTAATGGTAAAACTTACTTAAAAAAAATTAATATAGCATTCCTCGGTCTAACTTTGATATGAACCAAAATAATTAGATGAATATGAAAAGTACAATTTTAATAGGAGCATTGGGTCTAATGGCTTTCGGTGCTACTGCTCAAAACAAAACCAGAAATGCTCAGCCATCCAGCAGCGTATTGCTTAATCTTGGAATTGGCCTTTCTAATTGGGGTGTTCCGGTATATGGTGGTCTTGAAGCCTATGTTCACCCAGACTTCACTTTGGGCGGTGTAGTCAGCTACAGACGACACTTTTCTGACTGGAACGATTATCGTTATGATTTTTCCATTACGACCATTAGCGCCATTGGTAATTACCATTTCAACAGGGTATTAAACATCCCTCACAATTGGGATTTATATCTTGGAGCCAATTTAGGGTATAGTATTGCCAATTATGTGCGTCCTGTCGGCGCCCCGGTATATGATTACCGGAGGGTTGGTGGTCTTGCTGCAGGATTACAGTTAGGTGGCCGTTATTATTTTTCCCGAAATGCAGGACTTAATCTGGAAATTGGTGGGGGAAATGTGTTATCTGATGCAAGATTTGGCATCACATTCCGACTTTAATTTTCTTCAAAAAACAATTCAGAAGCTATATGATCGGCAAATAGCCTTCCATCATTAGTTAAAAGTATAGTTTCATTTTCTATAGTCAGCCATTTTTTCTCTAAGAAAATCTGGCTGGCTTTTTTTAAGTCTGAAGCCGCCCTTGCTCCCCAAGCTTGTTCTGCTTTTTCCAGAGAACAGCCCCACATCGTTCTTAGGGAGGTCATAATATACTCGTTCAGTCGCTGTACATCAGTTAAGTATTCAATGTCATAAATCGGATTTTTATCGATTATCGCATTGATATACAAGCTATTATTGGCAATATTGCTGCGCCTGTTGCGCCCGTCAAAACTATGTGCCGAAGGACCAATACCCAGATAAGGAATGCCTTTCCAATAATTGGTATTATGCAGGGCGTATTGTCCTTTACTGGCGAAATTGGAAATCTCATATTGCTCAAAACCCATAGCCGGGGCATATTGCATCAACAATTCAAGCTGCTGGGCAGATTGTTCATTATCCACAGGAACTTGTTTTTTCTTATTGATAGCATAATGCAAAGCGGTGCCTTCTTCTACTGTAAGGGCATAAGCCGAAAAATGAGGTATACTGAGGGCCTCAACTTTGGCCAGATTCTCCAGCCAGGCCAGATTACTTAATCCCGGGGTGCCATAAATCAAATCAATCGTTAACTTTTCAAAGCCAGCATCCTGAGCTGCTTTTATAGCATAATCAGCCTCCTGAGCACTATGGGCACGATTCATGTATTTTAAATCCGAATCAAAAAAAGATTGAACCCCTATACTAAATCTATTGATAGGTGTAGATTTTAAAGATTGTATATATTTTGAATTCAAATCGTCTGGATTGGCTTCCAAAGTGCACTCTTTCAGACCGTTAAGGTCGTAATACTTGCCAATTGTGTCAAAAACACCCAATAACTCTTCAGCACTCAGTAAAGAAGGCGTGCCTCCACCAAAATAGATGGTTTCTATTTTTTCGCCCTGCAAATAAGCCTGCTCATGCTCCAATTCCCAGCTTATAGCTTTCAACATGTTGTCTTTTTGAGAAAGAGAGGTTGAAAAATGGAAATTACAATAAGTACAAGCCTTGCGGCAAAAAGGAATATGTATGTAAATGCCTGCCATTGCTTGGATAATAATAGGTTAATGAAGGACTTTTGCCTTTGTGATATGAAGCAAAAGTATACAGGATAATTCTTGTTGAGATTTTATTGTTACTTTAGTTTTTATATTATGAATGCTGTTAATCAATTTTTGCAAAGAAAGATTGTTATTACATGTATTGCGATTTGCTTCGCTCTATTTCTATTTAACGTGCCTTTCAGTATCGTTCCATGGTTAGAAGATAAAGGGCCGACCTGGCTTGGCTTGGATTGTTCTTTTCAGATAACTATGAACTTTGCTCTATACAAAAAACTGATATGGGGAAAACAAATCATTGCTACTTATGGGCCGCTGGCTTTCCTTTGTAATAGGGTATTGTGGACTATACCTAAGGAAGCTGTCTTGCTATTTGACATATTTATGCTGTTCAATTTTGCCTGTGTCTTTCGCAAATTCCTTATTGACCACAATAAGCCGTTTGCTATCTTATTTTTGTTTTTCACACTCTTATTGCTCAATACGCACAATGGTTCCACAACCGCTTTTTTGATATTTTTTTTCTCTCTTTTCTGGCTTTATGATTACCAACAAAAGCGAAAGTTAGTTTCATTCCTCCTTAGCTCAGTTTGCGTTTCGCTTTGCTTTTACATGAAACTAAATATCGCGCTTTTTGCATTGCTTTTGTCTTTGGCTCATTTGGTTCATGAAAGTCTTTTGAGATTGTCTACTAAACGGGAGCTGACTATTTCAATTGTCTTGTTGGCAGGCCTAGTTATCCTACCCTCAATAGCTCTGAATGTGGACCTTATTGAATATATCAAAAGTGGTTTTTTTACCATGCAGGGTTATAATGAAATAATGCCTCTGTATGAACAGCACCCGGACTTGCAAATATTAGTCACAATCGGCTTTCTGTTACTATTAACCTACTTGTGTGCACAAATTGTCGCATTGTATCAATCAGGACTCAAGACTGAAATCTTCTATTCTCTGATTTCAATGATGTATGTCTTTTTAGCTTGGAAACAATCAATACTTCGAAATGATGTGCAACATCTTTCAGAGTTTTTTGCCAGCGCTATAATGGTCGTATATCTTGGTAATTTCAATAAAGGTTTTAGAAATAAGCTTATTTATTATCTACCCTTATCATTAATTTTATTGGTACTCCTTTCCGGAAAGCTATCACAACATTCTCTTTCCGATTTGGTGAGTCGGAGGTTTTCAGCTCCTTTCCTTTACTACAAAGATTATAAAGACGCACAATACCATGAGTATTTTGCTAATGCCGAAAAACGTAAAATCCCAGAGCCACTGCTAAAGAAAATCTCCGATGCAACTGTAGATGTTTTCCCTTGGGATGTTGAATATCTCTTACAAAACAAATTGAATTACAGCCCAAGACCCGACTTTCAGTCTTACATGACCTACAACAGTTTCTTACAAAATGCTAATTATGAACATTATATACACCAGCCGCCAAAGTTCATTTTGTACGATTATGATGCCATCGATGAACGATATCCCTTTAATGACGAAGGTATTGTAAATGCATATATAGCAGCAAATTATGCACTCACAGACACTTTTACATCCAACGAAAGGACTAGACTTTTGCTGGAACGGAAGCCTCGGGCAGCGCCGGTTTTATTTAAGGAAATAAAAAGACAGCGTTTTAATATGGACGAGCAGGTGGATGTTTCCCGCTATGACTTTGTGCGCATTGTTCTACAACAAAATGTAAAAGGCCTCATACGCTCCTATTTGTATAAACCTTCAGCCCTAAGGCTGAATTATATTTTAAGCGATGGCAACTGGAAGTCTTTTCGTACTTCAGCCGGTTTGTTGACTGCATTTGTATACACAAAACAGTTTGTGGGTAACAGTACGGATTTTTTGAAATTAATTAATGATGAAAAAGAGTTGCTAACTATTTCAAAAATCAAACTGGACGACAATTCCGGAAATTACAATGGGCAATATGTGCTATATGGATACAAATTCGAATAAAGCATATGTCTTGTCATGCGCATGTGTCTGCCTAAAAAAAGTCTATTTTCGTTAAAATTTTAATCGTTTTCACTTTTCGTTTTTGCACTTTAGTAATATAACGTTACTTTTGCGCAAAATTTTCCAACAACAATTCTTTTTAATATTATCATAGATGGCTAACACTGGTAAAATCAAACAAATCATCGGGCCCGTAGTGGACGTAATGTTTGAAAACAATGCACTTCCCGAAATCTACAGCGCTCTTGAATTGAAGCGTGATAATGGTGACGTAGTTGTACTTGAGGTACAGCAACACCTAGGAGAAGACAGCGTACGTTGCGTGGCAATGGATGCTACAGAGGGTTTGATGCGTGGTATGGACGTTGTAGATACAGGATTACCTATTACAATGCCTATCGGAGAGCAAATCAAAGGTCGTTTGTTTAACGTAACCGGCGATGCAATTGATGGTTTACCACAATTAAGCAAAAAAGGTGGGCGTGCTATTCACGCTAAACCTCCGAAATTTGAAGAATTGAGTACCGCAACAGAAGTGTTGTTTACTGGTATTAAAGTTATTGACCTGATTGAGCCTTATGCAAAAGGTGGTAAAATCGGTTTGTTTGGTGGTGCGGGTGTTGGTAAAACCGTATTGATTCAGGAATTGATTAACAATATCGCTAAAGGCCACGGTGGTCTTTCGGTATTTGCCGGTGTAGGTGAGCGTACCCGTGAAGGTAATGACCTGATGCGTGAGATGATTGAAGCTGGTATTGTAAAATATGGCGAAAAATTCCTGCATAGTATGGAAGAAGGTGGATGGGATTTGAGCTCAGTAAACCTTAAAGATCTTGAAGAATCAAAAGCAACATTCGTATTCGGTCAAATGAACGAACCTCCAGGAGCACGTGCGCGTGTGGCTTTGAGCGGATTGACAATGGCTGAATATTTCCGTGATGGAGATGGTACAGGTAAAGGACGTGATATCCTTTTCTTCGTAGACAATATCTTCCGTTTCACTCAGGCTGGTTCTGAAGTATCAGCTCTTTTGGGTCGTATGCCATCAGCGGTAGGTTACCAACCAACATTGGCTACAGAGATGGGATTGATGCAAGAGCGTATCACTTCTACCAAAAATGGTTCTATTACCTCTGTACAGGCGGTATATGTACCTGCGGATGACTTGACCGATCCGGCTCCGGCAACAACCTTTGCTCACTTGGATGCTACGACTGTACTTTCCCGTAAAATTGCCGATTTGGGTATCTATCCTGCGGTTGATCCATTGGATTCTACCTCACGTATCCTTACTGCACCTATCGTTGGTGATGCGCATTATGATTGTGCCAACCGTGTAAAAGGTATATTACAACGTTACAAAGAACTTCAGGATATCATTGCTATCTTGGGTATGGATGAACTAAGCGAAGAAGATAAATTGATTGTATTCCGCGCACGTAAAGTACAGCGTTTCTTGTCTCAGCCTTTCCACGTGGCTGAGCAGTTTACCGGTCTTAAAGGTGTATTAGTACCTATCGAAGAAACTATCCGTGGCTTCAATATGATTATGGATGGCGAAGTAGATGAGTATCCGGAAGCAGCATTTAACCTTGTGGGTAGCATTGATGACGCTATTGCAAAAGGTAAAAAATTGATGGAACAAGCGAAAAATTAATTACACGATTTGAAAATTTGAAGACAACACCTGTTGCTCTCCGAATTTTCAAATCTTCAAATTTTCAAATCATTTAGAATGCAATTAGAAATTCTCACCCCTGAGCACAAAGTATTTAGTGGCAGCGTATATGGCATTCAATTGCCAGGTATCGAAGGTTCTTTTGAAATTTTGGACAAACATGCCCCAATGATTGCTTCATTAGGTGCTGGTAAAATGAAAATTTTGAAAGACAAAAACAATACTGAGCTTTATGAAATTACCGGAGGCTTTGCCGAAGTAATCAATAATAAAGTTTCCGTACTTATTGAAGATGCTAATGCGCTAGGCTAAATCGAATTAAATACTATGACGAAACCGCAGCAGATTTTATCTGCTGCGGTTTTTTTGCGCCCTCATGCTTATAAACAAGAATTTTTGACATTAAAAAGCCCGCTGTGAGCGGGCTTTTATTATAACTCTCCTCTTATTCCATTATTTTGTCTTTGCAGACGATGCCTTTTTAGGAGACATTGCATCCTTCAATTGCTTCACAAAAGCATCGTTAGGGTCAATTGCCAGGATTTTATCCATATAAACCTGAGTTTGAGCTTTATCCCCTTTATTATAATAATACAAAGCAATATACTGATAGGCCTTATTAAGGTCGGCAGGCTTTTTGGTATAGTCCTTAGTATCAGGGATATTTAACCACTCTGTAAAGAAAGGTAAAGCTTCACCGGTTTTAGCTTCATTATCAATGGCAGCAGCTACACGTCCTTGCCAATATGGAGGGAAGGGTTGCTCCGGATATTTTGCACGTGTCGCGGCAAAAGCTTTAGCTGCATCATCGTATTTGCGACCATAATATTTATAAAGTCCCCAATTAAAATAATCCAGTGGTTTAGCATTCGGATTATCTGCTGGTATTTTTCCATACCAATCTCCTGCTTTTGCATAAGCTTCTACATTCTTTTGCGCCAAGAATCCCTCCGCAATTTTCCGATAAATCTCAGATTTATCCTTAGACGAATCAGCTGCAAGAGCCTTTGCATAGTACTTATCAGCATCTTCTACTCTACCATTCTGACTCAGGATTTTACCATAATACATATAATCTGATGGTAAAATTTTCTTTGGATCTTGTTTCGCAAAAAATTTATCCATGTTTATCAAGGCATTAGCAGAATCGTTTAACTCTGACTGGCTGTAACCAATAATGCGGTACATATAAGGCTTTTCGGCTCCGCCAGCTATCAATTCCTGCATTTCTTTAATTGCCTCGGCATAGTATTTTGCGAGATAGAGCAAATTAGCATGCTGAATTTTATCTTCAATGGATTTGTCAGACAATTTAAGGTACTCATCGCTGTTTTGTTTAGCCAATTCATATTTTCCCACATAGAAATAGGCGTTTGCCAAATCTCGGTAAGGCAATGGATTGGTTGGGTCTGCATCTTTAGCTCGGGCATAATTTACCAGTGCACTGTCATACTTGCGTGCAGCATACCATAGCTTGCCAATACGACTGTAAGCCAGAGAGTTCTTAGAATCTTTAGCAGTAACATTTTCGTAGCTGGTCATTGCTTTACCACCGCCATCATCCAGTTTCTGCGCAGCATCCCCAAAACCAATTTTAAGGTCTGCGTTATCCGGTGCTTTTTCAAGAGCTTTGGTATAGTATTCCATAGCCAATTTAGGATTTCCTCCATCTACACCTAAAGCATCGGCTGCAAATTTCTGAGGTTCCCACTCTTTCTTTTTGGCTTTACCAGCAGCTTGCAACGCTTTAGCTGTTCCTTCTGTGGTATTCCCTTCTGCAAACAGTACGCGGGCAAGACCTGCAATATTCGCTGCATCATCAGGAAATTTAGAGAATGTAGCACGCGCGGCTTCTTTATTCTCATTACCCAGTTGGGCTAAACCCAAATAGTAGTTTGCGCGTGGATTACCTGCAGCCAAAGGCTCCAAAACCTTTTGAGCTGTTTCATAACGCTCATAATTGAGCATTTTTATACCCTCTTCTATGGTTTGGGCTTTAACACCCATGCTGAGACTTAATGCCGCAACTACAAAGATTGATTTTCTTTTGTTCATTATTATTTTAATTAAAAAACTGTTTTTTGTGTTATAATTATTGTTGAGGTTCTGTATTAATTGCGGCATCACGAATAACGATGCTCATACGCATAGGTACTAAACGCGCTTTACCCATAATTAATTGTCCTTTATCATAAGCCAAAAAATTGCTAAAGCCAGAAGCAAGGCCCTGATAAGTCTCATTTTTGATATAAGTCATTTTGCGTACAAGAGGATAATGCTTTAATGCGATATCTGCCTGATAAGGTTGATAAAACAAGCCCATACTATCATTCAAAATACCAGCAATCTTTATCTTGGTATCAAACCTTTCGGCAGTAGAATCAATTGTATCACTTACGTAACTCAAGCCTACAAAGCCAATAGCATCCGGATTCTTCATCACATATTGAATCACTTCGTTATTACCCTTTGCGGCATATAAATTTTTGCCCAATGGCGCCCCTTTCATCAAAGAATCATTGATAAACTTTAGAGTACTTGAACCTGCGTTATCAAATACCACCGTATACTTTTTATCAAACTCGCCTCCAACAATTCCCTTTAACTGTGACATACTGAAAGTTGTATCTTTTGCATCCTTATTGAGCACAACAGCAATGGCATCTTTGGCTAACACAAGTGATGAAGAAACAATTTTTCTGCCCAGACAGTATTCATTTTCAGCATCTGTAAGACTCCTGGATACAATTATCAATTTTGTCTTACCCTCCATATAATCCTTCACCACCTCTGCTTCAGGTTTGTAACTCACATTAATTTTGGCTTCCGGATAAGTACTCATAAAGACTTTAATTTCCTCATCCATTACGGGTTTATATGTTTCGTCTACCGAGATATTGAGTACGCCTGAACTTGGCGTATCCGTAACTTTGGGAACCGATTTATCTTCTCCGCAAGAATTCAAAAGAGATAGACTTAGCACTAACAGGCTGATATTTTTCCACCACTGCATCATTGCAATTTTAGACATAATTTTTTAGAGTAAGTTTGAAAACAAGTTGAATCTAACAGAAGTTTAACAGCACCCAAATATAGTATGGGAGCGGATTTCCTAATAGTCTTCACAGATAATGTAACAGAAAATTATTGCTGACTGTTGATGTATCTCAGGTCGGCAATACCACGCCATATCCTGAAAACACCATAAATAACCAGCAAACCACTCATGCCATAAACCGTAACTTCTCCGAGTTCTACATTTCCAAATTTTTTGAAGTTATATACCATGGCAGCAAATAGCAGGTAAACAACACCCATTCCGATATGTAGCCAGGCTCTCCATTTTGGAGGAGTGTCTGTATTTCTATTCTCAATACTGCTCATTTCGTTCGTTTTTTGTTTTTCTTAAAATAAGAACTGCAAATTTAGTGCATTCTGCTTTTCTTTATAACCAGATGATATTTTTAGGCAAATTCCATAAAACTCTTTAATCTATTAATCTATTGCGCCAAACTGACGTAAATGATGTTGTGCATGCTTCGTTAACAATTGTATTGATAATGGGAAATCAAGCATTCCAAAAAAAGGATTGAATACCTGTCTTTCAGGTTCTTGCTCAAATGCTGCAAACAATTCCGAAATGGAAGTTTCAACATCTTTTACTGCATCATCATAAGTAGTCAGCTTCACCGGTGGCGGAGTTTTCTCCATTAATGGATTTGGGGTATTGGGTTTAAAAGGCTTTTCTGTTCTTAAAAAAAGATTCATCTTTTCCGTAATCTCACCTGAGTAAGATTGTGAAGTAATAACAGGATTTCCGTATGCCATGCGAATGTATTCTGCCATATGCTCCGCCATTTGTTGAGGATTCATTTTGCCAAAAAGCGGCAGTGTGTCTGGTTTAATTGTGCGAAGCAGTGAGACAAACTCTTGCTTAAGAAACCAGATTTTTTGCTCCAGATTTTCCATAATTATAAATAATAAGGACACAAAAATAAGCTTTTGTCCGTGTGAGCAGATGGAGCTAATTTTGTATTTTTAGAAAACAACATTGAGTGATGACGAAAAGGGAAATATTACTTCAACTTCTTGCCGACCAGATATTAATTATCGACGGGGCAATGGGTACAATGATACAACGATACAAATTGGAAGAACAGGATTATCGTGGTGAACAATTTAAAAACTGGCATCTGGATGTAAAGGGCAATAACGATATGCTTTGTATTACCCAGCCGCAGATTATTCAGGCTATTCACCGAGAATATCTGGATGCAGGGGCAGACATTATCGAAACCAATACATTTAATGCGCAGAAGGTATCACTTGCAGATTATGAAATGCAGGAATATGCAGATGCCATTAACCGTGCAGCCGTAAAAGTAGCTCGCGCAGCTGTAGATGAATATGTTGCCGAACATCCCGGAGCACAAAAATTTGTAGCCGGAGCAATCGGTCCAATGAACAAGACCTTATCTCTTTCGCCGGATGTTAACAATCCCGGGTACCGTGCTATTACTTTCGACGAAGTGGCAGAAGCTTATTACGAACAAATCAAAGCCTTGGACGAAGAAGGTGCAGATATTCTTTTGGTGGAAACCATCTTTGATACGCTTAATGCAAAAGCTGCAGTTTATGCCATAGAAAAATATTACAACGATACAAAAAAAGAAAAGTTGCCGGTAATGATTTCAGGCACCATTACGGACGCTTCGGGCCGCACGCTTAGCGGTCAGACCCTGGAGGCTTTTTATGTATCCATGATGCATGCCAACCCTATCAGCATCGGATTAAATTGCGCTCTGGGAGCAGAACAGATGCGTCCTCATGTTGAAGAATTAGCAAATCTTGCTGCCTGTAATGTAAGTGCTTACCCAAATGCAGGTTTACCTAATGCCATGGGTGAGTATGATGAAAGCCCGGAACAGACCGCAGCTATAGTAGGTTCCTTTGCTCAGAATGGCTGGGTGAATCTGGTAGGCGGATGTTGTGGTACCACACCAGCTCATATTGCAGCAATTGCCAAAGAGATGAGTAAGTACAAACCAAGATTGTTGCCCGAACTGGCTTCAGTTTAACTTAATTCTATTGTATAATTAGGATAAATACAGTTTTATTTACCCTAATTCTTTCATGCGCAAATGATAGGCGATAACAGCACGCAATTTGGTATAAGTAATTTCAGGAGGTAAGTTTTCTTTAAGAATCGTCCCACTCAATCCGTCCAGTTCTTTTATTTTTTTCAATATCAGAGAAAGCTCCGAGGGACTGACAAACTCTGTTACTTCCAGTTCGCCGGTACCAACGAAAGACGTTAAATGACCTTCAATAGTACTTTGTGCCATACTGCGCGCTGTGGCTATCTCTTCAATTGTTTTACCTTCTTTATACATCTCGAAAGTGGTGTTCTTGCTGGCACCTACTTCCTTTTTCGCCGTCACCGTTTTTTCTTCTTCTTTGGTCTGCGAAGCAGCAAACATCTTCTTGTCTTCTGCAATCATATCCAACAATGAGGCAATGTCTGTTCCTTTATTAAGACCCGTCGCCAGCTTTCCTGCCTGATCTATCTGCATTTTTTTGCGTTGCAACAAAAGCAAAACAAACCGCAATTGAGCAATATATTTCTTGGTCTTCTGTTTGATTTTAAACTCGTCAATATGAGTCTTTAAAGCAGCTTCAAGTGCATCCAACTCTTTGGCAAAATATTGTGTGGCAGCGGTGGTACGTTCTTGTAAATGTGAATAATCCGGGCGGTTACCCGTACCAAAAATGTAATTAAGATGACCATTGAATTTCTGTGCAACCGATTGCAGCTCATTTATTTTATCACTCCATTTAAGTGCCAGTATTACAGCATCAGCTTTGTCCGGTATCACAGATTTAGAAAAGCCCAGATAATTTTCCTTATAGGCTTCACACAACTTATCCAAATCAAAACTCTCCAGCAATTTTCTAGCAGCAAATTCCTTTTGCTCTTCCTGCAATTCAGCTTCAAGATTTTGCTGCGTCTCCATTTGCTCGCTATAGCGCACTACACGCTCATCTGTCATCACCTGCGAAGGGTTGATGCGGGTGTGCAGAACCAACCCTTCCAGCGAAGTCAAACGACTGAGTGCAACATACACTTGTCCAGGTGCAAAAGAAGCTCCGGCATCAACAATAGCGCGCTCAAAAGTCAAACCCTGACTTTTATGTATCGTAATAGCCCAGGCCAAACGAACAGGATATTGTGTAAAGGAGCCCAATTCCTCTTCATCCACTTCGTCGTTTTCCTGATTGTACTTGTAATTGATATTTCGCCAGGTTTCTTTCTCCAATTCCATTTCTGTCCGGTCGTCCAATTCTACAAATACTTTACCCAATTGTATGCGGCTCACTTTTACTATTTTTCCATTATAGTATCTTCTGTTTTCGCCTTTGTCATTTTTGACAAACATAACCTGCGCCCCTTCTTTCAAAGGCATCATTTTTTCTACCGGAGATACCCTTTCGCCAAAATCACCTTTGACTACAGCATCAAAATAATGAACTTTATTGGGTAGTTTTTCAAGCTCTGTTTTGTTGACCACATCAGCCTTGGAATTATGTGAGGTAAGTAAAACGTATCCTTCATCCGGATTGGGTGAAAAGCCGGGATTGTATCGTCGTTCCAGCACTTTTAAGTCCTCTGCATCTGCAATATTGTTGCGGATACTGTTAAGGACAGAAATAAATTCCGTGTCTTGCTGACGATAGATTTTCTTTAGTTCGATATTGACAATTTTGGCTTGTTGCAATACCATTGCGTCAAAGAAAAAAGGACTTCTGTAATAGGGTGTCATCAGTTGCCATTCTTCTCTGTTGACCACAGGTGGCAATTGATACAAATCGCCGATAAACAAAATCTGCACACCCCCAAAAGGCACTTCATATTTCACTCTGATATGCCGTAGAACCGTATCTATGGCATCCAGCATATCGCAACGCAACATGGATACTTCATCAATAATCAGTAATTCAAGCTCCTGAATCAACTGTCGTTTATTATGATTTAAGCGCAAACCCTTAAGTAAGGTATGACGGTTATTTATTTCCATATTTCCGCCGCCCCATTCTGTTTTGTGGTCAGCTATAAAGGTGCCAAAAGGCAACTGGAAAAAGGAGTGCATAGTTACCCCTCCGGCATTGATGGCAGCTACGCCAGTTGGTGCCACTACAGCCATCTTTTTGGGGCAATGTTCGCGTATGTATTTTAGGAAAGTAGTCTTACCGGTACCCGCTTTACCCGTTAGAAAAATAGGCTTGTCGGTTTGGCAAACATACTTTACAGCAAGGTCAAAATCAGGGTTTTGGGTTTCAATAACAGACATGGCTGCAAGGTAAGTAATTGGGCGAAATTACTTACTCGCAATTCTGATAACAACATACCCAACCACAATTAGAAGCAGTATAACTACAACAGCAATCCAGCCCCAGTAATCTTCAGAGAATTTGCCTTTTCGTTTGGGGTTGTTGCGGAGGATTTCGGTATGCAATTTTCTATGTAATTCGGCAACTGTGCGTTTGGTTTCGGCAGGATGCATCATCTGCAAGCCTTCAATTGCATCAGCGTCAGCGCTGTCTTCACTCATCAGCTCTTCTACTAAGCGCAATTCTTCTGCATTGAGCTTACCTTCCATATAAGCCATCAATTGCTCATCGGTGAGGGTTGATTTATCCTTTCCGTTATAGCCCGAATTGTGTATATCGTGTTGCTGGCTCATTCTTGATGGTTATTCTTTTTTTGCAAAGCTATCTTAAGATTCCGCTTGCCGTTTTGTACATAACTTTTTACCTGTTCGAAGCTAAAGTTAGTATGTTCCATAATTTCTTTATAACTCCGCTCTTCAATATAAAAAAGTCGGATACAAATTTGCTGGTCGGGATGCAAACTTTCTATTGCATGATGCATACTTTGCCTCATCAGCTCATCACTCATTAACTCTTCGTGTGTTTTTGTTTCAGGGGCTGCCAGATAGACCAACACCTCATCAGAAGTGTGATAGTTGCTGCTGCGTAAAATACCAAAGCAGTGATTACGCATTAAAATGTACAGCCAGCCTTTGAAATTTTGTATAGGTTCTTTGGGGAAATGTGTAATTGTTTTGATAAATACTTGCTGAACCGCGTCCTGTGCCTGCGCTTTGTCTTTGAGGTATTTCATGGCAATACCCAACAATAGTAAAGTGTGTCGCTCCAGTAATAAACCCAACCACTGATTATCTCCTGATTGCTGGAAATGAGCAATCAGTTCTTCATCACTCTTGGTATGGTATTGGTTTTGTGGCAAAGCAAAAATTAATAGTTAAAAATACAGATGCTGAACCTGCATTTTTCCATAAAAATTAAACATCGTTATTATTCTTTGACAAAGGCATGTTAACTGTAAAGGTGCTCCCTTTACCCAGTACACTCTCCAGCTTAATATAACCATTTTGAGCTTCCACCATTGTTTTCACATAACTCAGTCCCAAACCAAATCCTTTTACATTATGAAGATTACCGGTATGTGCACGATAAAACTTTTCGAAGGCGCGACTGGCGGTTTCTCTGTTCATCCCAATACCATTGTCTTTAATTTTTATAGCCAGCATACCATTATTTACCTGAGTGGTAATGTGTATAATTGGCGCATCCTTTGAGTACTTAATGGCATTATCCAATAGATTAAAAACAATATTGGAAAAATGCATTTCGTCCACATCAATCATCGATTTGTCAGCCATAAGGTTGAGATGAAGCTCGCCATGTTTCTCCTGTATCTGTAATGATAAGTTTTTGGCTACTTTGTCAATTGCAGCATGAGCATCAAGCGTATGAATATTCAGGTTGAGGTCTTCCTGCTTCTCTAGTTTAGCTGCCTGCAGAATAGTTTCCACTTGTTTGTGCATTCGCTTGTTTTCTTCTTTAATCATGCCACTGTAATACCGTATTTTATCCGTGTCATGAATAACCTTTTCATTATTAAGTGCATCTACAGCCAGCGAAATAGTTGCGAGTGGAGTCTTTAATTCATGCGTCATGTTATTGATAAAATCAGACTTGATTTCCGAAATATTTTTTTGACGAAGCATCGTTCGTATAGTCAAAGCAAAGGCTGAAATAATGATGATAGTAAACAAAATGGAGGCAATAATCATAGATGCCATCTGTCGCATGATATAATTTTGTGGTTCCTTTACATAGAGAAAAAAAGTTTCGGGCTGTGCACTGGCGGGAGGAGTAAGCCTGCGATTAATACTCTCCGAAAGCATTGAACTATTAAACCCCGGGCTGAAGCTAATGGGGTAATTATAAATATTAGTAACGCAATATTCAAAAGGTTGTTTAATGCCGTGATTTTTCATGGCCTGAACGATAATCATATTCATCTCATCGGGCTGAATAGCCTGAGCTGTAAATTTTGTTGCCAACAGGAATTCTTTATTCGCATCATCCAGTTGCGCAGGATTGAATCCTTCGGCATTAATAAAAGAATTATGTGCAATATTGCGCACATCGTCAAGAGTTTTGTCGAGGTCATTCAGGTATTCTTCCTGTTTGACATACAATGCATTTTTTATCCAGGACATTTGGATGTATAAAATGCCCAACACTGAAAAAGTGATGAGAAATATAATTAGTGGATAAACCTTTTTCATAGGGCCACGAAGATAAGTTGTAGGCAAAGCCTGATGGACGATTTAACGCAATTTTTTGACAAGCTGAAAGTAATCATAATTGCTTAAAAAGCCATTTTCTTATCTATTCATAAAAAAATGCCTTTGGAAAAGATAGGATACACAGTATTACTTCAAAGCAGCCAATATTTGATAAAAACGGTAACAGTCTTCAAAATTATTATACATCGGCACCGGTGCTATTCGGATAACATTGGGTTCTCTCCAATCTGCAATAACCCCATTTTCAGTCAAGGCTTTAAAGACTTCACGACCACGCTCTGCAAACAGCAAAGAAAGTTGTGCTCCGCGCCTGTTTGGGTCTTTTGGTGTAATAATTGTAAAAGATAAATGTTTCAGTTGTTCCAGTAAATACTCCATATATGCAGTCATGCGGATACTTTTTTCGCGCAAGGCTTTTAATGTAGCCTTGTCGAACAAGTCCAGCGAGGCGCGGTGTGCAACCATATTAAATACAGGAGCATTACTCATTTGCCAACTGGCCGCCCCCTTCTGAGGGATAAAACCCTTTTGCATTTTGAAGCGTGTTTTTTCATCATTTCCCCACCATCCCGCAAGACGGAAAGTATCGGGATTATTACCATGCCGCTCATGTACATAAGCACCGCCAACACCTCCCGGCCCTGAATTGAGGTATTTGTAAGAACACCAACAAGCAAAGTCTACATCCCAATCATGTAATTGCATCGGGATATTGCCTACAGCATGTGCCAAATCAAAGCCGCAATAAGCACCTACCTTATGTGCTGCTGCTGTGATGGATGCCATATCAAAAAGTTGCCCGGTGTAATAGTTGACACCACCAAAAATTACTAACGCCAAAGAATCGCCTGCATTTTCAATGGCATCCAGGATGTCCTCTTCTTCTATAATGTGAGCACCTTCTCTTGGGCAAATTTCAATAATAGCATCATTAGGATCGTAACCATACATTCGTACCTGTGTTTCGACAGCATATTGATCACTGGGGAATGCGCCTGCCTCCATAATTATTTTATAGCGACCATTTTTAGGACGATAAAAAGAGAGCATTAATAGATGTAAATTGACGGTAAGTGTATTCATTGCCACTACCTCTTCCTTTTGCGCACCAACAATTGCTGCCAGACTTTCCGAAAATTGCTGATGATAAGAAAACCAAGGACTTTTAGCCTCAAAGTGACCTTCGACACCATACTTTGCCCAATCTGCCAATTCTGCATCCATTAAATATTTTACAGAACTGGATTGAAGACCTAATGAATTGCCACAGAAATAGACCGTATTTTCTTCGTTGTACTGCGGGAACAAAAACCGTTCGCGAAATGGATGTAATACGTCCAATTGATCCTGAGTATGAGCAAATTCCAGACTGGTATCAAAAGCATGAGGCATAAGCACTGATTTAAAGTTTATGCCGCAAAAGTAGAACACTACTCTTAAAAATTGTAGCCTTATTTAGCTTGTGCATTTTTCGTATATGTTAAGAAATTGCTTATGTCAAATTTTAATGTTATTTTAGTGCTGAAAACCCTAATTCTAAAACAGGAAAAATTGTGTTTTTCTCCTATAAAACTTTTGCTAATGAAAATTTTTACCCGTCTAACCAGCGCTTTTTTTCTTTCTATATGTTTTATTTTTAATGCCGCAGCGCAAACGGCAGACTTTAGTGCCTCTCCCACTTCGGGATGTAGTCCTCTTGTGGTGCTGTTTACAGACAAGACAACCGGTGGGTCAAGTAGTGTAATTTATGATTGGGATTTTGGAAACTCCATCACGTCTTCTTATGTGGGTAATACATCAACCACTTATTTGACAGCTGGCACCTATACCGTAAAACTGACTGTAAAGAATGGCCCATCAGGCACCCCGAGTGTTAAAACTACTACTATTACAGTATATCCAAGCCCAACGGTGAATTACACTGCCTCTCCAATTTCAGGATGCCCATGTACCGATGTGGTTTTCACCAACAGTAGTGTTGCCAATGCTCCCGGCGCCTACACTTCTACATGGTCTTTTGGTGATGGTTATACAGCTACTACCAATAATACAAATCATTTATACTGTACACCAGGGAAGTATAATATTGCTCTTAAAGTAACCAATAGTGCAGGCTGTGTAACGACAAAAGTTGACACCTCAAAAATCACCATTAATGAGAAACCCCTGGGTAGTTTTTTTGCATCAAAAGTCAATTTATGTAAGATTCCGGATTCTGTCATTTTTTATGGTACTGCATCAAAAGGGAAACCACCTTATAGCTTTTATTGGGATTTTGGCGATGGTATCGGAACGTCAAGCTCATCCAATCCTACCTACAAATATCTTTTATCCGGGACTTATACAGTGAAGCTTGTAGTAACTGATGGGAATGGCTGTAAAGACACTGTGACGAAAGTGAATTATATAAATGCTGTCCCCATGAATTCGGACTTCACGGTTCCCAGCAGTCTTTGTGCCAGTGGCGTTTTGGTGCCTTTTGTAAACACATCTACTCCTATACCGGTAGCAACAAGATGGCTTTGGAGCGACGGGGGTGGCACTACGGGCCTTACCCCATCCAGAAATTTCTGGAAAGGCGGAACTTATACCATCACGATGATAGATTCTTTTGGCCCCGGCTGTATCGATACTGCTATTAAAAACTATACCGTCCATCCAAAACCCAAACCTAACTTTTCTTATTCACCCATATATCCTTGCCCGGCACCTGCGACAATTACTTTTACAAATAAAAGTACCGCCTCTGATAGTTTTCTTTGGGTATTTGGCGACGGAACAACGTCAAAATCTGTAAGCCCGGTGCATACTTATACCTGGGATAGTGTATTTACAGTATACTTAATTGCTAAAACTTCTTTTGGATGCTCCGATACATTTAGGGTAAGAGATACCACCAAAGATTTTCCTGGCGGATACCCCAATCCATATTTTGATAGTAGCAATACACCGGTAATAGTTAGAGTTCATCGTGGAGATGTATATATTGCCGTTGATTCTACTGCAGGCTGCCTTCCATTTGTAATTAAGCCAATTGCTACAATGTGTGGCAGATGTCATTTACCGCATAATGATGCTACACCATGTACTTGGGCTATGCCGGGTTATCCGTCTCCTCCTTATTGGAACTGTAAATACCCACACCCAACAGATTGGTACGCCGATAGTGTTGCAGACCCATATATTATCAAATCTCTTACAACTTGTAAGGGAGATCCGGCCATTGAACATCCATATCCAATTGTCAGCTATCTGTGGAACTTTGGTGATGGAAGCCCTACGACTACTGTAGATAGCCCAACTCATACTTATACTGCCGAAGGAGAATATTGGTTGTCGGTAAGAGTGACAACGCACAATGGATGCTCCTATACAGATTCTGTCATTATTACTGCAGGAACGCAATCATTAGCCAATTTTACCCGCACACCGAGTGAAATTTGCATTCATGATTCAGTAACCTTTACCAATGCCTCCAGTGGTGGCATCACTTATACCTGGAGATTTGGTGACGGTGGTTCTTTCACTACGACCAAAGCGGACACGACAATCAAGCATCAGTTTAACAAAGCGGACACCTTTGACGTTGTGCTTAGCGCCAACCGTTTCGGATGTAAAGACACCATGAAATTGCCGGTAATTGTGCACCCTCCGGAAGTAAGGCAATATGTTGAATACTTTTGCGATTCTCCGATGAAAGTCAAATTTTATGATACTTCTGTAGCCTCTACCTCTGTACTTTGGCGTTTTGGCGATGGCTTTACTTCTACCAACAAGTATGCTGTCCATAAATATTCTGCTGAAGGCACTTATACCGTATCACAGATTGTATACAATAGTGCCTATAATTGTTGGGACTCTACAACCTTCCCTATTGAGATATTTTTACCAAAACCTTTTTTCTCAACTCCCGACACTACAATATGTTTAGGCTCTTCGATATCGTTTACCGATTCAGCCCGATCCTATTTTACTGATTGGTTCTGGTATACATCCACCTTTAGTCAGGGAGGAATATCAGGCGGATTTACTGTAAAATATAAAGATACTGGCCGTTATACGGTACTTTATGTTGGCATTGACAAGCATGGCTGTACAGATTCGTTTAAAAGAACCAGTTATGTACTTGTTGCAAAACCCCAGATGAAAATCATTGCCAATCCCCTGATTGCTTGTGCTCCTTCAACAATTAATTTCACAGACAGCAGCACAAACACAAAAACTGCTTTCAATGTGAGCAGAACTTGGATTTGGGGTGATGCAAGCCCCAACTACACAAGTACTGCAATAACTGCCAGCAAAACATATACTGTTCCGGGCACCTATACTGTTAAGGTAATTACTACCGACAATATTGGTTGTATTGACTCTACTACACTGGTAGTGGAATCCAGAAGACCAGTTGCTGCATTTGCTGCTGAGCTTGATACATTTACTTGTATTGGACGACCTGTTAAATTTTACAATTCTGCCACTGGAACAGATTTGACCTTCTTCTGGGATTTTGGAGATGGAGGAACTTCCACTGCAGCCAATCCGGTGTATTCTTATAACACTATAGGTACTTTTAATGTCAAACTTGTTGTTCGGGATGCCAGTGGATGTAAAGATTCAATTACAAAAATAGCCTTCGTTAAAACTACTAAACCAAAGGCCTCATTTCATTTTCTGGATGATTCAGTTGCTTTGTGTCCACCACTTTTTGCCAGCATGGTTAATACTTCTATAGATGGTGTTACTTATAGTTGGGACTTTGGAAATGGAGGAAGCTCTACGGCACCAGCTCCTACAACTCCTTATATGGATACCGGATTTTATATTATTCGTTTAGTGGCCTTCAATAAATATGGCTGTACAGATACTACCTATAACTCTGCTCGCGTAATGGGTTATGACGGTGCATTTAAATATAGTCCACTAAGTGGCTGTGCCCCGCATACAGTTAATTTTGAAGCTGACTTGATTAATGTTGATGTAATGGTTTGGGATTTTGCAGATGGATCGACAGTCAGTGCAAAAGGCAATCTTAAAACTTCGCATACATACACAAAAGGTGGCGCCTATATACCACGCCTTATTTTAGGTGATGGCAAAGGATGTTCAACATCCAGCAAAGGTCTCGATACCATTAAGGTAGATGAAGTTATTGCAGTGATTAATAATACTCCTGCATGTATTGGAACACCTATTACTTTTGACGACGCATCTCATAGCTATTTCTCCGATTATGCTTCGTCAGAATGGACTTTTGAGGATGGATCAAAAAGCACAAGCAAAAATCCAATACGCATATATTCAACAGTCGGCAATTATTTAATTAAGCTCATTTCAACAAATACCAATGGATGTATTGACACTGTGTTCAAGACAATTACTGTAAATCCTTTGCCAAAAATAAAAGCAAAAGACACCGTTATTTGCCTTAATGACCAAGCGGTACTAACAGCTACTGGTGGTGCATCTTATTATTGGATGCCGGATCCAACTTTGAGTTGTAGCGATTGTAATGCACCAACGACCAACTCTAAAGTACCCAACAGATATTATGTTATCGGTACTGATGCAAATGGTTGCTCAAATCAGGACACTCTCGATTTAGGTATTAAAACCAAAACCACCCTTATTCTGGCCGAGAATGCAGATGTCTGTGAAAAACAACCAACAGAGCTTTTAGCTTCAGGCGCTCAGAATTACACCTGGACTCCGGATAAATATCTCAACAATCCCAATATAGCCAACCCGGTTGCCACTATGGAATCGACCATTATATATCGTGTAATAGGTACTGAGGGTTCCTGCATTCCTGACACAGCATTCATTACTGTTACTGTCCATCCTTTGCCGGATGTAAACGCGGGTCCAGATCAGAAGGTGCTTGCAGGTACTGCCGTTCAACTTAGCGGATCAGGAACTAATATCAAGGATTACTTATGGACTCCGTCAGACAACCTTAGTTGTGCAGATTGTCCTAACCCAACGGCGAAGCCATTAGTTACCACAATCTATACTTTAAAGGCGACTTCTGATTTTGGTTGCTCAGATTCTGATGACGTAAAAATTGTCATCTTCTGCGATCAAAGTCAGTTATTCCTGCCAAACAGCTTTACGCCAAATGGTGATGGTCAAAATGATTACTTTTTCCCTCAGGGCTCAGGTATCGGAAAAATCAAATCGTTTATCGTCTATAATCGCTGGGGACAAAAAGTTTTTGAGCGAACAAATACTGATGCCAACAACAGAGAACAGGGATGGAACGGAACTTTTGATGGAAATGCTCTAAACTCTGATACTTATGTTTATACCCTTGAGGCAACTTGTGATAATGGAGAGATTGTATTTTGGAAAGGTGATATTACGCTTGTCCGATAGGTAAAATATTAACCAAAAAACAACCCTATAAAATCCGACAATAGAATGTAATCCCAGGCTCTGCGATTTGCAGCGTCTGGGAAATACCCTGTTAACCAGAAATATCATGCACCATGAAACATTCTTATTGTGGTTATATACTAACTTTATTCTTTTGCTGTATCACGATACTGAGCAAGGCACAAACGGCAGACTTCAGTTCGGATGTTACCAGTGGATGCAACCCTCTTGTTGTATCATTTAAAGACAAAAGCACAGGACCAATTTCCTCCTACTATTGGGAGTTTGGCGATTCCAAAACTTCAACGTTAAAAGACCCCTCGACCACCTACATTGCAGCCGGAACTTATACTGTTAAACTGACTGTGCGCAATGGCTCAGGCACACCAAACACCAAGACAGGCACTATAATCGTTTACCCAAGTCCTACCGCAAAATTTACTGCTTCACCTCCTTCAGGTTGCCCTTGTACTAATGTCAGTTTTGTAAACACATCTGTCGCCAATGCCCCAGGAGGAGTTTCCTCTATATGGTCCTTTGGTGATGGATATACAGCTACGACAACCAATGCGAATCATTTGTTCTGTACACCCGGCACTTATAATGTTGCTTTAAAAGTAACAAACAGCGTAGGGTGTATTACCACCAAAGTAGATACTGCAAAAGTGCTCATTTTTGACAAACCACTTGCCGATTTTACAGCTTCGAAAACCAAAATTTGTAAACGGCCAGATACCGTTTCCTTCACGAGCTCTGTTTTTAAGGGCAAAGCTCCTTACACTTATAGTTGGGATTTTGGAGATGGCATGGGCACTTCTACACTGACAAACCCGAGTTATATTTATACTACTGCCGGTAGCTTTACAATACGTCTGATTGTTACAGATGCAAATGGTTGTAAAGACACACTTAGCAAGACAAATCATATTATTTCCTTCCTGACTTATTCAAATTTCAAGGTGCCTGCAAGCATTTGCCCCGGAACCAGCCTTGTGGCATTTGAAAACAGCTCCACACCTGCTCCTTCGGGTACTTCATGGAAATGGAGTGATGGAGGAACAGCAAGTGGCCTCATACCTTCACGGCATTTCTGGAAAGGGGGTACTTATACAGTAACTATGATTGATTCTTTTGGACCCGGATGTGTGGATTCTGCTGTAAAAAGTTACATCGTATATCCAAAGCCCAGAACCAATTTTTCATACAGTCCCATTTATCCTTGCCCGGCACCCGTAAATATTACCTTTAAAAATAAAAGCAACGGAGCGGATAGCTTTACCTGGATTTTTGGTGACGGCACAACAACTAAACTCAAAGACCCTATACATACTTACACATGGGATAGTGTATTTACAGTTTATTTAATCGGCAAAAACAGTTTTGGATGTATTGATACTTTCAGAGTAAGAGATACTACAAAGGCTTTCCCTGGCGGATACCCCAACCCATATTATGACAGCAGTAATTCCCCGATAATCGTCAGGGTTTTTGATGAATACACTTCTGTAAAAGTAAACGCAATGAGTCATTGCATTCCGGCAGTGGTTACAGTTAGCGCACAGATGTATACCAACACTCACCTTCCTTCTGCTGCAGACACGTCAAAGCCCTTTGCTCTCTGCGGACCAATTAAAGGTTATTATCCTCCCTATTGGTATTGTTTCGATGTTTCATCATTTCCAGACCCCTATCCCGATCAATTTTATGATCCAAAAGACCCTACGATATTTTCTCCATACTTTTATCCGTACCCAGCCAAGAGCTATTTTTGGGACTTTGGAGATGGGTTTACATCAACTCTTCCTTCTCCCTCCCATACCTATACTACAGAAGGAATTCATAAAATAACTGTAACTATCCGGACAGATTCCTGCTCCTTCACCGACTCTGCTTTTTTTGAGTGTGGATTTAAACCAACTGCCGATTTTTCCTTCTATCCAAGCGTCATCTGTAAAAACGATTATGTTTATTGTACCAATCTTTCTACTGGAGGGCTTAAATACACCTGGGATTTTAATGATGGGTTTCTGATTACAGATACCAGCAAAACAGTTGGCCACAAATATAAAGTAAGTGGTGACAGGCGTATACTTCTCATTGCTAACAGACATGAATGTATTGATACCATTTCTAAAGCACTAATCATTAATCCTCCAGGTGCTTCTTTCGGAATAAGATACTCTTGTGATACGCCTTTAAAAGTGCGCTTTCTCGACTCCTCTTACAGAGCCCAAAAAGTATTGTGGCTTTTTGGGGACGGTGACACATCAACATTAAGAAGCCCTGTTCATTTTTATGCAGACACAGGAGTATATAAAGTCACCTTAATTGCCGAAAATGACACCTTCGGCTGCCATGACACACTCGAAAAAACCGTAGAGTTATATTATGTACGTCCGTATTATCAGGCAAAGGACACTAATGTCTGCCTGAAAGACACCATCTGGCTCCAGTATACCACCCCCAATTATTTAGTCAATTTTTGGTGGGCATCCTCCAAAGACACCGTAAAGTGGGATACGACCAGCAAAAGTTATTATATCCTGTTTAAAGACACCGGGATATACTCTGTAACTCTTTACAGTGCCAATAGCCATGGCTGTATTGACTCTTTTGTACGAAAAAACTATCTGGGTGTGGCAAAACCTCAAATGAAAGTAGCTGCCTCTCCATTGATTTCCTGTTTCCCTACAACTATTAATTTTACCGATAACAGTTATAACACCAAAGGGAAAGGAATTAACAACATCAACAGAAAATGGACCTGGGGTGATGCTACTTCATTTACAAGCACTGGCACTACAGCCAGCAAAACCTATTCTACTCCCGGAACATACAAAGTTCAGGTCATTACGACAGATAATGTCGGCTGTAAAGACTCGGCAACTCTAACTGTCGAATCACGAAAACCAGTGGCTGCATTCAAATCTGAAATAGATACTTTTACCTGTCTATTTATACCTACCAGATTCAACAGTTCATCTACCGGAGTATCCCTCACTTACAAATGGGATTTTGGTGATGGTGGCACATCGACTGATGCTAACCCGATTCATCAGTTTACCAGCATCGGCTCTTTTACTATCAAACTGGTAGTAACAGATATTACAGGGTGTAAAGATTCCATTACTAAATTAGCTTACATCAAAACCACAAAACCTGATGCATCCTTTAACATCAGTGATTCTTTTTCTCTCTGCCCCCCAATGTTTGTAACATTTACCAATACATCATCTTCGGATGTGGTAAAATACAATTGGGATTTTGACAATGGAAGCACAGCAACCATACCCAATCCTGTGGCACCCTATATGGATTCGGGAAAATATCAGATTATGTTAGTGGTTTCGAACAAATATAATTGTACAGACACTGCATATAAAACTGTCCGTGTAATGGGTTATGATGGCGCATTTAAATATAGCCCTTTGAATGGGTGTGCTCCACACCTTGTCAATTTTGAAGCAGAGTTGATTAATGTAGATGTTATGGTATGGGATTTTGCCGATGGTGTAACCGAAAGCGCTAAAGGCAATCTTAAAACAACCCATCTTTATACCGAGCCCGGAATTTACATCCCCAGACTGATACTGGGCGATGGTAAAGGTTGTGCTACTTCCAGCAGAGGACTGGATACAATCAGAGTTGATGGTATCGTAAGCACAATCAGCACATCTCCGGCATGCATTGGTACAGAAATTACTTTTAATGACTCCTCCTACAGCTACTTTTCGGAGTATGCCAGTTCTGAATGGATATTTGAGGATGGCAGTATCGCGAGTGACAAAAATCCCAAACGTACATATACCACTTCCGGAACTTTCCCCATCACCCTGATTACATCAAATACGAATGGCTGCAAAGACACTTTCAATACATTTATCGTAATCCATCCTTTACCACAAATAAGAGCTATTGATACCATTATTTGTCTTGGAGACAAAGTAACATTACAAGCCATAGGAGGAGTATCATATGTCTGGCTGCCCGACACAACTCTGAGTTGTTCTGACTGTAATAATCCTGTAGCAAATACCCGTGAACCAAGAAACTATTATGTAACCGGAACTGATATTTTTGGTTGCAAGAATACTGATGTACTGGAAATCGGAATTAAAACCAAGACAACTTTAGTATTGGGAGCAGATGCCGAAATCTGTGCCAAAACACCGATTCAACTTTTAGCTTCCGGAGCACAACAGTATTACTGGTCGCCAGAAACCTTTCTGAACAATCCTAGGATTGCAAATCCCGTCGCCACAATGGACAGCACGATAGTTTATCGTGTGATAGGTGTTGAAGGTTCTTGTATTCCGGATACCGGATTCATAAAAATATTGGTTCACCCCTTACCCATTGTCAACGCCGGCCCGGACCAAAAAGTATTGGCTGGCACAGAGGTACAGCTTTTAGGTTCTGGTCAATATATCAAAGATTATTTATGGTCTCCTGCTCAAAATCTAAGTTGTACTACTTGCAATAATCCCAGAACCAAACCAGCATCCACTACTTTATTTACACTAAAAGCTACCAGCGAATTTGGCTGTACAGACTCTGACGACGTGGTGATCTTTATCTTTTGCGACCAAAGTCAGTTATTTCTCCCCAATACATTTACACCAAATGGTGATGGACAAAATGATTACTTCTTCCCACAGGGACAGGGTGTTGCCAAAATCAAATCATTTATTGTGTACAATCGTTGGGGACAAAAAGTGTATGAACGAACTAATATGGATGCCAACATTCGTGAACAAGGCTGGGATGGGACTTATGGCGGAGACAAGTTAGGTTCCGATACATTTGTTTATACACTTGAAGCGATATGTGATAATGGAGAAAATGTTTTTTGGAAAGGTGACGTAACTTTGATTAGATAACTTATCTTTAACCTATTAGAAAATGAAAAAATTAATAAAAATCAAACTATACATTTTAGTAGCACTTGTAGCAATAACCACTGCTTCAAAAGCACAGGATATTCACTTTTCGCAATTTTACGAAACAAGTGTCCTTCGCAATCCTGCATTAACCGGTATTTACAACGGCGATTATCGCTTTGGGCTCATGTACAGAAATCAGTGGAGCAGCATTAGTGCACCTTTTCAGACAGCTACAGCGTCTGCTGAAATGAAAAAACAATTGGGAGAATCGCAGGATTTTATCGGATTTGGGGTTTTGGGGTTTTTCGACCGCACAGGAAGCATTAATCTGACCACACTCTCAGGAAATTTTGCTGTATCCTATAATAAGAACCTTAATGAGGAGCACGGTACTTTCGTGTCTATTGGAATGATGGGTGGATATTTACAGCGCAATTACGACCCTAATAAGATGACCTTTGGCAATCAGTATATTCCAGGTTCCGGCTACGACCCAAGCAATCCTACAGGAGAAAATTTACCCAGCCCCAAGGTGTCGCAAATGGACTTTGGTGCAGGAATAAATCTTACTTCAAATACCGGCGCAGATAACAAAACAAACTATTCAGTAGGCCTTGCAGGTTATCACCTCACAAGACCCGAAAATAATTTTTTCGGCAGCAACGCAGGTGTTCGTCAGGATTTTCGCTGGAATGTAAACGCGAGCTCTAATTGGCTGATTAATGAAACATGGAGCGCTCAGGCCCAGGGCAATTTCATGCTTCAGGGCAAATATAATGAGCTAATTGTAGGAGGTCTGGTTGGAAGAAAAAATGCAGAATCTTCCAGCGAAGATGTGTTGGTTTTTTATGCAGGTTTAATGTACCGTGTCAGCGATGCTCTTATCCCGATTGTGAAAATAGATTACAACGATCTTACTTTCGGAATGAGCTATGACATGAACGTTTCTAAACTGAGAGCAGCGTCCAATATCAAAGGAGGATTTGAATTATCCCTGATTAAAACCGGATTAATGAGCGACCCACAAAGAGGGTTTAGTAGTACAGTTTGTCCGAAAAGATAATTAGCCAACAGCCTTATCCAAAAAGTCAATAAAAGGTTTCATCTCTTTGACAATGGTTGTTATTTTTGATACAGCATCTTTTCCCATCATTTCTTTATCCGTAAGGGCAGTGCCTACAGTAAAACTTTTTAATTTCAGGTATTCCAGCGCAGGGTTGTCATCAGTATAATCTTTCGGGCATTTTTTGAGTTTCTCTGATTGGTCAAGATCTCCAAACATTTTCCTGAAAGAAGGTTTATGTATGATGGCTTTAAAATCAGTAAAGCTGTAATCAATTTCCTGACGGATTGCTTTTAAAGAATTTGCCTCTGGCATCCAGATGCCTCCACCGACAAAATTATGATTACCCGGTTGAAAATGAATATAGAATCCGCCACCAATGGCCTTCTTGTCACCTTTACCAAATGCTGCACCAAAATTGTTTTTATAAGGCACTTTGTCCTTCGAAAACCGAACATCTTTAAAAATCCGAAAGATGCAATCCTTTGCTTTTCTTCCTTCCAGCTCAGGAATTAAAGGTGTACAGGAAACAAGCACTTCAGAAATAAACAGCTCAAAATCCTGTTTCGCTGCTTCGTACTTTTTACGGTTTTCATCAAACCATGCTTTGTGGTTATTCTCATTTAATTCAATCAGAAATTCCTGGGTAGATTTTTGCAGCATACAAACAAATTGTCAGCCCAAATATAATACAGAATTTACTCTTTCAGGGATTATGCCAATTAAGTATCTTGCAGCAGAATGACAGCCGCTACTCAGGATTTTCGCTTTGCTGAAATCATCTTACCGCTTAATCTGCCCCAAACACTTACGTATGGAATCCCCATTGAGTTTCAGGGTAAAATAGCTGTGGGTATGCGGGTAGAAGTAGCCCTGAAAGGCAATAAATTTTTTGCAGGTATTGTTCAAAGCTTACACAACATTAAATCAGATGCTTTTGAAATAATGCCCATCCGCAATCTGCTGGACCAATCTCCTGTGGTGCAGGAATTACAATTGCAATTCTGGGATTGGGTAGGACAATATTATATTGCATCTCCAGGTGAAGTGATGAATGCTGCATTGCCGGCCCATCTCAAGCTAATGAGTGAAACCCGAATAGAATGGGCAGACAGAAAAGATTTCGATTCATTAGTCTGGACTGATCAGGCTTTTATAGCAGTGCAATCTCTTCTGCTAAAAAAAGAAATGACCATCAGCGAATTGAGGGCAATTGTTGGTCCGGTATATTTACCCACTGTCCTTAATGAGCTCATCGAAAACGAAACTGTTTATCTCAACGAAGGTCTGGAACAAACTTACCGGCCACGTAAAGAAAAAGTCATTATCCTTTCAGATGAGTATGCCGAAGAGTCTGCTTTACATCAACTATTTGACAAACTCCAAAAATCGCCCAAGCAATTAGCCTTATTGATGGGCTATTTGCAAATGAATAAGAAACAGGGCTACGTACTTCGCAATACATTACTAGATCAGGCAGGAGCTACAGCAGCACAGTTAAAACCTTTGCTGGACAAAGGCATCTTCGAAGTGGAAATAAGGGATGCAGACCGGCTGCAGTATATTCCTTCAGAACAACAAGCGCCAATTGTATTAACTGAAGCCCAGCAAAAAGCTTATGATAGCATTGGTAATGTCTTTAAAGAAAAAGAAGTTTGCCTCTTGCAAGGCGTTACCGGCTCCGGCAAAACTTTGCTCTATATCGAAAAAATAAAGGAATGCATCGCCAGTGGTAAACAGGCGGTTTTTCTGTTGCCCGAAATTGCATTGACTACTCAGTTAGTCCAACGTCTTCGTGCTTATTTTGGGGAAGAAATGGGTGTTTACCACAGTCGTTTTTCGCACAACGAACGTGTGGAAATCTGGGAGAAAGTACGCCGCAATACTTATAAATTAGTGGTTGGCACCCGTTCCGCCTTATGGCTGCCCTACAATAGTTTGGACATCGTTATTGTGGATGAAGAGCACGACAGCTCTTATAAACAGCAAGACCCTGCACCAAGATTTCATGCCAGAGATGCAGCCATTTATCTGGCCAAATTATACAAGGCCAATGTACTGCTGGGATCTGCAACACCTTCGGTAGAAAGCCTCTATAATGTGCAGCAGCATAAATATGGTTTTGCTTTGCTTAATGAGCGCTTTCAGGGTGTAAAAATGCCTGAAGTACAATTGATTGATGCACGCAGCCTGGATCAGGTATATAAACTGGGTGTACGCTTATTGACCCCTGAATTGCAACATGCTATGGCGATGGCGATGGATAAGGGCAAACAGGTCATTTTGTTTCAGAACAAACGTGGATACAGTCCTTTTCAGCTGTGCCGCAGTTGCGGATGGGTGCCTCAATGCAGCAACTGTTCGGTAGCATTGACCTACCATAAGAGTACAGACAAATTGCATTGCCATTATTGTGGCAGCAAAGTACGTGTACTGCACAATTGCCTCAAATGCGGCAGCACAGACCTGGTGAGTAAAACCTTTGGCACACAAAAAATAGAAGAAGAAGTGCAAATGCTCTTCCCGAAAGCAAGGGTGGCACGGATGGATTTGGACAGCACACGTGGCAAGCAGCAATTTGCACAATTGCTTGACAAGCTCAACAAACACGAGATTGACATTTTGGTAGGCACACAAATGGTGGTAAAGGGCCTGGATTTCCCGAATGTATCTCTGGTAGGCATTCTCAGCGCAGACAGTTTACTCAACTATCCCGATTTCAGAGTGAATGAAAGAGCTTTCCAACTGATGAGTCAAGTAAGTGGCAGAGCAGGCCGTGTAGATGGTGCAGGACAAGTTTTGGTGCAGGCCTATAATCTGCAACATCCGGTTTTGCAGTGGGTACAGCAGCATGATACGCGTAGTTTTTATCTTAATGAGATTCATTATCGTCAGCAATTTGATTATCCGCCTTTCAGCCGGATTATCAAAATTATTTGCCGCCACCGCGATGAGCAGAAAGCAATAGAAGCAGCTGCAGAAATGGCACAATCGGTTTTAAGCATTGAAGGGATAACCGTACAAGGCCCCGTGCCGGCTGGTATTGCAAGGGTAAGAAATCAGTTTGTACAAGAGGTATGGATAAAATGTCCTCGCGACAGTCATTTATTGCAGGAGGTAAAAGAAAAGCTCAAAAGCCAAAGAAATCTGAGCCTTGGCAAGAAAGGCTTTTCAGGAGTACAGATTATTTTTGATGTAGATACGGTGTAGTTTTAGGGTAGGCATTAGTACAAACACAATTGATTTCAGCAAAACAATGAGGCCAATCTGTTTGTCAGATTGGCCTCATTACAATTATAAAATTAAACTTAATCAAACTAACTTTCCGGAACGACCAGGCGGAATCCCATTCCGTGGATATTCACGATTTCAACAGAAGAATCTTCTTTAAGATATTTACGCAATTTGGCAATGTACACGTCCATACTACGACCATTGAAGTAAGTATCACTACCCCAGATACGTTTTAACGCCTGTTCACGAGGTAATAAATCGTTTTTATATTCGGCCAGCATCAGCAATAATTCATTCTCTTTAGGTGAAAGGGTTTGTGTCACACCATCAGCAGTAAGAGAACGGATTTTACTATTGAAATCATATTTGCCAATCTTGAACTCAATCTGAGAATGTTGTTTCTCATTGAGCTCCTGATTGCGTTTCAGCACTGCTTTTATTTTGTGCAACAATACATCACTGTCAAAAGGTTTGGTGATATAATCATCTGCACCTAATTTGTAACCGTTAAGAATATCGTCTTTCATGCTTTTGGCAGAAAGGAAAAATAAAGGAATATCGGGGTCTACATTGCGTATTTCTTCGGCCAATGTAAATCCATCCATATTGGGCATCATTACATCAAGCAGGCAGATATCAAACTTCTCACGACGGAAGGCAGCAAGGCCCAAAATACCATCACGGCAAAGTTCTACTATGAGGTCATTAAGTTCTAAGTAATTTTTGAGGACAATGCCAAAGTTGGTATCATCTTCTACAAGGAGCACTTTTGATTTTTCTTTTTCCATTGTTTGGTTGATTTTCTGTTTTTCAAATATAACGCTGTATTGTGCTATTACGTATATTAAATGAACAAATTTACGTTTTCGCTAACTTTTGCCATGCCTTTACCATGCTCTGCACCAAATCGGTAGCATTCATTGCCTGCTCTCCATACGTCGCTTTAGTAATATCTCCTGCCAAACCATGCAGATAAACCCCCAGCAGTGCAGCCTTCTCTGCCTGATAGCCCTGTGCCAATAAACCTGTCAGCAGACCTGTTAGCACATCTCCGCTTCCACCCTTTGCCATACCTGCATTACCATTCAGGTTATAAAAACAATCACCATCAGGAGTGGCCACCACTGTATGGTGCCCTTTGAGGACAATACATACCTTATAGCGCATCGCCTGCATCCGCACATGTTCCACCCGCTGCATACTATTGGTACTTTTAGCAAACATTCTGTCGCACTCAGCTACATGAGGTGTCAGTATTGAATTTTCGGGTATTTTATTCATCAGTTCAGGGTGTTGTGCCAGAATATTTAAGGCATCTGCATCAAAAACACAGGGCAAAGTACAGACTTCGATAAATTGGGCAAAAGCTTTAACTGTAGCGTCATGCATGCCCATACCCATACCAATGCCCACAGCGCTTGCTCCGTCAAAAGACTCAATACTTTCTATGAAATTTACACCCGAAGTATGGCACATAGCTTCGGGGGCAACAGTTTGGACCGGCACATAACATTCTGCAGGAATAATGCTGCTCACCAATCCTGCACCCGAGCGCAATGCAGCTGTGACAGCCAGTATTGCAGCCCCGGTTTTACCTTTGCTACCACCAACAATAAAAGCATGTCCATGCTGATTCTTGTAAGAAAACACAGATTTGCTTTTAATAAGAGGGGTAAGGTGTTCGGCATCAATTGTTTGGTAATGAGTATGTGTGGCTTCTATAAAAGTAGGATGTAAGCCAATGTCCAATAAGTGAATTTGTCCGCAATGAGCAGCGGTTTCCGGATGTAGAAAACTCCTTTTATACAATTGAAAACTAAGTGTTTCCTGAGCAGAGATAATCATAGATTCCTCTGCATTCGGAACAGAATCTGCCGGCATACCACTGGGTATATCTATTGCAATTTTAAAATTACGCAACTGGTTGATATGGCTAAAAAAATCCGCCAGCCAACCCTCTACAGGTCTGCCAAGGCCTGTACCCAATATCGCATCGACGAGCACCACCTGTTCTGGTAAATCTGTCAAAAAAGTTTCGGGCTCAACATAATCCACTAACGCTGCATTAATGCGCAAAATCTTATTCAGCAGGCTTTTATTTTCAGGGGTATTTTCATTTCTGTGTTGCAGCACAAATACCTTTACCCCATAACCATTTTGTAATAAAATAAGCGCCAACGCCAACCCGTCTGCGCCATTATTGCCCATCCCGCATAATACTACAAAAGGAGTTTCAGTCGTGTATTTACCCACAATATGCCTTGCACAGGCCAATGCTGCTCTGTCTATCAGATCCATTGTTGTGATGCCGGATGCATGGATGGTATAGGCATCGCAAGCTTTTATTTGCGCAGCATTGAATACTTTCATTTTGTTATCGTTTATTGTACTGCAAAATTGAACAATAAAAACCGTTGCTTATGATAATTTTTCTACAAAATCTGCCAGACGTTTCATCAAAACATTTTGATTATACTTTTCACTGATTAATTGCTGTGCATTAGCCGCTATCGTTAAAGCGGCCTGCCGATTATGCATACACCAGTCAATGGCAGATGCAAATTCTGCAGCAGTATCGACCTTTAAAAAATGTATCTTATCCAACGCTTCAATACCCTGAATACCCACACTGGTACTAATCACAATTTTCCCTGCGGCCATGGCTTCCAGTGTTTTGATACGGATACCTGAGCCCGACCTCAGCGGCACAATAAGTACTTTTTTATCCTCCATAAAAGCAGCCGCATCCTTTACCTCCCCGGCACAAAAAAAAGATTCTTCTTTGTTTTGTTTAAAAGCATCCGGCATATTACGTCCTGCAAACTGAAAGGAGAATTTGGGTATTTGCTTCAGTATTGCAGGTACAATTTCATCACGCATCCACTCCATAGCCTCAATGTTTGGTTGCCAGTCCATAGCACCAATATGATAGGTTTCACACCCGGGGACATCTGTCGTTTCCTGAATATCTGAGAGCTCAATTCCAAAAGGAATGGTAACCATTTTTGTGCTGCAATCTGTATTTCTAATATAAGATTCATCGGCATTAGTAATGGCAATGAGTGCGTCACAATTATCCCAGACACTCTTTTCGTAATTGCCAATTCTTTTAGAGAGATTGCGCAAGTAAAATTGTTTGAAAATGTTATTTGTTTCTTCGGCAAGGCGCTGCCACAATTCGGCCTCGATATTATGCAACCTTTGTATCAACAAAGCCTCACTATGATTGTGAATGGCAGTGCTATACTCCTGCAGATAAATACTCTCCAGTTGAATGACCTGCGGATTAATTTTTTTTATTGCATCCATTAGCTTCTCTTCGAAATGCTTGAAATAAAAACGCTCGGCATGTTGAGGTTTTTTGCTAAATATAAAATTCTTCAGCGTCGGGATTAAGCGAATTTCCGTATCCACATCCACCATTTCAAAACTTTCAATCTGCCTGAATAATTCGGGTAGTTGATCAGCCGAAATCCTGTGTCTTGAGGTATTCATCGTCAATACATGAACCTGCCAACCCAATTTGTGCCAGCCATTAATCATAGCAAACATAGCCAAGGCACCACCATCCTTTAGCGGAAAGGGCACTCGGTTGCATACAATCAAAATTGTGTTTTGTTTCTTCATTAAGACTACAAAAATAATCGGCAATTTGGCATCTGAGCAGAAAATTTGAAAATAACCAAACTGTATTTTTTGCAATGTGTAATATATAGCGCAGTTCAGAATCAACACTTCATTAAGGGCTAAAATTTTAATGATTCCGACAAGTAGTTCCGACCCTATTTTCGCGGCGCACTAAACTTAAAAGAAACTTATGAAGAAACTATTACTCCTCTCTTTTCTGGTTTATGCAGAAATGCTTTCTGCACAAACCAAAATTGATTTAAACCCTGTTTCGGTAACTTCCGGCCGCATTGCCCAAAAAGCAAACGAAACAGGCCGCAACATTACCGTGATTGATGGAAAGATGTTTCAGCAATTACCTGTTAACTCACTGGACGAACTGCTCAAATATGTACCCGGAGTAGAAGTACAAAGCCGTGGCCCAATGGGTGCGCAAAGCGATATTGTATTGCGTGGCGGCACTTATCAGCAGGTGCTTATTTTATTGGATGGCATTAAATTAAACGACCCGATTACAGGGCATTTTAATGGCTATATGCCGATAGCTCCTTATGAGATAGAGCGTATTGAGGTTTTACGCGGGCCTGCAGCTGCCGTCTATGGTGCTGAAGCCGTTGGTGGTGTGATTAATATTATCAGTAAAGCATTTCATGCATTTAAGGACTCTTCAGATATCACAGGTCAGGTAAAGGCCACTGCCGGCGAGTACAATTTCTATGCGGCTGATGCAGGCTTAATGATGACCGGCAAAAAGGCTAACGGGAGCATTGGCGTATTGAGCAACAATACAACCGGCCAGCTATTAAGAGGCAACAACAGGGGCTACCTGAACAACCATACTATCAGCGGTTCTTTTACATTTAAATTACCCAAAGCCTGGCAATTATCTTTGCGCAGCAGCTACGACAGCAGAGATTTTGCAGCACAAAATTTCTATACCACTTTTGGCAGCGATACAGCTACAGAGAAAGTGAGCACTCTTTGGAATCAGGCCCAATTAAAGAAACAAACTAAAAATGGAAGTCATCAAATAGATGCTGTGTATAAGCAAACAAGTGATTATTATGCTTTTAACACGGTTATTCCTGCCAACGAAAACAATTCGCGCTTTGCATTAGCTCAATACATTAATACACATAAATTCAGTGAACGAATCAGTACTTCCGGAGGGGTGCAAATCTCTCAACGAAGCATCCAATCTAACGATAGAGGTGATCATCAAACAGGTCAGGCTGCATTATTTGGTACACTTTTATACAGCCAAAAAAACTGGAGAATCGGAGCCAGCCTTCGTGGTGATTATGACGAAAACTATGGCTTTACTGTTCTGCCACAAGCCAATGTTTCTTATGTTTTACCCAATATCACCTTTCGTGCCAATGCAGGAAGAGCCACGCGCAGCGCCGATTTCACAGAGAGATACAACAACTATAATAAAGCTTTGGTAAAAAGCGGTAGCATCGGCAATCCGGATTTAAGTACCGAAAATTCATGGAGCTACGAGGCTGGCGCCACTGCCCGCTTAGGCGAGTATTTCAGACTGAATGGCTCGGCATTTTTACGTAGTCAAAACGACGTAATCGATTGGAGCCCTACCCCTTATTCAGACATGCCACGCAAAACAAATCTGGATACAAACGGTACATATGCATTAGCCAAAAACATTAAAAAAGTAGAAACAAAAGGCGTTGAAATTGAGTTGACTTTTCAAAAAAATATAGCCACTAATCATCATCTGTATGCTACTGTTGGCGCTACATTCCTGAAATCTACCAGCGACGACCCTAAGCCTTCTTTTTATATCATTGCTCATGCCAAAACATTGGTACAGGGTACTTTAATATACAGTTTTAAAAACCTGAGCATTGCAATAAATATGCTGTACAAAGAAAGAGCGCCTTTAACTGCCGCCGCAATCAATGCGAGTATTACTTCATCGTACTTTCTGACCAATGCCCGTCTGGGATATCAATTCGACAAACATTGGTCGGCATTTGTGAGCTGTAACAATATAGGCAACATTCAATACAGTGATTTGCTGGGCAGTAAAATGCCAAACAGATGGTGGACAGCCGGAGCCGGATTTAAATTTTAATTATTGACAGCAAAACAAAAAGCCCCGAACACAGAAAACGTTCGGGGCTTTTGCAAATCACCATTTAACCAATAAAACAACTAAAACACTATATAGAAAAAAGAGCCTAGGGCATCAACACTTTATTGATAACGTGAATAACACCATTGCTTTGATTTACATCTTTAATCGTCACTTTCGCAGTGCCTCCTTTTGAGTCCATAATCATTAAGTCCTTACCCTTCATCATTAAAGTAAGCTCTCCTCCCTGCACTGTTTTTAATACTGCTTTACCACCACCGGCTTTTATCTTTTCTGCTATTTCTTTGCTCCCCAATTTACCGGCAACCACATGGTAAGTAAGCACCGCAGTCAATGTGCCTTTGTTTTCAGACTTCAACAAAGTTTCCACAGTGCCTTTTGGCAATTCGTCAAAAGCCTTATTGACTGGAGCAAACACCGTGAATGGACCTGCAGATTGTAAAGTCTCCACAAGTCCTGCGGCTTTTACCGCAGCTACTAAAGTGGTATGATCTTTTGAGTTGACTGCATTTTCTACAATGTTTTTGGAAGGGTACATCGGAGCACCACCTACCATTACTGTTTTCTCCTGCGCAAAGGTTTCAGATACAATTGCAGGGCTCGTCATTAATCCGATAGCTATTGCAATAGCTTTTACTGTTGTGTGTTTCATAAATATTGCTTTTAGAAAATTTGTTTTGTATGCAATCACTTACGGTGGATATTTATTTTTGGTTTTTGCTCTGAGGGATTTTTTTAAGAAATAATCCCATAAAAAAAGCCGCAAACATAATGTTGCAGCTTTATTAAGAATATAATATTTGTAAGGACCTAAATTGTTTTTCCTGCCACTACCATTTGGTCAAGCGTAGGCGTAGGGCTTCCACCCATTTTTTCGATAGTAATGGCAAACATTTCCGCCTTGGGAATTGTCTTCATTTTTTCCATCAGCGCACCACTATTGGCAACATACATTCCTGCATCTACAGGCTTGCCATCTACAATGGCCCACAATTGATATTGTTTCCCTTCGGGAGCGGCTGGCATACTGTTCAGGTCCAGAAAAACATCTCCTGTAGCTCCGTCCCAATATAACATTCCGGAATGTTGTGCATGACTGCCGACTCCGGCAAGATTAATTTTTTTGAGGGCAGGTAAAGAAAGTACAGCCAATGCCTCGTTTGCTTTTTCTGCAGACGATGTCGCTTGTTGTACTTCTAATGATAAATGTTGCATTTCGCTACTCATGCTGGCGATATCATTTCCCATCCTTTTATTTTGGCTCATCATCCACACATTTCCTGCTGCACTGGCCACCAGCAAAGCTACAGAAGCAGCCATGGCGTATTGTCTCCAACCTCTGTCTGAAGCAGCGCTAATATTTAAAGGAATCTTTTTTGTCTCTTTAATAGATTCGGTATTTATTGAAGGGTCTTCTTGTATGGCCTGCCAGATGTTCTGTTTGAGCTGAGGAGGAGGAGCAACAGAATGAGCAAGGGCATATTGACCCAAGAGTTCTTCCTGCTCCTGAATAGCAATAAGTAGCTCGGGATACTGCGTTTTCAATTGCTCGATTTCGCGTACCTCGTCGTCTGTGGCAATGCCTAAAACATATGCCTCAATTACGCCACTAGATATGTATTCTTTTATGTCCACTTTTGCTGCTACTTTATGTAAAAACCGTTTTTAATTCAAGAATAGCGTTTCTCAGTCGTGTCTTTACAGTCCCCAAAGGTATATTCAAAGTCTTTGAAATTTCTTCCTGAGTAAATCCCTGAAAATAGGCCAGATCAACTAAAATTCTAAATTCGGGTTTCAAATTCATTACCGACTTCTTGAGTCCCAGAATATCTGTATTATTCGTGCTACTTCTTGTATTATCGTTGAGATATACGTTATTGTCAATATCAGTGGTTTTTTGGTCTTGCTGAAAACGTTTGGAACGAAGCGTGTCTATTGCCTGATTTCTGGCGATATTCAGCATCCAGGTATACAGGCGGCCTTTACTACTATCATACTGGTCAATATTTTTCCAGATTTTCACAAACACTTCCTGCAGTAAGTCATTGGCTATTTCTTCCTGATTCAAAACCTTCAGTATAACTCCATACAAAGCTCCCGAATAATTATCGTAGAGATAATTAAACGCTTTCTCATCCTTGCTTTGCAGCATGGCAATGAGCTCTGTTTCGTTAAGAGTTATACTAGTGTTCAAAAAATCAATTCGCTTTTTATCGTCTGTAAGAATTCAAATGTAATCGAATTATCAAATTGAAATTATGTTATACCGAAGATTTACGGAAAAACATTGACTTTGGTTTCCAAATCATTAAGAAAGTGTATTCAATACGGCCTGAATAGCGTCAAAATCCGGAACCTTACCTGCATCTTCCAATACTTCGGCATAACGCACAATACCTTCTTTATCAATCACAAATGCAGAACGTTTAGAAACACCCTTCATGCCAAAAGCGAAACTTTCATAAATGGTATCATAGGCTGTAGAAACATCTTTATTAAAATCGCTCAACAAAGGGAAATTAACATTCTGCTCTGCTTTAAATTTACCCAGACTGAATAATGAATCTACCGAAACACCCAGCACCTCTGCATTCAGCGCCACATAAGTACTGATATTATCACGAAGCGAACATAGTTCTGCCGTACAAACACTGGTGAAAGCCAATGGGAAAAATACCAACACGACATTCTTATTACGAAGTGCACTCAAGCTTACTTCTTTCTTTTCCGTATCAAAGAGTGTAAAATCGGGGGCATGTTGCCCTACTGCTATAGCCATAATTATGTTGATTTAGCGACAAATGTAGCCAATGCTGACAAAATTGCCCTGTTAACAAATAGAGTATGAAAAAATGGCGCTATAGTACAAATCTATAGCTGCCATACTTTGTAGCATTACTGCTAAAATGTCCTACTCACAAGATTTGGCACAAAATATGCTACTCCACTAGTACATCTCAAAAACAAGCTTTTAATAAAAAATACAATTAACTATGGCAAAAAAGACTAGCACTCCTTCCGTTAGCATTACTCCGCTACACGACAGAGTAATCGTAAAAGCTGACGCCGCAGAACAAAAAACTGCCGGTGGCATTATCATACCTGATACTGCAAAAGAAAAACCACAACGCGGTATTGTTATCGCCGCAGGAACCGGTAAAAAAGATGAACCAATGACTGTAGCCGTTGGCGATGTAGTATTGTATGGCAAATATGCCGGTACAGAAATCAGCCTTGAAGGCGTAGACTACCTGATTATGCGTGAAAGCGACATTCTTGCAATCATCTAATATTAGGTAATCAGGCAAATAAGTTAATTGGTTAATGAGGCACAAATCTTCAAATCAACCAATTTTCAAATTTTCAAATCATTTTTAAAATTTTCAAATCAAATAATTATGGCAAAACAATTGCTTTTTAATATTGAAGCCCGCAACAAAATGAAGAAAGGTGTTGATATCCTTGCTGATGCGGTAAAAGTAACCCTTGGTCCTAAAGGTCGTAATGTGGTTATCGAGAAAAAATTCGGTGCACCTGCTATCACTAAAGATGGTGTGAGTGTTGCCAAAGAAATCGAACTGGAAGACGCTATCGAAAATATGGGCGCTCAGATGGTGAAAGAAGTTGCTTCCAAAACTGCTGATATGGCGGGTGATGGTACAACTACCGCTACCGTTTTGGCTCAGTCTATCATTTCTGAAGGTCTTAAAAACGTAGCTGCAGGTGCTAATCCAATGGATTTGAAACGCGGTATCGACAAAGCAGTTATTGCTGTGGTAGAAGATCTTCGCCGTCAAAGCCAGACTGTAGGAAAAGACAACAAAAAAATTGAACAGGTTGCTACTATCTCTGCCAACAACGATAGCAATATCGGTAAATTAATTGCTCAGGCAATGGGTAAAGTGGGTAACGAAGGTGTAATTACTGTTGAAGAAGCAAAAGGAACTGAAACTACCGTTGATATCGTAGAAGGCATGCAATTTGACCGCGGTTATCTGAGCCCTTACTTTGTGACCAACACAGAGAAAATGCAAATCGAGTTTTCAAATCCTTATATCCTGATTTGCGAAAAGAAAATCAGCACTTTACAGGACATTCTTCCTATTCTGGAAGCTACTATGAAAGCTGGTCGTCCTTTGTTGATTATCGCTGAAGATGTAGAAGGTGAAGCATTGACTACTTTGGTAGTGAATAAATTGCGTGGTTCTTTGAAAATAGGTGCGGTAAAAGCTCCTGGCTTTGGCGACCGTCGTAAAGAAATGTTGCAAGATATCGCAGCTTTGACAGGCGGAACAGTTATCAGCGAAGAACAAGGCATCCAATTGAGCTCTGCTACTTTGGAATTCCTTGGTCAGGCCGAAAGCATCACGATTGACAAAGACAACACAACTGTGGTAGGTGGTAAAGGTAAAAAAACCAATATCGTTGCCCGTGTCAACCAAATCAAATCTCAAATCGAAACCACTACTTCTGACTACGACCGCGAGAAATTGCAGGAGCGTCTGGCTAAATTGGCTGGTGGTGTAGCTGTACTTTATGTAGGTGCTGCAACAGAAATGGAAATGAAAGAGAAAAAAGACCGCGTTGACGACGCTCTTCATGCTACACGCGCAGCGGTAGAAGAAGGTATCGTAGCGGGTGGTGGTATCGCTTTCATCCGTGCTATCGAAAGCATCAGCAAAATGAAAGGCAGCAACGGAGACGAAGCAACAGGTATCGCTATCGTTCGTCGTGCCCTTGAAGAGCCATTACGCCAAATCGTTGCCAACGCTGGTATCGAAGGTAGCATCGTGGTACAAAAAGTAAAAGAAGGTAAAGATGATTTCGGTTTCAACGCCCGTACAGAAGTGTACGAAAAAATGTTGGCTGCCGGAGTAATAGACCCAACTAAAGTAAGCCGCGTAGCTTTGGAAAACGCAGCTTCTATTGCCGGCATGTTGCTCACTACTGAGTGTGTAATTGCCGACAAACCAGAACCAAAAACCGCAGGTGCACCAGCTGGTATGCCGGGCGGAATGGATATGGGATATTAATCTGTTTCATCGTTCAATAATTAAATACAAAAACCGCCGCAAACGCAAGTTTGTGGCGGTTTTATTTTTATGAGGTCGACTTTTCTTTTTTCCTCAACTATTCAGGCGTCGCACCGTCAGCTGTTTTCTTTTCTTTAGGCTTGCTTTGCGTGTAGGCTCATTCTCTGTCCTTCTCCAATAGGAGAAGGGGACCAACGCTTGCATTTCGTCATAATAACACCACACCTAATAGGCACACTTACATTACAAGGAATGCGAGAACGCAGGCCTATCTTATTTAGTCAGCTTATTTTTGGTACACTATTTCAATAATTCACACACGAATTCCCCTCCTCCGGAGGGGTGGCCGAAGGCCGGGGTGGTCCCTACGGAATCTATATAAGATGCACCGTGTGGGATCTTGAAATGCAATTAAAAGCATTTCCGCCTATTCAGAGAATTCATAAATCTTATCTGGTCAATAAAAATTTTATTGTTGAAATCGATAACCAATTAGTGGTATTGAGCAACAAACAAGAGTTGCCTATCGGCTCTTCTTATAAAGATGATTTTTTCAAAGACATGCGTATTTTCTAGATAATCAAATCGTCCAGTCCTTCTTTTGTACCTATAAAAGAAGAAAACTTTAATCTTCAGCTTGAGGGTAATACTCTAAGTATTTCTGCTGTACATAAAAAATAGAAATCAAATAAACAGCAACACTTGTATGATTTTTAAAAGCCCCTGCAATAATATTTGCAGGGCTTTATATTTTTTATCCGTGATTATTACTGCCGCTCCAGATGCACCTTTTCGGTATAGGCTGCGCCATTTTGTTCAATTTTCAAACTGCCATTCAATTCGGTTTCCTGTGTTGACAAACGAAGGTTGAACTCGGAAGGAATCACTAAATCATCGGCCGTTATCGTGATTTGCATGGTCACATTATCCCCTTTGATATAGCCCGAACCCATGCCTGTTTGTTGTCCGCTCACACCATAGGCTTTTATCATCAGGTTCCCCTCGTCTTGTGTGATGTAAAAAGTCCCTTTACCATTGGGGTCATACCATTTACCCGCAATGTTTTTAATGGCTACCGTTTCAGTGACAGGCATGGCTACAGGCTCTGCCTCTACCTGAGGCTCCGTTTTAGGAATTGCTGTGTCATAAGTGGGCAAAGGTTTTTGCGGCTCATCTGCCGAAGAGTTCTTGGCCAGCTGAAAGACAATAATCAGGAAGAGAACCGCAGCAGCAATCATCCATATAGTTTTGTTTTTATTGCCTGCAGGCTTCTCGGTCTGAAGCTCTTTGTTTTGAGGCACTTTTGGCTCTGTGTCGCCCATGGTTCTCCTCAACACTTCTATCAGCTGATCGCAATCGTATTTCCATCTTTTGTTACTGATTTCGTAAGACTGACGAAGCAACAATGGTTTTAAATCATCCGGCAACTGGTCTTCTTCGGGCATAGTGCCACCGTCCAGCAAAACAGGGATGACCCTGATATTCCTTTGCAGAGCCGAGGCAATTTCTTTCCGCACCCAATCATTGTTATCATTTATCCTGTAAGTGCCTTTATCGGGATTATAGGCCATCCAATCGGGGCCAATAATGGCCAGCATTACTTCTGATGAATTGAGGTATTTGGATATAACCTGAGTAAAGTCCAGGCCCGGGTCTATCTTGTCAATATCCATGAAAATCTGATTTTCGTGGATATGCTGTTTCAGGGCATCAACCAATCTTCCTGTTGCCAGCTGGGTATCCTTTACCCGATAACTGATGAATATATTTTTCCTGATATTGGCAGCCATTTTATATTGTCCTTTATTTCATCAAATATAAAATTTTTGCAGGTTATCCTGTCTTTTTCCAATAAATATTTCGAGATATGTGTTGGGGTAAGTAGATTACGATACAGTTTTGTAAAGCTGTATCATTAATTTCGAAGATGCAGGTAGCGCAACGTGGAGATTTAATTTTATATTGGCTTCGTCGTCATTCCTCCTCTTACCAAAATATTCGGCATCCACTACAACGAATTGCAGGGCTTAATGTTTGATGAGTTTTCCATAAGAAATATCCTGATTTTGGAAATCAATTCTATACCAGTAAATACCAGAAAGCCAGTTAGCGGTATTTATTTGGATTGGTGAGCCATCCTGTATCGTTTTACGAAAAACAGTTTGCCCTACAAGATTGAAAACAGAAACAGTGACCTGCCTCATGCTCTTAATGCTCAACACATCTGCAAATGGGTTTGGAGTAAATGAAACTATATCATCATTCTTTAATTCATTAATTTTGGTTGTAGCATAATAACAATCGGGCACTATTTTAAAATCATGAAAACCTACAGAATCACTCTCAAAACACCTTAGTCCGTAAATGTCAAAATTTTCAGATATTGGTTTACAAACAAAACATGGATTAGGTCTGATGTTGCTAAGGTTACCTATGTATTGTATTATTTTGCCACCAAAAGAATATGCCACAGGATAACTTTCGGCCAGCATTGTTTTTAGTGGAATTCCATTGATTGTATCTACCCCTACTTTTGTAACGGTCATTTTAATGGAACATTTAGTAGTATCAATTGCCGCTTCTAACCCTTCAATATTCCAAGATTCTCCCACTTTTTTATTAAAATCATACAATACCGTAAAACCCTTCAAAACAGGAAGATACCAATAGACAATATCACTGTCTTCGTATGTAATCATAGTACGATTATACTTACTGTTAGTATCAAATGGGTTACCCTTAGATTGAATAATAGTGCATAATTTACCCTTGATAGTTATGGTATCTACAGCGTTCCATTCGCTTGGCCATGTTGCGGTGCTAAATGGCTCCGCTTGGGTGTACACCCATTTGGTGCCAACAGAAGCCCATTTTTGGGCATTTGCCGACATCGTCAGGCCTAAAAAAAATACAAATACTATCATGAAACGTAAGGGCTTAAATTGTTTCATCGGTATCGATAAGTTTTGCCTTTTATTGTTTGATAAGTTTTCCATGATAAATGGTTTTATTCGACAGGACTACTTCGTACAGATACACTCCTCCGGCCCAATCAGTTGCTTTAATGATTCCTAAGTCTGTGTTGATAGATTGTTGAAGCATTAGCCTTCCCATTAAATCGTATACACGTAATGCTGCTTTGTTATGGACTGCGTGATGATATTCAATAACAAAATCATTAGTGCTGGGGTTTGGGTAAATTCTAAAGCCACCTTCATTTGACAAAGGCATCTCTTCTATACTAGTTTTATCACACTCAGGGTCATCATGGCCAAGGCAACCATTGCTATCCAAACGGATAAGCCAGCCTTTTTGGCTACCATATGTAGGGGCTCCAAGGGTTTCATTTCTGTATGCGCCTGCCAGCAAAAAACCTTTATCCGGCATCCGGCAGAAATCTACTGCACCCCAGCTAGAATAGATACGCGAAGTATCTCCTGCATCTTTGGGCGGAGTAAGCCTGTGCTGGCACATCAGGCTACCATCGGCACGATAGCGGGAGAATAAATAATCTCTATAATAGTGTCCTTCATCATTTATCGAATCAGTACTATATTGATGTATCATTACAATACTACTATCTTCTAATTCCATCATTCTATCGGGGCGTGAACCAAAAGAATGGTTGAATTTTTCAATTTCTTTTTCCCAAATTCTATTGCGCGTGGCATCGAGTTTGATGAGTTTCTGTTTACCCATTGGTGCGGTAGCGGGTGCTGTAGGGTAAAAATCATATACATTGCCCGTAGTAAGGTACAGATAGCCCCCATCGGATGTAGGAATGCCACACATTATAGTGGCTTCGCAGTCATACATGTTTTTAACAGGACTGGCATAATGCCATTGTACATTACCTGCTGTATCAGTTGCCAATATCAAAGATTGAGTTTTGAAATTCGTATCGGACCAATCTAAATAGTTTTGTTGGGCACCTCCAAAAAGCAGATAACGGTTATCTTTAAGTATCAACTCAAAGGCTGAAATATTATACAAAACTCCTGTAGGACGGAGCGTTTTTTTCCAGATAAGATTAAGCGATGTATCAAATTTCATTAAGAGATTATAATTCATTGGCTTTGCAGCCAAATCACTCCCATTGTGACCAGCCAAAACAAGGTATCCCATTTCGTCGTAACGTACCGAAGTAAGGAAACTAAAGGTATCTGCCGCTCCAGACAAAGGCTCTAAAATATCCCGAATATGTTGTAACAAGCCATTACTGTCGATTGTTATGAGGGAAGAACCCCATTGGCGCGAGCCTACATAGCGAGTAACCACTAAAGCAAACAAATTATCATGAATCCGACAAGCTTCGTTATAAATACCTGTATATATTCTTTTTGCTGGATGCTCCGGATGGCGCAGGATTTGCTCTGCCTGTATGTCGCCCGAACCGTTATACCGCATAATTTTGATTTCCCGTTGGCCACTGCTGCTGTCTATTACGTTGGCAAAGGCCATAGAAGAGCCTTCTTTGCCCAAATGAGCAACATCAGTAATCAAAGTTTCGCTACTATTGAGAGTATAGACTTTATTAAATGCCTGCTGTGCAGAGATGTTACCTGAAATAAACAGAAACAAGAGTAACAGCCAAAACGGGCTGTTACTCTTGTACTCGTCGTCATTGCGAGAATCAAAAACAGATTGCTTTGCTTCGTTCCCCGCAACCGTCGTGCCTCCTCCTCGCAATAACGAGTGAGGATTATTGTTTGATGAGCTTTCCATGATACATCGTTTTGCCCGAATTGACTACTTCGTAGATATATACGCCAGCAGGCCATTCAGTAGCTAAGATACGATATTTATGCTCAGCAGCAGGTAGTGGCCGTGTAATGATGAGTCTGCCCACCGCATCGCTGATGCGCAATTGTGCATCGGCTGCCAGATGATATTTGATATCAAAATAATCACTTCCTGGGTTGGGATTGATATTCAGGTACTCATTTTTCTGCCCAGCCATCAGACCATTATTGCTGCGGCGCATATTGCTGTCATTGTTGGGCTCTTCTATTTCTGTCAAAACCAGTTCGCAGGGGTCGTTTGCGGCAAAGGACAACCAGTTACAGGCACGAGTATGTGCCCAAGCTACGGTATGGTCGCGTACAAAGCGGAGTGTATCTATTTCGTTGCTGCCCAAACTGTCCCAGCGGGGTGCCTGTGCGGTGTACCGCGCGGCTATGATACGGATAAGGGCTGCACCTACTGTAAATTCAGTGTGCTCTTGCGCTGTAAGCTGCATACTGTCCAGGATGAGCTGATAAGTAGCCAGGCCTTGTTGCGATTGCCCTTGCTGCATTTGGTGTATGGCCAATTCTATATGCGCATAGGGACTATGTTGTGCCAATAACGCTTCTGTAATGAGCTCATTCCTGCTATCACTGGTGTCTTCGTATGCTGCCATCAGCAAGGTTCTTGCCGAAGCGGCCTCAACAGAACCTAGGGGTATAGTAGAACTACCAGTACTGCCATAAGGGTCGGGAGGGGCTGGTAGAGTACATTGACTTCCTATAGGTCTGTCAACAGGATTTACATTTGGCGAAAATATATCAGGCATTTCAGCCGGTACTAAGCTGCTATAGTAGTAGGCGCTCATAGCTACAGTAGCTGGGGCGGAGCTAATATACCTCTGTGCAATATCGCTGTAGCTGCCAAAGAGATTACCGGCGGGGTTACCTTTTTCTCCCTGCACCCTACGGACACCATGAGTGCTGGCACTGGTACCATAGACATACTGTGCAGCAGTACCAAAATCAGACACATAATTGTTGCAACGGAATTCAAGGCCACGACTTTTACTATCGTCAAAGAAGTCATACACTCCATTTGTATTTTCCACTTCAGACAAATTGCCAATGTTGAGGTGCTGGTAGGTGTTGTTGTTTACCCAAAGTGGGTAACTACCACCTTGTCTCACTGTTACACCTGTTTGTCCGTTATTGTAATCGCGCAACAAGGAGCGTTGAAAATTGTTGCTTTGTACAAAATAACCTGTTGAGCTTTCCATAAAAACACCCGTGCTTTTTGCATAGGAGTTAATCGCAGTGTTCACTTTAAATACATTGTTGGTAATAGAAAATGTATTAAGACCTTTGGTAGATACGCCTATTTGGTTGTCTTCAAACGTGGAGTTTTGTACCTTGCATGAGGTGGCCGAAGCAAAGCTTTGATTTTCTATGGCTGTAGCATAGCCCTTGAAATTACTGGCCGTAGTAGCGTAGGTAATTGGGTTGAAGTATTTGTCCACCACTATAGAAGAACCAACATTCAAAATAGCCTGATTTTTATCGTCATCCGGATAAGTGCCATAAGGCAGGGTGTATAAAAAATCACAACCAGTTATTCTTATATTGTCCACATCAAACATTGTTACCTGATGGGTTGGTTTTCTCATCATATCCTCGTTCACTACAAATTTAGTACGAAGTACAAACGACTTGTTTGGCACAAGCTTTGTTTTGGTCCATACACCTCCTTTATATTCCCATGTCTTACCATGATAAGAACTCCATCCTATACTATGGCGGTTGTTGGTGAAGAAAGCATCCTGAATTTCTGCAATTCCACCGTTTAATGCGGGATTATAAGTAAGGAAATCGAAGAGATTGACAGCATGTAAAGCATTTCTGATTTCAGCCCCGTTTTTCATTATGATTTTACCCTGATGAATAGCTGGTGCTTCCTGCGATTCTGAACTGTTGCCCAAAACACTGATACCATACCACATTGTAGTATCATCAAATGTAGAAATAAGTCCATTGTCAATTTCTAATGTTGCACCCGGCTCAACAATGATATTAGAATGATACGGCATGTAAATTCTGCATTTTACTGTCAGTTTTTTGCCTGCTTTGACCACAATATCATTATACATTTTGATATCAAAATCCCATACTTCGTCTCTGTTGATGGTTAAAGGATGAGTCTGCCCTTCGCCGGTATGGTCATGATTAATATCTTCGGGATTGGTATTGTACACATACTTACGGCATGACAAAAAGTGAGCATTTCTATGCCATCTTGCTATCTGCATTGGTGATAAATGGAAATTCCAAAGTGTATAATCCATGATATTATTGGTACTCATCAATGGGGTATTGCATACTTTTGTACTACCTGTTCCATACATATCTGTAAGATAGTCTACATCTGTCTCATCGCATGTTTCTGCTGGAGGATAATCAGAACGATTAAATACATGTCCAAGACCCATAACATGTCCTACTTCATGAATAAACACCGATGCAGCACGTTGACGGTCACTATACGGCAATTTAAACAGATTGGCTAACGCAATATAATTAGTTCCAGCATTATACCCGGAATGCAAATGACTGGAATTTGGCACCCACTCTGCAAAGCCTGGAATACCCCCGGTCACATCATTATTCATCAAAAAGACATTAAGTACAGATTCGTTCTTATCTAAATAAGAATATAGAGTACCAGGATAGTAAGATGGTGAACCAACATAAGAAAGAACGTCATTAAATAATACCCCTGTATTATGAAACCTGATATCTTTTGCACCAGAAGCATTTTTAACTACTTCTACCTGAAATCGGGAATCTTCGACATAGCATGTAGGGCAAGCACCAGTTGGCCATGAAGGAGAAAAACCCTTCAGCATATTATTTACCTCAGTAATTAAAGCTTCAACCCCCGCTACGTCATAATAATTTTCCGGAGGATAAGAGGGCCCGGATATAGGGTTCATAACATGGATAATAAGTTTAATCGTTTTTCGCACAGTCAAGGGATCTGTCACAGAAGAGCTGGCATTAGGGATATAATTTTCTTTAAGCTTGTAGAAATCATTAAAACAAGTTGAGGCAGGGGCACAATTCCCAGTAACAATGTATTCTGGGGTTTCGCTGTCCACAAAACCTGTGAAGCATTTAAGTTCATCGGATGATTGGGCAAAAGCATTAGTCATAATAATACTGCACGAGAGTGCTGTTATAAGTTTTCTTTTCATTATTTCGTATTTTAATTAAACAATAAATTCCATGTCGGATTTTTGGGTTTTTTCCGGCAATTTGCTTTTAGCTGCTATCCATAATTCTTCTATTTAAAGGTTAAGAATACTCTTCTCATTCTGGTAGTTAAATATTAGTTAGCTTTTCTCCTTTCTACCGAAACCCCTCAAAACAGAACGATACCAATAGACAATATCACTGTCTTCGTATGTAATCATAGTGCGATTATACTTACTGTTAGTATCAAATAGGTTACCCTTAGATTGAATAATAGTGCATAATTTGCCTTTGATAGTTACAGTATCTACGGCATTCCATTCGCTTGGCCATGTTGCGGTGCTAAACGGACCTCTTGGGTGTACACCCATTTTGTTCCAGGGGGCGGCTCATTTTTGGGTAATGGTTAATAATGGCAGGCAAAATAAGATAGTTATGAAGCAAGCTAAACTAGCTTGCTTCATAAAAGAATCTGTACTTCCTTTTTTATTGTTTGATGAGTGTTCCATGAAATCTAAAATGTCAACCACACTGACTTCTGTTAGCATATCAAAACTATACCATTCTGAAACGCTGCTAAGAGTTATTTAACGAACGGTAGTCAAAACCTTACGAACGGTAAAAATTGCCCGAAAAATTCTATTTGAAGCCCAAACATAATCCTACCCCCCTGTTCCCGGCAGGGAAATTTCCACGACTTTAAAAAAATAACGAAAAAGTATTAACCGACATTAGGAATATGCTCTCAAGGCAAGTGTAGACTCCAGAGCGCTGGATTTTATCGCTGTTGTTGACTCAAATTATACTACTCAATCAATGAGTATCGGTAAAAAACCAATGAAATGTATCAAAATATGGGACAAATATGTTAAAATATTGGACAACATTGCCAAAATCTGTGATGACATTGGCAATGTCTGTGACAAACCTGAGAAAATAGGTAACGATATTGCCAACATTTGTGATAAATGTGTCAAAACTTGTGACAACATCGGCGATGTACACTACGACGGCCGCATCATACACTTTAAAAATGGCAGATATTTAGATTTCCTCAAGGTCGCTTTTGGTAAACTCTCCAAGGGTGTCGCCGGTGTTGAGTGTAGTATCAGGCTCAAAAAGCATCACCGAAACTTCCTGGCTGGCAACGGGACGATGCTCTACTCCTTTGGGTACAATCAGGAATTCATTTTCCTTTAAGGTCACTGTCTTATCCCGAAACTCCATGTCGAATGTCCCCTCGAGTACAAAAAACATTTCGTCTTCTTTGTCATGTTTATGCCAGACAAATTCACCCTGAAATTTGACCAATTTGACATGCTGCCCATTCAGCGTAGCCACAATTCTTGGATGCCAATGGTCGTTAAACATGGCTAATTTTTCGGAGATATTTACTTTTTGCATCGTGTAGAATTTGAATTAAATATACAATACGAAGTGCAGGCAACAGAATAAATAGCCCGCCTCACCTTTTTACTCATTTTGCCAAAGGAAAAGACCTGGGCATCTAATAACGTCCATTCCTAAAGCCAAACAGGCTGTTCCTGAAATACCCCTTGCTGTAATTTTTTGCCTTATGTATGTTTGAATAAACAAAAAAACAGAACTTATGAAAAAGCTTTTCTTTTTACTTTGCTGCAGTTGCAGCCTGATGCTTGCGCAGGCAGAAGCACCTGCTACCAATTCTTCTGACAGTATTTGCATTGCCAATAGCGGCGGTGATAACATTACCCTGATTAACGATACGCCCAACAAGCTGAAAATCCATACCGGCACAGGTGAGGTAACGCTTAATGCACGCGGAGGCAGAACCTCGTTTAGTTGTTCTGTTGGCAAAACAGTGAAAGCAGATGGAACAGTTATCTTCAAAGTAAGCGAAGATATGTGCGGCAAAACCATCAAATTATCTGAATACATCAAAAACTAAACAAACAAAAAGCAAAGAAGCCACAACGAATTCGTTGTGGCTTCTTTGCTTTAATGCAGGAATCATATTATGCATAAGCACTTGTTGGCTCGCAGGTACAAATCAGATTACGGTCGCCGTGTGTATTGTTGATACGCGAAACGGTTGGCCAGAATTTGCTGTGTGCAACATAAGGCAAAGGATAAACTGCCTGCTCACGCGTATAAGGTTTATCCCAATTGCTGTTAATCGCTACTGCCTGTGTATGAGGTGCATTCTTTAACGGATTGTTTTTCTTATCGGAGCTGCCATTTTCAATAGCAGCAATCTCTGCACGAATAGCCAATAAAGCATCGCAGAAGCGATCTAATTCTGCTTTGTCTTCGCTTTCTGTTGGTTCAATCATGATTGTTCCGGCAACAGGGAAACTCATTGTTGGTGCGTGGAAACCATAATCCATCAGGCGTTTGGCCACATCTTCTGCTTCTATTTCGCTGGTCTTTTTTAAAGGACGAAGGTCAACAATGAATTCATGCGCACAAGTACCATTCACACCACTGTACAAAATTTCATAATCGTTTTGCAGACGGGCTTTCATATAGTTGGCATTAAGAATAGCATATCGTGTAGCATCTTTCAATCCATTAGCACCCAACATACAGCAATAAGCATAGCTGATGAGCAAGATACTGGCAGAACCATAAGGTGCTGCAGATACTGCCGGTGTATTCGATGCAGCATTATCCAATACTACGTGACCGGGTAGGAATGGAGCAAGATGCGATTTAACACAGATAGGTCCTACACCTGGTCCGCCGCCACCATGAGGGATAGCGAATGTCTTGTGTAAGTTTAAGTGACAGACATCTGCGCCAATTAATCCCGGAGCAGTTAAACCTACCTGAGCATTCATATTGGCACCGTCCATATATACTTGTCCACCATGTTGGTGAATCATATTGGTGATGTCAATAATTGTTTCTTCAAATACACCGTATGTTGAAGGATAGGTAATCATAATACCCGCAAGGTTGGCACTGTGTTGTTCTACTTTTAGTTTTAAATCTTCAAGGTCTACATAGCCATTCTCCAGTGCTTTTACCACCACTACTTTGTAGCCGGCCATTACTGCCGATGCAGGATTGGTACCATGAGCCGAGATTGGGATGATAATCACATCGCGATGATGATCACCACGACTTTCGTGGTAAGCACGGATAGTCAAAAGGCCTGCATATTCGCCTTGTGCACCACTGTTGGGCTGCAGGCTACAAGCGTCGAAATGTGTGATAACGCTAAGGTATTTACTCAATTGTTCAACAACATATTGGTATCCACCAGCCTGATTCGCAGGTGCGAAGGGATGCAACTTGCTCCAATGCGCCCAGCTTAAAGGCATCATTTCGGTAGCTGCATTCAACTTCATGGTGCAAGAACCCAAAGATATCATGCTGGTATTGAGTGACAAATCTTTGTTCTCCAAAAATTTGATGTAACGCATCATTTGCGACTCAGAATGATGTGTATTGAATACATCTTGCTGCAAGAAATCAGAAGTGCGCATCAAAGCACCGGGGATATTGTTGGTTTCGTCCTGTGCATAATCAAATGCAATAGCATCTGGCGTATTGGCAAATATGTTGATGATATCGGCAACGTCTGAAAGACGGGTTGTTTCGTCCAGAGATATCGTTATCCAATTGTCTGCTACATAATGGAAATTGATTTTGGCTGCTTCTGCTTTTGCACGGATGGCTTTACTGTCCGCAGCTTTTACGGTGATGGTATCAAAGAAATCATTGCTGAAAATTTCAATACCCAATTCGTTTAATTGTGTAGCCAATGCATGGCTCAAAGTACCTACGCGCTGCGCGATGGTTTTCAATCCTTCGGCACCATGGTAGATGGCATACATAGCCGCCATATTAGCCAAAAGGGCCTGGGCGGTACAGATATTAGAGGTAGCTTTCTCGCGTTTGATATGTTGCTCGCGGGTTTGAAGCGCCATACGCAAGGCACGGTGACCCTCAGCATCGATGCTCACACCAATGATACGACCTGGAATAGCACGTTTGAATTCATCGTTTACTGCAAAGAAGGCCGCGTGTGGTCCGCCATAGCCAAGAGGAACACCAAATCGTTGAGAATTACCCAAAGCCACATCAGCACCCATTTCGCCCGGAGCTTTTAATAAAGTAAGCGCCAAAAGGTCTGTAGCCATAGCCACATAAGCACCGATTGCATGCACCTGAGCAATAAAAGATTCGTAATTTTCGACAGAACCTTTATCATTTGGATATTGAACAATAGCACCAAAATAAGTATTGTCAATAACTGCTGTTTTGAAATCGCCTATCACCAATTCAATGCCCAATGGCTGTGCACGGGTAAGCAAAACGTCTTTTGTTTGAGCATAAACATATTGGTCTACAAAAAACTTAGGGCGTTCGATATTGTCTGTTTTGTTGATGGTGTGGAAGAACATCGTCATGGCCTCACCTGCTGCAGTTCCTTCGTCCAGCAAAGATGCATTGGCGATAGGCATAGCGGTCAGTTCACATACCATTGTCTGGTAATTCAACAAACTTTCCAAACGGCCCTGAGAAATCTCGGCCTGATAGGGAGTATATTGGGTATACCATCCCGGGTTTTCGAAAATATTACGCAATATCACGCTAGGTGTATGTGTATCATAATATCCCTGACCTATATAATTACGAAAAACTTCGTTTTTCATCGACACTTCTTTGATATGGCGCAGGTAATCGGCCTCACTCATCGCTCCCGGAATCGCCAAAGGTGATTTCATACGGATAGCATCCGGAACCGTCTTGTCAATTAACTCATCAAGACTGGAAACACCAATGGTTTCGAGCATTTTTCTTGTGTCCTCACTACGTGGGCCAATGTGGCGACCTGCAAATTCATTATTCTGTTGTTGGAACAAACTCATTTTTATAGGAAATTTTAGAAGATGTCTTTTTGAAAAAATAATTGCGCAAATGTACGAGAAATAAGCAGCAAAAAATATGATATAGTATAGCTTAAGTGTATGAGTCAATTTTGCTATAGAATACTATGCTCATAAAAGTAAAGACCGCCCTCAGGTATTTGAGGGCGGTCTTTACACAATTTAAAAATTATATTAATCTTCTGGGCTAGCCTGCCAGGTACGGAACCGGGGAACAATAACCAATGCCATCACCAACAAATAGATAAGGAAACAACAGAAAAAATACACATCTGAAGAACGATGCTCTATTAAATACCCTCTTCCCTTGTTTTGCATTTCCATAAAGCCAAAAATAATGACTGAAACAAAAGGTAAGGACCAGGCAAACCAAGTGAGGCAAGCGCCGGCAATGGTCTTATTGCTGCTTACAAAATGCACGGCCAAAAATCCGAAAATGATAAAAAGATACATATACAGCACTGTACTCTCGAATGAATTTCCGTGGCTGTTAATACCGATAACAGCTGTCAATGTGCCCACAATCAAGCATATAAGGCCGCTGCCAATAAAGGAAACCAACCACACACGGCGGGAGGTAGCACGATAAGCGAAAACAAGCAGTGACATGGCCAGTGCTGCGTATAGAAAGCCGCAAAAAATGCCCAGTTTAAAACCATACCTGTAAGAACGCATCGTATTGTTGAGCTTGTTTTGCAGCTTATTCAACTCCACGTAATACCCTTTGGGATTAAGCTGATTGTCATCGGTACTGCCCATATTGGTTCCGGAATAGTACCATTGTTTAATGGTATACTTTACCGGGTAATAGGGCGGATTATAGACCCATTGAAACCAGTCGTCTGCATTTAATTTGTACGTAATCTGATGGCGGTCACACATTTCTATAAAGTCCTGCATGGCCTTCTTGAGCTCTTTGGGCTTGTTCAGTAAGGCTGCAAAAGCAACCTGGTTTTCCTCGGATTCTCTTTCCGGGTTTTGCCCGTCATAATAATTAGGCGAAACGAAAGCCCGATTTAAATAAATATAGTCATTGCATTGATTAAGGTATGAAAACTGGTATCCGCCTACCATACTGTCTACTTCTTCGGGGGTGAAAATATCACCTGTTCTGCTTTCGTAATAAAATTCGGCAGGAGTATTAACAGCGCGACCATTTTGATAGGTCACCTCATTTTGTCCTGTAGATTTATAATGCCTGCTCAGTGGAAAAGGTTTTGGCCAACAGCGGTTCTCAATTTTGTAGGCATCCATACTTTCCTGCAACAAAGGAATGACCTTATTATAAATTTCAACGTCCTTCCTGTTTACTTCTTCATTTGATTGATTGCGGGAATGCCATACATAACCAATAGTATAAGAATAGTAATAAGTGATATTGAGCAAACAAACCACCAGTATAATCATCATTTGCGCAAATAGTTGCCCATTACTGAAAGGATAAAAACTTTTGAAAGCATTATTCCGAAATACCCGAATCAGCCATAGTATAAAAACTACTGTGGATATGATGAATGAAAACATCACAAAAGGTGTTGAAAAAAACCTTGACTCAGGTTCACGCCAACCAAAAGTGTCCAAATCATCAAACGAGTTGTACCCTACCATAAAATGGATGATATGCAGAGCCAGTATTACAGACAATACGCTTATCAGGCGCATATTCCATAATAGCGGATAATGTTCGAGCAAGTAATTTTGCAGTCTTTTAATCATAGAAATGCTATTAAAGGAGGAGAATATCTTTGGGTAAATTAATTGACAAAAAACCGACGCGTAGATCTGGATATATCACGGATATACATCACGTTGATGCCACCATTGCCCAATGCCGATAGCACTTGGCTCATAGTAGTGGGTGCGTCAAAATATACTATGTAAGTACCTCCATTAAAATTGATTTTCTCAAGAGCCAAAGTGCCAAAAATAGCCTGCAGACTATCTCTGCTCGCTTCGGTGTCAAATTCTACAATCAAACTACCAGAGCCTTCAATGCCTATCTGCTCTTTATTATACGCTGTATTTTCCTGCCAAACGGGTTGTCCGTTTTTCAAAAACAAAACACGGTCAGATACTTTCTCCACTTCATACAGTTGTTGAGAGCTGAGCACAACTGCCATTGGCGCTGACAACAAATTAGACATTGTCTTCAGGTCTTCCAGAATTGTTTGTTGTGCCAATACATCAAGATTAGCCAATGGCTCATCCAATAATAAAATATCAGGGCAACGCAAAAAAGTACGTGCCAGTTCAAATCTCATCTTATAACCAGAAGAAAGTTGGCTCCAGTCCAGATTTCTGTATTTCCATAAACCTAAACGGGCAATAATCATCAATACCTTGGATTCATTTTCGGCACCAAAAACACCATAGCTGGATAAAGTAAACTTCAAATTGTCTTTAAGCGAACCTTGCCATTTTGGTGTCCTCTGGGGGATATAAGCGAGCTGACTGCGCAGATTATACTGATTATCACTTTGCGGCAAATGATAATCAATGACTCCTCCGTCATGCTTCAGCTCCTGCGCCAGAATGCGCAACAAAGTTGTTTTACCATTACCATTTTCTCCTACAAGACCCAATAAAGCTCCGCGCCTCAATTCTATATCAATGGGTCCCAGAGAAAAAACACCGTTGCGATAGGTTTTTTGAATACCCTTCCCTTCCACAATAGTTTCACCCATTTGCTTATGAGATTTGAGACCAGCCTTAGATATTTGCTCCAACAAAATGGTGGACTTCGCCCAGTTTTCGGCATCAGATGGCTCGCTTGACTCCAGCCATTCAGTATGCCTGGTAAGGGTGTCAAAGACTTCTTTATTGTCTGTATCCAAAGCAGCGTCCATCAAACGGCGATATCCCAAAGACACATCTCCTTGTTGATAATGATTAGCGACTTCGCGCAAGCGATGCTGGAATAATTCTGATTGGTTTTGCTCTGGCATAAAATTTTAAAATCCTTTAAAATCAGGTTTTCGTTTTTCTAAAAATGCAGCTACTCCTTCTTTGAAGTCATGAGTTTTGCCTGCAGCAACCTGTAAACGCATTTCCAGCTCCAATTGTTGTGTTAAGCTGTTCTCAAAAGATTGATTCATCAATTGCTTGGTCAATGCGATTCCTTCAGTGGGCAATTGTGCCAGCTTTTCGGCTAAGGCAATACTTTCATTTTCAAAACTTTCGTCAGAAAAAGATTTATAAATCATGCCCATTTTTGCTGCTTCATCACCATTCACCTTGTCGCCGGTAATGCACAATGCCATTGCCCTCTGTGCCCCAATGAGGCGAGGCAGCATAAAAGTACCGCCACAATCCGGTATCAAACCGATATTGATAAAAGCCTGAACAAAAACCGCACTTTGCTTAGCGACAACGATATCACCTGCCAGTGCCAGATTAGCACCGGCACCTGCAGCCACACCGTTTACGGCGCACACTACGGGCTTGTTAATCGCACGAAGGCGAAGGACAATTGGATTGTATCTTTCCGTAAGGATTGCGTCAAAATCAAGAGTCGTCGGGTCGGGGGTTTCGCCCAAATCCTGGCCAGCGCAAAACGCTTTTCCGGTACCACTTAATAACAGGCAACGTACTGCTGCATCTGCTGCGGCTTCGTCTATTTTTGCCTGAAGCAGAAGTGCCATTTCACGGTTAAAACTGTTGTACTTCTCTGGACGGTTAAGGCTGATATGGGCAACGCCGTTCTCTACTTTATACAGTATGCTACTCATTTAATAAAAAAATTTAATTGTTGCTGCAAGATAATTAATTCATCGGGTGAAGGATGATTATTATTGATTTTTCATGACTAAAAACGGGGGGAGAATACTTTTCCACAATTATGTTATTAAGCCCGAAACTTGTATTTGCCCTGCCTAAATTTGAAGGACAGACGAAAAAGATGAGCCATGATTAACCAAAAAACCAATGAACGATATGACAAGGGAAGGGCTGCTCAATTCAATCCTCAGAACCGCTTTTTGAAAGGAGCTTATGTGCAGGAATTTGTAGAAGGCATAGATGATTGGGAAGAGGAGACAAGAAAAACTGAATACATATTTGACGAAAGTAAAACCATTGTTAATAAAGTGACTAGTGCCGATGTGGGTATGGTCTATTCTGCCAATCCCTATCAGGGATGCGAGCACGGGTGTATCTATTGTTATGCGCGCAATTCGCACGAGTATTGGGGCTATAGTGCAGGGCTCGATTTCGAAAGCAGGATTGTTGTGAAACACAATGCCGCTGATTTACTCCGTAAATTTTTCGAAAACAAAAACTGGTCTCCGGCACCCATTTCCTTGTCGGGCAATACCGATTGTTATCAACCGATAGAACGGAAAATGAAAATAACGCGACAGTTATTAGAAGTCTGTTTGCAGTACCGTAACCCGGTAGGTATTTTGACTAAAAACGCCCTTATTCTTCGCGACCTTGATATTATCCAGGAATTGAACAAACTGAATTTGGTTCGTGTGTTTAGTTCTATTACTTCGCTTGATGAAAAGCTGAGAATGAAGCTGGAGCCCAGAACTGCGACTTATAAAAGCCGCCTGAGAGTTGTGGAAACAATGGCGGTAAATGGTATTCCTACCGGCATTATGAATGCTCCCATTATACCCGGACTCAATGACGACCACATGCATGATGTACTCAAAGCGGCATCTGAGTCGGGAGCCCAATGGGCAGGATATACTGTTGTGAGGCTGAATGGGGCTATCGGTCCGATATTTGAAGACTGGCTCAGGAAAACATTTCCGGACAGAGCCGACAAGGTCTGGAACCTTATCAGCAGTTGCCATCAGGGAAATGTGAATGATAGCCGCAGAGGCAAAAGAATGGTGGGTGACGGCGCAATTGCAGAACTCATCAAAACGCAGTTCAAGCTATATTGCAAAAAATACAAACTCAATGAATCAAAACATGATTGGAACCTGAACAGTTTCAGAAGAATGAATCATGGGCAGGCATCATTATTTGATTAAAAAATTAATAATCGCAACATTACTATTTCAAAACAAATCCTTTATCTTCGCTCTCTAAACTTAAATTTTTTTAAAACAAAAAACTATGAAAAAAATCTACTTAATGCTGATGCTCCTTATGGTGGGTGTTGCAGCAAATGCACAAAGGACTTTGAAATTGCAAATCGACATTGTTAAACCAATAATTGATACTAACATTATTACTGGCTCAACAGTTTTTCCGGTATATGTTATCACAAACGTTGCAACTTCTGCAAAAGATTCAATTGCTGCAGGCGACACTATATGGCTTAAGACACCTGCAAATACTACCACAGGCTTATCTGGTATTATCCCAGGTTCAAGCATCAAAATCGGACAGTCTTTTACCATTAGCAATGCAACAATAACAGGCGGTTACTCAGTACCATTTGCGAGCATTGAAACTCTTACTAATTCGACAACAACTTATGTGAGTAAACCATTCACTGCTAATACTCAATATTGGTGGTATGTGCTTATCGACACGGTTATTGGCAAAACTACCAATCCTCCAATTTCTACAGTAGTTGCAGATTATGACACTCAACGTATCTGGATTAATAAAACAAGCAGCATCAATGAGTCATTTGCAGCTACTAACGAAACTATCAAAACATATCCTAACCCTGCAGTAAATCAATTGTCTTTCGAATACAATTTTACAAGCAACGAAAACGCTACTGCTAAAATTATGGATGTAGCTGGTCGTACCGTTTTTGTAAAAGAATTTGAAAACAATTCTGGCAATCAAAAATTTGACCTTGACATTAATTCATTGAATACAGGAACTTATATGCTCCATTTCATTGTGGGAGATAAAACAATGACAAACAAATTCAATGTTCAGAAATAATCAATTTCTTTTATGATAAAAAAACCGCCTCTTATCCGAGGCGGTTTTTTTGTGCTTAGTATCAATTATCTCGTTTCAAGTATTAAGAAAATTATATGATATTAGCATAGGCCAGTGCTTAACTTTGCTGCCATTATTATTTCTAAACGAGACCTAAAATGCACATAGAACAATTATATACTAAATGCCTTAGTGAAGCGGCCTATTTTATCTGCGATGGCACAGAAGCAGCCGTTATTGACCCTTTAAGAGATGTGGACGTTTACATCCAAATGGCCAAGGATAAAAATGCAGAAATCAAATATATTTTTGAAACTCATTTTCATGCAGATTTTGTGAGCGGGCATTTAGAGTTGGCCAGAAAAACCGGAGCAACAATTGTCTATGGTCCGGATACAGAAGCCGACTTCAGTTTTCATAAGGCTAAAGATGGCGAGGAATTTAAACTGGGTGGTATTAGCATAAAAGCCATCCACACACCTGGCCATACCCTGGAAAGCACCTGCTATTTATTGAGCGATGCTGAGGGAAAGCCTCATTGTTTGTTTAGCGGAGATACTTTATTTGTTGGAGATGTGGGCAGACCAGATTTGTTTAGCGGCAACCTGAGTAAAGAAGAACTTGCAGCTAAAATGTACCATTCTCTTAATACAAAAATCAAAAGTCTGACGGATGATATTATTGTATATCCGGCACACGGACCAGGCTCTTCCTGCGGGAAAAATCTTGGCCCTGATACTTTCAGCACTATTGGTCAGCAGAAATTGACCAATTATGCACTTAAGGAGATGAGTGAAGAAGAGTTTATTAAGGTATTAACCAATGGCCTGACGGAAGCACCAGCCTATTTTCCGATTAATGCACGCATCAACCAAAAAGGTTATGAAAACCTGGACATTGTAAAAAACAAAGGTCTTACCCCATTGTCTGTTGCAGATGTTAAGCAAAAAGCTGCTGACGGAGCCTGGATTTTGGATACGCGTAATGCAACATCATTTACAGAAGCCTTTATTCCGGAATCGATTAGTATAGGATTGGATGGACGATTTGCAGAATGGGCAGGAATATTATTACCTTTTGGTCAAGCTCTGATATTGGTAACGGATTTGGGCAAAGAGGAAGAGAGTATTACCAGATTGGCAAGGATTGGATATGATTCGGTTATCGGATATCTGGACGGCGGTTTTGAAGCATGGAAAAATGCAGGAGAACAAATAGATATCATTATTGATATTGAGCCCGATGAATTGGCTATGGATTTGCCACATGATACAAGACTAGAAATACTTGATGTTCGTAAGGAAGGCGAATTTGCAGATGGTCATATTAAAGGAGCAACAAATATGCCCTTAAACGGATTTGCAGACATCATGAATCTGGCCATGGTAGAACCAGATAAAAACCTATATATACATTGTGCAGGGGGTTACCGCTCTGTTATTGCGGCATCATTGCTAAAGCGTCAGGGATTTCATAATTTAAGAAATGTCCTGGGTGGCTTTGCAAAAATTAAAGAAATAAGTGAAATTCCAATTATTCAAGGTGTTAATTCTCTTGCATAAGAAAAAAAATAAAATATAATATATTGTAGATTTATGCTATATATAACATTTATATCATTGTTTATGTGTCATTTATTAATTTAAAAATCTAAAACATTATCTGTTAAACTTATTTTAACTATTGCGTAACACTTTTTTTTACAATATGAGAGCAGTCGTTTTGCCTAATAACGTAAATTTGCAATGAGTTTAATGATTTAATAATATTTCCGACAAAAAGAGAGCAAGAATTTAAAAACAAACCAAACAAATTTTTAAAAACAAAATAAAGTAGATGGAAACATTAATGACGTCGAATACTTTGGTTATTCGTAAAGATGAGAATTCAGCTGACCAAATCAAATTAGATTATGTGGCTGTAAAAAGTGCTGCTATGACTTTGAGAGCAATCAATCATAAGTTGCGCCAGCAAATTATCAGATTGCTTAACGAACACAAAACAATGAAAGTAACTGAAATCTATGTAAAGCTTCGTTTGGAGCAATCTGTAGCTTCTCAGCATTTGGCTATTCTTCGCCGCGCAAACGTGGTGAACACTATCCGTGATGGTAAATTTATTCACTATTCTTTGAATCCGGATAAAATTGCTTCAGTAGCAAAATTTGTTGGTGACATGGTAGGTGCACAAAAAGAAATGCCGACGAGCAACTAATTATTTCAAAATAAACTCGAAAAAAGCCTGACCAATAACGGTCAGGCTTTTTTATTCGTCTGATAATTGATTGATTATGACACCATTATTCCGAACAAAGTTGCACCATGTACAATCTTTATTACCACATCCGGTCTCAAATTCAAAGTTTTTTATTTTCTGGTAGCTACTCTCTATTTGCCCCTTTACAGTTTCTTCGTCACTGGGTAAAATAATGATTTTGTGACTATAGCTGCTGGCTTTCCCTTTCTCAATATACTCAAATACGCCCTCTCCAACTTTCAGTTTATTGAATGGTTGACATTCAACCAACAATTTATAAAACACCATTTGTCTCCAATAGTCTCCACCCAACAAATTGTTTTTGGCATTGGGTGCCGCAAGGTTTTCTCTTGTATGTGGGCTATCGGGTTTTCCGGTCTTATAATCCACAACCCTACAATAATTTTCGGGCAGCAACTCTATTTTATCAATTTTACCCTTAATGGGCACGGCAGCTATACTTCCCTGCAGCCATTTCTCTAATTGAACATCTTTTGCCCATACCTGCACATTGTCATTGTAATATTCTGTCAGCATTTCTATTCCGCTGGTCATTCTGCGGTCAAATTGCAGTTTTGTAAAAGCGAGCTCTTTATCTCTCATTTTATACCTGAAATAATTTTGAACTTCTTCAATTGGGGGGAAGGATTTATCGGGAGATTTTGCCATCTCAATAAAAGCCCGTTCCAAAGCATAATGTATGGCAGTGCCAAATGCCATGCTGTCATTTTCAGAGGTTGGAGTACGCAATACATCTTCGTAGTAAAACTGTACCGGGCAACGTAAATACTTACTCAATGAAGATGGACTTAACGCAAAATTTTCCAGTTGCTTTTGCATCAAAGACCTGTCTACGAGTTCAATATATACTTCACTCACAGGATTCATTAAAAATTGCAAATCACTGAGTAGCTCGTCCGTCTCTATGCTTGTTTTTACAGGAGCATCTTCTTGCATAATCTCGTTAACAAACATTGAAGGCTCTAAAGGCGAACCATCATTTTTTTGTTGTGCAAATGAAATGTTCAGGTATTTTTTGGCCCGGGTTATGGCCACAAAGAAAAGCCTCCGGGCTACTTCTATTTTATAATCACCATCATTTTCGTCAACGGTGCGTGTAAGTGTATCCGGAAATTTTATGCCCGACTGACCACCAGATTTTTTTTCCCAAAAGTCTTTTGTCATGCCCACTAAAAAAACATATTCAAACTCCAGTCCTTTGGCGCTATGCGCTGTATACAACTGTACCCCCTTGTCTTGCTGCACAATACGTTGAAGCGATAAAGAAAGGCCTTCAGAACGCATTTTTTCGACAATCTCCAGAAAGTCCGTAATGCTGGTCTGTGGTTTGCTAACTGATTTCACAAACTCGAAAAACGTTTGTAACACCTGCATTTGCCACACCGCATTTTCAGATTGCAAACACCAATTGACTATATGGCTGTCGTAAACAATTTTTTCAAGCAACATAGGCATACGCAGCACCTGCAATTGTTGCAGCCAGATGTCCAGCAAACGGGCAACATGTAGTATCTCTTTAAGAGATTTAAGGTCCAGACTGCTTAATATCAGTTCGTGCGCAAACAATTGCCTCCAATGCCTGATATTCTTCTCCTTGGCTTCTTTACTATTGAGATAAAAAGACAGCAAGGCAATATCATTGGGTGCAATACCAAAATATGGGCTGTGCATGAGCTCAAACAAAAGGTGCTCGGCGCTAAAAGGCTTCTTGTTTTCCTGAGCCAGATACTGAAAAATTTTCAGCACCTGCTGCGGAATCAACTCATCCAATACATTAACACTGCGACGAATGGTGTAAGGCAAATTTTTGCGCTCCAACAAGGCGATAATATTTTCTGCCTGCTTATGCTGTGCATATAAGATAGCTACATTATCCAAAGAGACACCTTGGTTTACCAATTCCTCTATCTGCTTCACTACTCCAACTACTTCATGTGTAGTATTGAAATACTGAGTGATTATCGGCTCCGGAATTTCTTCTTCAACAAAACGTGGCAAAGCCGAAATAATTTGCTTATCAATCTTCAAATCCTGAAGAGCACTGATTAATCTCTGCTGATTATGCTCAATACTGAGCATGGCTTTATTTAATATTGCCTGACTGGAACGGTAATTTTCAGTTAATACTATTACCTGGATATTACTCTTGTATTGCTCATAGAAATCAAGGATGTTACGAATCCGCGCTCCCTGAAACTCATAAATACTTTGATCATCATCCCCTACCACAAAAATATTAGCCATATTGCCCCAATAACTGGTGAGCATTTTTAATATTTCATTCTGAGCGCCATTGGTATCCTGAAACTCGTCGACTAAAATGTATTGATATCGCTCCTGATAATGTTGCAAAAGATATTCATTCTTTTTAAACGCCTCAATTACCCATAGTATCATATCTGCGTAATCATAGCGACCCAGCTCAATCATTTTCCTGTTGTAGTCTTCGTACAAATCTGCTGCCGCCAGTGTCCTGTTCATGCGCTCCGTTTCAGCATCAATCTCTTTTTTCTTTGGGTCACCAACATTATTATTACCTGACTTTCTTTTATAAATATACTGCTCTCGATGTGGCAGGTCGGCAATATAGTTGGCAACTGCATCTTTAATGAGCTGAGGTGTCCAATTCTCCTTTTTCATCTCAGCAAAAAAGTTATTCAAGGGCTTAAGGTCATAAAAAGTAGAATTGCCGACGCGATGCATAGGATGTTTTAAAGGCAGCTTAGCCAATAATTCCTGCATTATATCTACCCGCTCAAGATCACTAATGAGCTCCATCTGTCTCAGACCAAAATGCTCACTGTTACTTTGAATAACATTATTGCAAAACCCATGAAAAGTATGAATATTGACCTTTTGTGATGCCAGACCAACAATAGAACTCAGGCGCTTTCTCATATTGAATGCGGCTTCTTCGGTATAGGTAAGGCAAAGGATTTCATGGGGTGCTACCTGCGCTTCGCTTCTTAATAAGTTTGCAATACGCATACCCAGCACCTCTGTTTTGCCCGTGCCTGGTCCGGCGATTACCATTACAGGGCCTTCGGTGGTGTCCACAGCCAGCCGTTGAGCTTTGTTTAATGCCTGATAGCGATCTATGTAATTCTGGTCCTGATTCATTGCCACAAATCTAAATGAAAAAGGAGCAGAAATTTCGTCTGTCTAAAACAAACGATTGAATACTAATTAAAATATTACAGTCTATTAATGACGCTTATTATCATATTGCATTTTGAAAATATAAAATAACCCTTTGCCTATGACATAATTTTTTTAAGTCCCTACCTTTGTTGTACCGTAATAAAAACCAAATATTGAAACCAACGAAACTTTCTCCGTTCTGGATAAACCTTGTGGGAGATACAGAATCTTTCTCAAGAGAACACCGCGCATTTAATGCTGTAAATGTTCTTTCATTGATTGTAATGAGCATTTTACTTCCTATCAATATTTATCTGGGCTTGAATGTAGTGACAATTACAACGACAATAGTCATAGGTTTATTAGGCATCGTATATTTCTTATCCCGTTTTGAGAAAAATTACAAACTCGGAATGATGATTTTTGCGCTTGCCAGTTATGGCTTGCTTACTATTACCTTCTTCTTTAATTCAGGAAGCAAGGGGCCATCCATTTATCTTTTCTTCCTTTCATTTCAGTTAATTATTGCCTTCTCTATTATTCAAAGACACCTACTGTGGATGATTATCCACATCATTGTCATCACTGCATTATTGTCTATTGAGTATTATATTCCTGACAAAATCCCCTATACATACAGAAGCAAATATGATCAGTATCTGGACTTATTAACCAGTGGTATTGCCGTTGTAATCAGCATGTATTTTATAACCATGTATTTACTCGATAGCTATAAGATAGAGAAACAAAATGCCGAGGATCGGGCAACAATGATTGCTGCCCAAAATGAGAAGTTGCAAAAACTCAATCAGGAAAAAACAAAAATACTTTCGATACTCGGTCATGACCTACGCAGCCCACTTAACTCTATTACTACAGTTCTTAACTTCCTCACCAATTACCCGTTGCCAGAGGAGCACCGACTTCGTTTGCAAAGAGAATTGCTGGAAACAACAAGAAACACTTCGGAAATGTTAGCAAATCTGCTTTCCTGGTCATCGGAACAAATGCATGGAATCGAACCTAAATTAATTCAGGTAAACCTTCTTTTGGTGATACATAAAGTAATGGAATATCAACAATTAATTGCCGACTCCAAAGAAATAAAAATCAACATCCACATCAATGACGACATTGTTGTATTGGCAGACTACAACTTACTGGAACTCACGATGCGTAACATTATCAACAATGCTATAAAATTTACCCCACCAATGGGGGCTGTAACTTTAAGTGCCTCAATAGACGAAAACACCTGCCTTATAAAGGTAAAAGATACCGGGATTGGAATGAATTCTGAGCAAATGAACAGTTTGTTTACAATGGACATACATTCTACTTACGGCACAAATAATGAGAAAGGGATTGGTCTGGGACTTGTGCTTTGTAAGGAATTTACAGAAATGCAGGGAGGGAAAATACAGGTGGATAGTGCTGAAGGAAAGGGTAGTGTTTTTCAGCTAAGTATGCCATTAAGCAAAGGGCAGGATTTGATGTCAAACTAATTATATTGTAAAAACATCAAAGCCAGATAAATTATTTATCTGGCTTTGATAGATTATAATAAGAACTGAATGCCTTACCACAATACCACCCGGGCTGTATCTGGTAAGTACATCTTACTACCAGACTTAACACCAAATGCTGTGTAAAACTCAGGAATATTGGGGAATGGGCCATTTACACGATACTTTGCGGGAGAATGTACATCTGTCAATAATTGAGACGCTAACTGTTCCTGACGTGTCTGATACAACCATCCTAAAGCATAACCCAAAAAATAGCGTTGAAGCGGTGTGTATCCTGCTATTACCTTATTGTCTTTGTAAGCATTGGTTTGTTTAAAGGCATCTAAGCCAATCAACAACCCTCCCAAATCAGCAAGATTTTCACCCAGAGTAGCATTCCCATTAATACGCATAGTATCTATAACCACCATATTACTAAACTGTTTTGCCAATACTGCTGCACGCTTATTAAACTGTGCCTCATCTTCCTTACTCCACCAGTTTTTCAGATTCCCTTTTTCATCAAACTGGCGACCCTGATCGTCAAATCCATGAGTGATTTCGTGACCAATGGTAGAGGCCCCACCATAACCGTACACTAAGGCATCATCCAATTCCTCATCACGAAAACCGGGAACGGTAAAAATACCAGCGGGCAGCACAATTTCATTATTAGATGGATTGTAATACGCATTATAAGTCTGTGGCGTCATACTCCACTCCGTGCGGTCAACAGGCTTTCCTAACTTATTGATTGAGTAAGTATTCCACCATGAATTGGCTTTTATCATATTAGCAGCAAAAGAACTTCTGTCTATTTTTAAACTTGAAAAATCCTTCCATTTGTCTGGGTAGCCCACTTTTTTGGTAATGCCAGCCAATTTAACCAAGGCCTTTTTCTTAGTACTGTCACTCATCCATGTCAGTTTTTCAATACGCCCTTTATATGCAGCTCGTACAGCTTCTGTCATGTCTTCATAACGTTTTTTGGCTTTCTCATTGAAATACTCCTTTACAAAAAGCTGACCAAGAATCTCGCCAATCGCACCCTCCTCTGCATCCAATACACGTTTCCAGCGCGGGCGCATTTCCTTCGCACCACGAATAGTTTTGTTGTAAAAATCGAATTTGGCCTGGACAAAATTCTGACTCAAATAGGGGGCAAAATCATTAATCAAATGATAGGTCATATAATCTTTCAGGTTTTGCACCGGTTCTTTATTGATTAATGTATTCAACGCTTTATAAAACTCCGGTTGGCCAACAATTACTGTATCAATTTTGGGCAGACCAATGCCGGTAAAAACAGTTTGCCAATCGATATTGGGTGCTGTGTTTTTCAACATCGCCATATCCATTTTGTTGTAGTTTTTGTAAGGGTCACGGAGGTCTTCGATTTTGCGCGAAGCCTTTGCCAGCGTGGCTTCTATAGCAATAACGACAGCAGCTTTCCTGGCAGCAGTAGCATCATCATCTCCTTTAAGTTTAAAGATAGATTGAACAAAAGCAGGATAAGCTTCGCGTATTTTTACCGTTCTTGCATCGGTATTAAAATAATAATCTCTGTTAGGCAATCCAATTCCTCCCTGATACAGCTGATAACTCATTACTTCGCTGTTTTTTTCATCTTGCCCTACGCCCTCGCTAAAGAAAACGCCCACACCAAAAGTATGAAGATAGGCTGCAACATTCATGACCTCGGCAGGAGTTTTTGCTGCATCAATTTTTGCCAATATCTCTGCCAAAGGCTTGATGCCTTCCTGTTCTATTTTCACTGTATCCATAGCTGTTGTCCAGAAGTCAGATAGCTGTTGCTGTGTCTTATTCTTGTCTTTCGCCGCTACTGCATCCTTGTTAATGGTCAGTTTACGCTCATACAATTCTTCATTGACCAGATTGGCTATGCCCCAGCTGCTTTCAGCATCAGGTATTTTGTTTCCCTTAATCCATTTACCACAGGCAAATTCGAAGAAATCATCTTCAGGGTGGATACTGGTGTCTATGTTAGCCGCCAAAATGTCGGCCTTACTTTGGTTTTCTTTTTTGCCCGATTCTCCACAGGAGAATGTTGTAGCCAGTAAGACTATGGGCAGTAGATTTTTGAAACGCAATAACTGCATAAGTGTAAATAAATTTATTCGGTAAAAATAGTGCGATAAACTAAATAATAGGTAGAGGAATCGGGGGAGTTATAGGGGTAAAAAAGGCGGCCCTCAGGCCGCCTTACTAATTTTATAAAATGAGATTAATATCCTCTTCCCACTTTTTGCTCGATATAATTGATAAATGCCTTGTTGGAAACACGATTTCCACCAGGTGTAGGATAATTACCGGTAAAATACCAATCGCCGGTATGATTGGGGCAGGCATCCGTTAATCCTTTCAAAGACTGATAAATAATATCTACTTCGGCGTTTACATCATCGTCTTTAAGCATCGCCGCAATTTTCTGACTGATTTCTTTATTCGTAAATGGTTCGTAAACCGCTTTGACAAAATTTTCGTTTTGTAAAGTACCATGCTGCTCTGCCTGCTTGCAGGCTTTGTAAGTATCTGTAAGAATATGTCCGCGGCCCGATTCATTTAACAAGGCTACTGCAGCCTGAAATGCAATAAAATCGCCCATCTTGCTCATATCAATGCCATAACAATCCGGATAGCGGATTTGTGGGGCGGAAGAAACAATAATGATTTTTTTCGGACCCAGACGATCCAGCATTTTGAGGATACTTTGGCGTAATGTAGTACCCCGAACAATAGAGTCGTCAATCACCACAAGGGTATCCACATCTTTTTGCACTGTACCGTAGGTAATGTCATAAACATGTTGAACCATTTCATCACGCGAAGCATCTTCCGTAATAAAAGTGCGCATTTTCACATCTTTAATCGCCAGTTTTTCGATACGTACCCTGCGGCTAATCAGTTCTGCCATTTCCTCATCGGTCATGGTATCACGCTTGGCCTTTATTTTATTGATTTTAATTTCTTTGAGATAATCTTCAAGTCCTTTGATAAGGCCATAGAAGGCTGTTTCGGCTGTATTGGGAATAAAGGAAACGATTGTATTCTTTAAGTCGTTGTTCAATACTTTAAGCACAGTGCCTGCAAGATTTCGGCCTAATTGCATGCGCTCTCTGTAAATGTCTGCATCACTGCCGCGACTGAAATAAATACGCTCAAAACTGCATGCCTTCAACTCACGTGGAGCCAATATTTCGGTGTGTTTAAATGCACCATCAGCATCTACAATAATAGCATGCCCTGGCTTCAACTCCTGTACTTCTTCAATAGGAACATTAAAGGTGGTCATAATTGCAGGGCGCTCAGAAGCGACAACTACGATTTCATCATTCTGAAAAAAGAACGCAGGGCGGATACCGTTGGGGTCGCGCATTACAAAGCTATCTCCGTTGCCTATTAATCCGCTGCAAACATATCCTCCATCAAATAAAGCGGTGGCTTGTTTCAAGGCACTTTCTACATCCAACTTGGCAGGGTCCTTTGCATCTTCCTGACACAGGAAATGATGAATCGTTTCAATCATTGCCCCTAAATCACTGCCTAAAGGTGTGGTAATATTTGGCTTTACTGTATCAAGAATTTCCTCTGTATTGACCAGATTGAAATTCCCCGCCATCATCAGATTTCGGGTAGGATTAATATCAGACTTGATAAAAGGATGGCAAAAATTGACATCATTTTTACCTTGTGTACCATAACGCAAATGACCCAAAAGCACTTCACCCATAAAAGGCAAATAACCTTTGAGCAAACCTGGGTGGTTGCTAATCTCGGGGTGCGAGGTCTCCAACTCTGCTACCTGACTATGAATATCCTGAAAAAGTCGCGCGATAGCCCCGGAACCATTAAGGCGCATACGGTGCATAAACTTGTAACCTGGTTCGGTATCCAGCTTTACGGTTGCGATTCCTGCGCCATCCTGGCCTCGGTTGTGTTGCTTTTCCATCAACAGGTATAGTTTGTTGAGGGCGTAGAAGGTGCTGCCGTACTTGCGACGATAATAAGTGAGCGGCTTCAGTAAACGGATATAAGCTAATCCGCATTCGTGTTTAATTGCGTCCGACATTAGGCGGCAAAATTAGGTTGCTTTTTGCTAATATCTCACATCTATTTGCTAAGGAAACGTTGTAAGCATATCTATACAGGTTTAGTAAAGTAAACTATCTGGCTTCTGGCTATCCGTGTTTTGAACCTTTTACGCTCAAAACACGGATGCTTTTCTTTATCTTTACTCATTGCATATTTATATTTTCCAATTTTTTTTGCCTCAATTATGAAAAAAATATACCTCTTTTTAATTGCTTGTGGGCTAACGGTTCAATCCATGGCCCAATCTGCTTTGCCAAAATTATCGCCTGTCACTAAGGCGTATTTAATTGACGCTGGCAAACTTGAAGGCAATAACAAATTACCTTTTGGTTATGTTTATAAAAACAGAGTTGACGGCAAAATTTGTATCAGTGCCATTATCAAAATCAATAGTGGCACGGCAGAGATGGTACAATCTTCCTTAACAAAAATCAATGCGACAGTCGGCACTAAAGCTGGCAGTATCTGGACAGTCCAGGTGCCTGTCGAAAACGTAAATACTTTTATCGAAACAAAGGGCATTCAATACATTCAGATAGATGAACCTGTAATACCCAATTTAGACGTTGCCCGAAAAACAACAAGGGTAGACTCAGCACATGGTGGATATGGATTACCTATAGGCTACAGTGGCAAAGGAGTAATCGTAGGAGTAATCGATTTTGGCTTTGATTATAATCATCCTACTTTTTTCGATACTTTGGGAAATAAATATAGAATTATCAAGGCCTGGGAAATGGGCACAAACGGCACTCCCCCTGCCGGATATAGCTATGGTCATGAAATTACAGATACGATAGCACTGAAAGCAAAAGGCACAGATAATGCCTTACAGACACACGGAAGTGGAGTAGCAGGATTGGCTGCAGGATCGGGATTCGGAAGTCCAACTGCTGCAAAATTCAGAGGTATAGCTTACGAAAGCGAAATGGTTTTTGTAGGTGTCCGCAGAGATTCCATTGGTGGACAATGGCTCACAGGTGGATTTTCAGACTTTATTGACGGTGTAAGCTATCTCATGAAATATGCCAAATCCGTCGGAAAACCTATTGTAGTAAATATTAGCTGGGGCTCACATTCCGGACCTCATGATGGCAGTTCATTAGTTAATCAGGCATTTGATACTTTATCCGGACAGGGTAAAATCATTGTTATGAGTGCGGGTAATGATGGAGGCTCAAATATCCACATCAGCAAGACTTTTACAGCCACTGATACAACCGTAAATACCTTTTTGTATTTTACCCCTACACCGATGAAACGCACCTGGATAGATATTTGGGGAGACACGGCCAAAATTTTTTGTGTGAACACCACATTATATAGCAAAGGCATACCAGGTGCTTCTACCGGGAGAATTTGTATTGACAATACTACACAACTTGATACGCTAATCAGTGCCAATGGACTGGACACTTGCTATATTCAAACGATTACTTCTTCTGCAGAGTATAATATGAAGCCCCGTGTTACCATAAATGTGTATAATAAAGCAACTGACAGTGTAGGAATAAGTATAAACGGAACGAGCGGAAAAATCAATATGTGGAATGAATATTATTATTATGGTTACCAATACAAATATGCCTGTTATTTTGACAACCTCGGGTTCCCATGGGCCTTAGATGGCAATACCGAAACAACAATTAGTGATATGGGAGCAGGCAAATCGACAATACTGGTAGGCGCATATAACTCTAAGCTAAACTATACGGATGTGAATGGTATACCACGTTCATATATCGGAACAGTGGGCAAATTCTCCAATTTTACAAGCTTGGGCCCGTACATAGATGGAAGAATAAGACCGGATATCAGCTCTCCAGGTTTAACCATTGCAACAGCCGCAAACTCCTGGGATACAGAATATTCTGATACTGGATCATTGAATGCCAATACTGTAGCCAAGTATACAAAAAGCGGTAAAGACTATTATTATGCCGAATTTTCCGGAACGTCTGCAGCCTCTCCGATTGCCGCCGGAATCATATCCTTGTTATTGCAAATAGACCCAAATCTTAGTCCGGCTAAGGTAAGAAGTATACTTGCGGAAACTGCAATTCAGGATTTCTATACCGGGGTTATTCCTCCCGAAGGGTCAAACATTTGGGGAAAGGGCAAAATCAATGCTTACGGTGCCGTTAGAAAGTTAATAAAAGACTTAAGCGTAACAACTTATGAAGGCCGTCAAACACTCGACTGTGTGTTATTTCCCAATCCAAATCAAGGCAGTTTCAGTCTGGATTTTGCCGCCAAGAAATCGAAGCATGTAATCGTTTCTGTAACTGATGTAAGCGGAAAATCAGTCCTTAATAAAGCATGGGATGTAAAACCCGGTCAAAATATTTTACCTATAGAATTAAGCGAAGCTTCAAAAGGAATCTATGTTGTTACCATTTCAGGAAATGAAGGAAGTATCAGTATCAAAACATCAGTACAATAATTTCATATCAGCTAAAGCAATAGCTGTAACAGCTTCTACAACTACAGGCACTCTCAGGGCGACACATAAATCGTGTCGCCCTTTTATTGTAAAAGGCTCAACAGATTCTGTGTTATTGTTCCAAGTTATTTGCTCACGGGGAGTGCTGCTGGTAGGCTTTACTGCTACATCAAAGTACAGTTCATTTCCATTAGAAATACCCCCATTTATGCCACCCGAAAAATTAGTTTTTGTCGTACCCTTTTCGTCAATAAAAGCATCATTATGCTCGCTGCCTGTCATTTTTGTTGCAGCAAATCCTGCACCAAAAGAAATCCCTTTTACAGCAGGGATAGAGAAAACGAGGTGACTGATGATCGATTCCAAAGAATCGAAGAATGGCTCACCCAAACCTACAGGGAGCCCATTGACTGCGCAACGAACAATACCTCCTATACTATCCTGATGCTCTATGGCACCAGCTATTGCCGCTTCAATGTCAGTATTTCCTCCTGCCTCTGATAAATAAGAATAAATTGTGGCCGGACTGATTATTTTTTTTGCAATTAAACCTGCCGCCACCAAGGCTAATGTAAGCCTGCCAGATGAATGCCCCCCTCCACGGTAATCATTAAAACCATTGTATTTTTTATCCAAAACAAAATCTGCATGACCTGGCCTGGGTATTTGGCGAATTGCTTCATAGTCCTGCGACTGTGTATTATTGTTATCAAACAATATGGTAATCGGAGCTCCGGTACTGCGGCCATTGAATATACCACTGACAATTTTAGGCATATCCTCTTCTATTCTTGGTGTGGTCCCGGCAGCGCCCGCCTTCCGTCGGTTGATGTCTTCTGAAAAGTCTTCCTGCCTTATTAAGATTCCTGAAGGACATCCATCAATAGTAATACCAACAACCGCACCATGCGATGCACCAAAAATGTGAATCCTGAATTTTCTGCCAAACGTATTCATAAAAATATTTCACTTCAAAAGTAAATAAAAATACCGCCGCATTCTTGAAGAATGCTGCGGCATCTCTGACTATTGGTTGATTTATTTTTTAATTAATCTTCTTGTACCCAATTTTTCTGCTCCACTAAATACATTAAGCATGTAAATGCCCGGCACCAATTGTGATGTAGGTATGCTCAAATAGCGGGTACTACTTACAGTACCATAATCCTGACTGGCGACCACTTTCCCTGTCATATCAGAAATATTCAATGCAATATCCCTAGGATTGCCCACTACAACTTCTAAATTAACCTTGTCGCTTGCAGGATTTGGGTAAAGATTACCCAGTTCAACATCCTTGCTTAAATACTCAGTCATTCCGCTGGTATTTTCAAACCAAAACTGTAAAGGACCATCTGCACCCGTCATAGGTCGGGTCATTGTCTTGCCATTTTTACTTGTAGCAGAAATATAATATTCAATGATATCAAAAGGAGCTACCCCTGCAGAAGGGAGATTAGCCAACCAATGATTTCCGGAAGCGGATGTCATCGATATTGTTTTCCATGTTGCTGCACCTTTTATCCTCCAATAAACGGTGGCTGAAGCAATACCGCTTCTATTTGTAATGATTGCATCAAGCGGATATGCTGATTGGTAAAAAACGAAGCCGCGATAAGGAGAATGAATGAATCTTAACGGATTGTCAGCAGCCATCTCTTTAGTGATACAATGGATAGATCCGCCGGAGCCATCCAGATATCTCATGTCGATTGGAATAACATTGTAACCCGGGTAATATTTTTTTATAGAATCAATAGCTGCGGCATCACCTGCGGCATTTCCACTAAGAGCATCACTAAATATGGGCTGAATAATTGTTTTGTTTACAATTAGATGATTTGAATACGTACGGGTATAATTTTCATAATCTGCAGCCGATACATACCACGAACCATCATCCCTTGTGGGGAAAGGAATATTATAAAAATAATAGCCAAAACCATTAAATGTCTTCCTTGTCTTCAGTGTATCAATATTCTTTCCGGCAATTGCATAATCGGTAAAACCAGGCACACTGGCCATTGCGGCGGGCATTTTTGTAAAAACAAAAGTGTTTTCGTCAGCCATATCCAGATATAAGTCGATATGCCCGGTTCCTCCATCATGAGGCAATGCAGGCAAGACATCTAGTCTTTTCAGTGCAAGATTGCTTATTAATGAATCATTCGTTCGGCCAGAAGTATAGCCACTGTAGTAACTGTTTTGAAGATAAACCGCATCAGAAGTCGCGAGATTCTGAGTGCCGTCTGCCAAAAGGTTTCCGCCTTCCTGATATACTTTTGACAAGGATACAGGAATACCTAATTCGGTGCCCCATTTTTGTGTCAACACATTATCCAAATCACGACCCGGGTAATATTTAAAATCTACCCATCCCAGTTTGTCATCAGTATCATAATAGTAATTTACCGGGCCAAAATCCCTTACCCAAATATCATCTCCTTCATAAACAAAGAACCGGTAATTAAATAAAGGTGTTCCGTTTAAAGCCATGCAAGCCTTTACCGCAGTGGTATCAGCAGCATCCCATACATTAATATGCACTTTGGCATTCGACTTTTGAATACCATCAGCAAGTTTAGTATACAAGGGTGTTGAAGGAGAGCTGAGCATTGTGTCAATAACAGGTATTGCATCCCATGTATAAGGCCAGCTGATAAAAACTGCCTGCACTTCTTCATATTCTCCAGAAAACCGTGCATCCGCCGGAACAATTGCTGTAGTACCGGTGGTTTTCAAAGTGCTTGCTACACTTTTCTTTACCGCAGACAAAGGCAGCATTTCGGGTTTTCGCTTGTGCTCTTTTAAGAATTTAGCTTTGCGCTGGTCGGGTGTCAATTGTCGCAATGCATCATAAGCTGCCTGCTTTTGTGCTGCTGTAGCACTTGCTTTTGTTTGAGCATCAGTGTCCATGCTTAGAGCCGAAAACAGACTGATTAAGGCTAGGGTTGATTTCTTTATCATTGGAGATGTATTTGTTAAACGATAAAATTAAGACTTTCGTCCTTTAGAAGTGATTTTAAGAAAATTTTGTGCCAACATACAGCGTACGCCACCTCCTCCTATTGTTTCGATGGTGGGGATAGAAATGGGTAAAAAAGCTGCATGCCTTGAGATTCTTTCCTTTTGACCCTCACTTAAAGAACTATAGGCGGTTACAGATAAAGCAAGATAGTTTTCACCTAACTCATTGTTTACGGCAAGAACATTTCCTGCAAAACACTTTACTTGATTAAAACTGATGTCAATAATTTCCTTACCCGAAGTTTCAATACTTTTTGCCAGTAGTGCGCGTTCCTGTTCGTCTCTTACCGACTCCAGACAAATTACCACAAACTCTTTAGCAATACCCATAACAACATTAGTATGATAAACGTCTTGTCCTTGCTCGTCTACGGAGTGAAAAACTACAGGTTTATAGCCAATCTCATCACATAAATGTTGTAAAACAGACAAATGTGTACGTGGAGAAAGGCATGCATAAGCCAAGCATGCCTCATGATCAAAAACAACACTTCCTGTACCTTCTAAAAATTCGTTAGTGCCCTCATAACTGCTTAAATCCAATATGCGTGACACTTCAAAATTTTCTTTTAAAGATTCAACTATATCCATCCTTCTTTCGGCGCGGCGATTGGGTGTAAGCATTGGATATAAAACCACTGTTCCATCCTCATGAGTACTAATCCAGTTATTCGGGAATATGGCATCGGGTTTGATGACATTATCTGTGTCTTCAATCACCCAAACATCCACACCGACATCCCGCAGCGTAGCAACGGCACTATCAAATTCGGCCAGCACTTTTGTTTGCATACCCGAAATATCTTCTGGTGCATTTTGAAAAGAATTTGATTCGGCAGTTTGCTCATTAAATGCAAAATGCGCTGGGCGAACCATAAAAATTTTTGAAAAGTATTGTTGCATTGAAATTTTGATTATAAAAAAGTCTTGTGTTTTATAAATTCTTGGGTGGAATTTCTTATCTAGTCTTTGAATTCAATTAAACTATCTTCCGCCAAATCATATTCGTAAATTTGACGACTCGCTGAATCAATAAAAATCCAGCCATCTGAAACAAATCTATCTTCAAAATCTCGTCCGATTTTTATAGCATAATAAACTCTTTCATTCCTTTCCTGCTTATCTATCATCCAACTAATTTGTTTATTATTTTTTTTGTCCAAAGCAATTAATTCCATTTGCGAGCGCTTTATATATTGTGAGACGGAATCATCTAACCATTCAATTGAAGGAATATTGATTACGGCACTATCCTCAACAAGTGGCGGAGAAAGAGAATCTTTATACTCCAAGTTTTGCTTGTTCATTTCAAGGTTGCTTGTACACGCTACAGTTACAAAGAGAAACACAAACAGGATATTGCTTTTTACTTTTTTCATAAAAATCGATGGCTAATATGCTACAGATAATACCTGTTTTCACTGATATAATCGCACACCTCATCTGGCGTGAGGTACCGGATAGATTTTTTGTTTCGGATTTGCTCACGCAAATAAGTGGAAGAAATTTCGAGCATTGGCGCTTTCACAATTTCAAGATTGGCTCCATAGGTTTCTGTTACTTCAAATCCCGGCCGCTGATAAATAATGACCGGATAATTTTTGAGCAATAATTCATAATTTTTCCAACGTTGAATATTCTGAAAACTATCGCTTCCCATAATCACAGTAAACGTATTTTTTGGAAATTGCTCTTGTAAATAAGTCAGTGTATCAATAGTATAAGAAGGCTTTGGTAAACGAAACTCAATATCGCTGACAGCCATTCTGGAATTGTCCTGAATAGCCAGCGAAACCAGATGCAGCCTGTGATACTCATTGAGTAAAGATTTTGATTCCTTTAGTGGGTTTTGCGGAGAAACAACAAACCAAACCTTATCCACCGCACAGTTTTCTGCTATGTGGTTGGCAATAATCAAATGCCCATTGTGTATGGGATTAAAGCTTCCAAAATATAGTCCGATACGCACAAATCTTCTTTTAAGAATTACATGAAATCATAAGCCCTTCGCGCAATATTGAGACGTAAGCCTGAATAGATACTGAGTGATTTTTGCTCAGGAAGATAATTATTATCGTATTTATAGTTTCGGTAAATAAATCCTAAGTCGAAGAACAAACGTTCTGCAATTTTATAACTTCCGTTCAGGCTCATCAACATACAATTGCTACCGAGACCATTGATCATCTTCACCCCATACTGATTGGCCACTGTATTATAGCTTCTGAAAATGTTATTGCCATAATTGAGTCCTCCTGTATCAACACCGCGCTTGTAATACATTAATTTACCCATGAGTAATAGCTTTTTTATCGGGCGATAATTGGCAATTCCTATCATCTCTACAAAACCTGACCCCAATGGGTGAGCAAGCGGCTGGTTGTAATGAGTATAATTGGTTACACTATCAGAGTGCGAGTAAGCATAAGGGCGAACCATGTTTAACTCTCCCTGAAGGTCAAGATTTTTAATGGTAAAGGCATCAAAGTATTTAGCACCCAATTGCACACCATATTTATTGCCCCACCATTTGTTGCTGCCGAATAACTCCTTGGAACGAAACTCATCCAAAAACAATTGGCCATACAGCTGTACTCCTTTTGTAACAATGGCCTTGGCGCTAAAACCAAGGTTAACATTATCCGGACTGCCATAGCCACGTTCTATTGCGCGGAAGAAAATAATAGGGTTCAGATAACCAAAAGAATAATGATCGCCACGTTGAAAAATAACGTTTTCAAAGAAGCCAACATTCAACCATTTAGTGGCGTTGATAGTTAGGTAATGTGTGGTAGAATACTTAACTGGCAATTGCCTGTCTGCTCCCCGATTGTAGGGTGGTATTATCTCGGAATAGATATTCTGATAATTGAGCTTCCAGATTTTGGTATTCAGTTTTACAAAAGTAGAATTAGCTGCAAAGTCGCTGAGGAAAAGGCTTCTTACGCCATCACCAATAAAATTTTTATCATAACCAGCAGTAAGATTTACATAATTTTTCACTACAGCAAAATCGATGTATCCTCGAGCCTGGATATAATCATAGGTTTTAGAACCTGGTGTATTCTGAAAATAATCGGCACCCGGAACAGCTTGGTTTTTTACAATCCAACTGGCGACATAGGAGTTAGGTTGCTCCTGATTGTCGGTTAGGTAGGTATAAAAACCAATCTTATTGGCAATGCGTCCACGTACTTCGGCACCGCGGCTGCTGGCGAATAAATTTTGACTGGTAGACGTACCCCCTATCGAGTATTGCTCACGTATTACCTGCGCGCTGATAACAGGATTTACAGCCAGGAAAAAATCTTTGGTATTGACTTCGTAAAAATTAGCTTGGGTTTTGTAGAAAGTATTGAACCAAGGCCTTTTTGTGGGAATCTCCCCTTGCCTATCATTCGTCCATTCGCTACTAATAGCTACTGCATGTTGAATGTTGTAGCTATCAACCATTGTGCCTCCAATATGAGAAATCACTACTTTATCCGACTCTGCTTCTTTTTTATAACTTAGAAAACTCACTGCGTCCTTCCTGCTTACCGGACTCCCGCTCAAAAACAACTTGTCAGATAATTTGCCAGATTTGGTTTCCAATCTGTCCAGCAAATGATATTCATCTTCACCAAGCTGCAGGTAAGTGTTTTGGGCATTTACCTGGGCAGCAATAGTTACACTCAATGCGCCAATAAAAAGTAATTTTTTAGTCATAGTCCTGTTGTTTTGGATACTTGTGCTAATTTGCCCAAAAGTACAGCTAAATCTTACAATATTTAAATAGCAACAACAATGTCAATCATTATAAAACAAGCGACAATCGTGAACGAAGGCAAGCAGTTTATTGCCGATGTTTTACTGCGTAATGGCCGGATAGAAAAAATTTCCGGTAATATAGAAACACCAGCCGGAACCAGAGAAATCAATGCGGAAGGCTTGCATCTGCTGCCGGGTGCTATTGACGATCAGGTTCATTTTCGCGAACCGGGATTAACGCACAAGGCCAATATTCATTCCGAAGCGCGCGCTGCTGTAGCTGGTGGCGTTACCTCTTTTATGGAAATGCCCAACACTGTTCCTGCAGCTTTAACTCAGGATTTATTGGAAGATAAGTACGCAATAGCGGCACAGAGCTCTGTAGCGAATTACTCGTTCTTTATGGGTGTAAGCAATGATAATGTAGAAGAAGTTTTGAAAACCAATAAAAAGAAAAATGATGTAGCCGGTATCAAGATTTTTATGGGCTCCAGTACAGGCAGTATGTTGGTGGACAATTATATCACGCTCAATAAAATTTTTGGCGGAGCTGAAATGCTCATTGCCACACATTGCGAAGACGAAAGGGTAATTGCCGCCAACAAGCTTAAATATCCCAATGCAGACCATGCTTCTTTTCACCCATTGATAAGAGATGCGGAAGCTTGTTTCGAGAGTTCATTTTCAGCAGTACAATTAGCCAAACAAAATGATACCCGCCTACATATTCTGCATATCAGCACAGCTAAAGAATTGCAATTATTCAGCAACATGATGCCTCTGGCAGAAAAACGTATTACCAATGAAGTATGTGTGCATCACTTGCATTTTACCGCTAACGACTATGAACGTCTGGGCAATCAAATCAAATGCAACCCTGCAATCAAAGCACCTGAAAACAAAGAGGCCCTTTGGAAAGCCTTGCTGGATGACACTTTAGACATTATTGCTACAGACCACGCACCACACACCTGGGAAGAAAAACAACAACCCTATGCTCAGGCCCCTGCAGGATTACCATTGGTACAGCATTCCATTTTGCTAATGCTGCATTATGTACAGCAAGGGAAAATTGGTATCGAAAAAGTAGTGGAAAAAATGTCCCATGCTCCGGCGGTTTGTTTCCAGATAAAAGAAAGAGGTTATATCCGTGAAGGTTATTTTGCGGATCTGGTTTTGGTAAATTTAAAAAAACAATATACCGTAAGCAAAGAAAACATCCTGTACCGCTGCGGATGGAGCCCAATGGAAGGAATGACTTTGCCGGCAAGTATTACACACACTATAGTCAATGGGAATGTGGTGTATGAAAATGGTCAGGTAATCGAAAGCCAGAAAGGAATGCGATTAAACTTCGACAGAGACTAGTATTTAAGATATCATAAAAAAGGCCCCTCGAGTTTATACTGCGAGGGGCCTTTTAAAATTACAGAAGAGATTAATTTGTCCTCTTGACTACTTTATCCATTTTCACTACCACTCCCTCTTTGTCTGTGATAGTGAATATGTAAATGCCATCAGCATAAGCACTCATATCCACTTGCTTAGCATTTTTAAGTTCTACAATTTGCTTGCCTTGAATATCTTTAACAAATAGATTTACTTCAATTGGTGCTACTATATTGATAATATCCTGAGAAGGATTTGGATACACATCAATATTCACTTCGTCTTTTACTATTTGCTTTACACTTAATCCCTGTACAGAAAGAACATCAGATTCATTGATACAACCTGCATTGTTGGTTACTACTACATTATATTTTCCATCAAACGAAATAGTATAATTACGCAAGGTAGCACCGGCAATTGCTTTACCATTTCTATACCATTGATACGTTGAATAAGGATTTGATGTACTTAATAAAGCTCCTGTTTTTACAATTACCGGTTTAATTGGCAAGGGGTCCACAGTAATATATGATTTTGTAGATGTAAGAGTACATCCATAAACATCAGTAACTGTAACATCATAAATACCCAATGCTCCTGCTACTATGGTTGATGTTGTATCGCCAAGTGTTACTCCATCCTTCGACCATATATAAGATGCGGCAAAAGGTCCGGCATTAGAGTAAAGCATAACATCAGTACCCTCACAGAAACGGAGTTCGTTTGGAGAAAGTTTTGGAATACCCATAGGAGTATTAATGACACTCATGGTATCAGATGTTTTACGACAGTTGTTGGCATCTTTAATACGAACTGTGTAAATACCACCTGTCGAGGCATTAAATATTTGAGCTGTTGCCCCGGGAATATCTATACCATTCAACGACCACTGATAAGAAGAGGAGGTAGGGATGGTTAACGCTGTCAACTCTAATGTACTACCCAAACAAATGGCGCCTGTAGTACCGGTTTTTGCAAAGCTCGATGCCGGTAATGGATTCACAATTAGGGTTGCCTGATTACTGGTGTCTGAGCATGTTCCTAAATAAACACGCAAAGTATAAACTCCCGGATTAGTCGTAATCAATGAATCTCTTGTGGCTCCGGTAATTGCTGTTGCTCCATTAAACCATTGATAGGTAAGGCCTGACCCGGTTAATATGCTGGTGAATTTCTGGGCAGAATCAGCACATATAGAGTTGGTGCCTGCAGGAAGGATAGAAACAGATGGAGTAGGGTTAACATTTACTGCAACAGATACCGAACTGTCTTTACAACCGAAAGAATTGGTTACGATTACTCTGTACGAACCATTTGCACCTACCGAAAAAGTGCCACCTGTAGCTCCGGAGATTGGCCCCGATGCATCTCTCCATTGATAGGTACCACCACCACCGCCTGTAAATGTAGCCACATTTCCTGCGCAAATTTGAACCGGACCGGTAGCTGGAGAAATAGTTGGAGTTGGAAGTGGGTTGACTGTAGCTACTACTGGAGAGCGAGAGCTGACACAACCATTCTTTGAAAATGTAATATTGGGTAAATTGCTGCTGGATGCAGAACCGGATCCGGTAGAGGTACATAAATAAGCCCCATCATCATAAGTACCATAGGTAGCAGTGTATGACTTGGTGGTACCGGTAACTATATCATTATATGAATAATCAGAATATGTGCCGGTAGCATTACTGTAGCAAACTTCAACCAACAAATTAGAAGTGCCATTCCAAGAGAATCCTCCTGACATAGGGAATACATTTGCTCCTGAAGTTGTGGCATAATTTACTGGGCCATATACCGTAGTAAATGTTGGGCTTAGGTATCCACTGAGTGAAGTAGCGGTTGTATGCGCCAGTTTAATTGTATATCCTACATAATTTAAGGTACTGTTCTTAGTAGACACATTAAATGCCATATTTGAAAAGGTACCGGGAGTAAGACCGGCAGCTATCAAGTCTGATGCCATCACCAGGAATTGAGTACGTCCCGATTCATAATATTGCGAGAAGGGGGTTAATCCGGTTCCTGAAGTAGAGGTTCCGATTGTGACTGTTCCAGTGCCGGTAACTGCCGAAATATCCGGAGTTGCTCTTACCTCTGCATAATAGGTAGTAGTAGAACCCAAAGAAGGTGTAGTGAAAGATGTGCCGGAGCCTAAGGATGTACCTCCTGAAGAAGCCGCAAACCAATCGATAGTACCATCTATCGCCGTGGCAGCCAAAGTAACGGAACCAAACCCGCATCTGCTGGCAGGGGTTACGGAACTTACTGAAGGATTATATACCAAGGCTGTATCAGATGTTGAGTTTAAACAGAATGTTCCTGAGCTGTTTTTCAAAACCACCCTGTAATATCTGCTGGCAGTCAGCATTTTTGTAGTCAGTGAGGTTCCTGTCATCGAAGCAGAATCTGAAAACGAAGAGTTGTCTGAAGATGATTGCCATTGAAACTGAGCCGCACCATATCCAGTAGCAGGGCTTAAAGCAAGTGTTGTATTGCCCGAAACACAAAGATTGGAAGGCGTGGCTACCACAGCTACTGAAGATGGTAAATTGGTAATTGTTACCGTTGCCGTTGAGGCACATAATGAAGTGGTATTATTGGCATTGCAGGTGTAAGTTATAGCTCCTGCCGTTGAACTTTTATAATATACCGTACTGGCACTTGACCCGGCAGTATAAGCAACGGTACAAGCCAAATCTGTATATAAGGATGTTGCGGGTGACCAAACATAAGTATTAAAATTGGACAGTGTAGAGCTGACACTTAGGGTGGCTACTGTATTATTGCAGATTGTTTGCGTTCCTGAAATACTGAATGCTGGTGGGGTATTGACAGTTGCCGCTACTGTTACTCTAGGACTGCTGCAGACAAGATTTCCGGTAAATCGGATATTAGGTCTTGATGTTGACGTTGATGGCGTAGGACTTGATGTGAAAAAGCCAGAGCCAATTGTACTGCTTGAGGTATAAGCATACAGGCAGGTAGTACCAGAAGTAGATGTATAATAAGTGGTTGCATTTGCTGAACCATATGCACCATTGGCACGAATATCAACAATTATGTTTGATGTTCCGTCCCAATTATATGGTGTACTGAGGGTAACTGTATTCCAACCGCTAGCGGGGGTTACGGTACTTGGTCCGAAAACATTTGTAAGCCCGGTTGTTGTAAAGCTTGATATTGTAGTTCCTGTAGTCGTGCCAATTTTAAGGTTATAACCACTTACAGATCCTGGTCCAGGCAAACCTGAAATATTAAATGCCAATGCAGTAATATTTCCTGCTCCTAAACCTGCTGCATTTAATTCTGCTGCGGTGTATACAATTTGCTGCCATTCCTGATACCAATAATTACCAAAAGCGGTTGGATAACTGGTCGAAGATGTTAAAGAAGTTCCGGAACCAATCTGGCCTATTCCAGAAGCATTGGTTTCTGCTGCAACATAATAATTGGTTGTGCTGCTTATAGTTGGTGTAGTAAATGGAGAACCCGAACCTAATGAGGCACCTCCGGTGGCAGCAGCATACCACTTCATTGTTGTACCTGTAGAACCGGTTGCACTTAATGAGACAGTGCCAGTTCCACATCTTACTCCGGGAGTTGTTGTTAGAACACTATTGGCAAAAGTAATTTGAACAGGGGTTGAATTGACACTTGTAGGGCCTGAAGAGCAGGTTACAACGCATCTGTAATAAATAGAAGAACTTGGAGAAGCTACATATGTAGAAGAAACAGCACCTGCAATATTTGTGTAGGCAACGATATTATCCGGAGAAGATTGCCATTGGTATGAGATTCCTGCACCTGCAGAAGCAGTAGGCAAACTTAATGTTGTGGAAGCTCCGAAACAAATACTGGAAGAAGAAGCTGATGTTGCTCCTGCTGTTGGAGTTCCTGTACAAACTACTGGTGGTGTAAATTGATATACTTGCCCATTTGCCGGACGCCCATTCAGAGATGTAGTAAAAGTAGTTGATGATGCTGTTGGTGAAGACCCTAAGCCATTAAGCGATAAATATGTAGGGGTAGCTGCACCATCTCCAATGCCAATTGTAGTAGAATTGTAGCCTCCAAAATAACCTGACTCTTGTTGATAAATATATTGAATAACTCCCGTTGCTTCATACAATTTGATTTGAAAAGACAATGTATTCTCATAAGAATAATCAGCATCCCAATTTTTATATTCCAATGTAAAAACTCTGGAGCCTGCTGAACCTGTTGTAGCATATGTGACATCGGCACCTGCACCATAACCAGTCATATCATCAAAAAATGGTAACAATGCAGGCTTTATTGTGTTCAGATTCGTTAACGAATTTGTCCATAATATAGATGTAGTTGATGTATTAAAAGATATCCATCCGTTGGAACATGGCTTTAACTGCGTATAACCAGTACCACAATAATTAAACGTAAAACCTATCGGAACTGTAGCAGTCACATCATCGTCCAGAAGAGTTGATACAGAAGTACCGCCCGACAAGTAGGTAAATGTGCCCGAAGACGCTGAAAATCCATACGAAGAGGCAGACTGAGCAATTGAGGTATTATTCAGTGTAAGCAAAAAGACTGCTAAAAGACAGAAGCTGTTCTTTAAAAAAAGAAAAAAGTAATTGTTTTTCATAACCAAATATTTGTGGATATAGTAAAATGCGTTCAAATTCTAGAACAAGTTAAAATGTTTAATCCAAAAATCATACCAAAATTTCATATTTTCTTAACATAGTAGTAATTTATTTTACAAGTGATATATTTGAATATTTTGAAAGCCTTTGAAATGTTCGTTTTCAATGTATTTTTGACTTCAAACAAAAGACATGTCCGAAAAACATTTTTTAGATAAGGCACCCAAACCTGTGGGATTATATCCTCACGCAAGAAAAGCTGCTGGTTTACTATTTCTTTCTGGAATAGGTCCGCGCAAAGCAGGAACTGACGAAATCCCCGGACTTAAACTGGACAAATACGGTAATTTTCTGGAATTTGACTTTGAAGCTCAATGCCGAAGCGTATTTGACAATGTAAAACTTGTCCTTGAGGAATGTGGCAGCAGCTGGGATAAACTTGTAGATGTAACGGTGTTTCTGGTAGATATGAAAAGGGATTTCCAAACCTACAACAGGGTATATGCAGAATATTTTAAAGACAATTTGCCTTGTCGTACCACCTGCTCCATAAATGCGTTACCCACTCCAATTGCTATTGAATTGAAGTGCATTGCAATCGCTGACTAAATTATAAGTTGATATCAATACGCAATTCGCGTTCAATTGATTTGCCAGAAGCATCTTTTCCCGAAATTTTCCAAACCACACTTTGCAGTGCTACGCTGCAGGGTGATTGGTTTGGATTACGGACATTGCGAATGGTATTCAATAGTTTTTGCTCCTCTTTCCTGCTCATTCTGTTGTTACGGGCAAGCTTCTGTGTAGCATTTTTCAAAGCATTCGGAGAAAATTTACTATTGTACTTTAATTGACCTTTTCCAACACCTGAAATAGTATATTTCCCGTTTGAACCTCTCAAGGTTTGCCATTCGCTGTTAGACGATGGAAAGGACAATTTAAATGACTTACCATTTTCTGTCTTTAGCACAACAACCGTCTGACTGCGCTGCATCACTTTACTGATGCCTGCACCCTCTATTACGAGCGTCTTGCCATTAAGTTCGCCTTGCTGAAGTGTAAAAGAGGCACCTTTTGCTTTATCCCAATTAACAGATTTACCCTCACGTGCTTCTACATTAGCGATAAAAACACTCAAACCTTTAAACGGAGCACTTAGCCCATTTTTTCTATCTAAATCTTTCAACTCTTCCTTCCTTGCCGCAGTTGGCGGAACAACTTCTACACTATCTTTTTTCAAGATTTCAGAAGCCTGAGGGGTATCGGCCTTAACTACTTGCTCCACAGCTACTATATCCTCTACATTATTGCTTAAATATCTGGGGTCTGTCTCCGTAACGATGGTAGCAGAATCGCCAAAAACGATGGCTCCTCTGTTTTTGGGTGCAGAACCTGAACCACAGCTATTCAATAAAACCAGAAAGCCGAGAGATAAAACGGAATAAAGAGTGGACTTCATATTTGAGGTACCTTTTATAGATTGTGCGAAAATAAAACGAGTTTTTGGCAATCTCTAATTATTACACTTTTAAAAAACGAAGCTTATTACTTTTGGCCAAAGCCATTAAATGAACACTCCTATTAAACAGGCATCTATCTGGGAGCAAACTCCAGTATTGCGATTACTCATATCCTTTGTTATGGGGATATTAATTTACGACCATACAACAATTGGTCAATGTACTAATGGGACAATAATCAGCTCAGCAATTTGTGCTGCGGGTATAGCAATTATCACCTATTCGTTAAGTTCAAAAAGATTAAAGCTATTGTCTTCTATTGTTTCAATTATACTCCCCGCTTCGCTGGCATGCACTATTTGTTACTTACAGGATGAAAGCCGCGGTGCGCTTACAATTGTAAAGGAGAAACAGTCAAAAAATTCCTGCATGGCGGTGGTTATTGCAAAGCCCGAATTAAAAACCAAAACTATAAAGTATACATTGCGGATTATCAATACGCTTCAGGATGTAAAAGCAAATCCGGAGGACACAAAGGCAAGTCTTTACGTATTTAAAACAGGGAATCAACCAAACATAAACAAAGGAGATACATTATTATTACCCAACCAATGGCAATTTATCCGAAATGCCGGCAATCCGTTTGAAATGGATTATCAAAAAATATGCGCACGAAAAAACCTTTATCTACAACAGTTTCTTTATCCGAATCAGTTACTGGTTTATGCTCAAAAAAACAGAGCAGATTATACCTTGCTTGACCTGGCACATCAATATTGCATCAATTCTATCAACCACCATATTATAGATAGCACAACCAATGCTTTGCTAAAAGCCATGATTATTGGCGACGAACATGATATTGACCCAAACACACGGGAAGCATATTCGGATACTGGAATTATTCATATCATTTCTATCTCCGGAGCACACGTTGCCATATTATTTGTCGCCATTGGCTTTTTCTTAGGCTTTATCAAAAGCAAGAGGCATGAATGGCTAAAAATACTGCTCGGCCTGGCACTAATCTGGTTCTACGTATTACTTGCCGGCGCGTCCACTCCTGCACTAAGGGCAGCATTGATGTTTAGTATTTTGGCATTGGGAAAACTTACAGGTCAAGGAAATAATCCACTAAATCAACTTTTCAGTACAGCTTTTTTGCTATTACTGTTTCAGCCCATGTGGTTATTTGCCATTGGGTTTCAACTTTCCTTTACTGCTGTTTTATCACTGATTGTCTTCTACCCATCATTGGCTACTGTATTTAAGCCAAAGAACAAAATAGCTCAATTCTTCAACAATACTATAGCCGCAAGTATTGCCGCAGAAATACTAGTTGCTCCTTTGGTGGCATATTACTTTCACAACTTTCCAATTATGTTCATTATTGCCAATGTAATAGCCAGCGTGGCCATGGGCGCAGTTCTCCTTCTGGGAATGTTGTTGATTATCTTTTCCCAAACCGGATTTATAGCCACTGTGATATCTACACTTATTGTTACTATTTCGGAAGTTTTTCATAAATGCATATATTTTCTACAACCAATTAACTTTAAATCATTCAAAACGATAAACCTTCCTTTATCTATCTTATTGCTGTTGTACTTTTTCATCGGAAGTATTGCCATTTCGATATTGCTCAAAAGAAAGCATGCAATCTGGGCTTCTGTCCTCGCTCTGCTACTTATGTCATTCATTCATCTGCAAAAAAGCCTGCAGATTTTGGAAAGGGAACAGCTGATTGTGTTTAATCAAAGCAAGGCAACACAATGTGAACTGATAAGAGCCAATACGTATTCCATTTTAAGTGGAGAAGAGAAAGAAGATTGGATTACCCGAAATGCACATATTGGATTGTATAATCCTGAGAAAGAGGAGCAAAATAAAAAGAAGGTTTTACTAATCCGAAACAAGAAAATACTCTTACTTGATAGTACTACTAAGACTGAGAATCCGTTTCCTATAGATATCATTATTGTAAAATCCTGGAAGAAGCATATTAATGTAAATGAATTAGCGACAGCATTTTCTCCCGAACAAATTGTTATAGCTAATAACCAAAACCAATATCAGACCAGAGAATGGATTGAGCAATGTGGCATTGCCAATATCAAACTTCATAACACTAAAACTGATGGAGCTTTTAACCTCCCCACTGCATTCAAATAATTGTATTTTTGCAGCCTTTATGAAGCGTTTTGCTATTCTACTATTATCTTCATTTATTTTGCATTGTCATGCCTTTGCTGTTGGATATCATTACAATTTCAACAGCAATTGCCTCAGGGCATATCAACATTTAATGTCATTGCAAAACGAAGAAGCAAATGCCCTGCTCAAAACCGAACTACTCAAAAACCCTGACAATTTAATTCCTCACTATCTGGCTGATTATGCCGATTGCCTTGAATTGCTATTTAATGGCGACGAAAATGAATATCACAAATCAAAGATTAAACTGGAAAGCAGGTTAACATTATTAGAAAAAGGTGATGAAAAAAGCCCATGGCACCTGTTCTGCCGAGCCAATATTCAATTACACTGGGCCATGGTTCACCTCCGCTTTGGTGATGATTTTAAAGCAGCCACAAGGTTCCGGAAATCGTTTTTACTGCTTAGAGAAAACAAGTCCTCCTATCCTGATTTTGAAGAAAACAAAGTATTGCTGGGATTGGAACAGGCAGTGGCAGGTGCCATGCCAGAAAACTACAAATGGATTGGCTCGATATTTGGTATTAAAGGCAATATCAATAAAGGTCTTTCTGAAATCACACATTACCTGAATGCACATCCCGATGGTAATGCCCCCATGCATGAAGAAGCAATGATCTATTATACCTACCTGAAATTCTATCTTCAAAGCGCTCAGGAGACTGCATGGAAATACATCAACGGAGCTCAATACAACGAGCAGAATAATCTGATGCGCAGTTTTATAAAAGCAAATCTGGCATTAAATTATCGCAAGGCTGAAGTTGCACATACTATTCTGAGCAAAGCAGCAAGAATAGATCAATATCACCAATACCCTATATTAAAATATGAGCTGGCAGAATCAATGTTGGCAAGGTTAGACATGAAATGCCAACAAGTGTACCAGCAATTTCTGAAAGAATATAAAGGCCGTCACTTTGTTAAAGATGCTTGGTTGAAAACTTCCTGGGTAGCTTATTTACAAAACAATGAGCGTCTGGCTACTCAATATCTGGTCCATGTAAAAAACAATGGGAATACTGCTACAGACGCTGATAAGCAAGCACAACGATTTGCCGAAAACCCGAAATGGCCATTACCTACCTTACTCGAAGTAAGATTGCTGATTGATGGCGGGATTTATAACAAAGCTCTTATTCACATCCAAAGTATAGACAAAAACAAACTGAGCAACACCGCCAATATTCTGGAGTACAATTTTCGCTACGGCAGAATTTTTGAAGAGTTAAAAAACGACGAGAAGGCTCTTCAGTTCTACTCTGCTACTGTACAAATGGGGCGCAACAAGAGGGAATACTATGCTGCAAGAGCAGCTTTACATAAAGGATTTATTTACGAAAGGCAAGGCAATAACAAAGAGGCTATTATGCAATTTACTGATTGCCTTACGATGCGTAATCACGACTTTCAATCTTCTATAGACCAATTAGCCAAAGCCGGGTTAAACAGGCTTGGGAATTAGACTGATTCCGTTGCATTATACAACCGACTATTCATACGGGAATGAAATTTCATAGATGCTCGTCCATAATTTTCCGGTTACATATACCTTGTTTTTTGCCGAATCATAGGCAATACCATTCATTACATCAATATTGACCTTTCTTTTACGCTCTTCAGCAACTAATGGGCTCATATCAATCTGGCCAACAATAAAACCAGTCTTTGGGTCTATTTTTACAATCAGATTGGTCATCCAGATATTGGCATAGATATATCCTTTGATATACTCCAGTTCGTTTAAATAATTCTGGGCAAAACCATTAGCTGTTATGGGTAAACTACGAACAAGTCGGAATGTCTCAGGATCAATAAAGCTAAGTTGACTCGTACCATCACTCATGACAAGTTGTGTGCCATCTGTAGTCAAACCCCAGCCCTCCTTATTGCTATATTTAAATTTTCCTGCAAGAGCAAATGAAGGAAAATGGTAAACAAAAGCCTCCTGATTTTGATAAGTAAGCTGATAAACCTTATTCTTAAGGATACAAATACCTTCACCAAAATAAACGCTTCGGTCTAATTTTATCTTCTGTTCAAACATGCCCGTTTCTAAATTATTGACCCCTATCATTGACTCCGTATTCGGCAACCCTTCCGGCGATCCTGTACTTTCGAAAAGCTGGCCCTGATGCACCAAAAGCCCTTCTGTAAACAAACTGCTGTCATGGGGGAAACGGGCAAGCAACTCATACTTAATAGTCGGTATCGGCTTTGCAGCATTCTGCGGCGTAGTTGTCTTTGTATCGCCAGACTCTTTACAGGCAGCAAAAACCAAGAGAAATAAGAGAAAGGGGGCAGTCTTTTTCACTGTTAATCTAATTTGTAATTGTGTGCGAGAGGAAAATCGTTTTCTATTTAAATTGCAACACTTTGGCAGGCTGCATCCGCCGTACATAAATAGTGGGCAACCACATACACAAAACAGTTATAAGCAAGGTTGCCAAATCAACTACTAATATGTACCCGAAGTCTAACCTCATCGGTACTGTATCCATAAAGTAATTTGCCTCATTCATTTTAAGGAAGCCAAACTTTTGCTGCATCAAACAAACACCAATAGCAAGTATATTTCCAAAAAGCACCCCCAAAGAGCCGGTAAGCAAAGCAATATATAGGAATATCTTTTGCGTGGCTGAATTACTTAAGCCAAGGGCTTTTAGTAATCCGGTAATGCTTGCACGCTCAACAATCAGTATGATTAATGCTGCCCCCATACTTATAGTAGCAACAATACTCATAATAATCAATAAAATTCTAACACTCAAATCCTGAACATTCAGCCAATCCACAATTCCCGGAAAACTATCTGAAATGGTTTGAGAGGTTAATTCTGTGTTTTTGAAAACCATGTTTGCTATCGTATCGGTATAACGCTCCTCTTTCGCCACAACCTGATAACCATTAATCTGTTCGGGTGTCCAATTGTTGATATGCTGTAGTAGTCTGATATCGCAAATCGCAAGATACTGATCCACATCTTCCATACCAGTATGATAGATTCCAGATACTTTCAATTTACGGATGCGTGGCACAGTTGACCCCGATTCCAAAAAATAAAACAAAACATTATCACCAACATTCAACAATAATTTATTGGCTGTAGTACGGGACAAAATAACATCCTTAGAATAATCTGTATCGTTGAACTTTATCGTTGCTCCTTTAAGATTCAGCGATTCGGACATTTTATACGAGGGATCAACGCCCTTTAGCCTTAAACCCTCCATTTGCCCTTTGCTTTGTAAAATTGCGGGACGTACCACAAATTTTGAAACACTTGCTACATGAGGGTCATTTTGTATCAACTTCAAAATTTTATCACTGTACAATACCGGGTTAGGGGAGATAATGTTCGTTGGATTATCGTTAAATGGCACAACCAATACGTGACCCCAAAAACTATAGATCTTCTCGCGAATAACCATTTTAAATCCCCCGATAACACATACAGACAATATCATCACTGCCACACTAAGTGAGGTAGCCACAATAGCCATTTTGATGATGAAAGACGAAAATGCGCCTTTTTGTTTCATCAAATATCTGCGGGCAATGAGTAATGGAAGATTCACCTTGCAAAGCAAACAAAAAAACGCATAACAAACAGTTATTCTTTAGTAGTTATTATCAATTTAAGTTTAAGGTCTGCTCATTAATTCGGTTTATCTTTGCACCTCAATAGTTTTTTATTCTCCAATAACAATATGAATCGTCTTTTTGTCTTTTGTTTATTAAGTATCAGCACTTTTTTTTCCTGCAGAGATGCGCGTATTCACGAGCACAGCAATTGGGGTAAATATTACGAGGCCGAAGGCATTAAAAATGCAGGCTTTATCCTGCGTGATCAAGCCCACGATGCTGTCCACTATTATAATCTCAATCACGACACAGCCCATTACCTGCCCGCATCTACTTTCAAAATCATGTTGAGTCTGGTAGCACTGGAATTGGGTGTTGTGCAGGACGATAAATTCATTATACCTTTTGACGGCGATTCTACAGGCAGACCAGACTGGGATAAAGATTTGACTTTGAGAGAAGCCTTTGAAGTAAGCTCAGAACCTTTTTTCAAGGAGATTGCCCGCAGAATTGGCAAGGAAAGATTACAGCACTTTCTCGACACCGTCCGTTACGGCAATCAAAAACTGGGCGATTCAGTAGCAACTTGCTGGACAGATAATACACTTAAAACATCTGCAGACGAGCAGGTTGGATTTGTAAGAAAGCTGTATTTCAATCAATTACCCTTTACAGATCGTACTCAACGTATTACCCGAAGCTTGATGTTAAGGGAAAATACTGATAGCCGCAAACTGTATTACAAAACAGGATGGGGTGAAAATGATACTGCCAAAATACTTTGGACAGTTGGGTTTGCAGAATACGAGGTTAAGGTAAAAGAGAAAGAGGGTTCAATGAACAAAAGTGATGAGCGTAATTATGTTTATTTCTTTGCTCAGAATTTTGAAATACCCAAAACCGATACCGGCTCAAAAAACTGGTCTGAAAAAAGAAAAGAAATTCTTAACAGTATCCTTAAAGATTACACAGAAAATACCAGCAAATAAAATTATTGTTTATGAAACATATAGCCATCATTTCTTCAAGTGTACGCATAGGAGCCAATAGCCCCCGTGTAGCAAAATTTTTTAAACAATACATCGAATCCAATCAGCTTGCAGAAGTATCAATTATAGATCTCGCAAGTTATAACTTTCCGATTTTTGAAGAACGATTGAAGTTTTTAAAAAATCCATCCGAAAACATTCTGGATTTTGCATCAAAAATAAAATCTGCTGATGCCATAATTATCGTAACCCCTGAATATAATGGCGGATACCCTGCGAGCTTGAAAAACGTTACTGATTTACTGCATGAGGAATGGAAGCGAAAACCAATAGCGATTTCTATGGTTTCTTCAGGGGCATTTGCCGGAACACAGGTCATTACTTCTCTGTTATTTACCCTTTGGAAAATTGGCGCAACAATGGTTCCAACAATGTTTCCCGTTGCCACTGTACAAAACACATTTGACGAAACGGGAAACCCTATTCAGGAAAAAGAAAGCATAGAAAAAAGAGCAGCTGCCTTTGTTTCTGAGCTTCTGTGGTATACAGAAAAACTGAACTCCTAAAAAGTGCTGTCCGAATCAAACCATATAATACTGTTTGATGGCATTTGTAACTTGTGTAATAGCGCTGTGCAATTTGTTATCCGAAACGACAAAAAAAAACAATTCAAGTTTGCTTCTTTGCAATCAGAGGTGGGCAAGTCTCTTTTACTAAAAGGAAATCTTGACCCTGACAAAACCGACAGTTTCGTGTTGATTTCTGAAAGTCATTATTATACCCGTTCAACAGCAGCATTAAAGGTATTGAAGCTAATAGGCGGAAGATGGTCACTTCTATATAGCTTCATTCTGGTGCCGCAATTTATCAGAGATTTTGTATACAATTTAATTGCAAAAAAACGATATCGCTGGTTTGGCAAAAAGGATAATTGCATGATTCCGAGTCCGTCCTTAACAGAAAGATTTCTGGATTAAAACGGATAACCGATTGCAAGGTTAAAAATCAGATTATCACTTCGCCATTCGGGCGAGTTAAAATCAATTTTATTAAAGACCCACCTGTTTCCTTCAGGCAACCATGGCACACGGACAGGGATGGCCATGTCAAGGCGAAGTAATAGTATTTTGAAATCAAAACGCAAACCCAAGCCCATGTCTCCGGCCAGCTCTTTGAGAAAAGACTTGCTGAATTTTCCGCCCGGAAAAGATGCATTATCATTATAAAGCCAGATATTTCCTGCCTCGGCAAAAAAGCCCATTTTGAAAAACCGGTATACATCCACCCTCAATTCTGTATTGATTTCCAGCTTAAGGTCTCCTAAAGCTTGTATATAGTCTGTCGTTCCGCGCAAATATTTTTCATTAAATGTACCAGGGCCTACCAACCTTGAGCGAAAGCCTCTGAGGCTACTGTTGCCCCCGCTAAAAAACTGTTTGATATTGGGCAATTGCGATGAATTACCGTAAGGTATTCCTGCGCCAACTAAGATTCTGTTTGCCCATGTATTATTGTTAGAAAACCGATGATAATACCGAAAGTCTGTTTGAAATTTAGCATACTGTGCGTAGGTCTGACCCAGTATCTCCTGTGGGTTATTACGATAATCTGCACCTTGAGCAGCCCCAATGATAATTCCCGAAAAGTCTGCAAGGCCATCAAAATAATAATTATCAGGGCTGGATGAGCCAATTTGAGAGTTAAACGTATACTCGTAAGTCGGGCCAATAATCAGGCCGTTAAACAAGAGATTTGCATAAGTGGCCGAAGATGAGATATTGGTAAAGGAATCCGTCTTTACATAATTAATATTAAATGGATACAGCTGATGTTCTTTACGCGGAGTTTCCTTCCAATTATAACCGAAAGACAATTTGTAGGAATTAATCCGTAACAATCCAAGCTGCGATTCGTAATTATAGTTGGCCTTTAGTATTGTCCGGGGAACTGCACTGGAATTGGAAGGCACATTAAAAAAAGGCACGACAAAATAAGGAAAAGACAAGCCCACCTGCCCGCCGAGTGTATAAATACTGGGCTGTTGTGCAATTCCTGTATACTGAGTTTCGAAACCTCCATTTAGCTTTATCATAAATTCTTCTGCTGCTCTGAAGGTATTTCTGTTGCGCCAACTAACACTTAACTGAGATCCTGCACGACTGTCATTCTGTGTATTGGCCCCAATCTCAAATCGGATTGATTTCTTTGGAAAGGGACTCAGATAATAATACACATCCAATAAAGTATCTCCTACCGGTTGAAACCTGTTCTTAACAAACTTAAAGGTGTTCAGGCTGATTAACCTACTTACAGATGTATTTTGGTCTGTACGATTGTACTTCTCGCCGGAATGAAACATCAGCATATTACCAAATAAAAATGGACGGTATTTTTTTCTCTTATCTATAATATAGTAGCCTTCGTATTTTACGGCATCTGCATGAGAAGTGTCTGTACTTGCCTTGTTAAGCTGATAATTAGTATAAACGTAAATATCATTAATCCGATATACTCTATACGCAGCTTCGGGAATTGAGTCATGCTTCAGTTGCATTTTCATATCCACTAAATGATTGCCTACAGTAGTATCTGCTTTTATAAAGAGATAGTCGGGCTTAAAATAATAATAACCCTGCTCCTTCAGTACTTTTTCGATTCTCAAACGCTCTCCTTTGATTAAATCCAGATTAAACGGAGCTCCTGGTTTTAATAAAGTCTGCCCTGCAGTTGCATTAATATCCTTGGCAATCTGCGATAAGGTATCAATCAGAAATTCTGTTTGATTTATTTTGTATTGATAGTTTGTTGTGATTTCAAAATGCGATTTTGCCTTTTTGTTTTTTACATCTACCCTCCCCACTACTGTATTAAAAAAATAACCCCGATTCTGTAAAGCATTGTGGAGCAGTTTCTCATTTGCAGAAAGATCAAAACTACTGGTCAATACAGGCACCTCTCCTACTTTATTACGTAACCAGTTTTTAAATCCTTTGGGCTTTTTGGGCACACCAGCAAAATTATAGAGGCGTAATTTTACACGCATCCCCAGTATTTTTTTATTGGGCAAAGGTCTTATTGCACTATTCAGCTCTTTGCGCAAAAATTTACGCTCTTTAACTGTTGCAGATTTGTCTGTTATTTTTACGACACTACCCAGATACAATGAATCATTTTGAGCAATGTTCTTTGTATTGCTACAGGCCGACAACAGCAGTAACAGTAAAATGATAAATGATACATGAATCGCTCTACTTCTGTACTTCATTGTTTGATTGCTTTTGCGCTTGTCTTTGATTCCTTCTTTGCTCCTTTGCTCTTTTACTCAAAAACAGATTTCTGAATTTATTGTAATCATAGCTCACAATAAAATTCAAACCTGTTTTCGTAACAAATCCCTGTATCACACCCTGATCCTCATTTTGCCGGTACGCGCGTAGCATATACCTTCCATCTGCAGACAAATTATAATCAACAGCCAGATTTCCGGGAATAACAGAGCTGTTTTCATTGTTTCCGGATTGCGGTCCTTCAAGTTCAAAGTTATTACCAATCGTTACTTTTAACCTGTCGTTAAACAACCTTTTAGACGCAGCAACACTCAGGTCTGTTCGTTCCCTTCTTTCTCCTGTTGTATAATCCTCTGTTGAACTTAAATCTACTGATAAATCAAAACCTCTGATCAGTTGATTGGCTACTTGATTTAATTGCTCTCCCAAAAATCTGCTTACACTCTGCTTTGCAGTAAATGAAGTGCTGGTTCCTGCCCCCGAAGAGAATGGATCGTCTGTAATAAAGCGTTTCAAAATAAGTAAAGCAAAAACCTGCTTATTCAATTCTGAAGTATCTGTCCGTAATTGACTGAGTTTTGCCTGAACCAACTGTACAGCTTCTGAAGAGATGCGATAGGTATTATTTTCAGGTAGTTCAATATCAAAGGAAAGCTGTGGCAACATTAATGGCCCATTCATCATTAGCTTTACATTAAAGGGAAGTGCCTGCCTATAATAAACCAGTTGTGCCGCATCAGGCACCTGACGCTCCACTAAATCATAGGGTGCAACATTGGCCTGATAAACAGCAGTCACATTCATCTCCGCCAGCAAAGGATCGCCAGCAAAAACAATAGTACTTCCTTTTCTTATTTTGAACTTTCGCTTGATTAAATTATAGTTCAATTCGTAACTTCCGTCACTCAACTCATACAGTCCGTTAAGTGTAAAGCTACCACCAGGGTCGATAGCAGTATTTAACGCCGCTTTTCCTCTTACACTGAGAAAATCTCCCGTTGACTGGTCAATAATAACGTTAAACTCTGCCTCTTCTGCTGTAGTAATATTTACATTTACTTCTGAGCCCGGTGCAATTTTAGCTATAGTTAGTGTATCATTTAGCACTTGAGTTTTATTCGTGTCCTTTGAATTTTTATCTACGAAAACTACAACCCCTGATTGATCTTCAAGCTCTACACCTCTGTCAGGTAGCACAAGAGTAAGTTTTGTTCCTTTCAAAATATTGAGGCTACCATTAATATCCGGTTTGCGCAAATTTCCGTTTACCGAAAGTTTCGTTGTCAAGAGTAAATCGCCAAAAAACAGTTTATTATCAGATTTTGCAGAACTCATCGCACGCCAGTTCTTTGCATTGACATTGAGGTCTAGTTTTATGTCCCTATAGTTCTTCGTTAATATATCTCCATCAATTGTAGCAGCCTGTCCACTACTATCCAAAATTTTGAATTGTTTAAAATGTATTCCGGATTCATCGAGTATGACTTTTTCCTGTGGCATTTTAAACTCGGCATTTAACTGCGCAACTCTCGTTCGCAAATTATCTGTGCTAATACTACCTGTAACTTTTGGGGCATCAACTGTACCTTTCACATTTAATGTCCCTCTTAAAAAACCACTGCTGTTTCGAATCTGATTTTGAGCAAGACCCTCAAATGTTTTCAGATTAAGAGCCTTCAGGAAAACATCAAAATTAAAATTGTTCCCATCCTGAACTACGGTATAATAATCGCCTTTTACCAAAACGTCGTTTCCCTGACCATTGATGTTTAATTCTGCTTTGATTGTTTGATTATTCGCATTTGTGGCCTTAAGTGTAATATTACCAATAGTGTCATTTTGCATTGAGAAATCAGAAATCGTAAAATCTGCATCCACTAAAACAGAAGTCTTTGTTTGTTTTACTTCAGCTGTACCAGATAATACACCATTGGCAAAAAGAGTATCGCCGGATATCATTTGCATAATATCTGAAATCAGGAAATTCTTTATTGTTGCTGTTATGGGCGTATTAAGCACTGGCTCTTTACTGTTCACATTAATAGTAGCCTCATTTCCCGAAAGGTTCAGGTTTTGAACATAAAAGCCTTGCGAAGCAAAAACTATCTTATTGGGTTGAGCAACTGTCCAGTTAGTATAATTGAGCATAAGGCCTTCCCTCAACGATAGCACCTGCTGTTCGTTTTCCTTCTGCAAAGAAGCTCCGATTTCAAATCTTTTTTTGCCCTTTTCGTCCTCAGATTGCACATTAGCTGTAATGAGATTTGCGTCAACAACCCCTTCAATGCTAGCCTGATTTAATTGTATTTTACCTTGTTGATATTTGTGCACAATTGCATTATAATTCAATCCCGAATCCCGCTCCAAAACAACAAGACTAAAACCCTGAACTGTTTGTGTGCCATAATTTACTTGCGGCGCATCAATTTTCAGGTCAAGGGTACTTTCATCCACGGATGCCTTTAACTTTATTGTATCCAATCCATTCAACTCTGGAAGAAGTGTTTCGAGAAAAGGACTTTTGTGAACACTTGCAAGCAAATTAAGATTGTAGCGCTGTTCTATGGGTTTAATTGTGTCTGAAAAAGCTATTGGCTCCTTTGTCTTCTTTGTACTGTCCAATATTGCTGCCAGTTTATAATGTCGATTGATATGCTCTTGAACAGCAGCAGGAATTTGAGTAAGGGGAATTCTGCCACTCATTGTTGCCTGTATAAAATCTGCATCGAGTACCATCATCTGTCCACTGTCTGCCCGCGGCTTTGATGATATAGATATACTATCCAGTGTATATTGCTTTGCAGCAGTAGAAACAATTGATTTTTTTGCAGTAATCAATCCATCAGGGTAATCAGGATTCAAATCCAGAATATCAGCGCGAAGCACTGTCTTAATACGCATCTCCTTCTCGGATAATTTCAACGCCATAAAATCAATATTCTCTAGGACAAGGTCCGCCCAAAAAGAAGGCTTTTTTTGTCGCAAATCGGCATGTGCAATTAAACGCAATTCGGCATTAGGGTCTTTTGACACCAGATTCAAATCTCCTTGTTTCAGATCCATTTTCCCATCAAAAAAAATGTCTCTGTATGCATACCCTTTTAATAATGCAGATTCTACAGAACCGTTGATATCTGCAGTCATTTTATCCAAATCAAAACTTGAACCTTTTACTTTGAGTTGCGCGGTAATCGGCCCCAGCAAAGTGTCTTTTTTTATAATCCGGCCAATATTTAACTTTTGGGTGCTGATAGCTAAATCATATTTCTCACGCCCTTTCCCATTAGACATTTGTAAAAAGCCTTTTATCTGTGCGTTTCCATCGCTTGATTGGATCTGTAAGTTTGGTTGATATTCTATTAAAGTTCCCTTAAGCATCCCTGCTATACTAAATGCATCCGGAATACGGATTTTTTCCTGCAAAGAAAGAGGCAGAAAAGGGATTAAATCATTACGTGAAGAAACTAGTTTATTTATGGTAAAATCATACTTTATCTTATTAGTGTCCGGCAAGCCGAGAAGCGTTCCTTTAAGGTCAATTTCGGTTTGGCTAAATGCCCGTAAGTGGATACGTTGTACATTTAAACTATCCAAACTTCCCACGAAATGTGCATCCATTTCCACGAGGGCTTCGGCATTTTTTCGGAACATCTCCTGAATGCGTAATTGAGGAGCAAAAAGCAGAACATCTTTGATACCCACAACCGTTTTATCCAGATTTACTTTTACTCGTAATTGCTGAATACTATCCTTCAAAGAGGCTATTGAAGGATAACTGATTTCAAGATTATCCTGAAGAACAGAATTAGAGGTTCTTAAATATAGATTTCTTAAGTAAGCCCCGTTATCACTATAATAAAATTTAGTACGTAGTTCCTTTAGCGATAAGCCACTTCTTTCTGAGAGTGACAATTTTTGAACATCCCCACTAATGCTTTCTGCTGAATAGGCCACTTTTTTAGCTTCAAAATCCAAAGAGGTAATATTCAGGTGATTATAATCAACAGCTTCCTTTATCAAAGGATAATTAAAATTGTCCATTATAAAATTAACCTGTCCAAGACTTATCTTTCCAACAGCAATAGTCCAGTTTTGCTGGTCAATTGAATCTACTATCTCTTCTGCTTTCTCCGGAACTATAGATTGCTTTCCTATTGTAATTTTTGCATCGGTTGTATCCAGCAACAAATCATTCAGCGTAATAATTTGCTTTGTCAGATCCAGCTTCTGAGGATGCACCAATAAATGTCTCAATTTTATGTCAAACAAAAACTGAGTAAGCTTACTGGCATACTTAAAGTCAATCTCCTTCAAGTCAATCTCATCTGCGGCTATAGATATTGGTTTCGGCGCTGAAGTATCATTGCTGACCAACAAAGAAAAGTCCTGTATAAGCGAAGAGCTAAATCCCTCAAGAGCTATACTCTTAAACCGGAATATCATTTTGGTGGGATCCAATTCTTTCATTTTAATCTTCAATCCCTTAAATCCAACAGCCAGTTGAATGCCGCCACGTTCATCATTAAATGTAAAGCGTATGTTTTCCAGCCTTACTTTGCCCACATCAAACACAAAAGGGGAAGCTGAAGTGTCTTTGGTCTTTTTGACAGTATCTTTTGAGGCAAATGCTTGGATGATATAGGAAAAATTAAAGTCAGAATCTATGCGGTTACGATGAATATTAGCATAGGCATTAGTCAGAATAAGTTGATTAACGGATACCCTATTATTCAGCAATTTAAGTAAATCAATATCCACCCTGAGTACCTCAAGCGACAATAAGGTATCATGTTGCTGATCTTTAAACAACACATTCTTTAACCCGATCATCTTGGGAAAAGTGTACTCAACAGAACCTATCTGTACTTCGGTTTTTAGCTTCCCTCTGAGAAAAACCAAAGCCTTATTGCGGACAAACCTTTTGCCGGGAGGACTAATCAGAAATAATACTGCAATTGCGAGCAACAACAGGATGCTCCCAATCAGGTATTTAATGATTTTAAAAAGTTTACGCATTTATAAGTTATTCCGACATCAAATTGTATGCATATTACAATAAAACATAACCGGCAATGTTATACTATTCGCCGCTTTTATTGCAACATTTCACTAATCACCAATTACTGCTATTTAAGAATTGATGAATCAAATCAACCTGATGTTATTGAAGATACGACAGACCGTCTATTTAAAGTCACAAAGTTTATAGAACTGAATTGTATCACATCAAAATACGGCAACTACTTCAACTCCAAAAACACAAATGGCTGAACGACAATTGTAGCTCCGCCATTTGTATTTTATTTTAGGTTTTCGTATGAGAGAATTATCAGAATAAAATATCAATGAGTGACTACAATTTTTGAGTATTGGCTGTTTACCCCATCAGTTATGGCTATTAAATAAGTGCCTGAAGGCAAGCTCTCAACTTCAAACGAAATATTATCCTGACCAGGACTGCTTTCTAATATTCTTTTTCAATAACCAGTCCTTCAATAGTCTGCAATAAAATTTGAAAATGTCTATCCCTCTCAGGAGTAATTTCTACATTCACTCGGCTATTTGACGGATTAGAAAACACTTTTATTTGGCTGGAGCCAATTGTTAGTTTGTCCACAGACAAAATGATAATAGTGGTATATTTCGCAATATTCCTTACTTCTGTAGAATAATTTATAAAAAAACCTTGTCGTTATGGCAAGGGTCTTCAAATAAATACCATCGGTATCACAAGACAGGACTAAAACAAAAAAGTCCCAATCTTTCGATTGGACTTTTAAAATAAATATCACTGGTGTCCCAAGACAGGATTAAAACAAAAACCCTTGTCGTTATGGCAAGGGTTTTAAAATAAGTATCATCGGTATCACAAGACAGGATTAAAACAAAAAAAGTCCAATCTTACGATTGGACTTTTAAAATAAATATGGCAGCTACCTACTCTCCCGCATTGTTGTGCAGTACCATCGGCCATAAGGGGCTTAACTTCTCTGTTCGGAATGGGAAGAGGTGAACACCCTTGGCAATACCACCATAAGCTCTTTGTCTGCTCGCAGACGAATAACTTAAAACATATTGGGTCAGCAAATTATCGTAATAAAATAAAGTTAAAGCTTACGTGCAATTAGTACTACTCGGCTTTGATGTTACCACCTTTACACCTATAGCCTATCAACGTCATAGTCTTTGACGGCACTTAAAAGTAAACTCATCTTGAGGAAGGTTTCGCGCTTAGATGCTTTCAGCGCTTATCCTGACTGTACATAGCTACTCTGCACTGCTCCTGGCGGAACAACAGATACACCAGCGGTACATACACTCCGGTCCTCTCGTACTAAGAGCATGTCCTCGCAATTTACTAACGCCCACCACAGATAGAGACCGAACTGTCTTGCGACGTTCTGAACCCAGTTCACGTGCCACTTTAATGGGCGAACAGCCCAACCCTTGGGACCTTCTCCAGCCCCAGGATGTGACGAACCGACATCGAGGTGCCAAACCTCCCCGTCGATATGAGCTCTTGGGGGAGATCAGCCTGTTATCCCCGGAGTACCTTTTATCCTTTGAGCGATGGCCCTTCCATACAGAACCACCGGATCACTTTAGCCGACTTTCGTCCCTGCTCGACTGGTCAGTCTCACAGTCAAGCGCCCTTATACTAATACGCTCTACGTACGATTACCAACCGTACTGAGGGCACCTTTGCGAGCCTCCGTTACTTTTTAGGAGGCGACCACCCCAGTCAAACTACCCACCATACAATGTCTCGCCGTAGCGATTAGACTCTAAGCAACAGAAGGTTGGTATTTCAACGGTGACTCCACAAACACTGGCGTGCCTGCTTCACAGTCTCCCAACTATGCTACACATCTGTTACTCAAAATCAATGTAAAGTTGTAGTGAAGGTTCACGGGGTCTTTTCGTCCCGTGGCGGGTAACCGGCATCTTCACCGATACTACAATTTCACCGGGCTCGTGGAGGAGACAGTGTTCAACTCATTAGACCATTCGTGCAGGTCGGAACTTACCCGACAAGGAATTTCGCTACCTTAGGACCGTTATAGTTACGGCCGCCGTTTACTGGGGCTTCGGTCACAAGCTTTGATTTGACTCGAACAAGCTTCCTTAACCTTCCAGCACCGGGCAGGTATCAGGCTCTATACGTCATCTTTCGATTTTGCAGGGCCCTGTGTTTTTGCTAAACAGTTGGTTGTACCATTTTACTGTGACCACATCGCTGTGGTACGCTTTATCCCGAAGTTACAGCGTTAATTTGCCTAGTTCCTTCTCCGCGGCTCACCCGAGCGCCTTAGAATACTCATCTCGACTACCTGTGTCGGTTTCCGGTACGGGTTGTAATAACCATAACTTAGAAGTTTTTCTCGTGAGCATGATTAGGGTCACTATCTATCCAGCCGAAGCCTTTTAGTACTATCAGGTTCGACAAGTCGAGCGGATTTGCCTACTCAACCTATATCTACACCCTTTAACGATCTATTCCGTAAGATCGCGGACCTTTCACTTCCCCGTTACTCCATCGAAGTTATTACAAGTGTTGGAATATTAACCAACTTGACATCAGCTGCACCTTTCGGCTTCGCCTAAGTACCCGACTAACCCTGATCTGATTAGCATTGATCAGGAAACCTTAGTCTTTCGGCGAATAGGTTTTTCACCTATTTTATCGTTACTTATACCTACATTTTCTTTTCCAAACGCTCCAGCATGCTTCACAACACACCTTCAACGCTGTTTGGAATGCTCCCCTACCAATTCAGCTTACGCTGTATTCTACAATTTCGGCACTATGTTTGATGCCCGATCATTTTCCGTGCCCGGACCCTCGACCAGTGAGCTGTTACGCACTCTTTAAATGAATGGCTGCTTCCAAGCCAACATCCTGGCTGTCTTAGGATCCGAACTTCGTTTGTTCAACTTAACATAGATTTAGGGGCCTTAATTGATAGTCTGGGTTATTTCCCTCTCGGCCATGGACCTTAGCGCCCACAGCCTCACTGCCACAGATATTTATGAGCATTCGGAGTTTGTCAGGGTTTGGTAGGCGGTGAAGCCCCCTAGCCCAATCAGTAGCTCTACCTCTCATAAACTTCTTATATGTGACGCTGTACCTAAATACATTTCGGGGAGAACGAGCTATCTCTCAGTTTGATTGGCCTTTCACCCCTATCC
>JAZKDB010000002.1:718211-2015613 GCA_040387755.1 Bacteroidota bacterium | reverse complement strand
CCTCCTTTTCGTCGTTGGGAGTGCAAAGGTAAGCGGTTATTCTTATTTACCAAATAAAATGTTGAAAATGTGTGGAAATGTCTGTCCTGCAGGCATAAGAAAAGCATTGAAAGCATTGTCCATAAAGCATTACGGCTTAGAAAATTATTTTCTGCAAATGCTGAAATTTCTTGCCCCTGTACGGTCAAAAAGGTTGAAATGGAGCTGTTTAGCCACTAAGAGCAGGGTTTTGTTCATAAAGAAAGGCTGACCCTACGTGGGCCAGCCTTTACATTACATTCAATTTTGAAACTATTGAACCAATAGCTTCCTGCTGATATTGCGTCCTTTTGCGTTCACTGTAATGATATAAGTGCCCTTTTCTACTATTACTGGCAGAACAGTTTTGCCATTCAACTCTATCATATCATTGTATACTACTCTTCCGCTCATATCGGTTATCCTTATTGCTGCAGTCACTTTTTCAGGATAATTCAATGTAATCGTCTTACCATCATTAGGATTAGGGAATAACTCAAGGCCATTTGAAAGATTAGCCGAACCATTTATTCCCGCTATTGGCGGATTTTTAAGAAACGTAAAAGTCTTAATGCCCGTTTTGATTGTATTTATACCATCATTAATCACAACATACCAATCATATCTGGCACTATCCTCTAAACCATTCCATATAATTGAAGGTACTGAGGAGGACGGCGCATTAAATACAATGCCTATTGTATCAAAGGATTTGGTCATTGGATAACTAAGGGTAAACTCACTATTAGCGTCTGTTTCGAATTTGTTGAGTGTTGGTGAGTAGGTTTTTACTTCTATGGTATTAGTAGAAGGGAAGAACTCCATAATACGCAACCAGCCGCTTCCTCCATTTGCTCTGTCCTGAAAATCGGAAAGCAAGGTGTGTACTGTGTTGCCTTTATAAGTATCACTGCGCTTTGCTTCACCACCCGGATTGATATGTCCGCAAAGCATCAGACCAAGATTTGCATTTTCTTTCAGCTTATTATAGATAGCAGCGCCCTGCGCCCCGAAACTCCCGTCCGAGTTAATAATCCAGTGACTACTAATAATTCCTCTGCGCTTTGGATATGCTTTCAACAAACTATCCGCCCAATTCAATACAGAAGCATTAGCCAAAGGATCGTACTCGAAACTCAACGCAATGAAATCCATACCTCTGGCACTAAACAATTGGAAGTGGTTATCATTATTCAGCCCATAATGTCCACCATAATAATCGCGACCAGCAAATCGGCCTATACCAAAAAAAGAGTTGTAAAATGTTGTTGCCCCTGCAGCATCGCCACCAGGAGACTGATCGTGATTGCCCACACAAATACCATATGGCAAACCATACTTCATCATTGTGGTAGCGGGATTCTCAATTATAGTAAATGCCGTGTCCGCTCTTTTCCATTCTATATTATCTCCTCCGTTATCACCATTCTGCACACAATCTCCCAGCTGAATGGAATAAACAATATTTTTTGCGGCAATACTATCCGTAATCCATTTAGTCTGTGCTTTGAAGGTTTCGTTGGTTCCGCCATTCATATGGGCGGTATAAAACTGCACATCAGGAATAGGAATAATGGTGAATTTGCCTGAATCCATCATCGGCTCGTGCTTTCTACCCAGAAAGGTCACTTTCATTTTATTCAATTCGGGGTCTGAGACAATAACGCTCAGCATACTGTCTGAATAATTTATTGTAGAGTCTTTTGGGGTGAAAACTATCGGTTGGTTGGGCGGAAGGTTGGGTGCAGGAAATGTGATGTCAAACGGAGAGCCGGAACTTGTTGCTGTAGCACCATTTATGATTGTACCATTGATATTGAATTTGCCTTTGCCTGTCAACACCGTTCCGGAAACATCATCCATTCCCCAACGACCAATCAAACCCGCTGCTATTGGCACTTGTGTATTGATAGAATCACGCAATTCTTTTTCAGAGCGAGCATAATTCCAGATACGCACTTCATCCAATATTCCCTGAAAATACCCGTCAGCAGCTCCGGTTGAAGTCATAGCAGTAGCAAGACCAGCATGTTGAATACTGTTCGACCTTGGTAATACTCCAATACTGTCTGTTTTTTCCAACACACCATTCAGGTAAATTTTCCATTTAGCACCATCAAACGTTACCGCTGCGTGATACCACTGGTTGTTCAGGATTGTTGTTGTTCCAATAACCGGATGATTCAAACCAACGCTGGGCATTCCTGCTCCTTCTTCGAAATCAGCACACAACACATTCGTTGTGCTGTTAATCCCAAAGATGTAATTCATATCAGTAGTAGTACCATCTGCTTCACCACGACCTTTACTGATTAGAGGAATAATTGTTGTGACACCGCCAGAACCGGAAGTTGTCGATTTTCCTGTGCCCTTTTTATAAAACCAACATTCCAAAGTAAATCTGGCTGCACCCAGCGAATCGGCTACTCCGAAAGTGACATATTGGTTGGTGCCATTAAAGTCGTAAGCTTTTTGGGCAAACGAGACTTGCTGCGCCATGCAAAAGAGTGCAATTACGATGCCAAGCTTTGTAAAGTATTTCATCATTAGATATTTTATGCAAAACTCCTTTGCGCGAGTTATCAAATAATGAAGCGAAGGTTTCTTTTCGGTGACAAAATCATTAACCAACATTAAAAAGAAAGAGCGCAGCAATTTTGATAATGCTGCGCTCTTTCTTTCTATATACATGTATGCTGCTTTTACAACACCACAATCTTCTTTTTGAAGAGGTAATAATTTAGCACGAGATTCATTAGCAGGCAAATGGCAACCATCTGGTGTAATTCGGCAAACCACTCAAACTGCAGGAATTTGTTTTGCGTCATCAGGTGTCCATTGAGTACTGTGATAATTCCTAACAATACCTGCAGAGATATTAATACAAGCGTCCACACAGAAGCTTTATTTAATAAAGATGAGCCTTCCGCTTTAGCAATGCGCCTGCTTTTCGTAAACCAAACAATGACCAATACAAACAACAAGTAAGCTAAGCTGCGATGGATATAATGCACCATTATCGGGTTGTCAATTATAATGTTCAATCCACTATACACTTGTCCTCCAAAGCTGTTTACATTTTCGGGTAAGTAAGTGCCGTTCACATCCGGCCAGGTTGCTGCCACTGGGGCAGCTTTCAGTCCGGCCATAAAAGCACCATACACCAATTGCACAGCTAGCAAAACCAACAACAACAGGGAAAATCTTTTCAACTTGTCATTGCTCACTCTGCTGGTTTCAGGAATTAATAACTTCAAGGCAAACCAAAGTGTGTAGCACAACAATACCAGCGCAAACATAAAGTGCATTGCTAAAGTAATATGGCTCACATGCGTATCTTCAGGATTCAAGCCACTCATTACCATTATCCAACCTACTGCACCCTGCAATCCGCCGAGCACAAACAATAAGGCCATTGGTTGTACCATCCATTTTTCGAAATACTTCTTTGCCAGAAAATAAAAGAATCCGATAAGAAAAACTCCGCTCAGCACAACTCTTGCCCATTCGCGGTGCATCCACTCCCAAAAGTAGATGGCCTTGAAATCAGACAAAGTATAATCGCTGTTTTGGCTGGCAAACTGACCCGCAGCCTTTTCTTTATACAAGTCGAAAGCCGCATTCCAGGCTTGTTCGTTCATAGGAGGCAGCACGCCCAGTATTGGTTTCCACTCGGCAATAGACAAGCCGGAACCGGTGAGGCGGGTGATGCCGCCCAGCAAAACCTGTATCATGATAATGGCAACGCCGGCGAGCAGCCAATAGGCGACTGCTTTCCGGCGTCGGAGCATTACATTGTTTTCTGCTTCAGATAGCAAAGACATGTGTGTATGTTATTTGTTCGGATAAACTTTTAAAGCTGCTTCAAGGCAATCCATAGCGTGGTTGATGTCGTCCAGGTTGAGCACATAAGCCAGGCGGACTTCATCCTTACCTTGTCCTTTGGTAGCATAGAAACCCGCTGCAGGAGCCATCATGACCGTTGCGCCATCGTGCGAAAATTCTTCGAGCAACCATTGACAGAACACTTCTGTATCGGCCACAGGTAATTTTGCCATGGCATAAAAAGCACCACCAGGGTTAGGACAAAAAACACCTTCCATAGCATTGAGACGTTTTACCAGCAAATCTCGACGACTGTTGTATTCGGCATGCACTTCGTCAAAATAATTCAAGGGTAAATCCACTGCAGCTTCGCCAAGGATCTGGGCAAAAGATGGCGGACTCAAACGTGCCTGTGCAAATTTCATTGCTGCATCCAATACCTGCTGATTGCGGGTAATGAACGCACCAATACGGCCACCACAAGCACTGTAGCGCTTACTGATGGTATCCATCAGGATGGCGTGATTTTCCAGTCCGGGAATGCTGAGTGCAGAAATATGCTTGCGTCCATCGTAGCAAAATTCGCGGTAGGCTTCGTCGGAGAACAGGAACAAATCGTGCTTCAGGCAGATATCACGCAGGATTTCCAGCTCTTCCATGCTGTACAAATAACCGGTTGGGTTATTCGGGTTACAAATCATAATTGCTTTAGTGCGTGGCGTGATGGCCTGCTCAAAAGCTTCGATAGGAGGTAAAGCAAATCCAGTTTCGATGCTCGAAGGAATCGGCACCACCTTAACACCTGCACTGATGGCAAAACCATTATAGTTGGCGTAAAAAGGCTCGGGGATAATAATCTCATCATCCGGGTCCATACAGCTCATCACACCAAAAAGTATGGCTTCCGAACCACCGGTTGTTACGATGATTTGGTTGTGATTCACTTCAATATTATTGCGCTTGTAGTATTCCACCAGTTTTTTGCGGTAGCTTTCAAAACCTGCGCTATGACTGTATTCCAGCACTTTCATATCGGTGTGGCGCACAGCATCCATTACGGCTTTAGGGGTTTCAATATCCGGCTGACCGATGTTGAGGTGATACACTTTAGTACCACGCTTTTTTGCTGCTTCGGCAAAGGGTACCAATTTACGAATTGGAGAAGGCGGCATCTGCTCGCCACGTAAGGCTATTTTTGGCATGGCGCAAAGGTAAAGTTGATTTTGGATATATGATTTATGATTTTGAATCTAAATATTAGAAATGATGATACTTGTACCTTTATCTTTGTACTCATCAACTGTCCAACAAAAAGCATGCTCAAAAACATTATATATATCGGAATCGGAGGAGGGTTGGGAAGCATTTGTCGTTATTTACTGTCTCTTGCAGCAATGAAATGGATGGGTACAGCTTTCCCAATAGGTACTTTTCTGATTAATATTATTGGCTCCTTACTCATAGGATTGTTTTTAGGCTTTTTTGATAAGAATCTCCTCGGCGATAGTACCAGATTGTTACTGATAACAGGATTCTGTGGTGGCTTTACTACCTTTTCGGCTTTCTCTTCCGAAAATTTAAACCTGATTTTATCCGGCAATTGGTTTACGGCAATACTCTATAGCTTGTTGAGTGTATTATTGGGTATATCGGCAGTCTGGCTTGGGTACAAAATGAGTGCTTCTTTTTAATTACCCTCTGCCAACTCTTTCAACTTCAGATTCATGAGCTGAAATCCTTGTATGGTATTGTTCTCAATCATTCTCTTAAACAAAGGAACAAGAATTCCCTTGAAACTTTCGCTTTGAATGAGGGTACAAGTACCATTCGAATTATCCTGCAGCAAGAATCTGTGCATTCCGTCAAATAATCCTGGTATTAATAAATGTCCTTGCCAACGAAATTCTTTGTTAGGCTCAAAAGCCATTACCCTTGGCTCAAAGGTCATACCGCTGGCACCGGGAGGTTCAATGCGTGCGGTGATTTTTTGACCTACAACGGGAGTTCCATTAATCGATTTTATAAACGGATTCCATCTGGGGTAATCTTTAAAATTGGTCAGGATTGCCCATACTTTTTCCGGACTTGCCTCAATAAGGATTTCGGTGCTGATTTGCTTAGCCATTGTTGTTTGGTTGATAACAGTGAGGAATAAAATTGTGTTCAAATACTTCATTTGTGTCTGATTGTTTTTGACAACACAAAGGTCTCCTCTCTTTTCCAAGGGCCTCTTGACAAATATCAAGAAATGTTTTTCTTACGGATACGGCTAAAAGTTTCGGGGGTCATACCCAGCATAGAGGCTATATACTGCAGGGGTACCTGATTAAACAATTCGCTGTTTTGAAGAAAGAAGGAATGGTAGCGTTCTTCGGCAGTCATAGACAAATGAGCGAAAATTCTATCTTCTAGTATAGTGAAGCACTTGGCCAGAAAAAGCTTCTCCAGCTGATGCCATTGAGGGAGTATCTTACCTAATCGGATATAATCCTCCCGGGAAATGGTATACAATTCCACATCGCTCAAGGCCTGAATGGTCCACCTGGAAGGTGTTTCGAATACAAGACTGGATAGGTCGGTAACAAAATACCCTTTAGTTGATATCCATTGGGTCACTTCCTTTTCTTCGGTATGGGCGTAAATGCGAAGCAGGCCAGATTGAATAAAACTCAATTGAAGGCAGGGTCTGCCGGATTTTAAATAATACTCGCCCTTTTTCAAAGTAGCCGACTTGAATAAATCGGTGATTCGGGCTACATCTTCAGCTTGCAAAACACCAAAATAAGATTGAATATACTGTTCGAGCTCTGTCATCATTATACTTTGTTACATAAGGTATACCTGAATCTATAAAAGTAAAACAACTTCCGTTTTCAGGATATTAAATCTATCCAATCATTTACTCTTTTTAGCAATTACCTTTGCGCCATGTCATTATTTACTACCATCGCGCCTATTACCATTACTTGTCACAACAGGCTTGCTCCTTATCTTGAAAGTGAAGTCAAAGCTCTTGGATTTGAAGTCAAAGAGACTTTTGTGACAGGACTAAAGCTGGAAGGCACGCTCAATGATTGCATCCGCCTGAATCTTAACCTACGTTGTGCCAGTCAGGTATTGTATAGTTTGCTTTCTTTCGAAGCCCATAATGCTGATGATGTCTATAGTAATCTGAGCGATTGCCCATGGGAAGAAATCATTCCGGAGGATGGTTATTTTTCGGTTACAAGCAATGTGCAGAACGACACAATAAATAACAGCATGTTTGCCAGCCTCAGGGTTAAGGATGCTATTGTAGACCGAATGCGCGAAGCTACTGGCATACGCCCCAATACAGGAGCAGAACCAACGGGGGCTGTGATTCATCTGTATTGGAAAAATGAGGAAGCTGAGGTTTTTGTGGACACCTCAGGCGAATCTCTTGCCAGACATGGTTATCGTAAAATACCCGGCCGAGCACCTATGCTGGAAGCCCTTGCCGCAGCCACTATTATGGCTTCGCGTTGGGATGGAGCATCACCATTTGTAAACCCTATGTGTGGCTCCGGAACACTCGCCATTGAAGCTGCTTTATATGCTACAAACACAAGACCGGGCATCTTCCGCAGCAATTATGCATTTATGCACCTCAGTGATTATGATGCCAAAGTATACCATAAAGAAATGGCTCATTTGCGCCAGCAAATAAAACCATTGGCGCAAGAAGCACGCATTATAGCTACAGATTACAGCAGTCAGGCAATAGCCAATGCCCAACAAAATGCCCGCGCAGCCGGTGTAGAACGTTTAATTGATTTTGCCGAGTGTGATTTTGCCGAAACAGTTGTACCTGAAGGCAAACCAGGAGTGTTTTTTATCAACCCCGAGTATGGCGAACGTCTGGGAGACGTAACAGAACTGGAAGGCACTTATGGCCGTATTGGTACATTTATGAAGCAAAAATGTGGTGGTTATTTTGGCTATGTATTTACAGGTAATCTGGACCTTGCCAAAAAAATTGGTTTGAAACCCAAGCGCCGAATCGAATTCTTCACCAGTACAATTGACTGTCGCTTGTTTGAATATGAATTATATGCAGGCAGCAAAAGGGTGGATAAAAAGAGAACATGATGAGGACCTATAAATTATCAAAAAGGAGGTGTATTATTGTGCAATTTTTAAGATGCCACACACAATGAACCTCAAAAAAGTTATTCCTTTACTTCTACTTGCTATTACTTATTGCCTCCCTACTTACGCCCAATATGGACATGGCTTTGGTGGTTATCGTGCGATTAATGGCAACAACCATTATAACTATTACAACTATATCCAAACCTACAATCGTAAAAAAGAAAATGGTGACAATGTAGATAACTTTTATAGAGTGCAGGAAGGGCTTGTTTTTGGACTGATAAATGCAACCTATAAATTAGATTATATCTTTTCTGATGGTACTGGAGCAAACGGTATTAAGAATTATTATTCTGGAGAAAAGGAGTTTAAAATTAAGGGCATGGCTTACGGATTAAGCAATGAACGTTATTTTTCTTTGGGCAAGACGAGCGAGAATTCGTTGATTGCATTCACTGTTGGTGTAGATATGCTTTATATAAAGTTTAAGTTTGAAGAAACAAGGCTCAGTAGGGGCTACACGTTCACACCTGAGCATAATATTTTGCAAGGTAATGTACCTTTGGGTTTGGCATACAAAACGGGTACAGATGCAGTGCTTCGCAGCAATGTAAAAAGTGGATTTTCATTCGGTGGTGGTGCTTTATTCAATACTAATTTCGACCTTGGACCTAACGGCGGCTTCCCTACTATTAATATACGACCTTATGCTACGATCGAAATGGCTTTTTACACTAGTTTTTGTTGGAAAATAAGAGGTACTGCGCATTTGGGCAAAGTGCCACTTTCAATCAGTTCAGAATATACTGGCATATCGGTTAGCGATGAAGAAACAACAATGACCATAACTGCAAAGCCAAGCTTTTTCCTTTCTTTTATTTTTACCGATTTCTCCTGGGATTGGGATGAAGAATAAATAATACAATTAATCATGAAAAAATGCCACTCTAAAAGGTGGCATTTTTTCATGATTAATTAATTTGAAGATTGTAAAATCTTCGTTCAACTTTCATCACTTACTAATGCAATGTTGATTTAAAAATTCTGATTGGATTGCCTCTTTCCAGTTCGTTGTGGTTTTGCCAAAGAGACTGTTGTTGCAACTTCATGCGTTCTGTTTGTTCAAAATACACTTTTGCTTTCAGTCGTTCGAGACAGCGTTTTTTGTTTTCCAGTTGAGATCGACTGTCCATCGCCAGTACCTGAATCCCTGTAGGGATATGTGTTCCCCGTACAGCTGTTTCCACTTTGTTTACATTCTGACCTCCGGGCCCCGAAGATCTGGTGGTTTCATAACGAACATCTTCGTCGTGCCATTCCTTTTGCTCACTTTCGTTGAATGCACTAATCCCGATAAACCAGTTTTTCCTTTTGTGTATTGGCCTGAACGGACTTTTTGATATCCATAATATTGTCCCCGTCCATGAACTTGCAAACGTTTCTGCAAGCTGTCCTTCAACACTTATTGTTACAGAGAAAAAACTATTCTCTTGGGCACTCAGATTTTCTTCCAGAAGACAAAACACCATGTCTTTGGCAATTGCCTCCTTTCTTAAAATCTGGAGGGTTTTATAAACTGCCCGACAACATTCTTCGGGTCCGCGACCGGCACTTATTTGTAAAATTCTCTTTTCCATTTTCTTTAATCTTTATTCATTCGTACAATTTTTGGTAAAAATTTACCTTGAATGGTCACCAATTCCTTTTGTGCCATCATTACTTCATCAATATCCTTGTAAGCAAGAGGATTTTCTTCAACGCTGCCGCCAATAAGGCATACGCCAGCATCAGACAACATTTTTTTCAATGCTGAGGCCGTCATGTTTTCTTTTGCTCTCTGTCTGCTCATCGCCCTTCCCGCTCCGTGCGATGCAGAATACAAGGAATTGGCAGCACCAGTACCTTCCACTAAATAAGCTGCAGTAGTCATGCTTCCGGGTATGATGCCCAACTCGCCCTGGTGTGCGGGCGTTGCTCCTTTTCGATGAACAATTACTTCAGTGCCATCTTCCAAAACATCCTTCCAGGCAAAGTTGTGATGGTTCTCAACACGAGCCATTACCTGCAGGCCTATTGCTTTCAACACATTCTGATGGATTTGTTCATGACATGCCTTTGCATAAGCTCCGGCCAGATTCATGCTCAGCCAATATTCCTGTCCAGCTTCACTATCCATATCCAGCCAGGCCAGCTGTTGAGCCTCTCTCGGAAGTTTACAATTATTCATCGCAATGCGTGTGTAATACTGTGCAATGTTGGCTCCCAATCCTCGGCTGCCGGAATGAGAAAGCAGTGCCATATATTTTTTAGCAGGAAGATGCAGGCTGTTACCTTCGTGCAACTCAATGATTCCAAACTCCACAAAGTGATTTCCGCCTCCGGAGCTGCCCAATTGCCTGGATGCCTTTGTTTGCAGGCATTTCAATAATTCTGTAGCCTGAAAATCCACGCTATCCAAAACCGGATGCTCTTGTTTGAATTCAAGGTTTCCTTCCATTCCAAAATGAGTAAATTTCCGGAGGGCTGTTTTCATTTCGTAGGAATTACTTTTGAAAAAGTGTTCTCCTTCATCAAGAATGGACAATGACATTCTGCATCCAATATCCACACCTATAGCATAAGGTATTACTGCATTTTTAGTTGCCAGCACCCCGCCAATTGGCAATCCAAATCCGGTGTGAGCATCTGGCATCAATGCACCTTGCGCTACAACAGGCAATGACATTGCGGTTTCCATTTGTTTTATCGCAGACTTGTCAATATGCTTAGAACCAAAAACCTTTAATGATGTTCTTTCATTTACAAGATCATAGGCTTTATAGTTTTTGTTTTCAGTCCTATCCATAAAACACGCTGCAATTTTTCCAAGATATTCGTCTTGCCCGAAAGCCTCCGGATTGCTTTTAATGTCTGACAACAATTGAATTATTTGTTCATTACTATGATGTTTGAAATGTTTCGGAATAATATTGATGACCAGACTTCTGAGTTTGTCATTCGTAAAACCCAGCTTATCTAATTCTTTAGTTTTAAATTTTCCCATTGGGATGATTGTTTTTTATCTGCTATTGATTCAGCAGTTCGTTTAAATAATTTATTTTGTGTTTTGGATTTTCATCCGGCTTTCGCCTCCATTGATAACTATTGCCATAGACCAGCTTGTTTATTCTGCCTTCCAGAAAATGCGCATCGATATGCTTATCAATACAACTTATTTCCTGTTCTAATACTTCGTCAATCATTCTCTGATGTGTAATAATATTGGGCCTTACTTTCAGCATAAACCTCCAGGCTTCTATAAACACATACTTTACTGTAATCGTCTTGGACATTGAGCACCAGTACTCTTTAGGATAAAACAAAAGCTTCTCCTTTTCAGAAAATTTTTCTGCATTGCGTGACCATTGCCACATGTCAAATTCCTGCAGCATTTGTGGTTTATCAATCCATATCTTTTTTCGATGTTTTCTGCGTTTGGTTTTGAAGTGTTTTACATTTGAATATTGCCTTGAATTAATTTTACTCAACAGTGCCCGATAGAAATCGGCATTTTTGCTTTCAGCAATATCAGGTCGTAGTTCAAATGTGCGCACCCATCCTTTCTGATAAGGATTTTCAAGCTTCACCAATGGTAAATTCTTTTTAATCTTCTGCAGTTCTATTCGTTTTTTATGGAGGCTTATCAATTGTTTGTCAAAATCTTTTTTGACGAGTCGTTTCTTTTGTCTTACTGTTTTAATGTTGCGATAACATTCTTCAAACGACCCTTTTTTTGTGTCCATAACATGATAGTTTGGTCAACACTTAAAAATAGTTTTAGTCAGTTTCGTCCTTGCGTAAAGGATATATCCCAAAGAAAAAAGCTGGCTTGTCTGAAAATATCACACAAACGAAAACCAATACAGGTTTGCGTTTCAATTGCTCATAAAACAAAATGAAAAAAAGGAGAGGCAGTTAAAGCTATGCATGGATTACAATGGAGTAATCACAAAATTCAATCTAACAAAAAAGGAGAAATGCAAAGCGTAACCGCCTGAATCAGGCAGCGCAGAAAAGGGATGATATGTAGAATCGCTGAGTCATTGGTATTGTATTTAAAATGTGAATACAATATTTTATTTCGATGCAAATGTATGGGGATACATTTCGTTTTTCCAAAAAAAAATTTAACGCACAAAAAATCGCGGTTGATTATTTCAACCGCGATTCGTGAATTTACTGCGCATTTTCTACTAATTCTTCTCTGTTATTACTTGTTCTATTTTTTCAATTTCTTCGCTAGGGTATAAAACGACATCCCCGTCAGTTATTCTTATTTGTATGCTCTTGTCAGCAGCACGCTCTATAATAGTTCCTTTAATTACCTTTCCGTTTCTTAAATAGACAATGTCGGTCTTAGTGCTACCTGGCTTTAGTACTACTTTGTTCTCAGCAACACAACTCTTTTTATAGTCTACAGTATATCTGTAGTTTTTAAAATCCTGTTTCTCCACATTTTTTTCGTAGACATTGGGTTTCCACAATGAGCCGTTAGACAAGTCTATAACCAAACCAACCGGAAATAAGGGTACACCATTTACTGAAACAGTCCAGGTAATTATGGATCCAATCATTGCCCATCCTCTGAATGTCCGAGATTTAAAGCGGTATTTTTCCTCGTCACAACTCTCCTCCTTCACCGAAAATTCAAATCTGTTTGCCTCTTTCCGTTTAACTAAGACCCTAGCCTTTCCTGTACCGACTTCATGACCTTTATAGAAAATTTTTGCATTGGGCTTTTGATTCACTACAATATTGGCATTATATTTTGAGCCACCACAAATTGTTGCACAGCTTGAATAGAGTATTGAACATGAAACAAGAAAAACAAGGATACCTTTTATTTTCACCATCGAAATATTTTTGGCTGCAAAGATAATATACCACTTTTAAAAAAACTATATTTTACTGTATATTAATAGTTTAAAGGCAAATTTTTAGACATGGGATTAAACATTGATAAATAGGGATTCATAAAAAAAGCGACGAAAAATTTCCGTCGCTTAAAATGAATAATAGTCTTTCGGCTAATTCTTTATTGAGTATCGTAAGCCCATTTAAGATAGGTAGCTCCCCAGGTAAAACCTCCTCCAAATGCTGCAAGGATAATGTTGTCGCCTTTTTTCAATTGGCTTTCCCACTCCCAAAGACATAATGGCAATGTGCCGTTGGTTGTATTGCCATATTTCTGAATATTAATCATTACTTTTTCTTCAGGGATACCCATACGCTCTCCTGTAGCAGAGATGATACGCATATTGGCCTGATGAGGCACCAACCATGCAATATCATCAGAACCAAGATTATTGCGTTCCATAATTTCTGCAGAAACATCAGCCATGTTTTTTACAGCGAATTTAAAAACTGTTTGGCCTTCCTGATGTACATAATGCTCTTTATTCATCACTGTTTCGATAGTAGCAGGCTTAACAGAACCTCCGGCCTTTTGGTGTAAAAATGCCCTGCCGGCACCATCGCTGCGAAGTATCGAGTCCTGCAATCCGTTACCTTCAAAATTGGGTTCTAATAAAACGGCTCCTGCTCCATCGCCAAAGATGATACAGGTTGCGCGGTCTTCGTAATTCATAATAGAAGACATTTTATCTCCCCCTACTACAACTACTTTTTTATATTTTCCGGTTTCGATAAATTGAGCACCGGTAGTAAGTGCATATAAAAAACTACAGCAGGCAGCATTGACATCATAGCCAAATGCATTCTTCATACCTGTTTTATCAGAAATAATATTGGCTGTTGCCGGAAATTGCATATCCGGCGTGGTGGTTGCGCAAATAATTAAATCAATCTCCATCGGATCAATGCCACGCTTACTCAACAATTGATTGACAGCATGCATGGCCATATCAGATGTTCCCAGGCCTTCACCTTTCAGGATACGTCTTTCTTTAATGCCTGTGCGGGTGGTTATCCATTCATCGTTGGTATCCACCATTGTTTCAAGTTCGGCATTTGTCAGAATATAATCCGGAACATATCCTCCAACAGCCGTAATGGCTGCGTGTATTTTTTGCATTGATTGTTTTTTATAAAGAATTGTAATCTTAAATTTTAATTCATCCCGCCACAAGTACTGATTACCTGACCTGTAACATAACTACTCATATCCGATGCCAGAAATAATGCGACATTAGCCACTTCTTCAGGTTTCGCAAATCTTTGTAAAGGTATTTTATCGAGCCATTTTCCACCGCCTTCACCATCATTTAAATAGTGTGTCATATCTGTTTCCACAAAACCAGGAGCAATTGCATTGACACGGATGTTGCGACTACCCAATTCCTGAGCAATTGATTTTGTAAAACCAATTATTCCTGCTTTGGATGCGGCATAAGCACTTTGTCCGGGATTACCCATTACACCCACTACAGAACTCAGGTTAATAATACTTCCGGCACGTGCTTTCATCATAGGTTTAATTACCTGACGTGTAAGGTTGTAGACGCTTTTGAGGTTGGCTTGCATCACATCATCCCATTGTTCGGGCGTAACACGTAGCAGTAGATTATCACGGGAAATACCGGCATTATTAACACAAATGTCAATACCACCAAAGTCTTTCATCACCTCTGCTGCCAATAATTCGCTGGAAGCATAATCTGCAGCGTCTGATTTATAGCCTTTGGCATTTACACCAAAAGCTTTTAATTTTTCTTCGAGGGCCTTTGCACGTTCTTCGGAAGATAAGTAGGTAAAGGCAATATTTGCGCCCTGCTCGGCAAATTTCAGGGCAATTGCTTCACCGATTCCACGGCTGGCACCTGTAATGAGTGCAGTTTTGTTTTCCAATAACTTCATTGAGAGGCAAGATAATTAGTCGGTAAAATTAGTAAAAATATTGGAGGGGAAGACCTTTTTACCATTTGTTTTTGAGATAACATAATTAACCCTTTCGTTTGAAGGCAACTATCTGCAAACGAAAGGGTCTAAGAATATTTGGCATACTAAATTATTCAGGGGTTTGCTGCATGAAATCCCATTTCGTCTCTTCGGGCTCATCATCCGAAATCATGTCGTGCAAAAAATAGTATTGGGTAGCGATAATAATAGGAATTGTAAAAAGTAAACCAACCCCACAAAGTATAAGACCTAAAATGGAAAGCCCTACAGCAACAAATGCAAAAAGTACAACTTGGCCAATATTGTTTCTGCCAATTTTGAAGCTGTAATTCAAAGCTTCGGTATAAGAAAGATCCGTGAATTGTATGATGTAAGGATAAGCAAACAAGGCAATAGAAACTACTATTACGAAGAGCAAAATGGCTAAAACCAAAATTAAAATTGTAGAGCCCACAAAAAGACCTTCAATGTTCTCAGGATTACTGGCCAATTCTGTAAAAAAGCTTATACCTAGTATAGCAATCAGAATAAATGCAAAGGGTATCAGCATGATAACAACTAAAACTGTTAGTAATAGATTACCCAAAAACAAGCGTCCGAATTTTGGCGACCAGCTAAAAAATTCATTAAAATCTAATTTGCGATTCCTATCATACACATTAAGTGCTGAAAAAACAGATGCCGAAAAAATAAAACTAAATAAACTGGCTGCACTTCCCAAAAACGGAATCAGGGAAAGTATGCTGCTAATAAGTAAATAAATAAATGTAAACCCGGCAAATAGCCAAGCATTAGCCTTTACGCTGTCCCAGGCATGGCTAAGACTCTGAATAATGCTTTGTGAACCGATAGTAGATTGATTACCCATATATATTTTGTTTGAGTCACAAAGATAAAATTGTAATTGCTAAAAAGTAAATATGATTTGCATAATCGGTGAGGTTTCGGTTAAAAGCCTAATTCTTACTAGAAAACGTAATCCAAGTTTCCGATTACATGTTAAGCAAACAATCTTTATGTCCGTAACGCCACAACAAATAGCTAGGGTATTAAAAAAATTAATTCTAAATTCTATATGCCTGCAGGTAATAATAATTGCGGAGCAACGCCAATAATAATAATAAGTATTGCTGTTAATACCAGTAAGAATTTATCCATACCAGAAACCTCTGAGTTTAGCTCAGGATCTCCTGTTTTAAAATACATCGCAATAATGACCCGGAAATAATAGTAGGCGCTTATAGCCGCCATTAATAATGCAAAGATTACCAGCCACATCAAATTACCTTGACTCATAGCAGCTTGAAGCATCATGTATTTTGCCATAAAACCAGCTGTAAGAGGAATACCAGCCAGTGAGAAAATAAAAATGGTTGTAACAAATGCTAACAAAGGTTCCTTTTTTGCAAGGCCGTTAAATCCATCGAATGTAAAATCCTTAAGCTTCAACAATACCGCAAACATTCCTAATGTCGCAATTGTGTATGCAACGGAGTACACGATTAATCCCTGCCAGGCCAAAGCACTTACGGACACTACTGCCAAAAGCATAAAACCGGCTTGTGCAATAGAAGAGTATGCCAGCATTCTTTTGACACTTTGCTGAAACACCGCAGTAATATTACCCACAAATAAAGTAGCGGCAGTAATAATGGCCAAAACCATAGACCAACTACCACTAATAGAAGCAAATGAGGTATGAAACAAACGAATAAACCCTACAAATGCTGCAGCCTTGGCTACTGTTGCCATAAATGCCGTAAATGGTGTTGGTGAACCGTCATAAACATCAGGTGTCCAAAAATGCATTGGAGCGGCAGATACCTTGAATGCGTATGAAATGATTAAAAACAAAACGCCTGTCAGTACCAAGGGGTTGACATGCTCCATTTGCATAAAGCTAAACTTGCTGATATTAAATTCTCCTGTTGCACCATAAATCAATGTAATCCCCATCAACAAAATACCTGTCGAAAAGGCACCCATTAAAAAATACTTAAGGGAAGCCTCGCTGCTTTTGAGATTGCGCTTATCACTACCTGCTAAAATGTATTGCGGTATAGAAAGAATTTCAATCCCAATGAACATCAACAACATATTGTTGAATGAAGACAATAAAAATACGCCCACTAAAATGAAGAAAAATAAAGCAAAATACTCACCCACATGTTTTCCCACTTTAATAATGTCATTACCCATAAGTAATACATAAAGCAAGGTTGCGGCAGTCATCAAAGTATTAAACCAGATACTGAAAGGACTTACAACCAATTGGAAATTAAACCATGGTTCCGTAACACCCAATTTAGAACTAGTCAGTTCCCAAATATTGACACCTAACAACACCACAAATAAAAGTGTAGCAATAGATAATATCGTTTTCTTCTCCTTTACCACAAAACCGGCATACATCATGATGATGCCCAGAACTGTTGCTGCAATAATTGCCTTCATAATTTTTTCAAAATGTTTTAATAACTTATGCTTTCACTTCAATACTTACCCAATTAAGGAACTAATTATGGAAGTAATACTAAATCTAATAATGGCTGAGGGAAAACACCCAAAGCAATAATAAACGCCAATAACACAATTACAGCAACCATCTCGGCTGTACTCATTTTTGCTACTGCCAAAACCCCAGAGTTGTTTTCTCCGTATGCTACTTTTTGCACCATTGAAAGAGTATAAACTGCGCCTAGAATTATTCCTATTCCGGCAACCGACATAAAAACAATATGGTATGTGGAAGCGCCTTGAAAAATTCCGGAAAATAGCATAAACTCACCGACAAAGCCATTGGTCAATGGTAAGGCAATGTTGGCAAAAGAGATAATAACCAATGCTATAGCAATACCCGGAGCAGTACTGGCCAATCCTCCCATTTTCTTAAACTCCTGTGTCCCGTATCGTTGTTCTACCATAGAAACGATTACCCACATTCCGGCAATATTGATTCCATGATTAAACATTTGTACCAGCAACCCATGATGTGCCAATTCTGTTCCTGAAAATGCCGCTGCACACATTAAGCCCATATGTGCAATGGATGAATAGGCTACCAGACGTTTTACATTTGTCTGTACCATAGCAACAAGAGATGCATATACAATCCCTATTATAGACAGGGTCATAATTGTATCCGACCAATATAATGTTGCCTCTGGCAATACAGGAATCAACCAACGTAACACAGCATACAAACCCATTTTTACCATTAATGCACTAAGAATAATCGTAATCGGTGTTGGGGCCTGCTCATAAGCGTCAGGTTGCCAGGTATGGAAAGGGAATATGGGCATTTTAATAGCAAACGCCACAAAAAGCAACCAAAAAACAATATGTTGTTGCCCCAATGGAAGTGATTTGCCTGCAGCAATTATATTTTGCCAGCTCATTGCATTCACTCCATTTGTTTGCATGGATAAATAAATGAGAGCTGCAAGCATCATCAGACTACCAACAAATGTATACACGAAAAATTTGAAGGTAACGGCAATGCGCCTTTCTCCACCCCAACGTGAGCAAAGAAAATAAACCGGAATCAATGCTAACTCCCAGAAGAAATAAAACAATAATGCATCAGAAGCCAAAAACACACCCATCAAACCTGCCTGGCTTAACAAGATAAGCCCGTAATAAGATGCAGGACTTTCTATCTCCTTGTTTCTGGTTAATAATAATACTACCGGGAAAATAATCCCAGTAAGCAAACAAAGCATAGAAGCCATACCGTCTGCAGAAAGACTGAATTGTGCACCAATAGCCGGCATCCACGGAAAAGCAATAGCCGCTGTTTGCTCCGTTCCGCAAAAAGAGGCTACATAAACGGAGATGGCCAAACTAATTAAAGAGCCAAACATGGCAATGTTTTTAGCAGCGCCCTTTGCAAGAAAAGAGACAATAGCCACTAAAAAAGGAATAAGTATAAGAAGTACCAAAATCATATTTACTAAAGCTAAAATTCTAAATTAAAAATTGACACAAAAAAGTCCTATCACAAAAATCAAAACAATACCGATAACCATCGTAAATAAATAAGCACCTACCTGGCCATTTTGCAACAAACGCATTCTATCTGCACCCCAGCGTACCATCTTACCTACACCATTCACCCCACCATCAATACCCTTTCTTTCGATAATTCTATCCAGAAAGCCACTGAACTTAACTAATGGGTTCACCACAATAGCATCATACAATTCATCGACATACCATTTGTGTTCCAAAACTTTGGCCAGCCCGGTATTTGTCTGGAAATTGGGTGTTTTGGTGCGCAAGTAGGCAAAAACAATCATTACAGAAACCAAACCGACAGACAATCCCATCAGCATAAACTCTGTGCTGTGCTCCATATGATGTACACCAAAATTATTCACAGCAGTACTTAAAAACTCATTGAGTGCGTGATGCTCGCTAAATACTTCCGGCAAACCAACAAAACCCGCAACTGTTGCCAGAATGGCCAATACAATTAATGGAAAAGTCATGGCAGCAGGACTCTCATGGAGATGATGCTCCTGTTCGTGTGTTCCCCGAAACTTTCCTGAGAAAGTGAGGAAATACAGACGGAACATATAAAATGCAGTCATCAATGCCGCTGCTAAAGCAGCAAAATATAAAACCGGATTATGGGCAAAAGCGGCAGCCAAAATTTCATCTTTAGAGAAGAATCCGGCAAAAGGAGGAATGCCTGCAATGGCCACGCAACCAATTAAAAACGTAATTTGAGTAATACGCATTTTCTTTCCGAGGCCGCCCATGGAACGAATATCCTGTTCGCCACCCATTGCATGAATCACAGAACCCGAACCCAGGAATAATAATGCTTTGAAAAAGGCATGCGTCATTACATGGAAAACGGCTGTAGTGTATGCGCCGCAACCGATTGCAAGGAACATAAAACCTAACTGGCTGACGGTAGAATATGCCAATACTTTTTTAATATCATATTGTTTAATTGCTATGGAAGCTGCTACGATAGCTGTCAATAAGCCAACAATAGCAATAACATTTAACGCAAATTCTGACTGATTGTAAATAACCGAACTACGTGCAATCATATAAATACCCGCTGTAACCATTGTTGCAGCATGGATTAAGGCCGAAACCGGTGTAGGACCAGCCATCGCATCCGGCAACCATGTGTATAATGGCAACTGAGCGCTTTTTCCCATTGCACCAATGAAAAAACAAATGGCTATCCATGTATAAACGCCATTGCCAACAGTGGATTCATTACTTCCTATCTGACCAAATAAATCTGAATAACTCAAAGTTCCAAAATGGTATAAAACCAACATCATACCTACCAGAAAGCCCAAATCGCCAATACGATTCATCACAAATGCTTTCTTTGCAGCATTGGTATAATCACGATTTTTAAACCAGAAGCCAATCAAAAGGTAAGAACATAATCCAACACCTTCCCAGCCAATAAACATAATGAGGTAATTGGCACCCATTACCAAAAGCAACATTGAAAAAACGAAGAGATTGAGGTAAGCAAAATACTTTACCACACCTTCGTCATCATGCATATAACTGGTAGAATATACGTGAATCAAAAATCCGACCCCTGTGATTATGAGCAGGAATAAGGAAGATAACGCATCAATTTTGAATGCAAACGGAATCAATAGTTTGCCCGACTGAATAAAGTTGAACAAATGAATGGTTTCGGATGCTCCTGCTTTAACCTCAAAGAAAATGGCCAATGAAAGCCCAAACGAAACAAGCATCATCAGACTGGCTAAAAAACCTGCTGCCTGTTTTGGCATCGACTTCCAGCCTAAACCATTGATTAGAAAACCAATCAATGGAAACAAGGGAATTAAGTAAGCTAACTGTATCATATTGTTCAAAAATAGTATTATATAATGTGCTTCTGATTAAAACGTATAAATGGCTGGTGTCTTTAAACAATTTCGTTTTTTCCCTTCCCCATTCCAATATGAAACAGACAAAGAGTCAAAACGTTGCTCCGGTATCCTGACATCGATAAACAACTTTTGTTGGTCAAAATCATTCAAAAACCTATGTGTGCGAATTATCCTTGTTTTGACGATTTGGCTTCTTAACCTAAACTCAACAATAAACTGAGGCATTTTCCATACATTCCACTCCTTTTCGAAAGACTGAAAATCAGCAGAAGCTCTTATCCACTGCAGTTTAGCTGTATTTCTAAATGGTATAGAAAGTATTTTTTTATCCTGATGATGTTCATCAACACAAAAAACCTTTTGGGTAGTGTCCTGATAAATCAAATTCAACGAACCAGGCTCACTTTCAAATAATTCATCGGTATCCTTTAATTTCTCATAGCGTTCTGGAACTGACCATCGACCAACACTTTTCCAATAATACTCCTTGGTGGTACATAAAGCATCCACAAGACCTCCGCGATGAGCCTGATAGGTCCACCAAATGTTGATATACAAAAACAAGAGAGCTGCAGGAATTAAAACAACCTGTAAAGTCTTTATGCTCCAAGCTGTCTCAATCAAAGTTGCCATTGTAAAAATCAGAATAGGATAACTCTGTATCATCGCTCTTCCGCTAAATCCACCATAATCCCAAATATTCCATGCGCTGACAAGGTAATAATTGCACATAAAAAACAGCATAACGGCAAACTTATTCTTCCCGCGCCACAGATATATCAAAAAGCCTGCAAAACAAAACAGCAGCATCGGAGAATATCGCAACCAACCGGCTTTGTATGACCAGCTATACACAAATGCATGAGGTCTTTTAAAATTAAAGCCCTGATCCTGATAGCTATAAACAATCCAATCTCCGGTGGTAGTATACCAATAAAAAAGTTGAATAAACACCACTGAGAAAGCACATAAAGCAGCGACAAACACCAAACCCTTTTTTTGATAAAGAAGAGCAAATCTGTTTTTTAAATCGTCAAAAGAATTGACACCCCAAAGCAATGGTATTAATACAGATATCGCTTCCGTAGGTCTTATTAAAGTAAGCAAACCTATTATAAAACCAATCCGCAAGATATACCTTAACCCGAATGTTTTATAAAAATTATGCGTATTTAATAATAAAAATACGTACAAGGTAAATAGCCAGGAGTGAGACATCCCCACATCGATTGCAGCATAATTTAAATAATTACTGCCAAATACCAATAAAAACAAACTCACCGCTACTATTTTATCTGCATAATACAAGAGTAGTAGTTTGCGCAAATGATACAAACCAATAAAAGCAAAAGCTAAGCCCCATATTTGTAAGGACAATTGATATGGCGTTGAAAATCCATCAGCGGGATAGCCTAGGGCAGATGCGGCGAGGTGCCCGATAACAAATGCAGGCAAATATAAAATTGCCATGCCGGAAGTATATTTCAAAACATAATTTCCCGACTTTTTATGAACAAATCCCTGCTCGAAAATGTCAGAACCCGAAGCTTTATAAATCCGCATGACGCTGTCCATAAAACCCTGCTTCTTTAAGTCCTTGTATATAAATACCGAAGGGAGGTACCAATAATAACCCTCTACATCGTAAGCAATAGTAGACTCTGTCTGATGCTTTTGCCAACGAGGATAGAATACCATGCTGCTGTATGCCATTAAGGCAAAACAAAGCAATAAGGTATAAAGTGAATAATTGACGCCTAATGGTTTTGTCATTTTCTATATGATATATAGCCTGAAAATATTCTGTTCTGAAAATTAGCAAAGACCATACTCAGATTTTTAATTGTTAAGACTTGTATTTCCTTTTTATAAAATTTGTTTCCGTATTCTGATTTTTTGAATCAATTATATAATTTTTCGTATTTCAAGAGACATTAATGCTTCAATCGGTTGAGGATATTTACATCCACAGAATGGACTTTTCTATATACCATTACTATAATGGCTAATCCTACAGCGACCTCGGCTGCAGCCACTACCATAATAAAGAACACAAAAATCTGAGCGGCACTATCGTTATACATTTTTGAGAATGCAGCCAATAATAAATTTACCGCATTCAGCATCAACTCGATACTCATGAAAATAATGATGGCATTGCGGCGCATCAGGGCTCCCATTATACCAATGCAAAAAAGAGCAAGGCTGAGAAACAGATAATATTGAATAGGCATCGTAAAATTTCTTTTGTTTTGAATGAATAATTTTATTCCATGTCTTTTTTACCAATCACAATGGCACCAATCATTGCACTGAGAAACAGCACACTGCTGATCTCGAAAGGCAAAACGTACTCCTTGAAAAGCACCATTCCCAATACTTTGATTAAGCCAATACTTGAAACTTCAGGACTGATAACACCCAATAAATTGGCTTTGCTGATGGCAGCAATAATCACCAGAAATAATGTTCCACCTGAAACTACACCGGCCAATTGTACCAACCAGCTTTTTTGGGGTTCTGTGTCGGCATTGAGATTCATCAACATGATGACGAAGAGGAACAAAACCATAATTGCCCCTGCATAAACGATGATGTTGACAATGGCCAAAAACTGTGCATTGAGCAAAAGGTAATGACCTGAAATGGCAAAGAAGGTAAGAATCAAAAAGATAACACTATTCACCGGATTACGGCTCAATACTACGCCCAAAGCGCATCCTATTGCCATTACTGTGAGTATCCAAAAAAGTATTTGTAAAATATCCATTGCTATAATTATGCTTTTTGATCTTTTTTAGGGTGAGGAATCAGCATATCTTCTTTTTTGTAGATAAAACTTTCGCGGGTAAAATTAGCGGGCATTACTGTTTCCGAAAGATAGATGGCGTCTTTAGGGCAAGCCTCTTCGCAGGCTCCACAAAAAATGCAGCGCAACATATTAATTTCGTAACGCGCTGCATACTTTTCCTCACGATACAAATGCTTTTCATCCGCTTTCCTTTCAGCAGCCTCCATGGTTATTGCTTCTGCAGGACAAGCCACAGCACACAATCCACAGGCGGTACAGTTTTCGCGACCTTCTGCATCTCTGTTCAATACATGCAATCCACGAAAAACAGGACTGAAGGAGCGGGTCTCTTCAGGATATTGAACGGTGGCTTTCTTTTTAAAAATATGACCTACCGTAATGCTCATTCCTTTGAGCAAGGCGGGCAAATATATCCGCTCTTTGAGCGTCATCGGGCTACGATCTATGGGCGCAGCGCGCTTGGTTAGTTTTTCCATTTCTCTTCTTTTCCTCTTTATTATTTAAAAAGCCAAAGTACTGCTGCCCCTGTGAGCAACATATTCAACAAAGCCAATGGTATTAATGATTTCCAGCCAAGATTCATCAGCTGGTCATAACGGAAACGGGGTAATGTCCAACGAATGAACATAATCAGCAATATCATTCCTGTAATCTTGGCAAAGAATACAGAGATACAAATGATGCTGAATAATATGGGCGAAACAGCTGCTGCTACAGCGTCCATTCCAGGGAAATTGTAAGACCCAAAATATAAAGTAACCATTACTGCCGAACCAATAAACATATTGATATATTCTGCGAAAAGAAATAAACCCAATTTCATGGAAGAATACTCCAAATGGTATCCCATGTTTAATTCTGAGTCACATTCAGCAAGGTCAAAAGGAGCACGGTTCATCTCGGCCATCGAGCAGGTAAAGAAAATAATAAAACCTAATGGTTGTTTGAAAAAATTCCAGGTAAAATAACCATCACTCCAAAAACCATGTTGTTGTTGTGCAATATCGCGCAAGCTTAAAGAACCAGCCAACATTAGCAAGGCAATCAAACTGATGCCCATTGCCAGTTCATAAGAAATAGACTGTGATGCAGAGCGTATTGCACTAAGTAGAGAGAATTTATTATTTGAGGCCCAACCACCAATCATGATACCATACACACCAAGACTCACTACACCAAATACAAACAAGATGCCAATGTTTACATCTGCTACTTGTAGTGAAAACACTTTACCACTTTCTAATAATATATCAGGCCCCCATGGGATAACCGCACTGGTCATTAATGCTGTCAGCATAAATAAAAATGGCGCCAGCATAAACAGGAACTTAGTAGAATTGGTCGGGATGATCTCTTCTTTCATGAAAAGCTTCAATCCATCTGCCAAAGGTTGCAACAAACCAAATGGTCCGGCACGGTTGGGGCCATAACGGTCCTGCATTATTGCAGCCACTTTACGTTCGCCCCATGTAGCATATGCTGCTACTCCAAACGATGTAAGTAGGATGGCTAAAATGAGCCCTGTCTTGCTCAAAATAAAAAACCAATCTATTTCTAATAAAATCATTGTGCGCAAATGTAATTAGTTCGTAAAAAATATAAGTTGATGCCTTTTATTGAAAATCCTCAGAATGTGCAGGACCTTCTATCTGGCTTAAGTGTCTTTCGGGTTTATTGACATCACTAATATCGTGAATATCCATTTTCATAATCGGTTCCTTACCTATCACCTCTGCCAATAATTCAACCTGCGCCTCGTGAACGTTCTTATCATAATGTCCCTGAGAAATAACGCTGTGGCGGCTGATATTGCTTGGCCCTTCAATCACCCAGTCACTTACTTTCTTTTTATCAAAACGACATTCGTTGCAAATCCAGCCCGGATTACCATTGCTGGCGATGGCCACTTCTCCCCATTGGTCTTTGCGTGCAGTCACCCTATACACCTCATCTCCGTGCATCCACAGGCGCACTTCGCCGCAACATTTTGGATTGGTACAATTGCGATGGGCATCGACAGGCTTGGTAAACCAAACCCTTTGTTTAAAACGGAATGTTTTATCTGTTAAAGCTCCCACCGGGCAAACATCAATTACATTTCCTATAAAGTCATGGTCGAGAGACTTGCTGATACATGTACTGATACGGGCATGTTCGCCTCTGTCCAGTATTCCGTGTTCACGGTAATCAGTCAATTGCTCGGCAGTAAATACACAACGGAAACACATAATACAGCGGTTCATGTGTAATTGGATATGAGGCCCGATATCTTCTGGTTCAAACGTGCGGCGCTCGAATTCGGTACGCGTACCTTCTTTGCCATGCTCATAGCCCAAATCCTGCAAATGGCATTCTCCGGCCTGATCACAAACAGGACAGTCCAAAGGATGGTTCAACAAAAGAAATTCGGTCACACCTTTACGGGCATCGATTACCTTTTCAGAAGTCATGCTTTTTACTTCCATTCCGTCCATAACACCGGTACGACAGCTGGCTACCAGTTTTGGCATCGGGCGAGGATCTTTTTCAGAACCCTTGCTTACTTCTACCAGACAGGTACGGCATTTACCACCACTGCCTTTCAGATGGCTGTAATAGCACATGGTTGGCGGGGCTACTGCTCCTCCTATTTGACGTGCTGCTTCCAGTATCGATGTACCCGCAGGCACTTCAACGGTAATGTTGTCTATTGTTACTTTAATGTTGTCACTCATTGCTATTTTCTAAGCTCACGCAGAGGCGCTAAGTTCCCGCCAAGGCGCAAATTTTATAAGTTATTTACAATTCGATGAATTCCGTCTTTTATTAATGGCACTTTAAAATTTATCAATAATCCAAGTTTCTTTCCCGAAATCTTCAAATAGGTAATTACTTGCTTGTAATGTACTTCCGTAAGGATTTCTACTGACTTTAATTCAAGTATTACCTTGTTTGCAACAATTATATCAGCACGAAACCCTATTCCCATATCCTTTCCATCGTGCAAAACTTTTATGCCACATTGCCTTTGAAATGGAATACCAATCTTCTCTAATTCATAACACACCATCTCTTCATAAACCGTTTCAAAAAGTCCCGGTCCGTATTGTTTGTGTAATCGATAACAGACGTCAACTACAATTTTTGAAATTTCGTTCTCATCCATAATCCGGATTCTCAAAATTTTTTGCGTCTTTGCTTAAACTTAGCGCCTCTGCGCGAAATAAAAACCTAAGCCACCACCACTTCCAAGGGATCAGCATAATGTGCTAATCCATAATTTCTTGTCTGGCTTTCTTCAGGATTCAGAATATGCCATTCAAACTCGTCTCTGAAATGTCTGATCGCTGCTGCAACCGGCCAGGCCGCTGCATCACCCAAGGGACAAATCGTATTGCCTTCAATTCTTCTTTGAATATCCCATAGCAAATCAATATCTGCCATCGTTCCTTGTCCGTATTCTATTTTTTTCAAAATGCGGTACATCCAGCCTGTTCCTTCACGGCAGGGACTGCATTGTCCACAGCTTTCGTGTTTGTAGAAACGCGCAAGAGTCATTGTATGACGAACCACGCATTGATCTTCATCCAATACAATAAAACCACCTGAACCTAACATGGATCCGGTGGCAAAACCGCCATCAGAAAGACTTTCGTAGTTCATGTAGCGTGTTTCTCCTTTTGCTGTTTTCAACAAAAGGTTTGCAGGCAAAATGGGTACAGAAGACCCACCGGGAATACAAGCTTTTAATTTTTTGCCATTGGCAATACCCTGACACCATTCATCACCATAGATAAAATCTTCTACAGACAGGTCGAAGGGGATTTCATATACACCTGGTCTTTTCAGGTTGCCGCAAGCCGACATTAATTTTGTACCTGTAGAACGGCCAACTCCAATCTTGCCGTATTCTTCGCCACCCATATTGATGATGGGCACAACAGCTGCAATTGTTTCTACATTGTTGACCACAGTCGGGCGCATCCACACACCCTGTATCGCTGGGAATGGTGGTTTAATCCGTGGATTACCACGTTTTCCTTCAAGGCTTTCAATCAATGCTGTTTCTTCACCACATATGTAAGCGCCTGCACCACGATGCACATAAATTTCACAATCGAAACCTGTGCCTAAGATATTTTTACCCAACCAGCCATTCGCTTTTGCTTCGGCGATGGCTTGCTCGAGAATATCCGGAATCCAGGCATATTCACCACGGATATACACATAAGAAGTATTGCTGCCCAAAGCAAAGGAAGAAATAATCATTCCTTCAATAAACAAATGGGGCAGGAACTCCATCAGGTAACGATCCTTAAATGTTCCCGGCTCTGACTCATCTGCATTCACTACCAAATGGCGGGGAACACCTTCGGGTTTTGCCAGAAAGCTCCATTTCATTCCGGTAGGGAAACCTGCACCACCACGACCACGCAGCCCACTCTTTTTCACCTCTTCCACCAATTCGTCCGGTGTCATTTTCAGTGCTTTCTCCACAGCACGATAACCACCGGTTTTGCGGTAGGTTTCGTAATAACGGATGCCTTCGATGTGGGCATTTTCTAATAATAATTTCATACCTAAAATATCAAATTGCAAAGGGCAAAAGTATTGTCCTTTTTATCATTTTAAATTTCTATTTAATCTACCTTCACGCTCTGTCTGCTCATTAATTTCCATTTCTTTCTTTTCCATTCCCAAATCTGAGTGACTTTAAGTTGGAATTCTAAAACCGAACTTCCCATTATCACTACAAATCTGCCACTACTTTTTGCCAAACCCATTTTGTCATCAATGGCTGTCTCTATTTTATCCAGCTTTATGGATTGATAAGTAAGCGTGCCATCACGCAAATGTTTTATCATTTCTTTCCTCGTCTCTATCCAACCATTGGAATGTGCATATTGTATCCGCTGACTCACTAATCTTTTTATTCCTTTCTTATCCTTCCGCACCAAAGCCAGATTAAGCCGATACACTGCGTTTTGCAAGCCGATTGAATCCCTCTGTTGTGCCCTTAATAAAAAGCTGCAACACAGCAACATCAGCAATAAAGAACTACGCAGCCACATTCCAACACTATTCTGCATTATATCGTATCATCAAATAATCTTCGAGTGGAGTAAAAAAGAAATCGTACCAACCTGATTTATGGCTCTGCACTTCATCTTCATCAGGCAAATTGCTATGCTGTAACACCAACGTAGTTTGCTCTCCATCTGCTTTCAGTTTCATCTCTACCAAAGACACTTCTGTTCCCTCTTTCCAATCACTTGTCGCCCAGGTATAGCTCAGTTCTTCTTTACTTAACTTTTTCACTTCGCCATTCATCCATCCACCAAACAAACTCACTTTTCCTCCTTCCTTTGCTTCAAAAACAGCTTCTTCGCCGCTCCAAATCTCTATCTGTTTTTGGTCTGTCATCATATGCATCACCTGTTCGGGTGTTGCAGGAAGCAGAATCTCTATTTTTAAGTTGTGGCTCATTATATCTGTTTAACAAAAAACTGTTTTCTTCTTTTTCCCTGCTTTTCCCATCGCTTCTATCTTTTCGATATAAGGAATGACTTCAGGAACCTTGCACGCCGTGCCACCCATATTCACGCTCACCTTTCCTATGGCTTTAGCTACTTTCTTTGCTTCTTCATTTAAAGGCAAATAATACGCTCCCACCGAAATCAAAAATAAATTCATTGTGTACTTTACCCTGTTTGCCTGCTGATGAACTGTTTTTCCAATTCTTTGCAACAAACTTTTTATCTCTTTTTCATCGAGTTCCTCATCCTTTTTTAGTGCCAGCAAATTGCTGTAAGTACTCCAGCCTGCTGATGCAATTAACTCATCTTCCGAATCAATCCACTCCATGGCCAACTCCCGTGCAAAATTACTTTCGGCTGCTGTCCAGGCGACAGTGTATTCGCTCAGCATATGCCAGGTGGCTGTTTTTGCCCAATGTTGCAATTGTGCTTTGGTCATTTTTTTCGGTTCCGAAATCAAACCTGCAAAATACATGACATCCGAATTTCCTGTATCGTAAAGAGCTAATGCCAACTCGTGGTTGTGCTTTATTTTCTTCTGGATGACCTTCATATCGCCAATCTTCACACCCCAGAATTCACCTTTAGCACCATGGTTTGTCCATGTTTTCCGGGTTTGTTCCGTTCCGAGCTTTTCCAGCTCTGTCATTACTTCACTGAAGGTCATTTCCTTTTAATTTTTTGCAGCTGCCCTTAATTCATCAAGGATAGCATCTACTTTTTCTATCGTCAAATGTTCTTTAAAATGTTTGCCCAATTGCATCATCGGGGCATATCCGCAGGCACCCAAACACTCTGCCGGTTTCAGGGTAAACAATCCATCTGCACTGGTTTCGCCTTCTTTGATGCCCAATTTGTTCTTGATATGGCTAATGATTTTGTCACTTCCGCTCAACATGCAAGGACCTGTCTGACAAACCTCCAATACATATTTGCCCACGGGCTTCATATTGAACATGGTGTAAAAGGTAGCCACCTCATAAACCTCGATAGGCTTGATGCTGAGAATACCTGCGACATAATCCATCACCGGAACGTCTAACCAACCACCAAACTCTTCCTGTGCCAAATGCAGAATCGGAATCAAGGCGCTTTTTTGTTTCCCCTCGGGGTAACGGGCGATGATTTCCTGTGCCTTAGCTAACTTTTCTTGTGAAAACTGTATCATATATAAAGGGGTTAACCTTTTCAAATTTTAAAATATTATTAGGCATCCAATTCTCCTGCTATCACATTCAAGCTACTCAGTGCAATAACTGCGTCAGATAATAATCCGTTGGCAATCATCTCCGGGTAAGCCTGATAATAAATAAAGCAGGGACGACGGAAATGCAAACGGAATGGCGCTCTGCCACCATCACTGATCAGGTAAAAACCCAATTCGCCATTTGCTCCTTCTACCGGGTGGTACACTTCACCCGCTTTGATATCAATCTCACCCATCACTATTTTGAAGTGATAAATAAGCGCTTCCATCTTAGTATATACTTCTTTCTTCTCGGGCAGATAATATGCAGGAACATCTGCATGGTAAACGCTCGGATCAAGGTCTTTTAATTTAGTAAGGGCTTGCTGAATAATGCTGTAGCTCTGCCACATTTCGGCATTGCGCACCATAAAACGGTCATAAACATCACCATTTGTACCAACCGGAATTTCAAAATCAAAATCTTCGTAAGAGCAGTAAGGACTGTGAACACGTACATCATAGTCTACACCGGTTGCACGCAGATTAGGACCGGTAAAGCCGTAATTCAAAGCACGCTCAGCAGAGATCGGACCAGCACCAATACAGCGATCCATAAAAATACGATTGCGGTTCAGCAGCGATTCAAACTCTTTCAGTGTTTTCGGAAACACAACCATAAACTCGTCGAGCTTTTTCCAGGATTCGTCTGTAAAGTTTCTTTCAAAACCGCCTATACGACCAATATTGGTGGTGAGACGTGCGCCGCAGATAGATTCGTAAATTTCGTAAATCCGCTCGCGCATCTGAAACACATAAGTAAAAGGAGTCAATGCACCGGTATCTACTGCCACCACCGAATTACACACCAAATGATCGGCAATACGGGCAAGCTCCATCAAAATAACGCGCAAATAATCAACGCGTTTTGGCATAGTCAGACCCAATAGTTTTTCTACTGTAAGCTGCCAGCCAATATTATTTATCGGCGCAGAGCAATAATTCAAACGGTCGGTCAATGGCTGTATTTGTCCATAAGGACGGCGCTCTGCGATTTTTTCGAAGGCGCGATGTATGTATCCTAATCTTTGGGTGGCACTCAACACTTTCTCTCCATCAATTTCCAGCACGTTTTCGAAAATACCGTGTGTGGCAGGGTGGGTTGGCCCAAGATTCAGGGTAGTGGTTTGCTTTTGGATAGACTCCTCGGCAAGTTGAATATGTTGTGTATTATTTTGGTCTGACATTAATGCTGTTTTATGTATAAGAAAACAAATGCGGCTTGCTAAATTTTATCGCCCAAACATTTCATCATCTTTATCGGTGCGTGTAGGGTCTTCCATTGGATATTCCTTGCGCATCGGGAAATAATTCATTTCATCGGCATTGAGAATGCGCACCAGATTAGGGTGTCCGGTAAAGTTCACGCCAAAAAAATCATAGGTTTCACGCTCCATCCAGTTGGCACTCGAAAACAAATTCGTCATTGTAGCGATGTCCGGTTGTGCAACAGGAACAGAAGCGCGGACACGGATACGTTTGTTGGCAACAAGATTATGTAAATGATACACCACACAAAGTTCTTCATCTTTTCTGTCGGGGTAATGAACCGCCGTAAGGTCGGTCAGAAACTGAAATGATAAAGACGCTTCATCATTCAGAAATTGCAATACTGCTGTATTGATTTCTGGCTTTATATTGAAAGAGAATATCCCAAAAGTCTCTTCAAAACCCCAAACAGCTGCACCAAATTTGTCGCTGAGTATTTGTTGGATGTATTCGTTGGTCATTATTAAATGTTGTCAATAAAAAATGTAAAAGGGCAAGCTTTCCTTATTCAATACCATAACTTTCCATCAATTCCTTATAGCGGGGATGATTGCGGCGACGTGTACTTTCTGCTTTTACCAAATCCTGAACACGTAAAATGCCTTCTATAATACCTTCCGGTCTTGGAGGACATCCCGGCACATATACATCAACTGGTATCACCTGATCAATGCCCTGTAATACAGAATAGCTATCAAAAATACCACCGCTGGAAGCACAGGCGCCAATAGCAATTACCCAGCGGGGTTCTGCCATTTGCAAATAAACCTGACGCAATACCGGAGCCAGTTTTTTAGAAATAGTTCCTGCTACCAGCAGCACATCGCACTGACGTGGCGTAAAACCCATACGCTCGGCGCCAAAACGACCCAAATCATAGTTAGACCCCATTGTACCCATAAACTCAATGCCACAACATGATGTAGCAAATGGCAATGGCCACAAGGAATGAGAGCGACCTAAACCAACCAATTGATCCATTTTGGTGGCCATAAATCCTTCGCCCGAATATCCTTCGGGAATAACTGCTGGTTTATTGTTCGTATTATATTGTACCGGACGAGACATATTCTATAATTATTTAAAAAATTTGAACAGCCGAAAATAAGGTTTAACCTATCCCCGCTTTATCAGATTTATTTATGCTACTAATCTTCCCACTTAAGTGCTCCCTTCTTAATGATATAAGTAAAGCCGAGTAGAAAAAATGCGACAAACATTACTACGGCAAAAAAGCCTTCCTGACCCAATTCTTTAAAATTGACGGCGTAGGGGTAAAAGAAAATAACCTCTACGTCAAAAAGAACAAACAAAATAGCAATCAAAAAATACTTAATTGCCATTGGTTGGCGAGCATTTCCGATTGCTTTGACTCCACTTTCAAAATTGGCTAGCTTATCTTTGGTCTTACGTTTTGGCCCCAGCAAGTGAGAACCACCCATCATGATCGCCACAATACCAATAGCCAAAAATATTTGCATCATAATAGGCAAATAGTCAGACAACGAATTAGTTGCGGCATTCAACAAAAACAAATTCATAATAAATTTTATGGTTTGATAAACTAGAGTGGCAAAAATAGGACTAAGCCGCAAATATACAATGAGATAAATGGCTTTTCAATGACAATTTTGTGGAAATAAAATGTACAGCTTTGCACTTTCAATTTTGGCACTGATTAATCCAATATCTTTGCGGCCAATTCTTTTATGCAAAAACCCTTTTCGATAGCACTGGTAGGCAATCCCAATAGCGGCAAAACCTCGCTGTTTAATGCACTTACCGGGCTCAACCAAAAGGTAGGCAACTTTGCAGGGGTAACTGTCGATAAAAAAACGGGAGTCTGTTCTTTACGCAATGGAGAAAATGTTCATATAATTGACTTGCCCGGCACTTACAGCCTATATCCCAAGAGTGAAGACGAGCAGGTAGCTCACGATGTTTTGCTCAATACACACAGCAAAGACAAACCTGATATGGCTATTGTCATTGCCGACGCATCAAGCCTTAAGCGTAATTTGTTGCTCTGCACTCAAATTATGGATTTAAATATGCCAGTGGTGATTGTGCTGACTATGATGGATATAGCCAAGACCAAGGGTATTCAAATTGACCTTGAAGCTCTTCAAAGACATTTTGGGGTGCCTATTGTAGCTGCTAACCCACGCAAAAACAAGGGAATTGAAGAGCTTAAGAAAGTAATTGAAGATTTTCAGAAACAAAAAACGCACACAAACAGGCCCGGATTTATAGATATTGCAGCTCTTTGCGGTCCCTGGATTTCTGATGTAAAAACCATTGCCGCAGCGGAGAGTGATTATGCCGCTTTACATCTTTGCTGCCAAATGCCGGATATTCCCTTTCTGCACGCTGCCCAAAGAATCCAAATCGCCGGGCGAATGGGTGAAGCCAAATTCAATAAATCGAAAATACAAGGCGAAGAGATTCTGCTGCGTTACCGTAGAATTGGCGAAATCCTACAAAAAGCAGTTGTCGAAGAGACGCCAACCCAAAAAGCTATGCGCAGCGAGCGCTGGGACAAAGTACTCTTGCATCCGCTCTACGGAAATTTAATTCTGCTGGCTGTATTATTCATTTTATTCCAAAGTATTTTTTCTTTTTCTACTTACCCCATGGATTGGGTAGAAACTGCTTTCAGCTGGCTCAGTGTGCAGCTTTCGCAAATTCTGCCTCAGGGGCTGTTTGCCGATTTGCTCATCAATGGCGTATTAGCAGGTATCAGTGGTATTGCTGTGTTTATACCCCAAATCATGATTCTCTTTGGTTTCATCACCATATTGGAAGACAGCGGATATATGGCGCGGATTTCATTCCTCACCGACCGCCTCATGAGGAGCGTAGGATTAAATGGCCGTTCGGTAATGCCGCTTATCAGTGGTATGGCCTGTGCCGTTCCGGCTATTATGGCTGCCCGCACCATCCAAAACAAAAAAGAAAGGCTCATTACTATTTTAGTGACACCTCTGATGAGTTGCTCCGCCCGCCTTCCGGTGTATACGGTGCTCATCGGACTCGTTATCCCGGATAAAAGTTTTTTGGGTTTTTTCAATCTACAGGGATTGGTGCTAATGGGCTTATATCTTTTGGGTTTTGCGATGGCTTTAATTGTATCGAAGGTGATGGATATGGTCATTAAAGTGAAAGAGAAAACTTATTTCCTGATGGAATTACCCGTTTACCGTGCGCCCCGCTGGAAAAATGTAGGCATTACCATGCTGGAGAAAGCCAAAATATTTGTCACCGATGCGGGTAAAGTCATTCTTGTTATTTCTGTTATCCTTTGGGGTCTCAGCAGTTTTGGGCCACCGGCACGGATGCGTGAACTGGAGAAAAAATATGCTACACTGCATCAATTGCAACCGACCCGCACAGTTCAGCTCAACAATGAATTTGCCACCGAGAAGCTGAAGAATTCTTTTGCCGGTATCATTGGCCAAAGCATTGAACCTGTTATCCGTCCTTTGGGTTACGACTGGAAAATCGGCATAGCCCTGATTACTTCTTTTGCAGCCCGCGAGGTTTTTGTAGGTACGATGGCTACCTTATACAGCGTAGGCGAATCAGAAAACATGGACACTTCGCTGCGCGAAAAACTGGCTGCTGCCCGATGGCCCGATGGCCGCCCGGTGTATACGCTGGGTACAGGTGTTTCTCTGTTGTTGTTTTATGTCTTTGCGATGCAATGCATGAGTACCATGGCCATTACCAAGCGTGAAACCCGCAGCTGGAAATATCCTATTATCCAGTTTTTGTACATGGGCGTACTGGCTTATGCCTTTGCTTTTGTGGCGTATCAGGCACTTAGTTAATGAATAAATAAAAATGAATAATGCTTTTCGCGTGGCAGATTTTTTTTAATTGTCATACTGAGCGGAGCCGAAGTAACAGGTAATTAGGCTATAAATTCACTGGTGTTTATCCGCGACAGGGAAATGGAGCATCTGAAGCAATAGGAGCATCATCTATTTTAAAAATTATTACCTTCGTAAAAATAGCAGAACCATCAAAAATGAATTACAACATATCATTCGAGGAGAGGGCAACGATAGCCAAAAAACTCTTATCCAATCAATCGCCGGTTACCTTAGAAAAAGCCAGAAAACAAGCAAAATGGCTGAAGGAAATAAGCACGACAAAACAGAAGAAACAGAGCAACTGATAGCATACATTAATGCTCATCAGCTTTGGAATTGTGATATTAATTTCGATGCCTTCGTATCCTCTGGCGCAGAGCAGAGGGTTTATATACAAAACAATACTAAAGTACTCAAGTTAAACGACGGTATTTACTACAGCTCCTGGATAGATTATTTCAACAATCTCCTGCTCAATAATTTCTTTTTCCCCGATACCGCTTATGAGTTGATTGGTTTTTATAAATCTGACCACAACGAAGTGTACGCGATTGTAGAACAAAATTATGTAGAAGCTACCGAGCCAACAGACCTGCAATTGGTGAAATTATTTTTAGAGAATAATGGATTCCTGAATACCAAAAATCACGACTATTATAATCCCGATTTGGGAATAATTCTGGAAGACCTCCACGATGAAAATGTACTGACAAAGGAAGGAGTCTTGTACTTTATTGATACCGTTTTCTATATAAAACCCGAAATATTCTGGAAATAAAACTTTTCTTCGTAATCAGAACTTATCAAAAAATGCCGGAGTTTAAGCTCCAAAAACGCTACTCTGGTGCTTATCCGCGATGAGGAAATGGTGCATCTGAAGCCTTGAAGGGCCAGGCAAAATCTTAAATAAGCCATTCGAAAACATTTTATCCGGCATATTTCAGATCGAAGCTGCCAGCTACAGCATGAAAAAGGAGAGAATCAACAAACAAGGCGGTTTGATGAATAATGGTGGGGCATTTATTCATCAACATGGCGATTTTATGCATAAAAGTGCTGCCTTCATGTATAAATTCGGTGAGTTTATACATCAACCCGGCGACTTTATATATAAAAGCGGCTCCTTCATATATAAATTCAGCGAGTTTATACATTAACCCGGCGACTTTATATATAAAGACGGGTCCTTCATGTATCAATTCGGTGAGTTTATCTATAAAATAGGGTTCTTGATTGAAGGAACTGTCGCATTTCCAGAGGATTGTGCCGCATTCTTAAAAATTTTTCTCGTTTCCATTAATAGATATGACGTTTCCCACAATGGAAATGGCGTTTCCATTAATAATTTCACAAAAACATTAATGACTTTGGCATTTCCCATAATGGAAATGGCATTTCCTTAAATGACTTTGGCGTTTCCATTAATGACTTTGGCATTTCCACTAATGGATATGGCGTTTCACACAATGTAAATGGCATTTCTCACTCCATTTTCATCTGATTGATGATAAAAAGCCATAATTATTTTAGACTAACTCAAAAATCGTGGAAATTTCCCCGCCGGGGAGTTGCTTTTGGTATTATGTTTGGGGAGAATATTGAAATCAATACTTGTAATGCTTTAAAAAGGAAAGACGCCATACAAAACAGGTGATAGGTGGGTATTGATTTTTAAAAGACGGAAACTAAGATTTAAAGAGTCAAGTAAATTAATAGACTAAAAAACGGTACCTAACAAAGTACCGTCATATAACACATCATATGGCAAAGGCAAGCAAGAAAAAAGTCAAAAAGAAAACATCCCACTTTTATGGTTTTAACATAAAGCTGTTTTCTGACACCAGAAGCGAAGACGCATATTTGGATTTGATTAGGACAGTTTTTAATGTCCCTTCTCTTGTCAAAATCAGTAAGGAGAAGGCTATGGCATTACGTTCTCAAAATGTTGTAGAATATACCTTTAATGGCAAAAAGCACAAAGTCGCATATGGTAAACTCATAAGGTTTACTGTTCTCTCTGACGACGATTGGTACGACTCAACTACTAAAGAGCTTAAAAGATTTGATTTACCAGGAAATACTCATCCAAATAGCCAAGAAGTAGATTACATCTTTATTCCAGCAACTCACAGATTTTATTTTACAGCGTCCTCAAAAATCAGTATTACCGCAACAGAAGCGTTTTTACATAAAGCAATCAGTACAAAAGGAATTCAAAATGGAGAGGATTACGGTATTTATCTTATACAGTCTCAAGATACAATAACGCAAATTATTAATTCACCCGTTTTAAAATCTTTAAAAGTAAAAGTTTCATACACTAACGACGACATTGGTGATGAAGCATTTGAACTTATTGACCAATTTCTTAAAGATGCTCAAGTTGGCGAAACGGAATCAACATTTAGACCAGATCAACATGGAACATTAAATACAGAAAGTTCTCTGATTCGCGGTTATTTAGAAGTCGCGAGAGAAAATGGCGCTGCTGAGGCTTCAGTTATTAATGAGGCTGGTAGGCGTGAAAAGATTGTTACAACCAATTATCCTGACAAACGCAAAGTTGAATATACTGAATCTGACAATTTACCACGTAATTTGTTTGATGATGTTATGACCGAATATAGAAATGAACAACCAAACTCTTAACGACATTAAAGATTTCCATACTGTTAGTTGGAAAGGCATCAAAAAGATTCTTATTGAACGTAAAACATTTAGAAAAAAGCCTTTTATCTACAGTATCGTAATCACTTTTTTGATTTGTTTGCTAATTGCTGTTTTTAAATCTGAACAATCCTACGACCTTTTAAAAGAGATAACAGAAATGGTCGTATCAATTTTCCCAAATCTGCTAGGTTTCTCGTTAGGTGGATATGCAATTGTTGTAGGTTTCAGTAACAATGAACTTATTAAAAAAGCAACTAAAATACGTAAATACAGCGTTTTTCAACAATTAAGCGCAATATTTGCGATGACTGTACTTTTTCAAGTAATTACAGTTTTTATTGCGCTCATCATCACTTGTTTCATAAAATTTGAATCGACTGAAATTCTTCCAAATTTGATAGGCTCATTTGGAAATTATGTAAATGTTATATCGTTGTTTCTACTCTTATTAGGAGCTGTTTATTCTTTAGTAATGACACCATATATAGTGTATAATCTATTTACTCTTAGCCAACTTGTCAATTCACATTTTACTATAGAAAAGGCAAAAGAAGATCATGCAAGGAACGCGGCTAATGCTCAACAACAAGCATCTCAAAATCCTAATCCTTAATATCAATCAGAGTTCATAAGTACGAGGGGGGATTGTTCCGAACTAATTTAACGATTAAGGAGTTTTTTAAACAAACTATTAATAACTATGGTTAACAAGGGTTTGAATGAAATGCAGGCTAAAGTGCTAAAATCTGCTTTTGTGCAAATTTGTACTACTCATCCTACTTTATGCCAAGAACCAAACTATTAACCACCCCCCATGTCCATCCCAATCATCTTTTTTGCTTGTATCTCATTGTTAATTGTGTACAAACAAACGAAAGCCGAAAAATCAGCTTCAAAGAATATCTGATCCGCAGAAAAAACAGAGTCTACATGGCTTTGGTTTTTATGCTCATTTCTACAGGCTATTTCCTTTATAGCCTTGCGATGATTAAACATTAGTCCCGTCGGGCGTTTATGATTCTTATCATCCGGTTCATCATTGTATTGAAGGGTAGTATAACTTTGTATCCTTATGATGAAACGACTGCTTTTTATAAGTGCGCTCTTTCTGTTTTCCTGCGGTAAAAAGGCGGAAACCATTAAGCCAACTGTTGCCCCAATTACAGAATCTATCTATGCTTCGGGTTTGGTAAAAAGCCAAAACCAATATCAGGCTTTTGCTACGGTCAATGGCATTATTCAGGACATCTTGCTGCAGGAAGGCGATAGCGTAAAAAAGGGAACGCCTATCCTCACGATTGTCAATGATGCCCAACGCCTGAGCAAAGAAAATGCTGAACTCGCAGCCAATTTCGCCGACCTGAATGTAAATCAGGGTAAGCTCAACGACGCACAACAAAACATAGAACTGGCGCAGCGTAAACTAAAAAATGACTCCTCTTTGCTGGCCCGACAACAAGTACTTTGGCAGCAGAGTATCGGCTCGAAAGTAGAACTGGAACAAAGGGAACTGGCTTTCCAGAATTCAAAATCAGCACTCTACTCGGCAAGGGTAAAATATGAAGATTTGAAACGCCAATTGGTCCTCAACGCCGCACAATCCCAAAAGACTTTACAGATTTCTTCGCGCCTGGCCAGCGACTTTACGCTGCGCAGCGATATTGATGGCATCGTTTATCAGTTGCCCAAAAAGAAAGGAGAATTGGTGACTGCCCAAACTCCTTTGGCTATTATTGGTGATGCTGAACATTTTGTATTGGAAATGCAGGTGGACGAATATGACATTCTGAAAGTAGAGAAAGGATTAAAAGTGTTGGTGACCATGGACAGCTACAAAGGAAAAGTGTTTGATGCCATAGTGACTAAAATTGACCCATTGATGAACGAGCGCAGCAAAACTTTTCTGGTGGAAGCTACTTTTACCCAAGCACCAAAACGATTGTATCCCAATGTCAGTTTTGAAGCGAATATCATTTTACAAACTAAAGACAAGGCTCTTTTAATTCCCAGAAACTACGTCATCAACGACTCTTTTGTGTTGAAAAAAAACGGAGACAAAGTAGCCGTAAAAACCGGGCTGAAAGATTACAAGATGATTGAAATTCTTTCGGGCATCAGTGCAGAAGATGAATTAAAAAACCCGGCCGAATGAGACTAAAACTGATCACCAGTGTATCAAAATCTTTATTGCTTGCCCGCTGGAAACAAACGCTGGTAGCCGCTATTGGTGTCACATTCAGCATCACGATGTTCATAACTTTGCTCAGTTTTATGACGGGGCTCAATGACTTGCTGGACGGGCTGATATTGAACCGCACGCCTCATGTGCGTTTGTACAATGAGATTCAACCTTCTGAACACCAACCTGTAGATTTATCTGCAGCGCATAAAGGTCATTACAATTTTATCCGTTCTATAAAACCCAAAAACGAGCGTCTGGAAATTGCCAACAGTGGCGCGATAATGACTGCATTGAAGAAAGACGAAAGAGTGTTAGGTATTGCTCCAAAAATCACTGCTCAGGTATTTTACAATGTTGGAGCTGTTGACCTTACCGGAGTCATTAATGGTATTGATGTGGAAGCCGAAAACAAATTATTCTTCTTTGATGATTATGTAACCGAAGGCAATTTTATCGATCTCAAAAACATTCCCAACAGCATCATTTTGGGCAAGGGAGCGGCTGAAAAAATGTTGGCCAATATTGGTGATGTAGTACAGGTTACTACAGCCAAAGGCGAACGGCTGCAACTGAAAGTAGTGGGTTATTTCCAATCTGGCCTGCAAGACATTGACAAAGTGCAAAGCTATTGTTCGATAGCCACCACACAGAAATTATTGGGCGAGTCCAATGCCTATATTACCGACATTCAAATCAAACTCAAGGACATTTTACTGGCACCCGCAGTTGCCAAAGAATTTCAGGAATTATTTGACACCGAAGCCATTGATATACAAACTGCTAATTCTCAATTCGAGACAGGCAGTTCTATCCGTACACTTATTTCTTATGCAGTGGGTATAACCCTTTTGATTGTTGCAGGATTTGGCATTTACAATATCCTCAACATGATGATTTATGAGAAGATGGATTCTATCGCTATTCTTAAAGCAACAGGCTTTTCGGGCTCGGATGTCAACCGCATATTCATCACCATTGCGCTGAGCATTGGTGTGTTTGGTGGTGCTGTTGGTTTGCTCTTTGGCTTTGGTTTGTCTTCACTTATAGACCAGATACCGTTTAATACCGCAGCGTTGCCCACGATCAAAACCTATCCAATCAACTACAATCCTAAGTACTACATTATTGGGGCCGTATTCTCCATAGTCACCACTTATTTTGCCGGGTATTTTCCTTCGCGCAAAGCCAGCAAAATAGACCCCGTCATCATCATCAGAGGAAAATAAACATGAGTCAAACCATATTAGAAGCACGCAAGATTTCAAAATATTTCCACGACCCCAATACCATTCAGGTATTGAAAGAGATTTCTTTTGAAATGCAAAAAAGTGAGTTTGTTTCAGTTATCGGAAAATCGGGCTGTGGCAAATCAACTTTGCTCTATATCCTTTCTACAATGGATACTGACTACGAAGGCGAACTGTTGATTAACGGCGAAACAATGGGAGGCAAAAAAGAAGCTGATTTGGCCTGGGTGCGCAACAAACATATTGGCTTTGTATTTCAGTTTCATTATTTGCTCAATGAATTTTCTGTGCTGCGCAATGTGATGTTGCCGGGACTAAAACTGGCAGAGTATAGTGAGAAAGAAATTGAACATCGTGCCTACGAAAAATTGAAAATGCTGGGCATAGAAAGTGAAGCCTTAAAAAAGCCTAATCAACTATCCGGCGGACAAAAACAACGTGTGGCTATTGCGCGTGCCCTCATCAACGACCCGCTCATCATAATGGGTGACGAACCAACCGGCAATCTGGATAAGAAAAATACTGAAATTGTTTTTGATATTTTTAAAGAGCTGGCAGAAGTGTATCATCAGTCATTATTGATTGTTACCCATGACAATGAATTTGCGGAACGCACTCATCGTATCATTGAAATGGAAGATGGGAAAATTATCCGGATGTAGAATCTTTGGCATGAACCTTTCCTGCGCGAAGCAATATTGGAAAACTAACTTTCTTAATCTCCTGTTCGGGCCAAAAAGGCAAAATATCTTGAGCTAATTGCTCCACCGGATTGTATCCTTTTTCTTTAATAAAATGTTGAACTGCCGACCAGGTATTGATATAACCCATAAAATGCTCAAAGCTCCAATCCAATATACTAAGCATATCCGGGCCGCTTAATTCTTCAAAAGGGAATGGAATTGTTTTATACTCTTCGTCAATATAATGTCGTTCGGCATCCCAATAAGGCCCTATAGTATTATGATAAAAGGTGTTGATTATTTCATCTATTTCGGGGTTCACTTTTAATAAGCCATAACCCACCACTATCAGCAGGCCATTCGGTTTAATCGTTCTTTTAACTTCCCGATAAAACAAGTCGAAATCAAACCAGTGTATCGCCTGTGCTACCAAAATCAAATCAAAGAATCCTTCTGCAAAATCGGTATGCTCTGCCGGCTGCAAACTGTAGTGAATGTTCTCTTTCTTTATTGCGTTTGACAATTGCTTTTCGCTGATATCCGTTGCATAAACCTGTTCGAAATATTCAGACAATTTTGTAGCTACCTGTCCATTTCCTGTTCCGCAATCCCATGCAATTTTTCTTTCTTTACACAGACCAAGAATATAGCTATACAAGACTTCGGGATAGTCCGGCCTGTATAAAGCATATTGGGTGGCATGCTGCGAGAAATTATCTTTCATGTTGCTGTTATTTCAATACAATATTATGTAAATAATCTGTTGTCCTTTTTGCCTGTTCGAGTTCAGGCATTCTAAAGTAAAAGGGTTTTACCAAAACAGTAAAACCCTTTTAAAAGTACTTCTTCTATAAAGCATAAGATTATCCAATTGCCTGAGCCAAATCTGCAATCAGATCGTCAGCATCTTCAATACCCACACTCAATCTTATCAAAGAATCGCTGAGACCACGTGCAATCCTGTCTTCCTGAGGAATAGACGCATGAGTCATAGTAGCCGGATGTCCGATTAAAGATTCTACACCACCCAATGACTCAGCCAAAGCAAACAATTCGGTTTTTTTCAGCACTTCCAGTGCAGCATTGATATTGTCATCTTTCAGCGTAAAAGAAATCATACCACCAAAATCGCGCATTTGCTTACGGGCAATTGCATGATTGGGATGATCTTCAAACCCACACCAAAGTACTTTGCCTACTTTAGGATGCTGACGCAACCACTCAGCAATCTTACGTCCGTTTTCGCAATGGCGTTGCATACGAACATGTAGGGTTTTAATTCCGCGAAGTACAAGGAAACAATCCTGAGGACCGGGTACGGCGCCACAACTGTTCTGGATAAAACGAAGGCGTTCTTCAAGTTCTGCTTCATTAACCACAAGCACCCCATGCACCACATCAGAGTGTCCACCCAAATATTTGGTTGCCGAATGCAACACAATGTCAGCACCCCAATCCAATGGATTTTGTAAATATGGAGAAGCAAAAGTATTATCCACTACCAGGAGACAATTATTGGCTTTGCTGATTTTCGCCGCCGCCTCGATGTCAATAATATTGAGCAGAGGATTGGTTGGTGTTTCCACCCAAATCATTTTAGTATTTTCATTTACATAATTGGCAATATTGCTTGCATCATGCATGTCAATAAAATGAAATACAACGCCATAATTAGCAAATACCTTGGTGAAAATACGGTAGGTGCCACCATACAAGTCATTCGATACAATTACCTCATCGCCGGGTTGCAATAATTTAGCCACTGCATCTGTAGCCGCCATACCGCTACCAAAACAAAGGGCAAATTTTCCGTTTTCAATATTAGCCAATGCACTTTGCAAGGCTGCACGTGTTGGGTTTTGGGTTCTGGCATATTCATAACCCTTGTGATCGCCGGGAGCCGCCTGCACATAAGTAGATGTTTGGTAAATCGGAGTCATAATAGCTCCGGTACTAGGGTCGGGCGATACTCCGGCATGAATGAGGCGTGTAGCCAGCTTGTGTTGATTAGACGACATATTTTTATTTGCTTTTTATTTTTTAATTGAGCACTGCGGTGGCAAAGGTATCAAGATAGCGGACATTAAAAAAACGAAGTCTGAGGCTTGCAGAATCAATACTATAGGTCTTGCCCTTATATTTGCATTTATCGCAAAAACAAAAACAAACAGAACTGTGAAATATCGCTACGCACTGCTCATTATATTACTGGTCCTTATTGTCGACCAATGGTCCAAAATCTATGTCAAAACCCATTTTTATTATGGTGAGGAGGTTTTGGTGATGGGCAATTGGTTCCGCATACATTTTATAGAAAATAACGGTATGGCTTTCGGAATGAAATTTAGCCAGGGTGATATTGGCAAGTTATTACTCACTTCCTTCCGTTTAATTGCTGTAGGCTTTGGATTTTATGTACTGAAGCAATTGGTTAAAAAACAATACAGCCGTGGTGCCATAATTTGTGGTGCTTTGATTTTAGCTGGTGCAATGGGGAACCTTATAGACAGTATGTTCTATGGCCTTGTCTTCAGCGAAAGCAGTTTTCATATGGCAAAATTTGTCCCTTTCGGACAGGGTTATGGCAAATTCCTACATGGTCAGGTAGTCGATATGCTTTACTTTCCCCTGGTCGAATTTAAAATTCCAGATTCCTTTCCGTTGATTGGGGGTAAAATTTTAAGTTTTTTCGACCCGGTCTTTAATGTTGCAGATGCCGCTATTAGTACAGGGGTGATTACTCTATTGGTGTTTCAGAAAAAAATGATTCACGCCAAAGAGGTGGTGGGCAATATGGAGAGCGGAAAAAACGGAACCGAAAAAGAAACAAATCAATAATCGAATATGCAAAACGAAGACCTTACTCCTGTAAATCTGTGGCTTGCCGGGCGTAGCTATCGTATATTGGTAAAAAAAAATGAGGCCGAAAGAATACGGCATTCGGTAAAGCTTGCCGACGAAAAAATTGCCGAACTAAAAAGGACTTATGCAGGAAAGGATGATCAGGACTTTTTGGCTATGTGCCTTTTGATGTATGCTGCCGATAGTAACGGAGAAGACAGCATCAGTATAGCAGACGATATCAAAAGGCTTAATGAAGAATTAGATAAAGCTCTAGACTAAAGCATTGATTTAGAATACCTGACCTGCCTGAAGCTTTTCAAAAAAATATAACCCCGTTCTCAAAACAAGAGGACGGGGTTTTTTTAGAGAGATTTTTTCCCTTTGCAAACAATCAGGTTTCTTATTGCAACAGTTCTGAATGCACAATGCCAGTAAGTATGTAAGTGACCGAACAATAAAATTCGGATTTAAAAATATCAATTTACCAGATAGAAGTACAAATATGGCTCGCAGTAAGGGCGCGATTGCCTGTAACATTCCTCCCTCAAAAGGGATTAAGGCTGGTAATTCAACGAAAAACACGCCTGATATATATTTTGTGTAAGTACGCCAATCGGTACCACCTTGAATACCATTGAGTTTTTAATCATAAAGCCCAACTAAGTTTTGGATTAGGTCTATTATTGTTGCAATCTGGGCAAAGTTTTGAGAAAATGCTCAAATGAACTGTATTGAAAGTCCTTTTCGGTGTATTTTTTCCTTCTGAAGTCGTTGATAGAAAGCCAAGTTTTTTCTTTGTAAGCACTTAAACTATCATTGTAAACAACACCATTGACCACATAGCATATTCCTTCTTGCCGCTGACCAAATCTAAGAATGGATTGTTTTTGCGTTATCAATAAGGAATCTTCATTTATATTGGAATTACGATTCGTTTCGGTAATGCTACTCTGCCCCTTCGCCGTAGGCAAAAAGAACAAAGCAGAAATTAATATAACCAGCAGTTTTTTCATAAAAGCCCAACAAATATAGTATAATGCAAATTGAGTTTTTTTAACAGGCTGGCATCAAAAATCACAAATCGAAAATCGAAAATTTGCTTTACTTTTGCACCTCGGGCGTTGAGCCCGATTTTTGTACCTACTATTCTGTAGTGCAGTCTGCTCAGCGCGCCAACTAATATTTTACTCATTTTCTATAATTTAGTTCATGCCGCTCGACAATTCAATCAAAAGTGTACTTATTATCGGTTCTGGTCCTATCGTTATCGGTCAGGCCTGCGAGTTCGATTATTCCGGCTCTCAAGCCGCACGTAGCCTTCGTGAGGAAGGAATCAAAACCATCCTCATCAACTCCAATCCGGCTACCATTATGACCGACCCCATCGTAGCCGATAAAGTATACCTCCTGCCGCTTACCGTCGAAAGCATTGAGCAAATACTGGAAGAAAACAATATTGATGCGGTATTGCCCACAATGGGTGGACAAACAGCCCTCAATCTGGCTAAAGAAGTAGACGAAATAGGACTTTGGGAAAAGCATAATGTAAAACTGGTAGGGGTAGATATTAAAGCCATTGATAAGGCCGAAGACAGAGAAAAATTCAGGCAGTGGATGATTGAAATGGGGATACCTGTTTGTCCGGCAAAAATTGCCAACTCTTTTTTAGAAGGTAAAGAATTTGCGCAGGAAATTGGATTTCCGTTAGTACTGCGCCCCTCTTTTACCCTTGGTGGTAGCGGCGGTAGCATCGTTTTTAAGAAAGAAGAGTTAGACGAGGCCTTAAACAGAGCCTTAACGGCAAGCCCCATACACGAAGTATTGGTAGAAAAAGCGGTTTTGGGCTGGAAAGAGTTTGAGCTGGAATTATTAAGAGATTCTGCTGATAATGTCGCCATTATCTGTACAGTTGAAAACTTTGACCCAATGGGCGTGCATACCGGCGATTCTATAACAGTAGCTCCCGCAATGACCCTGAGTGATACCGCATTTCAATTAATGCGCAACACAGCCATCAGTATGATGCGCGATCTGGGAAATTTTGCCGGAGGTTGTAATGTGCAGTTTGCCCTCAATCCCGAAACAGAAGAAATTATCGTTGTCGAAATTAATCCAAGGGTTAGCCGTTCATCGGCACTGGCCAGTAAAGCCACCGGATATCCTATTGCCAAAATAGCTGCGAAACTTGCTATTGGCTATAACCTTGATGAATTAAAAAATCAGATTACCCAATCTACTTCAGCCTATTTTGAGCCGGCGCTTGATTATGTAATTGTAAAAATACCCCGTTGGAATTTCGATAAATTTAAAGGTGCAGATGATACCTTAGGTTTTCAAATGAAATCGGTGGGCGAAGTGATGGCCATTGGCCGCACCTTTGCCGAAGCGCTACAAAAGGCTTGTCAAAGTCTGGAGAATAACGCGACTGGCTTAATGTCAATCAGCAGCAGCCGCAAAGCGGAAGAGTTGATTGAATACATTAAGCGCCCGACCTGGGATAGAATTTTCCGTATCAAAGAAGCGATTGCTGCGGGCGTTTCTATCAAAACAATTAAAGAAATTACGCAAATCGACCGTTGGTTCCTGTACCAGATTCAAGATATCGTAAATCTGGAAAATCGACTTACAGCCTGCAAGCACCTCGAAGACATACCCGAAGAATTGTTTTGGGAAGCCAAGAAAATGGGCTTTTCAGACGACCAGATTGCAGCTTGTATGAAAGACAGCAACGACGAAGATGTTTATGCCCGACGCAAAGAACTCGGCATCAAACGTGTATTCAAAATGGTGGATACCTGCAGTGCCGAATTTGAAGCAAAAACACCTTATTTCTATAGTACTTTCGAATCCAGCGCCATCGCAGGTTCTCTTATTCACAACGAAAGTATCCGTTCCGAAAAGAAAAAAATCATTGTGTTGGGTAGCGGACCTAACCGTATTGGACAAGGCATTGAATTTGATTATTGTTGTACGCACGGATTGCTCGCTATTAAAGAAGCGGGTTACGAAGCTATAATGATGAACTGTAACCCCGAAACGGTCTCTACAGATTTTGACATTGCCGATAAACTTTATTTTGAGCCGGTATACTGGGAGCATCTTTGGGAAATTATCGAACACGAACAACCTGAAGGTGTCATTGTACAATTGGGTGGACAAACTGCGCTCAAACTGGCCAGAAGATTGGAAGAAAAAGGCATCAAAATTATCGGAACCTCATTCAATGATATGGACATCGCCGAAGACCGCGGCCGTTTCTCTGATTTGCTTAAAGAGCTGAATATTCCTTATCCAAATTACGGTACTGCATATGGCACAGATGATGCCATCGAAGTAGCCAATGAAGTAGGCTATCCTGTTCTGGTTCGCCCATCTTATGTGCTAGGCGGACAAAGAATGCGGATTGTCATCAACGATGATGAGCTGGAAAAGAGTGTCGTGAGTCTGCTGAAGCATTTACCCGGTAATAAAATTTTGATTGACCATTTCCTCGACCGTTGTCAGGAAGCAGAGATTGATGCCATCTGCGATGGAACAGACGTGCACATTATGGGCATTATGGAGCATATCGAACCTGCAGGCATCCACAGTGGAGACAGTCATTCGGTTTTACCAGTCTTCAATCTGCCCCCGCTGGTAGTAGAAGAAATGGCGGATATCGCTAAAAAAATTGCGCTAAACCTGAATATCAAAGGACTAATCAATATTCAGTATGCCATTAAAGAAGGTAAGGTGTATGTGATTGAAGCAAACCCGAGAGCAAGTCGTACCACACCTTTTATTGCAAAAGCATATGGTGTTCCATATTTGAATATTGCCACACAGGTAATGTTGGGTGCAAAACTGAAAGACTTTACGATGGAGAATAAACTGGAAGGCTTTGCAGTAAAAGAACCCGTGTTCAGCTTCAACAAATTCCCTAATGTAAATAAAGAATTAGGCCCGGAAATGAAAAGCACAGGAGAGGCAATCCGCTTCATCAAAAACCTCAAAGATCCCTGGTTCCGCAATTTATACAAAGAACGCAGTATGCACTTGAGTAAATAAAAAACGACATATAAAAGCCATCACGAATTTTAAAGTGATGGCTTTTTTTAGTACAGGAGTAAAGCTATGATTGTTGGGTGAATTTTTTCATATCCTTCCAAAAATCAGGATAAGATTTATGCACACATTCTGCATTTTCTATTTCAACTTTACCTGAACATTTCATTGATGCCAGAGCTGCTGCCATAGCCATTCTATGGTCGTTGGGGCAATTGTATTCAATAGAGTTTAATTGTGTTGGGCCAGAAACAATCAGTGTATCCAGCTCGACTGAAAAGGGAACACCTAGTTCGGATAATAAATGAGTAATGCTTTCCGCTCTATTGCTCTCTTTATGTATTAACCGATTCAACCCGGTTAATTTGCTATCACCATTACAACAGGCGGCCAAAACAGCCAGCACCGGAAATAAATCCGGAGCATTTGTAAGGTCGGCATTAAATGCGTTTAAATTGCCTGAACTAATATGGAAATCATCGTTTTCCCAACGCGTTACTGCACCGACATTTTCTACAATTTCTAGAATTATTTTATCTGCCTGAGCGCTTTTTCTGTTTAAACCTGTTAACGAAAGAGCACCATTTATAGTTGCTGCTGCAATCCAAAAAGCAGCACTGCTCCAATCACTCTCGATACTTATATCAGGAACATCAACTTCATAAAACGAGCCGGGCTCAATGGTGAAGATTTCATAGTTTTGATTGCCTATTTTTTTTCCGAATAAAGCCAGAACTTCAAGAGTCAAATCTATATAAGGTCTGCTTACCAGACTCTTTACTTCTATCTCTGTTTTCTTTTTTGCTGCATGTGCAAATGCAAATAACAATCCACTGATAAATTGCGAACTCAAACTCCCGTCAACCACAATGTTTTTAGCTTGCAAAGGGCCACAAAGACTGAAAGGAATATAACCATTAAAATCAGTAATAGAAACATTCAGTTGTAGCAGTACATCACCCAGAAAATGCATTGGTCTTCTAATCAATGAGCCTTTACCAGCAATCGTTACCGGATGGTCATACAAAGCAGCAATAGGTGTAAATAACCGTGCAGACAAACCGCTTTCGCCACAGTCTATTCTTTGTGCGTTTTGTATGCTTCCTTCAGAATCAATAACCATTACGCCAGAATCAGGAAAAGATACCTTTGCACCCAAATTTTGAATTATATCAATAGCTGCCTGTTCGTCATCAGAATGGCCGTAATTGCGAATGATGGATCTTCCATTATGCAACAGTGCCGCTGCACAAAACCTTTGGGTCATACTTTTAGAAGCGGGAATATGCAGAGAGCCCGAAACTCTATTGAATTTAAGGCTGATATTCATCAAGAAAGATTTGTAAAGCAGAGCGTATTGCTTCAAAAGAAAGTGGATGAACTACTGACTGACCTATGTCCTTTAATAAAACAAAATCGATGAATTCATTATTTCTTTTCTTATCATGAAGAATTATTTTCAGTACTTTCTCCACTTCAAATTTCAACTGAACCGGTAAATTATAGCGCAGTAAAAGTGCTGTAAATTTTGGTCTGATGTCTTTAGGAAAATCCAAAACCATCTCTGACGCAATTAAAGAGAGTATCATACCCAATGCCACTGCATGGCCGTGTTTCAAATAACAAAGGGTTTCAAAAGCGTGCCCTGCTGTATGGCCGAAATTAAGCGTTTTACGAATATTCTTTTCCTGTTCGTCTTCCAGCACAATTCTGTTTTTTTGCATTACGCACGACGCAATTAGCCGATTCAATTCAGCCGGATTATTTTGAAAATTAACAATCGAAGACTGTGATAATTGTTCAAACAATACAGCATCACCGATACAAGCATACTTAATAACTTCGGCAAAACCACTGCTCCATTCTTCGTCGGAAAGTGTTTCTAAAAAACTGTTGTCAAAAAGTATAAACCTCGGTTGTTTGATAGTGCCCAATATGTTTTTATTCAACCCTACATTGACACCATTCTTCCCTCCGATAGACGCATCCACCATAGCCAAAAGAGTTGTAGGCGCAAACGCGAAAGCAATACCACGCATGTATATTGTTGCCAAAAAGCCAGTAATATCGCAAACAACACCTCCTCCAACACCTACCAGAACAGAGGTCTTATGAACGTCGAAGTGAATTAATTTCTCGGCAAGTTGCTGGATCGTTTCCCATGATTTTGAAGACTCTCCGGCATCAATAATCAATACCCGGTATTGTGTAAATAAATGCCCATAATGTCTGTGAATGTTTTCATCCGTAATGATGATAGCATTGTTTACAGGGGCCACCTGCAATAATTGCGAGTAGTTGGCATTCAGAAAATACTCTGTTTGCCCGGCAGGAAATTTAATGGTATAATGCATTCTATATTTAGCATTGTTTGGGGCAAAAGTCTGATTCGTTACTTATTTCTTGGGTTGCAAAAGGGCTTGTACTTGTTCAGGTCTTGCCAGTACTTCAATTGCCTTTATTATTGTCCTATCCTCTTTTAAGCCTTGTACAATTCTGCCCTTTTGAAAATAATATCTTGCTGCAATCTCATTTTCCAATAGGCGCTTTACCTCATCCTTGTTCTTAATGAGGTCTTGCTTTTTATCATGCATCAATTTGCTTTTCAAGGCAGAAATTTCCGTTTTACTCGCTTCAAATAGCTTGTCTTCTTTGGCCGCATTATTTAGTGAATCTAACAAAACCTCTGTTTTTGTTTTATAAGAATAATCTTTATTGGAAAGCCAGGTAGTGAAGTCTGTAAACTCAGTACTACTCAGCGAAAAGCTGTTTACAGAAGAAATCGTCTTATGCTGTTTGACAAACTGTGTTGCATAATCAAAGAAATAGTTCTTAGAATATAACGCAGCTGATAATGGGCTGATTTTGTCATCTTCTGTTGTAATATCCGGACTCACACCACCCCCGCTTTTCACAATTCTGCCATTCTTTGTTTTGTAAGTTCCTATTAGAGAGTCTGCGAATTTATCTGCGACACCATTCTGATCTCTGTGAGAATAATCAATTGCTTGAATACATCTTCCGCTGGGAGTATAATATTTAGCTGTAGTTAGTTTTAACCTGGCATTAAAGCCTACAGGTCTTGTGGTTTGTACCAGCCCCTTTCCGTATGATTTTGAACCGAGTACAATCCCCCTGTCAAGGTCTTGCACAGTTCCTGCCACAATCTCTGATGCAGATGCTGACGAGCCATTTACAAGAACGGTTAAAGGAATTTTGGTATCCCATGCTACATCTTCAGTATTAAAATCCTTATCCCATTCTTTATCCTTCCCTTTAGTACTTACTACCAACTGACCTCTATCTATAAAGATATTACAAACCTCCACAGCTTCATCAAGCAAACCACCCGGATTGCCCCTTAGATCCAACACGACAGCATTCATTTTGGGGTTCATTTTTTTTAGGCTGTCCAAAGAATTTCTCACCATTTTTCCGCAAGCCTGTGTAAACTGAGTTAGCTTAACAAATGCGATATCATTATTGACCCCTATAAATCCGGCATAAGGCACACTCGATACTTCAATTTCGCCTCGAGTCACCACTTTGTCGGATTCTGTATCTGTAAATGCATCTTTTACTTTCATTACTATTTTGGTGCCTGAACTACCTTTGAGAAGCAAACTTATATCGTCAATAGTTTTATCATATACAAGTTTCCCATCAATACTGATGATTTTGTCTCCTGTATGAAGACCTGCAAGTTGAGCGGGGCTATTCTCATAAATATCACCTACAAAGGTTTCTTTGTCCTTTTTTCTTAAAGCCGCACCAATTCCTCCATACTTACCTGTCGTCATAAATTCATACTCTTCAATATCCGATTCCGTAATGTAATTTGTATACGGATCCAGGTCGCTGAGCATAGCGTCGATACCCACCTTTGTCAATTTGCCAGGCTCAATTGGATCTACATAATAAGTATTTAGTTCCTTGAAAATATTGGCAAATACCTCCATGTTTTTGGATAGCTCAAAATACGCATCTGCATTCTTTGCCTGAATAAAAAAGGAAACTCCACCCACCAACGCGGCTCCAAGAAAGAAAGACTTAATTGAGTTTTTATATTTCGGATTATGATTCATAATGATAAATAAACAAAGCAAGTTACAACATTGGGCATATCAAGCGAAAATCATTTTTTTCGTTTTAACAAAATAAAAAGGAGCAAATGGAGTTCCAATTCATATTTTCTTTATCTTGCATTGTAGAAAACAGAATTTATTATGAAAAAAATTAAACTTATAGCAATTGCTTCTGTGGTAATGATACTTAGTGCTTTCGGGGCAAATGCACAATCTTTTAGCTTAGAAAAAGACACTTCAAAGAGTTGGTGGATGACGAATGGCACCATGGATATTCATCTTAAAGCAAAAAACGAAACCTCCTCTAATATTCAAATGACTTGGAAATTTACTGATTTTCATTTGGATCCTGATTGGATTTTCGAAGGCGGATGTGATAATGTAGGCTGTTATATTTATTCAGCGACAAATGTTAATACTACAGATTTTGTTACTCCAGGCAAACAATGTGATTATAAATTTTCTTTCAACGGAGATGCTGGTGCCTTCGATTCAAAATCTTATGCAACAATCGAGGTTACAAACGGAACTACCGTAAAACCTGCTACTTTTATAGCTTACAAAACAAAAGCGACTGGAATTTCTACATCTATTCTTCAGGATAATGATGTATCAATCTACCCTAACCCTGCACAAAACTATATTGATGTTGTATATAGCGCCAGCAGCGATGTTAAATCAATTGCAGTATACAATTTGATTGGCAAAGTGGTAAGTGTATATAAAGTAACCAATAAGAATAGCGCTCGTTGTGAATTCAACACAGATATGCCCTCTGGTATTTATGTTGTTCGTGTAGCAGATAGCAAAGGAGCAGTTATTGCAACAAGAAAAATTACTCGTCAATAAACAGTAAGTACTTTTACATTCTAAATATTTAATCAAAAGCCAGACAATTAATTGTCTGGCTTTTTCATTTTGTTCACTTACCTTAGTTCTGTTCAAATACCGAAACTATGAAGTGGAAGAAAGTGTTTCTTATTGCCTTTCTGTTAAGCAGCAGATTTTATTGGTCCGCAGCTCAAAACAGTTTTATTGAGGGGGAATTAACCTATACAGTTTCTATCGAAAGCAACAACATCGAACTAGGCAAAACAAAATCATCAGGCACTCTTACTTTAATGTTAAAGGGGAACTGCGTGGTAAAGGTTCTTGAACTAAATACCGGGTTTAAAAACACAATTATTTATAACCACCAGAAGAAAGCAAGTTATTCATTAAGAAATATCGGCCATGAAAAAGTAGCTCTGTTATTAGAGCCTGACCAATTGAGCAAAAAACAGAATCGTTGCAGCACTCTTAGGGTAGAAGAGTTGTCAACCGACATTCAAACCATCTTAAATTTCAAAACAGCACGCGCCAAACTGCATTGTAATAATTTAAAACCAATAATTATATACTATACCCAAGATTGGCTCATTAGCTCGCCTTACCTTTTTGACGAGTTTTCTACCTTTCACTACCTCCCCCTGTTATTTGATATTAACAATGAAGATGGAAGCATTATCCATTTCGAACTGAAAAAAATAGAAGCCAAGCCTATGGATAACAGTTTGTTTGAAGTGCCAAAAGATTATAAAATCATTACTTCGGAAGAATACAACTCATGGCAACACTAATCAATAGCAATACCGACTGTAGCAATGCTGAACTGAAGCCCCTCTACCGATTGCAATGCCGCTGAGCAGGCTTCTATTGTAGCTCCCGTTGTCAGCACATCGTCAATAATTAAAATATGCTTCCCCTTTAGATTATCCATGTTGCCAACACTAAACGCATGATTCATGTTTTTAGCACGGTCTGCCCGAGATTTTCGTACCTGACTATCTGTGTTTGTTACTCTTGCTAAAGAAACAATATCAATTTCAATTCGCAAAACCGAGGAAAGGGTCTTTGCTATAATTTCACTTTGATTATACCCTCGTTCATTCAGTTTGGATCTGTACAAAGGCACAGGTATCAGCAAGTCTATCTCCTTTATCCAATCTGTCTTTTGGAGTGCATAGGCAAAACGTCTTGCCATAAAAACACCGGCAGCTTTGTTATTTTTATACTTAAATTCATGCAATAATTTCTGTAGCAAACCATCCTTAGAAAAATAAGCAAAGGATGTGGCGTGGTTGAACTTTATTCTTCCGGCGAAGCGACTTGCAGTTTCGTTTTCCTGAATATGGTGATAGTTGGTAAGCGGTAATTCATTAGCACATTCCAGGCAAAGTATCTGTTCCTGATCCAGCAAAGACTTGTTGCACCCGATACATAGTCGGGGATAAACAAAATGAAGCATACCACTCCATATACTTTGCAGTGTTTTTTTCAAACGATTGTATTATTGTTCGCGGTTGAGCAATTCAAAAGCCAAAGCATGCAAATGTTGTTTCTTATCTTCTGGCACTCCTATGTCTTCCAGATTCTTAAATGCTCTTTGAGAATAGTGCTCAACAGCCTCTCTGCATTTAATATGAGCTCCTGTGGCTTCAAACAATCCAAGCATTGCGGGTACTTTTTCATCGTTTTGCTCCGAAAGTAACCATGATTCTATTTCCGCTAACTGATTTGCCGATGCAGCCTGCAAAGCCTGAATATGTAAATACGTCTTTTTGTTGGCGATAATATCACCTCCCTTTTGCTTGCCCAATTTTGATGAAGAGCCAAAGGCATCAAGATAATCATCCTGTAGCTGGAAGGCAATGCCCAGATTCTTTCCAAACTCATAGATTTTATTACAATTCTCTTCTGAGGCACCCGCTACCAGAGCTCCTATCTTCATACTGGCAGCTAACAATACCGAAGTTTTCAACGATATCATTTCGATATATTCTTCACTAGTCACATCATTGCGCTGTTCGAAATCCATATCCATCTGCTGTCCGTCACACACTTCTATAGCAGTAGTATTAAAGACCTCCAATACTTTCCTAAAATTAACTTCTACAAAAGACAAATGCTGGTATGCATAAATACTCATCGCATCGCCACCCAATATGCCAGCAGTCAAACCATATTTTGAATGAATCGTTTCGAAGCCTCTACGCAAAGGAGCTTTGTCCATGATATCATCATGAATCAAAGTGAAATTATGAAAAAGCTCTATCGCAATGGCTGCATGCCAGGCACATTCTTCAATATCCGTAAACAATTCATTGGCCATCAAACATGCTGCCGGGCGCACTCGTTTGCCTCCCAGGGATAACAAATAGCGGCAAGGGTCATACAGATTGGCGGGCTGCTGGGGAAATAAATCCGGGGCAATAATTCTTTGCTCAAATTGCTGAACAAGGCTACGAAAAGACTGCATAAAATAGAAGACCTATTGGATATTGAAAAGAAAGGTCTTTACCTTTTATCAGTAAAGACCTTTCTCAAAAAGTAAAAAATTAAAGGCGCTCGATAACTATAGCGCTTGCTCCGCCGCCACCATTGCAGATACCTGCTGCACCATACTGTGCATTGTTCTGATTCAAGACATTGAGCAAAGTAACAATAATACGAGACCCGCTGCTGCCCAATGGATGACCAAGAGCAACTGCACCGCCCAATACATTCACTTGTTCCGATTTAAGTTTCATAATCTCACAATTGGCCAAACCAACTACGCTGAATGCTTCGTTCAATTCATAAAAACTGATGTCGTCCATGTTTAAACCCGCTTTTGCAACTGCTTTTGGTACAGCCACAGAAGGAGAAGTAGTAAACCACTCAGGAGCCTGCTCTGCATCAGCAAAACCTTTGATACGCGCTAATGGCTTAAGACCCAAAGCTGCAGCTTTTTCAGCGCTCATCAGGATTAATGCAGAAGCACCGTCGTTCATCGTTGAAGCATTGGCAGCAGTCACACTACCGTCTTTGATAAACGCCGATTTAAGGCCGGGAATTTTATCAAATTTTACATTAAACGGTTCTTCGTCACGGGCAAACATTTTGGGTTCACCACCACGTTGAGGAATAGCTACAGGAATTATCTCACTGTCAAATTTACCTTCGCTCACCGATGCCTGACTACGGGTGTAGCTTTGTATTGCGAAAGCATCCTGTGCCTCGCGGCTGATATTCATTTCGGCCGCACAAAGTTCTGCAGCATTACCCATAGGGTAGTTGTGATATACATCGGTAAGGCCATCTTTGGCAAGGCCATCAATCATCGTTACATTACCATATTTATTACCCCAACGTTGGTTGGCATTATAAAAAGGCACATTGCTCATACTTTCCATACCACCGGCTACAATTACATCGGCATCGCCCAACATAATGTTTTGAGCAGCAAGCATTACAGCCTTCATACCACTGGCACATACTTTATTTACGGTAGTGGCAATAACATTGTCCGGTAAACCGGCAAATTTAGATGCCTGACGTGCAGGAGCCTGACCCAGATTAGCCTGCATCACACAACCCATCATTACTTCATTCACTTCTTTACCATCAAGGCCTATGCGCTCCAAAGCGCCTTTGATAGCAATTCCACCCAATTGTGTGGCCGAAAAATCTTTTAAAGAACCACCCCAACTACCCATTGGCGTACGTACCGCCGAAACAATAACTACTTCTTTCATTTATTTTGATGTTTTAATTTTTTGTTTTTAACCTTTTTCTGAAAAGGAAGCCAAAGTTAAGGGAAATGGCCTAAACCATTGATGATGCTATACAAATGGCAATCAGGGTGATTTTAGGGTCGATACTGGTATAATAATGAACAAATGAGTGCCGGGTTTTTTGATCTAAATGTCAAAACGATGCAAAAAGCAATGCAAAAAGATGTTTTTACGTTTGGCTTATCTGCAGCAATAGCTTAAAAAGCACTTATAATTTATTTGTGTTTCTCCCGCTATTTTGTGCAATTGAAAAGCTTATTTTCGATCATCCTATTACAATAAAGAACTCTTTTAAAACAATAAAAATGACAAAATTCAGAATCATTAAAATATCCACCATGTGGTCAACGGATAAATTGACAAGTGATGTAGAAAGAACTTTAAAGGAAAAATCCGAGGAAGGTTATGAGATTGTTTCTGTAGCCTTTGGAGTAAATCTTTGGTGGATGCCTACCGCTTTTATTACCTTAAAAATAAACAACTAAATTTCCGTTCGGTTTAGAGTATCGTAAAGTAAGCACTAAACAAAAGCATTCCAAAATATAAAGAGGCCATTTCTGATAATCAGAAATGGTCATTTCAATGCATATAGCTCAGAAGAAAATTTCAATCTTCTGAAGCACTTCAACCAGGCTCAGTATAATCCACAACAGAAGCTCAAACCCAGGCCCCAAAAAATTTTGTACATTTACCCATCTTTACAAAAACTGAGTTGTTGTGAAATTGAAATCCTTTTTGGCCAAGCCCTATGCTGCGGTCATCCAAAAAAAAATACGCAGGAATATGGCCAATGCCCTTGCCGACCAGCAAAGCATTTTCCTCCAACAACTAAAGGACGGCCGTAAAACCATTTTTGGCAAAGATCATCACCTTACAGATGTCAATACCCATGCCGAATATACAGCAGCTGTTCCTATCCGCGATTATGAGGGCATCAAAGATTATATAGAACAAATTAAAAACGGCACCGAAAATGTACTGTGGAAAGGCAAGCCGATTTATTTTGCCAAAACATCAGGTACCACCAGCGGTGTCAAATATATCCCCATCACCAAATACTCTATCGATAACCATATTGACACGGCCAAATATGCCTTACTCAATTATATGGCCGAAACCGGCAAGCCCGAATTTGCCGATGGTAAAATGATTTTCCTCTCCGGCTCGCCCACACTCGAAAGGGTAGGTGGCATCCCTACAGGACGACTATCGGGTATTGTCAATCACTTCGTTCCGGGCTATCTGCGCAAAAATCAAATGCCCAGTTTCGAAACCAATTGCATAGAAGACTGGGAAGCCAAACTGCGCAAAATAGTAGAAGAGACCAGCAAGCAAGATATGCGTCTCATCAGCGGTATACCACCCTGGATGCAGATGTACTTTGACTGGCTGATAGAAGCCAACGAAGGAAAAACAATTAAAGAACAATTTCCTAACCTGCAGGTAATTGCACATGGAGGTGTCAACTTCGAGCCCTATCGGGCCAAGCTGATGGAGAGCATTGGCGGGCATGTAGATACGATTGAAACTTTCCCTGCATCGGAAGGCTTCTTTGCCTTTCAGGATTCTCAAAACGAAGAAGGCCTTTTACTCAATACTAATTCGGGTATCTTTTTTGAATTCATTCCAGCAGGTGAAATCTTTAACGAAAGTCCTACCAGACTTACTTTATCTGAAGTAAAATTGGGCGAAAATTATGCGCTCATCATCAATAGCAATGCTGGCCTATGGGGTTACAATATTGGCGATACGGTGAAGTTTGTCAGTCTTGAGCCTTATCGTATTGTAGTAACCGGCCGCACCAAACATTTCATTTCTGCTTTTGGCGAGCATGTTATTGCCGAAGAGGTAGAGCATGCGATGCGCATTGCTTCCAAAGAGCACAATGCACATATTGTGGAGTTTACCGTGGCTCCGATGATACAAACTACAGACGGTTCATTACCTTATCACGAATGGTTGATTTCTTTTGAGCAGGAACCCGATAATATGAATGCTTTTGCCCTTACGCTTGACAATGTACTGCGCGAAAAGAATGTGTATTACGACGACCTTATCCGTGGAGGCATTTTACAAACGCTGCATATAAGTTCATTGCAACCCAAAGCATTTATTGAATATATGCGCAGTATAGGGAAGCTGGGCGGACAAAACAAAGTGCCCCGCTTGAGCAACGACCGCAAGTTGGCAGAAGGTTTATTGGCTGTTGCAAAAGTATAAGCCACTCATGCAGCTCAATACTATCTACTCATAAAATGATTGAGGGTTGCTTTCGCAATATTTGCAATAATAACTTCGTTGGTTTCAAATTTTTCATACGTATCTGAAACAAAAACAGTTATAGCAAGATGCCGCCCGTCGGGAAGTGTAACAATTCCAACATCATTTACCGCTGCGGCCATCCCTTTTTTATTTGTATTCGATGTGCCGGTTTTATGTGCCAACACGACATGTTCCGGCAAATATTTTTTCAACCTATTTACACTGTTTGAAGATTCCACCATCAGCTTCATCAGAAAATGGGTACTTGAATCTGACAAATAAACACCATGGTAAAAGCCTTCCAAAAGATTAGCCATTGCCAGTGGTTCTGTCCAATTGGTATATTGAACTTCCCATGATTTACTCATTTCTTCTTCGGTGGCTGCAATAGAGATTTGGCTGACACCCAATCCGTGGATATAATTATTGACCTGCATTGTACCACCCAAAAATCGAAATAGAATATCACAGGTATTATTGTCGCTTTGAGATACCGTATAGTCCAGCAATTCGGCAATACTCATTTCAATATTTCCTTCAGGATACTTTGTTCTTAAAGGACTCCAGGTATTTGCGTTCAAATCTTCTGCGGTAATTTTTATCTTTTGTTGTAAAGAAACAGTTCCCTTATCTACCTTATCCAAAACCGCCAATGCCAAAGGAAATTTATACACACTTAACATTGGGTAATGATGGTTGTTATTGATGGCAATAACGGCACTGTCTTCAATACTTATAATCACTATTCCTACTTTGGCCTTAAACGGCTTTATAATTTGAGTCAAATCCTTCCTCAGTTTTTCATGGCCTGAACCCAATTGCTGAGCAATTGACCGTGTAACGAAAAAAACAATCAGCAGCGCTAATATTATTTTAATGCGTTTCATTTTGCAGAATTTTAATACGTATAAATTTCGAATTTCTCTTACAATAATAACCAAAGTTTGTGTTTGAAATGAAACAAAAACCCAGCACATTATCTCAAAAGCAGCTCCTAATACCGATTTTCAGATGGCTGAAAACATATTTGCTTCCTGACTATGTTTTTCTGTTACACATAAGTAAAAAAACATTAACTTGTGCAAGTTTTATCACCAAACCTTAAAATATGATTTTTTCTACTAAGCGTTTTCTGCCTCGAATCTTTTCAGGCCTCTGCCTCTCTGCTGTAGCTGGTTTGTCAGCCCAGGCACAACAACAGACAGATAATAAAGTTCTTTCTATAGAAAGAAATACATTGGACAATACCGCCAAATCTATTCGCTTTGCGCCTGCATCAAATATACCTTCAGGCAGCGCAAATGATTTGTTTACCCAATATCTGGGGCTTGATGGCAAAGAGAATGTCATGATTAGCAAGCACAATACGACTACCAAAACAGGCCTGACCACCATGCGTTATACTCAGTATTACAAAGGCATCAAGGTAGAATATGGAGGGGCAACCTTATTGGTAAAAAATGGTGCTGTAAGCCTTCTGACCAGTAACTATTACACATTCAATAACCACCCTTCAACCACTGCAGCAATTGCAGAACGCTCTGCTTTTGAACTGGCAAAAAAGTTTGTAGGTGCTCAGCTCTATAAGTGGGAGATACCCGCTGAAGAAGAGTTTATTAAGCAACTATACAAAAAACCGGACACTTCTTTTATGCCTCATGGTGTATTGGTATGGATTGATGATATGAGTACCAGTGAAGGAGACAGAAAAATCCGCCTGGCATACCGATTCGATATTTATGCCGAAAAGCCATTAAGCCGTCAGCATGTTTTTATTGATGCAGCTACAGGAAAAGTATTATTCTCAAATGCATTGATAAAACACACTTCTGCCTCAGGTGTATCAAAATATAGTGGTAATGTCGCTTTTGAAACAGCAAAACCCGGAACTACTTATTTACTTTATGATTCAACAAGAGGTGGAGGTATTTATACGCTCAATATGAATAATAGTACTACTTATAGCTCTGCTGTCAACTTTGCTAGTCCTACCAATACTTGGCCAACTGCTACATCTCACAACATTGCACTTGATGCACAATGGGGTACCGAAAAAGTGTATGATTATTGGCTGAGCGAACATGGGCGGGATAGTTGGGATGATATGGGTAGTATTCTTCAAAGCTATGTACACTATGGCACTAACTACAACAATGCTTTTTGGAATGGCGCATTTATGACCTATGGAGACGGTTCAGGTTCTGGCTCTGGAGGATTTGACCCTTTAACAAGCCTTGATGTTACTGCTCACGAAATTGGTCATGGTGTATGTTCGGCTACCTCTGACTTAATATATACTAAAGAATCGGGAGCCATGAATGAAGGCTTCAGCGATTGCTGGGCTGCAACAATTGAGCATTATGCCGACCCTCTTGAAACAGACGCTCAGCCCAAAAGAACATGGTATATCGGAGAAGAAATAGGTGCAGGAAACCCCTTGCGCCGTATGGATCTTCCAAAGCTAAAAAACGACCCTGATACATATGGCGGCACATATTGGTATAATGTGGTAGGATGCACCCCTACTTCATCCAATGACCAATGCGGCGTTCACAATAATAGCGGTGTACTCAATAAATTCTATTACCTGCTGACAGAAGGAGGCTCTGGTACCAATGATAAGGGAAGTGTATATTCCGTTACAGGATTAGGCTGGACAAAATCGCCAATCATACTTTATCAAACAGAACTAGTGCTTAGCAATACGGCAACTTATGCAGATTGCCGTGCGGCATCTATAGCTGTTACAGAAGCCCTCTATGGCACATGCTCGCCCGAAGTAAAAAGTGTGATTGATGCTTGGTATGCAGTGGGCGTGGGTGCTATTTATGTTCCTTGCTCTTTTATAGAATTTGAACTTGTAAGCCTTGATACCAGTGAATTTTCTTCTTCTGTATCCTGCCCTTCAAGTACTATATATAAAATAGGATTAAAACCTTCTGGACCAGCGTTCGTTGGTGGTAGTCCGACGGCTAATCTGACCATTGCGGGCGGAACTGCTATTTCGGGAAAAGACTATACATTGAGCGCAACAAGTTTGACTTTCCCATTGGGTAGTACTGCAACACAATATGCAGATTTGACGGTATTCGATAATGGTGCAGTTAAAGACAGCAAGAACATTATCCTTGATTTTACATTAAGTCCTTTGGGCAGTAATGTTATTGTCAATCCCGATTTTGATACAATGACAATCAACCTGAAAAATAATGATAGTATTCCTGACCTTATTACACCAATAGAAACAGCGTTTTCTAGCACGCGCACTTGGGATGTGCACAAAGGCGAAGAGGTTTACTTTTATAATGCGACTAATAATAACTTGATTGCGGGCATTAAAGACATGTCGAGCGATTTGGGTTGTTTACAAACAACGATTACTGGATCTGGCATCGGTTTTGTACCAGCAATATTTTCTCCTGCAAAAAGATCATTAAAAGAGATTTCGTTTACTCCTAATAATCCTGGCAAAACAACAACCTACCAAGTTACTATTTATTTCACTAATGCCGAATTGGCTGGAGTGATGCCCTCTACCTTAAAACTACTCAAAACAGATGAGCTTACGGACTCTACAATAACCATCTTAAATTCGGTAACGGTAATTCCAACCGTAATTACGGGAACAGCTTATGTAGGCTTCTCGGCTACATTTACCGGAATGACCCCTACAACAAGATTCATGTTGATAGATGGTAATTTGTCTCCCGCATCAACAAAAACGCAAATAGTAGACAATCTTAAACCTGTACTTGCTCCTAATCCTAACGACGGTAATTTTAGCATTAAAGGGCGAATGAAAAATCTGTATACTGGACAAGCATCTATCGTAGTCACCAATATGTTGGGTCAAATAATTCATAGCAGTGAAACTGTTGTTTCAAATGGTTTTATGAACTCACCGATTTCATTGACACAAGCAATTGCTAAAGGTGTCTATTTCGTCAACGTGACAGCTGGCGACGAAAGGATAATTTTCCATCTGGTTCTGGATAAATAATTATTAGAATTTTTATAAAAGGCACACACCCTAAAGGTGTGTGCCTTTTTTGTTGCGTATTGCTTTATATTTGATTGTCTTTTTTCATGCATCGCTCACTCATCATACAACATACCCAAAAGTTTATCCAACTTAACGAAAAGGAGCAGAACTATTTCGTGTCATTGCTGCAGGAAAAAGCCATGCATCGCAAAGATTTTCTGCTGCACGAAAATGATATTTGCGAGCAATCGGCCTTTGTGCTTTCCGGTTGTTTGCGTGCCTATTCTGTTGACGAAAATGGGGTAGAACATATCCTGCAATTTGCGCCGCAAAACTGGTGGATTACCGATATGTTCAGTATGCTAAGCGGCAAGCCAGCCCACTTAAATATTGATGCCATAGAAGATTCAGAAATATTAATCCTCAGTAAAAGCAATCAGGAATTACTCTACGAAAAAGTGCCAAAGTTTGAACGTTATTTCCGCATCCTTATTCAGAATTCTACAGTAGCCAGCCGGCAACGTGTATTGGACAATCTTGAGCTTAGCGCCAAAGAACGCTTTGCCAAATTTTGCAGGACCTATCCATCGCTCATCAACAGTCTGCCCCAAAAACAAATTGCAGCCTACATCGGGGTTACCCCTGAATTTATGAGTAAGATGAAGGCGGAGTATTTGAGGGAATTGTGATGTTACTCTCCAAAATACTCGTAACGAAAAGTGTATAAAAACCTCTTTGAAAAAATATCGCTGACTGCTTGTCGGGAGCTTTCGCGGCCAATCAATACATTAGTTTCGGTAGGGGCAATTTTCGTTTCGATAGAAGCGGCTGCCGGATCTTGCAACAGAAACAAACTGTCATTCAATGCCTGATTATTTTGGGTATACTCAACATTGACATTGGAGATAGCCATATTCTGTGCCCCCGCAAATTGATTGTTTTCAGGCTGGCAACAACTATTTTGACCCTCTGTATGGTATTTACTAAAGCGCTCTCCCTCGGCATAATACTTTGCAGACTCCTTACTATGTCTTTTCATCCACAGCTCTAATTCTTCCTTTTGGGCAGCATTCACTCCGGCAATAGCAGCTTCGTTTTCCAGCCGTACGATTTGGCGCATTTCGTTTCTGCATTTGACCAGCTTATTGTCGGGATACAAAGCAATGAGTCTCTTTTTTAATTGCACCTTTTCATTGCTTTCTGCCCTGTTATGATAGTAAGCTTTATTGTAAGAATTATTTCGGTGGTTGATTTTAGAGCCCATATCATAGCTGATATATCTGTTTCTTGTCACAAGGATGGGCACACCAAAGCGCATCTGTTTTTTGGTGCTGGATTTGACAATGGTTTTACTGATAATTTTTGATTGATAACTAAGCTCTGAAATGGTCACCAACTTTGTCCCTTTTGGGTAGCTGTGACGCTCAAATGCATAACCAGACTGGTGCCAGCCAATAAAATTGCCGGTACTGTCAAAATGGATGCTGAGCCTCTTATTATTGAGCGAATCATACACATTCATCGATTTTACCTTTCTGCTACAGTAAAATCGACTGCAGGAGGGAGAGAAATAAAAATGCCTGTCTACAACAGTATGCCCCGTAAAATGGATACTGTTGACTTCCTGCACATCGGGCCAGGCAATATTTGCAGCATCTTTGAGCAGCAATTGTTGTGCCCGGGCATGACCTGACAGCAACAGTAAAAAAAATAATATAATGCGTGACATCGATTTTATGATTTTATCAAATATATGAAATAATCGACTATTGTGTGCGACGTATTACCCTTTTTTTAAACTGGTTTTGTCAGTCAGGTCTTCTGTAGGAGTTTACTTTCGGCGTCCGGATGTTTTTAAAATTTTACTATCAGATAGAAAGTAACCGGTACGCTAAACACACCTACCGATGATGTTGAATTATCTGAAGTAATGCTTGTTTTGACTTCGAAAGGGAAAACGTTTCTGTCGCGCTGGGTAATTTCTACCTTTTGCTTCTGCTCGCTGGTGGCATAATAAAAGCTGGTTTCTGTACCAATCAATATCCTGGGACTGATGTTATAACGAAGCCAGGCCATTGCTCCTCCGCCAAAACTATTTAGCTCTGATTTTGTCTTGGTAGACACCGTGTCGAACGAGCGAAGAATGCTGGAAGTATAGTTTTTATTGAGGTTGGCTATTCCATCAATGCCGACACCTGAGCTCCATTTGGAGGATAATTGAAAACTTTTTTCAATACCCAAACGGCAGTGCAGCTCATTAATCTGGGTGAGCTTGTTTGATAAGCCATCTTCTGTTGTAAAATCCTGATAAGTATATCCAACGCCTGTGCGGATACCAATGCCAGATTTTTTAAACTTGAACGTATATATCAGCAGATAAGGGTTATTGTTGGCAGCATTGCCGGCACTGCTATTAAAATTAAAAACCTGCCGGATAAGTTCATTCATCTGCACACCTACAATGTGTTCTGTTTTATGTTCCTTCTTTGCGTCCACAACACTGTCTTGTGCAAAAGATACAGTGGTAAAAGTCAATACAAGGGGTGTGCAAAAAGCGAATGCTTTTACAATTTTTCTGATCATGTGAGTGTGCTTATTTTGTTTTGAATGGGTTGGAGAATTTAGTGTCGGTAGTGATTGAATAGTCTGTAAAGGTGTTCAAAAAAGCAATGATAGCTTTTTTGTCTTCTGCAGTAATATTCATTTGGATGGGTTGGCCATCTTTATCACGTAAAGGCGTAGCAAGATTGGGATCATTCTGAATGTTGTGGCTATAAAAATTCAGCACATCTTCCAGAGTGGCAAAGCGGCCATCGTGCATATAAGGCGCTGTTAGTGCCACATTTCGCAGGTTGGGAATTCTGAATGCACCCATTTCTTTGGGGTCTCCACTCACAGCACCCGCACCTTTATCTTTGGTAGGATAATCCAGACCGATGTTGAGCATGATTCTGCCAGGATAGCTAAAACCCTGAGGTTGATGGCATGAGCTGCATTTGTATACATTGCTGAATAATGCCTGACCCTTCAATTCAATTGCACTAAGGCTGATATTACCGTTTATACTTTGATCAAAACGACTTTTGGTGGAGGTGATAGCACACATAAAGGTTGAAATGGCATCAGATATGCCTTCTACAGTGATTCTTTCAGATCCGTAGGCATCCATGAACAAGCTTTTGTAATAGGGCAATTGGCTCAGCTTCTCTGTCAACTTATCCATATCGTCTATACCCATTTCCACATGGTTGGTAATGGGTCGGCTAATTAACCCTTTGGTTGAATTTTCGCGTCCATCCCAAAAGAGTGTTGTGTTGGCTATCATACTGCCAGATAAAGGTGTAGGGTCGTTAGAGACAAGATTCTGAATACCAAGAGAGTTTCGGCTGGTGAGCCTGTTTTCAAAACCTCTGCTGAGTGCCACATTATCTGCAAAGGCTAATTCCTGCTTATGGCAGCTGGCACAGGATATACTGTTGTTGGCAGATAAATGACCATCATAAAAAAGCACACGGCCTAAGGTCGCGGTCTTGTTTAATTGGGTAGAATAACTATTAAATGTATCGTAGTAGTTGTAGGAATTTGTAGGAAGGTCCAGATATACTTCCTTTCCGGAGGGGCTGTCCCTAAGATTCTTTTTGCAGGAATAAACCAGACCGATGGCCAATAATATCGAGGACAAAACAATTATTTTTTTCATGGGAACATTATTTTTAATGATGAACATTGCTGTTTATGTGTGGAAAAGTACATCTTTATTTTGATTATAGGTTAATTTGTGTGCAACATTGGTCATTAAAATTCCGCTGGTCGTTACAGGCTGTGCTAGTTATAAAACACTTCTGATAACTGTCAAAAGAGCCCCCAAGCAAATGCTATGAATGGATAAACGTTGCCGGGTCAAAATTATTATCTCCTTCTGCCATGGCCTTGCTTATGCTGGGTTTACAAAAAGGGCAAGAAAGTGAAATACCTGCGACAGGCAATGCTACAATAACCAGACTAAAGCCCAAACCTGCGCCAGATGGCAGTGAATACCCCGCTGAAGCCTTTTTGACGGGGCCCCGTGGCGGAGTAGTAGCGGACAGCTGGACACCCAAAGCCTTATCGCCTGACAAAAGCCGGGCGCAACCAAAATTTTAAATTTCTTAATCTACATTATTTGTCAGCACTCCTTAGCTTCGGACATTTGTGTTATCAAAATCAAATGATACAGCACAATGGACAGAAAAAACTTCCTCCGCAAAAGCTTCCTCGGTACAAGTATGTTTGTAGCCTCGGCTGCCATGGGCAAAGTACTGGTCAATGGCATTGACGAACTCAGAGAACTCGATGCCACTCCATTGCCCGACATCACCGGTTTCAATCACATTCCTAACACAAATTCAAAAATTATGGACAACACAATCTTGCATAAAGCTGCTACACGCGGACATGCCAACCACGGCTGGCTGAACAGTCATCACTCTTTTAGCTTTGCCAATTATTACAATCCCGAGCGGATGCACTTTGGTGTACTGCGCGTGCTCAACGACGATACGGTGGCTCCGGGCATGGGCTTTGGCACTCACCCTCACGACAATATGGAAATCATCAGCATCCCTTTATCCGGCGATCTGGAGCATAAAGACAGTATGGGTAATATTGCCACTATCCGCCATGGCGATATACAGGTGATGAGTGCAGGTACAGGTATACAGCATAGCGAGTACAACCGCAACAAAGATGCTGAGGTAAAATTTCTACAAATCTGGGTTTTCCCTAACAAGAAAAATGTAACACCACGCTACGACCAAATTACTCTGGACGTCAAAGATCGGCACAATACCTTACAGCAAATCCTTTCGCCCAATGCCGACGATGCAGGTGTATGGGTACATCAGGATGCCTGGTTTCATTTGGGTACATTTGACAAAGAGGTGAGCAGCGACTATCAGGTAAAAAAAGCGGGGAATGGTGTGTATGCTTTTGTGCTGAAAGGCGATTTTTTGATAGCCGACACCGAGGTAAACAGCCGAGATGGATTTGGCATCTGGGATGTCACTAATGTGCCCATCAAAGCACTGAGTCAGGATGCCGAAATACTGCTGATGGAAGTACCGATGAGCATGAATGCCTAGCTTTGGGCAACGAAAACAAAGCGATTTGCCTTATACTTCGTCTTCGCTCAGTATGACAAATCACTCTTTGTTTTCTACTCCAGTATAATTTCAAAAAATAATTTTCTTAAACATAAAAAACAACAAAACAATGGCAACAACTAAATGGGCAATTGACCCAACACACTCCGAGATAGGCTTTAAAGTAAAGCACATGATGTTTACCAATGTATCGGGCAAATTTGATGCCTTCGAAGCAACAGCCGAAACAGAAGACGAAAATTTTGAAGGTGCAACAATCAGTTTTGCTGCTCAGTCAGATTCTGTAAACACGGGAAACAGCGACCGTGATAATCACCTCAAATCCGGCGATTTTTTTGACGCGGCACAATACCCCAAACTGGAGTTTACTTCTACTGCTTTCAACAAAACAGATGATGGCAACTATGAGTTGCAGGGCAACTTATCGCTGCATGGCGAAACAAAACCGGTAACGCTCCATGTAGAATATGGTGGCATTGGCAAAGACCCCTGGGGCAATACCAAAGCGGGTTTTACATTGAATGGTAAATTTAACCGTAAAGATTTTGGGCTTACCTGGAATGCAGCTCTGGAAGCGGGTGGTGTATTGGTGAGTGACGAGGTGCGCATCCATGCCGATGTACAATTGGTGAAACAAGCCTAATGATTATTTCAATGTTAGACCACATCACTGTTATCCCAACGATGCGTGAATGATTTAGTTAGTTAATCATTGTAAAACAATGCTAACACAATGCAAAAAAAACAGCCCGAATTTTGCAATTCGGGCTGTTTCAAATATTTTTAGATAATGGACAGAATACAAATATTAGTGGTGGGCCGGAATAGAGAAATTGTTCCGATACTGCAGCGCCTGATAGAGAAAAACGAGGCCTGGCAATGCACAGTGGCCTACGAGGATGAGGAAGCGATTTTGCTTTTTCAGCAGATGCAATACGACATTGTATTGCTGAGCAGTGGCATAGAAGAAGCCAGCGAAAGCAAGCTGCGCAATGTATTTCGTTTTCAGCAACCAGAGATTATTATTATCCAGCATTATGGGGGTGGCAGCGGATTGCTGGAAAACGAAATCCGCGAGGCGTTGGATCAGCGCGAGGCTGATAATAAAGCCCGTTTCAATTTTTTCAACGGCACTTTTAATTAATTCCTTAGTGATACTTCAATACAAAGCCACAACGTTTGTTGTGGCTTTGTTGTTAGGTTAAAATAATTTTTGCACTATCGGCAAATAGTTGTTGGTATTCTAGAAAATCATGACCAGCGTTACGTTGCAATATCAGTTCAATTCATACTACAAAATAAACGCAGCTAAAAGGGCATTAAATACTTATTAGGTCTGAAAAAAGCCTGGAAATATTGTAAGTAATTTTGGGTCTTGCTTAAGGCAGACGGTAAACTAATCTTTAATTCCGAACTTACTTAAAATGCTTGCCATCAAACACCAACTGGTAATTGAAGACTGTAAAAGATTGGCACCCACAAATGCAGTAAACCAATACCAATTAGGATGAACATAATAAGCCAATAGCAGACTCAACAAAATAAAAAGACCTGCAACAGCATGAATAATTCTGTTTTTCATAGTTTGTTTAATTTGTTTTTCCGATATCAAGAATAGCTACATGTACCCTCGAGGAAGACTCCTGCGATTGGTTAAAACGTTCAATGAAAGCCATTGCGTTTTCTGATACAGCAGAATCTACCATTGCAAAAAATAAAACAGATTCGTTTTCACACATTTCTGTCCCAAACCAATTTGTACTGACAGCATCCAGCGAACTATCCTTAAAGCCTGTGACATGCTTGTAAGTATACGCGCCAATTGACGCTTCTTTCATTATTTTTTTTATATCGCTTTCGTATGCCCTGATAGCGGTGACAACCATTAATTTCATATGGATTTTGTTTTAAAAAATTGTGCTGTTATTTATCTGTTTTCTCTTCTTTTGACAAGTTTTTTTCCCATTTTTTCCTTTCGGTAATGTAATAAATCAAGGGAACTACAATCAGCGTAAGAATAGTCGAAACAATTGCTCCGGCCACTAAGGAAATTGCCAGACCTTGAAAAATCGGATCAAACAGAATGATAGAAGCGCCGATTACTACGGCTCCTGTAGTTAATAATATTGGAGTGGTTCTTACCGCACCGGCTTCGATAATAGCTTGTTTGAGGGGTATCCCATCATTCAGTCTGATTTCTATAAAGTCAATAAGCAAAACAGAATTCCGCACCATGACCCCCGCCAATGCAATCATGCCAATAAAAGAAGTAGCGGTAAAAAAAGCGCCTAGCAACCAATGTCCTAATACAATACCCACTAAAGAAAGCGGGATGGCCATCATCATGACTATAGGGGTTTTAAAATTCTGAAACCAGCCCACAATAAGCATATAAATCACGATAATTACCACAAGAAATGCTGCCCCCAAATCTCTAAATACTTCTAAAGTCACTTGCCATTCGCCATCCCATTTAACGGCAAAGTTGCGCTCATCTGATGGTTGTTCCATATACAATTCATTAACCTCATAGCCTTTGGGTAGCTTCATTTTTTGCAATTGTTCGTTCATACCCAAAATAGCATAAACAGGGCTTTCCAGCGCACCAGCCATATCCGCTGTTACATACACCACTCGTTTTTGGTCTTTTCTGAAAATCGTCTTTTGTAATGTATCGCTCACCACTTTTACCAGATCACTTACCGCAATGACATTGCCCTGAGCTCCTTTGATTTTCATTTGTTGAATATCATGCAAACTGGTTTTGTCTTTATCGTCCAGTGCCAATACTATACCAACACTATTATTGGCATGCTCATCATAAAGAGTAGAAACAGGATATTCTTTAAGCAGATAGGTTAAATTACCCACAACCTGCTGTGGTGCAATACCATTCAGCATAGCCTTTTCTTTATCCACTACCAGTTTATACTCAATCTGATTATCCTCCACCATCCAGTCAATATCAACAATGTCATTGGTTTTTTCTAATATAGACTTGACCTGATGCGCCACTTTAATTTGCTCTTTATAGTCTGGTCCATATATCTCTGCAACGAGTGTAGAAAGTACCGGAGGTCCAGGTGGCACTTCAATAATTTTGACATTAGCGCCATATCTCTTAGCAATTTTCTGAATTGCAGGACGAACTTGTTTGGCAATATCGTGGCTTTGTAAATCCCTACCTTCTTTATGCAAAAGGTTGACTTGTATATCAGCCATATTACTTCCACCGCGCATATCATAATGCCTAACCAAGCCATTAAATGTAATAGGCGCAGATGTGCCAACATAATTTTGATAATTGAGTACTTCAGGTATTGTAGCCAGATACTGTGCAATCTCTTTGGTCACAGCCGCAGTTCGTTCTAAAGTTGTGCCTTCAGGCATATCTATTACCACCTGAAATTCATTCTTATTATCAAAAGGCAACATTTTTACGACTACCGACTTTGTGAAGAACATACCCATAGAACCCAGCAACAGAATAATCGTAATAGCAAACAGAACATTTCGTTTTTTATTGTTTTCTAAAAACGGACGTTCAATTCTACTATACACTTTAAAAATCCAGCTTGTTTCTAAGCCTTGTTCTTTTTTATGCGCTTGTTCATCTTTTTCCTTTAGTAAATGGTAACCCAGATAGGGGGTTACTGTTAATGCAACAAATAATGAAAGCAACATAGCTATAGATGCACCTATAGGCATCGGGCTCATATATGGCCCCATCATACCAGACACAAAAGCCATGGGCAAAATAGCTGCAATAACCGTGAACGTTGCTAAAATAGTAGGGTTGCCTACTTCATTAATAGCATAGATAGCCGCCTGCATAAAGGGCAGTCGCTTCATCTTGAAATGCCGATGCATGTTTTCTGCAATAATAATACTGTCATCTACCACAATACCTACCACAAATACCAATGCAAAAAGGGTAATTCTGTTAAGCGTATAACCCAATAAATAATAGGCAAATAAGGTTAAAGCAAAAGTGAGCGGAACAGAGAAAAATACCACCAAACCGCCTCTCCAGCCCATTGCCAGAATAACGAGGACCGTTACAGCTATAATGGCAACACCCAGGTGCATCAGCAATTCACCTACTTTGTGCGAAGCCGTTTCCCCATAGTTTCTGGTCACCTCAAGATGAACTTCTGTGGGAATGATAGATTGTTTAAGATGCTCTACCTTTTCCAAAATCTTCTCTGAAATTTTCATGGCATCAGCACCTTTTACTTTGGCTATGGAAATAGTAACAGCAGGATATTCAGATTGATTAGCCTTATGCTCTTTGTTCGTCTTACCATATCCAAAAGAGACATAACTCTTAGAAGATGAGGGACCATCTTCTATACGAGCCACCTGCTTTAAATAAACAGGCATGTTTTTATTAACTCCTACTACTAAATTCTCCACATCTTCTGCACTAGATAAGAATTGACCTGTGGTCACCAAAAACTCCTGATCATTGTTGACAAAAGAACCAGACTGAGAGCTTCCGTTATTGGCTTCTATCATGTGCATGATACCCAAAGCATCAACAGCGTTCTCCGCCATTTTATCCTTGTCCAAAACCACTTTTACTACTCTGCTTCTTCCTCCAATCTCTTTAGTTATTGCTACATCCTTTACTTTCTCTACCTCGGTTGTTATTTCTTCGGCTATTTGCCGCAGTTGGTAATCATCATACTTTTCGCTCCATAAGGTCAAACCCAGCATTGGTACATCGTCGATAGAACGAGTCTTGACAACAGGGGGATAAATACCTTGTGGAAACATGTGCTCATGCTTCTTCAGTTCATCATATAATTTTACATAAGAACGTTCTACATCTTGTCCAACATAGAATTGAACAATCAGCATTGCTTGTCCATTCATTGCCTGACTATGTACATGTTCTACCCCTTTGATGTTAGAAATAATTTGTTCCAGTGGCTTCACTATCCTGCTTTCTACTTCAGACGGACTAGCCCCCGGATAGCCAATCATAACATCGGCCATCGGAACATTTATCTGAGGTTCTTCTTCACGGGGAATTAGAAAAGAGCTATATACCCCAATAATCATTAAGGCAACCATTAAAAGAATAGTTAACTTAGAGTTGATAAAAAAGTGGGCGATTTTGCCTGATATACCTTCTTGCATAATACTATAATTATTTTTTGTGTGGACATAACCTGAGGCAAACGCATGCAGCGCTGCCCCCTGCCAGGGCTATATGTTTCAATCTCCGGAATAACAACCCGGATAATCTCAACTACTATACCTCAGACTTGGTTACTTAGAAATGATAATTTAGAACGTGACTTTAGCACCGTTAAACAGTTTCCCCTCTGCTGATAAAATAAAAGATTCGTTTGCCGACAAACCGGAAAGCACTTCCACCTGATCTCCATATTGCCTTCCTATACGCAGCCATCTTAAAATGGCAATCTTCTCACTGGTGACACTATATACACCCAATAGCTGACCTTGACGAACTAATGCCGATTGAGGAATCAATATCCTGGTTGATGTTGCATCCTGGACAGCGGCAGTGTGTGTTACCGGAAATTGAACATTAACAAACATACCCGACAAAACCGATTCTGTTTGCTCCAAGGCAATTTTAACCAAATATTGTCCTCCGGTATTTTTGGCAGACTGGCTTAATTCAATCACCTTACCCCGATATGATTTGTTTAAAGATTTCACAATCACACTTACATCCATTCCTGTTTTTATTGCGGCAATATCGCTTTCCGAAACCATGGCTACTACCTGCAGTTTAGACACGCCTTCAATGCTCAACAAAGGCATACCCGGATTGGCCATATCCCCTTCCTTGATAAAAGTATTGGTAACTGTACCAGAAAAAGGAGCCGTTATGTTTGCATAAGAAAACTGAGCAATGGCCTCGTTACGCATTTGCTTTGCAGCCTCCAGTCCGGCTTTAGCCATTTCATAGCGAGCCGTCATGTCGTCCAGTTCCTTTTGAGATGCACTTTGCTGAGCGTATAGATTTACAAAACGATCGTAATCCTTTTTTGCATTATTGAAGGCTGCATTGGCTTGCAACACCGATGCATCAACCTGCGCTTTTTTTGCCAGCAAATCTGTATTGTTGATACTGACCAGTAATTGACCCTCCTTTACATTGTCACCTACTTTGACATTTAATTTAGTAATGTAGCCCATCATTCGGGTACTCAGGTTTGCGCTGTTTTCAGCCTCAACCTTTCCGCTTGCTGTCACAAAACCATTATTACTGTTTTGTTGTACAGCACTTACCATTACAGGTATTGCTGTTGCAGGCACAGCGGTAGATTTCTTATCTGAGGAACAGGATGCGTTGAGCATCAATATCGAAAATGCTGCGATAGGAATAATTATTTTCTTCATGATTATTTAGTTAAAAAATGCAGATACTGTTGTGTAAAATTGTATTCAAAAATGGCTTGTAAGTGTTCCAGTTGCTTTTGCAACATTTGCGTTTCGGTGCCCAGCAAGTCGCTTGTTTTTTCCAAACCCTGAGTAAATCTGTTTTGCCTGATTCTATATGCTTCCTGAGATTGTTCTAAGGCTAGTGCTGCTAGTGTCACTTTGTTTTCTGCATCTTTGAGCTGACGGCTTGTTTTATTCCATTCTAACAGGCTTTGTGCCTTATATTGCTCTGCCTCGGCCCGGGCCTTTTGATAATCTACCTTAGCCCTTTCCATCTTCCCAATAGACTTATATCCATCAAAGAGATTCCAGCTTAACTGTGCACCGATGGTGTAACCGTAGGCTCGCATATTAAATAACTTAGTGTCGTACAATTCATAAGAACCAAAGGCATTCAGTCGGGGTAAAAACTTCATTTTGGATGAACGAAACATCTTGCGATAAGCATCTGAGGATTTGTCCATAGCCATAATATCCTTTCGCATTTCTGAAAAAGACATCAGGGCCGATATGCTGGTCACTTTATCAGCTAAAGCCGTAGCAGGTTTGAAAAGAGTGCCTATATGATCTTCATTCATCATAAAAGCTAAATAATCAGATGCATTTTGGATGTTACTTCTGGCATACTGTAATTGATTGGCAATTTCATTTACCCGAACCTTCACTGCCAGCAAATCCGTTTTTTGTAACAGTCCCTGCTGATAATATTGCTGTACCAACTTAAGATTTGCCGAAGCCGTCTCGTCTGCTTTTGTCAATACATCAACTGCCTTGTAGGCCAATTGCAGTTGCATATAAGCCTTTGCGCCTTCCAGCTGCAAATACTCCTTAGTACGTTCTGTTTGTAATGCAAATGCATCTGCTTTGTCTTTGGCTGCCTGACGCTCATACAATCCATCTACATTAATCAATGGCTGCTGCACCTCTATTCTGGTAGCATAATTATTGATTTTAGCCGGATTATTTAATAAGGCCGGATTAAAATCTGTAGCCACCAGGCGCTCTTGGTTGAGCTTAGAACCAAAAGCCATCAATGGATTATTTGTAGTAATTGCCGTGTGAGCCGCATTGATATTGGGCAAAAACAAAGCATTTGATTGACGATAATCTGCCCTTGCGGCTTCAAAAGCCTTTTCAGAAATTCTGATTTGCAGATTATCCTTTTCTATTTTGCGGAGCACTTCTTCCTGAGAAATGCTGATAACCTTTTGTGCTTTACCTACAAACGAAATTGTGAGTAATGCTGCTGATAATAACAAGTGTAGTCGATTCATTTTGCTCTTCTGTGGATGAGGCGCAAAAGTATTGCTGCACAAAAACCTTTACAGCAACTAATGTTACACAAGAAAAAAACATTGAAGATTATGTACCTGAAAAATGCTTAGCTTTTCTCCGCGAGTTGTAGTACGGAATGCGCTGACGCTAATGCACCTGACTTTGGGAGGATTGGAGTATAATATTAAGCTCTATAGCGTCTCAATATTTCTTATCTCGTTCCGATTTATGTATCCCATTGCTTCTTCCAAAGTTTTTAAGTGTATTCCGAACCTTCAAAAATCTATACTTTAGTTTTTGTAAAACCCTTTCTTGTCATATCTCCCCAGCCTTTTGTTCCTTTTATTTTCTCCCAATTTCCTCTCAAAGCGGCATAGACACTAAAAGGATGAAAGTAGAAAGGCTCTATTAATGCTGTTAACGCAAATTTTCGGAAATCACTTATTTTGGGGTATTGATGATAAGTAAACTCTTCGGTGAGCAAAGCCAGAAACGAAAACATCACGGCAAAGGTGTAAACAAACAAAACGAGTAATGAAAAAAACTTCCAGCTGATGATACCCAAAACGATAAATAACAGGGTAACCAAAAGCCCCAATAACTCAATAATAGGAGCCAGATATTCAAACACAAACCAGTAAGGCAAACTGAGCAAACCCAATATTTTATATTTTGGATTAAGAAACATTCTACGGTGAATCCAAAGAGTCTCCATCGTACCTCTGGTCCAACGGCTTCTTTGCCTTCTAAAAATGGACAAGCTTTCAGGAGCTTCTGTCCAACACAATGGGTCTGGAATATACGCTACAGAATACGGCAAATTATGTTCCAGCATGTATCTCCTCATTCTCACTACGAGTTCCATATCCTCACCCACTGTTTTATGATCATAACCTCCGGCTTTGATTGCTATTTCTCTATCAAACATACCAAATGCACCACTGATGAGCAACAGACCATCAAGCCTGCTCCAAGCCATTCTTCCTAATAAAAATGCTCTTAAATATTCGATTACCTGTGTGCGTGGCAATAAATTTTCCGGTGCATTAACTTGCATTAAACGCCCCCTTTTGACTATACATGAATTAGCAATACGCACTACCCCTCCTGTAGCGATAATTCGTTTCTTTGATTGCTCTAAAAATGGCTTGGATAATTTAAGCAAGGTGTCTTTGTCTAATACACAGTCTACATCTATGCAAACAACATATGGATGACTGGATACATTAATACCCGTGTTGAGTGCGTCGGCTTTTCCTCCATTAACTTTATCAACAACTATGAGTTTTTTGTACGCTGCATTCCTGGATTTGTATACGCCTCTGATGGGCTTTGTCTCAATAAAATTATTGAAATTTCGATGTACTATCTCTAGCTGAAAGGCTTTTATCAAGACCTCCATCGAATTGTCTTTACTACCATCGTTGACTACTATAATCTCAAAATTATTATAGTTCAACGAAAGTAAAGACTGTATATTTTCTTCAATCGTCAACCCTTCATTATATGCCGGTGCAATTAATGATAAGGCTGGTGCAAGCTCAGTCGACAATAAAACAGAATAGTCTACAAACTCATTTGATTTCAAATAACGAATTAAGGAGCGCACAGATACAATTGCCAGAAGAATGTAGGAAGAAACTATTAAAACGGCGAATAAAAGCATCAATACATTGAAAGCAAAAAAGTCGATAATCAGTAAGCTGCCCATAGATTAAAAAGAATTTAGTTTATCAATAACCTCAGCTGTAATTTCCTGCACATCGATATTATCCGTTGATTGATTCAAACGGACAAGGGTATTCAATTGCTCTGTTTGCTTGTAATATTCAATAAGGCGACATCCCAATAATATCACCGTTTTGTTTTTAGATTGTAACAAAAAATCGAATTCCGGAACATCGGTTTGATTCTGCAAATTGAGATGATGGATAATATTGATAATCATCCACTGATTTATATCATAGGTATAAACCTTAAGGGCATTCAACCCCCCAAACCCGCTCATTCTTATCAGGCCAATTATAGCCTCCTGCCTCAGTGTCTCGTTTGAGGAACTACAATGTTGCAGTATCAAATCTGAAGAAGACTCTATTTGCATCTGACTTAAGTCCCTAATAGCCCTGCACCTTTCGTTCCATGCACCTTTGCGGATTTTTTGCAAAGAAATATCTACCAGTTTTGATTCTATAAAAAATGTCCGGAGGATATGCGCATGACTGCCCGAATAAGATGAATGCATTTTTACAACGGCATTGTGCAGTGCCTCCAAAAAGACCTTATCAGTTGATTGTCTTTGATACAAATTAGTTGTCGAAATATCGGCAAATGTCTGTTGTTGAAATAAAACAGGAAATAGTACTTGTTCGATATACCTATCCATAATGGCATCCTTTCGGGCTTTCACTATTTTGAAATATCGCTTTACAAAAACAGTAAGGATAAATAAAAAAGCTAAAGTCAAAAAAACGATGGAGCTTATTATCAAAAAGCGCTCGACGTTGATATCAGAAATTTCCAAAAAAATAAATCGTGCCAATTGAATAATATTAAAATCGATGACTCAATATAAATTGCGTGTTGTATCGATTACGAAACAGCCCGGGGAAATACTCTTCATATTCATACATTAATATGGGTTGCAGAAAAAAATTACTGCCAAAACGGAATTTATACTGTAACCCAAATCGATAGGCGTTTATTCTTGAAATTTCGTTTGTGGTGAAAAAACTGTACGGCATATTTCCATACTGAAACTCTAGCTGCACAAAAGATTCTCTTGCCAAAAAATCTCTCTTCAGTAACAAAGAATGAGATAAAAATTGCTTGCCCCCAAGAGAGCTTAGAAAGATGCGGTAATTGGGCTGCCAATTAGTAAACTGATACCCAATATGTGCAGTGCCAATCCATACCGTCGATGTTTGAAATTTTAGAAACCGCGCACCGGCAGATGCCGTTACATGCCTGGGCAAGGCAACATAATACTCTAAGGCTGCCTTATAAAAGGGGAACACTGATTGGGCTGAAGAAACCGCCTGATTAAGGTACAAATAACTGTTCTTGCTGATTTTGGGATACAAATCCAGCTCAAATTGTAACGACTCTTTTTGAAACATTTGACCATAATTGAGCCTTACTAAAAATGGTGCTTTACTAAAGTTTCTTTTGTACTCCAGAAATGCAATATGCTGTGGGGCATTATAGGGCGCTCTAAACGAAATGTTGTAGTACGAAGCAGAAAAGAGGTTTTTCTTTTTTTGCAGGATGCTGCTTTTTAAATACAGCATCTTTTCATTACCCCGCTCTATCCTTTGCACCCTTTTTATCATAGCTAATGAGCTGGTATCTCTGTTGGTTTTCTCATACGCAATTGCCAGGTTCGAAAGGTAAAAAACAGAATCTGCAGCGGCTCTGCTTAATCCTTGCCGGGCGATTAAAATCGACTTTTCGAAATCGCCCTTCCATAGATAAGCATTACAGATAGCCTGAAAAGCTTCTTCTGATGGAGCTGAGACCACTGTAAGTGGTAGTAACAATTGAATAGCCGTATCATAGCTCTTATTCCAACTATACAGATTAGCCAAATAGATTTTGTAGTCCACATTTTGAGGCTCACTTTCTACCAGTTGCTTTGCGATGACAATAGCATTGACAAAATTTTTGTCCGCCAAAAAAGCCCTGCTCTTTTGATACAGGGTATCCGAATTGTTTTGCTGAGCAAAAACAACAAATGGGATAATCAGCACATACAAGAAGAAGCAACGTACAAAAGCCATACTACTGTAGTTTCATTTGCTTTGCCAACTTCTCTATCCTGGCCACTAAAACCAGGGGGCTAAATGGCTTGGTAACAAATTCGCTTGCTCCAAGATCAAATGCTTCCAGTTCGGTCTGTTCTACATTAGAGCTTGTGAGTACAATAATTGGAATCTGGGATTTCAACTCGGTTCTTACCAAATTAATAAGCTCCATACCACCCGCAAAAGGCATGTTCACATCTGTAATGATAAGGTCGAATGGCTCTTTCCGAAGCAGCTCAATAGCATCAAGGCCATTGTCTACACCTGTAACATTGTAGCCATTGTTGCTTAAGAAATACAACAGAGACTTGCGAAAAATATCATTATCCTCAGCTAATAGTAGTTTCATTAATAGCTTTGTTGGTTTTGGTTATTCACTTACGAAATTGCAACACCAACCAGATGTCTCAATGACGAAGCAAAACGAAATTAAGTCTATAATATCCATTTCGATACAGGCCGTGGAACATAAAAAAGGTTATAATATTTATTTTACATAGATAAAAAATACTTTAACACTTAAGGACTGCAACTCTTGGCTTTTGTACAATCTGTTTTATAAAATCAATCCTTAAAACCCTTTCTCAGATAGAGTAAATAAATGGCTAATGTATTGGCCAGGACAGCCAATTTTCGTCGTTTCTCTTAAATCGAAGTACAGAATCCAATCCGTTCTTCTATGCTTTATTCCAAAATACGGAACAGCCCCGGCATAGTTTTAAGGCACAACTCCAATGGTTTACACAATTATCACAATGGTTTACATCATTACAATTTTGAGTCTATTTATAATTTAAATAACAGTGCCAACGAATACCTTTACTAAGATTAAATAAAAAAATTATGAAAAAAATATCTGTTTTCTTATTGAGTGCGCTGAGTATTCTTTTTACTACTGCTTGTAACAAAGAGTCTACCAATAACAATAATGGCACTACCAAAGTAGCTATCCGCCTTACTGATGCGCCCGGCGATTATGAAGCTGTATATATCGACGTTCAAAGCGTGACGGTAGAGACTGAGACTAAAGGATGGATTGAAGTTCCGCTATCAAGAAAAGGTGTTTACAATCTGCTGGATTTCAGAAATGGGCTGGATACATTGCTTTGTCAAGTGGATTTGCCTGTTGGCCGTATGAGCCAAATCAGAATGGTGCTGGGTGCCAATAATGCCATTAAAGTAGGCGGGGTTGTCTATCCGTTAAAGACACCTTCGGCAATGCAAAGTGGTTTAAAATTCAATGTTCAACATGACCTTCTCACCAATGTTGCCTATACTATCTGGATTGATTTTGATGCGTCACGTTCTATTGTAGAGAATGGCAATGGTGATTACAGCCTTAAGCCTGTAATCAGAACCTATACAGAATTGACGAATGGCAAAATCAAAGGTTCTGTTTTGCCGCTTTATGCATTTACCGTAGTATATGCCATCAACGGAGCAGATACCTTTAGCGCTATACCCAATGCCGACGGAAGCTATGTTTTCTGCGGGCTTCCGGAAGGCTCGTATACTGTGCAGTTTGATGCAAAAGCTGGTACAGGCGTTGCCGATCTTGAATTAAAAAATGTTCAGGTCAAATTTGGTGTCATCACCGACCTGGGCAAAGTGGTTCTTATACCTTAATCCTTTACTTCAATAATAGCATTATGAAAATATCCGTTTTGGCCATAACTGCCATGTTGTTCTTCTGTTCCTGCACATATATGCCGAGGTCTTATTCCACAAGGTCAAACAACAGCCGTGCCTTGCCACCGGGACAGGCAAAAAAAGCTTATGGCTCGCCCTCGGCAAAACCATTTGCACCAGGACAAAACAAAAAACACAAACATTAGAGTATCATTAAAAAAAATCAGCCTCTGCTGTACAGGATGCGCAGGAAAACATCCTTTACAGCAGGGGCTTTTTTATTGGTTAAAATCATAGTGCCATTTCTGCACATCATCTATTTCCAAACAAATTGCGATACCTCCATTTCCATAATCATAGATAAGATTAAATTCTACTTCCCTTTCCCCGATGAACTCTTTGAACACATCAGCGATACTAATCAAATAAGAAAACGTTCTTTTGATTTCGGAAAGATCCTCCACTGCCTTTGGCTTAGTTACGTTCTCCAGATATGAACATGTAGTCTCTCCTGCGACAATCAGAATTTGTTCGGTATTAAATCTCTTATACAAATTTTCGACTCTGAAAGGAAAGCCTTTTCTCAATATTATAAAGGCATTCTAATCCTGTTTAATAATCTTTCCTCCATAGCAATGTGACTTTGAATGTGCGCCAGCCACCGTAGTACAGCCGACGTCTGCGTAGTCTCTTTTCTGTAAAAACTCTATTCAAAAATCAACCCCCGATGTTCGGGATGCCCTTCGGAATGTCCTGAACATCAGACTTGTAGGCATCTGGAAGTACCGAGCCATCTATCTGTTGCGAGACGAGAAGGTAGGCCAGTGGAGCGACGAGGTGAGCATCACTGTCACCGGCCGCTAATTCGCTGATTCCTTCAAACAAAAGTAAAACGCCCCAGACTTTGGGGCGTTTTACTTTTGTGCACTGTCTTTTTGATAGCCTATATCGGGATTGTGCTGTATTCCATTGCTTGAAACATTGCGAGCAGCAGAGGAATATCTTCTGCTTGTTGTCGTCTGATAGTATTGCTGCTGAAGGTTTGGCGCTTGCTGTGCTGAGCGGGTTCGACTATTCTAATAACCAGTTTGTCCTTGCTGTTCGGGATTTTCCGGAGGGAATCCCGAACAGATGATAAAGCGGATTTGCAATGTGCAAATGGAGATTATAAAACTCAGCTATTAACTATTCGGGATACGCTGGCGCTAACATCCCGAACATCTGATTGAATCTAATTAGTTCGAATCCAATCTGGTTCACAGAAAATGAAATCCGCTCCAGTAGCGGATTTCATTTTTATATCCTGATTGGATATCGAACCAGCTTAATAGATTTATCTAAATCAACCAACTATTAACAACAACCTGTCTTTTCAAATTTACACGTTACTGTTGGCCAGTTGCACGTTACTAGTAGCGTATCAGCTCACAGAGCATTCTCACTTTATAGAAGTTTAGACTATTTGTACAGGAAATTTAAGAAGGACTACCTACTCATAAACTCTAGTGATAATAGCTCTTTCATAAATAGCTTTAGATTTATTGATATAGTCCTGTACTTCATCCCAAGCTTCTGAAGTACCAAAATTTATCTCTTGTAAATCTGTTTGGACTTCGTTGACCTCAAATTTATTTAAAAGATGTAAGCACGTTAAACCATTAGCAAAAACGATTTTAAAAGTCCTATTTATTACTTCAGAAAATTCATTTATTAGATTTTCAATTAATTTTCTTTCAACTTCCTTACTATGGCCATTTACATACATGTCATTGGTTTGAAAGAACAGAATGATATTGTTCGAAAGAGAAGCAGGATGCACTATTTGGCATAAATATGAATAAAGTGTATCAATCTCGTCTTGCGGGTCAGAAATTGATGTCAAATATTCTCTAACCTGTTTAGCATTCATATAATCTGGTAATAGCTTTTTCTGTTCCTTATCAAGTTTGCTCGCATGAGAGAAGTGTATTAAACTATTCTCAAGATTTTGATGTGTAATATAAATGTTTTCCGAAGTCCCATTTATTGTACGTAGGATTACTTCAAAATCCCTTCCTATTGTTAATGGCACGCTACGCATTGAATAAAAAGAATCAGAACATGATTCTATTAAGCCCCTTAAGTTTGAAACGAAGGAATAGTATACACCGCTTTCAATTGCACTATTAACACCATCAATCCACCGGATAGTTTTAAAATAAGACACAAGTACATTGCAATGCACTCTATATAGAGTTTCAAGCCATAATTGTTTTGCACCACCCGCAATATCATCTTCAAATTTCTGCTCAAACAAATTACCAGGCATTATAGAATATTTCCAATCAATCTTTGACTCCCTAAGTTTTATGATGAAATCATAAAATGCTACACTTTCATTATTCAGTAAGGTTTTCATAATACAAAAGGTATATTTAGCTATTTACAACTTAAAGGCTGTCTAGCTTTTATCAGATGTCCTAAATATGCCATTAGCGGTGTTTTTAAATTTTTCAGCATCTCAGCTGTTCGGGATGCGCTGGCGCTAACATCCCGAACAGCTGATTGAATCTAATTAGTTCGAATCCAATCTGGTTTATAAATATGTTAAAAGCCCCGATAGGAGTGGCGTTGCAATTTTGATGAATTTTATGCTTTTTGTGAATTACTTATTTTCAGCTGATTTTGGTTCGAATCAAACTTAGTTGTTTGAGGTTATTTCGTTCCTTAGCCATTTCAACACTTTCCATTTTTTTGCTAAAATCTCTTCACTTGGCCTCTTTCCATCAAGTCGTTCTAATAATATCTGACCGTTGAACTCATCATAAATAGTATCACGTAAACATTGATGTACTATTACTTCCAAAGTTTGTGGATTAATTGCAATAAGATCATCATCGAAAAGTTTGTGAATATCTGCTCGCAGTAGTAATCCATTGCAAGAAGAATTATTACCGTTGATATGGTGTGGTTCAATATGAGCACCACTTAGGGTACTTTCTACATTCACTCTAGAAACGCAACATTGCCCACCGTAAACTTTCATCAAATTGGCTTTAAATCTATCTTGTGCTTTTCTTTTTTTACGTTTTATCAAATCGTAAATGTCAATTTGATCATTCTCGAGTTCTTTCAATATCAGTTGTTCGCTCAACGAATTTTGTTCTGTTGAAGCTGTTGTTGTTTTTACTACTCCAATTTGATTCCCGTCTTCGAACCAATCCAATAAAGGGTGCAGAAAAACAATAGCAGCTTCTTTGGCTACAATATTATTGAGTGTTCTTCTACCTACAAATCCACCCGCTGCATTCAAGGCTGTTATTGCCCGATTGACTTCACCTTCATTTAGAGTTTCCTCGTTGTGTGGTTGTTCTCTATAAATTGTTATGAAACCAGGTTCAATGTGTTTAACCCTGTAAGCTTTTTCTTTTTGCGAGGAAAGCCAAGAAATTTTGTTTTGTAAAGCTTCATTAGCGATTGAATAAATAAGTTGCCACGAAAGCCCTGTATCAAGTCTCGTTTCAAGTACAGGTGTAGGTAAACGCCAATAGTCTTTTCGACTATTTACAAGCTCTCCATCAACTTTTAACTGCTGCAAAACATTACGCAAATTTCTTTTCCATCGTGGCTCTTTTGTATCGTATCCTTTTAAGGTGGTAAGCAATAAATCATCAGCAAGAAGTATATTTTTTTGCCCTAAATAGCTGTAAAATTCGTTTACAGCAAATTCTCGATTTTCGGCTTTCACCAGTTCAAAAATATTGCGTCGGAAATCCTCGGCTGTAAGTCCCATGTATTAGCAGTGTTAGGTGAATAAAATTAAATATACCGACAGATGTAAAATATATGTGTAATCACCCTACTCCAGCTGTTCGGGATTTTCCGGAGGGAATTCCGAACCGATGATAAAGCGGATTTGTAATCCGCTAATGAAAAGTAGTATCCAATATTTCAAATTCCCGATACACTGACATCCAGAATTATCCAGTTTACTATTTACAAACGCCACATGTACCTCCTTCCTTTGAACAGTTCTTACAATACTTACAGTTTTTGCAGGCAGTACAATACTTGTCGCCCGAGCATGTACCTTCTTCATCACAACATTGTACCGCTACTGTTTGTTCATTCGTCTTTGTTGATGCTGGTGGATTTGAACAAGCATTAAATAAAGAAACTATTAATAGTGCGCAGGTAAATAACTTCCTCATTTTTTTGAATTTGTTCAAACCTAATACCCAAACACTATTAGTAGGCGGGGAAATTTCCACGATTTTTAAAATAAATCTGCTGTTTGGGCTTTTTCGGGAGGGAATCGGGATTAGTTGGGCGTTTTAAACTTTTGCAGTTTGATTGGTGCTATAATTTGAATCTGATTGGTTCGAATCCAAACTGGTTCACACCCTACAAAAGCCGCTATGATAGCGGCTTTTATGATTTGGTGCCTTCAGGCCTTATTAGCAAACAGCTCATTTATAATAGGAATTGCTTCGGGTACCAAAAGCTTTATTTACAAATACCTGATTCTACTAAAATCCGAAAAAGACGCTACTGTCACAGGTTCATTTTGTATAGCCAATAGCGCACCCCAAATATCCTGTCTATTTCTTTATATACAGTAAAGCCGAGGCTTTCATATACATGACGGGCGCTATCCATTACCTCAGATGTGTGCAATCCGATAATTTTTTCTCCATTTTCCCGTGCATTGTCTATACACATACAAGTGAGCTTTTTCCCGATCCCCTTTGCACGAAAATCAGGATGCACGCCCACCATTCTTATATATGACCAATCAGCAGGGTATATGGTTGTCGGGTTACCATTACTTACCAGAAAGGCCATACCTACAATACAGCCATCTATTTCTCCCACAAAAGCGCGTGAAATGCTTAATACCTCTTTCAGCTTATTGTTATCATGCAGGCTCGCATTTAGTGTCGCCCAGCCATCCTCGGGCAGCAATTTTTCAAATTCAGAATAGGAAGCGATTTTCAAATCACATAATTGCTTAAAATCCTCATAGGTTGCACCTCTATAAGAAATGGAAGTCATATATTGATTCATAATTTAAGGCATTACAAAAAATAAAGTGGCCATAAGTGTGCTGCGACATGCTTGATTCAAACAAAACTAATCAATAATTTTTAGCCTGTAAAAGAACCTAATCTTCTCAAATCCTCCACAAGCCGGTTCGATATAAGCAGCATAGGGTTCACAGAATATGAAAGCCACCGAAGTTCAGTGGCTTTGTTGTTTGCTTGCGTTTGCTATTTCTGTAAGTCTTTCTGTTTTCATCTGGGAGCTGGTCCTAATACCAAAGTGGAGAATAAATCCAATTATTTCCCTATTATCTTTTTCCTGTGCTTGATACCCCATTCAGCCATTATTTGAATCAGTTCCTTGAATGTATTTCCATAATCAGTTATGGCGTACTCTACACTTATCGGTTGTGTATCCTTTACTGTCCGGGAAATTAATTTATTCATTTCGAGGTCTTTCAATTCACGGCTGAGCACTTTACCCGAAATTCCCTCTACCAGCTTTAATAGTTCACTATATCGTCTCGGATTGTAACAAAGGCATGTTACTATGGATATTTTCCATTTGCCACCCAATACATCCATTACATCCTGAATTGCCTTTAACGATGCCGTACATACAGTATTGTCGTTGCTGCATTCTGCTGGTTTCTTTACTGTCACTAACTGACTCATTTGAAATATTGTGGATTAAAATAAACTATTACCTTATGTCGCAAAGTTACCAAATGTCATCAACTTTGGTATGAAAAATTTAAACACATAAAAAAAGATGAAAAAAATTGTATTGATTACAGGAACAAACAGTGGCTTTGGATGGTTAACAGCAAAAAGCGTAGCTGCCTTAGGACATAAAGTGTATGCCACCATGAGAGACACAAATGGCAAGAATGCTGACAAAGCAAAAGCATTATCTGCTGTTGAAAACATTACAGTAGTAGATGTAGAGCTTACCAATGAGGCGAATGTGCAAAAAGTATTTGGCGAAATAATTGCTAAAGAAGGTAAGATTGATGTGTTGGTAAACAATGCCGGCTATGCAGCCTCGGGGGTAGCCGAAAGCTTTACTACCAAAGATGTGCAGGATATGCTGGATGTGCATATAATAGCCTATTGGAGGTTGATGAAATTAGCGCTTCCCTATATGAGAAAGCAAGGAGAAGGTTTAATTGTCAATGTATCCAGTGGTGTCGGAAGACTTTCATTTCCTTTTATGGCGGTATATAGCGCAGCAAAATTCGGCCTGGAAGGTTTGAGTGAAGGCTTGCATTATGAGGTAAAATCTTTAGGAATAGACGTGGCCGTGGTAGAACCGGGGGCGTTCCCCACCGATATTTTAGGGAAAGTGCTAACTGGTTCCGATTTGGATGTCAATGATGGCTATGGTTCGTTACTGCAAATACCTGAACAAATGGGGGCTGGTTTGGCACAGTTGTTTGAAACAGTAAAGCCAAATCCACAAGACGTAGCAGATGCTATCGTAAATTTGATAAACACAGCAAAGGGACAAAGACCATTACGTACTGTGGTGGATCCGGCTACAGGGCATATAGTAAAAGCATCTAATGATGCAGTACAGGTACAACATCAAACAATGCTGAGTGCATTTGGTATGGGTGATTTGTTGAACTAAAGTATTGCTGACAATAAAAAGTCAGACTGGGTTAAGGTCTGCCTGTTTGCAAGCGGAAGTTCATGAAAAATTGAGTTGAATCAAGAGTTAGCAGCTTCAGCCCCCTACACAATCCGGTTCGACTTTAGTACCATAGAGACCACAGAATATATAAAAGCCGCTACGATAGCGGCTTTTGTTTTTGATACTATTGGCACAATGGAAGGGCCTTCAGCATCAGTCATTTTTTACAACACTTTCAATAAAATGTCGCCCAAAAGTAGTTGGCCTTAATAATTTTCTGCTCAAAAAAGCCCACAAGATTAAATCCTGTGGGCCTTTTTTGTGTAGAGTAGCTGATGCTGCCGGTTGGGGCAGGGCTATTTTACAATTTTCTCGGTATAGTCTATACTGTGCTCTTTAGAGATCACTTTCATAAAATAAACTCCGGTACAAAACTCTCGGTATTGATGTCCAGCTACTGCATTTCGCCCAGGCTCTGGTGCAGCCAGTAAAGGCTTTTGCCTTCGATACTCAGGATGTTGATATCTGAAGTGCGGCGTATCTGCAAAAAGATGGGAATTAAAGCGCTTTTTGTAAATAGCAAATATGCAAGAGTCTAAGAAAAATCGTGGCAATGTTGGTCTCTTTTTGAGATTAGCAAAAACATTTGATTGTAAATAAAGGAGCGTTTATTATAAAGACTAAAGTGCGTTTTTAGCCCTATCAGTATTTAATTATTCTATTTCTTTCTTAAAATTACAAATAAGCTTTAGGCTATTCATATAAAAAGGAGCAAGCGAAATGTGCTTGCTCCTTTTATTCAACATCAAAATTGTTATCTATTCTGCTGTTAAAACCATTTTTTTGGTATCGAAAATTTTGCCATCAATTATCAGAGAATAAATATACATGCCTGCTTGTAATTCCTGTGCTTGTACAGTAATGGAGCCTGTATTGCTTTCGGCATTCACTGGGTATGTTTTTACTTGCTTGCCATTCAAATCATAAATACCCAAAACCGCTGTTTGCGTACCTTTTGGCAATTGGTATTTAATTTCGGTATTATTAGAGAATGGGTTGGGTGTGTTTTGAGCCAAATAGCCTCCATCAGCGGATGATTTATTGGTTGTAGCGATGTCGGTAGAATTTGAAGTCTTACTGCCATTTTGAGCTATTAATTTTTTAAGCTCTTCGATTTGAGCTTGTTGATTTTCGATTTGTTTTTGTTGCTCTTTGATTGCTTCAGATAAAATAGGTATAATCTCAATGTAGTTTACAGCCAGATTGCCCTCTTTGTCTGTAATGACAACTTCAGGTATAACAGTTTGAAGTTCCTGAGCTAAATAGCCAAGATGTAAACCATTGTCGGCACCAAGTGATTGTTTGGCTTTTTCATTCCAGGTATATGTTTTGCCGGACAAAGACTTAACGATATCTATTGCGTTTGGAATGGGTTGAACGTTAGATTTGAATTTTGCATCAGAGGTAACAATACTTGCCAAACTTCTGACCACACCATTTATATCCAGACGAATATTGCCGCTTGATGGAGGTGTTACTGTTCCTAATCTTGCGCCCGAAAGACTGGTATAGGTAAATCCTGATATTTTACTAATGCCGACACTGGTGCCATTATCAAATATTTGACTACAGTCTAAGTTCTTAGAACCGACATTAGCTACTTTTGGCACAAAAAATTGGGTTGAGCATGAGCTGGATATGCCGGATGGTAAAGATATGGTGTGAACATTACCCGAAAGGTCAACTGAAAGTAAAGTAGTGTCTTGTGCCGGAATTAATCCTTCAAAACGAATGCCATTTGATAAATTTTGACCCGCAACATTTACATGGAATTTTGCAGTAGGGGGTAAAGGAAAAGTATTCCAGCCAAAATCGCCTGTATTGGTGAACACACCTCTGGGTTGGTTGTTTGTAAATATTCTTACATCATCATTTGTAAGTGTTCCAAAAATATTTCTATTCGGTGCCAGAATATTGTTTCCTTCAACTCTCCAATAACAAGTGTCAGAGCAGAGTGATGGTTGTGGGTGAGTTGTATCGCCTGTCACAGAGTCTATCAGTACAACTGAGTCTATTAAGACTCCTCCTGCTGAATAAGATGATCCGGTACCTTCAAATGTCAAATCAACAACCATTGTACTGGGTGCTACAAATACAAAGCGACTTTGGGCCCAAACATAATTTGCACCTGTAAAGGCAGACGAAAAGACGGAACCTGAACCACTAGGACCAATAGAAACACTCGCCGTGGCAGTACCACTTGTAACGCCACAATGCCTGCTTCTATAAAAGGATAAAACATAGGTATTACCGGCAATAAGAGATATACCCCCCTGATGAATTTTGCCAGATGGATTCAAATCAATATGATGATTGCCTCCCCCGGGTGCTGGCGGACATCCCATAGCTCCCATAGGTGAACATCCATGTACCTGATGATGTAAATCAATAGTATTTGTATCTACTATCCAATTTGTAATGGGTGGTATACTTGTCGTGGTATATGTTTCGAACTCTGGCGTTCCGCTACCTGGACCCATGTAAAATGGCGCATTGTTTTCGAAGCTGCCATTGCTAACCAGGTTTTGAGCCTTTGAATTCAAAAAAGTCAGGCAGATAATACCTAACGCTAGTATCTTTTTCATAGACAATTATTTTAATAACAATTTTTGGTCCCTACTTTTTTCTGAAGGTGTTCGGGTATTCCTTTTTTTCTGATCAGGAGCCCAAAGCAAGTACAATACAAAAACAAAAACGACCTAGAAGTAATATCTGTGTCGTTTGGTGTAATAATCGTGTTTTACCATTTTAATGCTCAATAACAATTTTACTGGTCTTAATTGTATTGCCTTTCTTGAATTTGACAATATAAATACCACCAGACCATTCCTTTACTACTATATTCTCTCTGAAAAATCCTTTAATATTATATGTTTTAAAGAAAACGAATTGCCCTATTGTATTTCTGATTTCAAGCTGCTGTTCGGGATTCGCCTCCGGAAAATCCCGAACTGATGATAAATAGGGGCTTGTCATCCTTTCCGCTTTTCTTGCTTCCTGTTTACTGCCAGATATTTGTTCTGCATCTGCAATGACAATTTAAACCGACAAAACAAAAAGACCCACAAGATTAAATCCTGTGGGCCTTTTTTGTGTAGAGTAGCTGATGCTGCCGGTTGGGGCAGGGCTATTTTACAATTTTTTCGGTATAGTCTATGTTGTGCTCTTTAGAGATCACTTTCATAAAATAAACACCGGGTACAAAACTCTCGGTATTGATGTCCAGCTGCTGCATTTCGCCAAGGCTCTGGTGCAGCGAGTAGAGGCTTTTGCCTTCGATACTTAGGACGCTGATATCATAATAGCCTTTTTGGGGTATGAGCAACGATAGCTTATTGACAAAGGGGCTGGGGTATACCTGTGGTGTGCTGCTTTTGCCCAGGCCTTGCATAGCGGTGTTGGTCTCTGCTTTTTTGAAGAAGGGAGAAGGCCAGGGTTTGTCTTTGTACACCATACTATAGTCGCCGGGGAAGAAGGTATTGTACTGCGAATAGGCGGTATGCAGACCATCAAAATTGCTGTGTACACTTTGTCCTGAAAAGGCCAAAACAGGTGCGGGGCCGCCCGGAGTATTGGATATCATCATATAGCTACCTGCTACAAAAGGAGGCATCCCTCCGGGGTCGTCTACATAGTCGGCCACATATTTGGTATCGGTAAAGCCGGGTATCACAGCTGTATTGTCCAGGGTAATCCAGCCAATATGGATACGGCTTGCGGTATTGTCGTAGGTAACAACAGGATTGTTTTCGTAATAGGCAAAAGAGGGGTATGAGGTAGCATGCACCAATACGGTGGTGGGAGCAGGGCTCCAGCCCGCATTCAATACGCCAGCCCAGATGCGCTCACTAACAGAACCTCCTCCTACAGAGTATTCTGAGTACACGTAAGTCCATTTCTGATCTACATATTGCTCGGCACAGTCTATACGCGGTACGCCATAGTTGTTGCCTGTAATAACGAAATCTTCGTTGACGATTGTTCCGGTACCGCCGCTGTTGGCATCAAAAAAATCCCACCAGTCTTCTCTGATTTCGTTTTCGGTTGTATTGCGGTATACGATTTGCAGTGCAAGGAAACCGCTGTATCTGTTGATACAAATATCCGGGTCTTTATAGTTGGATGTGCCGGGCATCATCACAGGGCCTGTAAATACAGGAAAGCCGCCTGTGAGCAATGCAGTAGAAACAAAAATACCCACGCCAGGCTCGCACCAGGTAATGGCCAAACCATAAGGTGTATTGGCATCTACATTGATTCGGCCAAAGCTGGGTGATGCCGATAAGACATTACCTACCGAAACCGGCAACAGACCACCCGGGCCAAAATAATAGATGTCGTAATAATGCCCGAGGGTGGCTACATTGTAATATCCTGCCAGCACAAAATGCCTGCCTGCAGTTTCGAAAACAACCACGTCTATATCCATAGCATCTGGAATCTGGATGTCTCCCTGATTTTGAAGCACGCCTCCGGCATCGGTTCTTCTCCAGGCAATAGCATTATATCCCGGAATGCCAAAAACATCCCAACTGTGTACATACAGATTTTGTATAGAAGCAGTGGGTGAATAGAAAACATTTTGCATGGTACTGCTACCTGCATTTTGTGGCCTTAGTACATTGCCGGGGGCAGCCGGTAAAGGATTCTCGACAATAGTGGCCGGAGCCTGAGCCAAGGCACTGAGGCTCATCATACAAATACTTAAGGCAAGGCTTGCCCTGATAATTAGTTTTTTCATTTTTTACAAATTTTAATTGGTTAAAAAAAAATGTTTGATGTTGGTTTCAATTAAGGATTCCACCCTTGTGCGTTGGGAATAGCATTTCTCCTTTTTTTTGACGCATGAACAAGCATTGACGAGTGTAGCATCGTCAATATTTTATGGTTGTCGGGCTTTGTTTTCTGGATATCCAAATCACCTGCCCTGTTGGCAAACGCTGAGTTGTGATTTTGCTTTTTTAAAAAATTATCTTTCGATTTGTTTCGGCAATTCCGGTGTTGCCGGGGCAGATCAAAAAGTCATTATCGGGTTTTGTTTTTTTTCTAAAAAATTGTGCAAGTGCTTTTAGGTGCAGTATCACTTGGCGATGGGTAGTTGCTTTGTGTTTATTGAAAGGTTATTGGTTGAGGTCAAACCTAATCAACAAAGCATATATGTCGGCGGGGAAAAATACTCGTTTTTTGAAAATATTTTTTGCGAGTCGGAAATGGTATTTACAATCAATGATTTGCAAAAATTATTTTTTTATGAAATGCAGCAATATTTACAAAGAGAGGGTTAAAAAAAGTGTTTGGAATCTGTATTTCCGGGATGCGCTGAGGCGGGTATGAACATCACCCCAAACTACTGCTAAAACACAAAAGCCTCACTAAATAAATAGTGAAGCTTTTGTTGCGTACAGAAGTTGTCAATCTTCTAACATTGTGCCGGAGGATAGAGCAACTCTTTGCCTCTTTTCAAATTTAGTTGACTTACTAAATAGCATTTGCTACTTATAAGAAGATATACTGTAACCGGAAAACATCTGACTACACGAGGGAATGCCGGAATGTTGCTTTTACAATAGTTTTAGCTTTCATTTAGAGTATTATGACCCAAGGGAAGTGTGCCTTCAGTAAAGCTCCTTGTTTTGGTTCTTTTGAAAGCTTAGGGGATTATTGGCAGATCTACATAACCTAGTGGATAAGCAGCTGTAACCATAATTGGATAGGTTCCAGGAATGATTTGCCCCACGCTTAAGCCATAGGCCGACTTCACGGTAGAAGTAAAGAAAGTACCTGGATGAATCGTTACAGGAACAGCTGGTCCATACATAGGAGGATCAATAAATGTCAGTCTCATTGTTGGTGTTGGATTAATCAGAGGGTTCCATTCGATGGTATTCGTTGTTGAGGCAGCGCCAAAGTGACAAAAACCTGTTTCGCCAACACACTGAAAACCACCCGGATTAAGTTCATCTCCTTGTACATGACCATAATAAACTCTTTCCCTTAAATGATCAACGTTCAGGCCGGCCTGAATCTCAGCCCATGTAATATCCTCCCTCATCAAAGAATGATTGTTCTTATCTAAAGAAGATGTTTTGGTTTCAGCAGATTTTTTATTGCATGAATCCATTGTTCCGATTGTTAATACCGATAATACGGCGAACAGAAATAGCTTTTTCATTTAGAATAGTTTTTAAATAACAGAAGCTGCGTGCCTCTCATACGCCCTACTTTTTTCTAAAGGTGTTCAGGTTTTCCTTCTTTTGTTACAACCCAAAAAGAGGAAGTTTATTAATTTAAACCTAAACAGATGTAATAAGCGTGTTGAATGGTGTAATAAGCGTGCAAAATGGTGCATCGTAAAAACCATATCTCCCCTGAATCAGGAACTGCAAACCATTAAATTTTGAAGGTTTTGTCTGCAAAACCAATCAGGTCTCTTAGTTAATGTAAGTGTGGTATTCCACGATTGAAAACACAAGAGGATAGGAATGATGTGAATAATGAAAAGGCAAGAGAGCTATTTGGGAAAGTACAATTGAAATTACAACAACAGCGCAGTGAAATCAACCTTTTGACCATCATTATGTTGAAACAACCACAATTCAACATTTTCGGTCACGCCCTTATAATAATCGCCATTTATATCACTCTCCAGTATGTAAACGTAATAAGCCATAAACAAAAAAGCCTCACTAAATAAATAGTGAGGCTTTTTTGTGCGGAGAGACAGGGACAACTTTCGAACTTTTTTGTGGAGGATCTTAAGTCAATCTGGTGCTATTAACTGGAGATTTACCCACCACGATTTAGTCGGGAGACTACGCATAGCTAGAAATCAAAGCATAAAGCCGAATGTATTACTAATGTTTAATTGAAAAACTATTGCTGATTTTTATTCGTTTGTCCATCTGATGCAAAACCGTGTTGGTTGTAGTTATTCTTTTATCAATTTCCCTATTTTAAACATTTTTTCTGTCAAACTAATTTTTACAAAATAAACCCCGCTTGGCAATTCACTGATTGGGATATTTTTAGTGTTCGCTGTTTTTACTAGTTGTCCTTGTGGATTAAAAATGTCAATTCGAAAGATTGCTTTGTCTGTTTGGATATGAAAAATTGTTTGGGCAGGATTGGGAAACATTACAATTTGTATGTTTGTTGATGTTTCGTTAACTGACAGAACTTCATCGCAATGTTCTTGTCTTGGATTGTCGGAAGAATTGCAAGGATATTGATAAGAGCTTTGTGAGTTTGCAAATGTTGGTGTTTCGCTATGTATTAAATTGTGCAAGCCGCCCGGCATAGAAATTTGATTAGTGCTTCCATTTCCCAAAGCAACAGCTTTTCCCGCCATACTGCCGTTGAAAACATAATCGCACATAGCGTCAAACAGTCTGTAATAGGCATAATAATCCAAAGCGTTAAAAGCTGAATTGTTAGGAACACCATGGTCGGCAGTATAAACGTATCCGCTAATGGTGTCCGATTTTACACGTAGATAATCTTTTTCTGATGAAGGGATGTTAATCATGTTAAAAATATCGTTTGCCATTCGTTGATCATTTGTAACATCATCTTCATAAACTATTGTCAATAGTTTTACGTCAGTAGGAAATGATAGTAATTCTGTTTGTGAAATGTTGTAAGAATACCATTGTGCCATTGAAAAAATGAAACGTCCCGATAGTCCCCAATTCAACGTTGTAAAGCAATGGTAAGCATTTGCAAAAGAAGCGCCGCCACCAAAAGAATGTCCGACAAAGCCAACTTTTGTGGTGTCTATGATGCTGCGATAGTCATGTGCCGCTTTTGTGAAACCATTTAACAAATTGCTGTATCGGTCTGTAACAGTAACTCCTGTCGTTTGATACGGAACAAATACAACAGCATAACCTTTTTTAGCAACAAAATTCAAGAAGCCTGAAATGTTATTCGGGTCGTTACCACCAAAAGCATGGCTGTAAAATATTGTCGGAACAGGAGAGGTAATTCCAGCCGGATAGTAAATTACAATGTCGTGTCCCGAAAAATTTGGATTAGTGAACGATTGTGTTGCGACAGTGTAACTTCCGTCTGCACCATAGCCGCTTGTTGGTTTTGGTATCGGTCCCGTGTAAGTCTGTCCGAATGTAGCCAGCGAATTAAAAGCAAGCAAAATTGTGAGGTAAAAAAATGATTTCATATTCTTTTATTTTTTCCTTTTTTGTTGGACTGTTAAATTCTTGTTTGGTTTAATTAACATTCAAATTCGTTATGCGATTCTGTTTTGTCTTTTCGGCTGTATAATTACCACCAAAGTTCAAGCAAGTGTTTTCTATAAAATATACATTATAAAATAAAAAGTGCATTTGGATAAAATGAGGAAGCGATATTAAATTGGAAGCTATGCTTATTGATTTAGTATTAGGAAGGTAATTGGTGAACAGTATTTTTTCATAGGCAGAAGTATAAGACTATATGTAAAGACGAGAGGACTCGAACCCGTCTCGTCCCAAAAACGAGACCGTGACTGCGCGGAATGCTAACCTGAAATAATTTTTAAAAGTGATGTTCGGTTCAAGCACTTTAAACGTTTCTCTTCTATTAAGGTCGAACGCTTGTCTTTAAACTCGCGGATATAAACCAATTTCCAGGGCCTGAGTGCCGAAGTATATTGGGACTGGCAATTATTATGCTGAAACAACCGTAATTCAACATTTTCGGTCACGCCCTTATAATAATCGCCATTTATATCACTTTTTAATATGTAAACTTAATAAGCCATAAACAAAAAAGCCTCACTAAATAAATAGTGAGGCTTTTGTTGCGGACTGGACGGGACTCGAACCCGCGACCTCCGCCGTGACAGGGCGGCATTCTAACCAACTGAACTACCAATCCGTTTCCCCGTTGGGGCTGCAAATATAGGGACTTTTTTTTCACAATTGCAAATCTCTTTGAAAAAAATTTTTTGCGCTACATTTGTACCCAATCTAAAAAGACAATTTTTATGCAGTTTCTGGATTTTGAAAAACCACTCGAAGAACTCTACCATCAAATAGATAAGCTGAAAGAAACGGCTCAGAAAAACAATTTAGATATGAGTGCCGCCATTGCCGAGCTAGAAAACACCATAGAGAGCACCCGCGCTAAAATATATGAAAACCTTACACCTTGGCAACGTGTACAACTGAGCCGTCACCCCGAAAGGCCTTATACACTTTTCTATATTGATCAAATCTTCACTGAGTTTACCGAAATCTTTGGCGACCGTCAGGTAAAAGACGACAAAGCCATGGTGGGTGGTATGGCCAAACTGGATGGTATGCCTGTAATGGTGCTTGGCCAGCAGAAAGGTACCAATACCAAGATGCGTCAATTACGCAATTTTGGTATGGCCAACCCGGAAGGCTATCGCAAGGCACTACGCCTGATGAAAATGGCTGAAAAATTTAATCATCCCATCATCACTTTTATAGATACTCCCGGTGCCTTTCCCGGTCTGGAAGCCGAAGAGCGCGGACAAGGTGAAGCCATTGCGCGCAACCTCTTTGAAATGACTAATCTGAAAGTACCGGTTATCTGTGTCATTATTGGCGAAGGAGCCTCCGGCGGAGCACTGGGTATTGGTATTGGCGATAAAGTAGCGATGCTGGAAAACACCTGGTACACGGTTATCTCTCCCGAAAACTGTTCGACCATACTTTGGCGCAGTTGGGATTATAAAGTGACGGCGGCCGAGCAGCTAAAACTGACTTCGGAAGATATGTTGGGCTTTAAGCTGGTAGACGATGTGATTAAAGAACCTCTTGGTGGTGCACAAAGCAAGCCCGAAGAAATGGCTGCTACGCTGAAACAATACCTGACTGATTCTGTACGTGAGCTGGTGAAGCTGGATGCAGAAAAACGTATTGATTCCCGTATCGAGAAGTTTTCACAAATGGGTTTTTATGAAGAGCGCTAATTGCCCTTCTCTTTTTTAGTATTTTATTTCAACACACAACAAATGAATCATCTTTTTCGCGGCACCGGTGTCGCTCTTGTTACTCCTTTTCATACTGATGGCTCTGTCGATTTTGACAGCCTGAGCAAATTGGTAGATCATGTAATCAATAATGGCGTCAACTATCTGGTAGCTCTGGGTACTACTGCCGAAACCCCTACACTGAGTAACGAAGAAAAGAAACAGGTACTGGCGCATATCGTAAAGCATAATGCAGGACGTGTGCCCGTAGTCTGCGGTATGGGCGGCAACAATACTGCCGAAATAGTAAGCCTGATTGCAGAATATGACTGGACGGGTGTTGCGGGTATCCTGAGTGTTTCTCCTTATTACAACAAACCAACACAGGAAGGGATTTATCAACATTTCAAAGCCATTGCTCAGGCTTGTACATTGCCCATCATATTGTATAATGTACCTGGTCGTACTTCGGGTAATATTTTACCCGCCACTGCTGTGCGACTGGCTAATGAATTCAATCATATTGTAGCGATTAAAGAGGCGAGTGGTAATATGAAACAGTGTATGGAATATGTACAAACTGCTCCTGCTCATTTTGCTATCCTTTCAGGCGACGATGATTTGGTGGTGCCACAGGCGGCTATTGGTTTTAGCGGTGTGATTTCTGTTGCAGCCAATTGCTTTACCAAAGATTTTACAACAATGGTGAATGCCGCTTTAGAGGGTAATTATTCTAATGCCAAAACACTTCACTACAAATTGCTAAAAGGCATTGAACTATTGTTTACAGAAGGTAATCCTGCCGGTGTAAAATGTGTGCTGAAAGAAATGAACATCGGTGGCGATGCCCTTCGCCTACCGCTGGTCAACGTTTCGGATAATACAAAACATGCAATTCAGGACTATTTGAAAACAATATAAGTTCTCCCTAATTTTCTTTTTGTGATAAAGCCTTCGAAATAAATTCGAAGGCTTTATTATTTAAGTCAATTAAAAAAAGCTCGTAATATTCTTGTTTTTTGCTAATATTATTGACTGATAGAAAAACTCAGTTTATCATGAAAAGAATATTTTTCTTCTGTTGTTTTGCTTTTTTTGTATCAACAGAGGCCGAGGCACAGTTTCTGAAAAAAGCAGACAGTCTCTACAACGAAGGGCAGCTAATGTTGGCAATTGACGCCTATAAAGAGAGCTATAAAGCTGACAGCTCAGACGACAACAATATCTATAATCTTGCTTGCGCCTTTGCTCAGGCGGGAATGCCCGACAGCGCTTTCAAATATTTGTACATCACATCAAATTTGAATTCTGAAGAGAGGTCTTTGTCTGACCCGGATTTTTTGCCTCTTAAAAAAGATAAAAGGTGGGATGTGTTTGAAAATTACCTCGTCGCCCTCATCCAACAGAAATATGACAACCCAATTGCCGACGAAGATTATGCACGCAAGCTTTGGCGAATGAAAGCCTTAGACCAGGCCTATTACAGAGACCTCGAATTGCTTAGAAAAAAAGCCGACACAAACGTTTCTGCAGAAAAATCTTTATGGCAGAAAAAGGAAGTACTCAACAAACAAAATCAAAAAGAAATAGAATTGCTCATTGCCAAAAAAGGCTGGCCAAAAATATCACAAGTAGGAAATAGTGCAGCAGCTGCGGCTTTCTTAATAATTCAACATTCTGAGCTTCCTCTGCAAAAAAAATATTTGCCCGTTATAAAAAAACTATGCGAAAAACGGGAAGCAGTCTGGAGTAGTTATGCATTAATGTATGACCGCATTCAGGTGAGTGAAAAAAAACCGCAACGTTATGGTTCGCAGGTAAATCTAAACCCACAAACAAACAAGCATGAACCTTTCCCCCTTGAAGACGAAAGCAAAGTGGATGAGTGGCGAAAAGAAATAGGTATGCAGCCTTTGGCGGAATACCTGAAGCATTGGGATATTAAATGGGAACCCAAAGTCAAATAATCTTTTTACCTGTTACCTCAAAACCATTAAAACGATGCAACAAACAGTTAAACAATTCTTTCGTTTGATATGGCTGCTTTGTACAGCTACACTAGTGCTAAACAAATCCGGCTTGGCACAATCCGGTACCTATCTGAAAAAAGTAGCTTGCGATTGTGACAGTGCCGTGAAAATACAAATTTTTAAACGGGCGAATTATGGTTTTACACAAGCTCCTGAAGGCTTTGGCAAAGTAATGGAAATAAAAGCAAGGTCAAATAGCTCTAAAACAGCATTTGAACAGGAACATCATAGTGCCTGGTATTTACTTGAGTTCAAATTTTCCGGAGAATTGGTTTTTGAAATTATACCCCGCGACAAAAAAGATGATTATGATTTCTTATTGTTTCCTTATAAAGATTCTACGACCTGCAAAGACATTCTGAAGGAGCGATTAAAACCTGTTCGGGGTAACCTTAGTCGTAACGATACTAATAATATGAGTATTACAGGCTTGTCGGATACTGTCATCAATGAATTCAATGGCAAAGGTATTGGTAATCAGTTTTCGAAATCTATTACAGTAAAATCGGGAGAGAAATACCTGCTTGTACTCGACAATGTATATGATAGCGGCAAAGGACATAAACTGAATTTCTCTTTTATAAAAGATGTCAGCATTTCAGGGCAAGTAGTCAACGAAGAAGGAAAGCCTTTGGTAGCAGAAGTAACGCTTTATGACGACAAGGGGTTGGAGGTAAATAAAACCACCAGCGACACCAAAGGAGAATACAAAATGGATGCCCGGATTGTTGAATACACGGACTACAGCCTTACGTATATAGCAGACAATTCTTTTGTGGGTACAGAAACGATTAACACAAAAAACCTGAAGGATTCGAACAGCTTTGCCAATATCAAAACAGTGTTACCTAAGCTGAAGAAAGGGAATAAATATAAAATGGGAAACCTCAACTTTTGGGCTGGTTCTCCCGATTTGCTTACCCGCTCTACTCCGTCGCTCATTTCCTTGTATCAATTAATGAAAATAAACAGGAAAATGAAAATACAAATTGAAGGGCATGTTAATGGCGGAACTTATGGTATTAATCTGCCGATGTTTCAAAAGGATTCACCAGAGAGTTTGCAACTTTTGTCAGATCAAAGAGCAGAAACTGTTTTCATTTTTCTGAGAGAAAAAGGAATTGATACATCGAGAATGACTAAGGTGGGCTATTCAGATAAGTTTATGTTATTTCCAAAACCTAAAAACGAATATGAACATGAGGCAAATCGAAGAGTAGAGATAAAAGTGGTTAGTTTAAACAATGAGTAAACCTGATTACCCTTCAATATAATCCAGGTCTTTATGAAAAGTATCCTGCGTATTGATGGTAGAAAAAATAGCCAGAGCCATCACCACTGCACCGATAAGACTCGCAGCACCTACAAAACCCATTCCGGCCTCGTTATTTAAATAACCAAAAATAGTGGTCAGGAGTACTACAGCACCCCGGACAAAATTGGGTGCGCTGGTGGTGACTGTAGCACGAATATTGGTGCCAAACTGCTCGGAGGCCGAAGCCATAAAGACCGACCAATAACCATTTGGCAAACCCACAATGAGCAAAAGCCAATAAAAAGTGGTGTTGCTTACACCTTTACTCATCATTAATACACATAACATAATTGAAAGTCCACTAAGCGCAATTAATAGCGCTTTTTTGCGGGAGCGCAGACGCTGGCTGATAAAGCCGGTTAGGAAAGCTCCGGCTGATGCTCCAATATAATGGTACATCACGGCCTTACTGCCGGTCACTATACCTTGTACACCTAAAGCTTCTGCAAACTCGGTAGCCAGTGTTACTAGAATACCAATGGTAAACCATACCGGAATACCTACAAAAATGCAACGTATATACTTGATAAAATTTGCTCTCACGGCCAAAAAATCGAAAAAACTTCCTCTTTTTACTTCGCTGCTTTTTGCATTATGAAACATACCAGACTCTGCCACAGAAACCCTCAGTAACAAAAGCAACAGACCCATTCCGCCCCCAACATAATAGGCCACACGCCAATCAAACTTGTCGGCTACCAAAAAGCCTACCACAGCGCCTGCGATGCCGATACCGGATACTATTGTTGTACCAATACCTCGATGTTCCTTTTTCATCACTTCAGCAATAAGGGTGATACCAATACCCAACTCGCCGGCAAGACCAAAGCCTGCTATAAAACGAAGTACATAATACTGTCCGATGTTGGTAATCATTCCATTGGCCAGATTGGCCAATGAGTATAATAGAATCGTCCCAAACAAAACAGAGAGCCTTCCCTTTTTATCGCCTAATATACCCCAAACAATACCACCGATTAACATGCCTAACATTTGCAGGTTAAGCAATGTAATGCCTTTCTGTGTCAATTCTGCACCACTAAAGCCCAATGCCTGAAGGCTGGGTTGCCTAACAATGATAAATAATATCAGGTCATATACGTCTACAAAATAGCCCAGCGCAGCAATGACAATCAACAAACGTACATTCTTGGTATGATTCATAATTTTAATTTCCTAGAAGTAGCAAAGTAAAATTATTATTTGAAAAATGAATGCCACGACAGAATTATCTTCGCAGGGCAAATGCGCTACATCCATCAACATATCGGCATTATTCTCCAAATGTATAAAGGCGATATGCCTTTGGCTAATTTTCTGAAATTCTATTTCAAGAAACATCCTGTATTGGGCAGCAGAGACAGAAAAATGCTTTCTGAAATGGCCTATTGCTATTATCGTTGCGCAAAAGGATTACTGCCTAAAGGTCTAAGCAATGCAGAAAAGACAGATGCATCCTTGTTATTGGCAGAAAGTCATTTAGCCCACATTGAAAAAATATTGCCGGAACAATTGCGGACCTTCTATGGTCAGAACTTTGATGCTAATCTTACACTGCTCGGCAAACAGGGAATTGACTTTGATTTGAATGCTTTGTTTGATATGGACATTCCTTTTTCGGATGGAATAAAAAGGGACGATTGGTTGCGTTCTATGTTGCATAGACCCAAACTTTTTATACGGGTTGTACCTAAATACTATACCCAGGTTAAAGAACTATTAGACACAGCATCGCTTTCTTTTGTTGAGCTTGAAGATTATTGTATTTCGCTGGCTAATGGCTCGCCTGTTGAAAAAATACTATCCGAAAAAATGTATCGGACGCAGGATGCCTCTTCTCAAAAAACAGCCCGCTATTTCAGAGTAAAAGACAGAGAAAGTTGCTGGGATTGTTGCAGCGGTGCCGGAGGAAAATCACTGCTGGTAAAGGATATTGCACCTAATGCTGCATTGTGCGTAAGTGATGTGCGCAAGAGCATTCTGGATAACCTTGCGGAGCGCTTTCAACTGTATGGATATGCTATGCCCGAACGTCTTTTGTTATCTGCGGCCGATACAGAACAGACAAAAACGGTGTTGGGCAACAGAAGTTTTGAGCATATCATTGCTGATGTGCCTTGCTCCGGTTCGGGTACATGGGCGCGCACGCCTGAGCAATTGTATTTCTTCGACCACAACACATTGATTGACTTTTCAGAAAGGCAGAAAAACATTGCCCAAAATGCTGTTCAATACCTAAGTGTTGGTGGCAGCTTTGTATATATCACCTGTTCTGTTTTCAGGCAAGAAAATGAAGATGTTGTGCAATCTGTTTTAGAACAAAACCCAGGATTGAAATTATTGGAACAAAAGCTCATCAACGGACTAACAATTGGTGCGGATAGTATGTTTGTTGCGGTGATGGAACAAACCTGATAATTAAGTCAATGCAGCCAAGAAAAAGCAGAAGGAAAAATACATCCAAGTAAGGGAGAAGAAAATGTGTATCACTGTTTCGCGTTGCTTCCCTTTCCACAATGCAGAAGAATATCCAAAGAACTGTATCAGCAATCTGATCAGCCAAAAAACACCCAGACCAAAAGAGAGCTTTTTCCCTAGACCTGTTGTCGTAAGCTCCGTTGATGCAGATAGGCATAAAAGACCCATCAATAGCACTGTCAATGCAATAAAAAAAGTATGAACCTGCATCATCTGTCTGTTGATGAGGTTTAATTTTTTTAACTCTGTGGTCCAGTTAAAATAGGCAGGAAAACCCAAATGCAACAGTGCCAATGCCATTAGCAGCACTCCGATTATTTTAAAGTGTATTTCCATTTTTGCGCAGAATAAATGTTGTAATGAATGGTGTGGTCTTTATTTCCCTGATTACTTCAAGATTGGCGTTTACGAATGTGCTGCGCCAGGTTTTTCCGGAATAAAAATGAAAGAACCCCAAATTGTATGCCAAAAAATTTGGAAGATCCCTCAAGTGTTCTGTAACATAAATTTGCCCATTTGCACTCAATTTTTTACCTAATTCTCTGAAGAAGCAAACTCGTTCCTCTTCCTCTCTGATTTCGTGAGCTGCAAAAATTACAAATATCTTATCCGTACTGTCATCCACAAGTTTTGTATCAGATGTACTTATGTGTCTTGTATCAGGAAAAGGTGGATAGGCTTTTCTGGCACGACGGATAGAAATCTCGGTATGCAATAAGGGATTATAGAAATCAAGGACCTTCAATTCTGCCTTACCAAATTTTTCTTGAAGGAGGCTGCTTGTTTCGTCGAATCCGGCATGAATATTGACAATCCTTCTTTCTGTACCGTCTGCCGATATCCAATTCAAACTATATAGCGCTGAAAAATCATAAATATAAAACGAGGCTACCAGAGATACTGATATCACTACCAAAGTCAACAAAGCGACAGTAATGCAGAACAGGTAAATAGTACCATTTGCATAAATGGCTAAAGAAAACAAAAAGATAATCACTGCCAATGCTATGAAATATAAATGGCAATTAAAGCGAATGATATTCATAACGCCCTGAAATGATTTTCTCATGGTTTCCATATTTCTGTTTTGCCCTTTTTCCAGTGATAAGGGATGTCTCTGATAATAAAAGCATTAGCCAAAACTGGTTGGTGTAAACCAAGTTCCTGTAAGAAATCGAAACGGTTTTCTAAAAGCCTTAATGGCCGGGGCTTCCAATTTTGTCTTACACCTTCAATAATCAATACTTTCCTTGTTTCCTTATCAAAACTAAATGTAAAAGGCAATGGGCCTGCATATCTTCTTGCTTCGGCCCAATCAGCAAAAGGTGAATGCTCTGGTAATTCTATTAATTCTTCCGCGTGGTCATAGACGATTTTGAACTTTGAGTTGATGGAACTGATTTCACTTCTGTCCTGATATTCCTGACACGAAACATCAGTTTGGCTGTACTTATATTGCGTTAATAAATTACCCAACAATTCCATCTTCTTGCTATCCGTTTCCGATTTCAGTATGTACAACCCTCTTAGCCTCTTGCCAGCCCTATTGGTATAACGAACAAATATTCTATAACCGGCAAGCAAAAAATCATTGCCCATAAATTTCGGAAAACCCTTCGGCCTTAAGTCCTTTGTTTGCACCAAAGCAACGGCCAAAAAAGCCCATTTACCCAGGTAGGTATCTAGCTCTAAGCATTCGGGTATAAGTGGTAACAGTTGTTCTTTGGGAACGGCATAAGTGACGACCACCGAGCTTTCAAAATAAGCTTCTACTGCAAATGGATGACTTTTCAGAAATGTCAGCATTAATTGGCTTCCAGAGTGCTTTGAGGTTGATAAAATTCATTAATAAAAATCATCAGGATAAACAGGCCTGCAAACAATGCGTTTAGTTTACCCCAAAGCAATAAATCGGAGGCTAGTATAAATTCCAGAATATTCATCATGCCTATAATTACGATTTGAATAATCACATTGAAACGTCTTTGGATGCCTATCAGAATCCATACTGCCATTAACACTTCTAAAAACCCGATAAGTAATGTAATCAGGCTTGCATTATGTCCATCAACATTCAAGATACGACCAACTATTTGTTGATGACGGGGTACCCTATTCAGAATTTTACAATAAAGTCCGTTTCCCATCCAGACTGCTGCCGCAAAAAAAACAATTGCTCTCCTTAATCCTCCCACTTGATTAAACCTTTTGTTGCAGAATAAAGTTAATGCTTTAAAAGAATAGCTCACACTTTTGTGTATTAAGCATTTGCTCTATAACAACTTTACTATACTTTATATGGGTTGAATATGGGGTATAAAAAAAGCTTTTCAATTTCTTGAAAAGCTTTTTTGCAATGATGTTTTTTAGATTTTATTAGTGGGCGATTCTTACATCTACCGCATTCAAACCTTTTTTACCATCCTGTACTTCGTAAGATACTTTGTCGTTTTCGCGAATCTTGTCTATAAGACCAGTAGCGTGTACAAAAATGTCTTGAGTGCCATCATCTGGCGTGATGAAACCAAAACCTTTGGTTTCATTGAAGAATTTTACTTTACCTTGTTGCATTGTGTTTAAGAATAAATATACCTTACGAAGGTAAGATTTATAACTTATAATTCAAAATTAATTTAGCATTTTTTTGGCTGGAATTTTACAATAAAAACAACCCGTTTTCGGAAGTCGAAAACGGGTTGAAAACTTTTAAAAATACAGGATTCCGATTTAGCGAATAATCAATTTATTCACTGATTTTTGTCCGTCAGCAATAAGTGTAATAAAGTACACGCCAGCTGGCTGAGCACCTAAGTTTACACCCTTATTGAAGGTACTGTTAATATTTGTGTAGCTTTCGCTGTAAATCTGTTGACCTGTAATATTGGTAACCATTACTGTTGCCTCTTTGATTGCTTTAACAGCTTTGAAAGAAATAGTAAATTGACCATTATTAGGGTTAGGATAAATTTGAAGATTATCCACATTGGTAATTTCACCAATCCCTGTACTTTTTCTGCGGAAGATAAGCAGGAAGTCTTCTATTTCACCTGAAACAAATTCATCGCATCCAATATCATTAGGATTTCCTGATCCCAAATCGTTATTCAACACAACACGCATACCTGTTTCCACATTTGGGATAACAGCAACGGGAATTGTGATGTTATCATGTGGGTAGAAGTCTGTTGAAGATGTGGTTTTAGACCAAATCATTTCAGATGCCCCATCATATTTAAGATTATGGTTGAAATCCATGAATACTGATATTTTAGCGTCAGCATGACTGGTTGTTTTCAACGTATGATAAACCGCTATCGGGTATGTATCCTGAGAATACAATTCTATTGCTGGCAAATCTGTATAATCTGTACGCATACGGATTGATTTCGGATTTTTAAGATGAGGGCCTCCTGTATTAGCGGTGAAGGTTCCTAAAATTACCGTAGAGATATCTGAGCTATCACTTGATTTTCCTCCGGCCAAACTGTAGCAATAACATTTGTATGGGGCCTTCAGCTTAATAAAGGTCTTGTTTGAATAAATTGTGTCTTGGGTATATTCACAAACCATTCTTAATCTATAGTAAGTTGATTGACGAACAACCGGTTCTATCGTATCTTTAAATTTAGATCCGGGTACATTTGCCCAGATGACATTGTCTAAAGAATATTCCCACTCCCAATGCATTTTAGCCATGTTTTTTGCATGTGCTGTATCCCATACCATCGTAGAATAACCATCACAAATTGATGTATCCGAAATATAGGCTGTTCCAGCGCTTAGCGGACCCGGACAGGTAGGATTGGTGATATTGATTAAGTAATCTTCCGTTTCACCATCAGCATAGGTTCCACATGGCGGCACATCTGCTGAAGTTGCTGCTCCTTTTTTCAAAATAACCCTCATACCTACGGTATCTAAAACAGCTGTTGTAGGTACGGCAAATGATGTAATGAAAGAAGAACTTGTACCACTGATAATTTTAAAGGCTGCCAGTTCGGTAGCGGCATTATAAGCACCATCATTATTATAATCAATGTAAAGAGCAACCCCCGAAGAACTGAATGCAAAGGTATCCCGTGTGACCCCCATGACCGAGAAGGTATATGTGGTATCCCTGTTGATTTCCTTTATTGGTCTTAAGCCGGTAAAGAGCGTATAAGGACGATAAGGACCTTTGTTAATGAACGAAGGACTTGCCACACCGTTATTTAACAAGGTGTCTTTTCCGGAAGTAATTAATTTGATATTCCCAATATTTACAGTAAGGACATCATTGGTTGCTGAAGAATAACAATAACAGTTGTAAGATTGGGTAATCAATGTAATATGTTTCACAGGAGTAGTATCGCTGAGGTTCGAACTGTCACATATTACAATCATACGCAAAAAAGTGTCATTATAAATACCTGAAGTAAAGTCTTGGGTAATAGAAGTACCCAAATCTACCCAAGGGCCGGTAGCACTTGCGGCTACTTGCCATTGATATCTCACGCCATATGTTGCAAACGGATTTGGTGTAGTGCCTGCAGTTTTTGCTGTAAATGGAGAACCGGCACACACACTATCAGGTTGACTGATAACTCCAGCAGTTGGCTTACCGCAGCAGGATTGATAAAACTGATATACCTGATTGTTTGGTGGTATAGTAGTTAAACCCGGACCCCAGGCTCCGCTTCTGTTAACAACCGGTACCGGACCAATACCGGTAAAGATGATAAAGTCATAACAGGTAGCAGCAACAGTTGCCGGAGGTTTATTGTCTACGTAACAGATAGTAGCGGTATTTGTACCAGCAATACTACCTGACTCTGTTTTATAACAATATTCTGCGATGTCACTTCCTTCGTATAATTTCAATTGAAAAGAAATACAAGCGGTAGTAGCGGTAGGATCCCATCTCCAGTTTTTCCATTCCATGGTAAATACTTTAAGGCCTGATGGCAATAACTCAGTTTCGTAACTCGCTTCGCCACCTGTACCACTAAGATTACCCCAGAAAACGCCAAATCCGGGCCACATTGTGAAGCCGATAGTTGAGTTAGAGTTAGGAGCAGCACCAGAAGTCGCCACACCTACCAATTTAGCCCATCCATTGGAGGAAACCTGAATATTGGTATAAGATTTTTTTGAGCCACAAACTCCAATTCTAAATGTGAAACCAATTGGAATTGTTTTAGTTGCCTCATCTGTTTCGATATCATCAACACTTGTTCCCGTACTCAGATACAAATAGTCTCTTAAAAAGGGGTTAACAATAAGCGGGCAACTGATTTTCTGTGCAGTTGAACTCATTGAAAACAATAAGGAAAGCAATAGGGTAGTTGCTTTGAAAAAGGTAAATAGTTTTTTCATAACAATCAGGTTTAGACTGAATAAATGGCGCTTACTCTAAGATAGGATTTTCGGCATTCTCCTTTTATTACCTGCATCAGGCTGTTATAGTTTTCTTAAAACAGACAATGCGTTGGAGCAGCAAGTTAAAATTATTATTTGAAAAAACAAATTATTATTTCCACATAAGCTTAAAAAAACAAAGGGCTCAGGATAAACCCTGAGCCCTTTGTAAACGTATTTAAATGGGAATTTATCGTAACTGAACGCTTCCGGAACCGATTTTGTATCCACCATTATAAAAACTAATATTATAATCTCCTTTTTGATAGTTGCTTTCCTGCTTCCAATCTACACTTACATTGGTCATTCTCTGCCCTTTCTCAAGGTTAACTCTCTTTACCACTGTATAATTCATGGTGTTTCCTTCAGAATCTGTAGTTGTACCAGAGCCATAGGCTGCATTACTTAACAATTTACCTTCTGGCCCTTCGATAACAACAAATATTTCATTTGTACCACTTTCTACAATTCTGTTTTCATCGATATCAAATACAACTCTTAATATATCTACTCTTTTCGCCTTAGTGGTGCTTACCTCTTTGTCCCCATTACCTTTTACGTTAATAGGTTCCATTTTAATATTAGATATGTGGAGTACTGAGCCTAGTTTTTTAAGTTTGGTAGCCTCAGAAGATACAGAATCATTTGCCTTGTTCAGATTTGTATTCTCCGTAGTCAATTCTGTATTTGCCGTTTCCAATTCGGCAATACGTTCTTCATACGTTTTCACTTTGCCTTTCAGGGTGCCGATAAGCGACTGAGCCTTTTTAAGATCTGCAATGGTTGCATTTTTCTTGCCCAACAAGGCTCTGATTTCTGATTTTAACTTAGACAGTTCACCGTCTTTGTCTTTGACCATTTGATCCAGTTCTGCATTTTTACCCGTTAAATCGTCGAGGCGTGCAAGAGCTGCATCATATTGGTTTTGCAACGTATCCTTTGCTTCACTAATATCAGTATTTTCTGAAATCAGAAAATTATTTTGCTCTGTTACTTTATTTTTACTGACGATTAAGTAGCCATTACCTGCAAGCGATAGTGCTAACAAGCCAATTAATAACTTGTTGTACTTTTTAGGTGCAGCAATGGTTGTCGTAGTCGTACTGCCTGATTGATTTATTTCCTGGTCCATAATATTTGATTTTTTGAACTTGTTTCTGCAAATGTAAAATTCATTCTATGACAAACGAACAACTTAAACGCATACTCTTTATTGACATTGAAACCGCCACCGTGTGTCCGCAATGGCAAGACATGAATGAAAACATGCAACAACTCTGGGTAAAGAAATCAAAAACTCTTAGGGTAATGAACGAAGAAGATGCAGACCCGGCAAGGCTTTTCGAAGATAAAGCGGGGATTTTTTCAGAATTTTCAAAGGTGGTTTGTATCAGTATAGGCAGTCTGGTTTTGCAAGAAAGCCAATGGATTTTCAGGCTAAAATCCATCTTTGACAGTGACGAGAAAATATTGTTAAATAACTTTTTGACTATACTCTCACGCTTCGAATCGGCTAATAAAGACATGAAATTCTGTGGCCATAATATTAAAGAATTTGATTTACCCTTTTTATGCCGCCGCATGATCATTAATGGCCTTTCCTTAGCTCCTGCTTTGCAACTGAATAACAAAAAGCCTTGGGAAATTATGCATATTGATACTCTTGAGCTTTGGAAATTTGGCGACTACAAAAATTATACTTCATTGGCTTTATTGGCCGAAGTATTGGGCATACCTTCGCCCAAAAGTGACATTGACGGAAGCATGGTGGGCAAAGTATATTGGGAAGAGAAGAACACCAAACGCATTGCACAGTATTGCATGCAGGATGTTTTAACTACTGCCAAGGTGTTTCTGAAGCTTAGTGGCCTTCAGGACATGGATATGCAGGTTGCTTACCTTTAAATTTTTAAACAGAGAATTGAATAATGGTCGCTGACTACAAGCAAATAACCGAATCGATAAAAAACAGAAGCTATTCTCCCGTATATGTTTTAGACGGCGAGGAGCCCTACTATTTTGATAAATTAATAGAACTCTTTGAAGAAAAAATATTGTCGCCAAGCGAAAAAGACTTCAACCTGAGCGTGTTGTATGGACGGGAAGTAAATTGGAAAGAGGTTATCAATGCTTGCAGACGCTTTCCTATGTTTGCTGAGCGCCAGGTGGTTATCCTCAAAGATGCCGGCTCCCTTTCAGATTTTGGCGAATTAGCCGCATATTTCGAGCAGCCTTCCCCCACCACAATTCTGGTTGTAGAGTATCGCAACAAAAAAATTGATGGCAAAACTAAAGTGAGTAAAATTGTTAAGGAACATACTGTTTACTTTACTGCCGAAAAACTGAAAGAAGAAGCAATGCCTGCCTGGATTCAGCGTTTTGGCCGCGAAATTGGTTTTGAAATTGGCGACCGGGAGGCTGAAATGCTTACCTTGTATCTGGGTAATAACCTTCAGAAAATCACTAACGAAATTGAAAAAATTCGCATTAATGCACCAGATGAAAAATCATTAAGCCCAGCTCTGATTCAAAAGCACATTGGTATCAGCCGCGAGTATAATATTTTCGATTTCCCTGAGGCTTTTTCCACAGGCAACAAAGACAAACTTTATAGGATGCTCTCTTTCTTTATTACCAATGCCAAAGCAGCTCCGATGGTTTTAGTAACCGCCTCGTTTTATACTCATTTCATACAGATATATAAAGCCAATCATGCTGCCAAACTCCCTGAAAAAGAATGGGGCGCCGCCATTGGCACCAGTCCCTATTTTGCCAAGAATGTAATGAGTAAAACGCGTAAATGGCCGTTGAATAAAGTGGAGGAGTGCCTGCTGATTATTGCCCAATTCAATGCACGTTCCGTGGGTATTGATAGTAACGACAGTGATGGGGAACTGCTTAAAGAAATGATGGGGAAGCTGGAATTGATAGAGATGATGTAGGCGATGACATTGGTCTTTTAAAGAGAAAGGGCAAGTCAAAATTAATTGACTTGCCCTTTCTTATCCATTTAAGATGCTAATTATTGCTTTGCTTCAGCAATCAATTTTTTAGCCATTTTCACATAATCATCATTTTTAGCTTCTATAGCTAATTCGATTACTTCATTAGCGCTAGCAATTGCCGCTTGCTTATTTCCCATTTTCAATTCGATTTTCGCTTTCAGCATACGAACCCAGAATGCTTTTGGATATTGCTCTATCGCTTTGTCTACCCACATTTTTGCTTTGCTCAAATCTTTATCATTGTCATAATAATAAGAGGCTGCCTGAAAATAAGGGCGCGTATCGTTTGCCAAAGATGTTTCAATGTTTTTCATCACTTTAGAATCGATTTCAGTAGTGATTTTAACCGGAACTCTTACATAATCCCACAACAATTCAATCGTTGCAGAAGTTGGTTTTACCTTTGCGATGTTGATGGTAAATGACTCTGTTTTTGACTCTGTAGCTTTAGGAGTAACAACGATACGGGCAACTTCCTTCTCTTTGTTATAATCTGCAACGTTACCACCCAATGTCAAATCGCTGTATAGCATTACTGTCCAGCTGCTTTTGCCAGGGATTGTGTACAAAGCATATGTTCCGGCTTTTACTGGCACATCACCAAAAGTGATATCGTCGCTAAAGGTCAACTTTGTAGCAGCATTAGCTCCGGTGCGCCATACTTTGCCATAAGGCACAAGGTCACCAAAAACCACACGACCTTTTACTGCAGGACGAGAATAGTCAACGCTGATATCTCCCAATCCAAAACTTTGTTTGATGGTCTGAGATGGGCTGGGAGCAGGAACTTTCAAAGTTTGCGCCAGAGCCGAAAAAGTGCCAATAGATAATATTGCTGCACTTGCAAGGGACATTAGTTTAAGTTTGTTCATTAGATTTGATTTGTTTATTTAAAAAATATGTGATTAATTTTTATTGCACCACCGACACTGTACCCGCCTGATAATGGTATAAATAAAGATGCCTGTTTTCGGTATAAAAAAAGTTATTGTCCTTATCCCATTTGGGCTTTAAGTCAAAACGTGTGAATACCGCCATACTGTTATCATCTGTTTTCTCATTAAAAACTGCACCATACTTATTCAACAAGTCGGTCATCCAGTAGATTAATTCAAAACCTCTGTAGCTTATATCATTAGGCCTTCCACCAAAAACAGATTTGTATTTTTCACTTAACACCTTGCCCATTGATACTGTGGGGTCAAAATAATAGGGCTGGGTGATATTGATAGAAATATTATCGCCAAAGTCTATCATTTTTTTATTGGTAGTGATACTTTTCCAGGTGGGCATTCCGTAAATCTCAAAACGATAATCCGGAAAATACTTATCAATGTTCTTAATTAACTTCTCGGCAAATGCAGCTTCCATAAGTGGCATCAAAAGGATGTTTTTCGAAGCGCTGTCCAATAAGGGGGCCAAAGCTGCTGAATCGGGCATTTTGGCGCAATCAAGCTCCGTCATATTCTTAATATCATCGTTGCCTACAATAAAATGGTAAGCAGTACTATCGACAGCGGTATTTGTTTTCTTAAACAAAATCACCGACTCCTTCGACCTTTTTTTTCTTACTGCCTCCACTATCGCTTCGCAATTATTCTGCAAAGTAGGATTCATTAAAATAAAATACGGGTTGTCCTTTATGTTAGCATCTGAGGGAGATAGCGCAGAAATGAAATTGATTTTTCTAGAGGCAGCATATTTTGCCAATGGCGCTATTTGCTGTGCTGAAACAAACCCGATAATCAAGTCTGTATTTTTGAGACTGTCTGTGCTGATTAGCTGATTGATTTCTCCTCCTTTTGAAACAATATCATGTATAAAGACATCTGTCTTATAACCCATAAACCTAAGCGTATCTACTGCCAGCTTTATGCCTTCGTAAAAATTAATGCCGCTCTGTGCCTTTTCGGGTATTTTTCCTTTGACGATTACCTTATCATCTTTTACCAATTCATCCAGATACAGAGGAATCATTACATCAATTCTGTAACGTTCTTTTTTTACACTTTCCGGATAATCGATTTGTCGTTTCTTTTTGGGTTTTTCAACTTTCGGCCTTTCCGATACTTTCGGTTTGATAGGATATTTATTGAGCGTATTTACTTTTCTGGTTTTTCTTCCGCCACGCCAAAACTGTGCACTCGTGCTGTTGCTATAAGCAATGCACAAAGTCAATGATAACAGTACCTGTATGTATATTCTTCTCTTCAAACGGATTATGTATTTGTGCTTATAATTATTCCCACTCAATGGTTGCCGGTGGCTTAGAACTGATATCGTACACTACGCGGTTAATACCCTTTACCCGATTGATGATGTCATTGGATACCTGAGCCAGAAAATCGTAAGGCAAATGTGCCCAATCGGCAGTCATGCCGTCAACAGAAGTAACTGCACGAAGCGCAACGGTAAATTCGTATGTTCTTTCATCACCCATTACACCAACACTTTGCACGGGCAATAACATGGCGCCAGCCTGCCATACTTTATCATACAAGCCTTTTTCACGCAGAAGGTTAATATAAATAGCATCTGCTTCCTGCAGCATTTTTACTTTTTCTTCGCTAACTGCACCCAATACACGGATTCCTAAACCAGGGCCAGGGAAAGGGTGACGACCAATAAAGATATGCTCAATGCCCATTTCGGTACCGATGCGGCGAACCTCATCTTTAAACAAAGCGCGCAAAGGCTCTACCAGCTTAAGGTGCATTTTCTCGGGTAGGCCGCCTACATTATGGTGACTCTTAATCGTCTGAGAAGGACCATGAACAGACATGGATTCGATCACATCTGGGTAAATGGTACCCTGACCCAAAAAGCTCACATCTTTTAATATCTGACCTTCTTCTACAAAGACCTCAATAAACAAACGGCCAATGATTTTGCGCTTGGCCTCCGGGTCGCTGACTCCTTCCATTTCTTTATAGAAACGCTTGCTTGCGTCTACACCCTTTACATTCAGGCCCAGGGTTTTATACCCATCCAATACCTGCTGAAATTCGTCTTTGCGCAGCAAACCATTGTCTACAAAAATGCAATACAGATTTTTGCCAATCGCTTTATTAATCAGCATAGCAGCTACTGTAGAGTCTACTCCGCCACTCAATGCCATTACTACTTTATTGTCACCAATTTGTGCTTTGAGTGCAGCAACCGATTCCTCTACAAATGCAGCTGGTGTCCAGTCCTGCAGACAGCCGCAAATGCCCACAATAAAATTATGCAGCATTTTTCGTCCGTCAATACTATGTGTTACTTCGGGGTGAAATTGTATGGCATATACAGGATGAGCAGCATAAGAAGCCGGACTGCGGAATGCCGCTACAGGAATACTGTCTGTAGTGGCGATTATTTCAAAACCATCAGCCAATTTTTTTACCGAATCGCTGTGGCTCATCCATACCTGCGAACCATCACCCACACCTTCCATCAAAGGGTTAGGGACAATGCCCTGCAAATGTGCACGACCATATTCACGATGCGCCGATTTGCCCACTTCGCCACCGGATTGCTGTGCCAAAAGCTGTGCACCATAACAAACAGCCAATACCGGAACCTTTTCGGCCATAGCATGAATATCAGGCTTGGGCGCTTCGGGGTCGTTAACCGAGTAGGGCGAACCGGCAAGGATAATGCCTTTCAGCGTTTCGTCGTAAACAACCGCTTTGGTACAAGGTTGGATTTCACAATAGACATTCAGTTCGCGGATATTACGGGCTATAAGCTGCGTGTATTGCGAACCGAAATCGAGAATCAGTATTTTATTATGCATTGAAGTATAGAAAAAGTGTAAAAATTAAGCCTGGCCTGTTTGTCCGCCCAAAGTGAACGGAATCGGTGCTTGTGATTGTTCTTTAATTACTCCGTTTGCTGCTTCAAATTGTTTTACATTATCAATAAGTGCAAGCATCAGGCGTTTGGCGTGATGTGGGGTCATTACCACACGGCTTTTCACTTTAGATTTTGGGGTGTTGGGCATTACATTCACGAAGTCGATAATAAACTCTGCAAAAGAATGGGTAATAATCGCCAGATTAGAGTACTGTCCGTCTGCCATTTCTTCGGTAAGCTCAATATTCAATTGTTGTTGCTCTTGATTTTCCATTATAATTTTTTTGGGGAGGTTTTGTTTTCTGTTAAGATTGCAAAACTACAAAAAGGCAGCGGCAATTAACGTTCTGTTCTCTTGTTTTATAAATTTCTGCGTGCTATTCTTATCAAAATTCTTGGAAAGCCTGATATATTAGTTAGTTTTATGAGGTCAGCAAGATGCTTGTGTTTTAATATGAAGATTCTACTTGTTTCATCTTTTATTCTCCTTTTGTTTCGATTTGAAATGATTGCCCAAAATAAAGGCGGGTCTGAAATGCCAATTGAGCAAATCGCTTTTGACTATTTTATCTCTAAAATTGATTCCATTTATATTACAGATGGTGGCAAATATTATCTCTTTGACACCAATAGTCACAAAATTTATTTTTCGGGCGAAACTGCAGGAGGTGGGGGATTTAATCCCGAAGCTTTGAACCGGTATAAAAAAACCTTTGTCACACTCGATAGCCTAGAAGACCGTAAACCGGTACATAGTCCTTTAGAAAAAAGACCACTATACTCAAATAGAGCGTTTGTAGTAAAAGAGAAAATTTTTGATTTAACGCCTAATGACTCTGTTGAAAATATTAGTTTGCAAATATCAACCCGATGTTATAAAAACAGCTTTTATTATGTGATTATCTGGATTTTTATGGGTGCAGATTGGGTTAATAATGAAGTTTACATCAAGCTGGACAAAAATGGACTTCCTATTGATTATTTACAAATGTGGGGGATTGAATAGTTCTTTAAAAGTTACAACTTGTTTTTCTACCTTCCAAAATAGAATGTTCAAATTAAAATAATATGCGCATCGCACTTACAGTTTTCGTCTTATTATACTCCCTCTCCACCCAAGCCCAACCCAGCATCAAATGGAGCTTCAACACCAAAGATGCGTCTTTCGGGCAGTCGGCGGCGGCTGATATTGATGGTGATGGTAAATTAGAAATTGTTTTTGGTTGCTATCGCAATGACAGTATGATTTATGCCCTCAATGCCGAGAATGGTAGCCTGCTTTGGAAATTTAATGCCAAAGGCACTGCCTCGGAAGGCTGTAATGATGTGGCACCCATCATTTATGATGTGGATGGTGACGGGAAATTAGAGGTTATAGTGCCCAGCTCCTGCAACCCAAAAACCTTTTGCCTGGATGGAAAAACTGGTGCTGTAAAATGGGTCTGCAATACACGGGGCAGTGATTCGCCTCCCACAATTGCTGATATTGATGGTGATGGCAAGCCAGAAATTTTGCACGGTGAATTTGGTGGATATGTGATGTGTATTAATGCCGAAGATGGTAGCACGGCCTGGGAAATAGCCGTGGATACAAAATCCTGGATACAAACTGCTCCTACTATTGTAGATGTAAACAATGATGGTGATTTGGATTTTGTTGTGGGTACCTGGAATGCCAGTGTGAAAACAGACAATAAAATTTATGCCTATCGCGCCAAAGACCAAAAACTATTGTGGACTTATGCTGTAAATGATGTGATGTACCATGGCACTGCTGTGGGCGACCTGGATAAGGATGGCAAAGCCGAGTTGGTGGTGGGTTGCTATAACGATACTTTGTATTGCATCAATGCAGAGAATGGAACAACAAATTGGAAATATAGTTTTGGTAATTTATTTTATGTCGGTGGGCCGGCACTTATTGCCGATCTTAATAACGATGGACGCTGTGAAGTAGTCTTTAGTGCTTGGTACAAAATGGCGGCACTCACGTGGGATGGCAAACTATTTTGGCAATACGACATCCCCAATTATAAACAATCTTTCCGCGGAGCAGCCATTGCCGATGTCAACAACAATGTTTTTCCGGATGTGGTTTTCGGTACAGACGGAGGCTCTGTAATCGGGCTTAACGGACAGGATGGTTCCTTGATATTCAATAAAAACCTGCGCAGCGATTACGGCGATTCTTTATATGCTATTGACAATGCGCCTTTAGTTGCCGATTTCGACAAAGATGGCAAAATGGATGTCTTTATTGTTGGTGGTCATGGGGAATATCCCGATTTTTTTAAGGATTTCGGCAGAGCTTATCTGCTGAGTATTGCACCCGGCAATGGACCGGATTGGCTGATGTTTCAAAATGATATCTGGCGCCGCAGCAATATTTGCGAAAAAAAGACAAGTACTATAGAAGAAGTTAACCTTCCAAAAGAAGAAATCAGCATTTACCCCAATCCTACTTTTGGAGCAATAAATATTGAATTAAACCTGAAAGAAAAGTCTGCCGTATCTATTGCACTATATAATCTTCAAGGTCAAAAAATCAATGGTAAAGATGTTGGGCTTTTAAATACCGGTAAGCATTTATTACAATGGAACACAGTTCCTCAAATGCCTGCAGGGATGTATTACTTTGCTATTAAAATTGGTAATGCAATGAGATACGAAAAACTGCTCCTTCGCTAATTATTTCTTACCCAACCTTCCTTTCACTTTGTGTTTGGGCATGGCATTCGTGCTGCGCAATTGATAATCTTTACTGACAATACTGATATTGCCATCAACCTCAAGCATGGCAATATCTACCTCATCAATAGTATAGACTCCGTGCTCTCTCACCGCAGCCTGAAGCTCATTTAATGTTATTTCTGCCCTTCTGCAATTCTGTTCATTGATATTTCCTTTATAAATCAGCACCAAAGCTTCGCCTTGAAGAAGTTGGCTAAGTTTGGCATTTTTATACAGCACTTTTTTAAAAGTATAATTGGCAGCAAACAATGCTCCTGCTGCAATAAGCCCTCCTTCCAAACTTGTACTGGGGCCTACCATGGCGTTTTGCACCGCATTGCTGATGAGCAATATAAAAACAAGATCTATTACCGATAGTTGTGCCAATTCCTTTTTGCCGAAAATGCGCAAAGCCACAATCATAAATATATATACCGTTAGTGCCCGAAAAACAATATTGGCATATTCATTCTGATAAATCATTACAAGATATTCGCTCATGCTTTTTCCTTTTAATAAACCAAAGGTAATTCTATTTTCAGGCAAGATTTTGCAACAAAGTTGTTGCTGTTGAATGGCACTTTCTTATCTTTCGGGAATGGAAACAGAACAAAAAGCGCTCCCTGTTTTAGACAGTGAAGAATTACGTGTATTAGGCTCCCTGATGGAGAAATCCAAAACAACGCCCGAGTATTATCCAATGACCATAAACGGTCTTACTGCCGCCTGCAATCAGAAAAGCTCGCGCAAACCGGTAGTGAATTATGATGAACAAACAATAGTATTGACGCTGGACAGGCTCAAAAGAAAAGGTCTGATTAATACGGCTACCGGTGGCGGAAGCAGAACCATAAAATATAAGCACAATCTCGCTCTGGTTTTCCCGCTGACGCCGGATGAGCTCGCCGTTCTTTGTTTGTTGATTTTGCGCGGACCATTGACTCCCGGCGAAATCAACAGCAATTCGGGCCGATTGTATGAATTTGATTCGCTGGAAGAAGTATTGAATGTTTTAGAAAAACTAAGCGGAGGAGAGGCGCCTTTCGTGATGCAATTGCCCCGTCAAACAGGACAAAAAGAAATGCGTTACAAACATCTGCTAGGCGATGGTTCTGAAGAATTTGCAGAAGACACACCAATTGAAAATTCAAAAAGCAATAGCAACAATCAAATAGAAGAACGCTTAACGATTGTTGAACAGGAGCTGGCAGAATTAAAGGAGGCTTTTAATAAACTGATGAAAGAATTGATGGGTTGATATTATCCTGCCCAACCTTCTCGGTCCAGGCTGCGGTATTGGATCGCTTCGGCCAAATGTTCGGGGCGAATATCAGCACTGTCTGCCAGGTCTGCTATGGTGCGGGATACTTTTAAAATGCGGTCATAAGCTCTCGCAGAAAGATTCAATCTTTCCATTGCGGTCTTTAAGAGATTGGCTCCTACGCTGCTGATGACACAAACTTCTTTCAGCAATTTACTGCCCATCTGTGCATTGCAATAAACGCCAGCTTTGCCTTCAAACCTTTTTGCTTGTATCTCTCTTGCTTTGATTACCCTTTCCCTCACTTGTGCACTGGTTTCTCCGGCATTGCCTCCACCAGATAGTTCTGTAAAAGAAACGGGTGTCACTTCTACATGTAAATCAATCCTGTCCAGCAAAGGGCCTGAGATTTTATTCAGATAGCGTTGCACAACAACAGGAGCGCAGGAACATTCTTTTTCGGGGTGATTGTAATAGCCACAAGGGCAGGGGTTCATTGATGCAACTAACATAAAGCTTGCCGGAAAATCCACACTTACTTTGGCACGGGAAATAGTCACCTGCCTTTCTTCCATGGGTTGCCTCATGACTTCAAGAACCGTGCGTTTAAACTCAGGCAGCTCGTCTAAAAACAAAACGCCATTGTGCGCCAAAGAGATTTCCCCGGGCTGCGGAATACCACCACCACCCACTAATGCGGCATCACTTACTGTATGATGGGGAGAGCGAAATGGCCTTTGCGCGACAAGAGAGGTGTTCATTGGCAGCTTTCCGGCAACAGAATGAATCTTGGTGGTTTCGAGTGCTTCCTGCAAACTTAGTGGAGGCAAGATAGAAGGCAGTCGTTTTGCCAACATTGTCTTACCTGCACCGGGAGGACCAATCAGTATAGCGTTATGTCCGCCGGCAGCAGCAATTTCCAATGCTCTTTTTACATTTTCCTGCCCTTTGACATCGTTAAAGTCAATGTCGAAAAACTGTTGATTTTCAAAAAACTCTTCGCGCGTATTGACGATTAAGGGTTGAAGGGATTCTTTATCATAAAAGAAGTCTATTACTTCACGTATGTGGGAAACTCCATAAACGTCGAGATTGTTTACCAAAGCAGCTTCGCGTGCGTTTTCCTTTGGCAGTATCATTCCCTTAAAACCTTCCTTCCTGGCTTGTATTGCCATGGGTAATGCACCTTTGATTGGCTGCAATGAACCATCAAGTGAAAGCTCACCCATTATAATATACTCACTTAATCCTTCGGAGGGTAATTGCTTGGATGCTCCTAACATTCCCAATGCAATGGGCAAGTCATATGCAGAGCCCGCTTTACGAATGTCAGCCGGAGCCATGTTAACCAGTATTTTTGTTCTGGGCCTTTCGAAGCCATTATTTTTGATAGCAGAAACAATCCGTTCAATACTCTCTTTTACTGCGTTATCTGGCAATCCAACTATAAAATAACCCGTTTGACCACCGGGTGTAGCATCAACTTCTATGGTTATGGTAATAGCATCAACACCTTGTACTGCACTTCCAAAAACTTTGACCAACATTTGCTAATCGACAATTAAAAATTAAAAATGCCCTTAAGCATTTACATAAAAACAAAATACTTCTTTCGGACCGTGAACGCCTGTAACCAGTGTCTTTTCGATATCTGCTGTGCGGCTGGGTCCTGTTTGTAAGCTAATCATTGACGGCTGCTCCTTGCCATATCTTTGTTGTAACAGATGAAATCCGTCTTCAATATCGTAGACCACATCATCCTTATAGGCCACCACAATATGCACTGGGTAGAATATGGAGCTTACCCTTCCCAGATGTTGACGGCTACTCATCAAAAACGACCCCGTCCGGGCGATTAAAGCCTCGCAATCGGTAATGCATCCATCCGCAGATTCATCTGCATTATCTGCAGGTAATATAAAATTGAGTTTGTTGTTTTGTGCCAGAGTGAGCAAACGTTCGTTGGCACAAAACAATTTTGACCAGGCACGGCTTTGGTAAAGAGAGTCAATGTTTTCCAACAATTCCAACTCGTTCTGGCAATAGACATATTTTCCGCCCAACGCTATAAAGTGTTCCGCAAATTGTTCGTCGTGTGACAAGTTATTGAGTTCAAAAGCTTGTTTGGCATCCCATTTCTCCACTTCAGGAAAGGGGGTCGGCAGCGCATGCGCACTCAAAGCCTTTCTGATTTTTCCTAATATTTGCTCCTTCGCCTGTGATGTAATATTGCCGGACATTTTTGAAATAGTCTATAAACATAGCGAAGATAAAGAAATGACAATTATATAGGTAATTGAATTTTAATTAGATTTCTACCCAGCCTTGTTTAATAGCATACATAGCCAAACCTATTCTGTTTTTGATATTTAATTTCTGAAACAAATCATCACGATAACCGTCTACTGTTTTGGGGCTAACAAACATCGTTTCGGCTATTTCCTTATAGGTCATTTCGGTACAGGCCAAACGGATAAACTCCATTTCTTTGTCTTTGAGCTGTGGTGTTTTTCCTTTGGCCGGAATATCGGAATTAAGGTTATACAGCAACTTGGATGTCACGAGGTCGGTATAATAAAAACCTTTTTTCAGCACCTCGTCCAGAGCTACTAATAATTCGTCCGAATCGATATCCTTTATCAGGTATCCCTTTGCACCCAATTTCAGCATTTTGATAATTGACTCATCATCATCATTCATCGACAATGCCACGAAGGGCACCTCTGGTAGATTTTCGTGCAACCAGGCTGCTGTTTCAAAACCATTCATGATGGGCATATTGATATCCAACAAGATCAGGTCCGGAATGTTCTTTTTGTTTGCTAACCTAAGAAGCAGCTCCTTTCCATTTCTTACTTCATACAAAACATTAAACTGGGGCAAAGCATTAATAAGTCCGGCAATAGCCTCCGAAACAATCTGATGATCATCGACAATGGCTATACTATTCTGTGTCATTATTATTTGGTTTTAATTGTATGGTTACGCTGGTTCCTTTTCCTAATTGGCTTTTTAATTGATAGGTAGCGCCAATCATTCTAACCCTGTTTTCTATATTAACGAGCCCGTTTCCTTTTACTACTTTCTCCGCATCAAACCCTTTTCCATCGTCTTTTAGTACAAAGATAAATAGCTCGGGCAAGTAGTGAAGCTCAAAATACAGGTGTTCACATCCCGAGTACTTCAGTGCATTCGAAACGAACTCCTGTAAAATTCTGAAACAAATAATTTCATGCTCGGCATCTAACCTGTATTCCTGACCATAGATTTTCAAATGCGCATTAATAGCACCTGTCTTTTTTATGAGTGCCATTTCTTGTTCTACCAATTCTGTAAGAGGTGCATCTCTTTCATATCCTCCTCTGTTCAAAGCCTTTGATAGTTTTCGCAATTCATCTAACGCGTTTGCAGTAATGGTATTGATTTCATTAAGCTTTTCACTCTCATTGGTTTTTAGCAAACCCTTAATATGTATTCGCGCTACGGTTAATAACTGACCAATATTATCGTGTAATTCTCTTCCTACATGCTGTAAGGTCTGGTCTTTAATTTCAATTTGTGCCGCAAACAATTCTTTTTCGTACTGCTCCTTTAGGAGATATTGCTCCTTCAGGTTTTTATTTTTTGTTTGAATAAAAAATACCAAAAACAATACCAGCCCAATGCTGACCAATAATATTGTAATGCTGGCAGATAGAATCAAAAATGTTATTTCCTTATCGTCCATAAAATACCAAATGAATAAAGGCTGTAAAAAATAATACTCACAATCAGTTTAAGATTAAAAACAAAAGCAATCTTATCTACGCCGGTATTATTACCCAGATAATGATTGAGTAGAGTCATTACCGGCATTTCATTTGCATAAAAAATAAACAATCCGATACTGATATAAAACAAATAACTCTTGTTAAAACGTTGTTGCTGCATATTCTTGATGCCTTCATAAAAATACAGCTGAATCGCAATGAGAACAAACAGCCCCCCTGAAACTAAAGCATAAGTGGGGAAAACTAATTGGAGCGGCTGCCAAACCAATACAGAAGTGATAGAAATAACTACAAAGAGGATAATCATTATCGCTATTGCCTTCTTCAATAATTGGCTGCTGACAGAAAAAAAATACACCAATAGGAATAATAGAATCTCTATCAGCATTTCTATGTTTTGCACCACGAAAATGTTGTGGTAGGATGGAAAAAACTCTTTGAATTTGCCAAGTGTTTCAGTAATAAAAACCATACTCATCAACAAAAGCAAAATAAATGATACCAGACTTTTTCTTTTGGCATAGAAAAATACGGTAGCGAGATAGGCAATCATCTCGCTACCATAACTGATATTGTGTAGTATTTTTTCCAGAGCCATAGTTTAGTGCGCAGCATCTGCTACTTCTAATAATGTATTGGTAATACAGCCCTTCATAGGAGGGCAAAGTTCATTGTGATTTTCCATTGGAGAGCTTGGACCGCAATTATCAGGAACAAAAATCAAATTGCCCGTTGTAGCAAAATCATCTGCTGTCATCGTGCTTCTTGGAGGATGGCCCACACTGTAATAATCCCTTCTGCCGACATCGCGAATATCTGCTCCAACAACGGGTACCAATGCTATTGAATGACAACCCGCATAATCTTCAAATACATTCCCGGTTTTGTGTGCCATTAAATACTCATCAGTTTTCTTATCTCCCGGATAGTTGATGTAATACATTCTTACAGATGCAAGATGTAGGCCGTCTTTCTTGGCACTTTGTTTTGCATAAGCCAGAAAGTTCTCCAATTGTTCAATAGAGATTTCCATATAGCGGGCATCATGCTTACCTGCTATTGTATCAGATAATTTGTGCCAAACATTTTCTTTATAATTCCGGATAAGTTGTACCATCATATCTGGCGGAACACCACAAAATTCTTTACTTACTTCTACACAAGTAGTGTCTGTGCCGCCTGTACCTCCATCCGGAGCTGGGTCACCACAAGAATAAAGCATTGAGCTGCAAAGTGCGATTATGCCCAGAAAGTTTTTGATTTTGTTACTCATTTTTTCGAATTAATTAATTGTTAGTGAAAATTTTTATGTCTTAAACAAATGTATTTCGGAAAAGTGATGTATTAACTATCTGTTCCAAAATTTAAAAACAGCCAAACCTTTGCAATGTAGCAAAAGCCAATGTTACAAGGGCTTTTCCCTGCTATAATCATAGTGTGAAAGCACATTTGAAAATAAAAACAGGAAAAACACCCTTTTTAAAAAGGTGGTTTTTAAAGATAAAAAGCAGGGCTTTTCCTCTTGTTTGGCTTTCGGCCGCACATCACCTTTGTGTCATCAAATAGGCTTGCCGAAAACTGAAACAATTTTTTGAGCCTTTCTTTTATAGCAAAACAAACAGAATAAGACCGCTTGCCAACAAGCTGTAGTGTAAAACAAAACGAAACAATTGGGGGAAACCCGAAAACCCAAAATAGAGTAGGGATAACCAAAAACTGATATAAAATGTTACAATTAAACGACAAAGAACTAAAAGTTCATCTGGACAGCAGGAGCAACGCTCCAAAACTAATGGCCGAAAATGCAAACTATTTCGGAACCATTGCCAACAGCAAATTAAAAGCTGTACTTCCGCTTAAATACAATACCGCTTTCGAAGAGTTGGGTTGTATTGGTTATCAACCCGTTATGGAAGAACTGACAGCAACAATTAAAATCAGCCGCAACAGTGGCTATGGTGGTAACCTCTGCAGCAAAGGCTCTATGGAGTATGTTCGCTTTTTCCTTGATTATGAGGGAGGAGCCTGGCAGGATATGGGTATGGTCGCAGTAAATGTACATGACATACCAGATAGTAAGGACTGTAATGGTGCTTTGGAAAAACCTATTTCTTATGTTGTCAGATTGAAAATTGATCCCAAAAACATGCTGTGCACTAAAGCAAATCTTCCTCGCTTGCGTGCAATTCTTTCATGGAACAACCCTTTATTACCCAATCAACCCAACCAGTCTGTGGCATGGGGAGATATGAAGGAGGCTAATATCCAAATTGCACCAATGGTTTTAATGCTTCCCAATTTTCCTTTTGACAAGATTGGTTCCTTACTGACAGCAGCTATTCAAAACCCTACTGTAAGTTTATCCAGTCTGGCCAGCACTTCTACCCAAGGCATCAATAAACTTGACCTTGCTCAACAAGCTATTTTGCCACCTAAAATCGAATTGGCAGAGTTGACCAAGCTCTATGCCAATGATAAACTGAAAATTGAATCAGAGAGAATTGGTGTGAAAATTTTGCACGAAGCGGTCTATTCAAAGAATCAGGCCATTATGCTTCAGAATCAGAATATCTTTACCGCTGCAGGATTAGATTGGGCGACAAGCCTGAAAAAATTTCTTTCGCTGAAAGGAAATGTGGCCTATGAGGAGCTTTATTGTGTCGGCCTTGATTATCATAAAGAGGCTTTAGTAGCATCTATACGTGTAAAAAAACCTTCGGGCTATTCCGGTAATTTATGCAGCAAAGGCAGTAAAGAATATGTAGGTTTCTGGATTCAGACCGATGTTGATTGCACCTGGCGTTATGTAGGAACTTCTTTCGTCAATGTATTTGACATTCCTTTACCTGCGGATGGGCTGGCCTACTCAGTGATTCTTCCCTTCGATTTTTCCAAATTCAGAAACCCCTGTGGCCAACCAACCGTTATCAAAGTACGTGCTGTGCTTTCATGGAACGTACCACCATCTACCAAAGATCATACTGTAATTCCTTATTGGGGTAACATCGTGGATTCTTATATACAGATTGCACCTGGAAAAGCCTGGGACGGCAAAAGTCCTGTTATGATTACTCTTGGAGGTGTATCTGTAGACAATATCAATAGCTTTACCGGACTTACAAAACCAGGGGCCAAACTTGAATTTAATCAAGCTAACACCTATGATAACAGCCCCTTTGCAGGCACTATTGTGATGCAAGGCTTGTCTGCACCATTGGTCGGCATGAAGTATCGTGTAAGAGTACGCAATCTGGTAAGTGGTCTATCTTACTACTTAAACAGTCCGTTGAACTTGCTCGGATATGACACAGCAACCAATCAGATTACCCATCCTGTTGTAATGCCGGATGCCAACAATTTCTATGAGTATAAAGATTACCTGAATAATATTGGTAGTGTATTGGCCAGATTTAATCCGGGCACCAATGATTTGTTGGAAGTAACGCTGGAAAATGATAACGGAGCGAGTGTAACGCAAAGAATTCAAATGGATTCTCAATTACCACAAATCAGCTTGCATATAGACAAATCGGGCTGTGGCGGTTATGCCAAAGGGGATACCATTACCGGTACATTCTCTGTCAACGATGCCTATTTGCTTAATTATGCATTGACAAGCAGCCTGGCTTCCAACAGCTATAGTGGAACCACCAATGTGCCAGTTACACCATTTGCCTTCAACACAGCTGGAAGCCCGAGCCCTTGTGGCAGCATTAATATGTGGGCTACCCAAAAAACCATACACGACAGTGTATCAGCCGGATACACCGTATATGCCGGTGAGGTTGTCTGTCTTAAATAATAATCAAAGACGGTTTGTTTACTAATGCAAGAGGGCTTGTCTGAAAGGACAGGCTCTTTTTGTTTTAGCGCAAATGTTCGCTGAGGTACTTCACAACTTTAGCGGCACCGGAATCAGAATAAATGCCATAAGCATTCACCACAATTCCTTTAATACCCAGTTTTTTTGAAGAGATTGCAAAGACAATCATTTCATCTCCTGGGTCTGTTTGCCCCTCAAAACGATGGGTTTCGTCAATTTCAAAATCTTCCGGAGAAAGACTGATGGAATCATTGACGCAAATCAGGCATTCTCCATTTTCATGAATATTGAAGTCTGTGGTATAGCCTCTTTTAACAAGGTCGTTTACTGCTTCGCTTACTGTATCGTAGTTTTTCATCTCTGTTTTATTTACTATTAAACAAGCGGTTTCATTGCCGGATGGCTTTTGAGGTAATCAATTTTATAATGAAAGAGCTGCGCCATTATTTTTCCTCTTTTCTTGGCTTCTTCTGCATTCTCTCCTTCGAAAAACCCGTCTACTACAGACTCCCACAAACCCAGCCATGCATCAAAATGTTCCTGAACGACAGGCAATTGAGCATGAGATGGAAAAGGGCTACCACTATATGTATGCTCGTGCAATAAAATGGTTTGCCAAAACCGATACATTTTTTCCAGATGCGGTGTCCAGTCCGAAATTTTACTGGCGAAAATGGGACCAATTAATTCATTCTGCTGCACTCGGGCATAAAAAGTATTGACCAACAACTTTATATCATCGAGGCTTTGAATATCACTTTTCATTCATGTTTGTTTGGTAAACAAAGGTAAAGCTTCTACTCTGCGCTTGTTCTTAAAAAAATATTTCAGAATGTTATAAAAATTGTATCCTTTTGCGCTCTAATTAGTCCTAATGAAAAAAACAATCCTTCTTTTTCTATTATTTCTTGCTTATATAAATGTCAAGGCCCAAACAGACTCTACAGAAAGTACCATAAGCCCTCAGGAAAGTAGCCCAACCAAAACGATAGTAAAAGCAGATGCGCCAAGTATATTTACTTATGTTGAGCAAATGCCCGAATATATTGGTGGCCAGAGCGAAATGCTCCGTTATATTAAAGAAAATCTGAAATACCCTGAAGATGCCCTTGAAGAAGAGCGCGAGGCAAAGGTTTATGTCAAATTTGTGGTAGATGAAAATGGGGCTATTAACAATGTGAGCTCTATAAGACCGGCTGGCTATGGTTTTGATGAGGAAGCAATTAGGGTGGTTGAATCCATGCCGGAATGGAAACCAGGAAAACAAAATGGCAAAGCCGTAAAGGTGCATTTTCAAATTCCTATCTATTTCTCCATACCAAAAGAAGTAGCTCCAAAGACCGAAGAATAAACATCTAATTACTATTTCTAATGAAAACACTTCTTTTTCTGACTATCTCAATCTTATTTGGACAGAATTTATTTGCTCAAAAGAATTTGAATGAGCCTCCAAAACCAGTGGATCCGAAAAGTATGGATACCACAAAAGGGACAATTTTTAAAGTTGTAGAACAAATGCCTGAATATCCTGGGGGCGAGCAGGCTCTTTACAAATACCTTTCAGAGACGATAAGCTATCCAGACACCGCTACCAAAAATGGCATTGAAGGTTTGGTCAAAGTAAAATTTGTGGTAGATGAATATGGATCAATCGACGATGTAAAAACTACAAACATTCCTTTTGGCTATGGCTTGGAAGAAGAGGCAATGAGAGTTATAAAAATGATGCCACCTTGGAAGCCCGGCAAAAACGATGGAAAACCCGTAAAGGTTTATTTTCAAATACCGATTAGGTTTGTTTTACCCCAAGAGGAAAAAGGCAAAAATCCCGCAACTTCAAATACAAAATAAAAACACAAAGCCGACAAATGTTTGTCGGCTTTGTGTTTTCTTATTGCTACAAATAACTATTTAACTCCTTATCCAAAAACTTCTCTGCCTGTATCATATCGTCATGAAGCACGCGGTCTTTGTCCATAAAAGAAACTTGTGCACGAATGGCTGTATATATTTTTTCAAGAGACGCCGAGCTTTTCTCCGGACGACGGAAATCTATAGCCTGCGCAGCACAGAGTAATTCAATGGCCAACACACGTTGCACATTTTGCAACACCTTATATAGCTTTGTAGCCGCATTAGCACCCATGCTTACATGATCTTCCTGTCCATTGCTACTCACAATGCTATCTACCGAAGCAGGTGTGCAATACTGTTTATTCTGACTCACAATGCTGGCTGCTGTGTATTGTGCAATCATAAAGCCCGAGTTTAGACCAGCACTTGGCGCAAGAAATGGGGGCAAACCTCTTTGTCCGCTAATCAGCAGATAAGTCCGGCGCTCAGAAATATTAGCCAACTCTGCCATGGCTATTGCCAGAAAATCCAGTTGCAAGGCCATCGGCTGTCCATGAAAATTTCCGCCGCTTACGATTGTATCTTCTTCGTGTATCACTAATGGATTGTCTGTTACAGAATTTACTTCTGTGGCAACAACACTTTCATAAAAGCGTAAAGCATCTTTACTGGCACCATGCACCTGCGGCATACAGCGGAAAGAATAAGGATCCTGAACCTGTTCCTTTTGTGCATTTTGCAAAGCAGAACCCGCAAGATATTCGCGGATATGTTCAGCAGTTTCTATTTGTCCCTGATGCGGACGTAGGCTATGAATGCGGTGATGAAAAGGATCTGCTTTCATCATAAAACCTTCACCCGACAATGCGCCAATAGCATCTGCCCAAGCCGATAATCTTTTGGCCGTCACCAAAGCCCATGAACCGTAAGCGCTCATAAATTGAGTGCCGTTCAGCAAAGCCAAACCTTCTTTCGCAGCCAAAGCAATAGGTTCTATCCCTTCGGCTTTCAGTGCTACGATAGAATCAACGATTTCACCTTTGTAATGTACTTTTCCTTTACCCAAAAGCGGTAAACTCAAATGAGCCAGTGGAGCCAAATCTCCGGATGCACCGAGCGAACCTTGCTCATACACCACAGGAATAATGCCTTTGTTATAAAAATCTACCAGACGTTCTACAATTAAAGTGCGCACACCACTATAGCCGCCACATAGTCCTTTCACTTTCAGGAACAACATCCAGCGTACAATCTCCACCGGCAACATAGCGCCAAAACCGCAGGCATGACTACACACTAAGTTCTCTTGCAAAAGGCTCAGGTCATCATCGCTCACCACTACATTGCAGAGCGAGCCAAAACCCGTATTGATGCCATAATGCACCTTGCCTTGTTTTAATTTTTCGTCGAGGAAAGCACGGTTATATGCTACACGTTCCAATGCCGCTGCGGGCAAAGTGATGGTTTCGGGCAGGCCATTCGCCATTTGCTCGAAAAGAAGATGTTCGGGTAATTCCATGGGGCAAATTTAATGCTTTGGTCAATTAGTTAAATAGGCAAATGGGTTAAAGTGGCTTTAGTTCCCAATTAACTTGTTTACCTAATTATTTAATTACCTTTTTTGGGGTCAGCTATTCCTAATTCTTTGAACATCCGTTGCGTCTCCTGTCTGAACTAAGTCATCCTGGCGGCCACCCTCAGGGTTTATATTTTCTTTAGTCCTTGATTTAAAGATTGCTCATAAAAACGAAAAAAGCAAAAACCTCCCTACTTTTATAATTATAATTCACTTAAAAAAATGTCCGGTACACAAAGGTTTTTAGATGATAATATATCTCCGAATCATTTTTTTAATGATGTCTTAATTGAATGCCCTGGCTGTAAAAAACAAGCTATTGTAACGATAAATTATACAGATAAAATAGCAAGATTATTCTGCACCCAATGTGGCTATATTAAAGAAACCTCGCCAATAGAAGGTAATGATCATTATTTAAACCGTATTTTTGAAAATGTCAATTTATGGTTAGAACATTCTTTCCGAAATAATGTGTTTTATGCTTTCAATTATAAACATCTTGAATATTTAGAGCGCTATATTGGTGCATCACTAAGAGAGCATAGAGACAGAACTGGCTTTACTCTAGTTGAAAAACTTCCTAAATTTTATCATACATCTAAAAACAGAGAGGCGCTTCTTAAAATAATAGAAACTTTACGGCACAAATAAAATTGTCAAGGGGCTTCAAACACACAGAACTCTTTTCCCTTAATTTCGCAGTCAGAAAAGCAATAAATGACATTCCCCGAAAAACTAGGACACAGCTATACCTTCGTCAAGAGCTACGATTTATCCTTGCTGCAAACACGCTTCAGTACACACAGAAGACTACGGGTATTCAGCACTTATGGCGTAGAATGTGCTCATCCGGATTGCAATAAAAAAGGGGAATACCTGATTAAAGCCAAAAACAATGCCGGTGGTTTTCATATTGATGTGTATACCAGTGATTTTGAATTGATGACGATTGATCATATTCTGCCCCGCAGCCTTGGTGGCAAAGACAATATCGAAAACCTGCAACCTATGTGCAATAGCTGCAATGCCAGGAAAGGGAATAAGGTGTAAATATATGTTTTACCATATTGGTTCGAACGAATAAAACAAATGTCAGGCTGAGCCTGCCGAAGTCTAAGTCATTTGTTTTTGAGTGAGATTTTAAATTGTCATCCTGAGCTTGACGAAGGATTGGGACAATTTAAAATCTCACTCTTTATACGAACTCACAGACAAATACCAAATCCTTTCCCCTAATTTTGCAACAGAAAAACAAAACCTGATTTGCAACAATACATTCAACCTGATAAAATAAGAATAGGAGTACTTGGCGGTGGACAGCTGGGGCGTATGATGATACAAAATGCCATCAACCTTAATCTGCCCATTTGCTGCCTGGACCCCGACCCTAATGCACCTTGCAAAAACATCGCTACCGAATTTACGGTTGGCAGCCTCAATGATTTTGACACCGTCTATGCTTTTGGGCAGGACAAGGATGTCATCACCATCGAGATAGAAAATGTAAATGTAGAGGCACTCAAAAAATTGCAAAGCGAAGGCAAAAAGGTATATCCGCAACCTGAAGTCATCGAATTGATTCAGGACAAGGGTTTGCAAAAATTATTTTATCAGGAACGCAATATTCCAAGCCCGGATTTCTTTTTGGTAAAAGACAAAAGCGAAATCACCCAACACGCAGCTTCTTTTCCTTTCTTCCAAAAAATGCGCAAAGGGGGTTATGATGGCAAGGGTGTCGTAAAATTGAAAAACGCTGACCATTTGGAAAACGCCTTTGATGCCCCAAGCGTTTTGGAGTCATTAGTAGATTTTGATAAAGAAATTTCGGTGATTGTTGCCCGCAACGAGAGTGGTGAGATTTCCTGTTTTCCATCTGTAGAATGTGCTTTTAACCCGGAAGCTAATCTAGTGGAATTTTTATTCTCTCCTGCCAACATCAGCAAAAGCATCGAAGCAGAAGCAGAAGCGATTGCAGTAAAAGTAGCTACAGAATTGAACATTGTTGGTATTCTTGCCGTAGAAATGTTTGTCACCAAAGACGGAAAAGTATTGGTGAATGAAATTGCTCCACGTCCGCATAATAGCGGTCATCACAGTATTGAAGGTAATATCACTTCTCAGTTCGAACAACATATCCGTGCCATTATCAATTTGCCTTTAGGTGATACCAGTATTATTCGTCCCGCAGTGATGATTAATTTATTGGGCGAAAAAGGATATGAAGGTCCTGCCCGATACGAAGGTCTGGATGATGCTCTGGCACAAAGCGGTGTTTATGTACATTTGTATGGCAAAGCTATCACCAAGCCTTTCCGCAAGATGGGACATATTACGGTGGTGGATAAAGACTTGTTTGTGGCAACCGAAAAAGCAAAAGCGTTAAAGGATTCAGTAAAAATCATTTCTTAAAATACGAAGGACAATATTATGGTAGGAATTATTATGGGCAGCGCCAGTGACCTCAACATTATGAATGAAGCCGCGGCTGTCTTAGCTAAATTAGGTGTGCCTTATGAGTTGACTATTGTTTCGGCTCACCGCACACCGGAGCGCATGTTTGACTATGCCAAATCTGCTCACGGTCGGGGACTAAAAGTGATCATTGCCGGAGCTGGTGGTGCGGCACACTTACCAGGTATGGTGGCTTCGCTTACTGCATTGCCTGTAGTGGGCGTTCCTATCAAGTCCAGCAATTCAATAGATGGCTGGGATTCTTTATTGAGCATTGTACAGATGCCGAACGGCGTTCCTGTAGCAACCGTTGCTGTAAATGCTGCACAAAATGCCGGGATTCTTGCTGCACAAATTTTAGGTAGCAGCGACGATGCTGTTTTTCAAAAACTAGTTGCGTTTAAAGAAGAGTTGAAAGAGAAAGTGATGAAGAGTGTTGAAGAGTTGAAATAATCTTTCTTACAGTAATAATTAATAAAAAAGGCCACAACACTATGTTGTGGCCAAAAGCAGAAGCCGGATTTTTTTATTTGACAATAAGCTTAGTCCATGAGCATTCTCCTTTTCCGGTCTTCAGTTCGATAAAATAAAGGCCTTTGCTATGTTTTGTCAAATCAACCAATCTCTCTTTAGCCAAAACCTTATCTTCTAAAATTCGTCTGCCCAATGCATCATATACAACAAGCTCATGTTCACTCATCGAAGTAATATTTACTACGCCGGATGAAGGATTAGGAAAAACATTGGTATTGAGAATAAATGCACTCGCTTCGTTTATGCCAGCAGTTTCGAAAATGTTGGACAATACGAGGCCGTTATTACCAACGATAAAGGCAGTCGAATTATCAGACATGCTAACGTGCGTTAAGGGTTCTTCTACTTCAAAAACTTTCATCATATGGTCTTTGAAATAAAAAATCGTACCTTTTCCTGTCGTGTGGTATTTGCCTATAAGAATGAAAGAATCTCTTGGGGATACCGCAATGGACTTAAAAATCGGATAATCAAATGTTGCTGTACCCGGATTAAAAGTCCATGTTTCTCCTTTGTCATTGCTGATAAGTGCCGAGGCATTATAATTGTCTGTTACCAACATAATAGTGTGCTCATCCAAATACTTCAAATCATTAATATTCGCACTTACTGTTTTCACTGTGTCCCAATTGTTACCTCCATCAAAAGTTCTATAAACAAAACCGTTGTCGCCACCCGTTATACCAACATTCGTGTTATAAAAATCAACGGTGTGTAAGAGCTCTGCAGGATCAAAAGAAAAATGTTTTGGGGATTGCCAAACTCCTGACGAAAGTTTAATCACATTTTTACCACTGAAAAATTTGGATCCTACCTGAAATCCATTGTTTTCATCAAAAAAGAAAATGGCTTGAGCGGCAATATCGGCATTTGCCAAAACCCAATTATTCCCTCCATCAGTTGTTTTGTAAAGCACGCCTTTGTAATAAGGATTATCCACCTGGCCCACAAGAGCAAAACCAACCAGATCATTTACAAAAAACAGATCGGTGATATCTGGAGTGGATTTAAGAAACGCCATTCCTTTTGGATTAATCTTTATCCATGTTTTCCCTCCGTCCGTTGTCTTGAGGAGTGTGCTGTCAACTCCGGCTATAAAACCGATATTCTTGCTTCCAAACGAAACGCTGAGCAGATTTTTTGTAGTAGGCACCGTTATTTTTTGCCAGTAATCGGCAGCACGAATATTATTAACACTGCATAAAACGATGATAATTAAAATGAGCCTTTTCATGTTTTCCGGATTTTAATTGTTTACACAAAGTTCCGGGAAATGGCTGTCTATGAATTATCTTTTGCTGCTTATGAATGGTACTTTTGTTCCCAATACTGTTTAAATTCCTTTGGGGTTTGATTTTCATACTTCGTAAAGAATCGGGTAAAATACGAGCTATCCTTAAAGTTGAGTTTGTAGGCTATCTCCTTGATGCTTTCGTCGCTGTGAAGCAATAGTCTTTTAGCCTCTATAAGCGTTTTTTCCTGTAATAATTCTACCGCTGTTTTTCCTATTACCTTTCTGATGCAATTATTGAGCACCTTTGCTGTCATCGCCATTTTTTGGGCATAAAAAGCCACTGTTGCTTTTTCCATAAAATATTGCTCCACAAGCCCATCAAATTTCGTGTACACCTCCCAATCATGTTGACTATAATTTGGTGTCTGCAATTCTTCCTGAATAATGGCCGCAGATTTGCGAATGCAATGGCTAAGAAAAATTGAAGTGTAATTCTGCGTGAGGTTATAAGACAATACGCTACTCTGTTTCGATTCTGTTTCCAAATCCGAAATGATCTTTTTTAGGATAGAAAATATTTCTGTTTCGAAAGATAAACAAGGTGCATTATGAGTGTTTTGTTCCAATTGTGGATAGAAAAATTTCCCCAGCAAATTCATAAAATGTTTACTGCAGATAATGATTGAGCCCGAGGCCCTTTCGTTACGCTTTACTAAATGTATTTGTTGTGGAAAAACAATATGAACCGAACAGTCTAAAATGGGATATTCGACAAAGTCTATAAAATGGGAACCACCACCTTTTTCGAATACAAAAAACTCAAAATAAGAATGCCGATGTGGTTTAAAATAATCGTAAGGTGTAAAATGCCCAAGCGGAATGACCTTTAGCTCATTGTCGCCTTTGGGAAGATTGTTTAGGGGAATTTGATTCATTAGCGGCATTAATATTGATGCTCATAAAAATACTGTTCACAAAAATGGGGCGACAAAGAATGTTTGTCAGCCCCCTTTTTGTGCAAATAAAGTATGAATTAATTTTTTACAAACTTCATCGGAACAACGATACCATTGTCCATTGTGATTTTTGCAAAAAACACACCCGATGCATATTGGCTGATATTAATTTCTTCGGCGCTTTGAGCCTGAAATAATTTTTTTCCGCTAAAATCAAAAATAACAATCTCTGTCATTTTTTGTACCGATGTGTTGGTAATGGATATCTTGTCTGCAGCCGGATTTGGGCTGATGCGCAATTGTGAACGCAATAATTGTTCTTCTATTTCTGAAGGGCCAAATACCGTTACTTCAAAATCGTATGTACAACCAAAAATATTGCCGGCAGAAGTTTTGGTGTGACAAGGATCAAGCCTGAAGGCTGCGTCGTAAGGTCCGGTTGGGTCCGCTATCTTTTCACTACGCACAATACGCATACGTGTTTTTCCTGGTTTGGCCGAAGCCGGAGCTAATACTGTAATAGGAATTGACATGGGTGAAGCTGTTCCTGAAGGTAGTTTGGTGTGAACTGTATTTTCATTATGGAAAATCAATTCTGATGCTTCGAAAGAATTACTTTGATCATAATCTATCCACATCCCGAAATAGGCTGGCTCTACATCGGCTACAGTATAAAAGTCCAAAAAGATACTTGTATTAACCGATTTTGAAATTGGGGGCAACTTGGCTGTATCAACAAACAGATAGGTGTTGCCGGAGGCTATTGATCCCATTGGCCCAAAAGAATGTGAATAAGCGCCTACAGATATTGATTGAATCATATTGTAATTGTTATTGTATTCTGATGCACAATACGGTGCCGGATTTGTTTTTTGCGCCTGCGAAACAAGAGGGGCACATAAAAGTAAAAGTGCGTATATTTTTCTTTTCATAATTGTGTGTTTTGTTAATGATGATTGTTGCTGTACAAAGTAAATACTAATATTAAGATTTTTTATGGGTTTTTTAAAAAAACATACGTTCTTCTATTTTGTTGCTTTGCTTTCTGTTATTTTCAACAAATCTGATTCAATGGTTCCTTTGGTTGTTTCGACTATCCTGCCCAACTCTTCTCCATTCCTTAAAACGATAATAGTAGGCACATTAACTATATTAAACTGCTGCTGTTCATTGTCTTTAGATTTTTTATTTCTATCCACCCCATACATTTTGTAATTAGTGTAGCAGTGAGAGAGCAACATTGTTTTATATAATTTGGGTAAGAGGTTATGAGTGTCATCGCACCAGGTACCCATAAAAATATAAAGCTGGCAGCCCGGCAGCACTTTTTTTAATTGTTCTATTATTTCGACATCGGGTTTGTAGTTGTTGCTACTCATTGTAAACCAATCGAATGATGACTCGTCTGAAATATCATCAAAAGCACATCTGCCTACAAACATTGTTTGTCCTGTTTGTTCGTCTTTGCTTACATCAAAATTAAATTGTGCACTTGTGCTCATGCTGTAAAAAAAAAGGGCTATTAAAATGATTATATTTTTCATAAACTAACCTATTTGGTTGCGTAAAGCCATCAATGTTTCCCGCAAAGCTTTTAATGATCCAATAATTGTGTTTTTCTGAAGGTCTTCCAAATTTACATGTTTCAACTCCTTTAGTTTTGTCTTTGCTCCTGCTATTGTATATCCTTGCTCTTTGACAAGATGATGAATAACCCTTAGCTGTTCAATGTTTTCGGGTGTATATAATCTGTCACCCTTTCGGGTGGTGCGTACCTTCATGCCAAATTGTACCGTCCAGAAACGAATATGAGATGTACGCACTTTAAACTTGGTGGCTGTTTCGCCAATAGTGTAATAATTCTTCTCTTCTTTTTGCGCTGAGCTTATTGGCCGATTGTTTTGTCTGTTCTCCTCTATTTCCTTTTTGTCTTTCTTTTGTGGTTCCTCAACTACGGTATCTTTTGTTGCCATGCGCTTTTTTTTAGCCGCAGGTACCGAAACCGGTACTATGGGCTCTTCATCAAACAATGTAAGGATACGCACATTCATACTGTACAAATTTACAGTAAATACACTATTAATTTAGTGTTGTTCTTTATTTCCAGTTTATTGTATTTAGCAAATGCTTGATGTCCGTTTTCAGGAAGTCATTTAATGGCTTTAGTGAGTCTGCATTTGGGGTACAATTAAAATACAAGGCACCTCTTACAAAATTTCGTGTTGAATCTGTCGCTACAAACTGATATCTTGAAGCAGCATCACCCATCCATTCATACATAAAACCTTGTACTCCGTATTCGTTTATAAATACCGATTCACTTTTCAGACCATCAGCTTTTTTAGTGTGGTAAAATGACATAAAATGAGCATCTTCCAATAGTTTGGCAAGAGTTTGTCCGGAATTAATGCTTTTATAGGATAAATATATTGTTCCATTCATTTCCGGAAAATTGATATTAATCCAGTAAGGATTGTCCGGGGTCTTTTCGAAAACCAAAGAATCCTTTGAAATATTGGCATAGACCGGATACTCAAATCTGAAAGGAAAGCCTGGTTGATCAAAAATTTGATACTTGTGTTCGGCTGGTGTATCTACCCTTGCATAACCGCGGGGCTTCGGTGTAAATTCCTGTGGTCTGCAGGCGCTAAACAAAATAAGTGCCGGTACAATCAGTTGACTAAATGAGCGCATAAGTATTGTCAAAGCTAAAGAATTTGTTTTGCTTTTGAAATAAAAAAAGAGGTAAAATGAAATCATTTTACCTCTTAACAAATATGGTTTATTAATACTAACGGATATTGTCGTTATTATATTTGATAGTGCTCTTACGCATCATCATTTCCTGAAGAGTAGTACTCAAAGAGCGTTGCATTTGTTGTTGCTCCTGCATTTGTTGCTGTTGGAATACCATTGCTTCGTTAGGATTAGCTACTTTAGGTACACGGCTTACCAATACCATATAACTTACACCATCCTGGCCTTTCATTGGAGGAGCCAAAGAACCAACTTTTGCTGTTTTGCAAAATGCATAACCAATAGCTTTGGGCTCGTAGCCAATGTTTGCAAGATATGGAGTAGTACTTGTAAAAGAATCGGCAGCAAGAATTGTTTGTCCACTGGCCTGAGCAATAGCTTCCAAGGTTGTTTGTGCTTTGAATTTTTCTATAATTTTTTCTGCTTTCTTTTCTGCACGTACAATGTTTTCAACCTCAGGTCTTACTGCATCGTTTATTTTTAAAGTGCCCTTTGGTTGAATATTGGTCAGTTTTGCTATAATATAACGGTTATTAGGAGAACTGATTTTTACCACTTCTGATACTTGATCTTGTTTTGCATTATACATCCAGCGAACCATTTCGCGGGCTGCACCCAAACCTTGAATACTGTAATCCTGAACCTTTACCTGATCTGCTTCTCTCTTTTGCATATTCATTGCCTTAATACCATCTTCAAAAGATTTTCCATCTTTATACTTAGTGGCAAATTCTGTTGCTTTGGAATATACAGCAGTCTCTGTAACATCACTTGGGAAAAGAGATTTGACTACTATCGCCAATTTTGTTGCTGTCTGAATATCCTTCTGATCATTGATACGTACAATATGATAACCGAATTGTGTCTTAACAACTTTCATATCACCTGTTTTTCCTTCCATAAAGGTGTATGCGTTAAACTCAGGAACCATGGTGCCATAAGCAAAATAACCCAGGTCACCACCTTTTTGATTGTTTTGATTGTCTACAGAATATTTAAATGCCAGAGAGTCAAAGCTTGCTCCTCCTGTTTGAATAGCTAATAACAAACTGTCTGCCAATTTGTGTGCCGCACTATCATCCATTTGTTGATTAGGCTGAACCAAAATATGTTGGGCTTTTACTGAGTCTGCCATTTGGCGACGCTCTAAAACTTTTACCATAAGGAAGGAAGAGTTTTCAAGATAGGGGCCAAAAACAGCTCCATCAGGCTGACTCAAAATTGAATCGGCATAAGGAGAGGTAAATGTCTTTTTAGTAAAATAGTAATCACGGAATGCCTGCTCAGAGTATTTACTCACAAATGATTCCATACCCGAATTTGGTGTGGAAGAAAATTCTTCTCTTATTTTATCTAGTGAAGTAGCTGTATTCAAAGTATCTTCGCGACTTGGCACTACATCAAATGAAACATAATCTATTCCACGGATTTCCTGAGCAATCTCAAAACGCTTTTTATGTTTAGCAACATATGCATCAATATCTGCATCAGTAATCGGTGCTTCGCTGTCCGGAATAATTGTTACCGGAACCTTTACTAAACGAATACTGGCAATTTCGCTTTGTGCAGCCATTTTATAATCTACCATATACTTAGGTGAATATATACTGGCACCTATTAAATTATTAAACTTTTGCAGCTTACTTTGATGAATAACAAATGATTTATAGTTATCCCAGTTTTCACGCTCTTTTTCCATTGCATTAGGATCAGTTCCTTCAGGAGGGTTTTTCAACTGATCTTCATATGCTTTAATTCTGCTTGCATCAAACATTCCTGTTTCAGGATTTACAAAAACAGGATACTGCATAATCATAGGACTTGGATTTATACCATAAATCAAATCTTTTTCCTCTTTAGCAGAAGAAGAAAGTCCCAATTTTTGTAACTGCTTATCTATTACCTTTTCGTTAATCAAATCACGGAATGCCTGTTCCTGTATCTGGAGTCTTATTTCGTCTGTAATTTGCTTTCCCTGATTACTAATTGAATAAACAGTATTGTATTCACGGATACGTCTGTCCAAATCAATTGGTTCAATCGCTTCTCCATTCACTTTAGCTAATTCTGAACTGCTGCCAAATATGCTTCCTGAATTACTGGTAAAAGCATCATTTAATACAAAGGCAATAAGTGAAAGGGCAATTACACCACCAGCTACTTTTGCGTATTTATCTCTTATCTTTTGGATGATAGCCATTATAAGGGTCGATTATTTTTTATTGAAACGAGCGCAAACTTACATTATTTTAATCAATTTGGCAATTTTGGCAAGAAGCCTTAATAACTCTGCTTATTCTAATTAATTTATAAATATTATTATCAAAGGAGGTAATTGTTAGATTGTTCTTTTAAAAATATTTATCATCGGATACTATTTTTAAAGTATCCTTTTAATATGAACATTAAATCCAAATTTAGTTATCCAATTATGATGTGGATAAACCGTTAATTATGAAAGGATATCTATGGTATAAAAGCTCGCTTTACAAACATGTTGATTTTTTATCGGAGGGCTTAAAGTTTTAGTTATATTTTATTAAAGGTTTCTTAACACTAAAATCATTTTTACAGTTCTGCTCATTTTTGCACATACATAGTTTTTTTATACTTGAAAGTTGTACACAGATTCCTGAAATAGCAATAGTTTTGCTTGTGGAAATACTGTGAATATAAGGTGTATAATTACTGTTTTTGAAAAAAGCAAAAAGGATAACCTGTTTCTATCCCCAAATCCACAGCCCTAGTTTATAATAGTTTTCTTTAAAAAAAATTTCTAATAAATATTATTCTACAAAAAAATGATTGACGAAAAAATTTTAAGCTCAGTTGAAAAAAACGGATTTTATGATAAGGAGATTGATCCTACATTGGATTTATTTGCCGAGATAAGTAAATTAAAGAAAGAAAAGAATGCAGTTATTTTAGCTCACTACTATCAAGAGGCAGATATACAGGATATTGCTGATTATATTGGTGATAGTTTGGGTTTAGCCCAAGCTGCAGCAAAGACCGATGCAGACATTATTGTTTTTGCAGGTGTGCATTTTATGGCTGAGACCGCTAAGATTCTAAATCCCAATAAGAAGGTTTTATTACCAGATTTAAGAGCTGGCTGTTCTTTAAGCGATAGTTGTCCTCCGGCTTTGTTTGCTCAATTTAAGGCTAAACATCCGGATCATTTAGTGATTTCGTATATAAATTGTTCTGCAGGAATTAAAGCTCTGAGTGATATAATATGTACTTCTGGTAACGCAAAGCAAATAGTAGATTCATTACCTAGTGATCAAAAGATAATTTTCGCGCCAGATAAAAACCTTGGTGCTTTTATCAACAAGAAAACCGGTAGAGATATGATATTGTGGAATGGGGCTTGTATGGTTCATGAAATATTTTCTTTGGAGAAAATTACGCGTTTAAAAGAAAGGCATCCTGAGGCAAGATTTATAGCCCATCCTGAATGTGAAGAAGCTGTATTGTCAATTGCTGATTTTGTTGGTAGTACTACTCAGTTATTAAAATATACTCAAGAACAACCTTTTAAAGAGTTTATTGTTGCAACAGAGACTGGGATTTTACATCAGATGCAAAAATCATCACCTGAAAAGACCTTTATTCCTGCACCTCCTGATAATAGCTGTGCTTGTAATGATTGTCCTCATATGAAGTTGAATACACTTGAGAAGTTGTATCTATGTATGTTATATGAACAACCAGAGATTTTAATGGAAGAAGAGTTGCGTATTGCTGCAAAGAAACCGATAGACAGAATGATGGATTTGAGTAAGCAGTTTGGTCTAATTGGTTAATTTATTATTATTAAATTCAATTTTTTTTTAGATTTATTGTCTATCTTAGCGTTCTATTTTTTTAAACAAATCAATAATTATGAAAAGAATAAATTTACTCAAAATTGCTACTCTTTCTGCGCTGGGTTTATTTGCATCAACAGACGCTGCATTCGCTCAGATTCCAAAAGAAAGTATTGCAACTAACTTAGGCGCTACAAGGTTTGTTATAACCGCACCTACCAGTATTGTTGGTGTAAAGAAGGTAACTATTGCACCTTGGGGTGCAGCTGCATCTCCTACTATTTTTAATGCAGCTATCGAAAAAGCATATGATACTCTTGCTGCCAGTGCTTTATTGAATGGCACCGGTTCATATCCTGCTTTAACAGGTAAATTTGCCTTGGTTTTCAGAGGTGGTGGTATTAATTTTACTGATAAGGTAAGTAAATGTAAACTTGCTGGTGCTATTGGCGTTATTGTAGTTAATAATGTTCCGGGAGATCCGGTTGGTATGGGAGCTGTCCCTTCAACGTTTACTACAGATATTCCAGTTCTTATGGTTTCAGATGTTGATGGTATCGCTATTAATAATGTGATAAAAAGTAGTCCTGCAGGTACTGCCAAGTTAACTTTGGGTACATGGAATACAGGTGCTGTGCATGATTTGGGTATTGTAAAACAATATGTTGCAATGCCTCATGGCTTGTACATACCATTAAGTCAATATTCTGGTTCTACAGGTACTGTTTATAACAAGCATTATACAGGTGGTGCTGTAGCTAACTATGGTACTGCAACAGAAACAGGTGTTACTGTTACTGACTCCGTCTTTTGGACTCCAGTCTCTACAGGTGTGAAGACCTATGTTGATAAACACTCTTATACTATAGCTTCTATATCTCCTGCTGATTCTATTAAATTTGGTTTTGGTACTCCTTATACGCTTACAGCACCAACAGGTTTGGGTAGATATGATCATCAGTATAGTATAGCTTACAGCAACACAGACGAGTTTCCTCAGGACAATGAGTATACTTTATCGCAATTTGTAAATGATTCTATTTTTTCAAAATGCTCAATTGATGCTACAACCGGAAAAATTAAGCCTAATTTGTGGGTTGCACCGGTTAGTGGTACTACACCTGCTGCTGCTCTTATCGGCTCAATGATGTATGTTCGTCAGGCAGATTTAACAAACAACAAGTATATGCAGTATTCTTTATTGAAAAGTGGTATTACTACTATTGAAGGTGCTACTGTATTTACTTATTTATTGAAATGGACTGATGGTGTTGGTGGCACATTGGATTCTTTTGTTGAAGCTGGCGAATTAAGTCAGGTAGCTATATCTGCACGCAAACTTGAAGTTACTGATACTTCTGGTGATGTATTGCAAGTAAAAATGCTTAATATCACAAATCCTGATGATCCTACTCTGAAAGTAGCATTGGATGCCAATAGCTGGTATATACTAATGGTGGAAGCTCCTGCTAGCTACTATGTAGGTTACGATGTTAATAACTCTGCATTTACAAGAGGTTATGCTCAGTTTGTACAAGGTGGTTCTATCCCTGGTTCTGCAATTGCAGAAAGAGATGAATCTTCTTTATTCACTCTTGATTTAACCACTGCTTTGAGTACACCAACAAATGCTTTTGTTAACTATCCTTATGGTGCTACAACGGCCTTTGGCAGTAATTATTTTGTTGATTCTATTTTCTATGACAGATTCAATAAAGTACCTGCTATTTCTTTAATTTCAACTCCTAATACATTATCAATATTTGAAACCAAAAAGGTTTCGAATGCAAAACTGGATGTTTATCCTGTTCCTGCATCTAATACTACAACAGTTTCAATTAATCTTGAAAATACAGCTAAGTCTGTACAAGTTAAATTGGTTGATGTTATGGGTCGTTCAGTATTTAATGAAATTCATGAGAATGTTAAGAGTGAGAAATTTGATATAGATTTATCAAAATTTGCTCCCGGCAATTATTATGTAGTAGTTTATACCGGTGAAAACCTATTAACTAAGCAATTAACTATTATTAAATAATCGAGTAATTATTTAATTACTTATAAAGAAAGAGCGACCAAATTTTGGTCGCTCTTTTTATTATCAGCTAAATGAAGTAGAATTTATCTCCCCATAAATACCATGAGTATTTGTACATCACTGGGATTTACTCCTGAAATGCGGCTGGCCTGCCCTAATGTTTTGGGTTTTATCTTTTCAAGTTTTTGACGTGCTTCAGTACTTAATGCATTTAGTTTTTCGTAAGAAAAACTGTCCGGAATGATTAAATCCTCTAAATTGGACATTTTTAAGGCTAATTCACGCTCTTTTTCGATATAAACGTCATATTTCGCCTGAATTTCTGCTTGCTGTAGGCTGAGTGGATTTAGGCTCCCAATTTCAGCTTTAAGAAAGGGTATTTTTTCCACTAATTCTTGAATATTGACATTTGGACGAAGGAGTATTTTATAGGCTTTTGTTTTTTCATTTAAAGTTGCAGAATTCTTTTCTGCTAAAAATGAATTCACCATTTCGGGCTCCACGCTATATTCCTGTAAAAATTTTTTGATTTTAGCTACTTCATCTAATTTTTGATTCATCAGATCGAGACGTTCCTGAGAAGCAATACCTAAGTCATATCCTTTTTGTGTAAGTCTGAAATCTGCATTATCCTGTCTTAGTAAAGTACGGAATTCCGCTCTGCTTGTAAACATTCTATAGGGCTCATCTGTTCCTTTACTGATAAGGTCATCAATTAATACACCAATATAAGCATCGCTTCTGCTCAGCGAAAAGGGAGCTTTTCCATGCGCATTATTATGTGCATTAATTCCGGCCATCAATCCCTGACAAGCAGCTTCTTCATAGCCAGTGGTACCGTTTATTTGACCCGCAAAGAAAAGGTTACGCACCAGTTTTGTTTCCAGGTTATACTTTAATTGTGTAGGTGGAAAGTAATCATATTCTATGGCATATCCTGGACGGAAGAATTTACAATTTTCAAAACCAGGTACTTTACACAAAGCTTTGTATTGTACTTCTTCAGGCAAAGAGGTGCTGAATCCATTTACATAAATCTCTACAGTATTAAAACCTTCAGGCTCTACAAACAGTTGGTGCCGGTCTCGCTCTGCAAATCGGTTAATCTTATCTTCAATGCTCGGACAATATCTTGGTCCGCTTCCTTCTATTCTTCCCTGATACATTGGTGAGCGATCAAAGCCAGTCTTCAAAATATCGTGTACTTCCTGACTGGTATAAGTAATCCAGCAGTGTCTTTGTTGTTCGGGTTTTATCCTTTCAATAGGCAAATAAGAGAAACCAACAATTTCTTCGTCAGGCTCTTGTATTTCCATTTTGGTGTAATCCAGACTTCTACCATCTATTCTGGGAGGGGTTCCTGTCTTTAATCTATCTGTTTCAAAACCTAATTCTACTAATTGTTCTGTAATTCCGGTTGCTCTGCTCTCTCCCATTCTTCCTCCGCCAAACTGTTTTTCGCCTACATGGATAACACCATTCAGGAATGTACCGTTTGTCAGCACCACAGATTTTGCTCTTATTTCCTGACCCATTCCTGTAACCACACCTTGAATTGTTCCACGTGAAACAATTAAGCCCTTCACCATATCCTGCCAGAAATCCACGTTTGGTGTTTGCTCCAACATTTCTCTCCAGGTATTAGCGAATAGCATTTTGTCATTTTGTGTACGTGGGCTCCACATTCCAGGCCCTTTACTCTTATTGAGCATACGGAATTGAATCATGCTTTTGTCACTTACAATTCCGCTATATCCACCTAAGGCATCTATCTCACGCACTATCTGACCTTTTGCAATACCACCCATTGCAGGATTGCAACTCATTTGTGCAATGGTCTGCATATTCATCGTGACCAGCAAAACCTTGCTTCCCATATTGGCTGCTGCTGCAGCAGCTTCGCAGCCGGCATGGCCTGCGCCTACAACTATTACATCATACTCTTGAAACATGGGGCAAAGATAAAGCTTAATGTCTAATGGCAAATGCTAATTGACTATAGTGATATTGTTCCACGTGGAACAGAAGGCGACACTAGGTTCGTGATAGAGAAGGTTGTAATTAACTATTCCAGAAAGTTGTTTGTTAAGGCTGCGCTGTTATTTGTCATAGCTTCATTTGCTGTACTAAGTTTGTTAATTGGACTGTTGTTTCTATGGTTTAAATACAAAGAATACCGTGGATTATGGAGTAGTCTTCCTTATGTTCTATAATAATATTGGTTTCGTGGGTGTTTATTTAAACGACAGATAATTTAATCAAGTGGCTTTTTGAAGCAAATAGATCGTTCTTGAAACCACAAATAATATTGTTCCACGTGAAACAAAAAAGGCCAGCTAAATTAGCTAGCCGATATAACCTAAATATGCAAACCTATTTAAAAGGATTACTAAACCTCTCATCACTCAGTATAGCATTGTCGTTTAAGGTTTGCAGGAAAGCCGTTAAGGCAGCTACGTCCTGTGGTCTTACGGAGTGCGCAGGGATTGGGGTTGTTCCACTACCAGGAGTTCCTCGGGTAAACATATCCTGAAGGTTGGTTACAGAGCCATTATGAAATAAGGAAATGCGCAACGCAACATTCCTAAGGCTTGCAGATTTAAATCTGTTTTGATTGTTGATTCCTGCATCGTTGGCATCTGGAAGCGAGAACGGTCCCGCAGGGTTAGAGGTGATAAACATGGGTGGTTTATGACAGCCGGAGCAAGCAGCGGCAGGCGCTCCTCCTGCCGGAGGAGTAGGTATGGTGCTGAACAAAGTTGCCCCGGTTTGCTCTAATGTTGTATAAGACTCTGCTCCTTGCTGTACTCTGTCGTATTTGGATTGGTAAGTAACAATTGAACGAACATATTGCGCCAAGGCTCTTGATATTTTTGTTGTATCAATGTCTTTACTGCCAAAGGCTTTTTCGAACAAGGCCGGGTAATAGGACTTCGCTTTTACTTTGCTAACAATGTCTGTAAGTGTTGAACCCATTTCCAGATGGTCCTGGATCGGCAATAATACCTGTAACTCAAGGCTTGCTGCACGCTCATCCCAAAACATTTTACCTGATTTGTAAAAGCGCACATTTAGTAAAGGCATAGAATGTCTTTTGCCATTAGCGCCTTCAAATCCTGTGCTAAGTGCTCTGTTGTCTACGAAAGATTCGTTTTGCTTGTGACAAGACCCACAACTAATCGTGTTATTTGCAGAGAGAATCTTATCGTAAAATAAAACACGGCCCAAAGTAGCACCATCGTTGGTAATGGGGTTGTTGGATGGAGTATTATCTGTAAGTGCCAGTTCTGCAGCAACATGTGCCGGGTAGCTGGTGATATACGAAAAAGGCGTTGAAGGCAAGGTTGGCGTGTCAGATGTGGCCACCACAATATTATTTGATGTGTCTTTATCTTTTTTGCAAGCCAGAAGACTCAAAAGCAGACCAAATATTAAGACGGGAAATAAAACGTGTTTTTTTAACATAGAGAAGCCTGGTTTTAAATGATGAAATTAATGTCTTGGTGGTGGTGGTTTTCTGTGCATAAATAATTCAGACAAGTCGGATACCAGCTTTTTGTAGCTCACTTGCTGTTCAAGGCGGCAAACTTTACCAATATCTGCAAAATGACGAAGATTAATGTTTTCTACTTCTTTCTGCTGCTCAGCAATTTGCTGTATCAGCGAGTATCTGGAAGTGGTATCACCGAGAAGAGTTTGATACAAGGATTTTTTCAGTTCACGAATTTCCTCTTCTTTTTGGCGCATCTGCGAACGATGTTCTTGTACCAGAACGTCATACTGTTTAACCTGTTTTTCATCCAGCTTTAGTCGGGATATTATTTCAAGACGAGGACCCTCCCCTCTTTCCCGGGGCTTATTACGCTCCCATAATTGCCACATTAATAGAACATTACTCAATAATAATATGGTACAAATAATGATTAACAGCTTTATTTTACTCATATTCCACCATAGATTGAAGGGTTATTCATCAATCCTAACTCAGTTACAAGATTCTTTTCACTGGCCTTATCCTGTCTTTGGAAAGACATAAAATTAAAGGACAAAACAAGAGTTAGGGCAAGAAGAGCTCCTGCTACCATTACTTTTGGTGCTCGTTCGCGCTTAACCAACTCTATTTTGTTCATTAATGTCTCATAAGACAAGTTGTCCGAATACACGGGATTTAGCTCTTTCAGCCGTTCAAATGCGTTATCTATATCAATTTGTTTGTTCATTTTCTACAAATTTTCGTCCTCACAATAGTTTAGACGTTAGTTATTGATTATTCCTTCGTGTTGTTTAAGTGTTTTTGTAAATTTTGTTTTCCTCTTTGCAATAAAGATTCTACGGCCTTATAACTCAGGTTCATTATTTGGGCTACCTGTTCAATAGGAATACCCTCTAGTTTATTAAGAAGAAGAGCTGTTAGTTGCTTTTCGGGCAATAATTGCAGTTTATCCTGCAAGTTTTGATAGGCCTCTTTGTCTTCCAGTTTCAATTCTGTATGGCTAATTTTTTCTGATACAAAAGGAAAAAAAGCGACGAATCGAAGAATTTGCTGTTTTCTCTTCCGAGATTTAAGTATGTCCAGACAATGGTTTATTGCAATTCTGTATATCCATGTGCCAATTTGCGACTCTGCTTTGAAAGTATCCAAATTGTGAAAAACCTTTACAAATACGTCTTGCACAGCATCTTCTGCTTCCTGCTCTTGCTGTAAGTAGCGAAAGCATAGAGAAAAAACCCTTTCTTTGTGTGTGTGGAAAATTTCTTCGAAAACCATTGACTAGACTCAAACATATAAAAAATATTGAAAGAAAATACACCTAGAGTCGGTTTTAGCTCCGGATTTTGATATTAAAAAAGCGGCCTCGTTTCCGAAGCCGCTTTTTTCTAAAATCAACGATAAAAAACTAGTGTTTAATTTGAACTTTATTACTTGATTGATTTCCTTTGTTATCGGATATATTTATAATATACAAACCATCGGGTATAAAAGAAGTGTTGATGATTAACGCTCCTTCAGTTGTTCCTTGGGTTAGTGTAATTCTACCCAACATATCAATCAGTTTTATGGTAAAGTTTTTTGTAAAGTCCATTTTTACATTAAGATTATTGTTTGCAGGGTTTGGATAAACAGCGGCCACATCATTGCCTAATGTAACATTCTCTATGCTTGTGGGGATATAGATGGTGTTAAGGGTTGTATTGGTAATAATCGGGTCGTTGTAATCAAAGTAGATAGCAGCAGTATTCATCATTTTTGTACCAGGAGCCAGATCTTTCTTTTGTTTGATTGCATAGGTAACAGATCCCATACTGCCTTTATAATCCGTTCCGCTATCGGGAAGATTAATATTTTCAAAACGGAATTTGATAACTTTTCCATCTCTGTACATGTTGGCATTATGTGTGGCACCAAGAATGTGGATAGAGTTAATGTCCAAATCAGCATCAATTTCATCCGTAATTGTAATGTTTTTTGCAGCAGCAGTACCAGTATTTTGAAAGTGGATAGTATAAGTCATGTTATCATTCATTTTTACATAACCTTCATTTCCCTCTCCTTTAGGTGATACCTCTTTTATATTGGGGTCATATGATGCAGCAACTGCTTTTTGGTAGTTATAGGTATTGTTAGTCAGATTGGGGTCTGTTATACCCGTCAATGGTGCTATATATGCCGAAAACTTCATTGTATCCAAAATAGTTGCTGTGGTAGGCGTTTTTACCATGATTCCAGAATAAAAGTGTGTAATATCTGCCGGAGTACTAAGGGTATATGTAAGTGTTGAACCCGATAGTGTAGGTGTTGGTCCATAAATGGAAGCCAAATAGGTAAGTTTAGGATCAATATTTACAGTAACCGTTGTACTTATACCAGAAGCAATACAAGCATAATGATAATACCAACTCCAGGAGCCACCCCAAACGTAAACATTGGTGGAATCTCCCGGGAAAAAGCATCCTCCTGAAATTACAACTTGCGCATCATAGCTTGAAGGAGAACTACAAGAATATGCAAAATCCTTGGTATAAGATCCAGAGGCGGCTACAGTTAAAGAATAAGTGCCGGTGCTTGGGCAGCTTGCTGTTGCAAATGGGTTAGCCACAGTTAGCCCGGGGTAGCTATAATAGCGGTTTGGAATAATAGTATAGCTACCGGGAGGAAGGCTCAGGCTGTAATCTCCATGATGATCAGCCCAGCCGGCATTGAAAGTATCTAATATAGTGGTATTGATAGCAACAATGGGAGTCCAGTGCAATCCATTTTCTGTTGCATCTTTAATACAGTTGCTGTTATCATCAATGTATAGAGTCCCATTAAGTGTTCCGCAAGTGTTGGTGAGTGTGAAAGCTCCGCAATAAGAAGTGTCTGACACACCGCTAGGCGCTGTTACAATCAGTCTTGGTGTAAATGTACCAGCGAAAGTATATTTGTGATAGATATACGCACTGGAGCTTCCCCCTGGACCGCTAAAGTAAATCCCCCTTTTGAAAGTGGTATCCGAACCATCATCAAAATTTACATTGTAGGTAATAGAGTCGGCGCTGGTGCCCGTTCCGGTTACTTTGGTATACAATGAGAAGCTGGTATTATTTGGTAATACACAATAAGACGACATGGAATCAATAATGGCCCCATCAAGAGAGCTTACCTGAGCAAATGAGCGCTCTGAATTGAGCACAAGAAACGCCGATGCTAGCGAAAAGAGTAAATTTAGTTTTTTCATAATTATTAGAATTTAAAAGAAAAAAAATGACTTGTATTATTATAAACGATAGCCGATGTGGAAATGTTAGTAAAAGCATCCAAAATTTTTCAAAAGACGCTTTGTAACTTTAAAAGCGGTACAAAAACTTAACCCTTACAGCTTTTTATTATCTGCTAACTTTGCACCCAGCACAAAAAATCTCAACTAATGAATCAACACGAGTTTATACAGGCAGCACTACAGGAAGATGTAGGATCTGGCGACTACTCCACCCTTGCGTCTATTGATGCAACAGCAAAGGGAAAGGCAATTCTCAAAATAAAGGAGAATGGAATTCTTGCCGGAGTGGATCTGGCAAAAGAGATTTTTTTGTTTTTGGAATCGGAAGCAATATTTACACCGTATAAAAAGGATGGCGACACAGTTTCGTTTGGAGAGATAGCATTTGAAGTGGATGCCAAAATTCATACTATTCTTAAGGCTGAACGATTGGCGCTTAATTGTATGCAGAGAATGAGCGGTATTGCGACTTTGACCAATGAGTATGTACAATTACTAAAAGGGTACAAAACAAAAGTGTTGGACACCCGAAAGACCACTCCGCTTTTTCGTGCTTTTGAAAAGGAAGCCGTACTAATAGGTGGGGGTGAAAACCATAGAATGGGCTTATATGATATGGTAATGCTCAAGGATAATCATATTGATTTTTGCGGAGGAATTACCGCAGCTGTTACCCAAACCAATAAATATTTAAATGCAAATAATCTTGACCTTCAGATAGAAGTGGAAACAAGGACAATTGAAGATGTCAAAGAAGCTTTAATCGTCGGTAATTTTCATCGTATTATGTTGGATAACTTTAGTCCGGAAATGGCAGCAGAAGCGGTAGCGCTCATTAATGGTCGTTATGAAACAGAAGCCTCAGGAGGAATCAATAAGGAAACGATTTTACTTTATGCACAAGCAGGAGTAGATTATATTTCAGTGGGAGCCATCATTCATCATGCTGTTAGTATGGATTTAAGCCTTAAAGCACAGCTGCAATAATGAAACATTTAGTTTTTATCGTCAATCCAAAGTCTGGAGTAGAGCGCAATAAAAAAGTTCAGATTGCAATCGATAAATGCCTGGACACAACTATTTACAGTCATGAAATTCAATATACCGAACGTATAGGTCATGGCGAGGATTTAGCCCGTAATGCAGCCCAAAACGGGGCTTTTGCGGTTGTTGCGGTCGGTGGAGACGGTTCGGTTAATGATATTATCAGAGGATTATATGGCACAGGAGTTCTTCTGGCCATTTTGCCCAAAGGCTCTGGAAATGGCTTAGCAAGAACTCTTAGTATACCTGTGGATACAGAAAAGGCCCTTCAAGTCATCAATCGCGGATTGACAGACATTATTGACGTAGGTTTTGCCAATGAAAAGTTGTTTGCCAGCAATGCAGGAGTAGGTTATGATGCGCTCATTTGTAAGAAATTTGCCAACAGTCAAAAACGGGGATTGTCGGTCTATGCATGGCTGATTACCAAGTATATGTGGCTTTATCGCGACTGGACTTTTCAAATTGAAGTTGATGGTCAAGAATTGGAAGAAACTGCTTTTTTTATAAGCGTGGCTAATGGCAGGCAGTTTGGATATAACTTTAAAATAGCTGAAGATGCCAGCTGGACAGATGGTTTGCTGGATGTGGTCATTATCCGAAAGTTTCCTAAAATTTTGGGCGCTCTACTGGGTTTTCGTATGCTAACAGGTACATTGCTCAAAAGCCGCTATGTACACCGTATCCGCGGTAAAGAAATTAAAATCAGTAATCCAAAACTTAAACTGATGCAAACAGATGGTGATGCTGTGGCTTGTTCACCAATGATTCATTTCAGAATTGAGCAAAACGCACAAAAAGTAATCGTTGGCGCCCTTGATGCCCAAAACTAGCGTCAAAACAATATCTTTTCTTAAAACTATATCAGCATCAAAGGCTAAAAATTAAATAGTGTTACTTTGCTGTCTGTTTATGACAATAAAGAGCCCGTCTAATAGCATCGTTAGCATTTTCGAGTCAACTGCTGAATTACCTTCTGCATGGGATGACGCACTACCCGCTCATCACCCCTTGCGTAGTCAGGCACTTGCTTTATACGAAACAATACAATTGCCGGACATCAAATGTTATTATGCCCTTTATGGAGAGGCCAATAAACCAGTGGCCATTGCCTATTTTCAATTATTGAATGTATTGCCCAAACATCTGAATACAGGATTGCTGGGTGGTTATCAGGCAAAGGTGGCACCGCTTTGTTTAAATGTATTTCGGCCTTCATTGCTCATTGCCGGTCACTTGTTTCGACACGATATTGTCAATTTTCACACATCTGTTTTAAGTCCGATAGATGCTTATCGAGCTTATGAAGAAATGATACAATCTGTGGCAAAGAAAAGTTGCGCCATGGCAACACTGATTAAAGATGTTCCGGAGGAATTAGTACCCTATTTTCAGAATTTTGCACCACATTATACACAGTTACGTAATGACATTTCTATGCAAATGCCTTTACCCAACGAATGGAAGGATTTTGCAGATTATGAAGGAGCCTTAAAACACAAATACGCACAAAAGTTGCGCAAAGTACGCTCTTCACTGAAGCAATTGCGTATTGAGGAGCTGAATACAGAAGAAGTATTTTCAAATGCTGAAACCATATATCAGCTGTACAAACAAGTAAGCAGCCGACAGGCAGTAAGTCTTGGTTTGCTCAATGCTTCCTTTTTGCCCGAGTTGAAAAAAATGTATGAACAGGAATTAAAAGTCTGGGCTTTTTATGAAGGGGAAAAGATGGTGGCTTTTGCATCTGCATGGCTTCATCCTGCATGTTTTGATATGTTCTATATCGGTTTTGATTATGAGCGCAATGCTGCACTGAGCTTGTATTTCAACATTCTTTATTTCAGTATTGAGCAGGCAATTGCACACGAAAAAGAAAAACTGAACTTAGGCAGAACCGCTCTTGAGGCCAAAGCCAGACTTGGCTGTACACCACGTTATTTACCTACATTCCTTTTTGTACGCAATTTCTGTATCAGGGCATTAGTCAATAGCAAAATTAACATGCAGCATGAACAGGAAGGCGCCTGGGAAGAAAGACATCCGCTGAAACCCTAATACTTAGTCTTTGAATTTTTGCTTCATGGCTTCTACCACTTCTTTGCTGTTGCCGATAAAGATTTCTCCGTTTAAGATGACTACAGGCCTCTTGAGAAAAGTATATTCTTCTAAAATCAAATTACGATAATCTTTCTCTGTAAGCGTTTTGTCTTTCAAACCTCTGGCCGCATATTGCAGTGAGCGACAGCTGAACAGGGCTTCGTAGCTACCTGCCAGAGCTTTCATTTCATCTAATTGTTCAGGAGTAATTTTTTGGGTTTTAATATCCTGCATAGTAAAGTTATCAGGGGTTAAGCCCAATTCGCTGATGATGCGCTTGCAGGTGCTGCAGCTAGAGAGGTAATAGAGTTTATTGTTCATTTTATTGTTCTTTATTCTTGGTTTCAGCCTTATTGAGAAAGCACAACAAAGCAAGATGTGCATCAAAAAATTAACACGATTATTGATGCGCTAAAACTAATGCGCCTCCAGCCAATTATCACCCACGCCACTTTCGGCTTTGATGGGCACACCGTTAGGTAATACCATCGCATGTTCCATTTCGCGGATGATGATGGGGCGAACGATGTCAATCTCATTACGCGGTACATCAAACACCAATTCATCATGCACCTGCAAAATCATTTTTGTTTGTAAGCCTTCTTTTTTGATGGCTTGATGTACGGCTATCATCGCCAGTTTAATCATATCCGCAGCTGTCCCCTGTATCGGCATATTGATGGCATTGCGTTCTGCATAGCCACGCACGACCTGATTACCGCTGTGTATATCCGGCAGCCAGCGTTTGCGCCCTGCAATGGTTTGCACAAAACCATGGTCATGAGCAAAAGCCATCGTCGCGCTCATGTATTTTTTAATTCCCTCGAAACGTTCAAAATAACTGTCAATGATGCTTTTGGCTTCGGTGCGGGAGATAGATAAATTTTCGGCAAGACCAAAAGCTGACTGACCATAAATGATACCAAAGTTTACCGCTTTGGCATTGCGGCGCTGAGTTTTATCCACTTCGCTTTCGGCAATTCCGTATACAGTGGCTGCCGTAGCAGTATGAATATCTTTATCGTCTTTAAAAGCTTGAATCATGCGCTCATCGCCACTGATAGCAGCAACAATGCGTAATTCTATCTGCGAATAATCAGCAGAAATCAATACATGGTTTTCGTCGCGCGGAATAAAAGCCTTACGGATTTCGCGGCCACGCTCTGTACGGATAGGAATGTTCTGTAAGTTGGGATTATTACTGCTTAGCCGGCCCGTAACGGCTACCGCCTGATTGAAAGAAGTATGTACACGTCCTGTCTTTGGATTCACCAGCAAAGGCAACGAATCCACATAGGTGCTTTTTAATTTGCTCAGTTCGCGAAAGACTAAAATGTCATCCACAATTTTGTGCTTGTTGCGCAATTTTTCCAGAATGTCTTCTCCTGTAGCATATTGGCCTGTTTTGGTTTTTTTCGCTTTAGGGTCCAGCTTCATAAGGTCAAACAACACTTCTCCCAACTGTTTTGGCGAAGCCAGATTAAAGCGGACTTCGGCCTGGGCATACACACTTTCTTCGGCAGTGGCAATATCTTTTTGTAATTCCTGCGAATAACTTTTTAAAAAGCCTTCGTCGATGCGGATGCCCTCAAACTCAATATCGGTAAGCACCGGTACCAGCGGATTTTCGATATTTCGGAAAACGGGTTCTACATCTTTTTCTTTCAACAATGGGTCAAAAGCAGATTTCAATTGTAAGGTTACATCAGCATCTTCGGCAGCATACTCTTTTACGGCTTCCACATCGGCATCGCGCATGTTACCCTGCTCTTTTCCTTTTTTACCTATCAGCGTTTCTATGGATACCGGTTCATAGTTGAGGTATTTGCTGCTCAGCACATCCATATTTCGTTTTCCTTCAGGTTCTATTACATAGTGCGCAAGCATAGTATCATAGATGCTACCTTTCAATTCAAAGCCATACCATTTCAACAACAGCATATCATACTTAATGTTTTGTCCAATCCATTCGCGGCCTTCCTCTTCAAAAACAGACCGGAATCTGGAAACAAGGTTGATTACTTCAGTTCTGTCTGCGGGCAAAGGCAAATAATAAGCTTTGGCTTTTTCCCAGGCAAAACTCATGCCTACCAGCTCGGCCAGATTAGCATCAATATGCGTACTCTCTGTATCAAAGCAAACTGATTTTTGAGCAGACAAATCTTTGATAAAAGCGTCGAGTGTGTCAGCAGAAAGCAAAACATACTCGTGTGCCGTATTGCTGATGTTGTTGATGCTTTGTGGCAAAAGGTCGAAAAGCATTTGTTGAACATTGCTGCTATCTGCTGTGGGCAGGGCTTTTGGCGATGCCGCGGGTTTTGTTTTTACCGCATTGCCAAACAAATCGGTACCGGCAGGAACAGCATTGGAAGGAGTGGCGCTCGCGCCAAAAATCCGTGCAGCCATGGTCTTAAATTCCAGCTCGGCAAAAACCTCCTGCAGCACATCTTTATTCCATTCCTCTACCCTGAAATCTCCTTCATGAAAAGCAACAGGAACATTGGTAATAATCGTGGCCAGACGTTTAGACATAATCGCACTTTCCTTTCCTGCACGTACTTTTTCGCCCAATGCACCTTTGATTTCATGGGCATGCTCCAATACATTTTCCAACGTGTCATATTCGGCCAAAAGTTTGGCCGCGGTTTTTTCACCCACACCTTTGATACCCGGGATATTATCACTCGCATCACCCATTAGTCCCAATAAATCGATTACCTGATCTACCCGCTTGATGTCCCATTTTTCACAGATTTGTTGTGGGCCTAATATTTGCGGACCTTGCCCAAAAGCAGCAGGCTTGTACATAAAGATGTCGTCGCGCACTAACTGGCCATAATCCTTATCGGGTGTGACCATATACACCGTGTAGCCAAGGTCGGCAGCTTCCCAGGCAAGAGTACCAATCAAATCATCGGCCTCATAACCGTCCAGCTCCATGCAGGGCAGATTAAAACCTTTAATAATCCGTTTGATATCGGGTATAGATTGTATCAGATCGTCCGGTGCAGCTTCGCGGTTGGCTTTATAATCCGAGAAGTCGTCATGACGAACCGTAGCGGCTTTGGTATCGAACACTACCGCCAGGTGTGAAGGTTTTTCTTTGGTCAGCAATTCTACCAGCGTATTGGTGAAACCAAATTGAGCATTGGTGTTTTTGCCATTGGACGTCACACGCGGACTACGGGCAAGGGCAAAGTATGCGCGATAGATAAGCGCCATCGCATCCAGCAAAAAGAGTTTTTTTTCGGCCATAGCCACGAAGGTAAATTTTGATTTCGGATTTTAATTTATGATTTTGGTTCTTGTTTTTAATTTTTTTGGGCGTGCCCCCGAAAGGCTCTGCACAAAAGCTTCCCTTCGGGGTCGGGCTATCGGCTCTACTTTGTGCCGCCTCTATCCCTCACGCTGTGAGCCAAATACTTTCTGAGTCTAGAACCCATAAAAAAAGCGGCAACAACACTGTTACCGCTTAATGAATTTATATAAAGAAGAAATTATTTTATAAACCTGTCAGACAAATACCTGCAGAAAATGGCAATACTGCTGGTCCGGCACCTTCTTTAAAAATAGGAGTAAGGCTATAACTACCGAAAAGACTGAGGTTACCATATCCAATGCGCATTGTAGGGGCAAAATTCCATTGCTCCATAAAGCGCTTGGTAGTTACTTTATCATTAAACTTGCTGCCTCCACTACCGGAAACTCCTTTGGCATGAGCGCTCAAAAACAAACCCACGTTAGCTCCTATAGAAGCTTTAAATCCGCGATTGCGGTTTTTGTTGTTAGCAAAGAAGCGCACCTCAAGCGGCATTTCAAGGCGCGTGGTGGTAAATTTGTATCTCTTAAACGCTGTACTGCCGGTAAATAATACCTGCGAGCCGGTGTCTTTGAAGTTCAAAACTTGATTGTCAAAAAATATATTTTGTGCGTTGATACCTAATCCGGCAGCAAAACTGAAATGAGATTTCTTAATCGGGAAATCATACATTATAGACGCGGCAAATCCTCGTCCGATTCCTTTGGTGTTTATACTGTCCGGGCCATTTGCCCAACCACTGCTGGTTAGTTTAATCATCACAAAATCTCGTGAAGGTTTTTCAACCGTAGTTCTTTTATCGGTAACATCTGTGTTCGCTGCATTCTGGGCCGAAGCGCCCAAATAACCCGCAAATAGAAGCGCCACAAGGGCAAAGCATTTTTTCATAGATAATTTTGTGTCTGCAAAGATAGCAGCAATGCCCAGAATAAAAGTTAAAAAAAGCCTTGAATAACAGAATGGGTCATTTATCCTTCTTAAACTTTGGTAAATTCATATCGTCAAAGTGCAGAACGTAAAAAAACAAAAACAATGAAACAGATAAAAAATGTTTACGCAATTTTAGTGCTTTTATTCCTGAGCCTTGCATTCAGCTCCTGCTATATTGGTTATTATGAGCCAGGGCCGCGCTACAGAACCGGACCAAGATATCGACCTGCCAGACCACATTATCATGCTCCGGCACGCCAAAATCACCATAACCACCATCATGGTCATGGCCGTGGACGCTGGTAATATAATTGTCTGCTTTCGTTTATTGCTGGCTGGCTTTTGGTGAAGAACAAATAAATCAATCTTTTGTTCTGCTTTTTTCGGAAAAACACCTTACATTTGCAGCCCAATGAAATACGGAGGTAGTAGCTCAGTTGGTTAGAGCGCCAGTTTGTGGCACTGGAGGTCGTGGGTTCGAGACCCATTTATCTCCCTCGTTTTTCTCAAAATAGCCCCTGCTTTGTAGGGGCTGTTTTTTTAGGGTGAAATGCTGTATTCACGTTTGATAATGTAGGTCGGCTTTATTACCTTTGAGTTTATCAAAACAGTAAAATTTTCAAACAATTAAATATTTATCAAAATGGCTTTAGAAGTAATAGGAAAATTAATCGAGAAGGGTCCAACCATGCAGGTTTCTGAACGTTTCAAAAAACGTGAGTTTGTGTTAGATATCACCGAAGAAGTAAACGGAAATGCATATCCAAACTTCGCAAAATTGCAGGCGGTACAGAATCGTTGTGAAATATTGGACAATTTCAATGAAGGAGATACGGTGAAAGTAAGTTTCAATATCCGTGGTAACAAATGGGAAAAAGACGGTAAAGTAAATTATATCACCAGCCTTGACGCATGGCGTATTGAGCGTGCCAATGCGGGTGACAATAATGCTTATCAAGCCCAACAACAGCAACCACAACAACAATATCAGGCTGCGCCTCCGGCAAACAACAATTTTAACAGCACTCCAAATCCTGCAGCAGCAGACGATTTGCCATTTTAGTGTAGAACCAAAGTATATTTTTCAAATTATTGTTTCAGATGAGATTAAAACTTCGTGCTTTTTATTGGGTATTACCATTCCTTCTGTTGTTGGGTGCATGTCATCGTACACCTGACCATGCAAAGTACATTCCCAAAAACGCCTTGATGGTAGCAGAGGTGAATACCAAGGAGTTGTCCAAGAAGATTGCCTGGAGTATGATAACGGGCAGCAATCTTTGGGATAAACTACGCGGTTCTAAATCAAAAAGCGATTCGGCGAAACAATCTGAATTTATAAAAAACATGCAGGAAGCGGGTGTAGATGAGCTGAACACCTTCTATGCTTACCTGAAAAACAATGGGTCCAATGATAAGGAGGCTTGTTTTGTAGCGCTCGTTCCTTTGAAGGATGCTATGAAATGGGAAGGCTTTGTAAAAAAGACCTTTACAGAGGCGACAATTAAAGAAAACAAAAAGCGTAAAGAGGCGAGACTTTCTGACGAGATTTATGCAGGCTGGACCAACAATCTTTTGATAGTGGTATCGGTACAGAAGGCAGAGGCATATAATTATTTTGAAGAAGAGCCTAATGCAGAGGCGGTGGTCGACAAAGAGGTTTTGATGAGTTCTTATCTGGAATCAGCATTTAATGTGACCAAAGAGAACTCATTATTGAGCGACCAACGTTTTGCAGAATTCGAAAAACATAAACATGATTTAGGTTTCTGGGTAAATATTGATGCAGTAATGAGTAGTTATGGCTCAAAGAATCTGGATGCCATGACAGGCGGACTTTCTCTGGCCAATACAATGTGGCGCAATTCCGCTTTTTCGGCAGCTACCAATTTCGAAAAAGGCAGAATCGTTACAGAGATGTTGATGTACAGCTCTGATGAATTAAAAGAAATAAACAAAAAATATGCACCACAAAATATTGATGAAGATCTGGTAAATCGTATTCCCGGAAAGGGCTTGGATTTTATGATGGCCTACAGGATGTCTCCGGAAGCAACTCAGAAGACCATTGAAAAAATGGGAATGCTGGGATTGGCAAATGGCTATCTGAAAGCACAAAACCTGAGTGTTCAGGAAATAATGGAAGCCATTTCAGGCGATATGGTGTTTTCGATGAACAATTATGCACAACAAAAGGAAACCTTACTATTTGACAGTTCAGATGCATCCTCTGCATTCTCCAATTACAAGACAGATATGGATGTGCTTTTTGCTATTAAGCTAAATAAAAAGGAAGCTTTCCGTAAGATTTTGAATATTGCTGTGGAGTTGCAGATGCTAGAGCAAATTAAGGATGGGGTTTTCAGGATGAAGTCAATCAGTTCGGGACCGGATTCTTCTGTAATAATGGTTAACGATCGTTTTGCTGTATTTGCCAATAAACCACAACTAGCATATGTCTATCTCAATTCTCCTCTGCCAAAGCAGCCCCCCTTATTAGTCAAAGAACATATATACAAGCAACCATTTGCCCTGTTCTTTGATTACAGCTCCTGGGCAAAAAGAACTGGTGCTGTTATGGCAAATAATGCCGCAGATACTTTGGTTTATAATGCTTCATTAAAAACATTCGAAAATTTTGTATTCAATGGCGGGTCGCTAAAGGACAATGTTTATAAGTACAGCATGAGCATAAACTTTGTAAACAAGAAAGAGAGTAGCCTTATTCAGCTTTTTGATTTTGGAAAAGTGTTGCAAGAAGCACAGGAAATGAGAGACAAAGAAGCTGAGAAGTATGAAATGACACAACAACAAAACGCTGACAGTCTAATGTTTTAGACTAAACTAATCACTATAATTTTTGAATTAAGAAATTTTGTTTTAATTTGGTAAAAATTTTTCATCATGAAAGGTAAAAATCTTTTGGGTAAACTATCGCTTATTGCCCTTTTTGCAATAGCCTCCCAAAGTTGTAAAAAAGAGAATGGTATTGATAACAATAATGTTATAAAGAGGCCCTATGTTGTCTATACTGCTGATGCACATGGCAATATTTTTAAGACAAATGATGGGGATAATTATAATACAATATTTCCAGGAGATGGACTTCCTTTGCGCTCGTTCATTACATCCAAGGCAAATATTTTATTTGCAAAAGACGACAGATTATTTGTTAGTGAAAATGGTGGTCAGACGTTTAATCCAATCGCAATTGATGTGGTAGTTGTCCCTAAAAACATCAGGTATTCAAATTTTTTGTTGGATGTTCCTCAGCTAAACAGAATATATGTAACTAACTCTATTGCGATTACTGGCAAAGTATCTTTCAGTCCTGAAAATGGCACTTATTTTGACAGCGATACCTCATACACTGATCAGGACACTCCGTATGTAGCAGAATCGTTTACTTATTTGGATAATGGCAATCTATTCTCTTTTTCAAAAGCCGGAAGCAAATTCGGGAAGTCAAGACTCTTTATTAAGATGGGTAAAGACAAGCAATGGGAGCCCAAAGTAACAGACCTGCCTGGTCCTTTTGATTTTTATTTGTCACACAAAGGCAATACGCTTATCGCTACAGATTATGACGGAACCCAAGGGTCTTATTATAGCGACGACTCAGGCAAAACCTTTAAGCCGTTTACCGGTTTACCTACAACAAGAAAACTGCTTTGTACTTATTCGGCTAATAATATAGTATTGGTTGGTACAGAAAAAGGCGGTCTTTATATTACATCTGGAACAGCTTTTTCTTCTGCTAATGGCGGTATCGATGCCAATACATCTGTATATGGAATTGTTGCTAAAGACAATCTGTATAAAAACAACACCACTAAGAAATTCTTTTATCTTGCTACCAGCACAGGTATTTACAGAAGTGAAGACATGGCAAAAAGCTGGATAAAAGTAAAAGTTGGCGATTATAGACTTATCAACTAATCGGCTTCAATAATATCATCACTTAATAAATCACTCAGGTCGCGCCGCTGTTTTTTAGTGGGGCGGCCTGTTTTGCTTAGGCGCTTTCCCGTATAGAAATTAGATGCTAAAGGTTTCTCGATTGTTTTATCTTCTTCTGGCGTTAGGTCCAGATAATGCTTAAGGGCAATTTCGTAAGCCGCCCGATTTTGTAATAAACCCGTCACTTCAATTATCCATTTTCGGGCAGGAGTTCTTATTTCATATTTGTCTCCAATTGCTACATTTCGAGAAGCCTTTACAGGCTGTCCTTCAATTTTCACTTTACCGCTATCAATAGCTGCACCAGCTTGTGTTCTGGTCTTAAAAATACGAATAGCCCAGAGATATTTATCCAAACGTAGTTTTTGGTCAATCATGTTTTAATCTTTTACAAACAGAGCTTTCAGTTCTACAGCATCATCCACTTTCATTTTTCCTCCCAGAATAAGACGTAGTTGCCTACGGCGTAAAGCCCCATTAAATTTTTCTTTTTCCTCATCAGTTTCCGGTATCAGTTCTGGTACTTTACAAGGAGACCCATCCGTGTTGAGTGCTACAAAAGTAAAATAAGCCTCATTACTGAGATACTTTGTTTGAGTTTGCAGGTCTTCTCCAAGCACTTTCAAATATACCTCCATTGATGAATTAAAGGAGCGAGTGACTTTTGATTCTATCGTAAGAATATTTCCGAGTTTTATAGGATGATGAAAAGAAACATTATCTACCGAAGCCGTTACAACAGGTTTATTACAATGGCGCATTGCGGATATGGCAGCCGCAATATCCATCCAATGCATCAGTCGACCCCCCATTAAATTGACCAATGTATTGGTATCATTGGGCAAAACAAGCTCTGTCATTATATTGGAGGTTTCTCTTGCGTATCGTTGTTGCATCAGTAAATTTTTTAGAATGCAAAAGTAATGGCAAAGCTTTCGTAATCGTTCTGTAGAAAACTTAAAATTTAAATAATCCCCCGGTTAATACCAATATGACTTAAAATGGAGTACATTTGGCCAAAACAAAAATTTACATAATGAAAAATACATTTAAAATTATGTTGGCCTTTGTTGCTGTGATTCTGTTCAATGCAAATGTATCCATGGCAGCATTTCCAATTAAACAAGAGTCTGTTAAGACAGGTGTGGCGAACACAACAATTGTAAGCCAAAGCACTGAGACCAATCAATCCTTTGTACAGTCTACAGAGATGCAGAAGCAGGTGAAGCAGAAAGCTCATCGTAAAGCAGGGTCAAGTACAATCCCGCAAGTATTGTATATTTTGCTGGCCATCTTTTGGTTGGGTTGGTTGGCAATGGGTATTAATGACGATTGGGCAGGTTATGATTGGTTGATTTCCCTTTTGTTGTATATACTCTTTTGGTTGCCGGGTTTCATTTTTACTCTTATAAAAATGAGCAAATACTATTAGTATCCTACTCCCAACATACGTGATTTATAAAAGAAGCCGTTTCCCAATCAGGAAACGGCTTCTGCATTTCGAATTATTACACATTATTTACCCTTTATTTTTTCCCAGGTATCATAAAGAGATTCCTGGGCAGGTCTGTTTACAGGTATTTCGGTTAAGGCCTCACAGGCAACTAGGCTTTCGAAACAGTCGGCAGGTAATTGTTGATACAGCAGCGTTCCTTTCGTTTTCCAGTTAATCATATCATCACTTACTTCTTTGATGATTTTGGCAGGATTGCCAACAACAAGAGAGCGGTTTGGTATTGTTGTATTGGCATTTACAAAAGCTAAGGCTCCAATAATGCATTCATCACCAATGATTACATCATCCATAATTACTGCATTCATGCCTATCATTGAGTTACAGCCAATGGTGCCACCATGTATAATAGCACCATGACCAATATGTGCAGATTCTTTGAGCAAAACGGTTTTTCCTGGAAACATATGAATTGTGCAGTTTTCCTGTACGTTACACCCGTCTTCAACAATGATGGAACCCCAATCTCCACGCAATGCTGCCCCAGGGCCAATATAGACGTTTTTGCCAATGATAACATTTCCTGTCACAATGGCTTGTGGATGCACAAAAGAGCTAGGGTGGACCACCGGAATAAATCCTTTAAAAGCGTATATCATAAAGGCAAAAATACGGCACACAAAAACAAAATTTCAATATCACCCGATTTTAACCCCGATTGTCCGCAAAAAACCAACTATACTGTTTTAACTTCGCGACTTAAATTTATGAATCAGTAAATGAAAAAAACACTTTTCATTGTTTCGGCAATGCTCCCGATTTTTGCTTTTGCGCAAGATGAGTTGGTAAAAAAAATAGAAAAGAACAGTAGCGACAGCTCCAAGTCCAAATTCAAATTTACTCCTGTAATAGATTTGGAACGCACATCCGTAAAGGCTCAAGGCAGCTCCGGTACATGTTGGAGCTATGCAACAAACTCCTTTTTAGAGAGCGAAATGTTGCGCATGGGTAAAGAGCCCGTAGAGATTGCGCAGATATATTCTGCCCGAAGGGTATACACCGAAAAGGCAGATGCCTATATTAGAATGCATGGCTCTGTGGCTTGGGGAGATGGAGGTTCTTGCCACGATGTAATTAATATGTTTGCCAAATATGGTGCCATACCCCAGTCGGTTTACACCGGATTGAATTATGGAACAACAAAGAACAAGTTTGCTGAAATGCAGGCTGTGCTGCAAGGAATGCTGGATGCCTGGGTAAAAAATCCTAATGGTAAATTGTCACCCAATTGGAAGCTGGCATTCGAAGCAGTAATGGATACTTACCTGGGTAAAGTACCAGAAACGTTTAAATGGAATGGCAAAACCTATACACCTCAAACATTTGCCGATGAGGTAGTAGGCATTAACCCTGAGAACTATGTAGAAATTTCTTCATTCTCTGATAAGCCATATTACAAAAAGACGATGCTGATGGTGCCGGATAACTGGAGCTTTGATAAAGTGTATAATGTAAAAATGACGGATATGACCGACATTATAGATTATGCTTTGAGCAAGGGTTACAGCATTTCTTGGGCTACAGATGTCAGTGAAAAATCATTTAGCTGGAAAAATGGCGTAGCATATGTGCCCGAAAAGGACTATGACGATATGAGTGATGACGAAAAGAAAGAAATGTTTAACGGGCCGAAGCCCGAACGCGCAATTACAGCTACGATGAGACAACAGGCTTTTGATAATTACAGCACAACAGATGACCACGGTATGCATATTGTTGGGACGGCAATGGATCAAACAGGCAGAGAGTATTATGTGGTGAAAAACAGTTGGGGAACCACCAATGATTACAAAGGCTACCTGTATGTGACCAAAAATTATGTGCAATACAAAACAACAGCCTTCCTTTTGCATAAAAAAGGAATTCCTGCGGAAATGAGAGCCAAGTTGAATATGGACTAATGACAATAAATATTATTTTTTGGGCCCGTCTTTTCTATAAAAAAGACGGGCTTTATTGTATTAAAAGAGCATAATTTTACACCCTCTATGTATATCCAAAACCAATCCTTCAAGGACGAAGAAACATTATTAGAACAATTGTTCGACTTTGACTTGGGCGAACCTACAGCAGAAGTGGCTGCAATGATTGCCCAAATTAATACTGAACTAATCAATAATCAGGAATTTCAAGCTTATCGGGCTACGATATCGGACGAAGAAGAAATAATGGAATTGGATGATGATGAAAGAAGATTGGGCCTTGCAGAAAAGCTGATGGCTGTTTATGATAGTTTTCTGGTAGACAAGAATCAGTTGTTTGGAGTAAAAGATGGCCAAAACATACTTTTGTATTCACTTGATTTATATTAGCCCTGATGTTTACTGTTTCTCTTCACCAGATAAAAATTTTTGCACCTATTGGTTTGTATCCACAGGAAAAAATATTGGGCAACCGATTTGAAGTAGATTTAGATGTCGATGTTAAAGACTATACTGAACATCATTTTGTTGATTATACCATACTTAATGACTGCATCCATCTGGTTTTTGAAGCCCAGGAAGAGGTTTTGGAGTTATTGGCTATAAAAATTTACAAGGCTGTGAAAGATCGATTTTCTTTCGTACAAAGAATCAAAATAACGGTTAGAAAATATAATCCTCCTATGAGGGGAGATGTGGGCTATTCGCAAGTTATATTTGAAAAATAAATAAAAAGCAAAGAAAATATTTATGCAAGACTTACGTTCCTTTTTTGCCCCGGTGCATTATGCCGAAACAATTGACCAAAACACCTTTCAACCTTTGCAGTGGGGTGCTCAAATAGAATTTCCCAGCGCCGATTCTTTTTATTTTGATGAAGCAGATATAATTATCATTGGTTGTGGAGAAATACGTGGAGAACATAGTGATGCGAAACACTATAGTGACGCTCCGGATGCAATAAGGGAGCAGTTTTATAAGCTATATAATTGGCACTCAGGCATCAAAGTATTTGATGCAGGCAATATTTTGCAGGGAGCTACTATTGATGACAGCCGGGCAGCACTTCGTGTCGTTTTGCAGGAACTACATCAGGCCGGAAAAATTGTTATTATTCTTGGTGGCAGTCATGATCTTACTTTGCAACAGTATGAAGTGTTCAAACAGGCTGAACAAATTATCAACGCCTCGGTGGTGGATATGCTTGTAGATTTGGATGAAACAGAGTCTACAACTTCAAGCAGTTTCCTGATGGAGATGTTGACTGGCAGCCCCAACTTTATCAATCATTATAATCACATAGGATTTCAAAGTTATTTTGTGAATCCGGTTATGCTTGAAACATTAGATAAGATACGTTTCGATTTCTTTCGTTTGGGAAGGGTGAAGGAACATATCGAGGATATGGAACCAGTATTACGCAACAGCCATTTACTGAGTTTTGATATGAATGCAGTAAAGTATAGCGATGCACCCATGAATAAAATGGGAAGCCCTAACGGACTTGCAGGAGACGAGGCATGTTTGCTTACACGATTTGCCGGAATGAGTTCAGCACTGTCGTCATTTGGTATTTATGGTTTTGACGAAAGGAAGGATAAGGATAATATGACTGCAATCCTTGCTGCACAGATGATTTGGTATTTTGTGGACGGCTTTTTTCTTCGTAAGAATGAAGCCTCCCTATCAGATAAAAATGAGTTTGTAGAATATCATCTTCAATTTACGGGTAATGATATCATGTTTTTGAAAAGCAAAAGAAGCAATCGCTGGTGGATGCAATTACCCGATGGTAATTTTGAACCCTGTAGCTATAGCGATTATTTATTAGCTAGTGAAAATGAGATACCAGAACGCTGGTTGAGAATTCAGGAAAGAAGTTAAATGGAATTGATAATCTGGTTGCAGGAAAGTTATAGTTTCAAAAAGTCGCCGCAATTAACTAATTTACTAAAGGGACACAAGCCAGAATTTTCGAAACAAAAATAGCTGGTCCAAAAAAAAACGACAATACATTGCTCGAAAATAAAAAAATAGCTGAAGAAGAACGAGCCATTCTCGTAGGCTTGGTGCATCATCGCCAAACCGAGGTAATGGTAAATGAATATCTTACAGAACTCGCTTTTCTTGCCGAGACAGCAGGGGCAGTGGTTGATAAGAATTTTATTCAGAAATTACCAAAGCCAGATAGCCGAACATTTTTGGGGAAGGGGAAGCTTGAGGAGATAAATACTTACGTTCATGCCAAAGGAATTAATCTGGCCATATTTGATGATGAATTGACGGGATCTCAAATTATCAATATTGAAAAGGCGATAGGAATCAAGGTTATTGACCGAAGCGACTTGATTCTGGATATTTTTGCGCGCAGGGCTAAGACAGCACAGGCAAAAGTACAGGTGGAACTTGCGCAATATCAATATTTGCTGCCCCGACTCAAAGGGATGTGGCAACATTTGGAACGTCAGGGTGCCGGTATTGGTAGTCGTGGTCCGGGTGAGACAGAAATAGAAACAGACAGGAGGATTGTAAAGGATAAAATATCCCTGCTTAAAAAGCGACTGGGAGAAATAGATAAGCAATCATTTACTCAACGAAAAGAAAGAGGAACATACATCCGTGTTGCTTTAGTAGGCTATACTAATGTGGGCAAAAGCACGCTGATGAATATCATTACTAAAGCAGATGTTTTTGCAGAGAATAAATTGTTTGCCACACTTGATACCACTACCCGAAAAGTAGTTTATGAGCAGACACCTTTTTTGCTCAGTGATACAGTAGGCTTTATTCGTAAACTGCCTCATCATTTGGTAGAAAGCTTTAAGAGTACGCTGGATGAAGTCCGCGAAGCGGATTGCCTGCTTCATGTAGTTGATATATCTCATCCTGCCTATGAAGACCAGATGGGTGTGGTGATAAAGACATTACAAGACATTAAGGCTTTTGACAAACCCATATTGACCATTTTCAACAAAATGGATTTGTACGAAAAAATCACCTTTGATGAATGGCTTGATGATAGCGTAAAGCAAGAAATGTTGAAAGATTTACATGAACGATGGCAGCTAGCCACAGAAAATAATGCTGTGTTTGTTTCGGCCACAGAGCGACGCAATATTGATGAGTTAAGGGATACTATTCTGACGAAGGTCAGAAAGCTTTATGAAAAGCAGTACCCATATCTGACGGATTTTTATTAATTTTGTTTGTATTTTTTTAACACTTAACAAGGATTCATAATTTAGTTCACCCATGCTTAGAATTATCAAGTTTTTTAAAGACGCTCTTTTAATATTCCCTCTCACAATGATTTTTCAGCCTATAGCAAGATATATGGCGTTTATTTATTATTATAATAGGTTAATAGTTTGGATCTACAAAAACAAATCAAAAGTCGAATTCAAGGACTTCTATAGCCCTTTTAGAAATTATGAAAAGCGCCTTAATCTTTACAAATTTGTATCTGATAAATATAGTTTAAACTCAATTGAAATAAATTATTTAGAATTTGGTGTGGCTTCAGGTTCCTCTTTCAAATGGTGGCTTGTAAATAATACTAATCAAAAATCAAGCTTTTCAGGTTTTGATACTTTTGAAGGTCTTCCCGAAGAATGGGGCACGTATGACAAAGGTGCGATGTCTTCGACCATTCCAGTTATTAATGATGAACGAGGTTCTTTTTTTAAAGGGTTGTTTCAAGACACATTGGTAAATTTTATTGAAGCAAATTCAACAAAATTGAAATCAGATACTCAAAAAGTAATTCACATGGATGCTGATTTATATAGTGCAACAGCTTTTACTCTTTCTCAACTTTATCCCTTTTTAAGAAAGGGAGATGTCATATTATTTGATGAATTTAGTGTGGCAATGCATGAATTCAAAGCATATGATGAGTTTATAAACAATTTTTATGTAAAGCTTACCCCAATAGCCTCTGTCAACAATTTTTACCAAACCGCATTTGTCGTAGAATAAATCCTAGAAAACGAAGTATTGTAAAAACAAATCACTATGAAAAAAGCGTCACTAATTTTAATTTTTTTACTACACAACATCTCTGCATTTTCTCAAAAAACCTTGAAATTAAAGCCTAGCGCTTCTTATGGCGATGATGCAGAAATAGCTACAAGCTTTGGATGCACGCCAAGTTTTTCTTCAGCACCTTGGGAAACATTGAACAATGGAACAACCAGTGAGCTTAATTATGCAATGTGGACATATGGTGCTCTTGGTTGTGGAAACGGCACTCAAAGGTCATTAATTAGATTCAAAGGTTTGGATACAACATCAATCCCCCTTTCATCAATTATATCTGTGAAGTTGAATTTATTCGGGGTTTCTTCAAGCGGCAATTGGGGCACTTCTTATTTTGTCGGATCGCCCTATCCTCTAACAAATGAGGGTTGGGTTGAAAGAGTAACCGGTAGCTGGACAGAGTCTGTGGTAACTTGGAATATTCAGCCAACCACTACCGCCACAAATAGGGCGGCCATAGGTGTATCGGCATCCAGATTCAATTGGAACACAAGCATAGACGTTACAACGATAGTAAACGATATCATTGCATCTGGTACAAATAATGGCTTTTTGCTTAGATTAAATACGGAAGGAATTTATAGACGGGTAACATTTGCCTCAAGCGATTATTCAGACTCGACCAGATGGCCCGAGTTGGTGATTACCTATTTAGATGACCCTTGTGCAGGCACGACTGCTGATTTTAAAGACACTAATACTTCTTGTTACACATTTGATTTTACAGATTTATCTGTACCAAAAGACTCCGGAATAGTATCCTGGAATTGGGATTTCGGAGATTTAACTACTTCTACGTTAAAAAATCCAACTCATACATATGCAGATTATGGAACCTATAATGTACGCTTAATAGTATGGGATAGTGGTGGCTGTACCGATACAATCACGAAAGCTGTAACAATAAATTATAGCCATTTTGCAAATGCAGGAAAGGACACCACGATATGCTTAAATAATGGACTGGCAAGTACTATTTTAATCGGTGCTGGTGGTATCAGTTATCGTTGGTCTCCCACTACCGGATTGATTTCCCCAACAGCAAAAAACACGACTGCTAATATTACTGCTGCTGCTACCTATTATTTAACAGTAACCAATGCCTTTGGTTGCAAAGACATTGATACCGTAAATATTAACCTACACCCTGTTCCAATTATTAATAACAAACCCAAAGACACCTCCGTTTGCTCAGGTGCAAATCTCCAGTTAAATGCATCAGGAGTTAAAACATATCAATGGTCTCCTGCTTCAGAGCTCGATTCGCCCAACAAGAGCAACCCAACAGTTGTCAATATTATTAATCCTAAAACACTAATTGTTATGGGAACCGATGCAAATGGTTGTATTGCTTATGATACAATAAAAATAAAACTAAACCCTTCTGTGACAGTATCAGTGACACCTCAAAACTTATTAGCGTGCTCTGAAGATACCGTTGATTTTGTGGCTTCCGGAGCGCTTTCTTATAAGTGGTATCCTTCAGAAGGTTTAAGCAATGACTCTATTGCTAACCCAAAACACCATGTTACCAAAAGCCAGACATACATTGTAAAGGGTAAAAGTGCTGCAGGTTGTGAAGGCGTTGATTCAATAACTGTCAATATATATCCAAGCCCTAAAGTTGATGCATATGCATTTGCCAATGAAAATATTGTTCGCTGTAAGGGTGATGAAGTTACAATCAGTGCAACAGGAGCCTCAACATATAGTTGGAGCCCGGCAGAGTTTTGTGCTTTTCCCGGAAGCTCATCCACAAGCGTGTATCCTACAAAAAATACAGTGTTTACAGTTACAGGTACAAACGACAATGGTTGTAAAGCTACCGACACAATATCAGTAATTTATGAGGGAAAAGAAAAAGTGTATGTCCCCAATGTATTCACGCCAAATAATGATCAAATCAACGATAAGATAGGCATTGTGGATGAATGCAATATCGTTTTATTGTCATTTGACATATATAATCGCTGGGGTCAAAATGTATATTCCGGCTATAATATCAGTGACAAATGGGATGGTAATTATAACGGAAAGCCTTGCGATTTAGGTACCTATTTTTATTTAATCAAGGCCAGAACTCTGGAGGGTCAATCTGTTGAATTTAAAGGTGACATTACCTTGATGCGATAAATGTCTTTATTGAGTTGAGAGCTCCGGAAGCATTACAAGTTTTCGGAGCTCTCTTGTTTGAAAGAAAATAGTATGTTTATCTATTAATATTTATAGATTCTGGGATTTACTCAAACCTAAATCAGAACCAAACAATTGGGCAATTAAACCTATTTTTGTTTGGTTATTTTTTATCAATAAAATCAGGGTATTAATTTTATATGGAAAAACCAATTATAGGCATCACAACAGGTGATATCAATGGCATAGGACCGGAGATAATTATAAAAGCCCTGTCTGATAATCGTATACTGGATTTGTGTACACCGATTGTTTTCTCATCCAACAAGGTAATTAATTATTATCGTCGTATTGCAGTTGACCATCAACTGGTATTTAATAGTACCAAAGAAATGGATAAACTAAACCCTAAGCAGGTGAATGTATTCAACTGTTGGGAAGAAGAAGTGTCCATACAACCTGGAGTTCTTACAGAAGCCGGAGGAAAATATGCTGTTCGTTCGCTTCAGGTAGCTACCCAATGCCTTAAAGATGGCCAATTAGATGCGTTGGTAACAGGCCCGATACATAAGAGCAATGCACAATCGCCAAACTTCCCTTTCTCCGGTCATACCCCTTTTCTTAAGGATAAGTTTGAGGCTAAGGATGTTTTGATGCTCCTATATCATAAGGACTTACGCGTTGCTGTAGCCACTGAGCATATACCACTGGAAAAAGTTGCTGCTTCGATAACAACCGAGCTATTACAAAGTAAACTTACATTACTGAGAGACAGCCTGATTAAGGATTTTGGCATTGATAAACCTCGTATAGCAGTATTAGGACTCAATCCTCATGCCGGTGATGAAGGTACAATTGGAAATCAGGAGCAAAGTATTATCAAACCTGTCTTAGAACAATGGCAGCAAACCGGTCATCTGGTTTATGGTCCGTATAGTGCAGATGCTTTTTTTGCCAAAGGCAATTATAAAAACTTTGACGGAATTTTGGCCATGTATCATGATCAGGGTTTGATTCCTTTTAAGACGCTGGCTAACGGTGAAGGTGTAAACTTTACAGCAGGACTTCCAATTGTCCGCACCTCACCAGACCATGGTACAGCCTTTGATATTGCAGGAAAAAACCTAGCCGACCACTCTTCTTTTCTGGAAGCTGTTTTTCAGGCAATAGAGTTGGTTCGTCAACGAGAAAGTTATGCTGAGTATACATCAAATCCATTACGTCGCCGGAGAATGGAGAAGGAAAGAGACTAAATATATTCGTACCAAATTTTTTTAGAAAAGAGATTAAGTAATAAGATGATACAGTTCGAGAAATTTACTCTGGAAAATGGTTTGCGTGTTATAGTGCATCAGGATACAACTACACCTATGGTGGCAGTCAATCTGTTGTATGATGTTGGAGCAAGAGACGAAAATCCTCAAATGACAGGCTTTGCACATCTGTTTGAGCACCTGATGTTTGGTGGTTCGGTCAATATTCCAGAATATGATGCTCCTTTGCAGATGGCTGGTGGCGAGAACAATGCTTACACTACTAACGATATCACCAATTATTATATACAACTGCCCCGCCAAAATATTGAAACAGCTTTTTGGTTAGAGAGTGACCGACTGCTTTCTTTAGCTTTTAGCAAAAAAAGCCTTGATGTTCAGAGAAAGGTGGTTTGTGAAGAATTCAAAGAACACTATATCAACAAGCCCTATGGAGATGCCTGGAAACATTTACGTGAGCTGGCGTATACACAACATCCTTACAAATGGATGACCATAGGCAAAGAACTCAAACATGTAGAAGATGCACAGCTAGAAGATGTCAGGAATTTCTTTTTTAAGCATTACCGACCTGTAAACGCGATTCTTTGCGTAGCAGGAAATGTAAACACCGAAGAAGTAAAAGCATTATCCAATAAGTGGTTTGGAGATATACCAGCAGGAGAAAAATATACAAGAGCGCTGCCTGTCGAACCGGAACAAAAAGAGGCCCGAACCGAAACTGTTGTGCGCAAAGTGCCTATTGACGCTCTATATAAAGCATGGCATATGCCAGCGCGTATGCAAAGCGGATACCATGAGTGTGATCTCATCACCGAAATTTTGGGTAATGGTTATGCATCAAGGCTCTATCTCACATTGGTAAAAGAGCAACAGATTTTCAGCAATATCAATTGCTACCATACGGGCAGTCTGGATGCCGGATTGCTGGTTATAGAAGGAAAAATAAAAGAAGGATTTACTCTTGAAGCAGCAAATAATGCTATTAAAGAACAAATAAGCTTATTGTTAAACGAAGGAATAAGCGAGGCTGAATTGCAAAAAGCGCAAAACAAGATTGAAGCAATGATAGCTTTTGAAGATATGAGTATTCTTTCGCGCTCTAATAACCTTGCTTTCTATGAATTGCTGGGTGATGCTGCATTGATTAATCAGGAGCTAGAGAACTACCAAAAGGTGACGGCTCTTTCTTTATTGGAGACAGCAAAACATGTCTTTCGGTCAACAAACGAAAACACCTTGTTTTATAAAGCGGAGTAATAAAAAGTACAATTGTTGGTGAGCAGGAAAGTATTGTCAAAGAGCTTTTCTGCTCACTTTTTTAGATACGATGCCCCACAAGCATTAATTACCCTATCCCAAATAAAAAACTTAAGTTTGTGCTTCTGTTTTCTGCCCCATGCGTCTATTATTTCGCTTTATAGTATTTAGTATTTTATTAAATCCCTTTTGGAGTTTGGCTCAGCAAAATGCCAGTTCTAAAACTCCTCGCGTACTTATCTTATTGGATGGCTCCAGCAGTATGTCAGAGGACTGGGCTCCGGGACGCACCCGTTTTCAACAAGCAGGCAAGTTTATTTTGTCAATGATTGACAGCCTGAGCCAGGCCAATGCAGAAGTTCAATTTGGGTTACGTGTGTTTGGACACCAATATCCGGCACAGGAAAAGAACTGTTACGATACCAAAAGGGAGATAATGTTTGCGAGAGACAATACCACCCAGATGGAAGCGCGCCTTGCAGCCTTGCGTGGATATGGGGTTTCACCTATTGCTTATTCCCTTAGCGAAGCTGCCATGGAAGATTTTGAAAATGAAGCTAAGTATGCCTACAGTATTATTCTGGTAACAGATGGAGGAGAAAGTTGTGGTGGTGATATTTGTAAAGTGGTTAATGATTTGCTGCAGCGCAAAATATTTTTCAGACCCTATATCGTTAGTCTGGTAGATTATGCCCCACTCAAGGAGATGTACAACTGTCTTGGTACATTTCTTACTGTCAGTAAAGAGGCCGAGATGCCACTGGCGATTTCAAAAATAACAGATGCGCATCGCGAAGGATTTGACAGAGCAAAAACCGGCAAGATTATAACTGTAATGCCCGAATACAAAAAGCCGGATACTATTGTAATACCCGTTACCATAAAGAAGGAAGAGCCTGCAAAGAAGCAGGAGGAGCCAAAGAAGCCGATAGAAACACCAAAGAAGGATACTATAGCTGTTTTGCCAATAAAGCCAAGGGAAGAACCTAAGCCAGTGCTTCAGGAGCGCGATAGAAGAACAATTGCGTTGTTGCGCCTTAAGACAAAACTCAAGGTATATAAGACAATTATTATTGATCCACCCAATCCTGATTTTTTGATTGTTCCTGGATTTAAAATGTCTGTTATTGGTGATGCGCCTAGAATAGAGATTGTAACGCCACCACCAACACCCAAAGTAGAGGAGCCAAGAAAGCCTTTAAAAGCAATTAAACCTTTAGGGTTCTCTAAAAGGAAACCATTGAAAAGTGTTTTAGTAGTAATACCTACACCCAAAAAGGTGGTTGTACCGCCCATGGAATTGTCTAAATTCGAACCAATTGCTGCAGTTAATCCGGATACAATTATTATACCGATTACCATAAGGAAAGAAGAAACAAAACCTGTTGTAAAGCCAGTAATCAAACCAGTAGTATCTCCTTCTGTAAAGCCCGTGCTGAAGAAAGAAGAAACACCTTATGTTGTCGAAAAAACACCAGCAGCTGAAACAGAAGTTGAACTTTTCTTTACTGACGGAAATGGCAAGTTCTATTCCACTACACCCCAGATTTTATTAAGCGACCCTAAGACAGGAAAAGATGTTCACACTTTTTACAGAACTGTAAATCCTGATGGCAATCCGGACCCTATCAAAACACCATCAGGAAGTTTTAACTTAAGTGTTGTGGGCAGTGACCGCACTTTTTTGAAAGATATTGAGATTGCTCCAAACATGAAAAACAAGATAGTGATTACCGTAGGGATGGGTTCATTACAGTTTGTATGGAAAACAGGAGACACAAAAAAACCTGTAGATAAATATATGGCTCAGGTAAAAAGGAATTTTGTGCCTCAGCCGATGGTGCAGCAAAAATGTGATACAGTTCTTCCTTATCCTCCGGGCAATTATCATATTGAGATTAATACTTTGCCAGTTAGTGTGCGTTCGGTTGATCTTACTTTTGGTGCAGTAGTAGTGATACCAATAGATGTTCCGGGAACTATCCAATTTACAAATACCAATCGTTTAGGTAAAGTTTCTCTGTATTATCCTCTGGGTGACCGATATGTTCAGTTTTATAAAATGGATGTCAATGGGAGCCCTGCCACACAAAGCCTTGAGATTAAGCCAGGGGTTTATGAAGCGCATTATAGCTTAGGTGCAGGTTTGCCGGAAAAAGTGTACAAGTTTCAGATAAAACCTAACGAAACTGTAATAGCAGAATTAAACTAAGCCCTTTCAATAAGCACATAAATGTCTACAATTTCCATTCAAAAGATTAATACACGAAGTGAATTTTTTCCTCAGGTCTTTGATCTGCGTGAAAAAGTGTTACGTAATCCATTGGGGCTTTCATTGTATCATGAAGACACCAGTGGAGATCATGAAGACGACATATTTATTGCCATTGAGAATGAACAAGTAATAGCTTGCCTCATGGCTAAAGATTTGGGAAAGGGGGTCCTTAAATTAAGGCAAATGGCTGTAGATGGCAATCGCCAGGGAAAGGGAATAGGAAAACTGCTTATGCAAGAAGCCGAAGCAGATGCTAAGAACCGGGGGTTTAACAGAATAGAACTTCATGCACGGCAAAATGCAATTGGTTTTTATCAGCAACTAGGCTATACCGTTTATGGAGATATCTTTACCGAAGTCACCATTCCGCATTTGGCCATGGAAAAATTAGTATAGAATTAGGTTTGTGGCCCGACGGGCGTTATTTATACAATGTATCTTCGCAGTATGTCTTTTTTTACCCAAGCAGAAAAACCCTTCCTGATTGCCGGGCCTTGCAGTGCCGAAACACGTGAGCAACTGTGGAATACCGCAGAAGGCATGAAGGATTTACCGCTTCAGTTATTCAGAGCTGGTGTTTGGAAGCCTCGTACACGGCCTGGCTCTTTTGAAGGCAAGGGCGAAGAGGCTTTGGGTTGGTTAAGCGAAGTCAAAAGGCATTTTGGTTTTGCCATTACTATAGAAGTAGCCGAGGCAGAGCATGTAGAACTTGCCCTGAAATATGGAATTGATAGTGTCTGGATTGGAGCCAGGACGACGGTGAACCCTTTTCAGGTGCAACATATTGCAGACGCATTAAAAGGTGTCTCCATTCCAGTTTTGGTTAAGAATCCGGTAAATCCGGATGTTGACTTGTGGCAGGGAGGGATAGAACGAATTATGTCTGCGGGCATTACAGATATTGCGGCCATTCACAGAGGTTTTTCTACCTATAAAACAACACGTAGTTATCGTAATCAGCCTAATTGGATTATACCCATTGAACTTCGCCGGCGCATTGCCAATCTCCCTATTTTTTGCGACCCAAGCCACATCACAGGAAAAGCAAATTTGGTAGCTCAGGTAGCACAGAAAGCTATGAATATTGGTTTTGATGGCCTGATGATAGAAACTCATATTCACCCTAAAGAGGCCTGGACAGATGCTGCGCAACAAATATGTCCTGATGAACTCAGAGAGTTGCTGCTTCAATTGGTTATCAGAAAGGCTTTTGCACCTGATGACAATCTGGAGTTGGAATATTTGCGCCAAACAACCGATAACATTGATGCCGAGATAATTGATTTGCTTTCGCGTAGAATGGAAATATCTGCGCAGATGGGTGATATCAAAAGACAAAACAACATTACTGCTTATCAGCCGGAACGCTGGAGAGAGATATTGGAGACGCGTTGCGAACAGGGCAGTAAGCATTCATTAGACAAACAGTATATCGCCGCACTTTGGCAAATTATACACGATGAGAGTATTAAAAAACAGTTGGAACAACCTATTCAAAATCCTCAATAATCTCCTTAAATTTACACACCAAAACAAACTACATTGGCACTAATCCAACACAAAAATGTACAAGTACGATTTGATCAGCAGGTTGAAAACTCTGAAAATTATGTACTCCCCTTCATTTCCGAAACGCACGTTATCAATTCTGCCACTACTGTAATGGAAGTAGGCTGTGCCGAAGGGGGCGTATTATTGCCTTTTCTGAAAAGAGGCTGTAATTGTTTAGGTGTAGATTTGGCCGAAATAAGAGTGGACTTCGCGAAGGACTTTCTCAAAGAATATGTAGAAAAGGGGCAAGCAGTATTGCTGAGCCAAAATATTTATGACGAAGATTTTGCAACGAAATACAAAGGTGCATTCGACATTATTATGCTCAAGGATGTGATAGAGCATGTGCCGGAACAGGAAAAGTTTATCACCCACCTCAGCAGCTTTTTAAGACCTGGCGGACAAATATTCTTTGGTTTTCCTCCTTGGTATATGCCTTTTGGTGGCCACCAACAAATATGTGAGGGAAAACTGGCGAGCAAGCTGCCTTATTATCATATTTTGCCAAGAGGCATCTACAAGTCGATACTGAAAATGATGGGTGAAAGTGAAGGTGCTATTGAAAGCCTGTTAGAGGTATGGGATACTAGTATTACTATTGGGCAATTTGAAAAATATATAAAAAATGCAGGGCTTAAAGTACTGCACAAGCAGCACTACCTGATTAACCCGATTTATAAGTATAAATTTGGATTGGAGCCCCGTAAACAGCTTGGCTTTATTGGCTCTATACCTTATATCCGCAATTTCATTACAACCTGTGTGTATTATACCGTAGGTAAGTAGTTTTTCGTCTAATTCCGAGAGAAGTTTCTGATAAATAAAGTAAAAAGCAGGCACCCGATAGGGTGCCTGCTTTTTACTTTATTGTAATTTCTATATTGATTAAGAGCCGCAAGTAAGACATCCATCCTGCATAGAGCAGCTTGGGCCTTCGTATTCTGTTGCTTCAATATCTGTACTGGTTTGCGCCTGACCGTTTTCTGTATGCGGTATCAAAGGCTCAACATCATTGCTGCCCTGTTTCTCCACAGTAAATTGTACTGCCTGAGTAGCGGCCTGAGAACGTAAATAATACATACCTGTTTTCAAACCTTTTTTCCATGCGTAGAAGTGCATTGAAGTTAGTTTGCTGGCAGAAGGACTATCTACAAAAAGGTTCAAAGATTGAGACTGGCAGATATAAGCACCGCGGTCGGCAGCCATATCAATCAGATTACGTTGTTTGATTTCCCAAACTGTTTTGTAGAGTTCTTTGATTTCTGTTGGAATTTCGTCAATGTTTTGAACTGAACCATTTGCTGCAATGATTTTATTTTTCATTGAATTGGTCCAAAGGCCAAGGTTTACAAGGTCTTTCAGCAAATGTTTATTCACAATGATGAATTCACCACTCAAGACACGGCGTGTGTAAATGTTGGAAGTGTATGGTTCAAAGCATTCGTTGTTACCAAAAATCTGAGAAGTAGAAGCTGTAGGCATTGGTGCTACAAGTAATGAATTGCGCACACCATATTTTTTTACTTCTTCTTTTAAGGTAGCCCAATCCCAACGATCGCTAGGTGTTACACCCCACATGTCGTATTGGAAAATTCCTTTTGAAACAGGAGAACCTTCGTATGTTTCGTAGGCCCCTTGTTCTTTTGCCAGATCTTTACTAGCTGTCATTGCAGCGAAGTAAATGGTTTCGAAAATATTTTTGTTCAGCATTTTAGCCAAATCACTTTCGAATGGCAAACGCAACATGATAAATACATCAGCCAAACCCTGAACACCAAGCCCAACAGGACGATGACGCATATTGGAAGTTTTAGCTTCTTCTACTGGATAGTAGTTGTTGTCAATTACTGCGTTCAGATTTTTAGTGACCTGATAAGTAATTTCGTATAAACGCTGATGGTCAAAACTTCCGTTGATGACGAAGCGAGGCAATGCCAAAGAAGCCAGATTACATACTGCTACTTCTTCGGGAGAAGTAAACTCCATAATCTCTGTGCACAGATTACTGCTCTTAATTGTACCCAGATTTTGTTGATTGCTTTTGCCATTGGCTGCATCTTTGTACAGCATGTAAGGAGTGCCCGTTTCTATTTGCGACTCCATTATTTTAAACCAAAGCTCCTGAGCTTTGATTGTTTTTCTTGCACGTCCTTCAGCTTCGTATTTGGTATATAATGCTTCAAATTCTTCACTGTGACAATCGCTCAGGCCCGGCGCTTCATTAGGGCAGAACAAGCTCCACTCGCCATCCGCCTCTACGCGTTTCATAAACAAATCGGAAATCCACAATGCGAAGAACAAATCTCTTGCGCGCATTTCTTCTTTACCATGATTCTTGCGTAAATCAAGGAATTCGAATACATCTGCGTGCCATGGCTCCAGATAAATAGCGAATGCTCCTTTGCGTTTTCCTCCACCTTGGTCTACATAGCGTGCAGTGTCGTTGAACACACGTAACATTGGAATGATACCATTGCTTGTTCCGTTTGTGCCACCGATATAACTTCCTGTAGCACGGATATTGTGGATAGCCAAGCCAATTCCACCGGCACTTTGAGAGATTTTAGCCGTTTGTTTTAGAGTGTCATAAATACCATCGATGCTGTCATCCTTCATTGTCAACAGAAAGCAGGAACTCATCTGAGGTTTAGGTGTGCCTGCATTGAATAAAGTTGGCGTAGCATGTGTAAACCAACGTTCACTCATCAGATGGTAAGTTTTGATGGCGCTTTCGATATCGTTTTTGTGAATACCAACAGCCACGCGCATATAAAGGTGTTGCGGACGCTCAACGATTTTGCCATTGATGCGCAGCAAATAAGATTTTTCCAATGTTTTGAATCCGAAATAATCAAAAGCAAAATCCCTGTCGTAAATAATAGTGCTATCCAAAAGCTCAGCGTGCTCTTCGATAATAGCCATTACATCGTCAGCGATTAAGGGAAGATGTTTTCCTGTTGCATCATCTATATAATTATACAGATTGCGCATTGTGTCAGAAAAAGACTTCAACGTGTTTTTGTGCAGGTTGCTCACCGCAATCCTTGATGCCAGAATAGCATAATCCGGATGGGTGATGGTCAACGATGCTGCGGTTTCTGCTGCAAGACTGTCCAACTCGGTAGTTGGAACTCCTGCATAGATACCCTCAATTGTTTTTTTAGCAACGTCTATCACGTTTACTATGGGGCTCAGGCTGTACGAAAGTTTTTCGATACGTGCTGTTACCTTATCAAATTTTACGGATTCCTGTTTTCCGCTTCTCTTTATTACGTACATAAAATGATATATAATTTAGTTGTGAATAGTCTTTGTTGTACTAAAAATCTTCTTCAAGGGAAAATGTGTTCTTCTCTTCTTTGTTATTGCCCATCACTCCGGCTTTCTGATAATCGCCCACTCTCTTTTCGAAGAAATTTGTTTTGCCTTGCAGAGAAATCATCTCCATAAAGTCAAACGGATTGGTTGCATTGTACACTTTAGGATTTCCCAATTCGCCAAGCCATCTGTCTGCTACAAACTCAATATATTGTTGCATCAGCTTTGAGTTCATTCCTATCAAATCAACTGGTAAAGCTTCTGTGATAAACTCCTTCTCAATAGTTACTGCATCAGTGATGATTTTTTGAATTTCGTCTTTACTCAGTTTTGTTTCCAGCATACTGTACAATAAACAGGCAAACTCGCAGTGCAATCCTTCGTCACGGCTAATCAGCTCATTGCTGAAAGTCAAACCTGGCAACAGACCTCTTTTTTTCAGCCAAAAAATGGAACAAAAGCTACCACTGAAGAAAATGCCTTCAACAGCAGCAAAAGCCACCAGTCTTTCAGCAAAACTTCCGTTATTTATCCAGCGAAGTGCCCACTCAGCTTTTTTCTTTACTGCAGGCACGGTATCAATGGCGTGGAATAATTTGTATTTTTCTTCTGCGTTTTTAATATAAGTATCAATCAGTAAAGCGTAGGTCTCACTATGAATGTTTTCCATCATAATCTGAAAACCATAAAAGCATCTTGCTTCAGGCAATTGAACCTCACTCATGAAGTTAACTGCAAGATTCTCATTCACAATACCGTCGCTGGCAGCAAAAAAAGCAAGGATGTGACTGATAAAATGACGTTCGCCATCATTCAATTTTTCCCAATCCTTCATATCATCGCTCAGGTCTATCTCCTCTGCTGTCCAGAAACTGGCTTCATGACGCTTGTATGCCTCCCATATTTTTGGATAATTAATGGGTAGAATGACAAATCTGTCTTTATTTTCTCTTAATAATAACTCGTTGCTTTCGGTACTCATTGGTTGCTCTTTTTTCAATATTTAAAATTCCATCTCTCTGGAAACGAACAGCGATACGTCGGCCATTAAAGTTTTTCAACTTAGGTGTTGTATTGCAATGCGTTTGCCTTAATAATTCTTGGGCTTCGCTTAAAAAATATTTTGATTTTGGGGTACTCTCGACTTGTTTTTTCTAAAAATCTCTATTCGACTTACTTGTGCCGCGGGTCTTTGAAATTGTCAATAAAAATGCTTTCAAAATAGCCTTTTGGAACAAAAAACATAATTCTGCGAAGAACTTATGCAATGATACAAACAGCTTTTTTGTTCTGCTTTAAAAGTTAATAACAAGGATGTGAACAACTCCCGAAAATCAATAGGGATGCGGATATTTAAATAAATTAAATATTAGTACAGCCATTAATATAAAAAAAACAAAACTAAGCCCAGAAAATGCAGGTTTAGAATGAAGACCGGGATTTTAAACCGTATATAGATATTTATACCCTATTCAATATAAATATCCAGATGTTGTAACAATCCGCTTAGTCCTTGTACAGAGAATTTGGCTTTTTTAATTCTATTTCTTTCAGGGTTAATGGAAAAATTTATCGCTGTTCTGAAATCTGCCTTTTCTAAAATAGAGGAATCAAAAACGGCTTGAAGTAAATCACAGTTTTCAAAAGAAGAATTAGTCAAATCTGACTCTGTAAAATCTACTTCATGCAAGCTGCAGCTAATAAATTTTATTCCCTTTAGTTTTACTTTATAAAAAGAGGAAAGGTTCAGTATGCATTTGTCAAAACTTACAGCAAATAAAAACGGATTGCAAGAGTCAAAATGCACTCCCAGCATTTTGCTGTTGATAAAGGATACTTCGCGCATTGCTGTTTGATTAATCTGTATCGAGCTTAAGTTACAGGTATCAAAATGACATTGGTCGAAAATAAAGTGAGATAAATTGACGTTTGCAAAATTGCAATTTATAAAAGTACAATGAACATATTCTCCAATGCTTAAAGGCTGTTCAGTAAAATTTTTATTTTCGAAAATCAACTCTTCCCAATAATTGTTTTCCATTTTACGCGTAGTTTAATGCTGCAATTTACGAGCTTCTTTTTCCCGATATTGAAAATCATTTTTCCCGATTGTAAAAGGCAATGGCAGTTTTAATTCCGTTTTTTGCATTCGAAATAATTCTTGCTCCCCCTACATTTTACTATTCAACATTTCAGAAATACATGTGCTTTGCCGCACAGGTATAAATAAATGGTGCGCCGATTTCTGGTCTTAAAACTCAGAAATGGCTGGGAGCAAGAAAGGCTGTAACCGGGCTTTTCGGCAGAGTCGGCCACCATCTGTTTTATCTTGTAGTTCTGATTTGTGTAAGGATTTTAAATAAATATACACAAATGAAAAAACAAATACTTTTTGCTGCAGCATTTGCTTGCGCAGCTTTGAATTCAAAGGCACAAGTTGTATTGGATACAGTAAGTCTTGGTGCAGGGTATGCCAATCAATTATGGTATAGTTTACCTGATGATGAACAAGGTTCTCAGGCTAAGAATAACTGGGACATAGCTTTCAGAACTTCCGGAACTATGGGTTCAAGTATTATGGTCAATCATAGTAATGGAGGCACTGTATGGGTTTATCCAAAATCGGATAAAAGTGGATGGGCCACTGTTGACACTAATGGCTTAAGCGCCTGGACCGGTCAGTATAACTCTGAAACCGCCTGGACCGGAGCTTTGGGCCGATATGCAAATACCTCTGATCCTTTCGATTTGGGTTGGGGAATTTATGACATGGGTACGCACTATGTTTTGGGTGACTCTATGTACATTATCAAGACACAAACAGGTAAATTCAAAAAATTAATTATCGATAGGTTGGCCAGTGGTACTTATACATTTACTTATGCCAATCTTAATGGTACAGATTCTACTACATCTACACTGAGTAAAAGTGCATACAGCAGCAAAAACTTTGGCTATTTTAATCTGGATACAAAAACCAGCATAGACAGAGAGCCTGCCAGTAATAAATGGGATTTGGTATTCGGGCAATACAGCACAGGTGATTATGCCGCTATGGGAATGGCAGGGTATACTGTAACCGGTATTTTGGTGAACGACACTTTACAAGTAGCAAAAGTAAAAGTTGACCCTGCTGCCAGAGCTGCCTATAACGCTTATTCTGCACATACATTCAGTGACGCCATTAATGGGATTGGATACAATTGGAAGATTTATGATGGAGCTACATCATCGTATAAGCTCAATGATTCCAGCATCTATTTTGTAAGAAGAAATAACGGAGACATCTGGAAATTGATTCTAACAGGATTTGTCAGTGGCACAGGGAGTATGATGTTTAGTAAAGAGAAGATATACACCGAGACCAGCATTAACGAAAAGTCAGCTAACAATACAACTTTAGTTTTATCCCCTAATCCTGCATCTAATGGGCAGAAGGTGCAGATTGTTTATCACTTTGCTGAAAAGACATCTCTTGCAATATTGAATGTCTGCGATCTGATGGGTAGAAATATTCTTACAAAGAATATTGAAAATGGAGCCGGTCTGCATATAGAGACTTTTCAAACTGCAAATCTGGCTTCAGGTACTTATTTGATTTCTATTCAAACAGAAGCATCAAAAACGATTCAGAAATTCATTGTTCAATAATTAAGAAACCCTTTAAAAATCTTAAAAAAAAACACAAGTGTGCTAATGCAGCTTGTGTTCTCTTCACCTTTTATCTTAAAATCTTACTTCTAAAATGTTTCGCGCAACAATTAAAAATCTAAGTATAATACTGATTGCTTTATTAAGTTCCTGTAGTTCTTCTACAGAGAAAAGTGAAGTAGAAGATGTCCCCCAAAAGATAGTATCTATAAGCGGTGCCACAACTGAAGTGCTTTGTGTGCTTGGCTTACAAAAAGAAATAGTTGGTGTGGATGTCACCAGCACTTACCCCGAAACCATTGCCGCATTGCCAAGAGTAGGTCACAACAGAAATATGTCTTCAGAAGCCATTATTGCCTTGAAGCCAACAATGGTAGTAGGTACAGACGAGAATGTGAAACCCGAATTGATAGAGCAATTAAAAAGCGCGCATATTCATGTAATGCTTTTCTCACTGCAGCAATCGGTGGAAGGTTCAAAGCAGTTAATCAAAATGATGGCTGATAGCTTAGGTAAAACTGAATCTGCGCAGGTGGTAATAAATGCTATTGACGACGACCTGAAGCAAAAGGTCCAATTGGCTCTTAAGCCTAAAGTACTATTCATCTATGCAAGAGGTGCTGGTACAATGATGGTGGCTGGAAATAATACTCCGGCTAATACCATGATTCAACTTGCCGGAGGAGAGAATGCCGTGAACGATTTTGAAGATTTCAAACCATTGACTCCTGAATCTTTACTGAAAGCCAATCCTGATGTTATCCTGATGTTTACCAGTGGATTGGAAAGTTTGGGTGGCATGGAAGGCTTGTTGAAAGTGCCGGGTGTAGCAATGACCAATGCGGGTAAAAATAAGCAGGTGATAGAAATGGATGGTCAATTACTAACCGGTTTTGGGCCAAGAGTAGGAAAAGCAATAGTGCAGTTATCAACAAAATTAAATGAGCTTAAAACGAATTAGAATAACAGGTATTTCTACTATTGTGCTTCTGCTTATTGCTGTTTTATTGGCAATGGGCATAGGTGCTGTATCCATAAGCCCATTACAGATATTGGCAATACTTACTAAAAAAGCAGGAATGCAATTGAACGTTCCATTTACAACAGTACAGGAGTCCGTCTTGTTGGCCATACGCCTTCCCAGGGTGCTTATGGCTGTGTTAATCGGGTCTTCTTTATCTGTATCCGGTGCGGCAATGCAAGGATTGTTTCGTAACCCTCTTGCCGATCCTGGTTTGATGGGCATTTCATCCGGAGCCTCACTGGCGGCAGTTGCAGCTATTGTTTTGGGTATTCATTCCAATACTTTTTTTTCCGGAGTGCTTGGAATTTATGCACTATCTATAGTAACTTTTTTAGGTGCGTTGATTACTGCAGTTTTGGTATATAAAATTGCACAATCAGGTGGGAGAACTATTATTGCTACGATGTTGCTCGCTGGCATTGCCATTAACTCGCTGGCAGGAGCAGGTACAGGGTTATTCACTTTCTCGGCCAACGATGTTCAATTGCGCAGTATCACTTTTTGGATGTTGGGGAGTTTAGGTGGAGCTTCATGGAATAATGTTTTGGGTATAATACCTTTTACCATTTTGCCTGTAGTGATATTACCGCGAATGGCTAAATCACTCAATGCATTTTCATTGGGCGAAACAAACGCGGCACATTTAGGAACCAATACAGAGAGCGTTAAAAGAACCGTTGTATTACTTACGGCTTTGTGTGTGGGTGCCTCTGTGGCCGTAGCTGGTGTAATTGGATTTATAGGGTTGGTTGTTCCTCATATCATTCGTTTGAGCATCGGGCCAGATAATCGTTACCTGCTTTTTTTAGCACCGGTTTTGGGCGCCCTTTTATTAGTATCGGCAGACCTTGCAGCACGAACATTATTTATCCCTACAGAATTACCTATTGGTATTATTACTGCATTGATAGGTGCACCGGTATTCCTTTATATTGTTATCAAAGAAATAAAAACGCAGAAAATAATATAATGCTACAGGTTGAGAATATAGGGTACAGAATAGCACCGGGGCTTTCGTTAACAGACATTTCTTTTAGTGTTTCTGCAGGCGAAATGCTGGTTATTATGGGTGCGAATGGCGCCGGAAAATCAACCTTGCTGAAGATTATAACAGGCACTTTAAAAATGGACTCAGGCGCTTTGTTCCTCAACAAAATGCCTTTGCGTTTTTGGCAATCAAGAGCACTTTCAACATTTACTGCTGTACTGCAACAGCAGAATCAATTGCAATTGCCCTTCAGTGTTTATGAAGTTGTGATGATGGGGCGCTACCCACATTTCAAAACACGGGAAACAAAATCTGATGAAGAAATTGTTACTGAGGTATTACACAAAACAGGCATTTACCATTTGAAAAAAAGAAACTACCTGACACTTTCCGGAGGCGAACAACAAAGAGTTCACCTGGCAAGAGTTATGGCGCAAATCAGCGGTGAGAAAAAGGAGGACCCGCGCTATTTGTTTATGGACGAACCAAGCAATAATCTTGATATAAGGCATCAGCACAGCGCTCTGAAGATTGCGAAAGACTTTGCCCGCCAAGGCAACTGCGTCATTGCTGTATTGCATGATTTGAATCTCGCATTACAATATGCAGATAAAGTTGTGTTACTAAAGAATGGTCAAATGATGGGGTTTGGAAGCCCGATAGAAATTATGACAGACGAGGCAATAAGTGATGTTTATGATTTGCCTTTGTCCGTTTTTCATCATCCCGGTAGTATGCATCCTATGGTGATGCCACTTGATAATAACAGATTAATTCACGTATAAAAAAAGTAAAAATGACTAGCACAATTGTTTCAGATTTGAGAGAACAATACGAAAGCCTAAAATCGGCGAATCCCAAACTACGCATCCGCAACGCGGCAAATGAATTGAACGTAAGTGAGGCGCAATTGGTAGCGCTAAACATTGGCAAGGGAACTACCTTGTTGAAGCCTGCATTTCAGGAAATTCTGAAAGAAATCATTCATCTTGGCAAAGTGATGGGGCTCACCAGAAATGACAGTGTGGTCCACGAGCGTAAAGGAATCTACGATAACATCTCATTTGAAGGCCCTATTGGTTTGGCCGTAAATCCAGATATAGATTTGCGTCTGTTTATGATGCACTGGAAATATGCATTTGCTGTTTCGGAGGGCGATCGGAACAGCATTCAGATTTTTGATAAAAGCGGAGAAGCAACGCATAAAATTTACTTGACCAGCGAAAGTGATGTTGTAGCTTATGCAAATCTGGTAGAAAAATTCAAAGCACAAAATCAACAGGAAGAATTGGTATTTGAAAACTATCCTCCAGCATTGTCAGAATTACCGGATTCAGAAATTGATGTCACTTCTTTTCAACAAGGGTGGAAAGACCTTAAAGACACGCACGAATTTTTTGGCCTGACCCGCAGCCACAAGCTGACCCGCACCCAGGCACTTCGTCTTGCACCTAAAGATTTTGTTCAGCAAGTGCCCAATGACACTGTCCGCAAAGCCTTGCAATTGGCCGCTGAGCGTCAGGTTCCTATCATGGTTTTTGTGGGAAACAGAGGCTGTATTCAAATACATACTGGTACAGTAGAAAAATTAATGGAGGCTGGACCTTGGTATAATGTTTTGGACTCAATGTTTAACCTTCACTTGAATGAGCCAGCTATCAACTCTTCATTTATAGTAAAGAAACCAAGCGTAGACGGTATCGTTACTTCTCTTGAAATCTTTGATGAAAAGGGAGAAATGATTGTACAGTTTTTTGGCGCACGAAAACCGGGGGTGCTTGAACTGGAAACGTGGAGAAGCTTAGTAAATGATTTGGAAGCCTTGAAATAAGCAAGGTGCAGAACTATTTTTTTAAGCATTAAAAAGATTTTGGTCATCAATGTGTTGCTATAAAACTTTAAGTAAAAATTCAAATGGCTATGTGGTTTTTTGTAAGAATTGCGAAAAGCTGCATGTTGGTTTTGGCAATGCTTTACTGTCGTACACGATAGAAGATTTTTATTCTTTCGAAATGATGATACGCTTGCGGTACGAAGAGCATGTTGATGACGATTTTCCTTATTTGAAAGCAATAACTGTCACTACAAAATATAGTGGAGTGACGCTGGTTTATAGCCCGGACGATCTGGTAAAACTAATGGCGATTTTGAATAAGGCCAAAGATAAACTGACTCTTGAAAAACTATTTGTCTTCAATGAAAACTAAACATTTTTCATATTTTTTTATTTTGTCTTCAGTGCTGTTAGTTACTTTATCAGTAATGTCTTCAGCACAGGTAGCGGATACGTCAAAGGACACTTATCATTCTGAAAGAGTATTGTCTAATGTTGTCATTACGGGTCAATATAAGCCAACAAAGCCCGAGGATGCCATACAACGGGTGCGTATCATTGACGCAAAAAAAATTGCTTCCCTGGGTGCGCAAAATCTACGAGATGTTTTGCTGAATGAGATGAACGTAACTATTGCTCAGGATAATGTATTGGGCAGCAGTGTTAGTATTCAGGGTGTTTCTGGTCAGAATGTAAAGATACTTATCGATGGTGTACCCGTTATAGGCAGGCAAAATGGTAATGTTGATATTGCCCAACTCAATGTTTATAATGTTGACCGGATTGAACTGATAGAAGGGCCAATGTCTGTTACTTATGGCACGGATGCTTTAGCAGGAACAATTAATATAATTACAAAGAATAGCCTCAAAGGTAGTTTGGAAGCAGGAGTCAATACTTATACAGAGACTATCGGAAAGTACAATGTCAATGCAAATGTGGGTTTTAAGAAAAATAAGCACACAGTTTTGTTTTCAGGCGCGAGAAATTTTTTTGATGGATGGGATGCAAAAGAAGGAATGAATTTTTTGAATTTTAAGCCTGAGCCAGCTGATGATCGTCGTTCTTTGCAATGGGATGCAAAGGAAGAGTATAATGCTAACATGCAATATTCTTATCTTATTGCTCAATCTACATTGCGGTTCAAGAGTGATTGCTTTTATGATGTTATTACAAACCGAGGAGCGCCGAATGGTTATTATGGTTATACTGCGTTTGATGACTATTACAAGACATTGAGATTTAATAATGCAGTATTTGCAAATGGTAAAATTTTCAGGAATAAAAACTACAGCTTCATTGCTGCTTACAATCATTATAAACGTGTAAAAAACACTTATGAGAAGGACCTCACTACACTAAATGATGTATTGGCTCCTGCATCAGATCAAGACACATCCCAGTATTCTTTGTTCAATTCAAGGGGCACAATTAGTAATAGTAATCAGCGTTATAAACTCAACTATGAGTTTGGCTATGATGTCAACATTGAAAATGGCAAAGGCAGAAGAATATTAAATGAACAGCAGCATATTGCAGATTATGCCCTTTATACAAGTGCAGAGTATAAAATTCTGGACTCACTAATGATTCGGGCTGGCCTGCGTTATGCGTATAATACTGCATTTGCGGCACCGATTATTCCTTCATTAAACATTAAGTACACTATTGCAAAAGGTCTTACCATAAGGGGTTCTTATGCACGGGGTTTCAGAGCGCCTAATGTAAAGGAGCTTTACTTCGAGTTTAAAGATAGCAATCATGATATTGTAGGAAACGAAAACCTAAAACCCGAAGAGTCTGATAATTTTAATATTGCAGCCATTTACAGTAATGTAATTAATAAAATTGGCTATAAAATTGAAGTAGCAGGTTTTTACAATAGCATTACAGACATGATTAATCTAGCGCAGCCCGACACGAATATTCTTCGGTTTACTTATGTGAATATTGACAAATTCAAAACCCGGGGTGTACAAATGAATTGGACCGGAACCTATAAGAATCTGAATCTATCGCTTGGTGCTTCCTATATAGGACGATATAATCAGTTATCAGAAACAGAAGGGTCAATGAATAATACATTTACATACTCGCCCGAAATGCGCTGCAACGCCGGCTATGATTGGGCAAAGTATCAAATGGGTGTTTCTTTGTTTTTGAAATACACTGGCTCTATGCCAAGTTATGGATTGAATGCAAACAATGAGCTTGTATTGAATACAATTGAAGGGTATTCAATGGCAGATTTTTCAATTAATAAGAAAATTTTTAAGAGCAGAATGGTTATCACCATTGGTTGCAAAAATTTATTCAACACAACCAATATCAATACATCGGGCGCTACTGTAGCAGCCGGTTCAGCTCATAGCAGCGCAAGCAGTAGCTTATCCATTAGTACAGGAAGGTCTATTTTCTTAGGTGTTGGCTATCAGTTTTCAGGGAAATAAAAACGGTAATGCAATGCGAACAATAATTTGTCGAAATGTGATTTTGATGGCAATATCCAGCACTGGCCTCATTAGCTGTATGAAAAGGGAATTGCCAGTTCCTCTCAAGCCTAAAGGGAAAGAAACTACAGCAAGCGTAGAAATGACAGAGGATTACAAACTTCAGATTTTTTATAGTCTCAGGAATAATACTATTGTCGGTACAAATAAATATACGGCTTGGGATTTGGGTTTTGAAACCGCTCAGGAAGGCTGGCGTATTATGCTTAATGGTGCCAAGTTCAAAATGGCGATTTACCCTGTCAAAAAAAAATTTGAAGAAGTAAAAATTACTGACACAACAGGTATAGCTTCTTTAATTGATGTTGCTTCCGGCAATCCGGACAGTACCGCTTTTGGTGATTGGAGAAATGCTGGTAAAACTTATATTATATATAAAGGAACCGACGAGACCGGCAAGTATTTGGGAATGGAAAAAATTCAGATTCTTTCTGTTGATGCTTCAAAATATGTAGTCCGTTTTTCAGCAATAGACGGAAGCAATGAAAAGACTTTAGAAATCGCTAAAGATGAAGAATACAATTATGCTTTTTTGTCTTTTGATGGGGGAGGTAAAACATTACTGATAGAGCCACCTAAAAAAGAATGGGATATTGCTTTTACAAAATACACGCATTTCTACTATGATTTGGATATGCGCTATTCAGTTGTAGGTTGCCTGCTTAACAGCTATAACACAAGCGCAGGAAGAGATTCTGTAACAAAAAATTTCGCAGAGATTGATTTACAGAAAGCAGCGTCAGTTGTGCTCAGGGATGAGGTTGACGCAATTGGCTTTGAATGGAAATCCTATGATTTAAATACCGGAAAATTCAGTGTAGATGCTGGTAAGCATTATATTATTCGTTCGGGTGAAGAAGGGATTTATTATAAACTCAGATTTATTGATTTTTATAATAATGGCATAAAAGGCACACCAAAGTTTGAGTACCAAAGATTATAATTATTGTTGTAAGCAAAAAGCATAAAAATGGCTGCCAAATACTTGGCAGCCATTTTTTATTGAATTAAATCTCAGAGCATCTAAACAGTGTCTTCTGAAAAGTTTGTTGCGTCTTCTGCTTTTGTATTTTCATTTGTACTTACTGCAAGAATAATATCTCCTTCAACATTGTCTTCTTTAAAAGGTCTTTTGCCAATTAACCTTACAAGGTCATCTTTGAACAATACTTCTTTTTTCAATAGTTCTTCGGCAATGATTTTTACTTCTTCTTTTCGCTCTTCTATTAAGGCTTTTGCTCTTTGGTATGCTTTGTCCGATAGTTTTTTAACTTCCTGGTCAATTATTTTTCCTGTCTCTTCGCTATAAGGCTTTTGAAATCCACCTTCGCTTTGTGGGTCATAATAAGAAATGTTACCAATCTTATCATTCATACCATAAATGCTCACCATAGCATAAGCTGTACGTGTTACCTGTTGCAGATCACTTAAGGCACCCGTAGATACTTTGCCAAAGAACACTTCTTCACTGGCACGACCGCCAAGTGTCATACACATATCGTCTTCTAATTCCTGAGTAAGTGTCAGGTATTTTTCTTTTGGTAAATATTGAGCAAAACCCAAAGCTGCTGTTCCTCTGGGAACAATAGTTACTTTCACTAGGGGATGAGCATTTTCGAGAAACCAACCTGTAACAGCATGCCCTGCTTCGTGATAAGCGATAACGCGTTTTTCATCAGGCTGAATAATTTTATTTTTCTTTTCAAGCCCACCAATGATTCGGTCAATGGCATCGTTGAAGTCTTGCATGTCAACAGCTGTTTTGCCATTTCGTGCCGCTATCAATGCTGCTTCATTACAAACATTGGCAATATCTGCTCCGGCAAAACCCGGTGTTTGTTGTGCCAGTTTTTTAACATCTAACGCGGTAGATTTCTTAATTGGTGCAAGATGCACTTCAAATATCTGTTCGCGACCTTTTGCATCCGGAAGGTCAATGGAAATCTGACGATCAAAACGACCCGGACGAAGCAGTGCCGTATCCAACACATCAGGACGGTTGGTTGCTGCCAGAACAATGATGCCTGTTTCGCCACTGAATCCATCCATTTCTACCAACATTTGGTTAAGGGTGTTTTCGCGCTCATCATTACTCATCATCATGTTTTTTCCACGGGCACGGCCAATAGCATCAATCTCGTCAATAAATACAATACAAGGTGATTTTTCTCTTGCTTGTTTGAACAAATCGCGCACGCGGCTTGCTCCCACACCTACAAACATTTCCACAAAATCAGATCCGGACATAGAGAAAAAAGGAACTTGTGCTTCGCCTGCCACTGCTTTTGCCAAAAGGGTTTTACCGGTACCCGGAGGGCCAACCAATAACGCACCCTTTGGTATTTTGCCTCCCAATGCAGTATATTTTTTAGGGTTTTTAAGGAAATCTACAATTTCCATAATCTCTACCTTGGCTTCATCCAGACCTGCGACATCGTTGAAGGTAATATTCACTTTAGTGCCTTTTTCAAAAAGTTGAGCTTTTGATTTACCGATATTAAATATACCGCCGCTACCACCGCCGCTACCCATGCCGCCACCCATCTTGCGCATGATCATAAATGACATAGCGATAAGAATCAGGATTGGCAACAATAGGCCGGACAATTCGCGCATGTAGCTGCCTCTGCTCTCATACATTATAGGTATACGTTCGAGAGAGGAATCGGCAGTATACGCTGCTTCAAGGTCTTTATTAAATTGTTCAACAGAACCAATATGGAATGAATACAATTGTTCTTTATCTGCGGTCAATGCTGTGGACGGAGCTGTTGCAGACGGTGCAGCACTTGGTTTTAGTTTGGCCTCAGCAATTTCCTTGTTGACAATAGTGATTTTTTCAACAGCTCCCTTTTTAAGGTAATTGTTTTGAAAATCATAAAAACTATGTGCTTCAATAGTGCTATTGAAGTTGTTGCCAAACATTGTCATACCTACCAGTACTAATACGATAATACCGTATATCCAGTAAATATTAAACTTTGGACCTTTGGGTGGAATATTCTTTCCATCCGATGAATTTTTATTATTTTGATTTTCTTGCATTGTATATAGGCTTTTGCCTGATCTAAAAAGGTGAAAGGGATTCTTTTAATAACAACAGAGCAATGAGTTTTAGCTGAGTTCATTATGCACCGCATCTGCCCAAAGCCCTTCAATATCGTAAAATTTACGCTGCTCACGGTCGAAAATATGCACCACAATATTTACATAGTCCAATAAAGTCCAGTGTTGACCATATTGGGTGTGATAAGCTTTTTCATCACATTTTTCATGTACTTCTTTTTCGATATTGGCAGCTATGGCATGTATTTGTGTGTGCGACTGAGCCTCACAAATAATGAAGTAGTCTGCAACAGCTTCGTCAATTTTGCGCAGGTCAAGGCTGATGATATGCTCACCTTTCTTATCTTCTATTGCAGCAATGATTGTTTTGTATAGTTTGCTATTGGTATTGAGGCGAGGACTGCGTTTTACGGCAGATTTCGAGTCGGTGGTTACTTTGTCCAGCGTGTCGATTTTGATGTTATTCAAGCTGCGAATGATTTATGTTTTATATCGGATGTGATAGAATTTTGTAGTTTTATCGTTCAAAATTAAAGAAAACTTTGTCATCAAACGTTAAAGATGTGCTACAAGCACCTATCCTACATTTCTACTCCTTAGATAGTACCAACAATCGTGCCGCACAAATGATAGATGCCGATACGGCGCAGGCTGGACTGACAATAGTAGCACAAGAACAATCCTCCGGAAAAGGACAAAGAGGAAACGTTTGGAATGATGAGGCAGGCAAGTCGTTGTTAATGAGCATAATATTGCAGCCCACAGTGGCTATTGATGCACAGTTTAGCTTTTCCGCCGCTATCTCAGTTGCAGTAGCCGAGGCCATACAGTCACTAGATCCATCACTAGACGTTCGGATTAAGTTTCCGAATGATATTATTATTAATGACAAAAAGGCAGCAGGGATACTTATTGAAAACTCACTTAGAGGAAATAACTGGACTCATGCTATTATAGGCATAGGCATCAATCTACTACAAAAGGAGTTCCCCAAACATTTACCCAATGCCACCTCGTTGTTTTTGGCAACAGGAAAAGAGTGGACTCAGGAAGAAATATTGAATATAGTCAGAACAAAAGCTATTGAAAATACCTCTACTCCATTTCTCAAACATTATTTGGACAGGTATAATCAACTGCTATATAAAAGAAGTCAGATACAAACTTTTGCAAACGGTGAGGAAGTTTTTGATTCAATTATATTAGGTGTTGACGAAAAGGGGCAATTATTAATACAGTTAGCAGATGCCTCTATTAAAGCCTTTGCTCATGGAAAGCTTAATTGGGTGTGGTAATCTAATCTTCATGCCCCCTTCTTCTATGTGCTTTTTTTAAAGAATTTATCCTTTTCGTCTCCAGTCTTTTTTCAATAGAGGATTTTGGCATTTTGGTTGCCTTTCGTTTTTTTGCCTGTATTAAAGACTTATTTACTATCTCCAAAATTCTTTTTGTGGATATTAGCTTATTTTCCAATTGTGATCGTGTTTCTGAGCATTGCACAACCAGCACTCCTTCTTTATTAATCTGGTTCTTTAGCTTTAACAGTATACGGGCTTTTTGTTCAGGTGTAACTAATTCAGACACTGAGATGTTCCAACGAGCTTCTACCCTCGTCTCTACCTTATTTACATTTTGTCCACCCTTGCCACCACTGCGCGCAGTCTGATAGGTTATTTCGTTGGTAAAATCAATATTCATTGTTCAAATAGACTTAAAAGTGTAAAGATGAAGAAATTTACTATAAAATTAGTTTTAATCAGAATCAGAACTGTTTACATAGGTTTTTAAATTCGCTGTACTGCTCTATGCATTCAAAAAGCAGCATAACAAATGGTCCACCAGAAACCCATTGTCACAAATTTGCCATTTCTTGAGCCGAAGTTACTGACATTAGAATGACAAATGAGAAAAATTAAATATCAAAAATCCTCTGAAAGCCTTGCCAGTACTGAGAAATATTTTTTTGAAAATGTGTATAAAATCTCATTTTTGTATTGTACTTTTGCTTCGTTTTCGTGTAAAGGAATGTTAATTCTAATCATATTCACAGGTGTCAGATAATATTATGCTATTGATTCGAAAAATTACAAAAAGTGCATTATCGCTGTTTGTAATCCTATTGCTTAGTCATTTTTCAGCCATTGCAGCCCCAGACGGCCAGGCTATTTTTAAAGCTAATTGTGCCAGCTGTCACAATCCTCTCAAAGACGCAACCGGTCCTGCATTGCAGGGAGTGGATAAGCGTGTACCGAGCAAAGAATGGTTGTACAAATGGGTTAAAAACCCCGCAGCTGTTATTGCCTCCGGCGATAAATATGCTAGTGACATCTACAACAAATGGGGAAAAACCCAAATGACTGCTTTCGGAGCATTGTCTAACGAGGAAATTGATGCCGTTATCACCTATGTAAATAGTGTAAAAGCTCCTGCTGCCGCAAAGAAAGAAGATTCAGGCTCTTCTACTAATGAGGAAGGAAGTGGATGGCTTTATCCATTGATTACTTTAGCTTTATTAGCTTTAGCTATCATTCTTTGGAGAGTAAACAAAGGACTTCGTCGTGTAGTTGCAAGTAATGAAGGACAAAATATTAAGAAAGAAATTCCATTCTATCGTCATAAAGTGATTATAGCAATTGGTGCTATAGTATTGTTTATTGGTGCTGGTTTGTTTATCGTTAATGGCGGTATCCAAATGGGGCGTCAACAAAATTATAAACCAGAGCAACCTATTTTCTATTCTCACAAAGTGCATGCAGGTATCAACCAAATCAATTGTTTATATTGTCACTCAGGTGCACAACAAAGTAAACAGGCGATGATACCTTCTTCTAATGTATGTATGAATTGCCACAAAGGAATTGCAGAATATACCGGCGCAGCAGAACATCCTTTAGTTACAGCGGAAGGAAAGAAAATTGATGGTACTGCTGAAATTCAAAAATTATATGATTATGCCGGTTGGGACCCTGCAAAGAAAGATTACAAACGCGATTCAAAAGGTAATATTCTTGCCAAACCAATTGAGTGGGTAAAAATTCATAACCTTCCTGATCACGTTTATTTCAATCACTCACAGCATACTGCTGTTGGTCAGATTCAGTGTCAGCGTTGTCATGGTCCTATCGAAGAGATGGACGAAGTTTACCAACATAGTTCATTGTCAATGGGATGGTGCGTAAATTGTCACCGTCAAACCAATGTACAGTTTGAAAATAACAATTACTACAGTCTATATCAAAAATACCATGCCGAACTAAAAGCAGGTAAACGTACAGGTGTAACTGTTGAAGATATTGGTGGATTGGAGTGTCAAAAATGTCACTACTAGTATCAATTGTTATTAAGATAGAAAACGATTAATAAAATATTTGTTCAAAAAGCGAAAAGTTAAACCAAACACTTATCCGCTAATTTGTAAAAAATAGTATGAGTCAGAAAAAATATTGGAAAGGTCTTGAAGAACTTAACGAAACACCTGAACATCAACAGGTTGTTGCCAATGAGTTTAAAGAAGATTTGCCGTTTGATATAAGTGGCGGATTGCTGCAGGCAGAAACACCCCGTCGTGATTTCCTTAAGTTTTTAGGCTTCAGCACTGCAGCTGCTATGGTAGCTGCAAGTTGCGAAATGCCTGTTCGTAAGGTAATTCCTTATGCAATAAAGCCAGAAGATATTCAGCCTGGTATTGCCAATTATTATGCCTCATCTTTTGTAGATGGTGGAGATTATTGTGCAGTAGTGGTGAAAACACGTGAAGGCCGTCCGATCAAATTGGATGGCAATCCAAAATCTTCTATTACCGGAGGTTCTACTTCGGCAAGAGTGCAGGCAGCGGTTCTTAACCTTTATGATAAAACACGCCTTCGTCAACCATTAGCTAATAGCAAGGAAACTACCTTTAGCAATATTGACAAAATAGTTAAAGATGGTTTGGCTGCCGCTGGAGGAAAGCAAGTCTATTTGCTTACATCTACGATTTTAAGCCCTACTACAAAAGAAGTTGTTGCTAAGTTTTTGGCAAAATATCCAAATGCAAAGCACGTTACCTACGATTCTATTTCTTATTCAGGTATGTTGCTGGCCAATGCAGAAAGCTATGGCAAACGCTCGTTACCTTCATACCATTTTGATAAAGCCAAAACAATTGTCAGCCTTAATGCTGATTTCTTGGGTACTTGGTTATCTCCAATAGAGTTTGCAAAGCAATATAGTTCTGGTCGTCAGGTAACTGCGAAGAATTTGAGCATGTCCCGCCATTATCAAATTGAACCAACACATACAATTTCAGGTGCAGCTGCAGATTATCGTGCTACTTGCCGCCCCTCTGAGTTAGGTTCTGTAGCGTCTGCGTTATATGCTTTGGTAGCAAATGGTACTGCTCCTAATCTGGCAAGCAAAAATTTGAATGAAATGCTCAGCAAAGCTGCAGCCGACCTTAAAAAAGGAAATGGCTTGGTAGTTTGCGGAAGCAATGATAAAAATATTCAGGTTCTGGTAAATGCAATCAACAGTGCTATCGGTGCTGTGGGTACTACCATCAACTGGTCTGTAGAAAGTAATTACAAACAAGGTATTGATGCCGATATGGTTGCTCTTGTTGCTGATATGAACGCTGATAAAGTAGGCGCTTTATTGATGCATGATGTTAACCCTGTTTATGATTACTGTGAGTCTGACAAGTTTGTCAGCGGTCTTGCTAAAGTAGCTCTTTCTGTTTCTTTTGCAGACAGAATGGATGAAACAGCGCAGAAATCTACAATTGTTACTCCTGATAATCATTGGTTGGAAAGCTGGGGTGATGCTGAACCTAAAACCGGTCATTACAGTTTCATTCAGCCATCGATAGCTCCTCTGTTCAAAACCCGTGCTTTTCAAGACAGTTTGTTGACTTGGGCTGGAGAATCTGCTACTTATCAGGAAATATGGAATAACTACTGGACCGGCAAATTGGGCGGACAGACAGCATTCGATAAAGCCTTGCAGGATGGTGTTTATGAGCCAACAACAATAACAATTTCAGGTGCAGCATTCAGCGGTAATGTAGCTGGCGCAATGGCAGCAATTCAATCTGCTCCAAAAGCTTCTGAAATCGAATTGGTATTATATCCAAATATTGCTATCGGTAAAGGTGGAGCCTGGAGTAATAATCCTTGGCTTCAGGAAATGCCTGACCCGATTACTAAGGCTACATGGGACAACTACATTTGTATGTCTCCTAAGACAGCAAAAGAAAAGTTTGACGCTGAATTGACTTCTATCACTGAAGTTGAAGCCAATAAGAAGCAAGCAAAAATTACTTGGAACGGTAAAGAGTTATTATTACCTATAGTAGTAGTGCCTGGTATGCACAATGATGTTGTTGCTGTAGCATTTGGTTATGGTCGCGACAAAGGTGTAGGACGCGCTGCAGCAAGTGGTGTTGATAAAAACGGCAAATTGGTAGGGGGTAAAAATGCTTTCCCATTTGTAAGTTTCAATGCTGCCAGTCAAACGTTTGAGTATACTAATTCAACAATAAAAATCACTCCGGATAATTCACGTCATGAAGTGGCTATTACGCAAACGCATCATAGCTATGAAGGTCGTCCTATTATCCACGAATATACACTTGACGAATTCTCTAAAGATCCGGAAGCTTTACTCAGAGAGCGTTATGAAGCTATCGGTCATTACACGACCAAGCCTTGGGAACATCATGATGCTCCTTCAAAAGGTTATGATCCTGAGATGGAAGAGAAATTCAGAGATGAAGGAACACTTTACCCTGATCATACTGAAAAACCAAGCCATGAAGCAATTCATTGGGGTATGTCAATCGATTTGAATACCTGTACCGGTTGTGCTGCCTGTGTTATTGCCTGTCAGGCAGAGAATAATATTTCTGTTGTAGGTAAGACACACGTTTTGAAAGCTCAGGAAATGCATTGGATTCGTATCGATCGCTATTTCAGCGGTAATCCAAATGATCCGGATAGCGTTCAAACAGTATTCCAGCCAATGATGTGTCAACATTGTGACAACGCTCCTTGTGAAAACGTTTGTCCTGTTAATGCAACAAGTCATAGTTCTGAAGGATTGAACCAAATGACGTACAACCGTTGTATTGGTACTAAATATTGTGCAAATAACTGTCCTTATAAAGTTCGTCACTTTAACTGGATGGATTGGAATGGAGCAGATTGCTTCGATGATAACTTGTACGAAGATGATCGTCGTGATGATATGAATGATGATTTGACCCGTATGGTGTTGAATCCCGATGTTACAGTGCGTAGTCGCGGTGTAATGGAAAAATGTTCATTCTGCGTTCAGCGCTTACAGGCAGGTAAGTTAGAGGCTAAAAAGGCAGGAGAACCATTGAAAGATGGTGCAGTTCGTACTGCATGTCAACAAGCATGTGCTTCTAATAGTATCAAGTTTGGTAATGCTAACGACCCTGAAAGTGAGATTTACAAACTGCGTCATAGTGAAGACAAAGAACGTATGTTCTATGTGTTGGAGCAATTGCACGTACTGCCAAACGTCAACTACCTTGCAAAAATCAGAAACTCCGATAAAGTTACTGCTGGCAGCAAAGAAGATTTGATGATCAACAAAAGCAAATTGATTTCCTAGTTTTTAGAATAAGAATATTTTAGCACACATTGATTAAGCAGTATTTAGTAATAGAGCCTGCGATTAAAAAATAACAAAGCAATTATGCACTTAAAGTACGAATCCATAGTTCGAGAACCATTGGTTGATGGGAATAAAACCTATCGCCAAGTAACCGAGGATATTGTAAGCCCAATTGAAAAGAAGCCGGGCCAAATGTGGTATGTAGGATTTTTTATTTCCTTGATACTCTTAGGTTTCGGAGCATTCTCTGTTTTTTGGGAGGTCTATTTTGGTATTGGTGTCTGGGGTATTAACCGCACTGTAGGTTGGGGTTGGGATATCACCAACTTCGTATGGTGGGTAGGTATTGGTCACGCCGGAACACTGATTTCTGCAATCCTTTTAATCTTTCGTCAGGGATGGCGTACCGGTGTAAACCGTGCTGCTGAGGCAATGACCATTTTTGCGGTAATGTGCGCGGGTCAGTTCCCGATATTCCATATGGGTCGTGTTTGGGATGCAATGTATGTATTGCCTTATCCTAATACCCGCGGTCCTCTTTGGCCAAATTTCAACTCAGCACTTCTTTGGGACGTATTTGCGATTTCTACTTACTTTACTGTTTCCCTTTTATTCTGGTATTCCGGTCTTGTTCCCGACTTTGCAACAATCCGTGACCGTGCAAAAACTAAATTTCGCAAACGTGCTTATGGTTTAGCCTCTTTTGGCTGGACGGGTACTGCTAAAAACTGGCAGCGTTTCGAATCACTTTCTTTGGTACTTGCAGGTTTGTCTACACCATTGGTACTTTCTGTACACACGATTGTATCCTTTGACTTCGCCACATCTGTAATTCCCGGTTGGCATACAACCATCTTCCCACCTTACTTTGTTGCGGGAGCGATTTTCTCTGGTTTTGCGATGGTGCAAACCTTGTTGATTTTGGTTCGTAAAATTCTTGGTCTCGAAGAGTACATTACTCTTGGTCATATTGAGGCAATGAATAAAGTAATTGTTTTGACTGGTTCTATTGTGGGTGTAGCATATTTGACAGAATTGTTCATGGCATGGTACAGTCAGGTAGTTTATGAGCAGGATGCGTTTAACTGGCGTATTATTGGTCCTTATTGGTGGAGTTATTGGGCGATGATGACATGTAACGTGGTTTCGCCACAGTTATTCTGGTTCAAAAAGCTTCGTCGTAATATTCCATTTACGTTTATTATGTCAATCGTGGTGAATATCGGTATGTGGTTTGAACGTTTTGTAATTATCGTAACGTCTTTGTACAGAGATTATCTTCCAGGTAGCTGGACTTATTATAGCCCTACCTGGCCAGAGGTTGGTTTCTACATCGGAACTTTTGGATTGTTCTTCACTTGCTTCTTCTTATTCGCCAAGTATTTCCCTGTTGTAGCGGTAGCGGAGATTAAGTTTGTTTTGAAAACTTCTGGCGATAACTATAAGAAAGAAATGGCTAAGGAAGATGAGAAAACTATTGAAGAGTTTGTTCACGAGAACAGTCATCACTAAATAAATAAAATTAGAAAAGAAGAATTAGAATTCACTTTTCATTATTCATTTAAGAATTAATATTAAAATGGCTATAAAGAAATTTGCGGTTGCTTGCTACGATACAGAGGATACATTGTTTCCTGCTGTAGATAAGGTTCGCCACAGCGGTTACAAATTGCATGATGTTTATACTCCTTTTCCTGTTCATGGATTGGATGTAGCAATGGGTTTAAAAGAAACAGATTTGCATGTTGCAGGTTTTATCTTTGGTCTTACGGGTACAAGTACAGCTGTTGGCTTTATGTCCTGGATTTTTACCTCAGACTGGCCAATCAACTTTGGTGGTAAGCCCAATTGGTCTTTACCTGCATTTATGCCAATCGTATTCGAACTTACCGTATTGTTTGCCGCAGTAGGTATGGTATTGACTTATTGTTATCTCAATCAGATAATGCCAGGCGTTAAGAAGCACATCTTTCACCCACGCCAAACCGACGATTATTTTGTATTAGTACTTGAATTAAATGACCATACATCTGAGCAGGAAGCTCTTGCTTTTTTAGGAACAACGGGTGCTGTGGAAACAAATGTTCAAATTGCCGAAGAAGGTTGGTGGTATGGACGTTGGGATGAAGAAGAAACGTACGAATTGGCAAAATAATTTTTTTGGGAATATATTTTCAAAGACAACATTAAGACAAAAGATTTTTTAAATAATATTATGAATAAGACCCGAAGCATAGTAGTAGCAAGCCTTTTGGCAAGTGTGGGTTTGATGTCTTGCAACAGTGGTAATATGCGTCGCAATCCAGGCAAAATTTATGCCCCGGATATGACCTATTCCCGAGCATATGACGCCTACACAAGCAATCCAAATTTTGCTGATGGACAAACCAGCCGTGTGCCTACAAAGGGTACTATTGCAGTAGGCCATGACTTGCCCGATCATTTGGTTGAAGGAGACACAAATGCTTATAAAGCATTAACCACAAGTTACAGATTTAACGAAGCAGAAATAAAAGAAGGTGGTCGTTTGTACATGATTTATTGTGGTATTTGCCATGGTGGAGAGCTTGACGGTAACGGTCCATTGTATGCAAGTGGAAAATTTGCTGCAATGCCGGCAAACTTTAAAGGTGAGAAATACCTTTCAATGCCTATTGGAACAATGTATGCCGCTTTGAAGTATGGTAAGAATTTAATGGGTGCATACTCCAGCCAATTGAATGTAAAGCAACGCTGGCAGGTAATTGCCTATATTAAAAAGGTTCAGTCAGAAAACGGCGGATCTCCTTTTACTTTAGGAGCCACATCTGCCTCGGAGACTGCAATTGTTGCTGATACAGTAGCTAAAGAAAAAAAATAATCAAAAATTACCGAGATAGTTTTTTAAAGAATTTTATAAATAAGAACAAATGAACGATCGTTTTGAAGTACCGGCCCGTTTACGCAATACCAGTTTGGTATTGATAGGTGTTGGTGTTTTGGCACTAATTATTGCCTTCTTTACCTTAATGGGCAACCATTCCACAGACGCTGATCATACTCGGTTTTGGGCTGGCTTGTTACATAACTCTGTTTATTTTGCTTTTTTGGCAATTATCAGCGTATTTATTCAGGCAGCCTCTTCACTGGCGCATGGTGGTTGGATAGTAGCTTATCGTCGTGTTCCGGAGGCTATTGGTGCAAATGCATGGTTATTTGGTAGTATTGCTGCCCTAGTAGTTATTCTTACAATCCTTGTATTTAAAGATCACCATGGTCACAATCCTATTTATCATTGGGTTCACCCTGATGGTGATAAGATTTTGGAGGGAAAAAGTGCTTTCCTAAATAAAGGTATGGTAATAGGCTTTACAGTTGTTACTGTTGCACTTTGGGGTTTCTTTGGCCGTAAATTCAGAGCACTTTCCATTGCTCAGGAGTCTGCACCTAAAAATAGTACCAAAGGTTATTTCAAATTTATGATTTGGGCTGCTTTGTTTTTGGTTGTTTTTGCTCTGACTATGATGAGTACTACACCATGGATCTGGATTATGAGTATTGATGCGCATTGGTATTCAACTTTGTTTAGCTGGTATGTTTTTGCAAGCTCATTAGTAGGTGGTATGTCGATGATTTTACTTTGGGTGGTGTACCTTAAGAACAATGGTAATTTAACCATCGTTAACAAAGAGCATATTCATGATTTAGGTAAATTCATGTTTGCTATATCAGTATTTTGGACTTACTTATGGTTTGCCCAGTACATGTTGATATGGTATGCCAACATTCCTGAGGAAACTACATACTTCATCACTCGTCAACATGGCCCATACAGTATCTTGTTTTACGGTGGATTTATTATCAATTTCTGCATGCCTTTGATTATTTTAATGTCTCGTCCAAGTAAGAGAAATTACTTTACAGTTACAACAATGGCATTGATTATCGTTTTTGGTCATTGGTTGGATTTTTACCAAATGATGATGCCGGGCCCTATTGGTGAGCATTGGACAATTGGCTGGTACGAATTGGGTCTTCTATCAGGCTTTGTGGGATTGATGATTTTTACAGTTTCAAATACATTGTCAAAAGCCTCTCTGATTACACACAATAACCCATTGCTGAAAGAAACAGTAATTCATATCAGTTAATTATTGCTGAGAGGATTAATAGAAATAAAGAAACAATACTTGTAAACATAAGTGATTTAAAAAGATGTCTATATTTATAACAGTAGCAATTACTTTCCTGGTGCTAATGATAGTTTACCAGATAGCACAAGCAAGTGAATACGCAGCCTCATTGCGAGGAACAGAAAGAGAGCGTCAGAAAAAGACGAATAAAACAATGGCTACGCTTTTAGTGTTGTTTTTCTTGTCTGGGTTATATGCAATTTGGCTTTGTCACGATACTCTAAAAGGACAATTGATGCTTACTTCTGCTTCTAAAGAAGGAGAAGCGTATGATTCAATGTTTTTAGTAACCATTATCGTTACAGGGATTGTGTTTTTTATCACCCATGTTCTTCTATTTTGGTTTGCATTTAAATATAAATCAACAGATGATACTAAGAGTTCTTATTTCTTGGCGCATAATAATAAACTGGAGTTAATCTGGACGACTGTTCCTGCTATAGTTATGGCTGTTTTGGTAGCTATTGGTTTACGTAATTGGATGAATATTACTTCTGCAGCCCCTGCAAATGCTGCTGTTATTGAAGTAATTGGTAAGCAATTTAACTGGATTATCCGTTACCCTGGTAAAGACAATGTTTTTGGCAAAAGGAATTTCAGAGACATTAATGATGCAACTAATATTTTAGGCATCAATGAAAAAGATCCAGCCAGTGCTGATGATATCGTTGCACAAAATGGTGAAATTCATATGGTAGTAGGCAAGCCTATCAAGTTTATTATTGGGTCAAGGGATGTGATTCATGATGTAGGACTTCCTCATTTCAGATTGAAAATGGATGCTGTACCAGGTATTACCACCACAATGTGGTTTACACCCACTATTACATCTGCTAAAATGAAGGAAATGACCAAGAACCCAAACTTTGTTTACGAGTTATCTTGCGATCAGATGTGTGGAAAAGGTCACTATTCTATGCGAGGCACTCTTATTGTTGAAACACAGGAGGAATATGACGCTTGGTTAGCCAAGCAAACAGCGTATTTTGCACCTGCTGCTGTACCTGCATCTCCCGTAGCAGATTCAACAAAAAAGTCAACCGAGGCTCCAGTAGCTAAAAACTAATTTCGATACAATTAAGCATATTTTTGCCCTTCTAAGAGCAACGTTACAAATAAGATTTAAAAAAAATGAGCAACGAAGCAATAGTACACGAAGCACATGCAGCACACGCGATACATGCAGATGACCATCATCATGGCCATGAGCATCACGAGCAGCACTTCATAACAAAATATATTTTTAGTCAGGACCATAAAGTCATTGCTAAACAATTTTTAATAACTGGTATCATCTGGGCAATTATCGGTGCATTGATGTCCGTATTTTTCCGTCTGCAGTTAGGTTTTCCTGATAAGACTTTTCCTATTATGGAGAAGTTTTTAGGAGAGTGGGCAAAAGGAGGAAAACTGGATCCTGAATTTTATTATGCCTTGGTAACAATGCATGGTACTATTCTCGTGTTCTTTGTATTAACAGCTGGTCTAAGCGGAACCTTTGCCAACCTGTTAATCCCACTTCAAATCGGAGCTCGTGATATGGCATCTCCTTTTATGAATATGCTTTCTTATTGGTTTTTCTTTATCGCCGGAGTAATCATGTTTGTTTCTTTGTTTATTCAAACAGGTCCCGCATCTGGAGGATGGACTACCTATCCGCCCCTCAGTGCTCTAAAAGAAGCTTCAATGGGGTCGGGATTAGGTATGGATTTATGGCTTACCAGTATGGCTTTATTTGTGGTTTCGTCTTTATTGGGTGGTTTGAACTATGTGTCAACTATCTTAAATATGCGTACTAAAGGCATGACTATGACGCGTATGCCACTTACCATTTGGGCTTTATTCTTCACCGCAGTTTTGGGTATCCTTTCGTTCCCTGTACTATTCTCTGGTTTCGTATTGTTAATTTTCGATCGCAGCTTTGGAACATCATTCTATCTTTCTGAGATATTTATTGGCGGTAAAGCATTACCAAATGTTGGAGGTTCAGCTATTTTGTATCAACATTTATTTTGGTTTCTGGGTCACCCTGAGGTTTATATCATTATGTTACCTGGGATGGGTATGGCTTCAGAGATTTTGTCTACAAATAGTCGTAAACCGATCTTCGGATACTTTGCAATGATCATTTCATTAGTCGGGATTACTGTATTAGCTTTTCTGGTATGGGCGCATCATATGTTTGTTACCGGTATGAGTCCGTTCTTAGGCTCAATCTTTGTATTGCTAACACTACTTATTGCCGTTCCTTCTGCCGTTAAGGTTTTCAACTGGTTGACAACAATCTGGAGAGGTAATTTAAGATTTACTCCAGCAATGATGTTTGCTTTAGGTTTTGTTTCTCTGTTTATTTCAGGTGGTCTAACAGGTATATTTCTGGGTAACTCGGCTTTAGATATTCATTTACACGATACTTACTTTGTTGTTGCGCATTTCCATATTGTTATGGGAGTTTCTGCCTTCTTTGGTATGTTTGCAGGTATTTACCACTGGTATCCGAAGATGTTTGGACGTTTCATGAACAAACCATTGGCATATATCCACTTCTTTATTACTTTCATTGGTGCTTACCTTATTTTCTGGCCTATGCACTATGAAGGAATAGCTGGTATGCCTCGTCGTTACTATGACTACAGTGCTTGGGAGTCTTTCAAGAATTTCGGTTCTTTAAACGCTTTCATCAGTATAGTTGTAATTATCGTTTTCTTTGGACAATTAATATTCGTCTTTAATTTCTTTGCAAGTATCTGGAAAGGACGTAAAGTAACGACACAAAACCCATGGGGTTCTACAACTCTTGAATGGACTACTCCAATTAACCCTGGACATGGTAACTGGGAAGGCGATATTCCTGAGGTTCATCGTTGGGCTTATGATTATCGTGAAGATGGTAATGGAAATGATTTTATTCCTCAAACCACACCATTAAGGCCTGGTGAAGAATCGCACTAGAAGTTATTAAATGAATGCAATACTAAACGCCTCAACATATGTTGAGGCGTTTTTTGCAAATCTTTGAACCTTCCGTTTCAATATACTCAAGACTTTTAAAGTAAAGTAAGGTGTTTTTGCAAAAGGTAGACTTTGGTCGCGCCATGTATCACTTAAGCCATAGTGTCCACAGTATTATTGATATACAATAGTCATTTATTTGATTGATTTTTGCGCATGTTTTTAAGTAGGAGCTGACACTAGAATACGCGTATTTTGAAGGGTTTGTTGCCTCCCGATAGGATTCGAAACCTTAGCCTATTTTATTTAGATGCCAATTTAGTTTAGCTACAAATTATTTACTACTAAGAGCGATTAGATAGAGGATGGCGTTAAACAAAGAACCCTCAAATGACAACTTCATTTGAGGGTTAATATGTTTAAAATTTATGTGTTAGCTTATTTTCTGCTTTTACCTCTTGGGCAAGTTGTTTGCCAATAAGTACGCGAATTGCCAGAAGCTTTGAGGTATATTGAAATGGTGATATTTCCGAACCAGTACCAATCATTTGAACGGCTATCACCGCGTTTATAACCATAATCTACATAGTTACTGCCTCTTTCCTTCCAGCCAACAGCTTTGTCGCCACGATAGGAAAGCTGAACAGACTGTGCTCCTTTGTATTTAGAAAGCGTGTCTAAATTAACATAAGACTTGCTCACGTCATCCAGATAATCAGTTGTAGTAGGCCTGAAGCCCATTTCCCCGCTAATTACCAACGTTTTATTTACCAGAAACTTAATACCTGCACCAAAAGGGAAAGATACGTTAACGTTAGAGTAAGGTTTTCTGTCGGGATACACCGGAAGACCTTGCCCTTCAGTGCTTAAATGTTTCAGGTATACTTTTTCGCCATTCATTCCATTGGTAAACGGATTGCTGTAGAACACACCCACTCCAGCGAAAACATAAGGACTAATTCTTGAACGAACTCTGTCGACCGGCCAGAAATTATACTCAATACCTGCATGGGCTTCAATAACACGTGCAGTAAAATTAAGATTGCGCTCAAAATTTGCTTTTATATCGGAAAGGCTATCTGCTCCTGAAATTGTAGTATAACTTGCTCCAAAACGCAGACCTACATGAGGAGTCATGAACATTTTGTAGCTGACACCAATCATTGGGTGATATCCCGAAGACGGAAAAATCTTGTCTTGCAAGTCGCCGTAATAATTGGCCACACCAAACGAGAGCCCGGCCTCGTGATGTTTTTGTGCCTGAGTTATGGCAGGCAAAAGGAGAGCAAGTGAGAGTATATATCGTTTCAAGACTGAATAATTTTGAAGTTTTAACGCTGTAAGATAAAACGAAAAACATGAAAACAAAAGAAAATGCAAAAATTTTTGCACAAACTCCTGTTTTCAACCTATTTAAGCCGTAGAAAAGAGACTCTTAAAGCCCTTCAGTGTTTAAATTTCCTTTTTCGTCTACCAAAAGAGTGCTCGTTTCGCCTACTTGTGCATCTATAGCGTTGGACGGCAAAACAAAGTCGGTATTGATTTCCTTTAACTGCGGTAATTGAGCGGGAGAATTAATGCCCAAATAATCCATAAAATGACGGGAAACACTGTATAGTAAAGGCTTACCAACAGCATCTTCATTTCGCCCAACGATAACAATCAATTCTTTTTCGAGCAATTTCTGAATAGAATAATCAGCACTCACTCCTCTGATAAACTCGATATCACTTTTCGTTATCGGTTGCTTATATGCAATGATGGCTAGTGTTTCCATTGCAGAGGCAGATAACTTCTTGATATGCTTGTCGCCGTTAAGCTGTAAAACTGTTTTGTGGAATTCTTTCTTTGTCAGAAATTGAAATCCACCACCAATTTCTCGCAATTGGAATGGATAGAACTCCGCTTCGTATTTTTCTCTGACAGCCTCAATAGAGGCTTCAATTCGCTCTGCTTCAATTACAATCTCCAAAGTTTGACTAATGTGTTCTATCAATTCTGGTTGTGTAATAGGGCGTTCGCTTGCGAAAATAAGAGCTTCTACGTGCAACATTAATTGTTCTAATTCCATAATTCTGAATGCTAAAATCTTATCGAAAATAGAAAAGGTTTTCTTCTGTGTTCTGTAAAGAAATACACATCTGTGGGTAAAATGCAGGATTGCTTTGTTTTCTTTCGAAATACAAAAATTATCTGATATTACGGAATGCCCGTACAACAAACTTGTTGACGAAACTGGTTAAAAATAAGCACCTTGCAATTGCATAATGTTTTTCTTAAATCATAGAGAATTACCTGTCTTTTTTGGTTTTTTTTCTTTTAACAAAATAAATAGCAGAATTGCGTTCTTTTTTAAAAAGAAGACTAGTAACAGTGTTAATTTTTTCGCAACTTTGCGAAGATTAATTTTCTCTTTCAAAATTGCCGGCTTTCGGCACATCATATTTATGGGTTTATTCAGTTTTTTGACGCAAGAGATAGCTATTGACTTAGGTACTGCGAACACACTTATTATTCACAACGACCAAGTAGTAGTTGATGAGCCATCTATCGTAGCCAAAGACAGAACTACTAATAAAATAGTAGCTGTTGGTAAAAAGGCAATGATGATGCATGAAAAGACCCATGACAACCTGAAAACCATCAGACCCTTAAGAGATGGGGTTATAGCTGATTTTGATGCGGCAGAGAGTATGCTACGCGAATTTATCAGAATGGTAACACCTAAGAAGACTCTATTTCCCCCTAGCTGGAGAATGGTTATTTGTATACCATCAAGCATTACAGAAGTGGAAAAACGTGCTGTGCATGATTCGGCAGAACGTGCAGGTGCAAAAGAAGTCTACATGATTCACGAGCCTATGGCTGCTGCTTTAGGTATTGGTATTGATGTGGAAGAACCAACCGGCAATATGATTATTGATATTGGTGGTGGAACTACAGGTATCTCTGTAATTGCATTGGGCGGTATTGTTTGTGATCAGTCAGTACGTATAGCCGGAGACGAATTTACAAATGACATTATGGAGGCAATGCGTCGTTATCATTCCTTATTGATAGGAGAGCGTACTGCTGAGCAAATTAAAATACACGTTGGTTCAGCACTAAAGGATTTAGACAATCCACCCGATGATATTGCTGTAAACGGACGTGACCTGGTGACAGGTATTCCAAAACAAATTATGGTCAGCTATCAGGAAGTTGCTGAAGCATTGGATAAATCTCTATTTAAAATCGAAGAAGCGATATTAAAGGCACTTGAAAGTACACCTCCTGAACTGGCTGCAGATATTTACCGCAGAGGTTTGTATTTGACCGGAGGAGGCGCTTTGCTCCGTGGTTTAGACCGTCGTATATCTCATAAAATCAAATTGCCTGTACAAGTTGCCGAAGATCCACTTCGTGCAGTAGTGCGTGGTACAGGCCTGGCTCTAAAAAACATTGCCAAGATGTCTTTCCTGATGAGATAAAATTGCTTTGGCAAGGTTTCATTTTAAAAAAAAATATTTTCTTGTCCTCTCTTAGAATAGAAATTCATTGCGCGTTCTTCTTTCCATTATTCAAAGATTCTTCAACCTTATACTATTCATAGGGTTGGAGATTTTGTGTACGATAATGATATCCAAAACAAACTCATTGCAGGGGAACGAAATCATGAATTCTGCCAATGTTTTTGTGGCATTTTGGTATAAAAAGCAGTCTGGCGTTAGCTCTTATTTTGGTCTCCGGCAGATGAATGATAGTCTCCTAAGCGAAAACACTAAGTTGCGTCAGCAATTATCCCGCTATACAGAATCAGATATATTGAATGATAGTTCTGTTGTGCGCGGCATAGTAACAAATGACTCTGTACATAGTATTCAATATGCACATTATACTTATTACAAAGCCCGTGTAGTCAATAACTCAGTTAATTCTGCCTCTAATTTCATTACAATTAATAGGGGATACAAGGACGGGATTAACAAAAACATGGCACTCATATCCGGCACAGGTGTGGTAGGCCGTATTATTAATGTTTCGGCGCATTTTGCCACGGCCTTATCTATTTTAAATACAAAGCAAAGACTAAGTGCGAAATTAACTGACGGAACCACCAGCTTTGTGTATTGGGAAGAAACGTCCGGAGCAGATGAATTATTGATGAAGGTTACACAACCGGAAATTAAAATAAAGAAAGGAGACAGTGTTCTTACTACAAGTTATTCCACACTTTTTCCTGCAGACATGCTGGTAGGTAAGGTTGAAAAGGTGTTTATCATTAAGAAGGACAACTCTCGTCTTCTCCATATCAGACCGGCAACCAATTTTCGTAATTTGCAGTACGTGTATGCGATAAAAAACGATTATATGGAAGAGCGCAGAAAACTGGAGGATACAACCTTTAAACAACAGTCACAACCGAAAAAATGAACCAGTACAGTAAATATATAGTGCAGTTTTTTTTCCTGCTCTTGTTTCAGGTATTGATACTGAACAATATTACTTTGCATTGGTGGACTCAGCCTTCAGGCTTTCCTGTATTTACCCCTTACATTTACCCGCTTTTTATTTTATTAATCCCCTTCGAGGCTCCTGTATGGTTGCTGCTGTTGCTAGGTTTTGTATGCGGAAGTGTCGTAGACTCCTTTATGAACACCCCGGGGATGCACGCCTTTGCAATGGTGCTTATTGCCTATTTACGAACCAACGTATTACTGGCCTTGTTACCCAAAAACATGAAGGAGTACCATCAACTTTCCCCGTCTGTAAAAACAATGGGCTGGCCGCCCTTCCTGACCTATAGTGCATTTTTGATTTTAGTTCACCACAGCATCTTTTTTATCATTGAATTGTGGAGCTTAAATAATTTCGGCTACCTGCTGCTCAAAATTTTTGCGTCAACCTTTACCACAATGCTACTTATCGGCGTGTATTTATTGCTTTTTTCGCGCAGAGCAGCAATGCAACGATAAGTGCCTGACTATGCAGCTCCTCTATCTTTTATCATTCTTTTATCAAAAAAAAGAATAGAATTGGCTGTAATTTTTTAGCTTTGAACTTTCAACAATTTTAGAATAGACTTAATGGCAGGTACCAACAAATCTAAAGCATCTTATACTTTTTCTGTAATTGGTGTATCACTTGTCTTGTTCCTGTTAGGTACAATGGGATGGATTGTCATTAATGGAAAGAGCCTTGCTCAGGTGGTAAAAGAAGGAATGGCAGTACAAATCGACTTTCATGATAATGTTCGCCCGGAAAGTGTCAGCCAGTTAAAAGCAATTATTGATAAGCAACCATTCACTAAAAAAAGCAGAATAATCAGTAAAGAGGAGGCCTTGAAAATGCAGAACGAACTGGAAGGCGAGGATATATCCAGCTTTTTGGGCTTCAATCCTTTATTTGCCAGTATTGAGCTCAATCTTAACCAGGAATATGTCAACAAAGACAGTATTGAAAAAATAACTCAGTTTATTGAGCAAAGCAATGTTGTAAACAAGGTAAGTTATCCTAAAACAATTGTCAATCAGATGAATGACAACCTCCGAAAAGTGAGCATTATTTTAGCAATCATTTCAATAGTACTTATCTTAGTAGTAATTGTACTGATTGACAATACGGTGCGCCTTGCCATGTTTAGTAATCGTTTCTTGATTAAGACAATGCAAATGGTGGGTGCCACCCGATGGTTTATAGCCAAACCATTTGATACACGAGCTATTATTAATGGTCTTATCAGTGGTGTGTTAGCCGTTTTAGGTCTGATGCTGGTAAAGTCTGCAGCAGAGGCCAGTGTGCCCGAATTAAAGGCGCTAAACAATCCGGTACTGTTGGTTGTTTTAATGACATCGATGATTATTGCCGGAATTCTTATTTCTTTTGTCAGCACACATCGCTCTGTTATCAAATACCTCAAGGTAACCGTAGACGATTTATATTAAACATTACTATTGTAACCCTAAAAACTAATTTTTATGAGCAGCAATTCAAAACAAGATTTTTTATTTGATAAAAGTAATTATAAATGGATGCTAATCGGCATAGCCTTTATTTTACTTGGACTTGTACTAATGGCAGGAGGCAAAAGCCCTGACCCACACAAATTTAATTATGAAGAAGTATATAGCTTCCGACGTATCACTTTGGCACCAATATTGATATTATTAGGTCTTGCAGTAGAGGTTTATGCTATTATCAAAAAAGACAAATAGAATTGTAGAATCTAATTTTACAGTGAATGCGCTGCTTTTCAAAAAGTAGCGCATTTGTTTTTTAGCTCATTCTTATCGAATTGATTGAGTGAAAAAATCATAGCAAATTGTTATAATCAAATTTTGCAATACGCATTTCTGTCCGGATTCAAATTTTGTTAGTAAATTGGCTGCCTAAAATCATCATTCTTATGAAGTTATTTAAGCAACTTATGGCATTTATATGCCTGATGCTACCCTTTCTCGCAGTAGCACAAAATGAAAAAATACCTCTTGACAGCAAGGTCAAGACAGGGCAATTGCCTAATGGCCTGAAGTATTATATTATTCAAAACAAAAAGCCCGAAAAGAAAATTGAACTACGAATGGTAGTGAATGCCGGTGCAATTCAGGAAGATGATGACCAATTGGGTTTGGCGCATTTAATGGAGCATATGAATTTTAATGGTTTGAAAAATTTCCCTAAAAACGAAGTAGTACATTACCTTCAAAGTATAGGAGTTGAGTTTGGTGCTGACCTTAATGCATACACCAGTTTTGATGAAACTGTATATATCCTTCCAATTCCTGCTGAAGACAAGAAGAAAATTGATCAGGGTTTTCAAATTATTGCAGACTGGAGCGGTGCGGCATTATTAGAGAATGAAGAGATAGACAAAGAGCGTAATGTAGTACTTGAAGAAAGCCGTCTGGGTAAAGGAGCTGATGACAGAATGATGAAAAAATGGTTACCGGAATATTTAAACGGTTCGCGCTATGCAAAGCGTTTGCCTATTGGTGATGATGATTTGTTGAAAAATTTTAAACATGATGTAATTAAACGTTTCCACCGTGATTGGTATCGCCCAAATCTGCAGGCTGTAATGGTAGTAGGTGATATTGAACCTGCAGAAGCAGAACGCCTGATTAAAGAAAAGTTCAGCGGATTTAAAAATCCTGCAAACCCAAGACCGAGACCTGAATATTATGAAGTGCCTGAGCGTACAGCCAGCAAAGCAATGGTATTAAGCGATAAAGAGGCTCCTTATACGGTTGTGCAAATTATTGGCAACAGTAAAAGAAAAACTTCTGCTACAACAGTTGGAGCATACATGGAAGACACGAAACAATCATTGTTTAACGCCATGATTTCTGCACGTTTCGAAGAATTGAAAAATTCTGCAAACCCTCCTTTCATTTTTAGTTTTGGTGGCATCCAGGGTGGATGGGCACGCGGTTGGGAAAACTTCCAATTGTTTGCAGTTTGTGGTAATGATAAAATCAAAGACGCAACTGAAGCTTTGGTAAAAGAATCTTTAAAAATCAAAAAATTTGGTTTTACTGCTGCAGAATTTGATCGCGCGAAAGCCTCATTGATGGCCAATTACGAGAAATCTTACAATGAAAGAGATAAAACAGAATCAAGAATCCGTGTTGATGAATTGGTTCGCCATTTCCTTACCAACGAGCCTGCACCAGGTATCGAGTGGGAGTATAATCTGATTAAAAACAATCTGTCAAAAATTACACTTGAAGAAGTAAATAAAATCAAAGAAGAAATTGGTATTGACAAAACTTACTTTGCTCTAGTGACTACTAAAACAGCAGACAACCTACCTACAGATGCAGATTTGAAATCTTATGTAGACAATAGCTTGAAATCAGAAGTGGTAGCTTATGCAGAAAAAGCATTGCCTTCAAAATTACTGACTAAAGAGCCAGTAGCAGGTAAAGTAGTGAAAGAAGAAAAAGATGCTAAAATCGGAACAACTATCTGGACTTTGAGTAATGGTGCAAAAGTGACGTTCAAGAAAACAGATCTTAAAAATGACGAAATCTTATTTTCCGGATATCGTTTTGGCGGTTCTTCTCTTTACTCAGGAAGTGATTTTCAAAGCGCTGACTATAGCAACAATGTTGTAGATGAAATGGGTTACGGAGAATTTTCAAATACAGATTTGCAAAAATTCATGACAGGGAAAATTGCCAGCGTTTCTACAATTGTAGATTTAAATAATGATATGGTAAATGGCCGCTCCAGCATCAAAGATTTTGAAACGGCATTGCAATTATTGTACCTCAAAAGTACTTCTCCACGTATAGATGAAACCGCTTTTGCATCTTTCAAAAACAGACAAATGCAAATGATTGCTCAGATGAAATCTGACCCTCAAAGTTATTTTGGAGATACGTTAAACAACTTTATGTACGGCAATAGCCCACGAATGAAGCAAATCCCCGATCCAAGTGATTTTGATGCCATCAACCTTAATAATGCGGTATCCTTCTACAACAAACGTTTTAACTCTGCCAACGGTATGAATTATTTCTTTGTTGGTAGTATCCCTGAAGCCGAATTTAAACCATTGGTAGAAAAATATATTGGTGGTTTGGGTAAAGAAGATGTGGGAAACAAAAGCAAAGACCTGGGTATTGAATTGGTAAAAGGCGATAATAAGTTTACGGTAAAAGTTGGTGATGAACCAAAAAGCATGGTGAACGAAATGAGCTATTTTAATACAGCTTACAACCAACAGGACGAGCTGGTATTGGCTATGTTGAAAGAAGTAATTGACAATCGTATCACTGACATCATCCGCGAAAAAATGAGCGCTATCTACGGTGGTGGTGTAGGATTGCGGTTGTCTAAATATCCTAAAGAGCGCTTTATGATGCAAAGCTATTTGCCATGCGGACCGGAAAATGCAGAGAAAGTTCAGGTAGCTTTCTGGGAAATCGTTAATGACACAAAAAAAGCAGGAAATATCAAAGCTGATGAACTGTCAAAAGCTACAGAAACTGCTATTCAGAAATTTAAAGCAGGTAAACAAACCAATGGTTTCTGGTTGGGCACAATGAGCAAATACCAACAGTATGGTTTGCCTACAGAAAATATCAATAATTATGAAGCACGTGTAAAAGCTGTTACACCTGCTATGCTTACCGAAGCTGCAAATAAATACTTAAGCTCTTCGAATGTACTGCACGCATTAATGATGCCTGCAACTGCAAGCAGCAAATAGTATTTATTCTTTACCGAAAAGAATACCCCATTTACAAAAATGCACCACAAATTCGTGGTGCATTTTTTGTGCGCCACACTTTATGCAGAAAATTATGGGGCACTCAACTAAAAGCTGCTATTGAGCTTTGGTTCAGGCTGTCACTCCAAGTCCTCGCTGCGCTGTGGGCTATCCGTTCCATCCTGTGCCCGTCAGCTTTAGTCTTTCTATTGGGCAGACTACCTCCGGTATAAATTAGTCTATATTTGTATGGTTTTTATGAAAAAACTCCTCGCCATATTGTTTTCTGCTTTGTTCTTTTTGCCAACGGTGAAGGGGCAAAAACAAGGAGGTTTATGGAACAGAGACAGACGTTGCGACTCTCAAATTATTACGACTTACAAAAGACCGATTGTCAACTGCAATTTGCGCACATACAATCCAATAACACTGACCTATATTCCAAGCTATGGGCATCACCCATTGCCATTAAGTTCTCTAAAAAATATGGAGAGCCTGTCTTCAGCCCTACTTAATCCTAAAATTAAACCCAATTACATCTATCTATCTTGGAGCGAAGAACTTAAATACACCAATTTTCCTCGGATTCATCACTGGAAACAAATCAACAAAAAAATATACCGAAAAGGATTTTCAATACATTCCCTTCGATCATTTTTTCGAAACTTTGCCTGGAATACAACAATAAAAAAACCACCTCTATTTTGAGGTGGTTTTTTCTAAAATTAAAAACAAAGAAATTAATGTTTAACAAGTATTTTGGCACTGAGTTGATTACCCTTTTCGTCTCTGATGTAAACAAGGTAAGTACCGCTTCCCAAGTTTTGGGTAGGAATCACTACTAATCCATTAGTACTGTTTTCAAAAGCTACAGTCCTGCCCATCATATCTATCATATTCACCGAATAATTGATGTTGTTATCAACTTTAATATTCAGCTCCGTATTGGCTGGGTTAGGATAGATAGTTGCAATAAGATTACCAGAATTGATGTACTGAATATTGGTAGTGTTGTCAATAGTATTGAGCGCATAGTTGGTGATAATCGGGTCATTATAATCGAAATAAATACCTGCTCGGTTTTTGATTTCGGTACCGGCTACTAAATCACGTACAGGTAAGATACCAAAGGTAACAGAACCCATACTGCCGTAGTAATTGCTTCCGCTATCGGGCAGATAAATGTTATTAAAGCGGAATTTTACTATCCTTCCTTCCTGATAGACTGTTGCATTGTGTGTACTGGTCAGCATATGGAAACTGGAGGAAGCTAAATCGCTTTCAAGCGTATCAATAACGGTAATGTTGCGGGCAGGAGCTGTTCCTGTATTCTGGAAATGGATGGTATAGGTCATTGCTGTGTTTTTACCGATAAAGCCTTCCTTTCCTTTACCACTTGGTGATGCTTCTTTCATATTAGGGTCAAATGCACTTACAACCTCTCGGCTATATACATAGGTGTTATTTGTCGTTACCGGGTCGGTAACGCCAGTGGCAGGCGCTACGTAGGCTGTACTGCGAAGTGTGTCACCCAGTGTTGCCGTTGTTGCTACCCCTACCTTTACTCGGCTATTAAAATATGCCAAATCTTTACCACTCAGATTCCAGCTAATGACTTTGCCCACAATACTTGTCGGAGCTTTACCATCGAGGTGACCAGTATAGTTAAGTTTTGAGTCTAGGGTAAGTGTTACAGTAGAGGTTAGGCTCAGGCAGTTGTAAAAATATACTTTCCACCAATCACCGGCCCATACTTTCATTACCGAAGTGTCACCGGGAACATAACAGTTGGAAGAAACGGATACAGAAGCATCAAAAGAGCTGACAGGGGTACATTCATAAGCAAAATCGCGTGTATAGCTTGTCATAGGGGCAACAGTAAGTGTTGCAGAGCCTGATGTAGGACAGGTTGGTTTTAATGTATCTCCTTTTGAAGAGTAGGACCAACCGAAATATGTCCTGTTAACCATCGGATATATATTATAAGTCCCGGCGGGTAAATCTAAAGAATAATTGCCAGCAGTATCCGACAATTTATAGGCATAAGATGTATCACCTGTAACGGCATTGATAACACGGATAGGCACATACCATACTCCTGATTCGCCCGTATTTTTTACACAGTTTTTGTTGTCATCTAAGTATAGAACACCTTTTATAGTGGCACAGCTGTCGCTTAAAGTAAATGGGGTCAAATATGCAGTATCTTTAGCTGTGCTGAATGCAAAACTCACAGTAGTTCGTGGAGTATAAGCACCAGCCAAAGAGTAGACATGTTTGCTAGAACTTAGTGGGCCATACCAAGTGCTGCCAGGGAGAATTGTAATTTTGAAAGTGGAATCTGAACCATCTCCGAAGTTTATATTTATAAAAGCTGTGTCAACAATACTTAAGCAGCCACTATCGACAGAAGCTCTAAGCATGTAATAGTATTCAATTGGTAGCTTACATAATGGTTTGGTGGTATCGAAACCCGCAGAGGAGTAAAATTTTGTTTTAACAATTCCTGTTGATGCCGAAACAGTAAAAGGTGTAGAAATCATAGAATCTTTAACACCACTTGCTGCTGTTACAACCACTTTGGTTGTATAGCTGCCAGCTACAGTATAAGTTTTTGGCAAGTATTTATAAGCATAAAAGTTCTTTCCTGTATCAATTCTCGATTTATATGTTTCACTTGTGCCATCGCCAAAAAAAAATTTAACAGTTACCGAGTCACCACCAGTGGGGGACAATGTACCTGTTACTGTGCCATAGACGTTGTATAGAGGCATTCCCGAAGGAACACAAGAATAGCTTATCGAGTCGATAACCGAGCCCAATTTATTTATACTAACGGATGTAATTTGCGCTTTCATTTTTTGTATAAAGAAAAAGCAAATCAGAGCCGTAAAAAGAATGAACAGTTTGTATTTTTTCATGATTGATAGAGTTTTAAAAATGAATTACTAGAATAAATGAAGACGTTGTTAAAATAATTTTCGTTGGTAAAAAATAATTATTTTATTTGGCCGAAATGTAAATCTATGCATAGGCTTGTTATTTTGCTAAAAAACTATATAAACGGTATTAAAAACCACATAAACGGTAGTGAAAGGCAAAAACCCACGAAAAAGTATAGACTTTGACTAAAAATTTAAATAAAATTCGGGGCGGGAATTTGTTGACTTGCTTTTTTATCCTGGTAGGTCAAAGCGCGTTTTCTACCCTGTCAATTTTGTTCTAACAAAAAAAATCATCTGATTTAGATGATTTTTTGACAATGGGGAAAAACCAGAGATTAAAGGTTATTTGCTTTAATCCTTATATAGAATCACAAACTCGACTCTACGGTTTTTGGCTCTGCCTGCTTCAGTAAGATTCGAGCTTATTGGATGCCTTTCACCCATACCCCATGTATTAATTCTTGACTGAAGGACATTGTAATTTTGAAGCGCATTTTTAGCGGTATTTGCACGCAAAGAAGATAAGTTATTATTATACTCCTCGGTACCTAAAGAGTCTGTATATCCGGTAATGAGTATGGCAGTTTTGTCAAATTTATTGAGCACATTGGCAAATCGCTCAATGGTTGGCAGAAGTTCTTTTGAAATTGAAAAGCTATCTACAGCAAACATCAGGTTGGAAGGGAAAAGAACTTTTACTGTATCATTCAGATTGGTTACTTCTGCCTCTTTAACGGACTTGCTGATTTTTTTATAGGTTCTCCGCATGTACATTTTCTTATTGTGTATAATACCACAAGAGGAGACGAGCGCTTGCACACTAAAAAACACAATAAAAGCTAATAATATGTTCCTTCTCATTCTTTTCAATGTGCAATTTCGAACAAAGTTAAATAACAACCATCTTAAAACCTACTCCGTGAATGGTTTGAATTTCAATTCCATCCTGACCTTTAATGTATTTTCGGAGTTTGGTAATAAAAACATCCATACTACGCCCAAGAAAATAATCATCCTTACCCCATATTTCTGTAAGAATATCTTCTCTCTTTAAAACCTTATTGCTATTTTGATAGAAGTATTTAAATAGTTCTGCCTCTCTCTGGGTTAATTGTATCGTCTCTGCCGAAGTCTTAAGTTGTAGATTATTAAAATCGAATGCTAGTGAACCAATATTTACAGGTTCTGTCATTTCCGCCTGCTTTTTTTGAGTTCGTTTTAAGAAAACCTCCATACGCAGCAACAATTCCTGCATATTGAAAGGCTTTGTAATGTAATCGTCCACCCCTTTCTGGAATCCGGAAATTTTTGACTCATGACTTCCTAAGGCCGTAAGCAACAGAATGGGTATAGTTTCGTTTTTTTTACGAATCTGAGCAGCCAGCGCAAGTCCATCTTTCTTTGGTAACATAACGTCCAACAGGCAAATGTCAAAAGTATTTCGCATAAATTGTTGCCAGCCGGTCTCTCCATCCACACAATACACAACTTCATATCCATTTTCTTCAAGGTTATCTTTTACGATGAAGGCTATTGAAGCGTCATCTTCTACTAATAATACTTTTGCTTTAGGTGTTATCATAGCTTAGATGTTTTGGCCATAAATAGGAAAACTTAAAGTAAATATAGTGCCTTTTGATATTTCGCTAAAAAATGAAACGTTACCGAAATGTAATTTAGTAATACTCATCACATAATTGAGCCCCAGCCCGAAACCTTTTACGTTATGTACATTTCCTGTTGGCACCCGATAAAACTTCTTGAACAGATGCTTGTGGTATTTTTTATCAATCCCAATGCCATTATCGGCCACAGATATTAAGATTCTATTCTCTTCAGTTTTTAAGCAGATTACAATATCAGGACTTGTTTCGCAATATTTTATGGCGTTGTCCACCAGATTACTGATAACATTCATCAGATGCAGACGGTCTCCCATAAATAGGACTTCCATTTCGGGCATCATTAGAGTAATACTTCCATTTTTGCTCAATACCAGATTGTCAAAACTGTTTTTCACGTTGTGCAAAATATCCTGCCAGACAATTTTCTCCTTCTGCAACACCATTTTACCTTTATCCGATTGTGCCATTTGTAATACACGTTCAACCTGAGCACTCAGCTGTGTACTTTCTTTTAATATAATGTCTGCATAACTGCGTAGCCGTTGAGGTTTATTAATAATATCCTCGTCGCGTAATACCGAAGCGCTCATTTGAATAGAGGCCAATGGTGTTTTCAATTCGTGGGTCATATTATTTACAAAGTTCTTCTGTACCTCACTCAGTCTTTTTTGTTTGAGAATGATAAACAACAAATAACCCAGAAATACAATTACACAAATAAGTACTGCAGAAGAAATAAACCAAAGGCTCATTTGCGAGGTGAGCAATTGCTGACGATAAGGGAAATAAACTCCGAAATAATAATTTTCCCTTTTTATGTTTGGAAATTCAACCAGTTTGAATGGTTTTTTATCGCCACCAGCTACCTGCACCCAATCCTGATAGTTTACCTTTTCGCTCATACAATCGTATAAGCCAAACTGAAAATCAGTGACCAGATTTTGTTTGGCAAAAGCAGCTTCCAGATAATGTTGTAATATGGTCTGCTCGATATATACATTCACCTGCACCACATAGTAATCATCTGTAATTTTTTCTACAGGACTGTAATTGGGTAATTGCACTTCTTTCAAAGTCATTACATCTTGAGCAACTTTGGATAACGCTTTGTTGACATTAAAATTGAATTCGGTTTCCTGAAGCGCATAAGCACGACGCACCCAATAACTTTGAGTAATAATAATGCCGGCAGAGACGACCAATGCCAGAATCATAATCAGCCGTATAGACGCATTTTTCATCTCGTTATTTGGTTTTAATTCGGTCTTTATTCTGGATTAAAAAGCTATCCCAGCTTTGTTTTTTACTGTTAGTTTTTTTGATAGGAGCCTCACCGGCCGCCAGCATTGGGTTTTTGCTTTGGTAATGATGACAAAGCGCTACGGCTACGGCATCTGTTGCATCCATAAATTCAGGCCTTTCTTCAAAATCAAGAATACGCTGCAACATCCCCCATACCTGCTCTTTGCTGGCAGCACCCTTACCTGTGATGGATTGTTTTACTTTTCTGGGAGCATATTCTATAGCCTCTAAATCATGCATCATTGCCGCGGCAATGGCTACTCCCTGTGCACGTCCAAGTTTCAGCATGCTTTGCACATTTTTACCAAAAAATGGCGCCTCAATGGCCACAGCCACAGGCTTGTGCGTCTTTATCAGCATTTCCATTTTTTTAAAAATAAGAGAAAGCCTTTCAGGATGATTTTTGTATTTTGACAAATGGAGAACACCCATTTCTAACAGGCTGATTTTTCCCTTGTCGATAGCAATCAGGCCATAGCCCATTACTAATGTGCCAGGGTCTATACCCAATATAACTTGTGGTTTTTGATGCAATGGAGCGGATACTTTTTGGATATTCAAATGTACCGAATTAAGCCTCAAAAATGTTTAACGCTTTTCTTTAGATTGCAAAATGGTAATAGAATGTTATGAATTGAAAAAGCGTATATTCAGAACAAACTTTAGAAATAATATTGTGTCTAATCTCTTGTTTAAAAGACAAAAAATGAAAAAATACGGTTTTATCCTATTAATGTTATTGTTCGGCATTTCATCTCAGGGCCAGACAGATTTTTGTCATATAAAAAACACAAGTTTCAAACACGGAGAAAGACTGACATTTAAAGTATACTACAATATGAGTCCTTTGTGGATACATGCTGGTAATGCCCAGTTTACAGTATCATCCGAAATGTTGGAAAACAAGAAGGTCTATCACATATCAGGTATTGGCAAAACAGCTAAGTCTTATGATTGGTTTTTTAAAGTAAATGATAAATATGAGACCATTCTGGATCAGGAAACATTGTTGCCCCACCGTTTTATCCGTAATGTAAATGAAGGAGGTTTTAAGATTTACAATTATGTCAATTTCAATCACTCAATAGGCAAGGCCGTAAGCACCAACGGCGTTTTTGACGTGCCAAATTGTGTACAAGATGTATTGTCGGCAATTTATTATGCACGAAATATTGACTACAATAAGCACAAAGCAGGAGACAAAATTGCCTTTTCGATGTTTCTTGACGATAAAGTGTATGATTTGTACATCCGCTATGTAGGTAAAGAAATTATAGAAACAAGATACGGAAAATTCAAAGCCATTAAAATAATGCCTTTATTAATTGAAGGCACCATCTTTAAAGGCGGTGAAAAAATGGCTGTATGGGTGAGTGACGATGCAAATCATATTCCGTTGCGCATTGATAGTCCAATATTGGTAGGAAGCATTAAGGTGGATATGATGGATTATGAAAATTTAATGAATCCGTTTACCGCGCTTATCAGGAAAAAATAAATTAACGCTTGGGTACTACCGGTAATGAGCTGGTATCAAAAGGCATTTTAGCTTTTTTTTCTGTTGCCTTTACGTCGCCACTGCTGTCTTCGTCTTGATAGGTTTTATTATCTCCATAATTGCTGCTCACTTTTTTGGGCGTGCAGGCAAATGACAAAATAGTCCAACAAAGCACAAGGAACAAGGGCAAATGAAACGATGAGAAAGACAGTTTTGACATTTAAGGCAGTTTTTTAAAAGAATAAAAATACTAAGATTTAATCACAGCATCCTTATACAAATTGAAAGTTATAAGATTAATGAAATATTATACGAAGGATATTCTTCATTCCGTTCGGCTGCCTAACTTCGCAATATGTTTTCTAAAGAACAAGTTTTACAACAGGCAAGCGAATCAATCCGTTTGCAGTCGGTATCAATTGCCGCACTCGAAGCTTTTGTGAATGATCATTTTGCAGAAGCCATTAACATTATTTACCAATGTAAAGGCCGCCTGGTTATCTCTGGTATTGGCAAGAGTGCCATTGTAGCACAAAAGATTGTAGCCACAATGAATTCAACAGGTACTGCAGCCTTGTATATGCATGCCGCAGATGCCATACATGGCGATTTAGGCATGATTCAGCAGGACGATGTGGTGATGATTATCTCAAAAAGTGGCGAAAGTCCGGAAATCAAATTGCTGGTACCCCTGATTAAAAATTTTGGTAACACAGTTATTGCCCTCTGTGGTAATTCCATGTCTTACCTTGCTACAAATACAGACATTTTTCTAAACTGTTCTGTAGAAAAGGAAGCATGCCCCAATAACCTTGCCCCAACAACCAGCACTACGGCACAAATGGTCATGGGCGATGCCGTTGCAATTTGTTTACTTAGTCTCCAAGGTTTTACAGAGCAGGATTTTGCCCGCTATCATCCGGGAGGCTCTTTGGGTAAAAAATTATACCTCCGCGTACAGGATTTGATTTTACTCAATGAAAAACCGCAGGTGTTTTTAGAAAGTACAATCCGTCAAATTATAGTAGAAATTTCGGGCAAGAGGCTTGGTGCAACAGCAGTATTGGCCAAAGACAACAATATTTTGGGCATTATTACAGATGGGGATATCCGCAGAATGTTACAATTGCATACAGATGTAGACCCACTTAGGGCAAAGGATATTTACTCTGCAAATCCTAAGAGTATTGAGGAATCTGAACTGGCAGTTCAGGCCTTGGAAATGATGAGGGCAAATGACATCACACAATTATTGGTAACAAAAAACGGAGCCTATGTTGGGATGTTGCATCTTCATGATTTGATTAGAGAAGGAATTATATAAATAGCCATCAGAGTTACACATAGAAGGCACAAAGTGCACCATCAATTATTTTAAAAGAAGAAAAATGAACGCAAGCGCAAATATTAAAGCCAGAACCAGAACGTTTTTACCTCAAGATTTTATACTAACCAATTGGGATTCGTTGGAACCCTATTTTATCAATTTACAAGACAGAAATCTTGATGATTTTGCAGCACTGCAACAATGGCTTTCTGACCTTAGTGAACTGGAAGCAGTAATAGGCGAAGATGCTTGTTGGCGTCAAATCAAAATGACTTGTGACACTAAAGACCCTGCTTTGGAAGAAGCTTTCGTGTTTTTTGTAAGTGAAATAGAGCCAAAGATTAAGCCTTACGCTTTTGCTATAAATCAAAAATTACTGGATTGTCCTTTTAAAGACGGACTTGATAATAAAATGTTCTTTCCTTACTTGCGTAGCGTAGCCAATAGCGTTAACCTTTTCAGGGAAGAGAGTATCGCTTTACAGTCCGAAATATCTTTGCTTGCCCAACAATATGGTGCAATAAGCGGCGCAATGTCGGTGCAGATTGAAGGTAAGGAACAAACACTGCAGCAGGCATCAAAATTGTTGCATGATTCAGACAGGTCTTTGCGCAAAGATGTGTTTACAAAGGTTTCTGCTCGTCGCTTACAGGACAAGGATACATTGAACGAACTGTTTGATAAATTACTAAAGTTGCGTCATCAGGTGGCCCTGAATGCAGGTTTTGACAATTATAGAGATTATAAATTTCAAGAGCTGGGCCGATTTGATTATACACCTGACGATTGTTTTGCTTTTCATGAAACAGTAAAAGAACATATCGTTCCCCTTCAAAGGGAATTACTGGAGCATCGCAGAGCTGAATTGGGAATTGAACAGTTAAAACCATACGATGTAGATGCAGAACCGATTGGCCGAGAACCTTTACAGCCATTTGCCAACGGTGAAGAAATGTTGGAAAAATCGATAGCGGTATTTACCAAACTTCGGCCATTCTTTGGCGAATGCCTGAGCACAATGAAAGCAATGGGTAGAATGGATTTGGATAGCAGAATGGGTAAGGCTCCGGGTGGTTATAATTGCCCACTGCCTGAGTCTGGAGTGCCATTTATTTTTATGAATGCAGCTGGTACGGTCAATGATTTAATTACAATGATGCATGAAGGTGGCCATGCTGTACATTCGTTTTTGTCGCACGATTTGCCTTTGTCTTCGATGAAAGAATATCCGATGGAAATAGCAGAGCTGGCAAGCATGAGTATGGAATTATTTACCCTTGAATACTGGGAGGATTTTTTTGTTACAAAGGAAGAATGTACCCGCGCACAGTGGGAAGAAATGGAAAGAGTGATTGACGTATTGCCCTGGATTGCCACCATAGATAAATTCCAGCATTGGTTGTATACAAATCCCGGGCATAGTGTAGAAGAGCGTGAGCGTATTTGGAAAAAAATCCATCAGGAGTTTTCGACAGGCAATGTTGACTGGAGCGACTTTCCGGATTATCAAAGCAGTTTCTGGCAAAAGCAATTGCATTTATTTGAAGTGCCTTTTTATTATATCGAATATGGGATTGCACAATTGGGAGCTATAGCTATGTGGCGTCAATACAAACAAAACAAAGAACAGGCTTTGGATAATTATATGACCGCATTGAGCGCCGGTTATACTAAAACTCTGAAAGAATTGTATGAAATGGCAGGCATAAAATTTGATTTCTCACCTGCTTATATCAAAGAATTATCAGGATTTGTTCACAATGAAATGCAGCATTTAAAAGCAAACTAATGGCCAAAACAAAATCTGCTTTTTTCTGCCAGCAATGCGGACATGAGTCACCAAAATGGACAGGTAAGTGTTCTTCCTGTGGTGCATGGAACAGCTATGTGGAGGAGGTGATTCAGCGCGATGACAAAACAGCCGAAAAAGAAGCGTTTGTTTGGGAGGCACAAAGCAAGGAAGCCAAACAGGCACATCGCATGGACGATGTTATTGTGAGTGATGAACCTCGGATTATTTTGCAGGATATAGAGTTAAACCGCACTCTGGGTGGTGGTTTGGTACCTGGTTCTGTAACACTTGTTGCCGGCGAACCGGGTATTGGAAAAAGCACTTTGTTTTTGCAAACAGCCCTTCAATGGAATCATGGTATTGCTTTGTATGTGTCAGGCGAAGAAAGTATGCAGCAAATCAAAATGAGGGCTGAACGCGTGGGTACACCAAACGAATTATTGTATTTACTGAGTGCAACAGATACCTCAGCTATTTTTCGTGAAGCACAAAGGTTAAAACCTAACCTCCTTATTATTGATTCTATCCAAACACTTGAGTCGCCTTATGTTGCATCATCGGCGGGCAGTGTATCTCAGGTGCGTGAATGTGCCGGTGAATTGGCTCGATTTGCCAAGACTTCAAATATTCCCGTCATTATCATCGGTCATATTACCAAAGACGGAAGTATTGCCGGGCCAAAGGTTTTGGAGCATATGGTAGACACTGTGCTGCAATTTGAAGGAGATAGACATTATGCTTATCGTATTTTAAGAACCTTGAAAAATCGCTTTGGCTCAACCTCTGAGTTGGGAATTTATGAAATGGTAACCGGCGGAATGAGAGCTGTAAGCAATCCTTCCGAGATATTATTGGCGCAACACAAAGAACCATTGAGCGGGATTGCAATTGCCGCTACTATTGAAGGTCTTCGGCCTTTGATGATAGAAGTACAAGCCTTGGTGACACAAGCGGTGTATGGCACACCTCAACGTACTGTTAGCGGACTTGATTTGCGTCGTCTTCAGCTATTGTTGGCAGTACTGGAAAAACGCGGTGGTTTCCATTTTGGGGTAAAAGATGTTTTTGTCAACATAGCAGGAGGTATAAAAGTGGAAGACCCTTCGATAGAATTGGCCTTGGTTTGTTCCTTACTATCTTCGTACGAAGACCGTGCTCTTCCATCCAATATTTGTATGGTTGGCGAAGTGGGGCTTAGTGGCGAGATACGTGCGGTGAGCCGTATAGAGCAAAGGATTGCCGAAGCAGACAAATTAGGAATGGACATGATTTTGATTCCTCAGGCCAATGCAAAAGGCTTACAACTTGAACAATATAGAATTGCTGTAAGAATGGCCAATAAAGTAGAGGATGTGTATAGAATGATGTTTTAAGAAAACTCAAAGCAACTTTTAGAATAGTAAGTACATAAAATAAGGAGCCTGCTCAACATTTGGGCAGGCTCCTTATTTATAGAATTTAAAGAAAACTATTTCTCAGGGCTTTTGTAAACCATAGATAAAAGGATATATACCAGAAATACTGCTGGTATGGCAGCAAAGCTAATAATCGGAAACAAAGCAAGAGCAGCAACAAGCACTGTAATGCGGGGCCATAATTGCGCCAAATTCCATTGACTTGGCATTAATTTAAAGAAGGTCAGTTTTGATACCATTAACCAACAAATCAAAACAATAATGCCATACAATATCCAGATATTTTTGAAATAAATTCCTACAGAGGGAACATATAAGTTAATCAGAGGGAAAGAGGCAATCAAAATTCCGATTCCTGGTATGGGCATCCCTGTAAAAGAACTGCTTGATGTAGACATGACATTAAATCTTGCCAAACGAAGTGCACCAAAACATGCCACCAAGAATGCAGGAGCCATAGCCCACATACTCACATCCATTGCATTGGGCTGGGCAATATTAGCCGCCCACAGCATCTTAAATAAAATCATTGAGGGTGCAACACCAAAGCTAACCACATCTGCCAACGAATCAAGGTCTTTACCAATTGGTGAATGAAGATTTAATGTTCTTGCTACAAAGCCATCAAGCACATCAAAAACCCCGGCAATTGCAATAAAAATGGCGCCCCAGTATGCTTGTTCAGTTCCTGTTATCCAATAAGGCACATCGCCTCCTAAAGAGGCCAGATAAGGCTGGGAACTCATGATAAAGGCAATAGCGATACAGCCCGAAAACAGATTGGCAAGAGTAAGAATATTGGGTAATTGCTTCATTGAAATGTTTTATAATTTTTCGAAAATAAGGTTTAGTAACCGAATTGACTAATAAGAACGTAATTTTTGGATTACCTCATCCATTCTGCTTTTGGCCAAAAAGTTTTGCTCCAGCTCAATTGAGAATGGGATGGGAGTATCCAGGCTTGCGCAGCGCAATACTGGCGCGTCCAGTTTGTCAAAACAGTTCTCGGTAATCCAGGCTGAAAGTTCACCACCAATACCACCAATCAAGGTATCCTCATGCAGAATCATTACTTTACCAGTACGCAACACAGTCTCTCTAATCGCTTCATAATCTAGCGGCAGCAAGGTTCTTAAATCCAAAATGTCTATTGAAATTTCAGGATGTTTGGCTGCATATTCTGTTGCCCAATGTACCCCTGCACCATAAGTTATGATACTGATTTCGTCGCCACATTGCACCTTGCGTGCTTTACCTATTTCAATACTGTAGTCGCCTTCGGGCACTTGTCCGCTAATACTGCGGTACAGCGCCTTATGTTCGAAGAATATGATTGGATTCGGATCGTCAAAAGCTGCAATAAGCAATCCTTTGGCATCTTCCGGGGTAGAAGGGTAAACTACCTTTAGTCCGGGTGTTTTTACAAACCATGCTTCATTGCTTTGGCTATGGAATGGACCTGCGCCAACACCTGCGCCAGTTGGCATACGCACCACCACGTCGGCATTTTGTCCCCAACGGTAATGGATTTTTGCAAGGTTATTAATAATTTGATTGAAGCCTACCGTAACAAAATCGGCAAATTGCATTTCCATCATGGATTTGTATCCTTTCAGAGACAAGCCCAATGCAGCACCTACAATAGCACTTTCACAGATAGGTGTATTGCGCACTCTTTCTTTTCCAAATTCTTCCACAAAACCTTCTGTCACTTTAAATGCACCACCATATTCAGCAATATCCTGACCCATTAATACCAGTTTAGGATACTTGCGCATAGCTACTTTCAGCCCATCACTAATGGCCTGAATCATTTTCATTTCTGTCGTGTTGTTGTTTTGAGGTTTTCTCTCTACACCATTATGTGCTTTAAATAAATCCCCAATTTCCTCCGCTGTATCTGGTACGATTGTCGGTTCTGCAAAACCTTCTGCAATACCATCCTCTATTTCCTTTTGAATAGTGGCTCGGATTTGTTCAATAGCGGTATCGTCTATTAGCTTTTCCTGCTTCAGGAAATCTTCATAATTGCTCAATGGGTCTTTCTGTCCCCATATTTCAAACAACTCCTTTGGTACATATTTGACACCACTGGCTTCTTCGTGACCACGCATCCGGAAGGTCATACATTCTATCAGAATGGGCTTTTGTTGTGTAATGCAATATTCCCTTGCTTCTTTAATAGTGTTGTATACTTCCAGAATATTATTGCCATCAATGGTCAATCCCTTCATTCCATAACCGATAGCTCTGTCAGCTAATTGTGCACAAGCAAATTGTTCGTTGATAGGTGTACTTAAACCATAACCATTATTTTCAATAATAAAAATGGCAGGCAAACCCCATACCGCTGCAACGTTCAATGCCTCATGAAAGTCGCCTTCGCTCGTACCGCCATCACCACTAAAAGCAACAGCCACTTTATTTTCTTTATTTAGCTTGTGTGCTAATGCTACACCATCTGCCAATGCTAATTGCGGACCAAGATGCGAAATCATTCCGCATATGTGGTATTCATTTGTACCAAAATGAAAGGATCGTTCGCGACCTTTTGAAAAGCCGTTTTTACTTCCCTGCCATTGTTTAAACAATTGAGCAAAAGGCACCTCGCGTGCTGTAAACACTCCCAGATTACGATGAAGAGGAAAGATGTATTCATCTTTATCCAAAGCCATAGTAACACCTATGGATATGGCTTCCTGCCCAATACCACTAAACCATTTGCTAATGCGCCCCTGACGAAGTAGGACTAGCATTTTTTCTTCAATCATCCGCGGACGGACAAGCTCTGTATAGAGATTTAGTAATTGTTCTTTTGATAATCCCTTTTTTTGGAACTCCATATTGCACAAAAAATAATGAACGGCAAAGGTAATTGTGCAGACTGATATATAGCCCGATAGATTTTTAGCTATATATTTCTGCAGATTGCCTGCCTTTGATAAAGAAAGGACACTATTGATGAGAGAGTGTCTTTTCTTCACAAAATGTTGCATAAAGCCTAATTGAAAAGAGCCGGATGCAAATTTGCATCCGGCTCTTTATGTGGATTGTAATAGTATTGAATTAAGGCCTGCTATTATCATTATTGGCATTATGATTAGAATGGAAGTTCATTTCAGGCCCTTTTCCATAAGCTTCCGGAATGAGATAGAACCCTTTTTCACCATTAGGTTTTTCTACTTCATTTTGTATTCTGTAATAATTGGCTGCTGCATCCTGACGAACTCCGGCTACCTGCCAGCTAACTTTTACATTAGGTTTGTCTGTTTTGATTTTAAATGTATTGCCGATTATTTCTTCTGAAATGATTGCCTGGGCAAATGTGCCGATACAAGTCAATTGATACTTGAAATCCTTATTCAATGCAGCAAAATAGCTAGGTAAAGTAATAAACGCCTCTCCAGTTGCAGAAGTGGTTACATTGCCATTGTAAATGTTCATCATATCATTACTTTCCACTGATGAATGGTAGAGATATTTATTTTGTGGATCTATCGGATGGTCTATTTTAAAAGCCTTGATAGAAGAACTGGCAGAGGTGGCATAGATTTTATTGTTAAAGTATGCAGCATAATTGTTGGTGCCGGTCACACATGTACCATAGATACCATAGTTGGCAGATGTGCCATTTGTGGCAGACCCGTACACGCCATAGTTCGTTGGTCCGGCAGCGGTTGCGTCACCTTTTACACCATATCCAGTAGTATAACTACTGCCACTATCCAACAGACCTTGCACGCCGATTGCTGCCGAACCACTGGAAATGCCTTTATTACGACCATAAACTCCTCTCCAGCCTCCTTCAGAATAGATGCCGGATGCATTTGCTGATGCTTCTGCACCGGTTACTATTAATGTTCCCTGGTATGCAGGAGCTGTTCCGTAGGTGCCTACTCCATTTATATGGGTATGAAACATTGTAGAAGGTGTAGTAGTACCAATTCCCACTTTACCGTTGTTTTTTATAGTCATTTTGGGTATGGCATTCGTCACCAGATTCACATCTGTACCAGTTCCTGATGTTCCAAAATCAAGACTCATAGTGTCTGTCCAGTTACCTAAATAACCGATATAGGTATTTCTGTTGTAGAAAGCCTCCCAAGCTCCTTTACCCGCAGCGTTAGGAATAAATTGCAATGCCGCAATTGCATTGGTATCTTTTACAGTTAATGCTGCTATCGGACTATTTGTTCGGATACCTACACGTCCAATATTGTTATTATAAATGTTAGAGCCGGATATTGTCCAGGGAGAACCTCCGGCACTTGCTGCATATAAAGCATAAGGCACGCTAACCATTTGCTGGCTGCCGATGCTGGTATAGCCGGAACCTGTATTCAATTCTACTTCAAGGAATTTGATTCCTGTAGTCCAGTCAACAGCAGACATTGTGCCTGTTACCGCTGTACCGCTACCAATTGTGGTATTTAAAATGCCTTGAGCAGTAGTAGTGATGGTGTTGGTTTCCTGAAATAATGTGGGTCCTGCTGCAGCACCATCGTGTACTGTAAATCTTACCTGAACCAGAGTTGAAGCCAATACAGAGCCAGAACTGTTGCGAACAGCTGCCTGATAATTAATAGAATTGGGTGCCTGAGCAATAGCGGTTGAAGCAACCAGAGCGGTGGCAAAGAAAGAGAGAATTAGTTTTTTCATATTATTTTGAATTTGATTTTTTTGAAATAAGAATTATTGTTTAATGAATTTTATGCTGTGTAGTAAAGCATTTTTATTGTCAAACAGGTTGACGAAATAAATCCCTGAAGCCAAAGCGTTCAGTGAAATCTCGCGTTTATAACTTGCATTGATTTTTTCTGCTTTCTGATCTGCAGAAATGACCTGACCTATTGAATTGGCTAAAGAAATTTTTAACTCAATACTGTTTTGTACAGTAAGAGATAATGTGACTAAATCTTGGGCAGGGTTAGGAAAAAGAGTATAATTTACCATAACATTTTGTCCCTTTATTCCGGAAGGATTAGCGTCATTTTGCTGAAAACCCTGATGTACACTAAAAGTGCCCGAGCTGCCCGAAATTGTTACAGCCTCCCCTGTTGTATAGTCTGCCTGCAGAGTTGTGCCACTGTAGCTGCTACCTGACGAACCGAGAACCTGCCTGTCTGCACTCTGAGCTGAGGTTGACAGTGGAAGTGCAAACGCCAACGAAAGGATGATTTGCTTTTTCATAATATTAATTTTCTGTTTAAAATATGGATAGGAATTTATCCTCACCGATTACAGGACAAAAGTAGAATCTCGCTTTGGCCTGATTGTCAGGAAAAACACCCTTTTAGCTGTGTGAAACAGCCCTTTTTCATCAGCAGGATTTTAAGGTTTATTTCCAAGGCACTTTATTTACCTTTGCGCAGCTTATGAATAACAATAAAGTAAGAGTTCGTTTTGCGCCTAGCCCTACAGGAGGTTTGCACCTTGGAGGTGTTCGTACTGTTTTGTATAATTATCTTTTTGCCCGCCATCATGGAGGAGATTTTGTGTTGCGTATTGAGGATACAGACCAAAGTCGTTTTGTAGCAGGTGCCGAAGAATATATTATGCAGTGCCTGCAATGGTGCGGTATTATGCCGGATGAAAGCCCTTTAACCCCCGGTGCATATGGCCCTTACCGCCAAAGTGAGCGTAAACCGATGTATGCGCAGTATGCACATCAGTTGGTAGAACAGGGAAATGCTTATATCGCATTTGATACTCCTGAAGATTTGGAGGCTATGCGTGAAAAATATAAAACAGAACACCATAATGCACAGTATGATAGCCGTACCCGTGCATTTATGAAAAACTCTCTGACTCTAACAAAAGAGGAGGTAGATGTCCTGTTGGCAAATAATACGCCACATGTTATCCGTATAAAAATGCCGGTGAATGAAACTCTGGTTTTTACCGATATGATTCGTGGTGAGGTGAGTTTTGACACTAATTTGGTAGACGACAAAGTATTGCTGAAAGCGGATGGAATGCCTACCTATCATCTTGCTGTAGTTGTAGACGACTACTTGATGAAAATTACGCATGCATTTCGTGGAGAAGAGTGGTTGCCCAGTGCCCCAGTACATTTGTTGCTTTGGCAATACTTAGGCTGGGCTGGCGAAATGCCTCAATGGGCACATCTTCCACTGATATTAAAACCCGATGGAAATGGCAAGCTGAGTAAACGTGATGGAGATCGCCTGGGTTTTCCTGTTTTTGCAATGGATTGGACAGACCCACGCACCAATGAGCAAACTACAGGTTTTCGTGAAAGAGGCTTTTTGCCTGAAGCGTTTACAAATATGTTGGCCTTACTTGGCTGGAACTCCGGACTTGAACAGGAAATATTTACAATGGACGAGTTGGTACAACACTTCTCTATTGAGCGTGTACACAAAGGAGGAGCGAAATTCGATTATGAAAAGGCAAAATGGTTCAATCATCAGTATATCCAGAAATCCGAAAATATTCGTTTAGCTGAATTAGTGCAGCCATTTATTTCAGACAAAAATATTACAATTGATAAAGATAAATTAGTACGTGTTTTTGCATTAATCAAAGAGCGTTTGCATTTACTAAGTGAATTCTGGGATCAGGCAGGGTTTTTCTTTGTGCGTCCGGAAACGATTGATACCAGTGCAATACAAGCCAAATGGAATGATGCAATAAGACAATTTTTTGTAATGTTGGCACAAAAATTTACAGCATCGACAGATTGGAATCATGATAATATTGAGCTTTTATTCAATGATGCGGTTGCCGAAGCAGGAATTAAAAAAGGGGAAGCCATGTTGCCTCTACGCGTAATGTTGGTTGGCGGAAAATTTGGTCCGGGTGTATTTGCTATAGCAGAAGAAATAGGCAGGGAAGAAACGGTGATTAGAATTGAAGCGGCCCTTAAGCAAATATTGTAAGAACCCCTATAGTTGTCTGATGTATTGGTTAGGCAAAGTTGAATAGATGATAAAACCCTGAAGTGTGCGACGCAACGGAACTAGAAGAGATGAATTAAAGCCGACCGCATAAAAATTTTAGATTTCGGCCGTTAAATGCCCTAATTTCGCGGCTCGGATTATAAGGATAACAATTTTAAAAATAATACATATGCAATACACTGCTCATATCAATATTATGCCACTAAAAGAATTACTTGACCCACAGGGGAAAGCGGTAAACAGTAGTTTGCATAATTTGGGTCTGACACAAGTACAAAATGTACGTGTTGGCAAGCATATTACTCTTGGTGTTGAGGCTAAAGACAAGGCTGAAGCCGAGGCTTTGGTAGCAGATGCCTGTAAAAAATTACTGGCAAATCAGGTGATGGAATCTTTTGATATCAGCATCACAGAAGGATAATTTATACCTCATCGATTTTGGAACTTTTTCTTGTACCCACTCCAGTCGGCAATCTTGGCGATATGACCTATCGTGCGGTGGAAATATTGCAGTCTGTTGACGTGATTCTATGTGAGGATACCCGTACAAGTTCGGTTTTGTTGAAACATTATCAAATCAACAAACCATTAACCCCCTACCATCAGCACAATGAGCATAAAATAGTACAGCATCTGGTAGATCAGATACTGGCGGGTAAAAGCTTTGCACTAATAACGGATGCCGGCACTCCCGGAATTTCTGACCCGGGATTTTTGCTTTTGCGCGAATGCCACAAGAATAATATAAAAGTCACCTGTTTGCCAGGCGCTACAGCTTTTGTTCCGGCGCTGGTACAGTCGGGTTTGCCCTGTAATCAATTTGTTTTCGAAGGATTTTTGCCTATAAAAAAGGGGCGTCAGACTGCTATGCGGTCTTTTATAGAAGAAGAAAGAACGATTATTCTTTATGAATCACCACATCGTATTGCCCGTACACTAAAAGAATTGGCAGCTATTCTGGGTGAGGACCGAGAAGCAGCTGTAGTACGCGAAATCTCCAAAAAATTTGAAGAAACGCATAAGGGTACATTGGCAAGTCTTGCCACATTCTTTGAAAACCATCCGGCGAAAGGAGAAATCGTACTGGTTGTGGGTTCTGGCCCCAAAAAGTAATTCCAGATTTCAGAATTCTTTCCATTATCAAATTATTAAGTGAAAACGATAGTCAAAATCTTTTTTTTGTATTATCAAAACAATTTGCTAAATTGCGTATGCTAATTAGTATATTAGTACTTTTTTGCTTAAAAATATTTGCATTATGAAAAGAATATTTACCTTATCATTGTTATTGACATTGCTTTTCAGTACCAAGGGTAATGCTCAGTTATCGGGTGTATACACATTGCCCAGCATATCTCCGTTGTACTTAACTTTATCTTCTATAATTACCGGCTTAAACACTTTAGGTGTTTCGGGTCCGGTAACAATTCGTGTTACATCAAATGAGACAGCACCTAGTGGCGGTTTTGTTGTAGGAAGTAGTACGTTAAACCCAACTCTTTCTTCTACTAATACCTTGACTTTCGTTGGTTGGAGTGGGTCAATAAGTCCCAAAACATTAACAGCACAAACGGGTAGTGGTAGCAATGATGCAATTTTCACTATTCAGGGTGCAAATTATGTTACTGTTAACAGCCTGAACCTTGTTGAGTCCGCAACAAATACAACCGCTACAAGCATGATGGAACGTGGCTATTCTATAGTTAAATACAACAAGGATACCGGAACGAAAAAGACATCCATTCTTAATTGTGCCATTACATTGAATAATGCCAACACTACAGCGGCTTCAGGAGTTGCACCAAGTGGTGCAGTAGGTGTTTTTGTCGGAAACTGTACCTATTTGAGTAATACCGCTTTAGGTTTGGCGGCCGCAGAAGATGGTACAAATGATGGGACATTTGTTTCAAATTGCACTATTAAAAATACCAACCATGGTATTTATTTTGTAGGGATTCCTGTAATTGCAGATGGCACATCATATAATGATAAGAACCTTACTGTTGTAGGAAATGTAATCGAAAATTTTACTCATCATGGTGTGTATATAGCATACTCTAACGGAGATTTGGTAAATGGCAATGCGATTAATAACACAGCCAGCGGCGGAGTAGCCCCAACAGCCAATATGATTTTCGGCGTTAGGTATTTTAATAATAACCCTGCTACCTTACAAACAAATGCCTCTTGGGATTGTACTAATAATAATATTAACCTAACCATTAACTCTTCAAGCGGCCTTGCTGCAGTAGGTGTCTTCTCTCAAATAAATGGTACCGGTTCTACATTTATCGAAAAAGATACCATTCAGCTAACTTCTGCAGGTACAACAGCGCAGTTAAACGGTATTTTCTGCCAAAATAATCTAGGTAATCTGCGCATTGCCAATAATTACCTCAAAGATTTTAGTACTCAATCGACCAATACCAATGCGGTGATAGGCGTTTTTACCGGAGGATACTCAACATTTGCTTCTCTTGGCATTTCTACCATTGCATTATACCCTACTACTTCTTCAGTGGCCAGTAATTTGTTTGATGGATGGAATGTTTGTAGTGGAACCGGCGTGGCCCAAAATCAGGTAATCGCCTGTCTTGATGATAATCTTACCGCGCTTCCTTCCAGCTTTACCAATAATACAATTAGCAATATAACCGTTATCAACAATAGTCAACAATGTATGGTTTATGGTGGTGTATGGCGTTATGGTGTTATCACATTGCTCCGTAATACTACTATTTCTGGAAATGTCGTAACAAATATTACAACAAGCGGAGCTACTAACACAACGCCTGTTTTTGTTTTCTCTCCAGTTGGGCCTTATAATAATGGTCATTCTCTTACCTGTACCAATAATAAGATAAGCAAAATCACTACATCATTAGGTATGATTGCTTGCTTTAATCTATTAGATGGCAAATCTGCAATTCTTGATAGAGATACTATTTCAGATTTGACCAGTGCTGCATGGCATGTTTTTGGAGTAGTAAGCGGGTGGAATACAGCAAATTATGCAACTACGACAATTTCGGTTACTAAATGTTCTATTACTAATTTGAAAAGTAGCAGTGCATTTGGCGGTGCAATTGTTTCTGCATTGGAGCTAAGGCAGCCGACACCAAATCAGACCACCACATTTACTGCAACTAACAATTTAATCAGTGGTATTACTAATAGCGACACTGCAGGATTCGCTTACGGAATTAACTCTACATCCGGAAGTGCAACCCACACTTTTAGTAATAATATGATTTCTGATGTCGCAGCATCATCTAATATTACTTCATTCAACTCTTCCGTAGGTATTAATTTGCTGAATTCAGGAACCAATAATATTTTCTACAATACAGTTAAAATGATTACTGCTGCTGCAAGTGCCAGCGGATATGGTGCATCTGGCTTACGTTATAATTCTGGTGCTACTAATTTTATTCAGAATAACATTTTACATGTAAATGTAGTTGCCGGTGCTGCAAATAATGTAGCAGCTATTCGCGCTGCTTCTGGCGCACCTTTGGCTCCACCATCTTTATCTGGTTTTACTGCAAGCAGTAATATTTACTATACGCCTACAGGATCTAATAACTACTTATATGTAGAAGGAACAACCAATGCCACATTGGTTAATGGATATCATCAAAGTGGCCTGACAGTAAATACCACAAAAAATATTGTAAACGATAAGTTTTTTAATAGTGAATGTGATAAAAGTTCTTATCACAATTTTATGAAAACTACAGGTATTGTTGTTCGTGAACGAAACACATTTACAGAAAACAATCTTTCTGGAACAGGTGGAATATTTGCTCCTTCAGGAATGAGTTATGCAGAATCAGTAGGTACAGATGTAGCGGTTAGCGATGACTTTTTATTTAACCCACGCCCTCCGGGCTCTTCTGATATTGGTGCTCTGGAATTTGCTGGTACTACCCGTCCCCAAATGTTAATCACGATTACGTCAAGTACCGGATTTGATACAGCATGTACTTTTAATCTTCCTGTACTTACAGGAAGCATACCTGCATTTTTTACCTGGGTATCGTACCAATGGTACAGAGATACTACCAAGATAATTGGTGCCACAAACAAAACATTATCTGTTACTCCATTGAGTGGCAATTATATTCTTAAAGTTTACGATTCTTCTACTGGTTGTGAGTATGCATCTGCTCCATATAGAATGACTATAGTACCGCCGCCTCCGGCACAAATAACTTATTATGATTCTTTAACATTTTGCGAAACAAGTGCCATTGTGCTTCAGGCGAACAAGGGATATAATTATACTTATCAATGGATGCGCAATAGCAGCATTCTACCAGGAGAAACTAATGATCATTTGGTAGTTGATAAATCCGGAGACTATATGTTAATCGTAAATACTCCTTTAGGTTGTGCAAGTTATTCAGTGCCCATTCGTGTGAAAGTATATCCACTACCAAAACCAACTGTAGTTTATGGCGCGCCTGGTAAATTGACTACTCAAAAATATTATCTGTACCAATGGTATAAGAATAATGTAAAAATTGACTCATTTGCCACAAACAGAGATTATTATACTTTGTTTACTAAAGATGGTGCTTATAGTGTTGAGGTAACGGATAGTAATGGGTGTACTGCAAAATCAGACATTTACCTGTTTGCTGCAGGAATTGAGGAGACTATTGTTAGTAGTACAATTAAGGTGTTCCCTAATCCAATGCTGGATCAGTTACATATCAATAGCCCAATTGAGGTAAATGCAAGATTAACTGATATTACTGGTCGTGTGGTAGCAGAGCAGAAGAATGCCAAAGTGATGGAAACGGCTTCTCTGGCCGAAGGATTGTATTTGTTGACTTTGACAGATAAAGAGGGCAAATTGATTAAGGTAGAAAAGATTAATAAGAATGCGAGGTAGATTATAGCAAATAGCCAATTTAGACCACTATATAATGTAAAAATTCTAAAATCCCCCCAAATGAAAATTTTATATTCCTTTTTTATGACCTTTCCAATGAAGGTTCGTTCAACCCTTATTTCGGGAGCTTATGTGCGCCTTTTATCAGCGCTCTTTGCACTTGTTCTATTATCCGGAATTCCACTTTTGTCGAAGGCTGGTTCGATTAATATGACCTCAGGTGTAGTTACCACTAGCTGTAGTGACTATTTTTATGATAGTGGAGGACCTTTTGGTTATTACAGCACGAGTGAGAACAAGACAATGACGATTTATCCGGCCACACCCGGTGCGAAAGTTACAGTAGACTTTACATCCTTTGATGTTGAAGATGGTTGGGATTCCCTTTATGTTTATGATGGGCCTTCAACCAGTGCTAGTCTTATAGGTGGTTATACAGGATACAGTGGTCCTGGTACGGTTACCTCTACCTCTTCGGACGGCTCATTAACTTTTGTCTTTCATTCTGACAGTTATTGGGAAACACCGGGATGGGAAGCTACCGTTTCTTGTGGTAGTTTGTCTGCGTGTTCCGGATCCATTTCTGCGGGTACCGCAATTTCTTCTGCGACGACAATATGTCCTGGAACGCCCTTGTCACTTACATTAAGTGGCTTTACTGCGGCTTCGGGAATAACTTACCAATGGCAATCCTCTACTACAGGTTCTGGCGGATGGACTTCAATGACAGGGGCGACAACAATGCCTTACACTTTTGTTCCTGGACCAGGTACAATGTATTACAGATGTATTACTACTTGTACAGCCAGTGGTTCTACTTCCACTTCAACCACTGTAACAACCACAGTCAGTGGATCTGCTTTACCATATTTCGAAGATTTTGAATCTACGAGTGCTGGTTCTGGATCATTTCCTCCCTGTACCTATAATACTTATGCAGGTTATTATGAAGGATTTTATGTACACAGCACCTCTACAATACCATCATGGTATCCAACTTATTTAGATAATCACACTCCCGGAGGGTCACAATTTCTTTTTGCCGGTTATTATTTAGGTCTTAATTATCCTGATTATCTAGACTTCTTCTTTACTCCAGGATTCAATCTTGCAACGGGTAAAACATATCAGTTCTCATTTTGGTATGTAACAGATGGTTATGACCCTTATACACTTGGAGCTTATATTGGCAATAGTCAAACCCGTGCAGGCATGACTACAGCTTTAGCACCAGACATTTACGTAAACAATTCTTCATATGAGCAATATGTTCAAAACTTTACAGTAGCCACTGCAGGTAGTTACTTTATAGGTATAAAGGTGCAGGGAACGTATTGGTATGCGATGAATATTGATGACATTGGTTTAATGGAGTTGCCTCCATGTACTGGTACCCCTGCTTATGCGGGTAAGGCCAACCTCAGCCCTACAATGGTTTGTAGCTCACCAGGCTCTGCAACAATGTCCGTTACTGGTACACCTGCTGTATCAGGATTGACTTTTCAATGGTATGAGTCTAGCTCTTTGACTGGTCCTTATACCGCAATCGCTGGGGCGACCACTAATCCATATACCAGAACAGGCATTAGCACTACAAAATATTATTATTGTCAGGTAGGATGTTCTGCTGGTGGCGGCACCAAAAATACGGATACTGTAAATATAAAAATTGCGCCACTGAACCCTCCTTATGTAGAGGATTTTGAATCAGGAACCATGGGTACAAATTTACCTTGTGCTTCGTATACCTACAGTTGGGATGCATATTCTTATTGGTATTTATATTCTGGTCCACACCCATATTCATGGACAGGTCTTGATAATCATACCCCGGGTGGTTCAAAATGGTTGTTTGCTGGTGGTGGTTTAGGCTATTATTCTGGTGAAGAATATTGGTTTAGTCCTGCTATCAACTTTACTGCAGGTAAAGCATATAATGTAAGTTATTGGTATAGAACCGATGGCTATGACACTTATTTATTTGGTGCCAGAGTTGGTTCTTCTCAATCGGCCTCAGCAATGACAACCGTTGTTGGAACTGATATAACTTCTACAACCTCAACATATACTAAATTTTCTGGCGACTTTGTTGCGGGCACTACAGGTGCACAATATATCGGTATCAGATTTAAAGGCTTTAACTGGTATTATGGTTCAGCAATTGACGATATCGGATTGACTCAATTACCTCCTTGTTCTGCCAAACCAACAGCTGGTGCAGCAAAAGCAAGTCCAAGTGCAATCTGTTCTGCAAGTGGTGGATCTACAACATTAACTCTTGTAGGCTTGTCGGCAGCTTCAGATCTTAATTACCAATGGCAGATTTCTACTACAGGGTCTGCAGGTACTTATACCAATATTGCTGGTGCCACAGCTCCATCTTATACAACAGGAACAATTACTGTGCCTTCTTGCTTTAGATGTATTGTTACATGTCCTTTGATAGCTGCACCAAACACCGATATTTCAACTCCGGTATGTTTGTCTGTAGGACCAATTACTCCTCCTTATATTGAGACATTTGAGACTGCCACTGCAGGTCAAAATCAGCCTTGTGCGTCATATACCTATAGCTGGGATGCCGGGACAGGAACAAGTGATTTCTATTATTGGGGTATTAAAGATATGCCAGGTACTTATTATCCAGGTATGGCAAATCATACAACTGGTGGTAGTAAATACTTATCAACCGGTTATTATGTTGGTACTTATGCATTAGGCTCACCAACTGGTAATCAACAATATTGGTTTAGTCCAGGACTGCAATTGACAGGTGGAATGGCATACAAATGTTCTTATTGGTATGCAGCCGGAGAAACGTATGTTAGCGTGAATTATGGTTTATATTATGGTACGTCTCAGTCTGCATCTGCTATGACTGCTATGCGTCCTGATATTACAGGGGAAAATAGCACTACCTACAAACAAATTGTCGGTTCATTTAATGCACCCACAACAGGAGTTTATTATTTAGGTGTAAAAGTCAATCACACTAAGTACGGAGTGTACGGTGCTGCAATTGATGATATTGGGGTAGAGCAATTGCCTCTTTGTGCTGCAAAACCTGCTGCCGGAACAATTGCTGCTTCACCGTCGTTAATTTGTTCTTCGGGTACAACTACTCTTTCTTTGAGCGGAACAACGATGGCTTCTAAGCTTGATTTTCAATGGCAGGACTCTACAGCTGCTGGTTGGGCTAATGTGTCTACCGGTAGTGGTGGTACGACAGCTGTATATACCAGTGGAACTTTGACAGCCGGACGTAAATACCGTTGTATTGTTACTTGTCCTTTGGTAGGTGCACCCAATGCAGATACAACAGCAACTTACTTTATGAATGTAGGTGCTATAATACCTCCATACATTGAAACTTTTGAATCTGGTACAGAAGGCATAAATATGCCTTGTGCAAGTTATACATATGGTTGGGGTGCCGGATACCTTTGGTATATCTATGGTTCGCCTTTTGATTCTTATTATTCTGCAATTGTTAACCATACCCCAGGTGGCAGCAAATATCTATATGCAGGTTATTATTTTGGCTACTATACCAGTCCTAACCAATATTGGTTCTCACCAGCTATTCAGTTTACCGCTGGTGATACTTACGAATTTTCTTATTGGTACAACGGTAGTGATTATGCCGGTGGTTCTACAAATCTGGGTATGTATTATGGTACGTCTCAGTCGGCGGGTTCAATGATTCCGATACGTAGTGATCTTACAGGTGTTAATACAAGCAGTTACAAGCAATTGATAGGCCGTTTTGTAGCACCAGGTTCGGGCAACTATTATTTAGGAATTAAAGTTGCGCATACAGCATTTACTTATCCCGGAGTTGTTATTGATGACATCGGTTTGGTACAGCTTCCCCCATGTTCAGGTACGCCTACTGTTGGGGCTATTGCCGCATCGCCTTCAATGCTTTGTACATCAGGTGGCACTGTAAATTTGGATATGGATATGTCAACTGTTAGTAAAGCCTCAGGCTTGAGTTTCAGATGGGAATATACCTTTACAGATCCTTCATCAGGTTTTGTACCTGCCGGTAGTTCTGCTGCGCTTACTTCACCACTATATACCTCGGTTGGTTTGCCTTCAACAGCTTGGTTCCGTTGCATCATAAAATGTACTCTTACAGGTGATTCAACAATTTCTACGATATTGAAAGTTGATGTTGGAGTAATCGTTCCTCCATATATTGAAACATTTGAAACAGGAACTCCTGGTACTAATATGCCATGTGCTTCTTATACATATGCTTTTGGTGCTTATTATTATTGGAATGTAATGGGTTCGCCACTTACTTATGGTTCTTCTCCTTTAGAAAATCATACTCCTTTAGGAAGTAAATATTTAATTAGCGGTTACTATATCGGATATTATTCCGGATCACCAGAATATTGGTTCACACCGGCAATCAAGTTTACCGCAGGTAAATTGTACCAATTGTCTTACTGGCATAAATCAGATGCTTATTCTGGTGCTACTTATACAATTGATGCCTATATGGGTGCTTCACAATCAGCAGCAGCGATGACCACAACAATTGGCTCATCAGTTACACCAATAGGGTTATACAAACAGTTCAAAAATCAGTTTACAGCGACAGCAAGTGGTAATTTCTATATTGGATTTAAAAAATCTCAATCGGGATTCGGATATGGTATAGCCATTGATGATATTGGATTGCAAGAAGTTCCTCCATGTTCTTCTCCTGTTGTAGCTGGTACTATAATTTCTGATCCGATTCATATTTGTGCTTCAGGCGGTACTACTCAGCTGGATTTAGTGGGTAGCACTTTGGCTACTGGCTTAACATACGAATGGTTTTCTTCATCTTCGCCGACAGGACCATTTGTAACCACAGGTGGTACAGGTTTGCCCTATAATACTGACCCTATAGTGGTAAACACTTGGTTCAAAGTGGTTATTACATGTGCTGCAACCGGAGCCACAGATACTTCTGCAGCAATTAAAATCGGTGTCGGAGCATTTGATTTGCCTTACAAAGAAGATTTTGAGACAACAATTGCTGGTACAGTGCCTTTGTGTAGTGATGCTACCAAATGGGGTCCATATTATTATGACGGTTGGTTGGTTTACGGAAGTACAATTACCGGAAACTATAAGAACCATACGCCAGGTGGTAAAAACTTCTTAATTGGAGGTTATTACCTCGGTTCTCCATCTTCACCATCAGAAGATAACTATTGGTTTACACCTGCCTTGAATTTCCGCTCGGGTTATAAATACAACCTGTCGTTCTACCATGTTTGTAAAGAATCATGGTCAAGCACGGGAAGCAAGATTGGTGTATACTATGGTAAATCACAATCTATAGGTGGAATGACAACTAATCTTATACCATATCGTGAGTTTACCAATAATTCATATCAGTTGTATGATACTACTTTTGTTATGCCTACCGGAGGGATCTACTATATAGGTTTCCGTAAATCAGGCGCTGATCCAAGCTCAGACTGGTCATATTACGGTGCAGCTTTTGATGATATTAATCTGAACTATGCTCCTTGCGATGGTCCCCCTAATGCAGGTATGATTACAAGTTCAAAACCATCAGGTACACAGTATTGTATTGGTACCCCACTTACCTTAACAAATGTCGGATCAACTATCGCTTTGGTGCCTGGTATCAAATACCAATGGCAAAGAAAACCTTTAGGGCCACCAACTTCCTGGTCTGGTATTGCAGGTGCAACAGATACAGTTCTCACTGCTGATACCTTGATTGGTTATGAGTATCGTTTTGCTGTAATATGTAATAACACAAATGACACAACTTACAGTGCTTCATTTATGGTGCCTCAATTACCACCTCATCCTCCTGTTACCATTAATCCAAATACTACCCCTATTTCTTATTGTTTAGGAGATACGGTTAAGTTTATAGCATCTAACTTTATTGGTGCTACTTATGATTGGATGTTGGATAGTGTTGTGGTTCCGGGCTGGAAATTTAACGACATGGGTGCTACAGAGCCTGGTACTTATATGGTTAAAGTAACTTCAGCATTATCTCCATGCCCTGCATATTCAAATCAGGTTACGCTTGTGGTTAATGACCCTGGTTATTCTGTATCTATTACGAAACCTGCTGATAGTATTATTTGTGCAGGTTCATCTGTGACATTGACTTGCACACCTAGTAAGTCTGGCGTTACTTATCAATGGCGTAAGGATAACGTTGTCATTCCTGGTGCTACAGGAAGTACATTAATCGTTAGCTCAACCGGTTATTACCGTGCTACAGTTTCAGATGGTATTTCAAGCTGTCCAGCAGTTTCGCGTAACATTCTTATTACTGTTAAACCAAATCCTCCGGCAATTATTTCCGTACCTGGTGGTACAACCACTGCCTGCGAAAATGAAGGTGTGTTGTTGAATGCTAATGTTGGTGGCTTTACATACGAGTGGTCGCGTGGTGGCAGCACCGTTTTTGGATGGGTTGATAGCGCGCAGCTAATTAAAAATTCTGGTGTTTATCGCGTAAAAGTAAGAACATCAGATGGTTGCGTAAGTGTTTCTGCTCCTATAACAGTGAGTATATTACCAGCTCCTACACCAACAATTTCAAGGTCTGGTTTGGTATTGAGTACTTCAGGTACTTATACAGGTTATACTTGGGTGCGCAATGGAGTTGATATTCCTGGTAGCACAAGCTCTTCAATAACAGTTGCCAAAAACGGTTACTATAAGGTTCGTGTAAAAGATGCTAATGGCTGTGAAGGAGAATCTAATCCAATTGAGATTAACGAAAACGGATTAGGTATCAGTAGCGCAGCTCTTGAAGCAAGCCAAATCAGAATTTATCCTAACCCAACAGATGGTAAGGTATTTATCGAAAGTCCGATAATGCTGAGCATTGAAGTGAAGGATGTAGCTGGCAAAACGATATTGAACGCTACAGAGACAAAAGAGATAGACTTGAGCAAGTATGCAGATGGAATCTACCTCTTCGTTATCCGTGATAAAGACCAGTTAATTAAACAACAAAGGGTTACAAAGACTTCTAAGTAATCTGTAGTACAAATAAAGAAGAGGGAGCCATGGAAAATTTTCCATGGCTCCCTCTTCTTTATTATTTAGTCGTTCTCCAAGTAATTTCAACAGCGAATATTGATGTGCCAAACAGAATGCTTATAGGAAAGGATAATGTTGGTTGTTATTGCCTATAAGGTTGCTTGGTCATGGGTTTTTCTGTTGAAAAACCTTTTGGTTAAAGAAATAACAAACATAATAATTACGGCCCCGCAAAAGGCCATGAACATATCTTTTTGAGCATCCCATACGTCACCTTGTGTCCCTAGATAAGCCGTTCCCTGCTCTGGGAAGAGAACTTCTACCACCAACCACTCGATGAGTTCATAGAGGCAGCTAAATGATAAGGTAATTTCTATTGGCAAAACCCATCCAACCCATTTAGGAAATTTCATTTTATTAAGAAAGAAGTCGCGCATAGGGTATGCCAGCATGAAGCCAAAACTAAAGTGCACAATACGGTCGTAATGGTTTCGCTCAAAATGAAAGTAGTCTTTCAGCCAATATCCAAAGGGGTTTTCCGCATAGGTGTATTTGGCACCATACACATGCAGGCACAGGTACACGAAAATAAATGTATAACTCACATCGCTAAACTGAAAACGCCTGAAAGTAAGCGCCAGTATCGTAAGAAAAACAAATACAAGCGTATTCTCAAGCAGCCAATTGTAGATGTCGTTTGTCCCAGTCAGAGTAGAAACCCACAATGTGGTAAACAGAATTGCAAAAGCAATGAGCCAGTAGTTTTGGCGAAAGGAGACTCGATAAAGAGAACTGGATGAAGTCATGTAAGTTGAATAAAATTAAGTTTGAGTTGATGTATTGCAAGCCGAAGGAATGACAAAACCCCAACGGTGCCCACCCGGATGAATCCCTTCGGACGGGCGACGCAAATCAAAGCTAATAGAAATTGACAAGATGACCTCAAACAACCAATACAAGTATCAATCGTACACTCGGAATTAAGAATTTTTACTTCCCGTAATGCAACAGATAATCCAACAGCATTCTCAGTCCAAAAGCGGTTCCTCCCACACTATGGTAGTTCTTTCTGGCAGTAGCAAAAGACACACCTGCTATATCAAAATGCAGCCAGGGATATGCAGTGAAATGTTCTAAAAATTTGCCAGCTGTAATAGCCCCTCCATAAGGCCCCCCAACATTTTTCAAGTCGGCAATATCGGATTTAATCATATCGCCATATTCAGGCCACAGAGGCAGCTGAACCATTCGCTCGTATTGGTTAGCACCACTTTTCTCAAATGATAGTTTGATTTTGTCTTCTGCAGTTCCCATATAGATTAAGGCTTCGCCACCCGTAATAGCCGCCGCTGCGCCCGTTAATGTAGCGAAATCCAGCACCAGTTCAGGCTTGTATCTTTTTGCCCAATGCAGAGTATCTGCCAATACCATGCGGCCTTCTGCATCAGTATTCAATACTTCAACATTGGTGCCGTCATACATCTTAATCACATCTCCGGGCACATAAGCATTTTCTCCTGGGCGATTATCTGTTGCGGGTACAAGCGCTATAACGTGTAAGGGTAATTTCAATTTGGCAATGGCGTACATTGCAGCACTTACCAGTGCAGCTCCGCTCATGTCGCTTTTCATCCGATCCATTGAATTTGGGGTAGGCTTGAGTGAAAGCCCACCGGTATCATATACGATTCCCTTCCCTACAAGAACAATCGGTTGCTTGTTGAGAGATTTGGCCGGTTTGTATTCCATAACACTGAACGTAGGCGGGTCAATGCTTCCGCGGTTTACAGCAAGAATACCTCCCATTTTTTCCTTAGTAATCTGTGCCTTATTCAGCACTGTGGTTTTAAAGCCCGAAGCCTTTCCCAATGCAGCAATTTGTCTGGACAATTCAACAGCACCCATAGAATTGAGGGGTTCATTTACCAGATTGCGCGCTATGCTCACTGATTCTGTAATAATGCTCAGTTGGTTAAGGTCTTTAAGTGTAATGCTGGTTTTATCAAATTCAATAGTGCTTAAAGAATTGTTCTTCTTTTTTGTATCCGAAAAATATTTAAGAAATTGGTATGAAGCTAATGTAATACCTTCTGCAAGCCAGTAAGCGGCACTCGATTCGGAACTGATATTGGAGATAATAACGTTGATAGCTTTGTCCTTATTGAGCAAATCTTTCAGGGCGCAACCCATCCGGCGCAGGCTTTCTGAAACAGGTAATGCAATGCCTGAAGGAGACAGGCAGATATACACAAAACGCCCATATTGGTTAAGGCTAATGATTTTCTTTTCTTTTTTAATTTCTGCTGTTGCATAATTAATTTCTGCAGCAGAAAGCATGTCTGATTTAAGAAGTTGTGTGGCATCATTGATAATCAGAATCGTTGATTTTTTTGGCGAAGCAGTAGATATTTTGAATTGCATAACTGCGAAAGTAGGGAATTAGTTAATTGGTTGAAACCGTAAAGGACCTTAATACTTTATACCGCTAATGCAATTTGGGCAATTGCAGACAAAACATTTTGTTTCAATCATTGCGCCAATTACGTTCTTTAACATAGCCACCTAATTAACTTAAATGACTATTTTTACAGCCAATGAGCAAACCATATACCCTTAAGAAATCATTAGGACAACATTTTTTGCACGATGAAAATATGTGTCAAAAAATTGTGGAACAGATAGACTACACAGCAGGAAAGAAAGTATTAGAGATTGGCCCGGGTGGCGGAGCCATCAGTAAATATCTTATTGCAAAAGAAGGCATCGACTATAAAGCAATAGAAATTGATGAAGAAAAATTCCATTATCTGGAGAATAATTATCCGGCAATTAAAGGCAAGATAATTTTACAGGATATACTGCAGGCAAGCATTCCCTTCGATGGTACTTTTAGTGTAATTGGTAATTTTCCGTACAATATTTCTTCTCCCATTATGTTTAAAATGCTGGATTGGGAACCACAGGTGACAGAGGTGATTGGTATGTTTCAGAAGGAAGTGGCAGAGCGTATAGCTGCAGGGCCGGGAAGTAAAGTATATGGAATATTAAGTGTGCTGACTCAGGCTTTTTTTAAGGTAGAATATCTTTTTGACGTCCCTCCAAACTGCTTTACCCCTCCTCCAAAAGTAATGAGCGGCGTATTGCGCTTTACCAATATTTCTAACCCTCATGGAATAGAGCATCTTAAGAAATTCAAGACACTGGTTAAGGCTGCATTTGGACAAAGAAGAAAAACGCTGCGTAACGCCCTGCGGAGCACCTTACCGTCACATGCATTGAACGACCCGCTGATGGATAAACGGGCAGAGCAATTAAGCGTGCAGGATTTTGTTTATTTATACAAGACTTTTTTTCAATAATAAATTTGATGAGCAATATAGGCAAAGTACTGATAGCTGCACCTGTGCATAGTGTGCTGATTAAAGGATTGGAAGATGCAGGGTATGAGTTGGTTGTCAACGAGTCAATTACTCAGGACATTGGTCTTGAGCTTATCCGGGATTGTGTAGGCGTGGTCACCTCCACCAGGCTTCAGGTAAACAGAGAAATGGTAGATGCTGCTCCAAACCTTCGTTTTGTAGCAAGAATGGGTTCTGGCATGGAGGTCATCGATGTGCAATATGCCGATTCTAAAGGCATTCGGTGTATTGGAAGTCCCGAAGGAAACTGTAATGCAGTGGCAGAGCACGCACTGGGGATGTTGTTGTCATTAAATAAACGAATATTAAAAAGCCATAACGAAATTAAAGAAGGTCAATGGCTTCGGGATGAAAACAGGGGAACAGAGCTGGAAGGCAAAACTATAGGCCTTATAGGCTATGGAAATACAGGCATGGCTTTTGCAAAATTATTACGTGGTTTCGACTTAAGGGTTTTGGTGTACGATAAATACAAAACAATCCAAAAAGAACAACACATTGAGATATGCAATAATGTTGCGCAAATTCAGGAATTTTCAGACATTGTCAGTGTGCATGTTCCATATCAGCAGGATACTTTTCATTTGATAGACGAGCGTTTTATTGTCGATATGAAAAAGCCATTTATACTTATCAATACTTCCAGAGGTACTGTTGTAGATAGTGCAGTATTATTGCCAAATATTAAATCAGGTAAAATACGTGGTGTGGCTTTGGATGTTTGGGAAGAAGAGCCATTAGGTAAAATGACCACTCATTTCCGCAGTATATTTAATGAATTAATAACATTGCCAAATGCTTTACTGACACCTCATATAGCAGGATATAGTCAGGAGGCCTTGTACAAAATGAGTATACTACTTTTAGAAAGAATTATCAAATAGCAAAAAACAAATTAAATATAGGGGTTATCTGTTAAGAAAAATTGACCAAAACTTTTTTTATTTAACGAATAATTCTACCTTTACTCCATTATATTTAACAAACAATTGAAGATGCGTATGAAACGTTCGTTCCTTTACCTATTCATTTTGATGCTTTTAGGCACCGCCAGCACTGCTTTTGCGCAGAACGGCGAGATATATGGTACTATTACCGACGAGACCAATAACCCTTTTCCGGGTGTTGTGGTTAAAGTAACTCAGGGCGGTCTGATGAAAGGTGGTACTATTACTGAAGATGATGGTACCTATTCTGTAAAACCATTGCCTCCTGGTAGCTATACCATTCAGTTTTCTTCAACAGGATATGGTACAAAGCAAATTGCTTCTGTATCTGTGTCTTCTGGAGGATCAGTGAAGATTAATAACAAAATGGCAGTAGACGCAAAAGGACTTAATGAGGTCGTAAAAATTGCTTATAAAAACCCTGTTGTTACGAAAAATAAGATTACTGATGAAAAAGTAATTGAAAGTGCACCAACAAGAAATCTGGCAGATATCGCTAGTTTGTCTACAAACGTTCAACAATCAAGAAATGGAGCAGGCCTTCGTATAGGTGGTGCCCGTGAAGATGGTACTGTGTTTGTAATCGACGGTCAGGTGGTGCAGCAAGGTAACGGTCCAATTAATCCTGCGCAGGGAACTGTTCAACAATTACAGGTATTTGCATCGGGTATTCCTGCCAACCTTGGAGATGCTACAGGGGGTGTGGTATCTATTACCACCAAAGGCTTAACTAATAAATTGAAGGGAACCGTTCAGGGTCAACACTCAGTTGATGGTTATAATAATAATTTATTGAATGCTTCTCTTACCGGTCCTTTAGTATCACGTATGCGTGATGGCGTTAAAGAGCCGATTTTGGGTTTCCTTATGGGTATCGATTATCAGTACGATCAAGATGACAACCCAACATATACTAAAAATGCTGTATTGAAAAGCGATGTGCTGAAAGGATTGCAAGACAACCCATTAACATTGGTAAATACTGCAAACGGATCTGTAATGCTGCCGTCAAGCAACAAAGTGAGCAAAGACGATTTTTATTTACAAAAACGTCAGCTAAATAATGCAACTACAACAGTAAGATTTAATGGTAAGCTGGATTATGCGGTGAACAACAACATCAACGTTACTGCTGGTGGTAGCTTTAACTACAACAAAAGCCAGGAGTATAACCGAGCTAACTCATATTTCTCACCAGAAGCTATTCCTACTCAGACAGGAGCAACTTATCGTGGATTTTTACGTTTAAGACAATCATTTAATAACAGAAATGCAGCGGGATCAGGTGATAGCGCAAAGCGTGCGGTTATCTCTAATGCATTCTATACTGTTCAGGCAGATTATCAGTATACGACTTCAAAAACAGAAGACCCAAATTTCAAACGTAATTTGTTTGACTATGGTTATGTAGGCAAATTCACTCAAACCAGAGTGCCTATTTATCAATTTGCTGAAGATACGGCCAGCGGACGTAAAGCGGTTATTCTTCAGACATTAGATGCAGTAGCGGGCATCGGTTACGAAGCCTCTAACAAAAATCCGATATTGTCTAATTATACAAAAAACGTATATCAGAACACAAATTCTTTGGGCTTCCTTTCAGACCTTACTCAAGTACAACGTTATGGAGGAATGATGAATGGTGATTTCCCAAATCAGGCCCTGTCTGTACAAAATGTTGGCATATCCAATGTTGGTGCTGGATTGACTGGTTACAATTATGGTACATTCAGCCAATTAGGCTTACATGCTGATGCTTCATTTGACTTCAGACCAGGAAAAACTACTCATGCAATTCAATTTGGTTTGTATTATGAGCAGCGTTCTTCAAGCAATTATGCTGCCAATATCAATATTGGAGGTACTGGTAACAACTCATTATGGAATAAAATGGTGCAATTGTCGAATGCGCATATATTGGCCTTTGATTACGCTAATCCAAGATTTATTCATGATGGAAAAGAGTATACTTTAGCCGAGGTTAAAAATGGTTCTTTCTTTGGCCCAACAGATACGATTTTGTACAATAGGTTAGATAATGGTACCCAAAGTACTTTTGATGAAAATCTTCGTAAAAAACTGGGTGCAGGAGAATTTGATTATCTGGATGTTCATTCAGTTGATCCATCTATTTTGTCTTTGGATATGTTCTCTGCTGATGAACTTATCAATGGAGGTCAAAGTTTTGTTTCTTATAATGGCTATGATTATACCGGTAAGAAATTAAATGGTCAGGTGAATTTTAATGACTTCTTTACTGCTAAAGATGCAAGTGGCAAACTTACCCGCCCAATCGGAGCATTTAGTCCTAACTATATTGCAGGATATGTGATGGATAATTTCCGTTTCCAGGAAATGAACTTCAATGTAGGTGTGAGAATTGAACGTTATGATAACAACACCAAAGTATTGAAAGATCCTTATTCATTATATGAAATGAATAAAAAAGGAGCTGTCGATGGTTCACGCAACCCAAATGGAGCACATCCTGATAATATCGGTGATAATTACGCTGTATATGTGAATAACAATAATTCGTTGACTCCAAGGATTATTGGTTATAGAAATGGGGATAAATGGTATAATACTGAAGGTATTGAAATACCAGACCCTAAAGTTTTGAAAGATGAAAATGGCGGAACCGACCCTCAACCATATTTGACTCCGGAAGGAAAAATCAAAATGGACAATGCGAATTTCGATCCAAATCGCTCATTTACCGATTATAAACCAAAAGTAACGGCATCACCTCGCTTCCAATTTGATTTCCCAATCAATGATGGTAAAGCCTTATTCTACGCGCATTATGACATCCTTGTACAGCGCCCTAAAACAGGAAACTTTGCTACGCCTTTAGATTATCTGTTTTTAGAGCGTAATTCAGGTACTGTTATTGGTAATCCGGATTTGAAGCCTGAAAAAACTTTTGATTATGAATTAGGTTTTCAACAGCAGGTATCTAACAACTCTGGTATTGGTATCAGTGCGTTTTATCGCGAGCGTAAGGATATGATTCAGGTTCGTCCTTATTTGTATGCATGGCCTCAAACCTATTATACTTATGGTAACAGAGACTTCTCTACAACAAAAGGATTTACCTTCTCTTACGATTATCGTAAACCAACTGGAGCCAGCATTCCAGTAGCAATGACTATTGCCTATACTCTTCAATTTGCTGACGGTACAGGTTCAAATGCTACTTCGGGTACAGGTGTTTTACAAAACTTTATCTCTTCGGGTCTTCCTAACTTACGTTATGTTGCACCTCTTACTTATGACTCAAGACACAATATCAATCTTAACTTGATTTACAGCTATGATGAGAATGAAGGCCCAACAGTGAATGGTAAGCATTTCCTTCAGAATTTTAATGCCAATATGATTTTACGTGCACGTAGCGGAGAGCCTTATACTACCTATCAGAATGTTGTGGGTAATGCTATTCAGGGTGGTTTAAACGGAACCAGATTAAACTGGCATTTTGGTATTGACTTGCGTTTGAGTAAAAACTTTGCTGTAAGCGGTTTTGCCAAGAAAGCTGCAGAAGCAACAGATGCACCGACAGTTGCAAAGCGTAAATACTATGTTTCTACTTTTGTTTATTTCCAGAATCTGTTTAATATCAAAGACGTGTTGGGTGTTTATCCTTATACAAGCCGTCCTGATGATGATGGATATGTGGCTTCTGCTAATGGTAAGCAATACTTTAATACATCTTTGAGCCCGACTACGCTACAGGATTTGTATTCTTTGTATGTGAACAACCCTGGATTTTATAATGGTCCAAGAAGAGCTAATATCGGTTTTTCTTTCTCGTTCTAAAATCTGACAATAATAATTATTAGTGAATACTAAAATATTGAAACTATGAAAAGGAGTGTTTTGCAATTGATGTTAACCGCCGTAAGTATGGTTGTAACGTCATCGTCTGTATCCGCATACAGGCCTGTAGGAGATAATAACAAATCTACTAATACAGGCCTATTAAAGACTACTGCCGGATGTAAAAATGCGACGGCATCTATTGACTTGGACATCAACAACATTCGTGCAAGGTTGATGACAGGTGGTGATATGTGGTATAATATCGGTACCAGCCAAGCTTCTTATGAGGTTCCAAAGGGTACTCAAAGGCATTCACTATATGCCGGTTCTTGCTGGATAGGCGGTATTGACGGAAACGGACAATTGAAAGTTTCTGCGCAATTGTTTCGTGGTGGCGCAACTGGAGGTAATGATTATTGGCCTGGCCCAATCGATCGTTTATCAAAAAGTATAACAGAGACCTCCTGTGCTGAGTGGGATAGATTCTGGAAAGTAAATGCCGAAACAGTGCAGAAATTTATTGACAATTTCAATTCTGGTGGTCAATCTGCTATTGTAGGCGATGAGTATGATGTCATCAAGCAATGGCCGGCAACCGGAAATATTTATGCTGTAGGCGCTAATAATAATTCATTGCCTGAGCTTTTGGGCCCGGTAGATGAGTATGGTTATGCCCCTTTTATCGACGTAAATAAAGACGGTATTTATAATTGGAAAGATGGTGATTACCCAAGAGCATATGGTGTGGAAGGCAGTAATCCAAGTCAGTTTATCTGGTGGGTGTTTAATGATATCGGTAATACCAAAACAATGACCAAAACGCAGTCAATTGGTATGGAAGTGCAAACTTCAGCATTTGCCTATTCGTCATCTGACTTCTTGAATGATGCGTCTTTTTATAATTATCGCCTAATCAATAGAGGTAATATTGTATTGGATAGTTGCTTTATTGCTACATGGACAGATGCGGATTTGGGTTACCCTTTTGATGACTATGTTGGTTGTGATACGGCCCGTGGTCTGGGTATTCTTTATAATGCTACTACACCTGACGGTGCTAATGGTCAAAACTCTTACGGTACACGTATTCCAATGGTTGGAGTTGACTTTTTTATTGGCCCAAGAAAGGACTACGTTGATCCTGTTACCGGCAGAGATACTTTTAGATTACTGAAAATGCGCTCTTTTTCTTATTTTAGAAACGAAGCAAGCACCCCCGTTCGTAATCCAAGAACAGGAACGGAGTTTTATAATTATATGACCGGTACCAATGCTGATGGTATACCATTTTCGAATGACCAAGCTGCTGGTACGGCATCAAAAGGTTATGGTTCCGGGCCTATTGCTCCTTTTGTGTTTTATGGTGACCCATCTAACCCTGCCGAGTGGTCTATGTGTGCTGCAAAAGTACCTCCCGGCGACCAACGCTTTATTCACTCTGCAGGACCATTTACTTTGAAGCCTGGTGCTAAAAACGATATCACGATTGGGGTTGTTTGGGTAGATGATGTTGGTGCTTGTGGTACTGCTTCTTTCAAGAAGATTAGAAGTGCAGATGACGTTGCTCAATCTATGTTCGATAATGGTTTTAAAAGACCCGTTGGTCCTGAAGCCCCTATCTTGAATATCAGAGAGATGGACAGGAAATTGATTTTCTACATTACCAACCCTTCAAACAGCAATAACTTTAACGAGGGTTATGGAGACCCTAAATATATTGCAGATGCAAAATACAGAGTAATATCAGCCAGAGCAAAAGCTAATGGCGCTGCTGACTCCTTGTATCATTTCGAGGGTTATCGTATATTCCAGTTGCGCAAACCAAACGTTTCAATCTATGACGAGAACGGTAAATTATCTGCTGACGCTATTGAGGTTTTCCAGACCGATAAGAAGAATGGTATCTCTCAAATTGTGAATTATCAAAAGAATCTTACTGACAAGAACCCAATTGAACAATTTTTATCTATCGAAAAGGTTAATGGTAAGGACAGCGGTATAGTACACAGCTTCGTGCTGACGGAGGATGCATTTGCTTCCGGTGATAGAACTTTGGTAAATTACAAAACGTATTACTATAAAGTTGTTGCCTACGGACACAATAATTTTGCCTTCTTTGACCCTACAAATGATGCTGCATCGCAAAATGAAGCTTATATTGAGAGTGTAACTGGTCCTGGTAAATCTGCCAATGACCCTTATGCTGCAATGCCTAACGCCATGAATCAGAAAGGTGATACCTTTTCTAATTCAGTCTATGGTCAGGGTGTAATCATCACCCGAATAGAAGGTGCTGGCAATGGAGGTAATGATGTTCAACTTGATGATACTAGTGAAGCCGCTATTTTAATGTCTGCCACCAACCAGATTGACTATCCTACATACAAAGTCGGCAAAGGCCCTGTTAGCATTAAAGTGGTTGACCCTGTTAAAGTGGTTAATTCTAATTGGAGAATTTCTTTATTGTCAAAAGGCCTGAAAACCGACTCTGTCAACTTAGGTCTTGTAGATAGTTCTTTATGGAGAATTGACAGATTGGATGATAATGGAAATGTAGTGGATACCATATACAGCGAAAGGGATATCGCACAAGCCAACGAACAGATTTTGGCAAAGTATGGATTATCAGTAACCGTTAATCAAGTTAATGCCCCGGGTATGGACTCAATTATCAATGGCTATATCACTTCCGATGTAACATTTGCCAATACCGCTAATCCATGGTTAACCGGTGTTGTTGATGGATCTGCCAGATCATCACAAAACTGGATTCGCTCCGGCTCATTTATTGACGAGATTCCAACAGGAGAGCCAATCCCTCCTTGTGGCCCTTTTAGCGATTATACCGCTGATAAGAATGCCAGGTATGCTGGTATGTTTGGTAATAATACAAATGTAAAATCAACATGGGCTCCGTACGATTTAGTAAATATGGAGGATGGAAATACATGTGGTTTTGCTCCTGCAATTCCGTCAACGGTGCTTACAACAAATTCTATGTATTTAGGAACGATAACTAGTGCTATAAGGCAATCAGAATATCCTAACGTAGACTTAGTGTACACCTCGGATAAATCCAAATGGACAAGGTGCGTTGTTCTTGAAGCCCAGAATTCAGTAATTCTTGCAGAAGGTGGTACTGTGAAATTTAAACCAAGGTCTCATCGTTCCTGGAACATGCAGTTAGACGATAGCGGCAACCCCGTTTATTCTTCAGTTAGCTCTGATACTGGTTATTCTTACTTCCCAGGCTACGCCATCAATCAGATAACAGGTGAAAGATTGAATATAGCTTTTGCCGAAGATTCTTATCTTAAAAAGTTCAATGGCAATGATATGTTGTGGAATCCAACATCTGACTATTTGAATGCATTTGGCGAGACCATATACGGTGGAAGACATTATACGTATATATTGAATACCAAATATGATTCTTGTAAGTCTTTTGTTACTGGTATTTCTTCTCCAAGCCCATTTACTTATATTCCGGCTTGTCGTCAAATCAGATGGGTAGGATTCCCAATGCTCAATGCAGGTTCTTCATATCTTTCTTTGAAAGATGGCCTGATTCCAACCGAAACACGTTTGCGTTTCAGAGTAAATACCCCGTATAAATCATACAAATTGATGAATGGTCAGGTAGCAATGAATAACAAAATGCCAATGTATAAATTCTCTACTAAGGGAATGGCTGCTACTGACTATACCGACAAAACTGATGCTGATGCATTGATGGATAGAATATTTGCAGTTCCAAATCCGTACAAAGGAGAAGCTTCAGGTGGCAACACATATGAGTCCAATCGTCTGGAAACAAAGATTAAGATTATCAATCTACCAGAGAAAGCAACTATCAATATTTATTCTTTAGACGGAACGTTGATTCGTCATTTTGAAAAAGCAAATAATGATCCTGCAGTTTCATGGGATTTGTACAATCAGGCGGGTTTGCCAATTGCAAGCGGCATGTACCTTATCCATGTTAATGCATATGGAAAGGATAAAGTTATCAGATGGTTTGGTGCTATGCGCCCACTTGACGTTACGAATAACTAATTTTATTTTACACTCCTGTCATATAACAGGAGTGTAAAATGATTTTGTTTTCAAATTAATTTAAAGCTTATCATACCTCAAACATAATTTAGTATGAAAAATATAGTTACAAAAGCACTTTTATCAGCATTGTCTTTGACTTGTGCATTTGATGCATCTGCTGGTAATAAAGACAGGTCTGGTCAGGCAGGAGCTACAGAATTGTTGATTAATCCCTGGGCTCAGAGTACAGGTCTTTTTGGATTGGATGTGGCTTCAGTGCGTGGAATTGCTGCAATGAAGGTTAACATTGCAGGTTTGTCATTTTCGGACAATCTTGAAATAGGCGTTAGCCATAGCCGTTATTTGTCCGGTACCGGTATTGCTATCAATAACGCTGGTATGGCTTATAGATTAAGTGAGACTTCAGTTATTGGTGTTAATGCCATGTCTATGAGTTTTGGTGAGATTGATGTTACCACCGTAGACGCTCCAGAAGGAACTGGTGGAAAGTTTAAACCATCTTTTTTAAACGTGTCTTTAGGTTTTGCAAAAGAGTTTTCGCACCAAATTCGTGGTGGAGTCAACGCAACCTTCATTACAGAACAGATTGGAAACATTGGTGCAGTTGGTGCCAGTATTGATGCTGGCATTCAATATCTTGCAAGCGTTGGTAAAGGTGAAGATAATTTGCACATAGGTATTGCTTTGAGGAATGCAGGTACAAATATGCGTTTCTCAGGTGGCGGATTTGCCAGTGAAAGCCCTTCCGTAAACGACCCAAATTATAACGTAGTTAGAATGACTCCTCAAGAGAAGTTCCAATTGCCAACTTATATGAGTCTTGGTGTTGCATACGACTTCTATTTTGATGAGAAGAACAGAGAAGGCGATAACAAGCCACATCACAGACTGACTGCTTTGGGTAGTTTTACTTCAAATTCGTTTAACAATGATTATCTTGGAGCAGGACTTGAGTATTCTTTTAAGGAACATTTCATGATTCGCTCAGCATATCGTTATGAAAAGGATATAATGGACAAATTGAAAAGTACTACTTTCTACAACGGATTGAGTCTGGGTGCCACAATTGCTACCCAACTCGGCAAAACAGGTCCGGTTTTGGCTTTAGATTATAGCTATCGTCCTACACAACGCCCTGCTAATGGCGTGCATGTTATTGGACTACGCTTCAACTTTGTAAATAAAGAGAGTAAAGAAGAAGGCAGTACAGCCAACTAAAAATTTATTTTGAAATCATATATCGCAACGCTTCTATCACGGTAGGAGCGTTGTAATTTTTTTAAACAATTACTACATACTATTATGAACATTGTAAATTATGTTTCTAAGGAGACTTTAGAAGTGATGAGAGAGGAGTTGAATAGAATGAAAACAACGGGTAGAGCGGAAATAGCGAGACAAATATCAGAGGCAAGAGAAAAGGGTGATTTAAAAGAGAATGCCGAGTATGATGCCGCAAAAGAAGCTCAGGGATTGCATGAAGCAAAGGTGGCCCAATTAGAAGCTTCCCTTGCCAATACGCGTATTTTAGACCCAAAGGATATTGATACCAGCAAAGTGTCGATTCTTAGTCGTATTAAAGTTACAAATCTCGCTACGAAGAAGTCCTTCGAGTACCAGATTGTATCTGAAGGAGAAGCAGATATTAAGTCAGGAAAAATTTCTGTTACATCTCCGATAGGGAGAGGCTTGCTTGGTAAAAGCAAAGGAGAAACCGCAGAGATTAGTGTACCCAACGGTGTAATGAAATTTAAAATAGAAAGCATTTCGCTATAATTCCAGAGCAATGAGTAGTGTTTTTTCAAAAATAATTAGTGGTGAAATTCCTTGTTTCAAGATAGCAGAGGACGAATTATTCCTTGCATTTCTTGATATTGAGCCCTTAAGGAGGGGTCATGTATTGGTTGTCCCCAAGAAGGAGGTTGATAAAGTGTATGAGGCTGATGATAAATACCTTCAGAATTGGTTTTTGTTTGCCCAGCCCATTGCCAGAGCAATTGAGCAATCTATTGAATGTAAAAGAGTAGGTATTTCCTTTATAGGATTGGAAGTGCCTCATGCACACATGCATTTGGTACCTATCAGTACAGCTAACGATCTCAATTTTACACAAAAACCGGAGAAGCCGGAAATGGACGAATTGAAAGAAGTACAAGCGCTGATTCTTAGCAAATTAGTTTAGAAAAAAATAATTCTGAAAAAATATCATTCAAAATTTTGTCAGTGTTAAAAAACGATTACCTTTGCATCCCGTTCAGAAAAGAACAACGTTGAGATCGTAGCTCAGTTGGTAGAGCAATACACTTTTAATGTATGGGTCTTGGGTTCGAGTCCCAACGGTCTCACTAAAGCTTCGCAATTTTATTGCGAGGCTTTTTTGTTTCATTCGTCCTTCAAAATCAGTTCATAATACAGCATCGGTTCGGTTGCTCCGTCAGGCCAGGTACAATCCTCCTGATGCGTATATTTGAAGCCGAAATTCTGATTGGCCTGCTTAGAAATTTGATTGCTTTCGCGATGGCCAATTATAATCCTTTTCAGGTTTCGTTCTCTAGCCCATTTTATTCGTTCTTCAAAAAGCATTTTTGATAGCCCCAGTTTTCTATAGTCTTTTCTGATGTAAGATTGCGTCATGTACGCTTCTTCTGAATTTTCTGCATTGGCAATAATTATTGAAGTAATGCCAATTAAAGCACTGCCTGCATAAAGACCATAGCAAACACCATTTGGATTAGATACTCTATCAAGCCATTGTTGATCCGTGAATGCTGATTCAAATTGAAAGCTGTTACCAAAATTTCCAGGTTCACTCTTCAATGCTTCGAGGTGCATAAATTTATATTCACTGACCTCTGCTTTCTCAAATGGCTTAATGATGAAGACGTTTGGTTCCATTACTTTTATGTGAATATCCTCCTAAATACAGATTAATCCTGATATTGTCATCTTTATTTCCTACTTTTGCACAAATTTTTTAAGGCCCTCATTGAACTGCTGCACACAAATAATCAGCCATCGAAATCAGCTGATTCTTTACTCGAAGCATAAATAGTGCAGCTAAACAATTCAACAATTAAAATTCAAATTTAAGACAATTTATTTTTTATGAATATTCGTAACATTGCCATTATTGCCCACGTCGATCACGGTAAAACGACATTGGTAGACAAAATTATCCATGCCACTCAGGTTTTCCGTGACAATCAGGAGACAGGCGAATTGATAATGGACAGCAATGATTTGGAGCGCGAACGCGGTATTACCATTCTTGCTAAGAACATTTCTGTAAACTATAAAGGCGTTAAAATTAACGTTATCGATACTCCGGGCCATGCTGACTTTGGTGGAGAGGTAGAGCGCGTATTAAAAATGGCCGATGGCGTTTTGCTATTGGTTGATGCTTTTGAAGGTCCGATGCCGCAAACGCGATTTGTATTGCAAAAGGCATTGAATCTTGGCTTACACCCGATTGTTGTTATCAACAAAGTAGACAAACCAAACTGTCGCCCGGATGAGGTTCATGATGCTGTTTTTGAATTGTTCTTCCAGTTGGATGCAACCGAAGAACAATTGAATTTCACTACATTATATGGTTCTTCAAAACAAGGATGGTTCAATACCTCTTTGGAGCAGACAGATAACATTACAGCCGTATTGGATACAATATTGGAGAAAGTGCCTGAACCAAAAGTATCTGAAGGAACAATTCAACTTCAAATCACCTCTTTAGATTATTCAACTTTCCTTGGCCGTATTGCAATTGGTCGTATTGCCCGCGGTACAATTAAGGAAGGACAAAATGTACAATTGTGCAGATTGGATGGCACATTTACAAAAAGTAAAGTAAAGGAACTGTACACATTCGAAGGGATGGGTAAAAAGAAAGTAACTGAAGTGTCGGCAGGTGATATCTGTGCTGTCGTTGGTATTGAAGGATTCCAGATTGGTGAGACAATTGCTGATTTTGAGAACCCTGAAGCATTGGAAGTCATTCCAATAGATGAGCCAACAATGAACATGCAGTTCAGTATCAATAACTCTCCTTTCTTTGGTCGCGAAGGTAAATTTGTGACGAGCCGTAATTTGCGTGATCGTTTAATGAAAGAGCTGGAAAAGAATCTTGCTCTACGTGTACAAGACACCGAGGATGCTGATAAATTCATGGTTTTTGGTCGTGGTATCCTCCATTTGAGTGTATTGATTGAAACAATGCGCCGTGAAGGCTTTGAGCTTACTGTAGGACAACCTCAGGTTATTACCAAAGAAATTGATGGTAAAAAATGTGAACCTTATGAGGTATTGGTTGTTGATGTTCCTGCAGACTTCTCTGGTAAGGTAATTGATTTGGTTACTCAGAAGAAAGGCGAAATGTTGATTATGGAAAGCAAAGGCGAGATGCAACACCTTGAATTTGACATTCCTTCTCGTGGTTTGATAGGATTACGTAGCAATATGCTTACTGCAACTGCAGGAGAAGCTGTAATGGCCCATCGTTTTAACGAATACAAACCTTGGAAAGGCGTAATACCTGGCCGAAGCAATGGAGTATTATTATCTAAAAATACTGCTTCTACAACAGGTTACTCAATGGACAAGCTTCAGGACAGAGGTTCTTTCTTTATTGACGCTGGTGAAGAGGTATATTCTGGTCAGATTATCGGAGAACATATTAAGCCAGGCGATTTAGTAGTTAATGCTACAGAACCTAAAAAATTAACCAACATGCGCGCAAGTGGTACCGATGATGCTAACCGTATTGCTCCTAAAGTTCAATTGACCTTAGAAGAATGTATGGAGTATATTCAACAAGATGAGTGCATCGAAGTGACACCACAAAACATACGTTTACGTAAGATTATGCTTGATGAAAATGATCGGGCTAAATATGCCAAAACAATGAAAAGCTAATTGCTATTCATCCAAAATTTAGAAATGCCCATATTCAAGGAATATGGGCATTTCTTTTTTTTATTGATATTGAAAAACGCTTTTGTTAACCCAAAATGGCCATTCCTAAACTTAAAACGACTGTTCCTGAAATAGTTACTTGTTTAAAAGTGATTTTTATTTCCTTTGATAAGGATAATGATCATGAATAGTTTTTTAGGTACAATAATCGCACTAATTATTTTGCTGCTGATTAATCAGATTAGTAGCAAACCCTTTCGAGCTTTTTTAAAGAAAAGAAGGCATGAACAGTAATATTATTTTATTAGTATTTTGTATGTTTTTCCATCTACAGTGTTGTGTCAATTTTATTACTTGTTGTATTGTTCCAACCATAAAAACTGACCAACAGAAGACGCAGTAATTAAGTTTGCTGCGTTTTTGCTTTGTAGAAGTAAAAAAATAATAGAAACAGAGTGTTTATTGAGGCTCCCAGGCTTCAAATAACATATTGAGATATTGATTTTCTGTTTTAGTAATCACATTATCTGCTTTGCAGAGTTGAATGGCAAAGTCTATAAGTTTCATTCGTTCATCTTTGGTAGAATCATCATAAAAATCATCAATTGCTTTGGTATAATGTTTTTCCCAATCTTCTGGTTTTAGGTTGCTGATAATAGTCATTTCCCTGTCCAGGCTTACCTGAAATGGGAATTCATGAACAAGGTAATCCCTGATAACTACATCTTCATGTGCATTAAAACGAAAGTCAACAGCCGATAGTATCATCAGTATATGATAACCAGCCATCGTTTTATTCATTCTGTTATTCGGCATAAATTCTTAAACATGTTTTAGATAGTATATACAACTCCCTTTGGTTTTTTATATTGGTTAACGCTGTGTAGCCAGCAATAAGTCCAGATCTGTATATTTTAGTCCAAATCTTCGGGCAATGGAAGCTTTGGTAACACAGCCCTTATATAGGTAAACGCCATTTCTGATGCCTGATTTTGCTTCGATAAGAGTTTCCATTCCTCCGAAATCTGAAGACTGTATGACCAAAGGCATCAATACATTACTAATGGCTCTTGAGGCTGTCCTGGACACTCCGGATGCCATGTTGGGCACACAGTAGTGAATAACATCCTGATGTCTGAAAATGGGCTTCTGATGCGTCGTAGGCCTGGAGGTCTCAAAACATCCTCCGCGGTCAATACTTACGTCAATTATGACTGACCCTGCTTTCATATTGCCTACCATTTCTTCGCTGACTACCATAGGTGTAATGCCATGTAAAGGCTTAAGCGCACCAACTGCAATATCTGCAGAGGCCAGTTCTTCACTAAGAGTAACAGGGTCAAGAACTGAGGTAGAACAACGTCTTCCAATATTATTCTGTAATCGCATTAAGCGATAAATAGAGTTATCAAAAATAGTGACTGAAGCTCCAAGACCAAGAGCTGCACGTGCAGCAAACTCCCCGACTACTCCTGCACCAATAATAACTACTTTAGCAGAGGGAACACCGGATATACCACCCAATAAAATCCCTTTTCCATTATGCTGATTACTAAGGTATTGTGCTGCAGTAAGAATTGCCGAATTTCCGGCTATTTCACTCATCGAACGCACGATAGGATAAGTACCCGCATCATCTCTAATAGATTCAAATGCAATGGCAATAATCTTCTTTTTAATTAACTGCTCCAGCATTTCCATTTTTAGAAATGGAATGTGAATGGGAGAAAGGACAACATGATTGTAATTTAACAAGGCAATTTCTTCTTCAGAAATAGGAGCAGATTTAATAATAGTAGTTGCCTTAAAAACCTCCGATTTATCATACACTATTCGGGCTCCTGCTTCACTATAATCGCTATCAAAATAGAACGCTCCTTCACCAGCATTGGTCTCTACCACTACTTCATGTCCATTGTTAATTAGGACAGCTACTGCTTCGGGAGTAAGGGCCACACGATTTTCGTCAAAAGACGTTTCCTTAGGAATTCCAATAAAAAGTTTTTTCTTTTTAGGTATTATCTCCAAGGTTTCTTCTAAAGGCACGTACGAAAATGATGGTGCAACAAAGGGCTTCATTGTATGTATATTCTAAATGGTTCAGAAATGTACAATATGATTTTGTGAAATTATAGCCTTTCAAAAAAATTGTGTTTAAGTTAATAAATACGATTTGCTAAAAACTATTCTACCTGCAGTTCAATTATTCTTTTATTTTTGCTGTAACCATATTCGTATTTAATGCTTCGCCAAAGTCAACAACAGCGTTTACTGCAACGCATGTCTCCTCAGCAAATTCAGTTTTTGAAGTTGCTCAGAGTGCCAACGCTGGAGATGGAAATGCGGATTAAGGAAGAGATGGAGATTAATCCGGCATTAGAGTACAGCACGGAAGAGCATAGCGAAGACATATATGATGACAATGATGATGATGGATTAGTGGATAATCTGGATGATGTATCGCTACAGGATGATAGTGCTGATCAAATAGACATTGATGACTATTTGAGAAACGAGGGTGATGAAGGCGGATACGATTACAGTTCAGGCGATAATGAGAAAACCACATATAACTCTGTTCGATACGAAGTAGACTTTCATCAGAATCTTCTGGATCAATTGAGGATGTTGGATCTTACAGAAAAGGAAGAGCTGATTGCAGAGCAAGTAATAGGCAGCATAAATGACGATGGTTATTTGAGTCGCGCCATTACAGCCATAGTAGATGATTTGGCATTTAGCAGAAATGTCAATACCAACGAGGCTGAGGTAACACAAATCATCAAAAAAATACAAACATTTGATCCTCCCGGTATTGCAGCATATACGCTGCAGGAATGCCTGATTTTACAACTTAAGAGAATCGCACGGCCCAAAGAGATAGTGAATATGGCTATTTCTTTGCTGGATAGTCAATACGAGTTGTTTATCAAAAAGCACTATGATAAAATCAAGAAAAATCTCAAGATTGACGACAAGACATTTCAGAATGCACTGGACTTAATTTTGAAGCTCAATCCTAAACCTGGCGCAACTTTTGAAGGTAATAACACCAATAATAATTATATCCTTCCGGATTTTTTTATAGATAATAATGAAGGGGTTCTGGAGATAATGCTTAACTCTAAAAATGCACCCGAATTGCGCATTTCGCATGAATTCAAAGAAATGCTCAATTCATACGACAAAGGAGATAAAAAAGACAAGAAAAATGCCGAGGCTGTAAACTTTATTAAACAAAAGCTGGATGCTGCTCAATGGTTTATTAATTCAATCAGACAACGGCAATCTACTTTGTTACAAACAATGAATGCAATTGCTCATTTTCAAAAAGATTTTCTGCTTACAGGAGATGAAACGGCATTAAAGCCTATGATTCTTAAAGATGTTGCCGAAATGACACAGCTGGATATTTCTACCGTTTCTCGAGTGGCAAACAGCAAATACGTTCAGACTCAATTTGGTACCTTTTCTTTAAAGCATTTTTTCTCCGAGAAAATAACCATGGAGAACGGTGAGGAAGTTACCAACAAAGAAATTAAGAGTATCCTGTCAGAAATTGTAGGAAATGAGGACAAAAAGAAACCTCTGCGTGATGAGGATATTATGGATATTCTGGCTCAGAAAGGTTACAATATTTCAAGAAGAACAGTTGCTAAATATCGCGAGCAGTTACTAATACCTGTTGCAAGATTAAGAAAAGCCTAATGAAGAATGGCTCTTACGATGTCTAAAGATCTTAAATTACTGAGGTGTTGGGTATGATGCTGTAAAAATTGAATATACCAGTCTAAAATTCGGTTACGGGCATTTGAATTCAGACTAATCTCAATAAGCTGTTCTACATCAGATATCTCAATCAATTCAGCAATTGCCATTACATCTTCTTTGTACAATGATGCTCCCGTAGGTGGTGGTTGTGTGCTGAATATGCCCTCTTCGGCATTAAGGTATGGAGTCTGTTCTGAATAATTCCCCAGAACATTATAGCCGAAGAACTTACCGCAATGGATGGTAAAAAATATCGGATAGTTTGCTATAGTGTGGATATTGGCCTTATCCAAATTGCAGAAATATTGGTACACAAAATGAAACAAGTCTTCCATTATTTCTTCGGCCGGCAATAGTCTCGTTAAAAGTTCTACAGAGTAAATGGCAATACTGTTTTTGAATATTTCTTCCTGCAAAGATTGGTAAAGAAATGTGGGTTGAAATTCTCTGATATGTTGCAATTGTCTGTTGGGCTTATGTTCGACAACAAAATCCAACAAGGAAGCAACTTGTAATAATCCGGCTCTTTTGGACCGTATTTTCTCACTTCTTACACCTTTTATCATATAGGATTGCAAGCCAAATACTTCAGTAAAGACAGTCAGAATAAGACTGGTTTCGCCATATTTGACAGACCGCAGTATAATCCCTTTGGTGTTTTGAATCATTATTTATTTGATAAAAACCATCTTGCCGACAAAGGTTTCAGTTCCCAGATTGTTTGTTGCAAAAACTAAAAACACACCTGATTGTGGTCTCCGTCCTGTGTAGTCAGTACCACTCCAAACTGCTTGTCCACCCAGAGCTTTTGTTTTATAAATTAACTGACCTGAAATGTCAGTTATACGGACGTCAGCATTGTCTACCAGTCCTTTTATAGCAATGGTGCCCGAATAGTTACTTTTGATAGGATTAGGGAAAATCAAAACATCTTTGTTTGTTTCACCACCGTCTGTTGCAGTGCTTCTGTAACTTATCAAGCCTTTTTCAGTTCCAAAATATACATCACCTGTAGCGGGGTCAACTTTAATGGTATTGATTATGTTGGACGGCAAAGGGCTATTGTCTACAGTAAAGCGATTGATGATTTTGGCTGCATCTTCTGAAATGAGCCACACCCCATTTCCTGTTCCAATCCATTTTCTGTTAGCCCCATCTACAGCAATAGCTTTTACGTTTTCTCCGGCAAATAATTCTCCGGCAAAATTATCATACTGTACCACACGTATTTCTGCCTCACATTGTCTTGCTATTACCTGGTCAGGACAATTAATTATTCCGATTCCGTTACTGGTCCCTATCCAGATGGCACCTTTTTTGTCATTGACAAGACATTGAACTGAATTGTCGGGCAGATTACCAAAACCTTTGCCGCTCACTAATTTTGTATATTCATCATCGTTAATGTCTTCCAGTGTGTTTTTATCGTCATAAACCAATAGGCCACCACCTACAGGAGAAAAGAACCATTTTTGATTGAAATCATCAACGATTACACTGGCAGCGCCATTTACCCAAAATGGACGGGGTCTGGTTGTTGGCAAACCAAATTTATACCAGTTGCCATCTTTGGCCGAGCGTGCTACCAACTCATGTGGAGAATTAGTTTGGCTAACCCACAAGTTATTATTTAAGTCAAATGCAACACCACTCAATCTATAAGTGCCAATGTCTAAAATGTTAGGCTCAAAAATGCCTTCTTTTAATTGTCCCCCACTATTGTCTGTCTTCAGATAGAATAATCCATTTAACTGAGATGCAATGTATAATGTGTTATCTGTTGGATCCTTCGCAAGCCTTACTGCATCCTTGAGGTCACTGAATGGTGCAAAACTGAAGGTGTTGTAGGTTTTCCAAATACCATTATCAAATACAGATAAACCATCTCTTTTGTCAGAAGCATTCCACTTGTCGTCATAAGAACCATGAGCAATATATACCTTTCCATTTTCAGCAAGTATGTCATAAGTACTTATGCTAAACGGGCCATTGGGTTCTATACGCTGATTTTTTGAGTAAGTACCTGAATAGGCATCTGCAATCCAATAATTATCATCTGAGGTGGCAACAATCTGCTTTGGGTAAGAAACATTAATTGTATCTGTTTGAAGCAAGGAATTATCTAATTCAATAATTTTTCCTCCCCCTTTATAATTGTTGAAAACAGAAATGGCCAACTTGTTGTGCATAGAGTCAAGATGAGTAACAACATTGCTGTCTCTTGTATACACAAAGGCCGCAGTGTCGTTCCTGAATACAAACACAGAATCTGAACTTGCAGCAAATATGTTGTCCGCTGCACGAACCGTATGTTTGTATGATCTGGTACTGTCTAATATTGTCCAGGAGGAAGAGGCTTGTATATTGGGGTTGTTTTTTGATATTCTATAAAATCCGATATCGGTAGCAGCATAGAAATATTTGACATCCGAACTAAAGCCCTTAACAACAACGTTTTTTTTGTTTTTAGAAAACACATAAGTCTCCTTTACTTCCTTTTTGGTCAGATTGATAACGATTACGCCAATACCTGTGCTCAGGTAGGCTAAGCCGTTTTCGATATGTATATGATAGATTTTTTTATCCCCGGCTATTGCCTTTAATTTCAGATAAGGGATGTTGAAAAAAGTATTATCCTTAAATAAATCAATATTGCTGTTGGTATAGGCCAATACTGTCGTCTCTGTAACAATATCGTGAGCTATGTAGGACATTTCAAGGTCAGACATGCCGTTCACTTTGGAGTAAGTGCTTGATTCATTGTTGATTAAGTCATGAATAAAGAATGAAATGTTTGTGGCAACAAATATTTTACTACCGTTTGTAGCAATTGATACGGCCTCTTTATAAGGAAGATGCGACCGCCATTGCCCGATGGGTTGATTCTGAGCCAAAGAATATTTTACAAGGAAAGTAGAAATAACAAAGAAAAGCAATCTTATATGTAGTGACATCTGTAACGAAAATTTATAGTTGAAAGGTCTTGTATTAAAAAAAACGGCTATTGGCTTTTGTTATTGTTCGTCAAGCAGATATTCTATGGTTTTGGGGAAAAAGGCACGTTCAAGTTTTGCAACTTTTTTTGCTATAATCAACGCGTCATCTCCATTTTGTATGGAGCAATGCGCCTTGAGTATTTGTGCCCCTTCATCGTAATGTTCATTGACATAATGAATAGTAATACCGGTTTCCGTTTCATTTGCCTCTATTACTGCCTGATGTACCTTTGATCCATACATACCCTTTCCTCCATACTTGGGGAGCAAGGCAGGGTGTATGTTTATGATTTTATGGGGATAAGCGCTGATAATAGAACTCGGGATTCTCCACAAAAAGCCCGCTAAAACTATAAGATTTGGTTTGTACTCGTTTATTTGAGTTAAAAGCAAGGGTTCCGAAATTGTGTTTTTATCTATCAGTATAAATGGGATATTGTATTTCAATGCAATATCCACTACTCCGGCCCCGACATTATTGCAGACCAGCAAAGTCACTCTTGCTTTACCTGTTTTATTAAAATGCTCTATTATTGATAAAGTGTTACTGCCCTTGCCCGATGCGAATACGACTATTGATTTCATTTAAAAAGCTCTGTTGTAATACTAGTATACTATAATCAGCCGTAAAAGTACGATTACTTGTTGGCTTTTCTTAAAACTCCAAATGGAAAGGGATTATAAAATTTAGCGCTTTATTCTGTTTTCAGAATAGCAACTGACAATGTAATACTGTAGTTTTGTTCTTTGGATGACAGTACCAACGTCTGTGCTAAAAGACGCTTTAATTATTTTTATAAATGACAGAATTCAGGCCCCAACGGTTTCAGGTTTTACCTCTGGTTGTCAAGAACCTAATTATTATCAATTCTATTTTTTTGTTGCTTGATACGGTAATGGAAAAATATGGGATTAATTTATCAGAATATCTCGGTTTACATTATTGGACATCCCAGTTTTTCAGACCCTGGCAATTGGTTACACATTTATTTATGCATGGCGATTTGGGGCATTTATTCTTCAATATGTTTGCATTGTGGATGTTTGGCAGTATCATAGAAAATATTTGGGGGCCAAAGCGTTTTCTGATCTTCTATTTTGTTTGCGGATTAGGAGCAGCATTATGTCATCTTACCGTTTTAGGTTTTGAGTTTGGCGCAATTGAAAAAGCCTTTGCATTATACCAACAAAACCCAACTGTAGACCAGTTTGCTAAATTTATCGTTCAGCATGTCAGTAACCCATCAGGGTTAGGTTTTACGGATTTGTTACGTGAGTGGGAAAGCAACCCTGCAAGCCCGGTGCTGCGCAACCAGGCATCTTTGTTTATTGAGCAATATTTACACGGCGGTTTTGATTCTGTTACAAATTCTACTTTTCCGGGAATTATAGACCAGGCTACTGTAGGTGCATCGGGTGCTGTATTTGGAGTATTATTTGCGTTTGGCTATTTGTTTCCTAATACTGAATTGTATATCTACTTTTTATTCCCACTCAAAGCAAAATATTTTGTAGCAATGTATGCCCTTATTGAGCTCTTTTCGGGGTTTTCAAACTCTGCCGGAGATAATGTGGCACATTTTGCCCATTTGGGTGGAATGCTTTTTGGCTTTATTTTGCTTAAATATTGGCAGCGGAATAACAGAAAGTCATTTTTCTAAATAATTATCAATCCTGATTATGTCTGTTCGGTCTTCTTTTCAAAAATTTCATATCCCTTCTTATAATCGAAATGCAGTAGTGCAGTTGATTGCATTTTCGGGTGTTGGGTTTATTATGGTTCATTTGGTTTGGATTACACTGATTGTATATGCAGTGCCTGAACTGAGGGCTCATCAACTTACTTTCGAATACATTGGATTAAGCAGCCTCGGAACGATTGGCAACCGTTGGTGGACTATTTTTACCTACGGTTGGTGTCATCGTGGTTTTTGGGAGTGGCTCAGCAGTATGCTGTGGCTGTATGCTTTTGGCAATGTGGTACAGAATCTGGTCGGGTACAAACAGATTATTCCCTTGTTTGTGTACAGTGTTCTGGCAGGTGGATTAGCTTTTACAGGAGTGCAATTCTTGCCTGCGGCTCTGATTCCGGACACTACTTTAGTGATGGGTGCACAGGCAGGCATAATGGGATTGATGGCGGCCTCAATTACCCTCTCGCCCAAGTATAGAATTTATCTGAGTGAGTACTTCAGCATTCCTTTAATGTTATTGGCAGGGATATTTATGGTGCTAATGCTTATTAACACCGATTTCAAATTAGCGACTATAACTATGTTGCTGGCAGGTGCTTTATCCGGATTTGTATTTATCAAATTGCTGCAGAACGGATATCAACCAGGAGCCTGGGCTTATCGGTTATACAATAAAATGGACACAACATTTAGCCCTAAGGAAGCCTATAGACCTAAGCCTGACAGAACAAGTAAGGAAGAAGCAATAGACAGAATTTTAGATAAAATAAACGAACGCGGTTACCATTCTTTGACCAAAAGTGAAAAGGACCAACTAAGAGAGACCAGCCGATAAATGCTGGTAAAAAACCTTTTGTCAGTCGAAGATTGACTAAATGACATTATTTTTACCTTGGCGCAGAAATTGTACTGTCACTATCAAAGAAATCATTTATAAACGCAAAAAATAAAAGAACAATGAATAATAATAATGAATTTCGTAAATACGCAATAAAACATCACGGTATCAGCAGTCTGACAGTTGATAGTTATACCTCTGCTGTAAACAGAAGAATGCCTACCAATCTTACTCCCTATATTATCGAAGAGCGCCCCATGAACGTTGCGTCAATGGATGTGTTCTCCCGCCTGATGATGGACAGAATCATCTTTTTGGGTGAAGGAATTAACGATTATGTAGCCAATATTGTTACCGCACAAATGCTTTTTCTTGAAAGCACTGACCGCAATCGTGATATCCAGATGTATCTGAATAGTCCGGGAGGAAGCGTTTATGCCGGTTTGGGTATTTATGATACCATGCAAATCATCAATCCGGATGTATCTACAATATGCACCGGTATTGCCGCTTCTATGGGAGCTGTATTAATGTGTGCAGGTGCCAAAGGCAAGCGCACAGCACTTAAGCACAGTCGCGTAATGATACATCAGCCATTGGGTGGTGCTGAAGGACAGGCCAGCGACATTGAAATTACCGCACGCGAGATTGGTAAACTTAAAAAAGAACTTTACGAAATTATTGCAGAGCACAGTGGTCAAAAATTCTCAAAAGTAGAAAAAGACAGTGACCGTGATTATTGGATGACTGCCAAAGAAGCAAAAGATTATGGAATGATTGACGAAGTTTTGGAGCGTAATCCACGCAAAAAACTTGACTAAGCATAGATTTCAATAAATAACAGAAAATCAAAGGTCGTCTGATGTCAGACGGCCTTTGATTTTTTAATAAGAAAGGGCATAGATTCATTTCCTGACGGATAGCGCATTTACAGCAGACTAAGTATATTTGCTGTTAATGAATCAACAGCAAGCAATTTTTTTGGCCAAAAGCGAGGTAAAAACACATGACCTCGAGCATAAGCGTAAAATTTCCTGGAATATTCAGAAGTATAATGCAGCTGTAGTAAAAGGTAAAGAACAGTTTGCAGAGCTGGATCGGGCACGCAAAAAAGCTAAGATTATTAAGTGGAAAGCCATTGAAGAACTGGACAAACATCTGGAAACTTTCGAGAAAAATTTTACGGCCAAAGGCGGTAAATTATTGTGGGCAAATGATGCTGCTGAAGCTTTGCAGCATATCCTGACGATTTGTAAGCAAAATAACACTACGCAGATTGTCAAGTCAAAGTCCATGGTGACAGAAGAGATTCACCTCAATAAATTTCTGGAAGAAAATGGTATTGAATCAGTGGAAACTGATTTGGGCGAATACATTCAGCAATTGGATGGCGAAGCGCCTTACCATATCGTTACTCCGGCTATGCATAAAAGCAAGGAAGACGTAGCGAAACTTTTTCATGAAAAACTGGGAACGCCTTCCAATCTTACTCCTACAGAACTCACTTTGGTAGCCCGTGAAAAATTAAGAAGCAAGTATCAAACAGCACAGATAGGCATTACCGGAGCTAATTTCTGGATAGCTGATGCCGGTGCGATTTCTGTAACAGAAAACGAAGGAAATGCCAGATTGACCACTGCTCTCCCCAAAGTACACATTGCTATTGTCGGAATTGAAAAGGTAATTCCAACGGTCAAAGATTTAAATTTATTTCTACCCTTACTAGCCACTTTTGGTACAGGACAAAAAGTGACTTCTTACAACACGCTTTTTAGCGGACCTAAACAAAAAAATGAACAGGACGGGCCTGAAGAAATGTATGTGATTATGCTGGACAACGGGCGTACCAATTTGTTGGCCGACCCGAATGTCAGGGAAAGCATGTATTGTATCCGTTGTGGCTCTTGCCTTAATGCCTGTCCAATCTACAAAAACATTGGAGGGCATGCTTATGGTGCTACTTATAGTGGCCCAATTGGTGCAGTTATTACTCCGCATATGATGGGCATGAGCGAATATAAGCACCTCAGTTATGCTTCCAGTTTGTGTGGAAACTGTACAGAAGTTTGCCCGCTTAAAATAAATATTCACTCCATGTTATTGGCCAACAGACAAGAGGCCGTTACAGAAGGTTTGAATGGTTTTCAGGAAAATATGGGATGGAAATTGTGGCAAAAAGGAATGATGAACAGAAGTCTGATAGGTCTTGCCGGTCAGGGAATCAAGAACAAAGTCTTTCATTCTGTGTTTAGTAAAAGCTGGGCAAACAGAAGGGAAGAAATTGAATTTCCGGCACAAACTTTTCAGCAAATGTTTGCGGACAGAAATAGAAACAAAGCCTAATCACTTTAGTATTGACCCACAAAGAACGATACCGCAGCATTACTCAACAGCTACCTTTGTTTGCTCAGGCCTGGTGGCTGGATGTTGTTTGCGACGGAGCATGGGATGTGGCCATAGTAAGTGAAGATCAAAATATTCTGGCCGTATGGCCTTATTCTATTGAGAAAAAATGGGGTTTTAAAATTATCAGAAACCCTATGTTAACGGCTTATCTCGGCCCGATATTTTTAAGTGCTTATCGTGAAGGTATTTTGAGTGAATTATGGAACCAATTGCCTAAAACAGATATGTTGCAATGGTCCTGCATTCCGGAATTTACAGCAATAGATTTTTTTATTGCCAAAGGATTTGAGCATAAAAAAAAGCGAACATACTATATCGGCTTACAGGCGACGGAAGAAGAACTTTGGGCTCAGATATTTCCTAAAAGAAAAAATGATATCCGCAAAGCACAGCAGGATTTGACCCTAAAAAAAATCCCACTGGATGTACATCAATTTGTTCAATGGCATCAAAGAGCGTTTAACGACAAGAATAAAGTTTATCCCTTTTCTGTTTCTTTTTTTGAGCGGATAATCTCCGCAGCAGCACAACACAAGTCTTCGCTTAGTCTGGCTGCATATGATACTGAGGATAATTGCCTCGGTCAGATTTGGTTGTGTTTTGACCAAACAAAAATGTATTATTTGCTGAGTGCTACCGCTGCCGAAACGCATCGTGGTGCAATAGCATTGTTGATTTGGACTGCCATTTTGGAAGCAAAAAAACTGGGGTTGATTATATTTGATTTCGAAGGAAGCATGGATGAAGGAATTGCTAATTTTTTTCAACGTTTTGGGGGTACGGAAATTAGTTATCCGAATTTTACAATGACCAATTCGTCATTATGGAAACTGAAACAAAAACTACTGGGTTAAGCTATGCGTATCATAATTGTTGTTCCTGAAATCACAGCCCGATTGTCTTATACATTCGATTGGATTTTTGCGCAACAATTCGGGATAGAATATAGCTTGTGTACAGAAATTGAAACCGAACAGGATTCATTATTCACCATAAACTATACCAATAGCCTTAGTTCATTTTCTATACCCAATGTAGGGTTATTATCAGAAAATGGAATTTCACCCCGGGAAGTAAATACAGGGTTTTGGAATGAACTACCTACGCTTTTTGCATCGGCAGAAAATAATTATGCGTTTCCTTTCGACTTGTTTTCTGCCGTCTTTTATTTGATGAGCCGTTACGAAGAATACCTGCCTTTTACACCAGATAAGCATCAGCGTTATCCGGCTACAGAAAGTATTTTATACAAAAACAATCTACTCAGCAGACCCATTATAGACGAATGGATATTGGCCTTTGAAAAGATATTGAATAGCAAAGGCATCAAAACCAAGAGTAAGTCTTTTGAGTTTTTGCCTACTTATGATATAGACATAGCCTGGAGCTATTTAAATAAAGGTTTGAAACGTTCAATTGGCGGTTGTCTTCGGGATGTGTTTAAAGGAGACTTTGCTGCTGTAACAGAGCGTACAGCAGTTCTGTCCGGTAAAAAGCCTGATCCATTTGACAGTTTTGATTTTATAGAAAATTGCCATCAAGCTGTGGCTCCAAGACCAGTATACTTTTTTTTGTCTGCAGAAGAAAACACGGCTTACGATAAAAATACTTTACCTGCTACCACACAGATGAGGCAATTGATGAGAAAAATTGCTTTAAATAATCAGGTAGGAATCCATCCTTCTTATTTTAGTGCTGAGAAGCCTGATCTTTTGGGAAAGGAAAAATCCACTTTGGAAGAAATCATTGAAAGGCGGGTAACCCAAAGCAGACAACACTATATTCGGCTGAAATTACCAGAGACCTATACTCTGCTGATTCACAACAGAATTGATGAAGATTACAGTATGGGCTACAGCACACATTTTGGATTTCGGGCCGGCACCAGTCGTTCTTTTTTCTGGTATGATTTACAGAAAGAGCAGGAGACTAAGTTATTAATTATACCATTCTGTTTTATGGATGCCACTGCACATTATGAGCTGAAATTGTCTGCCAAAGAATCGTTAAGGCAATTGAATTCATTGAAAGAATCGCTGCAAAAAGTAAACGGCAAATTAACCACGATATTTCACAATTTCTCTTTGGGTTCTACAAAAGAATGGTGTGGATGGGCAAAGGCTTATAAAGAATTTATGCAGCAAATGAATTTGAAATAATGGATATGGATATTTTAGGAAGAGCAATAAGCGAATGTTATTTTGGTAATAAGCAATATAAACTTTGGGTGCATGATGACCATGGCCCCAGGGTTGAAATGCAGGTGCCCATCTATTTTCGTAGCCCCGAAGCAATGCCTGATCTGGAGTTAATGGCGCTGGATTTTTGTAAAGGAAAAACATTGGACATTGGTGCAGGTGCCGGAAGTCATACTTTATACCTACAGGATAAAGGTTTAGCAGTTACCGCTATTGACATCTCTGAAGGTGCAGTAAATGTGATGAAAGAAAGAGGGGTGAAAGATGCACGGGTGCAGGATATTTTTGAACTTAGAGGGGAAAAGTACGATACTTTGCTCTTGCTGATGAATGGTATTGGCTTGGTTCAAACTATCGAAGGATTAGGCCGTTTTTTAGAGCACATAAAACCTTTGATGAAAAAGGGAGCACAGTTAGTCTTCGATTCGTCCGATGTCGCCTATATGTACGAAGAGGGTGTTCCGGAATTAGAGCATTATTACGGCGAAATAAAGTGCTGTTATGAGTATCGCAGACAAAAATCTGAATGGTTTTCGTGGTTGTATATAGATGAACAAATGTTGCGTAAAATAGCCACAGAAGCCGGATTTCAAACCGAATTGCTTTTTGTGGATGAGTCGGATCAATATCTGGTAAGGCTTACTTTAAAGAAATAAAATGAGTGATGTCCTGATCTTCATTCCATATTTCCCAACTTTTTTCTGCCTGCAGATGCAACATTTCCAATCCGTTTTTTATTAAGGCACCTTTTGCTGCTCCGTGTTTGAGAAAGGTGGTCAATTCAGGATTGTAGATAAGGTCAAATAATAAGTGTGATGAATCTAAGTATTCATAAGGAATCGGAGGGTACTCATCAGTCTTGGGGTACATACCAAGTGGTGTGGTATTAATGATCAATTGATGTTCCTGAATAATTTCTTCATCCAACTCCGAATAATTGCAATCACTTTTTCCGCTATGGGATACAATTTTATAAGGAAGATTCATTTGCTTCAAAGCATAGAATATGGCTTGTGCAGACCCACCTGTTCCTAACACCAGCGCGCTATTAATTTCATTGCTTAATAAGGGTTTCAGGCTTTGGGAAAAACCGTAGTGGTCAGTGTTGAATCCCAATAATTGGCCATCAACCAATTTGATACAATTGACCGCACCAATTTCTTGCGCTTCCTGGCTGATAAAATCCAGATAAGGGATTACACATGTTTTGTACGGAATGGTCACATTTAGTCCGACCAGATTTGGTGTTTGTTGTAACAAATCCGGTAACAAAGAAATGTCTTCAATAGAATAACTTTCATATTGCGCAGTAATATTATTTTTCGCAAATTTTTGATTAAAATAATTTGGCGAAAAACTATGCGAAAGAGGAAATCCTATCAGACCATATTGCTGTACCATAAGCGGAATCAATACATATAAAAAAGCGATTGAAATTTACTGTAAATTTCAATCGCTTTTTTATAACAGTGTTTTATAAAAATTATTTGTCGAGATAAAAATGGAATGTATCACCGCGAAGACCAATACGGGTAGCTTCAAGTGGCAAAACGTCATTAGGTGCAATGTTTCCCAAATTTACATTGGCGCCCAAAAGTTCCATAAAATATACCTGCTGTGCTTTTTGTGGTGCTTCCCAAATGATTTTTTGAGAAGGTATTTGTGTGAGTATTTCCTGAACCAAGCCTTCTCGAACCTCACCTGTACCACGATAAATACCCACATTGCCAGCTTCACGGGCTTCTGCAATAACATATTTAGAGCCGGCACTTAATTCTGAGCGCATCAATTCAATCCACTTATAAGGAGGAATGATATGGGCGGCATCTTTTGAACCAACTTCCGAAAAAACAGTTACTTCTTTTGCCAGCCTTTCGATATAATTACATTTTGTAGTTTGGTCAATAGTCATAGACCCGTCCGAAACTTCCACATGTTTTAATCCATATTCTTTAACAATATTGAGGTAATCTTCAAATTGTCCACGGATGGCAAATGCCTCAAATAAGGTCCCTCCAAAATAAACAGGAATATCATGTTGTTGGTAAACTTCGATTTTCTCTTTAAGATTTGGGGTAACTGCAGATGTACCAAAACCTAATTTTACGATATCAATGTACGGTCGGGCGATTGATATGAAGTTTCTTACTTCTTCTATAGACAAGCCCTTGTCCATAATCATCGTTAATCCATTGTTGCGCGGGATACTGGTGCGCTCAGGAATATTCTTTAATGGAAAATTCATAAAGTAAAAACTTGAAAGTTGAGGCCAAAGGTAAGCTCTATTCAATTATTATTGTTGATTGCTTTAGCATAGTTTTTTTGGCAATAAATTACTGTCCGTTTCGCTAACTTAGCAGCTAATTTGATAATAATTATGAGACGTAATGTTCCTATTGTAGGTTTTATTATTGGCGCACTAGTGCCCCTGATAGGTTATTTGGTAGTTTATTTAATCTTCAGAAACGGTGGTCAGTCCTTAGAGAGCTTCACCTCTGCTTACTGGGCAAACAACAGAACCTTTGCAAAACTTTTAACATTAAGTTTATTGGCCAATCTTATCCCCTTTGTGTATTGTAACTTCAAAAGACTGGATTATATCTCTAAAGGAATTTTTGTAGCCACAATGCTTTATGTTGTGTTTATTGTCTTGCTCATGTTTGTGTGGTAAACATCTATTTTATTTGTCTTGAAGTATTACATAATAGCCGGAGAAGCCAGTGGCGATTTACATGGCAGCAATCTGATTAAAGCCATCCGCCAACAGGATAGCCAGGCAGATATTCGTTGCTGGGGCGGGGATAAAATGCAGGCTGCCGGAGCTACTTTGGTCAAGCATTACAGAGACCTGGCCTTTATGGGCTTTGTCGAAGTTATCAGGCATTTGGGCACAATTCTTAATAATATTTCCTTTTGCAAAAAAGACATCAGCGATTATCAACCCGATGTATTGGTACTGATAGATTATCCCGGGTTCAACCTGCGGATCGCCAAATGGGCGAAGCAACAAGGACTCAAAGTGGTTTATTATATTTCTCCTCAGGTGTGGGCTTGGAAAGAAAACCGTGTGAAAACAATCAAATCCAGCGTAGATAAAATGCTGGTCATTCTTCCTTTTGAAGTAGATTTTTATAAAAAATGGAATTTCGAAGTTGTGTATACCGGTCATCCTTTGGTGGAAGTCATTCAACAGGAACTGGAGCATGTTCCAATTATCCCTTTGTCTTCAAAACCAGTCATAGCATTATTGCCGGGTAGCCGCGTACAGGAAATTAAAGTCAAACTGCCCATTATGCTTTCAATAGTGGATGATTTTCCGGATTATCAGTTTGTAGTGGCTCAGGCACCTTCTTTACCAGATGAATTATTACTCAATATTATTGCTGATAAAAAGGTGTTTTTGGCCAAAGGTCAAACCTATAATCTGTTGAAGCAAGCCAAAGCCGGATTAATTACCAGCGGTACAGCAACATTGGAGACCGCATTGTTCGGGTTGCCACAGGTGGTTTGTTACAAAGGCAATCCCTTGTCTTTTTGGTTGGCTACCAAACTGGTCAAAGTAAAATACATCTCTCTGGTTAATCTGATTATGGACAAACCTGTTGTGACAGAATTGATTCAGCAGGACCTCAACAAAGAAAATCTGATTAAAGAACTGCATAAAATTTTAACTGATGGCGAGGCTCTGCAGGCCATGAAGAAGGAGTATCATCATTTGTGGCAACAATTGGGTAATAAACCAGCCTCTTCTGTAGCGGCTCAGGAAATCATTCAGATTGCCCGGGCATAAAAACAAAATCATGTCAAAACTTTTCTCCCCATATACTATTAAGAGTGTCACATTCCGAAACAGAATTGTTGTGTCTCCGATGTGCCAATATTCCGCCACAGATGGCTTTGCCGATAATTGGCATCTGGTTCATTTGGGCACAAGAGCTGTGGGCGGTGCAGGTTTAATCATTCAGGAAGCGACTGCGGTTTTACCTGAAGGCCGAATCAGTTATGCGGATTTAGGCATCTGGAAAGATGAACATGTCGTCAAGCTAAAAGAGATTAATGACTTCATTCATGAACAAGGTGCCATAGCAGGTATTCAATTAGCTCATGCTGGTCGCAAAGCCAGTGCCGAAACCGCCTGGAATGGCGGACGTCAAATTAAAGAAGGCCCTAATAGTTGGTTGCCTGTGGCTCCTTCGGCAATTCCGTTTCATGAAAAAGATATTGACCCGAAAGAACTCAGTAAGGAAGAAATAGAAAACATTATTCAGGCGTTTAAAGATGCGGCAAAACGTTCTCTGGAAGCCGGATTTAAAGTTTTGGAAATCCATGCCGCTCATGGTTATTTAATTCATGAATTTTATTCGCCATTGAGCAACAAACGTAGCGATGAATATGGCGGCAGTTTTGAAAATCGAATCAGGTTTTTATTGGAAGTTTTGTCCGCAGTTCAATCTGTTTGGCCGATAGACTTGCCCTTATTTGTGCGTATTTCGGCTACAGACTGGGTGCCGGAAGGATGGACTATTGATGATTCGGTAGCCTTGGCGAAAATACTCAAGTTAAAAGGAGTAGATTTAATTGATGCATCAAGTGCGGCCAATATACCCAAAGCGCCTATTCCAGTAGCACCTAATTATCAGGTGCCTTTAGCGGCACAAATACGGAAGGAAGCAGATATAACTACTGGTGCAGTGGGGCTTATTACAGAGGCACAACAAGCCGAAGCTATATTGCAAAATGGTGAAGCAGACTTGATTTTTCTGGCCAGAGAGCTGTTAAGAAATCCCTATTTCCCGTTGCAGGCTGCCAAAGAACTTGGAGATGAAATAACTTGGCCAAAGCAATACGAGCGTTCCAAGACTTAAATTTTAAAAAATGAAAACATTCCTTCCCTTCTTCTTGCTTCTTTCGATTTCCCTTTCTGTATCAGCACAGAAAATTACTGCCAAAGTAATCATGGAAAACAATTCGAAAAGAAAGCATGAAATTGTTTACCGGAAAGGGACTCAACTTAGCCTTGCGGACTTTCAGGGAGATTACGAAGAAGGCGTGGATGCTGTGGCTATGGCTTACTCAGGCGTAACAGTTAATTATAATGCTATGACCAAAAACGGTCAGATTTTTTTAGAAATCAGGATGTATGCTTCTTTCGATAAATCAAAATCCTGGTGTCTGTCAAAATCGCGCAATGAAAGAACATTGGCGCACGAACAAAGGCATTTTGATATAACGGCTAAAAATGCTTGCGCATTATTCAGGGCCTTGAAATCCTATCATTTTACCCGAAGCTTTGAGCAGGAAATATTTGGCTTGCAGGAGAAATACAGAAAGAAGAATGAAGAGGAGCAAGACATTTATGACTCCGAAAGTAATCATGGCATTAACAAGGAAAAACAGGCAGAATGGAATGAAAATGTAATAAAGCAGTTGGATGCCTGTGAGGATTGTTTTGAATAAAATAAGAACCACTATTACAATATGAAATACCCGAAAATTATCGCATTGCTTGCATTAGTAATGAGTTCAAATGCAGGACTTAAGGCACAGAATACCTCTTCCGAAATTTTACATCAACTCAAAAAGCTTAACACTGTGGGTTCGGTATTGTATATCGCTGCTCATCCTGATGATGAGAATACCCGTTTGCTCGGTTATCTGGCCAATGAGCGCAAATTCCGTACCGGCTATTTGTCGCTTACCCGCGGCGATGGCGGTCAAAATCTCATTGGAAAAGAACAGGGAGAAATGCTTGGCCTGATACGCACACAGGAATTGCTGGCAGCAAGAAGGGTGGATGGCGCAGAGCAATTTTTTACGCGAGCTTATGATTTTGGTTTTTCCAAAAATCCGGAAGAAACTTTTACTTTCTGGAACAAAGAATCTGTGCTGGCAGATGTGGTATGGGTGATACGTAAGTTTAAACCCGATGTGATTATCTGCCGTTTCCCTACCACCGGCGAAGGTGGTCATGGACATCATACCGCCTCTGCTATTTTGGCTGTGGAAGCATTCAAAGCTGCAGCTGATCCCCATCGTTTTCCGGAGCAATTAAATGAAACGGAAGTTTGGCAAGCCAGACGTATTTTTTGGAATACCTTCAATTTTGGCGGACTGAATACTACTGCCGAAAATCAGGTGAAAATTGACGTAGGCGGCTACAATCCTTTATTGGGTAAATCTTATGGTGAAATAGCTGCTGAAAGCCGCTCCAACCATAAGAGTCAGGGCTTCGGCTCAGCCAAAACCAGAGGAGAAGCCTTTGAATATTTTAAGCAACTGGGTGGAGATACTGCTAAAAAGGATTTGTTTGAAGGAATCAGCCGGGATTGGACTCGTTTTGCAGTGACAAAAAGCATCAAGCTGCTAATGGATAATTGTATTACTCAATACAATATTCAGGCACCCGAAAAATCGATTCCTGCGCTCGTGAATGTTTACAGACAATTGCAACAATTAAAAGATAAAAATCAGACAGTTCAGTACTGGAAAGCACAAAAACTAAAGGAGGTAAAGGAACTGATTATTTCCTGCGCAGGATTATGGATAGAGGCGACCGCTGGCGATTATATGGCCATACCAGGTAAGGATATCAACCTCACAACCCAAATCATTTGCCGTAATAATGCTCAGGTAAAAGTCAAAAAAATCAACTTTATTGCAACAGATACCTTGTCTGACTTTGTGCTTAAGCCCAATCAGTTTTATTCTTTCAAAAGAAAAGAAAGTATCCCTGCGGGCACACCTTTCTCCACTCCTTACTGGTTGGCAAAATCACATACATCCGGCTCCTTTATTGTCGATGACCAGCAGTTAATTGGCCGTGGAGAAAATGATCCTGCTCTGTATGTTACGTTTGATATCGGTATTAATGGCCTGAACCTTCAATATAAAACACCTGTAGTATTCAAATCTACAGATCCTGTAAAAGGGGAACAGTATCGCCCTCTGGAAATATTGCCGCCCGCTACAGTCAATACCGCTGAAGCCGCTTATGTTTTCAGAAATGAAAAACCTAAAAAGATCAGTTATATTGTTAAGGCCAATGGTGCGAACACTAAGGGAAAACTGATTTTGAAAGCCAGCAAGGGCTGGAATGTAGAAATAGGGAATGCCACTTTTGATTTAAGTACAAAAAATGATGAAGCAATTATTGAAGCGACGATTACGCCCGAGCCTTCTTCCCTTTCGGGTACTGTTTCGGCAAGTCTGGAAATAGACAATAAGACCTATAATAAAAGTATCCGTCGTATAGATTATGACCACATACCTGCACAGTTTACCTTGTCTGAAGCGGTTACTAATTTGGTAAAGGTGGATGTAGTGAAAGCTGGGAACAACATAGGTTATATTCCCGGAGCGGGAGATGATGTGCCGGCCAGCCTGCAGCAAATTGGATATAAAGTCACGATGCTGCCCGATGATGTTTTAGCTGCTGCAGATTTATCTCAGTATGATGCAATTATTACCGGTGTTCGTGCCTATAATACCAATGACAAACTTCAATTGTACTACAAAAAACTGATGCGCTATGTCAAAAATGGAGGAAACCTGATTGTGCAATACAATACCAATAACCGCATCAGCTCTGTGCCTCAGAACATTGGCCCTTACCCTTTTGTGATTACTCGTGAGAGAGTGACAGACGAAAAGGCGAAAGTTACTTTTACGCAACCTGCTCATCCGGTTTTTAATTTCCCGAACAAAATTGAGTATAAGGACTTTGATAACTGGATTCAGGAACGTGGAATTTATTTTGCCACTGATTCGTTGAAGAAGTATGAAACGGTACTGTCTATGAACGATCCTAAAGAAAAAGCCAACGAAGGTAGTTTGTTCATTGCGCCTTATGGGCAGGGCAATTTTGCGTATACGGGTTTGGCCTTCTTTCGTCAGTTGCCGGCAGGTGTGCCCGGAGCCTATCGTTTGTTTGCTAATCTCATCAGTTTGCCACCAAACGATTCTAAAAAGAAATAGATAATGCAGGACGAGAAACCACCATTTTTGAATACCTGGACCAACGTGTATTTATTGCTCGTTATCGTATTGCTATTGGTTATTCTTGCCCTATATTTCATCACACAATACTTTCTATGAGTGTTATTGACTGGTCGGTTTTGATTTTTACCCTGCTCTTCATTATTTTTTATGGTGTGTGGAAAAGCCGTGGCACGAAAAATATAGAAGGTTATTTATTGGCCGACAGGCAATTGCCTTGGTATCAGGTGGGTTTTTCGGTAATGGCAACACAGGCCAGTGCCATTACTTTTCTTTCCGCACCGGGTCAGGCTTACAGCGATGGCCTGCGTTTTGTACAGTTTTATTTTGGTTTGCCTCTGGCAATGATAGTCATTTGCATCGCCTTTATTCCTGTTTTTCAGCGATTGAATGTCTATACCGCTTACGAGTATTTAGAAAAGCGCTTTGATAATAAGACCCGAAGCCTTACAGCGTTTTTGTTTTTGTTGCAAAGAGGTTTGTCTACAGGTATTACCATTTATGCTCCGGCTATTATTCTGTCCACGATACTTGGTGTAGGCATTGCCTATACAACGCTGTTTATGGGTGGAGCCGTTATTTTATACACCGTATATGGAGGAACCAAGGCAGTATCTTATACACAAATGCTGCAAATGACCATCATCTTTGCTGGTTTGTTTTTTGCCGGATATATGGTCGTTCATTTATTGCCCAAAGAAGTGGGCTTTGTTGATGCCTTACACATTGCAGGCAAAATGGGTAAGATGAATGCCATCGATACTAAATTTGATTGGAACAACCGCTACAATTTATGGTCGGGAATTATCGGTGGGTTCTTTTTGCAGCTCTCCTATTTTGGTACAGACCAGTCGCAGGTGGGGCGTTACCTCACCGGAAAATCCATTGCACAAAGCCGTATCGGATTAGTGATGAATGGCTTGATTAAAATTCCGATGCAGTTTTTAATTCTGCTGATAGGTACTTTGGTTTTTGCCTTTTACCAATTTCATACACCACCTGTTTTTTTTAATAAAGTAGAGGTGGAAAGTATTCGTAACAGCGAATATAGCCGACAATACGACTCTCTGGAACATGCTTATGCCATACAGCACGAGCACAAGAAAAAACAAATTAATAACTATGTGCTTGCTCTACATCAGAATGATGCGAGGAAACAACAAATGGCTGGAGCGGCATTAAAATCAAGTCAGACGGAATCAGATACCATACGTGCCAAAACATTGCAGCTGGTCAGAAAAAATACCGGCAATGAAAAAACGAATGACACGAACTATGTTTTTCTTTCTTTTGTAATGGAATATTTACCCGTTGGGCTTGTTGGCTTGTTGATTGCTATTATTTTTCTTGCAGCAATGGGCTCTACAGCCAGTGGATTAAACTCTCTTGCTTCTACAACTATTGTAGATTTTTACAAGCGCTTTCACAAGCGCGAAGAAAGTGAAGCCTATTATCTGGCTGCTTCAAGGTGGGCTACGGTATTGTGGGGGGTGTTTTGTGTGGTAGTCGCTTTTTTTGCCAGCCGTTTGGGTGATAATCTTATAGAAGTCGTTAATATTCTGGGCTCGTTTTTTTATGGCACCATATTAGGTATTTTTCTGGTTGCCTTCTGGATGAAAAATGTAAAAGGGACAGCTGTGTTTTACGCCGCACTCCTCACAGAAGTTTTTGTAATGACAGCCTGGTATTTTGATGCAATGGCCTTTTTATGGCTGAATGTTCTGGGCTGTTTGATGTTGATGCTGTTTGCCTGGTGCATTCAAAGAATGATTAATTACAACAAGTAGTTCTACCCTTTTATTACACGTATTTTTTCATTGAAGTTAAAGAATCAGTAAAATTATTTTTGAAAACATAATTTTCTTTTTAATTTTATTATATGAAATACGTTTTCCTGCTCCTGTATTTTTGCTTGTCTAATGTGCTGTCTTTTGCACAGGGGGAAAATAATATCTGGGCATTTGGGAAAGGTTTTGGTTTGGATTTCAATTCGGAGACACCCTATGTTGCTGGGATGGCGCTAAATACAATCGAGGGTTCGGCATCTATATGTGATAAGAAAGGCCGTCTCAGATTTTACAGCGATGGCTTCAAGGCTTTTAACCGAAACCATAAAATGATGCCCAATGGAGATGGGTTGCTGACCAGCGGTTCTGTAACTCAGGGAGTGGCTATTTTGCCTTTTCCGGATGACACAAGCAAATATTATCTTTTTGTGATTTATGTAGACGAAATAAAACGTGCATATGCCCTCCATTATTCTGTTGTGGATATGAAATTAAATAGCGGACTGGGAGACGTTGTACCTACGCAAAAGAATATTACTATTGCTGATTCATTGTCCGAAAAAATGTTGGTGACCAGAGCTTCCGGTTGCGCTTATTGGGTCATTGTGCATAGTGGCTTTGCTCCAGAATTTCATGCATTTAAAATCAGCAGTACAGGGATTGATATTAATCCTGCCATCTCCACCACCAGTTTTGTTGGTGATGGGCTTTATGGCATTGGAGAAATGAAAATGTCGCCCAACAATCAAAAGATAGTCTTGACAAACTGGCGGTCTAAAGGTTGGTTAGGAAGTGTAGAGTTATTTGATTTTGACAGTACTGCTGGTACAATGAGCAATTACAAACTGATAGACAGTAGTAAAGCTTTTGCCGCTTATGGGATAGAATTCTCCCCTGATAATAGAAAATTGTATGTTGCTTATAGCGAAGATGATCCAAGACCACCATACCCTCTGGTGCAGTATAATCTGGATTTGCTACCGGATATTGCCCTCATCAGAAGTACAAAAACAACGATAAAAAATTCCTATAACTGGGGGGGGATGAGAATCTTCAGGGACAAGGTTTATGCTATTCAATGTGGTGGTTTGAATACCAATATTTGTGTCATCAACAACCCGAATAAAGTTGGTTTGGCTTGTAATTTTCAGGATAGTTTATTTATTATTGATTCGCCGGCATTTGGACTTGGCAACCGGGTTCCGGAGTCTTTACCAAACATTTATCACAGAACTGATACGGCCGTTTGCCAGTCCATTATTTATTCGGGAGCAGCAGATTATTACACTTATTTGTGGAGCGATGGAAGCAATGAATTTTCACGAACGATTGTTCCGCCTGCAACATTTTGGTTGACATCAATGAAAGGAAGTTGTGCTCCGGCAATAACAGACACTTTTGTGGTAAAGAGCAAAACGCTTGAGCTGAATCTTGGGGCAGATAAATTACTTTGTGGCACTCAAAGCACTGAGTTGCTGGCACCAGTCGATGGTGCGCAATACCTGTGGAGTGATGGCAGCACCAGCCAAAGCATTAAGGTCAATAAAACTGACTTTTATTGGCTGACCCTAAAGAAGGAAGATTGCATTGCATCTGATACCATCTTTGTGCGCGTGGGTGATTGTGATAAGTGCATCGCTGTTCCGAATGCCTTTACCCCCAACAAAGACGGCAGGAATGATGCTTTTCATGCTCTGAGTTCCTGCAATGTACTTCAGTACAATATGAAAATCTTTAACCGCTATGGTCAGGAAGTTTTTGGAGCAGATAATATCAGTCAGTCGTGGGATGGAACATTCAATGGTATGGATTTGAATGCGGGTGTTTATTTCTACCTTATTAAGGTAAGATTTGATAAACCCGGTACAACAGAAGAATTGTACAAGGGCGATATCACGCTGATTCGCTAGGCAGTTGCATTTTTCTATAGTATTTAATAATCGTTAAGCTTTCAAACAAAATTAAAATGCCCGATATGGATATTAGCCACAAGCCACTTAAAGGCTCTATACAGATACTTTCCTTCCTTTTGAGTTCTTTAATCCTCACACTTTTTCTCGGCTATATTGACGAAGGAAATTATAGTTTTGAAGGGTTATTTAGTAACGAAAACTTACCTGCAATGATTATTTATACGAGCATATTTTTCGCTGCTCAGTTTTTTATTGCCAGAGTTGTTTTGCGCAGTTATAAAGGTAGATATCTCACCTTGTACAGTATTGGTTTCTTTCTGTCATTTTTATTGATAATGTTACTGCTTGCATTGCTCAATTCAGTAGTACAAGACAAGCTTTGAAGCCTGCCAATGCGTGAGCGATAGCAGCGTATACCCCGCTGAAGGCCTTGTGGCGGAGTAGCAGCGGATAGCGCGGCCTGCTGATGAGCTTTGTTGCAAAGCCGAGTCGGGCACGCCCAAACTATATTAAATTGGAAAGGTGCAACAATCCACAACCTTGCATAGCGCAATGTAGTGAACTGTTACACCTTGTCTCTTTGGGTAAATGCCGGTATTATATTAAGGCACTTCTACCACATTCAATATTTCGTTGATAATATTTTCGCTGCTGATGTTTTCGGCTTCAGCCTCGTAGGTAAGTCCGATACGGTGGCGCAATACATCGTGGCAAATAGCGCGTATGTCTTCCGGAATCACATAGCCACGGCGTTTGATAAAGGCATAGGCTTTTGCGGCCAATGCAAGGCTAATACTGGCACGTGGTGATGCTCCGTAACTGATGAGTGGTTTTAATTTGTTGAGTTTATATTCTTCAGGAAAACGTGTGGCAAATACAATGTCCAGAATGTATTGCTCAATTTTCTCGTCCATATACACTTCGCGTACCAACTTGCGTGCTTTGAGGATATCCTCGGGCTGCACTACAGGATTGATTTTGAGATTGCCATTGGGGTTGAGGTTCTGGCGGATAACCATACGTTCTTCCTCTTTTTTGGGATAAGTGATGACCACTTTGAGCATAAAACGATCCACCTGCGCTTCAGGCAATTCGTAAGTTCCTTCCTGCTCAATGGGGTTTTGGGTGGCCAAAACAAGGAAGGGCTCTGTCAGCGGATAAGTTTCATTACTGATGGTTACCTGACGTTCCTGCATGGCTTCCAGCAAGGCGCTTTGCACTTTTGCCGGAGCGCGGTTAATCTCATCGGCCAAAATAAAATTGGCGAAGATGGGGCCTTTGCGGACCACAAATTCGTGGTTTTGCGGATTGTACACCATCGTGCCCAAAATGTCGGCCGGTAACAAGTCTGGAGTAAACTGGATACGTGCAAAATTACCGTTGATGGCCGTTGCCAAAGATTTGATGGCAAGGGTTTTGGCCAGGCCGGGTACACCTTCCAGCAATACGTGGCCATTGGCCAGCATGCCAACGAGTAGGCGCTCTACCATATGTTTTTGACCTACTACGGATTTGTTGAGTTCCATCATCAGCAGGTCTATAAAAGTACTTGCCTGATGGATGCGTTCGTTGAGTTCGCGGATGTCTGTAGAAGAAGCTGTCTGCTCCATAGGGTGAATGAATTTTTTTAGTGGCTCAAAAATAGTCGCAGACTTGTGAAAAAAAATCTATTGGTCGATGTTTTAACTTTTTATAAAAAAATGTTCCGCCGTTTTGACCTCATCCTCGGTCCTTCTCCAAAGGAGAAGGAGGCCAGCAATGGAAAAACTTAGTCACAACCAAACCACAACGCTGTCATTCCGAGGAATGAGGAATCCCAAGTCGCGAATGGTGGATAGAATTTCTTTTGGGGAGGGCAGTTTTTATCAAATTCTTTGAACCTTGGGTTGCGTCGCACCGTCAGGGAAAGGAATTTTCTTTGGGCAAGCTTTATTCAACGAAAAATATCACTCTAACGTCACTGCAAGGAACGTAGTACATCCCGCTTATTGCGGGGAAGTAGTCTGTTATTTCGCCAAAACATAGCCACAACCAAACCACATCGCTACCGCGTGAGGGATAGAGGCGGCACGAAGTAGAGCCGAAAGCCCGACCCCGAGTTCGGCTCTGTGCAGAGCCTTTCGGGGGCACGCCCGCCTGAATGAATTCTTTCGGGCAGGCCCAAAAAATTAAAAAAACTCACAAAGCCTTGCCTTATTTTTGATGCCATATAATGATTCAAAAAATCGTCGTCATAGGCCCTGAAAGTACGGGCAAAAGTACACTGAGCAAAGCTTTGGCTAAGCAACTGAACACTGTTTGGGTGCCGGAATATGCGCGTACTTATCTGGAGCAGCAGGGGCAGGAATACCAATATGAGGATTTATTGGCTATTGCCAAAGGCCAGATCACCACTGAAGATGAGTTGGCTCAAAAAGCGAATAAATACCTGATTTGTGACACCGATTTGTATGTAATCAAAGTATGGAGCGAGCATAAGTACGGCAAAGCAGATGCTTTTATTCTGGAAACGATTGCCCAAAGGCCTTATGATGCTTATATCCTCTGCGATATTGATATGCCCTGGGATGAAGACCCTTTGCGCGAGTATCCCGAACCTGAGATGCGTCGCTATTTTTATCATATGTATCAGGATATTGTGGTACAATCCGGAAAGCCGTTTATAATAGTTCGTGGCAGCGAAAAGGAACGATTGGCACAAGCTTTGGCAGCACCTTGGTTTAAGCAAGGTTAAACGCAGAATTAATAATACCTTCGCAGGCGCAATGAATCTTGAAATTTTATACCAGGACGATGATATAATCGTGGTGAATAAACCCGCCGGCACTACCGTTATACCCGAACGTTTTAATACTGAAGCAGTAAGTGTCAATAAAGCGCTGGAAGAAAAGCTGGGTCAGAAAATATGGGTGGTCCATCGCCTGGACCGTGATACGAGCGGTGTGCTTTGTTTTGCCAAAAATGAAGAAGCACACAAAAGCTTGTCCCGACAATTTCAGGAGCATAGTGTTGGCAAGTTTTATGCAGGATTGGTGCATGGCCGTGTGAATAACGAACAGGGACGTATTGAAAGTCCGATAGCAGAGCACCCGACCATTAAAGGAAAAATGGTGGTGAACCGTAAAGGTAAAGCCTCTATCACAGATTACAGGGTGGTAGAACAATGGCCGATGCATAGCCTGCTTCAGTTCCAGATTCATACAGGGCGTACGCACCAGATAAGGGTGCATTCTTCCAATATGGGTCATCCGATAGTTGCTGATGCTCTGTACGGAAGCGGAGAGCCTTTTTTGCTGTCAGGCATCAAAAAGAAATATAAGTTATCTACCAAAGACGAAGACGAAAAGCCATTGCTCAGCCGGTTAGCTTTACATGCCTATCGTCTGGTGTTTGAAAATATGAAGGGTGAGGAAATTACAGTAGAAGCTCCTTTACCCAAAGATATCAGCGCTTGTGTGCAGCAGCTCAACAAGCAATTGAAAAAACAACACTAAAAATATTTAATACTCAAACAATGCACAAGTCAAGAATCAATATTGAAATAGGGCTGGATGAAGATAAAATGCCCGAACAAATAGAATGGAATGCACCGGATGGAGGTGTGGAAGGATTGCAAAAGGCCAAGGCTTTGCTTTTTGGCGTATGGGATGGTGAAGAGAAGACGGCATTACGCATCGACCTTTGGACAAAAAAAATGATGGTGGATGAAATGAATGATTTTTATTTCCAGACCTTCTTTGGCATGGCGGATACATTTGCCAGAGCGACCAACAATGCCGACTTGTCTAACGAAATCAAAGAATTTGCCAAGAAATTCCACAAGCAGGTGGCAGATACCCTGAATAAAGAAGCCTAATTTATTTTCTTTAAAAACCACATACAATGTCATTAGAAATTAAAGTAAACGACCAGATTAAAGAGGCGATGAAAGCCAAAGATGAAGCAGGATTGCGCACACTACGTGCCATTAAATCGGCTATCATCATTGAAAAAACTTCTGAAGGTTTTTCGGGCGAAATGAACGAAGCAAGCGAGCTGAAATTATTGAACAAATTGGCCAAACAACGCCGCGATTCCCTGACCATTTTTGAACAGCAAAACCGTGAAGACTTGGCCGCTAAAGAGCGCGAAGAATTGAGTATTATCGAAAAATTTCTGCCTGCACAAATGAGTGCAGAAGAGTTGAAGTCGGCCATAGAAGTTATTGTGAGCGAAGTAGGAGCCAGCTCTCCTGCTGATATGGGTAAAGTAATGGGTGTTGCCAGCAAGAAGTTGTCTGGTCAGGCAGACGGTAAAGCTATCTCTGAAATGGTAAAAACTATTTTGACCGGGAAGTAACAGGAAGCAGCAGCGGCGCTTTATTCTTTTACTACTGATATTAAGATGACCATAGATCTCATTGCCATCACACTAGCTATTTTGTTGTTTCTGAGAGGATACTCAAAAGGAATCATCGTGGCCATTTGCTCGGTGTTGGCTGTATTGTTGGGGGTAACCTGTGCTCTTGCCCTATCAGCTAAATTGTCTAATTTTCTGTTAGATAAAGGATGGGTGTCTTCTACATTGGCCCCCATTATCAGCTATGCCATTTTGTTTTTAGGGGTTTTGTGGCTCGTTCGTTTATTGGCAAAACTGGTAGATGGTTTTAGCAATAGTATTTTGTTGGGATGGGTCAATAAATCAATCGGAGGGATACTGTATGTTGGCATAGGTATGGTCATCTACAGTACACTATTGTGGCTGTGTGACGGTGCTCATATTTTATCGCCTGAAACAATTGTCAAATCTCAGAGCTATAAGTATATTTCGCCCCTTGCTCCCTGGGTTTTTGACCATATTGGCGAGGTCATTCCATTTGTTAAGAATGCTTTTGCAGATATGCGTCATTTTTTTGAAGGGGTTAACCAGCAATTACCTGAACATGTGGGTGCTCCTCGATAACTACGATTCTTTTACTTACATCTTGCATCACTACCTGTTGCACACAGGTAATGAATGCCGTGTTATACGTAATGACGAGTTGACCGTTGATCAAATTGCAGCATTAAATCCAAGCCGTTTGATTATCTCTCCCGGACCTCAGACACCACTTGAAGCAGGCATTTCATTGGCTGCAATTGAGTGTTTTCATACTAAAATCCCCATTTTAGGTATTTGTTTGGGTCATCAGGCATTGGGAATGTTCTTTGGAGCCATATTAAAGCACAGTCCTGCTCCTATGCACGGGAAAACCAGCCTGGTAAAGCACAATGGTCATCCTGTTTTTGCCGGCATTGACAGTGAATTTGAAGTGATGCGCTATCATTCTTTATGTATTGACATTTCTCAGAATAACGAACTTGTATCATTGGCTTCATCCAATGATGATAATGTATTGATGGCGTTTAGGCATCGGTCTTTGCCACTGATTGGTCTGCAATTTCATCCTGAGAGTATCGGTACACCGTCGGGACAAAGGATGATTGACAATTGGGCAAAGATGAATTTTTAAGACTGACTTTTTTTAGGGCTTCGCGATTATCTTTGCGCTTCCAAATTAAAGGTCTTGTTTTCAATGCCTGCCAGGCAGAACGCCGTTCGGACGTGGATAGAATAGAAGGTATGAAAATTAATGGTCTTGTAGTTCAATGGATAGAATAGAAGTTTCCTAAACTTTAGATCCCAGTTCGATCCTGGGCGAGACCACATTGATTTCTTTATAAAATGGAAAATGCCACAACAATTTGTTGTGGCATTTTAAAATAAACTCTTTTTTATTCGACTTAGATACCTAAAAGTCCTTTTACAGGGTCTTTGCCAATTAACATCAATTCAGGATTTTCCAATAATTCTTTGACACGAACAAGGAAACCTACTGATTCACGGCCATCGATAATTCTGTGGTCGTAGCTGAGTGCCAGATACATCATTGGGCGAACTTCAATTTTCCCGTTGATGACCATAGCGCGGTCTTGTATTTTGTGCATACCGAGGATAGCTGCCTGAGGGATATTGATAATTGGTGTGGACATTAAGGAGCCAAATACGCCACCATTGGTTATGGTAAATGTTCCACCGGTCATTTCTTCCATGCTTAATTTATTATCACGTGCCTTTTTAGCCAAATCTACCACTGCCGATTCCAGTTCAGCCATATTCTTGCTTTCTGCATTGCGGATAACTGGCACCACTAAGCCTTTGGGAGCAGATACTGCGATGGAGATGTCGCAATATTCATGATAAATAATCTGGTCTCCGTCAATGTAAGCGTTTACTGCAGGCCATTCTGTAAGGGCGATGCAGCAAGCTTTGGCAAAGAAGGACATAAATCCAAGATTAACACCATGAGTTTCTTTAAAGCTATCCTTATAATTTTTGCGGATATCCATAATACGACCCATATCTACTTCGTTGAAAGTAGTCAACATCGCAGTAGTGTTTTTTGCTTCTACCAATCTGCGCGAAATGGTTTTGCGCAAATTGCTCATTTTTTCAGGACGGTCGGTGCGGCTTACTTGTGTCGCTCCGCCCTTAATTCCCGGATTATTCAATGCTTCTAGAACATCATTTTTTAATATTTTTCCCGAAACGCCTGAACCGGAAACTTCTGAAGGTTTTACCTTTTTGTCCGCCATAATAGCTTGTGCCACAGGGCTTGCTTTTACATCTGCTGGTAATGCATCTGCTTTAGGAGCAGGTGCGGCTGCTGCTTTAACTTCAGCTGGCTTTTCTGCTTTAGGAGCAGCGGCACCTTCGGGGCGGGCTGCAGTTTCGTCTATTTTACAGGCAAGGTCACCAATATTAATAGTATCCCCCGCTTTTGCTACAATATGTAAGATGCCTGCTTGTTCGGCATTGAGTTCGAAAGTCGCTTTCTCTGACTCCATTTCGCAGAGTAACTCATCGCGTTCTACCCATTCGCCATCGGCTTTGAGCCATTGTACTAAAGTTACTTCACTAATCGACTCGCCTACAGTAGGCACTTTTATTTCAATCATTGGGAAAATATTATTTATATAAATGCTGAAAAATGACAATTTCGAGAGCACGAAATTACTAAACCTAAAAGGAAAGGCAAAATTTAAAAAGAAACTTGCCATAACTTTTTGCTGATATGGTATAGACAGTAAAATGGTGGTAGAAATGTGAGACTATGAGACAAGATGCTTCAGCTATTCGGAAAAATGTTTCGATGTATTTATTATAAAGGCTCTTGCATTACAAATAATTACAGAGTACATTGGAAGATAAAATATAGAAAAATCCATATTGGAATATACGACAAGATGTTCTATCGATTTTTAATCTTTATAGTACTGATTGCTACTTATCTGCCGGGCAATATAGCTAATGCCCAGCCTATTATTCCACGCTTCGAGTCGCTGAATGTAAATGAGGGTTTATCTCAGAGTTCAGTTTATGCTATCCGGCAGGATAAGTTTGGTTTTATGTGGTTTGGTACTGCAGACGGTCTCAATCGTTACGACGGAGAAGAAATGAAAGTGTATAAAATCCAGAACAGCAAACTGGATATTGAATCCAATTACATCAGGGGTTATTTATCTGAAGATGATGGTGGTAATATCTGGTTCAGTAATGAGTCGGGTATTTATTGTTATGACCATGGGGCAGATAAGATAAATACAATTATGGTTTTTGAACCTGAGCTCTTTGGTCGATCTTCTCTTGATGGCATTATGATCAGAGACAGTGTCTATTGGATGCTCAATTCTGTTTTAGGTGTGGTCAGTTACGATTTGAGATCGAAGGCTTTTAAGCGCTACAGAAATGAAGTGTTTGACAGAAAGGCAATCAAGCAGCCTTATAAACCCAATTTTGACAAGGAAGGAAATATCTGGTTTTCATTTTTTCCATCAGACGGTCTTTATTGTTTCAGTACAAAATCAAAATTATTTCAACACCACTTTCCGCACCAGACCTATTATGGCATTTGGTTTGGAAAGGGTAAGCATTACTTTACCGGTAAAGGCAAAATTCATGTATACGATTCGAGCACAAAAGTGTTAAGCGATTTTGTATTTGAGGTAGGTCGGGATTCAATTGTTGCCGTTGCTCAGCTATTTGAAGACAGATATGGAAGATTATGGGGCTGCTCTCCGGGTGAAGGATTGGTGTATTATGACCCTAAAACAAAACTGGTCAGGCATTTTCGGCATGACAATGCTAAATCGAAGTCTTTGCCTATTAATATTGTGACATGTAACTATGTTGACGCACAAGAGAACTTATGGATAGGTACAGATGGCGGGGGTGTCGCTTGTTTAGACCTTAAGCCTCCTCGCTTTAATTTGTTTCCGCTGAATGAAGGTGATTACCCCTTTCTTCAGGATTATTTTACCAAGTGCTTTTTCGAGGATACGCAAAAGAGAATTTGGGTGGGAATGCATAATAATGGTTTTAGCATTGTTGACCCGGCAACACTTTCGGTAAAGAATTACAAGCATTTTGGTTCTGAAAAACTCAGTATTGTAGGCTCCGTTTTTCAGGACAGGGATAAAAACATGTGGATTGGTCATTCTGGAGGGTTTTCAATATTCGATGAAAAAAAGAACACTTTGAAGACTCTTAAATTGTCTCCAAAGATCCCTTTGAATTATATGAATATTTATGTGTACGATTTGATACAATTGCAAAATGGAGATTTGATGGGAGCCACACAGTGGGGATTGGCATGGATAAGAAAAACGAATGGAAACTATAGTGTCAAAACTTATTACGAGATACCAGACCTGGGCTCTCAGGCCATTTCGCTCTGTCAGGATTCTTTGGGTATCGTCTGGGTTGCTTCACCAACAGCGGGTTTGTTAAAAGTTGAGATGAGAGAAGAGCCGACAGTTATGCTGAAGTTTTTTAAAGGAGTGAATATTCGCAGTATTCATGCAGATGAAAGGGATAATAAAGTGCTTTGGCTGGCTTCTGCTAAAGGGTTGATAAAGTTCAATACGGCCTCTAAAACATATGCCGTTTATTCTGAAAAAGATGGTATGGCGAACAGTTATATTTATGGCATTTTAGAAGATAAGGACCATAACTTTTGGATGAGTAGCAATGGCGGTTTGATATATTTTGACAGATGTAAAAATGTCTTTCAAAATTTTACCGTAAATGATGGCTTACAAAGTAATGAGTTTAACACCGGAGCCTACTATAAAGGCGCTTCGGGCATGTTTTATTTTGGAGGAATCAAAGGGTTTAATTGGTTCATGGATTTGAATAATGAATATCTGGAAGTAAAAACAAGACCTCATGTAGCAGTCACAGATATTGCTATTAATGACGTTTCCTTTTCTAAAAGGGAATTGTTCCGCAAGCAAAGGCTAATTGAATTGCCCTATAACAGAAACAAAATTTCTTTTCGTCTTGCAGCTCTTGATTTTACACGACCTAAAGCCAATCGCATTGAGTATAAACTGGAAGGCTGGGATGAACATTGGGTTGTAGGTCATAATAAAGGAGTAAACTATCCTAACCTTACTCCTGGCGATTATACATTTAAAGTACGTGCTGCTAATCCTTATGGCATTTGGAGTGATGAGGAAACGATTAGCATCAGGATAAATGCCCCATTCTGGAAACGCTGGTGGTTTTATGCATGCCTGGTATTCACATTTTTAATCGTGGCAGTTCTGATTATCAATCTAATTAATAAAAGAAAATTTCAGAACCGATTACAAATATTGGAGCAACAGAGATTGGTAGATCAGGAAAGAAACAGAATCAGCAAGGATATGCATGATGAGATTGGTAGCGGATTAACACATATTGCGTTAATGACAGAATTAATACAAACACAAAAAAGGGCGGATGAAGAGTTAAGAAAGGATGTAGGTAGTATTTCGAATTCCGCGAGGAAATTAGTAGACAGTATGAGTGAAATTATATGGGCGCTTAATCCGCATAATGAGACTTTGGAAAATCTACTTGCTTATATCAGAGAACATGCTTTGCAGTATTTCGAGCCTTTTGATATTCATTTTGAAATTAGCTTTCCAGATAAGATACCTGAATTGAAGATGAGTAATGAACAACGACGCAATTTGTTTTTAGTATCAAAAGAAGCGCTTAACAATGCATTAAAACATGCAAATGCAAGGGATGTTTCTTTTACTGTTGAATATGAAAGTGGCAAACTGAATTTTTGCATTAAAGATAATGGTCAGGGTTTTGATGAAACAAAAATCAGAAGGGCAGCTAACGGATTGCAAAATATGGAAAAGAGAATGAGTGATATTGGAGGAAGTTTCAAAATTAAAACAAATGGCTTGGGAACAGAAATTACTTATGGTCTCAATCTGTAAAGCTATAAATACTACTATTTTCACCATTATATCCTGTAGTTAAAAAGCTACTTTTGATATGTTATGACAGCCATAGTAATTATTGAAGACGATGAAAAAATCTGTAACTTTCTGACAGCACTAATAGCGGGCTCAGGTGAATTTAATTTAGTGGCAACATTCAGTAATGCAGAAGATGCCATGGTTTTTTTTGAAGAGGGTTTGGGTAATACAGTAGAGTTGCTGTTAACGGATATTAAATTACCTGGAAAGAACGGGATTGATTTCATCGCATGGCTAAAGCCTGTAAGGCCTGAAATTCAATTTATGGTACTTAGTGTTTATGATGATGCAGATAGGGTATTTAAAGCCTTAAAAGCAGGGGCATCAGGGTATATTTTGAAAAACACACCTTCTACAAAGTTGATTGAGGCTCTTCAGGATTTAAAAAAAGGAGGCAGTCCTATGAGTAGTCAGATAGCCCGCAAAGTGGTTACCGCTTTTCAACAGGATATAGTTTATACAGACCCTCAAGAGGATTTGTCTCTTCGTGAAAAAGAAGTTTTGGAGTGGCTGTCCAAAGGATACAGCTATAAAGAAATCGCTGCTAAATTATTCATTTCTGTAGAGACTGTCAGAACCCATATCCGTAATATATACGAGAAGCTTCATGCCTGCAATCGCGCAGAAGCATTGCGCAAAGCCGGATTGAGGTAATACTACTTTTTTCACATTTTTTGAGGAGCAGTCAAATAATAGCTTTGTGCAAACAATCAAAAATTATGAAAAATCAAACACTACGTCAATTTCTTTTCGCGGGTTTATTTTTGTCTGTCGCGTTTATCTCCTGTAAAAAAGATGAGGAGAATACCAACAACCCCACTCCAACACCTTACACATGTAGCTCCTGCGTAACAGCTCCTCAGGCAAAGGCTGCTTATGATGCCAGCAGTAAAGGCGTTTATAAAGGCATTGTTATTGGCTCTACAGGCACTATCAAATTTGATATCTCAAATGACACAACACTAATTACTGCCGTTCTTACATTGGATGGTATAACTGCCACACTAACCAGTGCTGTCACCTGGACCGCAGGCACATCGTACATAGCGGATTTTACGGGTACATTTAATGGTTCGCCGGTTACAGTTAAATTTCAGGTAGATGCTACCGGTACTAATCCTGTTATTCTGACTTCAAGTATTCCTGGTCATCCAGGAGCATCCTTTACCTTGGAAAAGGAGAAGTCAACATCATTGTTAGAGTGTTTTGAAGGAACTTATTCTACAACAAAGCCTGAGAACGGAACGTTTAATGTTTTATTGTCCCGGAAGTTGGGGAAATTTGGAGGTGCTTCAAGAAAATCAGGTAGCCTGGAGTCTGAAGATATTGGCGATGGAACTATTGATGCCAGTAGCAACCTATATATGGATGGTACACTTATCGGTAAATTATCGGGCGATAATATTGATGGTTCATTTAAAGACAGCAATGGGAGTACTGTAACCATTAAAGGTAAAAGAACACTTTAGAAAATTACGCTGAAACAAAAATGCCGGCATGTAAAACTACAGGCCGGTTTTTTTTAAGAAAAAATCTCAGTTTGTTTTTTTGATAAACCGATCATCAGTCAGTGCCCGGAGAAAAGCTTCTATATCTGCTTTCTCCTGCTCGCTGAGCCCAAGGGGTTCCATTAATACGGAATCCCGGTTAAGTCCATTGGGAAGCATTTTGCCAGGATTGTCGTAATAGTCAATAACTTCCCTTAATGTCTTCATACTGCCATCGTGCATATAGGGTGCAGTTAGGGCAATGTTACGCAAGCCAGGCACTTTAAATTTTCCAATATCGGCCTTGTTTTTACTAATGTTGTATCTGCCGGAATCGTTGTGTTTCCGTCCATCAAATAACCCTATTCCCCTAAATTCATCGGCTGTAAAGTCTCCTGTAAAATGGCATTCATTACATTTGGCTTTTGAAAAAAATAATTCCCTGCCCCGAATCTGTTGTGGATTTAAAGTGTCTGCTTTTTCATCATTTTGCCAACGGTCTAATGGTGTATTTATAGTCTCTAATGTTCGCTCAAAAGCTGCCAGTGCAGCACCGAGATTTTGTTTGTTCGCAGCCTGATTAAATATGTCTGCAAATAACTGCCTGTATTTTTTATTGTGGTTTAGTCTTGTCAATGCTTCTCCAACAGGAAGATTCATCTCGTTGTGGTCTTCGATGGGAAATATAGCTTGTTCTTCCAAGGTGGCAGCTCTTCCATCCCAAAAGAAGGATTCACGGTCACTCATATTCATCACAGAAGGTGCATTGCGTTTGCCCAATCTGCCGCCAACGCCGACACTAAATGCTACAGTATCTGCAAAGGCAAATTCGGGACGATGACAGGAAGCACAGCTAATTGTACTGTCTGCAGAAAGGATAGGGTCGAAAAAGAGCAATTCTCCCAATTTGGCTTTGCTCATTTTTGGCGCATTATTTGGGGCAAAACTCCATATTAGCCACATCGATACTGCGAGCAATGACATCAATATATTTTTCTTCGAAATCTGCATAAAAATAATCCCTGCAAAGGTATTGCAGGGAGAGATTCGAGGATATGATTTTGCTCAGCAAATTATTTCTTTTGCACTCTTTTGTGATTTGGGCATCCAAGGACATGATCGTTGACCATACCAGTAGCCTGCATGTGTGCATAGCAAATAGTAGAACCAACAAACTTAAAGCCACGCTTTAGTAAATCCTTACTCATGGCATCGCTTTCTGCCGTTTTAGCAGGCAAATCTCTCTGGTTTTCCCACTTATTCTGAATTGGTTTTCCATTGGTGAATTGCCAAATGTATTTGTCAAAGCTTCCAAATTCTTTTTGTACTTCAAGGTAGCATTGTGCATTTTTAATAGTTGCCAGTATTTTTAAGCGGTTGCGCACAATTCCTGTATCCTGCATCAGTTTTTCTACTTTTGCATCTGAGTATTTCGCAATTTTTTTTGCGTCAAAATTGTCGAATGCTTTGCGGAAATTTTCGCGTTTGTGTAATATCGTTCGCCAGCTGAGCCCTGCCTGAAAACCTTCCAATACAAGAAATTCAAACAGTTTCTGGTCATCATGCAGCGGTACGCCCCACTCATTATCATGATAAGCAATCATCAATTCGTCATCGGCAGGCCAGGTGCAGCCTTGTTTTGGGTTGGACATAGCGTTATTTTAGTGGAGGATTTTGATTAACTCTTCGATGCTCATTTCATTCTGTGTTCCGGTGGCAAAGTTTTTCACGCGCACATTTCCTTTTTCACGCTCTTCATTTTCTATAATAACAGCAAAGGGTATGCTTCTGTTAAAGATGTATTTCATTTGTTTGTCAAACTTAATTGGCTCCGGGTAGATTTCTGCAGCAATATTATGTTCCCGTAATTGCTTCAAGATGCTCAACGCATATAATTCGTTCTCCCCTCCTGTGTTGACAATCATTGCTTTGGTACCCACAGCTATTTCAGCAGGAAAAAGATTCAATTCTTCCATCACATCATATATTCGGTCAATGCCAAAAGACACGCCTACGCCGGATAGGTTTTTCAAGCCAAACAATCCTGTCAGGTCGTCATAACGACCACCACCACCGATACTGCCCATTTTGATGCGCTCATCATTGCAATTGACTTCTACAATAATACCAGTATAATAGCTCAGTCCGCGTGCCAAAGTAAAATCTATTTTTATTGCAGAATTATTCCACTCTGACTTGGATAATGTATTGTGATAGGCAATCGTATTTCTTAATTCATTGATGCCAGCCACTCCTTCACTTATTTGTTTTGACGCAAATTCTTTTTCTAAACTCTCAAGATCTGTACTGTTTATCAGACGGATAATATTGTTGACCTGTTCTTCATTCAGGCCTCTTTCGTTCAATTCTTTTGTTACACCATCTATTCCGATTTTATCCAGCTTGTCAATGGCTGTGGTAATGTCTACTAATTTTTCTTCAGCGTCACAATGCTGGGCTATGCCTGTCAATACCTTACGGCTATTGATTCTGACAATAATTTCAGGAATAGCTAATTGAAAAAAGGCTTCGCGGTAGATGTATAATAGTTCGGCTTCGTTAATAAGCGAGTTAGTGCCCACGATATCGCAATCGCATTGCCAAAACTCCCTGTAGCGGCCTTTTTGAGGACGATCGGCACGCCAGACAGGCTGCATCTGGTAGCGACGAAAAGGGAATTGCAATTCACTCTGGTGCATCACCACATAGCGAGCAAAAGGTATGGTAAGGTCGTAACGTAAAGCACGCTCGGTAAGGTTAACATCGTTTTTGCCTTGCAGTACATTTTCGAGTGCAGCGCGGGTTTTTTCGTGTTTGTTGGGGTCGTTCAAGCCATTATTCAGTACCTTAAAAATCAAACGGTCCCCCTCTTCACCATATTTTCCCATAAGGGTGCTGAGGTTTTCCATACTCGGTGTTTCGATAGGCTGGAAACCACATTGCTCAAATATATTGCGTAAAGTAGTGAGTAAGAACTGGCGTTTGCGAACTACCTCGGGAGTGAGGTCGCGGGTGCCTTGCGGAACAGATGGTTTTGACATAGGCGCAAAAATAAAGAATAATGAAGAGTGAAGGATGAATTATGAGTATTGTTTCTCATTTTCATCTCTTTTCGGAGCAAATGAATTAAGAGCTGAGCGCTTTTTCAATAATTACGTCACAGGTTTTATCAATAATCTGATATACGGGCAGGTAACCGCTTTCATCTCCATACCAGGGGTCGGGCACTGATTCTGTACTTCCTTCATTTAATTCGCTAAGGAAGATCTTGACTTTGTGCATGGGTGCATTGGGTCCGCAGATTTTTTTAATTTCCTGATACACATCTTCGGCCAAAGCATAAATGAGGTCATATTCTTCAATATCTTTAGACAAGAAATAGCGGGCTCTTTGACGACTGATATCAATGCCATGCTGTTTGCAGATTTTCTGCGAGAAACGGTGAGGCGCTTCGCCAATATGATAACCATTGGTACCTGCGGAGTCTATAATCCAATTCAATCCATTTTCCTTAGCCTTTTTCTGCAATACGCCTTCTGCAATAGGTGAGCGGCAAATATTGCCCAGGCAAACCATGAGTATTTTCATGCTATTAATGTGTTCATTTTGATGTGCAATTTGCTTTATTTATTCAGATTTGTTGATGATGATTTTTGGGAAATGCCTGAGCGATAGTAGCGGATACCCCGCTGAAGCCTTGGGGCAAGGGTGTTCGTGGCGGAGTAGCAGCAGATAGCGCGACTCCGAGCGAAGCATCGGGGGCAGGCCACAAAAAAAGCGCTACAAATGTTGCAGCGCTTTTGACTTAGACGTATGAAAATTAGTTTTTCCATTTAATGGTGCAGCCAATGGCTTTAGTTTCCTGCAAGGTAATAGGATTGCCTTCTTTTAGGTTGTTAATGGCCTGCTCTACATATTGCTGATCGGCTGCAGCTGCATTTTCCCAATTGTTATCGATTGCGCCAATATAGGCAACTGTCTTTTTTCCGTTATTGTTTTGCACCAGATAAACATGTGGAGTGCGCACTGCGCCAAATTGCCTGGCAACAGTTTGTGTTTCGTCATATAGATAGACAAAAGGAAAACCTTTTTCTTTGGCTCGTTCTTTCATTTTTGCATAAGAATCCTCGGGTGCTACTTTAGGGTCATTAGAGTTAATGGCCACTACCGGATAGCCTTGTGGGGCGAATTTGTTATGCAGCGCTATTATACGGTCTTCGTAAGCTTTTGCATAGGGGCAATGATTGCAGGTAAAGATGACAATATACCCTTTAGCGTTAGGTATGGTACCCAGCGAAACAATTTTCCCGTCAATATTTTTCAATTGAAAATCGGTGACATCTGCCCCTGGCTTGTATCCATCCTGAGCATTGGCGTGAAGCACAATACTGCATAATGCGATGAGGCTTGCGAATAGTTTTTTCATAATTTTAGTTTTATCTGTGGTTGATGATAAAAGACTCCAGGTCTTTTTTTGTGGAGAAATAAGATTCTTTGAAACTGAGTTTTCTGCCGTTTTGATAAAGGAAAGTTGCCGGAATGCTACCTTCCCACGAAGGCTCTAATTGGTTAATCCATACATTAGGGTCACCGGCGGCAAACAAATGAGTTTCTATATTGATTTTCTTTTTTTGCAGAAAGGCATTCACTTGCTGAAGGTTGGCCTGAGCATCGAGGCTCATGAGTATAAATTTGACGGGTTTATTTTTAAGGTCTTCGCTAAGTTCTTTGAAATGAGGCATCTCTTTTACGCAAGGCCCGCACCAGGTTGCCCAGAAATTAACTACATATACGGTGTCGTTTTCCTGCAATATTCTTTGCTGAAATTGCTCCAGTGTATAAATGTCTGCATTAGCATTCTTTTGGGCTTTGGACAGATATGGAGAACAAAGAAGAAAAAACAGTAAAATGCGCATATGCCGGAGTTATGATAATAATCAAATTTAAGCTTCCTTCTGATGCAAAATAGATTTTTTATTTATTTTAAGTTATGTAGTCAGTGTTGCGTTGGGGGGATGAATGCTTGTTGAATGTCTTAAGCGATTACCTTTGCGGTGCTTATGGAAGATTTTGAACAAAGATGGATTAATGTAGAGTTTTTGATGAGAGAAAGGTTTGGCAAGAAGCCCGACCTTGAGGCAATTTTATATTTGATAGGTATCAATGAACTTGGTGCGTTTCCAGAGAACAAGAATTTTACAAAGGAACAAAAGCAGGATTTGATGCATATTGCTGTTTGTAAGTTGTTGAGTCAGGTAGGGATATTTGTACTGGATAAATTCGATGAAGAAGGATGGCCGCACTATATGCCCACCGGGGTAGAGCCTCCTGCAACAATGAAAGATCAGGAGCAATTACTTCGCGAGTGCATCATTCGCTATTTCGAATTGTAAAAAGTTTTGGGTGTAGTTTTCGAGCAGTCAGCCTACCCAAACATTGTTTCTACATTGTATGCATTGCTCTGTCTCGACAGCGTTTTTTAGCCTTGTTTGATTAGCCAACAGAAATCAGCTCAGAGTTTTAGGATTTCATACAAGTGTAAATCTTGTTCCGGGAATGACATAGGGACATTATTTAAACGATGTACTTAAAAAGAAAAAGTTGTTTTAGTATTGAACTAAAACAACTTTAAAAATTTCAGATTTTTCGAACAATTCTATCTAAGCCTGTCTACCGATTTTAGCAGAGCTTCGTCTTTACGAATCCCACTCAATGCAAGAAATAAAAACACTATAGCTATAACCGGAATGACCGGGCCAGGTAAAGCAAAATTATCATTGGTTGCAGGGGGAACAGCGTTTTTCAGATTTTGAATTTTCATCAGCATTACAGCGATGAAACCTACTGCTGCAAGAATGCTTATCCATGCCATTCCTTTTTGCTGTTTTCTGTTTTTAAACATAAAAATGGCGATTAGTGGAATGAGTGTCATTAAAGAGGCCAGTATAAGTAACATATACTCATTGCGTGCACCCATCAAAGAGGCTTCAGATGCGCCCGCCAATGTAAAATGATACAATGGAAAAATAAATAATGCTCCGCTAAAAAAAGCGGCTAAAAAAAACCATATAGATTGAATGCGTTGAATCATCTTTTGTTTTTTATTGAATTAATTAATTGTTTCAGCACCAAAGTATGGGCGTAATACTTCAGGAACTACGATGCCTTCAGGCGTTTGGAAATTCTCCAGCAAGCAGGCCAAAATACGTGGCAATGCCAGTGAGCTGCCATTAAGTGAATGCAGCAATTGTGTTTTGCCTTCAGTGTTTTTGTAACGGATTTTACAACGATTGGTCTGGAAACTCTCGAAATTGCTCACAGAGCTCACTTCCAGCCAGCGTTCCTGTGCAGCACTGTATACTTCAAAGTCATAGGTAAGCGCTGAGGTAAAGCTCATGTCTCCGCCACAAAGGCGAAGAATGCGGTATTCTAAACCCAGATTTTGCAATAATTTTTCTACGTGCATTACCATTTCTTCAAGTGTGCTGTAACTCTTGTCGGGATGTGTAAATTGTACAATTTCTACTTTGTCAAATTGATGCAGACGATTGAGTCCGCGCACATCTTTGCCATAAGAGCCAGCTTCCCTGCGAAAGCAAGGCGTATAAGCTGTCATCTTAATGGGCAAATCATTTTCTGCCGTAATGGTATCTCGGTACAAATTTGTTACGGGTACTTCGGCTGTAGGAATGAGGTAAAAATTGTCAGCAGTTGAATGGTACATCTGCCCTTCTTTATCTGGCAATTGGCCTGTGCCATAAGCACTGGCTTCGTTGACCATAAAGGGAGGATACACCTCGCCATAACCCGCAGCGGTATTATAATCCAGAAAATAAGAAATAAGTGATCGTTGCAATTTGGCTCCTTTACCTATATAAACAGGAAATCCGCTGCCAGTTATTTTATTACCCAATTCAAAATCAATCAGATTGTATTTTGTAGTCAAATCCCAATGGGGTAATTTTTGCGCAGTAAGTGATGGTCGAATACCATTTTGGCGTACTACTTCATTTTCTTCAGGCGTTTTACCAAAAGGCACAGAGCTATGAGGCAAGTTGGGCAGACGAATCAGTAACTCCAGCTGCTCAGCTTCCATAGCAGCCAATTGATTGTTTACTTCTTTTGCCGCGTCTTTTTTGCTGGCTACTTCGTTTTTCTGAAGTTCTGCCTCTTCTTTTTTGCCTTGCCCCATCAGCATGCCAATACTTTTGGACGCGGCATTTATTTCGGATGCTATCCGGTCGTTCTCCACTTGTACTTGACGACGTTTTTCGTCTAGTGCAATAATGGCATCTACGATTTCGAGCTCTTTGAAATTTTTCTTTTTAAGACCCTCAATAATGAGGTCTTTGTTTTGTCTGAAGAGTTGTAAGCTTAGCATTCGATATGTTTTGTAAGGGCTGCAAAGATAGTTATTCGGCCACTTTGCCTGCAAATAATTGTTCGCCTGCTTCTATGCGAAAGCTCAGTCGATTTTCGGAAGGAGGTATGGGGCAAGAGTAACCCTCCTTAAATGCACAATAAGGATTATAGGCTTTGTTGAAATCGATAAGTAGCATGCCGTTTTTTACCTGTTCAACGCTGAGGTCTATATAGCGACCACCGCCATAGGTTGTTTCGTAGTTGGTTAGGTCGTTGAAGGGTAGGAACAAATGTCGTTTATGTTCTTCTTTGCTGAGCAAACTCAGCGATTGATAGATGCTCAGTGTGTATTTTTTGCCCTTGAAATTGAATGTAGCGACAGCATATTGTTTATAGGCCTGTTTTTTGCCGTTGTGCGTCTGCATGTCAAAAGTAGCAGCATCAGGGGTCAATTGAAGTTTTGCCCATACAAGATACTCTTTTCTGACAGGGTAGAAGCGAAGGAAGCCGGTGTCTTTTGCCGTGAGCGGGCTGCGTGCTTCTTTAATAAAGTCCTCCTTGTAATGCTTGCGAAAGGCAGCAATACTATCGGAGTAGCTTTGGGCATAAGAATGAAAACATCCCAAAAGTGATATAATCGGAAGTAGAATAAGTTTATACATAGTGGAGTAAAATTGTCAAAAATTCCTGAAAATGAGCTCAAGAGAATTGGGGAAACGTATAAAAAGACAAATAAATAATACAAAATGTAAAAATAATTTTACATTTTGTAAGATTATTTTTACCTTTATCAAAATCTTTTAATTATGCAACGTTCACTATTATTACCAAATCGGTACAAAAAGCTGGGCTGGATACTGTTTTGCCCAACTTTGGTCTTAGCTATCTATACATTGGCTACTCATTTAGAATTAAAATGGTTGGATGCGCAGGTATTTTCTTTATTGCCGCAATTCAGCTTGGGGTCGACAACAAATAATAAATGGTTTTTTCAGGTTAATCTGACCAATACTCTGGTTGGGGTAATTTTCATTATTTCATGCCTGCTTATTGGTTTTTCGAAGGAGCAAAATGAAGATGAATATATTTCTAAACTCAGGCTTCAATCATTGTTGTGGGCTGTGTTGTTGAATTATTGTTTACTCTTAGCGGCATTCATTTTGATTTATGATATAGGATTTCTCAATGTGATGCTCTACAATATGTTTACCGTCTTGTTGCTGTTCATTTTCCGTTTTCACTATTTACTCTATCGCTCTAAAGCTGCCCTGAACAATGAGAAATAGAATCAAAATCGAACGGGCAATAAACAATCTTACCCAAGAGGATTTGGCCAAAAAAGTAGGAGTCAGCCGTCAGACAATCAACGCGATGGAAGCCAATAAATATGTTCCTTCAACTGTTCTGGCACTTAAGATTGCTCAATTATTCGAGAAGCCAGTAGAAAGTATTTTTTTGTTGGATGAAGATGACTGATTATTGAATTTATTGTACTTTCAAATAAAAAACACTATGAATCCTGCAAAATATGCGGCAACACTCTGTTTATGTTTTATTTGTGTACTCAATGCATCTGCAAAATCAATTACGTTTTCTTGTGCCGGGAAGGTGATTGCCCTACTTGACAGTGCAGAAGCTGCAGTGATTTCTCAACAACCGGATAGCTATACCAATGAACATAGTTCCTTCGATCTTTCAATAAGGCTTAATAAAGCTGAAGGCGTTAAGGAGAAGGATTACCTGTCAGCTTCTGCAAAAAATGTACGTAACTGGCCTGTAGAAGAGCAAGAGCAGTTGAAGACTGCCTTTGCATCAATAGATTTGTTTGTCAAAACAACAGGGCTACAATTGCATTTGCCCGACACCGTAAAAATGATAAAAACTACCGCAGCCGAAGAGTTTGGTGCAGAGGGCTTCACACGGGAGAATAGAATTATGCTGAATACAAATGCCCAGCCTATTAGCTTGCATCTCGTAGCACATGAATTATGGCATGTTATCAGCAGAATGAACCCTGTTTTGCGAAATAGTGCATATTCCGTATTTCACTTTAAACCGTGCAACAATATTGTGTACAAACCAGCTATGGGCAACCGTGTGATTACGAATCCGGATTGTCCACACTTGATGAATTATATTACTGTGACTATTGAGGGACAAAAGAGAGATGTTGCACTGATGCTTTACTCAAAAAATGATTTCCAGAGCGACTATGGTTTGGATCATTATGTTGCAATAGGTTTATTGGCACTTACGGGAGATGATGAACATAAAATGCCCCTATTAAAAGATGGCAAAGCGGTAGTTTACGAACTGACGGAACCAACAGACTTTTTAAGCCAGATTGGAGCCAATACACAATATGTGCTCCATGTTGAAGAAATAACCGCAGAGCATTTTGCTGCGCTTATTGCTGATGAAAAATTGCCTCAAATGGATTACGTAACGGGTGTCAAGGCAGTATTGATGAAATAAGAAGTTTATTTTAACCAGCATAAAACAATTGCGTATAGGCCAGGCAATAACAATAATAGGTACATCACGATAAAATATAGCCTTAGAGGGCTTCCACTTCTTACCTTTGTTTCTTTTTTATAAAATAATTAAGCAGATAATGAGTAAAATGGGCAAAGTGTTGGTGGCTATGAGTGGCGGTATCGACAGTACCGTTACAGCGCTGATGCTGCACCAGCAAGGATATGAGGTGGTGGGCATTACTATGAAAACCTGGGATTATGCTGTCTCGGGTGGCAGTAAAAAGGAAACCGGTTGTTGCAATCTTGATTCTTTCAATGATGCACGACAGGCAGCAGTAGAGCATGGTTTCCCTCACTATGTTTTTGACATTAGGGAGGAATTCGGTTCTCATGTCATCAACAATTTTGTAGATGAATATATGGCAGGCCGTACTCCAAACCCCTGTGTACTATGCAATACACATATCAAATGGTCGGCCCTTCTTAAGAAAGCCGATGCCCTTGGGTGCGATTTTATTGCCACAGGACATTATGTAAAAGTGCGTCAGGAAAATGACCGCTATATCCTCAGTAAAGCCAAAGATTTGACCAAAGACCAAAGTTATGTGCTTTGGGGGCTGGGGCAGGAATGCCTGAGCCGCAGCATTTACCCTTTGGGCGATTTGCTCAAAACAGAAGTGCGCCAGATGGCTGCCGATATGGGTTACAAAGAACTCTCAAAAAAGGCAGAAAGCTACGAAATATGCTTCGTGCCCGACAATGATTACCGTGGTTTTCTTAAAAGACAAAATCCTAATCTGGAACTTGAAGTAGAAGGTGGCGACTTTGTGCTGACTGATGGAACGAAAGTAGGCAAACACCGTGGATATCCTTTTTATACCATTGGCCAAAGAAAAGGACTGGATATTGCACTCGGGCGTCCCATTTTTGTTACAAAAATCATTCCCGAAACCAATACTGTCGTTTTGGGAGATATAGATGACTTAAAACAAGGCAGCATGTTGGTGTCTGGTCTCAATATGGTTAAATATGCTACTATACCTGATGGTATGCGCGCGACAACAAAAATCCGTTATAAAGACCCCGGTACAGAGAGCTCATTGTATTGGGTTGGTAATCAATTGAGCGTGCATTTCGACCATTCTGTCAATAGTATTGCCCCGGGTCAGAGCGCTGTAATTTATGAGGGCGATGATGTTGTTGCGGGTGGAATTATACACTCAGGAATATAATTTTGGCTTTTTGTTATGTTTCTTTAGAAAAAAGATTATTTTTAGCCTCGTTTTACTCGACTATTTAAACATCACTATATTTTTATACAGTATGAATAAGCACAAAATTATCGTTGGATTGATGGCAGTGGTGTTTGCTACTGCAATGTTTGGCTCTTGCAAAAAAGACCGTGTTGTGGTGAATACCAATGGTGGCGATTTGTATCAATCATTCCTGCCTTTAGAAATAGGAAAATATATTATCTATGATATAGATTCTTCTATTTGGGATGACACAAAATGTATTAAATACACTAATAAGTATCAGCATGAATATCTTGTTGCCGATACTTTCCGCGATGCACAAAGACGCCTTTCTTATGTTATTAATGTATTGAGCAGAAAATCACCAACCGATAAATTTGTGGTAAATGATGTCCTTTATTATACACCAGGTGCCGAACAATTGGAGTTTGTAGAAAAGAACATTCGTTTTATGCGTTTGGTTAATCCAATCGTAGAGGGTAAAGAATGGAATGGCAACATTTTAATGCCAACAGAAGATAAGGATTATGATTACTTGAAAAATTGGCATTATACTTATCAAAATGTTTTGAAGCCCTATAATAATGGTGCAATTAATTTTGAGAAAACAGTTACAGTTTCAGAAGTAGACACTATACTCAACAATCCCGAAACTCTTCCTGATGCCTACGCTTCTTTACTACAATCAAAATCAGTTTATGCTTTCAGAGTAGGTCTGATTTATCGTGAATACGCTTATTGGATTTACGACCCGATTCCAGGCGAGAAAAACTGCCGCAAAGGTGTTGGTGTAACTATGCGTGCTGTCGAGTACAACTAAAAAAATCTATCTTTTTTACTTCGGGGTATTGATTGTTATTATATTCAGTTAATTTTGAAATAATACTTCAAAACCCCGAAGCTATGTTTACACGTTTTGTAATATCTTCTATACTGTTCGTTTTGTTTTGGTCGAGTTTGTCCGCCCAAAATCAATATGCTTTCAGAGTTTCTTTTAAGGATAAAAAAGAGACAACGTTTGATATTTCAGCACCCATTACATTTCTGAGTTCCCGGGCTTTGGCGCGACGTAGTATGCAATTCATTGCTATTGACAGCAGTGACTTGCCAGTTGTACAAAAATATGTGGACAGTGTGCTCAAGGTTAGTAATGGGTTGTTTCACAGTCGCTCCAGATGGCAAAATAATTGTGTAATTCTCGTTGGCGATACTTCAAAAATCAATCTTCTACGCAGTATATCTTTTGTAAAGAGTGCCCAGTATGTGGCTTCTTTTTTGTCTCCTTTACATCTTATTGTTCCTAAACCAATACGTGGATTAGAGAACAATCTACCTCTTAACAGTCCTCTGCTTCGTACCACAGGTGGTATCGGCTATTATGGAGATGCCTATGACCAGATTAAACTGGCGAATGGTGATTATCTGCACGACAGTGGTTATAGGGGCAGCGGTAAATTAATTGCTGTTTTGGACGAAGGTTTTTACCTGACCAACACTTTGCCTGGTTATGACAGCCTTAGGCTTTCGGGCAGGATAAAGGATACTTTCAATTTCAATCTTGATAAGAATGATGTTTACGGATTCTCTGCACACGGCACTCAGGTTTTGAGTACCATGGCTGGTATTCTTAATGGAAAATATGTAGGTACAGCTCCCGATGCCGATTATGCATTGTATGTTACAGAAAACGGTGGGTCAGAGCAGCCATTTGAAATGGATAATCTTGTTGCGGCAATGGAGCGTGCAGATAGTATTGGCGCTGATGTAATAACTATATCTCTGGGCTATAATAGTTTTGATATAGGTGGCTTGGATGTTAGTCTTAGTCTTTCAGACATTGATGGCAAGAGTACTGTGGCTGCAAGAGGTGCAAATACGGCCACTCAAAAGGGAATTCTTGTCGTGGCTTCTGCTGGAAATGATGGAGGCACAGCCTGGAATAAAGTATTAACTCCCGGGGATGCTGACAGTGCGCTTACCTGTGGTTCTGTAGATATCAATAAGGTTATTGCAACAACCAGCGGACGTGGTCCTAATGCTGCAGATGTCAGAAAACCCGATGTATGCATGTTGGGGGCACCGGGTGTGGTGTTCAACAATTCTGGCACCACTTCTACTGTCGGAGGAACTTCTATCGCAACACCGGAACTTGCTGGTCTGGCAGCCTGCCTTTGGGGCACAAAGCCCAATGCAACGCCATATCAGCTAAGAAAGGCGATACGTGAAAGTGCACATATAGCCAGCAGTCCCAACAATGAAATGGGCTTTGGTGTTCCCGATTTTGGGAAAGCAAGCTTGTCTCTAAAAGAAACAGCCTGTATCTGTTCGGAAAGTGACGTATACATTTATCCAAACCCTTTCGAGAATAATATTTCCATTCAAATATTAGGCAAGACCACCCAAGGTAAGCTTCGTTGGCAGATATTTAATTTGCTTGGTCAGAAAATCCTTAACGGAAACGAGTCAATTTCTACCAATACTTATTCTTTTGAGATTAGCCGTTTGAGCCAACTTCAAAGCGGTACTTATTTACTTCATTTAATGACCAATGAGTATAATAAAGTAGTGAAGCTGCAGAAAAACTAGAGATTTTATTGTTCTAAAATTACGGCTGTGCCAGAGCAAGTTACCATCAGCATGCCATTTTGAGCGCCCAATACTTCATAGTCAAGGTCAACACCAATAATCGCATTCGCCCCTAAGGCCGCTGCCCTGTACTCCATTTCTCGCAACGCATTTTCGCGTGCCTCTACAAGTACTTTTTCATAAGCACCACTCCTGCCACCTACAATATCTCGTACACTTGCCAAAAAATCTTTGAAAATATTGGCGCCAATTATGGATTCGCCAAATACAATGCCTTTGTAACTACTGATGTTTTTGCCATCAAGAGTATTTGTTGTACTGATTATCATTTGAATTGATTTTTTATTGAGGCACAAAAGTACACGAATGACCAAAGGCTAATTATAATTTGGACCATCATTCGGCGAACTTTCGGCAAGAGAGATGATGTAAAAATTAATATTTGTTTTATCTTCGGGTATTATGGCAACTCGTAGAAATTTTATTCGCAATACCGCATGGCTTACCGGAGCTATGGTGTTAGGTAATTTGAAACTGGATGCGAGGCCTATGCTGCCCGGCGATTCATCTGATGAAGAACAGTATTGGAAAATTGTGCGGGCACAGTTTCCTCTGAGCGAAAAGAAAATTTACCTCAATAATGGCACGCAAGGGGTATCTCCATATTCGGTATTGAACGAAGTTCAGCAAGATATGCTTGAAGTAGATACACAAGGCAGGTATGGAGGAAGTGATGAAGCCGCTATAAAATCTCTTGCACAATTTCTTCATGTAAAGGATAGTGAAATAAGTCTTACCCACAATGTTACAGAAGGTATCAATATAGTATGTTGGGGCTTGCCACTCAAAGCAGGAGATGAAGTGATTATCACCAATAATGAACATGTGGGACATGCATCACCATGGCTCAACCGTTGGAAAATCAGCGGAGTAAAATTAGTGGTTATCCAGCTGGGCAAGACCGCGGAGGAAACACTAGGCAATATCCGAAAGGCAATTACGGCAAAGACAAAACTAATCAGTGTTCCTCATATTCCCTGTACAATAGGACAGGTACTTCCAGTGAAGGAAATATGCGCTTTGGCCAGCGACCGAAATATATGGAGTTTTTTGGATGGGGCACATCCACCAGGTATGATACAATTGGATTTGAAAGAGATAGGCTGTGATTTTTATGCAGGCTGCTGTCATAAGTGGATGCTCGGACCTAAAGGCACCGGATTTTTGTATGTGACTGAAGAAAAAAGAAATATCGTACAGGCCTATTATGCAGGAGCTGGCGTAGATACAGGATGGGATTTAATCAGCAGTCCACAATTGTTTAAGGGATATAGCGAAAACGGGCACCGATATTTTTATGGCACCCAAAATGCCAGTTTGTATAAAGGGGTTATTAAAGCGATAGAATTTCAGAATCAGATTGGCAGAGGATTGATTGAAAAAAGAGTTAAGTATTTATCTGCTTATTTGCAGGAAAATCTAATAAAACTGAGTCCGGATGTGGAGATGCTTACTCCTACAGAGAGCTTCTCCAGGGCGGCGCAAATATCATTTAAGATTAAAAATAAGGATGTGCAGAAATTACAAACCCAATGTTATGAAAGCTATATTATCACGAGGTTTGTTGCAGAAAATAACATCAACTGCCTCCGTGTTTCAACGCACATTTACAATAACGTTAAAGAGCTGGACACTTTTCTTACAGAAGTGGATAAGTTTATAAAAGCCTAGGTTTTTTAGGGGTAAAAGCAGGGTGATTTTGTTATGTAATTGAGGATAGCTTTGGCTTTCGTCTTACTTTCACAGTGTACAAGCATACCATGTTTATTTTGCTCAGATTCCGATATTACATCTTCTTATTACTGCTATTTTTGTGTAGCAGGCAATGTCTGGCGCAGCGTTTCCCTTTCTTTAATTTGAAGGTAGAAAACGGTTTGGTGCAGTCGCAGGCAACCTGTCTTGCTCAAGACCAATTTGGTAATCTGTGGATTGGCACATTGGGTGGCCTATCCAGATATGATGGTAAGAAGATAAAGAATTATACTGTAAGCGATGGTTTGATTTCGAACAACATTGTTGACATCCAGTTTATTTCTTCAGGAGCACTCCTTATCAGTACAGGCAAAAGTCTTCAGTCCTTTGATGGCAAGCAATTTACAACCATTACAAACGAAAAGAACCAACAGGCTACAGCAATTACTCATATTTGTCAGGGTAGTAAAGGTGTTGTTTTCTGCCTTCAAAAAAAGCGGCTTTGTATCATAGACCTCAGAAAAAATAAGATTCAGGAAGCGGATACTAATGAATTGTTTAATACCATTCTTTTTTCAAATCAGAAATTGTACGCAGCCAGCGAAAAGGGAAATATCTATGAGTTGAAGGAAGCAGATTTGAGTCAGAGAACCTGCCTTGCTCTGAACAATCATTCCGGATTGTCCATTCTCAAAATGTTTGAAGATCAAAAGCACAACTTTTGGATATTAAGTAATGATGGGCTATATCTATTGCAGGATAAAGTGATTAAGCCATTTGTTATCGATGGGCAGAAGGCAATTTCAATTCCCATTTTAAGCGCTTCGGAAGATATAAATGGTCAAATCTGGTTCGCGTCTTATACAGGAGCATTCAGACTTAAAGACAGTGCAATTAGTTATTTTAATCAGCAAAATGGTCTTTCGAATAACGTGATTTTTGAGACTATTTGCGATAAGGAAGGGAATATTTGGTTGAGTACAGATGGTGAAGGAGTTTTTAGATATTCCGGAGGACCGTTTATTAGTTTAGACGAAAATTTTGGCCTGCCTAATAAGCAAGTAACCGGAATTGCAGGAGGCTCGTCAGGCGAAATCTATTTTTCAAGTTATCAGGGAAAATTGAGCAGCTACAATTTTGGCGCAGCTTTAAAAGTGATGAATGTTCCGCAGATAGAGCACGATGTGATTACTGCACTTCATTATCAGCATCCCTATGGTTTGTGGATTGGGACAAGAAGCAGTGGATTATTCATCTTTGCAGACAACCGGCTTCAAAAGGTTAATTATGAGCATATAGCTCCTCAATCCAATAATATTACGTCTTTGTATTCCGATTCCGGCAGGCTGTTTATTGGTTTATCAAAAGATATGTTGTGCAAGAATGGTTCAGAAACAAAATTGTACTCTTTAGGTGGTGCCAGCCCTATTTGCTTTACCCGGATTGGCAGTGACAGCATTTTAATTGCTACAGGTAGTGGTTTCTTTTTATTCAATCATAATGTGTTAAGCCAATGGAAACCACAAGCCATTTTTGATAGCATTGTAGCGCAATGTATGGTAATGCAAAATAAGACACTGTATATTGGAACAACTGAAAAAGGAATTATTGCATTTGACTTTGAAAGTAAGTTGTATCAAAAATTTAATTCTAAAAATGGCCTGAGCTCAGATTTTATTTATAACATGGTCAAAGACGATTCGGGTAGTATCTGGGCTGGAACAGGAATGGGTATTTGCAAAATTGAACATGAAAAAGGCAAGCAGCAAAAAATCACTATTTATGGAAAGGCAAACGGAATTATAGGCTTGGAAAGCAATAGCAATGCAGCATATGTGGATAATACCGGTCATGTTTGGTTTGGCACTACCGAAGGTGTTTCCTGCTTTTTCCCAACTGCCAAGCCCACCAAAGCCCATCCAATCAGTATCGTTTTGGAGTCTGTAAAATTGTTTGGCGGAAAGAATATTGATACTGGCTTTTATAAGCGCAGTACGGGATGGTATAATATTCCCGAAGCTTTGAATCTCCCATATCGCTTCAACAATATAAGCTTTGCCTTTCAGGCAATTACCCTGAGCCCTCTGGATAAAATTCTCTACAGGTATATTCTGGAAGGCTCTTCTACAAACTGGTCTGAATGGAGCGAGGAAAATACTATTAATTTTTCGGCACTGGAGCCCGGCAATTATACCCTGAAAGTGATATGTAAGATCAACAATCAGGTGCAGGAACAAGTATCGCTTAAGTATTCATTTTGCATCACTACACCTTTTCATAAAAGTATATGGTTTGTAATTTCTATTATAGGTCTTGCCGTTTTGTTGGGTGTGTACATGCAATATGCTGCTAACAAAGGAAAGCAAAGAAGATTAAAACGGGAGGAAGCTTTGCGTAAGGAAGAACAAAGCCGTGTCAGAGAGCGGACGGCTGAAGATTTTCATGATGAGGTGGGCAACAAGTTGACACGTATTAACGTATTGACCAGCGTTTTGAAATCAAAAATAAATGCCATTAATCCGGATGCAGAACGCATCATTCAGCAAATACAAGATAATTCGCAGCAATTGTATGCCGGCACACGAGATATACTCTGGTCTTTACAGCCGTCTAATGACAATCTTTATGAAATCCTGAACCATGTATCAGATTTGGCTAATGAGTTGTTTTCTGAAACAAATATCAACTTTACACTTTCCGGAAATAATGAGATATTAAGAGAGTACAAAATGCCGTTAGACAAGAGCAGAAATTTTATCATGATATGGAAAGAAGCCCTGAATAACTGTATGAAGTATGCAGAGGCAAAGAACGTCCTTCTGCAGGTTCAGTACTTGTCCGACAACAAACTACAAATTCGTTTGGTGGATGATGGAAAGGGGTTTGACACTATTACAACACATCAGGGTAATGGACTTAAGAATATGAAGACAAGAGCATTGCGCTTAGAGGCTACACTTGATGTGTTAAGTGCGCCGGATAAAGGAACACAGATACTTTTAAATTTACCCGAAATAAAATGAATCGTATGAAAAGCCAGCAACCTATAACTGTTTCTTTGATAGAAGACGACAAAACGATAAGAGAGTCTTATGTGTTTTTATTAGAAAATTCTCTGGGCATTCATGTTGTCAGTAGCTATGCTAATGTGGAAGATGCACTGAAAAAAATAGCAACAGACCAGCCTGATGTGATATTACTGGATATAGAATTGCCGGGTATGTCGGGTTTGGATGCCTTGCCAAAACTAAAGAAGGTATTGCCAGACACTTATATACTAATGCTCACTGTTTACGAGAATGCACATCATATTTTCAGAGCTTTAGGGACAGGAGCTTCCGGTTATCTTACCAAGAATTCATCGCCAGATAAAATAGTTGCCGCCATCCATGAAGTAATGGAAGGTGGTGGCCCTATGAGCGCCAATATAGCCAGGCTGGTAATCAGTAGTTTTCAGCGCAGCGATGCTTCTCCTCTGACAAGAAGAGAAACGGAAATACTGGAGCATATTGCTGTAGGAAAAAGCAGAAAAAAAATAGCCGAGGAGCTCTTTATTGATTTGGAAACCGTTAAATCGCACATCAAAAATATCTATCAGAAATTAGATGTACACTCAAAAGAAGATGCATTGAAAATGGCTAAAGAACAAAAATTTATCTGATAATTTGTTGTAATGCCGATGTGAGCGTTGGATACCGGAATTTGTATCCGGAATCAATTAGCTTTTGAGGATAAACAGATAAACTTTTTAAAATCAAATCTGGTTCTATACCCATAATTCTTGTCCCGATTTTTATACCGAATTCCGGCGCAGGCAGGCCGAAAGGGACTTTCATTGTCTGGCGGAGTGCACACATTAATTTTGCGTTATTCACTACTTCAGGACTGCAAATATTCAATGCCCCTTCAATGCTTGTATTGTTTTTGGCAAAATGAAGAATTTGATAGAAATCCTCCAGATGAATCCAGCTGAATTTTTGTTTGCCTGAGCCTTGTTTCCCTCCCAAAAAGAGTTTGGTAAGCAAGATAAAAGGTTGCAATACACCACCTCCTTTGCCTAAAACAATGGAGATACGTAATGCAATTTTTCGGGTAACTGGCAAAGGAAATTGATACAAAGCATTTTCCCACTTTTGGGCCATTATTGCCGGGAAAAATGTATTGTCAAGAGAATCATTTTCTGTATGTTCTTTCTGGTCATCAACACCATAAATATGTGCGCCGCTTGCATTCAGCCAAATGGCAGGCGGTTTTTTGCATTTCAACAGAGCTTCGCCCAATGCTTTGGTGGTGTTTACCCGTGAGTTAATCAGGTCAGCTTTATTCTGTTCGGTAAACTTTGTGTTTATCGGTTTCCCAGCCAGATTAATCAGCATTTCTGCAGATTCCAAAGCGTCTGATATGTCGCTCGGTTTATCCCAGGCAATATGGCCGGATTGTCTGGAAATGACATAGACATCGTATCCATCTTCTTCAAATCTTGTTTTCAGATACTGTCCGATAAAGCCCGTTCCGCCTGCAATCACCACTTTTTTGTTCATGCTATCTGTAATTAATTGGTAAAGTACTCTTAATTCTACTGTAAAAGAAAATCAATAAATCCTATTTTTGAATCATGACAATGCGCCAATTCTTATATTTATTTTTAGTAGTCATTACTTTTAATAAATCCACCAGTGCTCAGATTTCTCTTGAGACTGCCCGGAATTATCCAAGGAACAGATGGGTAGACAGTGTCTATAAGTCTTTGAATCTGGATGAAAAAATTGGTCAGCTTTTTATGGTGGCGGCTTATAGCGGAGGCCCCAAAATTAATCAGGCTGCAATTGAACAATTGATACAAAACCATCAGATAGGTGGTCTGATTTTTATGCAGGGAGGACCGGTAAGGCAGGCAAATCTTACGAATAAATATCAGCTAATGGCACAGGTTCCTTTACTCCTTTCTATGGATGCAGAATGGGGCCTCGGTATGCGTCTGGATAGTGTAATGAATTTGCCCAGACAGATGATGTTGGGCGCAACCCGTGATACTGCTCTCATGTATCAGGTGGCTATGGCTATTGCGTATCAATGCCGCCGCATGGGCGTTCATATAGACTTTGCCCCGGATATAGACATTAACAATAATGCAGATAATCCTGTTATCAACAGCAGGTCTTTTGGAGAGCACAAGGCATTGGTAACTGATATGGGCAGGGCTTATATGAAAGGCTTGCAGGATAATGGTGTAATGGCTTGTCTCAAACATTTTCCGGGCCATGGCAATACCGCCACAGATTCGCATAAGGATTTGCCTATGATTAACCGTACGCTTTCAGAACTGCACGACCTTGAATTATATCCCTTTAAACAGTTAATTAAAGAAGGAGCCCAAAGTGTAATGATTGCCCATCTCGAAGTTCCTGCATTGGAGCAGGAACCTCATGTACCCACTACATTATCCCGTAATACAGTGACAAACCTGTTGAAAAATGAGATGGGATTTAGCGGATTGGTTTTTACCGATGCCTTGAATATGGATGGGGTTGCAAAATATTTTAAGCCTGGCGAAGTGGATTTAAGAGCATTCCTTGCAGGTAACGATGTTTTATTGTTTTCTCAGGATGTACCAGTGGCTATTGACAAAATTAAAACGGCATTGCACGAAGGACGGTTTACAGATGCTGATTTGGAACAGCGGGTAAAAAAAATATTGTCTGCTAAATTCGATTATAAATTACATCTGTGGAAACCTGTTAATACAGCTAATCTTACCAATGACCTCAACCAGTATACAGCCCGCTTGCGTCATGATGTTGCAGAGGCGGCTGCAACTTTGGTAAGGGATGAGAATAAAATTTTAGAGAAAATTGTTCAGGCTAACCAAAAGGTTCAATATATTGGATTGAATACCGATAAGTCTGCTTTGGAAACAGAATTAATCAAAACTTTTCCGGGTATTGCAACAAGCTGGATGCCGGCAGGGCAATCAAAAGCTAATATAGACGAAGCTTACAACAGCCTTAACAAATTTGATGTCAATGTAATTGCCATTCACCGGGCTAATATTTACCCGGCAAAAAATTATGGTCTGGATAACAATTTGCTTGAGTTTTTGAAAAAAGCACAAACTCATCCCAGAACAATTATTGTGTTGATGGGGAATGCCTATATCATGAAATTTATTTGCGACACAAAATCTGCATTGGTGCTCTATGAAGACGACAGCATCAGTCAGCGTGCTGCAGCAGAAGTGCTTTCGGGTAATATCATGCCTAAAGGAAATTTGCCTGTTACTATATGCCCGTCAATGAAAAGCAGCAGTCCAGTAGGTAGTCAGTTGCCTTATGAGTTGAGTAAAATTGATAAACCAAAGCAGGCTGGCATTATCAGCACTGTGGCTTTGACAAAACTCAATACGCTGATGAATAATTGTATTGCTCAAAGAGTTTTTCCGGGTGCGCGTGTATTGGCCATTCAGAATGGGAATGTAATCTATAATGAATCCTTTGGCTATCTTGATTATCAAAAGAAAATTGCGGTAGATAAAAGTACATTGTATGATGTTGCCAGTATTACAAAGGTGCTGAGTACCACACTTGCCGTTATGAAGCTGTACGAGGAGGGTAAGCTTGATCTCAATAAGCGTTTAAAGGACTATCTGCCCTGGGTGGCGGGTACTGATAAACAGAATATCACAATTAAAAATTTGTTGTTGCATCAGGCCGGATTGAAAGCTTGGATTCCTTTTTACAAAGAAACGCTTGACTCGCTGACTGGTGACTTAAGAAATGACCTTTACAGGAATGGTCCATCTGCGGGATGGAATACACTTGTTGCCAAAGATGTGTATGTGCGTAATGATTTTAAAGATACTATCTGGCGACGCATTTTAGATCAGCCTTTGGAAATTATTGGTAAGTACACCTACAGTGATTTGGATTTTCTTTTTCTTCAGAAAGTGGTGGAAGCCATCACTCAAAAGGATTTAAACGTGTATGCACAACAAAAATTTTATGGCCCTATGGGTTTGAAGAATATTACTTACAATCCTTTGAAGAAATTTCCTGAGAGCAGGATTGCGCCTACAGAAAATGATTTGCTTTTCCGTCATCAACAGATACAGGGTTATGTGCACGATCCAGGAGCAGCTTTATTGGGAGGCGTTGCAGGCCATGCGGGCTTGTTTGCCACAGCCGAAGATGTAGCCGCTATATTTTCAATGTTGCAAAAAAACGGTGTGTATAACGGCAAGAGATATTTTGCTACTACTACTGTACAGAAATTTACTGCCTATAATGCTTATGGAAGTCGGCGTGGTCTGGGCTTTGATAAACCACAGAACGAGCGCAATGATGCTGGCCCTTGTGGAGAGCGTTGCAGCGGTTACACTTTTGGCCATCAGGGTTTCACGGGTACCTGTGCCTGGGCCGATCCGGCTAATGGTATAGTATTTGTTTTCTTGTCTAACAGAGTGTGCCCAAGTGCAGAGAACAATGCTATTAATAAACTTAGCGTGCGCACATTGGCGCAGGATTATATTTATGAAGCCCTGGGTGTACCTGTCAACAAAAGCAGACCAGAGGTGTATTCTACCCAAATTAAAGAACTGAAATAGTTATTTCAGTACCAAGAGCTTTTCACAAACTACAGCACTAAGCACTTCATCTTTTTTTGTGCCATAATTTAGGGTCATACTGCCATCATAAGCTTCAATTGATCTGATAGTGAGTTTGGAGCCTAGCTTTAGATTTTTGCTGTTCAGAAATTTAAGAAAGGTATCAGAAGAATCCAAAACGGCGGCCAGCGTTACAGTGTCTCCTGTTTTACAATTTGTCAATGATTCGTAAGTAATCCATTCCATTTTTCCGTTTTTGTCCGGTATAGGCGAGCCATGTGGGTCAAATTTTGGGAAGCCAAGCAGTTCGTCCATCTTTTCAAAGAATTCCTGTGAGTGGATGTGCTCAATTTGTTCGGCAATGGCATGCACCTGTTCCCAGCCAAATCCCATTTTGTCTACAAGAAACATTTCGGTCAGACGATGTTTTCGGATAATAAGTGCAGCTTCTTTTCTTCCCTTTTCAGTTAGGCGCAGTGGTTTATAGCTCTCATAAATCACCAGATTTTTTTCCGCCAGCTTTTTCATCATACTGTTGGCAGTAGGCATTTTAATGCCTAAGTGTTTGCTAAGCTCATTTACATTTACCTCACCTTTTTCTTTGGCAAGGCTTAATAATGCTTTAAGGTAATTTTCTTCGGTAAGCGAAACCATAGCTTCAAAAGTATAAAAGCTATATGAAAAGATGAATTATAAATTTTACTGACTGAGAATGAGGAGTGTCCTGCCTTTGGATATTCAAGTATTCTGAATTGTGGCAATTTTTCTCAGAACAGGCAAATAATTATCTATTTCACTAATAAGAAGATTTTTAAGGCTCTGGTATACCTTCTTGTACTTACCTTTGTGCTCCATTCATCTTTCATACCCCATGCGTCGCTTCGCAAAGCTTTTAGTTCGTTCCTTTTTTCAAGGATTGGTTGTGCTTGGTCCGGTAGCTGTTACCGCTTATGTGATTTATTGGATATTTGTTAATGTTGATGATCTCATTCCTTTCGAAGGGGTAGTCAATATGAAAGTACCCAGAGGTTTGGGCTTTTTGATTGTCATTACCTGTGTCACTCTCGTTGGTTATCTGGGTACCCGATTTTTCTTTGCAAAAGCCATTGACGGATTCAATCATGTTTTGGAGCATACCCCTGGCATTAAACATATTTATTCTTCTGTAAAAGAGGTGATGGGGTCTTTTGTGGGAGATAAACGCAAGTTTAACAAACCGGTGTGGGTTCGTGTCAATTATGAACCCGAGATTTGGCGTATCGGTTTTTTGACTCAGAAGAGTATGGATTATCTGGGAATGGAAGACAAGGTTGCAGTCTATATGCCTCATGCCTATGCCATATCCGGCTGGGTAATTGTAGTAAGCAAAAGTGAGACGAAGCCAGTAACAAAAATGGATGCTGCTGAAGCGATGAAATTTGCTGTAAGCGGTGGGATTACCTTTAGCCAGGAAGAGGAAAAAAAATAATGGAGCAAAACAAATCTATCATCAATTTTGGTGCCGGTCCGGCAGCCTTGCCACAGGAGGTTTTACATTCAGCTTCCCAAGCCATTCTCAATTATAATCATTCAGGACTTTCTATTTTAGAAATCCCTCATCGTGGTGGTCATTTGTTTGACGATTTATTGGCAGAAAGCAAACAACTTGTTCTTGAACTGACAGGCTTGAGCGCTAATGAATATGAGGTGCTTTGGCTTCAGGGGGGTGGAAGATTGCAATTTGCCATGATACCCATGAATTTTCTGGAAAGCAATGCCACTGCCGGTTATATTGACAGTGGATTTTGGGCACATGATGCACAGGAGCATGCCAGGCAATATGGTAATGTACAAACACTTGCCTCTACAAGAGCAGAAAATTACACCTCATTACCCTCGTTCAATTGCCCTATTACTCAGTCGCTGAGTTATGTACATTATACTACCAATAATACCATCTTTGGCTCCCAGTTTTCGCAGATTCCGGAATGCACTGTTCCATTATTTGCAGACATGAGCAGCGATATTTTTTCAGAAAACAGAGATTATAGTCGTTACGATTTATTTTATGCAGTTGCGCAAAAAAATTTGGGTGCAGCCGGCGTAACATTAGTAGTCGTTAAGAAAAATATGTTGAGCAAAATCGTACGTAAGCTGCCACCGATTTTGGACTATCAACAACAGGCAGTCAACAATTCTGTTCTGAATACACCGCCCGTTTTTGGTATTTATGTTTCCCTGCTTACGCTACGATGGATAAAGAGTCAGGGCATAGATACAATAGAAAAAAACAACATTGCCAAGGCGAGTTTGCTGTATGATGAAATTGACCGTAATTCATTACTCTTACCGATTGTCAAAGAGAGCGACCGCAGTAAGATGAATGTGGTATTCAGGGCTTTAACTAAAGATATAGAGCAGGCTTTAATAGCCTTTGCTACACAGAATGGTATTGAAGGGATTGCAGGGCATCGGAGTGTGGGTGGACTTCGCGTCTCTTTGTATAATGCAATAACATTGGAACATGTAGAAAAATTTGTATCATTATTGCAGGATTTCGAACAACAACAAAAAAACATACATAATTAACTATGGCAAAGATTATTCCTTTTAAAGGATTGAGACCAAAACAAGAACTGGCAGAGTTAGTAGCAACTTTACCTTACGATGTAGTAAATGTAGCTGAGGCTAAAGCTGTTGCCAAAAGCCCGTACAATTTTTATCATGTAACCCGTGCAGAAATAGATTTGCCTGAAAGCGTGGACGTACACAGTCTTCAGGTGTATCAAAAAGCCAAAGAAAATCTGGATCAAATGATAGCAGATGGTATTCTCTTGCAGGATACAGAACCTTGTTACTACATATATGAATTGGTGATGAACGGCCGTGCTCAAACAGGTCTGATTTGTGGTTCGTCAATAGAAGATTATAATAAAGGAGTTATTAAAAAACATGAATTTACCCGCCCCGAAAAGGAATTGGACCGCATTAATCATATCAAAAATACCAGAGCGCAAACAGGAATTGTTTTCCTCGCTTACAATGATCAGGCAGATGTTCAGAGTATTATTGATACGTGGAAGATTGAACATGCACCAACGTATGATTTTACTTCGGAGGATGGCATCAAACATCGCTTTTGGGTAATGGACAATTATTCCAAAGTAGCCAGTATCACACGCCTTTTCAATGAAGAGGTTCCGGCTACCTATATAGCAGACGGGCACCACCGTGCAGCATCTGCAGCTAAGGTTTATGAAGAAATGAAGGGCAGTGATATGTCTATCACCGGTGAAGAATCGTTCAACTATTTTATTACTGCTATTTTCCCGGCAAGCCAATTGGCAATACTTGATTATAATCGTGTTGCCAAAGATCTTAATGGCTTGACAGAAGAGCAATTTAGAGAAGCTCTTAAGGAAGATTTTCTGGTTGAGAATCTGGGTGGAGCTGAGCCCTATCGTCCGGCTGTGCCGCATGAATTTGGTATGTATCTGGGAGACTCATGGTATCGTTTAACTGCAAAACCCACTGCCTATACAAATGACCCTATTGGTATCTTGGATGTGACTATTTTGCAAAACAAAGTACTGTCTAGAATCCTGGAAATACATGACCCACGTACAGATAAACGTGTGGATTTTGTGGGAGGTATCCGTGGCTTGAAAGAACTTGAAGTAAGAGTGAACAGCGGAGATATGGCAGTAGCATTTTCGTGTTATCCTGTAAGCATTCAACAGTTATTTGATATAGCGGACAGCGGGCAGGTAATGCCACCCAAAAGCACCTGGTTTGAGCCTAAAACGCGTGATGGTTTAGTAGTGTACACGATTTAGTTTTTTCTCTGATAAGGTGACATCTTATAAAAATGGTGCTGAAATTAATCTTTCAGCACCGTTTTATTTTTGCTTGGCTTTATGCACCTCATGAGCTTCGTCAATAGAGTGTGAAGCCAGTGTATTATCTTCTTTCGCGGCAAGCTCGGATAATTTAATGTAGAACCTTTTCAGCTTATCCAATTCTTCTTCGGTAAGGTCTTCAATATCTACCAGACGATTACTCGCTTTTTCGCTCGAGGCAATTAGCTCATTAAGTTTGAGCTGTATGGCCAGCGTATCTTTATTCTGTGATTGCTGGATAACAAATACCATCAGAAAGGTAATTATGGTAGTGCCTGTATTTATCACCAGTTGCCATGTGTCAGAAAAGCCAAATAAAGGTCCGGTAAGGGCCCAGATGACAATAACTAAAAAGGCTGATAAAAAGGCCGCAGGTTTGCCGGTTGCTTTTGTCACCTTTTTGGAAAACAATTCAAAAATATTCATTTCGTCCTTTTTTTTGATGCCCATTTCAGTAAAAATTTATAGTTATACAGCCGTTGAAACTAAAGGTACGTACAATTACTGAGCTCAATAAAGGAAAGGTCTTTCCCTGCAGGGAAACTAAAGAATAGTAATAAAAAAGCAGCCAAACAATAACGGTGACCTAAGTAAAATGTTTTATCGTTTGGCTGCTATGTTTGTTTTTGATTTAATAGGAAAGGCTCTGTTTTGTGTTTTTCACAACTTTTATTTGTTTGCACTTCACAGGCTTTTGCTCAGGACACCGTTTTTGGAATAAAGAATTGAGATAACAAATGTAGCAGTACACCATGGCAAGTACAATACGATAAATTGCGTATTTATTAGCTATTTAAATGTCTTGATATTATCTTCACCAGTATATTAAAAGCAAAATAGTCATGCGCTGTTTTTTTCTAATTCTTTTGATTGCCATTAGTGCCAAACTCAATGGTCAGGTAAACGGTAATAAGCAAATACTAGGTCAGATTGCTTTAATTCAATCGGCATATTCATCCCACAGCGATTCGTTAAGTCAATTAATCGAAGACGGAATTTCAATGGCAAACGAGCAAAATGATTTTGGTGCCAAAGTGGAAATTCTAAGGATTAAGGGTGCTTTCCAGTTTTTAAGCGGAGAGCATACCAGAGCCGCCGAAACTTTAATAGAAGGAGTGAAAATTGGCGAACAACATAAAACAAATAAGGAGCTGGTTACTATTTACTACGAATTGGGTACCGTTTACTCGAAAAACAGAAATATTGCTTTTGCAGGTCAATATATGCGCAAGGGATTGTCAATGGCTCAAAGCAACAGAGACACTTCGGGCATGGCAGATGGTTATAACAGAATTGGCGTGATGTATGAGAATCTGGGCAATCTTGACAGCGCTTTGTATTACTATACCTTGAGCCGGAAAATGAATACAATAGCCAAAAACACACTTGGACTATCCTATAGTCTGGAAAATATGGCCACGGTATATTCTCAACAAAAAAAGCACGAATTAGCAATTGACTATTTAAAGCAGGCTATTGAGATCAGAAGAAGTAAAAATGATCAGTATGGTATTGCAATAGCAACAATCAATATCAGTGAAAGCTACAAAGAGGCCGGCCGGATGGATAGTGCTATACATTATGCATTATTAGCTGAGAAGACGGGACGTTCTATAAACTTTCTGGATTTGCTGCAGCATACCTACAAACAGCTCAGTGAAATGTACAAAGGTCTTGGGAAGCATGACGTTGCATTGGCTTACCACGAGCGCTATACCGCGCTCAAGGACAGTATATTTAACGAAGGCAAGTCGAAGCAGATGGCCGAAATGTCCGTTCAGTTTGAAACAGAACGTAAGGAGCAGCAAATTAAAGTATTGAATAAGCAAAAAACTATACAACGTCTTGCTTTGATTGTTTCAGTACTTGCTTTGTTGACGATGATTGTAGTGGCGTATTTTATTATCAAAAACAGAAAAATAAAAGAAGAAAAGTTAAGGGCAGAGGCAGCTTTTCAATTGCAACTGAAAGAGGTGGAAGCCAGAAGTGCCATGCAACATGAACGTTTGCGTATCTCACGTGAGTTACATGACAATATTGGCGCTCATCTTACTTTTATAAATGCTACTGTTGACGGAATGGATAAGAATAATGCCAAAACGCAACAAGTAAAGGATTTAACCAATGAGACAATAAGGGAGTTGCGGAAAACGGTGTGGCTTATCAATAAGTCTTCTGTTAGGGTTGAAGAATTTGTGTTAAAGCTTCGCGAGTTTTTAAAGAACATTCCTCAGGTACAAGTTCTGTCAACTATTGAGGATACAAGCATAGAGCTGAATGCCGAGATGATTACGGAATTGTTCAGGACTACGCAAGAGTGCGTGAATAATGCATTGAAGTATTCCGGAGCTGATAATATAGTTGTAGATATCAGCAGTAGCGCGGAGAAAATAACAATAGAAGTTAAAGATAATGGATGTGGTTTCGAAATCGAAGAGTTAAGTAACAAAGGTTTTGGACTGGAGAATATGCAACACCGAATGGAAGTTTTGGGAGGAACCTGTCACATTCAATCAGAAAAAGATAAAGGAACACAAATAAGGATGGAAGTGAAAATGCCATCAAATACGATAAACATCGTATAGTAAAGGAGTCTGACCTGAGTTATTTTTGTTGTTCCAAAAACTGTACCGGTATGCCTAATATTCATGTTGCAATAGCAGAAGATAATCAAATGGCACTCAAAGCTATTGAGGAGAAACTGAGCGTGTATCCGGATATATCCATCAGGCTCAAAGCGATGAATGGCAAGATTTTGAACGAACAGGTTGACGGACTTCAGACGGACCTCATACTTATGGATATTGATATGCCTTTGATGAACGGTATTGAGGCTACCAAAGAAATCAAAAAACGATTTCCGCAGATAAAGGTGCTTGTGCTCACCACTTTTGATGATGATGAGAAAATTTTCGATGCTATAATGGCCGGAGCGAGCGGCTATTTATTGAAAGAGGAACCAAAAGAAAATATTTACCGGGCTATATTAGAAACCATGGAAGGTGGCGCAGCGATGTCGCCCATTATTGCTATGAAAGCCCTCAACCTGATTCGTACACCAATAGCTCCTCAATTTGTAAAACAGGATTTTGGGCTAAGCCCCCGCGAAATAGAATTGCTGGAACAATTAAAGAATGGCCTTACCTACGAGCAATTGGCCGCAAATATGTTCATTAGTATTGGTACCGTTCGCAAACATATAGAGAATGTGTATCGCAAGCTGCAGGTGAATAACAAAACCAATGCTGTAAAAGTAGCAATTGACAATCGCTTGATATAATCTATCGATAGCACAGTCGCTCAAAAATCAGTATTCTTGCAGCAGAAAAGACTTTATGCAAGACAAATTCCAGCTTCTTTCAGACATTATCAGCCAACGACGTACCATTAAGCCGCAACAAATGAATGCGGCTAAAATTGCTCCTGAAACCATCAATCAACTGTTGCAATTGGCCGACTGGGCACCTACTCATGGCCGCACAGAGCCTTGGCGTTTTTTTGTTTTTGCAGACGAAAAAGTAAATGAGTTTTGTACAGCACATGCTCAGATGCATCGCCAGGCTCATCCCGAAAAATCAACTGACGACACCTTTAATAAGCTTAGCAGTATGGGAGAAAATGCCTCGCACATCATTCTGGCCGCAATGTGCCGTGGACACTTACCTAAAATACCAGTTATAGAAGAAATTGCGGCTACAGCAGCAGCCATACAAAATATATTGTTGGGTGCTCAAAGCATGGGTATAGCTACCTATTGGGGTACAGGTGGCAGTATTCATCACCCTGAAATGAAAGATTATCTGGGTCTTGGTGAGCATGACCATGTAATGGGGGCTTTGTACCTGGGCTATACCAATCAACAGCTAAAAGAAGGACAAAGGAATATACCTATTGAGGTTAAGGTGAAGTGGATGTGATCTTAAATTTTAAGGTTAGCTACTAAAATTGTGGTATGTCCGAAGCGAGGATTTGAGGTTCTTTGCTGTTTTCTGATAGCTGATAAACTATCTGATAAATAAAAGCAGGTAATAAGTGCCAAACAATTCTATCAATTGATGTGCTGATATGCCAATCTAAATTGTGAGGCGAAATAAGGTAAATACCCAGATAACCAAGCAGTGAAAAAAGCAGAAAATAAAAGTTTCTAAAAGGCCATTTTTTTAGAACCACTAAATGAATACCAAAGTATAAAGTTGTCAGTTTGGCAAGTAAGTGATGAGTATTAATTTCTAGAGCAAAATAATCCCATATTAGTTTATAGCGTTCTACAGATGTTATTTTATCTTTCAGCCCTGATTTTCCCTGAAAGAACAAGTCTCCTTTTGGTGCAAAGAAGCCCTTGAATACAATCAATAGAACAAGAGGCAACCCAAGACCACATAATAAATTCAATAAATTCTTTTTTTGCAAAAATGATTTAACATTGAAAGCAATAAATGCAAATGCTAAGAACAAGCCTTCATTCTTTGACCAGATTAATCCTCCCAGCATCAATCCCGTTAAAAAAAGCAATTTTTTGTCTTTAGTTTCTAAGTAATTATTCCAACAGACTAAGCTTGCCAAAAGGAAGAAAGAAATCCAAACATCAGCAAGCATAGCTGCAGTAAAGCCAATATAAAATTTATTGGTAACAAGAAGACCTAAGGAAACAAAGGAGGCAACAATTATGTTTTTTTGATAGAGTTCAGTAAAAATTAGCAAGGGTATAGAAATAGAAAAAACTAAAGCTATAAGAAAGGGATATAGCATATTGGTTGAGCTAGTCAATTTCCAAAAGAAGGCCACCGCAGTTGACAAACCAGGGGAGTAATCCGCATGACCAAGTCTGTTTGCTACTAAATTTCTGCCATAGGTTGGCATATTATGTTGATTCCACAAATCATTTTGGGTGAAAAATTTAGCGCGATAATTCCAAAACCACCATGCATCCCAAGCCCCAAATCGAACACTATTTTTCATTGTATCATCGATAATGAGGTAAAGGATAGTCGCTATCATCAAATAGCTGATTGTCTTTAACCACAAATTTTGCCTGATAGATTCCTGTTTGATTTTTACGAGAAAATAATACTGGAAAAAGATGAATGCAGTGAGGGTTTCAATTATTGTACATGCAACAGGCAAATTCAAAATTAAATTGACATAGTAAAGGATACTAATAAATAGTATAGATAGTGGTAGTGATAATATTATGATGCTTTCCTTTTTCAAAGACTCGCTGTTTTTTTGATGAGGTAATATCTGAATCTATCGTCATTGTTTTTCCAAATGATGACATTGTCTTTTTCACGGCTTGAATCACTGATTGGCAAGACGATTAACGATGTATCATATTGTTTATCCTTTTCAAAGTCAAGGATAACAGGAAAAAGCACATATCGGGCTTCCAGAATTTTCTGCACATCGTCATTTTCACAAATGAAATTAATTCTGGACTCTTTAGATAAATGACTTAAGACTCCTTTCAACCCGTTTTCAAAATGTGAAATGTTGCCTTCATCTTTTAGTGAAGTATTGGTAAATCTATAAACAGCATACAATATTCCACAAAGCACAAAAGCAAGTAAAACTATTGACCTCATACCCAAAGAAATTATTCAATCGAAAGTAATGAATTAATATTTATGAGGGTGAATTCCTTTTGCATTGTTCGGGCTTGAAGTATAAAATGGAATGGAGGTTGTATAGGCAAGGAAGGCTGTGTTGCAGGATTTGTTAAACGAATTTTTTATTTCGTTAAGGCAGTGCATTTTTTACAGATATATTCGGGTTTTGAATACTTGGGGTTACAGTTTATAGGAAAAAGGTTACCGTTAGTTAAAGAATAACTATTAATTAGAACTAATTTATTAGTTTTATCTCTCATGGTTTAATTGCTATTTGCTCTGACAGATACAGGTAGATCTAAGAAGGTATTCAATGAAGCGGCAAAAAAGGATTTCAGAATCTAAAACAATACCGTTATGAAAAATTCATTAATCATGTTTTTTGCTGGCTGCAAAAAGAAGAATCAGACAATTTATCTCTCCGAAGACATAAAGCGCAATTTTTCTTTTAAGCCAGGTTCTTATTGGATATACCGTGATTCTATTAGTGGTAGAGAAGATAGTTGTTATATTGGATTGTCACGCTTGTTCACTACTAACGAGGATAGAAAAAATACTATTTTTGTCGAAATTCTTCAGGTCGGTTTTACCCAGGTTCCCATTGATGTTGCTTCTACAGAAATTTTTTTTAGAGAGATTAGATTTAGAAGAAGTTGATATTAGTCAACGAGTTTTCTTGTTATTATCCCATCTCTCAAGGCAAGCAAAATGTTTCGTGGGAGTCCTTCTCTGGCACAACAGAATGGTGGACGGATTACAAACTAGGCATTGACACATACAAAAATGTGTTTAATATAAATTATGAACCAAATAATAATTCAAATTCCTATTATAGAAACTACTGGCTGAATGATTCAGTCGGGTTTATAAAAATGAGGAAACTTGCTGACACCGTTAAATATGTATGGGAATTGCAGAGGTACAGAATTGTAAAATAGATAGGTGATCTTTTGCAAAGTTAATTTCAGTCTATTGACAAGTCAATTGAATGAATTCACTGACATTTCCCGACACTTCCGGTCAATAATTACCAAAGCCGCTAAAGACAAATAGAAGAGCGGTCCTACCTTATCTGTTTCTATTAACTCAGAGAACAGATTGTTGACAAAGCAAATGGAAAAGGACATTGCTATAGCCAGACAAATCCATTTGTAAAAAGGATCCTGAAGCTGGTGATACACCTTTTGTGTTTTGGCCAATACGACTATCACCAGCAAAGCATAGAGCAGCATTGCGGGTATGCCCTGCTCTACCAGCATGTACAGAAAATAGTTGTGGGTAGTGGAGCGTTCATAATTTTCGCTTACATAAGTGCGGTATGCAGATAAGGTATATGGCTTGTAATAATAATAAAAGGAGTGTGGTCCAAATCCTGTTAATGGCCGGTCTATTCCCATTCTTACAGCAGCTATCCAGCGATACAGGCGCTCTACCGACGACATGTCTTTGCCTTCCAGTGTGGCTTTCAGATGGTCGCCAAACTCGTGGTGCATATAGGTTTCGCTAAAATGCGGATGGTACTTAAGAAATTTATTGTCAGTAGTAAAGAACAAAAACAGCATGAGCACAACTGCATAAAATCCGGGCATCACCCAGTTGACCATGCGCCAGCGAATGGCCAATGCCACACCAATTGCAAAAACAATCCCTCCCATTGCCGCTCTGGTATACGAAAATCCTATAGCTAAAAGGAATAGCAGCGAAAGTGAAAGAAAATAATTTCGGTATTTTTTGTTGGCCTTCCGGTGGATAAAATAAGCTGCAAAAATAAAAGGGATAAACATGGATAATACCGAAGCATAATCCACATGTTTATAAAACAAATTACCTACAGCAGCGTCTATGTAATAGAATTGAAAACCATAAAAAGAATGTCTGAGAAGGATGACGAAGATATACAGCACCAATGGAATCAGCAGGCACAAAAACAGTTTTTTAAAGTCTGCTTTTCCTTTAATAAGCCAGATAGGAATCAAGAAAAAGCACACTAAATACCAGCTTTTGGCAATGAGGTATTTTATGGATAAAGCAATTACTTCAGAATAACAAACTGCAACGATTAGCCAAATAAATTGCAGCAATATAAGGACAGTAATGGCGTTTTGAAGAAACCATTTGGGCAGCAATTTTGAGTCGGTAATCAACATGAGCCCGGCAAGGAAATAGAACAGCCACATCACTGGTTCTGAAGGCGCAGACAATGAAAAGCTGTTGTCTGCAAACTCCACATGAATCGAAAGCGGTACCAGTAATATAAGTATCCAATAAGCGGCTTTGAAATCGAAAATCAGCAGCAATAAATAGAGCACTGCAAAAGCTGGTGCAATAAACAAAACTGACCCGGTAAACGCAAAAAGACAAAGCCCTATGGCAAATAACAAAACCGTGGCATTCAGCATGGTTTTTTGCAGACTAAAATGTTGACTCCACATTATTCATTTTCGTTTTTGCTCTGCAGCCTGTATTGCAGTAAAACTAGAAGAATGCAGAACACGAAACCTGCCAACCCACACAGTAATGATGTAGCAATAATCCCCAAGCCAGTGGTTTTTAATGGGGGCTCTGCTACCCTGATAATCTGTATTAAAGACAAATCATTGAGTTGTGTACTGTTGGTATATTGATTGGCCAGAGAGATATGATCTGAGCGGTCTGCCACCATTCTGTCTTTTACCGATTCGATATTTTGTATTAATTCCAGCCCTTTTGCAAATTCAGGATGGCCATTATCAGTTATGTGCATATTCAACATCATATTGCCTCTGGTGGGGTTAATAATGTCATAAATGCGATAATATTGACGCATACGAGCCAGAGAGTCAGACAACACGGTTAGCACACTATCTTCATCCCTGATTTTTGTTTGAAGGGAAAACAATACATCCTGCCTTACTTTATTATAATTTTTACGAAGTGTTTTCTCAATCAATTCAAGATACTTATTGGCTATTATTGCAGCAGTATCAGCGTTTGCGTCTTTATAAGATAGCTCCGCATTTTTTTCGGGAGTGCGGATAATCTTTACTTTTTTGGCAATGGTTTTTTTGAGCAAGCGCATGGCCTTTGGCTTGTTCACAGTGTCTACTTCATAATATTTAATGAGGTTCAGGTCTTTTATCAAAATGTCAATAACACTATCAGCATCAATAAGGGCTATGAGTCTTTCAATATCATCTTCGGGAGCGTAATAGTTGATATAGCGCATGTCTTTACTGTACAGATAACTTCTGTCGGCAAAGAGGTGATTTTTAAGAATAAAAGCCGTTTCTGCTTTATATGCTTTTGGTTTTACAAGACTGATAATCAAGCCCAAAATCATTGCGCTCAGGCAGTAATAAATAATCTTTTGCTTTTTAAGAATCAGTATTTTAATAATATTTTGTACTAGTTTGGCAGGAGGGGTTTCCATCAGGATATAGAACTTGGGTTAAATTCAAAAATAGACTTATTTTAAGCTAAATTAAAAATAATTAATAGGCGAAATAAATACAATGGAAGAATACAATTTAAAAATTAAAAGACTGTAGTGAATAAGTTTACTTTAGCTATGTGCCCTTAACCTTAAAGCTTATGAGATAAAATAGATAATACCATTGTTTAACGTGTAAATTCAAATAACATTGCATGGATTGTTTTGTTTTAATTTGCAACGTTCTTTCACAATCAAAATCATAAGCAATGCAGTATAGAAAAATGGGTAAAACGGGTTTGGAACTAAGTGTTCTTTCCTATGGATCCTGGGTAACATTTGCCAAACAAATAGAAGATAACAGTGCCGATAAATTAATGAGTATTGCCTACGAAAATGGGGTCAACTTTTTTGATAATGCTGAGGTGTATTCTTTAGGAGAAAGTGAAAAAATGATGGGTAGGGTTCTGAAGTCTAAAAGTTGGGAACGCTCCTCATATGTAGTCTCCAGTAAAGCTTTTTTTGGCAGCAGGGGTAAAGAGAATAAGCCTAATCAAACAGGTCTTAGTCGTAAACATTTGACAGAAGCCTGTAATGAAGCTTTGGTGCGCCTTCAGCTGGAGTATATTGATCTGTTTTTCTGTCATCGCCCGGATCGTACAACGCCAATTGAGGAAGTGGTGTGGACGATGAACCATTTGATACAGCAAGGCAAAATCCTATATTGGGGTACCAGCGAATGGACTGCAGCTGAGATTGTTGAAGCACATATGGTAGCCAAAGACCTTCGCCTTATCGGGCCGGCAATGGAGCAACCACAATACAATCTTTTTGAGCGCGATAAAATGGAACGAGACTATACTACAGTATTCAAAAATATAGGATTGGGAACAACCATCTGGAGCCCTTTATGCTCCGGTTTGCTGACGGGTAAATATAATAATGGGATTCCTGAAGGTTCACGTTTAGGAATTGAAGGATTTGAATGGTTGAAAGACCGTACTCTGGCAGACGATAGAATAGAGAAAGTGAAACAATTAACTAAAATAGCTGAAGAGCTAAATACTACTATGGCAACACTGGCAATAGCCTGGTGCATACACAATCCAAATGTAACGACAGCCATTTTGGGTGCAACAAAAGATTCTCAGTTACTGGAGAACCTTAAAGCGCTGGATGTTTTGCCCTTATTGACTGGCGAAGTAATGGAGAAAATAGAGTTGGTGATGAATAACAAACCGATATTCGTGTAGTAGTTACAGGGCAATAATTATGTAGAAAAGGGTACAATAATTTGTACCCTTTTTTGATGACCTCATTGCCCTAAAACAAGTCTGCATTTTTTTCTCTAAGGTGCATTAAAAATAATGTTGCGCATGCATTGGCGTCTGACAGTGCATCATGATGATTCAGTTGGATATTATGCTCTAAACAAATTTTTGCCAACCCTTTTTTATAAATTTTATAAGTGCAGTGCGTTTTATATTCGGGTATGGGGATGAAATAATGTTCCAAAGTTTTCTTCAGACAATTGTTGTCAAAACTGATATTGTGTGCCACAATATGTTGCTGTTGAATATAAGGTTCGATATCAGGCCACAGTTCTGAAAAGCTAGGCGAAAAAGCCGTCATTGAGGGTTTGATGCCATGTACATTTATAAAACTACCCCAGTAATAATTGCGTGGTGGTTGTACCAAAAAGTTGATTTCTTTTACGACAATACCATTTTCTACCCTTATGAGTCCGATTTGGCAAATACTGTTTGGATTTGCATTCGCTGTTTCAAAGTCTATGGCGGTAAAATTGTACATAAGGGGAATTGCAAAGCTTTATTTCAGTTCGCAATTATGAAACCCATCATTGGTGTTAATGCTGGTATTGTAATTATAGCATTCACTTTTTGCATTTCCTTTACTTGACTTTTTGATTATAAAAGTATCGCCGTTTCCGCTAAAACCTCCATCACAATGACAGGTATACTCTTTCTTTTGGCAGGACATGAAAGCCAGAGCAAAACAACATAAACTGGTAAAGGTTAATTTTTTCATGGCGTTGATTTTTTAAAAATTCTATTGAATATGCTGAATGGATGCGCTTGTTTTGATGTTTTTAGGTTCATCAAAATAGTTGCCGAATAGGGTAAAGGCAATAAGGGCGGCGCCTATAATCAACAAACAGGCACCAGAAATTTTTTGCAGATACATCACTTTTCTGAGTGTTAGTTTCCGTCGGATATTATCTGCAAGGAAAACTTTCAAAAAATCTACTCCCAACACTAATGCCAGACAAGTGCCGAAAAAGGCTAAACGATATATACCACCTTCCATCGTGGTCATTTTTGCGGTGGCATTGGTTACCAGTGTTACCGATGCAATCCAGTTAATAATCACACCCGGATTGGCTGTGTTGATTAAAAATCCACTACTGAAAATTCTGAAATAATGGCCACTGCTGATAATGTTTTTGGAGGAAGACGGTCTTACCGGTTTATATTTTCGTATCAGCCCAAGCAGCCCTACGAAAAATAAAATTGCGCCTCCAACAAGCGCGACCTGCTTTTCGTATTTATAGATAAAGTCCAGCCAGGGTGCAGCCAGATTAGCTATCGACACATACATGATGTCGGAAATAGAAACACCCATCACAAATGCCAAACCCGTTTTGTAACTATGATTAAGGCTGTATTTTATGATGGCAAATAAAGTGGGGCCTACCGAGATAGCCATAAATAGCCCCAGCAACAAACCACCTAATATGGCACTGATTAATGACATAATCCAAGCAGCTAAAGTAAGAAAAGTAATGTCCCCAAAGGGAAAGAGGAATGTTAAACCGCTACGGCCTTGATATCATCGGCTATTACTAATCTTCCGGCTGTTTTGGCTTTTATTTCATCAATCGTCACGTCCGGCGCATGTTCTACACATTTAAAACCTTCGGCTGTGATTTCAAATACGCCCAAATCTGTTACAATTTTCGTGACACATTGAATACCTGTAAGCGGCAGGCTGCATTTGCTAAGTAATTTGCTTTCACCTTTTGGGTTAGTGTGTTGCATTGCTACAATAATATTTTTTGCAGCCGCCACCAAATCCATAGCTCCGCCCATACCTTTCACCATTTTGTTGGGTATTTTCCAGTTGGCAATGTCTCCATTATCCGCTACTTCCATAGCGCCTAAAACTGTGAGGTGTACTTTTCCCGCGCGTATCATTCCGAAGCTCATTGCACTATCAAAGATTGCCGAACCGGGCAGTGTGGTAATCGTTTGTTTACCTGCATTGATTAAGTCTGCGTCTTCTTTTCCTTCTTCCGGAAAAGGCCCCATGCCCAATAAGCCATTTTCGCTCTGTAGCACTACATTGATACCTTCAGGGATATAATTGGCCACAAGAGTTGGTATACCAATACCCAGGTTTACATAGTATCCGTCTTTTAATTCCTTTGATATTCTTTGAGCAATCTGCTCTTTGGTTAAGCCCATTATTTGTTAAGTTAAATGCGTTAAAAAAGGCAATTGGTTAAAGTAGTTAGTTTGTGGTGGTCATTGTTTTGAGCCACGAAATATTTCCGTTCAAAATTTTGGATAACTCTTCAACTTTTATTGCAAATTCAGTTTTTGTTTCTTCAGTAATGTAGTTGCAATCAGCAGCATCTATTAAATGATTTAAACATTCGTAAAGCGAGCCCCTAGCTTGTATGCAAAAATGTATTTGATCTCTGTAAGAAAATCTTCCCTAACCTTCGGCAATATTTGCTGCAATAGACCGAGAGGTTCTTTTTATCTGATCAGAAAGAGCAAATTTTTCGTCTTTGGGAAATTGATTGGTTAATTCGAAAATGGCAACTTTAAAGGTTCTTGATTTCTTCCAGACCTCTAAATCTTGAAAGGTTTTATACTTTTTATTATCGTCCATTTTGCCTTAATTAACACCTTTACTCAATTAACTTATTTCCTCACTGTACGCTGCTCAATTCTTTTCTCATAATTACTACCCTGAAAAATACGATGCACATAAATGCCGGGCGTATGAATCATATTGGGGTCCAGCTCCCCTGGCTGCACTAATTCTTCAACCTCTGCAATAGTCGTTTTACCAGCCATGGCCATCAGTGGATTAAAATTGCGTGCAGTGTCTTTGAAAATAAGATTGCCCATCGTGTCCCCTTTCCATGCTTTGACAATGGCAAATTCAGCATCAAAAGCCTCTTCAATAAGGTATTCTTTTCCATTACGCACTACTGTTTCTTTGCCAATAGCGACTTCTGTTCCCACACCAGCCAATACAGGTACAAAGGGGATGCCATAGCCTGCAATTAAGCAACGCGTAGCCAGAGTCCCCTGTGGAATTAACTCCACTTCAAGTTCCCCACTTAATAATTGACGTTCAAATTCTGCATTCTCGCCTACATATGAAGCAATCATTTTCTTCACTTGCTTTTTGTGCAACATCAGCCCGATGCCAAAATCGTCTACTCCGGCATTGTTGGAGATACATGTTAGATTTGTCGTGCCTTTTTTAACTAAAGCACTAATACAATTTTCGGGTAGCCCGCACAATCCAAAGCCACCAAACATAACGGTTGCTCCATCTTGTATATCACTCACTGCAACATCTGCATTAGCTACTACTTTATTGATACTCATTTGCTGTTTGTTTTTTTATAATGATGTGAATATTTAAATCGCCACCGGTGCCTTAATATGGGGGTGAGACTGATAATTTTCTAAAGTAAAATCTTCGAATTTAAAATCGAATAGGTCTTTTATTTCGGGGTTTAACTTAAGTACAGGCAAAGGAAAAGGTTCCCTGGTTAATTGTAATCTGGCTTGTTCAATATGGTTGCTATAAAGATGTACATCTCCAAAAGTATGGATGAATTCTCCTGGCTCAAGACCACTTACCTGAGCCATCATCATGGTCAGCAAAGCATATGAAGCAATATTAAAAGGCACGCCCAAAAAAGTATCTGCACTGCGCTGATATAGTTGGCAACTTAGTTTTCCATTAGCTACATAAAATTGAAACAGTGCATGGCAAGGGCTTAAAGCCATTTTGGGCAAATCGGCAACATTCCATGCGTTGATAATCATTCTGCGGCTGTCTGGATTGGTTTTGAGTTGGTTCAGCACATCTTTAATCTGGTCAAAAATTTGCCCGTCCGCTCCTGTCCAGCTTCGCCATTGATGTCCATATACAGGGCCAAGGTCTCCATTTTCATTAGCCCATTCGTCCCAAATGCTCACCCCGTTTTCTTTAAGATAAGCAATATTGGTATCACCTTTCAAAAACCAAAGCAGCTCATAAATGATTGATTTAAGGTGCAATTTTTTGGTGGTGACCATCGGAAAGCCTTTGGATAAGTCAAATCTCATCTGATAACCAAACACACTTATGGTGCCAGTGCCTGTACGGTCTTGCTTTTCAACACCATTGTCGAGAATGTGTTGGAGTAGTTGATGGTATTGCTGCATTTGTGCGCAAAAATAAACAAGTTTAACGGAATGCTTACTATGTTGTAAATTGCAGCCAAATTTAACGATTTTATTATCTATGAGCCTTACTCTTTCAATAGTTATTCCTGCATATAATGAGGGTGCCACCATTCACAATATTCTTAATAAAGTGAAGGCGGTTAACTTAATTCAGGGTATCCAAAAGGAAGTCATTATTGTTAATGACTGTTCAAAAGACAATACTGAGGAAGCAATTCTGGCGTATAAAAATGCAAATCCTGATTTGCCCATAAGTTATTACAAGCATGAGGTTAATCAGGGGAAAGGCGCGGCTTTACACACTGGTATTAGCAAGGCCACAGGAGAGTATGTCATTATACAGGATGCAGATCTTGAATATGACCCTAATGAATTTAACTTGTTATTGCAACCGATTTTGGATGGCTTTGCAGATGTGGTATATGGCTCACGCTTTATGGGAGGTAATCCTCACAGGATTCTGTTTTTCTGGCATTCAATCGGCAATAAGATGTTGACAATGATGAGCAATATGCTCACCAATCTTAATCTTACAGATATGGAAACCTGCTATAAATTATGCCGCAGGGATGTAATTCAAAATCTTAATCTTAAGGAAAAACGCTTTGGCTTTGAGCCTGAGGTAACGGCAAAATTGAGCCGTGTGCCTAAAGTCCGCATTTACGAAGTAGGCATCTCTTATTATGGCCGTACTTATGAAGAAGGCAAGAAAATAGGCTGGCGTGACGGCTTTAGAGCAATATGGTGTATTGTGAAATATAATCTTTGGAGTAAATAATTTTTAATCTATGTCTGTTATTCTCCCTGTCAATGGTATAATGCCTCAGATTCCTGATGATTGTTTTGTTGCACCTAATGCGACTATTGTTGGGGATGTGCAAATGGGCAGTAATTGCAGTATTTGGTTCAATGCAGTGGTTCGGGGAGATGTCAATAAAATCAGAATGGGCAATAAAGTGAACATTCAGGATGGCGCTTGTGTTCATTGTACTTTCGAAAAAACTGAAACTATATTGGGTAATAGTGTTTCAGTAGGACACAATGCAATTGTGCATGGCTGTGTGGTGGAAGACAATGTCCTTATCGGAATGGGTGCAATTGTAATGGACAATGCCCATATTGGCACCGGTAGTATCATTGCAGCGGGAGCAGTAGTGTTAGAAGGTACCGTTGTGCCACCAGGAAGTATTTATGCCGGAGTGCCTGCCAAAAAGGTGAAAGATGTAAGTCCTGAACTGATGAAGGGAGAGGTAGAGCGGATTGCCAATAACTATTTGAAGTACAGTAGTTGGTTTAAATAATACCGGCAATGAAATTCAGGCTGCTCCGTATATTTTTGTTTTGCTTTTTTGTTACCGAAAGTCTGGCTCAGTCTTCAAAAAAGTCGGTCAGTCAACATATGCCGGCAATCGGAAGCCAATTACCTTCATTTCAAATTCTTTTGCTGGACGGACAAACAATTGTAGAGACCAAGACCATCAATAATAGCAGACCAACCGTTTTCCTTTTATTCAGCCCAGATTGCAGTCATTGTGCAGAACTGTCACAATCAGTTATTGAGCATATTTCTGCTTTTGACTCTGTGAATCTTTGTATGGTTTCTACTCCTGCTCCACTTAAGGATATCCAGGCATTTGTTCAGGCGAATAAGCTCCTTGATTTTGAGCAAATAACAGTTGGGCAGGATTTCAGTTTTTTTCTTGGCTCATATTTTAGAACAGATTCGGTGCCTTTTGCTGTTATCTACAACAAAGACAAAAAGCTGTCTGTAATATTGAGCAATCTGAAAAATGTTGAGGAATTAACCGGCAACCTATCAAAACTAAAAGAATAAAAAAAGCCTGAAATCAAGTTCTGATTTCAGGCTTTGGCAAAGGGTGAAAATGTTTTATTCGGCTTCAGCAACCACTTCGGTCACCTCTGGTATCATACGCTTCATCATTCCTTCTATTCCGGACTTCAAGGTAATCATCGATGAAGGGCATCCTGAGCAAGAGCCTTGCAGCATCAATGACACAACGCCATTATTATAACCTCTGAAACTGATTGCTCCACCATCCATTTCTACCGCAGGCTTTACATAATTTTCCAAAAGTTCTTTAATGCGAACAACTACATCTGTATCGTCAGCGTTAATAGTATTATCGTTTTTGGCCGCAACAATTTCATTTTCGTTGATGATTACTTTGTCGCTTTCCAAAAATTCCTTTAAAAATTCGCGGATAGTAGGTATTACCTCATCCCATTGAGTTTCGGCAGTTTTGGTAAGTGTCACAAAGTTGCTGGCAATAAAAACACTACGGATAAAGGGAAAGGCAAACAATTCTTTGGCTAAAGGAGAAGGACCAGCAGTCGATTCATCCTGAAAATCGATGCTTTTACCAGCATATAGTAATTTATTGGCCACAAATTTCATTGTTTCCGGGTTGGGTGTCATTTCTGTATAAATGCTCACCACGGTATTTCCTGTTTTCAACATCTCTTCTAATTTTTATTAGAGCAAAAGTAAAAAATTAATTCTTCTGCCTGCATCAATAATAAAAATACTGGAATAGCAGGATGCCAAACATGATGAAACAGCTTAAAAATTTGTATAAACTACCTTTAATAAAGTAAGATATACCGTTGGTGAAATAAGTCATGTTGAAAATTTTATAATGTTGTTGCTTTACAAATCTGATATTAAATTTTTTAAATAATGAAATGCAGGTCTATTTTTTTTATATTTAGTCTTTTGTGTTTTGCTCAAAACATTGCGGCACAAGGCAGTCTTTCTTCTGGCTTAGTTCTCTATTTGCCCTTTAATGGAAATACTTTGGATATGAGTGGCAATAGTAATCATGCGACAAATTTTGGTGCCACACTTACCACCGATGCTTCAGGGCGAGCTAATTGTGCTTATTCGTTTAATGGTTCAAGCAATTATATGGAAATTGCAAATAGTGTATCTCTGCAAGTAGATACGAATATAAGCTTGTGTGTAAAGGTTAAGGTTCAAGGGTTTTACAGAGGCATATGCTTTGGAAATTCTTTAATCGCTAAAGGGAAAACTGATTTTATATCCGGTAATTATGGAATAAGGTTTTCCAGTCCATCAGCTGGATGTTCACGTTTTGATACAGGTACACAAGACTATACTGGATTTTGTGGTGGCTCTTATCCTTTTGGTATTGCAGATACAAAACCGTATATCATTTCAAATAATTGGGATTGTGTAGTTTTTACATTTAATGGAGATACAGCAAAGGCTTATGTAAATGGCATTTTAAGACATAAATTCAAAGGTGGGGCAGCAATTGGAAAGAACATTGATGATATTTTTTTAGGCCGTGTGAATAACGCCACGTATCCTTATTGGTTCAAAGGGGTAATGGATGAGGTACGTATTTATAAAAGAGCGTTGTCTAGTTCTGAGGTTTTGGATTATTGTGATTTTGTTGCACCAACCAATATTATTAATGCTAACTTCAAAGACAGCGCTACATCATGTTTTGCAATGCAGTTTACGGATTTAAGTACAATTACCTCTACCGCAATCAAATTGTGGTTTTGGGACTTTGGCGATGGGGGAAAATCTAATTTAAAGAATCCATCTCATACCTATAGCAGTGTAGGCACTTATAATGTAAAGCTAATTGTCGTGGATAGCAATGGCTTTTCTGATACAACTGTTAAATCAATTAAGGTTGGACGCTTTTACAGATTTGCAGATGCAGGAAATGACACATCTGTTTGCAAAGTAAGCTCTGGATTATCCTTGAATTTAAATGCTGGAGGAGGTCTTTATTATAGCTGGACACCAGCAACAGGCCTAAGTAATCCAAGCATTTCAAATCCTGTAGCAACAATTTTAGCACCGGTATCTTATGTTGTCAGTGTTACAGATAGCCGGGGCTGTGTGGATGAAGATACTATCACTATATCTGTTGACGAAAATTTTGCTGATGCAGGAAATGACACTAATCTCTGTTTTAAGGGCGGCGTTGCTATAATTGCATTAAACGGAAGCGGCGGTGTTAGTTATAAGTGGACCCCTGCTGCGGGTCTTAGCAATGCGTTTATATCCAATCCTCTTGCCTCTTTAGCAGGCCCTACAAGCTATGTATTGGCCGTCACTAGCAGCAGGGGATGTATTGACTATGACACCATCAATCTTAATTCAAACAAGTTTGCCATCGTAACAATGGACACCGTAATTTGTATTGATGATAATGGCTTAGGTAAGCTAAAACTTAAAGCTTCAGGAGGTGTTAATTATAAATGGTCGCCAAAAATCTATCTGGACAATCCTAATATAGCGACTCCTGATGCGACAATTAACTCTACTACAACCTTTACTGTTATTGTCACAGATGTTAGCGGATGCGAGGACTATCAAACTGTAAAAGTAGATCTTGATACAACTAGAGTTGAAGTTGTGACAAAAAACATAACAGCCTGCGTCGGTCAAAATATTCAACTTCATGCAACAGGCGCAATGAAATACCAATGGGAACCCATCACAGGAATAACAAATCCGACGGATTCTATTACTAATTTAGTGTATGATGGGACCTCAAAATATTACGTCAAAGGAACTAGTTTTTATGGTTGCCTCAGTATTGATTCTTTGGAGATAATCAAAAGAAAGAATATTATAACCCTGACTCCTCCTGCCATAACTGGTTGTGGTAATGAAGAAGAACAGCTACTTGCAACAGGGGCGTCTGATTACGAGTGGTTTCCTAAAAAGGGATTGAACAACTATAATATAAATAACCCTGTTATAACTATTTCTGAAAGCATAGAATATTTGGTTGTTGGGAGAGATGCTAATGGTTGTGTCGATTCTGCATATTTAAATGTTAGCAAACATCCAGCACCATTGGTTAGAATACAGGAGAATACTGAAAAAATATCTTGCTTGAATACTCAAACTACCCTTCGGGCAAGCGGAGCTACTACATATCTTTGGTCACCTGAAATTTACTGTGAAACAGTGGCCTCTCCTACCACTGTAGTCTGGCCGGAAAGGACTACTCTGTTTAGTATTGTAGGAACGGACTCAAATGGATGTAAAGGGACGGATACGATTTTAGTGGTTTTTGACGGAAACACGGTTGTAAAAATACCATCTGCATTTACACCAAACGATGATGGAATCAATGATAGAATTAAACCATTAGTAATTTGTGATTTTATGATTACTGAATTCTCGGTGTATAATCGTTGGGGTATGATGGTATACACCAGTAGCGATGCTAATAGAGGCTGGGATGGAAATAATAACGGGGTGAAATGTGATTTGGGAACGTACTACTATATGCTCAAAGGTAAAAACAGCAAGAATGAGGATGTTTTATTGAAGGGAGATATTACTTTGATTAGGTAGCATCCGTTTTGAAAATTTCAAGTATTAAGTACTTTCAAGTTTAGTGGTCGAAAAATCTGAAGAAGACTTAACCTTTGCTAAAGAGCAACTTAATAGCTTTAAGATTACCTCGAAGTTAGAGCTGTTGAGAGGAATTAAGAGCCCTGTTAAAAGGTGTTCAAGTGTAAAGATGCTGAATCAAAAGGATATATTGCCTTGTTGTCTTATTTAAAACAATCTTTTTTTCTTTTTTACAGTTTGCCAATATTCTTTTACATCATCTGAAGGCTTAAGCCAAAGAAGCAGTGCAATCATTACTATAGCAACAATTGGTGTTCGGATAAGTCCATCAAGAAAAGGATTAGTAAATTGTGGTATCAAATAAGATATACTATAGGTAACAGCTACTATAGGGAAAATAATCAGGCCCTTTTTCTCAAGCGGATACAATCCAAACTTCCTCTTTAAATAAACGGCCTTTACAATATTGTAAATTGCCAAACCAAAAGCAGATACCCATGCAGCGCCATAAACACCGTATAATGGGATGAATATTCTATTGCCGACCAACGCAATTACAATATAAACCGTTGCAGCCCAAAAAATAAATTTGTAGTGTGGGGTGATGCTTATAAATTCTTGATTTAGTCCGGTGGACACATCAATTAAGCGACCTAGGAATAGAATTAAAAATAGAGGCTCTAGTGACTCATACCCTTTTGGTAGTATTGCTACAGCATTGTGTAGGTTACAGATAATCAGCATGCCGAAGAAAGCCGTTGCCAATAAAATATTTAGGTTAGCCCTGTTAAAAAGAAGGGCTAAGTGAGCATTGTCCTTTGCAATAAAAGCCTCGTTTAATTTTGGTATAGCTGCACTAAGCATCGCCCTATATGGGATGCTCACAAATGAGACCAGAAATATTGCAATGCCATACACAGCCAGTACACTTGAGCCTTCCTGACTTAAAGGGGCTAGCATTAGCTGGTCAATATATGCGACAAGATTGAGTGCAATACTTATAAGCATATGGTACCAGCCAAAGTGAAATATTTCTTTAGTTTCGGATTTAGAAAATAGTTTCCAATCGAATGAAAGTCTGATTTTTCTATCGCGGTTTGTATAAAAAATCAAAATAGCTAACGGAATAGAATAGGAAAGAACAGAGCCAATGACAAAAAATCTGAAATTGATGAATTGGAAAGCAAAAAGGGCTAAAAGTATAAGGTTTGCAACTTTCAATACCACTTCTTTCATAAAAGTTGCAAGTGCGGCTTTCATGATGCCAATCAGGTAAAATTCAAAAATAGTCATGTAAGACCAAAGTAAGGTAAGTACAGGAACCCAAACAAAAAACTCATCATAATACGGTTGGTCAATAGCCTGATATTTTGATAAAATCCAATGACGGAGGAGGAAATAGGGAATACAAAATATAATTGTAGTAATTAATGGTATACTTAGTAGTGTACTGAAAAGCACCCCTTTTCTAGGGTCGCTTTTTGTGTAACGATGAATGAAAGTAAGCAGGATTGATGGTCCTCCAAACATGGTTAGACTTTGCAATACAACAGCCAGATAAATGATGTTTTTCGAAATGCCAATCTCGGTCTTTATCATTACTTTGGTTTGCCAATAGGTAAATATAAGCCCGATGACAGACCCTGTTAAAATAACAATTGAAGTTTTTATGGATTGGCGAAATACTATACCCATGATGCTTTAAAGTGTAATAGTTTAATTTCAATCGAATGTAATTCAGTAAAATTAAAATGATTCATTTCGACGAAAGACATCTCTGCTGTTTTCAAATTGGTTTTTAATTCAAAAGTAATTCTCGATATCTATTCCTGAATTTTTGAGGAGAAAATTTAGAAGTTACATCCTCAAAAGCTCGCTTTGAAATGTTTGATAATAGGTTTCTGTTTTCTATAATAAATTCTATTTTTTGAATTGCCTCACCAATAATTTCTTGCTCAGTTTTGGAGGAATCAAGTAAGAATGCATTTTGACATTCAAAAAGGTGGTCGGGAATAGCATCAACATCTGTAACTAGAGGAATGGAACCAAATGACATTGCTTCCATAATGACGATTGGAAAACCCTCCCAAGCTGAGGTCATTAAAAGAATGTCATTTTGCTGGTGAAGTTTGTACATATCCCCCCCCCCCTGTATTTCGCCTAAATATATATCATTATCAATTATTTCACTGGGGAGCTCATCTTTAAAGGGGCCGGCTAGCTTAAAAACTACCGGTAAATTGAGCTGTCGGCACTTTTCTATTATTCGCACAATCATACCAACCCTTTTTTGAGGCCCCCCCCTACCCGCATAGTATATCTTTAACGGGAAGTCAAAATTTTTCTTTGTTAATTTATCTGGCAAGAATTCTAAACAGTAGTCTATAATTACTATAGACTCTAAATACTTTAAGGGGATTTTATTTTTTTCATAACAAAATCTGAATTTTTCTTTGATTGTTTCTGAAATAAGTATCCGAGTATCAATGTACTTTATAAATGGTGCCCAAACCCAAGTAAATCTAGGGTCGTACATGTGGATTAACTCTATGATTTTTATACTCGATTTGATATAAGGGCTAATTTTGTACCCGAAATTTGATTGACCATTGAAAATTATTGGTTTGTTTTTTTGTTTATTTATATAGGTGGAACAAATTCCCCTATAAATAAAATTGAACAAGTATAACCATTTATTATCTGTCCAAAAACCTATTTCTCTTATTGTTATATTAGGCAATTCGAAAAAATGCCGCATACCGGAATTAGGTGACTTTTTGGTAAAAAAGATAATTGCTTTTTTGTCGCTAACAGATTTAATGATTTCTGCATTTACCCTTTCCGCTCCGCCAATCGCAAAACCAGGGAAGAAGAAAAAAATATCATATTGAGCATCTAGAGGGTTTAAGTAAGCAATTGTTTTCCCCATCAATACAAATGGAAGCATCAATATTTGTTCGAGATATCTTTTAATCTGAAAAAAAATGTACACCTTTGGGGATTTTAATATGAGCGAAAGTAATAAATTGTATCTGCTTTAACGGGAGGGGGGAATAAAACTAGTATTATAAATTAATAAGGTGGGAATTAAAAAAGTATAAAGAAGAATCTGATATCGACATCTCATCTATTGTAGATTTTTATAGCTTGGGATTTTGATGTTCTGCTAAATGCCATCCAATTGCTGCCACTCCAGTATTTCAAGTCTTAATGCATCTTTTCTTTTCGGTAAATTTTCTAATAGTCAACTTTTGCACAAAGCTCGCCCCCAAAATAATTAAAAGCCTTTCTTCCTTAATGAAAATAAGTAGTGCTACTATAACGGCTGTTTATACAAAGACATAAACTTAATGGTTAACAATTGCAAGTCTGCAAGTGTAATCTACTCGATTTAACAAAAGATGAATGCCGTTTTCTTGTAAGTATTCATCAACTGCACGTCTAGCGCCTTGCCAATGTCCATAATCATCAATTATAAGTACACCATTTGTAATTAGAATGGGATATAATCTTTCTAGCTCTTCTTTTGTAGATTCGTACCAATCAGTGTCTAATCTCAGGATTGCGAGCTTATTTTTGGGTAGATTTTCATTTAAGGTATCTTCAACTTTTCCTTTTATTAATACAAAATTATCAAGTGCATATTTGGTTAGTTTAATGTTGGCACTTACATCTTCAATATCAGCGATACACCAAATTGAGTTTCTCTCTTTTGTAGGTTTTATTTTAAGCAGATCTTTCGCTTTTGAATTCTTAAAGTCAAAATCTTGCTCGCTAGGAGGTGGCATACCCTCAAAGGTGTCATACATATATATTTTCCTATCGGTTACTCCGTATTTTTTGAATACTAAAGCTACCATCATTGAGCAGCCGCCTCTCCATACACCGCATTCTACAAAATCGCCTTCTATGCCATTTTTAACCACATATAGTGCGGAATTATACAAAGAATACAAATTAGGTATTGAGACCATTGTATATTCTTTTACAATGGCATAAAATTCCCAAAATTCCGGATTGTCAATATCGGCAAAGCTAACGTTTGCATCCTTCGTAGAATAAAGCTTTAGGCCAATTGCAGACAAAAATTTATTTACTAATTTCATTTATTTATTTTTTTACAGAGTACAATATTGTTCAGGTATAAATCGTCTCTAAGAAATTTAATGGGTAAAGCAAAATGCAATAATTTGCTCATGAAAAAAAGCGGACTAATAAGTATAGGAAATAATATAATTTTGATTGGTTTGCTTTTGCTTATAATATAATTTATATACAAAGCGATGTATTGTATTATTACTGCAATATGTGACCCAGTCTTTTTATATTCTACAATTTCAAAGCCGTTAGACTGTAAAATACTCTTTAATGCAAAAGAAGTGTATCTGGCGAAGTCATAAGGAGATTCGTGTTCGCCAAAAGAAAATGGGCAAGTGAAAAGCATTAAACCTCCTGGCTTTAACACTCTGTTTAGCTCTTTCAGTGCTCCTTGCAAATCGAATAAATGCTCAAACACCTCTGTGCTTAAAATTGAATCAAAACTATTGTCATCAGCAGGTATTGTTTTACCATCATAAATAATGTCTGTTTCAGTTTTTTCTCCTTTCACTCTGTCACTTTCAAAGTCAAGCCCAATGTATTCTTCGACATTATTAAAAAGATGTTTATAAGGTTTTGTACCACAACCAAAATCCAAAAGCCTTCCTTTCAAATAACCACTTCTTATACATATTTCTTCGTATAATGCACTGCGAATAAGATAGAGTGGATTATAAAATATAGAGGTCCAATGATTAGTGAAAATCTGTCCGTTACGATTCATAAATAAGTGTGTGAAGATAGAAAAAAGGAAATAATTTTCTCACTTTCCTTTTAAAGAAAGTTCGGGGGGGTACAAATAGATTTTTATCTAGATTAATTAAAGAAAGACGGTTCTTTAAATTTACAAGAACCGATTGTTTTGCTGATTTACCCTACTTTTACTGTACATTTTTCAGGCCGTTTTCCATATTATGCTACATACCATTAAAAAGCGTACACCAAAGTTTTATTTTTTAAACAGTTGTTTTGGGCAGAATAAATTTAAATTACTGGACATTGGTGCAGGTAATCATTCAGCGTCTAAGTATGTCGAGGTTTTCCCAAATTGTGAGTATCATGGTGTTGATTTAGATAAAAACTATAATAATGATGCCAATGATTTCAACAGGATGAAGGCGTTTTATGAAATGGACTTAACCAAGCTGGAGTTTGATGCGATTCCGGATAATTACTTTGATTTTATTATGATGGCGCACATTATTGAGCACCTTCATAATGGAGATGAAGTTATAAAAGGCTTATTACCTAAATTGAAAAAGGGAGGGCACATCTATATCGAATACCCCGGGCAAAAAAGTACTACACTGCCATCAATGAAAGGAACACTTAATTTTTATGATGATGATACACATGTGAGAATATATTCTGTTGCAGAATTAAAATCATTGCTTGGAAATGAATTCGTTATACTTAAGTCAGGAATGAGAAGAAACGCAGCATTTTTAGCTGCAATGCCATTTAAAATTGTACTTTCTGCTTTAAAAGGGAAAAAACCTGAAGGGCCAGTTTTTTGGGATTTACTGGGATTTGCAGAGTATATTTTTGCCCGTAAAGAATAGATTTTATATCGATTTTTTTTTCAAAAAGGTCACTACACGATCAATAATATTGCCCCAATAAAAATGCTCAAAATATTTAGGCTGTATTGAGTGTTTTTTATTCTTTAAGTCGATGATTTTTTCAACAAATTCCTGGGGGGTGGCGACAACAAAGAGCTTGTCTTCAACACAGTCTTGAGGGATACCTATTGCCCCATCTTTGTAAGAAATGGCAAAAAGGTTGTAGCCTAAAGCTTCTACGAGTTTTGTCTTAATTCCTCCCCCGTCTATTACGGGATTTAAAAATATATCTGACCCTTTGAAGTAGATGGAAATGTCTGGTACAAATCCTTCAATAAAAACATTTGGGTATTGTTGTCTTTTGATATCTTCGGGTATGTTTTTGCCACAAATAACAATGGCATATTTCAGGCCCTCCCTACTCAAAATAGGATTAATTGAATCTAAAATAGTGTGTAAACCATCAAGATTAGGTTTGTAACTGAAAGTGCCGTTATAAAACAGCATTAAGGTTTCTGAGTCTATCTTATACCGATTGGTAAGGCTTTTTTTACAGTGTTGTTGCTCTTCCTCCGAAGGTGCTTTGGGCCAATCAATTCCATATGTTGCAGTAATACACTTCTCCTTATTTAAGGCATAATTTTTTTGGGCAAAGTCTTTATCTTCATCAGAAATAAAGAGATTAAAATCTGCATTTTGGTGTACCCACCTTTCATAAAGCCATAGTAATCGCCACCACTTTTTACCAATACTTTTAAATCTTAGGGATTCAATGTTGTGTGAATGTACAATGAATTGTACGCCACAAAACCATTTAAGCAAAACAGCTAACCATCCGTAATAGGGATGTTCGATTTGGAGATGACTTATGTTTTTGGAACGAATAAGATTTCTTAAAGTAAAGAAGTAGCCAATATTGATGTAACGTAATGCCGAATCTGACAAAATATTGAGTACTTCATAATTTGCTGCTTTAGGGTCGTTGCTACGTGTTGTGACACAGGTAATGTTTAGTTCTTTTGCATAGAATTCATAAAAAGAGGCTATCCCTTTTTGCCCGCCCATTTTGGCTGGTAGAAAATTGTAGGATACTAAGCAGAGTATATTCATCAACAGGAATGAGTAAAATATTTTAAAGGCATTGGCAGAATTACTGCGAAGTTAATTGCACAGAACGACTTATCAAAGCCACCTTTTGTGCAGAAAAAGAGCCGAAGAAAAGTTTCTTCGGCTCTCATAAAACGGATTTAATCACTATGCTATTGTTTCTGCATCTTAACATGCATCAATATGTTTTCGAGTTGGTACGTTACAAGATAGATACCTGCCGCCAGGTTTTCTACAGAAATTGTATTGTTTCGGAGGTCTTTCACCTGCATTAGTTTTCTACCTGACATATCAATAATGTTCAAAGTTCCTCCCATAGTATTATGGTTCAAACCCAAAATCAACTCGTTGCTTACGGGGTTGGATAGTATGGGCAATGCTTCCGCTTCTTTAACTTTGCGAATTGCGGTTTGTTCCGGATTTGATTTACTGCAGACTGAATCAATCTCTGAGGTGTTAAGCGCTCTGTTATATATGCGCACTTCGTCCATTATTCCGTTGAACCAGTAAGGGAAGGTAGCACTATTTAGATGACCTATAAACAGGTCATCTAAATTTTTGCCAATTAGCGAGGTACTTGGATATGAAAACCTCAAAATGCCATTTACGTACATTTTAGCATTAGATCCATCGTATACGTACACCAGGCAGTCCCAGTTTTCTTTTATTATGTATGGAGTAGTATTGAATGTTGGAGAAGAAGGGTAGGCTGCATTAATGAAACCCATATAATTTTGGCTACTCGAATCAAAAAAGGAACATTCTCCGATTGGACTAGAAAATCTCAGTCCATAACCTCCAAGTTTAAAATCTGCATCTCCTTTTTGAATAATATTATTCCCAAAACAAAGCCCTTTGTGAAATCCCTTTACATTCACTCTCGCACAGAGTGTAATTTGTGTATCACATTGCAGCGTGCTTGCATTAGGGATACGCATATAGCTGGATGTGCCATTGAATTGATAAGCACTATTGGGATTACCCCATTGGTCGGCAGTAAGTGTAGCTCCGTAATTAGTGGCATGATTGCCGTTTGGGCTGGCATCTAGTGTGCTGCCTTTAAATGGCAGATATAACATCAATCCTTTATTGAGGTCAACCTGCGCAAAAATAGATAAAGAACTAATAATGAATAGGCAAGTAAGTAGTGTTTTTTTCATTGGCTTACAATTTGTTTTATGAACAAATGTATCAAAGAGATGTGCAATAACAAAAAGAATATCTATATAAGACGTAGTGTATAGTATAAATCAGGATGATGCTTCATGTGCCTCAATACAAAAAAGGTCTGGAAACCTATTTTAACGGGGACATTTCATTACGCATTTATACAACATTTTCAGTTATTGCAATGCTGGAATACGGGTCTGCGTTTGGCGAAAAAAAACGCCTGAAAAAATTCAGGCGTGATTTTTACTCAATCATCAAAAGAAAATCAATCCGGTTTTTTACCGTCTAAAAATGTATTTATCGTGTTAATTGATGCCTGGCTTCTTTCGTCTCCATCCTGCTTCATTCCTACTGTGTAGCCGCTGTAAAACTTGTCAGAAGAATTTATGCCTTTGTCAAGATTCAATTCTTTGCGCAAATAGGCTGGAACATTTTCGATATCAGTAGAGTCGATTGGCTCAGTTGATTTTACATTGAAACTCAAATTGCGTAAACGTTCTGCGCGTTCTTCCAGTTGGCGCTTTTGTTCTTCAAATCTGCGCTTTTCTTCCAGCTCATGTTCGCTCAAGACACGTTCCATTATTTTTGCCTCTACCGGTTTTGCTTCCTCAACTACTTCTGTTTTTACGAAAATCTGAAACTCACCTGAAGTTGATTCGATTGGCTTGCTTTCTGTGACAACGTCATCTTTTTTCTCTGAAAGTAAAGTGAGATTACGCTCCCAAACATTATTGACAATGTTGTTGACAATGTCTTCCTTAGGCTCAGATGTTTCTTTTAATGTTGGAGCCATTGGGTCAACTGTAGCTACTGGCACGCTTGCTGCAACTGGAACAGTTGCTTTATCAAGGCTAACAACAACTTTAGTGTCTTCCTTTTTGCGCTCCTGTATTTGCGCTGCTACAGGCTTATAATTAAATCCGGTAGCAATTACAGTTACAGCAATGTTATCACCCAGGCTTGAATCGTTACCCATACCTAAGATAACATCACAATCGTCACCGGCTTGCTGTTGTACATAAGCCTGAATCGCTTCTGCTTCATCCATGGTGTGTTCGTGTTCGCCTTCGGCCGAAACGATATTCAACAATATCCATTTTGCTCCGTTGATATTATTGTCATTAAGCAATGGAGAGTTTAATGCCTGCTCAACAGCAATGTGCGCTCTGTTTTCGCCATTTGCAACAGAACTTCCTAAAATAGCCACGCCACCATTTTTCATTACTGTACATACATCTGCGAAATCCACATTGATTTGACCTGTAGTAGTAATGACATCAGTAATACATTTTGCCGCTGTAGCTAAAATGTCATCAGCTTTTGCGAATGCCTGACGGAAGGGCATATTACCACATTGCTGACGCAATTTGTCATTCGAAATGACAAGAATAGTATCTACATGCTCACGTAATTTATTAATTCCTTCTTCTGCCTGAGCCATTCGTTTACGACCTTCATACGAAAATGGTGTAGAGACAATGCCAACAGTAAGTATATCCAGGTCTTTGCAAATTTTAGCAACAACTGGAGCTCCACCTGTACCAGTACCACCACCCATACCTGCAGTGATAAAAGCCATGCGGGTATTTACTTTAAGAATTTTTGTGATGTCGTCAAGGCTTTCTTCACTCGCCTGTTTCCCGATTTCAGGATTTGCACCTGCTCCCAAACCTTGAGTAAGATGTGGACCCAGTTGAATTTTGTTGGGTACAGGACTCAATTCCAAGGCCTGAGAATCTGTATTGCAAATTAAGAAATCTACACCCTCTACGCCGAGGTTGTACATGTGGTTAACAGCATTACTGCCACCACCTCCTACACCAATTACTTTGATGATGGATGATTGATTTTTTGGGATTTCGAAGTGTATCATAATCTTTAAAATTTAAAATGGGGTTAGTTGTTGTTACTGATTAGTTGTGAATCTGTATAGTTGTGTGTTCTTTTATTATTCAAATTTGTGGTCTTCTTCATCTTCAAACATGCTCATTAGTTTATCTTTCAGCCCGTCGAAGATTTTACCAATCTGACGTCCACGTTTTTTACCTCTTTCTTCTTCTTCCTGCATAAATGCACTTTCTTCTGCGCTCATCTCATGAACGATTGGTTCTTCTTTTTCTTCCAGAGAAATATGCAATAGATTATTGGCAGAGTTTTTATAATTGCCATTTTCAAAATCGTGGTAACCACGAAGAATAAGTCCGATACAGGTTGAATACATCGGGTCATTCATATCTTCATTATGTCCGCCGGCAAGATGTTCGTTGGGCAAGCCTATGCGTGCACTCAAACCTGTTACATACTCTGTTAGCTGTGTTATATGCTTTAGACTTGCTCCTCCACCTGTAAGAATAATGCCACCATACAGTCTTTTTTCAAGACCAATTTGTTTCAGATGGTACAAAACATAGTCAAGTATTTCCTGAGTACGCGCCTGTATGATGTGAGCCAGATTTTTAACCGAAATCTCTTTCGGTGGTAATCCTTTTAGGCCTGGTATAGTGATATAGGAGTTTGGACTTGCATGATCAGCATGTGCCGTGCCAAACTGTACCTTTAATTGCTCTGCCTGTGCACGCAATACGCCCAGACCATAGTGAATGTCATTAGTGATATTTACTCCAGCATAAGGAATCACCGCAGTATGCTTCAGAATACCATCATAGAAAACAGCCATGTCTGTGGTTCCTCCTCCGATATCAACAATGGCAACGCCTGCTTCCAAATCTTCAGGACTCATTACCGCAGCAGCAGATGCCAGAGGTTGAAGTACTAAATCCTTGGTCTTAAGCTCCGAACGCTCTACACAACGCTTGATATTGCGGATGGCGTTTCTGTCGCCGGTAACTATGTGGAAGTTGGCGCCTATTTTTACACCATTCATTCCTATGGGGCTAAGTGTGGTTTGCATATCATCCACAAAGTACTCTTGTGGTACAATATCAATTATTTCATCACCTGCGGGTATAAATGTCTTTTTCTGATCGTTGATTAATGCCTCAATTTCCTGACGGGTAATCTCTGAGTCTGTATCCGGACGCATTCTATCGCCACGTGTCTGTAGACTCTTTATATGTTGGCCGGCAATACCCACATATACTTCTTTGATTTCGAGGTCAGGATTGTTGCTTAAGCATTTTTCTATTGCCACCTGTATCGAGCGAATACATTGGTCGATATTCATGACCACCCCATGTCTCACACCCTGAGATTCAGTGCGCCCGACACTCAGAATCTCCAGCTTGCCAAACTCATTTTTTTGTCCGGCAATGGCTACTACCTTGGTAGTTCCAATATCTAATCCTACAATGATGGGTTGTTCTTTTCTGCTCATTTTTTAATGTATTTATATTCGTTAATTTTTTTATCTGGTTTTTGTACTGTCTTTTTTTAGAACAACATTTGTTGCCTGTGCCAATGGCTTTACTCCGTTTTCTGCTTTTGCCACATCACCCACAATTGTTTTTACCCAATTCATATTTGTCAATGCTCTGTCAACCGGTGCTTTCCATGGTAAAGAAGGTGATGCAACAATTTGATTGTTATATCGGGCATCAATTACCTGATAGCGTTCCCAACCTACTTTGTTAAGTATATTTTGGTAGAAGGCAAAAATATTCTCCAGTTTAACTTTCAGGTTTTCTGCATTACCCAAAAGGATTTTATGATTACCCAAAACCGGAATGATATCAAAATCATTTTCGGCATTGACAACAACTTCTGATGTTTGTGCCTGCCAAAAGGAATCTTTTTTTATGACTCCGGCAATAGATAACATCTTGCTTTTTAATTCATTTCCAATGCTATCGTTTTTGATTTCGGGCACATTGACAAAAAGTACTTCGTAGTGTGTATAATGGTCAGAAATCGGTAATATTTGCCTTGAAGAGTCGATATAGTAACTGTTGCCTATACGGTCAAAAACCCTTAGCTGTGGAATGCGCTGAATGACCTGAATGTTCAGATTTTTGTTGTTGTCAACAAAGACCTGAGCTGTTTCTATCCAGGGGTTTGTACTCAATATGTTTTCCATTTTTTTCAAGTCAATCTTGCCGATGGTCAGTTTCTTGGGTTCAATATGTCTTCTTTCGAAAAGAGTTTTCTTGATTTCATCTTTACTTACAAACTGGCAATAGTCTTCGTTTTTAATTTTGATAATTATACCTTTTATTTTTTTGTCTTCCTGTATTTTTGATGCGCTCAACATTACAAATATGCAGCAGCATAGTAACACAAGTGTTACCAGTGTCTGTACTATTTTTCGGGTTGATATTTTACGCTTTTCGCTCATTATAGTTTTGCTTCAATAATTGTTTTTAAGGGTTGTATCAGTTTGTCAATATCTCCGGCCCCTGCAGTGATAAATAGTTCAATCGGGGCTGCTTTTGCATATTCTAATAGACCATCTTTAGTCAGTATCGTCACGGGCTTATCGTTCATAAGGTCTGCAATTATTTGGCTCGTTACACCTTCTATGGGTAATTCTCTCGCAGGATAAATATCCAATAAGATAATTTCGTCGGCCAAGCTCAGGCTTTCTGCAAAGCCATTTACAAAATCTCTGGTTCGGCTGAATAGATGAGGCTGGAAGGCAACAACGCATTTTTTATTTCCGAATAATCTTTTGGCACTTTTAATCAATGATGCCAGCTCTTCAGGGTGATGTGCATAGTCGTCAATGAATACTGTTTGCTCTGTTTTGATGATATATTCAAACCTGCGTTTTACACCTTTAAACTCTGCAAGTGCAATCTTTACTTTTTCTTTGTCAACCCCTAAAATTTGTGTTGCTGTAATTGCTGCGATGGCATTTTCAATATTATGCATTCCGCCAATAGGCAAGAATACATCTTGCATCATCCATTCTTTGGCGATAATGTCAAAAGTGTATGTTCCGTTTTTCTGGACAATATTAGCGGCATAAATATCTGCTGCATCATTTTGTAAACTATAGCTGATGATATTGTCAGCTTTTAATTCAGCGCTCCGTTTTAGTCCGTGTTTGGCAATTAGCGTGCCTCCTGTTTTTATATTTTCGGTATACTGAATAAAGGCTTTTTCCACTTCTTCTGCAGTTCCATAAATGTCTAAATGGTCTGCGTCCATTGCTGTAAGTATAGCAACATCAGGGAAGAGCTTCAAAAAACTTCTGTCGTATTCATCTGCTTCTATAACTGCTACATTGTTTTCACTACTCCAGTAGTTGCTTTGGTAATTGGCTGCAATACCTCCTAAAAATGCATTACAACCCTCACCCGCCTCCCGAAGAAGGTAGGCAGTCATTGTAGAGATGGTTGTCTTTCCATGCGTACCAGCTACAGTTATTGCATAGAATGATTCTGTAATCCATTGCAAAACATCACTTCTTTTAAATACAGGATAATTATTGTCACGGTACCAATTAAGGATTTGATTATTGCCGGGTATTGCCGGGGTGAAGACAACTAATTCCGCATTTTTGTCAACCAGGGTTATGTCGTCTGTATAAACGATATCGATTCCCTCAATGGTTAATTGTTTGGTCAAGTCGGTTTGTGTAAGGTCATAACCAGCCACTGAGGTATGACGTTGCTGGAAAAAACGCGCCAATGCGCTCATTCCAATTCCGCCGATGCCTATAAAATAAATTCGTTTCAGTTGCTGTATGTTCATCACAAAAATTTAAATCGTTTTATTATTTGCGAGGTCAATTATATACTGAGCAATTCTTTCATCTGCATTTTTAATTGCAATAGCTTTTAATTGCTCACTCATTTCTCTTTGTTTGTTGATGTCGTTGGTCAATGCTCTTAACACATCACTTAGCTGTTCCGAAACCAGATTGTCTTTGATGATAATAGCTGCACCTTTTTTTACAAGCGCCATTGCATTGCTCGTTTGATGATCTTCGGCAGCAAATGGGTATGGCACAAATATGACCGGCTTTGCAATAATGCATAATTCAGCTATAGCAAGTGCTCCGGCTCTTGAAATAACTATGTCTGCAGCAGCATAGGCTTTGTTCATTTCTTTAATAAAGTCATAAACCTTTACCTTGTCACCAAAAATCTGAGTGCTGTTTTTGGCTTGTTCATAATATGGTTTACCTGTTTGCCATATTATTTGGGTGTCTTCGCCAACAATCTTGCTCAGGTATTTATCAATAGCTTCGTTTATAGATTTGGCACCAAGGCTACCTCCTACTACTAAAATGGTTTTTCTGTCTTTATTCAATCCAAAAAAGCTTAACCCTTCTTCTCTGCTGCAAGTACTTTGAGCAATTACATTGCGTACAGGGTTGCCTGTTATTTTTATTTTTTCCTTAGGGAAGAATTGTTCCATGTTTTCATAGGCTACACAAACTGCTTTTGCCATTTTACCCAACATTTTGTTGCTTTTACCTGCAAAAGAATTTTGCTCCTGAATCAAAGTAGGTATTCCCATTCTTTGTGCAGCATTCAGCAAAGGAAAGCTGGCATATCCACCAACACCTACCACCACATCTGGTTTAAAATTTTTTATGATTGTTCTGGCATCCCAAGTGCTTTTCAATAGCTTAAATGGCAGGAAAACATTCTTCAGCATATTGCTCCGATTAAATCCTGCAATATCCAGTCCTATTATTTTAAAACCTTCCAAAGGCACTTTTTCCATTTCCATCTTTCCCTTTGCACCAACAAAAAGTAATTCAGCATCGGGATGCATTCTTTTTAATGCATGCCCGATAGCGACTGCGGGGAAAATATGTCCCCCGGTACCACCACCTGCTATGATTACTTTTAACTGTTTCATTTATGCTGTTGCTATAGTATTGTTTGTTTTTTTGTTGGCTCCTTTCTGTATAAATAGTTTGGATTCTTCTTTCTTAGGGGGCACTTGCTTTCCTCCTTCCATTTCGTCAACATATCTGCTTATGCTTAAGATAATCCCAAATGACACACTGGTAAATAGTATTGAAGAGCCACCCATACTGACCATAGGCAGTGTGAGGCCGGTAACGGGGACCAGATGTACAGCAACAGCCATATTCAGCATCGCCTGAAAAACAAGTGTTATGCTCAGCCCTACCGCCAAAAAGGCACCAAATGCATATGGGCATCTGCGAAAAAGTAAAATGCATCGCCATAAAAAAAGCAAATACAGAAATACTATTGCGGCTCCACCCACCAGCCCATACTCTTCAATAATAATCGCGTAAATAAAATCGGAGTAGGGGTGTGGTAAAAAGTTTCTTTGCTGACTATTTCCTGGGCCTCTGCCGGTTACGCCCCCGTTTGCAATCGCGATTTTTGCCTGCTGTACCTGAAAGGCTTCGGGTTTCTTTTCTCCATTTTTTGTCTTCCCGGTGAAGTCTTCAATACGTTTTACCCAGGTAGCTCCGCGGCCAAAGTCATATGCCATTGACACCCCAATAAGGATAACAATTCCTATAATTCCGGCAAATGCCAAGAGGGAAATATGTTTTACATTAACACGACCGATAAAGAAAAGTATACAGCAAGTGGCACCCAGCAAAAGGGCAGTTGACAGGTTTTCTGGTGCGATCAGACCGCAGATAACCAATACTGGTATCAGAACAGGTATAAAACCTTTTCTGAAATCCTTGATGACATTTTGCTTGATGCTGAGCAAACGTGCCAGATACATAAACAGTGCCAGCTTGGCAAAGTCGGATGATTGAAATGTTACCTTGATAATAGGAATGGTAATCCATCGGGAACCATCATTAATATCACTCCCGAATAGCATTGTATACAGTAATAGTGGAATACTGATGAGATACATTAATACCGAAATCTTCGAGAATTTGGCATAGTTAACGTTATGTACCACAAAAATGATTCCTGCACCCAATACCAGCAATGCCAATTGCTTAACCATAAAGAAGCTGGCATTTTTATCAATCTTATAAGCAAGTGTACCCGTAGCGCTGTACACCACCAGCAGCCCAAAAAGTGATAGTAGTAATACGATTGACCATATTACTTTATCACCTTTGATATGTTTTAAAATTTGCTGCATTTTATTGTATTAATCTAATTGCCCTGATTATAAATTTTTTACTGCTTCTTTAAATTGATCTCCGCGATCTTCATAGTTTTTGAATAAATCGAAACTGGCGCAAGCTGGTGCAAGAAGAACGACATCGTTCTTTTCGGCAAGTGAATAGGCCGCGAGGACTGCATCTTTTGCACTTTGCGTATCAACAATATTGGTGATAAATGTTCCAAAGAAATCATGGATATTTTTATTGTCTACACCCAAACAAACAATGGCTTTTACTTTTTCTTTTACTAGTTCTTTAATTTCATTATAGTCATTTCCCTTATCCTGACCACCAAGAATCAATACCACTGGTTTTTTCATGCTTTCCAATGCGAACCATACTGAATTCACATTGGTTGCCTTACTATCATTAATAAAATCAACTCCTCTTACAGAAGCTACAAACTCTAACCTATGTGCAATTCCTTCGAATGTCAAAAAGCTTTCTCTGATTTTTGCGCTTCTGATACCTGCTGTTCTTGCTGAAATGCCCGCTGCCATGCTATTGTATTGATTGTGTTTGCCTTGTACCGATAAGTCGTGAATGGACATTGATGTTCTTTCTCCATCATAGTTGATGTTGAGTTGTTCATTGTCAATAAATGCTCCGTCAGCATTAGGGTTAGTTTGTTCGCTCATCGTAAAATATATTGTTCGTGCGTTAATGGGGTTAGTTGCTAAATACTTCGTTATTTCAGTGTCGTCTTTATTGGTAATGAAAACATCATCTGCGTCTTGGTTTTGAGTGATCTTAAATTTCGCTTCTATATACTTTTCATATTTGTATTCATATCTGTCTAAGTGGTCCGGACTAATGTTTAACAGCAATGCTATGTCCGGCTTAAAACTCTTTATATCATCCAGCTGAAAACTACTTACTTCTATTACATACCATCCTGTCGGGTGTTCCGCTATTTGTTTTGCAAAACTGACACCTATATTGCCAACCAGACTTGCATCATAACCGGCATTCACCAAAATGTGATGTATCATCTTTGTTGTAGTACTTTTTCCATTGCTACCGGTTATGGCGATAATTTTACTGTCACCTTTATAACGATAACCAAATTCTATTTCACTGATGATTTCAATATTTGCAGAGCGGATACTTTTGATTATTGCTGCTTTTTCCGGTATACCGGGACTTTTAATCACACAATCTGCCTGAAGTATTTTCTCTTCGGCATGACCGGCTTCTTCAAATTCTATCCCTGCTTTTTTCAATTCGCTTTTATATTCCTCTTTAATTTTTCCTCCGTCACTGACAAAGACATCCCATCCTTCTTTTTTGGCTAGCAAAGCAGCGCCCGCACCGCTTTCGGCGGCGCCCAGAACAACTAATCTTTTAGTGTTTTGTGTACTCAATTATTGAAGCTTTAATGTTGCGATGCTTAATACTGCCAGAATAATGCCTATAATCCAGAATCTTGTTACAATCTTGCTTTCGTGGTATCCTAATTTTTGATAATGATGATGCAATGGCGACATCAGGAAAATTCTTCTGCCCTCTCCGTATTTCTTTTTGGTGTATTTGAAATAGGCAACCTGAATCATTACTGATATATTTTCAACCAGGAAAATGCCACAGATTATCGGTATTAAAAGCTCTTTTCTTACAATAATGGCTAAGGAAGCAATAATTCCTCCCAGAGCCAGACTTCCGGTGTCGCCCATAAAAACCTGAGCCGGATAAGCATTGTACCAGAGAAAGCCTACACATGCACCTACAAAAGCGCCAATAAAAATGGACAGCTCGCTTAGATGTGGAATATGCATGATGCCCAGATAGTTGGCAAAAATGTAGTTACCCGAAACATAGGCAAATACCCCAAGGCAAATACCCACTATTGCCGATACACCTGTAGCCAGTCCGTCAATCCCATCGGTAATATTAGCTCCGTTACTTACCGCTACAATGATGAAAATAACAAAGAGTATATAAACAATAGGTGTAGCTGTTTTTACTGCTTTTTCTCCGAAAACGGAAGCAATTTTAGCATAACTTAATTCATGTGTTTTGACAAATGGGATTGTTGTAATCGCGCTTTTTACCTGAACGTAAGTGTGTTTTTTGCCATTTTCATCTTTACGGGTAAAGGGTGCAGAAACAATTTTTTCTGAGGCATTGTATAAGGTTGATTTACCTTTTACTACTTCTCTGCTGACTGTTACATGCTGGTTGTAGTAAAGGGTTAGTCCCACTATAATTCCTAAACCAATTTGTCCTAAGATTTTAAATTTTCCCGAAAGGCCTTCCTTATTCTTTTTGAAAACCTTGATATAGTCGTCAACAAACCCTACCAGACCCAACCAGATTGTTGATAACAACATCAATATAATATACACATTTTCAATACGGGCGAAAAGCAATGTGGGAATCAGTATTGCCATAATAATGATAATGCCACCCATTGTTGGTGTTCCCTTTTTTTGCTTTTCTCCTTCAAGACCAAGGTCGCGAACTGTTTCTCCAATCTGTTTTTTATGAAGGAAGCTGATAAAACGTTTACCCATCAGCATAGAAATAATCAATGACAAAATAATGGCCATTGCTGTGCGAAAGGTGATATAATAAAATACACCGGCTCCAAACATTCCGAAATTCTCCCGTAAGTAAGTAAATAAGTAGTAGAGCATCTTTTGTGTATTATTTATTTAAAATGGTAAATGCTTCAATCAATATTTCTCTATCGTCAAAATGATGACGCACTCCTTTTATTTCCTGATAAGTTTCGTGTCCTTTGCCAGCCACCAACACAATGTCTCCTGCATTGGCCAGAGCGCAAGCAGTTTTTATTGCTTCTTTTCTGTCACTAATACGCAGTACTTTCCTTTTTTGAGCAAAAGTCAATTCGGCTTCCATTTCGTTCAATATCTCTTCTGGGTCTTCGCTGCGTGGGTTATCTGAAGTGAGGATTGTTTTATTACTTTTATCAACAGCAACGGTTGCCATTAATGGTCGTTTTGTTTTGTCTCTGTCTCCTCCGCAACCTATTACGGTTATAATTTGTTCATCATTTGTACGTAATTGTTGTATGGTGGCCAATACATTGAGCAAAGCATCGGGTGTATGTGCATAATCTACTATACCCAATATTTTTTCTACAGGTGAGCTAATACTTTCAAATCGACCAGGTGCACCGTTTAGTGTACTTAATGCAGCCAATACTTCAATCGAATCCTGCTTCAGAAATTTGGCAACACCATATACCGCCAGCATATTGTAGGCATTGAAAATGCCAATCATTCTCAAATGCGCTTCGTAACCGTCAATATCCATTACAAGCCCTGTCAGATTGTTTTCCAAAACCTTTCCTTTTATAGAGGAAGGTACTCTTAAGCTGTAGGTATATTGTTCTGCTTTTGTGTTTTGGAGCATTATTGCACCCCGTTTGTCATCAATATTAGTCAAGGCAAATGCGGTGGCCGGAAGGCTATCAAACAATTGCTTTTTGACACGGATATATTCATCAAATGTTTTGTGATAATCTAAATGGTCGTGTGTAATATTGGTAAAAACGGCTCCGTCAAATTGTATTTCCTGAATTCTGTTTTGATGAATGGCATGCGAGCTCACCTCCATAAACACATACATACATCCTGCATCCCTCATTCTGGCGAACAATGATTGTATTGAAATGGCATCCGGAGTGGTATGGGTGGCAATTTCTACTTCATTGCCAATAAAGTTTTGTACGGTAGAAATAAGGCCACACTTATAGCCTAGTTTGCTAAAAAGTTGATAAAGCAAAGTTGTTACGGTTGTTTTGCCATTGGTACCCGTAACACCAATAACGGTCATTTCCGCAGATGGGAAATCATAAAATGCCGAAGCCATTTCTCCTGCAGCAATTGAACTGTCTTTTACTTTTAGGTAGGTAACCGTTTCGTTTTTTTCAAAAGGTACTTCTTCACAAACTATAATTTTTGAACCTTGGGCTATTGCCGTGTTGATGTATTGATGACCATCTACAAGAGTTCCTTTAATGGCTATAAAAGCACTTCCAGGCGCAGCTTTGCGCGAGTCGATACAAATACCTGTAAGTTCAGTATTAGTTGTTCCCAATACTTCTTTTACCTGTACATTGTTCAATATGTCTTTTAATAGCATCATTATTACTAGCTCAATTGTATAATTATTGTTTGTCCTTTTTTAGCAAAAGTGCCTGGTGCAATGGATTGAGATTGTATTGAACCACTGCCACTGATTCTGACATGCAATCCTTGTTTTTCCAAAACATATACTGCATCCTTCAAGGACATTCCTACCACATCAGGAACAATGTTTTCTGAAATTTCTTTTTGTTGTGCAATAATTTTATTGTTAGAATCTGTTTTAATTTGAGTGATTGACCCGGCACTAAATTGCGTATTCATCGGCGACTTCATGGCGTTGAGCAATGTCTTTTGGTTGAAGTTTGTTGAAGCTTTGGCTATAAAATTTGGTTTGCCATTTTTAGAAAAACTGTCAACAGCTCCACCTTTCCATGTTCCCTGACCATTTGCAAAAATTTTATCTGCTACCATACGGAATACCGGTGCTGCAATCGTTCCTCCATAGTAAGAATTGGAATGTGGTTTTGTGCGCACCACCACTACCATTGTATATTTCGGATTGTCTGCCGGAAAATAGCCCACGAAAGAGCCCTGATATACTTTGGCACTATAGGGTATTCCTTTGTCCCAAACCTGAGCTGTACCTGTTTTTCCGGCAATGCTATAATAAGGAGATTGTATGTGTCTGCCAGTACCACTTAATACTACTTCTTCGGTGCATTTTTTGAGTTGCGCAATGGCATCTTTGCTTGCAATCTGTTCTTCCAGTACAGTAGGTTCAAAACGTATAACTTCTTTGCCATATTCGCGGACAGAGCTTACCAGATAAGGTTTCATCATTTTTCCACCATTTGCAACAGCATTATAAATCATGCAAGTGTGCAATGGGGTAATCATCACTCCATATCCTGTAGCCAACCAAGGTAGGGTACTGGCATTCCACAAATTTTTTTCATGCGGTTCGATAACATTTGCTTTTTGTTCTCCAAATAAATCAATCCCTGTTTTGCTGTTAAGATGTAAGGCTTTTATATGACTGGTGAATTTTTCCGGATCCTTATAATAATGCTCGTATGCTAATGAAGCCATCGCCACGTTGGATGATTGGGCATAAGCTTTTTTAATGGGCATAACTCCCAGTCCATGATGAGAGTCATGCATCACACGATGAGCAAATTGACGTTGTCCACCATAGCAATTTACATTGTCTTCTACATTGATATAACCATCTCTCAAAAGAGAAAGTAGAGTGACCAATTTGAATGTGGAGCCGGGTTCTGCCAGTTTCAAAGCATAATTTTGATCTTCGGCATAGGTTCCGTCTTCCTGAGCCCCAAGATTGGCCATAGCTCTTATTTTCCCGGTTGCTACCTCCATTACAACGCAGGTTCCATTCCAGCATTTGTATTGAGATAAGGCATCCATCAGCGCGTGTTCTGCAACATTCTGTATACTGATATCCAGTGTGGTAACAATATCCTTTCCATTTTGCGGTTCAATTCTTGAGTTTTCCATGGTTGCCCATTTACTAGCCGCAATTCTTCTTTTGATACAAGAGCCGTTTACTCCGCTCAATAAGCTGTCATACATCGCCTCAAGACCCTTTACGTTCTTTACCAGTTTTTTGTCGCGCCAAATGGCCGGTTGATATTTCCCTACAGTTTGCAAAGCAAGAATATCGTAAGGGTTGTCTCTTGTATTACGTGTATCAACTATTAAGCCTCCTCTGCGCTGACCTTTATTAAATATGGGAAAGCCGCGAAGTGTGAAGTACTTGTCGTAAGATATTTTTGTGCCCAGCTCGTAATAACGTACAGAGTCTTTAAATGCTTTGACAAGATTTGCTTTGTATTGAGCGGTTGTCGCATCCCTGAAAAGGTCAGATAGTTTTTTTGACAGGGTGTCGATATGCTTATAAAAGGTATCTTTTTTGATAACAGTGAAATCGATATGAACGTCAAACTGAGGAATAGTAGAGCACAACATGGTGCCATCTTCTGTATATATATTACCTCTTTCAGCAAACAGCGTGTCGGTGCGCAAACTCATTTCCTGAGCCTGTGCACGAAGTTTGGGGCCATCTTTAACCTGTATCATTGCCGCTTTGAATATAATTGCAAAGCCAAGCAAACAGATTCCGCTGAAAGCCATATAAACTCTAAATCGTATGTCTCTTTTTACATTCAAGTATTATTGTTGTTTTTTAGCTTTAAAAGTGTCAATGCTTATTTTATATGCCGGCATCATCAGGGGCTTCACACCAATAATTGCTCCTTTGCGTATGATTTCAGCCTCCATTCCGGCATTCATTAATTTGGATTGTGCATCCATATTGCGCCAATTCAATTCCTTTAAAAGTTTTTGTTGCTTGTCCAGCTCTCTTTGTGTTTCGATAGCAGCGTTGTTGTTAGCGATATAGAAAACCCCAAGCAATACGATAAAAGCCAAATAGGGCACATTTTTTACAATGCCTTTATAAGAAATTCTATCTACCACTTTGCGCCAGTCCAACTTTTCCGAAGCAACGGTTTCGGCTTGGGTTGGCATGTTCTCTTCAGCAGCTTTTATGTCTTCTGTTTCGCTCATTTATTTTTTTTCTGCTATGCGCAATCTTGCACTGCGCGATCTTGGGTTTTTTGCTAATTCTTCTGCCGAAGCCTCTATCGGTTTTTTATTTATTTCCTTAAAAGGAACTTGCTTTTTGGGTGCAAGACCTAAAATGTCTTCTTCAATCTGCCATGCGCCATTCCGGATGAACTGTTTGACCAGCCTGTCTTCAAGCGAATGGAATGAAATGATACTCAATCTTCCTCCCGGTTTAAGGCATTGTACCGATTGTTCCAGCAAATCTCTTAAGGCTCCAAGCTCATCATTAACCTCAATTCTCAAAGCCTGAAACATCTGCGCCAAATATCGTTGAGGATTTCCTTTAATTACCGGAGCAATAAAGGCTTTCAGATCCTGAGTGGTTTGGATAGCAGCTTTTGGTCTTTGAGTGGCAATATGTTTGGCCAACTGCTTCGAGTTTCGTACTTCTCCATATTGTTCAAACATTATATGAAGCTTGGCCTCACTATAATTTTGCAACACCATTGCTGCAGTTAGCTCACTTCTGTTATCCATCCTCATGTCCAGTGGGCCGTCGAAACGGGTAGAAAATCCTCTTTCTCCGGTATCAAATTGGTAAGAACTTACGCCTAAATCGGCTAAAATGCCGTCCACGAGTGGCGCTCCGTGTAGTCTTAAAAATCGTTTGAGGTATCTGAAGTTTTCAGTTACTGGTATCAAACGTTCGTCAGCAGGTTTATTACGCCAGGCGTCTGCATCCTGATCAAAAGCAATTAGTTTGCCTTCTGGGCCCAGCTGCTCCAGAATTAGATTGCTATGCCCTCCTCCACCAAATGTGCAATCAACATAAATGCCACTTTCTTTTACTGCCAAACCATCTACTGTTTCGTTTAATAGCACAGTAGTATGATAAAATGCCTGCTCTGTCATTATCCTATGTTTTCGAAGGGACTAATAAAACCACCACCTAAAACCTCATTTGCCAAATCACTAAAGTCTGCCATCTTGGACTGGATGTGCGCTTTATGCGTGGCTTTATCCCATATCTCCATTTTATTGCCTTGCGCTGTCAATACCATATCCTTGGTAATGCCGGCGTGTTCCAACAGGGTTTTTGTCAGGAGCAAGCGTCCCGCGGCATCGCTTTCTACAATATTTGCTCCATTCAGGAACAAACGTTTGAAATCGCGCACTTTGGGATTAAAATCGTTGAGTTTGTTTATTTTTTCGGAAAGAATATTCCATTCATCCATAGGGTATAGGTTGAGGCATTGCTCAAAACCACGAGATACAACAAACTGAACATCAGCTCCTTCAGGAAGCTGCTTCCTGAAGCTCGCCGGCAAAAGAAATCTTCCCTTTGCATCGATCGTTAGTTCGTATTCGCCTATGAAATTGGCCATTAGTGTATTTATGCTCTAAATGAAGCACAAAGAAACACTTTTTACCACTTTTTACCACTTTTATACACGCTCTAATTATCCACAATCATTGAACAGGCGTAATGTGCTGTCTGATATAGCTTTAAGGGCATTTTAACATAAAGCAATTGACAGGGATGTGGATAATGTGAAAACAATGTGGATAACTGAAAATATTAGATGTAATAATGACGCAAAGTAGTTCAAAAACTGTTGGAAACATACTTTTGAGGTGTGAATTTACTTTTTATCTGGCAGACCCCTACCTTAACATGTAAATTTAATTCATATTTGTAGCAATAATTATCTCTAAAGGTCATTTAATTGAAATGGACATTTACATTTTTATAAAATACAAAATTGATTTAATTCATTTGGCGTCTTGGTAGCAACTAAAAATGCTAATTTTACTGAATCAAAATCAGCATTTTTAGTGAACATCATCTTAGCTCAGCAAAATTACCACATCGGCAATTTCGAATCCAATACTCAGAAAATCATTGCAGCCATTCGTCAGGCGAAAGCCGAAGGTGCTGAACTCATCATTTTTTCAGAATTATGTGTTTGTGGTTATCCTCCACGTGATTTTTTGGAGTTTAATGATTTTATTGAGCAATCGATGGCTTGTGTAGCGCAAATTGCTGAAGAAGCTGATGCTATTGGTGTATTGATAGGGGCTCCAACACGAAATACAAAGCCTGAAGGAAAAGATTTGTTCAATTCCGCCTATTTTCTTTATGAAAAAGAGATTAAGCAAATTGTCCACAAGACCCTTTTGCCCACTTATGACATTTTTGACGAGTATCGTTATTTTGAACCGGCAAGCGAATGGCATGTTATTAATTTTAAAGGCAAAAAACTGGCAGTCACCATTTGCGAAGATATTTGGGACCTATGTGAGAATCCTCTTTATAAGGTGAACCCAATGGACGAACTGATGAAGCAATCTCCGGATATAATGATTAACCTCAGTGCTTCACCGTTTGACTATATCCATGCTGATGCCCGTAAAAATATGATTGTCCTTAATGTGGCCAAATATAAAATACCGATGCTCTATTGTAACACAGTAGGCTCGCAGACCGAAATAGTGTTTGATGGGGGTTCTATCGTAATGGATGCAGATCAAAATATTGTTACAGAGCTGCCTTATTTTAAAGAGTTTGTTCAATCATTGGAATGGATGGATGATGGTCGTTTCCTGTTGAAAGATAAGAGCCCTGTTCATTACAAACAGTCTGCAATTCTGGGTAATCAATATGATGCGGAATTAAACATTGGACAAATTCATGAAGCTTTAATACTGGGTATCCGCGATTACTTTTCCAAGATGAATTTTAACAAGGCAATTGTTGCTTCCTCGGGAGGCATTGACAGTGCTGTAGTACTTGCTTTGGCTTGCGAGGCTTTGGGTTCTGAAAATGTAAGAGCGCTGCTGTTGCCGTCTCAATTTTCAACCGGTCATTCGGTAAGTGATGCAGAGGAATTGTCAAAAAATCTGGCTAATCCCTACGATATTATCCCTATCAAAAATGTGTTTGAAGCTTATGAAACTGCACTTGAGCCGGTGTTTTCGGGTTTGGCATTTTCGGTGGCCGAAGAAAATTTGCAATCCCGTATTCGCGGAGCAATGGTGATGGCATTGAGCAATAAATTTGGTTCTATATTATTGAACACCTCCAACAAAAGCGAACTTTCTACCGGCTATGGCACACTCTATGGCGATATGGCCGGAGGTCTTGGTGTGTTAGGAGATTTATATAAAATGCAGGTTTATGCATTGGCTCGCTACATCAACAGAAATGTGGAAATCATCCCTCAAAATATTATAGACAAAGCACCCAGTGCCGAGCTTCGTCCTGGTCAAAAGGATTCTGACAGCTTACCCGATTATGCGATTCTGGATGCAGTATTGTATCAGTACATCGAAAGAAGGCAAGGGCCAAAAGAATTGATAGCTATGGGATTTGACAATGCACTTGTAAGCAGGATTTTAAAATTAGTCAACACCAACGAATACAAACGCAACCAGTTTTGTCCCATCATTCGGGTATCACCCAAAGCATTTGGAGTGGGCAGGAGAATGCCTATTGTAGGGAAATATTTGTCGTAATTAAGCTACTGCTACTTGCTTTTCAACAGCAGTATACAGTTTATGATAAGCACCTTCTTGCTGCATCAATTGGCTGTGGCTACCGCGCTCTACTACCTGACCTTTGTCCAAAACCAAAATTTGGTTAGCCTTACGGATAGTTGATAATCTATGGGCTATAACAATAGAAGTACGCCCTTTAATTAAAGTATCAATCGCCTTTTGCACCAACTGCTCGCTCTCGCTGTCTATGGAGGAAGTGGCTTCGTCAAGAATAAGAATAGTAGGGTTATACAACAATGCTCTGGCAAAAGAAATTAATTGACGCTGTCCTTGCGAAAGCGTATTTCCACGTTCCATTACATTGAAATAATAGTTGTCAGGCAAGCGCATGATAAAATCGTGAATGCCCAGAATTTTACAGCATTCCATTACCTTTTCTATCGGGATAGCACTGTTGCGCAGCGTTATATTATCGTATACTGTCCCGGAAAATAAAAAGACATCTTGTAATACAATACCAATATGCTCGCGCAGGGAGTACACATCATATTCCTGTATTGATTTGCCATCTATTAAAATCTGCCCGGCCTGTATTTCATACAGACGATTAAGAATGCTGATAATGCTAGTCTTTCCGGCGCCGGTATGACCCACCAGAGCCATAGTTTGTCCTGCAGGAATATCAAAACTGAGTCCACGTAAAACCGGAACATCAGCTTTGTAAGCAAAATGAACATCTTTAAATTCAATAGAGCCTTTTAGATTATCTGCTTTTGCAGTTCCCTCGTTTTTGATGCTTTCCTCACTATCCAACAAGTTGAAAATACGTTCTGCCGCAATCATCCCCATTTGCAATACGTTGAACTTGTCTGCCATCATCCGTAAGGGACGAAAGAGCAAATTGAGGTACATAACAAAGGCGATAATTACACCAGGTGTTACATCATAAGCAATCATTCGCTTGGCTCCCCACCATACCAAAAGTCCCATAGATACTGCCAGAATAATTTCAACAATCGGGAAGAAAACAGAATAGGCAAATATGGATTTAATATGAGCATTTCGATGTTCTTTATTGATGACATCAAATTTAGCACCCTCTCTTGTCTCTGCTGCAAATGCCTGAACAATGCTCATTCCGCTAATGTGCTCCTGAGCAAATGCATTGAGTGAAGCTACTGCGGTACGCACCCTTTGGAAAGATTTATTTACACTTTCCTTAAACCAATATGTTGCCAGAATAATAGCAGGTAAAGTCGTTAGGCAAATTAAGGTCAACACCCAATCTGTAGCCAACATCGCCACTATAACGGCAATAATTGTCAGCACATCAGCAATAATGGAAATAATCCCTTCCGAGAAAACATCATTAACAGATTCCATGTCATTGATAGAACGGGTAGTGAGTGTACCTACTGCTGTTTTATCATAGAAAGAGACATCCTGAAACAATATTTTACGAAATACTTGCTGGCGTAAATCATTGACCACACTTTGTCCCATCCAACTGATGCGGTAGGAGAATATAAAGCGCAGGATAGTTTCTAGAAGAAGTAAGGCCAATTGCACTGCAGAGATATATAGCAGGCCCCTCATCCATTGATTTTTGATGTAAACATCAACTGATTGTTGGATAAGGTAAGGGCGCAAAGGAGATATCAATGCCAGAATCACACTGAGCAACATTGCAGTAAAAAAAGTTTTGCGATAGTTACCCGTATAACCGAATATACGACGCAGTGTAACGAGTGAAAAGGTCTTTTTTGTACTCTGGCTCATTGATTTTATTTGGAGAAAGCAAATGTCGGAAGAAAGGTTTAATAATGCCTTATTCTGTTGACATTCTGCTATAACAAATGGTTATGATAGAGAACTTCGGATTTCATCAAAGAAGTTCGCCCGGAATTATGCTGCTGTAATCTTATCATCATATCAGCACAAGAACCAACATAGTATTTATTGGTTTTCTCCGAAAAGAGTATGTAGCAGAAGAATTTCATGGTACAAAAAAACCACCGGATTGGTGGCTGTTTTTTTGTGGAGAATACCGGAATCAAACCGGTCACCTTCCCGAAAGCATTCGGGACGCTCTAGTTCAAAGAGCTGATTAACCATTCAATATATTTTCGGCTTTTCTTTTTCTTGATTTCAGCTTCTCTTTTCCTTGCTTCGGTATTGCTGTCAAAAGCTTCAGTGTAAACTACTTTCCAGGGAATGCCAGATTTAGTTGATGTGTTTCGCCCGGAATTATGCTGCTGTAATCTTGCCACCATATCAGCGCAGGAACCAACCTAGTATTTATTGGTTTTCTCCGAAAAGAGTATATAGCAGAAGAAATTCTCCACACAAAACAACCACCAGAATGGTGGCTGTTTTGTGTGGAGAATACCGGAATCGAACCGGTCACCTTCCCGAAAGCATTCGGGACGCTCTAGTTCAAAGAGCTGATTAACCATTCAATATATTTTCGGCTTTTCTTTTTCTTGATTTCAGCTTCTCTTTTCCTTGCTTCGGTATTGCTGTCAAAAGCTTCAGTGTAAACTACTTTCCAGGGAATGCCAGATTTAGTTGATGTGTTTCGCCCGGAATTATGCTGCTGTAATCTTGCCACCATATCAGCGCAGGAACCAACATAGTATTTATTGGTTTTCTCCGAAAAGAGTATATAGCAGAAGAAATTCATGGCACAAAAAAAACCACCAGATTGGTGGCTGTTTTTTTGTGGAGAATACCGGAATCGAACCGGTCACCTCTTGCATGCCATGCAAGCGCTCTACCAAATGAGCTAATTCCCCAGTTTATTTCAAATCATTTTGCGTCACCTTCCCGAACGCTTTCGGGACACTCTACCAAATGAGCTAATTCCCCAATTGTTTTTATTGGAGTGCAAACATAAAAGATAGCAACTACTAATCCAAATTATTCTTTTTCCCCGGTTCGGTTTTTCTCTTTTTCTTTTTATAAAAGGGAATGAAAAATACGCAGCTTTTTTCCATCCATTTTTGCACAAGAGTGATAAAATTATTCTAATTAGTTTCTTCAAAAAAAGCGATCTGTTTTTTAAGAAAAAACACTGATAAGTGAATCCTATTTTTCATTTTTAAGCAAGATGAAAAATGAAATTACGTTCACCATAGTTGTTCACATCTTTTCAACATCTCAATTTTTTTTTCGTTAATAATTTTTTTGCCCAACAATTATCTTTAATATTGTGCAAGGATTGAACTTACTAACCCATCCTTATATAAAAAGCCCGAAAGTCCACAACGCTCTTCGGGCTTTTTTTTATATCTGAAAGTGCTGCCAATAAAGGCTTTCATAATAAAGCTGTTCATGATGCTTCGATATTTTTTGTTTTATAAACCTTATCAGGTGCTGACACAATTTTCTGCCGAAGGCGAAAAAAAAACATTGTCACACTACTTTAAAAATATTCCCCGTGATATTTATCCTGTCGGAAGATTGGATTTTGACAGCGAAGGATTATTATTATTAACCAACGATAAAAAATTGACACAGCAATTATTGGAACCGCGTTATAAACACAGGAGAACTTACTATGCGCAAGTGGAAGGAATTGCCGATATAAATGCAATTAAAAACCTTGAGGAAGGAGTAACTATTAATGTAGATGGAGAATTGTATAAAACCTTGAAGGCTGAAGCTGCAATCCTGACAGAAGAACCTGCTTTACCAGAAAGATTTCCACCCATTCGTTTTCGAAAAAATATACCTACCACTTGGTGTGCTTTAACCTTGCAAGAAGGCAAAAACAGGCAGGTAAGAAAGATGACAGCGGCTGTAGGGTTGCCAACACTAAGGTTAGTTCGTTATAGCATCGGAAATGTTACAATTGATGGGATGGAATCAGGCGAGATAAAAGAAGTTTCTGCGGATATTATTTCGGCTTTATTGGATAAAACGAAACGCTAATTTTCTTATCTACTGCTTTCGCCTCTTTCAAAAAGGGTTATCTTGCTTTAATTAGAACAATCTCCAAAATTATGCTACAAAAAAACATACAGGAAGCACTCAATAATCAAATCAAACTTGAAGCGGCATCTTCTCAGGCCTATCTTGCTATGGCTGTATGGGCAGAAATACAACCGGGTCTTGATGGCGTTTCAGAATTTTTCTTTCAGCAAAGTGATGAAGAGCGTATTCATATGCTTAAGTTAATCAGATTTGTCAATGAACGTGGTGGTTTTGCCGCAATTCCAGCATTAGATCAACCCATGGTTACATTTCCTTCCCTGAAAAAAATGTTTGAAGAATATCTGAACCACGAGTTGGAGGTTTCTGCATGCATCAATGATTTAGTAGATTTGGCGCTTAAAGAAAAGGATTACGCAACACATAATTTTCTGCAATGGTATGTGAGCGAACAAATTGAAGAAGAAAAAACTGCCAGGGTACTCAATGATAAATTGGAGATGATTGGGGAAGATAAGAGTGGTCTTTATTTGTTTGATAGAGACGTGCTGAATGTGAGACAATCAGCTGCGGGAAAGAAATAAACTATACCAATTTGGCTATTTTGAAATAAAAACCCAACTAATTGTAGTTGGGTTGCTTATTTTTGCGCATATTTTATCTGATTTATTATATGTTCAATCTGATTCTTTTTGGCCCTCCCGGTAGTGGAAAAGGCACTCAGTCTGCTAATCTTTTAAGTAAATACAAGCTTCAGCACATTTCTACCGGCGATTTATTGCGCGATGAAGTAGCAAGAATGACCCCACTTGGCGCAGAAGCCAAAAAATTTATGGATCAGGGTATGCTGGTGCCTGATGAAGTGGTGATAGGAATGATCAGCACAAAAATAGATGAGACACCTGATACCCGTGGTTTTATCTTTGACGGCTTTCCCCGTACTAAACAACAGGCTATCGCTCTGGACAAATTGTTAGAGTTTAAAAATGCACCTATTAATTTGGTTCTGGCATTGGAAGTTCCTGATGAAGAATTAACCAAAAGGATTTTGAATAGAGCATTGACCTCGGGTCGTGCGGATGATACAGAAGAAGTAATTAAAAAACGCGTAGAAGAATACCGTGCAAAAACTGAGATTGTAGCTTCACATTACGAAGCTATGGATAAAGTAGAGCGTATAAACGGAGAAGGAACTGTTGATGAAATATTTGCACTTCTTTCTACCGAAATAGATAAAGTCATTTTACCAGAATAATAATTAGTGGAAAAAGCAAATTTTGTTGATTACATCCGTGTCTATTGTAAATCGGGCAAAGGAGGAGCGGGTTGCTCTCACTTTGCTCGCACAAAGTACAATGCCCAGGCAGGCGTGGATGGTGGAGATGGAGGGCGTGGAGCCCATGTGATACTCAGAGGGAATGCTCAGTTATGGACCTTGCTGCATCTGCGTTATCATAAGAATGTATTAGCCGAGGATGGCGAAAAGGGCGGCAAAAGTGACATGACCGGTAGGGATGGTAAAGATATTTACATTGATGTGCCACTAGGGACAATTGCCTATGATGAAGAAACCGGTGAAGCTGAAGCTGAAGTATTGGAGCATGGGCAGGAAATTGTCTGGCTCAAAGGCGGACGTGGAGGGCTTGGTAACGGTAATTTTGCAACAGCTACCAATCAGGCGCCGGACTATGCACAACCAGGTGAGCCTGGCGTTGAAGGTTGGAAATATCTTGAACTTAAGGTTCTGGCAGATGTGGGGCTCGTTGGATTCCCAAATGCAGGAAAAAGTACTTTGCTTTCAACTATTAGTGCAGCCAAACCAAAAATTGCAGACTATGCCTTTACTACCCTGACTCCTCAATTAGGTATTGTGCCATATCGTGATGACAAGTCGTTTTGTATGGCAGATTTACCAGGGATTATTGAAGGCGCGGCGGAAGGAAAAGGTTTGGGCCATCGCTTTCTACGACATATTGAACGTAACTCTGTACTCTTGTTTATGATTCCTGCTGATTGTCCGGACCATCATGAACAATTCAATATTTTACTCAACGAACTGGAAGAATTTAATCCTGAACTTCTGGATAAAACAATCATTCTTGCTATCTCTAAAAGTGATATGCTGGACGATGAGCTTCAGGCTGAAATTGCGAAGACATTACCTGAAGGTATTCCTCATTATTTTATCTCGTCTGCCAGCGGCAAAGGAATTGTTGAACTTAAAGATGCACTATGGGCTGCATTGAATGAGGAAACAAAATAAAATTAATTCAAAGAACACGAATGAAAAAATTGATTTTTACAGTATTCATTATTCTGAATACTCCTTCTCTTTATGCACAGGCACCAATAGAATGGACTCCGGATTACGAGTTACAATTAAGTGATTTTAAATCTGACGCAACAGAAATTGGCGGTAATAATTTGAGTATTTTTCCTGCTACCAAATTTGATTTTGCTTTTCAAATGAGTAACTATGAGTTCATGTTCACCAAAAACTTCAACTCCAAAGTTGTTACCAGTTTTTATCCTCAATCTGCTTATTTTACTGCTCCAGACAGTATTTTGGCTAAAGACTTGCTTTTGTATGCACGGCTTACTTTTGACTTGACAGAATTGTATGCCCGAAAATTCAGGCAACAATTGTATCTACAAAAAGGAGGCTTTTCAAACGTCAGCTTTTTCCAGCCAATCTATAATGAAATTGAAAAAGAGTACTCTGTAAGGCATTCAGAATTAAGTAAAGCAACCGATTTAGGAAGAAATCATGAGCAAATTAAGGTCGCTCGACAACAAATTTTGACAGAAATATCTCTGCTCTCTGATTTTTGCAAAACCTGCAAGCCTAAAAAGAAAAAAAAGGAATAGCCTTCTAAAGCCCACGCTGCAATTGCTCTTTTGCTTTTTGCAGTTCTGCTTTTTGCTCAGTACTTACTTGGGGATAATTGATTTTTAATTTTGAAAATTCCTGAAGGATAATTTCACTGATGAGCAATCGTGCACTCCACTTATTATCCGCGGGTATAATAAACCATGGAGATTGTTCTGTTGCAGTATTGGAAATCATATCCTGGTATGCTGTTTGGTATTCATTCCAAAGAGCCCGCTCCTTTAAATCTCCTAAAGAAAATTTCCAATTCTTTTTAGGGTCATCAATCCGCTCTATTAAGCGCCTTTTTTGCTCCTCTTTGCTCAAATAAAGAAAGAATTTCAAAACAATCGTTCCGTTTTCGGTAATATTTTTTTCAAAACGGTTGATTTGCTTATATCTTCTATTCCAGAAGTCCTGATTGATATCTTTTAACGATTTAATGTCAGGCAGATTCTCATTGAGGATATATTCAGGATGGACTTTGGTAACCAATACATTTTCATAGTGCGAACGATTAAAAATGCCAATCTCGCCACGGCTCGGTAATTCTATATAATGTCGCCAAAAATAGTCATGATCCAGCTCATTACTTGAAGGAACCTTAAAGTTAGATACCCTCACACCCTGTGCGCTCAAGCCACTCATCACATGTTTTACGGCTCCATCTTTTCCTGCTGTATCCATAGCTTGGAAAATAATGAGAATGCTATGTTTATTATGTGCATATAATTTGTCTTGCAGCTCCGCCAGCTTAATAGTACTTTCAATAAGCATCAGTTCGCTTTTTTCTTTATCAATTCCTTTAGGGTTGTATAAAGTGTCGAATTTTTTCAGGGCAAACTTTTTGCCATTGCTAATTCTGATTGTTTCGAGATAACTGTGTCGTTTTGAAATGGGCATTGCTTTTGCGTATTTGGGCTTAAAATTAGTAAACATATTCAAGGGATAAGTTGGATTTTTAAGTTGTGTAGGGGAATATTATAAGGTAGTTTTTCTATTCGCCTTAAATGAACGTATTTTGCACAAATTTTAATTTCAATAAATAATGGCTTTACAAGTAGGAATCGTTGGTTTGCCCAACGTTGGTAAATCAACACTTTTCAATGCAGTAAGTAATAGCGCCAAAGCTCAGGCATCCAATTATCGTTTTTGTACCATTGAGCCTAACGTTGGTCTGGTAGATGTACCGGACGAAAGACTAAAAATGCTGGAAGAATTGGTTCAACCTCAGCGCGTTGTGCCAACCACTATAGAATTTGTAGATATTGCCGGTCTCGTAAAAGGAGCAAGTAAAGGAGAAGGTCTGGGCAATAAGTTTCTGGCTAATATCCGCGAAGTAGATGCGATTGTACATGTTATCCGCTGTTTTGAGGACGAAAATATTTTACGCGAAGAAGGAGCCATTAATCCCGTAAGTGATAAAGAAATCATCGATACCGAACTTCAATTGAAAGATTTGGAAAGTGTAGAGAAGAAGATGCAGCGGATGGAAAAAATGGTAAAGGCTGACCCTAAAGCTAAACCTGCACTTGAGGTATTGACCAAAGTAAAGGCACATTTGGAGCAAGGTAAAAATGTACGAGGAATGGAACTTGAAGGAGAGGATTTGGAAGCGATTGCAGATATCTTCTTGCTTACCCAAAAACCGGTTTTGTATGTTGCCAACGTAGACGAAAGTGCCATTCATACAGGTAATAAATATTCTGAAGCTTTAACAGTGGCTGCAACTGCCGAAAAATCACAGGTAATTGTGATGAACAACTCTATTGAGGCGCAAATATCAGAAATGGATAGTGATGAAGATAAAGCTATTTTCCTTGAAGAGTATGGCTTGACAGAACCGGGATTGAATCGTCTGATACGCAGTGCCTATCAACTACTTGATTTAATTACCTATTTTACAGCAGGAGTACAAGAGGTTCGTGCCTGGACTATTCACAAAGGTTGGAAAGCTCCTCAGGCTGCATCAGTAATTCATACCGATTTTGAGAAAGGCTTTATCAAAGCAGAAACAATTGGCTACAACGATTTTGTGCAATACAAAAGTGAAGCTGCCTGCCGTGAAAATGGCCGCCTGCGTATAGAAGGGAAGGAATATGTTGTAGCTGACGGAGATGTACTGCATTTCCGCTTTAATGTTTAATACAAAAAATAAATACACGCAATTGTGGCCGAAAACAAGCTGTTGATGTTTGAAAATCGATTGCGCAAAGTGTACAAACATTTTGCCAAAATTGCACGCAAACAAAACATTGCTTGTTTTCGTTTTTATGACCATGATATGCCCGAGTTTCCCTTCGTGATTGAAAATTATAACGGAGCTGTTCATGCTGCCGAGTATAAGCGTCGTCACGGAATGGAAGAAGCTGAACACGAAGCCTGGCTTGAATCCTGCAAGACTATTATTGCACAAGTAACAGAGATTGAGCCTGAGCTTATTTTTATGAAAGTTCGTCAGCGCAAAGAGGGGAAAGAAGGGCAATACCAAAAGTTTGACACAGCCAAGCAAGAACGAATTGTGCCTGAAGGAGGTGTGAATTTTATTATTAACCTTACCGATTATCTGGACACAGGATTGTTTCTTGATCACCGGATAACAAGAGGAATGGTACGTGATGAAGCCAGAGGTAAACGCGTACTGAACCTTTTTTGTTATACCGGGTCTTTTAGCCTGTATGCCGCACAGGGTGGTGCTCGTAGCATTACTTCTGTAGATTTGTCCAAAACCTATATCAACTGGGCAAAGCGAAATCTGCAGTTCAATAAGCTGTACAATTCGGATAAACATGAATTTATTCAGGGTGATGTGATGCAGGTGATCAACGATTTGCCTAAAGAAACTTTTGACATCATTATTTGTGACCCTCCTACTTTCTCTAACAGTAAGCGGATGGAAGAAACTTTTGATGTACAGCGAGACCATGTAGTTTTGCTGCGCAAGCTGTTAAAAGCTTGTACAGAGGATGGTAAAATCTATTTCTCCAACAATTATCGTGGCTTTTCCCTCGACCGCGATGCGATACCAGCTTCTATTGTCAAAGATATTTCTGCTGCTACCACACCATTTGATTTTCAAGGAAAATTATTCCGTTCCTGCTTCGTGATACAGAAGTAAATTTTTTCGGGGTTCACCGCATTTCTTTCAAATCCGATTTTGGTTACGGATTATCTGTTGAAACCAGTTAATTATTTACAATCAATATTCTATTTGTCTAATAATAAAGAAACCTAACTTTGCGGAGCAAAAAAGACAATCCATTTTGCAAAAAAATGAAAGAGCCTATTATCAGTGTCAAGAACCTTATTAAAAAATACAACGATTTCATTGCTGTAAATGACATTTCTTTTGAAGTGTATAAGGGTGAAATATTTGGTTTGCTGGGCCCCAACGGTGCAGGTAAAACCACTACGCTCGAAATCATAGAAACCCTCCGTGAAAAAACTTCGGGCGAGATAATAGTTGATGGTATTAATCTGGACAAAAATCCAAATAGAATCAAAGAAATTATTGGTGTTCAGCTTCAGGCAGCGGGTTATTATCCTATGCTCAATCTGGTGCAGATTATTGAACTGTTTGGTGGATTGTATAATAAAGACGTAGACCCAATGGCATTGCTGGATATGGTGAACCTGCGCGAAAAAAGTAAGAACAAATACAAAGAATTATCTGGTGGTCAGAAACAGCGTTTCTCTATTGCTACTACACTCATCAACGAACCAAAAATTATTTTTCTGGATGAGCCAACAACTGGCTTGGACCCTCAGGCACGCCGCAATCTCTGGGATTTAATCCGTCAGGTGCGCGATAGAGGCACAACAGTTGTGCTTACCACACACTATATGGATGAAGCAGAAGAATTGTGCGAAAGAGTGGCCATTGTAGATAGTGGCAAAATCATTTCTATTGACACTCCAAATGGTCTTATCGATAAATTATTGGCTACTGGTTTTGAAAGAAAAAAAGAGGTAAAAGCAGCCAGTCTTGAAGATGTTTTTATCGCTATGACGGGCAAGGAATATCGGGATATTTGATAAAGAAAAAAGGAGCTTCTGTCAGAAGCTCCTTTTTTCTTGGAGTTATAATAATTTTCTTCGTTTCAATTCTGTATTAATCAATCCAAGCTCTCTTCCGGTTTGTCCTGCTACCGATGTATTTTCCTGTGCACGTCGCATCAGGTAGGGCATAACATCTGCAACAGGTCCGTAGGGCAAATACTTGGCAACATGAAATCCTTGTTGTGCAAGATTAAAAGAGATGTTGTCGCTCATTCCAAACAATTGCGAGAAGTAGATATGCGGGTGTTTAAAATCAATACTTTTCGTTTGCATTTTTTGAGCTGCAAGCATACAGCTTTTTTCATTATGGGTACCAATAAACAGTTCCAGGTTTTCTAAATGTTCGATACAGAAATCAACAGCCTCATTATAGTCATTATCGCTGTGTTGTTTATCGGGCTGCACTGGTGAAGGATAATTTTTTTCTGTTGCCCGGGCACGCTCTTTTTCCATATAGGCCCCTCTTACCAGCTTGGCACCGAGTAAGTATTCTCTTTTCTGCGCACGCATGAAAGATTCTTTAAGAAAAGGCAAGCGACTGTGCAGATAGAGTTGGAAAGTATTGTACACAAAAGCATTTTGCTTATTGTACTTTTCCATCATTTTGTTAGTCAGTTCATCAATAGGGTCTTGTATCCAGCTTTCTTCAGCATCTACCAATACTTTAATGTTTTTTTCTGCAGCCCTGGCACAGATTGTATCAATTCTTTGCTCCACTCTATTCCATTCCTCCTGTTCAGCTGAATTAAGTTCGGCCTTTGCATGTAGTTTTTCCAGCAACGCAAAACGCGAAAATCCTGTGACCTTAATACTGATAAAGGGAATGTTTTTTTGAGAAGATGCAAAATCAATGGCTTTCAGAAATTCGGGAACAGCTTTATCAAATTCGCTTTCTCCTTCTTTCCCCTCTACCCCATAATCTAGGATAACACCAATATTATATTGACCAAGCATTTTGGCAGTGTCAGCCGCCTCTTCAATTGATTCTCCACCACAAAATTGTTTAAAAATGGTTCGTTTTATAATACCATTAATAGGCAGCTTAATAGCCATGGCAAATTTGGTAAAAGCTATGCCTACAGCTGTAAGTGAAGGGGAGCCCATTGAAGCAAAAAGAAATCTGGCTTGTTTTAATTCCTGATTACTGCGGTATTTAAAAGCAACTTCAGTGTTGTCAAATTCTGGGAGCATTGTTACAAATTCTGTTTTTATGATAAAACCCTGCAAATATAGCCGCCAAAAGTTTGCCAATTAGTGATAATTTTTTTTTCGACAAATCAAAGTAATAGAAAATATTTTTTGACAATGAGAAGAAAAGGCGTTATCTTTACGTCAAACTTTTAAAATTTAGAATGATGAAAAAATTATTTTTATTATCTGCAACTTTTGCTATAAGTGCAATGAGTGCCTCAGCTCAGTTACAAAGCAGAACAATCAATTCTACAAGCAACAGAGCATTCATGGATGGTAAAGCCGAAAAGATAGCACCCTCTGGACCTTCAATGTTGAAAACAACTGCAACTGCACCGAGAAGATATGATCACCAAGCTTACGTTGAATCTATCTCTTCTACTATGTTGGGTTCTACTATTCCCATCTGGCAAGATTCTACTATTCGTGTAAATTATACAAGCGGAATTGGTTCTATCAATTTCACTTCAGTTTGCCAAGTTCTTTGTCCTTTTGACAATTTATGGAATGATGTGACTAACCCGGCTTTTATAGGAAAGACTGAAATTAAAGCGACTAACAGTTATACTGTAGACTCTGTAAGTCTTAGTGCTCTATACTTCGTTGGTAATAGTGCTTCGACTTCCACTGTTGATACTTTGGAAATATCTTTGGGTTACCAACCAGTGACTGCTTTCTACTATTGGCGTACAGCAACTTCTCCTTGGGCATCAAGTTATTTGCCTTCTGGAAAAGATACTCTTAAATGGCTTACTCCTATTAATGTAGACAGCGTTCGCAAACTTGGAAAATCTTACCCATATACTGGTACAACTTCATTTTCTTGGAAAGAACCATTAACTGCGGCTATGCGTACAGCGTCAACTGTAACAACTTTTCAAACATTTTCGTATAAAGTTCCTTCGACATTTACAGTTCCTGCTGGCAATGTTTTAATTATTACTTATACTTTCAGAACTGGTGATACTTGGAATAAAAATGTAGACACTATTACACAAAAGCACAATTTCCGCCCTGGTTTTGCTGGTACAGGCTCTTCGACAGCGTCTACACCAATGAAATATTCTTGGTATAGCGGTGACCATAGTGGTTCTTCTATCATGTTCTCTACTGATACTAATTTTTATGCTCCTACTCTCGTAATTGGAGCTACCAATGACCCTACTGCATGGTTTAACCAATACTTGTTGAGTACTGCTACTTTGTCTTGTTCTTCTTGTTTTAATGTAGGAGTTAAGGAATCAACTTTGATTTCTGATGTTAAAGCATTCCCAATACCAGCTAACAATGAATTGAATATTCCTTTCACTGTTAAGGAAAAATCAAATGTAACTATCAGTCTTAGTAATTTGCTTGGTCAAGTAGTAGCTACTCAAAATATGAGTAATGTAAATGCTGGTCAATCAAATACTGCTGTATTCAATACTGCAAATTTGGTGAATGGTGTTTATATCTACACTATCGAAGCTAATGGACAACGCTCTTCTAACCGTTTCTCTGTAGCTCACTAATTTTATTGAGATTAAAATATAAGTAAAAAAGCGCCTTCATAATTTGAAGGCGCTTTTTGTTTGAAATAACTTTTGATATTTAGCCAGGATGCTGCAGGCAGTAAACAAAAAAGACAACAGTATCATACTGTTGTCTTTTTTGTAGTGCGGGTGGAGGGACTCGAACCCCCAAGCCTCGCAGCACTAGATCCTAAGTCTAGCGTGTCTACCAATTTCACCACACCCGCTTAATTTTCGTTCTGATAGGGCAGCAAAGGTAAAGTTTATTCACTCAATTTTGCAAATATTTTTACAAAATTTGAAAATATTATTTTTGACGATGGCATAAATTTGCGAGGAAGATTACCTTTAACAATAAGACGGTCAATTAATGAATAATATAAAAAATAAATCAAACCTTCTGATTGTAGAGGATGAAGAGAATATAAGGGAGATGCTTCAGCTCAATTTGGAGTTGGAAGGCTACGAAGTAAGTGTCGCAAAAACTGGAATGCAAGCCATTAAAATGGTTAAAGCCGAGTATTTCGATTTGATTGTTTTGGATATTATGTTACCGGAAATGGATGGTATTACCGTTTGTGAAACAATCAGAACTCAAAATATTGATGTCCCCATTTTGTTCTTATCTGCCAAGGATAGTGTTGCTGATAGAATTGAAGGTCTGAAAAAGGGAGGAGATGATTATCTTACTAAGCCCTTTAATTTGGAGGAATTGCTTTTACGTGTTGAAAAGCTGGTTGCCAAAAACAGGAGAATCCAACACTCTGCCCCAGTTTCCGAAATTTATGAATTCCCGGGAGGGAAAATTGATTTTGGAGCGCATGAATGCTATGATAAAAACGGGCAAAGACAGGAGTTGAGCAAAAAAGAATCGGCCTTATTAAAGTTGCTAATAGAACGGGATGGAGAAACTGTATCCAGAGAGCATATTTTACAGGTAGTTTGGGGCTACAATGTTTATCCTACTACAAGAACCATTGATAATTTCATTTTAGGCTTCAGGAAGCATTTCGAGCAAGACACAAGAAGCCCTATTTATTTCCATTCTATAAGAGGGGTAGGGTACAAATTTACTTCAAAAGAAAAAAAATAAGTAGAAGGCTTTTTTCCTTCAATTATTTTTTCTACCTTACCGCACTATTTAACATTAAATAAGCATAAAATGCGTAAAAAGTATTTTCACCTGATTGCCATTATACTCACTATATCTGTTTTAGCTTGTAATAAACCTGACGAAGGATTTGAAAATGCTGAGGTTGTGGATAGCGGTGATATAACTGCAGAAGGCTGTGGTTATATACTTCGTTTTGACGATGGAAGAGAGGAAAAGCCATACCAATTATTGACTGCTTACCAACATAATGGAATGCTAGTAAAAGTTAAATACCACGCTTCAGAGGTATTGGATACTTGTGGCTCTTCCAAGCCATATTCGTATTATCAGCTGATAATCATTGATGATATCAAGAAGCGTCCCCAATAAAATAATTAATTAATTTTTTTATAAAAGCACACAATATTGTGTGCTTTTTCATTTATACAGGCTTTAGAGCTTCAAATTTCATATTGACGTTTTACGTTAGGTTTTTGACTAAATTTACATTCAGTTTTATTAAAATTTACCCTAATGAAAAAACATTACCTGCTTCACCTGTTTCTGTTGTTTCTTTTTTATGGTTCATCTGCACAGAATTCCAAACTGGAATTTGTCCGGAATAAGGGACAATGGGAAAACAAATTTGATTATAAATGTATATCTGGCACAGGAGATATTTATGTTCATTCAAATGCAATTACTTATCTACTGGGCGAGCAAGGTGCCTGGGATAAAATTGACGCATTTAAACATGGCCAGATTAAAACACCTCCAGTAATTAAGTATCATGCTTATAGAATGGTATTTGAGAATTGTTTGAGCCCGCAAGTATCGGAAAGTAAAATACAGCCGCATTATTATAATTATTTTCTTGGTAATGATTCCAGCAAATGGAAGTCTGATATTCACCCTTGTCTGGCACTGGATTATTCGCATATTTATACAGGTATTGATATGAGATTGTCCTCTGAAGGAAACAATGTAAAATATGATTTTATTGTTGCACCTAATGCCGATGCCAGCCAAATCAAATTGAAATTTGAAGGTGTTGATAAATTATCCATTTCAAGAGACGGTAGTTTAAGTATTCAAACCTCAGTCGGTGTAGTAAAGGAAATGAAACCGGTTGTTTTTCAATACATCAATGATCAAAAGGTAAATGTTTTATGTAATTACGTTTTGAATAAGAATATAGTGAGTTTTGAATTTCCGGAAGGGTATGACCATAATCAAGTACTAGTTATTGACCCTACTGTAGTTTTTTGCACATTTACAGGATCGATTTCTGATAACTGGGGTTTTACAGCTACATACGACCCTTTGGGAAACATGTATACCGGTGGTTTAGTAAATGGGGTTTCCTATCCGGTCTCTCTGGGTGCGTTTCAGGCAACATTTGGTGGAGGCACTACTACTTCGGGCAGCTTCTTTCCTTGCGATATGGGCATAATGAAAATTAACAGTACGGGAACCACTAAGGTGTATGCAACCTATATTGGAGGAAGCGATAACGATCAGCCTCATAGTATGATTGTTGATAAATCCAATAACCTGATTATTGCCGGAAGAACTTATTCTACAAATTACCCTACCTCCGCATCTGCTTTTGACAGAACCCATAATGGGGGAGCAGATATTGTTGTTACTGTTTTGAATTCCTTGGGAACAGGTATTATAGGTTCTACTTATGTTGGTGGTAGTGGCGACGATTGTGTAAATTTTGACGCAGAAGAATTTACTGGTGGGAATTTAAAGCACAATTATGGAGATGATGCCCGGAGTGAGGTTATTGTAGACAATTCCGGAAATGTTTATGTTACTGCTTCAACACTTTCCACAAATTTTCCTGTTCAAAGTCCTATACAGGCTAGTTTAGGCGGTGGACAGGATGCCGTATTGTTGAAAATGAATACAAATGTGAGTGCTATGATTTTTAGTACTTATTTAGGTGGGTTTAATGATGATGCCGGTTATGTATTAACCCTGAATAATGCGCAAAATTCAATATTTGTAGGTGGAGGCACTATGAGTTCAAATTTCCCTACTACACCAGGTACATATCGCCCTGCATTTATCGGTGGCACTACTGATGGTTATATACTTAAGATTTCAAATGGCCCGGCTTATACATTGCAAAGAGGAACTTTTATTGGTGCAACAAGTTATGATCAGGTATACGGAGTTGCTATAGATGCCAACGATGATTTGTATATGATGGGTCAAACACTTGGCGGAGGTTTCCCTGTATCTCCTGGAGTATATAGTAATCCATTTTCCAGCCAGTTTGTAATGAAGATGAATAATAACCTTACCGCACCAATTTACTCTACAGTCTACGGCTCAGGTAGCTCATCCGAAACCAATATTTCTCCAGTTGCATTTTTAGTGGATACCTGCCAGAATGTGTATATCTCTGGTTGGGGTGGTACTTTGGGGGGACCTTCTTTTTCAGGAGTAGGTTCCACAACAGGAATGCCAACTACGCCTACAGCAATTCAAACAACCACTGATGGGGCAGACTTTTATTTTATCGTGTTTAGTAAGAACGCGACCTCATTGCTTTATGGTAGTTTTTTTGGCAGAGTTGCCACAAATCCATTGTTAGGAGAGCATGTTGATGGAGGAACGAGCAGATTTGACAAAACGGGTATTGTATATCAGGCAATCTGCGGTGGTTGTGGTGGGCCTACTGCCCCTGCATCTCCTTTCCCTACCACACCTGGATCACTCAGTCCTACTAATGGATCTACCAACTGTAATCTGGCAGCATTAAAAATTGCTTTCGATTTGGGGGCGGTAGTTGCCAAGGCTAATGCAGACCCTGATACTAAAGGTTGTTCGCCATTTACGGTTAATTTTAAAAACACCTCTACCAATGCAAAAACATTTGATTGGGATTTTGTGGACGGAACACCAAATAGTACTTTAAAGGAACCGACACATACTTTCTACATTCCCGGTACGTACAGGGTGAGAATGGTAGCACATAACCCGGATGCCTGCATCGAATATGATACATCTTATGTAGACATCATTGTAGATAGTAATAGTATCCACGCGGATTTCACCTACAGCATTATTGATAGTTGTTATGCCCCTTATGAAGTTAGTTTTAAAAACACTTCTTCTTATGGTAAAAGTGGTACAGCTTCTTTTATCTGGGACTTTGGCGATGGCACAGCAAAATATTCAGGCACAACACCTCCTATACATAACTATGCAAGCACAGGTGTTTATATTATCACATTAATCATGATTGACCCTCTGGCCTGTAACAATCCGGATACTATGAGGAAGACCATCAATATTGACAGTAAATTCCTTAAAGCTGCCACTAACCTACCCGATGTGATATGTGTACAGGCAGGAGGATTGTTCTTCTCTAATTTTTCTACTAATGCTAGTTCGGTTTTTTGGGATTTTGGAGATGGAACTACTTCCACAGAACTGACCCCAACTCATAAATACGATACAGGGACTTATATTATTACCATGGTAGTGTATAATAGTAATGCCTGTGTTACTTCTGATACTTTCCGTAAAAAGATAACTATCAGACCTGGAGCTACTGCAGATTTTGATTATACACCAAAAATACCGGTAGAAAATGATTCCACTCATTTCACCAACTTGTCTAAAAATGCACTAAGCTATTTATGGGTATTTGGAGATGGTAATCAAAGCAGAGCTGCAAATCCTGCACATCTGTACAAAAGAACAGGAACATTTAAGACTTGTTTGATTGCCGAAGGATTTGAAAATTGTAACGATACCATTTGTAAGGATATCAGTGCCCTGATTGTACCCCGTATTGATGTTCCCACTGCATTTACGCCTAATGGAGATGGTATAAATGACATCCTTTATGTTCGTGGTGCTGCCATCCAAATGATGGATTTCTCTATCTATAATCGATGGGGTCAACTGGTTTTCAGAACGTCATCTACCGAGCAGGGCTGGGATGGTACATTTAATGGAAAGCCTCAACCAATGGAGTCTTATGCATATGTACTCAATGCAACGTTTATTAACGGTGAAACCGAAAGTAAAAGAGGTAATATTACTTTGCTCGAATAATTGTTCTATTATTTAGGAAAAGGAATGCTGTGAACATCAGATTCACGGCATTCCTTTTTTTAGTCTATTACATTATTGTTCTTCTAACGAATTAACATAAAACAGAAGATTTGTTTTGCTTGACGGGCTTATAAGTATATTTGTAGAGAATATGCATTAATAGTCATATCATAATGGAGATAACAAAAGACCTTAAGTTGGCGGTCCTTATTGATGCCGATAATGTTCCTTATGCCAATGTTAAAGAGATGTTTGAAGAGATTGCAAAATACGGCAGTCCTACTTTCAAACGTATCTATGCAGATTGGACAAAACCTACGGTATCGGGATGGAAAAAAGTATTGCTGGAAAATGCAATCACTCCTATCCAGCAGTACAGTTATTCAAGTGGTAAAAATGCATCTGACAGCGCATTGATTATAGATGCAATGGATATACTGTATACCGGAAAGGTTGATGGATTTTGTATCGTATCAAGCGACAGTGATTTCACCAGATTGGCTACCAGACTGAGGGAAGCAGGAATGAAAGTAATTGGCATAGGAGAAAAGAAAACACTGACTCCATTTATTACAGCATGCGATAAATTTATTTATCTGGAGATTCTTAAACCTTCAGATACTGATATTAATCCCGAAGAGGATAGTCCTAAAATTGAAAATACAAAAAGCCCGGCGGATAAACTGCCCCTAAATAAAATTGACTCTAAATTTATAAAGCTCATTGCTGACAGTATCAGCGATTTGGCAGATGATGATGGTTGGGCATTTTTAGGTGAACTGGGTAATTTGTTACTTAAGAAAAAGCCGGATTTTGATCCCCGAAACTATGGTTTCAATAAAATGCTCGCATTAATTAAGAGTATCAATAAATTTGAAATTGATGAGCGAAGTGCCGGAAAGAACAACATCAAGCATATTTATATTCGTCGTAAACAAGCAAAGTAATGTGTCGATTTTCTTTTCTTTTCTTTTTTCTTTCAATCCTTAGTTTGGCATCCAATGCACAAAGGAAAGTCAGTGTCAAAGCTTATATTACTGCTACCGAAGATTATTGCGGCGGTGCAAGGCCAAGTGATGAAATGCTTAAGGATTTGAGTACAGAAAAACCATTGTCTGACAAAGTTATTTACATCAAAATAGGTACTGTAAATAAGAGCACCAATAAAACTGTAAAGAAAGTAAAAACAGATGCTAATGGTCGTTTTGAAGTAATGCTCAGCCCGGGAGTGACCTATTACTTCATCGAGGAGTGGAAGTCTAAAGTTTTTATAGCTCCTAAAAATACTCATGAAATTACCTGGAACATTTCCTGCTTACGCAAAAGGTATGCAACCCCTGATTTTATTCTTAAAGTTAAGCCTGGCAATAATCCGGAAGTGCATATTAATTACCATCAAAATTGCAGTTACAGGCCATATTGTGGTCAATACAGTGGTCCATTACCGCCATAATATTTAATAACCGTATTTTTCTTTCCAACATTGCTTGAGATAAGCCCTTAGTCTGTCTTCACTTGCATTTTGTCCCGGTTCGTAGAGTTTGGTCTGAGCAATTTTATCAGGCAGAAATTCTTGATGCACGAAATTTCCCTCAAAGTCGTGAGCATATTGATAATCCTGACCGTAGCCCATATTTTTCATCATTTTGGTGGGTGCGTTGCGTAAATGCATGGGTACTGGTAAATCACCTGTTTGCCTTACCAGGCTTTGTGCTTTGCCAATGGCTAAATAGGATGCGTTGCTCTTTGCAGACGATGCTAAATAAACAGCTGTTTGAGATAAGATGATTCTGCATTCTGGGTAACCAATCATTTCTACTGCCTGAAAAGTTGAGGTAGCCAGTAATAGTGCATTGGGATTTGCATTCCCGATATCTTCTGAAGCAGAAATGAGCATTCGCCGGGCAATGAATTTCGGGTCTTCACCACCTTCTATCATCCTGGCCAACCAATATACGGCAGCATTTGGGTCACTGCCTCTTATTGATTTGATGAAAGCCGAAATGATATCATAATGCTGTTCACCACTTTTATCATAAAGTGCCATTTTTTGTTGTACAATCTCCTGAACCAAAGCGTTTGTAATGATTCCTTCATTGTCTGGTAGGGCAGAAACTATGATTTCCAAGAGGTTCAATAATTTTCGTGCGTCTCCTCCGCTCAGCTGTAGCAAGGCTTCCCATTCATTAATGTCTATCTGATGATTTTTCAGCCATTCATCCTGCGTCAAAGCCTGTATTACCAGTGCCTTCAATTCATCATCTGAGAGCGGTTGTAAAACATAAACCTGACAGCGGCTGAGCAATGCCCCTATTACCTCGAAAGAAGGATTCTCTGTGGTGGCACCAATGAGTGTAATAATTCCGCGTTCTACAGCACCTAATAAGCTATCCTGCTGTGCTTTGTTAAAGCGATGCAGCTCGTCAATGAATAATAAGGCTTTACCAGATTTTCTGGCATTTTCAATAACAGCCCGCACCTCTTTTACGCCACTATCAATCGCGCTAAGTGTGTAAAAGGGCAAATCCAACGAATGGGCAATGATTTGGGCAAGAGTTGTTTTGCCCACACCCGGAGGTCCCCAAAAAATGATGGAATGTGCTTTTCGTTGTGCAATCATTTGTGCCAATACTTTTCCTTCGGCTACCAGATGTTCTTGCCCGATAAAAGTATCCAGCGATTGAGGGCGCATTCTTTCTGCAAGTGGAATATGGCTTATCATTATTTTAATAGATTATAAACAGAATAATGAGCACGATGTTTTACTTTCGTAATGAAATGAATCCCTAAAAAAATCTGCTCAACTATGAAACGCAATTTACTGATATTAGCTTGTTTGTTTACGGTCTCAGTTTGTGCACTTGCCCAAAAGAAAAAGAAGAAAACTGAGAATCAGGGTTCTGTTGTATCAGCCCTGACGATTCCGGGAACTGCTTTTTTGCGCCCTGTAAAGACAGAAATGGAAGTGGAATTTGACTACAAGCTGATGAATGCCCCTCTGCCAAAATTCAATATTGTCAATTATGAGAATAAAAATATCTCAAAGGATGTTTTGGAATCCGGAGGTAATTTGTTTCTCGTTATGTTTAATCCTACCTGCGAGCACTGTGAAGATGAAACCAGACTAATTACCCAAAATATTTTTATGTTTAAAAAGAGCAAAGTTCTTTTGGTTGCGGCGGATGTTCAAACACCTAATCTCAGTTATTTTGAATCCAATTTGAAATGTAGTCAATTTCCTTCTACTATTACTGTTTCGATTGATAGCGCCCGCATTATCCGCAAATTATTTACTTACGCTGCTTTGCCTCAAATCAATATTTATGATGGTAAAAGTTTGAGATTAATTAAGACATTCGAAGGCTTTGTGCCGCTCGATTCATTACGTCAATACATCCAATAATCCTGTTAGTTGAGCAATAATGCAGAAACTGCATAGTCGGCCAATAATATCAGTATACAACTTACCACTACAGCTGTAGTGGATGCCTTGCCTATCTCCAATGCGCCACCCTTTACATAATATCCATAGTAAGCCGGAATAGTAGAGATGATAAAGGCAAAGGCTACGGATTTGGACATTGCAACCACCAGATTATAAGGTATAAAACCTTGCGTAAGTCCCTGCATAAATTGTGCTTCGCTAAGGATATTGCTGGTAACACCAGCGATATAACCCCCAACAATACAGATGGCAATAGAAAGAATCACAAGGCAGGGAACCATAATAAGAGAAGCCAAAATCTTTGGGATAATCAAATAGGTTTTGGTATTAATACCCATTATTTCCAATGCATCAATTTGCTCACTAACACGCATGTTACCCAGCTCCGAAGCTATTTTACTGCCGACTACCCCTGCCAATACAATACAAATCAGAGTTGGCGATAACTCAAGAATTGCGGTGTCTCTGGTTAGCTGCGCAATGATATACTTCGGCACCCAGGGGCTAATCAATTGATAGGCAACCTGCAATGTCAATACCATCCCCAAAAACACCGAAATAACCAACACAATAGGTAAAGAGCGAATGCCGATGTCATTGCATTGGGTCATAAATTCTTTCCAATATACTTGTCCATTCTCAGGTCGGCTTACGCCGCCTTTCAACATCAAAAAGATGCGTCCGGTATGTTCGAAAAAGCGGCCTAAAATCATAATCAGCTGTTGTTATTATTCAGTTTCTATTAACTTCAATTCTACTTTTTCTGCAGAATTATTGTAAGTATTCAATATTGTAATCTCATATTCTTCAAGATGGAACTTATCGTTCATCTTTATTTCGTCGGGATGGTGATAAGCAATCAATCCTGCAAGAGTTTCATAGTTCTCGTTTTCTTCAAATTTATGAGGCAATAATTTATTGATATCTATCAGCGAGTGGTGGGCGCTTACCAGATAATTCCCGTTCGAAGTTAACTCAACTACGGGTTTTTCATTATCATATTCATCCTGTATTTCTCCTACCAATTCCTCCAGAATATCTTCCATAGATACAATACCAGTCACATCGCCTACTTCATCTGTAACGATAGCCATATGGATATGCTTTTTCTGAAACTCTTTCAGTAAGTCTTTGATTTTTTTACTGGCTGATATAAAGTAGGCTTTACGGCAAAGTGGCAATATGGATTTATGCTCATTGGCATCTGACTCCATGATGCTTTTCATTAAATCTTTGGTATAGATAATGCCTTTTATGTCATCCAGCTCAGTGCCACATACCGGATACCGTGAATAACCTTCTTTGATAGCAAAAGACATGGCCTGGCCTATGGTGAACTCTGCAGGAATAACGGTAATGTTCTTTTTTGCAGTAAGGATGTCCCAAACCCTTCGGTCGTCAAAATCAAATACATTTTGAATGAGCTCACGTTCAGTTTCTTCAATTGCTCCTCCTTCGTGACTTTCTGTGATGATCATTTTCAACTCTTCTTCAGAGTGAATTTCGTTACCATGCAGGGGTTTTATCCCCACAATGCGTAATAATAAGTTGGCCAATCCGTTCATCAACCAAATAATGGGACGGAAAATAAAATAGAACACACGTAGTGGCCATGCAATGGCAAAGGTGGTGCCTGCAGGATAACGTATTGCTATGGATTTGGGTGCAAGCTCGCCAAATACGATATGTAGAACCGTAATGATAAAAAAGGCTACCGGGATTGCAGCTTTATGAGCAACAGCTTCGGTAATATTCAAATTCAAAAGGCCAAAGAAATTGAGAATAATTTTTGTCATTACTTCTTCACCTACCCAACCCAAACCCAAACTGGCAAGGGTTATCCCTAATTGTGTGGCAGCTAAATAAGCATCCAGATTGCTGACAATGCCTTTGGCTGTTGCTGATAAGGATTTGCTTACTTTGGCAATATCTATTTGGGAAGAACGAACTTTTACTATGGCAAATTCGGCGGCTACAAAAAAGCCATTTAGTACAACTAAAAAAAGTGTGAGTATCAGGTCTGCAATCATATTGCAACAAATTTTTTTGTGTCAATATCTACTCCTGATTTTAGGGAAATAGTATCAACTACATTTTTGTGAGCACAAAGATAAGGCTTGGAAAATAAATGAACATTTTGTTTAAATAATTGACCCTGTTAACTATTTAAGAATAAAATGCTGCTTTACAAGAAATTCTTTGCGAAAAAAGAAAATTCCCATTTCGAAAATGTCTAATGATAATGTAATTCCCGGTTCAGTTGTCAGCCTTCTCCAATTCAAGTATTTTGCTAAAGATGAACGTGGATTTAAAACAATAACGATGTCCGAACAATGATTGTTTAATTCAATTTGACTTAGTTCAGAATAAATTAAGAGGCGTATTCCTGAATTGCTGGTAGTGAATTCTATCTGATTTCCGGGTAAATGAATAGAATGAATGTTATAATAAGAGCAAATTCTATCTAGAATAATGGACTGTTTTGAAGTAAAGCCAACCTGTTTCCAATAACGAGATTGACTAAAATTTTTATCCGTCAAACGCCCATTCAATATTTTTTCAACAAAGTCGTAAACAAATGGAGAATGAACTCCATGGCGGTTTTTGGCTATAAGCCAATATTGGATGCGTTGAAAAAATGTGTAAAATGCCAATGCTTATTGTGCTTTTTTGTATTGTTCGAATGTGAAAGCAAAAGCGTGTTGCTCGTCTGCCGGGTGATATTCTTCCCACACTTTTTTCCATATTCCAGTATCCAGAACCGGGAAAAAGACTTCTCCATTATCTAATATAGTGTGTACACGCGTAAGGTATATTTGATCCACACTTGCCAACGCATCAGCAAATACAAGACCCCCGCCAATGATACACACTTCTTCTGTTTGGATATTTTCAAGATGGTGAATGGCGTCGCTATAGTTTTTGAATTGAAGAACGCCTTCAGGTAAATCCTGATGGCTGCGAGAGAGAACGATATTAAGCCTTTTGGGTAAAGGTTTGCCCAGTGAATCGAATGTTTTTCGACCCATTAGAACAGGTTTGCCCAATGTTATCTTTTTAAAAAATTTCAAATCATCCGATAAATGCCAGGGCAGATTATTGTTTATACCTATCACATTGTTTTCAGAAGCGGCAACCACTATCGTTTTTGTCATCATTACTGTTTTCAGAATATAGTACAAAGATAAAGGATTGTGGTAATGGGATTTGTCCGGAAAAATTGTAGGTTTGATTTGGTAACTTTAATTCCCCTTTATGCCCAGTATTATTGACCTAAATTGTTTTAAACCGGTTCGCTTTACCTTTTTTTTGGTAACGGGAATTTGTTTTTATTGGTCGGCAATGGCGCAAAATGTTAAACCCGGTTTTGGCATAGAAAGTAATGTGGTGGCCGGACGAATATTTAAGCATACCAAGAAGTTTCAGGGTGCTATTCCCGATATTTCAGGTGGAGGGGAGCTTAATTTGGTTTGGAAGACCAACGGCCGTGCTGCATGGCAGCAAAGGCGTAATTATCCGACTATTGGCTTGGGTATTACCTATACTTATTATGATAAAGATCTTTTTGGTCAAGGCATTGGTATTTACCCAAATCTTGAATTGCCTTTACTTCGGCAGTCTGATTGGGAATGGACACTCAGGTTTGGTATGTCCTTAGGTTTTGTCAGCAAGCAATACAGGCCTTATGCGCCTTATTGGGATACGGTAAACAGTGCAATGGGCTCTCGCATCAATAATTTTAGTTTGTTATCCTCTGATCTTCGATATCATCTCAACAACCATTGGGATATACAGGGTGGCATAAGTTTTACACACATGTCTGCTGCAAAATTCAGGCTCCCCAATCTGGGTATTAATCTTTTGGGAGCGCATATTGGTTTCCGTTATTTCCCCAACACTTCCAATCCGCCAAAGATTATGCGGAAAATGCCGGAACTTAAAAACAGGATGTTATTTCAAATAAGACAGGGAATCGCTTTAACAACAGGTGAAAGCGCAGGAAGTGCAGCTACACCTGTTTATATAAGTTCAGTTTCATTAAGCAAAAGGTATTGGGCTAAAAATAAAGTGCTGATTGGTTTGGATTATGCTTATCATCAGTATGTCTATGACTTTATGCGATTACAAGCTCTTGAGCCAGGTAAAGAACACACTAGGGCCTGGAATGCCGGGCTGTATGGCGCACATGAGTTTTTATATGGCAGGGTAGGCCTTTATATGCAATTGGGTGTATACGTAAGGCAGACACTATTAGCGAAGGCGCCTATTTATCAACGTCTCGGAATGAATTGGTATTTGATACAAAAAGAAAAGGGATTGATTAAAGAAATGACCATAAGCACACTTTTAAAAACACATTTTGCAACTGCCGAACTTGCAGAATTGGGCATTGGTATAGCAATGTAATGAATAGTCCAAAAAAACGTATCACACTTCTGTGTTCTTCATTTCCGCCCGAAACCGGTGCGGCACCTGTCCGTATGTTTCATCTGGCAAAAGTATTGTTGCAAAGCAATTACGAGGTAACTGTCATTTGTGCAATGCCCAATTACCCTACCGGCAGTATTTTTAATGATTATAAAGACAAGATTATTGCTAAAGAAAATTTTCATGGAATCAGTGTTATACGAACCTGGTTAATACCTACTAACTCATCCAATAAATGGAAGCGTGTTCTTAGTTTATTCAGTTATACTGCATCGCTTTATTTATTAGCCGGAAGGCAATTGAGTAACTCAAATCCTGATTTGATAATAGTCAGCAGCCCACCTTTTGTGACAGGTTATTTTGGGCTTAGGATTGCTAAGCGAAGCAAAGCAAAAATTATTTTAAACGTTAGTGATTTGTGGCCGCAGTCTGCACATGATTTGGGTTTTATAAAGGAAGGTAGATTTTATCGTTTTTTGCAAAGGCTGGAACAAACAATGTATCAAATGGCAGATGCGTTTACGGTACAGTCATTAACGATAAAGAAGCACATCGAACAGTCAGAGAATAAACAAGTTTCCTTTGTTTACCGGAATCTGCAGCCCAATTCCATCGAGGCAAAAATGAGCAGACCTGAGGGTAAAAGAAAAATCGTTTATGCCGGCCTTTTAGGAATTGCGCAGGGCGTTTTGGGTATTTTGGAGGCGATTGATTTTGCAGCACTTGGCACCGAATTGCACATTTATGGCCAAGGATTTCAGCAAGTGAAAATAATGGAGTGGATAGACAAACATCCGGAAAAAGGTGTCTGCTATTTGGGTTCTTTGCCCGCAGAGTCGATTCCTTCCATGCTCTCGGCTTACCATGCTATGCTTATTCCTTTAAGTACTTCTATACACGGAGCGGTACCATCCAAGATATTTAATGCAATGGCTAATGGTTTGCCGGTATTGTTTAGTGGAGAAGGAGAAGCCGCAGAAATTGTCCAATCAAACAAAATCGGTTTTGTCAGCTCTTCTGGCGATATGTTACAATTGAGCCGGAATATTGCACAACTAATGGTGATGACTGATGAGGTATACGAAACAATGAGAAATAACTGCATCAACTGCAGCGAAATGATGTTCAATAAAGAAAGGCAAGATGAAGATTTTCTTAATTTTCTTGCCTCTGTTTAATTGAGGCAGGCAAAGAAAATGAAAGCCGTATTTCTTTTTTCGCGCAAGGCGACCTGTACCTTTTGTGGTTTGGAAATGACTTTATATCTCTGTAAATCTATAACTTCAAAGTAGCTTGCAATCTCCCCGTTTATTGATTTTTGATAATACCATTTTTTTAAAAAGTCAGCATCCTTATGATGTCGTCCCATCAGACCTGTATCAAAATAATACCAATTTTGTTTTCTTTGCCAAAGCATAAAATAGCATATAAGAAATTAAACAAATTATCTTCGTGGTTTGTACATTCTGTTTAGGTCTGCACCACAACCGCAACCTTTTCTTTTGGTGGATTTGCATGCAGACATGGTTGTTGCATATCCAAATCCAATTGTCAATAAAATGAGTACCGTAAAAATTTTGCTCCGTTTCATAATGTTCTACATTTGTAAAAATAACAAAATCAGGTGAACAAAAAGCAGCTTCGGATACTTGTAGCTCCATTAGATTGGGGGTTGGGCCATGTAACCCGCTGTGTGCCTGTTATAAAGCAAATCATAAAATTGGGACATCAGGTTGTTTTTGCCGGGGATACTAACCAACAGATATATATAAGGCAGAATTTCCCTCTCGTAGAAATGTTAGATCTGGAGGGATATAATGTACAATATGCAAAGACAAAAACAGGCTTGCTACCCAAAATTATAGCTCAAATTCCGCGTCTGAAAAGATGTATCAAGAAAGAACACCTATGGCTGCAGAATATCATTAAATCTCATCATATTGATGCGGTAATTTCTGACAATAGATATGGCTTGTATTCTTCGCATGTGCCTTGCATATTGATGACTCATCAATTGCAGATACGTTCTGGAATGAGTAGCTATTTTGACAGGGTATTATTGAAAATCCATTATCGCTTTATTGAAAAATTTAGTCGCTGTTGGGTAGTAGATGTTCCTGAAGATGACGGTCTGAGTGGTGTTTTGGCCCATCCGGCTGTATTCCCAAAAATTGAAACAGAATATATAGGTTTGTTATCGCAATGTGCTGACTTATCGGAAAAGAAGAGGAAGGACGATGACTTTATAGTATTGGTTTTGCTTTCCGGTGCAGAGCCACAAAGGACTATATTGTCAGAAATGTTGTGGAAGAAAGCCATAAAATCAGATAAGCATTTTATCTACGTTGAAGGTAGTGATACTGCTATTCAGCCACCAGTGATTCCGGATCACATTAGTTATCATAAGAGGCTTAGTGAAAAGGAACTCGTTATTGCAATAGGAGCAGCATCAATTGTTATTTGTCGTAGTGGATATTCTTCTCTGATGGATTTGCTGGCTATGGGCAAAAAAGCAATTCTGATTCCCACTCCTGGTCAGACAGAGCAGGAATACCTTGCTAAGCTGATGCATGAAAAGAAAATTTTCATGTCTGCGCGTCAACAAAAATTTGATATACAAACATCGATTCTTAACGCTACATTATTTCCATACAGAACAATACAGTATGGAGATGCCTTTGAGCTTCACAAAGCTGTTTTAGAAAAATGGTTGAAGGAAGTGCAGGTTCATGTTTAAAATAGCTTTATTCCTACATGAGCCTGAATCATATATTGTCTCCAGACATCAGTGGAGTAAAGGTTGTTTAAATTCTGAAAATCAAATAAAGCCCTTGCGCCAATATCTGCATTTCCTAAATGGAATGTTGCACCAATAATTCCGGCAGTGTTGCCTGTCCGAAACAATTGCTTAGCGTCTTTTATCATACCGGAATTGTCTTTTACATTAACAATGCCATAAAACTGTATACCGGTTTGCAACCACAAAACCTTTGCCAATCGTACCTGAACGAGTATGGGTAAGCACAGCTTATTGACACGGAAAGTACCTTTTTTCAAAGAATCGCTCACATTGTTATAATAGCTCTTATATAAGTTGAAAAATCCAGATCCTGTTGTATAATCTGATTGTTCAAACAGGGCCTCTGCCTGAGCGCCCAGCCCCATACCTTTGACTCCTCCAAATGCACCACCTACGATATTTGATTTGATACCATTCTCCCAATTGGTACCGGATAGGTAGGAGAAGTTGGCTCCAAATTTGACACCAGCATATAGTTTAGGCAGGATTTTTGACTTTTTAGTTGGATTGGCCGCAGAAAGGACCTGAGCTTTGCTTTGCACACACAATGATAAAGTAAGCAGCAAAACGATACTTAACTTTTTCAATAAATAGTATTTGAAATGAGTAATTGAGGTGTTCATTCATATTCATTTTGAAGGGTGAATGATAAGAAATTGATTGTCGAAAGGTAGAATGTTGTTTTTTATTCTATCAAAAATCTTGAAACCATACTGGAGGTAGTAAGGAATAAAATTCTCAACCCTTTCCTGTAGCCCGCCATTAGGTTGTATTGCAACTTTCAATCTTGTGATTTGGTCTACTGTTTCCTTTTCTTTTCTTTTCTCGGCACGGTATATTTTTTGTTCTATTATCAGCAACTGCTTTTCCATTTTTGCTAATGCGGCGAAGGCTGATTTTTCTAATGTCGCATCAGTTTTCATTGCTTTTTCTGCAATTGTACTGAAGATTGTTTCAATCGATTGTCGTTCACTATCCAGATGCCAGGATGATTTGTTTTTTCGGGCTAAAAGTAGTTTTGTTAGATTGTTTTCAGGGAGAAACGTTTCTGCTACAGAACATTGTAAACGATTGATTATTTGCCATGCCTGTTCATTGATAATTTGTACAGATTGACGCAGGAATATTGCAGGATAAAATACCTTGTAATAATCAAAAAGAGGTTTCAGCTGCAACCAATAAGCAACTTCAGCACCTCCACCAATAAAGCAAATATTTGGTAAAATAGTTTCTTGAAATAGTCCCCTTAAAATCACGTTAGGACTGAACCGTTCGGGATGCTTATCCAATTCTTCTTTTAGTTCTTCCTCAGAAAAAATCAGATTTGTATTAATAACTATCCAATTTTCTCCAAGCTTTTCTATTCTTTCACGCAAATTGTCTTTAAGATAAAAGAGATTAATTTCTCTGGGGAATGCCTGTGCTTTGTATAGTTCTGCCAATAATTTTGATTGATTGCTAACTATAGGAAAGGAATGTTGATGGAACAGTTCGTCTGAAATAATATCTTTAAAGAGGGATTTCAGCTCAGCATCATCAGGATTAATAATTATCAGGCCATATCGGCCAAATAGTTGATGAACCAGATATTGTGTTGCTGCTCCAATTGTTTTATGTTGCACATAACTTTCATCCAACAAATTGATTAATTCTTCACAGTTTGCTCCTGGAGGGCCAAGTTTTTTAAATAACTCTTCGAACAGCGGTTTTAAGCTTTTAGTATCCATCCTGCCAACAGCGCCAGTTTGCCCGTCTGCATCCCATTTATACTTTTTGTTTTCATACCAAAATTGTCCCAGTTCATCCAAATCATTATCCTCGCTACCTATATAATAGACCGGTACAAAATGCTGTTCGGGATATTGCTGGTTCAACTCCTCAGACATTTTAATGGCATGAAGAATTTTGTAAAAAAAGTATAAGTATCCTGTTGCCAAATTGGGTTGGTGAGCTGTACATATTGTGAATGTATTTTTGCTCAGCAGAGATTTTATATTATCGTTTACAGATGCGATTGCAGGCAATTGAGCATATTGCTTATTCAGGATTTTTGTCAGAGCTTCCCTGTTTGTAGCGTAGTTTTTTCTCTGCTCAATTGCCAGGTTTATTCCTTGTGCATTTGGCTCAAATTGATAAAAAGGAGCAATCTTTTTGTTGTTGTTTATGTAATCATACACCAATTCGGAGAAAGAATTGGTTTGGTCATAGCTGATGTATGTACAGTCTGTATCCAAGAGATGTTTTTTTAAGTTTTGAATCTCAAAGTTAATGGAATGGATTATTGCCGCATTTAATTTTCTCCAATTGAAATCATAAAAAAAACCGCCTAAGAGATATTAAGCGGTTTTGGGTAAGAATCATTTTTATCTATTCTATATTAATGGAGACTTTAGCTTTGTCTACATTGTCAGTACGTTTCAGCCATTTATTGTTGAAAGCCACACCGATATTACTGCCATTCACTGTAACATTGGCAAATTGCTCAGCTTTCAGAGCAAGGCCATCATTGTCTGTACTTTGCCAATAAAGCTTACTGACACTGTCAATAATCAGTATACTCAACTCATTTACCTCGTCAGCCTTTTCACGAAACACATATTCACCATCAGTTTTTGGTTTTTCTCTGAATTTGATGGTTACAGAACCAACACCTTTAATTCCACCATACATAAGGTTTGCAGTATCGTAATACTTGAAATTAGACGGTCCGAAGGTATCGGTATTAACTAACCAGGTATTTTTTTCAGGCGTGTAAACCGGTTCAGGATACTCTTTTGTACAAGAGATAACTATAAAAGTAAGCGCTGCGAAAATCAGGAGGTGAAGTTTTTTCATTGTATTAATTTGGTAGAAATAGTATTAAGAAATTGGGGTATTGACTAAGGTTGAACAATATTGGTAGATACTATAACGGTGTCTTTTGGTGATTTTGCATTCACCATTTTTATATTGTTGCCTATGAGTGTATATTTTCCATTATTGACTCTCAGAGAAAGGAACGTTCCTTTACTTGGAACACTATTGTATATAATACTGCCACTCAAGATAGTGCGGATAGCGACTTCAGAGTTGGTATAAGCAACATCATTAATGTCTAAGTCTGTGTTTGACGAGGGCAGTGTTTTGAAAGAAAAGTCTATTGAAGATCCTGTGCCATTAGATGCGCTAATGAAATTGCTGGAAGAAGAAACATCAACAGTACTGGCTGTGTAGGTTTTTCCCGAAACTGACCAAGAGTTTTCAGTTAAGCCCCCTAAATCTTTTTTGCAAGATGCATGTAGCAACAATGCGCCCATACTTAGGCCAAATACTATTCTTTTCATAAGTCTCGTAAAATAATGATTTGCTACAAAGCTAATAATTAGCACGTAAAATACTATAGCAGTTTCAAATTATTTTAAAAATTGAATATTTGAATGTTTTAAGGAATTCTTACAATTTGTAACATTTTCATACCAACGGACATTCTACCTTTGTCGCTCAAATATTTATTTCCTTTTCAAGAAAATGAACACTTTCCGAATAATTTTGTTTTTTGCGGTACTGGCTCTGGCGGAATATTACAGCTTTATCGTATTGAAATCTGCCCTTCGTTCCGCACCCAATACAGCCCGGAATTTAGTCATGAGCCTTTATGTATTGGTGGATATTTTATGTTGGGCTGGATTTTTTATCCTTCGCAATGGTATTGTACAATTGCCAAACAGCGTCAAGACTGTTTACATTGCTTTGGCTATTGGTCTGCTGGTCAGCAAAGTACTTATACTACTGATTATGTTAGGCGACGATATCCGACGAAGTGTACTGTGGTTGATTGACAGGACTAAATCCGTGCCGATGGAGACAGCGGTCAGTTCAGGTATTACCCGCTCGATGTTTTTGTCGCGTTTGGCATTAATTTTAGGTGCAGGTGTAATAGTTGGTTTTGTCAATGGTATTGGAAATCGTTATCGTTATCAGATAAAAAAGGTAAAAGTCAGATTCCCCAATTTGCCTGCGGCCTTTGCCGGGCTAAAAATTGTACAGCTATCAGATATTCATAGTGGTAGCTTTGATAATCCCGAAGCGGTCAATAAAGGCATTCAGATGGCTTTGGACCTAAAGCCTGATATTATTTTCTTCACCGGAGATTTGGTAAATGACCGTTCTACAGAAGTAGGTGAATACCAGAAGATATTTTCCCGACTCAAGGCTCCTATGGGAGTATATTCTATATTAGGTAATCATGATTATGGAGATTATGTAAGCTGGCCAAGTGATGAAGCCAAAGTGGCCAATCTGGACATGCTCAAAAAAATCCATGCAGATATGGGCTGGAGATTGATGATGAATGAGCACGTTATTTTAGAAAGGGGAGAAGATAAAATAGCCTTGCTGGGTATTGAAAACTGGGGTGCGAAAGCCCATTTTCCTAAGTATGGAAGTATGAAAGATGCTTATCTGGGTCTTCCTGAGAAAAATATTCCTTTTAAAATCCTTCTCTCACACGACCCCTCACATTGGACCAATCAGGTGCGCACAGAATATCAGGACATAGACCTGACGCTTAGCGGGCATACACATGGCATGCAGTTTGGTGTTGAAATTCCATGGCTCAAATGGAGTCCTGTGCAGTATATTTATAAATATTGGGCTGGTTTGTATAATGAAGGCAAACAATATTTATACGTCAATCGTGGCTTTGGCTTTTTAGGCTATCAGGGTCGTTTTGGTATTATGCCCGAGATTACTTTATTGGAGTTGAGTAGCTAGGTCATGGATTCAAGCAGTATGGTCAAGACACTTATAGTAATTGCAGGTCCCACAGCAGTGGGTAAAACGGCTATTGCTATCTCATTAGCGCAGCATTTAGGTACCGAAATCATCTCTGCCGATTCCCGTCAGTGTTATCAGGGAATGTCAATAGGTACAGCTCAACCTACAAATGATGAGCGCTTGGCCATACCACATCATTTTATAGATTGCTATCCTCCCGAAATATCCTTAAGTGCTGCAGATTTTGAACGTATTGCATTGCAACATCTCGATAGCATTTTTGCACAGCATAATACTGCAGTTGTATGTGGTGGCACCGGTTTATATATCAAAGCACTATGTGACGGCCTTGATGAAATGCCTGTAGTAGATGAAAAAATTGCCCAGGATATAAACCAAAATTATTTAGACAATGGTACAGAATGGTTGCGCAATCAAATATCTGTTGAGGATCCTCTTTTTGTCGTCAATGGAGAAATGAACAATCCTGCAAGGATATTAAGGGCACTGGCTTTTATGCGCTCTACTGGCAGTTCTATTACTGCATTTCGTACCGGCATCAAAAAGAACAGGCCTTTCCGGATTATAAAGATTGCTTTGGAATTGCCTCGCGAGCTATTGTACCAACGAATTAACGAAAGAGTAGAGCTGATGATGGAGCAAGGGCTGCTCAAGGAAGTAGAACAACTTTTTCCGAATCGGAATCTAAAAAACCTGAACACTGTTGGCTATTCTGAGTTATTCGATTTTTTGGAAAACAAAAGCACTTTGTTGGATGCCATTGATAAAATAAAGCAGCATAGCCGTAATTATGCCAAAAGGCAATTAACCTGGTTTAGAAAGGACAAAGATTTTATCTGGATGGATGCCAGAGACGGCCAGATTGCATTCCGTATTCAGGAAATTTTATCCAAAAATGGCTAAAAAACGTACTTGGAACTTATGCGTTTTTTCCGAATATAACCTTTTTTACCCCCCTTTTTTACCGTTCGTTAGAAAAAACCTACCGTTCGTTAAATAACTCAGGTTATTCGTGCACTCCATTTTACTTTTGGATTGTAATGAAACAAGTTTGTCGGAATCTTGGATTGTTACTTCATTAAACCAATAAGATTTTCATCGCACGAGTCTCTTTAACCTAAAGCAAACAACTCGTACAATTGAAACTTATCAGATTGTGCAAGTGAAGAGCACCTCCTCTTCACTTGCGCTTTCAAAAAAAATCACATTTTCTTTTTAAGAAAGCCCCTATTACCCCTCCCCCCAAAAAACATTGAAGCGAATAGTATATACTATTCGCTTTTAATTTTTACTGAAAAATAGAAATTATAAAAGTAATATACTATATTTATATTGAAATCTAATCCGTATTATTATTCAACATAAAAATCTGATTCCAATGAAAAAATTTAAGCTACTCAGCCTGCTGACAATGATTCTTCTATTTGGAAACAAGAGTCAGGCACAAGTCTCAACATTTAGCGAACAACTAGATGTGAATTTATTCAACATCAAACACATGGTTCATGGTGATATGTGGTATGACCCTGCCTCTTCTCAGCCCGCATGTGAGTATCCGAAAGGAAGTGGCAAACATGCCAGTTATATGGCCAGTATCTGGATGTCCGGAATGGATGATTTGGGCAAGCTGCACCTTTCTGCACAATTGTTTAGTTCAGTAGGTATTGACTACTTCCCCGGTCCCTTGGATGCTTCAGGCTCCATAAGCAGTTCTGCAAGTACCGATTGGGCTAAAATATGGAAAGTGGATGCCAGTACCATCAGCAATTTTAAAAGTCTGTTTGCAACAGGAGGAGCTGCAGCAATTACAGCGGCAAAGTTTGATGTAATCAAACAATGGCCGGCATCAGGTAATGTGGATGCTAAAGGAAATGCTGGGGCATCATTACCTCAATTATTATTGGCAGGTGTTGCAACACAGGATTTTGCTCCCTTTGTAGATGTAAATGGGGATGGGAAATATAATTGGAAGGATGGCGATTATCCCAACATAAAAGGAGATCAGATGCTTTGGTGGGTCTTTAATGATAATGGTCCTTCACGTACTGCCTCAAAAGGTTTACCGCTTAAAATACAGTATAATGCAATGGCTTACGGATATAGCAGAGGCACAGATGTAGACAGAATTGTATTTTATGAATTTACGATGTTTAATAAATCGACAGAGCGGTACAGTGATTTCAGATTTGGATTGTTTTCGGATGCAGATTTAGGCAATCCTTTTGATGATTATATCGCTTTTGATTCATCGCATCGTATGGGTATTGAATACAACGCAGTTATGCCAGATGGCGCCAATGGTGCCAATTCTTATGGCAGTCATCCCCCAATCACCGGATTAAGTTTTGTAGAAATGCCGGGCGATGTTTATCCATCAGCGCTGTTAGCTGCAGGTAGTTTTACTTATTTCAGAAATGAATCTGGTACGCCAACCAGAAACCCCCGTGTGGATACTGAATACAATAATTATATGCATGCAAAGAATGCAGACGGTATTCCTATGGCTGCAGGTAAATATGTATTTCCAATTTCGGGTGGAGCAGAAATGTGTGACAAGAAAATGCCTCCCGGAGATCAAAGGTATGTAATCGCTTCAGGCGATTATATTTTTCAGCCCGGTACCAAAACAAAAATTGCTATGGCTTTTATGGCAACAGATACTTTAGGCTATACTTGCCCTATTTCTTCCTTTAAACCTATTACAGACCTTGCTGATACTGCCTGGAAAGTTTACTGGAATCCTTTGCCATTAAGTGTATCTGAAAAAGAGCTTGCCTCAAAAGCCTTTAAGCTGTATCCTAATCCTGCCGAAAGCGTATTGTTTGTTGAGACCTTGGGCAAAGCAAATAAAGACGAAAGTATCCGCATTATCGATGCATTAGGCAAAACCATTCAATTGCCCATGAGTAAGAATAATCAGCAGTATGAAATCAATATCAGCACTCTGGCAGCAGGTATTTACTCAATTGTATATTTTGATGGAATGCAAATAATGACCCAGCATTTTGTGAAGGAGTAATTTTTTAATTATAGTTGAATATTTTAGAAAACCTGAATGGGGGCGCCTTTGGCGCCCCCATTCAGGTTTTAATCACTCAGAAATTTAATTATGAAATGAATTTTTTCTTTTCATTCAGGATGCTCCATTCTGTTTTTTCTGCAACAATTGTATTACTCAATATTCCCAATCCGTCTATTTCCATAGTTACTACATCTCCGGGTTGCAACCATTGTACTTTATAGTTAGGGTCGTTTAGTAATCCTGTGCCATTTAACTCCAGAAAACAACCGGTACCAACTGTTCCACTACCAATTACATCACCAGGCAATACATCCACGCCATAGGCACAACGCTCAATAATCTCTGCAAAAGTCCAATCCATATCGCCCATATTTCCTTCGCTGACGATAACGCCATTTACCTTACAGGTCATGCCCAGATAATAGGTATTGCCAACATGCTTGTTTTTGGTCGGGATTTTATAAGGTTCCAATTCATCAGGAGTAACCATGATTGGGCCAATAACAGTACTGAAATCTTTCCCTTTCGCAGGTCCAAGGTTCAATAACATTTCTTCCATTTGAAGAGTACGGGCGCTCATGTCATTCATGATCATATAGCCTGCAATATACTGGTCTGCTTCGGCAGCCGTAAAATTCCGGCCTTTTTTGCCCAATACAACAGATACCTCCAATTCGAAATCCAGTTTCTGAAAATGGTCAGGCATACACACTATTTCACCGGGGCCCTGTATGGCATTGTGATTGGTAAAGTAAAATATAGGATAATGATCAAACTCTGCAATCATATCTACTTTCCTGTTGCGTCTGGCTGCTGCAACATGCTGGCGAAAGGCATAGCCATCGCGGCATGATGTAGGTTCAGGCACAGGTGCCATTAGCGCAGCCGTTGCAAATTCAGCGTCTGCAGTAATGCTATTAATACCCTTTTTAATATCCGCTTCTGCTTTGCGGGCAATAGCGCTGTTGATTTCCCAATTATTCAACATTGCTTTCATGTTATTGGGCAATTCAGGATTTAATTTATTAGTATCATACAATTTGCCATCAATCAGTAAAGCAAGTTGCTGTTGTCCGTTTTTGCTATAGGTTGCTAATTTCATTACTCTTTTTTTTGTGGGGCAAAGGTATCAAAATATGTGCCAATGAGATTTTCTTCCATAAAAAAAAGCACCCCGAATTTCGGGGTGCTTTTTAATCATTTTAACTTGGAAATTATTTTACTACAGAAAGACGTTCTGTAATAGTGTTATCTCCGGTTGAAACTTTAATTAAATACAAACCAGCAGCAAGATCAGAAGTGTTAATTCTAACTTCTTGAGCTCCAGAGGTCATATTTGAATTGTTTTGATTTACAACAACTCTTCCAAGAGCATCTACAACTTGTACATCTACATTTGAAGATTCGTTTAAATGGAAAGAAAGTGTAGCAAAATCTTTAGCAGGATTTGGGCTAACTGTAATTGCATTAACAACCAAATTCTCGCCTTTGATACTTAGTCCTGCACGTACGTTTACGTCATCGATAAACAAGTTGTTACCACCGCCGTCAGTTGCTCTGAAACCAAGAATAGATCCTGCAGGCAATGAATTTAAGCTTAAAGAACGTTTAACCCAACCGCTTGGAGTTGCAGTTCTGTCAGGCAACCAATATGTTGAAGTTGCGGCTGTAGTAGCATGAGCAGAACCAGTAGCACTCCATAGAGAGGTCCAGCTTGTTCCACAGTTAGTAGAATAAACTACTTCCAATTTGTCATTACTTGAACTACTTGTTTGAGCATATGCTTCCCAGAAATCCAAAGCCACATTACCAGAGATAGCAGGAGTAGGCATTACGAGGATACTCGTTGCGCCAGTAGAATAAGTACTTAATTTAAACCATGGCATGTATATACCACTATGGCAATAAGTGCTTCCTGCTCCACCCGAACCGTTAATCCAGATACTACCAGAACCATCTAAATCATAAGCAGTATACCCTGTAGGGAAGCCACTTGCTTCGAAATCGTTTGTGTAAGGTATGGCTTTAGGGGCTGTTGAAACAACAGTAACTACTGAACTTGAAACGTTGTCAGCTTTATCTTGGTCAACAACTGTAAGAACCACAGAATCGGTAATCACATAGTCTCCGGCAGTTGCAGGAAGTGTAATTGGATTTAATGTTACCATAGTTGAAGCTCCTGGAGCTAAAGAACCAGACCATGCTTTGTTGGCCCAAGCTCCTGTACCTACTCTGTAATAAATAGTTGCAGAAGTAAGGGTAGTTGCTGTTCCTGAGTTTTTCAAATTAACTGTTGGTGCTGATAAAGTAGCCCCAACACAATTGATAGTTCCAGGCAATGAAACAGGGTTAGCAGTTGCGTTAGTAGCAAATGTAGTTGGTAATGCAGCAGAAACACCTGCTTGAGGGATAGCTTTTGTAGCGTCATCCTGAAGCCAAGCTACCATTTGTGGTCCACTTGATTTTTTAACAAAGGATTTCACTAAACCGCCAATTGTATAGGTTTGTGTCATACCCACAGTCCACGTATTAGCGATGGTAGTACCATTTGCATCAGGATACATTTCACGAACTACATTGTGAAAATCTTTTTCACCATTAGTGCCCGGAGCTGTAGCGTATACAAGATGTTCAATCATTCCAATACGCAATTTCATTGTAGTGCCAGAATAAGCAGCAATACAATCAACTTTAACTGTTGTGTAAATAGAATCTCCTGTAGCATTATAATTAGCTGTAACAGTTACTTTAAAAGGAGAACCTGCTGTTGTAGCAGCATCAATATCTGCTTGAATAAGATTAGCAATATGGCCGGGGCTTCCACTTGCAGCAGTACCAGTACCAAGGCCCGTACCATTCAATCTACCATATGGAGCGAAAGGAACAGAGTAATAAGTCATTCTGTTGTCAGTAACAGTTTTATATGCATTGTAGATTGGACCCGCAGATGGAATTGGGCTTTGATACTTAATCAACAGGATTTTTGTTGGGTTTGCACCAGTAGTAAGCAAAGTCCAAAGGCCGGGATTAGATGCTGCGCAAGGAGCGCAATTCTCTCCCGAGAATTCTTCGTAAAGCGAGAGGCGCGACTGCGCATTGCTTGAAACTGCAATACCAAGCGTTGCAGCAATTAGTAATAATTTTTTCATTGTTGAATAATTTTAGAATTGCAATTTAAGAATTTTTTAATTCAAAGTGTACAATATGTTTTTTATTTTTCTTTTGCTGATTGAAAAATCAATCACTACTTTTGCTTTGCAATTGATTTTAATTGCACGGGGTGCCCAATATACAGGCTGAGATTATACCCGCTGAACCTCGAACGGATAATGCCGTTTAGGAATCCATTTTGAGCTATAACTCATTGTGCATTAGCGCCTCGTTTTATTTTTTTATTAAAACAAAACCAGTAATGGCGCAAAAAATCAACACAAAATTAGCGATGCTTTTTATCGCAACAACCTTGCCACTTGTCTCGATTGCACAGGAGGTTGACTCAGTAGAAATCACCCCCAAAATCCCCCGGGTACTCCAGACAATTGAAGTGCGTTCTTTGAGAGCAGGAGCTAATAGCCCTTTCTCGAAAACAGATGTAACAAAACAGGATATTGAGGTGCAAAATCTAGGTCAGGATTTACCAATCTTGCTGCAGATGACACCCTCTGCCGTGAGCAGCTCAGATGCAGGAGGTGGAGTAGGGTATACTTCGTTAAGAATAAGAGGTACTGATGGCACGAGAACAAATGTAACCTTGAATGGTGTGCCCGTAAATGATGCAGAATCGCAGGGTACATTCTTCGTCAATTTGCCAGACTTGGCATCTTCGGCGGCTAGTATTCAATTACAACGTGGAGTAGGGTCTTCTACCAATGGTGGAGCAGCTTTTGGAGCTACTATGAGTATTAGCAATATGGAGCAAAGTAGCAAAGCTTCAGGGGAATTTAATATTAGCCTTGGTAGTTTTAATACGCAAAAATACACCTTAAAAGCAGGTACAGGATTGTTGTCTAATGGGTGGGTATTTGATGTGAGGCTTTCAAAGATTAACTCTGACGGCTATATGCTGCGTTCGGCGAGCGATTTGAAAGCAGCGCAGATAATTGCCAGCTGGCAAATTCAGGAACAAACAAAGTTTCGCTTTCAAATGTTGACAGGTACTGAAAAGACTGGGCAAGCCTGGAATGGAGTGATGCAGGATTCACTTAGGTCCAATCGCAGGTATAACGAATTGGGTCAAAAAGCTGATGGTACTTTCTATGATAATCAAACGGATAATTATATGCAGACCTATTATCAGGCTTTTCTGGATCATAACTTCAATAAATATTGGGCAGGAAACATTGGTTTGTTTCTGACCAGAGGAAAAGGATATTATGAAGAGTATCGTTTAGCTGAAAAATACAAGAATTATGACTTGCCCAATTTTATTACTCCTGCAGGCGATACTTTTTTAAATACAGATATGGTTCGTCAGTTATGGCTGGATAACTATTACTATGGTGGGCTTTATTCGCTTCAATATGCCAAAAATAAAGTTCAGATCAATATTGGAGGTTCGGTATCGCAGTATTCCGGCCTTCATTATGGATTTGTAAAATGGGCTGAAAAGGGTGTGCCTTCAGATCATAGCTGGTATCGTAATGATGCGATGAAAAACGATTTTAACCAGTATGTAAAACTGCAATATGCTGCAAACAAAAAATTGACTTTGTATGCGGACGCACAAATCAGGACAGTCTCTTATTTCATGAATGGATTCAGAAAAAATGCTACGCTTAAACCCGCTGTCGATTACACTTTTTTTAATCCCAAGGCAGGTGCTAATTACATGCTACAGGACGAGCGTAATCACCAACAAAGAATTTATGCTTCGTTTGCTATTGCCCATAAGGAACCAAATAGGAATGATTTTGAGGCATCACCCACAAATATACCTAGACCAGAGCAAATGGTGAACATCGAAGCAGGATATGAGCTTACGCAAAAGAAATGGAGCTTATTGACTAATTTTTATTTAATGAGTTACAAAGACCAACTTGTGCTTAACGGACAAATCAATGACGTGGGTGCTTATACAAGGGTAAATGTTGATAAAAGTTATCGCACAGGGCTTGAATTGGTAGCCAGGCTGAAAGCCACCAAATGGCTGAATATTTCTGGTAATATGACCTTTTCTCAAAACAAGATTAAAAACTTCAACGAGTATATTGACGATTATGACAATGGCAATCAAAAACTCATTGCACATAGCAATACCAATATCGCTTTTTCTCCAAATTATATTGCCTCTGCAGACTTTGATTTCAAGCCGTTTTTACATTTCAGATATGGTGGATTACGCGCTTTAGAATTAAACCTTCTGACTAAGCATGTAGGACGTCAATATCTGGATAATACAAGCGATAAGGCTCGTAGTATCTGTGATTATACACTTTTTGATTTACGTGCCCGGTATATTTTCAGGATAAAGGAACATTCAGATATCATACTCACGTTTGCGGTATACAATGTTTTGAATCGCCTTTATGAAAATAATGGTTACAATTATACTTACATCAGTGGTGGCGCAACTACTGTAAGTAATTATTACTATCCTCAGGCAGGGAGATATTTTCTGGCCGGTATCGGTTTGAGGTTTTAAGTTGATAGTTTTATAACATTTTTCTTTATTTACTCTATTAGAGTAAGAGGTACTCAAAAGATAGTACCTGCATGAGAAATTCAAACAAAAAAACGAAGCATTATTTTATATATTTATATTATAAATAAGTGTATTAATAATAAAAATCTTTACATTTTTATTATTAAGTTTGGCCATAAAATATTTATACAAATGAAAAAAGTATTACTACCTCTGGCAGCGTTGTTATTTAATGCTGGACTTTCGAATGCACAAGTCAAAAAAGTAATTCTTGAAGATTTTACTGGCACTTGGTGTGGCTGGTGTCCTGAAGGAACAGTAATTATAGAAGACCTGTTAGCCACTTATCCTACAACATTTATTCCTGTGGCCTCTCATATTGGTGATGCATTGGAAATTTCTGATGGTGCAGCAATTGATGCCGGTTTAAATGTTACCTCATATCCGAATGGCGCAGTTGATCGCAATAAATTTCCCAGCCAGGCTAAAATACCAATGAGCAGAACTCAATGGGCGAGCTCATTCAATACACGTGCAGCTATGACTGCCATAGTAAGTGTTGGCTTTTCGAATATTAAAATTACAGGAGCAACTTATTCTGCTAAGGTGAACGTGAAATTTACCACAAAACCAACAGCAGGAATTCCTCTAAAAATGAACGTATATCTTACAGAAGATAGCATTGCAGCCACAGGGATTTATGAGCAAGACAATTACTCCAGTGCTGTTCAGTCTGGAGCATCTCCCTTGGCAAATTGGTATCATAATGCTACTTTGCGCCAAGCTTTAGGTGGTGCCTGGGGATATGCAACAGTAATTCCTGCAACACCTGTTGTCGGTACCACATATTCTCAGGATATTTCATTCACTATCCCCGCTACCTGGAATAAAGACCACATTAATGTAATTGCCTTTGTAGCTTATGATGGCGCTGCCGCGAGTTATCAGAAGGAAATTTTGAATGCAGAACAATTCCCACTAAAATTATGGGCTAAAGCAGCTTCTATTAAAAATGAGCTGCCAGAGAATCAACTTGAAACCAGTATTTATCCAAATCCTGCAAAGAACAACTCAATAATAAAAACTTCTTTTACCCTTAAAGAAGATGCGACTGTTAAAATGCAGGTAATCAATTCATTAGGTCAAGTAATTTCAAAGTCATATTCAAGTTATGAAATAGCTGGAAGCCATACTATACAATGGAGTGCTCAGGAATTTTGTTCTACCATAGCAAACGGAGTATATTTTGTTAGATTATCTACCGATAAGGGTGGAGCTTCTATATCAAAATTGGTAATAGAATAGTTTTTGGAAGTCGGTTTATTTAAAAAAGCAAAGCCACGAAATTTTTCGTGGCTTTGCTTTTTTAGTCTTCTTTTTTATGCTTCGCTACAGCATCCAATGCTTCGTAGAATTGCTCCCCGTATTTCCGAATAAGTGGTTCCTTAAGAAACTGATAGACCGGAATCTGCAATTTTTTTCCAAGTTTACAGGCAGGCCTGCAAAGTGTTTTACGAGGTTCGTAATTCACTAATTCATACTCTGACGAAGTGTCAATCCTGATGGGAAACAGATGGCAGGAAATGGGCTTTTTAAAATCAATTTTACCATCTCTGTAAGCTGCTTCAATACCACATTTTACTACGCCCAGATTGTCGGTAAATGCATAAACACATATTCCTCCATCAATGGTGGGCGTTACCAATCCATGTTCATCATCTATTACATGAGTGCCTTGTTTTTCTATTTCTGCAATATACTCTTCAGGCAGATAAGGTTTTACTATGGGCAGAATTTCAGCGATTAATTTTGCTTCTTCATCCGTTAAGGGTGCACCACAGTCGCCATCTACACAACAGCCGCCTTTGCAGCGCTCCAGATCGCATACAAATTGAGCATCTATTACATCGTCACTCAGTAAAACGTTATCTATAGCTATCATTTAGTGAGATTCATTGAAGGCCAAAGCACCTAAGTATCTTTCTGCATCCAGGGCTGCAGCACAGCCGCTACCAGCTGCTGTTACCGCCTGACGATACATTTTGTCCTGCACATCTCCACAAGCGAATACGCCCTCAATATTGGTTTTTGAGGTGCCCGGAATGGTATTGATATAGCCTTCTTCATCCATATCAATGAATCCTTTGAAAATATCAGAATTGGGCGTGTGCCCTATCGCAACAAAAAAGGCACTGAGTTCAATGTCTTGTGTTGCACCTGTTTTTGTGTCACGGATGCGAAGTCCGGTAACCTTTTTCTCTCCCAGTACTTCAGCTGTTTCGCTGTTCCAGTATATCTGGATGTTTGGCGTACTCAACACTCGTTGCTGCATTACTTTACTGGCACGCATTTCGTCTCTGCGCACCAACATATGCACTTTGGTACACAATTTCGACAGATAAAGTGCTTCTTCGGCCGCAGTATCACCCGCACCTACAATAGCCACTTCTTTGTCTTTGAAGAAAAAACCATCGCAAACCGCGCAAGCTGAAACGCCATATCCATTCAGTCGTTGTTCGCTTTCAAGACCCAGCCATTTAGCTGAAGCTCCTGTGGCAATAATTACTGAATCTGCCTCAATCCATTTCTCTTCATCAATCTCTACTTTGAAAGGTCGACTGCTGAAATCTACTTTCGAAGCCATTCCCCAACGAATGTCAGCGCCCATCCTTTTGGCCTGTGCTTCAAAATCTTTCATCATCTGAGGTCCCATTACGCCTTCAGGATAACCAGGATAATTCTCTACATCTGTTGTTATGGTCAATTGCCCACCTGGCTGTAATCCCTGATACATTACCGGTTTTAGTCCGGCACGTGATGCATAAATAGCCGCTGTGTAGCCTGCAGGTCCTGAGCCTATGATGAGGCAATGAATTTTTTCTGTGATTTCCATTATTGTATGAATAAAAGTATTATAATTTGTAGTCCTGAAAGCTTCTGTTTAGAATACATACTTACCATCTGGTGTGTACATAACAGGCATTATTTTCTTGTTCATTTCAAAATAATCGTATCCCGCTTTGAGGTTAATCCAAAACTTTTGTTTGGCCTCTTCTGTTGCATAGGCTCTTCCAAGATAGTCCAGTCCTTTTTTGTTAAACCGGGTAGGATAGATAGTTATTGGGATGTAATTTTGACCATTCAGTTTGGCATTTAGGCAAACTACATATAATTCCTGAATAACTTCGTCTGTCATCGGCATACAACCAACAGTTACACAGCCACCATGTATGTAAATGTCACCCCCGGGCTTCTTTTTATCACCCAAAATGATGTCTGAATAATTGGGATAATTAATAAGCATGGACAGGAAGAAATCACTCTGAGGGTTAAAGTCTTCTATAAAATAAGAGCCTTCCGGTACTTGTCGGTCACCTTCGCAACGTTTCGGACCCAGAATACCCGATAGTGCGCAAACACGATAAAGTTTTAATAGCTTGTAAGGATCGTTAGGATTTTCTCGTGCCCAAAGTTCCATCTCGTTTTGAGATTTAAAGGTGCGGATATAAACATCTTTGGGTGGGTAACTGAGTGCGCGTGAGGCAAATAACTTGCGCAAAGTGTCATTATATTTTGCATAAGCCTGCGCTACTCGCGAAAAAGACAATTGGCTGTTACGAAGATTTGTAGCATCAGTTTGAGCGTAAGCAAAGCTGGAAAAGAATGTGATACAAAAGAGTAAAACAGTAAAGCTTTTTGAAACTATTGAATTCATTTATTTAGAAAAAAGGTCTTTAAAGTAAGATGATGAAGTAGTATTGAAAAAATACCTCTGCACATCAATGATGCACAAAGGTATTTTTATAGGCTCAAAATATTTTCTTAAAAAAGAAAGAATATTATTTAACAGTAAATATTAATATCTTCTGGTTTACAATACCGTGTGAGTTTTTAACGGTAAAGGTAAAGCGCTCGGTGCCAGGTTTTTTAAGTGTAGTGAAAGTATGGGTGTATGCATAACTCACTTCTTCTGAACCTTCCAGAAATTTTTCGAAAACGGTACTATCAGGAGTGCCGGAATAGGTACGAACCACTTCAAAATATCTATTGGGAGAAAGGTCTTCGGCACGATCAGCTTTAATGCTGATTGTATACCTTTTATCCTGCACAAGAGTTGAGTCTGTAGTAAGATAATACTCCGGCCCAGAGGTAAATTCAAGGCTGGGTTTATTGCCCACCTCAATGGTTTTACGGCAGGAAGAAACGCCTACAACAACAAGAAGTGCTACTAATGAGGCAAAGAATAGAGAACGATATTGCATTTTAAAGTATAATTTTCGATGGCTAAGATAATGAAATTAATTCCGAAGAAACAATAGTTCAGGAAAAGGAAGCAGCATATTTTTAGTTTAAAGAGCTATTTTGCTCGGGCAAATTCACTCTTTCGGCAAGCCAACTTTTACGAAGTGGTACTAACCAACGTTCCTGTAGCTCACTTTTTGTATAAACGACATTATTAAATAAATAGGTATCGCCATCAATAAAACCTTTGTCTATTGCGTATTGCACCTGATTGAGCGGTAGCATTTCTGCTTTGCCTTTTCTCAAAAAAGTAATACTTAACCGATCAAACATATTTACCGAGTACTGACGTTCTATACTTTTAATCACTTTTACAGAAGAATCGGTACTGCATCCGCTTACAGAAACCGAACTTTCATCTGCCATAATCACTATAAACTGACCAAAAAGCACTTTTGCCCAACCCTTTACCGGAGCCCCATGTGCTGTCCATTGTGAGTAAAACTGTTCGAGTTGTTCATTTATCTCCTGTTGCTCTTTTTCTATAAATGCTCTGTTGCTTTGGTATATCCAAACCCTTGATTGCTCTGAAAAATCTGAGGGTAACAGTACTCTTACATCTTCAATTATCATAACGCAAAAATAATGATTTAGGCATAAGTAAAGTTCAAATTAGTTTATACCCTAATTTTTAATTTATTTTTGTTTTTAAAAAAACCGTTGTATCCTTGCATTACGAAAAACAGATAACTCTCTTTCTTTTTTCGAAATTGAAACCCCGGCGTTTGACGCTCAAACAAATTTCCCTTAATTAAAATTACTGCTACTTCCTTTGATTACAGGATGTAGATATTTCCACAAAAATTCTCTCCTTTTATAGATATTACATGCCTTTCGACATTGCCCAACTAAAAGATATGCTCGTACCTGAGCTACTTGATTTAATGCGTAGCCGTAAAATTCCAGTTGCTGCGGTATCTGACAAACAAACTTTAATTAAAACAATATTGGAACACGAAAACCAGAATATTACAGAATCGAATATTGTCGAGGATGGCGAAAAAAAACGAAGAGTAAGAAAACCAAAAGTTGATAAATCTGAAGAGGTAAATTTATCTGTTCATGCAGAAACCCCGATTGAGGTAAAACCTACTCCTGCTATTAAAGAAAATATAGTTGCTGCAAATGAGCCTGAGGTAAATGCAGAAGTGGTGGTACCGGCCAAGCGCGGTCGTAAAGTAAAAAGTGCAGAAGCTGAGGTAAAGCAAGAGGTAATAGCAGAACCAAAGCCAATTGCAGCATCAAATCCCGAAACAAAAGAAACAACGCCAGCGGCTATTATTAAAGAGGAAACAGCTCCGGAAGGCAATACTTCAAAAGAAGAAGTGAAAAAGCCTGAAGCTACTCCAGTAATTCCTTATGGTCAAAGGCCAAGAAGTGAAAGGATGGAGCAATTTGAGCAGCGGAAAAACAAAACTCCACGCCCACAGAATAATCCTAATCCACAACAAAGTGCTGTAAAAAAGACAGATGAAATACAAGTTGTCAAAACAGAAGAGCCGACTGGTGAAGATTCAGGTATTATTATGCCTACAGAATCTACCAGCGACATTCAACCACCTCAGGAATCCATTACAAACGACAAGCCTCAGCATAATCAACAAAATAACAGAAAACCCCGTGAGCAACAATACGGTAATTATAATGTAGAGTTTGATGGAGTAATTCAAAGTGAAGGGGTATTGGAAATGATGCCAGATGGTTATGGATTCTTGCGCAGCAGTGATTATAATTATCTTAACTCTCCGGACGACATATACGTATCGCCTTCACAGGTGAAACTTTTTGGTCTGAAAACCGGAGATACTGTAAAAGGTACAGTGCGTGCGCCAAAAGAAGGTGAAAAGTACTTTGCATTGGTAAAAGTGGACACCATTAATGGTCGTCTGCCAGATGAGATTCGCGATAGAGTGCCATTTGATTATCTGACACCTTTATTTCCTTTTGAAAAACTCAACTTGTCTGTAGGTAATGGTACAAGTAGCATGAGTACCCGTATCGTTGATTTGTTTACCCCAATTGGTAAAGGTCAGCGTGGATTAATTGTGGCACAGCCAAAGACCGGTAAAACCATGCTCTTAAAGGAAATTGCCAACTCAATAGCAGCCAATCATCCGGAATGTTATTTGATGGTGGTGTTAATTGACGAACGCCCGGAAGAGGTTACCGATATGCAGCGCAGTGTGCGTGCAGAAGTAATTGCTTCTACATTTGACGAGCCTGCGGATAAACACGTTAAAGTAGCGGCAATAGCCTTACAGAAAGCAAAACGCCTGGTAGAAGTAGGTCATGATGTAGTTATATTATTAGATTCTATTACCAGATTGGCCAGAGCACATAATACGGTGGCACCATCCAGTGGCAAGGTATTAAGTGGTGGTGTGGAAGCCAATGCAATGCAAAAGCCGAAGCAGTTTTTTGGTGCTGCACGTAAAATCGAGAATGGCGGTTCATTGACCATTTTGGCAACGGCTTTAATTGATACCGGATCAAAAATGGATGAGGTTATTTTTGAGGAGTTTAAAGGAACCGGTAATATGGAATTACAGTTGGATAGAAAATTGGCTAACCGCCGGATTTATCCTGCAATTGATTTGGTTGCTTCTTCTACCCGTAGGGATGATTTATTATTTGACAAAGACGTACATGGTAAAGTATGGATTTTGCGTAAGCATCTTGCAGATATGAATGCGGATGAGGCAATGAACTTTTTACTGCAGCAAATGCGTGGTACTAAGTCGAATGAAGAGTTTTTAGCGACAATGAATAAATAATTTTTTTAACCTTTGTGGAAGTAATAAAAAATCTTTTTTGAAAAAAAGAAAAAAACTTATTACTTTTGCGCAAAATATCTTGGAGTATCATGTTTGCAATAGTAACTATAGCTGGACAGCAATTTAAAGTTAAGAAAGACGATCAATTGTTTGTACACAGATTGGCGGGCCAGGTAGGTGATGCCATTGAATTTAATGAAGTGTTGATGGTAGGCGACAGCGGAAATTTTTCTTTCGGCAAAGCAGTTTCGGCATCAGTAAAAGCAGAGATTGTTGAACACCTTAAAGGTGACAAAGTAATCGTGTTTAAAAAGAAACGTCGTAAAGGTTACCAAAAATCTAACGGTCATCGTCAGTCGTTGACAAAAATAAAAATTAGTGCAATTGCATAATTTTTAAATCTAATTGTTATATTTGTTTTTAATACAGTAAAAGAATAAAAAAAAATGGCACATAAGAAAGGTGAAGGTAGTGTAAAGAATAACAGAGACTCGGAGAGTAAACGCTTAGGAGTAAAGATATTTGGTGGTCAGCCAGCTATCTCAGGTAACATCATCGTTCGTCAGCGCGGTACTGTTTATCATCCTGGTACGAATGTTGGTTTGGGTAAAGATTTTACCATCTTTGCACTTACTGACGGTATCGTAGAGTTTCGCAAAACAAGAAATAAAACAATGATTTCTGTAAAAGAAATCTCAGCAACAGCCGAGGCGTAACTTACCTCAGTTGTTTTGCCATAAAGAGTTTTTACTAACCCCAAATTAAATTCCAACGGTTATGGCAACAGCAAAAAAAGCAGCACCTGCTAAGAAAGCAGCACCTGCAAAAAAAACAGCTCCTGCGAAAAAAGCAGCAGCTCCAGCAAAAAAAGCAGCACCTGCTAAGAAAGCGGCACCTGCAAAAAAAGCAGCACCTGCTAAGAAAGCGGCACCTGCTAAGAAAGCAGCACCTGCTAAGAAAGCAGCACCTGCAAAAAAAGCAGCACCTGCTAAGAAAGCAGCACCTGCAAAAAAAGCAGCACCTGCTAAAAAAGCAGCGCCTGCTAAGAAAGCTGCACCAGCAAAAAAAGCAGCGCCTGCTAAAAAGAAGTAATTTTATTTTAGCATTTTATCAAAAAGAGATTGTTCTAACCCACAATCTCTTTTTTTTATGCCCACAACAAAAAAGCCACAAATTGAATTTGCAATTTGTGGCTTTTTCTATTTTTAGAATTAGGTATTTTTAGTTTAATTGAGGTGCATCTGTTCGTCAACCTGAAGCTTCTGTTCCCAGCGCCAGGCAGTGTCCATCATTTGATTTAAGTCAAACTGAATTTTCCAGCCCAATAGATGACAGGCTTTAGAGTTGTCGGCATATACCGCAATGACATCGCCCGCGCGGCGAGGCCCAATGGTATAGTTTAGCCTTCTTCTGGAGACCTCCTCAAAGGCATGGATAAGTTCTAACACAGTAACACCATTTCCTGAACCCAGATTGAATACTTCACAAGCCTGCTTGTTTCTGCCAGCAAGCAGGTATTGTAGTGATTTGGTATGAGCATTGGCAATATCCATAACATGGATATAATCACGGATACAGGAACCATCTCTTGTGGCATAATCATTGCCAAATACCGTCATCTCTGTACGTTTGCCAATAGCAGTCTGGGTAATGACCGGAACCAGATTTTCAGGTTTTTCCTGCAACTCACCAATAATTACAGATGGGTGGGCCCCAACAGGATTGAAGTATCGAAGCAGACTAATATTAATCCCCAGATTTTGCTTTACAAAATCCTGACAAATTACCTCACCGATTTGTTTGGTAAAAGCATAAGGTGATTCTGCAACAGCCAACGGTGTCAATTCGTCTACCGGTAATTTACTGGCATTTCCATAAACAGAGCATGAAGAGGAAAAAACAATATTAGGTACTTGATAATCTTTTGCACACTGCAAAATATTGACCAGAGAATTAAGATTATTACGGTAATACATCAGAGGCTGTTGTACGGATTCATTCACCGATTTAAAAGCAGCAAAATGAATGATGCCAATAATATCCGGATTTTCAATAAAGATAGCCTGCGTGTCATCTAGATTAGTAAGGTCAACTTTGTAGTTTTTTATTGGTCTCTCAAGAATTTCTTCAATGCCACCGAGCATCCTTAGTGAACCTCGTGATAAGTCATCTACAGAAATAATCTCAAAACCATTATTTACTAAATCAACAATGGTGTGGCCGCCTATATAGCCGCAACCGCCAGTCACTAATATTTTTCCAGGAATCATAGCTTGCAAATTTAGGATTTAATCTTGTTTTTCAATTGACAGAAAAATATCTTTCTCAATAGTCATTCCTTCTTTTAGCCATATAGTTTGGATGCCTAATTGAGCTGCAGATACTGTGTTTTCTTCTATGTCGTCGATAAATAAGGTGTGCTCCGGTTTAAAAGAGCATTCAGACAGTACACGCTCAAAAATTGCAGGATTTGGTTTTCGCATTCCTATACGATGTGAGTAGTATACCTTGTCAAAAAAGACACCAATGTTAGGAATTCCGTGTGCGCTATGGAGCATTTTATTGAATCGAGTTTCATGGATTTCGTTGGTATTGCTCAATAATACCAGATCGTAATGAAGTTGCAATTGTTGCAGTATTTGAAGCCTGCGTAGTGGAAAGTCTAACAACAGGGCATTCCAGGCGTCAATTATCTGTTTGTCTTCCAAAGGGATTCCGGAAGCTGATTTAAACGCATCTACAAATTGTTGCCCGGAAATTAGATTGCTTTCTAAATCTTCGAAAATATTTTGTTCAATCAGATTTTGATAAACAGTTTCGAAGTGAGGAATTTCTAGTTTTTCGAAGGCTTTGTAGCTAAGGCTAGGGTCGATATTGAGTATCACTTTACCCAAATCAAAAATGATGTGTTTGATTCCTTTAATCATTGGTCAAAAATAATTCTATTTCATTCATCTTTTTAAGTAAAATCTCCTACATTTGCAATCCAATTTGCTGAAAGGCAAAAGGGCCTATAGCTCAGTTGGTTAGAGCACCTGACTCATAATCAGGTGGTCCTAGGTTCAAGTCCTAGTGGGCCCACGAAAGAAACCCTTGTCTGTTTATAACATTCAAGGGTTTTTTATTTTATGTCAATTTTCCAAAACGGCTTTATCCAAAAACTTGCAGTGAAACCCGCAATAAATTTCTTTTGAATAATTGCCTTGATACAATCTGGTGGTATTCTATCAGTGAAGAGAGAAATCCTTTAGTTGCATTAAGCTGTCAAAAGGTCGTTTGACCATTATAAAATTAGGGTTCAAAATTACCGACACAAAAAGGAGAGCCACCTTATCAAAAAGTTGGATTCACAAAACACGCTGAACCAACTTACCATCTATATCGAAAATAATGTCTGCAAGTTCTTTCTTAGTTTAATAAATGCTAAAAGGAACAGAATCATGCAATGATAACCAGTGACGAATTAGGTATTAAAGATTCCGGAAAAGATGCGCGAGATACACCTTGAGAAACGGTAAATGATTGGTCATTTATTTTGAATATTTCTCAAAAAAATAAAGCCCCAAAATCGGAGCTTTATTTTCAAGATTGGTTTCAATATTAGTTATGAAAATTGATGACAAAATCCGAACCTGATAAAGATACATCCATAAAGATTACAGGAACACCTGGGAATGTGATTGGGTAAGTCCCTGGCGTTAAACATAGTGTTTGATAGACAGAAGCGACAGGAGTCGATCCAACGTATCTAATGACTTTAATTTCATTAATAAAAGCAGGTGTAGTAGTAATAACAGGGGTCCAAAGTGAAGCTGTACTTGCGCTATAATATGAACTAGTTGAAATAAATTGTTGATAACTGGGACCCATTCTTACACAAGGTGAACCTGAGTTTCCTGCTTGAAAAATTCCATGCAAAGTAAGAGAGGATGTGTTGCTCAAATAAAGTCCAGGGCATTGCGCCTTGGAAGCAAAAGCTGAAAGAATAAGACCTACGGATAAAATAATTTGTTTCATAATATATATGCTGTTTGGTTTATACAGCAAACTGAAATTATAAAATATTTTAACCACCACCTATGAAATTAGAAACAAATTGAGTAACGGTATGTTCTATTTGACGAACGGTGAAAATCTATTTCTTTAAACTTTTCCAATTTTTGTATCCTTGAGTTTGAAATATCGAATCTTTGATATCAGAAGGAACACAAAACGCATTCACCGACCGGAGTTGATCTCTGCAATTATATCAAAGTCTTTTAATCGGAAAATTGACATAGTTGTTTCGGTATACATACCATTAGGTAAGCCATTTTATATTTTACTTAAAATTCGTTGAACTTATAGAAAACACCTTTTAGTAAATCAGTAAACTCTGGAATATGGATTTAACGCTTTTAGTACATGCCAGGAAGAAAAGCCTTTTATTTTGGTTAATTACTATTGTCATAAATAAACCAGTCGTACCACAAATCATTTCTCACAATCTGCGTATATAAGTACTTTATTGGTTTAACGAATCTGTAGTTATTTGGTTGGTGTCTTGTTCATAATTCTTTCACCCAGATCATTGTTAGCGATAGACTTAGCAAGCTGCTTTTGTAATTCAGAATAACTACTTCTTGTTGTAAGAATGGTTCTAAAAATCTCGTCAATACAAGAAATTACCGTGTAATGTTAACATCCGCTATCAATGGTTTATAAGATAATCTCTTGTAAACCATTTTTTATTTAGAAACAATTTGAGCTTTGGTGAAGTATCTGACGAAGTAATCTCGAGAGATTCACAAAGTTTTTACGGTTAAGGGCAGAAGCTGTGTACTTTTGCATCAAATTTTATCTTGTTGAAAAATATACTGATAATTGACGACGAAGAAAAGCTGAGGAGCTAACTGGCACGTATTATAAGCTTGGAAGGATTTAATGTTTTGGAAGCAAAAGACTGTGCATCAGCACTAAAGAAGCTGGAAAAAACTGAGGTAGATGTGGTGATATGTGACGGTAAATTACCTGATGGCAATGGGGTTCAGTTTACTTCTTTAATCAAAGAAAAATATCCTTTTATTGAAATTATAGTACTGACTGCTTATGGGAATATTGCAGATGGTGTGCAGGCTATTAAAAATGGTGCTTTCGATTATATCACAAAGGGAGATGACAATAATAAAATTATTCCCCTCTTGTTACGTGCTATAGAAAAAGCAGAGTTGGCAAAGAGAATTTTTCATCTGGAAAATCAAATCGGAAAGAAGTATTCCTTTGATACAATCTTAGGCAAGTCAAAATCCCTGCAACAAGCTATAGGATTGGCCAAAAGGGTGGCCCCAACCGATACAACTGTATTGTTGACAGGTGAAACAGGGACAGGAAAAGAAGTGTTTACGCAGGCTATTCATCTGGAGAGCAAAAGGAATAAGGCCAATTTGGTGGCAATTAATTGTTCAGCTTTTGGGAAAGATCTTTTGGAAAGCGAAATGTTTGGTCATAGAGCAGGAGCGTTTACCGGTGCATTAAAAGATCAGAAAGGTTTGTTTGAAGAAGCCAATAATGGCACCATTTTTTTAGATGAAATTGGTGAGATGGCATTGGATTTGCAGGCCAAATTACTCAGGGTAATTGAGTCAGGAGAGTTTATTAAGATTGGAGAAACAAGACCTACAAAAGTAAATGTGCGCATTATTGCTGCTACAAATCGGGACTTGCAAAAAGAGATTGACGCAGGCCATTTCAGGCAGGATTTGTTCTATAGAATTTCTGCTTTTCAAATCGAATTACCACCATTAAGGGAACGAATCGTTGATATAGAATTATTGACTAATCATTTCATCAGGCTCTTTGCTTCAAAAACAAACAAAAGAACCAAAAGCATTTCTGATGAAAGTATTGAAGCGCTGAAACAGCATGCCTGGAATGGAAATATCAGAGAGCTTAAAAATGTGATTGAAAGAAGTGTTATTCTTTCAGACAATGAAGTGATTGGTATTACGGATTTACCTCTTGAGTTCCAGCATTTATCAATTAATGGTACAAGCTTATCTAAAAAAGGGCAGCTTTCTGCATTTGATCTTGCCAGTGCCGAAAAAATACACATTCAAAAAGTACTGAATTACACCAATGGAAATAAAACAGAGGCCGCAAGGTTGCTGAATATCGCCCTGACTACTTTGTACCGGAAACTGGACGATTACAAAATATCCTGACCCCTATCAAAACGATAGTATTACCCTTTCATTTTGAAAGGGTTTTTTTATGCATTGTTTTTGATTAATTTCCTGAGATAGTTACCTGCAAAGCATTTCAGCTAATACTGGATGTTACGGAACGCCAATTGCAATAGTTATGGCAAATCAACAATGCTTTCAAAATGAAAGACAAATCAAACCAGAATACTTTTAGGAAAATGCGACGACTGGTAAATATTACCGAGAAATTTTTGCTTTCCGGAAATACAGCAAGAGCGAAACGATGCTTCACCATAGCAGAAGATTTATTAAGCAGAGGATCTGCCGAAATGAAATGCGCTGTTTCTAATGTGTTTGTTTACTCAATATCAAGTTTTATGGAGTTGCATCATTTCAAAATCAGGACATACTTTCCTCAATCCTTACAGAAGGAGTATTACAGTCAGGTTTATTGTTCCGGAACTTAGTAGAAACACTATTGTTATGAAAGGCAAATTAAAAACATGGCATCTGATAGCTACATTTTATGGCTCGATTGCCGTTTTCGGTATCCTGTTCAGAATAATCACTAATTAAAAATTTATGCTCACTCCCATTCTTATTATTTCAGGCTTAGTCCTGTTTGCATTGCTGTATAAATCTATACGCTTCTTCGAAAAGATATAAACCTCAAAAAAATGACGTTATTATTCATTATTTCTATCGCAATGTTTGGCTATATCAGCTATGTATTGCTAAAACCCGAAAAATTTTAATTTGATGACCACAGAATTATTTGGCCCATTAGTGATGTTTGTTATTTCGCTTCTGTTAGCTATTCCTTTAGGAAAATATATGGCTAAGGTGTACAATAATGAACCAGTCTTTTTAGACAAACTACTAAATCCTATTGACCGCATTATTTTTAAAGTAAGTGGCATTGACAATTCTAAAGAACAAAGCTGGCAGCAGCAAATGTTTGCATTATTGACAATAAATCTGGTATGGTTTTTATTGGGAATGTTTGTCTTAATGAACCAGGGATGGTTGCCCTTAAATCCGGATAGCAATCCAAGCCAATCAGCACATCTTGCCTTCAATACGGTTATCTCCTTTTTGGTAAACTGTAATTTGCAACACTATTCCGGCGAATCAGGCTTAAGTTATCTTGGGCAATTGTATCTGATGTTTCTTCAGTTTGTAACAGCAGCGATAGGAATGGCCGCAGCAGTGACGATATTCTTTGCATTGAGGAAGGGGTCATTTAATACACTTGGTAATTATTACAACTCTTTTGTCAAATCAATCACAAGAATATTATTGCCCATTTCAATCATTATTGCCATCATTTTTTTGGCGAATGGTATGCCAATGACTTTTGAAGGCAAAAGCAGGATGGTTTCGCTACAAGGCGACACTACTCAGGTTTCTACCGGACCCGTTGCAGCATTTATTCCTATTAAACATCTGGGTACTAATGGGGGAGGTTTTTTCGGAGCCAATTCTGCCCATCCGCTAGAAAATCCAAATTATCTCACCAATATGGTAGAGATGGTCAGCCAGTTACTGATTCCTTTTGCGATGGTTTTTGCTTTAGGGTATTTTCTTAAAAAGAGAAAATTAGCCTGGATGATTTTTGGCGTGATGACTATTGGTTTTCTTGCACTGGTTATTCCAACTGTCTTGATTGAAATGAATGGGAATCCGCAGTTACTTAAGATGGGAATTGATAATTCTCTGGGTGCGATGGAAGGGAAAGAAGTTCGCTTTGGTTCAGCCGCATCTGCATTCTGGAGCATTGCTACGACGGTTATTTCAACAGGTTCTGTCAATTCCATGCATGATAGTTATATGCCCCTTTCTGGAATGAATCAGATGCTGGCCATGATGACCAATTGTTTCTATGGCGGTTGTGGTGTAGGGATACTTAATTTTTTTGTATTCATTATTCTTGCTGTGTTTATCAGCGGATTAATGGTGGGCAGAACACCAGAGTTTATGGGTAAAAAAATTGAGGCGCGGGAAATGAAAATTGCCATGATTATTGCATTGCTTCATCCGTTTTTGATACTGATAGGAACATCGCTTTCTGCTGCTTTGCCTAATTTGACTGCAAGCACATTAAACAATCCTGGAGCGCACGGTTTATCAGAAATGCTTTATGAGTTTACCTCTTCTGCAGCCAATAATGGCAGTGGTTTTGAAGGTCTTGGCGACAACACACCCTGGTGGAACATCTCTACAGCTATAGTTTTAATTCTCTCCAGATTTTTACCCATCATAGGCCCTGTGGCCATAGCTGGTTCTCTGGCTTCAAAAAAGTATATTCCTGAGGGAAGTGGAACATTAAAGACGGATACCGGCACTTTTGGATTGATGGTGTTTGCTGTTATTGCATTGGTTGCAGCGTTGTCATTTTTTCCGGCCCTTACACTTGGCCCTATTGCAGACTATTTTTCTTTCTGATCATTTCCACATTTTTCAATCAAGACATTTTAATCATGAAATCGAATAATACTACATTGTTTCAAAGAGATTTAATACAACAGGCTTTGAGGCAATCCTTTGTTAAGCTCAATCCTAAATTGATGTTTCGGAATCCCATAATGTTCACGGTGGAAATAGGGACAGCAATTATGTTTTTTGTTTGTATTTGGATACTAACGGGAGAACAGGCGCAAGGAAGCTTTGGCTATAATTTTACTATTTTTATTGTGCTGTTATTGACACTGCTTTTTGCCAATTTTGCAGAGGCAATAGCAGAAGCAAGAGGAAAGGCGCAGGCAGACAGTTTAAGAAAAACAAGGGAAGACACACCTGCAAAACTGATTCAAACAATTGGAGAAGTATATATGGGAGAGATGAAAATAGTCTCTTCCTCCCAGTTGAAAAAAGGCGATGTTTTTATTTGTGAGGCTGGAGACATTATCCCAACTGATGGTGAGATTATTGAGGGGCTAGCTACTATAGATGAAAGTGCTATTACAGGTGAAAGCGCTCCGGTAATAAGAGAGTCCGGTGGCGACAAAAGCTCAGTGACAGGTGGTACAAAAGTCCTTTCCGATAAAATAAAAGTAAAAGTGAGTACAGAGCCAGGAGAAAGTTTTTTAGATAAAATGATTGCACTGGTAGAAGGAGCAAGCCGTCAGAAAACGCCCAATGAAATTGCATTGACTATATTATTGGCAGGATTTACTTTGGTATTTATCATCGTTACAATAACGCTCAAGCCTTTGGCCGATTATGCCAATGCACCCATTACAATAGCCGCATTTATCTCTCTGTTTGTTTGCCTGATTCCTACCACAATCGGTGGATTGTTGTCTGCTATCGGCATTGCCGGTATGGATAGGGCATTAAGAGCAAATGTGATTACCAAAAGTGGTAAAGCTGTTGAAACTGCAGGTGATATTGATGTTTTGTTGCTGGATAAAACCGGAACAATTACGATTGGTAATCGTAAAGCGACACACTTTTATCCGTCTATTGGTGTTGAAGAAAGCCATTTCAAGAAATGTGCAGTATTAAGTTCTATGAGAGATGAAACACCAGAAGGTAAGTCTATTATTGAACTGGCTGGTATTAATCCTCTGAGCTATAAAATGTCAGACCCAAGATTTATAAAATTCACTGCTGAAACCAGAAGCTCGGGTGTGGATTTTGAAGGTATCAGTATAAGAAAAGGGGCTGCAGATGCTATTAGAAATATTGTAGCAAAGAAGGGAAATATTTTCCCGCTTTACATAGCCGATCAGGTGAAGATGATCTCAAGCAAAGGTGGTACTCCATTGGTCGTTTCTGAAAATGAAGAAGTAATTGGAGTTATTGAATTACAGGATATCATCAAACCTGCTATAAAGGAGCGCTTTGAGCGCCTTAGAAAAATGGGTATTAAAACAGTAATGGTTACGGGTGATAACCCTTTAACAGCAAAGTTCATTGCAGAAAAGGCCGGTGTTGATGATTTTATCGCTGAGGCAAAGCCTGAGGATAAAATGAACTATATCAAAAAAGAACAGAGCGAAGGTCGCTTAGTGGCAATGATGGGTGATGGTACAAATGATGCACCTGCACTGGCTCAGGCTGATGTAGGCGTAGCAATGAATAGCGGAACACAAGCTGCAAAGGAGGCTGGCAATATGGTTGACCTGGATAATGACCCTACAAAATTAATTGAGGTGGTAGAAATAGGCAAGCAGTTGCTAATGACAAGAGGGACGCTCACCACTTTTAGTATTGCCAATGATGTTGCAAAATATTTTGCCATTATTCCTGCCTTGTTTATCGTGGCTATACCATCATTGCAGGCGCTTAATGTGATGCATTTATCCAGCCCGGAAAGCGCCATTCTATCAGCTGTGATTTTTAATGCCATTATTATTCCACTGCTCATACCTCTGGCGTTGAAAGGGGTTGCCTATAAGCCTATTGGTGCCAGCGCATTATTACGAAGAAACTTATTTATTTATGGATTAGGCGGTGTAATTGTTCCATTTATTGGTATTAAATTAATCGACCTGATTGTCTCAATTTTTATATAAATACACAAGATGAAAGCAAATATTTTAATCGCATTAAGACTCACTTTTATTACTGTACTTCTTTGTGTTGGTATGTACACACTTATTATTTTGGGGTTCGCACAGATGGCACCTGATAAGGGAAGAGGTTTGCAATTATCGCATAATGGTAAGACCTTTTACAGCAATATCGGACAATCCTTCACAGAAGATAAATATTTTTATTCAAGACCCTCCGCTGTCGCTTATAATGCGGCAGGTTCCGGAGGTAGTAACAAAGGGCCGAACAATCCTGAGTACCTTGCTACAGTTCAAGCAAGAATTGATACTTTTCTGGCACACAATCCTGACGTGAAGAAGGACGCGATACCAGTCGATCTAGTAACAGCAAGTGGTAGTGGTTTAGATCCGCACATATCTGTTGAGGCGGCAAAAATCCAGGTTAAGCGAATTGCGCAAACCCGCCATATGAGAGAAACTGCGATTATTAAACTTGTGGCGGAACAAACAGAAAAACCATTGTTGGGATTGTTTGGCCCAATTAGGATAAATGTTCTAAAATTAAATTTAGCTTTAGATAAGCTCTGAAATCAATCTTTTGAACAATAACAACATAGAAACAAAAACAAAAATGAAAATTATGAAAAGAACAGTACTCAGTGCATTGATGCTCGCAAGTGCATTAATTGTAAATGCCCAGGATGAAAGTGAGGGAAATGTAATCTCAGCACCTGAACAGAAAGTTCCTTTTGAAGGAATGGATTTATCATGGATAAATGGCCAAAGCAGGGTAAAAAATTCACCCTTGGTTTTGACTGATAAGAAAACAGAAGAAACGATTCTTACGGGTACATTTTATATGGATAGTTATTACAATTACAATCTGGCTAATCCTATTGATAATACACATACCATTTCGGCATCAATAGGCAGGCACAACGAATTTCAACTAAACCTTGCCAGCATTGGTGTTGAGACGAATTACAAGAATATTATTGGAAGAGTGTGGTTGCAAGCCGGTGCAATGCAACATATTGTTCAGGAACTGGATGGGAGTGTAAACAGAGGTCGCAATACAGGTACCGGAAACCTGAAATTTATCAGGGAAGCTGCTGCAGGTTATCATTTTAATAAATGGTATGGGATTAATATTGAGGCAGGAATTTTTATGAGCTATATCGGATTAGAAAGCTATTTATTACAGGACAACTGGAGTTATCAACGTTCGATGCCATGTGAATTCACACCTTTCTATTTTCAGGGAGCAAGGATACAGATGTTTCCAAGTAAAAAACTGAAACAGGAAATCTGGTTACTGAATGGTTGGCAGACATACAGCAGCTTTAGTAAAGGCCCAGCTATTGGAAGCTCTACATACTACAGACCTACTGAAAATGTACAGTTGGTTGCTAACTTTTATCTTGGACGGGATACTCAAAACCCTGACACTTTGGGTAACCAAAGCAACCGCATTCGCTTTCATCATGACAACAGTATTGTCTTGCGATATTTAAAAAGACCAAAATCAAAAGGTGTTTCTCAAATGGCAGTGAGTATGAATAACCACTATGGTTTTCAGCATGGCACACAAACTGGTGATAACATTAAGGCAAAGCAACACTTTATGTACGGCACTTCTATTAGTAATCGTATATGGTTCAACAAAAATAAATTTGCATTTACTTTAAGAGGAGATTATTTATCTAATGGTAGTGCTTATCTCGCTTTTTCTCCTTCACCTGTTTCTGGAAATGATTTTGCAGATGCTTATGCAACAGACCCCTACAAAGCACTAAACATTATGCAGGGAACTCTGACATTTGATGTAATGCCGAATGATTATGTGACTTTCCGATTAGAGTATGGTTATCGTCATGCCAATATTCCTTACTTCGCAGGCCATGGTGGTACAACATCTCCTTCCGGATGGATAAACGGTCCAGCAACAGTGAATACTTGGAGACCTGATTTAAAGGAAAAAGAAAATCGGGTTACTGTTGCTGTCAATGTAAGGCTATAGTTTCATTCTTTAAAAACAACTCGCTATCTTATTTTAAGTGGCGGGTTGTTTCTATTTTTACAAAATGAAAAATATTAATTTACACAAGCTCACTTTTGCAGGATTTCTTGTTTCCATAGGAATTGTTTTTGGTGATATTGGCACATCACCTTTGTATACTTACACGGCAATTATTGGCGATCAGGTTATTACCGAACTCATTGCTTTGGGTGGTGTTTCTGCAATTTTCTGGACTTTATTTTTTCAGACCACTGTAAAATATGTTTTTATCACATTAAGGGCGGATAACAAAGGAGAAGGGGGAATCTTTTCATTATATACATTAATCAGAAGGTATCGTAAATGGTTGTTAATTCCTGCTATTGCCGGTGGAAGTTTTTTGCTGGCGGATAGTATCATTACTCCCCCCATATCCGTCTCTTCGGCCATCGAAGGCTTATTACCCAGATTTCCACAACTGCCTGCAATACCAATTGTTATTGGTATTATCATTTTACTTTTTGTATTGCAAAGTAAAGGCACCGATTTTTTGGGAAAAATGTTTGGTCCGGTAATGATGATTTGGTTTACCATGATTGCAGTGCTGGGTATCGGCGAATTGATCGATCATCTTTATATTTTTAAAGCATTAAATCCCTATTATGCTTACAAGATGTTATCAGAGCACCCTGGCGGATTCTGGTTATTGGGTGGGGTGTTTTTGTGTACTACGGGGGCAGAAGCACTTTACTCGGATCTTGGTCATTGCGGAAGAAGAAACATACAAATCAGCTGGCTGTACGTTAAAATTTGTCTGGTGCTTTGCTACCTGGGTCAAGGGGCATGGTTAATGGAGCATCTTGGAAGTAAATTAAGTGGCGTAACGCCTTTTTTTGGCCTTGTACCAGATTGGTTTTTATTGCCAGCAATAGGCATTGCTACTTTCGCTACCATTATTGCAAGTCAGGCATTAATCAGCGGGTCCTTTACATTAGTAGCCGAAGCAATCCGCCTGAACCTCTGGCCGAAATTAAAAGTGGTTTTTCCTTCTGATGTAAAAGGTCAGTTATACATTCCGGCTATCAACTGGTTATTGATGTTTGGATGTATTGCTGTTGTGTTGTTTTTTAAAGAGTCAAAGAATATGGAAGCGGCTTTTGGGCTGTCTGTTACACTGACCATGTTGATGACAACTATTTTGTTGAGTTTTTATCTTTATACCAGAAAAGTAAGCAGGGTCGCAATTGCTATTTTTCTGCTTGTGTTCTTAAGTATTGAAGGTTCTTTTCTGGTTGCCAACCTGAAGAAATTTATGCACGGTGGTTGGGTAACACTCTCTCTGGGTATCTTGATTTTTCTTCTGATGTATATATGGCACAGAGCTACTGAAATTAAAGAACGTTTGCAAAAAATGGTTGTACTGGAGCATTATTTGCCTGTACTCAAAGAACTAAGTAATGATGAAGCAGTTCCCAAATATGCCACCAATCTGGTGTATTTGAGTTCATCCAACAACAATAAGAAAATCGAAGAGCGGATTATTCAATCAATACTTTATCGGCAGCCAAAGAGGGCGGATATTTATTGGTTTGTGCACATTGATGTTGTAGACGAACCTTATAAAATGGCTTATACAGTAGACATTCTTGAGCCTGAAGAAGTTGTTCGGGTTAATTTTAAACTGGGTTTCAGGATAGACCCTAAGATTAATATCCTGTTTAGAAAAGTGGTTGATGAAATGGTGAAAAACAAGGAAGTGAATATTCAAAACCGCTACGCTTGCCTGGATAATCATAATATCAGCGGAGATTTTCGCTTTGTCATCATGCAACGCTTTTTATCATTCGAAAACGAACTGTCTTTTGGTAATGGATTACTATTGAAGATTTATTTCTTTCTAAAGAAAATGAGTTTGCCGGATGAGCGAGAGTATGGATTGGATTACAGCAATCTTACTATTGAAAAATCGCCATTGATTGTTGCCCCACCACAAAATGTCATACTACAAAGAGAATAAAATGTCTGAAGCCGAAGAAAAAGACAGGTCCGTTCAGCATTTTCTTGACATGATTAAAAAATCACGGAGAGGAAAGTTGAAAATATATATTGGCATGAGTGCCGGAGTAGGAAAAAGTTTCAGAATGTTGCAGGAAGCTCATTCGTTGCAAAAAAACGGAATTGATGTAAAAATTGGTTTTATTGAAACGCATAACCGGCCTGAAACACATGCGCTTTTAGAGGGACTTTCAATTATACCGCGCAGGCAATTGTTTTATAAGGGAAAGGAATTGGACGAACTGGATGTTCAGGCGGTTATTAATCTCAGGCCAGAAGTGGTCATTATTGACGAATTGGCGCACACAAACATTGAAGGTAGTAAGAACGAAAAACGTTGGCAGGATGTTTTCGAAATACTCGAAGCTGGCATTAATGTTATTTCAGCAGTAAATATCCAGCATATTGAAAGCCTGAATGATGAAGTGAAATTGATAACTGGCGTAGAAGTCAGGGAAAGGATTCCTGACAGTGTATTGGCTCAGGCAGATGAGGTTGTCAATATTGATCTTACAGCCGATGAGTTAATTTCGAGATTAAAGGAGGGTAAGATTTATAAAGCAGATAAGATTGAATCTGCGCTTCAGAATTTTTTTAAATCAGAACACATTCTCCAGCTGCGCGAGCTTGCCTTAAAGGAAGTTGCTTCGCAGGTAGAGCGGAAAGTTGAATCCGAAGTCAATAAAGGGGTTGCTATCAAGCATGAACGGTTTTTGGCTTGTATCAGCAGCAATGATAAAACAGCCAGAACGGTAATCAGAAAGACAGCAAGGCTGGCAAATTACTACAACAGTAAATGGTTTGTACTTTATGTTCAAACTCCTGATGAAAGTGCAGATAAAATTGCATTAGATAAACAACGCCACCTGATTAATAATTTTAAGTTAGCTACTGAATTGCATGCCGAAGTTATTAAAGTGCAAAGTGCCGCTATTGCAAAAACAATCATTGAACAGGCAGAAGAAAAGAGCATTACGACTATCTGTGTAGGGAAGCCGCATCTGAATCTTATTAAAATCATTCTGTCTACTAATGTGTTTAATGAATTGCTGAAAAAATTGTCCACCAATAATATTGACCTTGTAATCTTATCCTGATGAGAATAAAAACAAAATTAACTTTAGGAATAGGGCTTTTGTTTGTATTGATTATGCTTTTTGGTGTAGTAAGCACATTCTATTTGAACGTTCTTAAAGTAGATACAGAGAATATTTTGTTTGCAAATTACAACACGCTGGAGTATGCGCATGGTATGCTTGAAGCTCTGGAATCAAAAGACCCGAAAGCAATTGGTAAGTTTGAATTGAATCTCAGAAAGCAAGAAAGAACAATTACCGAAGTTGGTGAGGAAGAAGCCACTAATGACGTAAGGATGAATTTCGAGCAGTACAGATTATCAGGAGACAGTACCATCATTCCTATTATCAAATCAGATATTTTCAGGATAATGGATATGAATATGCAGGCAATTAAACGCAAAAGCAATCTTGCTCAGCAAACTGCCCAAAATGCCACATATTGGATTGCCATTACGGGTGTATTGTGCTTTTTCTTTGCTTTAATATTGCTTGTCAATCTGCCATCAAGTATTGCTAACCCCATTAAGGAGCTTTCTGAAAGTATCAGACGAATAGCCGAACGGAAATATTCTGAAAGGGTGACTTTTGAAAATAAGGGGGAGTTCAGCGAGTTGGCTGCATCATTTAATACAATGGCCGAGAAACTCGAAGAATACGACAGCAGTTCACTTGCCAGCCTGATGATGGAAAAGAAACGAATTGAGGCACTGATTAACAATATGAATGACCCTGTAATTGGATTTGATGAAAATTTGAAAATACTTTTTGTCAACGAGGGTGCAACGAAAATCATAGGCCTTAAGCAGAAAGAACTTGTGGGTCAGTCTGCAACCTATCTTGCTATCAATAATGATTTACTGCGATTACTGATACAGCAAATTACACACGTAGATCTTGAAGACAAAGCGAATCAGCTTAAGATTTTTGCCAATAATAAAGAAAGTTATTTTGAGAAAGAAATTCTCAATATTTCTATAGTTCCCACTGGGGAAAAGTCACCTAATCTGGTTGGGCATGTCGTTATTCTGAGGAATGTCACAGAGTATAAGGAACTTGATTTTGCCAAGACCAATTTTATTGCAACGGTTTCGCACGAATTTAAGACACCGATTTCTTCAATGAAAATGAGTTTGCAATTGCTGAAAAATGTACGGGTGGGTACATTAAATGACGAGCAATTAAAACTTGTGGAGAGTATTAATGACGATGCCAACAGGTTGTTGAAATTTACCAGTGAATTACTCAACCTTACACAAGTAGAAAGTGGCAAAGTTCAAATATCACTTCAGCTAGCGGACCCCTCAGAAATTGTGCAATTGGCAATCGAAGCAACTAAGACACAAGCTTCCCAAAAGGCTATCAACCTTAAAGTGAGTATTGAAGAGGATGCACCTAAAATAATTGCTGATTCAGAAAAAACACTTTGGGTATTGACAAATCTGATTTCAAATGCAATAAGGTATTCTTACGATCATACCATTATCTATGTGAGTGCATTTACGCAGGACAATAGCTTTAAGTTTTCGGTAAAAGATTCGGGGCCGGGTATCGACAAGCAATATAAAGAACGCATTTTTGATAAATATTTTCGCATACCTGGTACACAAGAAGAGGGCACTGGCTTGGGCTTGGCAATTTGTAAGGAATTTATTGAAGCACAGGGAGGTGCAATTGCTTTGGAAAGTGAGTATGGCAGCGGAAGTACATTTACTATTTCTTTGAAGAGGGTATCATAAACGTAGTATTGCTTTTCTATGCTGTAGTTCATTTGGACCATCTTGCTTGGTTTACAACCTTTTTTATTGTCTCTTTAATATCAGTATAAAGGAAAGGATGCTCTGTTTTTTGTGTAACAGCAGGAGCCAGATTTCTTAATCCTAATAGTACAACCTAGAAGTTTAGGTTCTTTAGGCTGCCATTTTACGTTCTCTACGGTACCGGTTTACGTTACTTAACCTAAAATTTTACGTCCCCCAACCTAAACGTTTACGTTCTTTAGGGTATCAGTTTACGTCCCACAACGTAAACGTTTACGTCTACCAACCTAAACGTTTACGTTCTTTAGGGTATCAGTTTACGTCCCACAACGTAAACGTTTACGTCTACCAACCTAAACGTTTACGTTCTTTAGGGTATCGGTTTACGTTATCCAACCTAAAAATTTACGTCTACCAACCTAAACGTTTACGTTCTTTAGGGTATCAGTTTACGCTATCCAACGTAGAATTTTACGTCCCACAACGTAAAACGACCACTTGTATAACCTAAACATTTAGGTTACACCATCTAAAACTTTAGGTTTAGAGGCTTTTTTTGATTGTTAACTGAAGCATTCAGAAAATTTCGACGAAACTATGACTACATGCAGTGAAATTATTGGTTTAAAGCTGGTACAACAGTACAGAAGTTGCATAGCAATGTAATTTTAGTCTGTATTTTGCTATTGAAATTCGTTCATAAACTTCAGTGTTTCCAAAGGCTTTTTATGTGCGTTGGAACCGGAAATGAGAAACGCTTGAATGCCCATACTGCGCAAATAACCATAGTCCATAACATCCGAAATTGAAGGCGGCTTGTTGTCTCCAATACCAGACAATAGACCAGTGCCTATTATGAGCTCTTTCTTTTGTGCTATGCACAAATCAATTAATCGCTTTTGAAATGAAAAGATTTCCTTTGGTTGGGATGATGTTGATAAATCTCCTCTTCCCAGCAATATTGTTTGGCATTCCTGCATAATTTCCAGCAAGGCTACATCGTCAAGTATCGTTTCAATTTTGGGTATGAAGTCTATTTGAGGTTGCAAAGATTTTAGCTTTCTGATATCTACTGCATTTTTGGTGAATGAAACCAATATCCTGACATTGCTGGCAATTTGTTTCATGTTTTGAACAAAGAGTAAGTCTCTTTCTGAATTAGCTTCGAAGGAGAATGGCTTATTTTTTACACTTATCGACCTGTTGGAAGTTAAATGAAATGAATTGAGCGCCTCACATAAAACAAGATGTTCTTTCACCTCTTTTACCATCAAATTTAATTCGTCGTCAGCTATGCTGATGATGTCGCCGAATGCCAGTTTCGAAAAGCTTTCATGGCTAAAAAAACCTGATGTAGGAATGGCTGTTGGCAAAGATTTGGAATCATCACTTAACAGTTGATATTCCTTTCCCTGGATTACATTTAAGCCATTAGGCAAATCGCCAACAATCGGTTTGCTTCCGGGTAAATCAATAAAAATGTCAATGCCAAGTTTGTTGGCACTGATTTTTTCCTGGATTTCCTTGATACGAAAATTAAACTCTGCTTCCGACTTGCCTTTGTAAATAAGACGGATGGCTTTTAGTCCATGCTTGTGCAGCTCGTTTAAGCTGTATGTAAAATCTCCGGAATCTCTGGAGTAGGTAAGTATGGGATAAATCATTTAGTTTTTGCTTTGTAACAAAGTTAATGGGTATTATTTGCGGCATGATATTATCCTATTGATTAAGCACCATAAGAGAGTTGACATTCTAAAATTGCCTTAATCTAAATGTGCCCTACTATATCGCTTGAATCATTCTATAAGGTAAAAAGTATAATTTTGTTTTTTACTTATGGGCAGATTATTCGGCTACGCAATTTTTTTTGCAGTTTGTATTTTTCTTGTTTCCTGCACGGGCTCTAAACGTGTGGAGCAAGGTTCTTCGGCATCTTACAGCAATGCATATTGGCTTAAGAAAAAGCATATGGAGCCTTTGGTTGACTTTGCCTGCAAGCAACTAAAAGTGCCTTATAAATGGGGTGGAAATACACCAAAAGGCTTTGATTGTTCGGGTTTTACCACTTATTGTTATGCGCATTTAGGTGTTCAATTACCCCGAACAGCAATAGATCAATCGGTGAGCGGAAAAAGAATTCGTTCTCGAAGAGCTAAAGCCGGGGACCTTATTTTCTTTAAAGGATCTGATGAAAAACAAAAGAAAGTGGCGCATGTGGGTATTGTTGTTTCGGGTAAGAAGAGCAACATCAAATTTATACACGCTGCGAGTAAGGGAGTAGCAATAAGCCAATTGAGTGAAGATTATTTCAGCAAACGTTTCAAAACAATAAGACGAATCCGCAAATAAGAGCGAATCTTCTGTTGGGAGAATTATTCTTGCTAGAAAGCAAGTGGGCTATTTATAATTGTTAACCATTTAAGTTTTGGTTGTTTAGTGCGTTTGTTTTTTTCTGCAAGCACTAAAAAGCAGAGAATGTAAAAAATCGTGGAAATTTCTTTGCCCTATTTGGGGTATCCTTCCTTAATTTGTACAAAAGAATATTTCTACACAAATAAATGGTCATTAGTCTGTCAATGGTATAATGATGATAATCAATGTTGGCTTTTTGCAGGCATACATTAGGCTTATCTGAGGGCAAAGACTAATGTAATGTTGATTCCGCTTTCCAAATACCTATTTAATTTTTGGAGTTTACAAGTCTTTTGATTTTTTGATATCAAAGCATTATATCTATAAATATTTTTGTATTGATTTTTATTTATTGTTTTGTGTATTATATTTGATACCTGTCGAAGCAATCAAAGTGCTTTATTTTCTTTTGACATAAGGAGTTCAATTTACTATTTGTAAAACAATGTATTAGCCAAATGAGAACTGCACTTGTACTATTTATATTTTTTTATTCATGTTTTGCTTTCGGACAGCAGCAAGGGAATCAACTGACAGACTCTCTTACCAGAGAGTTAGCTCACAAAAAGGAAGACAGCAATAAAGTAAATTTATTAGATAAGCTTTCCTACGCCTATTCAACATTTAATCCCAAAGAAGGAATAAGCAAAGCATTGGATGCTTTGCAATTATCCGAAAAGCTATCTTGGAAGAAGGGCATAGCATTAGCCAATTGCGATTTATCAATAAATTATAATGCACTTTCAGAACACAAGCTTGCTCTTGACTTTGCAAATAAAGCACTCGCAATCTATCAGGAAACAGGGAATAGAAATGGTATAGCAGCCACTATGGCTAATATGGCTCTTATTTATCTGGCACAAAGTAATTATCCCAAAGCTCTTGAATATTCATTCAAAACCCTCAAGATTTATGAAGAAGATCATGACAAAAAGAATAAAACAATCGTTTTAGAAAATATAGGTACAATTTATCAGGAGCAAAAAATGTTTCCGGAAGCCATGAAGTACTATTCTGCAGCTATGCAAATAAATAAGGAGGCTGATAATAAAACCGGAATAGCCAGAAATCTTGGCAATATAGGGACAATATTGATTTATACAGGAAACTATGATAGTGCTCTTCTGTATCATAATGCGGCATTGAAAGTGAGCAGAGAGAATGGAGATAAGCACTCTGTTCAAATTAATCTGGCCAACATTGCCAATGTTTTTTTGTACCAGCATGACTACCTCAAGGCCTTAGAATATCAAAAAAGCGCCTTAGCAATCAGTGAAGAATTGGGGCATAAAAGTAGCATTGCAATCAACCTTGGAAATATTGGCGAAACCTATTTTGCTATGGCTTCAGATGTTGCATCTGTAGGGCAGAGAAAAGTGCCTTATCTTCTTCAGGCAATTCAATATCTTAAGCAATCTGTACTCCTTTGTAGTGAAATTAATTACTCTGGGCCTCAACTGGAATTTACTAATTGCCTTAAAGATGCTTATGTTTTGGCCGGAGATTATCAGAGTGCATTGAGCGTTTATCAGCAATACACAAGATTGAAAGATTCTGTGTTTTCAAATCAGAATAAGTTACAGATTGCCACTTTAGAGTCTCAAAGGGAGGTAGAAATTAAAACCAGAGATTTAAAGCTAAAGAACAGAGAGCTTTATATCAGCAAACTTGAATTGGACCGTGAAAGGAAAGAGCGTTTCATCTATATAATTGGTATTCTCCTTTTTGCATTGGTTTTTGGATTTATTGTAAAACGACTTATAGATACAAGAGCGTCAAATAGGCAATTGGAGCTGGATAAGAGAATTGCAGAAAGTAAACTTGTAGAAAGTGAATTTCGATTGAAACAGGCACAGGAAATGGCACATTTTGGCAATTGGGCTATGAGCGATTTAAACACAGGTATTGCAATTTGGTCTGAAGAATTGTGTAGAATTTATGGTCTGCCGGTTGATGCAAATCAACAATCCTACAATACATGGTTATCATTTATTCACCCCGATGACATAGGCTATGTGTTGAACATAATTAATACTGCACAGGGAGAAAACGAAAATGTTGCTTTTCAACACCGGATTATTAAAGGAGACGGCACTATTAGTTATATCTACTCTCAAGCGTTTTATGAATTTAATCAGGATGGGAAGCCGGTAAGTATGTATGGGGTAGCGCATGATATTACCGAAGCAAAGCAAAATGAAATGGAAATCATTAAGCAAAATGATCGGTACAACCTGGTAAATAAAGCTACGAGAGAGGCTATTATGGATTGGGATATTGAAAGTGATACTACCGTTTTTGGAGAGGGTTTTACAGAAATATTTGGATACCAACCTTCTCAAATGCACCCCGACCTCCTGTCTGAAAATATACATCCGGACGATAAAGATGAAATATGGAACCAATTGCAACAAATTTTGAAGAATCCGGAGGCGGATATTTTTGAAACAGAATTCAGGTTTCTGAGGGCTAACAGAGAAATTGCTTATGTTTTGTATAAAGGAATCTTCATCAGGGATGAAGATAAGAAGCCCTTACGAGCCATTTCGGCAATAATGGATATTACGGATATGGTAGAAAGAAATCAGGCACTTGAAAAACAAAAAGTTGCCCTTCAGGAAATAGCCTGGATTCAATCGCATGTCATCAGGGCTCCTTTGGCAAACTTGATGAGTTTGGTGGAGTTGTTGCAACATAAGGAAGATTACAATTTAGACGAAAGCGATATTCTGGATAAAATACAAACTTCGGCCGAAAATCTGGATGAGGTAATCAGGGATATTATTAAGAGGACCGAAAAGTAAAGTCAATTGATACTGACTCCAATTCTAAAATGACGGCGTTAATACATTGGATTTTAGCTAAAATCAGACTTTTTTGATTTGTAAAATTTTTTGATAAGTGTTACATGATTTACAGTTGTTTTATAGGAAGAGGTGAATTATAAATTCTAATGTAGAAAAAACGTAGCAGCATAATTATTTTAAGAAAGTCATCTCAAAGTCACTGATTTCAGGCTTTTGATGAAGCTCTGAATGCATGCACCTTAAAATGAGGAGTGATTAATAGCGCGTACCAAGCCAATTAAATTAGTCATTATAAAAAATATAAATTAGAAAAAATTAAGAGTTTAATTTTCCGGTCATTAGGATAATTCTCTACCTTCGAAATCAAGTGATGAAATTATACCTAAAATACGATACGATAAACCTTTGCAGAACTATTCTGCAAGAGCAGCTGGAGCGCCTGGGCATTAATTATACTCTGGAAGGGATAGGAGAACTTGAAATTAAGGAAGCCACTACAGAAGAGCAGCTTGCAATGCTTACCGAAGCATTGAGGCATTACGGAATTGAAATAGTAGAAGCGCAAAAAAGTATTATAGTTCAAAAGATAAAGGATACGATTACCGAAATGGTTTATCATAATGACGAATTGCCTGCGTTAAAAATATCTTCATATCTGGCAGACAAGCTCAATATGCGATACACCTATCTTGCCAGTTTGTTTTCTGCTGTTACCTACACCTCAATCGAGAATTTCATTATTCTTCAAAAAATTGAGCGTGCCAAACAGTTAATTACCACTGATGAACTGACCTTTACTGAGATAGCCTGGAAACTTAACTACAGTAGTGTGGCGCACTTCAGCACTCAGTTTAAGAATGCAACAGGTCTTACCCCTACAGCTTTTCAACGTATAATTCAGAAAAGGCGTGATAAGAACGATGAAGAAAATAGATAAAAAAGCAGGAGTATTAATTACCTGAATCAATTAAATAAAAACCAGTTTGAAATGCAAAATGAAACGATTAAAATTTTACTGGCAGATGATGATAGCGATGACCGTCTTTTTTTTCAGGAAGCATTCGAGGAAATCAAGATTAAAACAATTGTACAAACGGTAAAGGATGGTGTAGAGTTGATGAGTTATCTGAAAAGTTCAGACCAATTACCTCATATTCTTTTCCTCGACCTTAATATGCCACGTAAAAGCGGTATGGATTGTTTAAAGGAAATCAGACGTATCGATCGGTTAAAGGATATGGCTATAGCTATATACTCTACTTCTTCAACAGAAGATGATATTGAAGAAACTTTTGTTCAGGGTGCCAATGTATATATCAAAAAGCCGAGCGATTTTCTGGTGCTTAAAAAATTATTGTCGCAGGTAATTTCTATTAACTGGCAGTATCATTCTTCAGGGTTAAACAAGAGTAATTTTATGCTGAGTCTTTAATTATATTGATAGCGAAATGAATTTTAAAGCAATTTTCAACTCCACCGTTTTTCTTAAAAGTGTTTTTGCGCTTGCTTTAATCATACTGGTTTTTATTTCCAGCTTCTCTTATTTTCATACACTTTCCTTTACTAATACCTCTAAATGGGTATTTCATTCCTATAGGGTGAGTATGGAGCTGGAGCAACTGGAATCGCATATAAAGGATGCAGAAGCCCGACAGCGAGGTTTTAATCTGACAAACGACAGTGTTTTCGTACAAGGCTATTTTCAGGCACTAAATAAAGTAAACAACTCATTAGCTAAGTTAGATAGATTGGTTGCAGGTCGTTTACAGCAGCGAAACAATTTGGATTCCTTGCGTAAACTTGTTGCTCTGAGAATTGATTTACTCAAAAATGCGATTGAGGAGACTCCTGAAGAGCCACTTGAGAGTAACAAGGTCAATTTGTATCAGTTACTGGGCAAGAATATGATGGATCGTATCCATTTGCATATTCGCAGTATGCTTTTTCTGGAGACTGTATACTTAAAAGAGCACGAAAAGAAATATAATGACCAAATCTCTTTTGCTCCCTGGCTGACATTTTTGTTGTTGTTTTTTTCTCTGATTATTTTTGTTGCCGCGTACTTAAAAATTAACAGAAATCTGCACATTCTCAAGAAGGCAAATAAGCGCCTGGTCATTATTTCCGAATCTTTCCAACAAGCAGAGGAAATAGGAAATTTCAGTAGTTGGCAATGGGATCTGGATTCTAAGGAAATGATTTTTTCAGATAATCACTACCGTCTGTTGGGTTGTCGGCCACAATCATTTGAGCCCAGTATAGAGAATTTTATAGACTTTGTTCATCCGGAGGATAAGCATGTGCTTATAGAAAAGAGAGATAAGATAATTAGCGGAAAGCAACTGAGCGCACCTGCTTTTTTCAGGATAATTAAGAAGAACGGAGATTTGAGATATTTTAAATCTGTCGGGAAGGTATTGACAGATATTCAGGGAAAGAAAATGTTCATTGGTATTAACCGTGATGTTACGATTCAATACCTGAGAAGCAGGGCATTGGAGGAACGAAATCATGAATTGGAACAAAGTAATAAGGAGTTGGCCTCATTTAATCACATTGCCAGCCATGATTTGCAGGAGCCGCTGCGGAAAATACAAACGTTTATCTCCCGTATTGCCGAAAAAGAAGATGCTTCTCTCTCGGAGAAAGGAAAAGAGTACTTTTTGAGGATACAATCGGCAGCTACCCGGATGCGTGTATTGATAGATGATTTATTGCTGTTCTCCCGTTCTAATAAAGCCGAAAAGAATTTTGAGTTGCAGGATTTGAATCTTGTATTGGAGAATGTAAAGATTGAACTTGCAGTACCTATTGAGGAAAGAAAAGCCTTGGTTTATAGCGAAGAATTGCCTGTTTTAAGCGTCATTCCATTTCAGATGCAACAACTCTTTGTAAACCTGATTAGTAATTCGCTGAAGTATGGCCAGCAGGACCGGCCACCTGTTATCCATATTTATTGCAAAATTATTATTGCAAGCGAGGAAGCTGTATTGAAATCAGAAAGCTATAAGAAGTTTTATAAGATTACCGTTTCAGATAACGGAATAGGCTTCGAAAAGGAACATGCCGAGAATATATTTGTGCTTTTTCACCGCCTGCATCATTTGACAGAATATTCGGGCACAGGGATAGGACTTGCTATCTGTAAGAAAATAGTCGAAAATCACAATGGTTATATTTTCGCAGAGGCGGAGTTAAATGTAGGTGCTTCTTTCATTATCTATTTACCAAAGTAGCGCATAATGATATAAGACTTTCTTGCTTTCATGTAAGATAAAGCACAAATCAAAGTTTCAACTTTGTGTGTGTATACCCAACACCACCAAAATGAATCATTCCGGGATTTATAAATTAACACTGCTTGGTTTTTGTTTAGTGTTTTCTGCAGTTGCGGTATCCTGTGAGGACGAGCCTCCCAAAGAAGATGACAAAAATCGTATTGCCCGACAACTCAATGAATCAAGATTCAAAAGTATATATCAACAAAGAGATGCACAATTTCTTCTGCAAGCGTCAGAGTTAAATTTGGCAGAGATACAATTGGGGCAATTGGCTCAAAGAAAGGCTTACCATGCAGATGTCAAAGAATTGGGGAAAATGATGGTAAAGTTCCATAGTACATCATTAAGTCATTTAATAGAACTTGCCAGTGATAAATCTGTTTTTGTAGCAACTTCCCCCTCTGCAAGCTCAGATAATACAACATCTAACTTAAATAGAAAGACGGGAATCAGGTTTGATAAGGCTTACTGCGATTTAATGATAAAAGACCATAGACAAGCTATCGAAATGTTTGAAAAAATTGCCGATAATTCACATAGTGATTCTGATATCCGTAAATGGGCATCTGCTACACTACAGCAATTACGTACCCATCTGGAGTATGCCCTGATGTGCAGGGAGAAAATTTAGATAAATGGAGAATTGAGGATAAAATGAAAACGCAAAGAGAAGCCTTAAGCCTTTCTTTGCGCTGTATTTTAAATAAGATAGAATTGTTTATTCTTCAGTTTTCTTTTTACGTGCAGTTTTTTTAACCGGAGCCTCTTCGTTACTGGTTTCTTCTACAACTTTTTTAGCTTTAGCTTTTTTAGCTGGCTTTTCTTCAGTACTCACTTCTTCAGTTTTTTTAGCTTTAGCTTTTTTTGCAGGAGCTTCGGCAATTTCTTCATTGGTTTCAGATTCATTCGCTGCTTCGGTTTGATTATAAACATCAAATTTCAACAAGTCATTAGCCTTAAGCAAATCATACCATTTCAACATTTTCTTCATGTCGCTCACATACACTCTATCTTCGTCTAATGCCGGAAAAACTGTTTTGAAATAATTTTTTATTTCAGTATTGCCTGCTTTCTTTACGTCCACCACAGGTGTTTTGCCTTCACTATCTTTGATAGCCTGAAGCACCACATGAAGTCGTACATTTTCGTCGATAGTATAAATTTCAATACTTTCAATAGGCGTTACATTATGTACGCGGGCAGGAATGAATTTCGTGCTTTTGTCTGTAAGATTGCGAACAATCGCGCCATCACTTTTGGTAGTCAATAGTTGAAACAATCCACCGATTCCGGTTACGGCTACAATTTCTCTGTATTCCATATAGTATATTATTAAAGGGCTGCAAATGTAAATTTTTTATGCTTATCCCTTCAATTTTATTTTTTTTAAAATAAATGACAAACTTATCTGATTAAGGTTACATCACCCTTAAGGAAGATTTCGTGGTTTTTCATATTACCACAAATTACTCTAATCTGATAATAATACACACCAAGTTCAGCTTCCTGATTATTAAAATTACCGTCCCAGCCCTGATTGATGATATTGGATGAATAAACCCGCTGGCCATAGCGGTTGTATATGCTAAATTCTTTTAGCTCTAAATCACCTTTATAAATAATTCTGAATATATCATTTTTGCCGTCATTGTTTGGGGTAAAGGCATTCGGCAAGGATGGAGTACAACAATTATCATAAGTTATGGTCGCCGAGGTTGAATCAGAGCACTTATTGGCATCTTTTACATACAGCATATAGAGGCCGTTTGACAGATGAGAAATTGACGAATCATTGGTGTTGTTTACACTCCATCTGTATTCATAAGGCAAGGAGCCTCCTTTTACCACAGCAGTTAATCGACCGCTGGAATCTACACCGGTACAGTCGTTGTTTACTACATCAGTGCCTAAGATTAATTTATCGGGCTGTGGTACAAATACTGAAAATGATTTGAAGCAATTGGTGGTGTCTATAACCGTAATAAGATAGCTTCGTGATTTGAGCTTGTTGAAACTGGCATTGCGAACGGTATCAGTGCTGAAATCAATATTATAACGTAAAGGTTGATTGCCACCTGATGCATATAAGCTTAATGCTCCATCCTCAGTACCAAAGCACTTTGTTGCCTGTGCAAAGCTGCTGTCCAATTTTATTTTTGGATAACCCTTCAATTGAATTACAGTGTCAATGCTACAATTATTGCTGTCTTTTATATGAATGGTATATTGATTTTCTTTTAGCTTTTCAAAGTAATTTATCACTGAATATTGAGCCGTTTCCATTGCAAAACTATAGGGCTTTAATGCTCCCGTTGCCGTAATCAAAATTGCTCCATCTGCGTAGCTTTCGCATGTCGGATTGACTATGGTCACTCTGTCAACTTTTAATTTACTTGGTTCACTTATGCTGACGGTTGAATCCTTTATACAGCCGTTAGCATCTATTACTTTTATGATATAATTACCAGACTTTAAATTGGCAAATAATGCATCCGATTGCGGAGTACTTGCATCAATAGCATACTGATAGCCGGGAGTTCCGCCATTGGCTGCAATGAGAACCGACCCATTAGCATCGCTATTGCATAAAGGAGATTTTATAGTCAGATTAATGAATATTGCTTCAGGCTGTGTCAGCGTGACTGTGGAATCTGTAATACAGCCTTTTGCGTCTTTGATATGCAAAGTGTAAGATTTGCCCAACAATCCACTAAATGTAGGAATACTGCCATAGGGTGATGTCCCTATTGCATAGGTATAAGGGGCTGTTCCTTCAGACCCTGTTATCGTTATACTTCCATCTGCTAATCCGTTGCAGGAAGGAGGGACGAGTGACAAAGACAATGAAAGTTTCGTTGGTTCTGTTATGCTGGCAGAAGTATCAAGCAGGCAACCTTTTGAGTCTACAATATGTAAAGTGTAAGTGCCTTTTGTCAATGAGCCGAAGCTGGGGCTACTGCTATAAGTACCGGTTCCGATAGCATAAGCAAATGGGCTTATGCCTGTGAGCGGAGAGAGTGTTATGACTCCGTCGTTGCCTCCAAAGCAGGATACATTACTGATAGTAATATCGGTAGAGACGCGCATGGAATCAACAATTTCAACTGTTATGGTTTTGGAACAATTTTTTGCATCCTTTACAGTGAAGGTATAAGTACCCGATGCCAGAGAATCATAAAATACGATAGTGGTGAATATGCCCGATCCGTTTTTTTCAAAAGTATAGGCACCTGCTCCGCCGCTGGCTGTCAATCGTACCGCTCCATTTTTGCTTGTATTGCAGAGGTTTTTTCTGATGAAAGCATTTAATATAATAGAATCCGTATTGAGCAGAGTATAAGTAGTGTCTTTTAAACAGTTGTTGGCATCTTTGATACTGATAGTATGGCTGCCTGCTGAAAGTCCTGTAAAAGAACCGGAGCTGCTAAATGGGCCAGCATCTATACTATATTTAAAAGTTCCTGCACCGCCAACTGCTACGATGTCTGTTGTGCCGTCGGATCCACCATAACATTTTGGCTTTACAACATTAAAAGATTGTATCAAAATAGGATTGGGGTTGCTCAAATTGAATATTGTGTCTTTGATGCAGTTGTTAGAATCTTTAATTGAGATAGTATGAGTGCCAGCTGTGAGGCTGGAAAAGGTGCTGATAGCAGAATAAATACCACCATCAATAGTATATTTCAACGCGCCGGTTCCACCAATAGCACTGATCGTTACAATACCGTCTGCACTTCCCACACATTTAGGTATAGTTATAGAAAATCCGTTTATCGTTATTGGATTGGGTTGGTTAATCGTTATTGAAGTGTCTTTTGTGCAATTATTTGAATCTTTGATTGTAACTGTATATGCTCCGGCAATTAAAGAAGTGAAAGTTGGTGTGCTGCTGAAAGCGCCACTATTCAGAGCAAAAGTATAGGGCGTTATAGCTCCGCTGCCACTGGCTAAAATAGCACCACTATTGCCTCCAAAACAGCCTACATGCGTTAGTGCTACATTAATATTTAGTTTTGTCGGTTGGGTGAGGGTGATTATTGTGTCTAAAAAGCAACCTAAAGAATCTTTTATATGAATGGTGTAATTGTTGGCGGTTAATGATGTGAAACTTGAACTACTGCCAAAAGCTCCAGCATCTATTGCATAAGTATAGGGAGCAAGGCCATTTGTTGGTAGAACGGAGATGCTGCCAGTATTCCCGCTAAAGCATAACACATTGTTTTTTGTGACAGAGGCGGCAACAACCATTATGGAATCTGTAACAACACTACTGATAGTCTTTATGCAGTTGTTAGTGTCTCTTATTTTAAGAATATAGGTGCCTGCAAAAAGCGAACTAAAAATATTACTGCTTCCAAATGTTCCGCCTGCTCCAATTGCATAGGTCAATGTTCCGCTTCCTCCCGAAGCAAGAATAGTAATAGAGCCACTGCTGAAAGCATTGCATAATGCAGGCTTTGAGCTTGCTGTGGCAATGATTGAGTCTGGATTGTTTAATACAATAATAGTGTCTTTTGTACACTCGTTGGTGTCTCTGATTTGTAAGGTATAGGTGCCAGGTGTTAATGCGTTAAAAACACCGGAACCCGAATATGCTCCCCCGTTAATGCTATATCGATATGGAGTTAATCCACCGTTTGCAACAATTGTTATGGAGCCGTCAGCAGAGCCATAACACTTTGGGTGAACAACAGTTGCCGATTGTATAGAAATAACCGGTGGCGGATTGATAACATAAGTTACATCGTTATAGCATCCGTTTGCATTTGAAATAGTAAAAGTATAAGTTCCGACCGGCAAGCTGTCCCTCTTACTTGCGGTAAGGCCTGTATATGTTTTTATAATAGTACTGCCATTCAGTATCTTAACAATCCAGGGGCTGCCAATACCTGCAGGTATTATATCAAACACATTCTTCTTGGTACAAGTTGTCAACGAAACTGTACTCACTGTCAGGCCGGGTTTTGGAAGTACATTAATCGTGTAAACCACAGTCTGTTTGCTACTGAGCGGACAGGCATTATCCTGATAAGTGACATAGAAATAATATGTCCCTGCAGCAACAGTTGCTGTGTTCCAGGAAAAAGCACAGGAAGGACTTGTTGTATTATTACCGGTAATGGTTAAAGTGGCACCTGTTGGCAGGCCCTCATATGTTACATAGATATTATTACCGTCCGAGTCAACCGGGTTGATATTAAAGGTAAGTAAAGTGTCATTTTTGCACATGTTGACGGTAGTATTGTCTGTAGCAGTTCCTCCCACTACACCCGAAATTTTTCCGTATGGGGAGCGATTGCTGCAGGTAGAGAGAACAATAAAATTCATCTCGCGCATACTGGTACCTACCAGCACTCCACCTCTGTATTCACTTACTTTATACACCACCAGAGATACTTGTGCAAGATTGGGTTTGAAGGTTAACTGACCAGTACTTGTACTAAAAGTGAAAGAACCTGTTGCACAAGCCAAAGGGGCTGTAGCACTATAGCCGGGGCGATAACTTACCGTACTGCTGGGTGTGGTAGTAGCATCCAGGCCATCTACAAGACTATAGACCAGGCTGTCTGAGGTATTGGAATCCACTGCTCCAATATTGTATTCCTGATTTACGTTGATACAAAAGAATGGAGTGGGGATAGTGGTATATGTTGGATTTGAATTGGCTTGTGTATTATTATTCAAAGTTGCTTCGAGTGACATCAAGCTGGTGCCAGGAGAATAAATGTTTGTAATTGTACTGCTTCTGCCAGCAGAAGAACTGGAGGTCAGATAGCTGGTTGAGCGAAATTTCCAGGATGTTGAAGGGAGTAGAGTAATAGTGTCCGAATAGACAAATCGGCGTACACCTGGAATTGTTCCTCCATGACAGGTTGTGCTGTCAAGGCTCAGCGGGCAAACAGGAGTTACCTCTGCACCTGCACCTGGTGCTACAATTAAATTCATTGTCCGAAACAAGGTGGTACCGTTATAGACCTGCACTTTAGGGCTTGCGGTATACAGTGCGCTAATCAAAGTAGAACTGCCGCTACAATCACCATACAGCACCATGGTAACAGTATATTTATTACCCGAAATATGTGTATAGTACATCTCGCCACCATAAAGGTGCGAACCATTTGATGTGTTACAAAACCCGCACAGGATTAGTAGACAAATAATAAATGAAAGGAAATTGGATTTTGTTTTCATGATGGTGAATCATATTTACTGAAAAGCAAATGTACTTCTAATTATTTTTCTATGCGTAAATATATATAATATCGTCACCTACAAATTATACCTTTTGACCACAATATGACTTTTTAATACAGTGTTTTTGTTTGTGTTTAATACCTTTGGTCAAAGCCCTTTCAGACAATCATGATTAAACTCCTGAGCAGTATTACAAAGAAGCCCTGGTTTTTATATGCATCAGGTAGTTTGCTTTTTCTGCTTTTGCCCATATTCTCATCTCCGGATTTTGCCTGGGATTTTGAATTCCTTTCGGTAAAACCCTTTCAAAGAAGTTTTATCTCCTATTGCTTATTACTTCTTTTTTTCTACATTCATATGTTCTGGCTTCTTCCAGATTTTTATTTTGCAAAGCGTTATTGGTTATATTCAGTATGTTTAATTGGTGTTTTCTTACTATGTGCATTTCTGCCTAGTATCATAATCTCCAAAGAGGTGGCCTTGCCATCTTTTCAAAATAGACATGCTCATTTTCCCGGTGGTCCTCCGGGATCACATCATTCCGGTTTTCGTATTTATTTTCTGCTTAGTCAGCATTTATTTCAATTCATTGTCGTAGCCATATTTTCCTATACTATTAAGATCTATGCGCAATGGAAAAGGGCAGAGAGAGCAATAATAGATGCCGAACTGGCTTATCTGAAAGCGCAGATTAATCCTCATTTCTTATTCAATACCCTCAACAGTATTTATGCTCTCGCAATTCAAAAATCTGATGCTACGGCCGACTCTATCGTGCAGTTATCTAACATGATGCGATACGTACTTACAGATGCTGCACAAAACTTTGTGCCCTTGAGTAAAGAAATTGATTATATAAGAGATTATATAGCATTGCAAACAACAAGATTGCCTGATAATGTCGTTTTTGGATTTCAGGTTCTTGGTGCGCCAACGAACCAGCAAATAGCACCTATGTTATTGGTACCCTTGATAGAAAATGCATTTAAATATGGAGTAAACCCGGATGAAGAATGTTGTATCGATATAATAACAGAGATAAGTGAACAACAGTTTATATTCATGGTCAAGAACAAAAAAGTGTCAATCAGAATTGAAGAAACGAGCAGCAATAAGATGGGTATTGAAAATGTTCGAAAACGATTGATGGCCGTATATCCATCCTGCAGCAGTTTAATTATTAATGATGATGAACATGTTTTTATGATTACCCTGAAAATTTCTTTTTTATGATTAAAGCAATCGCAGTAGACGATGAACCTCTGGCCTTGAAAGTGATTGAGCAGTTTTGTATTAAGGTGGGTACAATAGATTTGATTGGGACATTCACAAAAAGTACCGAAGCCATTCAGTTTTTAAATGAACATAAAATCGAGTTGCTTTTTTTGGATATCAATATGCCCTCAGTTTCAGGTATGGATTTATATAGGTCGCTCAAGCATAAACCAAAAGTAATTTTTACTACTGCTCATTCAGAATATGCGGTGGAAGGCTTTAATCTGGATGCTGTGGACTATCTGCTGAAGCCATTTACTTATAAAAGGTTTACTCAGTCTGTAGAAAAGTATTTTACCATTGCGGGTGAAAGAGAGGTAAATAATTTGGATGATTTCGTCACCATACGGGCAGACTATAGCTTGATTAAAGTATTGTTCAGCGATATCTTGATGATAGAGAGCCTTGATAACTATATTAAGATTCATTTGCTGAATGAAAAGCCTTTACTGGCAAGAATTACTTTGAAGAATATTCTCACACTTCTTCCCGCCGACAAATTTATAAGGATACACCGCTCTTATGTTGTACCTATTAAAAACATCAGAACCATTCGTAATAAAACCTTATACTTTTTGAATTTTGAGTTGCCAATTGGTAGTAATTATGAAAAAGAAGTACTCGATATTTTGCAGAAAAGAGCAATCTGATTTACGCCAACAAATTTCAACGCTTGACCACTAATTATTTCCCTTCGGTTTTTTTTGTCAGAAATTGAAACATCTTTTTACACAACAAAAACCATTTTTATGAAAAGAAAAGATTTTTTAAGAAGTATTGGTCTTGCCGGTGCAGCTTCATTTGTGCCTTTCAAAACTGTTTTTGCAGAACTCGGAGATACTGACAAATTAAGTGCTGCATGTGTACTTATTCCAACTGAAACGGCTGGTCCATTTCCGTTGGATCTTACAGCAAACACTACATTTTTTCGGTCTGATATCAGAGAATCAAAGACCGGAGTAAGGTTGAATGTCAAAATAAAAGTATTGGGCGAAGATAATTGTGGTGTGATGCAAAATGTAAGGGTCAATATCTGGCATTGTGATAAAGATGGTCTGTATTCTGGTTATGATACAACCAACAATCTGGGTCAGGCAGGCCTCACCTATTTGAGAGGGTATCAAATGACCGATGTAAACGGAGACGTTAATTTTATAACCATTTTTCCTGGTTGGTATAACGGACGAATATGCCATATACACTTTCAGGTTTATGTAAGCTCCAGCAATTCTGCCATCTCTCAAATGACTTTTGACCTGGAAACGAAGAATGATATCTATGCCGCCAACTCCTCATTATATACAAAAGGTGCAGATCCAATGTCGCTGGCTTCAGATAATATATTTATGGACGGCTACAGTTATCAGATGGCTACATTGACTCCAAATACCGCCACAGGTGGATATGACGCTTATATTGAGGTTACGGTTAAAGGTAATGGGCTGGGTATTGGCCATGTTGAAAAAGAAAATGCCCGGCAGTTCAGTCTGGGACAAAATTTCCCGAATCCCTATTCTCAAATGACCAGCATACCTTTCAACCTTAATCAGAGCTCGGATATAAAAATGGAAATTTGGGATTTGACCGGCAGGAAGTTGGCAACGATTTCAGACCAACAAATGAGTAGTGGAAGTCATTCCATAGATTTTTGGCCTGAACAGCATAATATACTACCGGGTAATTACGTTTATCAGCTTGAAGTAAAAAATGCTGATGGCATTTTCCGGGATACCAAAATGATGAGCGCATCAGTTTGATTTTGAAAGACACTCTTGCAATTTCAAACCTAAATCTTGTTTTTGTTTTAATAGGAAGTGAAAGATTGATAGGCTGCTTACCCTCTGGTGAGCAGCTTATTGCTTTTTATCAAAATACGAAATTCATCGTATTGCATAGACTTTTATATAAGGGTACGTTTGCATCAGTTTTTCACCCTTTTAAAAAATTAAAACAATGAACAAAAAATTAATTCTACTGGCTATTTCAGCAATGGGCACTTTCGCATCTTGTACTAAAGAAGATGTTACCCCAACTCCAACCCCAACCCCAACTACTCCGGTATCGTCTGGGGCAGCTACTCCAACTTATGCTACAGGTGACGGTGCAATTGTTGCGTTGATGACACGCACTACTACCACAACCCCATTTGGTTCTACGGATTTTGATTTAGGTACTGGAGTTGCCGTTTTTGGAAATTTAAGTACGGGTACTTATTCAGATGCAGGTAAAATTACCTTGAATGGTACAGAATTGGCCAAACAAACGAACAATAGTTACCTCTACACACCTGGTGCTACTAATCCCACAGGAATAGATTTGAGTGGTAATATTACCTGGGTAGTTACAACACCTTCATTTACATATAATGCCGGAGGAAGTGTGGGTAGAGGAATGCCTATCGCTGATAAAATGGCAGGTACTTACACCTCGGTAAGCTCTTCTACAGATTTTACTTTGGCAGTTGATGGTTCAATTTCGAATGCTGATTCAGTATATTTTCAAATAAATGGTTCTAAAAAGTCTTTATTGAAAAGAATGGCAGGCACGGTTAAATCTGTAACCTTTACCGCGGCAGAAATGGGCACTTTGGGTGCAGTCACCGGAGGTAGTGTAACAATTTGCCCATGGAATCATGAGTTGAAAACCTTAGGGGGCAAATCTATCCACGTTATTAACGAGCTTGCTTTATCCAGAGTGGTTGAAATTAAATAAGGCTTTATAAAGCATGCAACTTTATTATGGGGATTGACTTTGCAAAGTCAATCCCCATAATTTTTTTTCTTTGGGGTGAATAGGGGGTTTTAAATTTGCTTAAACAGTCTAAAAAAATTACTTTTATAAAAGATTTTGAAGCCCGGTCTATCGAAACGCAACCATGAAATTGATAAAAACCTATGCCATTCTATTGTTCCTGATACTTGCTTGTATAAAGGCAGAAGGACAAGGAATGCATTTTTCGCAATATTATAATGCACCTCTATTGCTGAATCCGGCCAACGCAGCGTTGATGCCGGAATCTGATTACAGAATTGGAGCACAACACCGTACCCAATGGGCTGCATTGCCTGCACCATTTACCACCACGTCTGTATATGGCGATTTCCAGTCATTTCGGAATAAAAATGAGACGAATTGGATGGGGATGGGTTTTGCTTTTTTTAATGATAATGTTGGAGATGGAAAGTTAAGTCTGTTTCGTTCAGAGATATTTTTGTCTTATCATGTACAGATTGGAGAAATGAATATGATTTCAGTAGGGGGAGCTGCCAGTCATGGTTCACGAAGCGTTAATTTTAGCAAGTTTACTTTTCCTGTACAATGGGATGGTTATACCTTTAATAAAGACGATCCGAATCAGGAAGGGAAGGGTTTAGAAAAATCCAGTTATAATTCTGTAGCGGCTGGAATAAACTATGCTTTTTTCCCTAACGAAGCTGTTTATTTGAAATTGGGTCTAAGCACTTCTAACTTAAACAAGCCCACCGAAACCTTTTTTAAAGGTGGTGAAAACACACTTCAATTTAGGCATACAGCCAATCTGGATTTATTGCTCAAGACAGCCGAAACCTTAATTTTGAATCCTTCGGCATATTACACCACACAAAGCGGTTCCCGTGAAATATTATATGGTTCTTTGGTATTAGTCAGCCTTTATAAGCCTGTTGAGCAAATTGCCGCAAATCAATTAATATTCGGAGCATTTCACCGTTGGGATGATGCTGTTGTTGGTGTTGCCGGGCTTCAGCTAAATGGTATAAGAATGATGGCCAGTTATGATTATACTATTTCTTCTTTACCCATTAATGCAGGCAAAGGAACAGGTGCTTTTGAACTATCTGTTCGCTACGAGGGCTTATACAACGAAAATTCAAAGGGCAGAAGATTGTACCACTGTCCCAGATTTTAGCTGATTATAAATACTTATCTCCTTTATTTCTTTTGATTTCCGCAACATATTCTTTGATGTGTTGCTCTTTTGTGCGCTCACAAATCATCAAAACATCGGGAGTGTCAATCACAATAAACTTTTCTAATCCCTGAAGAAGCACTAATTTTTTTTCAGGTGCTTTTACCATACATTCCGATGCATCAATGACAATGACATTTTTTCCGTGTACAGCATTTCCAAGGTAATCTTTTTCTGAATTTTCGTAAGCGCTTTCCCATGTCCCCAAATCACTCCATCCAAACTGGGCGGGTGCTACGAATACATTATCCGCTTTTTCCATTACAGCATAATCAATCGAAGTGTTGATACAAAGTGGATAAGCCTTTTCTATTTCGTTGTATTCTTTAGGGCTATTATAAGCAGTTATTTGTTGAAAAACATCATTTAGTTCTGGTAGATATTTGGCAAAAGCAGCAATAATGGTTTTGACATTCCACAAAAATATACCGGCATTCCATAGAAAATCTCCACTTTTAAGGAATGCTCTGGCAATTTCCAAGTTCGGTTTTTCGGTAAAGGTTTTAACCTTAAAAAATTGCCCGATTGATTTTTTTTGATTGAATTGTATGTAGCCGTATCCTGTGTCAGGTCTGGTTGGTTTAATACCCAATGTAAGCAAGGCATCATTACTTTTGACAAAGTCCAGTCCTTCAAACATGCTGCTTTCGAAGGCCCTGTCGTCAAGGATTAAGTGGTCGGCAGGGGTCATTATGATATTTGCCTCAGGGTTAAGTGCATATATTTTATGTGCGAAGTAAGCAGCACAAGCAGCTGTGTTTTTTCTGGAGGGTTCACTCATTATCTGTGATTCAGATAATTCAGGCAACTGTTCTTTAATTAAGTCAACATAACTATGGTTAGTTATGAAATAGATATTTTCAGGAGGGCAAATGTCTTTGAATCTTGCATAAGTCCATTGCAAAAGTGTGCGCCCTGTGCCCAGTATATCCAGGAATTGTTTGGGTCTGTGGGTACGGCTAATAGGCCAAAAGCGACTACCAATGCCGCCAGCCATTATGGCTACGTAATTATTCTGAATGCTCATTGAAAAAGTTGAGACCGTAAAAATACAAAAATCTGGCAGAGCAGAAGGACTGTTTTGCCGGATGAATTGTTATAGCTAAATAAAATTAAAAAAGATGCCGGCGCAATTATTAAGCACCGGCATCTAATCTGTATAAAAAAGTAAATTATTTTACTTCTGAAATCAATTTTTTGAAAGCATCAGGCTCATTCATAGCCAAATCAGCCAAAACTTTACGGTTCAATTCAATTCCTTTTTCAGACAACTTGTGCATGAAAACAGAGTAGCTCATACCTTCTTCACGAGCAGCTGCATTGATACGCGTAATCCAAAGACTACGGTAGTCACGTTTTTTCAGTTTACGACCTACATATTTGTAGCCCAAACCTTTCTCAAGAACGTTTTTGGCAACGGTATATACGTTTTTACGTTTTCCGTAAAAACCTTTAGCCTGAGCTAATATCTTCTTTCTTTTTGCGCGAGATGCAACTGCATTTTTCGAACGTGGCATACTATTGTGGTATTAAAATATAATAAAAATTGTTTAGCGCATGCCCAGCATACGTTTCACTAAATTAAGATTCGTAGGATGTACGAATGCTGCTTGACGCAAATGACGTTTGCGTTTTGTAGATTTCTTTGTCAGCAAATGGCTTTTAAAAGCCTTATATCTGCGTATCTTACCCGTGCCGGTAACTTTAAATGTTTTTTTCGCACGAGAGTGTGTCTTCACCTTTGGCATATTCTCAAATTTGGGACTGCAAAGGTAACAAAGGAAAAATTAAAAATCAAAAAAAATATGAAATATTAGAGTTTTTGACAGGATTTGCCCGGTTTTGTCTCAAAAACGTTCTTTCATAAAGGCAATAAATAGCTTCTTCACAAAGTGTTAAAACTATCTTACCTGAGGATATTTGCTGTTAGCTAACCGTTTAATATTTTAAGTTTGCATCTACAAAATTATGCAAATGAACTTTAAAGCTTTACTTACACTTCTTACATTTTCATTAATTTTCTTTTCCTGTAACAACGACAAAAACAAGTTTGTTATTGTTGGCGAAATCGCCAATATGCCTGAACACACTGTTTTGCTGGAAGAAATGGGTATTAATGAAACTAAAGTATTGGACTCAGTAAAGTCTAACTCAAAAGGACATTTTGAATTGTCCAGTACCAGTATGGAGCCGGGTTTATACCGCTTACATTTTACAAACAATAAGTTTATATTGCTTTCTGTCTTTAATGAGAATGTAAAGATTACAGCACAATGGAACAATCTGGAACAGTATAATGTGTTTGGTTCTCAGGGTTCCGAAAGTTTGCGTAATTTTTTTACAAATGTTCGTAGGCACATCAATGATATCAATACTATGGCTATTGTTATGGATAGTATGCGAATGCGTGGCAATGATTCTTTATTGCAAATGGCCTCTAAAGAAATGAGCGATTTGAACGTAAAACTCACGCTGTTTATAGAGAATTATGCAGATACTACAAAATACCTGCCCAATGCGCTTTTTGCAGTACAGATATTAAACCCAGCAGTGGAAAAACCCTTTTTGGACGCTTTTGTTGCTTCGATACCTAACCGATTTGTAAACCAGAAGCTTGGTAAAGACTTTATTGCGCGATATAACAAAGGTATAACCGATGAAACAGGTGCTTCTGAAAGTAATATGGAAGGGTCTATGGCTCCCGAAATAAGCCTCTTTACCCCGGAAGGAGAGAAGGTGACATTGTCTTCTTTCAGAGGTAAATATGTTCTGGTAGACTTTTGGGCTTCCTGGTGTACTCCCTGCAGGAAAGAAAACCCGAATGTTGTTGCGGCGTATCGGATGTTTAAAGACAAAAATTTTACTATCCTTGGTGTTTCATTGGATAATGATAAAGAAAAATGGAAAGCTGCTATCCAAAAAGATCAATTGGAGTGGACACATATTTCAGATCTTAAAGGATGGGAGTCAATTGCTGTCCGCGATTATAATATTTCATCTATACCGGGTAATTTTTTAGTTGACCCAACAGGGAAAATTATTGCCCGCGACCTTCGTGGACCAGATCTCGAAAATATGTTGCAGGAAGTATTGAAATAATTCGAACTTCAGACATCCGTAATTTTATACAAAAGACTTCCATGCAGATGAAAGAGGTAATCTCACTAAGTGATATTCACAAAAGCTATTTTTTGGGTAAGCAGGAGTTGCCTGTGCTTAAGGGTATCAATCTGAAGGTATATAGTAATGAATATCTTGCTTTAATGGGGCCTTCCGGTTCCGGAAAGTCTACCTTGATGAATATTATTGGTTGTCTGGATACTGCTACATCTGGTCAGTATATACTCAACAACAAGGATGTGAGCCAAATGGATGATGACGAATTGGCTGCAGCCCGAAATACAGAAATCGGTTTTGTATTTCAGCAATTCAATTTGATGCCACGCCTCAGTGCCTGGGAAAATGTAGCCATACCGCTTATTTATGCAGGTGTATCCAAAAGTGAACGTGAGGAACGAGCTTGGGCAATGTTGGAGAAAGTAGGTCTTCAAGACAGAGGAAAACATAATCCTAACGAACTTTCAGGGGGACAAAGTCAACGTGTTGCGATTGCGCGAGCACTCATCAATAACCCATCTCTGATACTTGCCGATGAGCCAACAGGCAATCTGGATACCAAAACCTCCATCGAGATTATGGATTTGTTTAGTAGTATACATCAAAATGGCAACACTGTTATGTTGGTAACGCATGAGGATGATATTGCCAATTGTACCCGCCGCATTGTTCGTATCCGTGATGGAGTAGTAGAAAGTGATATCAGTAAATAGTGTCTAACGTTTACTGATTTTATTCAAAGTAATTACCCGTTGCCTGCTGCATTTAAATCTTGTTATCGTTTCCATTCTTTTTTGCAGGTGCTTTTGGCTGACCCCACTGTTTACACGCTTTCTCCAAAGATTAAAGCTACTGCGCTTCAACTCGCTCCTCATTAAGGCAATAACCTCTTTTTCTGCCAGTCCGAATTGAAATGTAATGGCTTCGAAAGGTGTCCTGTCTTCCCATGCCATTTCAATTATGCGGTCAATATCAATCGGAGTCATCGTTTTACTTTCCAAAAAGCTGAATTAGTTTTTGATACCGGTAATCAAATATAGACTTAACTTTTGCATGAATAAACAGAGTGCCCATTATATCTCCAAAAATCCATTTGCCAATATCATAGTGTAAAACATCCCTCATCATTACGCCACCACTTACTGCTTCGAAATGATGCTCGTGATGCCAGATATTATAAGGACCTACACGCTGTTCGTCTACAAAATATTGTTGATGTGCAACATGGGTAATTTCAGTAGTCCAGCTTAAAGGTATATTGAACATTGGAGCCACTTTATAATTTATCATCAAACCCGGATACATTTTTTCGGGTAGGTCAGTTAAAATTTTAAAGGTCATTTCTTCTGGGGTAATCTCATTCAGATTGCGTGGAGAAGAGAAAAAATCCCATGCGGCCTCCAAAGAGATAGGTAAAAACTGCTCTGTTTTTAAAACTTTAATTGACATCTTTTTGTATTTAGAAATTGAGATATAGATAGGCTGCATTTAGCAGGGTGGCGAATGTAACCCATGCCAGATAAGGAATTTGAATAATAGCGGCAGTTCTGTTAATCGAAAAATAGCTGATAATCATTGAGAGGATAAATCCCCACAATATTAGAATGTCTGCCAGTGCAAAGAAAATATTATGAAAGTGGAAAAATAAGAAACTCCACAAAGTGTTGAGCAATAATTGAATAATAGCTACACTGATAGCTGTCTTTTTGTCTTTTACTTTTTTTTCTGTCCATACCAGATAGAAGGAAATGCCCATAAGGACATACAGGCTTGTCCAAACTGGTGCAAAGAGCCAGTTGGGTGGATTAAAAGAAGGTTTATTTAAAGTGTTGTACCATGTAGCAATATTGCTGCTGGTGACTATTCCTGCCCATGCACCTAAGCTCAGAGGAATAAGGATGCAAATAATAAGTGTGATTAACTTTCTCATTTTATTTAATTACTGATATTCCTCCATCTATTTTTAGTATTTGTCCGGTCATCCACGACGATTGCTTACTTAGCAAAAAGGCAACGGCATGAGCGATATCCACTGCTTTTCCAATTTTCTTTAGCGGGTGGCGTAGGACGTTTGCTTCTGTTTTTTCAGGGGTGTTGAGTAATGTCGCAGCAAGTGGTGTATCAGTAATAGATGGAGCAATGCAATTCACTCTGATTTTTGGAGCCAATTCTGCAGATAATGCGCGTGTAAGGCCCTCAATGGCTCCTTTACTTGACGAGACGATGGAATGAAAGTTAAACCCTGCCTGCACGGCTACTGTCGAAAAGAGTACAATAGAGGCTTGTTCAGATAATTTCAATTTGGGTAAAACTGTCTGAATAACCTTAATGGCACCCAAAACCTGTAATTGATAATCTGTGAGAAATTCTTCTGCTTTTATTCTTGCAAAGGGTTTTAAACTTATGGCTCCGGGACAATAAACTAGTCCGTCTATTTGCTCAGGTAGAAAGGTTAAATCAAGATTGCTGTCCAGGACATTTAAATGATGAAAATTACTATTCCCAGTGCTTTCAATAGCGTGGTTGTTGTAGGTGCCATATACAACACAATCCTCAGAAAGTATTTCTGCTGTCGCTGATCCGATTCCGGAGCTAGCCCCTATAATGAGTATGTTTTTCATTATTTTTTCGTTTAGATTTTCTTGTTTTTCACCATTCTGCAACGGTCACTGCAATATTTTACATTATCCCAAACCTTTTCCCATTTCTTACGCCAGCTGAAACTCTTCTGACAGGTATGGCAAATTTTCTGAGGTAAATTTTGTTTTTGAATACGATTTTTCAATCAGAACTTTCGGAGTGTTTTATAATCGTTAACCTGAATAGTGCATTTGAGGTCAAATAGTAAACTATATAGCCCAAAGAAAGTTCTATTGATATAGATGAAATGCTTAGAGCCTCTGTTGCCATTCATTTTTCTTAGTTCTTTATCATTTGAAAACTGTTCTGTCAGGGCAGCAATTTCATTAAAGAATCTGGGGTCAGAGAAATCAAATGTATCGGCACCAAATGGTTGGACAAAAATGCTGAGTAATTGATGAAACAAAGTGGTGAAATACTTAATTTCCTTAGGGCTGTCACTTTCTTTTAAAATTTCCAGCTGATACATTCTATCAGTAAAAATTTTGGGGTCGTCAAGGTTTTCCTTCAGAATCAAATCAAAATAGGGTTTGTAGAAATCCTCCGGAATAGATTTCATACAGCCGAAATCAATAGCAATTAAATTTTTGCTTTTATCGATTAAGAAATTGCCCGGATGAGGATCTGCATGCACTTTCCGCAAATGATGAATCTGGTACATGTAAAAGTCCCAGAGTGTTTGGCCAATCTGGTTATTGTCTTTGACTTTATTTTTAAGCCTGGTATATTCAGAAAGATGAATTCCTTCCATCCAGTCCATAGTAATTATTTTTTCACAGGACCATTCAGGGTAGTATTTTGGAAAGCGTAAATAAGGGATATGCTCACATTCAATTCTTACCTTTTCGCTTTGGGCTATTTCCAATTCATAATCGGTCTCCTCTCTTAATTTGTCTTCCACCTCCTGAAAATACTCGTCAGAAGTTCCTTTAAGATTAAACATTCTGACAGCAATTGGCTTTACAAGAGCAATATCGGTAGAGATACTTTCACGCACTCCGGGGTATTGTATTTTTACTGCAAGTTTTTTTCCGTTTTTTGTTGCTTGGTGCACCTGTCCAATACTTGCCGCATTAATTGAATCTGCACTGAATGTGTCGAAAATGTCTTCAGGATATTTTTTGAAGTATTGCTTGAATGTTTTGCGCACCAGTGGTGCAGATAAAGGAGGAACAGAAAATTGAGACAACGAAAATTTCTCAACATAGGATTGAGGGAGCAGGTTTTTTTCCATACTCAGCATTTGAGCAACTTTCAAAGCACTGCCTTTGAGGCTTTTTAAACCATCGTAAATATCTTCGGCATTATGTTCGTGTAACTTATCTTTTGTGAGTTCCGGGCGAATTAGCTTTTCTCCATAATACTTAAGATAATTACCTCCCACTTTAGCTCCTGTTTTCAGAAGTTTGCTCACTCTTTCTATTTTCCCAGTGGGAATTGAATCTATAGTTTTCATTAAGCTTCCATATTATTGAAAAGGGCGTTCTTTCCACAAAAATTTACCTAAATCAAGAATGCTTTCTACAGGAAAAGCTTCCAATATTTCAAAACTTGCTTTCACAGATTTTTCAATGAGCAGGTCTGTCTTTTCAAAATTGGGGGAGCTGTCTTTCATCCAGAATTTAAAAGTCAAAATGAACTGCAACCAGGCTCCTTCCTGCAAAAGTTTGGCTTCAATCTTTTTTAGTTGTTCATTGGGTAGTTTGTAACTGTTTTCTAAAACACTGTTGGCAAATGCTAAAAAATGTGCTCTAATTGCTCCTAGTTTTTGATAAGATTGCATAGGATTTTTTTCATTTTTCAGACTCAATAATATGTAACTGCGATTGGCAGTAGCCATTTCAAAGAATGTAAAGTAATAGCTCAACAGCTTATTGGCATCGTCGTAAGAATCATAATCTTTATGATTATTCAGCAGCGACAGTACCTGGTTGTGCAAAGCCTCAAAGAATGCGGCTTCCAGAGTTTCAAAGGAGGCATAGAATTTGTAAAATTCAGATTCCTCAATACCAATCGATTCGCAAAATTTATACACACTGCCCGGTACTTGTTCTTTATCAAGAATATACTGTGTGTATTTTAGTATTAAATCCTGAGCCGTAAGTTCTGGAGCGCTTTTCTTTGTTGGCATTATTGTTTAATTTTTATTGTACAAAGTTAAACAAAAATTATGCTAACATGCGCCCAAATTTCTATAGTATGATAACAAATAGGTATTCTGACCTTAATTAGAACTCCATAATAAAGCCGATTGTAGGAACAAAGGTGCTGTTGTCATTATTGAGCAAAACAGGTATAGCATTGTTGCCATCAGATTTGATAGATTGCCCGTCGGTAGTGACAAAGTCTGTATTATCGGAGTTCCTTTTAAATGTATAGTTGGATATGCCTTCAGAGCTGAAGCGGAAGAGATTTTGAATATCCAGATAAAGATCCACACTCGTTTTTCTGAAATTTATTTTTTGTCGACACGTATATCGGCCTGTTGAGAGGCTTTTAGTTTTAGTGAGTTGATGGCATTATAGTCTAACGAGCCCTTTCCGGTTAACAGGTAATTGGCTCTTGAAATGAGGATTACTGCTCTGGTATCTTTATCTTTGTATGTATCAGGTATCCCGTATATGAAGCAAAATATCAGGCAGCTAAACTTATCAGAATTACAGTCTTTAATTGTTGGTTTGGGTTTTAAGAAATTACATGCTGCATTGATTTATGAATCACTTTGGCAGGAATTTGTAACTGATTTTACGAAAATAGAATCACTACCCGAAACGCTTTTGACACTTTTAACTGAAGATTATTTTATACCTCAGGCAAGTATCCATACAACACAAATAAGTAAAGACGGAACGATTAAATGTAGTATTAGACTACACGACAATCATTTGATTGAAAGTGTATTAATCCCAACAGAGAATAGAGTAACTATTTGCGTATCCAGTCAGGTAGGCTGTAGTTTGTCTTGTAAGTTTTGTGCCACCGGATATATGGGACGGAAAAGGAATGTGGAGTTTGATGAGATTGTCGATCAGGTTGTACTGATGAACCAAATTGCTATGGAAAAGTATCAAAAACCTGTCAGCAATGTAGTGTTTATGGGTATGGGCGAGCCCATGCTTAATTATCAGAATGTTTTGTCGGCTATAGGAAAGCTAACGGATCAAAGAGGTTTATCAATAGCACCCAAACGTATTACAGTCTCTACAGCAGGGGTAGCGAAAATGATACGAAAATTGGGAGATGAAAAAATGAAAGTCAATCTGGCCTTGTCTTTGCACGCTGCTAATGATATCAAGCGCAATGAAATAATGGGCATCAACGAAACCAATAATCTTGCAGAGCTGATAGATGCATTAAATTATTTCTATACGGAGAGTAAAAATGAAATTACGCTGGAGTATATTTTATTAAAGGATTTTAATGATACTTTGGAGGATGCAGATGAGTTGATTGCTTTTGCTCAAAAGGTTCCCTTTCACCTGGTCAATATTTTAGAGTATAATGCTATTGCTAAGTCCGATTTTCTGAAACCTTCAGAAGATGTAATGAATCGTTTTGTCCAGCATTTGCAACAGCATAACATTAATGCACATCTTCGTCGTAGCCGTGGAAAGGATATTGATGCTGCCTGCGGTCAGTTGGCGAATGTATAAAACGAAATGATGTTGGTTTTCCAACATCATTTCGTTTTGGCAATTGTCCTATTGCATAATCACTTTCGGCCAATGTTGTGTATAATCAGGTAATGCCTGTTTTATGATTTTGAGTGTATAAATGAATTAGTTTTGTACACTTTTTATATTTGAAGAGGTGCTTGCCGCAATGTCATCTATTACACTCGCCTTGTGGTTTTTGACTTCGATACGAATTGGCATCAGTAAGCCATTCATATATACTACAGGTTGGCCACCTTTCATTGCAGGGTTAAATTCCAATTTGTCGATGAACTGTTCGATACTTGCATCGATTTCTTTTTTTACATTTAGTGGGGTAACCGGCGCATAACCTTTTTGCTCATTATCCCATAGTGCATTAGTAATTCCTTCCCAATCAAAATATAGTACTTCTCCATTTTTACCCACTACGGTATTGTTGATACTTATACGGTACTGTCCATCGTCCAGCTTATCAAGCAATTCCTTATTCTTTACAAAAACTCCATAATGCAGAGTATTACTTTCTTTCTCTTTCAATGCCGGCCTTTTATCTGCCTTGTCAGAAAGCAATTGTTCGCCATTCATTTTAACAGGAGATGGAAGTGCCTGAAAAGAGACAGTGTCCACTTTCCCTGTTTCAGCATTCTGCATTGTAACGGTATCTGCCGGAGGTGCGTACATCTCAAACCTGTTGCCTTTGTAAGTCACGATATTCCCGGAAACTACTCTTGTATTATCTGTAATTGCCTTTTTCTTAGAACAGCACATTAAAGCAAGAGCCATTACTGGTAATACAACGAGCATTTTAGATTTTGCCCAAGTGGGCGATTTACGTGTGAGCATAAGAATTCTTTTTTTGAGGGGTGAATGAAGAAATGAATGTGAAAACGTTGAGTTGTTTTGTACAAAAGATTGTTCTACCAGAAAGGCACCGTATTTGCTGATGGGTTGATGTACTGCTTTATCTGCTTGAAATTCATGTACCATAAGGAGTCGTTGTTTGTAGACATAGAGTAAGGGATTAAACCAAAGAATGATTTTGCACAGTTCAACCAGTAGTAAATCGAGTGAATGGAAATATTTGTTATGGCGGTTTTCGTGTGCCAATATCATTGATAATTGTTCTGCGGAATAATTATCCGGAGAAGAGATAAATATGAATCCGAAACAGGAAAATGGACCATGTTCCTGCTGTGTTTCTATAATTCTTAACCCATGTACAACTGATTTATTTCCCTGACGCAACAAACGGAATATTTTGATAATGCTGCGTAATAATAAAGCAAAACTGATGAGCATTCCCAACAGGTAAATAACTTTTAAAATCATCAGCCAATCGAATCCGGTTGAAATGTTGGTTTGCACTGCTCCGGCTGATTGAATTAGATTTTCTTTTGCATTCAAAGAAGCATACATCATATTGTTTTGCAAAGCCGGTTGATAAACATTATGATAGGATTGAAAAGAAGACAATGGTATTATGATGCCGGCCAGCAATGTTCCAAGCAGGTAGAACCTGTTGTAGCTGTGAAAAGTACTTCGGCGTAGTAATGCATCAAAGCAAATCAAAGATAGAAGCCAGATGGCTGCGGAGTTGATGAGATAATGTAACATGGTTATTCAGTTTTATTGTCTTCGATAATCTTCATGATCTCGTTAAGCTCTTTCAGGTTAATATCCTTGTTCTTTACCAAAAAGCTGACGAGCTGTTTGGGAGAGCTGCCGAAATATTTTTCCATCAGATTTTGTACACCGTTTTGAGCATACTCTTCTTTACTTACCACCGGAAAGTATTCATAAGTCTTACCATAGGCCTTGTGGCTTACAAAACCTTTTTTCTCCAGAATTCTGACTACAGACGATATTGTACTATGAGGTAAATCAGGTGTTCCCAATTCGGTCATTACATCTCTTACAAGGCCACGCTCTATTTTCCAAAGTGCTTGCATTACTTCTTCTTCTGCTTTTGTTAATTGCTGTAACGTTTTATTTCGTTTCATAACGTAAAAATACGTTGTATTTTGAAATGAACAAATTTTTCAGGTTGTTTTTCTGAAAAAAATATACGATTAACTATATTATTATTATGGTCAGGCAATTATGCCCGCAAGCGATAGGAGAAATATTATTGGTATGGAAATATTATAAATCCACTGTCATTTTATGTTCTTTGACTGTGAAGCCAACATTGGCGCAATATAAGACAATAGACAATGTCTTTTTTTTATCCTTTTCGGCTGCTTCAAAATGGATATTATCTGAACTGATAAACTCATGAATAATTTTGCTGATTTCAGCCTTTGTTTTATCATTTTTAGCATTCCCATCCGTTCCTGCCGCCTGACGAATGGTTTCTATTCCATCAAACTTATAATACAATATTTTGCCTTCCTCGCTAACAACAAAATGGCGGGGATTGATTCTGTATTGTCCATCAGGTAGTTGGTTAAAGAGTTCTTTATTTTTCAATGCAAGATCAATGAAATATTCACCAAGGCTTCGTTCAGGCAAAGCAATGCTTTCCACATCTTTAGCAGTGGGTATAGGTAAATCATTCATTTTTATTGGATACAAATCTGTAACAGAAATTTTCATCTCTCTTTGTCCTGTTTCTGTGTTTTCTACATAAATGGTGTCACTGGGTGGGCTCCATAATTCAAAAATATTACCCCTGTAGGAAACTTTTGGGTTGCCTGGCTGGGTGCTGAATATATACATAAACCCATTGTCCTGAGCTGCAACTTTTGAAATATCCACTCCAAAAATTAAGATGAAGATGGCGCAAAGTCTAAGCGAAAATGATAGAATACTCATATTAATCTGCATTTAATTATGTTGCTAAGTTATAGTTAATATCGAAAAATATACCGTCAAAATCCTGCAAACTCAAATTAATTATCAGCGCTAACATTTTCTAATTGTCGAATTTACATTCTTTTCTTACCTTTGCCCGACCTCTATAGTTTGGTAGTTTTCTTCCTCACCTCACCGGTCGCCAAACAGTAAAAAATTCCAAAAAGTATGACAAAGTATATCTTCGTAACCGGTGGTGTTACCTCATCGTTGGGTAAGGGCATTATTGCTGCCTCACTTGCAAAATTGTTACAAGCAAGGGGCTACACCGCTACGATTCAAAAATTTGACCCTTATATTAACGTGGATCCGGGTACGCTCAATCCTTATGAGCATGGCGAATGTTATGTAACTGAAGATGGAGCTGAAACAGACCTTGATCTGGGTCACTATGAGCGTTTTCTGAATACGTTTACTTCACAGGCAAATAATGTCACTACAGGACGTATTTATCAATATGTGATTAACAAAGAGCGCGAGGGAGCTTATCTTGGTCGTACGGTACAGGTAATTCCGCATATTACAGATGAGATTAAACGCAGAATGACCTTATTGGGTAAAGATAAAAAATTTGATTTTGTAATTACGGAGCTTGGTGGTACAGTAGGCGACATTGAATCACTGCCTTATATTGAAGCTGTTCGTCAGCTTAAATGGGATCTGGGTGAAAAAAATGCCATTGTGGTTCATCTTACTTTGATTCCTTACCTGAAAGCTGCCAAAGAACTAAAAACCAAACCAACTCAGCACTCTGTAAAGATGATGAGTGAGAATGGAATCAATCCCGATATACTTGTTTGTCGTACCGAAGAGCCTTTATATAAAGACCTTAAGCGTAAAATTGCGCAGTTTTGTAATGTTACCGAAGATGCTGTAATTGAAGCTCTGGATGCTGACACTATTTACAGTGTTCCTTTAGAAATGATGCGGGAAAAACTAGATGTTTCCTGCCTGAATAAATTAGGGATGCCATTAGGTGAAGAGCCAAAATTGGAGCTTTGGAAGGAGTTTTTAAACAAACTTCGTTATCCGAAATCTAAAATTACAGTTGGCCTGATTGGTAAATATGTTGAGCTTCAGGATGCCTATAAATCAATTTTAGAAGCCCTGATACATGCTGGCGCAATTAATGAATGTAAAGTAGAGGTACGTAATATTCATTCAGAATATCTGACACCCGAAAATGTGGTGGAAAAATTACAAAATATTGATGCAGTGCTTGTAGCGCCAGGTTTTGGTAACAGAGGCATTGAAGGTAAAGTTGATGCTATTCGGTATGCACGTGAGAACAATATTCCGTTTTTTGGAATTTGCCTTGGTATGCAAATGGCTTGTGTTGAATTTGCCAGAAATGTACTGGGATTAAAGGATGCTCACTCTACCGAAATGAATGCAGAGACCACCAATCCTGTAATCAGTATGATGGAAGACCAAAAGAAAATTGTGAATATGGGAGGAACTATGCGTCTTGGTGCCTATGAATGTGTGTTGGATGGTAATAGCATTTCTGCAGCATCATATGGTAAAACACATATTTCAGAGAGACACAGACATCGCTATGAGTTTAATAACGACTATCTGGAGCAATTCGAAAATAACGGAATGATACCAGTAGGTAAAAATCCTGAAACCGGCTTAGTAGAGGTGATGGAAATAAAAAACCACCCATTCTATGTTGCAACTCAATTCCATCCCGAGTATAAAAGCACTGTAGAAAACCCCCATCCACTTTTTGTGGCTTTTGTAAAGGCAGCAAAAGAGGCTCAAGAAGTTAAAAAGTCTATAAATAAGGACTTGGAGCTGGAAAAATCCAATTAATAACTAATACGTTAACTTCCTTTTTTCATATTTTTGTTATCTTTGAACCAGAATTTGGAATAAACCGAATTAATTAATTAAAACTTTTAAAACGAAGAATTATGACAGCAACATTCCGCAAATTGGCTTTAAGTGCCTTCCTTACAGTATCTGCCTTGGGTACCATTACTATGACTTCATGTAACAAAGAAGACGAAATCTGTGCTACGGGTCTTTCTGGTAAAGATTGTAAAACAGAAGTTAGAGCTTCTTACTACAACTCTTACAAAGGTAGCGGTTCAGACAATACAGGTAATACTTATACCGATTGGACAGCAAAGTTTTCAGCTTTAGGTACTGACCCTACTAAAATGAACTTGCAACTTTTGAATGATAAACTAGCATCAATGGAAGCATTGACCGTTACCTTGACTTCAAATACAGCTTTTAATATCGATACAAAAACTTCTGGAAATTCAGTTTTTTCAGGTACTGGTACGATTGATGCTTCAAAAGTAACTTTGTCTATTACTGAAAAAGAAACTCTTGTAGGTGTAACTACAACCTATATTATTACATTTAATAATATGGTTAAACAATAATCTTTAGATTATTGTTACTTCAGTAAAAAAGGGGCATATTATAAATATGCCCCTTTTTTATGTTTTATAAAAACCGTATAAATTTATTTATCTTTATTTTGGTCTGAATTGGATCTTAATCCACCACTTTGTTTATTTTGGTCAGAGTTAGATCTTAATCCCCCTTGAGTATTTTGGTCTGATGAGCCCCTTAGTCCACCTGGTTTTGGTGTTGCAGTTTCTTCTTTTACAACTTGAGTTGCTTTTTTGACAACCACTTTTTTAGCAGGAACTTTCTTGCCAGCAGCTTTTGTAGCAGCAATGATAGAATCGTCTCTCATTACCATTCTTAGAGAATCTGCGGTAGCCTGAGCCTGAGCTGCAATTGTAGAATCACTAACCGCTTTTTGAGCAGCTGCAATAGAGTCTACTTTTACCTGAGCCAATGAGTCAACATTTACAGTTTCAGTTGGGGTTGTTTCGCCTCCGCAAGATGCAAGTGTCAAAAGACCACCAGCAGCAAATAATAAAAAGTACTTTTTCATTGTTTTAAATTTTGAGCAAAAATAAATTAGTTCATTGGATTATTTGCAATATACTATTTTGTTTAGAGTCTTTTTAAGGCTCTTCTTTGTTAAAAAAATCTAATAAGTCCTTTGTCAATGCTCTTAATCCGGAGTTTTTAATAAAAACTATGCATTTGTTGAATGGACTACTTTCGTAATTTGCATTCCAATGCATAACATATCTTTCATTTCTTCTGCTTGTAAAGCACAATGGCTGGGCAGCATGACCGACCATCTTGTGGAAAGTGTATTTACAGACTCTCGTCAAATAGGTAATGAGCACAATAGTATGTTTGTAGCTATTACCACCGAACGTAGTGATGGACATGATTACATTTCAGAGGCCTATACAAAAGGTGTTCGTTGTTTCCTGATATCGAAAGAGCAGAAATACGCAGATTATCCTGATGCTGCTTTCCTTTTGGTTAAGAATACCGTTGCAGCATTACAATTATTAGCTACTAGTATCAGGCAGCAATTTAATATCCCTGTAATTGGTATTACCGGCAGTAATGGCAAAACCATTGTAAAGGAATGGTTGAATCATTTGTTGGGCAAGAATTTCAATATCGTCCGTAGCCCCAAAAGTTATAATTCGCAGATTGGTGTTCCATTGTCAGTTTGGCAAATGGATGAAGCACATACATTAGGCATTTTTGAGGCAGGGATTTCGCAGGCAGGAGAAATGGACTCGCTGGAAAAGATTATTCAGCCAACAATAGGCATTTTTACCAATATCGGGGAAGCCCATACACAGGGATTTATAAACATCCGGCAAAAAATAAATGAAAAACTTCAGCTCTTTAAGCGATCTGATTTGCTTATTTATTGTCGTGAATACCATGAACTAAATGAATGTATTGCTTTGTTTGCTCAAACAATTAAAGCAAATACAGGAAAGGCATTGAAGCTTTTTTCATGGTCTTATAAGCATGACGCAGAGTTGCAGATAAAATCTGTAATTAAGGATAATGGCAAAAGCGATATTAAAGCATTGTATCAAGGTAATTTACTAAGTATCTCAATACCATTTACGGATGCAGCATCTATTGAGAATGCAATTAATAGTTGGTGCTTGTTATTAAACCTGGGCATTGATGAACAGCAAATTAAGGAAGGTATGGCCTCCCTTAAGCCTATTGCCATGCGTCTTGAATTATTGCAGGGAGACAACAATTGCATCCTTATCAATGATTCTTACAATTCTGACCTTCGGTCACTGAGTATTGCTCTTGATATGCTTGATCAACAAAAGCAACAAAAAACCAGAACCGTTTTTTTAAGTGATTTGCAACAAACAGGACGAGCAGAGAATGCATTATATTGCGAAGTTGCCAATGTCCTGAAGGAAAGGAATGTCCAACGGTTTTTTGCAATAGGCCCGTCATTATTTCGAAATCGGGATTTGTTTGTAGTAAACAGAAATATGGAGACCCACTTTTTTACTGATACAGAAAGTCTCTTACAGCAAATACATCTCTATACTTTCGAAGATGAAGCAATACTTTTAAAAGGTGCGAGAAACTTTGCCTTCGAAAAGATAATTTTACTACTGGAGCAAAAGATTCATCAAACAGTAATGACAGTTAATCTCTCTGCTCTGCAAAATAATCTGAATGCTTTTCGCCGCAGGCTTAAGACCAATGTCAGGACAATGGCAATGGTCAAAGCATCTTCTTATGGCAGTGGTGGTTATGAAATTGCCAACGTATTAAAAGATGCCAAAGTAGATTACTTAACCGTAGCTTATGCAGATGAGGGCGTTTCTCTTCGAAAAGCTAATATTGATTTACCTATAATGGTAATGAGCCCATCGACCGAGTCATTCGACAGGATGATTGTATGGAATCTGGAGCCGGAAATATTCAACCTTCGGTCATTGCATCAGTTTATAAATGTTGCCCGAAACCTTGGTGTAAAGGCTTACCCGGTTCATATTAAGCTGGATACAGGTATGCATAGGCTTGGTTTTATGCCTGAAGAAATTGCCGCACTTTTAGCGGTTATTACGCACGAGCCCTGCTTACGGATAGCCAGTATTTTTAGCCATTTGGCCGCATCTGACGATCCTGCATTTTCCGAATTTACACACCAACAGGCGGCTTCTTTCAAGGGTATGAGTGAAAAAATTATTGACACAATCGGATATAGGCCACTTTTGCATTTGTGCAATACGGCCGGTATAGTGCAATATCCGGAGTATCATTTTGATATGGTGCGTTTGGGTCTGGGTTTGTATGGTATTGATGGAAGTGGGACACTTAATAATCAGCTGCATCAAATCAGCACCTTGCGTACTACTATTGCCCAAATAAAGCAAATACCTGCCGGAGAAACTATTGGTTATAGTCGGCGGGGCAGAGCCGAAAGAGAAATGCGTATTGCCACAATTTGTATTGGTTATGCAGATGGATATCCCAGAAAAATCAGTAATGGAGAAGCATATGTAATGATTAATAACAAACCTGCAAAACTTATCGGTAGCATTGCTATGGATATGTGTATGGTGGATATCACTGACATTGATGCTGTGCAGGAGGGAGATGAAGTTATTATATTCGGCGAAGCCCTGCCGATACAGCAATTGGCAAACTGGGCTGGCACTATTCCCTACGAGATAATGACAAGTATTTCTCAACGGGTGAAGCGAGTGTATGTAAATGAAGCATAAAAAAAGAGCAACATTTCTGCTGCTCTTTATATCAAATATTTTATTGTGACTTATCGTAAGTCAACGATTTCTATGCCCTTGTATGCCTTAGGGTCGAAGGAAAAAAGTTTGTCTTCAACAGGTGAGTTGCTTACAAAATTGCTGATGGTATAAGTGTAATTATTGCCATTTTTTTCGGTAATGCTTCCTCCTGCAATGGTGCCGCTGGCTTTATCTACCAATATTTCTACCTTACTGAATTGTTTAGATGTATTAATTGGGGTCAACTCGATAGCATCACAATTTTTACCTCCCGCTTTTTTAGTTCCCATGTACTTATACTTGTATTCTTTATCGTAAAAATTAGTAATAAGCTTGGTTGGAGAAATCGTTTGTTCATTAGGGTTGTAGTTGTTGATTTGGACTTCATTATTTTCTTTGATATAGGTCCAAACAGTTTTATTATCACAAATGATTTCCTGACCTTGTATGTTGATACGATACTTACTTCCTTTCATTAAAAAAGTACCACTTTTGCTTTGTTTGGTTTTACCGTTTGCACTGGTAAGGTTAAGGCTGAAATTAGCCTTCATAGATTTGAAACTGTTTACCTTTTTGGTTACATTGTCCAAAATGGCTTTTGCCTTAGCATCATTTTGAGCCAAAGTAGGTTGTGCAATTAAAATTAGTCCGATACTTAAGATTCCGATTAGTTTTTTCATTAGCTCTGTCTAAAGATTAATATTGATTGAATTAATTAAATTTCCCGTTGGTCTGACAAGCAAAGATGCAACAAGTTTAAAGATAAGCATCTAGTTCGGCCTCTGTTTTAACATACACTTCACGGGGTTTACTACCTACTGCAGGCCCTACTATACCAGCAGCCTCTATCTGATCCATAATACGTCCTGCGCGATTATAGCCCAGATTAAGTCTGCGTTGAAGATTGGATGTAGAGCCACTTTGAGATTGTACAATTAATCGTGCACATTCTTCAAAAAGCTCATCACGATTACCAATATCTAACACCTTTCCACTGCCTCCGCCTTCTTCACCTTCATATTCCGGAAGTTCAAAAGCAGAAGGATAACCTCTTTGTTGTCCGATAAATTCTACGATTTTTTCTACTTCAGGTGTATCAACAAAAGCACATTGTAGTCGTAGCAATTCACTGCCATGACTAATCAGCATATCTCCCCGACCAACCAATTGCTCTGCCCCACCGCTATCTAAGATGGTTCTTGAATCTACTTTGGCAGAAACCTTGAATGCTATACGGGCGGGGAAGTTGGCTTTGATAGTACCAGTAATAACATTCACTGACGGGCGTTGAGTGGCAACAATTAAGTGAATACCGACAGCCCGTGCTAATTGCGCTAAACGTGCTATAGGCATTTCCACTTCTTTACCTGCTGTCATAATAAGATCCGCAAATTCATCTACAACCAATACAATAAATGGAAGGTATTTATGGCCTTTTTCAGGGTTAAGTCTCCGGCTGATAAATTTCTCATTGTATTCTTTAATATTTCTTGTGCCGGCATCTTTGAGCAATTCATATCGATTGTCCATCTCGATGCACAGGGCATTGAGCGTGTTTATCACTTTTTTCGTATCGGTAATAATAGCTTCTTCTTCGTTGGGTAGTTTGGCCAAAAAATGTTTTTCAATCATTTTGTATACCGAAAGTTCTACCTTCTTAGGGTCTACTAATACAAATTTTAATTGCGAAGGATGTTTTTTATACAACAATGAGACAAGAACGGCATTGATACCAACAGATTTACCTTGACCAGTTGCTCCGGCCATCAATAAGTGAGGCATAGTTGCCAGGTCAACGATATAGTTTTCATTATCGATTTTTTTACCCAAAGCAATAGGTAAACTCATTTTGTTGTTTACAAATTTTTCGCTGCTAAGCAAAGCGCGCATAGACACAATTTGTTTATTGGCATTTGGTACTTCAATACCGATAGTGCCCTTGCCTGGGATGGGTGCAATAATACGAATGCCAAGCGCAGCAAGATTTAGTGCAATATCATCTTCTAGGTTTCGTATCTTAGAAATCCTGACACCTTCTGAAGGGACAATCTCATACAAGGTTACTGTTGGCCCTACTGTGGCACTGATGCGCTGTATTTCAATACCGAAACTACGAAGGGTACTGATGATTTGGTTCTTATTTTTTTCAAGCTCTTCTTTATCAATAGAGATAGTCTCCTGTGCTCTGTCTTCCAGTAAATCAAGTGTTGGAAATTTGTAACTGGGCAAATCCAGCTCAGGGGCATAGGGTTCTTTGCTTTGGATGCTGATATGTCCGCTGGCTGGTACTTCGGGTGATTTTTCGGTTTCGGGTTGTTTTACTTCGAAAGAAAAATCAGGTTCGGAATTTTTTTGTGTTTTAGTTATCTCTTTTTCAGGAATTACAAATTCGATATTAGCATCCTCGGTAATTTCTTCTCCCATTTCTATTGTCTGTTCAGTAGCCGGAGCAGTTTTTTCTGACACTAAAAATGGGATGATTTCTTCTTTTCCTGCATTAGCAAAAAGATCATTAATACTGCCGAATTTCGATTCGTCAGTATCTTCATCAACATTCTCTTCATCAATATCTTTTTTAGCAACAGGAATTTCTTGAGCTTGATCTACTTCTTTTTCTTTTACCAGAACATTAGCAAGGTTGTTGCTCATTTCAGAGGCCTTGCTTTTTGCTTTACGCAGCATTGGGCGGATATCCAGAGAAAAAACGATAAATGCGACTAGCGCCACAATTGAAAAGAGAATTAATCCGGTGCCCATTTTGCCGATAAGACCGTTAAGGAAAGCAATAGATTCATTACCCCATGCCCCGCCCCATGAGAAAGCGGAGTCTGGCAAAAGAAAAGTAAGCAATGGTGCAACAATGAGTAATGCCAAACATGCCCATCGAAGATATTTAGCAAGTTTGTTTAGTTTTTTATCATAGACAAGAAACAGGCCAAATAAACTGACCCATAAGCCAATAGCCAGAGACAGGATGCCAACATAATGATATACTAAAGTATGGCTTAGAAAAGCGCCAAGACGACCACCCCAATTGGTAATGATACTGTTTTTGTCCGTAAGGAAGGACCAGGCATCTTTACTGCTGAGTAACTGATCCTGATCTGTTTGCCATGTAAAGAAGTAGCTGACAATAGAAAAAGTGACAAAGGCTCCTATAATCAGTATTACGGTACCAATGGCCAGGCGTATCTGTCTTTTGGAGTCGGGTTTGTGCTGAATCGCAGCTTTTTGTTCAGACTTTGGTGCGGAATTATTTTTTGTAGAACTTTTAGCCATATCGTTATGTAAAAGAGGATGGCGCAAATGTAAAACTATTGTTCAGGATTTTAGCTTGGAAATGCAGGTCGATATATCCAACAAATGATCGAAAGGGTGTAAAGGAATTTATTTTATCAAAAACAATTGTATCGCAAAGAAAAAAAACTACTTTTGAAACCTCATTTGCTTTAAAACCCAACCATTATCTGTATTAATACAGTCTTTGAGAAAGGAAGCATTTTTTAGCTAGAGATTTGAGAAAGTTAAAAGGAATTTTCGGGGCTTTTTTGTGGTTGAATAAACGGGTTTAAAGAAAAAATATTCGACAATTCATTGCAACTTTCAAAAAAAGCCGTATTTTGAACCGCAGTTGTATATGAAATCGTACTGTTTTTGGCAAAAAAAAGTTAAATTAAAATTGCTGTAAGTATTGATTTTATTGCCCTGTACCGCGATTTGCTGTTAATAAAAATTAAAATAGTAAACACTTTTGTAGTAATATTTTTAAGGAATAAACCATGACAAAGAAAAACATCATCAAACGAGTTAGTCTTTCAGCTGCTTTGGCTATTAGTGCATCTTGTGCATTTGCTCAGGACGTACATTTTACACAGTTTAATGCTACTCCACTAATCCTCAATCCAGCGTTTACCGGTGCGTTTGATGGTCCTGTTCGTGCTTCTGCTATCTATCGCGATCAATGGAATGGCGTATATAGAACAATTGCTGCATCTGCAGATGCCCCTATCGTTCGCGATATCAGTGGGGATGATTATCTTGCAGGTGGTGTTCAGTTTTATAACGACGTGGCAGGAGACGGTAACCTTAATAATTTTTCCGGATTGCTGTCTGTGGCTTACCATAAATTTTTAGGTTTGGAAGGGGATAAAATCCTGTCTGTTGGATTACAAGGTGGATATACCTCAAAATCAATAGATCTTAGCCGTTTATATTTTGGTAATCAATTCAAAGATGGTGGATTTACCGGCCCTACCAATACTCAGTTGAATGGTTCTCCGGTTCGTTACTTTACTGTAAACGCAGGTGTAGCTTATTCGCATAAAATCAGTGAACGTTTTAGTTACTCTTTAGGTGTTGCTGGTAATAACCTTAACCAACCTCAAGAATCAATCAATAAAATTCAAAATAGCGATGTTGGATTAGGTATGCGTTTATCTGCACAAGCTGGCGCAATTATCTATACGGGCGAGAGATTGAGTCTGCGTCCTGCTGTTTTGTATCAAACGCAAACTGCAACAACAGAGATTATCGCAGGTAATGAATTTAACTATATTGTTGGTTCTGATCCAGAAGTTAAATCTTTGGCACCAAGCATTTTTGTTGGTGGCTGGTATCGTAACAATGATGCAATAATGGTTTCAGCAGGGGTTGAGTTTCAAGGATTCCGTGTTGGTGTAGCTTATGATTATACAACATCTAGTTACAATGTTGTCAATAATGGTAAAGGTGGTTTCGAAATAGGTGTTCGTTATGTTGGTCTAAACCCAATATCTGCAGCACGTAATTTGGTTTACCCTTGCTCTCGTTTCTAAAGTAATAACAAAAATCAAATCAAAAGTAACTTAGTTGCTTTTAAACACTTTTATACATTTACAAGAATAATAACGAACAAACGATATGAGAAAAAACTGGCTTCTCTTTGTACTGGCAACATTTATGGTAGTGTCTCAAAATGATGCGAATGCTCAGGACATGGCAAAAGAAAAGTATAGAAATAAGGCTAACGATCCTGTCAAGGATTTGCCTTACGATAAGAAACTCAAATGGGCAGATGGCTTGTATAGAGACGGTAGCTATTTTAATGCTATAGAGTATTACAAACAATTGAAACAGGAGCAGCCCCGTTTGCCTTATCTTACATATCAGTTAGCTGAATGCTGTATGGCTACCAGAGATTATGTACAAGGAGCTGCTTACTATCAAGAGGCATATGCAGCTGCTAGAACATTATACCCTGAGGCAAAGTATAAAGAAGCAGTAATGCTTAAAATGCAAGGTAAATATGATGCTGCTATTGTTGCTTTCAATCAGTTTATTACTGATAACCCAAAGACATTTAAAAAAGCAAAAAAGCTTTCTAAAATACAAATTGAGGGTTGTGTAATGGCTAAGAATTCTATTAATAACCCACAGCCATTTACCATTAAGAATGCCGGTCCTAATGTAAACTCTTCTTATACAGAGTCTGCTCCTTATCCCCTTGGTGATACAGCGTTGTTGTTTTCTACAATGCGTCAGAATCAGGTAGTTCAGGTAGATAAGCGTAATACTGGAGCTTATATGTCTCGTTTCATGACATCTACAAAACAGAAATTTGTAAGTGATGTCGATTCGTTTCAGTGGGCTTTAGATTTTAAAGACGGTAATTTCAATAATCCACGTGCACACGTTGGAAATGGTGTTTACAGCCCAGGTGGAGACAGGTTCTATTTTACACGTTGTCAGGAAGAAGATTCCATGAAGGTGATTTGTAAAATTTATGTTTCAAGATGGGATACCGTTAAAAACAAATGGGCAGAGCCGAAAGAATTAGGTGATGGTATCAACGAAGAAGGTTCTAACACACATCCTTTCCTTGCTAAAGTAGGAAAGAAGGAAGTATTGTTCTTCTCTTCAAACCGTAAACTGCAAAGTCGTGGTGGATATGATATCTGGTATTCTATCTATGATCCTGTAAAAGGTACTTACCGTCGTCCTCAGAATGTTGGTAAACAAATCAATACTGATCAGGACGAACAAACTCCTTATTATGATAGCCGTATTGGTAAGTTATTTTTCTCATCAAATGGATGGGTAGGTCTTGGTGGATTTGATATTTATTCAGCTACTGGTGGACCATCTCGTTATACAGGTGTTCAAAATATGGGATTCCCTATTAATAGCCCTGCAGATGATATCTATTATATTAATGACCCTGTAGGAAAGCCAGATGCTTATATCGTGTCTAATCGTATCGGTTCTATGGCACTTAAGAATCCTACTTGTTGTGATGACATTTGGAGAGTACAATCAGAACCTAAATTGAGAGCTATCGGTAAAGTTGTTTATCGCGCTAGCGGAGAAATGGTTAATGAATCAGTAGTTAAAATGTTGGACGAAACAGGCGAGTTGAAAACATTTGATTCTCCAGATGGTAAATTCTCTTTCAACACAGGACGCGGGCATAATTACGTAATCACTGCTGATAAATCTGGTTATACTTCATCTCGATTGAATGTTAATACAACGGAAGTTAAACGTACAGACCCGGATGATGATGTTGATGTAACTATTTATCTTGATGAAATTGTCAAAAATCAACCATTCGAAGTTCATAACATTTATTATGATTTTGACAAAGCAACACTTCGTCCGGAATCTGTAGCATCTTTGGATACTTTGGTGAATTTCATGAAAGATAATCCATCATTGAGTGTTGAAATATACTCATATACAGACGGTAAAGGTGATGATAAGTACAACGCTAAATTGAGTCAATCCAGAGCTGAATCTGTTGTTGAGTATTTGAAAAACAATGGTATTGATGCAGGTAGAATGATACCAAAAGCATTAGGTAAAGAAATGCCTGCAGCACCAAACAGAACAGCTGATGGAAAAGATAATCCAGAAGGTCGTCAGTTAAACAGACGTACTCAATTCAGAATTGTTAAAGATGATTCTAAGAGCCGCATACTTTATGACAGTAGTAAACCTGGCAATATTGATGATCAACAAAATTTAAAAGTCAACGAAGATACAAGCTCTGAAGAGCCTGCTGATTCTGAATCTTCAATGATTGAAAAAGGAAGTAGAGTTAATAAAAAATAGTTAGTAGTTTAGTGAACAATACAAAGTAGCCTTACGTTTCTGTAAGGCTATTTTTTTATACAGTTTTCAGAAAACTTTAAATATCATTCACTACACTCTTAAATGATTAAGAGTATTTTTGTTCTTTAAATAAATTCTTTAAATGCCCGGATACGAATTATTTGGCGCCGAAGAGCGCAAGGAAGTTAATGATGTTTTAGAAACAGGTATTTTAATGCGTTATGGCTTTGATGGGCCACGAAAAGGTATTTGGAAAGCCAAAGAATTAGAACAGGAGATTTGCAAGTATTTTGGAACAAAGAATGCACAACTTGTTAGTAGCGGTACAGCAGCATTATCCACAGCAATGGCCGCCTTGGGTATTGGAGCTGGTGATGAGGTAATCCTGCCCACATTTACTTTTGTAGCTAGTTTTGAGGCTGTGGTGAGCGTCGGAGCAATTCCTGTTTTGGTAGATATTGATGATACACTTACCTTGGATCCTGCCGCAGTAGAAAGAGCAATAACAACAAAGACTAAGGCTGTGATGCCTGTGCATATGTGCGGAAGTATGGCTCAGTTAGACGAGTTGAAATCAATTTGTTTAGCGCATAACCTATATTTAATTGAAGATGCATGTCAGGCAATTGGAGGTACATATAAAGGCCAGCACTTGGGTACAATAGGTAATATTGGAACTTTTTCGTTTGATTTCGTGAAAATTATGACATGCGGAGAAGGTGGGGCTGTAATGACCAATGATGCACAACTGCTTGAAAAGTGTGATCAGTACTCGGATCATGGGCACGATCATTACGGCAAGGATAGAGGTGCAGATTTACATCCTTATCTGGGTTATAATTATCGAATATCAGAATTGCATGCCGCAGTTGGATTAGCTCAGATTCGAAAAATGGATTATTTTCTTCAATTGCAAAGACGCAATCATCAAATAATTTTTAATTGTCTTAAGGATATCCCAGGTATTAGTTTCAGAAGAATTCCTGATATGGCAGGAGATACAGGTTCATTTCTGTCTTTCTTTTTGCCATCTGCTGATCAGGCAGAAGCGGTGGCTACAGCATTGGCCAATGCAGGCATTGCCGGCAACCCATATTGGTACGACAATAACTGGCATTATATCCGCAGATGGGAGCACTTAAAGAATGCCTCATTCTTAAATCGTATTCCCGAAGAGCAGAAGCAGGCCATTTTGCATTATGCCAATCAGGCTTTTGCCCCTTCGGATGCAATTATCAGTCGATGTATTTCTTCCGCTATTAATCTGGGATGGACAGAAGAGCAGACACTGGAAAGAGGAAATAAAATGGCTGATATCATAAAGCAAATTATCATCAATCATTAATTTGAATTTTTTCAGGATAATTTTTCAGTAATTGACTTGTATAACCACCTATGACTACTGCTGAAATTCTTAAGCGCGTAAGGCGTATAGAAATAAAGACTAAAGGACTCAGTAATCACATATTCGCAGGAGAATATCACTCCGCATATAAAGGCAGAGGAATGTCTTTTAGTGAAGTCCGGGAATATACTCCCGGCGATGATGTAAAGTCGATTGACTGGAATGTAACAGCACGTTTTTCGCATCCCTTTGTTAAGGTGTATGAAGAAGAGCGTGAACTCACAGTAATGCTGTTGGTTGATATCAGTACCAGTTCCTTATTCGGAACTTCTTTAAGGCTAAAACGGGAATTGATTACGGAACTGTGTGCTGTATTATCTTTTGCAGCAGCTACCAATAATGATAAGGTGGGTATTGCATTCTTCAGTGATAAAATCGAAAAGTATATTCCCCCAAAGAAGGGTAGAAGCCATATACTGCGTATTATCAGAGAATTATTGACCATCGAACCATCTGGTAATGCTGGTACAAATGTTTCTGTAGCATTAGAATTTTTAAATTCAGTTCTAAAAAAGAAAACTATCACTTTCCTATTGAGTGATTTTGTATCATCTCAGTTCGAAAAGCCCTTAATGCTCTCTGCCCGCAAACACGATTTGGTAGGGATTCATGTTTTTGATGCAGCTGATAAGGATTTACCTCAAATTGGTTTATTGCAGGTACAAGATGCCGAAACCGGTATTGCCTCATGGATAGATACAGATGATAAACAATTACGAACTCATTACAGTAAGGTTTTTGAACAAAACAGACGCAATTGCTCACAGGCATTTAGCAAAAGTGGGGCATCATTGTTAAGTATCCGTACCGATCAGGATTATGTCAAAATATTGCAAGGTTATTTCAAAGGGAGATAAGTCAACACTATGAACAGAAAGATTTTTATAAGTATCTATATAGTTCTTGCTTCAGTTGTTTGTCTTACAAAAGCAAGTGCACAAGCCTCAATCCAAACGAAAATTGATGCGCAACAGATTGTACTGGGCGATCAGGCAAGATTTTTTATCACAGCAACTATTGATACCACTAGGGCTCAGTTACGTTGGGCATCATTCCCCGATACTTTTAATACATTGGAGATTGTTGAGAAAGGGGAAATTGATACAACTAGAAATGGAGTAAATGTAGTTTACAAGCAAAGGTTGTTAATCACTGGTTTCGATTCGGGGTCTTATTTAATTCCAAGATTCACTTTTTTATACCAAAATAAAAATGGTATGATTGATTCATTGTTTACCGACTCTTTAAGGTTAACGGTAAACACAATAGCAGTAGATACTACAAAACCATTTAAGGCAATAAAAGGTATCGTGGAGGTGCAGACTACATGGTTGGATAGCTTGCCGCTAATAATTGCATTATTAATAGGAATAGCACTTATAGTTTGGGTTGTGCTTTATTTCATAAAAAATAAAAAGCTGGCACAGTTGCAAAAAAATCCGGTGAAAGTGGAGACCTATCACGAAAAAACTTTGCGCTTATTACAAGAGTTAGATAGCAAGCAATTATGGCAACAGGATAAAACCAAAGATTACTATACAGAATTGAGTGAGATTATTCGTCAATATATAGAGGTGCGTTTCAAAACGCCTGCAATGGAATTGACGACAGATGAGTTATTACGCAAGGCAAAAAAGCACCGAGAAATGACTTCATTCAGATCTTCTTTAAAACCCTTACTGGAGGCAGCGGATTTGGCAAAATTTGCCAAGGCAAACCCTTTGCCAGAAGAGCATGTTGAAGCATTGGAGCTGGCGATTAATTTTGTCAGAGTATCTAAACCCAAAGAGGACGTGATTAATACTAACAATAATTCTCAATCCCATAAAAAATGATTAAAGCATTGTTCGATGGGCAACATTTGAGTTTCGCACAGCCCTGGTATTTTATTTTTTTATTGCTATTGCCGATCCTTATTTGGTGGGAATTTAAGGGTAAGTCCAAGCAACAACCTTCTTTTAGATTGACAAGCTTGACAGGTATCAAAGGTTTGAAACCTACCTGGCGTGTGCGTTTTCGTCCGTTGTTAATTGTATTGCGCAGTATTGCCTTTATAGCCCTTGTTGTTGCATTGGCCCGTCCGCAAAGCAGTAACGTAAGTGAGTCTGTTGACAGCGATGGTATAGATATCGTATTGTCTGTGGATGTGTCTGGAAGTATGATGGCTGAAGATTTAAAACCCAATCGTATTGAAGCAGCAAAACAGGTGGCCAATGATTTTGTGGACAAGCGTGCTAATGACAGAATTGGATTAGTGATTTTTTCAGGCGAGAGTTTTACCCAATGCCCGATTACGATTGACCATAACATCGTAAAAGAACAAATTGATGCAATGAAAAGTGGTATGTTGCAGGATGGAACAGCCATTGGTATGGGCCTGGCAACCGCAGTAGACAGACTACGCAACTCGAAAGCAAAAAGTAAAATCATTATTCTGCTTACTGATGGTGTGAATAATACAGGTCTTATAGATCCCAGTACAGCGCTGGAAATTGCCAAAGCATATAAGTTGCGTGTCTATTGTATTGGTGTTGGTTCGCGGGGCGAAGCTCCTTATCCTGTACAAACACCTACGGGTATTCAAAAACAAATGGTTCCTGTAGAAATTGATGAAGCGTTATTGAAGAATATTGCTACACAAACAGGAGGAAAATATTTTCGTGCCACGAGCAATACTTCGCTTGCATCTGTCTATAAAGAAATTGATCAGTTGGAGAAATCTAAGGTAGAAGTAAGCTCTTTTAAGCATTTTACCGATTTATTTTTACCATTTGCTTTATTGGCGCTCTTTTGTTTTTCACTGGAGATATTGCTGCGTTATACAATTTTCAGAAGTATTACTTAGTAAAATTGAACTGCCAAATTTATCGAGTATGCTTTTCTTCCTTAGGTAACAACAAGGATACCTTGGCTTTACAGGCTTTTTAATGCTCTACTTTTGTAGTTCCAAAACCTGATAATGGACAGAAAAACATTCTTAAAATCACTTGGTGTCATTCCCTTTATGTCTTCTATTAATAGTCTGTCTGCATTAGCCAAATCGAGCGGCAATTTTCCTGACACTGGGAAAATGCCCGTGCTTTTTCTGGGACATGGCAATCCGATGAATGCAATTGAAGAGAATGAATTTGTAAGTGGTTTCAGAAATGTTGCCAAGTCATTGCCACGCCCTAATGCAATTCTTTGCATTTCGGCACATTGGTTTACCAATGGCACAAAAGTCACTGCAATGCAATTGCCGCGCACCATTCACGATTTTGGTGGATTCCCGAAAGAATTGTTTGATGTGCAATACTCCGCAAAGGGTAGTCCTGAACTGGCAAAAATGACTCAGGATATCTGTAAGCCAACTCATATAGAACTAGATGATAAATGGGGTTTAGATCATGGTGCCTGGACCGTCATTATGCATCTGTATCCAAAGGCAGATATTCCGGTAATTCAGTTTAGTATTGATTACACCAAAGCTGCTGCTTATCATTATGAATTGGCCAAACAACTCAGCAGTCTGCGTAGAAAGGGAGTCTTGATTATCGGTAGCGGCAATATCATTCATAATCTTGGTTTGGTTGATTTCAGAAACATCAACAAAGTAGATTATGGTTTTGATTGGGCAGTGGAAAGCAGACAGAAAATCAATCATTGGCTAATGGATGGAAATTTTGAGCCCATTATCAATTTTGAAAAGCAAGGTGCAGCGATTAATCTGGCAGTACCCACCCCCGACCATTATTTGCCACTCATTTATGCGCTTGGCCTCAAAGAAAAATCTGAAACATTGTCGCTGTTCAACGACAAATTATTAGCAGGTTCGCTAAGTATGACATCAGTGAAGATTACCTAATCTTTATAATCTTCGATTTTCAATTTTCTAAAAAAAGTCGCTTCATCCAATTCCATTATTTCACCTGGTTTCAATGTGCTGAGTTCAATATCTTCAATAGCTACACGGATTAATCTTTTGCAGCGATGATGCACTGCCGATACCATCTTGCGTACCTGATGAAATTTACCTTCGGTAAGGCTGATGAGCAACCAGGTATGCGCAATCTCAGGGCGCAAATTTGTTTCGATATGGAAACGTTCTTCAGGGTTATGTACAATGGATACTTTGCATTCACCGGTGTTATAATCTTCACCGCCAAAGGTTTGAAAAGTAACGCCTGTTTGTAAGGTTTGTAAGGTTTCCTGGCTTACAGCATTTTTTACCAGTACCAAATAATCGCGCGTATGGGGTATCGCCCCCTGAAACAACAATTTGGTCACTTTTTTATTCGTGGTCAGCAACAGCAATCCTTCTGAATCTTTGTCCAGACGACCAATTGCATGAGTGCCTTCCGGGAAATCAAAATTTATCTCACCTAATAATCCCACATCATCCGGGCTTACAAACTGCGAAACAATCCCTCTTGGTTTATGCAGCACAAAATACCGATAGCCACTCATCAGGCTTTTTGTCTTTTAACCATTTTGAGGAAACGGGTGGTGAGGAAAAAGGAAGAGAAACTCAATCCGATAATAAAGCCCAGCCAAATGCCCGGCGCACCTAATTTTAAATTAAAGGCCAATAAATACCCTGCAGGAATACCCAATACCCAATAGGCAATAAAAATCAGCACCGTAGGCATTTTTACATCTTTGATACCTCGCAACAATCCAGATCCAATAGCCTGAGTGGCATCAGAAATCTGAAATATAGCAGAAAGAACAAATAAGGTAGATGCCATAGCCACCACTTCAGGTTTATGATTAAACAACAACGGCAAATCATTCCTGAATACCACAAAAATCATTGCACAAAAAATACCATAAGCCAATGCTGTCCATAATGTGCTTTTACCAATTGCAGCTATCTTTTTGAAGTTAGAAGTGCCAAAGGCATTACTCACCCTTATTGAACCCGCTTGCGCTAGTCCCATCGAAGCCATAAAGGTAAATGCTGCACAGCTTAGTGCTATCTGATGCGCCGCTTGCTCCACCACACCGATGGTGCCTATTATAATCCCTGATACCACAAATGCACCGGCCTCCATGCCAATCTGTAAACCACTGGGTACGCCTATTTTCAACATTTCTTTAAAGGTAGCAGCACTAAAGTACCACTGGTTTCTGCGCACTGCAATATATTTCCGGAACAATTTATGGCGCAATACCACTACTCCCAAAGCCACAAAAATGATACTTCGTGTAATGAGCGTACCATAAGCGGCACCCATCATTTCCATTCTCGGAAATCCCCAATTACCATAGATGAGCAGCCAGTTAATAAACACATTTATAGGAAGTGATAGAATACTCAAAACCATTGCAGTGCGTGTATGTTGAAGCCCATCAGTAAATTGCTTGAGTGCCATAAACAACAACATAGGTATCAGCGACATACTCATTACCTCCAGAAAAGGAATTGCCAGACGCGCCACCTCAGGGTCTTGACCAAGGTGCAAAATCACATTCCTGCCCAAGAATAAACTCAGCGCTATCAGCACCGAAAAAATAGTGCACATCCAAAATCCGTTAAACAAATAATGCGACACCCTTTTGTTATCATTCTGCCCTTGTGCCATCGATACCGTTTGGGCAATAGACATCGTCATCCCGATACCCAATACAAAGGGAATACCCAATACATTAAACACCAACGATGCTGCTGCCAATTGTACATGACTAATCGCGCCAATCATCGCTGTATCCAATAAGTGTAAGGCCATTTGCGCCAGCTCCCCGAAAATGATAGGCAGGGCAAGTATTACCGTTTGTCTTGCCTCAAGTTTCAACTCCATAAATAAATCTCCAAAGCTCGCGAAGGTAGGATTTCCCTGATTCCTTTATCAAATCAATACTGTTATTTTTAGGGGCTATCATCATTCGCTTTTTTTTTCAGCATTGGGTTCGGGCTACTCCGGGCTCCGCTTCGCTGCGGTGCTGCGCACCAGGCCCTGCATATCCCGCAGCCACCCAGCTTTAGTAATGATATTCAACTTAGCTATCCGCAATGCTTAATAATTATCATTTGGTATCAATCCTCAGTCATTCATCATTGAACATGGATTATTCATTATTTTCGCTGATGATTTCATTAGACTTAATAAGTAAAAATGCCCTTGTAGCGGGCAGTACTCAAGGAATAGGATTGGCCTCTGCTCAGGCTCTGGCCGCCTTAGGGGCCAATTGCACATTGGTAGCACGTAATGAAGCTTCATTACAACAAGCAATACAAACTTTAGCCACAGACCGTGGACAACAGCACCAATATCTTGTCGCCGACTACAGTAATACAGAGCAAGTGAGAAGTGTAGTTACAGACTTCGTCTCGAAGAATAAGATTCATATTTTAATCAACAATTCCGGAGGTCCGGCAGCAGGTCCGGCCAGTACTGCCACCACCGATGCTTTTCTTGCTGCGTTCAATCAACACCTGATTTGCAATCATATTGTTACAGGATTGGTGTTACCAGCAATGAAGGAAGCCGGCTATGGCCGCATCATCAATATTATTTCTACCTCTGTCAAAATTCCATTGAAGGGTTTAGGAGTGTCCAATACAATCCGCGGTGCTGTGGCCTCCTGGGCCAAAACTATGGCCAATGAAGTCGGGCAATTTGGTATTACAGTCAATAATGTGTTGCCTGGCGCTACTTCAACTGGCCGACTAAGCAGTATTATTGAGAATAAATCTGCAAAATCTGGTGTAGAAAAAAACGAAGTGGAGCAAGAAATGCTTGCAGAAATTCCGGCTGGCCGTTTTGGTTTACCCGAAGAAATTGCAGCAGTTGTTGCCTTTTTAGCCTCTCCTGCAGCGGCATATGTTAATGGTACCAGCATACCAGTAGATGGAGGAAGGACAGGTAGTATCTAAGTTTTACGAAGCAGTTTTCAGGAAAGTCATCTTTTAAAAAGGTGACTTTCTTTTTTTATTTATAGTATTAGCTAAAATTTAATACTAATTAATTGAGCAGTTTTACCCAACCATAAGACTATTTTGGTTGTCTACTAGCAAGTTACTTCAAGTTAAATATAATTTTTTTTAGTTGTAATTTTTTTCGTAAACTTGTTAGCTACTTATCATAGAAAATTTAATCCCTCAAATAAAATCTTATGAAACACCTTTTACGCTCATGTGTCATATTGGCATTGATTACTCCCTTTTTGATTTTTCAGCAATCATATGCCCAATTAGTCGGAAGTGAGATTTTTTTGAAAGGGAATTTCGTTGAATTAGGTATTGCAACTAATGGAGCATATGGCACTGATAACGATGCTCCGAGTGGCTACCATGCCCGCAGTCCTTATGGACTCACAGGTTTAGCTTTGGGTTTTGTCGCTGATCCGGATAAAGATGGCTGGACAGTAGGAACACCTACATATATTGGTGATTATTATTTGCCAGGTTCCCCTCAGGAAGGATGGGATATACAGTATAATGGAACATGGGCTCAGGCATGGAGAGGGGTTAGTGGAACCTCATTCACAGGAGGGCTTACCGGTACCTGTACAAATTATACGGTTGCACCAACTTATAAAACAGGAACATGGGAAGGGACAATGGGTGTGATAAAAATCAAATCTGTAACAAAACTTAAAGACGATAAGGTATATTTCCTCAACACTGTAGTTTTGAAAAATACCAGCTCTTCTACTATTTACAATATTTATTATGATAGAACAGTAGATCCTGATAACGAAGCTGTTGTTGTGCCTGCTCCTGCTTTGGATGGCTATACAACTTTTAATAAAATAAAGTTCAAAATACCCAATGCCGATAATAAAACTTTGGTCGCAGCTCAGGGCCGTAGCTATTCTTCCTATTTAGGTTTGGGTTCCAGAGATTGCAGGGCAAGGCCATATATTTTGCAAGGAGGATTACAGCCAGGTACAAATGATTCATTGAATCTATTATTTGATAGCACATGTACAAATGGAATTTATAAATTAGATAGTTTGTATACAAACGATGTTGGTATTGGCATTATTTTTAAAATCGATTCTCTAAAGGCTGGGGATAGCACGCAGCTTTCTTATGCATATATTTTAAGAGAAGCAGATTTGGATTCTGCTTTTGAAGATTTAAAGCCCGAGTTCCTGATAGCAGATAAGCCTTATATAACTAATGATACAGCCAAGGCTTGTGCCGGAGCTAAATTACCCATAGACATTGTAAATGGAGATTTCTTTGAATGGGTTTGGTCACCTGCAACAGGATTAAGTACCACAATCGGTTCAAAAGTTGTACTTACTGTAGGTACCAGCCCTATTACTTATACTGCTACGGTTACCAATCCCTTGTGTTATACACCACAACTAAAAATTACAGTAGTACCTATTCCTCCACCTGCACCACCTGCAGTTACTGGCCCTGTTTATTATTGTAGATATGATGTAGCCACTCCTCTTACCGCTACTCCTGCTGCACCATCTGTATTGAGGTGGTATACGGCCAGAACCGGAGGCTCACCTTTGGCAACACTTACTCCTGCCACGAATATTGTTGGCTCTAAGTATTATTATGTAAGCCAGATCAGGGATAGTCTTTGCGAAAGTTTCAGAGATTCTATTTTGGTAATCACAAGGGCGCTACCGGTTGCTGATTTGTTTTCATCAACCAATCCGACTTTTTGTGCTGGGAAGAACGGCACAATCAGTTTCCGTGTAGATTCTGCGAATACGACATATACACTTACTTATGATAAAGATGGATCTCCCCAATCAGTAACTTTTACTACTGATGCTGCAGGAATGTATACTTTAACAGGATTAGGCAGAGGTAGTTATTCAGCATTTATTGTCATTAATAAATATGGTTGCAAAAGTGTACCGTTTTACGGCCCTCTGGTACTGGTAGATCCTGTCCCTCCGGGGCCTCCTGTTAATAATAATGGACCTTTATGTGTTGATGCTCTTGCAAAATTGACGGCAAACACTGTTCCTGGTGCCACTTATAGCTGGACTGGTCCGGGAGGATTTAGTTCAACAGATCAAAACCCAACCTTTACTACCAAAGCTAACTCTGCAGGTGTGTATACTCTACTTGTGCAGGTGGGAGAGTGTATTCATTTGCCATCAACAACTACATTGGTGATTACCCCTACTCCTAAAAAGCAACAATTTACTTCTCCGTATAAAATTTGTGAAAACTCAAATCTGAAGATTGATATTTTAACCGAAAACCCCACGATTACTTATGTATGGACAGGTAATGGTATCACTCAACTTAATCAGGGATTAAGCATACCCAATATTCAGATGTCACAAAGCGGAGCATATTTACTTACTGCTACAAGTGATAATGGATGTATTACTTTAGATACCGTAAATGTTCTGGTTGATAAGAGAGTTTATTTTTCAGTATCTCCCGATACCACTATTTGCTCTGTTGATTCGGCAGTTTTAACTGTAAATTCAAATGCACAACAAATCATATGGTCACCAGGTAAAGGATTAAGTGATTCTTTATCTGCCAATATCAAAGCACGTCCTTCTGCTACAACTACTTATACTGCAATTGCAAAATCAGGGACTAGCTGTCCCGACACTTCAGGCCTGGTAAAAGTGACCGTCATCCTGACCCCTAAAGTGGTAGGCTATGATACGAGTGTGCGGATGAATATCCCTTACACGATTCTACCTACCTATGGTCAGGATGTGATTAAATGGCGCTGGACCCCAGCCGATAGTCTGAGCTGTTCGGATTGTCCGAATCCGGTGTTCAATTCCAACCGTCAGATGGTGTACAAAGTAGAAGGTATTAATAAGGAAGGTTGCGTAGGTTCAGACCTGTTAACGATAAAAGTATTCTGCGACGGAGCGAATGTGACGATGCCAAATGCCTTTACCCCAAACGGAGATGGCAATAATGACATCTTCTATGTACGCGGTACAGGCTTTACCGTAAAGAGCTTCAGTGTATACAACCGTTTTGGCGAGTTGGTGTTCAGTAAAGAGAACTTCAAGCCGAATGACCCTGCCTATGGCTGGGATGGCACCTTTGGCGGTCAGGCGGTGAGTGATGCAGCAGGCTTTGTGTACATGATGGAGATTATATGCTACAACAGCAGCAACGCACCCGAACTGATTAAAGGCACTGTTTTGATGATTAAATAATCATAGGTGCAGCGGCAAAACAAAGGGTATTATAGCTCTTAGTTGGGATTGAAAGTATGCAGAATGTGTTATAGATATAGCACAAGGAAACGTATGTAAAACCCCAAAAACACGACCTCAATATTTTTGAGACAGATGTTTTTTTGTTTAGCACAATAGCACTCAACGAAACAATTTACTTTGATAAAAACGCTTTGTTTTTTTGGACATTAAGAAGAAAGTGGAATCTCAATAATTTTAGCTAATTCGTCATTATATTTTACTGCTCTTATTGAAAGAAGAAAGCCCCGTTGGCGCGTGGGACATTCAACAGAACTGTCTATATTATCTTTTAGCTATTATGGCGTGATTAATAATTACCAAAGTTTGTTTAGGGCTTAGTAATTGAGTTGGAGTTAAACCTTGATTGCACAAGTTGCGCAGATAAAAGTAGCCTCTAGGGCTACTTTTATCTGTTTTAAGGTGGGAGGACACCAAAACCGCTTTGCTGTTTTCAACATAAAAATCTTCTAAAAATCCCATTATCTTCTTATTCATATTGTTCAATGATAACGCGGTTATTGTCATGTCAGCTTGAAGGCCCGTAACAAAAAATGCCACCTTCCTTATATTTTGACATTACTAGTCGTTTCCTGATTTTTTGTTCTAGTGTGGCAGAAATTTTACTGACTAATTCTGACATCCCTTTAGTATCAAGGAATGTAATATCCTCATTATCTATCAATTTTGCCAAATCTCTTGTCGTTAAAGAGTGCTGCGTTTTCTTAATGAAGTACATGAACTTAATATAAACGCTATCCCATGTATCATAAATGTCAAAAATAGATAATTGATTAGGGCTTGGGATGTCGCCCCCACAACAATTCATGTAGTCTACCTTTCTAGTCTTCAATCTCTTTTTGAGATTGAGAAATAGTATCTTCTTCTGCAAGTATTTTGCTTTCATAAAGCCCCTATAGATACTCTATTTTTTCGCTGTTTAAAAGTTGTTTGAGTTTGGTTCATGCCTCTAATATTTAAATGTAAAATTTTGGGGCATGTTTTTAATGAAAAAATTATTTCAACTATTTAGGGGTATTTATATTTATGCTTAAAAACAATCGCCTGGCACTAATTAAAATCCCCCTGCGTTCGCGGCACAAAGTCGGATACTAATAACAACAAATGGGCTAAATATCAATAGGTGCAGCATTGTAAAGGCAACACAATGCTTTATTGCTCAACATTGCTTGTCTTTACATTGGTATAAAAATAAAAAAATATCATTCCCAATCAGCACGCAGAAAAAATGCAAAAAGTGTCGCTTAATGGCACATTAGAACTGCTTGCAACCAAAGCAAACAACGCGGTAAAAGAAAAGAACGAGAAATCTAAGAAATAAGCTGCCACCTACATCTTCAGCGTTGGCAGCCCCTAAGGTGACCTTTATGGATAATGTGAACCTGACGGTACCCCTACGTTTGAGTTTTAACGGAGCCTACGAAGCGAAAGTGAGTGATATGCTGAGTTTGAGTTTACTGGGTCTGTATACGACACAGGAAAATGCCTCAGAAGGTGTTTTTGGTATGATAGCGACGATAGGTCGCAGTTACCGCGAATATGAGAAGACACCGATATTTTACGGAGGTTTGTTGTACCGTACGCAAGATGCACTGATACCTTATGTAGCGGTAGAGTATTGGGATATCCGTTTTGGCTTTACCTACGATTACAATACCTCAGCACTGAGTGCAGCAACAAACGGTCAGGGTGGTATAGAAGCCTCAATTGTTTATTTATTACGCATCCCACCAAACAAGAAAATCCAATACCTCTGTCCTAATAATCCTAAATTCTAAATCAGGAGAAGAACAGATAACAGATATAAAATAAAATCAGCGACCATGAGAATGGTCGCCGATTTCGTTTATGAGTACAATTATAAAAGATTATTTTTTGCCTTTGTTGGCTTGTTGTTTTTGGATCTCTGCGATTTTTTCAGCCCATTTAGATGTTGCAACTGGTTTGCTCTTGTTGGCCTGAATTTCAGCATGAACTTTTTTCTCATCAATAAAGAACTTCTGAATAATAAACTGCTGCAGGATACTGAGCATGTTGCTCACAAAATAATAGAAAGTAAGTGCTGCGGCCATTTTATTAAAGAATCCCATTAAGAAGATAGGAAAGATAAAAGGCATCCATTTCATCATCGGATTATTAGGATCCTGAGGAGTGTTATTACGATTGTAAACAGCAAGGAATAAACTTGATGCAGTCATCAGTAAAGTAAATAGGCTGACATGATTACCGTAGATAGATGACAGACCCCAGATTTCTGTACTCCAGCTTGCAATACTATCATAAGTGGAAAGGTCTTTTGACCACAGGAATGAAGCCTGACGTAAGGGTAATGCAGTAGGAATAAAATAATAAAGGGAAAGTAAAATAGGTAACTGGAATAACATCGGCAAACATCCACCCAATGGATTAACACCGGCTGTTTTGTATAGTTTCATCTGCTCCATGCTGAATTTTTGCTTGTCATCACCGCATTGTTCACGAAGCTCATCAAGCTCAGGTTTTAGTACACGCATTTTCGCTGAGGACAAATAAGATTTGTATGTGAAGAACGAAAGCGCAAGACGAATTATGATGGTCATCAACACCAACACCAATGCCAGATTGCCTACTGCGCTGGACAGGAATGTAAACAAGGGCAATAAAATCCACTTGTTGATATATTTTACAAAAGTGAAAATACCATAACCATAAGGTACCATGTCTTCCAGTCCGGCATTAAAGCTTTTCAATGTCTGATAATCGTTTGGTCCGATATACCATTTAAAATTGTATTCTTGTTCTGCTCCGGCTTTTACCGGCAAATCAAAAGTAAAGGTGCTTTTGGAAACGATATCTTTTTCGGCCAGTTTAGTATTTGATTTGATTTTTACTTTACTAAATGCATCTTCAGCAATAAGCGCAGTACTGAAATATAACTGACGATAACCCAACCATGAAACAGATTTTTCAAGGTCTTCGTTTTTTTCTTCATTTACGGTGAAATAATCGTCATCATTGTCTTTATAGCGATAGTAAATCTGGGTAGCCAGACGCTCATTGTGCACATCTTTCTCTGTACTCATGCCTTTCATATCCCAAGTAAGAGGTATTGTAGTAGCCGGCATTCCAGACAAGCGAACGTTATATTGCATCATATAACCATCGGCAGGTAATGAATATGTAACCACCACTTTTTTACCTTCTCCCATATCTGCCACCAATTCTACAGAGTGGTCTCCGTTAGCTTCTGTTTTTTGAGTTGGAGCAAAGTATAAATCAGCAGTAGCTAAAGCTCCATTGCTGGCCGGTAAAATCATGCTCATACTATTAGCAGCCCCTTTAAACAGATAAAGTGGTGTTTGATAATATGTTTTGAAGTCTTTAAGCTGTGCTGCACTGGCGAAAGCACCTTTGGTATTGATTGTGATTGCTAATTTGCTGTTTTCCAACACAACTTCCTGAGCAGTACCATTAAAGGCAGCTGGTAAAAGTTTGCGTACAGAATCATTAATTGCCTTGGTGGCCGAATCTGCTGTAGAATTTACAACGGCAAGTTTTGCGGTATCTACCAAAGGTTTAGGATGCGTTTTGGCATAAGCGATTGAATCTGCCGTTTTTTGCGCGTGATATTTGTTTTGTTCGTAATTACTGTAGGTAAAGTAACCTATCAAGATTGCCACGAGGAGGCCAAAGCCAATCGCTGAATTTTTATCCATTGTCTATATTAATATCAATTGAGCCGCGAAGGTAAGGATTGTATAGCGGACTTCGTATTTTGTTACTTTTTTTGTCGGTGACTTATCGATGAAACACAAATTGTCATTAGGGGACAGGTTTTAACCAACAGCATTTAAAGAATTCGCTTAATTTCGCCTCATGCCTTTGTATAAAGAATGGAATCCAAATTTGCATAGTCTTGCTGCTATTTGGCATATCAGCGAGCCGGAGGTATTTTTTGCTGAGCAAGTACCCGTTTCAGCATCTCATATTGCCCATTCAAAAAGAAGAATTGAATTTTTAGCTGGTCGTTTTCTGCTTCAATACCTGAACAAGGATTTTCCTTTGCATGCTATTTTGCGCGACGAACACGATAAACCTCAGTTGCCGGATCGGGAATTTCATTTTTCTATATCTCATTCTTTTCCATATGTCGCCTGTATCATCAGCACGCATTCTGCGGTCGGCATTGATATTCAATGCTGGCATAAGAGTATTTTAGCGCTTCAGCATAAATTTCTTTCTGAACAGGAACAATTGCATTGTCAGAATGAATCCAGAAAAATAACCCTCGCCTGGAGCATTAAAGAAGCAGCTTATAAGTATCAGGGATTGAGGGGTGTTGAATTTATAGAGCATTTACCCATTTTTAAATGGGAACAGAAGGAGGATTTTTTTGATATTGCAATAAAATTGCAATTAATTAATCCCACGGAGGATTTAAACATAAAAGGCTTTATTTTTAATGATTTTGCTTTGGCTTTTACGGCTAAGTAAAAATTATAATTCAAAATATATTTAATTTTTAAAAGAAAATCATCATTTTTTTTGGCTGAAGCGAAAAATATTTTAGTTTTGTAAAAAATTATATCTATGTCGCATTTACGCCAGGCAGCTTTAGAGCAAGTGCTCAGAGGTGATGATGAAAAGAAAATCAGTCACTATAATGGCAAAAGAATTACCGCCATTTTTAACAGCAACGTATTTACAGAGCGCATTATGCGCGAATACCTGAGCGATGAGGCTTACAAAAGCCTGATGAATTCGCGCAAAAATGGTACTCGTGTAGAGCGTCGTGTGGCCGATCAGGTAGCGAGCGGTATGAAAGCCTGGGCCGAAGACCGTGGTGTTACCCATTACACACACTGGTTCCAGCCATTGACCGGCACTACAGCCGAAAAACATGATTCCTTTTTTACCATTAAAAGCGATGGAACAGCCATCGAATTGTTTGATGGTGATACATTAATACAACAGGAGCCTGATGCATCCAGTTTCCCGAATGGTGGTATCCGTGCTACTTTCGAGGCTCGTGGTTATACCGCCTGGGATCCTTCTTCTCCTGCATTTATTATGGAATCCGGATATGGAAAAACCCTTTGTATCCCAACTATATTTATAGCCTATAATGGCGAATCTCTGGATTATAAAGCTCCACTGATAAAATCTGTTGCCGCATTAGACAAAGCAGCCGTTGACGTTTGTCATTATTTTGATAAAAATGTTCAGAAGGTGAATGTTACCCTTGGTTGGGAGCAGGAATATTTTCTTGTGGACGAAGCCATTGCCAATGCACGTCCAGATTTGATGATGTGTGGCCGCACTTTGGTGGGTCACGCACCTGCCAAAGGACAGCAATTGGAAGACCATTATTTTGGTTCAATCCCTGACCGTGTGTTTGCTTTTATGCAGGATTACGAGCAGGAAGCTTACAAACTGGGTATCCCCTTGCGCACCCGTCATAATGAAGTGGCACCAAGCCAATTTGAGTGTGCGCCCATTTTTGAAGAAGTGAACATCGCTGTTGACCACAATACTTTATTGATGGACATTATGGCCAAAGTAGCTAAGCGTCATAAGCTTCGTGTTTTGCTGCATGAAAAACCTTTTGCTGGAGTAAATGGTAGTGGTAAACATAACAACTGGAGCCTTGCTACCGATACTGGTGTCAATCTTTTAGCTCCGGGTAAAACGCCACGTACCAATCTGATGTTCCTGACATTCTTTGTCAACACCATCAAAGCCGTACATGATAATGCAGATTTATTGCGTGCCGTTATTGCTTCTGCAAGTAACGACCATCGTTTAGGTGCTAATGAAGCTCCTCCGGCAATCATCTCTGTTTATTTAGGTAAATATCTTTCAGAAGTATTGAATGAAGTGGAAACACGTGTGGGTGATACTTTCAGTGAGCAGGATGAACAATTATTGAAATTGGATATTCACAAACATTTGCCTGAAGTATTGATGGACAATACAGATCGTAACCGTACGAGTCCTTTTGCTTTTACCGGAAATAAATTTGAATTCCGTGCAGTAGGCTCTTCTGCCAACTGTGCTTCGCCTATGACCGTGTTAAACACGATGATGGCAGAAACTTTGAAGCAATTCAAAAAAGATGTGGATGCCTTAATTGAGAAAGGAGAGAAGAAAGAAGTGGCATTGATGCACGTATTGCGCAATTATATTGCCGAGTCTAAAAAAATCCGTTTCGAAGGCGATAACTATAGCGATGAATGGGCTGCTGAAGCTAAAAAGCGTGGATTGAATAATTTTAAAACAACACCTGAAGCTTTGGATGCTTTGGTGACACCACAAGCTAAAAAGTTGTTCATTGAAAATGGTATTTACAGCGAAGTAGAGCTTGAAGCCCGTCACGAAATTATGCTGGAAGATTATGTAAAAAAAGTACAGATCGAAGCACGTATTTTGGGTAATATCGCAACAAACCATATTCTGCCTGCAGCAGTGAAATACCAAAACCTTTTGATTGAAAATGTAAAAAATCTGAAAGAAATTGGTGTTGAACCAAGCGGTTATAAGGCACAATTAAATATGGTGAATGTTATTGGCGGACATATGCAGGCTATGAGTGAGAATGTTGAAGCGATGATTGCAGCGCGCAAAGTAGCCAACAATGAAACAGACATGCACAAACGTGCAGCGATGTATTGCAACAACATAAAATCATTGTTTGACAATATCCGTTATGCAGCTGATAAACTCGAATTGCTGGTAGATAACAGTAATTGGCCATTGCCTACCTACCACGAAATGTTATACTTAGGATAATTTAGATATAACTTAATAAAACAAAGAGAGGCCAACACTTAAGTTGGCCTCTCTTTGTTTTAAGAATTTCGATGAGTATTTAATTCTGCGAAAAATGTCAATGGATAATATTACTCATATAAACGTAATAATATATTATAAATATTTTGCAAAAAATTGATTTTTAGTAAAAAAATTAAAACTATATCTGTTATATGATATAAATTGTTACTTTTGCCGCTCGTGAATTCCTATCAAAATAATTTAAGAATGCGACTTAGCAAAACACACCTATTATTATTAGTTCTTTCAGTATTTAATCTTTTGTCTCCCCTGTTTTCTATTGCTCAGGAAAATACAGGAATTGAGAATAAGACAAGTTTAAAACACAAATCGTACCCAACAGATAGGTCAAGCTTAGGCTTAGGAATGGGACTTGATTATGGTGGATTTGGAGCATGCCTCACCATATATCCGCAGAAAAATATTGGTTTATTTGGTGGCCTTGGCTATGCACTCACAGGAGTAGGGTACAATGCAGGGATAAAAGCAAGACTTCTTTTTAATAAGAAAAAGCCTAATGTAAGTCTTTTTGTTCTTGGAATGTATGGATACAACACGGTTTTTAAAATTAAAGGTTTGAGCAAATTGAATAAGACATTTTATGGGCCTTCTGTAGGTGTCGGATTGGAAACGGCTGTAAGGCCCAATAAAGTAGGTGTATGGTCTTTTGCAATAATTGTTCCTTTGAGAAGTAAAGAAGCACTTGATTATCAGGATTACTTAAGTTCAATTCCCTACGTAAATATGGAAAACAAACTTGCCCCTCTGGCATTCTCTATCGGCTACAAATTTATTATACATTAATTCTGTTTGAGCAATTGAGGATTGGAGCTGAATAGATACAGAATGAGATTTCCTATTATTTAACGTTTGGCAAGGTTTTAAATCGTACCTTCGCGGCTTAATTACAAGTTCTTAATATAATGAATTTATTCTCTGACTTCCCAATGAGGGAAGAACTGACACGTGCAGTAAAGGATATGGGTTTCGAAACACCCACTCCAATCCAACAAAAAGTAATTCCAATACTTTTATCTCAACCTTCTGACATCATTGGCCTCGCTCAAACGGGCACCGGTAAAACAGCAGCTTTTGGACTTCCACTATTGCACTACATCGATACAAGCGTAAAGCATGTACAAGCATTAGTTTTAAGCCCTACGCGCGAACTATGTATGCAAATTCAAAACGAATTTGCCAAATACGGACAACACATCGACGGATTCCAATCCGTAGCGGTGTATGGTGGTGTGCCTATTATGGGCCAAATCCGCGAAATCAAATCCAAGCCACAAGTAATTGTAGCTACGCCTGGTCGTTTGATGGATTTGCTGGAGCGTAAAGCACTTAACCTGGACGAAGTGAAATTTGTTGTGCTGGATGAAGCCGACGAAATGTTGAACATGGGTTTCCGTGAAGACATTGACGTTATTCTCAAAACAACTCCTGCACGCGAACACACATGGTTGTTCTCTGCGACAATGAGTAATGAAGTGCGCGGTATCGCCAAACGCTTTATGAAAGAATGGCAGGAATTGTCTGTAACAGTAGCTAACTCTACCAACGAAAATATCGATCACCAATACTATGTAACCAATCACCACAACCGTTTCGAAACTTTGCAACGTTTGCTGGATTTTGCTCCGGGTATTTATGGTATCATCTTTACACGTACCAAAAATGATTGTCAGGAAATCGCTGAAAAGCTGATGAAACAAGGCTATCATGTTAGTCCGCTGCATGGTGATATGGACCAGAAAATGCGTAGCAAGGTGATGGATCGCTTCAAGAGCAAGCAATTGCAGGCTATTGTAGCAACAGACGTTGCAGCACGTGGTATTGACGTAAATGATATCACCCACGTCATCAATTACGAATTGCCTGATGATCCTGAAGTGTATACGCATAGAAGCGGTCGTACAGCCCGTGCTGGTAAATCTGGTATTTGTATGTCGATTGTTACGCCACGTGAAATATCGAACATCCGTAACATCGAACGTATCGTAAAACAACGTTTCAATAAAACTGATATCCCTGATGGGGGTGATGTGGTGCGTAAAAAATTGTTCTTCTTCTTAGATCAGATTGCCACAGTAGAACCTAAAGCAGATTTTGCAGAAACTTATCAAACCATTATCCACGAACGTTTTGACGAGATTGGAAAAGATGAATTGATTCGTCGCCTGATTTGGTTGCAATTGAAAGACACTATGGAGAATTATAGTGAAAGCAATGATCTTAATGCAGGATTTGGTGCAGCAGCAGGCCCTCGTGGTGAGCGCGGCCCGGCTTCGGCAGGTGCAGGTTGGAAACGTCTGTTCATCAATCTTGGTGAAAAAGATGGTTTAAATACAGAGCGCTTAATAGACTTTATCCACGAAAGTACAGACGTAGAAAAGAACATGATTGAACGCGTGACAGTGCGCGACATGAGTAGTTTCTTCAACGTACGTGCAGATGCTGCTGACTTTATACAAACATCATTATCCAGCAAAAAATTCAAAACACGTAAAGTGCGTGTAGAAGATGCTGAACAAAGCCGTGGTGGTGGCGGTGGTCGCCCTGCAGGCGGTGGCGGATACCGTGGTGGCAACAATGGTTCTTCCTCTTATGGTGGTCGCAGTGGCGGTGGCCGTAGTGGTGGAAGCAGCGAAGGACGTGGCTTTAGCGGTGGCGGACGCAGCAACAGCGACCGTGAGCAAGGCGGACGTCGTTTCAGCGAGAAACCCGAATTCAAACGCAAAAGCGATGGCGGTGGGTCTTCTGAAAGAGGTGGTTACTTCAAATCAAAAAGATAAGTAAAAATCTTTATAAGGTTTTAATGAAAAGGTCCAATCCTCTGTAAAGAGGATTGGACCTTTCTTTTATTGGTCAAAATCAGAAGCGATCAAAATGTACAATTTCATTTTACCAATCCGTCATTTTAAAGCAACTTTGCAGCATATCAGCAGTACAATTGCTTAGCTCAGAATTTTACATCGTCCTCTTTGTTGTCTTCAGTATTTTATTGGGGGGAATAGTTTTTGTTTTGCGTAGTAATGTCAGTAGGGAAAGTATGCTGCCAGCGATCACACCCAATATCATCAACGGTTCATTCAAGTCGAAAATCAGTCAGCCAAAACTTGTCAATGCAATTGTAGATTGGTGTATTCATCACATCGGCGACCAACAAAATCAGCCCAATGTTCAGATATCTTATCACCCGCACCGCAAAAAATATGGCTGCTATATTATCGATAAAAAACTGATTCGCATCTATGTCAAAAACCACAAAAGTATCGAGACGCTGGCCCTCACCATCATCCACGAATTTGTGCATTATATCGAAATAAAGACGGACAAAGAATCTAAAAACTATGCCCGCCTGCAGCAGGACTTGGGTTATGAAACCAATCCCTACGAAAGATCGGCTAATCTTATTGCCACCAAATATTACCAACAATGCCTGATGGATTTATCGGCCAAAGGTTATTTACATTGTGAATTGCCTCTGAGTTAATCAAAGGAGTTCTCAGCTCTTATTGTTGAACTTGAAAAACAAAATTTATAAAGACAAATAAATGCATCAGTCAGAATGTTCAGGTAGTTTTTAATATGTATTTTATTACCTTAGTGCATTAAAATTATTTTTATGAAAGGATTAATTTTTTTGGTGGCTGCAATACTGACATTTTTATGCACTCAAAAATCCTATGCGCAATCATTTAGTGTCGAAACGGACAGCTCGAAAACCTGGTGGCTAGGATATGGAACTCTGGATAATCATTTGAAGGTAAAAAATGAAACATCTTCTGCTATTCAATTAAATTGGGTAATTAAAGATTTTTATCTAGATTCAAAGTGGAAATTTGAGGGCGGATGTGATAATATTGGATGTTATTCCTACAATGAAAATACAAATACTACAGATACAGTTTCGGCTGGTAAGACTTTGGATTTTAAGTTCTCATTCAATGGTGATTCGGCTATTTTCGAAACAAAGGCATATGCTACAATTGAGGTTTCTCTTGGTTCATTTAAGAAAAACCTCACTTTCATTTCTTACAAAAAAACTGGTCCGACAAATATTGTCAGTAATATTTTGGAGGAAGATGATGCGATTATTTTCCCAAACCCTTCTCAGGATTATATAGAAGTGATTTGCGGCTCAGATAGTCGGGCGAAGAAAGTTGTGCTATATAATATGATAGGTCTCATTGCAGGTCAATTTAATGTTATAGATAAACTCAGAACATATTGTCCGTTTAATGAGCAAATGCCCTCAGGTAATTATATTGTTCAAATAATTGACGACAAGGGACGTGTACTTAAAAATCAATTAATAACACGTCGTTAGCGAGGAGTTTTTAGAACCTTACATATTACCTGATTAAAAGGTTTTGTACAGATAGCTTTTGGTCGTAGTTTACCAAACTCCTGTTTAATCTTGTTTAGTTTTATTTCTTTTGAATGGGGTTTAAAATCCTCTGTCTAAACTAGTGCCTGTTCCAAATCGGCAATAATATCAGCGGTTGTCTCAAGTCCGATACTCATCCGGATTAGGCCATCACTGATGCCTGAGGCAATGCGCAATTCGCGGGTAACACCAACATGCGTGGTAGAGGCAGGATGCGACACCAAAGTATCACAAGTGCCCAAAGAAACCGCATTGGTGCACACTTTAAGCTTGTTCATAAAAGAAGCTGCTGCGTCAAATCCACCTTTTAGTTCGATGCTCATCAGGCTGCCAAAATCTTTCATTTGCGCTTTGGCAATGGCGTGGTGCGGATGGTTACTCAGGCCGGGATAATTTACGGTTTCTATCTTTGGGTGCGTACTCAAAAACTCAGCAACTTTCATCGCATTGCTGCAATGACGCTCCATCCGTAAGGATAAAGTACGCAAACCATTGGTAAGTAAAAATGCATCAAAAGCATTGCTGTTAGCACCCAAAAGCCGATGCATTTTCTTTACATCTCTGTTCATTCGACCGGCATCTCTACCTACAAGAATACCGCCGATAGCAGTACCATGCCCGTTCAGGAATTTGGTCGTAGAATGAATTACAAAATCTACATCGTAAGTAAAAGGTTGCTGCAATAAAGGTGTACAAAATGTATTGTCGACACATACCACCAGATTGTGCTCTTTGCCAATAGCACTGAGTTTTTTAAGGTCAACACACTGAAGTGTAGGATTGGCGGGCGTTTCCAGATACATCATTTTGATGTTGCTGTCTGCGGCTATTGTAGTCTGCACTTTATCTTCGTCGTGCATATCCACAATTACTGTTGCAATACCCAGATCCGGTAGTATTTTATCAATCATCTCCTGTGTGCCGCCATAGAGCGATGGATGGGTGATGATTTTGTCGCCCGCTTTGAGGTTGCTCAACAACATCGTAGTGATGGCGGCCATCCCGGAAGCGTGCAAAATGGCATACAATTTCAGAGCTTGTCCCTCATTGTCCTTTAAACCAAAAGCCTCGAGCAAGGCTATTTTTTGCTCCGTTTCTGTAATGGTAGGGTTACCAAAACGACCATAAATATATCCCGGTTCTTTGCCCAGAAAAACATCTACTCCCTGTTCTACACTATCAAAAGTATAAGTGCTGGAAGCATACAATGGGGTAAGATGGGCACGGTTGGCGTCGGCTGTGTGACCGCCATGGATACAAAGGGTTTCTATACCCAGAGTGTTATTTGAATCAGACATTATGCTGTGAACTGAAAATGAAAAAAATATTATTGCAAAGGTTCCTGTGCTGCCAATTGGATATTGCGTGTGGCACTGGTCATTGGTCCTTCAATTGCTTTGCCGTCTTTGTCGGTAAGACTGATGCTGACACTGGCTTTGCCTGTACCCATATGCTCGATAAACATAGCTTGCCAGTTATCAATAGTAGCCTCTTTGCTTTGGCCTGTAGTCTCGTTTTTAATATTTGCTATTACCTTGAAATCATTGCCCAATGAGGCATTCCAAACATAGAAGTCCAGCAGGAGATTGGTAGTGTCTTTGCCCAGATAATCACCTTTTGGGCGGCTATAAAATAACATCGGTGTTTTAGGTTCATCCAGTTTTACCAGTTTGCCATTTTCATCAATCTTAAAATGATACACAAATGCAGCACCTTTGGTTTTGATGCTTTCGTGATAAGAACGGGACAAAAAGCACATCAGATAATGTTCACTGTTTTTGGCCAGAGTAATTTCATGCTTTGGCTCATAGAGTGCTACATAAGGTTTGTTGTCCATGATAAAATGGATATGCTGTCCTTTGTCCGAATTATTACATTGCTTATTGGCTGCGTCGGAAGTTTGGTTTTTGAGGTTATAGTTTTTTACATCAAAAGCAAAAGCCACTTTGGTGGAATCTTTTCCAATTAATGTGGCATTGGCATTACGTAAAGACAATTCTGCATGGTCAAATTCGGGAGAACCGACAACGGGAATTAAATTGATGGATTCATATCTGGGATGTGCGGCAGATGCTTCTATTGTATCATTGATTTCCTCCACACCATTTTTACCACTTTGCTGGCAGGAGCTATTGGTCATTGCAAAAAATATGGCCACAAAAGGAAGGGCAAGAACTACTTGTTTCATAATTGAATCTTTTGGTAATTAAGTATCAAAGCTATGAAAGAAAAATGGGAATAGGATTGGTAATTCTGGTCTGAATGAAGACTATCTGGTTGCTGATTTCACTATTACGGTTCCTGGCCTCTGAAGGATTTCCTGTTCGGTTTTTTTGAGCGAAATAAATTGTTGCATCAGATCAATCATTTTCAGTTCGTCTTTGGTCTTATTCAGTTCATTGCGAACATCAGCCTGCATGATTTTCACCTTCTTGAGTTCAAAATAACCTAATGAACTCTCGACATCATGGATATAATTTTCTTCTCCGTTGAGCATACCTATACCATAAATCTCCAGCCAGTTGTGGCTTACTTCATTTTTGTTTTGAAGCAGGGTAGCGGTACGGATTTGTATTTTTTCGTCAGGGTGATTGGTGAAATAATGAATGCCCGGAAGGCTTTGATGTTCGCTTACGTAGTCAAAATAACTTTTGAAAAATAAGAGGGCATCTTTCGATTCAATCATTTCAGGGTCGATGCGCTCATAAATCAGCTGTGCTGCATTGGTGAAATTTTCGGCAGGTTTATCTCCATACAACAACAATACCCGGATTAATTGCCATTCCTGAGTATCATCAATGGCCGATTCATTTGCTTCGGCAATCGCCTGTTCTGTTGGGATAATGGTATATTCTTCCTCCGGATGAGATTGCTGGGCTGTTCTGCGGTCCTGATCTATGCGGTCGCGGATAAATTTATTGACCAGATTGACCATTCCGGTTTCATCAACTTTTAAAAGTTGCGAAGCCTCTTTGATATAATAGTCCTGCAGGGCAAAATCTTCGGCTTTATTGATGCGCGAAATGCTTTCAGCAATTTCATTCACCAGCTTCGATTTTTTTACAGGGTCATTCTCTGTTTCTTTCATTCCCACTTCCATCCGGAAGCCGATGATGTCTCTTTTGTGTTCCTTGATGTAGTCGTTAAATCCACTGGCACCAACACTTTGGATATAACTGTCCGGGTCTTGCCCTTCGGGTAGTAAAGCCAGTTTTACATTAAAACTTTGCGACAATGCCATGTCCATTCCGCGCATCGCAGCTTTGATACCTGCACCGTCACCATCATAGAGGATGGTCAGGTTTTTGGTGGTACGGCCTATGATGCGCAACTGATCTTCGGTGAGTGAAGTCCCACTGCTGGATACTACGTTTTCAACTCCTCCCTGATGCAGGGAAATAACGTCGGTGTAACCTTCTACCAGATAGCACTCATCAACTTTGCCCATCGATTGGCGGGATTGGTAAAGACCATACAGCACGCGGCTTTTGACATAGAGTTCATTCTCGGGCGAGTTGATATACTTGGGTGCTTTATCATTTGTTTTGAGGATACGCGCTCCAAAACCCAGTACTCTTCCGGTCATATTCTGAATCGGAAAAATAACCCTTCCCCGATAAGTATCATACCAGCGGCCATTACCATTTTTGACCAGTCCGGATTTCTCCATCAGCTCGGTACTATAGCCTTTGGCAAGGGCTTCTTTATAAAAAGAAGAACCATCTTCCGGGCAATAGCCAAGGCGGAATTTTTCAATCGTTTCGCCTCTAAAGCCACGTTCTTTGAAGTAGGATAGCCCGATGGTCTGGCCTTCTTCGGTGTGCAATAAAGTTTCAGTAAAATAAGTGGCCGCAAATTCATTAAAGAGGCGAAGGCTTTCTTCCACCTGCTGGTTTTGAATTTGCTCTTCAGAGGCTTTGGTTTCCTCCAGCGGGATTTTATAAAACTCTGCCAGCCAGCGAATGGCTTCAGGGTAAGTTGTTTTTTCGTGCTCCTGAACAAAAGTTACCGCATTGCCCCCTTTACCACAACCAAAACATTTGAAAATACCCTTGCTGGCCGAAACCGAAAAGGAAGGCGATTTTTCATTGTGAAATGGGCAATTGGCAATATAATTGGCTCCACGCTTTTTCAGACGCACAAACTGCTCCACCACTTCTACAATGTCGGCGCGGTTCATTACTTCTTGTATAGAGGCTGGAGATATCAATTTTTCGGTTTTGTGAGCCTGCAAAAATAGCTGAAAATTTTTTAGGAGCTCAGCTTTTTATCCGTCTTAAATCCTCGTTGCAGAGTTTATGCTTAGTCAGCTGTAGTGCATCACTAGGTAAGTATTATTCTTTTAGCCAGCTTGGATTGAAATTTTTGCAAAACACCAACATTTCATCTTTCATGCCCTATTGTTTAATTGCTTTGATTTTATGTGGGTAGAAAAATTAGTATCTGGTAAATCATTGTTAATCAATAATTAATAATAACATTACCTTATAAGCATTAAGGGCTTTGAAAGTCTACTTTCGTTCAAACAACAAATATTTTTATGATGAAAAAGAATGTACTCTCGATGATTTTAGTATCAACTTGTTTTGCAGTTTCTGCGCAGGACAAAGTTGAAGTGATTCCGGCAAAAGAAATTTCGGAAAAAAATGCCTGGTTAAAAGTAGGGCTGAATGCAGCCATGCCTGTTGGTGATGCTTCTAAAGTTAGCACATTTGCTCCTGGTCTTGATCTAAGAGGCCAATTTATGGCTACCAATCATTTTGGAATTGGTATTGCTACAGGATATAATCATTACTTGGGTAAAGACAATCTGAGCGATTTTGGTGCTATTCCATTGGCATTAATGCTGCGTTATTATCCAAAGTCTGAAGGTATTTTTGTAGGTGCTGATCTTGGATACAGCTTCCTGACCAATGTTACCGGACTAACTGGTGGTCTTACTGTTAAACCGCAGATCGGATACCATAATTATAATTGGAATTTTTACGGTTTTTACAACCACATTTTTACAAAAGGTGCCGCAATTGATATTCAAAGTGCAGGTATATCAGCATCTTACAATATCCGTTTTAAATAAGCTTAGGGATAAACAATTTTTTCAAAGCCATTCTGAAATCTGTTTCAGAATGGCTTTTTTCATTTTGTGTAGGAAATATATAGATTATATAACTTTAGCTGTTGATTGCCGCTATTTTATTGATGGTGCAAGCAGGGCATATTATTGTCAGAAAATATTTTTCACTTGAATTGTCCAATTTTGATAATTCAGTTGTTATATCTTTTTCACTATTAAAAATTTTAAACAAAATGAAAGATTTTCTATTGGTATTCCGCAGCGAAAACAGATCAGGAAAAACTCCGCCATCTCCCGAAGAGATGCAGACCTCTATGAAATTATGGATGGATTGGTTAGGCGGGATTGCCGCACAAAACAAATTGGTAGATCGCGGTAATCCGCTGGAGCCTTCCGGAAAAGTTTTACGTCCGAATAATGTAGTAACAGACGGTCCTTATTCTGAAATTAAAGAAGCGATTGGTGGCTACAGCATTGTAAAAGCAGCTTCATTAGACGAGGCAATTGAACTGGCAAAAGGTTGTCCTGTATTGGCTGTAGGCGGTAATGTTGAGGTTCGCGAAGTATTGGCCATGTAATATTGCTGGTGCAGATAAGATTTTGCAAGGATGCATTATTCTTTTACAGAAACAGGAGCATGGAAGAAACAGAGCTTTTACCTCATTTATTCAGAACAGAGTACCGGAAAATTGTTTCGGTACTCTGTCATTTATTTGGGATAGAGCATATCGAAACAGCAGAAGATATAGTTAGTGATACTTTTCTTGCTGCAACCGAGTTATGGGGTATTAAGGGATTGCCAGAAAATCCTGTTGCATGGCTGTATACTGTAGCCAAAAACAAGACAAAAAATTACTTAAAGCGAGATGCCCTTTTTGCTCAGAAGCTGGCGAAGGACATTAAGTACTCCAGCGACCTGATAACTGAATTGGAAATAGACTTGTCTCCAAAAAGTATACAGGACAGTCAACTGGCGATGATGTTTACCGTTTGTAATCCCTGTATTTCAACAGAGGCACAAATTGCACTGGCCCTGAGCCTGCTTTGTGGTTTTGGGATTCAGGAAATTGCAGATGCGTTTTTAACTAATAAGGAGGTTATTTATAAACGCATCAGCAGAGCAAAAGAAAAACTAAAAGAGGCACAAATAAGGATTCAGCAGCCTTCGCAAACTGAGCTGGACAGCAGGCTGGACAATGTTTTGACAACTTTGTATTTGTTGTTCAATGAAGGATATTATTCCAGAACTCCAGAGACGGTTTTGCGCGAAGACCTTTGCTTTGAGGCAATGCGGCTCAATTATCTTCTGATAGAGAATGAGTCGACGAATAAACCTCAGGTGAATGCTTTGCTTTCATTGATGTGTTTTCATTCATCAAGATTTGAAGCGAGAAGAAATGAAAAGGGAGAGTCGGTTTTATACGATGATCAGGATACAAATCTGTGGAACAAAGAATTGATTGACAAAGGTATCTATTACCTCAATATGTCTTCGCAGGGAAAAATCATATCCAAGTATCATCTGGAAGCCTGTATTGCTTATTGGCATACCCATAAAGAGGATACTGCGAAAAAATGGGAGCATATTTTGCAATTGTATAATCAGTTGTTGTTAATTGAATATTCGCCAATAGCAGCTCTGAACAGAACTTTTGCACTGGCAAAGGCAAATGGAAAAAAGATGGCGGTTGCAGAAGCTGAAAAACTTGAGTTGAACAATAACCCATTTTATTTTTCTCTTCTGGCCTATCTCTACGCAGAAACAGATCCGGCAAAAGCCTTGCTGCATTATGAATCTGCTCTTCTGTTGTCTGTGTCAAATGCAGATAAACAAGTGATTTTAAGCAATATCAGAAAGTTAAAAGAAAAACCTTTTTTGAACTGAGCTATAATTAAAAAGCGGCTTCCCGTTTTATAATCGTACCTTTGCCGCTCAAGCGGGAAGAAATGGCACAAAAATTCAGAACAGGTTCGTTGGTCAGTGTAAAAGGGAATATGTATCCGGTATTAATAGTTAAGGGATATGATACCAGTTCGGAACTCTATACCTGTGTAGCAGGAACTTTACCCAGTAGTTATAAGATGATTACTAGGGAGTCGCAAATGACACAATGCCCTGCAGGAACAGTTTCTCCAAAGTCAATCGCAGTTAAAGCAAAATAAGATACTTAATTAAGAAAGCCACAACAGTTGTTGTGGCTTTTCTTTATCTTAAAGGTTGTGATTAATAATCTTGCAGACTTGTAGACAATTGGTTCAGAGCCGACTCCAGTTGTGCATCGTTTGGTGCAATACCGTGCCACTCGTGGGTGCCTTCCATAAAGTCAACACCTTTACCCATAGAGGTTTCCATCAGGATACAAACAGGCTTGCCTTTACCGCAAAGGGTTTTAGCAGCTGTCAAACCATTTAGTACAGCTGTCATGTCGTTGCCCTGCATATCCATTACTTCCCAGCCAAAAGCTTCAAATTTTTCACGTAATGGAGCAATGTTCATGACATCTTTGGTAGCACCATCAATTTGTTGCCCGTTCACATCAATGGTGGCAATCAGGTTATCCAGTTTGTGATGAGCGGCAAACATAGCGGCTTCCCAATTTTGGCCTTCTTCCAGCTCACCATCACCCAACAAAGCAAAAACTGTAGTGTCAGTTTCCTTGTTCATTTTTTTGCCCAAAGCCGCACCTGAAGCCACACTTAATCCCTGACCCAGAGAACCACTGGCAATACGTACACCTGGCAGATGCTCGTGAGTAGTAGGGTGACCCTGAAGACGGGTATTGAGCTTACGGAAAGTAGCCAGTTCTTCGATAGGGAAATAACCCGAACGGGCTAAAACACTATAAAAAACAGGAGAAATATGACCGTTAGACAAGAAGAAAATATCCTGATTAGTGCCGTTCATATCAAATGAAGTTGGATTGTGCTTCATGACCTCAAAATATAGAGCTACCAAAAAATCAGTGCAGCCCAAAGAACCTCCCGGGTGACCACTTTGCACACCGTGCACCATTCTTACGATATCGCGGCGCACTTGGGTGGCCATTTGTTGGAGTTGTTGTAATTCCATTGTTTTGGAGTAGAAATTTTGGCAAAAATAGGCTTTACAAGGTAAATATGAGGTGAAAATTTTAAAAGGGCGAGCGATAGAAACGGATACCCCGCTTAAGCCTTTTGTTGCAGCACTGTGGCGTAGTTGCAGTATAAATGAGCAAGTGAGCAACTAAATGTTGATCACTTGAGAAATTTACGAACGAAGTTGCGCGGTGCTTTGCACGCCCCAAAATTCTTACTGTCCGCCCATATTGACATAATTGTCAATAGGTAAACGCTTGGAAATAGAACGCGCCAAGGTCATTTCATCAGCATATTCCAGTTCGCCGCCAAAAGAAATGCCTCGGGCGATGGTAGTGATTTTGATGGGTAAATGATTGATTTGTTTGGAGATATAATAAACTGTGGTGTCACCTTCAAGTGTGGGGCTGAGTGCCATAATGATTTCCTGAATGTCGGGATTGGCTTTTATTCTGGTCACCAATGAGTCAATATTGATTTGATTAGGGCCAACACCATCCAGAGGTGAAAGAATACCGCCCAGCACGTGATAGACACCATTATATTGTTGTGTGGTTTCGATAGCAATGACATCACGGATATTTTCGACCACGCAAATCTGATTTTTACTACGTTGCGTATTGACACAAATGGCACAGATACTGGTATCTGATACATTATGACATTGACTGCAAAAAGTAATGTCGTGCTTCATCGTAGAAATAGCATTGGTGAACGCATCTACATCAGCATTTTCCTGCTTGAGCAAATGCAATACCATACGCAATGCAGACTTTTTGCCAATTCCGGGTAATTTGGAAAATTCAGCTACGGCATCTTCTATAAGTCTTGAAGAAAAAATCATAATTTTTGAAAGAACAAAATTACTGTTTAAAGAGCAATTTTATGGAGGCGATTTCCGTAAAAACATGTTGATTTTGTTTTATAAAAGAGAGTGACTTTTATTAAGAAGGATAAAAGTGTAAATTTGCATCCTCAATACAAGATATGCTGCACTCAAGAAATAAATTAATGTTGATGCTTTCAATGGCATTATTAATTCTTGTGGGCTGTATAAAAGGGAAAAAGGTGCATTGTAAAGACCATATTTCTGAAATACCTTATTACGTTGTATTTGTTGGCTTTAAACCCGAAGTGCTGGATACAATACTTGTTTACCAATATTCAGATAACGGAAGAGATACTAATTATTATGTTGTTGATACATCACTCACTGTAATAAACGATACTTCGAGTCCGGTGTTATATTTTTATCCGGGTTGGCAATACAGAATCACTTTTTCTGAAAGTCCGGCTGTCTTTGAATTAAAAAATCCTCAATATCCAAAGGGTAGAGAATTTGAAGCAATAGGTGATTGCACTAGTGCAAGATCTAATGTTAGTACACCGGAATCTATAACAGTAAATGGGCAAAGCCAAGATTTCTTTATTTTAAATACGAACCGAGCTGTTGTGTATTTAAAATAAATTTTAATAAAGAACTTTAAAAGAATAGCAATCAAATATGTTTACACCCAAGAATAAAATCCGCATCGTTACAGCCGCCTCTTTGTTTGATGGCCATGATGCTGCTATTAATATTATGCGCCGCATTATGCAGAGTAACGGTGCTGAGGTTATCCATCTTGGCCACGACCGCAGTGTGCAGGATGTAGTGGATTGTGCAATACAGGAAGATGCGAATGCTATAGCCATGACCAGTTATCAGGGTGGCCACGTGGAGTATCTGAAATACATGCATGATTTGCTTAAAGAAAAAGGTTGCGGACATATTAAAATATTTGCCGGAGGTGGCGGTGTAATTCTGCCTACAGAAATAGCGGAATTGCATGCTTACGGCATTACCAAAATTTATTCTCCTGACGATGGTCGCGCAATGGGGCTTGAAGGAATGATTATCGACTTATTAGAGAAGAGTGATTTTCCAACCGGTAATCAGCTGAATGGTGAAGTAGGTCATATTCAGGATAAAAATCCAAGAGACATTGGTCGTTTGATTTCGGCTGCTGAAAACTTCAGTGAATTGCCGGAAACAAAAGCCATGTTGCAGAATATTGAAGTGCAGGCGGCAAGCAGTAAAACGCCTGTATTGGGTATTACCGGTACCGGTGGTTCGGGTAAAAGTTCGCTGGTAGATGAAATGGTGCGCCGTTTTCTGCTGGATTATCCTACAAGAAATATTGGTATCATTTCTGTTGACCCCTCAAAACGCAAGACAGGCGGAGCTTTGCTGGGTGACCGTATCCGTATGAATGCCATTCGTAATTCGCGCGTGTATATGCGCTCGATGGCAACTCGTCAGAGCAATCTGGCCGTATCACGATATATCCACGATGCCGTAAATATTTTGAAGGCAGCCAAATTTGATTTAATCATTCTCGAAACTTCAGGTATTGGTCAGAGCGATACACAAATCACGGATCATTGCGACCTGAGTATGTATGTAATGACACCTGAATACGGTGCGGCCACACAGCTGGAGAAGATTGATATGCTTGACTTTGCAGATATAGTAGCAGTCAACAAATTTGACAAGCGCGGTGCCATGGATGCTATCCGCGATGTAAAAAAACAATACCAGCGCAACCATAAATTATTTGAACAGGATGCGGATAGCATGCCTGTTTTTGGCAGTATCGCTTCGCAGTTTAATGACCCTGGAACGAATACTTTGTATCGTGCCCTGATGGATAAAATTGTGGAGAAAACCGGTGCTGATTTGCAATCTAATTTCAAAGCCAGTGACGAGCTGAGTGAAAAGATTTTCATCATTCCGCCGGCGCGAACCCGCTACCTGAGCGAGATTGCCGAAAACAATCGTTTATATGACAAACGATCGAAAGAGCAGGCGGCTGTGGCTCAGAAATTGTTCGGTGTGCGCAAAACCATCGAAACGATTCAGGCTTCAACCATTGAAGATAAAGACCGTCTGGTAAAGCAACTGGAAGAAGTGTACCAAAAACTGACACTGGATATTGACCCCAAAAATCTGGAATTGTTGAAGACCTGGGAAGATAAAAAACGCCAATATCAGGATGAATACTACATCTTCAAAGTGCGTGATAAGGAAATCAAAATCAAAACACATTCTGAGTCTTTATCACATTCGCAAATCCCAAAAGTAGCTGTACCTAAATTTGAGGCCTGGGGCGAAATTCTGCAATGGGCATTGAGCGAAAATTTCCCTGGTGAGTTTCCTTATGCATCGGGCATTTATCCTTTCAAAAGAGAAGGAGAAGACCCAACACGTATGTTTGCCGGAGAGGGTGGACCAGAGCGTACCAACAAACGTTTCCATTATGTGAGTAAAGGATTGCCTGCAGCGCGTTTGAGCACTGCATTTGATAGTGTTACCTTATACGGACAAGACCCGGATCATCGTCCTGATATTTATGGTAAAATCGGTAATTCGGGTGTTAGTGTTCCTTCGCTTGATGATGCCAAAAAATTATATAGTGGTTTTAATCTTGCTGACCCGAAGACTTCGGTGTCTATGACGATTAATGGCCCTGCACCAACTATTACTGCATTTTTTATGAATGCCGCCATTGATCAGCAATGTGAGTTGTATATCAAAGCAAATGGCCTGGAAGCTGAGGTTGAAGCAAAAATTGAAGCGATTTATAAGGAAAAAGGAATTCCACGCCCACGTTACCAACCTTATCTGGACAATCAATTACCGGAAGGAAATAATGGTTTGGGCTTGATGTTACTGGGTGTTACCGGCGATTTGGTTTTACCGGCAGATGTTTATGCAAAAATTAAAGCCGATACCTTGAAAGCTGTGCGTGGTACAGTACAGGCCGATATTCTGAAAGAAGATCAGGCACAAAATACCTGCATCTTTTCAACAGAATTTTCGCTGCGCGTAATGGGTGATGTGCAGCAATATTTCATCAACCAGGGTGTTCGTAATTTTTACAGTGTTTCTATTTCGGGCTATCATATTGCCGAAGCAGGCGCTAATCCTATTTCTCAGTTAGCATTTACTATTTCCAATGGCTTCACCTTTGTAGAATATTATTTGAGCCGCGGAATGCACATTGATGATTTCGCGCCGAATTTATCTTTCTTCTTCAGCAATGGAGTAGACCCTGAATATAGCGTCATTGGCCGCGTTGCCCGTCGTATCTGGGCCAAAGCAATGAAGTATAAATATGGAGGTAATGAGCGCAGCCAAATGCTGAAATATCATATTCAGACCTCAGGTCGTTCTTTGCATGCGCAGGAAATTGACTTTAACGATATCCGTACCACATTACAAGCTTTGTATGCGATTTACGACAACTGTAACTCGCTTCATACAAACGCATACGACGAGGCAATTACAACGCCAACAGAAGAATCTGTTCGTCGTGCAATGGCGATACAATTAATCATCAATAAGGAATTGGGTCTTGCTAAAAATGAAAATCCATTACAGGGTTCTTTCATCATCGAAGAATTGACCGACCTGGTAGAAGCAGCAGTATTGGCAGAATTTGATAAAATATCTGAGCGTGGCGGCGTGCTGGGTGCGATGGAAACCATGTACCAACGCAGCAAAATTCAGGAAGAAAGTTTGTATTACGAAACACTGAAACACACAGGTGAATTTCCGATTATCGGCGTAAATACTTTCCTGAGTTCGAAAGGTTCTCCAACGATTATTCCTTCGGAAGTTATCCGCAGCACAACAGAGGAAAAAGAATTCCAGATTACCAATGTACAGAACATTGCCAAAGCAAAAGGATATGAAGGACAGGAGATGTTGCATCGCCTGCAGCAAAAAGCCATTCACAACGAAAACATCTTTGAAGAATTGATGGAAACCGTGAAGTATTGTTCGTTGGGACAAATTACCCAGGCCTTGTTTGAAGTAGGTGGACAGTACAGAAGGAATATGTAATCGGAGTCAATGAAATATTTTTTGATTTTAATAATGTGTTGCTTGTTTTGTTTCGCTCAAACGTTTGCCCAAACAACACAAACCGACTCTATTAATAATCAGGTTAAGAGAATTGATATTCATAACACAAATTGGGGTGTGCGATTTTGTAACGGAATTCAGAATAGTTATTATTTTGATATTGGAATTTCAAGAGACCATTTTTTGGGATCTGGTCACGGGATGTATAGTGATGCCTTTTTTATAGCGTTCAGTATGTTTCCTTCTTTTAGGAAAGAAATTGAACCTGTTTATGGACTGAAAGGAGGTGCTGAAATTTGGGGAAACGGAATGGGTTTAGGAATTGAAACGGGTTACTTTAAAAATAATTCTACCTCGGATTTTCTTATAACCCCAAAAATTGGCTTAGGAATATCACAAGCTAATATTGTTTATGGTTATGGTTTGTCCACAAATAATCATTCTATTTCCAGAATTGGAAAACATACAGTTTCATTGCAATTAGATATTCCGTTTAAAACAAAAAACAAACTCAAAAAAGACAATGGCATTAATTGACGATTTAAAACAAAGAAGTGGCAACCAATGTGAGTTGTGTGCTTCCACCAACAACCTTAGTGTTTACGAAGTAGGGCCAACCTCGTCTAACATCCGTGGCAATGAAATTTATGCCTGTGCCAAATGTGTGGCGCAGATTGATAAAAAAGAAGATTTTGATCCAAAGCATTGGGCTTGTCTGACCACATCAATGTGGAGTGAAGTGCCTGCTGTACAGGTGACTGCATGGAGAATGCTCAATCGTATGCGCCACGAAACCTGGGCTGCAGAAGCGATTGATATGATGTACTTTGATGACGAAACTATGGTTTGGGCAAAAGCAACCGGTGACCACGAAAGTGATGCCAGTGTTGATTTGCATAAAGACAGCAATGGACATGTTTTAGAAAACGGAGATTCAGTGGTATTGATTAAATCTCTGGATGTTAAAGGTTCAACCGTAAATGCCCGCCTTGGAACTGTAGTGAAAAATATTCGTCTGGACCCCAACGATACAGGCTATGTGGAAGGAAGGATTGAAGGACAGTCGATTATGATCAAAACGATGTATGTGCGCAAACAAGGCGCTCAGATAATTACATAAATTTCAAATACAATAAAATAGTTGTTAGTGCGTTTTTGTTTTAATTCAGGATTATATAAACCTCATTTTAAACAAAATCTGACTAATGAAAAGACTATTTTTTATTTCAGCAGGCATAGCAGCATTTGCTTTAATGTCCTGCAAAAAAGAAAGTGGAAAAAAAGTGACCGTCGTGAAAGACTGCACGGGCAGCTATCTTCGTGTAGATGGGAAAGACTATCAGGTCTGTAACCTCGAAAAAACGAATCCATTTCCCAACGGTACAGCTGTTACAGTAAGTTTTAAGAAAATTTCTAAATGTACAGGCTCTGCAACTGATCAGATTGTCTGTATGATGTACCACGAAAACGAAGGTTGGATAGAAGTGGTGAGTATTAAATAGTACCCATAAAAATCATTAAAAAAAAGCAAGCTCGGTAAGGGCTTGCTTTTTTTTAATGATTGAAACCTGTGTTTTTAAAAGCTACGACTAACACCGATTAAATAACGAAAGTTGAAAAATTGTGGATTGGCAAATGGTGGCCTGTTGAGGAATAGCGGCATGTCAAAGCGAAGTGTCAAAGGCTTGGCTTTATCAAATACGCCCCATTTGCGAATCGTAAAAGCAACTCCGACACCGGCATCTACACGAAGGTCACTAAGCATATTTGTAGGTCGCGCATTCCAATATGCTGATATGCTGTCGTAGCGGCTCAATTGCATGATTCCGGCATCAGCAAATAAATAGGCAGATGCTCCAAGCCAGTTGCGGGTAAACTTAGGACGAAGTTTGATATAATTACCAAAATCAAGTTCAGCATTAAGCGCAGCTCCGCTTTGACCCTTGTAAGCAATCAACACTTCTCCATTGCGCTCATCTGCCATAAAATAACCATTATATCCACGAAGGTTCAATCCGCCACCATATTGGAAGTGGTTGGTGTTGTAACGGGAAATATCACTGGTCCATTCTGTAGGTACTATCCCTACACTTCGGGTGTATTTGTTCTCCATCATTTCTTCTGGATTGGCTCCGGCAGCAAAAAGAGCTGATTCATAAGGTACATTATTTCCCACACCATATCGTGCAAAAAAGCGTGTTCGCAAATCAAATTTACCAAATCGATTGCTGTTGACTGCTTCTAACTGAGCATAGGCGTAATTGAAGGCTGCCGTGCTATTGCCCGTAAGGAATGGAGCTCTCAAAGAAAATTTGTATCGGCCATTGCCATTTATATAATTGTAATTCTGTGTCCAGCTTGCATTTAAAGAACTGTTAGGTAAAGCTTTTCTGCTGCTCCATTCATTTTTAAAGAGTAAATAATCTTTGTCAAATGATAGTGGGCGCCACATGGTTTGAGCATATAAATCTATTGTATTGTTCTTGTTTTGTTGCCAGGTAAATCCTCCACGGTGCAGCCAAAGTCCATCTAAGAAACGAGAACTGATGAAAAGCTGAAGCTTAGGATTAGCAAGCGATAAAGGCGTTGAATAATTGATAGAATAATTGAATGGTGCATATTGGTCGTACCAGTCCTGATTAATAAAAACAAGGTATTTATCAGTTTGTCCGACGTGGGTATTCCACCAAAACGTTGCATCAATTTTGTGAAGCGTAAACATATAATCTCCTTCGAAATGCACACCAGCTTTTACACCGTCCACCGCATTCCACCAAAGGTCGGGGCGAACATAAAGTCTGTATTGCTTTCTATCCCAAGCGTTAGTTACTCCTCCATCAAATTTAGTTTTGATGGCTTTGCAACTGATGGGCATGCATTTTGTTTTGTAATTGTCCATCATGTTGATATCCACCAGGCGGTTTGATGTATCAATCTCTACATGGCGTATACCCGACGGTACGGCCACTTTGGCTGTGTAAGTGGGATGTAGTTTTGCCCAGCCATACCATTTAGGTAGGGTAGTGGCATGAGAACTTTTGGCAAACCAAGTATTAGGAATCGTATAATCATATTGTTTGCCATCTTTGGCTGTAACCGTGAAGTCAATCGGCATTTGCATTTCTCCTTTACGTTTAAACAAAATTGAAAAGCTATCGGTTCCAGGAACCTTGCTGATGCGGTTGACAGAATAGTTGATGGTTTTTGTTGTCTCGAACCACTGGTCAAAAAACCAGTTCAAATCCACATGAGTGAAATTAATCATCGAGGCTTTGAAGTCTTCAAAATAAGGATGTCCAATCTTCCATTGATTGAAATAATTTTTCATGGCTGCACTAAAAAGCGAGTCGCCCAGCGTATACTCTAAATTGTATAACATAGAAGCAGTTTTGTAATAGACCAATCGGTATCCGCCGCCATGTCCCAAAGCACCGTTGAAATCATCGGAATGTGTGTTCAATTGTACTTCTTCGTGGTTTAAGGCATCGGAATGATAAGCATTAAAAACTGATTTGTCTACCACACGGGATGGCTCTGCAAAACGATTGCGCCATTTTGATTTTCCTTTAGCTGCAGGATTGATTTTACCATCTATACGACCAAGGCCCCAGGCAGTCAGAAACTGTGTAAAACCTTCATCCATAGCTGCACGGTAAGTTTCGTTATTGCCCATCATTCCATAAAACCAATTATGCCCGATTTCGTGTACCAAAAGACCATTATAACTCGGAGCACGACCACCATCCAGCGTCAGCATAGGATATTCCATCCCATCATTGGCATCAGCAGCAATCATTTTTGGATAGGCATACATACCAATATCTTCTGAGAACGTTTTGATGATTTTGGCTACATATTCGCCACTCGTTTGCCAGCCCGAAGCATGCGGTTCCTGTACCAGTCCTACACATTCTATACCATTCCAATAAGCAGTACTGATGCGGTAGGAGGGGTCTGCAGTAAAGGCAAAGTCATGCACATTGTCTGCATGAAATTTCCAGGTTTTACGGTCGCCTTTTACATAAGGGATAATGGTGGATGGAGCTTCATTCCAGGGTTTATTTGCAAAATTCTTTACATCCAGTTTTTCTCTTAAATCTTTTGGCAGAACGTATTCACGATTTTGGATTTCTCCGGTTGCCTCAACAATATAATTGCTGGGGAAATTCAGCGATACATCATAGCTGCCAAAGTCGGCATAGAATTCTTTGTTGAGATGCTGATAAGTGTCCCATCCGAATTTTCTATCGTACACACATATTTTAGGAAACCATTGTACTCCATTATAATGCATAAAGCCCCAGGCATCGTACATCTGCATCCGTCGGCGGGTTGCTCCACGGTCGTAGTGGGTGGTAAATTTTATATCAAAACTGGTTTTGGCTCCGGGCAACAGTGGCGACTTCAGGTAGACTTTCATAATCGTATTGTCCAGTTCAACTGCCAAGGCCTGACCATTTACATTTATAGACTCTACTATGATACCTTTTCCGGCGGCTTCTTTTTGGCCCAGTCTCTCCTTGGTTTTATTATTGGCTTCTAACTCATGCAGATGAGAGCCTTTGATGAAAGCATTTTGAAATAAATGAAAATAGACAAAATGCAATGTATCAGGTGAGTTGTTCCAATATTCCAGATTTTGGGTGGCGTCGATTCTGTGGTCTGTTTCATCCATGGATGCATTAATGGTATAATGAACATCCTGCTGCCAATATGCTGCATCAGGTTTGCGGTTTTGCCAATAGTAGGGATTCTTGCTGCTTCTGAAACTATTGTCATTTATGGGTTGTGCATGGGCTATTGATGCCGAGGATAAAAGTAAGATTACAAGAAATCGATACATAAAATTTTCTTAAAATATGGTGTGAAAGTACAAAAAAGGTCGGATAGCTGATAGAGATTACTTTAATCTAACCACAAAATTCCCTTACTTTTGCAGCCAATTTCTATTTAATCATTTTTTAATACCAAAAATAACAACATGAGTAAAGTAAAGGTTGCCATTAATGGTTTTGGTCGTATCGGTCGTTTGGCTTATCGTCAAATCTTTAATATGGAAGGTATCGATGTAGTAGCCATCAACGATTTGACACAACCAAAGGTGTTGGCACATTTGTTGAAATACGATACTGCACAAGGACGTTTTAATGCAGACGTAAGTCATGGTGAAAACTCTATCACTGTAAATGGTGGAGATATCAAAATCTATGCACAAAGAGACCCTTCTCAAATTCCTTGGGGAGCACACGACGTAGATGTGGTTTTGGAATGTACAGGCTTCTTTACAGATGCTGAAACTGCTAAGGCACATATTACTGCAGGTGCTAAACGTGTTGTTATTTCTGCTCCTGCTACCGGTGATTTGAAAACAGTTGTTTTCAATGTAAATCATAGCATCCTTGATGGTACTGAAACTGTGATTAGTTGTGCTTCATGCACTACCAATTGTCTTGCTCCAATGGCTAAAGTATTGAACGATAGCTTTGAAATCAAAGTGGGTCAGATGACTACAGTTCATGCTTATACCAATGATCAAAACACATTAGATGCTCCTCATGCAAAAGGTGATCTTCGCCGTGCACGTGCTGCAGCCGAAAATATTACACCAAACTCTACAGGTGCTGCAAAAGCAATTGGTCTTGTATTGCCAGAGTTAAAAGGTAAATTGGATGGTGGTGCACAACGTGTACCAACGGTTACTGGTTCTCTTACAGAATTGACTGTTGTTTTGGGTAAGAAAACATCTGTTGAAGAAATTAATGCTGCTATGAAAGCTGCTGCAAACGAATCTTTCGGTTATAACGAAGACGAAATTGTATCCAGCGATATCATTGGTATTACTTACGGCTCATTGTTTGATGCAACTCAAACTAAAGTTGTTACTGTTGGCGACCATCAATTGGTAAAAACAGTAAGCTGGTACGACAATGAAATGAGCTATGTTTCTCAACTTGTTCGTACAGTAAAATATTTTGCTGGAATTATTAAATAATAATTCTGAGCATAGATTGTATTAAAAATCCCGTTCCTTTTGGAGCGGGATTTTTGTTTTATGATTTGGGTTAATTATTATTTTACTTTTGAAGTTCATGCTGCTCCGGTTTTTCAGGCTTTCGTTCACTCTGATGTTCATGCATTTTTGCATTGGGCTGGCCAATGCGCAGAAAATACAATTGGCCACACATAGAATAGATACTTCCGGAAAGGATATCTCATTAAATATTGATAACACATTCAGTAGTGAGCAGGAACTTGCAAATCAATTGCGCAAGTTGGTCCCTTCACTTCAGGAGCAAGGTTATCTGGCTGCTTCAATCGACAGTATTGGTATTAATGCAAATCGATATGACATTTATTATTTTTTGGGAAATCAGTATCGATGGGCAAATTTGAAAGTGGATTCCATCCCCTCTGCATTGCTTGTTTCTGCTGCAATTAATCCTCAAGCGTATACCGACAGGCCTCTCAATCCAAAAGCAGTTGCCAGATTTAGTGAGAAATTGTTGAGCTACTGTGAGGAAAACGGCTACCCTTTTGCTCGGGTTTGGCTTAGTGATATTACAGAAAAATCACCTAGTAGTATTAGCGCTCACTTGAGACTGGACAGGGCTGAATTGCGCAAAATTGATACAATTATAATCAATGGCTCAGTAAGGATTTCAGGTGCATTTATCGCTCGGTATTTGGATATAGCCAAAGGTTCTTTGTATCAGGAACATAAATTAAAATCGATAAGCCAAAGGATACAGGAGTTGCCTTTTTTGCAAGAATCTGCCCCATGGGTGATAAGTTTCCGGCCAGGAGATACACGTCTATCCCTGTTTCTAAAAGAAAAAAAGGCGAATCAACTTAATGCTATTTTGGGGCTCATGCCTAATAATCTTCAATCCAATAAATTGTTGGTAACTGCAGATGTTCAGTTGGCTTTGCAAAATTATTTGGGTAACGGAGAGTCTATCAGTGCCAGTTTTCAGAATTTGCAGGTAAAATCCCCCAGATTTAAAACAGATTTTGTTGTTCCCTATTTATTTAAATCTCCGGTTGGGGCTGAGGCTCATTTCGATTATTTCCGAAACGCATTTCAGTTTCATAAAGTGTCTTTACAGACAGGTTTCAGATATCAGATTTCTACCAGCGATTTACTGAGGGTGTATTATCATTCAGTAGTTAATCGAATAATCGATATTGACACCTTAAGTATTGTTGCAAGTAAACAATTGCCGGCAAATATCGATACCCGTTCTAATGGAATTGGGCTTGAATTACAAAATCAACATACCAATTATCGATTGAATCCGCATAAAGGTTGGCAGATGAAAATAGGGCTAACGGCTTTTCAACGTAAAGTATTGACTAATGCTGCAATTACAGGTTTGACAGATGCATCAGGTTTTGACTTCAACACTCTTTACGATACCATCATCAAAAAGAATTTTCAATATCATTTCAATGGAGAAATAGTTCGATATCTACCTTTAAGTACTAATCTTACTCTGAAAATCGGATATGTGGGTGGTTATATTGCTGCTTCCAGAGTTTTTCAGAATGAGCTATTTCAGATTGGTGGCTTCAAGTTGTTAAGAGGTTTTGATGAGCAAAGTATTTTTGCTAATCAGTATCATATTTCTGTAACAGAACTGAGGTTAAGCCTGAATCAAAATTCTTATGTTTATCTTTTTAGTGATAATGGATGGGTGCAGACCAGATTTAATCTTTACAACAGAGCTTCGTGGTATAACGGGTTTGGATTGGGAACTACTTTGGAAACTAAAACAGGACTGTTTTCAATAGCATTGGCTTTTGGGAGAAGTGATCAAATTCCTCTGCGCTTTAGAGAGTCGAAACTATCATTTGGTTATGTGGCACTATTTTAAGTAAAGAATTTTGATGAATAAAATTTTTCAACACAGCTAGGTATTCTATTAACTTTGTCACAGTTTATGCGTTTGATTGTTTTATTCCTTTCCTTTTCTTTTTTGGTTTTGTTTTCATTTGGTGTCCAAGCCAAGCTGAATACTGCACGATATGGTGTGGTAATTGATACGGCTGCTTTAAAACTGAACAATCAAAAAGTTTTTGATAGCACTATTAACAAGGTCGTCAATCTCCAAAAGAAGAAAACAGTGAATTTCATAGCTAAACCGCATGTAACTGAAAATAACACACTCGATTTTTATCTGCTGCTATGTTTGTGTGCAATTCTTGGCGCTATCAAAACAGTGCATCCAAAATATTTTAATGATGTATGGAGAGCCTTTATTAATCCTACATTGGGAAGCAGGCAATTAAAAGATATTATTCAATCAGCAACCTTTCCCAACTTATTGATGAATCTTTATTCTTCGGCAATATTGGGTATTTATGTATATTATTTGATTTCCATCAGCATAGACTGGCGATTTGTTGGCGTTCCCAGTGGGCTCATAGTCAGCCTGTTGATATTGGGTTCGGTGTTGATGTATATTGTTAAGTTCTCTTTTATACAGTTTACCGGTTGGGCATTTAATATCAGGAGCACTACAGAGCAATATAATTTCAATATATTTTTAGTCAATAAAATACTGGGTATTGTGCTGACTCCCTTTGTTATTTGTTTTGCTTTTTTAAATGATAAGTGGAATACTCCATTGTGTATTATCTCCATTTTATTACTGGTCATTCTTATCTTAAACAGGTACCTCCGTTCATGGAATATTTTTGCTCAGTTCTTTATGAACAGCCGTTTTCATTTTTTTATGTACCTTTGCGCCTTCGAGATATTGCCTATAGTCGTTTTACTTAAGCTCGTATTGCGTATTTTATAAGAATAAATAGACTCGAAAAAAACAACATTGACCACTAAAACATGTTTTAGTCCTATAATCACAAGATGGCAAAAATAGTTGTTGCACCTAAAGAAAAGGCAGTGAAAACACCCAAGGCTAAAGAAGAAATTTCATTAAAAGCCTCAGAAACTAATGCCCCCAAAATTAAAGCACCGAAAAAAGAGGAACCTTTAAAGGAGGTTCATTCCGTTCTGGTTACTTTACCAAAACCCGAAACAGAAAAATCACCTTATTTTGAAATTGCCAAGAAGTACAATATTCTGATTGAATTTTTCCCTTTTGTAAAAGTGGAAGGTATTTCGGGTAGAGACTTTAAAAAACAAAAGTTGGATATTCAGGAATATACAGCAATTATTTTTACAAGTCGGAATGCTGTAGAGCACTTTTTCAGAATTTGTGACGAAATAAAGTTGAAGGTTTCGCAAGACATGAAATACTTCTGTATTTCCGAAGCGGTAGCGTTGTATCTCCAGAAGTATATTCTTTACCGTAAGCGCAAAGTTTTTTATAGTGCTGATGGAACTACCGACGGCATTTTGGAAGTGATTGCAAAGCATAAGCATCAGGAGCAATATATCTTGCCTACAGCAGATAATGCTAAATCTGATATCCATGCTTTCCTTACAAAAAACAAAATACCTTTTTCAGAGGCCACTTTATATCGTACAGTAAGTAATGACATCAAAGTGTTGATGAAAAAGAAGTACGACTTGCTTCTGTTTTTTAGCTCATTAAGCATTCAAACACTATTTGATTATTTCCCAAAATTCAAGCAGGGAGATACTATTATAGGCGCTTTTGGCCCGGCTACAGCAAAGGCTATTCAGGATGCCTATTTGCGCCTGGATATGAGTGCACCTATGCCCGGTGCGCCCTCCATGTCTGCTGCACTGGATAAGTTTCTTGAAGAAAACAAAAAGAAAAGGAAGAAATAATTATACTGATATTAATGTAACGCCACAATTTTTTGTGGCGTTTTTCTTTTGACACAAACCTGAACAATCAATCTACAATCTTTGTATTATAGTGTGTTTTCTATAATCACTTTTTTTGAAGAATTTTGTTTTGAAAATGTGCTGAATGAGAGTGTTTTAGGGAAAAGCAGAAGCTTACACAGGGTTTTTAAGGCTGTTTTAGTAACTTAGCCTATATTATGTCATAAATCTTATCCAATATTTGAGTTTGTAAAATATAGAACTATGAAAAGACAAAATTTACTCATTGCTTTCTTTACCACCTTTATTTTAATTTTTTCTTCTGTCAGCAATGCCCAGCTGGTGGGTACAGAAACTTTTTTACAAGGTAATTATGTAGAGGTAGGTGTAGCAACTAATGGAGCATTTGGTTCTGGTACCGATGCGCCTGCAGGTTATCATCCACGTGGTGTGGGCAGTTTATTAGGATTCGTCTCAGACCCAGATAAAGACGGCTGGGCAGCGGGTACTCCTAATTATATTGGTGATTATTTTCTTCCCGGTTCTCCTCAGGAAGGTTGGGATATTCAATATGATGGCGTTTGGGCAAAGGCGTGGAGAGGCGGAGGTGCTACTTCTTTTACCGGAGGTCTTACAGGCTCCTGTACTGGTTATACCACCTCCGGCACCAGCGTAAGTGCTATTTGGCAAGGTAGTACAGGACCATTAACCATTCGTCAGGTCACAACACTCCGTACCGATAAGCTCTATTTTGTTACTAAAGTGACTATTAAAAATACGAGCTCAAGCACAGTCAATAGAATTTATTATGAAAGAACTGTGGATCCTGATAATGAAGTAGCAACCCCGGGTGGTGGTTCTTATACTACAATAAACAAGATTGAATATCGCTTGCCTAATCCCAAGCTTCGCACACTGGTTTCTGGTACAGGAGAAAATTTGGGCGCTTATCTGGGGCTTGGAACAAAGGATTGCAGGGCTAAGCCTTATATTGTAAAATCAGGTTTAGAACCAACAGATTCTTTAAGCGTAATGTTTAATGATAATGCAAAGGAATCCACTACCGCAATTTTCTATTTTGACGATCCGGATACTGCATACATACAGGATGTGGGTATCGGGGTTATTTTTAATATTGGTCAATTGTTGCCTGGCGATAGTACTAACGTCTCCTATGCTTATGTGTTAAGTGTTGCCGACCTTGATTCTGCTTTTGCAGATGTATCTCCTGTTTGGGAATACGACGGAGTGCAGTATGAGTCTGGCGACACAGTAAAACTGTGCAGAGATAAAGGAACTCCTGACCAAATCAAAAATCTGGATATTTTCGGTGGAAGCGGATATTCATGGACCTGGAGCCCAAGACCTGATTTGAAGTATTTAACTGGTACTGATAATGAATGTACATTGACAGATGCAACCGTGACTTATGTTGCCCGACCATCCGAAGCATTCGGCTGTATAGATTCGATGGTATTGACCATCCAGCCATTTATTAATCCTGATCCACCTACGGTTACTTCTCCTGTTTCGTATTGCAGATATGGTTCTGCAAAACCTTTACAGGCGTTCGGATTGCCAGGTGCTAAGTTTAAGTATTATTATGTTGCAACCGGTGGCGTGGGGGTAAGTAGCTTAATTCCCAATACCAACAGTCCGGGAACCTTTACTTTCTATGCTTCACAAATAAACGGTGTTTGTGAAAGTGCCCGTACTCCTATTACGATTATTGTAAACCCGATACCCAATCTGGATTCCTTCACTACATTTGATCCTACCACCTGTGGAGGTATGGATGGCTGGATTCGTTTTAAAGCAGATCTGAAAGATGAGACCTATACTGTTTATTATGATAAAAATGGTTCAGCACAACCCGTACTTACCCTAACCTCTGATGCCAATGGTTTTATTACCATTCCGGGTCTGGGAAAAGGAAGTTATACTGCAATTTATATTGTCAATAAATTTGGCTGTATCAGCAACACCTATTATGGCCCTGTTCTGTTGAAAGGTCCGGTTGCTGTTCCTCCGGTTGTTTCTAATAATGGTCCTCTTTGTGCAGGCGATTTGGCCAAACTAATGACATTATTAAAAGACAGCACCAGCTATTTGTGGACAGGCCCTGCGGGTTATAGTTCTACCAGTGCTAATCCGAGCTTTACCTCCAAGAATAACTCAGGTGGAGTATATACCCTGGTGACAGATAAAAATGGTTGTATCTCAGACCCTGTAACCACAACCCTTGTTGTTAATCTGGCACCTGAGAATCCTGAATTACCGGATCAGGCCTTATGCGAGGGCGGCAACCTGATAGCAGAAGTTTTTGGAGAATCTAATGCTAATTACACCTGGACAGGCGGTGCAGATGGATTTGTAGGAGTGGAAGCCACCCTTAAGCGTCAGAATGTACAGCTGAATTATGCAGGCACCTATATTTTGAATGCGATTAATGATTTTGGTTGTAAAATGAGTGATACGATAGTAGTGGTAATCGATCCCCGTGTTACGCTGTCTCACAGCAAAGACACCTCAATTTGTCACAAAGATTCGATTTCACTATTTGTAACAACCAACACCAGCTCAGTAATCTGGAGTCCATCAAAAGGAATGAACGATTCAAGTTCAAAAAATCCGAGAGTGAGTCCGGATTCCACCACAGTTTATACAGTAAGAGCCAGAACGGATCATAACACCTGTCCCGACACTTCAGGCCTGGTAAAAGTGACCGTCATTCCGACCCCTAAAGTGGTAGGCTATGATACGAGTGTGCGGATGAATATCCCTTACACGATTCTACCTACCTATGGTCAGGATGTGATTAAATGGCGCTGGACCCCAGCCGATAGTCTGAGCTGTTCGGATTGTCCGAATCCGGTGTTCAATTCCAACCGTCAGATGGTGTACAAAGTAGAAGGTATTAATAAGGAAGGTTGCGTAGGTTCAGACCTGTTAACGATAAAAGTATTCTGCGACGGAGCGAATGTGACGATGCCAAATGCCTTTACCCCAAACGGAGATGGCAATAATGACATCTTCTATGTACGCGGTACAGGCTTTACCGTAAAGAGCTTCAGTGTATACAACCGTTTTGGCGAGTTGGTGTTCAGTAAAGAGAACTTCAAGCCGAATGACCCTGCCTATGGCTGGGATGGCACCTTTGGCGGTCAGGCGGTGAGTGATGCAGCAGGCTTTGTGTACATGATGGAGATTGTATGCTACAACAGCAGCAATGCACCCGAACTGATTAAAGGCACGGTTTTGATGATTAAATAAAGGATAGTAAGAATTGAAAATATAAGCACATTGAAAAATTCCATATCAGGAGTGTTTCAATGTGCTTTTTTATTAAAATTTCCAACCTTATACCAGAAATAGTCGTCTAGGAATAGGATTGCCTATTCACAAGTCATAAATTGAAGCAGGTAATTTGCAACTATTTCAAGAAAAAACGCATTTAAATTAATTAAATTATACTGGTACTATCTAGTAATATATCATTTTAGTATCTTAGCCTATACGCTCACAATTGAAATTTAATCCGACAACCATCATTTCAATTCAAATTATCAATGAAAAACAAATCTTTACTTTTCAAACTTTTTATTGCAGTTATATTATTATCTGCTCAAACCGGTAAGGCTCAATTGATTGGAGCCGATGTTTTTATAAAGGGCGACTATGTCGAAATAGGAGTTGGAACAGGAGGTTGGTACGGTACAGGTGCATCTGCTCCAACCGGATATCATCCACGAACTCCGGGTCCGACATTGGGTTTTGTTTCCGATCCTGACAAAGACGGCTGGACAGCAGGTATCCCCAATTATTGTGGTGATTATTTTGTGCCTGGCTTCCCTCAGGAAGGTTGGGATATACAAGTGGGCAGCTCATGGGCAAAAGCATGGTTAAGTTCTGGTCTTACAGGCGGAATAACCGGTTCGAACGTTTCGTATACTTCTACAGCTACAGATTTTAAGGCAGTATGGGAAGGAGCCTACTCGGGTTTGGCTATCAGACAAACAACAATTCTTAAAAAAGATAAATTATACTTTTTAATTAAAATCACCTTAAAGAATACAACCAGTTCAGATATTAATGATATCTATTATGACAGAACCCTTGATCCTGACAATGCTTCTACAATGGGAGGCTTGACCGGTGTGGTGACAAGTTCCGGAGCTGTAACAAAAAATACAATTGAGTTTAAATTGCCTAACCCAAAATCTAAATCATTGGTTTCTGCAATCGCTTCACTTACCGTGCAGAAAAGTTTAGGTGGAGGCTTATTAGATACTGTTGATTATCCCGTTTATTTGGGGATAGGTTCAAAAGATTGCCGCGCTAATCCTTATATTTTATCATCAGGACTTAACCCTGGTACTGCAGATTCGCCGAGCCGTCTCTACAGAAATGATAATACAATGACCCATTTATTTGATTCCGGAGAAACAAATACTACGGATGCTGCAACAGGATTGATTTTTAATGTTGCAAAATTAAAGCCGGGAGACAGTACCAGCTTTTTCATGGCTTATGTGTTGAGTACTGCTGATTTAGATTCTGCATTTAAAGATATGGCCCCCACATTTATTTATGATGGTATCGAGTATCAATCAGGAGATACTGTAAAAATGTGTCGTGAAGCGACAGCTCCCGATGAAAGAAAGAACCTTGATATTTTTGGTGGAGAAGACTATTCATGGACCTGGGTATCCAAGCCTGGTCTGGAAAATCTTACAGGAACAGACAATAGTATCTTGCTGACAAATACACCTGTTACATACATCGTTAAGCCATCCGAAGCATTTGGCTGTCTTGATTCGATGGTGATTACGATAATGCCCTACATTAACCCTACAATTCCGTCGGTAGTTTCACCTGTTACTTACTGTCGATTTGGCTCGGCTGTTCCGCTAAAAGCTACCGGAATGACCGGAGCGACGGTTAATTATTATTATACTGCAGTGGGTGGAACGCCTGTAGCTTCTATTACACCCAATACAAGTGGGCCCGGAACCTTTACTTTCTATGCTTCGCAAAAGAATGGTATTTGCGAAAGTGCCCGTACTCCTATTACCGTTATAGTAAATCCGATACCCAATCTGGATTCCTTCACTACATTTGATCCTACCACCTGTGGAGGTATGGATGGCTGGATTCGTTTTAAAGCAGATCTGAAAGATGAGACCTATACTGTTTATTATGATAAAAATGGTTCAGCACAACCCGTACTTACCCTAACCTCTGATGCCAATGGTTTTATTACCATTCCGGGTCTGGGAAAAGGAAGTTATACTGCAATTTATATTGTCAATAAATTTGGCTGTATCAGCAACACCTATTATGGCCCTGTTCTGTTGAAAGGTCCGGTTGCTGTTCCTCCGGTTGTTTCTAATAATGGTCCTCTTTGTGCAGGCGATTTGGCCAAACTAATGACATTATTAAAAGACAGCACCAGCTATTTGTGGACAGGCCCTGCGGGTTATAGTTCTACCAGTGCTAATCCGAGCTTTACCTCCAAGAATAACTCAGGTGGAGTATATACCCTGGTGACAGATAAAAATGGTTGTATCTCAGACCCTGTAACCACAACCCTTGTTGTTAATCTGGCACCTGAGAATCCTGAATTACCGGATCAGGCCTTATGCGAGGGCGGCAACCTGATAGCAGAAGTTTTTGGAGAATCTAATGCTAATTACACCTGGACAGGCGGTGCAGATGGATTTGTAGGAGTGGAAGCCACCCTTAAGCGTCAGAATGTACAGCTGAATTATGCAGGCACCTATATTTTGAATGCGATTAATGATTTTGGTTGTAAAATGAGTGATACGATAGTAGTGGTAATCGATCCCCGTGTTACGCTGTCTCACAGCAAAGACACCTCAATTTGTCACAAAGATTCGATTTCACTATTTGTAACAACCAACACCAGCTCAGTAATCTGGAGTCCATCAAAAGGAATGAACGATTCAAGTTCAAAAAATCCGAGAGTGAGTCCGGATTCCACCACAGTTTATACAGTAAGAGCCAGAACGGATCATAACACCTGTCCCGACACTTCAGGCCTGGTAAAAGTGACCGTCATTCCGACCCCTAAAGTGGTAGGCTATGATACGAGTGTGCGGATGAATATCCCTTACACGATTCTACCTACCTATGGTCAGGATGTGATTAAATGGCGCTGGACCCCAGCCGATAGTCTGAGCTGTTCGGATTGTCCGAATCCGGTGTTCAATTCCAACCGTCAGATGGTGTACAAAGTAGAAGGTATTAATAAGGAAGGTTGCGTAGGTTCAGACCTGTTAACGATAAAAGTATTCTGCGACGGAGCGAATGTGACGATGCCAAATGCCTTTACCCCAAACGGAGATGGCAATAATGACATCTTCTATGTACGCGGTACAGGCTTTACCGTAAAGAGCTTCAGTGTATACAACCGTTTTGGCGAGTTGGTGTTCAGTAAAGAGAACTTCAAGCCGAATGACCCTGCCTATGGCTGGGATGGCACCTTTGGCGGTCAGGCGGTGAGTGATGCAGCAGGCTTTGTGTACATGATGGAGATTGTATGCTACAACAGCAGCAATGCACCCGAACTGATTAAAGGCACGGTTTTGATGATTAAATAAAGGAGGAATGCAGTACATTGAGGCATAGTTGAAAGATGGTGCTCATTGTTTTAAGACATATCTCATAAACAGACTAAATTTTATGAAAAAGCAAATTGTATTAATCGGACTAATGGCATTTCAGGCATTGGCAAGCCATGCACAGGATGCGCATTTTTCTCAATATTTCGTAGCCCCCCTGTCTATCAATCCGGGACTTACCGGCTTTATGGATGGCACCGCCCGTGCTATGGTCAATCACCGCAGTCAATGGTCCAGCATCAATAATGCCTTCAGCACCACCACAGCCTCTGCCGATGGTATTATCCTTCAGAGCAAGATACCCACCGGCGACAGGCTGGGAGTAGGTATGATGGCGATGAGCGACCGAGTAGCAGATGGCTTGCTGACAAACAATTATTTTTCGGTAAGCACAGCGTACCACAAATCCTTTGACAAAGAAGGGAACTACAGTGTGGGCATAGGCCTTCAGGGTACCTATGCACAACGAAGCATAGACGGAGGCAAGATTGTACTCAATGACCAGCTGGATCCCTTTGGCAGTTTTTCAAAGACCTCCACAGATGCGGCAAAAGGCGTGTCTGGCTTGCGCCGTAATTATCTGGATGCCTCGGCAGGTATTTTATTCAAGGCAAGGGTCAACGAGAATCATCAGTTTTATATCGGGGCCTCGGCCTATCATCTGGCAGCCCCTAAGGTGACCTTTATGGATAATGTGAACCTGACGGTACCCCTACGTTTGAGTTTTAACGGAGCCTACGAAGCGAAAGTGAGTGATATGCTGAGTTTGAGTTTACTGGGTCTGTATACGACACAGGAAAATGCCTCAGAAGGTGTTTTTGGTATGATAGCGACGATAGGTCGCAGTTACCGCGAATATGAGAAGACACCGATATTTTACGGAGGTTTGTTGTACCGTACGCAAGATGCACTGATACCTTATGTAGCGGTAGAGTATTGGGATATCCGTTTTGGCTTTACCTACGATTACAATACCTCAGCACTGAGTGCAGCAACAAACGGTCAGGGTGGTATAGAAGCCTCAATTGTTTATTTATTACGCATCCCACCAAACAAGAAAATTCAATACCTCTGTCCTAATAATCCTAAATTCTAAATCAGGGAAGAGAACAGATACTATCGAAATAAAATCGGCGACCATCTTGATGGTCGCCGATTTTATTTATGACTTGTACAGAGATTATTTCAATTCAGCTTTTTTCTTTTCCAGCAATTGAAGCTCATCACGCCATTTGGCAGCTTCCATAAAGTCCAGATTTTTGGCAGCTTGCTCCATTTGTTTTTTTGCTTTGCTAATGGCCTTAGTAATGGCCGAAAGGCTACCATAGCTTGTTTCTTCTTCGGCGGCAATAGTACTGAGTGTATCTACAATAGCATAAGGATTGCGTTCATCATAACCCTTAATATCCAACACAGAGGTTTGTTTGAATATTTGTTCTGTAGACTTAGTTACTGTAGTAGGGGTAATGCCGTGGGCCAGATTATATTTGATTTGCTTCTCGCGGCGGCGTGCGGTTTCATCCATGGTACGCTGCATAGAATCCGTTATTTTATCAGCATAAAAAATAACCAGCCCTTCTGAGTTTCGTGCAGCACGTCCGGCCATCTGTGTGAGCGAACGTTCATTGCGCAAAAAGCCTTCTTTGTCGGCATCCAGAATAGCCATTAAAGACACCTCGGGCAAATCCAATCCTTCTCTCAAAAGATTGACACCTACCAAAACATCAATCACGCCCATACGCAGGTCGCGCAATATTTCCACACGGTCCAGCGTATCTACTTCCGAGTGGATATAACGCGACTTTACCTGTATGCGGGCAAGATATTTATCCAGTTCTTCGGCCATACGCTTGGTCAGTGTAGTTACCAATACACGTTCGTTCTTCTTGATGCGTTTGTCTATTTCATCCAGCAAGTCATCAATCTGATTGATGCTGGGGCGTACCTCTATCGGAGGGTCCAAAAGCCCCGTCGGGCGCACTACCTGCTCTACAATCAGTCCATCCGTTTTCTGCAATTCGTAGCTGGCAGGCGTGGCACTTACAAATACCACCTGATTCAATTGTTGTTCAAATTCATTAAAATTCAGCGGACGGTTATCCAATGCTGAGGGCAGCCGGAAACCAAAGTCTACAAGGTTCAGTTTGCGCGAGCGGTCGCCACCATACATCCCGCTGATTTGGGGGATAGTTACATGGCTCTCATCAATCATCATGATAAAATCTTTCGGAAAATAGTCCAGAAGACAGAAGGGGCGCACTCCTGGTTTCCGACGATCCAGAAATCTCGAATAGTTCTCGATGCCTTTGCAAAAACCTAATTCCTGAATCATTTCCAGGTCATAATTCACCCGCTCCTTGATTCTTGCCGCCTCAATATTCTTGCCGATTCTATTAAAATACTCCACCTGTGCATTCGTTTCGTCCTGTATCTCATGCACAATTTCGGCCATCAGATTTTTAGGAGCGATATACAGATTGGCCGGAAAAATAGCAGCATGCTCCATCGACTGAATCCTTTTGCCCGACTCTATTTCAAAGCTTTCAATCTCTTCAATTTCATCGCCAAAAAAAGTGACACGGTAACCAAAATCCAGATAAGGAAGATTGATGTCTACCGTATCTCCATTCACCCGGAAACTCCCTCTGGCAAATTCACCCTGACTGCGCATGTATTGTGCATGTACCAGTCCGTGCAGGAAATGGTTGCGCCCTATATCCTGACCACGTTCTATGCGGATAATACTGTTTTCGTACTCTGCCGGATTACCCATACCATAGATGCAGGATACCGATGCCACAATCACAATATCCCTTCGGCCACTCAGCAGGCTGGAGGTAGCACGCAGGCGCAGTTTTTCCAATTCTTCGTTGATAGAAAGGTCCTTTTCGATATAGACATTCTTGGTAGGCAGATAAGCTTCGGGCTGATAATAATCGTAGTAAGACACAAAATACTCTACCGAGTTTTCCGGAAAAAACTGCCGGAACTCACCATACAATTGCGCCACCAGTGTTTTGTTGTGCGTAAGGATAAGCGTTGGTTTTTGTACCGCCTGTATCACATTGGCCATCGTAAAAGTCTTACCCGAGCCCGTTACACCCAACAAAGTCTGGAACTGTTCGCCCGCATTGAGACCCTCTACCAGTTGTTTGATGGCAGTGGGTTGGTCGCCTGCAGGCTGGTAATCGCTGTGTATTTTGAATTGCATTTTATCGGTGTATTAGAAGCCCTACAAAACTATCTTTTTTTGTGCAGAAAAATTTGTGGGGCATTCAGCTTTAGCATGCTATTGGGCTTTGGGTTCAGGCTGTCACTCATAGTCCTCGTCCCGTCTTTCTGAAAAAGCCGGTACTGCGGGCTATCCCCGTCCGTATCGGCACGGGCGGGCGTTCCATCCTGTGCCCATCGGCTTTTGTATGGCTATAGGGCTTTGTACATCACAGGCCAGTAAAAAAACCACCCCGGTCCTGCGACCAGCCACCCCTTCGTCAGGCTCAGGATAAACTCAAGTAGAGGGGAATCTTGCACGCGAATTCCCCTCCTGTGGAGGGGTGCCCAAGGGGCGGGGTGGTTTAGTACCTACGGCGTACTGTGAATCTTATTACTTACGTCAGAGGTGCTTTTGTCTTTTCTTACTCTAAATTTTTATTCCTGTCTTTACCCTTCGTCAGGCTCAGGGTGACAGCAATTAAAATTTAGAGATGTGTTGAGCAGGGCTAGACCCACACTTAAAAGCTCTGGCACGCGAAAGCAGGATTAAGAAGTGGGTATCACCCATTTTTAGGAATAAGAGGGTAGGCTCGCCTATCAAAACCATAGGCAGGCCTATCCAAAACATAGGCGCGCCTGTCAACTTAGCAGGCTCGCCTATCAAAATCATAGGCTAGCCTACCAAAAGCATAGGCGCGCCTGTCAACTTAGCAGGCTCGCCTATCAAAACTATAGGCTCGCCTACCAAAAGGATAGGCGGACCTGTCAACTTAACAGGTTCTCCTACCAAATGTATAGGTCCTCCTGGCATCTACACCCATTAACGCGCAGGGAAAGAGGATTAATGTTTTTTTGCGTTGGTATCGATGTTTTTATTCAACAGATTGGTATCAATTGCGGTTGTCTGAAAAGGTTTTTGTTTGGCTATCTCATCTGTTAGTTTTTCTACCTTGCTTGCTATTTCTGATAATCTTTCCTCTTGTTTATCTTTGTAAGCGATAACGCCAGTAAGCACTATAAACGCAGTTGATACGGCTGTAAAAATGAGATTTATCCATTGTACGTTTTCTTGAGACTTGATGTTTTTTTTAACCGCCTCATTTGTGTCCTTATTGGATTGATTCAGAGCTAAGGTTGATGCGTTTAGAATCCGCATTTCTTCTCTTGTTTCTTCTGCATCCAATTCTCTTTTACCACTTATTGTTATAGCTGCCATTATTGGTGTATTATGGAACCAACTATAACTACCGTTTGACCCGTTCCCGATACTGTACTGGCTTACGCTAATAACTTCATTTTTTACCATTTCTTGAATGAATCCTTGTATATGTGGATACGCTTCGTGTCTTTGTGAAATATCGTCATAATCCTGCAACGGGAACATTTCATCCAATACCGCTGAAATATTAACCTTTATTGCTACACCTTGAGGCTCTAAGAATTTCAACAACTTAAAGTATTTGATATCCATATTATTTATCTGTGGTTTCGCACAAGATAAAAGAATCTTTAAAAATACTTTGTAAAATATTAGGCTTATTTGTACGCAAATATTATCTTTGTATCCTAAACGCTTTTTTATGGACTTTTCATTTAAGACAATAGGAGAATTTAACGACCATTTTAATACTGAAGCAAAGTGCTATGAGTACTTAGAATTGAAGTGGTGGGGCGGTGTTCCACGTTGTCCGCATTGTGGTAATGAGAAGTATTACAGCGTTAAGAGTAGGACTAAATTTGATGTTCCTACATATCGTTGTAGTGTTCGTTCTTGTGGCATTCCTTACACCGTTAAAACGGGCAGCATCTTTGAAGGAACAAAGGTAGAATTGAGAAAATGGTTTCAGGCAATGTATGAGCTTGTAACAAGCAAAAAAGGCATCAGTAGTGTTGAGTTATCTACACGTATCGGAGTAAGCCAAAAATGTGCATGGTTTATGAATCATAGAATAAGAGAAATGTTAGGTGTTCAGTATTCAGACGATGAACCAATGGGAGAAGGTGGGCAAGTTGTGGAGATTGATGAAACATACATTGGGGGGAAAATGGCTAACATGACCAAATCTAAACGCAAGGCACACAAAGAAGGTAAAACACATAGCCAAATGAATAAGACCACTGTTATGGGCTATGTTGTAAGAAGTGGGGAGTTGAGACTAAAGAAGATTAAAGGACGTGAGGAAGTTACAAGTTCAATGTTGGATAACGTAAGTAAAGACGCTGTTATCATTACCGATACAGCCAGTTATTACAGAGGATTGCAAAACATATTCCCAAACCATGAAATGGTTGACCACTCAAAAGAGGAATATGTAAGGGAAGGCGTTATCCATACAAATACTATTGAAGGGGCATTTTCTATTTTAGATAGGGCTATTATGGGAGTATTTCACTTTGTGAGCGCTAAACACCTTCAAAAGTATTGTGATGAAATTACCCTGAAATACAACGGCAGAACCGTTAGTAATTCCGAAAGGTTTATGCAGGTTGTAGAGGGCGCAAATGTCAAAAGAATTACATACCGAGAGTTAACTAAATAGTTTAACTTTGTTGTATGCCAAAAGAGAAAAAAGACACCAAGCCACGCGGCAAGTATGATGAAAAATTAAAGGTCGAAATGTCCTTTGAAGACCTCATTAAAAAGGCGGGTGAACACGCAAAACAAACTAATTCTAAAAAAGTAAAAGCTACCAAATAGGTAGCTTTTTATTTTTTTACCGACTTTTTAGTGGTTTTTAATATTGCCTTTTTTTTATTAGATTGCTTAGCAGGTGGCAGGGAATCCTCTTTTTTGAAAAAATCGTTCAGTCCAGTTCTTTTTAATAATTCATCAGAAGTAATTAAAGGCAATGGGTAGTCTTCTAAAAAAGTGTTTTCTGTCTTCATGGCTAACATTCCCCTTAATGTTGAAAATGAAGTAGACAATAAAATTTTTGCCATGTCATCTGGTATGTTTATGCTTTTTTCTGAAAATATTACATTTGGGTCATCAGTTTTTATACCAAATTTCATTTCAGCATGTATATTTAATATTTCAACCAGCTCGCCATCAGCGCCTTTATGAGCATAGGCAACCTTTGGGTTGACATACAAATCCTTGTCATAGTTAAATAGTACAGAGATTTTTATTTTTAGACTTTTCAAATTAAAATCAGGAATCAACTTATAAATATTCATCATGTTGAACTCCTTCAGCTTAATGCTAAATATTGCTACTTCAAAACTATGAGTGTTCATAATAATCTCCGATTTCTACTTTTGGTTTGATTTGTAAAATTGTATGGTTTGATTTGTTTGATTTGTGATGCATTGAGCCATAACTCACCATTGAATTATTAAGAATCTCATCCCCAATGAAACACTCTATATCCTTAAAATTAAATTCTGGAACCTGTTCACACATCAATGAAAGCTCAACAAGTTTGCTTAATTTGTGGTCAAAATCTCCATTCAATATTTGTGAAATATATCCTTTAGAAACGCCAAGCTTTAAAGCTAGTTGAGTCTTATTTAAATTCTCACTTTGCATATACTTTTCAATCATACTAAATAATCTCAATTGTATCTGAGTTACCCAATACTCTTTACTTCTTATTAATTCATTACGGTTCATTTTTTTTCAATATTTAGCGTCTTTTTTAAAATTCTCATCTTATTTATATCCTGCGGCTGTGTATTTTTATATCCGCATAGAATAACTATGTACCCATTCGAATCAACATAGCCATAAACTCTTAAATGATTTGTTTTAAATTCAAAGTCCTTAATTGTATCATTTTTGGCTCTCTTTAGTAGCTTGAATTTTGTTCCAGGTAAGGTTTCCCCTGTAGAAAAATACTCTATAGAAGAAAGTAGTTTCTTGTATTCAGATTTATAGGCCCCATTTTTAGCGATTGATTTCTCAAATTCATCCATCACGCACTCTCCATCTATTTGCAATTGGCAAATATTTATGGTGGATAATCTTATCCCTCTTATTTTACGCAGTGCAAATGTAGACATAAAATGTTTAGTTCCAACTAAACTATTTGTTAACGTGATTAATTACTCAAACATAATGCCTAAATCAATAAGTAGGCGGGGAAATTTCCACGTTTTTCAAAATATTTTTTCGGCTTTAATGTTTAGAGATTGATTTTTACAAATTCTATAATTGATTGTATTATGGTTCTGTGTAGTACTCAGTACCCAATAGCAACATCATATAAACGTAGGGAATCACTTATTAATTCTGGCAGCTACTACTTTTGAATCTCACAAAAAAATGTTTTATGAAAGCAATTGAATTAATTAAAGAAAAGCTAGAAGCAATTGAGCTAAAGTACAGCAAACCGCTTAATCATTCAGGCTCTACTACTTTATCTGATACGAAAGAAAGGTTATTGAAATTGACCCCAATCTTAAAGAGTTTTAATGACGAGGCAACTAATGCAATCAATGAAATGATTACAGAAGGCGTTATTGAACTAACTGAAGAACTGAGAGGGGAAATCAAACAACAGAGCAATTATTCAGTAAGAAGAATTACAAGAGCGGTAACAGGGATGCAATAAATAAAAAAGGCTACTTAAACAGTAGCCTTTTTTAAATGTTTTTTATGCTTCTCCTTTGATTTGTTCCATATTATTAAATAGGTCTTCGTAAGGATATGTTTTCTGTATTTTTTGAAGTTCTGATTTTATGTCCCCAAGTTGGTCATTGACACCCTGCATTCCTTCTTTCCCTTCCAAATTAGCAAGTCTGGTATTGACTTTTTCAAAACCATCTACCATTACACCATTTATTTTTTCAAGCAAATGAATTATTACACCAACACCTTTGCGGGTGCTTTCAAGCTCTTTTTTTAGTGTATCAATTTCTTGTTGCATTTTTTGTTTTGTTTTTTAGTGTTGTGCGCAAATATAGACCAAGATTTCATTTTTTTTGCATCATGATGCCGTGATTTCACATATCGTTGACAATCAGAGCTAAAAAACTACAATGATGCATCAAATGTTGCACAAAAAGAAAGTAAATGAAAAGCAAACAGAAAGCAAAACGAAAACGGTTTTATAATCAATTTACCTCTCTCCGCTCCATTGCGTACAAGTGGGTTTATATGCCAGGTCCTCCTACCAAAATGATAGGAGGACCTGCCAAGCTTACAGGTTCTCCTAGCAAAACGATAGGAGAACCTATGAAAAAGATAGGAGCTCCTGCAAAAAAGATAGGAGCAGCTCCCAAAAGCTACTCCTATCTGTACTATTTAAATATAAAATGATTATTGATTGGGCATTGCCTGTACTACGGATTCTCGGTGGGAGAATAATCAGGACTAAATGGTACAAACATTTTTGCTTGCCAATAAATCTATCAATTATTGGTAGCTCTGTGGTAGGTTTTAGCCATTTCTTGTATTTCTGATAAACTTGCATATTTAAAGCAATTATCATTTTTCATACAATACAGTATTCTTTTACCGTCCCAGCTCAGGCATACATTTTTTACACCCTGAATAAATTCCGAATCGGAATATACAAACTCATTGCTGCTCCATTTTGTATCACCGCGTTTGAAACTCGCGATGTATGTCTTTCCATAATGGAAATAAAGCAAGTAAAATTTATCTTCCTGTTTATTGTATTTAAAATCCCAGACATAGTAGTTAATACCCTTCATCTCCGGATATAAATAGATATTCTTAAACAGGGTATCTGCAAAGGGTAAGTTTATTTTTTCTTCGGTTTCCAGATTGATTATATAATCAGACAAACTCATAAGAGAAAATCCATTGTCTACAAAAGTCATGTTGCATTGGTTATATACATTGTTGGTAATGAGATAATCATTAAGCCTGGTAGGCATCGCTTTGTCGAACTGGTATGCCTGGTTTTGCTTTTTATACCGTACCAGATTTTGAATCGGCATATTGTTTTTAGATAAGTTGTTCATATCACCTAATAAGGTGAAGTAAACTTCCTGGTTATGTGATAAAATATTGTTTTCATTTAAGGAATGAAAGGGGATAGGTAATTCATTTTTTACAAACTCGATTTTACTGGCACTGCTACGTACTTTTATTATGGATAATACTTTGCTATAAAAAGAATCCTTTGTTGTTATTGAATCACACTTATACGTAACAAGACAACCCAATACTGTACTATCATTAAAAGCACAAACAGAAGTTATTCTGGGCTTAAACAGGGCTGCAACTGTAGTCATGTACATATAGTGCTCATATTCTTTTGTGCTTTTCAGGAAGTCAACATAGATACTGCGCACAAGATTAGAATCGATTTTAACTACTTTGGCCTTATTCGTTTCTTTAAAATATACAATTTGCTGTTTTGATATATGGTTGGTAATAAGCAGGTAATTTTTATAGTCATAAAAGGTGATGTTATTAGAAATTCCTTTCAGGCAGATGGAATTTGACTCGCAATTGCTTTTATCCAAAAATGTTACATTTTTCAATCCGCTGCGATTCACTTCTTTGCTGCCACAATATTGAATGAATTCGGATGAAAAAGCTTTGGATAAAGAATCATATAATTTACTGCTCCAAATAATTTGCCTGCGATATGCTCCGAGGTTGAATTTTTCAATTACATCAGTAGAGTCAGCTATATATTCTCCATGAATAACAAAGGTTAATTGGGGATCTTTCTTCAATATCTGAGATAGGGCAATGTTACAGTTGATACAGTCACCCACATTTACTTTGACATAGTTTTTTTGCTGGGCAAAGATGTTTTGGTGAAGAAAAATTGAAAAAACAAAGAAGCATAATATCTTTTGCATGAGTAATGATTATTTTTTTGCTTAACTATCTTTATTCAACCCCAACTTCACCAATTTGAGTAAGGGTTCCATAGGGATTTGATACCAGCTTTGGCTTGTCTGCTGTACAATTAGGCCAAACATCTAATGTAAAACTATTGTAAGGAATGATAAATCGGTAAGGAAATTTCCACGCTTTTCTGAAATATTTTCGTTCCCCGTTCCGAAAACATCGGGATTGGAGGTCGTGACGAGCGGGAGCATTACCTTTTTACAGGCAAGCTCAATAGCAAAATAGCTGCCGGGTGGCTGCGGGATAGCAGCGGTAGCCCACAGCGACGGCAGGAGCGAGGACTACAAGCGTATAGCCCGAACCCAAGCTGATGATTAGCTAAAAGATGGTAGCCCCAAAAAGAAATAATCTAATTACCCAATCCAACCCTTCTGCACCAGATATTCGGCAATTTGAATAGCATTGGTGGCAGCACCTTTGCGCAGGTTGTCGGCCACTATCCAGCAGTTGAGTGTATTGGCCTGACTTTCGTCGCGGCGGATACGGCCTACAAATACCTCGTCTTTGCTGGTAGCAAAAAGTGGCATCGGGTATTCTTTATTAGTAGGATTGTCATTCAACACCACACCCGGTGCAGCGCTGAGGATTTGACGCACCTCGCTAAGGTCGAAATCATTGTTGAATTCGATATTCACGCTTTCGCTGTGTCCGCCCATTACCGGTACACGCACACAGGTAGCGGTTACTTTAATATTGTCATCGCCCATGATTTTGCAGGTTTCCAACACCATTTTCATTTCTTCTTTGGTGTAGCCGTTGTCCTGAAAAACATCAATTTGCGGAATCAGATTAAAATCGATAGGGTAAGGGTAGACCTCTGTAATACTGTTGCCCGAGCGCTGTTGCAGCATTTCGTCAACCGCTTTTTGTCCGGTACCGGTTACCGATTGATAGGTGCTCACTACCACGCGTTTGATGTTGTATTTTTGGTGCAATGGTTGCAGGACCATCACCATCTGTATCGTAGAACAATTGGGGTTGGCAATAATCAGGTCTTCTTTGTTGAGGGCATCGCCATTCACTTCGGGCACCACCAATTTTTTGCTTGGGTCCATTCTCCAGGCCGACGAGTTATCTACTACATAACAGCCTACTGCGGCAAACTGAGGGGCAAGCTCCAATGAAGGGCCACCACCGGCAGAAAACAAGGCCAATTGAGGTTTTTGAGCAATAGCATCGGCGGCAAGCATAACAGGATATTCCTTTCCCTTAAACTTTATAGACTTACCCAAAGAGCGCTCGGAGGCTACGGGTAATAATTCTGTAATGGGGAAGTTTCTTTCTTCTAAAAGACGGAGCATCGTGCTCCCTACAAGGCCTGTTGCGCCTACCAAGGCTACTTTCATAAATGTATAATGAGATTGATCAATAAAGAGTGGCAAAAGTAGGAACATTTTGTAAGCAGTGTCCGGCTTTGAAATTTATTTAAGAGGCCTGTTTTTTAAAAGCCTGCAAGAACATTAGCCCGGGCTAAATGAGTAAATAAGAAATAATATTAAAAATCTTTGTTTCGGAAAATAATTCATATTATAAAAATATTTGTAAAGAAATGATTGTAAATATTTGGCGGTATCGTAATGATGCGTATATCTTGTTTGCCGCTAAATGCTCTACTCCATTTTTGACATGAAAAAACTCCTTCTTTTTTTAGGTTTACTATTCCTGCAGTTTGATACAATTGCCCAAAATGAGCTTGCTTTTTTAACAGGCCGCCTTGCAGATAAAGACAATCCTTATGGTTTTGAGGATTTTCAATTGTTCATTCCAAAGAAGAAACAGCTATATGCAGTTGATACCAATGGGGTATTTGAAATCTCTTCGATGCCCTACGGCACGTTTACTATTCAGGTTCTTTTTCAAAACGAACTGATTGATAGTTTTAAGGTGGCAGTTAATGCGCCCAGAATTGATTTGGGCTCCATCTTTGTTTCAAATCCAAACAAAATTCTTGCCAGAGAAATACAGGCTACGGCATCTTCTGTTTTATTGGAAGCGGATATAGAGACTCAGGAAGATGATGGGGCCATGAATAATCAGAACATCAGCATATTGCTCCATTCGTCGGCAAACAGAGACCCTTTTCTGAGTGCTGCAGGTTTTGTTTTCGGTCAGTATAATTTTCGCACAAGGGGATACAACAAAGCCAGTCAGCAGATACTGATGAATGGTATATCGATGAATGATTTGAACAGCGGTAATCCGTCGTGGGCGCAATGGTCGGGCCTGAATGATGTACTCAAAAACCCTGTCAGCAGTTATGGCCTTGCTACCCACCAGCAGGCATTTGGTTTGGTGAATGGTGCAACAGCTTTTGAGCTCAATGCTGCAGATATGTCTGCTCAGCATAAGTTTACTTATTCGGTGGCTAACAGGGGATATCATCATCGGGTGATGTACACGCACAGCACCGGATTGAACAAAAAGTACTGGGCATTTACTTTTTCTGCTTCCAGACGATGGGCAGTGGAAGGCTATATTCCCGGTACTTCACTGGATGCTTATTCGGGATTGTTTTCGGTAACTAAAGTTGTCAATTCAAGACACCAATTTTCTCTGAATCTGGTAGCTTCTCCATCTACAAGAGCCAGGTCCGGAACTGCTGTTGACGAGGTTTATGATTTGGCCGGGAATCATTACTATAATCCTAACTGGGGCTGGCAAGATGGGAAAATACGAAATGCCCGACTATCAAAAAGTGAACTGCCCTTTGCTGTATTGCAGCATAGCTATTCCCCTTCGGATAATACCAGGATAAACAGTTCTTTCTTTTATCAGATGGGCAGCAATCAATCCACTTCACTGGATTGGTATAATGCCATTGACCCACGGCCCGATTATTACCAAAATCTTCCCGGCATGTATCAATCTGCAAATCCAATAGCTGCTAAAGAAATAGAAGAACAACTTCGTCAAAATCCGGAGCAATTGCAAATAGATTGGTCGAGGTTGTACTCGGCAAACAGAAACAATTTTGAAACATTATATAACCGAAATGGAATGGCCGGAGATAGTTTACAGGGCAGACGCTCGCTTTATGTCATTGGTGCAGATGTAGAGCAGCTCAAGAAAGCAGGATTGGCTATGAACATCGCTCAGCGGTATAGCGATAAAATAATCTGGAGCGGAGGGCTGCAGGCTATGGGCCAATATTCTACTTTCTTCAGGCGTCTGGAAGATTTACTGGGAGGCGATTATTTTCTTAATTACAACTCCTTTGCTGCACAGCAATTTCCGTCTAATAAAAGCTATTTGCAAAACGATTTGAATAAACCGAATACAGCAGTTTTGAAAGGAGATCAGTACAAATATTATTTCGAAGCCAAAAATCAGAAAGCATGGCTTTGGGCACAACAGGAGGTCAATCTTAAAAAGCTCAGTTTGCACACCTCCATCCAGGCCGGATTTTCGGCCTTTCAGCGAAACGGACGATACCGAAATGGTTTAGTGCCGGATCATTCTTTTGGCAAAAGCGAAATGCAAAGCTTTATCACTTATGCAGCAAAAGGTGGTTTGACCTACAAAATCAATGGCAGAAACTATTTGGTGTTGAATGGTTTTTACAGTGCCGACGAACCCTCTTTTAATCATGTATTTATTGCACCCAGAACCTGCAATCAGACTATAGATAAGCCAGGATTGCAATACACTCAAAGTGCAGAGGGGGGCTATATCCTGCACGCACCAAAATTGAATATAAGAGCGATGGGCTATGTAACGGATATTAAAAACAGTGTCAGTATTCAGCGCTTTTATAATGATGAACCGGAGTACCAAAGCTTTGTCAATTTTGTGATGCGCAACATCAATACCAGAAATATCGGCACGGAATTGGCCATAGAATATTGCCTTAACTCAATGATTTCGGTGAATGCTGTTGCGGCACTTGGTCAGGCATTTTATACAAACAAGCCAAGTGTATCTGTTTATAACGATAACGATACCAATCTGAATGCAAAGAGCAAGGAGGTGTTTATAAAAAATTATTACCTCGGAGTGGGTCCGCAGAGTGCTTATACAAGCGGTATTGCATACAATGCAAAGAAGTATTGGTATATCAAAATCAATGCTAATTATTTTGACAGAAATTATGTTGCTGTCAATCCTGCCAGGCGAAGTGTGGAAGCGGCAGAATTGATACAGCATACAGATTCTTTATTTGGCAGGATATTTAATCAGGAACAACTCGCTGCTTTTTTCACCTTGGATATTTCGGGTGGAAAATCTATTAAGCTCTATAAACTGTCTGATAAATTCAGTTACAAAACATCCCTGTATATCAATTTTTCGATTAATAATCTGCTCAATAATCAATCAATCAAGTCTTCGGGATTCGAGCAATTGCGCTACGATTTTACCCATAACAATCCGGATAAATTTCCGCGTAAGTATGTGTATGCTCCCGGAAGAACTTTTTTAATTAACCTAAGCCTGAAATTTTAGTTTTATGAAGTCGTGGTATTCTTTAATAGCCTTGCCTATTCTTCTTTTAGCCGGGGCCTGTGTGCAGCAAAAATTCAGCGAGCCAAAGAGCAACAGCACAAACAATCCTGCATTTGCTATATACAAATCCATAGCCGAATTGCGCAGTAGTATGGGCGTGGCAGGAGTAAAAGAAATCAAAGAGAATATATTGATTTCCGGCACTGTGATTGCAGATGACAGAAGCGGCAACTTTTATAAGCAGATTATAATTGACGATGGTACTGCTGCAATCCCCATTTTGCTGGACGCCAATAATTTGTACAACGACTTTTCTATAGGGCAAAAAGTCTATGTAAAATGTAAGGGATTGTACACCGCTTTCTTTTACAAATTGCCCCAACTGGGTTATGTGCCCGACGACAAAGGATTGCTGTCTGCTATACCTTTTCATCTGTGGAATCAGTTTATTGTTAAGACGGATGAGCAGGATACAATCAAGGCTATTGAACTTAATGTAGCCGATGCGATGAAAGCAAAATCTGAATTGTTTAATCGTTTGGTCACCATTACTGATGTACAGATTATGGATACGGTATTGGCAGATAAATATGCTTTACCAGCCTCATTATCCAGTGCTACAAACATACAATTGACAGATTGCGACAGTAACCTCATTATACTGCGCACCAGCGGATACTGCAGGTTTCAGTCGCAAAGGCCACCAAGCTTGCGTGGAAAGATCAGTGCTATTTATTCGGTGTTTAATAATACACCTCAATTGATATTAAGGGATACGCCTGATGTGGATATGAATTTACCAAGATGTTTTAAGAAATAAATTTAAGTATGAAATCAACTATTTGGATACTCGCCGGAATATTGTTTTTGTCGGCTTGTCTGAAGGAAAAAAATGAATTGCCGGATACTTATGGAAATGATGATTGGGCATCGGCGGTGAATTGCACGATATACAAGGTTAATGCTTTGAATCCTGCGGAAGGTGTACCGGTATTGATAGACAGCGATTGGATTGTTGCTGCGGTAGTGCGTGCGGACGATGAGTCCGGCAATCTGTTCAATCAACTGGTATTGGAGGATAGCTCTGCCGGCATAGCCATTCATCTGGATGAGAGCAGCTTGTATACCCGTTTTCCGATAGGCAGAAAAGTATTCCTGAAATTGAAGGGATTGTATCTGGGTAACAATAAGGGTACATTAAAATTGGGTGCTGCTCCTGCTCCTGATAATGATGGTGTTTTGCAGGTTTCGGATATTCAGGCAAAGTTTATCGGGCAACATCTGATTGCTGCAAAAAGCAATGTAATAATACCACCGGTAATTGTGACTATGAATGAGCTTTCTACTCCGCGCAAAGATTTAGTGAACAGGCTGATTAAAATTGAAGAAGCAGAACTGGACAATCCCTTTTATGACAATCAATATGCAGAAGCCTCTTTTGCCACCAGTATAAAATTAAAGAACTGCAGCGGCGCAAGTATTATCCTGCGAACCAGTAATTATGCACGTTTCCAGGCCTTCACTACTCCGGTTGGCATGGGCTCTATTACTGCTGTTTACACTATCAATAAGGGTGTCGGACAATTAAGCATCCGGGATACCAATGATGTGCAAATGTACCAGAACAGATGTGACGGTTCAGGTTTTCAGGAACCCGTTTTGCTCAGTATAGACAGTGTGCGTAAAATGTATCAGTTGAAGGATACTGTGTTGGGTAATTTTATTCTTCGGGGAGTGGTAACAAGCGATGCGGTTAATAAAAATTTTAGTACTGGTACGATTATTCTGCAGGATGCACAAAAGGCCGTGATGGTTTATTTTGGTTCTTCTGTAGCGGGCCTTCCTGATCTAGGTGATTCAATTGAGTTGAATATTTCAGGAGCTTTGCTCACCAGTTATGATGGAGCATTAGAGATTAAAAGTATCAAAAGCTCGAAAGCTACTTTGCTGGCAAAGAACAGAACAGTGATTCCTGTACAACTGACCATTGCTGCCTTGAATGCCAATTTTGCCCAGTACGAATCGGTTTTAGTGAAAATTATAAATGCAAAAATTACCAGTACAGGCACTTTTGGGGGAGGCAAAATACTAAGTGATGCTACTGGAAATATCACTTTGTATACCAGTTACAGTGCGGTTTTTGCTACGACATCCATACCAACCATTACCAGAACATTTCAGGGAATAGCAACACCCTACAACACTACAAAGGAGTTGAAAATCCGCAATCCGCAATTGGATATTTATTGAGGTGGATTACAAGGGAAACCTACTTTCCGTACAACCAAGTCATTGCATTCTCATGCAATAGTTGATTCTTGAGCTCGTTGCTATATGGCATTTCTTCGATGAGTTTGCCGGGATGGTGCTCGCCCAATGGGAAAGGATAATCGCTGCCCATACATACTTTGTCCTTGCCCATTGCATCAATCACATAATCGAGTGCCTTAGGGTCATGCACCAATGCATCTATCCAGAATTTGCCCAAATATTCGCGCGGGTTGACATTGTTGTCTATAGCACAGAGGTCGGGGCGTACATTGAAGCCATGTTCTATACGGCCGATGGTAAAAGGAAAACTACCTCCACCATGTGCAAAAGCCACCCGCAGTTTCGGAAAGTGGGTAAATACTCCACCAAAAATCATGGAAGCGATAGCACGTGCTGTTTCGGCAGGCATGCCTACCAGCCAGGGCAACCAGTATTTAGTCATATCATTTTCGCCCATCATCTCCCATGGATGAACAAAAATGCTGCAACCCAATTCTTCGGCGGCTTGCCAGAAGGGGGTAAAATAAGCATCGCTCAGATTTTTACCGTTGATGTTGGAGCCAATCTCCAGACCAGGCATTTTCAGCTCCTTTACACAACGTTCCATTTCCTGTATGGCCAAATCAATATCCTGCAAAGGCACTGTACCCAAACCGATAAAACGCTCTGGATGATAAGCACAGGATTGGGCGATATGGTCGTTGAAAAAATGGGCAGTTTCCAGACCATGTGCTGGTTGTGCCCAATAGTTAAACAAAACAGGAATAGTAGACAGTACTTGTACACCAACTTCTGTCATGTCCATTTCTTTCATTCTTACCGAAGCATCCCAGCAATTCTGCTCTACTTCTCTAAAAACTTTATCCCCTTTAATCATCTTCGCACAACCCGGACAATGATGCTCCAGATGTATAAACTCGCCATAACCGAATTTTTGAAAATAATTCGGGATATGTTCCGGCATTATATGGGTGTGGATGTCAATTTTGGAGAAAGCCATAGTTTTATTTTTCTGCCGCAAAGGTGCATAATTTTTGAAGAACGGCAATGTGCTGAAATAACAAACCCGGCTGATGAGAGCCGGGCTTGAACAATAACTAATAGTAAGTATTATTTGTCGATAGAGAATTGTAAAGCTTCTTCCTGAAGTAGCTTCCCTTTATTAATCAGCATAATATGCTCAATTTTAAGCATACCCCTGAAGTTTCTGAATTCTTCGACTGCGGCAACCATCTCAGGAGAAAATTTTGCATTTTGACTGATAAAAGGGCCAAGCATTTTCTTTCCATCGTCTGATATGAGTCGGATTTCGAAGGTATTTATATGTAAATCCCTGTCATTAATAATGAGCATGGGTTGCTCAAGAATCTGCTGAATAGAGATAATGCTTTTATTGGGTGTTCCTCCTAAAGTGAGTAGTTCCTTTTGTTGAAGATTGATTTGCGCCAAAGTGGTTGATACGCTCAGTGTTAGAAAACCACAGGCGATTAAAATTATTTTTTTCATAAAGGATGTTGTTTTCTCAAAAATACACCTGAAATGAATACGTTATATCAATTCTGAAAAGAGAACCCTGATCCTTTCTGTTCGTTGAGGTGAAATTATTTTTAGCACTCCTGATTTTCTATTCATTTTAAAGTTGAGCAGCTATCTTTTATTCAATACTAATTAATCTCATTTTACGTTATTGAGGGATTGATTTTTAAATATGAATGTAAAAAAGAGCGCCTTACTGCTTTTTGTTTTTTGTCTTCTTCTGACCCGAGTTGGGTCTGTGGTGTATGGACAGAATAAAATTAAGTTTGGCATCAGTGTCGAAGGTATTGCAAAGGTCTATCCTGTAAAGTATTACAGACCATTAGCAGCCGCGCAGGTATCAGCGACTTTAAGAATAGAAAATGAACAGCCAAATGCATTGGGGCTTTGGTTAAGTTTTGGATTTTTACTGGATCCTGCCAGATACACTTTGAAGAGAGAAAGCTCGCAGGCCGGCAAAGTGTTTATTGGAATAACACAGCGAAATTTGAATTTTTCAGGATTGATTGTTTTCCCTACCCGAAAGGATAATGTACAAGTATTGGCAGGTATTGGTATGGATTATAATCTGTAAACCAGTGCTTCTTATAATTGGCGGGTGACCAATGTCGTTAATACGATTCATCAGGGAATGGGACTGGATAGTATCCAGATATTGATTAATGCAAACAGAAGAAAGTTTTTGCCATCTGCAAGTATTGGTTTGCAGTATAAAATTCCGCGGTCGGAGAAACTAAAGGTCTATTGTATTTTTCGTCAGAATTTAGTCAATTCCTTCATCGAGGATATACCCGTTTATAGCATTTCGACAGGTAAAAATGAACAGCCTGCTACAAACTACAAACCCAGCTATCTGAAGCTGGGTTTGAGTTGTGACTTTTAAAAATGAACTATTATTGGTTAAAATGAAGTGTCAATTGGTATGGGGTATCGAAAATAACATCTTCTTTCTTAGTCATAACATGATGAAAACGGATTTCTCCTTCTTTGCCCTTCAGGCTTTCTAACTTTGCTTTAGCCGCTTGATTGATTTTTGGGCCCTCAACCTTGATAGTAACCGATTCTTCCTTACCGGCATTAAAGGTAATTTCATAACTGACGATTTGCTCCGTTTTATCGGTCATCATTAATTCGGGATAGTCCATTAATTGCATAATAGAAACATTGCTGCCACCGGTTATGCCTCCAAATGTTATAAGAGGTTCTCTTTTGACATGAAGCTGAGCAAATGAATGGCTGCTGATAAGAGACAAAAAAGTGAATACGATTAAAAGTAATTTTTTCATAAAGTATTATTTATTTAAAGATACGGTTGTTTATATAATCTGCAAACTATGGCCACTCCACAATAGGGCTAAAATAATGCAACCCACAATAATTCTGTAAACACCAAAAGCCTTAAAACCATATTTGGTAACAAAAGAAATAAAGGATTTGATAGCAATAACCGCTACTACAAAACCCACAAGATTACCAATAGCCAGTAAACTCCATTCTTCCGAAGTGATGCTATGTCCGTCTTTGTAAAAATCCAGCAATTTTTTTGCTGTTGCGGCAAACATAGTAGGTACAGCCAAAAAGAAAGAGAACTCTGCAGCGGCTTTGCGGGTCAATTTTTGTTGCATTCCACCAATAATGGTAGCTGCCGAACGTGACACACCAGGTATCATGGCCAGACACTGAAATAAACCTATGGTAAAGGCTGAAGGGTATTTAATGTTATCAGAATTGTTTTCAGTATTGCCATTCCATATTTTATCTATAAATAAAAGTACAACTCCGCCAACAACAAGTGCTATGGCCACAGTCTGCGGGCTTTCCAGCAGCTCATCAATTTTGTCTGAAAGCAGTACACCGAATATTGCTGCCGGGATAAAAGCAACAATCAATTTGAGATAAAAATCAACACTTTTAAAGAAACGTTTGAAGTAAAGTACCACTACTGAAAGTATAGTGCCCAATTGAATAGCTACTGTAAATAATTTCACAAAATCGTCGGACTGGATGCCCATCAATGAGCTGCCGATAATCATATGGCCTGTAGAGGAAACAGGTAAAAACTCGGTAAGGCCTTCAATGATGCCGAGGATAATTGCTTGAAGTGTAGTCATAAAAAAACTAAGGAATGTTGAGGTATTTATGTGTTTGCATCGATAGCTGCCAACGAGGATTTTGTTGAATAAATTCGATAATCAAGGGTGTCATTTCATCGCGCTTATCCCATTCGGTTTGCAAGTACAATTTGCATTCAGCCGGAACCTTGGCAGCATATTCTTCCGCCCATTTGAAGTCCGATTTGTTGAATACGATAATTTTCAGTTCGTGGGCCAAATGAAGATTCTCTTCTAATGGTGCTTTGAATTTTTTGGGCGAAAGCGTTACCCAGTCCCAGTTGCCAGTAAGCGGACTGGAAGCTGAAGTTTCAATATGTGTTCTGAAGCCTGCTTTGTGTAATGCGTCTGTCAATGGCGCTAGCTCATGCATTGATGGTTCGCCTCCTGTAATTACAGCTATGCGACCCGGATATTTTTGTGCCGCGGCAATCATTTCTTCCACAGTCATTTTTGGGTGAGCATCTGCATCCCAGCTGTCTTTTACATCGCACCATACACAACCCACATCGCAACCGCCAAGACGGATAAAATAGGCAGCTTGTCCTGCGAAAGCACCTTCACCCTGAAGGGTGTAGAAATGCTCCATTACTGGATATTGAATCTGGATATCAGTTGTGTTTTGAGACAAAATATAAATTAGTATTAACGGGCTATCTGAGATGCCTTCAGTGTGTTTTTCATTAATCCGCAAATAGTCATCGGGCCTACACCTTTGGGTACAGGTGTGATATAACTACATTTCGGTGCTACAGTGTCAAAGTCTACATCACCCACCAGGCGCGATCCGCTTTTGCGCGTGGCATCGTCGATACGGTTGATACCCACATCAATTATGATAGCTCCATCTTTCACCATATCGGCAGTTAAAAATTTGGGCTTGCCAATTGCAGCTACAATGACATCAGCCTGCAGAGTCATTGCTTTCAGGTCTTTGGTGCGGCTATGCGTCAAGGTTACAGTAGCATTACCGGGATTTGTATTGCGTGCCAGTAACACGCTCATTGGCGAACCAACAATATTACTGCGGCCAATGACCACACAATGTTTCCCGCTGATGTCTATCTTATAATATTCAAGCATCAGCAATATGCCATAAGGTGTTGCCGGCAGGAAAGTATCTTGCCCGAGCAACATTTTACCTTGGGAAATGGGATGAAAACCATCTACATCTTTATCCGGATGGATGGCATTGATTACCGCATTTTCAGAGATATGTTTGGGCAAAGGTAATTGCACCAAAATGCCATCAATGTCTTTATTTTCATTGAGTTTATGTACTTCGGCCAGCAAGTCAGCTTCACTCATGTCAGTATTAAAACGCAATAGCGTAGAGCCGAATCCCAACTCTTCGCAGGTGCGGACTTTACTGCCTACATAAGCTTCGCTGGCGGGGTTGTTGCCCACCAGTATTGCAGCCAGATGAGGTGTTTTGCCCCCATTACTTTTAATTGCTGCTACTTCAGATTTGATTTGTTCTTTGATATGTGCGGAGACTGCTAAGCCGTCAAGAATTTGCATGGCGCAAAGATAAGGCAATTAGCTAAATGAGTAAATGGAGCGCCATTGATTTATCTGAGAACGCACTTTATTGCTCCCAATCAGGATATTCGGCCTTCCAGGTGCTATTACCACCTACAAATTTATTGAGTGCAAGATTGAGCCCAAACTCGTTGTATGCACCGGCAATACTATAAAAAGAACGGGCATAATGAATCTGGAATTTGTTGAGGTAGATACTGGCACCGAAAGAATAACCTACACCACCTTTTTTATCATCAATGGCCATTTCTTTGCGGCGCATATGGTTATAGGCAACAGTAACCCCTATTCTTTTAGCAATGGTTACTTCCCCTCCGAAAATAAAATGGCGGAAAAGTTTGTCAGCAAAGTTTTTGCTTGTTTTGGTATTTGTATCTGAAGAGCCAAATACAGAACTGTTTTTTTGATCTTCAGGATTATCATAACGTACATCCCACTCATATAAGTGGTGCACTGTGGTAAATAGGCGTAGTGGCAAATGTTTGAATCTTTTAGAAATACCCAATTGTAAATCAAAAGGCAGAGGTTCTGCATTGTTTTTGCCGGGAGTGTATTGCTTTGCCATAAAGCCCATATTCTTAGCTACAGCACCAATGGTAAGGAAATTTGCAGTGTCTTCGTAGGCAATACCAACATCGGCCAGTACCGCTGCGGCACTTAATTCTGCCAGTTTGCTCTGAGCCATTTTGAGCGTAGCGCCGTAACGCCAGCGCTCTTTATATTGTTTTGCAGCCGCCAGTGAAATAGCATAATCACTTGCTTTGAAAGTGCCGGTTTGGTTGCCAACATTATCTGTTTGCACAAAAGAACCATAATTAAGGTATTGCACACCTAAAGCAAAAGCGGTATTCAGTTTTGGGGCATAATATCCATAAGCCACATTGGTGTTGCTGATGCCGGAATAAAAGTTATTGTAGTTGAGCGAAACCTGATTATGTAATGCAGGCCGCATTAAAGCCGGATTTTGCAGCGCCAGAGTAATATCCGTAGTAGGATTAGCAACATTAATGCCTCCTAAGGCTGTTACATGAGGCGAATTAGGTAAGCGCAGATATTCAAATGCGAATTGAGCCCCATTCACTTGTGCCTTTGCGACAAAACACAAAAGCACAAGTGATAATGACAGTGATAATTTTCTAGAAATCATAAAATTAGTAACGCATCCGGGGTTCAAATATTGTTGCAGAATCTTAATCTATTGTCCGTTTAAACGGTTCAAGTCCTCAATCAGCAGATGACTTACACCTGTATTAGAGAAACCTCCGTCGTGAAAAAGGTTTTGCATGGTCACCATTCGGGTATAATCACTGAATAAAGAAATACAGTATTGTGCGCATTGATCAGCGTCAGCATTACCCAATGGAGATAATTTTTCGGCATAATCAATGAAGGCATTGAAGCCGGAAACCCCACTGCCAGCGGTAGTGACTGTTGGTGATTGTGAAATGGTATTCACGCGCACTTTTTTGGCAAATCCATACTGATAACCAAAGCTGCGTGCAATACTTTCCAATACAGATTTTGCATCTGCCATATCATTATATCCCGGGAAAGTGCGTTGCGCAGCAATATAAGAAAGTGCTACCACTGAGCCCCATTCATTAATGGCATCCCATTTCATAGCTGTTTGTAATACTTTATGAAAAGAAAGTGCCGAAATGTCGAGGGTTTTGAGGAAGTTGTCGTAGTTGGTTTCGTTGTAGGGTATGGCTTTGCGCACATTTGGAGACATTCCTATCGAATGTAGAATAAAGTCAAATTTGCCGCCAACATGCTCCATTCCTTTTGTAATCAAATTCTCCAGATCTGGTATTGAAGTGGCATCAGCAGCAATAACAGGTGCATTGTTACAAAGTGCAGCCAGTTCATTAATTTTGCCCATACGCATAGCAATTGGTGCGTTACTCAATACAATCTGAGCTCCTTCGGCTACTGCGTTAAGGGCTACCTTCCAAGCGATAGAACGCTCGTCAAGTGCGCCAAATATGATTCCTTTTTTGCCTTGTAATAATTGATGTGCCATTGATTTTGTTTTAAATTTAAAAGATTCGGTGGGTAAAAGTAAGAATTTGAAGGCAAGTAGCAATTGATAAATAGCACATTTATCTCTTTTGATAAAAGATTAAGGATAAATAAAAAAAGCGTACATCTGTCAATTGGTGCATTGATTTTTTAAAATGTTTCACATTTGTACATGACCTTATCTATACCAGACTGGATTCCTTTATACTACCTTTGCGCTTCAATAATTTTTATTAACCCTACATAGTATTTAATATTAGTTTCAGTATGAAAACAGGATTGCAGGTTTCTTTATTGTTTGCCGCTCTAGGCTTTTTTACTTCCTGCGAAAAAGTAGTGAATGTTGATTTGAAAAATGCCAATCCTACGGTTATTATTGAAGGTATTATTACCGATGAGTCTGGTTTGTTATCGCATAGGGTTTTGCTCAGTAAATCGAAGAGTTTCAGCTCTGACGGTAAAAATAATCCTGTTGTAGGAGCAATAGTTGTCATTGAGGATGCGACTGATAACATCACAGATACATTATTGGAGACAAAACCTGGTGAATATACAACTCAAAATATCCTGGGTATCACCGGACATACTTATAATCTGAAAGCAATAGTTGATGGAATCAGTTATACTTCCACAAGTACCATGCCTAAACCAGTAGAATTAGATAGTTTATATATTCAGGAGTTTCCGGTTTTTGGACAAAATTTCAAGCAGATTATACCTGTATTTCAAGATCCACAGGGTAGTGAGAATTACTACCGTTTTTCTGTTCAGGTAAATGATAGTCTTCAAAACAGATTTGAAGCATGGGATGATTTACTGAGTGACGGAAAGCTCAATTCAAGACCACTTAATATTGAAAATCAGGATTTACTGGATAAAAACGATACCATTACAATAACCATGAATACTACCGGAAAAGCAATGTATGAGTTTTTCTATACTTTGGATAATGCTTCAGGTGGTGGTCAGACTCCAGGAAACCCAACATCTAATATTTCTGGTAATGCAATTGGCTATTTTGGCGCAATCACCTTACGCAAGCGCAGTTTGATTACTCCATAGACGAGGATTGCTCGAAATGCGCAATACTGTTGCTTAAATCCATAAATGGATAAAGATTCTGTAGAGATCTGGCCTTCTCTGCATATTTTTTGCAAAACTCTCTGTGTGCTTCTGTTTCGGTAAATCGGGCTCTGTGATTTTGGGCTGTATTCAGTTCCAGTACTTCTTTCATAATCCCGGCGGTTTCAGGTTCGATGCAGGAGCTGACAAAGTTTTCCCAGACAAAAGACGTAGCAGCAAAATTGGGATGTACCAAATCAACATCATAGAAACGGTAGTCGCGCAATACATCTATCACCAACTCGTATGCAGGGAAATAATGAGCAAAGGAGAATTGCTGACATAATTCATGCACAGCTTCTATTAACCTTGATTTACTGCGATTATTATCTATCACACCATCACGGATATGCCTTACCGGGCTGATCGTAAACAATACCTGTGCTTTTGGGTTTTTCTCCTGCAATAAGTGTAATGTCTTGGATAAGGATAAAACGATAGCCTCTATTGTCAATAATTTTTTTTCGAACCACTGCCCCGGCGCACGATGATTATTGGCAACTGGTCTGTTACCTTCTTTCAGATAATATTGAAAGGCAGAACCGAGCGTAATCATTACCCAATCAGCATTCAGAATGGTATTTGCGGCTATTGCCTGTTCGTTATTTATTTTCTTCAACGCAGTTACTGCATCTATGTCCGAAAAACGTGTATGGTGGTCCCAGCTGTTCCACAATTCATTGAGATAGAATAATTCAGATTCTACATACAAACGACCATTTAAATAACCATTCAGACTGTCGGCTACACTTAGCGGGTTAAATAATATTCCATTAGGATTGCTGCAAACCGAGAAACGATGCTGTATTAATCTATCCGCAATATGCTCGGTAAAGCAAGAGCCCGTCAATAAAATCCTGTCGGTATATTGAATTGATTTTGGCAGTGTAGGAATATTAATATCGAGCAGGAATTTCATAAAGGAATTTGTGAGCTCAAAAGTAGAAAAACTTATGGCTATCTCTCTATTGACTCAGATAATATTCTTTATAGCATTTTGATGCTAACTTTGTGGTCAAGAATAGAAAGATATAAATGGAAACCATCGTCAACAAAGTAGCAGAGAGTGGCATTCTTACAATTGATTTAGCAAAATATCTGGCGAAAGAACAGGATTTGGCCGGCTTTGATTTGAAGCCATTTTTGTTTCGGGAGATGATTTTGAGAGAAAAGGATTATCGCGAAGCATTGAAGCAACAGGATTGGTCTGCGTTTGAACAGAAACATGTGTATATTTATTGCAGTGTAGATGCCATCATCCCTATGTGGGCCAATATGCTGGCTGTTACTTATTTGCAGCCGATTGCTGCATCTGTTTTTTTTGGTACAAAAGAGGAATTAGAGCATCATCTTTTGTTACAGCAAATTGCCCAGATTGACACTGCTGAATATTTGGATAAGCGCGTGGTGATTAAAGGTTGTGGAGATATTAATATACCAGCACAAGGCTATGTGGCTGTTTCAGCTTTATTGCAACCTTATGTCAAATCTTTGATGTACGGAGAACCTTGCTCTACTGTGCCTGTTTACAAAAAGAAAAACTAATCTTTGCGTCATCGATATTGTATGCGCAATTATTTTCTAGTTTATATTTTTCTCATTTTCCTGTCCGCTTCTTGCGGTAATAAATCGGCACAACAAAAAAACAGACAGATTTTCAACCTCAATTTATCCAGCGGCAGTCTCGAATCGCTGGATCCTGCTTATGCCAAAGACCTTTATACCATGTGGACCACCCATATGTTGTATAATACATTGGTAGAAACTGATTCCAATCTTTATTTGCAACCCTCTTTAGCAAAATCTTGGGACATCAGTTCTAATGGCCTTACCTATACTTTTCATCTTGAAAGCAACGTTTATTTTCACGATAATCAGCTATTTAACGGAAAGCGGAAAATGACTGCTACAGATGTAGCTTATAGTTTTTCGCGTATCATCAGCGCTGATATTGCTTCTTCCGGTGCATGGATTTTTAATGGTCATGTTAAAGATTCAAGCTCTTTTGAAGCCAGGAACGACAGTACTTTTGTATTGCATCTATCTTCACCTTTCAGGCCAATGCTGGCGATGCTAAGTATGCCCTATTGCAGTATTGTGCCCAAAGAAGTGGCTAATTATTATGGAAAGGACTTTCGCAGTCATCCTTGTGGTACAGGGCCTTTTCAATTCAAAAGCTGGGATGAAGGAAACGTATTGCTACTGCACAAAAATCCGGTTTATTGGGAAAAGGACAAGGAGCATAGAGCATTACCCTATCTTGATGCTATACACATCACTTTTTATGACAGTAAGGCAACAGAGTTTTTATTGTTCAGGCAAGGTAAGTTGCATTTCACACACAGTTTGGATGGATCATTTAAGGACTTGATAATGCGCAAAGACGGGCAGCTAAAAAAAGATTATGCCGATAAGTTTAAACTCAAAAAAGGAAGGTATCTCAATACTGAATATTTAGGTTTTTTGACTGATACTGCTAATCCATTATTGCTGCATTCTTCCCTTAAAAGCAAATTGGTTCGTCAGGCAATCAATTACGCAATCGACCGGAAGAAAATCATTACTTATTTCAAGAATGGTATTGGTATTCCTGCTACTGGCGGTTTTACGCCTCCGGGTATTGCTGGTTTTGACACGGTTGCTGGTTATGGTTACGATTATAATCCTTCTAAAACTGCAGAGCTATTGGTCAAGGCGGGTTATCCAGGGGGTAAAGGATTGGAGCCGATTACCATCTTAACTCCGGAAAACTATGCAGATATTGTCAATTTTATTGCTACACAATTACAGGAAGCAGGCATTCCGGCCAAAATAGAAATTATGCAACCCAATATTCTGAAGCAACAAATGAGTCGCTCTCAGGTAGTTTTTTTCAGAGCACAGTGGATAGCAGATTATCCGGATGCAGAAACTTATTTGGCATTTTTCAATAGTAGTTTTCCTGCGCCGCCAAATTATACCCGATACAATAATCCAAGCTTTGATGAATTATACAATAAAAGCATGAATTTGCCGGATTCATTGAGATATAGAGTATATCGCCAAATGGATAGTATGGCAATATCTGATGCACCTTTGGTCCCTTTATTTTACGACCAGTTGTTGCATTTCACCCAAAATGAGGTACAGGGATTCTCAAGCAATCCTATGAATTTAATAGAGTTGAAAAGAGTGACTTTGAAGCAAAAAAAGAAAGTCCTTTAGCGAACAAAACTAAATTCTGTTTTTTGTTCATTTCCGTTTTCGTCAACAGCAATTAGTTGCAGCTTGTTTTTTCCTTTCGGGCAATGTTCATCAATTCTATAGAACCAATTTTTTCCATGTTGCTCAAAACATAACCATTGACCATTAATGGTGCCGGTAAAAGTTTTTACAGAAGTGGCATTGTCGCTTACTTCAAATCGCAACTCTTTCTTTGCCCCTATAACAATTCCGTTTTTTTGCAAAAATTTTATTGTCGGTGCAGTTGTATCTATAGCAAGCCAATAATCGCCAAAAGCCCTGACAGAGGCACTATACCAACCTTCGGATAATTGAACAGACCTCGCGTTGTTATTTCTCCCATCACTATAGCAAAGGGCTACTTTATGGTTAAGTGAAAATGGAATTAGTATTTCTGGTTTGATACTTATCTGGAAATAATTGTGAATGGGTATTGTATAGTCCTGAATCTGAAATCTGCTTGAAATAGCGTTTGAGTCGTTTTTTCTATTGAATTGAAAACAAATATTATCGTACAGTGCAGTATTCGGGATAGTGAATTTTAAATTAGGGTTTTCAATTTTTTTTTGTTCTTTAGCTTTCCATTCCTCCTCGCAGATTTCCGGAGAAACAAGGCCTCCATGGATAAGAGAAAAGCGTATCTCGCTTACATTTCCAATAACATCAGACAATAATATCCGGATAGAAGTGGATTCATTTTCTGTTAATCTAATTTTACCACTTTCGTTTTGTTGCAGTTTGTAGATTTTCTTCAATTGATTATTTGGTAAAAGAAATAAGCTGTTAAACCAAGCTCCGGTTTCCTTTTGTAGTTTGTAGTCTGCACAGGCATTGATATATCTTGTTTCATCGTAGCCAATATCATCCAAAGTAATTGCACCGATTAGTGAGTCGTTTGCAAACCATTTTGCTGTGTAAAATGAAAGTGTATTGGTACTGTTATTCATAAAATCATTTACAGCTACACCAATGTTTACCGCATCACAAAACACAACAACTGAATCTTTGATGGGCGAGTAATAGTTTTTTCCCTTTCTCAGTTTTAATTGAATCGCTTTTTGTTTATAAATACTTTCAGAAGCATTGTACAGAGCTATTTCTGTAGGTATCGGACTGATGTTATCCTCTGTTTTTAATCCAAATAATTGCGGATTAAGCGGATGCTCAGTTTTACTATCTCTTATTTCGAAATGCAAATGGGGCGCAGAAGAACCTCCGGTATTGCCACTCCAGGCTATTTTTTGTCCCTTTTTTATGGGGAATTTATCCGCACCAAAGTTCAAGTCTAATGTCCATTCTTTTTTTGCATATTGTTCGGCTCTCACTAATTTTTGCAGCTCAGGAAAGAAGTCGTTAAGATGCGCATACAAAGTCGTGTATCCATTAGGGTGTGTAATATAGATAGCATGCCCAAAGCCGCCGGGTTCCATTTTTATTCTCGAAATGTAACCATCAGCCGCTGCAAAAACAGGTAGATTTTCTTTACCTTCTGTTTTGATATCAATACCGCTATGGAAATGCCCCGGTCTGCACTCTCCAAAGTTTCCAGCCAGCAAAATGGGGATGTTGACTGGATTGCGAAAATAGTTTTGCGGATAATTAGTCTGTGCCGAAACCCGAATCGAAATCAACAGTAGAAAAGCAACATATTTCATAAACCGAAGTTAGGGTTTTACCTAAAAAAAGCGTGTCCTAAATAGGACACGCTCCGGCTTCATTTATACACAATGAGTTTACTTCACATTTGTGAAAGTTACAATCGCAGATGTAGCAAAGCCACTTACAACTGTATCCTTTTTGATTTGAAAAGTAGAGGCTTCTATTTTTACTATGTCTCCCGTAAGGTCACCAAATCCTGCAGTAATTTTATCTCCGCTAATAGTCATTTTGGTGTTGTTACTAGTCAAAGCCCATTTACCATCGGTAGTGCTCTGTTTGGCAGTATCACTGCATTTTGAAGCACCTTCATCTACGGTAATAGATTTATCCGAGTTGAAGGTAAATGTATTGTCTTTCTGACAGTCTTTAAAAGCAGTCATCAAATCGTATAAGCCACCAGCTGCACTGGCACTGGTAAGCTTCCATTTTCCATTGGTAAGTAACTCTTCTTTGGTTGGCTCTTTTTCCTTTTTCTTGCAGGAAACAAAAAGAACATTAAGTAATAATATAGCAACGATAAATTTTTTCATCTGAACAGTTTATTTTTTCTTGAAAGTTGCGTGTATAGTACCAGAAAGGTTACCAACACCCGGATATACTATTGTCGTGTCTTTGGATAATTTAAGAGTTGAATTATCTAATTGGCTGACACTCATGGATAAATTTCCAGAGATTGGTAGAATTTTACTTTCCTCGATGGTAAAAGTTTTATCATTATTGGTCAACGTCCATTTGCCATCTGTAGTGGTTTGTGCTACGCTATTGTCGCATTTTGTTGCTCCCTCGTCCGATGTGATAGAGTAATTAGCATTAAATGAAAAGAAATTGTCTTTAACACATTCTTCCATTGTTGAATAATAGTCCAAGGCAACAACTGTGTCTTTAGCCAGATAAATTTCAGTAATTTTCCATTGCCCGCTGTTTAGCATTTCCAGTTTTGTCTTTTCGGCAGGTTTATCTTTTTTACAAGCCAGTAAACCGAGGGTGAAACTTAAGGCTATTAAGGCTATTTTTTTCATAGTTCAAAAATTTAATTCTTTCAAAGATAGTCAAAAGTTGATACGATACAAGATATAGTGTTCTTTTGTTGCATAAGCTATTATCTTCGCAAAAATTTATTGAAATCTATGTCTTTAATTGTAGTGGGTACCATGGCTTACGATGCTATAGAAACCCCTTTTGGAAAAACGGATCGAATAGTAGGTGGTTCTGCAACATATGTTGCCTGGTCGGCATCTAATTTTTATCAGCCCATCAAACAGGTTTCTATAGTTGGTGGCGATTTTGAACAAAGCGAAATGGACGAACTTGCTACCCGTGGTGTTACTTTTGATGGAGTTGAAGTAGTAAAGGAAGGGAAAAGTTTCTTTTGGAGTGGAAAATATCATACGGACATGAATACCCGTGATACATTGATTACGGACCTTAACGTGTTGGAGCAATTCAATCCTAAATTGCCCGAGTCTTATCAGGATTGTAAATATCTGATGTTGGGCAATCTGGCTCCGGCGGTGCAGAAAAGTGTAATTAGCCAACTAAAGAACAGACCAAAACTGATTGTTTTGGATACCATGAACTTTTGGATGGATATAGCTCTGGATGAGTTAAAGGATGTATTAAAAATGGTGGACGTATTGGTGGTTAATGACGGAGAAGCAAGACAATTGAGTGGAGAATACTCTTTGGTAAAAGCTGCGAAGGTTATTCGTGAAATGGGTCCTAAATATCTGATTATTAAGAAAGGAGAACATGGCGCTTTATTATTTTATAACAATCAGATTTTCTCTGCTCCTGCATTGCCTTTAGAGTTGGTGTATGACCCTACAGGTGCAGGTGATACATTTGCAGGAGGTTTTATTGGCTATATTGCTATGAAGGACGATATTTCTTTCGAGACCATGAAGAAAGGAGTGATTATGGGTTCTGTGATGGCTTCTTATTGTGTTGAAGAATTTGGTCCTGAGCGTTTAAAGCAAATAAATCTTGATGATATTGATGCACGCTTAGCCGAATTTGAGGAGCTGGCAGCGTTTTAATGATTATTTTATAGAAACATTTTATATTTCTATTCTGTCTGCAGAGGAATAAATATTAGTTTTGCACAACAATTTTATATATCTCTTAAACAATAATAACAAATGAGTACAATGACCAAATCTAACATTGACTTTTCATTAGCACATAAAGTGGCTGACATCAGCCTTGCTGCATGGGGTCGTAAGGAAATAAGACTTGCTGAGGCTGAAATGCCTGGTTTAATGGCTATCCGCGAGGAATATGCTGCCAGCCAACCACTTAAAGGTGCACGTATCGCAGGTTGTCTACACATGACCATCCAAACTGCGGTGTTGATTGAAACATTAATTGCTCTTGGTGCTGAAGTAAAATGGAGTTCTTGTAATATCTTCTCAACACAAGATCAAGCAGCCGCTGCCATTGCTGCTGCGGGTATTGGCGTTTTTGCCTGGAAAGGTCAAACACAAGAAGAAGCTGATTGGTGTATTGAGCAAACTCTTTTCTTTGGTAGTGAAGACCGTCCTTTGAATATGATTTTGGACGATGGCGGAGATTTGACCAATATGGTTTTTGATCAGTATCCTGAGTTGATTCAACACATCAAAGGATTGAGCGAAGAAACAACAACTGGTGTACACCGTCTTTATGAGCGCATGGCTAATGGTACTTTACCTGTTCCTGCGATCAACGTAAATGATAGCGTAACCAAATCAAAATTCGATAACAAATATGGTTGTCAGGAAAGTCTGGTAGATGCGATTCGTCGTGCTACAGACGTAATGATGGCTGGTAAAATTGCTGTTGTAGGCGGATACGGTGATGTAGGTAAAGGTTCTGCGATGAGTCTTCGTGGTGCAGGTGCTCGTGTTATCGTTACTGAAATCGATCCGATTTGTGCTTTACAGGCTGCAATGGATGGTTTCAGCGTAATGCCAATGACCGAGGCTGTTAAACAAGCTGACATCATTGTTACGGCATCTGGTTGTCGTGATTTGATTACCGGTGAGCATTTCAAATTAATGAAAGACAAAGCCATCGTTTGTAATATTGGTCACTTCGATATCGAAATCGACATTGCTTGGTTGAATGACAATTATGGCCACACCAAAGATACCATCAAGCCACAGGTTGACTTGTACAATGTTGATGGTCATGATGTAATTATTCTTGCCGAAGGTCGTTTGGTGAATTTAGGTTGTGCTACAGGTCATCCAAGTTTTGTGATGAGTGCCAGCTTTACCAACCAGACTCTTGCTCAGATTGAACTATGGACAAACGCAAGTAACTACAAAAACGAAGTGTATGTGTTGCCAAAATTCCTTGATGAGAAAGTAGCCCGTTTACATTTAGGTAAAATCGGTGTAAAACTTGAAGTGTTAAGCGATGCACAATCTGCTTACCTTGGCGTACCAAAAGAAGGTCCGTTCAAAAGCGATATGTACCGTTACTAGTCACAATTATTATATACTTTTGAAATCCCGCAAGCGTTTGCTTTGCGGGATTTTTTGTAAATCCTTCTTTGACTATGAAATATTTTAGTACAATTCTACTTATTTGCTGTTGTTATATTGCTGTTGGGCAGGGTTCAAGATCTGATACCTTTTACTTTTCGCGCTATATGGATACGAGCAGTAAAGAGGAAGCGCAGTATTTCAGAGTTTGCACCTATGAGTTTAAGACTTTAAAAATAACCGAATACACCAAAGACTGTCAATTAGTGTCATCAGGTTTTTATAAAATCAGCTATCCGGATGTAAAGGATGGTTTTTTCAGAATGTACTCCACTAATGGAAAGTTAGAATCTGAAGGGAATTATATTGAAGGGAAAAAAACCGGATTATGGACCACCTACCGTGAGGATGGCAGTTTACACTATGAAGAAAACTATTCAGAAGGGAAATTAAACGGGAAATTAAAATCTTATTACAAGAACAAATCTTTAAGAAGAGAAGAAAATTACAACAACGGCGAATTTGTTGATGGTAAATGTTTTACGCTCACAGGAAATGACACTACACATTTTCAATTTAAGGAGATGCCAGAGTACAAGGGAGGAGAGAAAGCCCTATATAAGTATTTGGCAAACGAAATCCGTTATCCGGAGGAGGCTACCAATGCAGGGATTCAGGGAATAGTCAAAATTGCTTTTATGGTCGATGAAGATGGGCAACTTAAAGATATAAGAATCTACAAAAACGTACACCCGTCGTTGAATTATGAATCGATACGAGTGATAGAAAAAATGCCTAAGTGGAAGCCCGGCAAAATTGAAGGCGAAATTGTTGCAACAAAGTTTATCCTACCCATCAAATTTGTTCTTCAGTAATGTTGTTTATCTGTGTTTAATCAGTTAAAAATCATATTAAAACCGCACTTCGTGCGGTAAAAATTGCCGCGCATCACCACCATTGCGGATAACATCACGCACAAGTGTAGAGGAAATAGAAGAATGTTCTGCCGCCGATGTTAGAAATATAGATTCAATTTCCGGAGCAAGACTATGGTTCATATCTGCAATTGCACGCTCATATTCAAAATCACTTACAAACCTAATGCCACGAAGGATATAATGTGCATTGATTTTGCGACAAAAATCTATCGTTAATCCGCTGTATGCTTCAACTTCTATTTTGGGTTCATCTGCAAAAACGGCAGCTATCCAATCTTTTCTTTGCTCCAGACTAAACATGGCCTGCTTGGATGAATTGCTGCCAATACCGATGACCAATTTGTCAAATAAGCCAATTGCCCTGTTAATGATATTGACATGGCCCAGCGTAAGAGGGTCGAAAGAACCAGGAAACAAACAAATGCGGGATGACATAAGAATTAGATGGAAGGTTGAAGGAAAAAGGTAAATACTGTAGTGCCGTAATTTTTCATTCGGTAAAAATGTGGATGATTCTGGTAATCATTCCGTGGAGTATGCTCTAAAACAAATATGCCTTCAGGTTTCAATAAGTCTTTCTCAAAAACAAATTTGGGTAAATCGTCTATTGCACCCAATGCATAGGGAGGACCAGCAAAAATAAAGTCGTGCTGCTCTTTACACATTTCCATGTATTTAAACACATCCATTTTTACAGCACGGATATTTTCAATTTTCAAGGCCTCAATGTTTTTCTTGATAAAAGAAAACATTTGTTCGTCTTTTTCTACAATTGTCAGTTCTGTTGCTCCACGCGAGGCCAGTTCGTAACTGATAGCTCCGGTACCACCAAAAAGGTCAAGGGTTTTGATGGATTCAAAATCCAGCATATTTTGCAAAATGTTGAATAAACCTTCTTTGGCAATATCTGTAGTAGGCCTGGTATAAGGCATTTTACTGGGTGGTGATATTTTTCGGCCACCATGTTCACCACCAATTATGCGCATGTGTTCAACTGTTGGAATAATAAAATTGTTGACGACCATTCTGGTGAAATAACATCAGAAAGCCCCATTTTTTTGTTTTGCAAACCCGGAATGTATGGATGTAATTTTTTAAGTATTACTTGCTGCTCGATGCTTGAAGTATTGAAAAATACAGGGTAGTGTTGGAGCTCAATACCAAAATGTTGGCAGGCCGCAGCTAATTTGTAGGCAATGTCTTCCACATTCTGGTATTCAAATGTTTGGTGCCAATGCAGTATTTTGTTGTGGTGGATAGTGCCAATTGCATAGCCATCCGATATCGTGCATTGTAATAAATTTTCTGCACTTGCACCGTATTGCAGGTGCATCAGGTTTAAGGGCAGAAAACTAAGGTCGGCCGCATATGTGCTGAATAGTTCTTCTATGGCCTTAGGGAAAGCATAACAACTATGTACCTCACTTTTGTTGCATAAAGTAACATTTATTTTTTCGTCGGGCTCACAAAAGAACACTCCTTTGAGCCATTGATGAGCAACTTCTTCAGTACTAAATAGTTCATTGGGGATAATGATATTTTTTGTGGCAGCAATAAAAACACTCTTTATCATCTCTGGTGCAGCCAACAAAGGGTCATTCAATAATTCGTGTTTTATAAAAGATGTATCCCATTGCCCGATAGAGAGTTGACTGCTATTGACAATTAATACTTCTCCCGACGGATGGAAGCCGGCAGATATAAAACTATGAGGGCTTACAATACAAATAACGCGGCTTACCTGACTTAGTAAGTCGTCTCCTTTATGTGCGGTGTATTGGCGACGTAAAATATTGTTGATAATATCTGAGGACATACTTCGGAATAATAAAATAAATTTGCGCCATCAAAAGAAAAATGAAATAAAATTTCTTTTCGTTTTTATCCGGCTAAAGTTCTGTCAGCAAAGATAACGATAGAAAAAGTAAGCCGCAATCTTTTAGAAATCCAATAACCCAAAGCTGTTGAAAATCATCATTCATAATAGAGATATATTTAAAATTGCAGGTCCAATTGCATTGGCTTTGCTCATCCCCCAGATTAATTTTCTGACCAATACTGCCTTTATTGGCAGGCTTGGTCAGGACGAACTGGGTGTAAATGGAATAAGTGGCGTGTTTTATCTGCTGATGGCTATGGTGGGTTATGGCCTGTGCAGCGGTTTGCAGGTATTGATGGCCAGGCGTGTAGGCGAGGCTAACAGAAAAGGTTTGGGTAAAACTTTGGCAAATGGTATTGTTCTTTCCTTGCTGTTTTCTATTGCTCTGATGGTTCTTTCTTTGTGGGCGGCTCCTATTATTTTTTCATTAAGCCTGCACAGTGAAAAGCATGTGCTGCTTTCTGTTGATTTTATCTTTGTTAGGGTTTGGGGCTTGCCATTTTTGATGCTCACACAATTGGTTAACGCCTTCTTCATAGCCACTGCCCGTTCAAAATTTATCATTTGGGGCTCTGTTGTTGCTACCTTGGTTAATGTATTGCTGGATTACTGTTTTATTTTTGGTCATTGGGGTTTTAGCCCAATGGGGTTGCATGGTGCAGCTTTAGCATCTGTATATTCCGAAATAGTGGCGGCCATTTTGATGTGGGGTATTTTTTATGCCAAAAGAATGCACAAAAAATATGAGGTCCGTAATATTATCCAGTTTGATTACCGACTGGCAGGCGATACGCTGGCTGTATCTATGCCACTGATACTGCAATATTTTTTCAGTATTGGTGGTTGGATGATTTTCTTTTTTTATGTAGAGCATTTGGGTATTATGGAGTTGGCGGCATCTCAAATGTTGCGCAGTGTATTGGGTATTGTGGGTGTTTGTACCTGGGCATTTGCTTCGGCCTGTAATACCCTTGTAAGCCGCACAATAGGGCAGGGGGCCGAAGAACAGGTGCCGGCATTGATTCGAAAAATTGTGCAATTAAGTTTCATGACTACAGGGATAATTTGTCTGGCATTGTTGATTTTTCCGGGCTATTTTCTGTCTATGTATACCAATGATCTGGCTTTGATTCAATTTTCAATTCCTTCTATGAGGGCTTTGGTAATAGGTGCTTTATTAATGTCTGTTGCCACAGTGTTTTTTAATGGGGTAGTAGGTACGGGTAATACCTGGGTTAATCTGAGCATTGAGGTTACCTGTGTTGTTTTGTATATCATATATTGCTACATATTCATTGAGCAATTAAGAGCACCTTTGTATGTTGCATGGCTATCCGAATTTGTTTATTGGCTGGGCCTGCTCATTATTTCGTTGGTGTATTTGCGCAGCGGAAGATGGAAAGGGAAGATGATTTAATGGCAATAAAATATATTATTAAATAATTAAAATGACAAAACCTACAATAAAACAACTACAAGAAGGGGCAGTAATCCTGGTGGATAAACCTTACCGTTGGACTTCATTTGACGTAGTGCACAAGTTACGCAAACCGATACAGGCTAAAATTGGTCATGCCGGTACTTTAGACCCATTAGCTACTGGTTTGCTTATTTGTTGTACCGGACCTTTTACCAAAAAAATTACGGATTATCAGATGTTGCCCAAAGAATATACTGGTATTATTCATCTGGGTGCTACAACACCTACCTATGACCTCGAAAGCCAACCCGAGAATTTTAAACCATTTGAGCATCTGACAGAATCAGAATTATTGGAGGCCACTAAAACCTTTATTGGTGAGATATTGCAGATGCCTCCAGCTCATTCGGCTATTAAAAAAGATGGTCAAAGAGCTTATGATTTGGCACGTGCCGGCAAGGAAGTAAACCTTTCTGCCCGCCCGGTTACCATTGGCGAATTTGAATTGACTAAAATAGCTCTGCCCGAAGTGCATTTTCGGGTCACTTGCAGCACCGGTACCTATATACGTTCACTGGCTCAGGATTATGGGCAAACATTGGGTTGTGGAGGCTATTTGCAGGAGCTTCGCAGAACCAAAATTGGTAATTATAAAGCTGACGACGCATTAAGTGTTGAGGAATGGCTGGATTACTTGAAAACGCAGTTATAGTTTTTTCCGTTGTATTTAATAGTAAAATTTATTTCACTTTCTATTTTTAAGGCGTATTTTCGCCGCCACAATCTAATTTTTCATTATTTATGAATTTTCAACTTACCGAAGAGCAATCAGCTGTACAGGCTGCTGCCCGCGAATTTGCAAAAACAGAATTGTTACCTGGCGTTATTGAGCGCGATGAACACCAAAAATTTCCTGCCGAACAAGTAGCCAAACTGGGTGAATTGGGCTTTATGGGTATGATGGTTGACCCTCAATACGGTGGTTCTGGTATGGATGCTGTTTCTTATGTATTGGCCATGGAGGAAATTTCGAAAATTGATGCCTCTACCTCTGTATGTATGAGCGTAAACAATTCATTGGTTTGCTGGGGATTAGAAACGTATGGTAATGAAGAACAAAAACAAAAATATCTTACAGAAATCGCTTCCGGTAAAGCTATTGGCGCTTTCCTGTTAAGTGAGCCTGAAGCCGGTTCTGACGCTACATCTCAGCGTACTACTGCTATTGATATGGGTGATCATTACCTGGTAAATGGTATCAAAAACTGGATTACCAATGGTAGCTCTGCTACTTATTATTTAGTCATTGCACAAACAGATATTGACAAAGGGCATCGTGGAATCAATGCTTTGATTATCCCTAAAAACACTCCTGGTGTTGTAGTAGGAGCAAAAGAAAACAAAATGGGTATCCGTGGTAGTGATACACACAGCATTATGTTTCAGGATGTAAAAGTGCCAAAAACGGATCGCATTGGTGAAGACGGTTTTGGATTCAAATTTGCTATGAAAACCCTTGCTGGTGGCCGTATTGGTATTGCTTCTCAGGCATTGGGTATTGCCAGTGGTGCTTATGAATTGGCTTTAAAATATTCTAAAGAACGCAAGGCTTTTGGTAAAGAAATTATGAACCATCAGGCAATTGCATTTAAACTAGCTGATATGGCTACGGCTATTGAAGGTGCGCGTTTGCTTTGCCTTAAAGCGGCCTGGTTGAAAGATACACATCAGGATTATGAGCAGGCAGCTGCAATGGCCAAATTGTATGCTTCTGAAATTGCACAATGGGTAACCAATGAAGCAGTACAAATTCATGGTGGATATGGTTATGTAAAAGAGTTCCATGTAGAGCGTTTGATGCGTGATGCTAAAATCACTCAGATATATGAAGGAACATCTGAAGTGCAAAAAATTGTAATCAGCAGAAATGTATTGAAAGCCTAAAACTGAGGAAAATGATAGTTTTTCAGCGCCACTCTTCTTTAATGTAAAGAGTGGTGCTTTTTTTTGGTTAGTTATATCATTAGTCGGTCTACTTTAGCAGTAGTAAAAAAACATAGAACTTGAAAAAGGTACTGATTACAGGAGCTTCTGGGGGTTTGGGTAAAGAGTTGAGTAGGTATTTTGCCGCAAACGGGTGGCAGGTAATTGCTACCATGTTGAGTCTTGATCTGGGTGAGGAAATGAAAGGATGGAGTAACGTACAATGTTATGAGTTAGACGTGAGTTCTAATGATAGTATCCTTAAAGCTAAAAAGGATATATTGGCTGACCACCCAAATATTGACACCATTATCAATAATGCAGGTATAGGATACCGAAGTTTTGTAGAGTTGGCTGATGACAAAAAAATAGAGCAGATTATCAACATCAATTGGATGGGTGTGATGAGGGTTTGTCGTGCTTTTATTCCACTATTCAAACAACAACAGTATGGCCAGTTTATCAATATCTCATCTATTGCTGGCTTGGTTAATCTTCCCTTGGGCAACTTTTATCATTCTACTAAACATGCAATAGAGAGTTTTTCGGAATGCATGGCATACGAACTCAAAGAAGCCAACATCAAAGTATGCACCGTACAGTTTGGTAATATTCCCACAGATTTTCAAAAAAGTACTCATCACTCCGATGACGCTAATATAAAATCTTACAAAAGATTAATGGAAAGAATTACACATTTTTTAGCCAACAGAACCCAAAACAATACCCATCTTATTAGTGCTATCAGCCATAAGGTATTGCACATCGCAGAGCATCCTGCCCACAATTTCAAAAGGTATACTATCGGTTTCGATGCCCGATTATTGATAACACTTTATAGAATTTTTGGATACCAGTTATTTAGTGCTATCATACGTTGCAAAATATTGAATTATAAACAATTGGATTAGCCTTATTGTTTCAAATCCTAATGTTATTAGTCCTAAACCTCTTCTTTTATCATATATAGCGATATAAAAAATCAGGAAAAACACCCACTCAAAATGGGTGCAAAATCGCCTTCCTTTATTTGTTGTCCTAATACCTTTGCCTAAACCAAATAAAATAAAATATTATGGCAACAAAAACATTCGCAGTACAGCATTATGTACTCAACGTAGGACACAAAAACACCGCTACCTGGGCTGGTGTCGTTATTCAAATACAAGGCTATGTAGCCTGTTATGGTGCAGATGGCTCTCGCTTTATAGTTTATGGCCTACATCCTGCCAGTCCTGTACCTCCGACCCCTGTGTATAATATAGCCGGCAATGTTGGAGCAATCTTTGTTCCTTTTGAGCGTCTGCCACAATACGTAGATATTGTACGCAACGAAAAGCCTGTTTATGCAACACTCAATTCAGATAACCCGAATTGGATGTCGCTCTCTACCAGCAATGAACCAATTGGTGAAGGAGAATAAAACTATCCGCAAAACCAACAAGACCAGTAAAATGAAATAATGGCTATGACTTGAGGTTATAGCCATTATTATTTGCAACAGCTTTTAAGTTTCTTTCAATCAGTTAAAAAATTTACCTTGGCTTTTAATTACAATCCAGGATTATGGCTAAAGGAAAAGCTAAGCAAAAAAGAGGTTTGGGCCAGTTTGTCAAAAGAACGTTTATAGTGCTTTTCTTAAGTTCAATGGTTTATTTGTTGCTCTGTAAATGGGTAATGCCCCCTGTTACGGTTACACAACTGGAATCTTTGATAAAAGGTGAAGGACTAAAAAGGGATTATGTTTCCTGGGACAAAATATCTCCGAATGTTAAGCTGGCAGCCATCGCTTCAGAAGATCAGTTATTTGCTGAACATGGCGGATTTGATTGGAAAGCAATTGAAAAAAGTATTGACCCGCCAGCGCAAAGAAAAAAGAAGCAAAGGGCGCTGGGTGCTGCGGCCAGTACTATAAGTCAGCAAACAGCCAAGAATGTTTTTTTATGGCAGGGTTCAGGATGGAGCCGATATGTGCGCAAAGTGCCCGAACTTTTTTATACCAAAATGATAGAACTGATATGGGGTAAGCAGAGAATAATGGAAGTGTATCTCAACACCATAGAGATGGGCAAAGGCATTTATGGCATTGAAGCCGCTTCACGTGCTTATTTTCATAAACCCGCAAGCAATTTGAGTAAGCCAGAAGCAGCGATGATTGTTGCCTGTTTACCTAATCCCAAAAAATTCACCGTGGTGCCCAGAAGTAAGAGAGTGTCATGGAGGTACCCGAAAATCATGAAGCAGATGAACAATCTGGAAGGAGATAAAGATGTAGCTGAATTGATTAAATAGTGCTTGATTCTTTTATTTTTTCACTCATTAAGCTATGCACTTTCTGCTTCAATTGAGGCAAATCTTCCATTTCCAACCCTTCTACAGAAATAACATCCATAATAAAAGCCCTGTTTTGCCCCGGCCACATTTTCCACCAGGCCGAATGATGCCAGCGATTAATTGTATCAGGGAAAATGATACTTAGAATAGGCACCTGAGCTTCGATAGCAAGACGGAATGCACCATCAAAGAATGATTTCATCGGCTCTGAGGTTTCATTAAAAGTGCCTTCCGGATACATAAAAATACTGCATTCATGATGTAGTGCATCCTGCATTGCTCGCATGCTTGTCGCTCGGCTTTGTACGCTGCTTCTGTCTACCAGTAGGGCAATCTGTTGATACACGAATCCAAACAAGGGGACTTTTTTGATTTCGTGCTTCGCCAAAGGCCTGAAATAAAAATTCAAAACATCATAAATAACAATGGGATCCAAATAGGAAACATGATTGGCTACAATGATAAACTTTTCTCCTTTCGGCAAAGAACCAAAAGGCGTTACACTCATTCCGGTTAGTCTTAACCATACTCTCGACCAAACTAAAGTAAGTCCCCAAATCAACTTTCTGCTTTTTGCCGAATTGAAGATGCTGAGCACAAAATAAAAGGGCAACACTACCAAGAGTGTTGCCAAAAAAATAAGGATAACATAGAGCGTATAAAAAGGCTGTACTATTTTCCTGAACATGAATTACATACCTGGGAATAAGGGTCTGCCAATAAGCTCACGGAAAGGCCAAGGTATAGAGGCTAATATAGCTACTAGAGAAAGGAGAGAGAAAATGAATATTTTTTTGAATTTCGCCGTATCCTCAATGGATTTTTTAGCAAATGCGTAAGCCACATGAGCAAAGATGATAGCCAATAACATACCCACTGTATGCTCTATAGCAAAGAAACGGCTGGCGGCATCTTTCATTACTTCGCCCATACCTTGATTTTGAATATTTTTAATACCCCAGGCACCGGTAAAATATAATATCAGTCCAAGTAATAATTGGATATCCATTGATATCATAAAAAATAAGGGCATTTTTTTATCAGCAGCAGTAAAAGCTTTTTTGCTGCTCATTCCGCTAAAACTTTTAATAATCGTCAGGAGTGCCAGTATTAAAACTACCCAACGAAGAAAACTATGTGCGTGTATCATTTTTGTTGATTTTTTAAGTAATCACAAATGTAAGGGAATCGGTTCAAAAACTATTTTATCCAAAGTTTATTATGAATCATAGCCTCGTTATAAGCTTGCCGAAAGGCCAGTAAATGATTAAGGGTAAGCTGTCGTATCGAGTCTTTATCCTTCAGTAGATTGTTGGAGCATAATTTGTCATTTTGTGCATCAAATAGACCGTCTGGTTTTTGGTATGCACAACGCAAGAAATAATTGTTCAAGGTCCACAATTGATTGCCGCTCCATTGTTGGATAGTATACCTGTTTTGAGCAGTACTGAAAATACTGTTGCCAAAAGCAAAAAAGTGTTCCTGATAACCCAGATAATCCATCACCGAGGGTAGGATGTCTATTTGCTGAGTCAATTCGTTGAAGCTACCTTTTAAATTAGTGTCGTTTGGAGAAAAGTAAACGAGTGGGATGGCAAATCTGCCCTGATGATAATGGTAATAATCATCTTCTGATAAAGGTGAGCAATGATCTGCAACAATGACAAAAATCGTATTTCGGTACCATTTTTGCCGGCTTGCACTATTGAAAAATTTACGTAAAGCAAGGTCTGTATAGGCAATTGGTTGATGTATGGGTAAAGTGCCTTTAGGTAAAGCTGATTGATATGCTGTGGGTACTTTGTATGGCGGATGAGAACTTATTGTGAAAATGGAAGCGACAAAAGGTTCTTTCAGATTGGTTGAAATATCTTTATTACAATACTGTAGAAATGGTTCATCCCATATTCCCCAAACCCCATCGTAATCTTTGTCATTTGCATATTCTTTGCGCCCTACATAGCGCTGAAATCCTGCGTTTTTAGCAAACAAATCGAAGCTCATGGTGCCATTTGTGCCTCCGTGGTAAAATGCCGAGCTATAACCTTTTTGGGATAACAGATTGACAATAGTTGTGATTCGGTTGGTGCCATAAGGAGAGGTAGTAAATGGCTCTTGTTGAATACTGGGAATACCTGACAGGATTGCCGGAATACCTTCTGCAGAGCGATATCCGTTTGCAAAGGCGTTTGTGCACACAAAGGAATGCTGCATCAGGCTATCCAGAAAAGGAGTGTAACTTTTCATTCCTCCTAATCCGGTGAATTCTTTCGAATAGCTTTCGAGTATAAGAATGACAACATTTTTTGCCTCAAAGGTGGAATGCTGATATTGCTTGTCTGTGTTGATATATTGTTTCAGTGTTTCATCATCAAAATACTTTTCTTCCTCAAGTTTGTTATTGTTGATGGTAGTTAGTATGCTGAATGGGGTATTCAACACAATTGGTACAAACTGATTTTCTGTAGCCTCTACCGCATTACGTATACCAATTGGTACATACTGTAATCCGCCCCGAATCCCGATGATGCCGATGACGATAAGGAGGAAAAAGGAGGTCGTTCTTTTGAACAGATTTGCAGCTGCTTTTGTGCTTGGTGTTGCTTTTATTATTGCCTTATTTGTGCATATAAAAAGAAAAGTGAACAGGGCGCAACTAAATGGTATGTACCAATATTGAATAAGAAGACTGAATAATTGATTGGTAAAATCTCCTCTTCGGGTAATCATATCCAATACATCGGCAGTGGAACGTTTTTGGTTAAAAGGAAAATAGGCCCAATCGCTGATTTCAAATAAAAATGCGACTGTATTGCTGACAATGAAAAAGACATTCAAGGCCTTCTTCATCAAAATCGGTTTTTGTTTCGGAAAGGGGGATAAAAGGGCTAGAAAGTATATACTATTGATGGCAAATATTGCAGAGATATCATAACGTAATCCTGCAAAAGCAATCAGTAGAAATTTGGATAGAGTAATGCCCTCAAAGTAATGGTATTGCAACAAAGTAAATATTGCCCTACTCATAAAAAAGCATCCTAGAAGAAGAAGGAATTGAAGTGCAATGCGTTTATAAATACCCAAGAAATCACTCATCCTGCTTTATCTCAAATCGATTTCAGTGTTATCCCCAATGTTCAGGCTCTGACTGCTGCCACGAACATAGGCATCATTGCCTATTATAGAGCCATGCAACAGAACGTCTTCCAATTCTGCATAAGAACCAATAATTGAGTTTTTGATAATTGAGAATTCAATTTTTGTTGCTTCTCCTATCGTTACATTTGGGCCAATAATAGAATTTTTTATTACGCAGCCTTTTGCAATACTTACAGGGTGGATAATAACTGTAGACTCCTGATCATCGGCACTTTGATTATCTGTTTTTTTGAGCAAAGTGGCATTAGTGGTAAGTAATGTTTCTTTTTTACCGCAATCAAACCAGGTGTTCACTCTGAAAGCGTCAAAGCGTACTTGGTTGCTGCTAATCATAATTTCAATTGCATTAGTTAACGGGTATTCTCCGGAAAGTGTAGGTTCCTTCTGAAGAACAATGTCCAGAGCTTCAAAAAGTGTTTTGGTTTCCTTAATAAAGTATATCCCTACCATGGCCATATTAGATTTGGGGATTGTTGGCTTTTCGACAACATGCAATACTTTATCATTTTCTCCAAGTTCCGCAACGCCAAAATTTCTGGGGTCATCTACTTTTTGTACACCGATAAGCGAGGTGTTGCTTATTAATATTTGTTTGAGGTCATAATCGCAAATAGTATCGCCAAGGACAACGATAATTTCTTCCCCATTAATATGCTCTTTGGTAAGCCAAATTGCATGTCCTGTTCCTTTTCTATCATTTTGTGTAACAAAAGAGCAGTTAAGTCCGGGATATTGATGTGCTACATAATCTTGTATTTTTTCGCCCAAATAACCTATGACAAAAATGAATTCAGTTACTCCCGCTTCAATCAATTGATCTACGATAACACTCAAAATTGTCTTACCCGCAATAGGTATCAGGGCTTTTGGCTGTGTGTAGGTAAGTGGGCGCAGCTTTGTACCGGCACCGGCAACAGGGATTATGGCTTTCACTGTGGAAGAATATTTTCTTAAAAATCAATTAATAGATAGAGTACTGTTTCTACAAATGTAAGAACATTTTTGTGCTTTGGATTTTGGTCAAATCAAAAGGTCTGAATTGAAATGTATCAATTCAGACCTTTATTAAAATCAATTGTAATTTTATTTAGATTTTCCATGCATCAACATCACTGCTATCGTCTGCATTGGGTGCTATGGCTTCAATAGTTTCCATTGACGAAGAAACCGGCTCTGTTACTAATGGTGCATTGGCTTCAGTTTTGCTTTGCTCATATTGTTCTTGGTCATCTGCATGGTTAAACGCATCAAAATCAAAATCAGGCATTAAATCTGTTTTTACATAATTTACAGTTTCTACAAGAGCTTCGGCAAATTTGTTGAAGTCTTCTTTGTAAATAAACATTTTGTGACGATCGTAGCCATCATCTTCAAATCTCTTTTTGCTCTCGGTAATGGTAATGAAATAATCATTGCCTCGAGTTGCTTTAACATCAAAAAAGTAGGTTCTTCTTTTACCAGCCTTCACTCTTTTACTAAAGATGCTTTCATTATTACGGGTATTTTCACCGTAGTTTTTGTTTTCGTACGCCACTATTCGTGAGTTTTTAGTTTTGAAAAATAACCCTACAAAAATAAAAAAGTAGTGGAATAAACCAATTAAATTTTAGGTTTGAAATATTTATTTTCAAAGAATTAAAACTCTTTTTTGTTTTTTCAATAAACATCCTATATTTGCAACCCAATTGAAAACGGTGCGATAGCTCAGTTGGTAGAGCAATGGACTGAAAATCCATGTGTCGGGGGTTCAAATCCCTCTCGCACCACTAGTAACAACGATGGTTTGCAGATTAATTCTGCAAACCATTTTTCTTTAGGTACAACATAGGTACAACTTATGCAGTACTTTTATTAATCAAGGGATTTCCCACGTTTATTTGTAGTTTCTGAATTCTTCTTATTTACAGAAACAATATTCTCTACTTTCGTAACATCCCAATTCGGTTTACATGGAAGTTATTTGCTTAGAAGACCAGGCTTTTTATAGTCTTGTAGAAAAAGTTGTAGCAAACGTTTTAGCACAGCAAAATAAGAAACTTGATAAATGGGTTTCGGGAGAGGAAGCTATGAGGATATTACGGATAACAGCAAAATCTACTCTTCAAAAATTTCGTGACGAAGGAAAAATTAAATTTTCTCAGCCTGAGAAAAAAATAATCTTATACGATACAGATTCAATCTTTGAGTTTCTTGAAAAACATTCACACAAAACATTCTGAAAATGGAAAGGGAAGAAATAATAAGCAAGGGATACATCATAGGTTTTAACCATGGATATATTTTAGCCAAAAATGATCCATCATTGTTATCAGAGTTGTATAAAAAGGTCGGGAACAATGATTATCTTAAAGGAATTGCGGCTGGTGAAATTCAATTTAAGAAAGAACAAAAAATTGAGGAATTAAAAGAACAATTTAAAAAAAATGACTTCCTAAATAAAGGAAATGGCAGAGGTATATAGATTTATCCTCTAACCGCAGTATTATAGGCATACCGTGTTTACCCGTTTTTACAATTAAAGACAGTTTTGAGAACATTGCCTAAATGGTCTCCTAATTATCAAATTTTTTAATGGGTATTTTCTTTCAAAGAGCGTCCTGCACGCAAGATAATACACTTTATTGTTTTCAATAAAATTTAAAAAGAAATCTAAACCGTAATGGCTAAATTGCTTTAAAATATTTAGGCAAATGAAAGAAAGAAATCTCCTGATCGGAATGGGCACGGTTGCACTAGTCGTTGTTGTTTTAGTGTGGTGGCTTGAGCATGAAGAGAATAAAAAATTAAAGTCATTGGTAGAAAGCAAAAATCAGGATATTCAGGATTTAGAAATTAATAATTTACAATTAATCCAGAAACTAATAAAAGCTAACCCGTCGATGTCCGATTTGGTGAAGGATCAACTGAGCGACTTGATTACAAGCTATAAAGTGAAAAATCCCAAAATTGCAATTGAGATAGGATCTGTAATTAATTTAATTGAGGCCGAAGAATTTGAAAAAGGTGTAATGGCAATTGCAAAAATCATCGAAAATATACTCAAAACTAAATTTCAAAAAGACACCAGTTTTAAACAGCATCTCATTAATCCTGATGGCAAGAAGAGAAAAGCAGCCTTTTCAGAATATATCGACTACGCCGAAAAAGCTAAAATTTTGACGAAAGCTGAAACACATTTTGCTCAAAGTCTAAGAGAATATAGAAATGAGGAGGCGCATAATTTAGGTGTGAAAAGAGAACTAAATTATAACCTCGGCTCTATGCTGACAGGCATAGAATTGATGGTTAAATGTGATTCGTATTCTCAGAATCCTGTCACTGCATTAAACTAATCTGTTCTATTATTTTGAGCAGATTCTCCAATTTTAATAAGTGCATTGAAACCATCTGAAAGATTTTTAATCATCTCTAGATTCTCATTGTTGCCATTGATTTCCTTTTGAGTTGAATTAATAACGGAAAAAGAAATCTTTTGAACTATCTCATTGCCGGTAGAGGTATCGGCCGATAGCAAATTCAGACTCAATTTGCCATTAGTTTGTCTATTTGTTGTTACAGATATTTCAAATTCCACAACCTCATCCATTACAAAACCGTCTGGCAGACCTGTATTGATTTCAGTCAACGTTTGCCTGATAAATTCAGCTATCGAAGTTTCTTGTTTCATAAATGTAATTAATTCAGTGTCGGAATAACGCGATCTAAAGCGATGACATTTCCATTACCAAACCATGTATTCAAAATTGCCAAACTTGATTCAGAAAGCTGTTGAGTAAATAAAATGCCTAACCGTTTCATGGGTCTAGAGCAGGCTACATAAAATAGATTTCGTGACCTTTCAAAAGTTTCAATTTTGCCAGGAGGAACGCCATCATTAAACCAAGCCAGCATTTGATCAAAATTATATTGATTCCAGCCCCTACCAACCACTACAAGAACATTTTCAAATTGATCACCTTTGACACTGTGCTTTGTTGCAAAAGGTGTGTGCGCAGTGATAAACTTTGTAAACGAAATGATCTCCGTATATGGAAGAGCTTTTAATTTTCTTATCCTGGTAATTTTTGAAGGCTCATCCACGTTTGGTTCGGAAACGTAAGAATTATACATTTTTTCCAGCTGGTCAACGGCATTCGAAATTTTCAGCTTTCCCACTCCATAGAGAAATGACAAAACCTCACCAATTGTGCCACTATTTCTAATTGCGATCAATTCGGTCATGACTTCCTGCCATAGAATTTTATCACTATGGGCACTAATTCCGTATTTGGAATTGCCGATTATAGCGAACATTTCACCATATCGCTTTCCTTCATATGCTTCACAGATTGGCTCAATAAAATCCACAAAAAATTCTATGTACTTGTCCTCCTTTTTAATAAAGGAATCATTATGGGTGAAAATATCAGCCAATTGCCGATAACCTTGCTCTTCGGCCAAAACATTGTGTGTTAGCATCAGAATTTTAGTTTTTTCAGGCGCAAAATCCCATTCACTTTGCTCCAATATCTGACGTAAATAATTCAAATACTCATGGGCGTTTTGCGAAGGCAGGTCACCAGCCCAATGACTTCCAGTTCTTCTAGCACCAGACCAGGCATTAGTGTGATAAACTGCCGCAAAGCCCTGTGACGTTATATCCTTTACATCTTGAAGCAAACCTGGCCTCATATGATTTAAAATATTCACCACATTAGGTACTGATCTGAAATTCGCGTTTTTGGGAATGACAATCAATTTTTCATTGTCTATCTTCCCGCAACCTTTGCCGTAAATTTTCTGCCAATGATCACCAAAAAAGCCAATCAATGGCCCTGTTTCAGGAGTAACAAAATATTGCAGAAGTTTCGCTGCAAATGGTGCAAATGTATCTTGATACTCGTCGATAAAAATCACAGGATACTTCGAGATAAGCAGATTTCTGAATTTTTCATTGTCCAAAAGTGCAACCATCAAATTCACGACATCATCGTGATGTAATGTAATTGAATCGTCCTCAATTGACGCGTATCCTAATTCATAAATTACCGGCTTTTTCCCAAGTACTTCAAAAGTATTAAACTCGGCATTATCGTCACCGCTTTCGCTTGTAAGAGCAGCATTGAAAAACTCAGTTATTCGATCTTCCCAATCACCTATTGTTGGTAACAATTTTCTTATCTCATTCTGAAAGCTATTTATCATTGACCAGCAAAATCCATGAATTGTATCTGAATGGACAATCGGATGCTTATCTGTACGCTTATCGATTTGCTCCTTAGCGATATTTGTAAATGTGATACAGGCTATCTTTTTATGATCTCGAAGAAAAGCTCGCGCGTCTTTATCAATCAAAAATTTAAGCGCCTCAAGTAAGGAAAATGTCTTACCAGCACCTGCACCTGCTTCAAAAATAAAATTCTTTTTTGCCTCCAACGTTTGGAACAATGTTTCCAATGCGACTTTCGCTGCAATCTCTGCCGGGCTCACGTTTTCTGTATTATTGTCCATGGCTATTATTCTGCTATAATTAATTCTGGCATTATTGCAGCCTCTGGAATATTGTTGGGCCTGGCTAACCAGTCTAATCCCTCTTTAATATATAACGGAACATCCCAAATTTTTTCATTAATTGAATAATTAAGGGCGAACTCGGTTTTCTTTACATTACTGGTTTTTGCCCAAACTTCTTTCTCCTTGTCAGGGTTTGGAACGACATCCAATGCAAAAAGCTGTGGATTTTTGAGCATAAATGCAGCCTCAAAGCTGCGGCCACAAGGATCACCCGTTGCCTCTGGAATTTGATACGTTAGATATTGATTTCCTTTTGTCTTTTCCTGGGCGGTTTTAGCAATTAAAATTGCTGATGAAAAATCTGACGCTGCACCGAACCAGTTTTTTATTGTCGCATTACTTGTATGTGTACCTGTAGATACCATACATGAGGGGTAAGTTCGTTGCCTTCCAGTGTCATCAATTACAGTTGAATCAATATCTGTTATAATCAGTGTCTTTAATTCAAGAAAATTTAGTAAATCAAAAAAGTTAACTGCATACGCGCCGCTCACTTCCATCACTGTCACAAACTGGCTGGCTAAACAATCCTGCTGATCTTTGCCAATATCATTTTTTTGGATCATGATTGGCAATATTATCCTCTCTGTTGCACCTTCAATAAGAATTGCTTTATCCGCAAACAATAGGTCACAACGAGTAAGCGTCATATATTTATGCAAGAACGCTATCACATTTTGTGGTGTGCCAGCCAAACCGGTGCTTAAGTCTTTTATCCTCGTATGTCTATATCTTGGATCAATATCTGATGCACCAGTGACAAAATATCTCGTTGCGTCAAATGGCGCTTCATTGGCTATATGTGATGAATGCGTTGACACTACAAACTGCACAGGCCAAACATTGCCACCGTTATATGTGTCAGTGAACACCTGAACAATGGTGCTGAGTTGACGTATAAATACCTCTTGCATTTGCGGATGCAAATGAGCTTCTGGTTCCTCAATGAAAATCAAATGAACGCCAGGTTCTCCTTTGCTAACTTGAAAATCCTTAAAAAATTCGAACAGCTTAAAGAGAATAAAGATCAGATTTCTTGCCCCCAATCCATTAAATGATTCAGGGAGGCTAATTTCACCGGTACCCTGATATCGAATTTTCGTGTGATCTTTCAATAATCTTCCTACATCAATCGTCGTTTCAGTACTTAGACCGGGATCAATTAACCCTGGATAACCAAACAAAGAAAATGCAGGTAGAAATTTCTTTAGACTATCAGTAAATCCCGCTTCTATATTTGTCTGCAAGCCACTTACAGCTGACTCCAGTTGTACCGCGATTTCTTTATCCCCTTCTGAAGCTTCTTCAGACATTGCTGAATTAAATAGCACTTCAAGGATTTTTCCTAAAACATCTTTGTCTTTATATGTTTCGTCGTCCAATCCTCGCTGTGCATTAATAAATCCGCTTTTAAGAAAAGCGTGCAATTTAGACCATTCAAGCTGTTTGATATTCGTATTGTCTGTTGGATCGATTGCACATACACTTGCTTTATAAAGTGAGGAAATTCTGTCCTTGAATTGCTTATAACAATTTATTTTGGTCGCCTCAGAAAAAACAAGATCCTCAAAAAATGGATTTATTTTTCCATCAGCCAATTCGTAGCTCACTGAAATAAGCGCGACTTTACTCGCGGGGTCTAAGTCGATTACAAATTCTGACAAAGCACCAAGATTTGTTGATGCCGTATCATACTCCACTTTGAAGACGACATCTATTTTGGGCAAGGCTTTACGAATATCTTCATCCTTTCCCCCAGCATTTTTGATCTGAAATGCAGTCCAAAAATCTGCATGAACACATAATGAAAAATCTTCCAACCGAAATTGAGGTGATTTATCACCCAACAAACGCCTTATTAATTCAGTCAATGAGGTCTTGCCGCTATTATTCCTTCCGACAATCACTGTTGTTTGTTGATCAAGAGATAATGTTATATTTCTTAACAACCGGAAGTTCTTTATAGTGATTTCTAGAATTTTCATGACCATAATATGCTAGTGAAAAATATGAATAAAATTACTGATAAAATATATTCCCAATGCTAATAATTTACAACAACTCCCAGTTAACGCATTGATTACATTAAAAATTATTCCTTGAAACACTTCAATTTGCACGGGTGTACGGCCTGCTTGAATCGTGATGGGGCGTGAAGAATATAAGGGATTCAGTGTTTAAAGTTTTAAAAGAAGACTAAATTTGCATGAATTTTCAATAAATTTACTTGCAATTTAGACTTTGTATGGTATCTTTGTGAAAAGGGGAACGATTATGAAGAAGCTGGATGAATTCAAATCCCACCTCAAAGAAGGCAGGGTTTACAGAAGGGCAGATTTAGCTCAATGGTCAAATGCTGTTGATCGCCATATCGCTTTGCTTGTAAAAGACGGTGTTTTAGAAAAACTGTCCGGGGGATTATATCACACACCTAAAAAAAGCGTCTTCGGATCAATGCCGCCAGATGAACCAACACTTGTGCGCACATTCCTTAAAGACGATGAATTTCTGCTAACATCACCCAATGCCTATAACAGTCTTGGCGTAGGCACTACACAGCTTTATAATAAGCGTGTTGTCTATAATCATAAGCGGCATGGTGAATTTAAATTAGGAGGCAGAAATTTCTTCTTTCATGTCAGGCATCGTTTCCCAAAGAATGTAACCGAAGAATTTTTGTTGGTTGACCTGGTAAATAATTTGAAAGAATTAGCGGAAGACCAAGATGAAGTGCTTCAAAAAGTGCTGGTCAAAGCTAAAGCGATGAATACTGGCAAGCTAAAGCGTTCCGTTAGCAGCTATGGGAATATGAGAACAAAAACATTGTTTGCTCCCCTATTAAAAAATCAGGTTTCTGCTTATGGCGCGTAAATATATTCACGACCTAAAGGAGTTTCCTGAACTGATCAGCATTCTTGAAAATGAAACTAGAATTCTAGCCGGTCTGATTGAAAAAGATTACTGGATCATGCACATTTTGTATGGACTGACAAAACAGGGCTTTTCATTTGAAATGAAAGGCGGCACTTCGCTATCAAAGGGTTACGGAATTATCAATCGCTTTTCGGAAGACATAGATATCCAGATCAACCCTGATCCGGAACGCAACGTTACAGTCAATACTAAAAACACAAAAGTCAATGCAGTAAAGTCAAGATTTGATTATTACGATTGGTTGGCATCCGAAATAAAAATTGATGGAATCACTTCAATAAAACGGGATCACGATTTTGATGATTCTGATGGAAGAAGTGGAGGCATACGGCTTTATTACAAGAGCTATACTGAAAGTGTTCCCAATCTCAAAGAAGGCATCTTGCTCGAAGTTGGTTTTGATACAGTCACACCAAATGAAAAGATCAATATAAGCTCCTGGGCTTTAGATAAAGCTATAAACACTCCGGGCATTGAGATTATTGACAACAAAGCATTGGGGGTTTCTTGTTATCATCCAGGCTATACGTTTGTTGAAAAGTTGCAAACCATTGCGACAAAATTTAGGCAAGAGCAGGAAGAAGACGGGAAGGTATACGCCAACCTTATGCGCCAGTATTATGATGTGTATAACTTGCTCAACACACAAATAGTCAAAGATTTTATTGGCACAGAAGCATATATAAAACACAAAGAAGAACGCTTTCGTGGGAAAGAAAAAGACTTGATAATTGCAGAATGTGAAGCATTCCTTTTAAGCTCCCCCGAATTAAGAAAACAATTTAAAGATCGGTATAAATTGACGGCTCCGCTATATTATAATGGGCAACCCGATTTTGACGAATTATTGAATAAGATATCGGAATTCATTCATTTGCTTTAACGAAACAGATTATAAGTTCGAATGGGAATATTCAATAACAGAGAAATCGCAATTATAATTTGGCTTGCATTACTACTCTTGGTGTTTGCAGTTAAAAAACCGGATGTTTTAAAATCCTTCTGCGGCATAATTGTTGATTTCTTCAATTATAAAATTCTCATCCCATATGTATTGGCTGTCACGTATACTCTTATAGGTGTGTATGTACTCTTTAAGATTGGCGCTTGGAAAACAGAACAATTAAAAGATACATTGTTATGGTTGTTTTTTACTATCATAAGCATAATCCTAAGTACAAATAAAGCAAGAGAAAATAAGAAATTTTTCAGGGATGCAGTAAGAGAAAATCTGAAACTTTCTATCATAATAGAATTCATAACGGGACTTTATACCTTTTCAATTATTGCTGAGCTTTGTATAGTTTTTCTGGCTGTTTCAATTTCGTTGCTGCAAACTGTAGCAGGAAAAGACGAAAAATATGCTGGAATACAAAAATTATTCAATGCGATCATTATCGCTATAGGCTGCTTAATTCTCTGGCATACGTTTAAGGAAATAAAAACGCATATAACAGAATTTGCTTCCTATCAGACATTGCGGGATTTTGCACTCTCCCCATTTCTGGCAATTTGGATATTACCCTACATTTATTTCTTGGCTCTTTATATGACTTATGAGGAGGGCTTCAATATGATTGGAATGCGAATTAAAGACCAAGCTCTTGTTCGTTTCACAAAGCGCAATTCCCTATTTCATTTCAATTTAAACACACAAGGTTTTAAACGCTGGAGAAGTGGTTTATTTATTGGGAGCGTTGACACAAAACAAGACGTTATTAATTCAATCAAACAGATAAGACGACTACAAAAAATTGAAAAAAATCCACCACACATAAATCCCGAATTAGGCTGGTCACCATATGTTGCCAAAGACTTTTTAGCAAAAAATGGTATTCCGACCCGATACTATCAGAATACATTTGATGATGAATGGTCAGCTTCTTCCGATTATATAAAATTGGATAAAGAATTTATGGCCAACAGCGTGATGTATTCTATTCAAGGCAACGAAACCATAACCCAAAAGCTTTATTTGACGGTTGATATCAATGTACCGGAAAGAGAAGAAGAAGCCATTGCAAAATTCATAGGATATGCAGATACACTTCATTTTGCAGCAATGAAAAAAGAATTACCAAATTCTATTCAGGAGGCAATTCTAAAATCACGTAACAAAATTTTGGATCAAAGCCCTGTGACATTAACGGTAAGAAAAAGCAATTGGCTGGATAGCACCAAATACAGTTTAGAATTCAACATTGAGCATAAATAATCCCTCAGTATTTTTTATATAGCGCTATAACCTTAACCTGTAAAAATCTTTATCGTAATTTAATTCAATATGGAAGAGATCGAAATAATTCACAAATACCAAAACTTAATAGAGGTTATTTACAAGAGAGAAGGGATTTTGTCTCTTTCCTCGAATAATTATCATAGTAGTAGCCCTAATGAGAATTTACTCCAGAGGTATCTAGATATAATTGGTTTTTATGCACAACCTGGGGAGGATTTTCTAACTCTCCATAAAATTTTTGATGACCTTGTTTTTTTATCAAAGGAACTAATGTTTCATACAGCTAACTTGTATTTGCACAGACCTTACATCAACAATCCGCTCGATACGGGAATAAATTTTAATGGGGAAACGATTTACTCAAATTATCAGAATTTAAGTAGTCTGAGATATTCAATGTTCACAAATGCAGCGTATCAGACTACCTATAATTATTGGGATAAAATTGGGGATATGCTTGCTCATTGTTTTGAAACAAAATTAAAACCACGACAGATCGATTTTAGTAAAGTCATTGAGGCTCTTGAAACTGAATTCACAAATAATTCAAACTATAACTGGATTAAAAAATTTAAAGAGACTGAGTATTCTATTTTGAATAAAAGCAGACTAAACATTGTTCATTATTTAACGCCGGAGACCACTGCTAAGTATGAACATATTTTCAACCCAAATGATCCAGCATTTTTGGAGAGTTGGCAAAAGAGGAAAACTGAAATCGCAAATTATTTTAATGACCATACAAAATTAATGCTTGATGGTTTCAGCAATATTCTTATTTTATTGGAAAAGGAAAAACCGTAAATCTAATTGAATGAAATTCTATTTCTTATTATCGTTATAGTTTAGAAACGATAGCACTTACTATTATTGCAACGACTGCAATTAATAAATTAATCCAAACAATTTTATTACCCCATCTGATTTGCCATTCCGAAATTTGCTTTTGGTATTTAAGTAGTTCTGTTTCTATTTTTAGCTTTTCTTCCTTTGTAGTATATTCCTCATTTTTTTGGCGCAAATATTCCAAGTACGATCCCGCTCTTTTTAGTTTTCTTCCGGTTTTGGTAAATTCAACAATTGTTCTGTTATCATTTAAATGAGTTTTTCCAGGTTTACAAAAACCTTCGTCAATTAAGAATGTTCTTAGAACAGGTACATTAAAGGGTGATTGCTTTTCCTTTACTATCTCTTTGATATCTTCTAAAATTACAGGCCCATAACTATTCATATAATAAAGACCTTTGGATAGTCCATAAATCTCTGCCTCACCAACTCTACCTTTAATTTTTGTGTATTTATGGTATGATCTACCCTCTCGAGTTGCAGAAAATTGTATCTTTTGAAGGGTGACAGGATTACCATTTTCATCTTGGGTAAATATATCTGCTGAAACGTATTCTTCAATAAGCTTTGTTGACTTTAGATCGTCTAATGCAGCCCTCATTTCAGATTGAAAAAAACCTTTTGCACTATGATAGGATGGATTATTGATGCGCAGTTTTAACTGTGGATCATAATCAACTATAGCCTTCTCAATATTTTCAATTGTTGCATTAAAACCGTTCGAGCAATTGATCAGCCAATCCAAAATAAAAGATTTCATTCTGTCATACGTCATAAAAATAATATTTCTGCCAAGGAAGTATTACAAAGAAAAGATAATCGCACCGATAATTTGCTGGATAAATTAGCAACTTAATTTTTCAAACAAACCTTGTTCAGCCATTCCCGCTTATGTTCCAGCGTTCCACCCTTGCCGTATTTAGGGCGCTGAAAACGGTGCCCCATAAGCTCCGCCTGAATTCTGTCCGGCGTATCTACGCTTAAAATCCTGTCCTGAAAACTATGGCGAAGCGAATACAGGCTATGGTTTTCAGAAGGCATCATTTCATTAGCTCGAAGAAACTTATTGATAGCGGTGGTCATACTATCAACCCGGTCTCGATAATACTCAAAGCCGTTCGGCATTTTTCTAAGTGCATCAAGAGCATAGCCCACCAATGGGATCACCCTTTGACTGTGCTTGTTTTTCAGCGGCCTCTCTTTCCGGTCTTTGATAGAGATATGCGGTACAGGTGCATCCAGGCAAATATCTTCGGGCAGCAAGCCCGCCAGTTCGCTCGGACGTGCGCCTGTCTCGGCCATTACTGATAAGAGAAGCTGGCATTCCTTATGCGTATTTTCCAGTTTGGGACTGTGCAAAACAGCTTTGATCTGCTCGTCCGTAAACGGTTCCCGTATTTGCTGGAAACGGTTTTCGAGTGCAAGTTTTTTAAACAGATGCTCGATATTCAAATCCAGTTTTTCGTGGTCGGAAACAGCCTCTAAAACACCTTTCAGGTGAATAAAGTCTTTGTTCGCAGTTTCAGGGCTGATATCTTCTTCCTGAACCCGGATAATCCACCAGTCCCGGAAAGCGACAATATCTTCGCGCATCAGGTTTTTAAGCTGCTTATTGCCCGCAATACGGATAAAGTTCTTTACCGCTTTTATGCGAGGATTACGCCACTTACGCAATTGCGCTTCCGTTTTATTCATCACCTTGTCAGCAGTGATTTCCCAAAACTTTTCCAGGGCATCCTGAACAGTTGTCTGCGGGACAGGGGAACCTTCTTTAGCCCCCAAAGCAACGTCTACCTGGATGGGAGTTGCGTCTCTTAAGGCCAGCACACGGTCAATCAATTCGCGAAGCGGCAAGGCGGCCACTTCCGACATTGATTGGTAGGCAAAGCCCATCTGACGCGCAACACGCACGGTCTGACGGAACTTAGCAGGCATATGGGGCTGGTCAGTTGCGACCAGGCCTTGCCAGTAATCTTCTAAACGGGAATTGAATTCAGCAGCCTTGCGACTGGCAAGCCGCTTGCTGTCTGTTTTCAGGGAAACCCTTACCAGGGTGCGGGGATCGTATTCGCGGAGTTCTTCGGGGACACGTCGATTATAATAATAGCGTGTACCAATGCGGGCCAGAAAGACCATCGTTTCACCTCAAATGTGTATGAGTTCGTGAAACGATTTAGCAGCAGTACATATTCGGTTGCTGCATTTAGCCAGCAATCCGCAAACAAATCAGGGATATAATACGTTATTAAACCTGGGAGATTGGCGGAGGAGGTGGCCGTTTTCACGATCTCGGTGTTGTTACTTTATCCAATGAAAACATCTACTTACTTTGCCGATAAAAATTACTGTTTTCAGGAATATTTATTGGAATGTGTTCAAATATTCACGGTGATGATAGCTTATAGTTCCGGTGTATTCAAGATTACATTCTCAGTACTTTTGATTATTCACTATAAAGGCACTCATTATGCAATACGCTCTTGTTGATGGAATACGAACAAAGCCCGCAAAGGGACTAAAAGGCATATGCACCGGATGCAAAAAAGATGTAACCGCAAAGTGTGGCAGTGTCAAAATTCATCATTGGGCGCACAACTCATTACGGGATTGTGATACTTGGTGGGAACCCGAAACTGAATGGCATCTTAATTGGAAAAATCAATTCCCGGAAGAGTATAGAGAAGTAGTTTTCTTTGCTGAAAATGGGGATTTACATAGAGCAGATATTCATACACCAAAAGGTGTAACAATAGAATTTCAGAATTCACCAATATCCTTTGAAGAGTTAACAAGCAGAGTAAATTTCTACGACAAGCTAATCTGGATTATCAATGCCCAGTCGTTTCGCAACCAGATTGACGCTTTTCCAATTCCTGATCCCGAACATCCTTTACTTGCACAATATGAAATCTGCGGATATTCCAGGCATAGCAAATCATACAACTATCCAACAAATTCTAATGAAGCCATTAACTTTATGAACAGCTTAATGTTAAGGAGAATAGCGGAATATCCACAAGACCCGGAAGAAGGTCGCGTACGTAGTTTTGGTGAAAAGCTATTTATTAAAGCGCGGCATAAAGCAACTAAAAACCCGTTGCTATACGAGACTTTTGATTGGCGGTATAAAAGAAAAGCCTGGCTTAATTGTAGCGCGCCGGTATTTTTTGATTTTGGGGATGATTGCCTGCGATGGCTTAAATACAGAAAAAATCCGCAAGATCAGAAACCTTATTTTAAGTTGGTCAGCAAAGCAAATTTCATAAAACACTACATCTGACGATTTGCACTGCTTACCTGTAATGCAATATCTATAAGACTTTGGTTCACCCTGCGTTGCAATACTTCTTCGTGCAGTCGTTTAAAGATTGGAAGAAATTTTTCGCCCCTTTTGCGGATGATGTCCGCAATAATTGCATAGGCTTCTTCTAGTTCTTCCATCGATACATCTTTGCTCATTTCGACTCCCGGTTGAAGGGAAATACATAGCAAACCACCGAAAATACCACGCTTAAATACCCATCCGTTACAGTTTATTAATGCTAAATTCCTCCTGTACGTGTAACCCAATTTATTTGTTTACCGAAATTACTAAAATCTGCTGCTGCATTTTGTTCCGCTGTCATTCTCCGTCTCCTTTCAACAACGAGGTATGCGAGCAATGGAATTATTTACAACGGAACAACTAGAACAGTTAAAGAAAAATGGCGCGAACAGGGATCAAAATCACACCCCGGTGGTTAAACTGTTTACGCCTGATGCAAACGCAACTTGGTTAATCAGCGAAATCGATCCTGATGAACCGCGACTAGCATTCGGACTTTGTGATCTCGGTATGGGTTTTCCGGAATTAGGATATGTTGATCTTAATGAAATCAAATCGGTGCGCGGCACCTTGGGTTTGCCTGTCGAACGCGATCTAAACTTTGAAGGTTTATATCCGATGACCGTATATGCAGACGCAGCAAGAATGGCAGAACAAATCACAACAAGTGAGACGCTTTTACTACAGGCAACGAATTTGCGTAAACAGAAAAACAAATTACAACCATAATAAATGCCGCCTTTTAGGCGGCATTTTCATTTGGATCGAGCATTTATTATACTTGTCATTTTATCTACCACATCAGGTCCACTCAACCGTTTCGGGGGGAATTCAGGAAAATCTGTAGCTGGCTTTATAGAATTATACATTAACTTATCCATACCCGCAGTAACGCATTGATCAATAAATTCCTTGTCTTTTTCAGTGAGATCAGGTGCAAAATACCGAGAAATAAACCCGCCTATTAAATCACACAATTGAATAGAAAAATTATTGATGGAATTTTCCCCTCTGGTTTCTATAACCCGTAGTGGATAATTCGTCATTGTGCCGTCTCCATTTGGCAGAACAATTTCATTGACATCCTTATTGGTGATTTTAGACCACAGTTCATTCTGTCTTGAGAAATTTGCACTTGCATCATGAACAATAATGAAATCTTCAGCGTGATTATCCCGCCAATACGAAACCATGGCAACCATTGTAGTCAAATGCAATTCATTTGTTCTTTTGTAATCATCTAGATTGTAGATACGACTGACAATGTTTGCCCCATCAATCATTTGATCGAGAAACAAACGAATATTTTTATGAACCTTCTTTTTCAAAACAACAAATTCTTTGATCATTTGTTTTAATGAAACTTCTGAAGGATAGCGACTAAACTTTTGATAAGATTCCAATAGGGAGTCGATCCATTGAGGAGAGTGAATTTGAAATCCGTAATAAATGTAATTGGTATATTTACGATTGAAACCATTCGCATAAAAATCGAATCCGTTTGCCGTAGTAATGGGTTCAATAAGTTGATCTACGATTTTAACTAACACTGCAAATCGCTTATCAATCATCCAACCGTAGAAATTAGCACCTGAATTGCTTATTCTGTTACTTAATTCGATTAAACCCTTTTGATTTTTTGATCCCCAGATATTATTGAATTTGAATTCCTTCCCGGCATAGTTAGGAAAACTAGATTTCAATATTTCTTCTGCTTCATCAGGAGTGATGTCAGTACTTCCAATTGAAAAAACTTGTTGGTCTTTATCTAACAAATTGTATCCGGTAAATCCGGATTCATCAAAATATATCGTTCTAATATTTGTTTTCATGAAATAAAATTACCTAAATATTGAACGACCCTTTGAAAAAAATGCTCCCACCTAGAAATTAAAGTCATACCAGCGTGCCCAAAACGTTTAACAACCTATAACGAAGAGGGTTTCAGTTGCTTTTCATATCAGCTTTCCGTAATAAAGCCATCCGCTTTAAAGCGACTCGCCACAACCGAAAGGAACAAATGACCAATGTTTTGTTGGAGCCTTTGCTCGACCGAAAAATGGCAGCAAAGCTGCTGAATGTATCGCCCGGAACACTGGCTGTTTGGGACAGCACTAAACGATACAACCTGCAACCTTTAAGGGCAGGAAACCGGGTGCGCTACAGGCGCAGTGTACTGGAGGACTTCTTAAATCGACAGGTACAGCCAGCACACGAAAGACAAGCCGGAAATATTTTATAAAAGGACTATTAAATTGAACATTAATTCTGCAAATGCAATTTGCCTGCAACAACTTTTAAACCAACTGGGCTATGTCCCATTCAGGACAAGAAAGAACAGCATCCAATACTTTTCACCACTGCGGGAAGAAAGAACGCCAAGCTTTTACGTAAATCCGGCAAAAAACCTCTGGTATGACTTTGGTTCACAGCAGGGCGGCAAGACGATCCAGTTTGCGCTTTCCTGGCTAAACAGCCAGGGAAAGAGCGCGGGCATTTCTGATACCCTGCGCTGGCTGGAAAATGTAAGCTGGACAGCACCATCCATTCCGGTACAGCACCACGAGCCGCAGCTCAGTGATGGCCCGACACTGGTCATTCGTGCGAAAGGGAAAATACAGCACCCCACCCTGATTAAATACCTGAAAGAACGGGGCATCGACCAGAAAGTTGCCAGCCAATACCTGCAACAGCTGCGCCTGTTCAACCACAACACGCAAAAGAATTTCTTTGCTTTGGGACTGCATAATGAAGATGGCGGTTACGAGTTGCGCAACCCGTATTTCAAAGGTTGCGTCAGTCCGAAAACGGTCACGTTTATCCGGGGTAAAATCCCGAAGCCCGACCACATCCACATCTTTGAAGGGCTAATGGATTTCCTGTCTGTAATGACACAACGGGGAGGTGAGCCGCTGGATGATGATGCGATCATTCTGAATTCGGTTTCCCAGATTAAGGATGGCGCGGCATACATCCGTCATTACGGCTACAAAATCCTGTACAGCTGGATGGATAATGATGATGCAGGAAACAGCGCAGCAGAAGAACTGGACAGGTTTTGCAGCAATGAACCGGGACTGCAACACCAACGGATGAATGACAAATACAAAGAGTTCAAAGACGTGAACGAATGGCACAAGCACCGTCTTGGCCTGTAACCGCTTATCTGCACCACTTTTTACCAAAGGAAAAACAATGAAAGAACTGACTTCTGCCGAACTCTCACAGGTTGCCGAAATTGAACTGAGCTACCGGAATGTACATCCCGCTGCAAAACGTCCGAAGATTAATTCGGCAGAGGATGCCGCGCTGCTTTTACGGTCTATGTGGGATGACAATAAAATTGAATTACTCGAACAGGTAAAACTATTATTGCTGGATCGTGATATGCGATGCCTGGGCGTTTCAGATATCGCCTCAGGCTGGATTTCCGGCTGTATTGTTGACCCGAAGATTGTTTATGCGATTGCGCTTAAAGCCAAAGCATCAGGGCTTATCCTGGCGCATAACCACCCATCAGGTAATATTGCACCAAGCAAAGCAGACCGGCAGCTGACTGAAAAATTACAGGAAGCGGGCAAGGTGCTGGACATCGCTTTCCACGACCATCTGATTATCACCCGTGATGGCTTTTCTTCGTATGAACGAACCTGGGACTGTTTCCCGTCCCCGGCATAGTTATATCCCGTCCTGCAGAACGGAAAATGGTTGGTAACAGGTTCATACCAAAGCCGCTTTCGTCACCTACTATTATTTTCCTCTCCCGCGTTGCGGGATTCACCGCCCATCCAAAATAACAGCAGGTTTGTGCGCTGGTTCTTTGGTTGTCATTCCCTGTAACCATTTACCTACAGGAAGGAATACAACAATGCAGAACTTTTACACAGAGAACCTGGCCGACTTCGGATACCGTGAAATCAAAATGCTGCGGGATACATTGGATGCCTGGATTGAAAACGGCCTGCCGGATGATTTTGACAACACAGGAGTTAAGCCCGCAATGAACAGAAACAGTGGTGACGTTTTCCTGGTCAATGAAGAATACCAGGTGGCAATGCTCAACGGTGATAAGCTGGAAACCTTTCACAGCCTGCCGTACAGCGGCAATGAAGGTTTCCTGTCCGACCTCGTAAACGAATATAATCCCGATGACCTGAACAGCGATGATGTCGAATATATCCTGAATGCAGGCGACATCACGGGCTTTGACTTTCAACCGCCCTGGCTGGATCTCAAAATTGACCGCACGCTGGATATGAACTAAAAAAAGGTGCAGCTTTCGGGCTGCACCTTTTTGAATATTCAACGGAATTTCTTATAATAGACGTATGACTATGGAAGCCATTGTAACAGACTGCGAGGTATTCTTTGAACAACTCGTCACCGATTTATCGGAACAACAAAAGAAAATCCGCAAAACAGGCATTGCCGCATTTGACGCTTTAATTGCAGCAGCCAACCCTGACGAAGACCCCCGCAGGAAATTCAGGAACAGTTTTTCTATGAAACTGACAGAAATAAACCTGGCAGAGTATCCCGGTATTGACAGGACACAATTGCTAAACAGGATTGAAGCATTGCGCCCAAAATACCAGGCGAAACTGGAAAGACAATTGTAAACAAACAGGGCAGCCATTTGGCTGCCCTGTTTTTATCTTCTTACAGTTAAATCCGGACGGTGGTCACCCGCTTGTCCAACCCTGTTGCTGTTATCGTACAATACTTTCATAATGCTGCCGATATCGTCCGGTAACTGAAACCACAAAGGATATCCGTTTGAAGCCGGAAATCCTTTTTCTTCTTCTGTGTGACCATTCCAGCGCATCCCAAAACGGAGGCTGGAAGTGGCGTACTCATTGCCACCATCACCAAACCCGATACCAATTGAAAAAAAGCCGTCAGGTGACGTGTAAATTACTTCCACAGGCCTAAAATTGCGTGGTTGTACATCTTGTGGGTTCATTCGTTTTTGTTTTTAATTGTTAGCAATAATAATCTCATTTACGATGGGCTTTTTCTTATCAAACGTGCCGTTGTAACGCACTTCAACAGCATAAATCATTTTGGGAAGATGCCCCATCAGCTCAAAGTACAAAGGTTTTAGCAAAACACCTTTCAGCACAATGCTGTGCGAGGTAAAACCTAATGTCAGCACTGTAAAATCCTGCGAATGGTCACAGGATACCAGGTAGCTGTAATTCAGGAATATCCCGGAACCGGACAGGGGGCAGAAATATACATTGCGGACGTGGCTTGCCGTTCCGAAGGTTTCATCTTTGGGTGTTGCTTTATCCGTAGGGTTATTTTCCGCCATCTGCCGGAAAAGATCATCATCGTGGCTCATAATCTTCCAGGTCTATTGTGGGTGAGGATTTTGTTAGTTCAACATCGGATCGGGGTTGCTGTTCCCGCTGCAACTGTTGCACGTATTCCAGGTGTTCAGCCTTCTTTGAACCGCTGACCAGTTCCAGCGCAGACGCACGGTCACCCGCTTCGGCTGCGTGTTCCAGCAGGGCTTCCTTATCGTCCGTATAAATCAGTGTCCGTTCTTTGGCGCGGGATACAGACACGTAAAATTGTCTGGCATCCGTTGCCGAAAACGTTGCAGAGGGTTGCATTACAAAAGCCGCATCTACGGTTTTGCCTTGCGATCCGTGCGAGGTGATGCAATGCGCGTGCGTGATATGACCGAAGTCCTGATCCAGCGTATAGGTGGAAAAACTTTTGCCCTTACGCAAACTGACCTGGCCTTTCTTACTGACCGAAACCACTTTGAGCAGGTCACCGTTATCCAGGCGGTTATCTTTCGCATCAAATCCGTTTTGGGTAATGCGTACCTGGTCACCTTTGGATAAACCGATATTTGCGGCCTCATACACATCGAATTTGCCGCTTTTTTCCAATGGCAGTGGTATTGCTTCATTTTCGCCATTTTCAAGAAAAACGCCCTTATTATCTGCCTGGCTGATTTTCCATCGGCTGCCGCGCCGGATGCCTTTTAAATTCTGGTGGAACTGAACCACCTGGCCGGGCTGGTAATTGCGCCAGTCTGTTTTTTCCGCTTCGGTCAGGTTGCGGTTTTTCAGGCGCAGGAATTGCGCTTCTTTTTTACCGATGAGTTTTAATTCCCGCATCCGTTCCCGCAGCGCATCGGTGACAGCTTCACCCTGATCGTGTGTCGGGGAAATCACCAGCGTGCTTTTGCCCGCTTTCACGGCTTTGATATAATCCGTGATTAACTGGTCGTGCGGTTTAAGCGGGTCAATGGTTTTAATTGCATCCATTTCGTCCAGCTTGTCAAAACCGCTGCGCACATTGCCCTGCGATAAATCTTCGACTGCATTGCGGTACAATTCATCTTTCTGACGGAAGATTTTACTGACTTCGGCAGTGTGAATTCCCGCTACAGTATTCAGTACCCTGAGCGCATCTCCCCTCACGACTGCACTGTGCTGGCGGGTGTCACCACCAAGCACCAGCTGGGCATCGTAATGTTCAACCAATTCCAGGATGGCTTTCATATCGGCAGTACCCAGAAGCCCGGCTTCATCGACCCATAAAACGCCACCTTTTAACTGCTCCTGCTGTTTGGGTTTGCCGAGCAGGGTGGCTACGGTTTCGGCCTGCTCAAATCCATCGGCGCGCAATACACCACGGGAGGCCTGGGCTGTGGGTGCAACTACAGTAAGTTTTTTTCCGGCAGCTTCGATATGCTTTGCAGCTTCCTGCAAAATGGAGGTTTTACCTGTGCCTGCGGCTCCACGTACAATCGACACACGGGAATTTGTGGTCAGGATATGGCTGATGGCTTCGGCCTGCTGTCCGTCCAGCTTCAGGGAAGGGGCTTTGCTGTACATCGGCAAAAGCTGCCCTTTACCCTTACGGGCAAGGTTCACCATTTCCTGTTCTTCGCGAAGCACTTCTTTTGTCGTGCAGTATTCACGGCCACGCTCTTTGATGCGGATAATGCGGCTGTCATTCTGCATTGCTTTTTCAACGTCCTGAACCGATACGGAAAGGTCGCCGAGGCATTGACGCACTGCCGTTTCTTCGAGTTTGCGGTAAGGCACGACAGATGCGCGTTCAAAGCAATGCAGCAGTGCATAATCCACAGCAAGCTGCGGATCATTTTTCACTGCTTCTTTGCCGGGTGCAGAACGGATAATCAGGTCAGGGGACAGTTCCGCTTCGGGTATATTTTCACGCATCTGTCTGCGCCAGTCTGCTTTCAATTCCGTAAGGGTCATTTTCTTATTCTTGGCCGAACGGGTACGCGCACCCAGCCCGTCCAGTTCGCGGGCATCAGTGATATTTTTTTCTTTGGCAGCACGCCCGATTTCGTCTGTGCGCTTGCTGAATAATTCGATGACGCGTTTCGGGACACCTGCAACCTCAAATGATTTTCCGGTGCGCTCGACCCGGTAACCGAGTTTGATTAATCGGTCAGAAAGTCGTTTATGAAAGCGTGCCTGGTAATACGGCATCGAGGTTTTAATGTCGCGGAATTCTCCGGCCTTTACCTGTTTTTCCGAAGCGTCATAAGTCATATTGAAAATAAAACAATGACTATGAAGGTGCATATCGGGGGCGTGTTGATCTACGGGACGCGAAGTGGTATGGACAAAATCTGCCCATATCATTTCACCTGTTTCCCGTTCGCCATACGCACCGTTTTTACGCACACGTGTTTTCGTATCGGCTTCCATTTCTAGCATCGTATCCCGGACGCTTTCCGTGAACGCATCCAGGATATGCGTATCCTTTGACAGAGCGTGCAAAATCGATACTGATTTAGGGCAGTGGAAATTCACGTCATAACCCACCCGCCTGTCATGCCGGTAACGGGGTGTCAGCGGTTTGCTTGTTTCAGGATAGACATTATCGCAGAGCGCAAAAAAAACATCATGGCTGACAGGCCCTGACAGGCCGAGCCTGTCAGCCAGCTTGCCCTGGAAATGTCCTCCGATTTCTTGGCTATCCATGTAATAATCAGCCTGGACAAGCGCATCGGAATAGTAAGATTTTGCCTGTCCCGCAGACTGGTTCTGAATCATTCTTATCATGGCAGCATAGTATCATGCAAAAAGCTGTTTGCAGAACTTTTGCCAAACTAGTATAGTTATTAAAGGTGCACTGCTATAGCTGCGCGGACTTTTTTATTTTTTATTTTTGAGAATTACCATCAGACATCTCTCCTAACAGTGCTAGTGACCATTTTTGATATTTCTTATTGCATAGCATTTCTATTTTTGAATAGAAAAACTCGTTTTAATATTAACTAGAAATGAAAAAAATGAAAAAAAATTATTAACCTTGTAAGAGTAAATTATTTGTTTTTAATACAGCTTTTATGATGACGCTTTTTGATTTTAGTAGGCCTAAGAAGGCAGATAGCGTGCCTTCAGATTTATCTGTTGAAAAGCTTCTTAAGTTATCTGGTATCTACGGTTTGGAAGAAGATGCTAAAATTTTAGCTATCAGAAAGTTTAAAGGAGATTGTGATCAAGGATTTAGAATTAACTATGAAACGGATGATTTCGTTCTAAAAGTTCATATAAATGCTAGGCAAAAAAGAATAGTGATTTACGATTTTGAAAATAAAAAATCAAAAAAAGACAATATTAAAATTGGATTATCAACTGATGTTATGGATTCAATTATTCAGTCTTGTAAAGCATTTAATTATTCTTCGATCCATTGTATTGCTTATGCAAGCTCAAGCGATGATATAAAGCTTAAAAGGAAATTTCAAGGTTATTCTTTATGTGGTTTGCTAGGCTTTGTAATGGATGAGCATCATCTAAAAGAGGACGAAGAGAATGGTGATATTTTCAATTTTAAAAAATGGTGCAAAGAACATAGAATTGAGGAGATGCTTAATTTAAAAAGTCCGACGCTTTTTGAAATAATTAAAACTAAAAAAGGATATACCTATTGGAAAAATCATGGAAAGGCCTGGGAGGGGACATTTAAGATTAACGATCCTAAATGTCATGAGATTTTTAATGAAGGTAAAAAGAGGCTGCAAATAATAAAAGAAGCGAAGAAAAGAAAGCAAAAAAATTAGCTTGGTTCGAATAGTTGCTTTTTTAACCTGTTATACTCCGCATGAAGTGATGAAGATTCTTTCATTTTTTTTATTTCTTGTATAAAATCGCTGTCACTTGCATCGCTACAACCCTCAAAATGCCCTGAGTTAATGAAATGCCCTAAAATAATAACTTTCTTTTCTAGTTGCTCTTGTTGATCTAGATTAGTTTCCATTCTTCTAGCCCTTGTCCTGTGATGGTTCCTTTTAGTTTTACCTACCCTAGCATGACTACCCATAGAATAAAATTGTTATTTGTTTTATAATATTCGAAGTTAAATTAAGTGTCTGTAAATAAAAAACTATTTTTATAAACAGGTTTCCCCCAATAGCCTATTTAAGATTATTTATTTCTGTCAAATACCTTCTGGTTAAGCGTTGAGTCTTAGTATCATTATAAATTTTCTTAAGTGAAATCGCCGCTCCTAGAGTGCAAATGCCGCCTTGAACTAAAACTTTTTGGAAAAAGTCACTGTTAGTATAGGAGGGTGAGTTTAATAATATTGATGTTCCCATAGTGAAGTTTAAACAATTCAAACTTAACAAACTTATGTGACTACTAAAATCTAAGTAGGCATTTTTATAGGAATTTACAAACTCAATGTTTTCATTTCCATTTTCAATTTGAGAATTAAAATTTGAGAGGGAGTCGTGAAATGCCTTTTGATATTTTTTGAAATTAGTTGAATTTCTAACCCTTATAAATTCTTCAATGCTAATCTTATCAATATCTCTAGGTATCTTTAAAATAATTTTTGATGTTGCATTTTTAAATTTTTTTACCGTGTTTGATACTGGAGCAGTCCTTTGTAACAAATAGTCTGCAATATTATAAAGATTTGGATCATCAGTAATAGGAGAATAACCATATTCATGTCCAACTTCATCAGCTAAAATAGTCATGTAGATTGCACCCAAATGCTGATTTACTAATATGCCTTTTCTTGATTGAGTAGCAATATTTCTGCTTAATAAAAATTGGCAAAAATAAGGGTTGAATTTTTCTTCATAAATGAAATACGTATGAGTATTTTCATTCTCCCAAAATGACCTAATATTTCCTACTTTCAATAAATCACTGTAATAATCTGGATTATTTAAATACCTCTCAATAATGATCATCGCTTTATCGACAGCCCTTGATTTGTGATTAAAATTTTCAGGCCTATAGTGATCTAATAAATCAGTTTGATCTGACAATATTTTGTAAATCCTTGAATTATTTACGTCACTAGAAACTGGAGCAATCTGATGTAATTGATTTAAATATAGAAGACCAAACTTAAGCCATCGTTCATTTTGTATTTCTATGTTGGGGTAATAGATTAAATTTTGCATACTTTTTATTTTTCAATAAACATAGTCACTTTAGATTGAAATTTGTTGTGGGATATCCCACGATTTTTATTGAAAGATTTTTATGTTTCAACAGGTATTATTTATAGTGCCAAATTAAAAATGGCGTATGTTCGTTAAGTCTACTAAAGTGTACATAAACGATAGCTCTCAAACAAAATAAAGTTAGAAGCCTTTAAAAGTAATTTCAATTTTTTCCAAAATAAAATTCTATCACGTTTTATAAATCTAAGGGAAATCCCACGGATTTTACACACGCTTTGATTTTGTTTTTGCTTATAGTATGTTTGAAAAAATCATGCTAAATGCTAGGGACAATTACTCGTGGAGAAGTTTCAGTAAAAAAAATTGATGCAATATTTTTAAGCATCTTTTTTACTGCTTTTTTTTGGTGGCTCTTTAGATATAACTGGGCATATTGCCTAGTTACTTGCCCCTCTTTTTTTTATCTCCATAAATACCTGTTCGATAACTTCAGAAAGTATAGGTATGTTATCACTGGCCTCTCAAGCGTTATCTGGGGTCTATTTGGTCTTGCTTTGGGTTATGGTGTTAGAGGGTTAATTTTACATTGCGGCGTTGAGCCGGGATATCACATTGTTGTTCTAATTTCTCTTTTCCACTTTATTATTTCATTCTATGCGCACTATAGAGAACATACAGGTTGGAAAGATAAAAGTGAAATCAATTTTCAAAGTCTATCGTCAAAATTAAAAAGCAACAAAATAGTATTGATCACACTTATTTCCTCATCAGTATTGTATCTTATTTTTATAGTAACGACCATAGGTTTAACGACCAAAGAAATTGATCCTGATAATTGGGAATATTTCAGCAAAGAAAATGTAGAGAAAAGAAGAGATCAAGAATTAAGGGAGAGAAAAGGTTGGAATGTTGAGGTTGTTGATAATGGTGCAAAAATCCATGAATTGCCAGATAAAAAATCCAAAATAATAGGGCATTTGAAAACTGGCTTCGAAGCAGATTCTATCTTGAATTGGACTTTTCAAAGAAATTCACGGAGAGATGGTTTTTATTTTGTTTCATTTGAGAAAATTCCTGAATGGTGTGTTATTTTCAACGGAAACGAAAAGATGAAAGGTGGATGGTTTAAATGGGATGAACCAGTAAAATTACAATGGAAGAAAAATCCGTTACTAGAAGATTAACCAGCAGGTCTTTTATCTGCGCGATTAGATAAAACAGGATGTTCAAAATAAGGAAGTCGATCTATTCTCGTCTTTAATTTTTTGTAGAAAGTTATGATTTTTCGTTCGCGTTCTACTTCATCAGGGTTTAGCAAGTCCTTTTCGTACACCGACCAATTATCACTATGGGATTTACCTGCGTGGCTTGTAGATGTGCCACCTGATTTTTTAGATGCTGTTAATTTTCCTAGTTTTTTGCTTACATATGTACTTGTAAAAATATCATTCGTGCCAAATGCCTGAAAAAGCGAAGAGCCAGAAACAAACATATTCATACCTTCTTCTCCATAATGTTTTTTCAAAGTGCCTAAATCTTGAATAAATGGCCACAGCGTAATGTTTTTTCCTGCAAGATATTTTAAACCTTTTTCAACCTCCTCCATTTTTCCTAAAATACCAAATTCATCTAAAATGAATTTCACTTTTTGATTAGCTTTCTCAGCACATGCATTGAAGCAAAGTCCCACAATCAGTCTTAACCATGTAGAGTGCGTATCTAAATAATTATAGTCCATAACAATATAGACAGTGCATTTTCCACCAATTAATTCAAAAGGGTCGAATTCCGATTTGCTAAGGGATTTCCTTAATTGAGGACTTTCGAAAATTGCCAGTGCCGTTTGAGCAGTAGACATTATACTCATCATAGGGTTTTCGGTTGGCGGCATAGTAAATTCCGAAGAGAGTCTGGCTACAAGTCCATCATAAGCTTCACTATGCCCCATCGTCACTAACAATGTAACCCATTCATCTTCGAGAGGATGCAGCATATTATAGAGTGTTTTGAAATTATGTTGATCCTTGTCCTTGGATGAAATAATATGGAGCAAACAAACACGGATTAAATTTCTGGCAGCAACGTTCCAATAAGGCTCACTAGTTTTAGGATTGTCGGGCAGCAATAAGTTAGCAACGAGAGAGCAATTATCTATTTCTCGTTCTGGATTACGAGTGATAAAATCAAACGGATTGAAACCTGAAACAGGTATCTCATGTCCTGCGCCGATTGTTTGCTGAACATTCCACGGATCAATGATATACACCTTTTGCCCGGACTCTTTTTGCCATTTTGCTGTTATGCAAGCATTTTCTCCTTTGGGATCTGTGACCACAAAAGATGAATGTGGTTTAAGTAATAAATTGGGAATAATGAGATTAGTTCCTTTTCCTTCTCTTGTTGGAGCAATGGTACAACAATGATAATAGTCTTTTATCATTAGACCGTTTCCAATCCAAAGCCCTTCTTCATCCTTCTGTGAGAATTTCCTTATCCCAGCTAACATAATTTCCTCATCAATTGCCCAACCTGCAGAACCATGGACATTTTTACTGGCTTGTTCTTTTGGTTCATTTTCTTTTCTTGTCCTTGTCGTTTTTTCAGCCCATATGAACAGAAGACTTGTGCCTAAAAAAAGAATTAAAAAACCTAAATCAGATGGAAAGTTGTCTAATTCTACAATCTCCATTCTCTGTAGAATAAAGAGCAGAAAAACCATTGTTAGAATAAAAGGAAATATAATTCTGCGAAATATTTTCATAAATTGATTGGTGTAATTCTGGCAAAGTACATAAGAATATTAGCAATGCAATGCTTAAAGCTTAGACAAGTAATAGAAACAAAATATCTTTTTGTTTTCAATTTTTCAGTTGAAAAATATTGATGAAAAACAATCCTGTTAAGTCAATGTGGCAGAAAGTTCTGGCCTGAAAATGGAGTCGAAATTTGATTACATCAAATTTCGACAAGTATTTTCTTTGTTTTTCCTTCTTCATATTCTCGATAATAATGCTCTTCTTAGAGCAGTTTTTTTTTTGCTTTATACTTCTTGGTTGATTATTTTTTATATTGGGGGGTATTAGATGCAAGACGTGGTTTCCCCGGATAAAAACCCTTCTTTCATTTTTCGGTTTTAAAGGAAACAAGGTAAACAAGACAAGACAGGGAGAACTCCGCTCTCCCTGTACCCTCACTTCTTAATTCAACTTATGGCGCGTCCAGTTAAAAAAAATGATGATAAAAGAACCAACCGAAAAGAGGTGTTATTTACAAATGATGAAGCAAAACAATTAGAAGATGCTGCCAATGAGTCAGGCCTAAGCATTAGTGACTTTATACGTTTCAAAACTTTGGACGCGATACCAAGAAGAAGAAAAGCGTCACCAGAAAGAGCATTGCTTATCCAATCTTTAGGTGAGTTAGGGAGAATGGGGAATGATATAAACAAAATTGCTAAAACTTTAAAAAGCAATGAACTTGAAGAGATAAATGAATTAGTGTCTTCACCACTTATCCATATGACTTTGCAGCGTGTAGAATCTTTAGGACGATATGTTTTAAAAATCATTACCGATGGTCATTAGAGGAGCGACAAGGGGGAATGGAAAACAGTTAGCTTTTTATCTTTTGGGAGAGAAAGAAAACGACAAGGTCACTATCTTAGATGTTGACAATAAAGACCAGGCAGATAAAGGCGATTTGATTTTTGCTTTAAGTAGTTGGTCAATGATGGGTTTGTTAACGAAAACAGACCAGAGTCTCTATCATGCTGTAATAAACCCTGCCTATGGAGAAGATGCAAAAATGACTCCTCAAGATTGGAACAAAGCGGTTGATATTTTAGCGGAAGAAACGGGATTTCAAAATCAGAGGAGGGCAATTGTATTACACTTTAAGAATGATAGGACACATGCTCATGTAGTTTTTGAAAGATACGACCATGAAAAAGGAACCATGATTTCTAATAGTTTTAATCGACTTGCTCAAGATAGAGCAAGGAAAAGAATGGAGCTGGAATTCGAGCATAAGAATACCCCTTATAGAAATAAATCCAAACCAGAACTTAAAAAAGAAATACTCAAAATATGGCAACAAACTAAAGATGGTTTAGAATTCGTAGAACTTTGTAACAAGCAGGGCTATATAATTACTAAAACCGCTCAAAGGAGAGCATACAGTATCGTTGATTCAAATGGGATATCTTATGACTTGCCCAGACAAATGAAAGGCGTAAATACAAAAAACGTTTCAGAACGTTTATACGGATTGGATTTACCAACGGATCGAGAAGCAATTAAAAAATTACGAAAGAACATGGATGCAAAAAAGTTAGACGCTTCTCAGGAAAAATTCATTGATAAAATAGATACTCAGAAAGAAAACGAAGCTGTAAAAAAAGAGCAAAAACTATTTGACTTGGTTTCGGATTTTTCCGGTAATAAAGACGAGATGGTTTCAGAAAATCCGATTACTTCAAAAGCAAAAATACTCGGAAAAGAAGTAGCAGAATTTAATGAACAAACTCAAAATGCAAAAGATGATAAAGTAAAAAAAATTATTGCGGAAAGTGCAGAAGCAAGAGAAAAAATTATGGAGGACTTAAAACAACAATTGTTGAAAAAGTGGGAAGAAGACAAATTGAAAAGATTGAGAGGAAGAGGTAGGTGATATTACTTTATTTTGGCTCAAAATAGAATGGCAATTCCCGATCGTTAAATAAAATAAGTGGTGACACTTCTAACAGTTTGGCTAGCTGGATTAAACAGCGTTCATAGTTTTCATTAAATTCCGGAATTTCAGACTTAAAGGTAAATGCGTGTGTAATCCAACCTTCCATTTCAATATATTCTTTTGAATTGGGGTAGGACTTCCATGCTTGTTTGATATATTTGTCTATGATGTATTGAGCATATTTAATGAAAGGCAGCATTCGCTTCCCATGCTCACCTTCATATTGTATATCACGTAAAAACGAACAATCTTTGTACATGTTAAACTCCATTTTATTCAAAGTACGTCAAAAGGAAAGGTATGTCCAGTATAGATAAAGAATTAGAGGAGCTTAAATTGAAACATGATAAAGAGATGGAGGAGTTCAGGTCAGCGGCAGGCAAAGCAAATGAAATTTGTGAAGCTCATCGTGCTGCTATTGAGAAGCAATATGGAAAGATGAGCCTTGCTCCACAAAGTCAGAGGAATGCATATAAAGAGACTTTAAAAATGCATGACATCCAATGGGGGCATGATGGGGTTGAATTGAATACAATTGTAAACAGACAGAAGCAAGAAAAAGAGAAGGTCGAAGAGAAAAAATTAACTCCATATGATAGGATCGTCAAGAAGCACGCAAAAGAGATACAAGATTACAAAAGCAATGCCTACAACAACTGGGTTCCTCATGAAGAAATGCACAAAGCTTTAGAAAAGGAATATGGAGGTTGGGATAAAGTACCAGAACATCATAAAGTTGTTTATGCTCAAAAGGTCAAAGAATACGATGTTGAGTGGTTACAAGATGGCAACCAAATGACTGAAATGCTTAAATGGCAAAAAGAAGAGCTTGCAGAACAAATTAAAAAGGAAGCTCAGGAATTAAAAAGACGATGGCAGGAAAGTAAGGATAGGAGCAGGGGACGTTAATTTTCCCTCCAATAAATGTCAGTATATTTTGCAATCTTATAAACTCAACAAAATGTTTAATAGTTTGATAGAAATATGGAAGAGCCTTGAGTCTAAAGAAAAAAAATATCTCAAATCTGGTTTAATTTATATTGGGCTAATAGGTTTCATCTCAATATTTATATTGCCTTTTATTCTGACTCGCAATTTGGACTTTGTGAATTTTAATAAAACTGGTCCCGTTGGAGATACAATTAATGGCATTGCAGGGCCTTTCATTGCACTCTTGGCCGCCGTATTGACGTTTTTAGCATTCTACATTCAGTTCAAAGCAAATAACCAACAAAGAGACCAGTTCAACCATTCCTTGGAAGAGCAGAAACGCCAGTATAATATTAGTAGGCAGGATTACATTCTTAAAGAGTCTAGCGATTTAAATACTCGTAAAATTGAGCAAGAAGCGAAAGATAAATTGTGGCAAATTGAACGGTTTGAAAATAAGTTTTACGAACTTCTAAAACTTCATAAAGCTAATGTTGATGAAATGAATATCGCAGATGTTGTTGAAGGGAGAAAATGTTTTGTTCCTATGTTTTATGAGTTGAGATATTGTTTCAATTTAGTTGAAGAATATAAAATGATGCGTAGTAATGTCGATTCGAAGAACATAAACACATTGTCATTGGCCTATAAAATATTTTTCTTTGGTATTGGGTTTTATTCAGAGAAAAACTATTCTGACTCATTGAATGACGATGAAAAAATAGTTTTCAAAGATGTTAAAGACATGATAGTTGTTATCAAAAATACTTTTGAAAAACGGAATAAGGAACAGAGAATCCCATTATCAAAACTTACTCAGAATATGGCAGGAAGTGATGGTAGTGGAGATTTTTTGTATACTCCTTATGAAGGACATGTAAACCGCCTTGGTCACTATTATCGTCACCTTTTCCAAACAGCTAAATTCATTATTGATCAAAATTTTAGCGAAAGTGAAAAGTATGGATACATGAAAATGCTTCGAGCACAATTGTCAAATTTCGAACAGTTGCTTCTCTACTATAATGCTCTTGCTTGGTTTGAAGTTGAATGGAAAGAAATATTTACAACATATCGTTTGATTAAGAACCTACCAATTCCTTTAGCAGATTTTAGTATTAAACCGCTAGAAAAGTATGAAGATGAGATAAAGGAAATGAGTGCAAAAGGAACTGAAATGTTTGAGTATTTAGAATGAAAAAAGCCCCGAATTCAGGGCTTTTGCTTTTTGGTTAATTTCTTTTGTAGGTATTGACAACGTAATGGCTTCCGGCATATGGCCCACCGTAATATCGAGACCTAATTACTAAATACTGACTATCTAAAATCACAACTTTTGGTTTTGCATCACCAAGATTGTGAATGTGTGTAAAATCGAAATTTGAGTCAGCCGTAATTGACCACAAAAATTCTGTCCCACTTGAAGAAGAAGAACAAATTTTTGCCGCATCGTCTAAGATGTATTTCCTCTCAGATCGGAAAGTGAAAACATCATCACTTTCACATTCTATTATCGCATCGCTTACATCTGTAGTTGCGCCTGATGCATTTGTTGAGCTATCAGTGGATTTAATGAATAACCAAGTGCCAACAAGCTTTTTCTCTAAAGCGTTTAAGTTATTTTCAGGTTTGGTGTTTTCAGCAGTGTCATTCTTTTTACAGGAGAAAAACAAGATGCTTATCATTAACGCAAGCGCTATTTTAGTATGTTTCATATTGCTTGATTTTATTGTTTTTTATAAGTAACCGTAGCCATAAAGAAGGTGGTGTCGTTGTTGATGATGTAAAACCTTCGTCCAGTAACAACTAAACTGGTATCGTCCAATTGATTTATCGTGTAAGTGTACTCTACCCCATCTTCGATAAGAATAAGACTAGTGCCTGATTTTTTCCAAGTACCACCATCTTGAATTTGGGGGGCAGAAGCATCGCATTTGCTTGCGCCTTCATCGCCATAAAAAGTATTGTCCGGCTTAAAGACAATTAAATCGTCTTTAATACAATCTTTCTCCCTATCCCACAGGTTGGTTACTAATTCAGTCGTGTTCCAGTGGTAAACAGGACGGTCAGCGACCGTTGCAATAGTCATCCATTTTCCGACAATTAAATCAGTGGATGGGGAAGGGGTCGGTTTCAGATTATCCTTTTTCGAACAGGATAAAACAAGTGATGTTGCCAGTAATGCAACAAGCATTTTTGTGTATTTCATTGTAGATTATTTTAGATTTTAATGAGGAATTATTCGGCGTAGATTGTACCACACTTGTTGCAGTGCCAAGACTTAAGCCAGATAGCACGAAGGCCGGGATGAACTTCTTTATTATACTTGAAAGCCTTGTAGCCTAAGAAGGCGGCTATGCCAGCAATGATGCCGCCCAGAAGGACATTTTCTGCAAATATCCCTACGACAAACGCGGCAAGAATAATAAGGGGTATCAATTTATATGATTTCTTAGGTGGAGGAGCAGCCTTTGATGCGAGATAGGATTGGGCAGTTCCTGAGGTTGTTGTAGTTGCGCCGCCAATCCCAAAGCCAGAACCGCCGCCGCCACCAAATGTGCTACTTGTTGTATTGATTTGCTGTGTGCCAGACTGGAAAATAACGCTCAATCTTTGTGTGTTTTCCGATTTGCAATGTGTGCATTCCATATGTATTGAATTTTTAAATGACGATAGTTGCGATGAAAGCTTTTATTTATACTGGACGCTTAATTAATACACCTTAAAGTGATTAATTAAAATCTCAGGATATTTTTTAAATAAAATTGACGTTAAAATTACAGGATAAATACAACTTCTCAAAAACAATTTTATCTTTTAAATTTAATTATTTACCGTTAAAAGATAATTATACTCCATAGTGCTATTTTATAGCTTCTCTACCTTTATGCGAGATGGAAAAGGAGAAGCAGATTTATAACCGTATTAAGGCCTTTCTTGCATTGAAGCAAGTAAAGAACAAAACACTTGCAGAGCATTTAGGTGTGAGTGAACAAACTGTATCGAAATGGTGTACGAACAATAGCCAGCCATCAATTCCTGAATTATTTGCAATTGCAAAATTTCTGAACGTAGGGGTGGTAGATTTACTTGAAACTGAACAGAGCAAATAACAAAAATGCCGCAGTAAACTGCGGCATTTAACTGTCAATGTACTTGTCGGAAATTCTTAATCGGGAATGTATTGCTTAAGCTCCGCTTCAATGGTTTCTATTTTATTGAAGCGTTCAATTAGATATTCAGACATCCCATCAAGCCAAATCTGGTGATAGGATTCATCAGCCATCTCTTGATAAATAGAAGTGGACAATTCTTTTACAGATCTTTCGACAAATAATAAAACGTTTGAGATTGGCAAACCTGCAACAATAGTGTCTTTCGAGAAGTGTGAGTTTTCAGTAAGCCGTAATAGGCTATTATATGTGCGCACGGAAATTAATTGCGCATTTTTAAAGTGTTGCAAGAATATAGCTCGCTTTAAATCCTTGTCTTCGTCTTGTCTCGGTTTGAAATTCGAATTTTGGGATTGCATTAATTATCTGGTATGCTTTGAATGTTTAATTAGATTTCTTGGTATTTTCTCTATTAATTAAACTTTCAGTCTCGACAACGTAAAAGCCTAATCGGATTGCAGCTATAACCAATCCCACTTTAGAATTGATACGAAGTTTTAAACCTAATCTCTCTCTTATACCATCAACAGTTTTGAATGTGGTATTCATTTTCTGTGCTATATCAATATAACTTAATTCAGAGCACAATAGTCGAAGAAACTCAATCTCGCGATCATTTAGAATCGGTAATTTCTGTTTAACAGACAAGACATTTTGAATAATATTTTCACTTAGGAGATCATTATAGTAATAACCTTTTTGACAAACGCTATATATTGCATCGATAATCTCTTTGAAGGAACATGACTTTAGTAAATATCCGTTGGCGCCTATTTTGATCATTTCTATGACGTAATATTCATCAAATAAACCAGTGAGAATTATACAAGGTAGTTCCGGCCATCTTTTTCTGATTTCCCTTAATAAAGTGTAACCATCCATTACCGGCATGTTTATATCAATTAAACATACGTCTGGGAACTCTTTCGCAAAAATCAGCTTATTTAATAATTCTTCTCCGTTATCCCCTTCAATAATTACTGACATTCGATTATCAGCCTCAATTAAGCTTACGATTCCTTTTCGCATAACCTTATGATCATCCGCATAAGCAATTTTAATAGTGTTACCTATAGTCTGCATCGCATAAAAGTAATTAGCAGAAATGAAAATATATAGAGGAAAATAACACGTTTTTTCGGGTAAAACTTATAACAATTAGATGGCGACGAAAGTGCACGACTAAGGTTATTACTTGTTTAGCGCTACTGGTTTGTAAATTATAGACAGTTATCTGATCCTGGTAAAAAATATCTTATTTACGTAGTTCTCTTCTCCTTCCATTGTATCAGGATACAGTTTTAAGCGATATGTTTTCGGAGCAAGTTCGCTCATGTTTTGAGCTAAATTTCGAATGGGGACTATTACAAAAAATGCTTCCGTTGTATTGACATCATAAATGAAATCTCGAATATTATGTGTTAGAATCATTTCGTCATTCGGACCCAAGGAATACCAATCATTGCCATTCTGTATAGCAACTTTACCACCCATTTTCATTTGAATATCATCCAAAATTGACAGTTGCCATCTACCATCAAGAACAAAAGAACTTTTAGATTCGGTAGCAACTTTTTGATTTTCAATTAGCTGTTTATAGTATTCGTCGTTCTTCTTGTTGAGTTCTACAATTGTTTCAGCAAGGCTTCTATTATCTTCTAAAAACTGACTTTCTTTTTCGAAAGCATTGGACAGAGTTTTTGCTTTTATCAAATAATTTTCCCTTAAAGAGATGTATTTATCTAAACTAATTTTCGCTCCACCAATAACATTCAAGTTCAATTTCTCACCCCATTTATTTATCAGTGAATTAAATATCCTAATGAGATTTTTGAGAATAGGAAAAAGTAAAGTATATCCTATAGCAAACCATAGTGGCTTACATAGCATTTGCTCTTGCGTGAAGTTCGATTCAATAAACTTATAAATTGAAGTATATCCTTCAGCTTTTATATCGCTCTCATTATGCCAAATTATCGATAAAGCTATTTTCCAGTTTATAATTATCCAAGAACTAAAAAAAGCAAAAATGAAGGGATTGGCAAAACGTTCTTTTAGGTTTGAAAGTATATCTTTTATATTCTCCATCTTATTTATGAATCTCTATTTTCTGACGAAAAATATCTCCCTGTTCATCTTTCAATTCCAAGACGTAAAATCCATTTATAACATTAAGATTTAGCGTCGCGACACCCGACAAACATAATACCAACAACTAATAAGTCGGCGGGGGAAATCCCACGATTTTTTGAGGTATTTTAATAGACACAAATAGAATTATTTTGCTGTCGGATTTAGAATATTTGAAAATACTTTAGCAAAAAGAGCAGCATCAACGTTTACGCTTATGTATGGTCCGCCGATAATCCATTTCTTTTTAGTTTGAAAGTTTCCTGTAAATTTCTCTTCATCAAATTTGAAATTTGAATGACCTACAATGTAGTTAACCTGGCCATAATTTATTCCACCGTTAAGGAATAGACCATTGGTAATTTCTACATTAAGTCCTAGATAAAAGTTATTGAAAGCAGTTGAGGTAAGGTTTGTTCCTACTGATATACCTAATCGTTCCATTGGAGTTCTTGGTTGAATATTCAAGTTTCTGGGAATAAAATGGAAGGTTAGAAATAAACCTAAAAAACCTCTGATTTTCGGGTTGTCTGCTATCAGGGTTGTATCGCCATTCGGTTTTACGAACTTCTCAATGTTTTCTGGGTTTTTTAAGTAGGTTGCAATAACACTTGTACCCAAACTTACGCGGCTTGTTTTTAAAAGTTTAATAGAACGATCAACAATTACTTTTCCTGTTTTTTTTATTGTAAAAGGAAAAGAGCCGGTATAGGGGCCAAACTTTGCGGATTGAAATTCCGAGAATGTTTCAGTTCCCTTAGACTGGGCAGTAGGAACGGTTGTTTTTATTTCATCGGAAATATCTGTCGGGTTAAATTCTCCATCACTTTCAATTAAATATTGTTCTTCACTTTTCGAAAGAATATGAAACTGGAATTTGTCAAAATTTTCTTTTGCGGCCGATGGAAAGTAAGAATATATGGGACTTCCATTTTCATCGAGGTAGATATGAATGACACCTTCTTTGTCAATTACGAGATTGCTTTGCCCGCCAATATACTTGTATCCATTTAATTCAATCTGCTTTTTTACATACTTGTAGAGTTTGGCATTTACACTCTTTTGTCCATCACTTTCGACACCCTTAATATCAACTGCTGACAATATTACATCAGGTTTGCCATCGGCACTTTTAATGGTTATACCCATACCAGGAAAAAACGTGCCATTTACTAATATTGGAGTTATTTTACCTGCATTATCAATTGTAAAACTTGTAAGCACTGGTGTGCCTACTGTTGTCGCTGATGCAATCTTATCGTTATCAATTTTAAAGTTGCCTTTATTATTGCCGAATAAGATGCTGAATCTGGTAGTAACGCTTGAGTTTAAAATTTCAATTTTTGCACCAGTCGATAAATCCAACTTCTCTGTATTGGGTAAAGTTGTTGGCCCATTGGTTACTTCAATTTTACTTGCACCACCATCTGCTAAATTTATAGTTATCTTATTTTGAGCCTTGCTCTTAAAAGTGCATAAACAAAGAGCTAAGAGAAAAAATTTTGATTTCATAATTTGTTGTTTTAGATAAAAGATATATCGAAGCTTTTCATGACTTTGTGAATTTTAATTCCGTAACTGAAAAAATCATCAGCTCCCACAATCATTGCTATGGCTGTGTTTTTCTCATCAAATACAATAGCTCCTGAATCCCCAGGTTCGCTTATCGGTTTGTTACTATTGTTTAGCTTATCTATTTGGGTGAGTACGACAAGATCAGTCAATTCCCAAATTGATCCATCTGGATATTTAAATGATGCGGACCATGTGTCATTATATAGAATGCCATCTTTTTTTTCAGTAGAATTAGAACCAAGGAAGTGAACTTTAATTTCATTTACTGAATCCACAGATTTTACTTCTCTAAAGGATTTAGGATTTCCAATAGAATTATTTGAATAGGGAATTCCTGATCTAATTTTTGCAATCCCAGCATCAATCTGATTAGTTCTATAACCCATTACTAGATCTGCAATTTCTACTTCAGCATCCTTATTGTTTTCTATTATTGTTCTTTTGTCCGATAAGCTATTCCAATTAGTGCTCCCATTTAAGACGTGAAAACATGAAAGCAAGTATATTTCATTAGATACATTATCCTTCACAATTGCACCTAAGGTTCCACTCCCTAGTACTTTTAAAGAATTTGCAATTCCATCAGCAGCAGAAACTGAATGTACACTTGGGATTTGTCCAGTTACTAAAACTTTGGCTGGCACATCAACGCTATATCCCGAACTAATTTTAACAGGATAAGATGGCATTATTTGGGAAGAAAAATTGAGGTTAGAAATATGTATTTCTAAACATCCAATCTTATTTCCATTGTAATTAAGAATACCTGTACCAACCGCAAGAACGCCAGGGAGTGACATCAAATTTTGATGATACTGAGCATCAGCAAGCATAGCAAGATTACTTTCCGATGTCAAAACAAACTCTTGTAATTGATCGGCTGTTAAGCCAGGCTTATATGTTCTTTGATCAATGATTTTTTCTTTTAGATTTTTTGTTAGCAATAAAATATCTAAAAGATCGTGCCAAAATTTTGAGCCTAAGCTTATGAAGCACCCGGTTAAGATACATCCAATCGGTATCGTGATAATATTCCACCAAATAAAACCTTGATTCCAGCCAATACCTTTGGAAGGAGCATCAAAATGGCCTAGAATGGATATTAAATCTGCTCTTAAGGCAAGTGCAACGAATGAGCCTACAATGATGTTGACTAGTAGAATTCTCTTTTCTCTATTTTTTTCGTCATCACCAGTAGTTTTTCTTTTTAAGTTTCCAAAACTAATACCCAGCTTCTTTGTTTCTGAGTATTGAAGTTTAATAAAGTTTGCTATCCTTTCGTTTATCATACTAAGGATAAAAAGAGTTATCGTTATTGAAATTGCCGAATCCATAAAGGATAGTTTTTTAAAATCGGATATAATATTTCAGAATCTTTTAACAAACGTAATATCGGATGGCGGTAAGTTGGCGGGGGAAATCCCACGATTTTTTGAAATATTTTATTGTAAACATGCTAGTTCCGTCACTTTAAATCAGTAACGGCAATATATTTTTCTGTACAAAACTTAGAGTAGGATTGGTTTATAACTTTCGTATATGTCTTCGTGGAAAACTGTATTTTTTGATTGGCTTTTAATCTGGTACTATTGATTACAATAAATTGATTCTAATAGTGCCAATTTATTGTAGTATCCGAAACTAATATTAAAAATGCTTCTGAATATCCACAGTTATTATAGCCTTCGCTATGGTACACTAAGCATAGATCAAATTGTTGAGACATTAATTGCAGCCAAGTTCGAACGGGCTGTGTTGACGGATATTAACAATAGTACTGGTGTGTTGGAATTTATAAAGAAGTGTAGCGAAAAAGGAATACAGGGCTTGGCTGGTATGGAATTCCGTAATGGCGATGAGTTTCTTTACTTTGGAATTGCACGTAACCAATTAGGGTTTCAAGAGCTAAATATTTTAATGACAGAATGCAACAGAGATAAAAGGAAACTACCTGCGATTGCTCCGGCATTCAATAATGCTTTCGTTGTATATCCTTTTGGCAAAAAGAAAATCTCACAACTGCGCCCAAATGAATTTATTGGCGTAAAGATTGAGCAATTAAACAGGATTGTTTTAGAGCCTCGCAAAAACTATGAACGCTATGTAATTTGGAAACCAGTCACGATTAAGAACAGTGATGAAAATCACAAACTGCACAAGCAACTCAGATCAATTGGCAGAAACATTTTGATTTCCCAGTTAAAAGAAAAACAGGTTGCAAATCGCAATGAAACCTTCGTTACGAAAGTGGTTCTATTAAAGGCTTACAAAGATTTTCCAGAAATAATTGCAAGCACTGAAAAGCTTTTATCACAGTGTTCATTCGATTTCAACTTTAAAGAAATAAAGAACAAGCAAACCTTCACAGGGAATCGTTACGATGATAAATTATTGCTCGAAAAATACGCAATGGATGGATTGCAGCGTCGGTATGGCAATAAGAACAAAGTTGCTAGAGAGCGCGTCCAAGAAGAACTCAGCATTATTGATAACCTCAACTTCTCGTCTTATTTTTTAATCACCGATGATATTTGCCGTTATGCGCGCTCACGTGAATTTCGCTATGTGGGGAGGGGCAGTGGTGCAAACAGTGTCGTTGCTTACTGTTTGGGCATCACAGATGTTTGCCCAAACTGATTGGCTTCCCTGTTTCAGGTTCTTTTTTCGATCTTGTAAAAACAGAATTTCGCGGCGACATATTGGTTAAGGATTTATCCAAACTTGAAGGGAAAAAGGTGCGATTGGTTGGTGATTTTGTTTGTGATAAGCACGTCAATACTAAGAATGGACAATTAATGAAGTTTGGAACATTTTTTGATATCACTGGTGACTTTCTTGACACTATACATTTTCCTCCGTCGTTGAAAGAATATCCTTTGCGTGGAAATGGTGTGTATTTGATTTTAGGAAAAGTAGTAATGGACTTTGGATGCCCAGCTTTAAATGTTGAAAAGCTAGCTAGGCTACCTATTCATTCTGACCCGAGAAGTGCATAAGTAATAAACCATTACGTCTGCTAACTATAGACGTAGATTGATATTATGTGTAAGATTAAGTGGTAATTTTTAAAAAAATTAGTTACTCAATGAAAATTATTAACTCAACCGATCAAACAATTACAATTGATTTTACTGCTAAAGAATTAATCGAAATTTCTTCGTGTATTCAGCCGTTGCAAAATATTATAGGAAATTGATGAAGGGATTTTGAAACTTTCAAAAGCAGATCGTTTAACTCTTAAAGAAAATTATTTTTATACAATAGATAATAATTGTACATTATAGCTTTAATAAAAAAGTTCAATAGATGTTGCAATCTTTATTAATTAAACCACAATCAGTGCGATGGGCAACAATAGTGAAATGAAAGCAGGCGTACTTATAATTGGTTCGTTGCTTTGGCAAGATCACCTTCGAGATCAAGATAGTGATGAAATTAGAAAAAACTGGAGAGATAAATTTCTTAATGTAGGTGAGAAGATTATGGTACGAGTTCCTATTAGGTATGGAAGGCTTTCCAGTTCTGGTATTTATACGATGACGTTTTCTAAGTCAGTAAAGGCAAATAGAAATGGAACAGGTTTTTTTATACCATTCAAGAAAACCTCTTTAGCTTCATTTGATGATCTAATAAACGAAGCTAAAGCAATGTCAACTGCTGAAGGAATGAATGGTAATTTATCTTCAAAAGAAAGAGGAACAGAAAATATTTGGTGTTCAATGGGTTTGCTAATTAATTCATTAACTGTACAAAAACCTGATGAAAGATCACTCATTAATTCCTGGAGTAAAAAACTTAATGAGCGTGGGCAATTAGATCATAAACAATTTAAATTAGGAAACGAAAGCTCATGCATTGATAAAAATGGAAAACTTAGTATTGGCTGGCCTTCTGCTGTGGATAAAAGAGAAGAGAAAAGATTGAGTAGTTATGATCTTATTATTGCCACTGCAACTAAACCTACAAAATATCCTAATGTTAAAGAACTTTCAGAAAACGTATCCAAAGATTCTAAGAGATATTATTTTATTGAAAATTTTAAATCTGGCATCACTACATTTCAAGATGTTCAAATTTTAAACAAAATATAGTTTATGGGAGATAATGTAGAACAAAGATTGGCAAGAGTTATAAATCTAGTAAATACCAAGATAAAGACCTATTTAGAAGTCTGTGAGAGTCCAATCGAAAAAATGTTTTTATTAAATTACTTTGAAACAATTTTCGATAGTATGACTGGAGATTGGTTTTCTTTAAAGTTCGACGAACCAAAAGGTCCATATTTTGAATATCCTGGTAATGAAGAATATGGTAAGTTCTATCCCAGTGGTGTGAAGTGGTTAGATGGGGCAGATTATCATAATGCTCGAATGGCTGAGAAAGTTCATTCAAAAGAATTATATCCTCAATATGAGATTATGGGTGATGATGGTAAAATAAAATACAGGTTAGATTTTGCATTATTCTATCCAAGGTTTGAAACCGGACTCGAAAAATTGAAAGTGGCGGTTGAATGCGATGGTCATGACTTTCATGAGAAAACTAAAGAACAAGCGCAAAGAGACAAAGCAAAAGACAGGTTTTTACAATCGAAAGGTTGGATAGTCGCAAGATTTACCGGATCAGAAATTTTCACTAGGGATGTTTACGATTTAATATCCGAAATCGATGGCCTTGTAATGAGTAAGGAATATGAAATACATTTAGAAAAGGAAAAAACTAAAGAGATTGAGAATAAAAAGACGAACTGGCAGATAAGTAAGCCCGATTAAACCTTAGCTATAAAAGGTGAGTATCTAATTACCTTGATTTATATATTCAAGCAAACCCATTACAAATCAGTTATAACCTCTAGTATGGATATTACCTCACTAAAGAACCTCCGACCGGTTGATATTTTAGGATTAAAAAATTTCCGAATTTTTAATGACGAGACCGGCTTCTTGGAAGAATTATCATCGATCAATATTCTCACCGGATCTAATAACTCAGGAAAAAGTTCCATTGTCAAAGCATTGCAGATGCTTCGAAACAGTATCGGTGAATACAAATATCCTTTCAGCCTTGACCTTAATCAGCAGGAACATTTGCTCGGTGATTTCGACAATATTCTTTTTAATAAAGACAATAGGAACATAGAGATAACGCTCCCGTACCTCTTTATGGGAATGAAGAATTTCTCTATCACGCTCACATTTGAATCTTCGAGTACTACCAATACCTATAACGCACGGCTACGTGGAATTGAAATTTTGGATAAATCCGACCGCGCAATCCTATTCTCATTTCAATACAGAGAAGGATCGGACCAAGAGAAGGTATCAGACAAAGCCGCATACGATGAAGAACTAAAAGAATATAAGAAGAAAAAAACTGAAGAAAAATTTTTCAGCTTCCAACCTTTCGAAAATCCGCTTGTAGGGTTTGTGGAGTGGCATATCAACCTGAAAAAACTCAAGCACTATTTAAATGAACTTAAAGAGGTTTATGAAATTTATCTGAAAAATAAAAAGGGTTGGGCCCGAGACGACTTTAAAAATATAAACGACATCGCGAAAGATCTTTTTGTAATACCTTCCCCATTTATCAGAAGTTTCAAAAAAGAGGCGGATCTGGATAAATGGAAGGACTTTGTCGACAACAAATTAGGGAATGAACCGGAATCAAAAGAGAAAGAAAAGGTTGGGGAAATGGACTTTGATTCCGAAGATTTTCTTCTTCCACCTTATGAAATTGAACATATCCTTTTTTACAAGGCATCAGAGATTTTAAAGGCTCAATTGAAATGGAAAGAAACTGATGATGACAACAGCGATTATTCGGTCATTGAGCATTGTTTCAGCAACGGCTGGGAAAGCTTACTTCAAAGAATAGCCACTATACATTATGTTTCTAACATCAAAGAGGAAAATGCGAGGAGCTATAACGCTACTTCAAATTCACCTTTTATCAAGCTGCTGAAAAGTTATGTTCCTTCCGGCTATAATGGTTCTGATTTTATGAATAAGTACCTTAAAGCTTTTGATATAGGAAAGAAAATATCCGTCGAACTTAATCCGAAATATCAGTCAATCTTGGTTTCAATCACCACGTTCGACGGTGCCAAACGCGAACTGGTTGATTTTGGATACGGCATCAAGCAACTTGTGCTAATTTTAATGCAGATCAGTGTACTGGCGCAGAAGAACAAAAGATCAGAACATATCTATGATGATAATGGCGAAGAAACTATTGAGGATACATATTTCCCAAGCGTACTCATCATTGAGGAACCTGAATCAAACCTGCATCCCAAATGGCAATCTTTACTGGCCGATATGTTAGATGAAGCCAACCGGGAATTTAATATCCAAATGATTATTGAAACGCACAGTGAATATCTGATTCGAAAATTTCAAACATTGGTCGCAAATAAAAGCATACCAGCTCAAAATGTGAGGATATTCTATTTAAGAGGTTTGAATAAAGTAACTACAGAAAAAAAACAGGTTGAAAGTTTGCGTATCCAGGATGATGGGAGCATCGATTTTTCCGTCTTTGACCACGGTTTCTTTGATGAAAACTACAATCTTTCAATCGGTTTGTTAAACGTTCAAAGAGAAAAATTCCTGCAAGATTTCGAAAATTTAAAACAAAGCAACAAGGAAAGTGAAGAGAAGGCCGTCGAATTGCAACAAAGAATTGATGCTTATACAGATAAAGTTGATGTCGCAAAATATCAGCAAATTATCAGTTCACGCTTCGATACTTCAAAATTGTTAACTGGTAGTGTTGCTTATTTAGTTTCCGGGAAATATCTTTTAGAAAATATTGATACCGCGAGTGATTATTCTCCGGTGATTATACAATATGGTCGAGCTATAGAAAATGAACTTAAGCGCATATTTTTAACAATCCCGTCGACACAACCTTGGATGCTAGGGTCGATGCAAATTCAGCTAGTAAATTTTGTTAATAGAAATGCTTACAACGCCTTGCTGCCAAATTTACTAACGACTTTATTCAACACTCCAATAAATCTAAGGATTGATTTGATAAAGAACTTGCGATTAGCAAGAAATGATGCCGGCCATGCTGGACATACTAAGACTAAACAAAACGCAGTTGACTATATAAAAGACGCTGAGGAATTCCTTGACAAATGGATTGCCGAATTGAAATAGTTTACTTTTTAAACGTAGGCATTTCGATTAATATCATGAACAGATGCTGAATGCGCGTTAGCAATCTAACGATAACTAAAAATCAATTACTGAATTTAAGGCATCGTCGGCTTCTTCATGAATAAAATTTGACTGATATCCAATGGTCGTCGAAACGTTTGAATGACGATACAGTTTTTGAAGCATTTGGATTGGAATTTTATTTCCTGATAAATTTCCAAATGAATGTCGAGCAATATGCATTGTCAGTTTTTTGGTAATCTTAGTCTTAGTAATTACTTCTTTTCTTAAGGTTTTATCAAGTCTACTAATTGCATAAGCGATTGTTCGTTGAACAATGAACTTATCACTCCAATCAAGTATTACTTTTAAGTCAGGGAATACTAGGTCGTCATTTTTTACTTTTTCTGGTTTATACTGCTCTAAAATCTCAATTGCCTTTTGTGGTATTTTCAATGAACCGCTTTTCAAATTCTTACCCATTGAATAATACAGTCGATCATTTTGAAAATCTGTCCATTTTAGGCGTAATACATCAGAAATACGCATTCCCGCAAAATAGAAAGAGAAAAGCCATAAGTTTCTGGCATGATTTGCTTCTGTTGTTGCCAATTCAACTTCTTCAAGCGCTTTAATTTCTTCTGTCGCCAGTCCTATTTTGTTTGATTCAGGAAATTTAATTTTGATTTGATCTTTTCCGAAGGGGTAATATTTTTTATCAGTGATTCCAGATTTTATAGCATAACTAAAAACCGATCTAATAACTACCAAGTGATTTATTACTGTTCTTTCGCTAATTGGACGCTTTGAATCACTTCTTAAATACACAAGGAAACGTTCGATTAAAGATGGGGTAATATCTGAAAAGGAATAATCATTTTTTAAAAATTCCTGAAATCTTGTAATCCTGGATTTGTCAGGTACATATCGGTTATATTTTCCCGAATTTTTCAAATCTTGCAGGTATGTTTCTGTTACTTTATTAAATGTGCTTAAGCTTTTTGGTTTCATTTTTTGCTTAACAGCAAATGATGAAACTTCATCTTTTATGGTTTCCAATTCCAAGGATTGGTTTGTAACCTCGTAAAGCTTTTTACGAAGAAAGTTATTTAGGTTTTTTGAGTTTGGGTATGAGCTTTTTACTTTTTGCTCTTTGGCATCCCAATCCGATTCCTTTAGTCTATATTCTAAAGTGATATAGGAAGATTTTCGATCTTTTGTAATTCGTATACAAAGTGGATATTCGCCGTCTTTGTTTATTTTTTTGCGGAGTACAATTTTTACAAACGCCATTTGCAGGAAATTTTTAATCCTGTAAAGGTACAACATAGGTACAACAAAAATGAGTTTCTTGCCGTTTAATTCAAAGTAATAAACCTCTTAAACGCCTTCTGATAAGGGGTATTCAACTGTATTAGTGTGTATCAATTTTAAAAAATATGGACTGAAAATCCATGTGTCGGGGGTTCAAATCCCTCTCGCACCACTCCTAGATAGCGAAGTAGATTTTAACTACTTCGCTATTTTTTATTGTGATAATTTTACTGCCGATATGGTAGACAATATGATTAATCATCCGGGTATTCTGGCCGGATTTAGTATAATAGTTTTAGTCATGCTATTGCTTGACTTGGGCGTTTTTAACAAGCAAACACATAAGGTTGGTAATAAGGAGGCTGCAATTTGGTCTCTGGTATGGATATCCTTGTCAATGGTGTTCAGCGCGGTAGTTTACCATATTATGGGTTTTGAAAAATTTACCCAATTCCAATCTGCTTATTGGATTGAAAAAGCTCTTTCAGTAGATAATTTATTTGTTTTTATACTTGTTTTTGGCTTTTTTAATGTTCCCGAAGAGTTGCACCATAAGGTGCTTTTTTGGGGGGTAATAGGAGCCTTGGTATTTAGAGCTATTTTTATTTTTACAGGTGTAGGGCTCATTAACCTTACTTATTTACCCGAAACTGTCTTGTTGGGTCAGACTGTTCGTATTAATATACTTTTATTCTTTTTTGGTTTATTTCTGGTGTATGCAGGGGTTAAATCATGGTTTGCTAAAGAGGATGCTGATGAAAATAAGGATTTCAATAAAAGCCCTGGTGCGCGAATTGTTCATCGTTTCATTTCTGTCAGTGAAAATTACAATGGCGGAAAGTTTTTTACAATTGAAAATGGTAAGAAGATAGCAACTCCATTACTGGTAGTGTTAAGTGTTATTGAATTTACCGATTTGCTATTTGCTGTCGATTCTATTCCAGCCATTTTTGCTATCGCGCCCAATGATCCTTTTATTTTATACACCTCTAACATCTTTGCCATATTAGGCCTTCGGTCGCTTTATTTTCTGTTAGCCAATTTTATGCATAAGTTCAGCAGGCTCAAGTATGGACTGGCTGTTATTTTGACATTTATAGGATTGAAAATGATTATTGCGCCGATTTATCATATTTCATCACCTGTATCACTAAGCATTGTTGGTGGTGTTTTATTGCTCTCACTGCTAGCTTCTTTACTTTTTCCTGAAGAAAAGGCAAAGGCATAAAAAAAGCTACCGGAGTAGCTTTTTATTTCTTTTTGTATTTGGCAATAAGTTCTGACACTGCGCTTCTTTTGATGTAATCAGGATTAAGTTGAGTGAAAATTTTGACTTTGGATACACTTTCAGTCAAACCATTTTCTAGCTGAATAAGAGCCTCTTTGGTTTTGCCTTTTTCAAACAAAACAGCAGCTTGCAGATAATCAAAATCGGCTTTGTCACCACAATTACCACGCGCAACATCAATTTGGGTCAATGCTTCATCATAATGTTGTGCAAAGAATAATCCACGGATTAATGCCAGCCAAGTTGTCTTTACTGAAGGTTTTATCCTTACTGCATTAAGAAAGCAAAGCAAAGCTTCATTTGTTGAATTCATTTCCATTAGGCAATTACCTATCGCCAAACAATATGTAGCATTTTCTTTATCAATATTGAGTGCAACAGAATAGGATTTTACTGCTTTTTCCCAATCATGTTCTCTGGCATAAGTTTCACCGATTTTGTAAAAAATCACATCATCTTCAGGGCTTAATTTTGATGCCTGACGGTAAAAATGCCTCGCTAATGAGTAATTTTTTTGCTTTTCCCAGCAATAGCCCATGGCTTCGAAAATTACATCTTCGGGCTTACCTATTTCCAGATGTTTTTGTAGCACTTCCAATGCGTTATCATACTTTTTGAGCCTCATAAAAGCATCCGCAAGATTACGATAAGCAAATTCGAATTTTTCGTCAATGGCTACGCAGTACTCATAAGCATCAATAGCTTTTTCATATTGTTTCAGTCCCTGATATGCAGCCCCGAGATTGAACCAGGCTAATGTACTGTAAGGGTCAACTTCAGTAAGTTGTTGGTGTAATTGTACGCTGTCTTCTAATTGATTAGTAAACTCTGCCCAAAAACTAACTTTTTGCAAAGCCTCTTCGTTGCGTGTGTCAAGTGCCAATACTTTTTTGAGCGTTTTATATACATCTTCATAGTCTTCACACTCATCATACACATCAGCAAGCTCCAGTAAAATTTCAATTTTTTCTTTATCTTCAAATTGTTCGCTGCTGCGAAGAAGATAAGTGGCCGCCTGTTCATATTTCGCCTGACTCAATAATACATCAGCACGGAGTAATACAGCTCCCAGATTAGCTTGGTCGTATTTTTCAAGCTCGTCCAGTGTTTTTAGGGCCTGACCATATTTTTGTGTTTGGGTCAGTATCTCAGCTTTTAGTAAAAGAATACTGCTCGAAAACGGATAGTATGTACAGCCAATATCACAAGCCAGAAGAGCATCGGTATCATTGTTATTCTGAAAGTAGTACTCAACTACTCTTTCATAATCTTCCTCGTCAAGCATACCAGAGCCGGTGCCGTTTTTTATATGTTCAAAACGTTCAATCAGCTCCTCTATTGGGTTACGCTCCTCATCCATATTATCGTCGTCATACATGGCTCTATCGTTTTAATCAAAATTATAAAAAAGACCGAAAATGCAAGATAATTCCTGTTTATTGACGCATTAAAAAATCCACAGGAAATACACAAGTTGCAATTAATGAGCCTCTGTAACAGGTAATGTGATATTTAAGTTAACTTCCTCATTAACTGTGTATGGAAGCCCGCCTTTGACGGCCTGACTGACTGATGTATCATATCCGGTACCATAAAGGTAATACTTACCTTTTTTCAGGCTGTTAAAAGTACCTGTAGAGACACCACCAACGCTAACACAATTTACCGAATCGTCAAATGCCGATGGGGCATCCTGAGCGTTATATTTGATATATACCTTTCCATTAAGGATATTTTTGGATTCATTATGGTGTTTCATCACAATATTTAATGTCGCATTACCACCCTTGCCGGCATTTTCGTCCTTTTCCTTACGGTTACAGGATTGTTGAAATAAAAAAAGCGTACAAAAGATGGTTAATAATCCTTTCGTTCTCATAGGTTTTTTTTTAGTCACTCTTAACAAATTTAAGAGTTTAAATCATCATAATAAACAATGACAATAGACGATTTTAGCTAAATTAACAAAACCGTTCAGTGTTTCTGTTCTCAATTCATTTATTCACTTAATTCAAGCCATCTCATCTCTTTCTCCTCCAGCAGTTGAGTGATTTCTGTAGCGCGCGTACTTAGCTTTTGTAATTCCTCAAAAGAGACATTGCCAATCATTTTTTTTGCAATCTCCTCTTTTTCGTTTTCCAGTTCAGGCATCTCTTTTTCAATCTGTTCCAGTTCTTTTTGTTCTTTGAAAGACAATTTCTTTTTTGACTTTACTTCTTCTGTCTTTACAGGTATTTCTTCCTTTGTTTCGGTTGAGAGCTGAGTTCCCTTGATAACAGTGTCATTACGCTCACGTGATTTTTCCCAAATGCGGTAATCACTGTAATTTCCAGGGAAGTCCGTTATTTTTCCTTCTCCTTCAAATACAAACAAATGATCTACCAATCTATCCATAAAATAACGGTCATGCGATACGATGAGCAGACAGCCACCATAATCACTCAAGAAACGTTCGAGTACACCAAGTGTGGGCAAATCAAGGTCATTGGTTGGTTCGTCCAGAATAAGAAAGTTAGGATTACGAAACAGAACTGCCAATAATTGTAAGCGTTTCTTTTCTCCTCCACTTAGTTTGGACAGATAGGTATACTGCTGATCGGGACTGAAAAGAAATAGTTCTAAGAATTGAGCGGCGCTTATGGTTCCTCCTTTTGCCAAAGGAAAATTTTCAGCGATATTTTTTACGTATTCAATAACACGCATATCTTCCTTAATCTCCAGTCCTTGTTGCGAAAAATTCCCAAATACAATCGTTTCTCCAACATTCACTTTTCCGCTATCTGGCTGTGCCTGACCTTGAAGTATTTGTAAAAAAGTAGATTTTCCGGCGCCGTTTTTTCCAATAATTCCTAAGCGTTCTCCTTTATTAAAAGTGTAGCCAAAACCTTTAAGAATAGACTTTTCACCAAAAGATTTATATACTTTTTTGAATTCAGCAATTTTGCCTCCCAAACGATTCATTTTCATTTGCAGGCTTACCTTATTATCTTCAATTCTTTTCTTTGCTATGGCCTCTACATCGTAGAAGTTATCCTGCCTGCTTTTTGATTTGGTTGTCCTTGCTTTGGGTTGCTTGCGCATCCACTCCAGTTCTTTTCTGTAAAGGTTTTTAGCTTTATCAATGGTAGCCATTTCGCTATCAATCCGGGCAGCTTTTTGCTCCATATAAGTTTCATAATCACCTGAGTAGGCGTTTAATGTACTGCCGTCAATCTCCCAAATGTTATTACATACAGCATCCAGAAAATAACGGTCATGGGTTACAAGCAATAAGGTGATTTTCTCCTGATTCAGATAATGTTCCAGCCATTCTACCATTTCTACATCCAGATGGTTGGTCGGTTCATCCATAATGAGCAAAATGTGTTTGTGCTCAAAGCCAATATCAATCAGCGTTTGAGCAAGAGCAACCCTTTTTCTTTGTCCCCCCGAAAGGGTTTTTACGGGCTGATTTAAATGGTGGATATTCAACTTGCCCAATATCTGTTTCACTTTGGTATCAAAGTCCCACGCATTCAGTTCATCCATTTTTTCAAGCGCATTTGACATCAGGGTGCCATCATCCTCGGGGCTTTCCAAGGCTAGTTCATAATCTCTTATAGCATTTACAATGGGGTGATTTACATGGAAAATATTGTCCAGAATGGACAGGTCTTCATTGAATTTTGGGTCTTGCTCAAATAGAGCTACAGTAACTTCTTTATGAATCCATACTTTTCCGCTATCCGCTACATCTTCTCCTGATAGTATTTTTAGTAAAGTGGATTTGCCACTTCCGTTTTTGGCAATGATAGCAATTTTATCTCCTTCGTTAATATGGAATGTGATATTGCTGAACAGGGGTTTGATACCAAACGACTTGGTTAAATTTTCGACACTGACATAATGCATAGGCGGCAAAGATACTTCCTGTAGCTTTTATAAATGGTTAATACCTTCGGCTAGTTTTACAGAATACTTCGTAATTTCGGTTCTTATTAAGGTAATTATGTCAAAAATTAAATTCATCTGTTTTTTAATCTTGTGCGCTGGCCTGATCAGCTGCAGGAAAAAGGAACTTCCGAAACCCATTACTCCTCCAATAGACACGTCTGTGGTTACAAAAGGTGCCATCAATTTCAAAATCAAAAATGTTGTTGGTAATAAGCCGTTAGCATTAGGCGAATTGGTATCCTATTCTTTGGCCAATGGAGATCAATTTACAATTAGTACCTACAACTATTACCTGAGTAATTTTGTTTTTACAGATAAAAACGGAAATCGTTTTGTTGAACCTGAAAGTTATCATTTGGTCAAAGCGAATTTACCTGAATCTCTTGAATTCAGTGTTTTAAATGTGCCGTCAGCCGAGTATGTTTCCATAGAATTTTTAATAGGTGTAGATAGTGCCCGTAATTTCAGCGGTGCACAGACCGGTTGGTTGGATCCTCAGTATGAGATGTTTTGGACCTGGAAAACCGGATATATAATGGCAAAGCTAGAGGGTCGTTCTCCTCAATCTGGAAACACAAATAACTCTATTTCTTATCATATTGCAGGGGTAAAAGGTGCCAATAATGTTCTTCAAAAAGTTCAGATATCTCTACCTTCTGCTGCAATTGTAACAAAGGAAAAATCTCCGACTCTTGTTATGCAATCAAATGCCGAAACATGGTTTGCCTCAACTAATTTTCCTGGATTTTCGGTGCTCGCGTCTATTGGAGTGGAAGGTACTGATGCAGTGAATATGTCCAAAAACTACTCAAAAATGATGAGTGTTGTTTCGGTAGAGAATCAATAATAATTTATTTTATCAGAATGAATCAAAACAGAATTACTCAGCTTTTGGGTATTGAATATCCTATTATACAGGCTGGTATGATTTGGGCCAGCGGGTGGCGTCTTGCCTCTGCTGTATCAAATGCCGGTGGTTTGGGATTAATAGGCGCAGGAAGTATGTATCCGGATATTTTGCGTGAGCATATACAGAAATGTAAAGCTGCAACCGATAAGCCTTTTGGCGTTAATGTTCCTTTGCTTTATCCTAATATCGAAGAGATAATGAACATTATTATCGAAGAGCATGTGCCCATTGTTTTTACCTCGGCAGGCAATCCAAAGACCTGGACAGGCATTCTCAAAGAAAAAGGGATAAAAGTGGTGCATGTAGTGTCCAGTGCAAAGTTTGCTTTGAAATGTCAGGATGCAGGATGTGATGCTGTTGTTGCTGAAGGCTTTGAGGCTGGAGGTCATAATGGCAGAGAAGAAACAACCACAATGTGTTTGATTCCTTCAGTACGTAATCAATTGAACATCCCTTTGATAGCAGCAGGTGGCATATATGATGCCCGCACAATGTTGGCTGCCATGGTTTTGGGTGCTGATGCTGTGCAGATAGGCAGTCGGTTTGTTGCTACACCGGAAGCCTCGTCGCATCTTGCATTTAAAGAAGCCGTAGTCAATGCAAAAGAAGGTGACACCCTTTTGAGTATTAAGAAGTTAACCCCGGTACGTTTGTTGAATAATTCATTTGCACAACAAATACAGGCTGCCGAAAAGAATGGCGCAAGCAACGAAGAGCTTGAACATTTATTGGGGAGAGCCCGAGCCAAAAGAGGAATGTTTGAAGGCGATATGACAGAAGGAGAATTGGAAATCGGGCAGGTGAGCGCTTTGATTAAGGATATTGTTCCGGCAGGCGAAATTGTAGCCAATATAATGATGGAGTTCAACGCATTATTAAAAAATCCTTTAGCAAGATAAATCCCTTATAGTTTATACTTCATGAAGCTGCAACAATTTAAACGCAAAACAGATAATCAAAGGCAAGAACTGGTAGATTTCTTAAAGAAATTAGATGATATAGTACCCGAAGAGATGCCTCAATTGGTGGCGGAAGAGGATGCGAAAATGTGGAAAGAGACTGATTGCCTCAGTTGTGCCAATTGCTGCAAAAAAATGACTCCAACTTTTACCAAAGAAGATGTTCATCGCATTTCGGCTCATCTGGGTATGACTGCACACGCCTTCCGTAAGAAGTGGCTGTACAAAGAAAAGGATTGTGCAGGAGACTGGATGAACACAAGTATACCCTGTCAGTTTTTGGGTACAGATAATAAATGCAGTATTTATGAGGTACGTCCATTGGATTGTGCCGAATTTCCGCATCACCACAAACAACCTTTTGATAGTTATAACGACACTTTTACCCAGAATCTCTCTTATTGTCCAGCCACATACAATTTGGTACAACGCCTCAAAAAGCGTGTGGAGAAGGAGTATGAATGGTAATGCATTCTCGATATTCATTGCCTATCTTTGCCGCATCTTATTTTGATGCGGCTTTTTTTATTCTCTTTTTTCTTGTTTTGGACTTTGGCTACAAATAATTATTGTAGCGCACAGTCGTCTTCAGCCCCTCCGCTTACACTTCCTCCGGTTAAGGAGGTCTCTAATTGTAATCATACCAAGACAATCTCTTCTATTAATATTAGCGGAAATAGGAGAACAAAAACAAGTGTCATTTTGCGCGAATTGAGTGTAAAGTCTGGTGATATTGTCTGTGTCGATACTTTGGAAGTATTATTGCATCTTAATTACCAGAGATTGTATAACCTCAATATTTTTACAGATATAAAGGTAAATAGTTATTCCATTGACAATCAGCAATTAGAAATTAATGTAGTGCTGAAAGAACAGTGGTTCCTTATCCCGCAAGCAGATGTACAACTGGCCGACAGAAATATCAATGTATGGTGGAATGAGCGTAATGGCGACCTCAGCAGGATAAATCTGGGACTTTACCTGCAACATAAAAATCTTACCGGTCGTTTGGATAAGCTTAGCATCAGCAGTCATTTGGGCTATACTCAGCAACTTAGTGCTACTTATTTTCGTCCTTATATTGACCGGCAGCAAAAACATGGAATTGGTTTGGGTATCGGATACTCGCGCAGCAAGGAGTTGGCTTTTGCCACTGCCGGCAATAAATTATTATTTACAAGGCATAATGATGATTTTTTGTATCAGTATTTCTTTGCCAACGCATCATGGTATTATCGTGCAGCATATCATACCAGACATATTGTTACAGCTGGATACAATACTTATCGTGTAGGAGATACAATTGTGCTGCTTAATTCAGATTATTTCCGCAATTCGAGTACACAATTAAGTTATCTGGAACTTGCATACAGATATGAATACAATGGTGTAGATAACTGGAATTACCCGCGCCGTGGTTTGAAGATTGTGGGTTCTGCAGCTTCGCGCTGGGGCATGGAGGGAATGAAATATCAGGCACTTGCAGGAGTAGAGCTAGGGTTGTTCACACAACTCAGAAATCGTTGGTATGGCTCCTTTGTTTTACGTGGCCGAGCAACTTTTACACAACAGCAGCCTTATTTTTTACAAGCAGCTCTTGGATATAAGAGTAATTATGTACGCGGCTACGAGTACTATGTTATCGAAGCAAACCATTTTGCCATCGGTAGGTTGAGTCTGAAATACGAGGCTTTACGACGCCAATTTCATCATTTACCTTTCAGGTATTTGCCTGAATTGCCTTTTTGGATTTATCCAAAAATTTTTGTGGATGCAGGCTATGCTGCCAACAATAAGCCGATGATGAATAATTCACTGGCCAACACTTTTTTGTATTCGATCGGATTTGGTGTGGATATTATCACTGCTTATGATTTGAAGCTCAGAATTGAATTTGCCTATAATCATTTGGGTGAAAATGGGCTATATTTACACGCCAATAGCGAATAATATTTATGCTTGTAGCCCTTTACAATAGAACATTTGAGCCTGAGGATATACCTATGCTTCAGCGCATTATCCATAAGTTGGAAGGCTATGAATTGCAATTGATTTTTTTTGAAGATTTCTATTTGCGCATTAAACCCTATTTGACCCTGCAAAAGCCACCTCAGATTCTTTTTACAGGTCGTAAAGATTTGCCCTTACAAACGGATATGTTGATGAGTTTTGGGGGTGATGGCACAATGCTGGATACGGTTACTTTTGTGGGCAATAGTAATATTCCTATTATTGGCATCAATCTTGGTCGCTTAGGTTTTCTGGCGGCTATTTCAGAAGAAGAAGTGGAAGGAGCTCTGAGTTCTCTGGTAAAAGGTTCTTACACAATAGAGAAAAGAAGTTTGTTGCATCTGGATGCCAATATTTCTCTCTTTGGTGATGCACCTTTTGGTTTGAATGAGTTCACCATTCACCGGAAAGATTCTTCTTCGATGATTAAGATTCATACCTACCTAAATGGAGAATTCTTAAATACCTATTGGGCAGATGGTCTAATTGTAGCCACTCCTACAGGTTCTACCGGTTATTCATTGAGTTGTGGAGGGCCTGTGGTGTTTCCTCAGGCATCCAATTTTATCATTACCCCCGTTGCGCCGCATAATCTCAATCTCCGCAGTATCGTAGTGCCCGATGATGTAGTGATTACCTTCGAGGTAGAAGGCCGGTCGGATACTTTTTTATGTACGCTTGATTCCCGCTCCGAAGCCATTACCAGTGAAACACAATTGGCCATTAGAAAAGAGAATTTTAGCATTTCTCTTGTACGCCCGCACGAACATAATTTCCTGAAAACAATCCGGCAAAAGTTATATTGGGGTATTGATAAACGCAATTAAACATGCTGTCTTATTATCGAAATCTACTGTTGTTGGGCTTTTTATGCTTTAACTATTCAGGTAATTGTATAGCTCAGAAAATCAGAAAGGAAGATTATTTTTTCATTGACGGTTTGGTTCAAAAGGCCGGTTCCATGAAAGGGTATAGTCTTCAGTATATCGTAGATTCCATTTCGAAAGATTGCAAGACAGAATTGCAAATCACTCGTGCATTTTATTATTGGCAGACCCATTTTGTTGATTTTGACTTAAAGCGCAAAAGACATCCCGGCAAATTGCAGGACAATACTTCTTCGGCTTTGATGGAACGCAGAGCGTCCAGTGAAGGTTATGCCAGAATGTTTAAGGCAATGTGCGATCTGAAGAAAATAGACTGTAACGTGGTAAAGGGTGTATTACGCTATCGGATTAATGATATTGGGCATTTTGATAAAGATGAAATTCATTTTTGGAATGTAGTTAGCATCAATAACACCAGTTTTTTGATAGATGTCAGTCTTGGTGTTGGATACTTTAGTGGAAAAGATTTTATTCACGAATTTACAGATGCCTGGTGGTTATGTAACCGAAAGTTATTTGCAGCGTCTCATTTTCCGGATGATCATGCGATGCAATTGTTGGAAACACCAATTACGAAAACAGAATTTTCACAATCTCCATTAGTGCTGCCAGGAGCCATTGTTGCCGGTTTGATCCCTTCAAAAGCTGTGAAAGGTGTTTTGCGTGGAGCAGCTGAAGATAGCACTCAGATTAAATTCAATCTTGCAGGCAAGCTCAATATTATTTCGATGCAAATCTCTTTTGATGATACTAAAAGGACTCCTATTGCATACGATTTTGATGAATTTGGATTCTATATTACAGTCCCTAATGGCAAGGAGGGTAAGCATTCGGCATCAATTTATTGTAATAATTCGTTGGCATTTATTTTTAAAACTGAAATGCGCCGAAACAATAAAAAGCCAAATCGATAATTTATCCGGATTTCCGCTTTATTCAATACCTTTTAGCCAGTAACTTCGCCACCAATATGACTCAGGAGCAACTGAAAGAAATGCGCGAAAGAGTGCAGCATTTGTATAGATTTTTACGCGTTGCCGATAGGCAACAAAAAATAGAAAATGATCGCCAATTGTCCCTTTCAGAGGGTTTTTGGAACGATAATGCACGTGCAACAGGTATTCTCAAAGAAATAAAAATCAATAAATACTGGCTTGATTTGTACGAGTCTGCCAATAATACTGTCGAGGATTTCGCCATATTGTTTGATTTTTGGAAAGAAGGTGAAGCCAGCGAGGAAGAGGTAATTGCCGCTCACCAACTGGCGATTAAAACACTGGATGAGCTTGAATTCAAATCTACACTTAACGAGCCCGAAGACGAACTTCATGCAGTGTTGGTGGTGAACTCCGGTGCTGGTGGTACTGAAAGCCAGGATTGGGCCGAAATGTTGTTGAGAATGTACAGGATGTATGGTGAGAAGCAAGGCTGGAAAGTTTCTGAAATTGATGTGCAATATGGAGATGGTGCGGGAATTAAGCAGGCGACTATTGAGTTTGAGGGAGAGTTTTCTTACGGGCTATTGAAGGCCGAAAGTGGAGTTCATCGTCTGGTGCGTATTTCTCCATTCGATTCCAATGCACGCAGACATACTTCTTTTGCTTCAGTATTTGTTTATCCTTTGGTAGATGATAGTATAGAAATTGAAGTGAGTCCAGCAGATTTGGAATGGGAATTTTTCCGTTCGGGTGGCAAGGGTGGACAGAATGTAAACAAAGTAGAAACAGCAGTAAGGTTAAAACATATACCCAGCGGTATTATAGTAGAATGCCAACAATCACGAACACAGGGAGAGAATAGGGAAAAGGCGTTGAAGATGCTAAAAAGCCGTTTGTACGAAGAGGAATTGCGCAGAAGGGAAGCTATGAAAAATGCTACCAATTCCAGCAAGAAGAAAATTGAATGGGGTTCTCAAATCCGCTCTTATGTTTTCCATCCTTATAAAATGATTAAGGACCATCGTACCGATTATGAAGTAGGCAATGTAGGGCCTGTAATGGATGGTGAAATAGACGATTTTATCAAAGCCTATTTAATGAGCCTGAAGGATGAAGTGGAGTAATTAGTAATTAATTATAGGGGCTTTGATAATGTAGAGATACTTATAATTTGCGATGTACTCCGGCATGCGGTGCCCCTCCCTTGATTCAAATGCAGCAATAGGTATGTTGTTTTTTGTAACGGATTTAAACTCAGCTTCGGAAATATCTGAATGATAAGCCTCTAGCCGATTGCTGTAGAACATAATATCTACATGTTCAACCGGGTTTGCATTGATAACTACCTGAATATTTTCAGGAATCAATTTGTCTAAACGCTTATAAATTTTTGTGTTGTGGATTTTTACATGAAGTGTGCGTGTATCTCTGGTATACATGTTTATTCTCCAGATGCTAAGACTCCAATGTACTGATATGCTTATCAATATAAAAGCCGCCCATAACCTGAAATGTTTAAACCAATCAATAATGGTTTGTAAGGCAATACCAATGCAAATGATGCACATTGGAGCCACAATAAAGAAGAAGCCGGAAATTTTTGATTGAACAATGAAGTTGAAAAAGCAAAAAACTATAACTGTTGGTAGAATCAAGAGCAATTTGTACTTTTTATCAATTGATTTTTTGAAAAAAACAATTGCCAGTCCGAGAGGAATCAGAAAATGTACATTTTTGCCAAAATAAAGCGGAAAATTATTCACATAATACCACTGATCTCCCTCGTGTTTTTCCACAACTTTCCAAATATGTTCTGCGTTAAAGGCATATTCATGTTTTGCTAAATCTGGGAAGCAATTGAGAATATAAAATTGCCATGGTGCAAATACAATAATACATATCAGCAGGCCAATAATAAGGGGTAGAATGACTTTTGCCTTTTTCGTTTGTATTAAATCAAGCAGAGATTGAATACCCCACGGTGCAAATACAAGCAACCCGGTCAACCATTTATTAAGTACTGCACATCCGGCAAATACTCCGATTAAAATAATCCATTTCAATGAAGCCTGATGAATATACTCTGCATAGGCCCAAATAGAAGCCAGAATGTAGAAACCAAATGCTATATCGTTATGGTCCATCCCTTGTCTTCCGGATATGAGGTTGAGATAATAATTGGAGCAGCACAATAATAAACCTGATATTACCGAGCTTAATTTATTACCAGTTGTTAAAAAGCATATACGATACACCAACACTATCATCAAGGTACCCATTACTACACTTGGTAAGCGAATAGCAAGTTCCGATACGCCGAAAAGTTTCATGGACAAGGCCATTTGCCACATAAAGAGTGGTTGTTTGTGCAGCCAGATATGGTTGTTTGTCCAATTGTATGGGTCGGTAGAGAAATACTGATGCACATACAGCATTGGCTTAAAAGGATGTACCATCATGTTTTTAGCCACTAAGGCATGGTATTTTTCATCCCAGTCATGAAGCATAGGGTCCATTCTTGCCATATAAAGGCGTAGGACAAAACCAATTGCAGTAATCAGAATGATTTGATAGTGCTCTTTTATACTTTTAGGAATGGATAGATTCAATTGCACTTCCTGATTTTTCATTTTATGATAAACAGTTTTTTTGAAGTTGGTCGTTTAAACTCAAATGCACAATGTCTGTAAAAGCTAAAAAGGAAGTACTCAAAAAAACTGAGTACTTCCTTTTCTAATTAATGAATTTATCGTTTTTACTTGCAACCGTTATAGTCCCAGTATTTTTTAAACTGTGTACCATATACGCGGTAACAAATTCTATGCGGATTATCTGCTCTGTTAATCAAGTCTGTAAATACGCGACGCTTGTCATAGCAATCATTACAAAATCCTGTCACCTCTACATTGTAAGCATCTTCCGGAATTTCATATTCAAAACTCTTGCCGGTAATCACTACTGGTGAATGGTATACTTTTTCTACCCCTTCCAGTTCATAACGAACCAGGAAATAAGCATTATAGGCAGCATCATTATTAAGTGTAATGGTCATTGGGTCGCAAGGCTCCAGAAAATCATGCCCTGTACTGAAGTATACTACCGGACGAGGATTGGCATTCGTACCCCTGAACGCAATATAATCCCATTTTTTATCACCATTTACATCAGCAAATCCATTGGGCATATCCGGCAAGCCACGTTCTACACGACGTGCAATAATTGGCTCATCTTCAAATGACTGACCCAATGAAGAATGGATATAAATATTAGGCTTATCCTCATTACCCCTGAAAACAACATAATCTGCACGATGGTCGCCATCAATATCATAATATCCACGTGGCATATCATCAAAACCTCTTTTGATAGGTTTGCTCAATGCATTTTTATAAGGATAAATGAACTGAAAATTCAACTCAATTTTGTTGGCCAGATAGGTATTGATGTTTTCGCCATTACCATAAGAATCCATATAATCGGCCATTCCGTCAGCATTGATGTCCGCAAAAGCTTTCGTGATTCCCTCTCTGGAAGGCTCCAACAATGCCGCACTCTTATAAGATTTTTTGTTAAAATCTTTTCCGGTAGATAGATACGCTACGATATATGGTCGCTCAATGTCTCCTCTGAATGTTATATAATCCCAGCGTCCATCACCGTTGATGTCCGCAAAACCACGAGGGAAATCGTCATATCCTTTGTCAAAAGGAGCACTGGTCATTACTTTATTGTTCGAAAAACCTTCGTCTGTAGAAAGATAAGCAACAATTCTGGGTGTCTGTTTGTAACCTTGAAAAGTAACATAATCTGCACGTCCATCACCATTGACATCGGCAAAATAACTTGGGCCAACCAACTCATCGTATGGAGTTGGGCTACTCACGATATCAGGTATATTATTGAAGGTCAAGCTATTAGAATAGCGAACATTCACAGTTGGGCGAGAGGCTTTCCCTGTTAAAATGATATAATCATCTTTGCCATCACCATTAACGTCTGCAAAGCAACGGTTACTCTTTACCTGATAGGTTTGTGCAATGGAAACTGCCGAAAAGCCCGAAACTAAAAGAGCCGTGAGCGTAATTATTTTTTTCATTCCGAAGAAAATTTTTGAATGGATTTTTTTTTATGCTATCGTCAAATGTACTCTCAGAAGGCTGTAATTTATAATTTTTAGCCAATTATTTTTCCAATCATTTATTAATTATCTGTTTCCATTGGTCAAAATTTTGGGCGTGCCCCCGCCATTAGCTGTTCTTGTCTCCCTGAGTTTGCCGAAGTGCGGGGTCGGGCTGTACGCTGTTATCCCTGCAAAAAAATGCAGGGGATATTCGCTGCCATCCCTCACGCAGCTTATCGTTGTCCATCATTTCTTGCATCGAAAAAATAGCAAACCTCAATTTTTTATTCTTCATTATTAATCATCAAGTATTATTTTTAGCCAATGAAAAGACTGAAACTCCTCTCTGTAGCTCTGTTATTAACGGCTTTTGCCAATGCACAACAATCTGATAGTGCAGCATTTAAGAAAATTGCCGAACAGATTCTTACACAAGGCAAATGCTACGATGACTTACGCGTGCTCTGCAAAACAATAGGTCATCGGCTCAGTGGTACTGCCCAGGCCAGTAAGGCTGTAGAATGGGCCGAGCAAACATTAAGAGATGCCGGATGCGATAAAGTCTGGTTGCATCCAGTTCAGGTTCCGGTTTGGCGTCGCGGTGATGAACATCTAGCCCTTAAGTTTTCAAAGGATGGTGATTTTGTTGATGTGCCTATGACATCTTTGGGTAATAGCGAAGGAACTGGTGGTCGTTTGCTCAAAGCACCCATTGTGATGGTTCGTTCTTTTGACGAATTTGAAAAGCTGAGTAAAGCAGAGGTGGAAGGGAAAATTATCTTCTTTAATTATCATTTCCGTCAGGATTTTGCCCAGACTTTCCCCGGCTATGGAGATGCCGTAAAATACCGCTGGCAGTCGCCAATGATAGCCGGAAAGAAAAATGTAGCCGCTATCATCATCCGATCTATTTCCAGCGGCGAAGACGATTATCCGCATACCGGCAGCACCAAATACGAAGAAGGTTCGGCTCGTTTTCCGGCAGTGGCTGTGGGCAATAAAACGGCAGACAGACTGGAAAAAGCATGTATGAAAGGCAATGCAGAAGCCGCTTTAAAAAGTGACTGCAGCATGCAGGGCACGGCAATGTCTTTTAATGTCATTGGCGAAATTACCGGCAGTTCCAGACCTAAGGATTATATAGTGGTAAGTGGTCATCTGGATTCCTGGGATATCGGTGAAGGTGCCCATGATGATGGTGCAGGCTGTGTTCAATCCATTGAAGTATTGCGTGCTTACAAACAAACGGGTATCCGCCCCAAACATAGTATCCGTGCAGTGATGTTTATGAACGAAGAGAATGGTTTGAAAGGTGGATTGGCTTATGCTGATTCTGCTTTGGCCAAAAAAGAAAAGCATGTTTTTGCGCTGGAAAGTGACGCAGGTGGATTTTCTCCGCGCGGTATCGAAACGACGATGAACAAAAAGCAAAGAGAGCAATTCAAAAAGTATATTCCTTTATTCCTGCCTTACGGTGTCTATGATTTTGACAAAGATGGCGGAGGAGCAGATGTTGGTCCTTTGAAAAAGCAGAATGTGGTCATCGGTGAATTGTTGCCCGATTCGCAGCGTTATTTTGATGTGCACCATACCGATAATGATGTGTTTGAAACCGTTAACCACCGCGAATTAAAGCTGGGTGCTGCCGCAATGGCGATGCTCATTTATATAGTAGATCAGCATGAGTTGTTGGATTAATAAACTTTTATGAAAACACTTTTCTTCTGCTTGCTTTCCCTTTTCTGCCTGCAGCTATGTAAGGCGCAAAAGGCTGTGGTGGCCAATTTGAAAAAGAATATTGTAGATGTTGGATACCCAAATCCATTGGAAATTTTAGTTGAAGGGTACAAATGTTCTGAGTTTGATGTGACAACAAACAATGGCGTAATTATAAAGGATGATAGTAATTGTAGTTATGTTTATACTCCTGAAAGACAAGGGCTTTCTAGGATAATTATCAGTACGAAAAAGGGCAGCATTATTTCAATGATTGATTTTCGAGCAAAATTTTTACAACTAGACGTTGCAGCTGAATTCTGCGTATCAACATGCGGGGTGATGTACATTCAGGATTTAATGAGATGCAACGAAATTTACACCTATGTAAAAGGATTTGACTGGGATGCAGGATTCAGAATTCAAAAATATTGTGTAGCAATTATTAGAAGAGACGATACTGTTTTCTTTCGTAATGATCTTATAGGCAGTACTTTATCTAAAAAGTTAAGGCAGGAATTCAAAAAGGATATTGGCCATGGAGATCATCTGGTATTTTATGGAATAACCGCTAAGGGTCCGGATAAAAGAATCCTCGAACTTTTACCACTAGAATTCACAATTTCAAAAAAGTAATGAAAGCACAACTCCACACCCACATAGCCGAACAATGGTTTGCAGCCTTCAATGCCCACGATTTGGAAGCATTGCTTTCACTTTATGCTGATGATGCTCAACATTTTAGTCCGAAACTGAAAATCCGGCAGCCGGAAACCGAGGGTTGGGTAAGGGGAAAAGAGGCTTTGCACAGCTGGTGGCAGGACTCTTTCGACAGATTGCCCACCCTTCAATATATTCCCACTTCTTTTACTGCTAATGACGAAAGGGTGATTATGGAATATATCCGCAAAGTAAGCGGCGAAGCAGATATGCTCATTGCCGAGGTGCTGGAAATAGAAAATGGCCTGATTGTGGGTTCAAGGGTCTATCACGGCTAATTAAAGCAGCTTTTACAATCAATTTACAGAACCCTCCAATATTACTATCTTTGCCCAATGTCTGAATTGCATATTTACAACTCTTTCAATCGTCAAAAGGAAAAATTTGAATCCATAACCCCAGGTCATGTGGGTCTGTATGTTTGTGGCCCTACCGTTTCGGGCGAGTCTCATTTAGGTCATGCGCGTCCCTATGTCACTTTTGATGTCGTCAATCGATATTTGCAGCATCTGGGTTATAAAGTGCGCTATGTGCGCAATATTACCGATGCCGGCCATTTTGAGGAAGAAGGCCGTGACGCCGAAGATAAAATAGCCGGAAAAGCACTGCTAGAAAAGCTGGAACCCATGGAACTGGTGCATAAATACACCGAATTATTCCATTGGGGTATGCGCTTGTTTAACAATCTTTCGCCCAGTATTGAGCCAACTGCTACAGGTCATGTGATTGAGCAAATCTCCATGATTGAAGATATTATGGCCAAAGGCTATGCTTATGAAAAAAATGGCTCGGTCTATTTTGATGTAAAAAAATACGCCGAAGAATATAATTACGGAAAACTCTCCGGTCGCAAGATTGATGAATTATTAGAAACCACCCGCGATCTGGATGGTCAGGATGAAAAAATAAATAAAGTGGATTTTGCCCTGTGGAAAAATGCACCTCCAGAACATTTGATGCGTTGGAAAAGTCCATGGGGAGAAGGTTTCCCCGGTTGGCATATTGAGTGCTCTGCAATGAGTTGCAAGTATCTGGGCGAAGAATTTGACATCCACGGTGGTGGAATGGATTTACAATTCCCGCACCACGAGTCGGAGATTGCGCAATCTACCATTGCCAACGGCAAAGCCCCTGCAAGATATTGGATGCACAATAATATGATTACCATCAATGGCAAGAAGATGGGTAAAAGCTATAACAATGTCATCAAACTGACCGAATTGTTCAGCGGCAACCATCCTATATTAGAGCAGGCCTATCACCCCATGGTGGTGCGTTTTTATATTTTACAGACTCATTATCGGAGCACTTTAGATTTTGGTAACGAAGCTCTTCAGGCTTCTGAGAAAGCACTGCGCAGACTTTGGGAAGCTTATGAAATTCTGAAAAAATTAAGTCATTCCGGAAATTCAGTAGCTACGGACAAAGAGTTGAATGATAAGATCATTACGTTCTGCAATGAATGTGCTGATTTTATGAATGATGATTTGAATACTGCTAAGGTCATTGCCAGTTTGTTTGAATTGGCACCCATCATCAATGGTATCAAAGGTGGTCAGGTAAAAGATGATGCAATAAATGCCGAAACTTTTGCTTTGTTGCAGAACACGTTTAAAACTTATCTTGAAGACATTTTGGGTCTGCAGCCTTTACAGGCCGAGCAAAGTGGGGATAAGATGGATAAGGTATTGCAGATTTTGATTGATATCCGTAAAGACGCCAAACAAAGAAAGGATTTTGCTACCAGCGATCAGATACGCAATAAGCTGACTGAATTTGGCATTCAACTCAAAGACGAAAAAGATGGTACGGTTTCGTACAGCATCGACTAATTAAATATGAAAAACATCAAGAGATTAATTCACTACATAGCAGATTATAAGGGGAGTATAGTGCTCTACTTTGTGTGCAGTTTGTTGGCGGTGGTATTCTCTGTTTTTTCGATGGGCTCGTTGATGCCTGTTTTGCAGGTTCTGTTTTCAGGTGATGAAAAACCAAAGCCAAAAGCAGATCCTAGTTTGATTGAGCGCTTCAACTTTTATATTTTTGAACTGATTGAAAAAAATGGCCCCATTAATGCGCTGGCGTTGATATGTACTGCTATTGTCATTTTTGTTTTCTTCAAGAACTTGTTTCTTTATTTGTCAATTTACATTTTAGCTCCCCTTCGAAATGCCATTTTACGTCGTTTGCGCAACGAGCTTTTTGTCAAAATACTATCCTTACCTATTAGCTATTTTACAGACGAGCGTAAAGGTGATATTATGTCGAAAATGACCAATGACATCAATGAAGTAGAGGTTTCTGTCATCAGTGTTTTGGAGGTCTTCATACGCGAGCCATTAATGCTCATCTTCTTTTTGGGTACAATGATTTCTATATCTCCAAGCCTATCTTTATTCATTTTTGTTTTCCTGCCCATTGCAGGATTAATTATTGGTTTGGTGGGTAAAACTTTACGGAAATCTTCCAATATTTCGCAACAATATTTAAGTGATATACTGGCCGTGATAGACGAAACGCTCACTGGTATGCGTGTTGTGAAAGCCTTTAATGCAGAGCGTCATCAGCAATTGCGTTTTACCAAAATGAACAATGACTTGTTTCGCATCCGCAATAAAATTTCCGCACGAAAGGAGTTGGCTTCGCCTATGAGTGAGGTAATGGGCATTATAGTGGTAAGTGTAATTCTTTGGTTTGGTGGACGATTGGTACTCAGCAATGAAGGCTCATTAACTGGCCCGGCTTTCATTACTTATTTGGCGCTTTTTACCCAAATTATTAATCCTTTTAAGAATCTTTCCTCCGCATTTTCAAATCTTAGAAAGGGAAGTGCTGCATTGCAAAGAATTGAGGATATTTTGCAGGTAGAAGCCACCATTAAAGACTTACCCAATGCAAAAGCCATTCACAGTTTTGAGCATCAAATCGAGCTACGCAATGTTCATTTTGCCTATGGTGAAAAGGTGATTTTGGATAACATTAATCTGGTGATACCCAAAGGTAAAACTATTGCATTGGTTGGCGCATCGGGTGCAGGAAAATCAACTTTGGTAGATTTGATTCCTCGATTCCATGACGTGAGTTCAGGCAGTATTTTATTGGATGGGGTAGATGTTAAAGAGTATAAAGTAGACAATCTTCGCCGCCTGATGGGGGTGGTAAGTCAGGATCCTATTTTGTTTAACGATACTATTTACAATAACATTACACTAGGTACCGGTGGGGCAGATTTGCAAAGGGTGGAAGATGCTGCCCGTGTTGCCAGTGCCCATGTTTTTATTCAAAAGAAAGCTCAGCAATACGAAACAGAAGTAGGTGACAGAGGAAACCGATTAAGCGGTGGCGAGCGTCAGCGCATTACCATTGCACGTGCGGTTCTCAAAAATCCACCAATTCTTATTCTGGATGAAGCAACCTCTTCGCTGGATACTGAGAGCGAGCGAATGGTACAGGATGCCATCAATAATCTGATGCAAAACCGTACCTGTATTGTTATAGCTCACCGTCTCTCTACTGTACGTAATGCAGATGAAATCATTGTGCTGGACCACGGAAAAATTGTGGAAAGAGGCAACCATGATACTTTACTCCAACATAACGGTTTTTATAAAAGACTGGTGGAAATGCAGGAGTTGAAATAGCTAAATTCTATTTTAATTAGAAATCTGAAAGGGTACAAAATCCTATCTTTGCCCTAATGAACCTGCAAGCTTTGCTGGGATTATATCAAAATGATATCCGCTTGAAACAATTAGCGGCCGCGATTTCATTGCCCAGCCCCAAAATTCGAGTACAATTAGACAATCTTTACGGCTCCTCGCTCAACTTTATAGCTACTGCCGTATGGCAAATGACTTCTTCTTCGTCTGAAGTAATTGCCAATGGCGCCAACCACATTTTTGTGTTAAATGACCATGAAGAAGCAGCATATTTTCATAATGATTTAGAGCAATTGACCAAAGCCTTGGACATCTGCTATTTTCCTGATTCTTTTAAAAAAACAGGAGATTATAAAGAGCTGAATAGCAGTCATGTGATGTTGCGTACTGAGGCCCTGACTAAATTTTCGAACGAAAGAAAAGGCGGTGTATTTGTTACTTATCCCGAGGCGCTGATAGAAAAAGTAGTGAACCCGAAAACGCTTTCGGGTAATATGATTAGTATTAAAGTAGGGGAAAATTTAAAAATTGACCCCTTACTGGAACGATTGACCAGTTTGGGTTTTCGTCGGGAAGATTTTGCTTATGAGCCGGGTCAGTTTGCCATGCGTGGCGGCATTCTGGATATTTACTCCTTCGGAAATGAACATCCTTACCGGGTAGAGTTGTTTGGCAATGAAGTGGACAGTATCCGGATTTTCAACCCTGAAACACAGTTGTCTGAACGCAAGCTTTTGCAGGTGAGTATTCTGCCCAATGTCGAAACGAAATTTGAAGCACAGGAGAAAATTTCTTTAATGGATTTTTTGCCTGCCAATACAGTTTTTTGGTTTAAGGATCTGGATTTTGCTTTAAGTCGTTTACATAAAATTGCCGATGATTTGCCGAATAAAATTTCCGATCATTCAATAGCGGTAGAGCATGAGGAAGATTGGATAAGACCTTTGTCATTAGCAGATTTTGAAGATATTGATGCCTGGAAGAATAAACTAAACAGTAGGCATATTATAGAATGGCGCAATCATTCTTTGCACAAGCATTTTCCTGATTTTGAACCTATTCATCTGCAATTGGCAACAGAGGAGCAGCCTATCTTCAACAGGCAGTTTGACATGCTTATTGCCGACCTGAAGAAAAAAGTAGCATTACAGTATACTCCCTACATATTTGCCGAAAATCCTAAACAATTAGAAAGGCTGCATTCTATTTTTGAAGACTTGAATGCAGGCATACAATTTGTACCGATTCCTAATGCTATCAGCAAAGGTTTTATAGACCATGACAAGAAAATTCTTTGCTATACAGATCATCAGATTTTTCAGCGTTATCATAAATACAAGGTAAAACAGGCTTATACCAAAGGGAAAGCCATTACACTTAAAGCCTTGCGCGATTTGCAACCTGGCGACTATGTGTCGCATATTGATCACGGTGTTGGAAGATATAGTGGTTTGCAAAAGATAGAAGTGAATGGAAATATGCAGGAGGCTGTACGGATTATTTATCGGGATAATGATGTGCTCTATGTCAACATTAACTCCTTGCATAAAATCAGTAAATACACCGGTAAGGAAGGTACTATTCCGAAAGTGCATAAACTGGGCAGTGATGTTTGGGAAAAACTAAAGAATAAAACCAAACGTCAGGTAAAAGATATTGCCGCCGATTTGATTCGGCTGTACGCCAAACGTAAAGCCTCTCAGGGCTTTGCTCATACAGTGGATAGTTATTTACAAACAGAACTGGAAGCATCTTTTATTTATGAGGATACACCCGACCAGAGTAAAGCAACCGAAGATGTGAAGCGGGATATGGAAGCCCCTGCACCAATGGACCGATTGGTATGTGGTGATGTGGGCTTTGGCAAGACAGAGATTGCTGTTCGTGCAGCCTTTAAAAGTGTAGCCGATAATAAGCAGGCAGCCATATTGGTTCCTACAACTATTTTGGCCTATCAGCATTATCAAACTTTTCAAAAACGACTGAAAGATTTTCCCTGTAATGTTGATTACATCAATCGTTTCAAATCTGCGAAAGAGAAAAAGGAAACCTTGAAGAGATTGGAAGAAGGTAAAATTGATATCATTATTGGTACTCATGGATTGCTGAGTAAGGATGTACAGTTTAAAGATTTGGGTTTATTGGTTATTGACGAAGAACAAAAATTTGGTGTAGCAGCAAAAGAAAAAATCCGTGAACGCAGAGCCAGTGTCGATACTTTGACCTTAACTGCAACTCCCATACCGCGTACACTTCAATTCTCTCTGATGAATGCGCGAGACTTAAGCATCATCAATACACCACCACCAAACAGACAGCCGGTTAATACCGAAATTATGGTCTTTGATGACTACGCCATTCGTGATGCTATTTATTATGAAACAGAGCGTGGTGGTCAGGTTTATTTCGTACACAACCGTGTACAGAGCCTGCCGGAAATGGCTAAAAGGCTGAAGGATTTATGTCCCGATTTGGAAATAGTAGTTGCTCATGGACAAATGGAAGGGGCAAAACTGGAACAGGCATTATTTGATTTTATAGCGCATAAGTATGATGTACTTTGCTGTACCAATATTGTAGAAAGTGGAGTGGATATCTCAAATGCCAATACCATCATCATCAACAATGCCCATCAGTTTGGATTAAGTGATTTGCACCAGTTGCGCGGCCGTGTTGGGCGCAGCAACCGAAAGGCATTCTGTTATCTGATAGCTCCTCCTTTGAGCAGTTTACCTAATGACAGTCGGAAACGACTGCAGACTTTAGAGCAGTTTACAGAATTGGGTAGTGGTTTTCAAATTGCGATGAGGGATTTGGATATACGTGGTGCCGGAAATATGCTGGGTGGCGAACAAAGTGGATTCATTGCAGATATAGGCTTTGAAATGTATCATAAAATATTGGACGAGGCTATCAGAGAGCTGAAGAGTACAGATTTCAAAGATGTTTTTGCTGATGAGATGGAACGCAAGCAGGATTTTGTGAGTGATTGTACTATTGATACCGATTTGGAAATTTTAATACCAGATACTTATGTAGAAAGTATTACAGAACGATTGAGCTTATACACCCAGATAGACAATGTAAAAGACAATGAGGAGCTGGAAAAATATGCGCAACAGTTAATAGATAGATTTGGGCCTTTGCCTAAGCAAGTAGTAGATATGCTTACAGCAATCAGATGCCGGAAAGCGGCTAAGGAACTGGGTTTTGAGAAATTGATACTCAAGAATGAGCAATTAAGACTGTATTTTATCAGCAATCCGGAATCTCCTTATTTTGAAAGCGAGGTGTTTAATAAAATTATGCATTATATACAAACCGGAACCAATAATGCCAAATTGAAACAGGTAGGGAAGAACTTTATGCTATTGGCAGATAAGATGAAATCCATGCAAATGATTGAACAATTTTTAATGGCCATGCAATAAATGCGCTTTGTTTGATTGAACTTTGAAACACTAGTATTGTCTTACATTCTTAAATTAACAGATTATGAAGAAACTAATTATTGCTTTGCTAACCTTTTCGTCGTTTACTGCAATGGCGCAGGAGCAAAAGAACAACCTTGCTCAAGTTTGTGTTAGTGGTGAAGGGAAAATCAAAACAAGGCCTGATCAGGTACTGATCAATATAGCCATTGAAACAAAAGGAGCAATAGCGTCTCAAGTAAAGCGTGATAATGATATTGCGGTTGAAAAGGTTTTACAGTTTATCAGAAAAATGAAAATACCCACCGAGGATGTAATGACACAAAATGTTTCTCTCTATTCCAATTATGATTACGAAAAGAAGAAGCACAATTTTGTAGCTACCCAAGCCATTTCTATTCAGTTAAAGGATTTGAGCCAGTATGCGGAGCTTTCTGCAGGCCTTGTGGATGCAGGCGTGAATAGAATCGATAATGTAGAATTTAAATCTTCTAAACTGAAAAGCCTGCAATCTGAAGCACGTAAGATGGCAATTAAAGATGCCAGAAGCAAAGCTGATGATTATGTTTCGGCTCTTGGACAAAAAATAGGTAAAGCTATTTTAGTGAATGACAATAGTCAAGCTAATTACCCAATGCCCATGTACAAGAATATGATGCAAACATCAATGGGTGCAGCAGATCAGACGCAGGCAGAAACGCTGGCCATTGGTGAAATTGAAATTATTGCTAATGTATCGGTTTGTTTTGCTTTAGACTAGTTATAGATTGAGGATTCAGAAATTATCGGATTAGAAAAGAAATTAAATAGTATTAGGCTGTTAGCCTTTATTAAAATTTGATAGTCTCTTAACAATATTGCATTCTAACTTGCAATAATTGTTTTAACCTTTTAAAAAGTAAATCTATGTCAATCAGGCTCGGAGATATTGCTCCAGATTTTAATGCAGAAACCACAAATGGTGCAATTTCTTTTCATCATTATTTAGGCGACAGTTGGGGTGTCCTTTTTTCTCATCCTGCCGACTTTACACCTGTATGTACTACTGAGTTAGGTCGTACGGCACAGCTAAAAGATGAGTTTGCCAAGAGAAATGTAAAGGTACTAGCTGTTAGCGTGGATTCTTTAGAGAAACATGGTTCCTGGATTCCGGATATTAATGAAACACAAAAGACTCTGGTGGATTTTCCCATTATTGCCGACGATAATCGTGTTGTGGCTAATTTGTATGATATGATACATCCTAATGCTTCTGAAACATTTACTGTTCGTTCACTATTTATTATTGGGCCAGATAAGAAGGTGAAACTCACCATTACCTATCCTGCTTCAACGGGAAGAAATTTCACAGAAGTATTAAGGGTAATTGATTCATTGCAACTTAGTGCTGATTTTCCAATAGCTACCCCTGCAGATTGGAAGCAAGGAGATGATGTAATAGTAGCCAACTCTATTAGTACTGAAGATGCTGAAAAAAAATTCAATAATGAGATTAGGGTTGTAAAACCATATTTAAGGTATACTGAACAGCCCAAGTCTTGAATACACTTAAAATAGAAGAGTATTAAACATTAAAAAAGCGAAACCGATTGGGTTTCGCTTTTTTTGCTTGAGGTAATATTTTCATTAAGCTTCTACAGCTTTGCTCACCTTGCGGTATACAAATTCATTGTAGATATTTCTACGGCAAAATCTTGCTGGTGCGTCCGAACCACAAAGTTTATTGTATAATGTTTTGGGGACTCCGAAATATTCATAACTACTGCCATCCACAAAATTGAGCTGCAAAAGTTGTTTCTCGTAAGAATAATGCAGTATCTGAGATGTAGAAATAGTCTCATTATATTGCTCTAATGATTGTGCAATGGTTTCGGGGGCTATACTCACCAAAAAGTGGTATGCTTCAATAAGTTTTTTGCTTTTTTCTTCAGCATCAATTCTGCCTTCCTCATTGTCAACAAATTTGTCAGGATGCCATTCTTTCATCAGGTTGCGATAAACAGATTTCAATTCTTTCAAATCAGCTGTTTTGTCTACACCCAAAAATTTTCTATGTTCAATAATTCTTTTCATATTATGTCAGATGCTTTGTATTAAAATAAAAGGAGCCACAAAGCATGCAGCTCCTTTTATCGATAATTTGTGCAAATGTACAATAAAGATGAGAGGGAATTGAAAAAATTTATATACCAAAGGTGTTTCAAACCTTAAAATAATCTTAACGTATTTTCTTCAAGACAGAATCATGAGCGCTTTTTTGCCATGCTATTAGCGGAGAAAGCGAAACAATTCGTTTAATGGTAAGCAAAAAAATAGTAACTTACCCTTGCTATTTTAGAGGCAAAAAAATACTTTTACTCATCTTTATACAACAAATAAAATATAACTAAACAGTTTTGCTTATGAAAAATCTAGTAATTGGTATCATTTTAGGCATTGTTATTAGTGCAGTTGGGGGGTATTTGGCGTTCCCTAAATTTAAAAAAGCGGCCTACGACGAAGGTTTTGCAGTTGGTAATACGGAAGGAGTAAAAACTGGTACAGCAGCAGGAATTGAAGAAGGGATTGCTCAAGGTGCTGCTAAACAAATGGCGGAACAGAAGCACGTGGCTGATAGCCTTTCTGCAGTTATAACCCAGCACAATGAGGTAATGCAGAAGGCGCGCCGTAAACCTGTTGAGAAAAAGCCTGAAATTGAAAACTGGCGTGTATTGGGTGGTCAGATTGGTGAGCCCATCATAGAGGAAAAAGAGGTTAAGAAAGAGGAAGTTAAAAATCCATAGGAAATATTTTGAAACTAAAGGAAAGGAGCTGCACTTGTAGCTCCTTTCCTATTTTGGGTGTTTCAGATGCTTCATCAAATTGATTTACAATATGCCCATTTATAGTTTCATAATTTACAGGTTCTGTAATTACTCTAAAATATTTGGTATATTTAGGTAGATACTTTGAACCGTATTGCAGAGATTATGAAGCGTGTATTTAAAGTTACATTTAGAACAATTGGTATAGCTTTTGTTTTTATATTAACCGGCTGGATGGGCATTGCAGTTTACGTCAATTTTCATAAGGAAGAACTTCTGGCTTCCATTACAGATCAGCTCAACGAAGATATAAATGGCAGCCTGACTGTAGAATCAATGGAGCCATCGCTGGTTAAAGGTTTTCCTGCAATATCCGTTTCATTAAGTAAGGTCTTGCTGCGAGATAGTTTATTCTTAAAACATGGACATAATTTATTAAAGGCTGAAAAAGTCCATATTACCCTAAATGCTTTTTCAATTTTAAGGAGTACACCCCGAATTCGCGATATCCATATTGAAGATGGCACCATTTACCTTTTTACTGATGCTCTGGGATATAGCAATACCAATATTTTTGTCACCAAAGCCGTCAGGGATTCTTCAGGCAAAAAGTCTCAACCTAAACTTAACCATTTCTTTTTTGACAATATTCATTTTGTATATGAAGATAAAAAGAACAAGAAAAAATTTGATGTTGAAGTAAAGCAAATGGAAGGCCGATTTGATTATGTAGATAATGGTTGGCGGGCATTTGTAGACATGAATATGTTGGTTAGAGGAATGGATTTTTATAATCCTAACGGTCCATTTTTGAAGAGCAAACATGTCTCGGGAATTTTACATGCTCAATACAATTCGTCGAAGAAGATTCTTAGTGTTCCATCCAGAAAATTAGACATTGAGGGCAATGATATCTCCGTTGGTGCAAAAATTTTTTTAGCCTATCAACCCATAATTTTTAAATTGGAATTCAGCGCCAGTAACATTCCTTATCAGGAAGCGCGTACTCTTTTGTCTACTCATATTCAGGAAAAACTGGCTCTGGTTGATGTAAAAAAGCCACTGAATGTACAGGTAAGTGTTTCGGGTAAAGATCAGAAACGAAATGAACCAGTAGTATACGCAAGATGGCAGGTAAAGAATAATATACTGGAAGGCCATGGTAATAAAATTACCCATTGCAGTTTTACAGGTTATTTTCTAAACCGCGTTCATGCGCATCTGGCGGTCAATGATTTAAATTCTGTCATTGCCTTAAATGATTTTTCGGGAACCTGGTCCGATATTGAATTCTCTGCTGATAGTCTTCGGGTGCGCAATTTAATCAGCCCTGTTTTATCCGGCCGGTTTCGGTCGTCTTTTAATCTTGAAAAACTTAATCCAATAATTAGCAACAATAGTTTTCATCTGGGCAAAGGTTTAGTCAGTCTTAATTTAAAATTTAAGGGTGGAATTAGAAATAATGATACCACTCAACCTTTTATTATTGGTGATGCTATACTGAAAGACGCAGAAATCACTTATTTACCCAGACAATTGCTTTTTAAAAATACCCAAGCCGAATTGAATTTCAGAGGAAGCGACTTATATATGCGTAATATTAAAGTGCAGCATGGCAGCAATGCATTAAGCATGGATGGGAGTGTGCAAAACCTGCTCAATTTTTTCTATACCGCTCCGGAGAAAATTCTGTTGGATTGGTATGTCCGCAGTACTCAAATTGATCTTAATGAGTATAAAAATTTCTTAGGAGCACGCTCTAAAACAACTGTCGTGAGTGCGCCTGCGTCAAATCGTCCATCCAATAGTATTGGTCGCTTGTCAGCTCAATTAGATGCTGTATTGGAGCAAAGCGGCGTTCAATTAAGGATGAATGTCAAAGCGATTAAGTATCAAAAATTTTCCGCTAACGACATTGAAGCATTAGTGAGGTTAAATCAAAACGGTATTGATATACAAAACGCCAGTTTGCAACATGCAGGCGGAAGTGTATCTATGAGCGGGCATCTGTTTCAGAAAGGGCAGATCAATGACTTTACAATGGATGCTTCTGTTGAACATGTTCGGGTAAATGATTTTTTTGCCGCCTTCGGCAATTTTGGACAAAGTACAGTGACGCATCAAAATATTAAAGGCGATTTTTTCCTGAAAGCTAATCTGTCGGGTGCAATCAGGGATAATGGTCAAATGATTCCGCATTCCATTAATGGTATTGCATTTTATGAATTAAAGAATAGTGCTTTAGTTGAATTTGCTCCGATTAAGAATGTGGGACGCTATGTTTTCCCGCGTCGAAATTTTTCAACTATTGGTATTGCTAATCTAAAAGGCAAGCTTGATATTAAGGGCGAAATCATCAGGATTTACCCGGTAAAAATTTCTTCAGATGTGATTAATGCTGATGTTGAAGGTGTTTATTCCTTCGGTAAGGGTACCAATATTAATGTAGATATACCCTTACGCAATCCAAAAAATGATAAGGTGATATTAGATGAAGAAGCAAAGGCGGAGAAAAGGAATAGAGGTATTGTAGTCCACCTAAATGTAGCAGACGGGGCAGATGATAAAATGAATATTCGTCTGGTAGGAAAGGCAATTCCTCAGGAGGGAAATCAAAATAATGAAGGAAAGAGAAAACGTAAAAATCTGTTGGGTTTATAGTTTATACGTTAGCTACCATTGTTTTTATCTTCGTTTGATGCAGGTTTAAACAATTTTTGTCTATCATCTCTCGCCCGTGTTCTTTTTTTATGAGACGTGAAAGTGAATGCCAGAAATGATTGTATTATATCATTTGAAATGAACCCTGCTAAGTTATTCTTTATGTAATACGCATAGATTATTAATTTCAGTCTTCGGTAGTTTTCTAAATCCTGATTTCAAAATGAATAATAGAATTTGAGCATCATTGCATATTTAAATCCTTTTTAAGATTGTTATGAATACCCCTAATTTTATGCCTTATGAATGAGAGCAACAGAAAAGGTTTCGTTTTCGGACAATATGAAACTCCGGAAATTTCACCATTTGACAGACTCTTCGCCATTTTTACGGAATTAATTACCCATACTTCCGGGGATTTTGAAGAGGCAATTGACTGGATGCGCGAACTGGATGTTGAGTATAAATTATCTACTCCAGAGTACTCAATAGATGACTTTGTAGAAGATTTGAAGAAAAAAGGCTACATCCGTGAAGCTACGGATAATGATGGCGAAGGAGGAATGAAAATAACCCCTAAGACAGAACGTTCTATTCGTCAGCAAGCATTAAAGCAAATTTTTGGCAACCTCAAAAAGAGTGGTTCAGGCAATCATAAAACCAAGTATTCTGGCAGTGGAGATGAGCATACAGGAGAATTCAGGGAGTATCATTTTGGTGACGGATTGGATAGAATCTCACTTACAGAAAGCCTGAAAAATGCACAAATCAATAATGGTGCCGATGAATTTCGGCTTACTGAAAATGATCTGGTGGTAGAAGATGCACAGTATAAAGCACAAATGAGCACAGTATTGATGATAGACATCAGCCATAGTATGATACTCTATGGCGAAGACCGTATTACTCCGGCAAAAAAAGTAGCCATGGCTTTGGCAGAATTAATCACCACACGATATCCAAAAGATACATTGGATATACTTGTTTTTGGGAATGATGCCTGGACAATTCCGATAAAAGATTTACCTTATTTACAAGTGGGTCCTTTTCATACAAACACTGTAGCCGGTTTGCAGCTGGCTATGGATTTATTACGTCGTAAACGCAATACCAACAAGCAAATTTTTATGATTACGGATGGTAAACCCAGTTGTATTCGTGAGTCTGATGGCACATATTATAAGAACAGTGTTGGGTTGGATGAATATATCGTAGAACAATGCTATACTCAGGCACAGCAAGCTCGCAAATTGCATATTCCCATCACCACATTTATGATTGCCAGCGACCCTTATCTGCAACAATTTGTGAATCATTTTACCGAAGCAAATCAGGGAAAAGCCTTTTACACAGGTTTGAAAGGCTTGGGCGAGATGATTTTTGAGGATTATGAAACCAATCGTAAAAAACGAATTAAATAGCGTTAACTCATGCGCTCTGATGAAGAGCATTACAATAAAATTCAGCAATAAAAAATGGATATCACAAAAATAAAAACACTGGGCACCCTTAAAAAAGCGAAATACGAAAGTAAAAGTATCAAGGATGAATTGAGGCAAAATTTACGAGAGAAAATCAGTAAAGGTGAAGCGGTTTTTGAAGGAGTTTGGGGATTTGAAAATACTGTAATTCCGGAGTTGGAACGAGCTATTTTGTCCCGGCACAATATTAATTTATTGGGTTTGCGAGGACAGGCAAAAACCAAGCTGGCAAGGTTGATGGTTAATTTGCTGGACGAATGGATTCCTTTTGTCGAAGGCTCTGAAATTAACGATGATCCCTTTAATACAATCTCTCGTTTTGCTAAAGATCTGATTGCAGAATTGGGAGACAAAACACCAATTGCATGGTTGCATAGAAGCGATCGTTTTTTTGAAAAACTGGCCACGCCGGATGTGACGGTTGCAGATTTGATTGGTGATATTGACCCTATCAAAGCCGCGAATTTAAAACTCTCCTATGCCGATGACCGTGTGATTCATTTTGGTATGATACCCCGTGCCAATCGCTGTATTTTTGTCATTAATGAATTGCCCGATTTACAGGCCAGAATTCAGGTAGCGCTCTTTAATATTTTGCAGGAAGGTGATATTCAAATCCGCGGATTCAAAGTGCGCATGCCTTTGGATATGCAATTTGTCTTCACTGCTAATCCTGAAGATTATACCAATCGTGGAAGTATCGTAACACCTCTGAAAGACAGAATAGGCTCTCAGATTTTAACCCATTATCCCGAAACAATCAAAATTGCAAGAACAATTACAGAGCAGGAAGCACATTTGGATGAACGACAAACAGAATCGATTTATGTTCCGGGTCTTGCCAAAGACTTATTGGAGCAGATTGGCTTTGAAGCCAGGAAAAGTGAATTTGTGGATTATAAAAGTGGTGTGAGTGCAAGGATGAGTATCACTGCTTTTGAGAATTTATTAAGTACTGCAGAGCGTCGGGTATTAAAATCCGGCGAAGAAAAAACAACAGTTCGTCTTTCTGATTTTATGGGCATCATTCCTGCAATTACTGGTAAGATAGAATTGGTATACGAAGGTGAACAGGAAGGAGCAGCAAAGGTAGCGGAGCAATTATTGGGCGATGCCATAAAAAGTTTGTTTGCTGAGTATTTTCCGAAAATTGAAAAGCTGGAGCGCCCCAATGAACGAAGTCCTTACAAAGAAATAATGGATTGGTTTACAGAAAATGAGTTGGAATTGATGGACGAGGATAGTGACAAAGATTATCAATACCAATTAGATACCGTTACACCTTTACAAAAGCTGATTCAAACTTATCAACCTAATGTATTGAAAAAGGATATTCATTTCCTTTCTGAGTTTATTCTATGGGCGCTTTCTGAATATAAAAAATTGGGTAAAAACCGCTTCACAGAAGGCTATCAGTTTAAAGATTTGCTAGGTAGTTTTATCCGTAAATTGTAGCATTTTTCAGTTATGACAACAGCCCTCTTGTACGAAACAAGAGGGCTGTTGTCATTTAATTTTGATTAATTACGCCTTTGGTATTCTCTTCAACGTTTCCAGCAAATATCCCCAGAATTTCTGTACAGACGATATTTGTACACGTTCGTCCGGAGAATGCGCCCCGTATATGTTCGGACCAAAAGAAATCATTTGCATATCCGGGTAATTGGTGCCCAGGATGCCACATTCTAATCCGGCATGTACTGCATTGACATGAGCCTTTTCACCAAACATCTCTTCGTATAAAGAACTCATTAATTGAATAATTGGAGCATCCGGTTTTGGTTGCCATCCGGGATATGAATTACCGTATGTCAGTGATGCATCCATCAAATCAAAAGCACTTGAAATGGCATTGGCAAGATCAACCTTTTCAGTGTCTACCGAACTTCGGTTGAGGCATTGGATATTATAGTTTCCTTCTTTGACCAATACACGCGCCAGATTATTGGAGCTTTGTACCAAACCCTGAATCGCAGGGCTCATTCTGTAAATACCATTAGGGCATGCATAAACAGAACGTAGTAATTTTTCCTGAAAACCTTTATTCATTACTGTTTCAGGCAATTCAGCTGCAGAGAAACTGATTTCAAGTTTGTTATCCGTTATTGAATATTCTGCTTTGATGATGTTGGTCAATGAGCTCAAAATTTCTTTTGCCTGAGTAACTTTATCGGAAGCTATCACAATCTGAGCAATCGATTCACGTGGAATAGCATTGCGAAGACTCCCACCATCAATGCTGTTTATTCCAATTCCAATTTCTTTATGAAGCGTATAAAGAATTCGGTTCATGATTTTATTAGCATTTCCTCTACCCAAATGTATGTCTCCTCCTGAGTGGCCACCAGTCAGTCCTTTTACGTTAATATTGAAAGCAGCATCATTAGTTTCTGTTTTTACAGCATCATAGGCACCCTTGGCAGTAATATCAATCCCCCCTGCACATCCAATGGTCAACTCTGTATCTTCTTCTGTATCAAGATTCAGTAGAATTTTTCCATCCAGTAATCCTCCTTCAAGATTCAATGCGCCCGTCATTCCTGTTTCTTCATCGATTGTAAATAAGGCTTCCAATGCAGGATGAGGGATATCTGTTGAAGATAAAAGCGCCATTATTGCTGCTACCCCGATTCCGTTATCAGCACCCAGAGTAGTGCCCTTTGCTTTTACCCAATCTCCATCTACATACATCTCAATTCCTTGTTGGTCAAAATCGAAAATGGTATCGGCATTTTTTTGGTGCACCATATCGATATGGCTTTGCATCACTATTGTTTGACGATCTTCCATTCCGGAAGTAGCCGGCTTTTTGATAATGACATTGCCTACTTTATCTACACTGGTAGACAGATTGAGGTTTTCTCCAAAGGCCTTCATAAAGGCAATGATTCTTTCTTCTTTTTTTGAAGGACGTGGCACTGCATTAAGGTCGGCAAAGTGGCTCCAAAGAGCATTGGGTTGAAGTTGTTTGATTGATTCGCTCATTGTTTTTGATTAAGGAATGCTAAAGTACAGAAAAGCATTAAGAGCACTTAATAAGCTTGCTCAAAAGTTTTTTTTGAAAAGATTTGGCAGATTTAGAAAATGTAGTAACTTTGATATCAAATTAATATCAAAACAAATTTTCTATGGAAAAGATTTTAAAACCTGTTAATGGTTATTTAGCCTTGGTTATTTCATTGTTCAGCCTTGCATTGGGTATTGTATTATTTGTCATGGGCACACAGAGTCAGGAGCCCACTACTATTGGTGGAGGTGTTGTTCTTATTTTTTTATGTATGATTATCTGGAAAGGGCTTATTATTATTCACCCTAATCATGCAAGGGTATTTAACTTATTTGGTAAGTATGTAGGAACGGCAAAAGATAACGGACTGTTTTTTGTCAATCCGCTTTATACCGGTATCAGACTGACACAACGTGCACAAAATTTAGCAATGCCTACTTTGAAAGTAAATGATAAAATGGGTAATCCTATTGAAATTGCAGCAGTATTGGTATGGCAAATCAGCGATACTTATAAGGCCGCTTATGAGGTGACTGACTATATGGGATATGTAAAAACCCAAAGCGAGTCAGCTTTGCGCAGTATGGCTACCTCTTTTGCCTACGATAATATTGAAGACGAAACGGCCAGTACAACACTACGTGGTGGTGGTGACAAAGTAAATGAATTATTGGAGCATGAATTGACTCAACGTTTAAGCACTGCCGGCATCAGTATTAAAGAAGCGCGTATCAGCCATTTGGCTTACTCGCCCGAGATAGCAGGTGCAATGCTGCAGGTACAACAAGCATCGGCAATTGTAGCTGCACGTACCAAGATTGTTGAAGGTGCGGTAGGTATGGTAGAGATGGCTTTAGATTTATTAAGTCAGAAAGAAATTGTAGAATTGGACGAAGAAAAGAAAGCAGCGATGGTAAGCAATCTATTAGTAGTATTATGTGGCGAAAGAAGTGCTCAACCAGTACTCAATACTGGTACTATTTATCAATAAACCCTTTTAGTTTTACTAAATCATTTTAACTTACTAGTGTTTTGAGCAGTAAAAAAAGTTTTGTTTTGCGTCTTGACGAAGAAGTCTATAAGACTCTTGAGAAATGGGCCGCAGATGAGTTTCGTAGTGTAAATGGGCAGATGGAATGGCTCATCAGTAAAGCATTGAATGATGCGGGAAGAAAGGTTGTTGTAGCCAAGAAGGCTAAGGATAAAAAGGAAAGTACCGAGTAGAAAGAATACATCTCTCAAAAAAGCTGGCCCCGACAAGTGTCGGGGCCAGCTTTTTTTTGGGTCTGGAGAAGCAAGATTATCTACTTCAATTGACAATACATTGATATCTACCCGCTTAAGAGGCAATATTATAACAGCATCTTTCCAATTGATGTATGTTACATGTGTTTTATTCTTTTGTATTAATTTAAATGGGGTCCTCTACATTTATAATTTTCGAATTCCTACTAATGATTTATTCACTAAATAGATAAATATATTAATAGTATTTATGTCAATGTTTTTAGATAGTATATTGATTAAATAATTTATTTTACATAATAAGTACTTTTTTAATTTTATTTTTTCATTACATTTGCAATAACCAATTTGCTATTTGAATCTATTTTTTGCATTAAAGGACAATTTTGATGTAGATAATGGTGTCCTCAAAGCCGTTCATTAAATGTTGCCAGTTTTGCTAACCGTAAACCAACAACAAATGAATATTATTAAGGATGAGAAAAATGTATTAAACAGGAATAATTCAGAATCAGGTAAAAGCAATAATCAGACTTCCATACTTAAATCTTTAATGTTTTGCACCCTCAATCAGCGACTTCAATTGATTGAGCAGACTCTCTGTGTAAATAGTATTGATGATAAGTACAGAGTATTGGATAATGCCTTGTTTTTTAATGTAGATAAACTTTAAACCGAACAAAATTTCAAAATATAATTATGAAGAGACTTTTAATTGCAGCTTGCTTTTCGTTAACTGGATTATGGGCAAATGCCCAAGCCACTTCCTGTACTTATTCCGGTATGCTTATTGCCTCAGGTACGGCAGGGCCAGTAGGTGATGATAATACACTAGCAACAACTATTCCGTTTACTTTTGACTTTTATGGTACGGGGTATACAGATGTCAATATAAGTACCAACGGTTTTATTTGGTTATCATCTGTAGGAGATGCAGGCTGTTGTGATGGTTTTACAATTCCAACAGACCCTAATATTACTGAACCATATATTGCACTAACCCAAACAGACTGGTTACCTACCATACCCGCAAATGGTATAATCTATTATGATGTGGTAGGTACTACTCCAAACAGGGTTTTTGTAATACACTACGATGATGTAAAACACATCTCATCTGCGGATAGAATGACAGGAGAAATTCAATTATACGAAACCACCAATGAGATTAGGTTAGTAATGAGTAGCCTTACAGGTTTTCCTGGTTCGCATACTGGTACTATGGGTTTGTCTTTAAATGATGGTACAACAGGTTTTGCAATCGGAACAAGAAACAACAGTGCGTCTTATTCTGCTACCAATGAGTGTTGGTCATTGAGCACTTCCAGTACAGTACTTCCTGTAAAGCTGATAAGTTTTGATGCAAAAAAGTCGTCTGGTGCTGCTGTTTTGACCTGGAGTACGGCTTCCGAGGAAGGGAATAAGTATTTTGCTATCGAGCGTAGTTCAAATGGAAGAGACTTTCAAAGTATCGCGAAAATAAACACCAAAGGCAATAACTCTTTTGGTAACCAGTATGGTTATACTGATGTCAACCCTCTGTCAGGTAAGAATTTTTATCGTTTAGTGCAGTATGATATTGACAACAAATCAGCTCATTACGGTACCAAATTATTGAACTTTGAATTGCAGTCAGATATCAGAATTGAGCCAAATCCTTTTGATGAGCAATTGAACATTTCTATAATGGGGAATCACGGCAGCGCTGTTCAGATTTCTGTTTATGATGTACAAGGAAGAAAAATGGTGGATATGAACAAAAATTTAAAAGAAGGCAACAACTTAATTGAAGTGCCATCAAAGGAATGGCCTATAGGTTTTTATTCTATAAAGATTAATCAGGATGGCATTTTAACCAATCATAAAGCAGTAAAAAAAGTAAATTAATAAATCATAGGTTATGCGAATAAAAGGCCACATTAACTAATGTGGCCTTTTTATTGTTAGTTTGTTTTTCACTTTAGAGAAATGAATTACTTTAGATATCTTAAAAGAAACGAAAAATACAACCTCCTGATATTAATAGAAAAGTAACTGTAAAAATGAAAAAAAATACTAAAATTATGAGGTTAAATTTGATTGAGAAAGTGCTGTTATCTAAGTCAATCATGATGCTAATAGCATCTTACATGTTTGTCGGTAACTGTTCTGCCAAAAGTAATTCAGATAGTCTGGATATAAAAATTGGACAGATGATTATGCTGGGCATCAACAACCGGACACAATTCACTGAAACAGACTCTTTGTTACAAGAGATTAGTAGTAACAAAGTGGGAGGTATTATTTTGTTTGAAAAAAATATAGATAAAACTGAACCCTCTTCAAGACTTAAATCTTTAATTGAAAAAGCAAAAAGCTATTCTTCAATTCCTTTGTTAGTTACTATTGACGAAGAAGGAGGCAAGGTACACCGTCTAAAGGAAAAGTATGGTTTCGTGGGAATGCCATCAGCCGCATATTTGGGTAGTATTAATAATTCAGACTCTACTACATTTTATAATAACAGGCTTGCAGATGAATTGTCGGATATTGGTATCAACTTTAATTATGCTCCGAGTGTTGATCTGGCTCTTAATCCGGAGAATACAGTCATTGTAAAACGTGAAAGAAGTTTTTCGGCACTACCTGCTATCACGGCAAAGCATGCCGCGCTGTGTATTAATGCCCATCACCAAAATGGAGTAAAAACAATACTCAAACATTTTCCGGGTCACGGAAGTTCAACTGCGGATTCTCATTTGGGTATTGTTGATGTATCCGATTCATGGGATTTTCAAGAGTTATTTCCCTATTACGAGTTGATAAAATCCAACACTTGCGACGCAATCATGACGGCCCATATTGTGAATAAGTATTGGGATAGTTCTTTATTGCCAGCTACACTTTCTAAGAAAGTAATTGGAGGGATGCTCAGAGGCTTACTGGGTTATAAAGGTGTGGTTTTTTCTGATGATATGCAGATGCATGCCATTAGTAAAGAATATGGTGTGGACAAGGCTCTGACCTTAGCAATTAATGCGGGAGTAGATATTGTGATGTTTGCAAATAATGTTGATATAAATGAACAACCAGTAACAGCCACGGAAGTACATGGCAAAATAAAAAAGCTGGTAAAGGAAGGGAAAATCCCAGAAGCGCGTATTGACGAATCATACAAACGAATTATGGCCCTTAAGAATAAGCGATTTGGTTCTTAGATTATAAAATTCCTTTGGGTTATTCAAATCTGTAATCATTGTCGTGAAAAGGTTCGGATAAGTATTTATCAACAATGAAGTTAAACAAGTCAGGATTTAATTTCGCTATACCATGTTTTTCATTGGGTAAAATGCATAAGTTAGCTTTAGGTATATTTTGATAGATAAACATCGTATGCTCCTCTTTGATTAAGTCCCTGTCGGTACTCATTATCAGAACGGGAATTTTTATCTTGTTGAGCTCTGTTGCATCGATATGGGGTTGGTACTCCATCATACGATATTTCTGTTGTTCGATAAGCCAGTTTTTACTCCTGTCCCCGTTGGCCAGCATTTTATCTGCTTTTATCCGCTCTTCATGTATTTCATTTACTGAATATGGGAATAATGAGTTGCTGTCGGGTTCAGTATTTGCTCCGAATGCAACAATTTTTTGAATATGCGCCGGATAATAAATACCCAGCAAAAGACCGATAATTCCGCCATCACTTTTACCAACAATGAACACAGAATCCATTTTCATTAGCTTGATAAATTCCGCCATATCCTTTGCCTGTTGCATATAGGTAAGAGTGTCATTTCCTAATTCCGACTTTCCTCTACCTCTGCAATCGATAGAATAGACCTTATACTTTTTAGAGAAAAAGTCTATCTGTGCTGCCCAGCCTTTTGTACCGGTAGAATTTCCATGAATGAGTAAAATAGGACTTCCATTTCCATATACTTCATAGTAATGCTTCACCCCATTAATCTTGATATATTTCCCCACTTCGGTATTATCTCCGTAAGGTATCTTGCTTTGTGCTGTTACCGAAGTGGTTATTGCTATTTGTATAAGGCACAACAAGCATTGCAAGAGTCTTTTCATTTTTTGAGAGTTTATTTTGTTTGCCATTTTATTTTTACTGCTTTTATCATTTCACTATCTATCCGGATATGATGAAGAATCTCGAAATCATGCTTTAAATAAAAGGGTAATGGCGACTGATAAAATTCTCCACTCCTTTTTAAGTCGTTATTATGGTCAATCACCCAAGCATGAAAACTGCCCTTAACAAATTTTAAATGATTTATCAATTTGCTTCCCAACCCATTCCCCTTATGCTCATTAGAAACTATAATAGAGAAACGGGTTTCAGCATCCATATCAAATAGTACCGCCCAGGCGATTACTTTTTGTTCATCATCTTCTATAATAAAATGCTGTTGTGTTTCAGAGCCTTCAAGTAACAGTGCAAATCGATCCTTTAGTTTGACAGGATATTCATTATTCCACAGTTCGTTAATCTGAACAAATTGAGTTTCTGAGAGTGTGGTTTGATTAATTACTTTCATTGCATTGGGAATAGAAAAGGGAGCAGATTTTCTAAATTGTTTACAGATTTTTTTTAGCTAAAAGGTAGTTCATGTTATTTCCTATTCTTCTTTTTCCAATCTTCAATGCTGATTTTTAACCAATCGCATAGTATCGTATTCTGATAGGTAAATTGTTCAACAAAGGTCAGGCCACATTTTTCAAGCGCTTTTCTGGATGCATGATTTTCAACATTTGCAGTGCCAATGATTTCGCTCATTTTTATCTCAGTAAACCCATAATGAATTGCAGCCATCGCAGATTCGGTAGCATAACCTTGGCCCCAATATTTGGGTATGAGCCTATAGCCTACGTCGTAAAAGTTAATGTGATTGTTTTCGTATTCTTTAACCAGCTTTAGGCCACTCCAACCTATAAAATCTCCACTGGATTTTTCAATCACAGCCCAACGCGCAATTCCATTTTCCTCATATTGCTGACGAACCATATCGATTACATTTCGGGCCTGATCAATTGAATGAATTGGTTTGTTGCCCAAATATCGATGTACCAATGGATCTGAATCCAAAGCAAACATTCCTTCATCATCTGATGGCATTAATTCTCTCAAAATGAGCCTTGGAGTTTCTTGTATTATTTTCATGCTCAGTTATATTTTCTATATACTCAGTTTCTTCAAATGATTGTTTTAATTACGAAATGCCTTTACTATTGAGTATTTTTTTTATCAATGCTATTTGCCCCAAATGATAATGGCTGTGTTCGATAATACCATGAAGATTGCGATAATAGATTCCATATTTTACATCAGTAAAATTTTCTTCAAAAATGCTTTCAGGTAAAGTTTCTACCAGATTGGCAAATTGTTCTGCATCATCCCATACAACATTCAAAAACTGCTCCCAATCATTCTGGGATTGTATGGGAGGATGGTTGAAACTGTATTCGTCTTTAGCATTCAGCGAAGCTCCTTTCAATACATCCAGAACTGCGTGTACATAGTAATGGATATGGTAGGTCAATGTGGCTATGCTATTCAGATTGTAGACTTGAGTGGTAGCCTGTGTCCAGGTAATGTCTTTCAGGTTATCCTTTAGATTGGATGTGGTCCAGTTTCCTCCAAAATGGATTTCTCTGAAATGCTTGGCTATTTGTTTAGCGGTATGCATGGAATGGTTTTTTATTATGGTTAGGTTTTTTATGAACTCCAGTTTTTGTTTGCGTTGTTTTCTTTATCGCTTTTAATTAAAATCAGGCATACAGCAAATCGTATAAGATGGGAATGCAATTTAAAGACTTCTTTCATCACTATTCATGCTGCAATAGTAAATTGTATTTGACCCTCAAGACATTTTTCTGAACTTCGTTTCAATTTTATAGCGTAATGTATTTCCTTAGATTGGGCTCGTGATGATGCGAAAATCCATTCTGCAGGTAGACAAATTCACCCTCTTTTGTGGCATGTAATTCAAATGCACCAATTCCATATTTCTTGCCTTCCTCTACAAGCAAGTTTAAAATGATTGCACATATTCCATTTCTTCTGTAGGCAGGTAAAGTGTACATATTCATAATGTACCCCCATTTTCCGCTTGGGTTTTTCAGATTCCCTGGCATTTCCCGCACATGAACAGAGCCAATTCCTGCAATGGATCCATTGGCTTTGGCTATGAATGATATACAGGAATTATCTTTAGTCGCCTTGTCAAAGTAGCTGGTCAGTTGCGCCCTTAAGTTTAGAATGTTGTCTTTGTCTTGTGGGCCAGTTAATTCCAGTGCAAATTGAATTCTGCATGTTACAAGCGTTTCGGTATCTGTCACTGTTGCTTTGTGAAATGTAATGTTCATTGTTTTAGTTGATGTTCATTGTATAGAGATAATATTGTTTTCCGTAAACTAGGTCGAGGTCTTTTTGTTTCTTAAAACCCAGACTTTCATAAATATGTCTTGCAGCATTTTGAAATTCTGATGTATGCAAAGCAATAGTTTTTTCGCCCGAGGCAATTGCTTTTTCTATACATTGCTGTGTTAATATTCTTCCAATTCCTTTTCCCTCATATTCTGGATGAATGCCTACATATCTTATATAGGACCAATCTGCCTGAAAATACAAGTAAGGATTTCCGCTTGGAATCAAAAATGCCATTCCAATAATTTTATTTTCTGCTTCGCAAAGGAAGCCGGTGGCAACATTCAATAGAGACAAAAAATTATCATCACTCGTAAAACCAGACTCCCACTTCTGCCAATTTTCTTTGGATATAATGGATTTAAATTGGCCATAAGAAATCAATCCTAGCTGTTGTAATTGTTTAATATCCTGATTTGTGGCTGTTCTGAAATTCAATTCGCTCATTATTAGGCTTGATTTTATACGTGTTTGACTTTTGAGATAACGCGATTTTGACGCATACATTGTGTAGTAATGAATACTCCTGTATGTATTGTAGAATGTGCTGCAATGTTTTATTATTGGTCGTTTACTTTATTTAGATAGTCTTTTGCACTGGAACATAACGGAAGCTTTCTTGTGGAATTTTTATCCTGAATGGGTTCGGAGGCTTTTATTTTTAATGGGATATGACCAGACCATACTTCACTCTCAATATCTTCATCACCCACTGGCCCTTCATTTCTAATTTTAGCAGAAGCTTTTTCAATTATGACTTTCACTACCATAGTGGCATTAATCTGTTGCTCAGTTCCCAGAGGTACTTCGTTCCATCGGCCTTTAATTATATTTTCGGTTATTACTTTCATTCCATTTATCCTTTCCTGTTCATCTTCTACCAAAATTGCCTTACCAAAGAGAATTACAGATCTGTAATTTACCGAAGTGTGAAACAAAGATTTCGCCAAAACAACTCCATCTAAGTGGGTTACAGAGATGCAGATACTCTCTCCACCAAGTATCTGGCTAAACATAAAATTTTTATTGGACCCATGAAGATAAATGTTATCACCTTCCCTGCCATATGCTGTTGGTATCATCATAGACTGACCCTGATGTTGGAATGCTACATGACAAAGGAATCCTGCATCCAGAATTTCATAAATAACTGACTCTTCGTTTACGGCTCTTTTGGCACCACGTATTACTTTATTGAATTCCATTTATAGTTGTTTTTTAAAAAGTTAATTCTAATTATTTGCCCGTTGAATTTCTTCGATGCTTTTGATTTGTTTTGTTCTGATATTTTTATTCCCAAACTTATAGTTGAAGGAGATTCTTATGCTGCGTTCATCGTCGTAAGAGTACTCTTTAGTAACATTCAGCAAATTGGTTTGCAACCAGTAGGTTTTGGCAAACAGATCACTCACATTGAGGCTTATTATCAGATTTTTATTAAAAAGCATATACCGCAATCCCAGATTTAAAGCAGACATTTCATCCCACCGTTTATAGTCTTTTTGCCGTGGTGTGTAATAATATCCACTGAGTTCGGCAGAGCATGTTCTTTTTTTATTCAGATAGAATGTATTGCTCAATTCGGTCCAATAATTTACACCGCTGTAAAGGGTGCTTTGTTTATCATCGTAAGGCATAAACTTGCTGTAGCCGCCGTTGATATCACCGGATAATTCCCACCATTTTGTGATATTCAGTGATCCCGAAATATTGAACCCCAGATATCTGGTGTTACCAATGTTTTTTCTTAAAGTATTGGAGGTGTTGTTGATTGTATCAATAACAAAGACTCTATCAAAATAATTGCTGTTGCGGTTGTGAATCAGTTTGAAATTTAGTTTCGATTTGAAAGTATATGCTGCTTCAAAAAGGTAATTAAATGAGGGTTGCAGGTACGGGTTGCCTTCCGAATAAGCATTTGGTGTGAAATAGAATCGAAATGGGTTAAGCAGGCCATATCCCGGCCGGTTAATCCTGCGAGACATGCTAAAGCTGAAACTGTGATTTTGGCTTTGAGCATAACGTATAAATCCGGAAGGGAATAATTTTGTATAGTCCAGTATATTGGTTTTGGCAAGAGTATTGGAAACTCCCACACCACGGGTATGCTCGATCCTTACTCCAAATTGGAATTCAAATTTTTTGATGGATTTATTTGCATTTACATAAGCTGCTTCTATTTCTTCATGGTAGTTAAATTGATTAGATTTTGTTGAATCGGCTTTGTAATCCTCCGAGATTTTTGTTTCGTAGAGATTATCCAGAACATGGTATGAATCGGATATTTTGGCACCAAGATTAATCTTCATCTGCTTCAAGGGTATTTCCATATCCGCTTTGGCTGACATGATTTCAGTTAGAGGCTGGCCAGTTATTCTATTGCTTTGGGCATTGCTTAATTTTGTCCCTGTCAGATAGTTTTCTATATTAAAATCACGCGTTCTATCTCCCTTTTGTCTGAAGTAGTCGAGGTCAATGTTTAGTTTTTTTCCAGTGGAATCAATTTTTAGTTCATAATTGATATTGGCGGTATGTTTTCCGGGATATTTATCATTCGTTTTTCCATTAGTAATGGTTGTGGAATCCAGATTCTTGCCTAAGTCAAAGCTTGACAAATGAATATGCTCGTCGTTTTTTAAAAAAGTAAAGGCTTCATTAAATGCAAATCCCAGAATTGATTTTTTATTTAATTGATAGTCACCTCCTATTTGTATTCTGGAATAGTAATTGAAGTTTCCTGAGTTTACGTTTTGCTCTCTGGATTGGTCATTGAAATAAGTATTCACCCAAGCAGTGTATTGGTAAGCTTGTCTTCCCAAATTGGCGTTGCAAAACAAATTTAGCTTGTTGCTTTTATAATTCAATGCCGTACTAAGACCACCAAAATCATAACTGTTGCGGGTATAGCTGGTGCTCACATTGCCTTTGAATCCATCGTCTGTATTCTTTTTTAATACCAGATTGATTACACCTGCATTGCCTTCAGCGTCATATTTTGAAGATGGAGATGTGATAATTTCAATTTTTGAAATATTGTCTGAAGGAATACTGCGTAACAACTGATTTAGATCGTCGCCACTTAATTGCTGCAATCTACCATTAATCATTACTGACACACTACTCTTGCCTGCCAGGGTTATTTCATTATGTACTACCAATACTCCCGGGGCTTTTTTTATCGCCTCCATAGCATCTGTACCACTAGCCGAAATGCTGTTTTCTACATTAAAGATTGTCCGGTCTGCTTTGTATTCAACAATTTGTTTTTTGCCATTTACTGTTACCGCAGATAGTGTTTTGCTGGATACTTCAAACAGGATAAAATCAATTTGGCTATTTGTTGTACATGCTTCAAATTCAGTTTCGTAACCTTGCATCTTTGCTTGTACCACTTTGGCAGTTGCTGTCAGGCTCAATTTGTAAAATCCATTTTTATCAGTATAAGTTGTATTGCTGCTGCTGCTGTCAGCATTCAGTAAATCGATTTGGGCACCTGATAGAGGCGACTTGTTTTTATCTTTCACCCAACCAGATAAAGTATTGGGTTTTTGTGCGAACAGCAAGACTGGAAATAGAATTAAAGGAATGATGATTTTAAGTTGGTTGTACATATGTGGGTATTGTGATGATTTTGAGAAAGGTGGAATAGCTATCAATTATACCCATCAGATTTACTTTCGTTCAATTGCTTTGTAACTATTTCTTTACAAAATTATTTACTGAGCTTGAATCAATACAGATACAATTTTGATTATTTTTACCAATACAGTTTTTTGCACCATGAAGAAAAAGGAGCCTTTATACATTGGCATAGCCAATAATATTGAAAGTAAAATCAAAAGTGATGTACTGAAAATTGGAGATAAGCTACCTTCTCTCAGAACCATCTGTACGGAAAAGGGCGTCAGCCTGAGTACTGCTACACAAGCTTATTTTGAATTGGAATGTAGAGGTTTGATTGAATCAAGACCCCAATCGGGATACTATGTTTCTTATGCACATAAATACTTTCGGGAACTTCCTTCAGTCAGTCAGCCCATTGTTGCAAGAAAGGAAGATAAAGTAGAGGATATAATGTCTACAGTAATTCAAAATTTTGAGAAAGCAAAAGTGTATTTATCCAGCGCATCACTGTCGCCCGAACTGGTGCCAATTGCCAAACTAAATAAGTCTATTGTAAATGCGACCCGTTCTCTGAAAGATAGTGGAGTAGGGTATAGTAAAGCAGGAAGTATGAAGTTAAAAGCGCAAATAGCATTGAGAACACTTTCCTGGGGAGGGAATCTTAAGTCTGATGATATTATCACTACCGGTGGTAGTATTGACTCTATTTCATTTTGTTTGTTAAGTCTTACAAAAAGAGGTGATAGTATTGTTGTTGAAAGTCCTGTTTACTTTGGAATTTTAAGACTGGCACAAAGTCTTGGGCTCAATGTTATAGAACTTCCTACACATCCTGTTACTGGTATTGAAGTGGAGGCTTTAAAAAAAACTTTGGAAAAAAGGAAAGTGAGTTTGTGTATTCTCATCACCAACTTCAGTAATCCAATGGGGAGTTGTATGCCTGATGAGCATAAACGGGCGGTTGTCCAACTGATGGAAAAGCATAATATTCCACTTATTGAAGACGATCTTTATGCTGATTTGTACTTTGGTCATCAACGTCCAAGTTCTTGTAAGACTTATGATGAGAGTGGTTTGGTTTTATGGTGCGGTTCATTTTCTAAAACCTTAGTTTCAGGATACAGAGTAGGCTGGGTGGCAGCTGGCAGATATCAGGAGCAAATAGAGAAAACCAAATTATTTCATTCTATGTACAGCAGCACTATTACACATGAGGCTGTTGGAGATTTTTTGGAGGTGGGCAGATATGACCATCATTTAAGGAAATTGAGACAAATACTGCATCAGAATTCATTGCAGTTTCAGCGCTGTATCAGTGAGTATTTTCCGGAAGACACGAAGGTGACAAGGCCATTGGGCAGCATGAATCTTTGGGTTGAATTGAATAAGAAATCTGATACAGTAGAACTCTATAATAAAGCGATGGAGCATCGAATTAGTATTACTCCTGGCAGGACTTATACTTTGCAAAATCAATACAATAATTGTTTTAAACTCAGTTATGGTATGCTGTGGGATGATAAGGTAGAATCTGTCTTGAAGTTGCTGGGTAAGCTTGCTAAATTCTAGAGTATATTTGATTACTTGTTGGCGCACTAAATCAAAAAATCCCTGACAGATATTGTCGGGGATTTTTCGTTTGCCTGAAAGTTGACTTTATTGTATTTTCCTGAAGGACTCAATTGACGGTGTCGCAATCAGATGTCATTGTTTGCAGGCTTATGATTTGTATGGTGCTCCATTTCATAAGTGTGTAAGGTTGGTTTCTCGTCTTGTACATCACTTTCATATACATATACCAAAGAATACAGCATCCGGATGAGTTTATTGTCTCCTTTGTCAATATGCTCATGCAACTTGCTTTTTAATTCTTCTATGGTCATAACCTTTGTTTTAATGCACAATAAAGGTCAGACATTACCGGGCAAATTCTTTATACAATTGCACTTGGTCTTTATATTATTTCAATCTTAAAAGCTTAGATGACCCAACTCAAATTCTCAAAGAACCACGGAATCCTCTTGCTGCATAGTAAGATTCTGCACCGTTATGATAAACAAATACCTGGCCATATCTGTAATCTGCAAATATGGCGCCGCCAAGCTTTCTGATATCTGCTGGTGTTTTTATCCAACTTGATGTTTTGGTGTCAAATGTTCCTAGTTTCTGTAAAACTCTATATTCCTCTTCTGCAAGGATATCAATACCCATTTCGGCAGCCATTTCTATAGCGCTGTTCCTTGGCTTATTCTCTTTTCTGGCCTCCAACGCTTCATGGTCATAACAAATACTTCTGCGGCCTTTCGGGCTCTCTGCACAACAATCCATGAAAATATACTCTCCAGCTTTTTTATCAAAACCAATTACATCTGGTTCGCCTTCAGTTTCTTCCATTTCATTGAGCGACCAAAGTTTTGCTGGGTTGCTTTCAAGTTTTACCAGCACTTTATCCCATTCAATACCTTTATGACGACTTTTGTTTTTTTCAAAACGGGATTTTAAAGTGCTGAGTAATGATTCCTTCTGTTTTGTTGATAATTCCCTTTTCATTTTTTTGATTGTTTGATTTATGAAGAGATTTTACTACTACTGTATTTTTCAACTAATTTTATTACCATTATTCTCTTAAATCAAATGTACTAATCGTTTAATCCCTTCCCATCAAGTATTTTTTGGACGAACTGTTCAATTCTTGAAATTCTGGTCTTCGATTGCTTTGCTTGTGAGAAATATAACAGATAGGCTCTTTGTCGTCCGGGAGTCAATACCTCAAAGGCTTTTTTTAATTCTTTATTTTCTTTCAGTTTTTGTTGGAATTCCTCCGGTATTGTATACTCTTTTGTTTTCTTTAGCTCTATTTTCAATCCAGATTCTTCCACTTCAACTGCCTCAAGAATATAAGCTTTAAGAGCAGGCTCCAGCTTGATTATCTCTTGAATATTGCTAAAGCGAACCTGTCTTGCCGACTGTACATTTTCTGTTTGTCGGATAAGGATTTTCTTGGGGTCTTTCAGTAGCACACCTTTAAAAAATAGCAGAGCACAGTAGTCCTTGAATACATGAATCAGCACAATATTGCTGCTTTCGAAAGTGTAACATGGAACACCCCATTTCAATTCTTCATGAAGATGACACTCCAGAACAATGCTTCTCAGTTTCCTGATCTCTTCTTGCCACTTCTTAGCTTTGCTAAAGTAAAATTCAACTTTCGGATTCATAATTCAGCTATTCGTTTATGGCGTGAGTTTTCTGTTGGTAGGCCTGAAGTACCATGAGGCTGTAGTCAGGATAATTAGTAGTATGGATGGCAGAATGTCAATTACGGCATCGTTCATTGCGATATGAGAAAATGATGCTCCTGTCATGGCAAAGAAAAATCCGGCATAAGCCCATTCTTTTAATTGAGGAAATTTCGGTATCAACACAGCGATTACTCCTAGTATTTTCCAAATGCCCAGTATGGTCAGAAAATAGAGCGGATAGCCAAGATGAATCATCATTTCTCTTTCTTCCTTCAGTTGCAACAATTGTACTATTCCGCCGGAAAGCATGCCCAGCGAAAGCCATATTGTAGCTATCCAATAAATGATTTTGTTTCTTTTAGTCATTGCCTGATATTTAATTTTGTTTGTCGAATATGTTTTGTAGTCTGTTATGTGCCATATTAATACCTTGTGCAAAAGGTAATTGAAGTATTTGGTCTCTGAGTGATACAGACTTATAAATGATATGCATAGTGAGTTTGCTGGACTGTTCGTTTGTTGCCTCGAATTCCAAAAATTCCAGCTGTACGGGAAAAGGTGTGTTTTCCATCTCAAAGGTTCGGATAATTTTTGTCTCAGGAATAAACTCATGAATGACTCCTTTCGCTTTAAACACCAGATTGCCTTTCTCATCGCTCGTTTCAAACAGATAGCTGCCATGGTTTTTGTTTTCCAGCCGGATTACTTTGGTTCCCATCCATTGTTCCACAATGCCAGATTCTGTATAGGCTTTAAACAATAGTACTACCGGTAAATCAAAATCTCTGGTTATGATCAATTCCTGTTTACCATCCTCAGCAAGGATCTTTGTTTTTTGTTCCATTGTTTCTATTTTTTTATTTTTTGTTTAGTGATTGCCGAATTTGTATAGTTTTTCATGATAGATTCAAGCTTATTAAACCGCTCTTCCCACATTTGGCGAAATGGTTCGATAAAGTCTGCTACTTCTTTCATTTTTTTTGCGTTAGTGTGGTAATAGATTTCTCTTCCATTTTGTTCTTGTTGTAGAAGTTCACATTCAGTTAGAATCTGCAGATGCTTTGAAACAGTAGGTCTTGCAGTATCGAAGTTGGAAGCTATTGCGCCGGCAGTCATAGCTTGAGTTGATACCAACAATAAGATTGCTCTTCTTGTTGGGTCGGCAATTGCCTGAAATACATCCCTTCTTAAATTCATTGTGTAGCTATTTGACTGCAAATATAAGCGTAGTTATTTAACTACACTATTTTTATTATGAATTTTAAAAAAATGAGGGTTTGTTTAGTTGCTTTTCTGTGAGAATTCCCGATGCCTTAATGGCAATGTTTGTTGAAGCAAAGCTTAGGTTTACCAGATTTTTGCTCTTAAATTTTCATTTATAAACATTTTATCTCCTTTGCGGACACCAAATGCCTGATGAAATTCCGGAAGATTACTTAGTATGCCATTGCAACGCCAAATATAAGGTGCGTGATGATCTAGTTTTATTCTTGTTTTTGTTTCTTCATCGGTTGAAGCTTCGCGCCAAAGCTGTGCCCAACTAAGGAAGAATCTTTGATCAGGAGTGAAGCCATCAATCAGTTCATTCCCTTTGCCCTGCCTTGTTTTCTTAAAAGCTTTATAAGCAATTGTTATGCCAGTCAAATCAGCAATATTTTCTCCCAGAGTAAGATTGCCATCTACATGCAAAGTATCCAGAACAGTAAATTTATTGAATTGGTTAATTAATACTTCCGCTTTCTCATTAAATTTCCTTTCATCTTCAGTAGTCCACCAATTATTGAGATTTCCACCCGCGTCATAATGTCTTCCTCTGTTATCAAATCCATGGCTCATTTCATGTGCAATGAAAGCTCCAATACTGCCATAGTTGACGGCATCGTCTGCATTTTCGATAAAATATGGGTATTGAAGTGTGCCAGAAGGCAATATTATTTTATAAGGCAGTTGTTTTTTTTGATTGCTGTTGCCGAAACTTTTATCTGAAAAAATAATTTCATAGCGCGAAATGTCTTCTGTCATTTTGTAGTTGGATGAATATTGTAATAATCCTGCTGGAAATACAATTTCGTTAAAGGCAAGGTTGTAGCGGGCATTTACTGTGGTTGAGGTCAGATTCCATTCGTTTTTATTCACCGGTTTTCCCAGTTTACTTATCATGTTGTTATATTGAAATGTTGCAGCAGTTAATACGTTTTTTGCAAAATCATTCGGGCTAATATTTAGTTTTGAATAGTCTTTTATTTTGTCAGGATATCCAATTTTTTTTGTGATAGCGTCTAGTTTTTGGACCGCTTTCTTTTTTGTTGCTTCTGTCATCCAATCGGCAAGAAGTATTTGCTCTCTATAGGTCATCTGAATATTATCCACCAGCTCTGACATTCTCTTTTTAGCTTCAGGTTTAAATGTTTTGTCAACATACATCTGTCCCAATAACTCTCCAATAGAAGCATCTATTACTGATTGTACAAATTTCCACCGCTCCTTTTTTTTCTGTAGTCCTCTGATTGTTTTACCATAGAAATCGAAGTGTGCGTTTGCAAAGTCCTTACTTAAATACGGAGCCATGGTGTTTATTAAATGGAATCTCAGATAAACTTTCCATGTATCTGTTGGCAAGCATTTTAACTGTTGCGACAGTGCCAGATAATAATCAGGTTGTCCAATGATAATACTATCCTCGTTTTTTGTATTTAGCTGAAAAAGTATGTCTCCCCAATTCATGTTTTGAGTAAGCCTGTTAGCTTCAGCAATACTAAATTTATGATATAAATTATAGACTGCTTGTCTTTCAGTACGACTCATGGATGCTTGTGCCAAATTTGTTTCCAGCTGAATTATTTTTGCAGAGTTCTGTATTGCTGTATTCTTTTCTTCACCTATTATTATCAATATTCTTTCTACATAATTTTTGTATGCTTCAAGGAAACGGATATTGGGCATTTCTTTTTTGTAATAATACTCAGGTTCGGGCATACCCAGTCCACCTTGATAGAATTTACAAATTTGATTGTTTATGTTTTTATCATCAGGCGAGACAGTAAAGGTGTAGGCTGTGTTAAAGCCTTCTAATTGCTCATTATTGATTTCTCTGAGTATATCTTGAGCAGAGTGTATGTTATCAATACGTTTCAGTATCTCTTTCAGAGAGGTTAAGCCTGATTGTTCGATACTTTGTGTGTCCATGCCACTATTGTAGAAATTTCCCACTTTTTGAATAGAGGGATTTGATGTTGAGTTTGCATTCAAAGCTGCAAATTCGAGCAATTCATGTTGTACAATATAATTATTTTCTTCAAGCAGATTCAGACTTCCCCATCTTGTTTCATTAGCAGGAATTGGATTTTTTTTTAACCAGGAGCCATTAGCAAATAAGAAAAAATTTTCGCAAGGACTAATTGAAGAGTCCAGGTTTTTGGGGTCAAGAAGTCTGCCTATTTTGCCTTCCTTTTTATTAATCTTTGTCCCGCATGAAAAGAGACCACATGTGCCGGCAAGTAAGATGATGCATAGTATAGATGTGAACCTCATAACACTTTGGATATGGAATGGCTTTATCAAAATACAAGGTAAACAAAATTGAAATGAAATTCAATCTTGTTTACCAACGTAAGATTATTTCGATCCTTAAGAAATTAAAACTCCTGTAGTATTTGTCTTTTCATTTTTCTATACATACTGGAGTTTGCATTGAATTACTGCTGTATTAATTTTTAACCAGTTTGATAGTCTGTACTTCATTTAATGTATTAGTGCAATTGATTAAGTAGAAACCTAAAGGGTAATTGCTTAAATCAATAGTATACCGCGCATTTTGAATATTGTCTTCATGTTTTAATATGTGTCCAAACATGTCAGTGAAAGTGAGATGAATGGACTCTTTTTCATCGAATTCCAGATAAACTAAAGAGGCTGTTGGGTTGGGATAGGCTTTTATTTTACTAAAGTTATTTTTTGACCTGACAATGCTCAGAATCTCTACTTTACATTCGTCTGCACCAATATCCCATGCAGAACCCTGTGGTCTTATATCGTTATCTATATCATTGATAAATCCAGTCAAGGGTGTTCCTGCATCCTTTGCACATATATCCATTGAGTCAAGAGTCAGGAGTATAGAATCCTTGTATTTAGGTAAGCACCATACTGAATGTGTATCAAAACCTAGTGTGGATTTCCATGTGCTGAATGTTTTTATTCCTTGCCAACCAAAATAGTCTTTACCATAGAATGCGTTGTAGTCAGATACAATATTTGCGGGTGACACAGTGTCCCATGTATTATCAAAGTTGAGCATGTAGAATCCATCACGGATATTGCTGTAGATATTGTTTTTAAGTGTCAAACCATCAAGTTGGTATGGTTGCAGTTTTTTATCAATAATGCACTGGTCCAGATGAATAGCCCAGCGGAATCCATTTATTGAGTTGTTATAGAATGCAAAATTACTTGCAAAATCGAATGGGTGTCCTGCCATTATTTCTACAGCAGCCCCTTGATTCCAGGTAGTAGGTTTACCATAATAGTTAATTACGTTGTTCCTAAATACCATATCCCGGAGTTCCATGCTGTCTCCTGTGTTCAATGAATAGCCGGAACAGTCTTCCAGTTTGATGGGGGAATTATATTTATTACAAACTTTTTCTGTTCTGTGTATGATGTTGTTTTCTATAACATGTCCATGATTGTCTCTGAAACCATAGTCTTCGCTAGTGCCATAAGCTATGCATTGGACGCAATCATAGAATACATTATTACTGATCAATGAGTATCGTGCATTATTGGATAAGTTGATGGCGTTTTGACCAAGACATGCGCTTCCTGCAGTATCTGCAGGATTACCATTGCCATCGCAATCAAATACGTTTCCGGAAATTACCATGCTATCCAGTTTCTCGCCCCAACCTTTTAATCCTGTTGTTTGCACTTCGACATAATTATTCAGAAATCGAATGTTTGCTCCGTCAATGTATCGCATAACAAATGCATAGATTCCTTTGAAGTAGTTATCTTCAATGAGCAGGTTTGGTGCATTTTGGGGTTGAATGGCGATGTAGTGAGACCCTGCATTACATTTTTTTCCTAAATCTTCAAATTGACAGTGATGTATCCACCAATCGCTGCAACCTGTCCCTCCGGAACAGCCCATTAAAATAAAGTGCAGTTCACCATCGTCTCCGCACCCTCCGTCAGGGAAGTAGTTTTTGAATTGCAAATAGGATATTTCAATATTATCGGGCTTTTTGCCGAATAAATTTTGCAACGCAATATTTCGTGTGTTTTCTCCGTCAAGGATAAACGTTTCATCATCAAGATCTCCGTCCTTGTCTGTATCCCATGCTGTGATTTTATTTTTCAATGAAGGAGACGGACCACCTTCGTCAACAACTAGTTCTTCATGAAAAGTCCCTTCACATGCACAAGTAAACTGAGCTATACCATTCCATTTGTCTATACATTTTTGAATACTGCCAAATGGGGCGCTTTCGGTTCCCGGATTGGCATCGTTTCCCGAAGAAGAAACATAATAGGTACTTTGTGCGAATCCCATAATTGGGAAGAGAAGTATTGCGATGATAAGTCTTATTCTCAATGATTTCTTTCGGTTCATAATTGTCTGTAATTTGGATTTTGATTAGAGAATAGAGAGTTGAAAAGATTGTGTATAGCCATTATCCGGCGATGAAATGATTAAATAGTATACTCCCTCAGGCCAGGCCTCTTTGCTGAATCTTCTCCCTTGAGCAATGTCTGTGACTTCAGTTTCCTGTTCCCATACTATTTGTCCCTGAGCATTGGTTATTTTAAGATTGTATTCTCCCTTTTGGCTGAATCTGATTTCGAAATAATCCACCACCGGATTTGGAGTAACAGTGATTATGTTTTTACCTTCTGGATTGTAGTCAACTCTGATGGTATTGGAATAAGTGATTTGTTCATTTATATCAGATTGTTTTATCCGATAAAAATTTCTTTCCGGTGAGGGTTGTTTATCTATCAGGGAGTAATGATTCTGGATATTATTATTTTCAGCGGCTTTTAATGTGGCAATTGTTTCAAAATTGATGCCGTTTGTACTACGTTCAATATTGAAATGACTAAGTTTTTGTGCCGTCAAAGTCTGCCATTGCAATGAAATAGAATGGTTGATAAGGCTACCGGTTAAGTGAAGTCCTTTTATAGGTAAAATTGACGAGCAACTGACAATTATGCTGTCGGATACGGTGCATCCAATACCATAAGTAACAACAATAGAGTAAGTATCAGCAGCATTTACATTAATTGTTCTGCTGCTACTTCCTGTATTCCATGCATATAGTATTCCTGGTATTTTGCCAAAGCCAATAGCATCTAATGCAATTGTTGGTCCTCCGCAAACGATTGCTGTATCATTACCCAGCTTGGTAAGTCCAGGGATACTGGTAATAGTCCAATTCGTATTGCCCCCTTCATCAGTTCCGATGCTTTTGTTTTGGGCAGCGGTACAGGTCAATGCATTTATGTCTCTTAGGTTTACAAAGTTGAAGTCAAAATTGCATGAAGTATTGCTTATTGATGCTGCTAATCCCGGAGTTGCGCTGCGTATAAAGGTGGGGTTGCATGGAGTGCCGAATGCAATAAGTGTATCATTAATAGTGTAGGATCTGACCCCTCCGGTTTGGAAGGTATTTAATGAACTCAATGGATAGCTTAGAGTATCAATAAAAAATATTCCATCCATTCTGCTGCCACCGGCAGCAAAGGATGGAGTTTGTAGCCACATTATATTGTTGAAAGTAATTGGCTGGTTTGAGCTGCCGCTTATTCCGGGAGTAGTAGTGCTGTTCATTGTGATGCTTCCATAGCTGACTGGGATAGTATTGCTGATGGAGACTACGCCAAAATCACTTTGGATATTACTTCCGCTGGCGTTCCAGGTTCCTGTGGCACTATGGAAAGCACTGTAAGTAGCACTCGATACTATTCCAGAATTACCTACAGAGAATAAGTGGATATATGAGTTGGAAATATCTGCAGCATTGCCTCCGCTAACATCCATTGTTAGAGCTCCGGCATAAATTCTGTTTCCATTTGTTACAAAATTCCCGCGCTCTAATCTGATGCCCTGATCTGCTGTGATTATTCTTACCGAATCAATCAAATCATATCTGCCACCCCCGTTCATCCAGATACTGCCATTTGTGCTCACACCATTCATGTCGATAGATTGAGAAAAAGCAGCTGTATTTATGCCTTGCATATAGGTTCTTCCATTAAAGGAATGGGTCATTCCTGTTCCTAATTCAAGACTGCCATAGATGTTAAGATTTCGTGCAAGTGCTCCAGAAAATATAGGTGCATCAGCACCTGCACTGCTTGTCCACAGCATATTACGGCAATTGCCATCCACATTCAGGCTTACCGTTTGACCCGAACTGCTAAAGGAGTTATTGTCGAAGATTACATCGTCTACTATTCGCGGTATGCAACCCAAAGGATTAGTTATCAATGGATCTCCTCCACTGACACCAATGCTCCAATGGCCTGTGCCATTATCCCAGTTGCCGACATTATTTACCCAATACATAGTGCGACTGGTAGCCGCAAGAATAGTTACATTCAAATTGTTGCCTGCATCTACACCATTTGTAATATTAAGAGTTGCACCTACAGAGTTAATGTCTGCCACAATGGCTCCATCTATGTTAAAAGGACCAGTAGCTTTATTGATACGTGCTCTTGTGCCAAACAGACTGCTTTGTATCCTCACCAGTTCCTGACAGCCACTGACAGTATGATTTATGTTGCCGAGAACATTAAATGTGGGGCTGGTACCAGATGCCTGAGTGAAAGAATAGGTTGCTCCGCTAACCAGATTATAATTGTTGACATTATGTGTTATTGTTCCTGAAGCGCACGCAATACGGGCATTTGAAGAGAAATTAATATTATTGAAATTGACTGTGTAGCTTCCTCCTCCAACTGTATTTGTTGAAAATATAGGGCTTCCACTCGTTGCTATAAAGCTAATGTTATTGAAGTCCGCACTGGTCAGATAAGTGGCTGAAGTATTACCTTTTGTAATGAAGAAGTTGGCTGATACATCTGCGCTGTGAATCCGAAATTCACTGTTGGCTGCATTTAGTGTACTCAGAAATGATAAGTCAATATGTCTTCTGCCAGATACAACACTACTAATTATATCTCTTATATTTATTTGAGAATTGGTGATAGTAAGTGTTCTGGGATTTGAAGCTGATTCAGGAAAGGAGCGGCTGCAGAAATTTGCAACATCAATTGTAAAGCCTCCTGTATTAAAGGTGCCTGCTGTATGCTGCAGATAGCTTATACTGGAAGATGCCTGAAGGTTATCATTTAAGGTATGTGTACCTGTTCCCATTATTTTGATGGCTGGGCAGGCATAGGTAAAGGCACTGCCAGAGGTGATTGTATTAGTACCGTTACCCACAAAGAGCAAATTTGCTGCAATACCCCGTGCCCCTGAAAAATCTGCATCAGCTTTAATAAATAAATTTCCTAAGAAAATATCTCCTGACAATAATACCCCACCTGTCAGCAATCCCAGATTGCTCCCTGACCAATTGATACTGTTGCAATAGGCATCACCATCCACAATAGTTACTGTCTGACTACCACTAAAGCTATTGGCATCAAACAGTACATTGTCGTATATTGTTGGCAGGCAACCTGATGAAGTCAGTGGTGCTCCGCCACTGCCGATTATACTCCATTCTGTAGGGTCATTCCAATTACCATTTCCTCCCACCCACCAATAATTTATTCCGGTGATTATTGTGCCCCAGGTTACCAGCCCATTGTTGTTTCCTAAATCATTACTGATACTTGTTGTTATGCCGCTTCCTCCAAAAGTGATACCGTAAAAGGCAATATTGTTTGTTATTATTGGAACGCTTGTGTTGATAAAAATAGGCGAGTATCCTACACTGACGATTGATGATTGCCCCTGGCAAACGGGAGATTCAGTGATTGCCCCAACATTTAGGGTGAACATTCTGTCGGCAGTAATAGTACTACGTTGCATAAACATAAGATTCCCAATGTTAAGCACACATTGAGACAGAGTGATTGAAGTATTGTCAAATGAATTCGCTCCTAATGCCAGATTGGCAATATTCAGGCGCAATACATTCATGTTAATTATTGCCGGAGTAACTGATGAACCAATAACATTGATGATACTTGAATTAGACGATGTAGTCGTTTTGTTTAAAGTAAGAGTATCGAATGTTATTTGTACGCCCGGATTAATTACTATACCAGATTTATTGGTTACAGTGCTATCATTGATTGTAAAATGTGTTCCGGCAAGATTGTAAGTAGTTGTTGTATGTGCTGAAAGGAATTGAATTGAGCCGAAAGATCCTTGCTTATTAATGATGACTGAGCTATTAGATAAATTGATTGTCTTTGGAGTGTTGCCTGAAATAATAATTTGATATGCAGAAACAGGAAAGCCATTGGAATTAAAATTTTGACTGTTAAAGGTCAAAACTCCATTGGTATTGATAGGGCCGATAAGATTGTATGATCCTATTCCGGAGCCATTTGAAAAGGTCATAAACCCGTTTAAACGAATGGCGCTTGTACCCATATTAATGGTGTGCGTACCTGTACCAATAAAATTCTGAGTTCCACCAAAATTAAAGGTTGCATTACCATTAGGGCAATTCAGGCTGCCATTAATTGCTGTAAGAATCCCAGTAAATAGAAAATTTGCAGGAGCGATTGCTGTTACATTAAAATCCCTACAGTTACCACTATTAAGATTAATGGTGCTAATCGATGAATTGACAGGGAAAAACACATCGTCATTCACGCCCGGAGCCAATGATGGACTGAGTCCTCCACCAGGGCTTGTTTCCCAGTTTCCAACATTTGTAAATAAGTTATCTGCCGACACTGCTCTCCAATAATAATTAGCTGCCGAACTAATGTTATAAAGTGAAGAAATTAAAAGGACAGATAGGGTAATGTTTCTAAATATAAGTCTGATCATACCAAAGATTTATAAAATGGACTAGCTATAAATTCATTTGATACGGAATTTTGGTTTGTTTCCTATTAATGCAGAAATGGAATGAACTAGTTTTTGTATCCTAGTTCAGCCATCTTTACATGATACTTGAATGATGCCTGACAGGGAATTGGGTTAATTATTTTTCGTTTCATTCTTAAGGATAGTTGATAATAAACGCTATCCTTATTGATAAATATTGATGACAGGTTTTTCCCTTTTGTTACATCAAGTTGCAGATAGTATTTTGCTGTGTCATTTATAATCTGTTCTCCGGTTAAATTGCATAAGTACAACTGCTTGTCCAGGCAAATGATGTTTACAGTAGATAGGTCTGAAAAGTTGTTTAAGGGGCTTGGGTCAGTTATTTGAAGTTCTGCAGATAGTAGCGTTATATCGATCAATCCAATATTATTAATATCCGCTTTGAGTTGGCTACGAATAATGCTATCCATGTTTATTGGTCCGATTCTGATTGTTGATGGATCGTCTGTGCTGTTGACAATATTAAATGATAGATCTCCGGTGCTCACCTCATATTGATAAACAACAGCTTTCTTTTTGCACGAAAAAAAAAGAAATTGACTTAATAAAATGATGATAAATAGTAAAGAGCGCATATCATTTTATTATTTGATGTTTGGCCTAGGAGTAATTGATTACGAAGATATTGGAGGCCGATTGTTCATGTATCTGTTTTACGCAAAATGCCACAGATACTACGTGAGATGCAGCATCTGTGGCAGAGATGTTTTCAGAGAATCAAAAAATTATTCTGAAATATTAATATCGTATATTAATTGTGCATCAGCATTCAGGTTTTTCGATAGTGCTTTTCTGAGAGTGCCGGAAAGTTGATAGCTGATACTATCTTTAATAAAGAAGTTAGCTAGTTCCTGCGATGAGTTTTTAAGCAGTGTTACTGAGTACACCACTGTATCCTTAATTTCATTTGCTGTAGCTACCTCAAAAAGTTTATTATCGGCCGATAAGCTTTTAATATTTAGTAAACTGAAGTTGCCAAGGCTGTTGGCAACTGTTTCGTCTTCGATGCTTATTTTACAAGAACGCAATGTTATCGAGCGCAGATTGGTTTGAGTATATTTACTATTAATGCTTTTTACCAGGCTATCAATATTAAGTCTGTGTTTAAATGTTGCAATATTTTCTCTTGGTCCGGTGATTGCTAGGGTAGAAATGCTCACCGGGATTTTGTCAATGACGAGGTCGAGTTTTCTTCCACTTTTTTCAACACTGCTTTTCTTTTTGCAGGCGCTAATAGACAAAGTAATCAGCGATAAGGTTAAGACTGATAGTTTTATTCTCTTCATGTTTTGGTATTTTCATTACTATTGTTAGTACCACACAAAACTATAGAGGTGTTATTCTGAAGTAAACTATTTACGCAAAAAGGCAGTTATTCTACACCAATTACCGATTATATAGGAGTATTGGAAAGTGTTTTGCATTACCTTTTTATTAGGTTTCTACTCACCACTTTTTCCAGTACTGAATCCTTAAAGCTTCGGCTAATCGGGATAATGAATTTTCCGATTTTAATCTCCTCCGAGTCCAGATTTTCAATTTTGGATAATGATACTATGAAGGATTTATGAACTTTGATAAATTCATCTAATGGTAGTATCTCCTCCATACCTTTAAAAGTCAGGTAGGTAATTAATCTTTTTTCAGTTGTTTGTAAGATGATGTAATTATTGGCTGCTTCTATAAAGAGGAGTTCGTTGAACGCAATTCTTTCAAATTTGTTATTGCTTTTGACAAAAAAATAGTCTTTGGGCTTATCGTTTTTATACTGCATTGTATAAAAGTCTCTGGCTTTATTTGTTGCCCGCAGGAAGCGGTCTAATGAAATAGGTTTTAATAAATAATCTATAACGTCTAATTCAAAACCTTGTAGAGCATATTCAGAAAAGGCAGTAGTAATAATTACCATTGGTGGGTCTTTCAGGGATTTGAGAAAATCAATTCCGTTGATTTTGGGCATTTGAATATCCAGAAAAATCAAATCAATCTGATTCTTAGCAATCAAGGAAAAGGCTTTTAATGGGTCTTCTGCTTTGCCGATTAATTCCAGAAAAGGGGTTTCAGCGATATACTCTTCTATTACTTTTCTGCCACTTGGTTCATCGTCAATGATGATGCAATTAATTTTCATTATAATTCAATTTTTAGCCTTACTTCAAAAAACAGTTCATTATCATTTATGCTTAATTCGTATCGATTTGGATATATAAGTTCTAACCTTCTTTTTACATTTTGTATTCCAATACCTCCTTCTTCAAATATTTTTCTGCTAATCATTTGATCTTTGGTGTTAAAGCAATAAAAGCCAAATGCATTTTTTTCTTTTGTAAATGACATTTGTAACACATTTTGCCGGTCTGTATGGTTACTGGAGTATTTAAAAGCATTTTCAATAAAAGGAATCAGAATTAGAGGTGCAATAGTAAATCCTTTCAAGTCACCCTTTACCTCAATAGTTATAGTAAGGTTGTTATCTTTTCTTATTTTTTGTAACTCTATATAATTATTAAGGTATTCCCATTCTTTTTCGAAATTGATTTGATCTGCATTACATTCATATAATTGATAGCGCAACATGTCCGAAAATTTAATCACTATAGACCTTGCCTCGATATTATTTTTGTCAATACTTGCAAATATTGAGTTGATAGAATTGAACAAAAAGTGAGGGTTAATCTGTGCTTTAAGAAAGCTTAATTCTGTTTGTGCTTTTTCCTTCTGCAATTGATTGTACCTGTTAATAGTCAACCATTGATCTTCGATTAATTTGAATGCTATAATACATAAACAACCACAAATAGTAATCCACCAGCAACTGAACAACTGATAATAATAATGCTTGAATAAAGTTTCTGGATCTGTAGATGAATTATCAGTTATTGAATACCATATTGAATGTAAAATTTGCATGAGCAGTGCAAAAAATACAATTAGCACCATTAGGCAAATAAGAAATTTTATAATCTTCCGCTTGTACAAAAACTTAGGGATGACTATTCTTCTCAGAATAAAAGAGCAAATAATCAGGCAAATTATATCAATAGCACTTATTGCCAGATTGATTCCAATTTGCTGATTATATGAACAGGATTTAACGTAGTAGAATAATATGAAATAAGCAATCAGCCAAGAGAATATTGAAATTGCATTTGTTCTACTAAACTTTAAAACCATCAACTCAATTCTTTAAGAATAAAATAAAAACCTTTACTGCAATTTATGCCAAAAATTATGTCTAAAGCATGATTTGCTTGGTGAAATACAGTCTGTACATGGGGTAAGTATATCTGAAGTGAGGATTACGTAAACAAAGTATTGACCTCAATATAGATATTTTGTTTTACTGCTTGTAGAAAGTCAGCGTTTTATTCGTTGTACGTAAGAATGCAATTCTGAGATGCTTTTTTAATTATCTTTATTATGTATAATAAGTTTTGCCATGAAAAACATACTCATTTTTATCTTTATCTTAATAGCAGGCAACTCATATGGAGGCCTTTCTATTTATCAAAAGCTATCAGAAGTCAATAAATGTTGGATGGAGCAAAAGGATGTTCTTGTTCAGGAATTGGATAATTACAATAAGCTGAGCGAAAAGGAATGGATTCAATTGCATTTGGCATTGGTGGAACAAACCTTACGTAGCAGACAAACCAATCATTTAAATACGGCGCAGCATACTAAGCGTTTTCGTTGTTTGGATATTCTGCATAGGTATTGGCAGGATGCTAATTTTCCTATTAATGAAGATTATGCGTATCGCACTCCAATTTTCATAGATAAGTACAATAATTTTTGCGCTGTGGGTTTCCTGATTAAAGAGACTGGTCATGAAGGCATTTCACGTAGGATTTCTGCACAAACCAACCATGCATATGTGCGTGAAATGAATTATCCGGAATTAGGAAAATGGGCAGAGGAGAATGGATTTACTATAGATGAGCTGGCCTGGATACAACCCGCTTATCCTCCACAATCTAGATGTCAAAAAGTAGGTAATGGTGTAGACGGATTTGTACAGGAGTTCTACGTAGACACAGCATCACAACAGTTATATGTAGGGGGTAAATTCGTTCAGGCAGACAAATCATTTGTGGCCAACAATATTGCCTATGTTACAGAAAATGCCGGTGCTTATACCTGGCACAAAATGGCTGATGGCGTAAACGGGGCAGTGAATGCGATTACTAAATTCGATGGTAAGATATTCGTAGCCGGTTCTTTTAATAGAGCTGGTGGTGTAGCTGCTGATAATATTGCTTATTGGGATGGGAGCACCTGGTACAGTGCAGGTTGTATCGATGGAGAAGTAAGGGATTTGTTGGTATTTGAAGGAGTTCTTTATGCCGCAGGAGAATTTAAAAGTTGTGCTGCAGAGTCTGGCAGGAATTTCGCTAAATGGAATGGAAGTATTTGGACAATGATTGCAGGAATTGAGGGGAAAATTAATACGATGGAAGTATACAAAGGCTCCATTGTTTTAGGGGGCAGATTTGACTTTGACACAATCGCAAATCTCAATGCCATAAAATGGAATTCAATAAGTTCTTTTCAGAGGTTTGATAACAAAGTATTGAATGAGGTGATGGATTTTGAAGTTTATACAGACACTTTACACGTGGCATGCAAAAAAAGCATTGTTAATGATAGTGTCCAATTGCTTCAGAAATTATATCATAACCATTGGATTGGTTTATTCGAGCCGGGAACTTATTTCTATATGTTCGGTCCAAAAACTGATTCCCTCTCATTAAACACTTTGTGTGCCGAAACCAAAGCGATTAACTTGGGTGGTTACTTTTCTGCAAGTTCCGGAATGACTTGGGGCTCAAATACAATTAGCTTTGGAAGCTATTGGGTGAATGTAGATAGTACTGTCAATAAAATGATTTTGTTCAAAAATGAGCTGATTCTAGGTGGCAAGTTTAAGACGGGTATGGAGTACAAAAAAGCTTCCTTCGATACTGTTGAATTAAACGGTATTACCAAACGCCTTCCCTGGAAGTTAAGTATTCCAGAATACAAAAATCAGGAAGTGGTAATCACTGTTTATCCCAATCCAGTTTCTTCTGGTAAAATAATTACTACTGAAAATGGCTTCCTAGCTTCTGATTACATTATCAGTACAGTCGACGGTAAACAATGTGCCAGTGGTAAACTAAGCAATAGGAATGAAATTCAATTACCACAGTTAGCAAGCGGAACATACTTCATCAACTTACGAAATACGGAAGGTCAAAGTGCTAAGTGTAGAATTTCCATTGAGTAACAATTAAAACCTGCAATATAAAAAGCCCGATTCTAAAAAGAGTTGGGCTTTTTTTTTCAAAATGAAGTATATTCCTGTTTGCAATAAGTATTCGTTTTGAAGGAATTGAATTGAGTTAAACCTTCGGCATAGTTATAGCTAAGGGTTTTGGCTTATACACTTTACCAACGCTCTGAGCAATTATGACGTCTGTAAGGCAAACCAAAGGATAAAAAGCAAAGCTCAATTTATGATGAAGAAAAAATTACTCCTATTGTCCTGTATTCTCACATCCTTTTACATTAATGTTAATGCACAGAAGACTATTAATGTTTTGTTTGTAGGAAACAGTTTTACAGCATCCAATGATTTACAAAATATAGTCAAGCAATTCATGTTGGCTGATGGAACACCCGTAAATACTTATGCATATGCACCAGGTGGTATTTCGGTAGGAGATGTGTCGATGGGCACTGCTGCTCATATGAACAATCCGCTGGTGTTTGATTTAATCAGAGATAAAGAGTGGGATTTTCTGGTCTTGCAGGATAATCAAGGTCGATTTGCTTTGGATTCAGCTAAATTTCCTTCTACTGCAGCAAGTAAAGTTATTGAAGGCCATATAAAAATTCGGGATTCATTTCATTATCATCATCCTTGTGCCAAAATGATTTGGTTTTCAGGATGGGGCTTTGAAGATGAAGACACTTTAATGATTAATAAAATTACCAATAATTACCGTGTGCTTAATGATAGTGCCAAGGATGTGATTGCACCAATAGGCCCCGCGTGGAAACAATCCATTATTGAAAAGCCTTTTTATAAACTATGGAGTCCCGATGGGGCACATCCCGATGTTACTGGCTCTTATCTTACAGCAGCAGTTATTTATGGAACCATTACCCAAAAAGACGTTTCGGCTAATTTGTTTAATCATTCACTTATTCCGCCTGATGCTGCTTTTTTAAGGATGATAGCCCAAAAGACTTTAATCAATCCTGCCGTTCGAATCAAAAGCAATTTGAAAGGGATAGAGCCTATCAGCATTAGTTGGGATTTGACTCATTTAAAAGCTCCGGCAGGAAAGCTATTGTATCGTTGGTATCTGGATAATTCACTATTGACAGTGTCCTCTGATTCTATTTTTACACCTAAGAAATCCGGAAAGTACAGATTGTGGACAAAGGATAATTTGGGCAATTGGCAAAAATCCTGCGAACAAGAGGTGAATGTTTCCGTAGGTATTCCCTCAAAAATGGAAAGCAGGAATAACCTGATTTTATCACCCAACCCCTTCGATAATCAATTGAACATTTCTATTCAGTCTTTGAATGCAGGAAATGCCCAAATTTCAATTTACGATATACAGGGAAGACAAATGACAGAGATGTATGTGACTTTGAAGGAGGGTAACAATATGGTAGAAGTATCTTCAAAAGAATGGCCTGTTGGTTTTTATTCCGTTAAGGTTATTCAAAATGGTATTGTGTCAAATCATAAAGTAGTAAAAAGGGCGAATTAGCTGTGCTTTAGGATAAGAAAAAAAGAGAACCACATCACTCAGATGTGGTTCTCTTTTTAATAGCAATGAGTTTATTCATTAATCCATTTTTCCATTTTAGGAACCCAACCTTTTACAGGGTCAAACAATAATGCTTTTGTTCCTTCTTCACCTTTGGTATACTCCATTTGAATTTTACCTGTTGCTACCGGAGCAATATTTTCCCCATCTTTAAATGCCCATACCGTTACCACCAGGTCATAGGTTTGACCTTCCTGTACTTTGTCTTTTATTTTTCTGAGCAATTCCAGATAAGCATAGTCTGCAGAGCCATTGTTATCAATCGGTCCGCGACCAGCAAAGAAATAATACTTGTCTTTGTCTTTTTCCATCAATGGGATATTGGATGAAAAGAAGGTGCTGGTCTTTCTAAGTGCTTCCCTGTCGGTTTTTTCTCCGGCCATTTCGTAAGTGATGTTAAACCAGGCCCCTGGATGTGATATCATCAGCGGTTGCTCAAAGTAGGGTTTGAATGCAAGTGTATTGCCCAATTCCGCTTTTGTAATAAACCACTCCAGTTTTTCTTTCGGCTCATTATCACGGTCATTTCTGAAATAGTTGGTGCCTTTTGCAAAAGCAATTTTCCCATGATAGTTTTTATAGGATTCAAAGTTCATCAATGTAGCTTTATCCTTTTCCAGTTTTTCAGAATTTAAACTGGTCATAATCATATCTACTTTTGCTTTAGCTGTTTCTATATCCCAGGTACTGAGTTTGCTTTTGTCTTTTGCCAAAACGTCAAATACCGTTCGGTCAGCATCAGGAGGAACAGCATTGCCATTGTTGCCGTACTTGGAAGTAATTTGTGCCAACACACCGGGTTCTACTTCTACTAGTTCAACATAAGTATTATTGACTACTGTATAAAATAGCTTCACCTTGTTTTTGTTATAATAGTTTTCCTTTAGCGTGAGCGAGGCTTGTATTTCATTTTTCTTTTCGTAAAAATCTATCTTGTTGACCAATTTTCCACCCTCTTCTTTTACAAACCGTAGTCCGAAAGTGTTTTTGTCTTTTAATGCAAAATATTCACCTGTAATACCCATTTCATCGGTTTCTTCATTGAAACTGGAAAAGCTACCTCCTTTACTTTTCTTCCCTCCACCATCTTTTGATTCTCCGATTTTCGAAACCAGTTTTTTCCCGAATTGAGCGGTTGCGCTTCCACTGCTCAATACTAAAGCCGACACAGCAGCTGCGATAAGTAGATGTGATTTTTTCATTGTTGTTGTTTTGATTGAATTAAAAATTAAGTGAAACTTTTTGTGTTTGATTATGTAGTGATCCTTGTGAGCCCTGATGTCCGTCAGGACCTTTACTGTTATAGCTTTGTGCCGGTGGGCCTCCTCGTCCTGCATTTCCGCCTTCATTGTTAATAGTGATATTGAATTCCTGTACAGAAGGGTCTTTAATGACAGTTACAGTTCCGCCGTTTCCGCCATTTCCTCCTTTGCCGCCCATTTTACTGTTTTCCCAACCCTTTCGGCCATCCATGCCCTGTCCTCCTTTAACATTGACAATTAAAGCAGTACCGGGAGTTAGTTTATATTTTCCTACTATCTGCTTTTGACTTTCGCTATAGACTTCAATTTTATTGATGGCTCCACCTGTTTTCTTATGTTTTGCCGCTACAACTTTAATCGTCAGCGTTTCTCCATTACCAGCATGCTGTCCATCTACTCCCTGGAAGGTTACTTCTGTTTTTCCGCGGTCTAAGCCTCTATATCCATTTCTGTATACCTGAATGGGTATGTCATTGGTTGTTACTATGCTATGGCTAGCCTTAAGTTGTTTGTGGTGAATGGAGGTAATATTGAGTACTACTTCGTCATTAGGGATTTTTGATGCATCATTTTCTACATTGGTTATTTCTGCTATGTTGCTGCAACCTTCATGATTCAGTTCAAAATCATCCCAGGGTAATTTGCCTCCGAGATTAGTAGTTTTTAATTCTGTCCCATCTTTTAAAGTGGCAATTATACCGTAATGAATGGCCTTCCCGAAATGCCCTACTTGGTCTGGTTGCTGAATGATTTTTAAAGCAATTGTCTTCACTTCTTTCCCTTCAAGGGAATTAATTTTTCGGTCCTGTTCTGTGAGTCGGGCTAATTCTTCTTTTTGTGTTGATTTTGCTGTACTCTGGTTTTTGAATGTGGCGGCAACATATTTTTGAACAGTAAGATTTACAGTACCATACTCTTCATTAAACTTATGACCTTCTTTTACGAAAATAAATTTAGCAGTTGCCTCCTGTTTTGCATTCCACTCGTAGTAGACTATGTATTCCTTAAGAAAAGTCAGACGGAAATTTTTAAACAAAAAGTAGGAAGGATAACCAATTACGTCGGGTATAAATATTTCATCCAGAATACCGGAACGCTTCACTAATATCTTATTCACCAATCCCCCATTGCTGCTTATTTCTATTGGCCAGTTTTTGCTTACTTTTTCAAATTTGTTTTTATCGTCCGATTTGTACACTGTGTATAGCCCACTGCTGTAATTGGCAATAATATCATTTTGACTTTCCTGCGAAAATCCTTTTAGAAACGAAAGCAATAAGACGAAAATTAGAATGCAATATTTCATACGTTTTTGTTTGCTGATACAAACGTAGAAGCCATTGCGGATAGAATAGTTATTTACTTCAGCAATGGCCAATTCGTTTTAGCAATGGACACTTTCATTGTTTTTTCTTCTTTTTTCGGTACAGCAGGATGGTAAAAAAGCTCATCATTATAGATGAGCTTTTTGGATGTTGGATTCTGAAATTGTAGTGAGAGTTATTTTAAGGCCTGTTCGAAATCAGCTTTTTTATACTTGGAGAGTTTGGCTATTATTCCGTTTTTAAGATGTATTGAATAATCTGACTTAGAGTAGTTGATAATGTATTTTGTATTTATCATCCATGATTTGTGAACTCTGATAAATTGTGGCAGGCTTTCAAGAATAGTTTCAAAATGCTTTAGATTTCTGCTGGCTACATATTTTTGATCCGCTGTATTGATGCAGCAATAGGATTCTTGTGCCTCTATGGCAATGATACTATCAATAGGAATAATTTGCTGTAGTCCTTTGTCTGTTATGACAATGTTTTTTAGTTGATTACTTTGCAATGTATTGCTCAGAAGAGACATCCGATGAGATTGTTGTTCTACATCCCGATGAACATTTACCCGTGCAATAGCATTTTTGAGACGGTCTATATCAATGGGTTTTAACAAGTAATCAATTGCTGCAATTTCGAAAGCTCTTATTGCATATTGATCATAGGCCGTGATGAAAATAATTTCAAAATTAATCTCCTGAAAAAAATTGACGATTTCGTAGCCCGCATAGTTGGGCATTTCTATATCCAGAAAAACCAAGTCCGGTTGTTCTGCCTCAATAAATTTTACGGCCTGGCCAATGTTTTCGCACTTTGCAACCAGATTTACTTCCGGACAAAAACGAAGTAACAGATTTTGGAGCACATCCCTTGCGCTTTCTTCATCGTCTACCAGTATTGCTTTTATTTTATTCACAGTATGTAAATCTAATGGGTCAGGCTTTTATCTGTGCGTTTAATTCAGCAACTCACCAATTTTCTTCAGCAATGGACTAAAATTTGTGTTTAATAGGAATGGTTAAAATTACTTTTGTACCGCTGGCTTCACCATTCAGGTACAAATCTTCGTATTCGAAACCGAAATCTCCTTCAAAAATTTTACTGAGTATTTCAAAGCGTTTGCGGATAGCTTTTCCCGAAAACGATTCATGTTCCGAACGTTGACGTTTTTTAATGGATTTGGCCCGTTCGCGACCAATACCATTGTCTTCGATAATGCAAATCAAATGTTCTTTAGCTTCAAAACTAATTTTTAATTCTTTGGTTCCTTCCTTATGCAAAAGCCCATGCACCAGTGCATTTTCAATAAAGGGCTGAATGATGAGTGGTGGTAACATAATGTCTTCAACATTCTTAATCTCAATAGTGTAATTCAGGTTCTTTTTGAAACGTAGTTTTTCAAGCGAAAGATAAAGCTCCAAAAGTTTAACTTCCTGTTCAAAATCAATAAATTCCTGCTCGGAATGATTTAAAGTGCTCCTCACCAAATTAGAGAAAGTAGTGATGTACGAGTAGGAATTTTCCACATCACCTTTCAAAATCAGGTCCTGAATTGAATTGAGTGAATTGAAGATAAAGTGTGGATTCATCTGAGACTTGATTGCAGTCAGCTTTGAGGTATTCAATTCGTTAATTTGCTCATTCTTTTTATGTTGTTGTTTTATCTGCCAACGGTAAATAAACAGCACGATTAAGACAAACAAAATCATAATGCCGGCAATAAACCACCATTGCGAATAAAAAGGTTGAGCAATGCTGAAGGAATAAGAAACCATAGCGCTGAATTTGCCTTGGTTTTCTGCTTTTACCTGAAAAATATAATCGCCGTGCGAAAGGGCATTATAAGTAATAATATTGGCATCGTAATTGTTGGATTGCCACTTATCGTCATATCCCAGCAATCTGTAATGGTATCGGATGCTTTCTCTGTTGCGTAAAGTGGGTGAAGAAAGCTCGAAACTTATCTTCCGTTCTCTACTGCTTAATTGAACAAAGTCGGACACTGGTTTTGGCGTGTCGTTTACATATATTTTCCTGATATTGAAATGGGGTGTGAAAAGATTGGCATGATAATATTTAAGGTCTATTTGTTGTAAGCCGCCAGAATGGCTTACCCAAAGCATATCTTTATGGAAGGTAAAATCGATTACACGTTTGTTAGAAAATCCAAAAATATCCTGAATTGATTTGGTCATTTTCCCATTCATATCAAACTGATAAAATCCACTGGACGCTTTGGCAAAAAGGCTGTTGTCTTTTATAATTATTTTCGTGATGACCTCTTTTTGGCCATTTACTTCAGGGCTGATTACTTTTACAATTTTGTTTTGTGCAACAACCAGAATGCCATACTTTCTCTCTCCGGCATATACTTTCCCATTTAAGTAATACAGACGACTGGTAGGATAAATACCTTCATTTTTATAACTGATATACTCAATTGTGCCCTTTTTGTCAAGACTCAGCAATCCGGAAGAAGTAGCTGCATATAGTTTCTTCTCTTCCTCATTGTAGGCCAATGAATAAATACGGGAATTAATATTATTGACAACTTCGTGCGTAATGCGATAATCAGAATGCAATTGACATTTATAAATACAGGTATTAGTGCCAATGTAAAATTCATCAGGGGATACGAAAGCTACATCTTTCAGAGGGCGTTCAAAAATTTCAGTTATCTGATGTGTTTTTTTGTTGTAGGCTTTCGTTTTGCAGTCGTCAAATATGATGAGCGGGCTTGCATCGTTGCCATATATTTTTTCGATAGAACGTTTGCCCTCAATATTAATCAGGCTTTCTCCTGTATTTTGATATCTGAATACTTTTCCTCTTGAAGAACCCATTAGTAAACCTAAGTCCTTATCCGTGTAGAGAGCAGTAATAGGATCTTCGCGAAATGATTGAATCACTTCGGGTACTTGTAAATCCCTGATGACAAGGATACCTTTATCAAAAGTGCTCAATAAATAGTTCCCTTCGTTATCTCTGAAAGCATTAGAGATATAATAGTCGTTGTACAGATTGCTGACTTTTATTTTTTGCTCAACAGATTCAATCAAATGAGTGCCAGGTAGTAAATCAGCAGCCCAAACTACATTTCCGGTACTATAAAATCGGGTGCTTCGGTTTACGCCGAAAGGTAATTTTTCTGTGGCTTGGATAACGAGATTTTTGGTGTCGAATAGATAAGTTTGTGAGCTGATTAAATCTATTGCATAATCCTCGTTGTATAATTTGAAGAACCTTAAAGATTTTGGGATGACCGTTCCTGATATTCTTAGTTTTTGCTTGTTCAATATTTGATGTTCATATACCAGAATGGAATCAGAGCCTTGTATAGGATAATAAGTTTTATTTTCTGTCGTACTATAGGGTTGTCCTATATAGGCCACTATTTTTTTTGATCTCTGTATAATCTTTCCTTGTTTGTTCAGTACAATAATTCGATTTGTTCCGATGAGTAAATTTTCATCATCGGCGATGCATAAGCTCATATCTGATGAGCTTTCATCCGAGTTGATTTCATGAAAAAGCAGGAATTGCTTTTTCTTTATCTCGAAAACCTGATTGTTCAGATTATGGCAATAAACAGTACCTTCTTTATTCATCACGAAACCAAATACAGCATTGCTTTTGGAGTCCTCGCATTCTACTTTTCTGATATTATGGTAATCATATACATAAAGACCCTCGTCTGTCGCAATCCAATAATTTGATTCCTGATCCTGAATAACATCATAAATCTGAACGCCTCTGAATTGATCTTCGCCAAGGATGAAATAAGCTGGTTGTTGTGCCTTTGCAATCTGATGAAAAAATAGCAGTATCAGGATAGTCAAGAAACCAATAATTCTCCCCATTAAGGGAGAGTATTTAGAAAATATGTGAGGGGACTTTTTGATGTGATGTTATTAAGATTAAGGAAAATGACTCAAATGTAGTTATTAATATTATGCAGACAAAGCTGCTTATGCAAATGATTGATTCAGATTTTTTATTGAAATTGGGGCATAAAGAAAGGACTGACCAATGCGGTCAGCCCTTCTTTTTCGTAAGATGCAAAAGATTAAAATCTATTGCGTCTAAACAGGATTAATGAGCGATGATCATGCGTTGTACATCAACATTCGCACCATCTTTTACCAAACGTACCAGATAAGCACCTGAAGACAGTTTAAGTGTAGCATATTGCCATGCACCTTGTGCACTTGCTACATCGTATTCTGCAATAGATTGTCCTAATAAGTTCAGGATACTGATTTTGTAATGATCACCTTGTTTCCATTCAGGAAGATTAAAGCTGATTTTTACATTTCCGTTGGCCGGATTTGGAGCTATAAGCATTTTAGCCTCATCTGCACCACCGCTTAGTTTGTCACTGCCCGGAGTTGCTTTTTTGGCCGCTGCTTTATCTGAATCTTTACAAGGATAATCATCTCTGTTATCTATGCCATAGTATTCTCCAAGCAGGCTATAGCAGATCATATCTTTACAAGACAGAATAATCAGGAATTTCACATCAGTTACACCCGGATTAGGATGATAGTTGAAGCTGATTGCTGACCATCCGGATGGTAAAGTTCCTGTTGCCGGAGTAACAATGCCGTTGGGTAGACCTGTACCCGGATCAACAGCTATAATAGTATAAGTTACCGGAGCGCAACCCATAGTATTATTGACCATCACACCACCTGCGAAGTATGGAGTGCTGCCACCTACACAATGGAAATAATTCCATTTAGTTTCCATATCGCATGGCTCCATGTCTCTGCAAGGATAATCATCAAGATGTACATCCACATCACGGGCTATACAATCTTTACCATCACAGGTAATGACTACTTTGAAGCGAACGTCAGTGGCACCAGGGAATGGAGTATAGGAGAAATTAATGGGTGCTCCTGTAAATAATCCTGATGCAGGAAGCACTGTACCATTTGCCAATCCTGTTACAGGGTCTACTGCATAGATGGTATAAGTGGCTCCTGAACATCCTGTCCCGCTAACATTGATAGCACCATAATAAGTAGATGTAGAAGAACCCGGAAGGATTTCGCATCTTAAATAAGCAAGGCTTGCATCCAGTTCACAGCAATCAGGAATCAGGTTAACAGACATTGTGTGAGAAGTCTCAGCACAAAGACCATTATCCAGGAACCATGAGTAAATGCCCGAACCATTTCCGGTTCCACCCATTGGAGGAATCAAATCGATGTTCAAAGGATCTACAACTGAGAAGGTTCCTGCTCCAGCCCATGGGCCATTAGGGAAAGGCAATCCGCCTGCGCCAATAAACCATTTCCAAGCTGTAAAGCTTACATAGCTTGGACCATCAACACGTCTTGGCAATTGCAAACGGCAATACTCATAGCAGCCGTAAGGGAAACGCCAGAAGTAGAAAGAAGGCTCCATAGGAACATCAATGTCTGAATGACTTTTACATCCCCACACTGTACTTGCCCATACGCGGTATGCACCACCATGGTTTACAATAGTGGAAGTGCCTGATGTACCATTACTCCAGTTATACACTTCGCCGGGTACTGGCCCAGATACATTCAGTTGTATACTATAGTTGGCACAATTCACCGCAAACGGACCACTGATTACCGGGGCGTTTGGATTAGGATGAACTGTTACAAGGTATACAGGAGAAGTAGCTGTACATGCACCTGAGTATGGAGTAGGTAAATTTTGTGTGGCATTAACACGATACTGATACACACCGGCAGAAAGTCCGGCAGGGATAGTAAAGACAGCAGCGCTGCCTACTGGCACCCATGTCATACCAATCAATTGTTCCCACACATACGTAATACCCGTTGTGGTGCCGTTGGCAGCACTTAAAGTAATTGGTTCGTTAGGACAAAAATCATGTTCGCCGGTAATAGCTACATCTGGCAGTGGTTGGAAAGCGCGTTTGGCCGGAGTAGGATTTCCAGCCTGCATACAACCACGGGCATCAGTTACCATTGTCCAGTAAAGACCACCCTGTACTACGCTGATTGGGTTGCCGGAATAACCAGTCAACAATACATCTTCGTCGTACCATACATAAGAGTTTGAACCATAACCACCGGTAACACCTATCAGTGTTACAGAAGATGAAGTGCCCTGACATTTAATGTCTTCCTGAGCCACATAAGTATTGGTTGGATCCAATACAAAAGTGTTTTTATAAATCGTTATAGGTAAACTTGAATTGTAGGTACAACCAAAAGCATCTTCTACAGTTAGTATCACATTGGTACTGTAGGTAGCTGCCGGATTAGTATAGGTACGTGTAGACAGATTGGATGTTGTGGAAATGAATCCTGTTGCATCACCAAAATCCCAGCTCCATTTGTTTACACCCGTAGTGTTTAAATGTGTAAACGACACTTCTCTCAGTGCACAGGTACTTACATTGGGCCCTAATGGGTCGGTAGTACTGATGCTGAATGCAGGATTGGGTACTGCAGGTACAGTATAGTTACGTGTACGGATACAAGTGTAGAATGAAGTACCATCCGTTACGGTAATAGTATCCGTAATGGTTAAGGTACTACCCGCAGTATACAGGCTCAGGTTAATTGTAGAGCTGGATGTAGTAGGTCCGCTACCGGTGGTATTCCATGACTGAGACGAAACTGTGTAACCCGAAAGTATGGGAGACTGCTCATTCAATGTAAGGGTATAACCTCCCCCCGGTACGCAGTTGATCGTATAATCAAAGTCTGCAATAACCGGTACAATTACATTTTCCGTCACCAGGGTACAACATGGTGTTCCTGATGTCTGGTAGCAAATTTCAAGTGTTACAGGATATACACCTGGTTTCGTTGCTGTAATGTTAGTCAGAGAAACATTAGGGAACGAGATAGAAGGTGTGGGCAGTGTGAAGTAAGGCACAGTGCCTGATACTGTAAGGCTGGTTACCACAGGATTTGGCCCGCTTAGATAAGAGCCCAGAATGCCATTGAAGTTAACATCAATTAGTGCTTCACCTGCGCTGTTGGCGCAGCTGGTGATGTTGTGGTTCATAGAAGTGATACCTGCACCAGCTGGCAATGTACAACCCGGAGAGCAACTGTGTATGATTGTTCTCGTTACACTAGACAAGCATCCGAAACTGTTGGTTACATCTACACGATAAGTACCTGCGGCACTAACAGTAGATGAAGTAACGCTGGATGCATAAGGTGTAACAGATGAATTGTAGAACCAGTCAATGCTTGTTGTAGCGTTAGTGCTCAGCAACAGGTTTACTGATGTAGGAGGACAGATAACAATAGTAGATGATGGACCTGAACCCGGAGATACATTGATATTGGGTTGAGGTTTTACAGCTACAGTGCTTGATGCTGTTCCTGTCAGCAAACAACCGCTGGCAGATGCTGTAGCAATCACCGTAAAGTTTTGACTGGCAAGACCTACATTGGTAAAGCTTACAGTGGCTGTAGAACCAGCAGGTACTGTAGGCGGAGTAGTACCTGAAGGTAATGTCCAGTTTACTGTGGCGCCTACAGGTATTGTTGTAGCCGTAAAGACTACAGGTGTTCCGCTACAAGGTGTAGGATCAGATACACTTAGAGATACCGTGGGTATACCAATTACTGTTACCGGATAATTAACCACCACAGTAGTACCACATTTAGTTAAGGTAGCTGTAATCGTTACTGGTGTGGAAGCAACTGTTGTATTATTCCAGGTAATAGTTGGTGTCATGGTATTTTGGCCTGCCGAAATACTACCGGCATTTGTATTGCTTAAGCTCCAGAAAATATTATCAATCGGGCTTGAGCCAAGAGAAAGTGTAGCAGTATAGGGCACATTCGTGTTGGCGCAAGGGGTTATATTACCCGATATTGTTGCAGCAGGAGTGGCTTTCGACACATTAATATTGATAGCGGCACTGTTGCAACCCGGAACATCGGCCCAGCTGCGCGAAACAGATAAAGTCCATGGTCCGGTTGTGCTGGTCCAGTTTACAGTAACTGCATTACCCGAATTGGTAATAATGGTACCACCGGAGATAACCCAATTGCATAAGGTATTTGGAATCGGAGTGAGTGCTTCATACACATAAGGAGTGTTGAGACAAACAATCTGATCGCCTGAAATACTGCTCACAGCAGCGGGTGGGTCAACCACTTGTACGCTGATGGGTTCAATATCACAATATGCAGGATTGGAAGCTTGAATCGTCCAGGTGCCTGTAATATTAAAGGTACCTGAAGTAGAAGTTGCTCCGTTAGGGTCAATGAACGTATAAGTAGTGCCCACGCTTGGAGGAGATGTTCCTACTATAGAGAATGGATCTCCTTTACAGATTTTTGCAGGAGCAGATAAAGTAATAGGCAATACCACAGTAATGTTGAGGTCTGCTTTTCCTGCGCATAGCTCCATTGTATTCACATACTCACAATGCAAAGTAAAATTGCTGTTCCCAACAAGGTTTACTTCATGTGAATTTTGGTCGAAGCCCGAAATGACTGCTGCGCCTGAAGGAATAATGGTCCATTTAAAATTAGTAGCTGGCCATTTAGGTAGCTGGTATTTGTATTGTTTGCCGGAGCAAATCACTACTTTACCTTGAATGGTACCGATAGCTTGTATTACAGGCACTTTTGCCGTTACTTTCGGACCACAATTGCCACCACAACTACTGAAATCTGCAATGATTTCGCCAAAGCCATCAGGGCCTACATTGTCCCACATGATGTCTACACTGGTAAGTGTGGAACTGATAATGGTTCCACCATTTACAGTCCAGAACATTGCTCCGCATGTATTGGCAATAGTATAGTGGCCAATTGCATTTTCGCAGACAATAGAGGGACAGGAGATTTCAAGTGGAGGATTGTTAGGTACCTGAACATTGATGCATACTTTGTAACGTCCTTTACAGCCGCACTGATTTGTCGCTATTAAGGTTACATTATAAACACCAGGAGTTGTATAGATATGGGTAGGGTTTTGTAATGAAGAGTATGTACCATCACCAAAATCCCATTGCCATGAAACTATAGGCGAAGAGGTTGGATTAGGAGTGAGATCTCCAAATTGGATATTGGCATTGATACACGCTTCAAAACAAGGAGGAGTAACCGGATAAATATCGCCGTTAACACTAAATAAGGGTTCAGGACTTTCTATAATTTCAATACAGATGGTTTTTTCTTTTACACAACCAGCAGTAGTAGTTTCTTTTACTTTAAGAAAGGTAAAACCCAGATTATTAGACCAATTGACAAATACAGTAGTACCTGTAGATGGTCCGCTGAATGTAGCTTTCAGAGGGTCAACAGTCCACTGAAATGTACTGCCAGCCTGTCCGTTCAAAACATCATATTGTACAGTAGAGTTGGCACATACTTTTACACAAGCGCCGTCATCAATAATAATTCCCTCTTCTTTACCTGCGCCACCGGGTTTGTCTGGTCTCTCACCTTTCACTCCTTGGCATCCCACTTTTGATGAAGTGCTGATTTGAGGGTCTGGTTCAGGAACAATGTTAACCGTTAGCTGCCAGGTAATATTGGGCAAACTGGGTCTTGTAATCACCACCTGAACAATCTCTGTGGCCGGAGTGGTATTGAACCACTGTATGGTACTGGATGTGGGTGATGAGGTAAGGATAGTGGAATTGGCAGAAGGCAGCACCGACCAGGTATAGGTATAACTGGGATTGGGTGTACCTGCCAGATTGTATACAGTAGCCACACCGGAACATACGGTGGTGGGTCCTGTAATCTGTGCTTTAATCTGTGTTGACCCTGAAAGTATAATGCCTAACAGACAACACCAAAACAACAGAGTGCGCCTGAAGAACGTACTCTGAAAACTGGTAGTTTCATTTTTCATTTTATACTAATTTATTGGTTTGAAAAAATGTGTAATGAAGGAACATATCAATAGATATTGTTCCGGTAAAAGCCACAAGGTTGCCGGACTAATGAACGGGCTTTTCCGATGAGGTAATGGACCAGATTTTCCATAGGCAAGCATATTTAGAGATGAACAATAATTTTTTTAAAATCATTACAATGCCCTTGCCCCGGTGTAGACCGGAACTCAGATTTCTCTTTGCTCGTCAATAAAATTGAATGGTGAATTAAGGCAGCATAAGCGTTTCGGACTTAGCTGTCTGGGTAGAACTGTGTTGTTTCAAAATTTATTATTGACGGTTTTTGTTGGTTGGTAACAAATGTAAACACCGAATACTATTGGCTGGCGGGGAAAAATACTCGGTTTTTTAAAGTATTTTTTTGAAGCTCAGGAATCAATTGCAAATCAATGTCTTAAGGGAAATTAATTTTGTAAGAAATTTGTGATTTTGACGACAATAAACCAGAAACAAAAAATTTCGACCTTGAATTTGTAATAAAAATCTGCAGTGGTTGTAATGATTTGATGATGTTTTTGAGTCGAAAATTAGCTACTCCTTTTTATCATCAGAAAGGCCTGAATCCATCTGCTTAAAAATAATTAATCGTTAATGTCGTCATAACCATGTGACAATGTCGGCCATCTAGTTTTGTGTTCTAAATAATATACAACATGCGCAAAATTTCTACTACCATTTTACTTGCACTGGGATTTATGTCTGCCAATACCGACAGTCAGGCACAGATTAGCAAAGCTGCAGATTATAAGAACAATTACTCTGCTACCATAGGCACATTTATGGGGCTTACGTTCAGAGAAGCAGGATTTTCGGCTTTGGCTGTGATTCCCGGAACAGGAGGAACAGAGTTCTGGACATGCTCTGATCGCGGAGTGAACGTGGATTGTGGCAGTGCAAACCCTACAGGATGCAAACCTACTTACGATAAGATGTTTTGCTTCCCTTCTTATTCACCCAAAATTCATAGGGTGAAAATACAAGGAGATTCGGTGCAGATTTTGAAATCCATCACTGTCAAGCGCCCAAACAAAACAGCAACTGTTGGATACTTGTTGCCTACAGGTTTTGGCAGTACTGCTACAGAGCAGGCCTCAACGGATACAGTTTTGGACTGTGCCAATTTCGCCTCAAAATTAGCTCCAAAAGATGCCTGGAGTATAGACTGTGAAGCAATAGCTGTAGATAAAAAAGGCAACTTCTGGCTGGCCGAAGAAAATGGCCCTTCGGTGTGGAAACTGGATAGTAATGGAGTAGCACTAAACAGATATTCGCCCTATGCAAACCTTACTGGTGCACAGCCCGAAGATATACTGATAGACACCTGCTTTAAGTACCGCAAGAACAACCGTGGTTTCGAAAACATGACTATTGCACCTAATGGTAAAGTGTATGCAATCATCCAAAGCCCTTTGTTATATCCTACAAAAGCTATAGGCGAAGCAACCAGAGTACACAGAATGATTGAGATTGACCCAACGACAAGTACTACCCGTATGTTTGCATACCTTAATGATGGTGTAATCAATACAGGTGCCAATCAGATTCGTTTACAAGATTGGAAACTGGGTGATATGACTGCCATCAATGACAGTACTTTTCTGGTGCTCGAAGCCGCAGCACGTGGCACTACTGATATCAAGCGTATGTATATGATTAACATCAATCAGGCTACTGTAGTTAATTCGGGATTGTATGGCGGACTTACTCTTGAAGCATTGGTAGACTCTGCAGGCCTTGCCGCAGCAAGTATAAAAGCGGTAAAGAAAAACTTGGTGATGGATTTGCTGGCCAGTGGATGGGATGCAGCTCTGGACAAAGCAGAAGGTGTAACGATTATCAATGACAGCACAATCGCTTTTTGTAATGATAATGATTTTGCCCAGGCTTGTCCTTTGGCAAATGGTATACCAGTAGCTACTACCAATCTGAGTCATATTGTAGTATTCAACTTAAAGGGCACCAATAAAATTCCAAATTATGTTGCGCCGGTCTCTTTAGGCATTTCTGAGCTAAGCAATACTACTGGGGTTAAGTTGTATCCTAATCCCTCTTCTGATATAGCCATACTGAATATGACTTTGAATAAAGAAGAAAAAGTAGTGGTAAGTGTTATGGATATACAAGGAAAAGAAGTGATGGCACCTATCAGCAGAATTTTTAATGCAGGAGAACAACAGGTAGAATTAAATACAAGTCAATTGCACAATGGTCTTTATTTTGTGCGAATTGCTTCCTTGAATGAATCAACCACAATAAAAATGGTGGTGATGCACTAAGCGTATATACTTGAAATAATGACGAGCAGGATGCACTTCAAATGCATCCTGTTTTTTTTGTCTTTGAATATCCTTGAAGCTGATGTTAGGTTTTGGCAATTAAGTAGGAATTTACTCCTCATACCCACTTTTGATAACTGTAAGCAATAATTTAAAACGGCCATTGGGTTCTACATGGCTGGATGCATGTGCCGGTATCAATATGCCTTGTCCTATTTCAAGTGTGGTGGCTTTGTTATTGACCACAATAATAGCACTCCCGTCTATTACCTGCAGATAAGTATCGAAGGGAGAAATCTTTTGGTTTAAGCCTTCACCGCTATCAAAAGAAAGAGCATCAATAGACCCGGTAGCTTTTTTCAAAATAGATTTGCTCACCACCTCATTATGTTCATACTCAACAAGCTCTACAATGATGTGCGACTTACCTTTTTCTATTTCTCCTCCTTTTTGGGGCAATTGTTCCAGTTTCTTCGTATCCATGGTTATAGCATTTATATTTTGAAATGATGTGGCAGATGCAAGCCTGCAATATTCTTTATTGAAGTTCTGATTAATAGGGCAGAGAAGCATTACACTACTGGAGGAATAAATTATATAATTGCCACATGAGGGTTGGTGCTTATGCTATTGTTACACTTGTAAGAAGCTATAAGACAACCCGAAAAGACTAATTAATTGCCTTAGTTTTTTTGTACCCTTACTTAAGTGATTGAGTAAGGGGTATTTAAAATGTATGTTGGCACCAGCGCATCCCGAATCTGAAAATAGCAGAGATTTTTAATCTCCGTTTGCGGATTGCAAACCCGCCTTATCGTCTGTTTGGGGGTTCCCTTCAGAAAATCCAGAACAGCGGAGACTGAATTTAATTGCCGTCCTTTTTTTTTTGTTTGTTTTTGGACTAGTATCTGACAGATATTCTAATCCGAATACATTCGAATAACACCGTATCGGGCCCGGCGATGTTCTCGTCGCAACATTTTCATTAATTGCAGTGCTATCCAACTGGTTTGTCTTTTACTAAAAATTGGAGGAGATAAATAATTGATTTTTGTCCGAAAGCACTTTTATGAAACTCAAGTGGATATTCATTCTTAGTTTGATACCCCTTCATAGCTTTGGCCAATTAATTAAGCCAAAGGTAAAAGTGCCGCCGTCCCCTCTTGAAAAAATTATCATCAACGAACAGTTTAGTTATCAGCCGTTGGACCAAGTATACAAAACCTTAATTAAGAATTATGGCTTAAAAATAATCTATGACTCTACCTATTGCAAAAAAAGGTATTTTTCATATTGGTTTACCGGTACTCCTGCTCCTCTGGCAATTGAAATTACCACAAGAGATCCAATAACATCTTATCGCCCGCCAGACCCGATGTCTTTTACTATAGACAGTACACTTACTATCTATATCAAACATAGTAAATCTATTTATTATGAAGATGATGGTACAATAGTGCAACAGGAAATGCCTGAACAGAAAAAGTATCAGGGTCCTCCGCAGAAAAAAAACTTCACCTTATCTGGAAAGACGGTAGATGTAACGTCAGGAGAGCCATTACCATTTGCTATTTTGAAAGTAAAAGGTACTACTCTTGGCACTACCAGTAATGCTGATGGCTTTTTTACTTTACTCAATGTGCCTTCTGATACGATGACCCTTTCGGTAAATTCAATGGGATACAAATCTGTGGACTTATACTTAAACCCGGAGATTCAGACTAATGACTTTCTAATAGAACTATTCCCGAGTTCTAATTCGTTGAATGAAGTAGTAGTGGTGGGCAATAAAGAAGACTTAATGAAAATGTCCTCAGACAATCTAAGTATGATAAAGCTATCTCCTGCCAAGTTAGCGGAATTGCCTAATATAGGAGAAAAGGACATTATGCGCGCATTTCAATTGATGCCGGGAGTAAGTGCGGCCAATGAATCTTCATCTGGTTTGTATGTCAGAGGAGGCACGCCTGATCAAAATTTGGTTATTTACGATGGGTTTACCATTTACCATGTAGACCATTTATATGGATTTTTCAGTGCGTTTAACGCTAATGCACTGAAGGATGTACAACTGTATAAAGGAGGCTTCGAGTCAAAATTTGGAGGCAGGTTATCAAGCGTCATGGAGATAACTGGTAAAGAAGGCAACCGGAAGCAGTTTAATTTTGGTGGAGACATAAGTTTACTCAGTGGAAATCTATTTACCGAAATACCACTTACCGAAAAAATTACAATTCTTGCAGCATGGAGAAGATCCTGGAAAGGACCTATATACAATTGGATATTTAAATCTTTTAATAAAGATGATAACGAAGCAGAGACACAACCTACGATGGGTGGTGGTGGTCCGGGGGGAGCTTCAACGGAGGCAAAGACAACCTCGTATTTTTCGGACCTGAATGCAAAAGTTACTTTCAGACCTACAACAAAAGACAATATATCCTATAGCTATTTCTATAGTATAGACAAGCTTGATAATAGTTTTAGTCTGAGTGCTCCGAGCTTTGGAGGTGGCGGTGGAAATTTCAGTAATGGAACTACAGACCTTACCAGGTATGGCAATATAGGAATGAGCCTTAAGTGGTCAAGAAAATGGACAGACAAACTTTATGGAAATACCATAGTCAGCTATTCAAATTATTTTAGCGACCGGGACAGGTCAAACGAACGAACCACTGAGGATAGCCTTGGCAATGAGAGCACAGTGAAAAATGGCATATTCGAGAATAATGATCTGAAAGATTTAAGTGTTAAATCTGATTACGAATGGGATGTTTTTAAGGGGAATAAATTAGAGTTTGGTGCGTTTGCAACCAGTTATGATATTCAGTATACCTATAGTCAGGATGACACTTCAAATGTTTTGGAAAGAAAGGATAATGGACTTTTGATGGGAGGATATTTACAGGATAAATACAGCTTCCTGCATAACAGAGCAGAAATAAAAGCAGGTATCCGTCTTAGCTATTTTGACATAACCAAACAAACGTATAAAGAGCCCAGACTATCGATAGGATATAAGATTAATGAGAAGTTATCTTTAAAAGCATCTTACGGCGAATATTATCAATTTGCTAATCGCATAACAAGAGAAGACATACTTTCCGGAAGTCGGGATTTTTGGATTTTATCAGATGGAAATAAGGTGCCGGTGAGTTCCTCGGTTCATTACATAGCTGGCATCAGTTACGAAACTAAAGATTATCTATTCAGTGCCGAAGGGTATTACAAGAAACTGTATGATGTTACCGAGTATTCATTGAGGTTTACTTCAAGTTTCAGAAGTACAACAGTAAATGAAAATTTTTATTCAGGATATGGTTTTGCCAAAGGGATTGAATTATTGGCACAAAAGAAAAGCGGGAAATTCACAGGATGGCTTAGTTATACTTTAGGACAGGCCAACAATCATTTTGATGTTTATTCTACGGGGTATTTTCCTGCTAATCAAGATGTCACAAATGAATTTAAGATGGTCGGTATATACAAGTACAAAAGATGGGATTTTGCAGCTACCTGGATATTCGCTACAGGTCGTCCTTATACTGCTCCTGCGGGCTCCTATACAATTACTCTTCTGGACGGTTCAACCCAGGACTATTTTACCGTAACAAATAAAAATTCACTTCGCTTGCCTGATTATCACAGACTAGATCTGTCTGTAAATTATCACATATTGAGTGCCGACAAAAAGGACATTGGATACTGGGGGCTTTCATTATTTAATGCTTACAACAAAACCAATATTTGGTATAAACAATTCTCTGTTTCAGACGGACAAATCTATGAGACAAACGTAAATTATTTAGGCATTACACCTAATCTCACCTTATCACTTAAAATCAGATAGATGATGCAGCTAAATAGAACTCCCTGTATGTTATTATTGGTAATATTGTTTTCGGCTTGTGAGAAAAAAAGTAACACTCCGGCTTACAATGATCAACCGGTAATAGAGGGTTACCTGCGTGCAAATAATTATGCCTCGGTTAAGATTTCCAGACAAATCGCTTCTTCTGAAAATGTGGTGTATTCCAATAATAATCTAGATAGTCTGGTTGTTACAATTAAAGACGCAGATACAGTGTATAATTTGATTTCTGCAGGCAATGGTACGTATATAGATACTAATTTAATTATTAAAGAGGGTGGTCAATACACCCTTCAGTTTGTGTACAATAATAAAGCTGTTAGTGCAATAACAACTGTTCCTTATCTGCCTGATAACTATACCCAATCTGCAACAGGAATATCAATACAAAAGATAGATTCTAATAGTACATTTACTCCCGGTAGTTTTACAATGAATGATCCTATAGAATTGAAATGGAGTAATCCGGATAATTCCTATTTTATGGTTGTTGTAGAAAATATGGAAACCAGTCCTACTTTAATAAGAGACACTACAGATTCCCGGTTTCAGGTCAGGAGTTTTAGAAATGAACCGGCAATAATTAATTCGTACGCCATGCGCGACCAACAATTCCTATATTTTGGCCGCCATATGCTTGTATTGTATCACCTCAATCCTGACTATGCGGCTTTGTATACAGATAACAGTAATAGCTCTCAAAATCTTACGAATCCAACCACCAATATAACCAACGGTCTGGGTATCTTTACAGGTATCAGTTCCGATACCCTTTATCTTCAAGTCAACAAAAAATAGCACTATGCGTTGGAAGCCGGGCTTAATTATTTTATTTCATTTCATTGGGTGGGTATTGTTTTTAGCATTGCCCTTTTTGTTAAGGCCAACTCCGATGAACATTCCTCAAACGCCCAACTTTCCTTCTCCCGAAAGATTTAACCCGCTTTACTTTTCGCTGATTACTAACGTTCTGATTCTTCCTTTTTTTTATTTGAATTTATTTGTCCTGTTTCCGAAGTATATCCCTAATAAAAAATACGGAAAATTTATTGCTGCGCAATTCATCATTCTGTTTATAGTATCATTGGCGAAACATGAAATTCTTCAACTGGTATTTCCCGGAATAGAACAAAACAGACCTGGAGGATTATACAGAGATTTCTTTTTCGTATTTAGCTATCTGTTCATAACTCTTATTGCATTTAGCTATGGAATGATACGGGAAAGCATACGAAAAGAAAGGCTTCAAAAGGAGAAGGAAAACGAAACATTAAAAAGCGAACTGCAATTCTTGAGATGGCAGATAAATCCACATTTTCTGTTTAATGCATTAAACAACATTGTTGCATTGGCAAGATTAAAATCAGAAAAACTGGAACCGATATTAATAAAGCTGTCTACACTCATGCGTTATATGTTGTATGAAGCAAACGAAACTAAAATATCCTTAAATAAAGAAGTTGAATATCTTCAGAGCTATATAGATTTACAAAGTCTGAGAATAGGTAAAGATGTAGTTGTGAACACAAAACTTACCGTTGCTGACAACCCCTTTACTATAGAGCCAATGTTATTGATTCCATTTATTGAGAATGCCTTTAAACATGGTATAGGATTGGTGAAAGACCCTATGATCAACATTGAATTGGAGCTAGATGGTACTACCTTGTTTTTTGTGAGTAAGAATACTTACAATAAAACTTTGGTCAAAAATGAAGAGGAGGGCCGGGGCATTGGATTATTAAATGTGAAGAGACGGCTGGAGTTGATTTATAAGGATAAATTCACTTTGGATATTGAAGCAGATAAATTGTTTATAGTTACTTTGAAAATAGACCTCGGATGATAAACTGTATTATAGTTGACGACGAGCCATTGGCATTAGATTTGCTTGAAGACAATATCAGGCAAATTCCCTATTTAAGACTTGTAGCCAGATGCCAAAACGTAGCCGATGCAATACTGACACTGCAGAAAACACCTGTAGATTTGGTGTTTACGGATATTCAGATGCCTGGATTGAATGGTTTGCAGTTTATTGAAACCTTGCAAAACAGACCCATGTTTATTTTGCACACAGCGTTTGAGAAATTTGCATTGGAAGGATACAAATTAGACGTAGTGGATTATCTTTTGAAACCTGTTTCTTTTGAACGGTTTTTTCAGGCTTGCAACAAAGCAGCCGAACGATTCAAGGCAATTAAACTTAAAGAGACAAGCAGTAGTCTTGCGGTTGCAAAAAATGAGCCAGGCTTCATTTTTGTAAATATTGATTACAGTTTGATTAAGATACAACTTGATGAAATAAAATACATCGAAGCGCAAAAAGACTATATCAATATACATTTTGTACCCACTGCCAAGAGGGCATTATTGGTTCGGTTTAGCATGAAGGGGATTGAAGAAATATTACCAGCAACTACATTTATAAGAATTCATAAATCGTACATCATCAATACCAATCAGGTAACAGCTGTACGAAAAAATTCTGTGTTTATCGGAACTCTGGAGTTTTCTGTGAGTGAACAATACAAGGATTCAATAGGCAGGATAATTAATGGTAATTTTTCCATTTAATAGCAACTTTTAGAGAAGACGTCGCAATAGCGATTTCTCCATCTTCTCACCACTCTAATTTTACCCTTGCAGATTACAATCATTAAGCAACAGTAATACTGTATCAACCATTATTGTGCTTAGGTTTTGCTATGTCCGGAGGCGATTATTCGTTGCCTTCGCCTTTTGATACTTTATGAATGCTGCTGTCAAAAAATCCATTTCAGATGAATGTATAACCATAAGATGAAACGAATCATATTCCTTTTTGTTTTCTTATTGCTTGGCCAGTCACTTTGTGCCCAAACTATTGTTGCCGGCCGCGTTATAGATGCCATAGACAATGCACCTGTTGTCGGTGCTGTAGTGTCTTTACAATCGGAGCAGGATACCAGCAAAAAAAGAGTGTCGACAGATGAAAATGGTAATTTTAGTATTACCGGACTTCAACCCGGAAAATATATTTTGTCCGTATTATATCCCGGGTATTCATTGTGGAATCGGAATATAGTATTGAAAACTCAGGACTATTTTTCGGGAGACATCAAACTGTCTCAAAAATCAAAGACACTTCATACGGTAATTGTAAAGGAAAGACAAATCAGGGCGCAGCAATCAGGAGACACCACACAATTCAATGCCGATGCATTTAATGTTAATCCTGATGCGAATACCGAAGATCTGATTAAAAAGATGCCTGGCATTACTTCCGACAACAACGGGCTTAAAGCAAATGGCGAAGGAATAAAGAAAGTATTGGTAGATGGCAAACCCTTCTTTGGTGATGACCCTAACGCTGCATTAAGGAATTTACCTGCCGAAACGGTAGATAAAATACAGATTTTCGACAATCAGAGTGATCAGGCAAATTTTACCGGGTTCAGAGATGCCAATACCCAAAAAGCCCTTAATATCGTCACTAAGAAGGGCAAGAGGGTTGGGCAGTTTGGGCGGCTGTATGGTGGATATGGAACCAACAATCGCTACCAGACAGGTGGCAATATCAATTTCTTTAAGAATGTGCGACGCATTTCTCTTCTGGGATTATCCAACAATGTCAATCAACAAAATTTTAGTATCTCGGATATCATGAATGTAATGAGCAATTCAGGAAACCAAGGTAGTGGCGCCATGGGTATGCCCCCACCTAATATGACAGGAAACAGCAGTGGCAAAACATCAGGAAATAGTAATACAAGCTCTGGTCCCGGTGCTTTGCTGACCGGTCAGCAGTCAGGCATTACTGCTAGCCAATCCCTCGGCATAAATTACTCAGATAGTTGGGGAAAGAACATCAATATATCCGGTAGCTATTTTTTTAATTACACCAACAACAATAGTCAAACAGAGCTCGTTAGAAAGTACTTTACAGATACAGCACTAAGCTATACGGAGAATGGTTTTAAACAAACATTCAATCAAAATCACAGGTTGAATTTGCGGATGGAATATTCTATAGACGCTAACAATGCTCTGATTTTTACTCCCAAATTGACATTTCAGCGAAACAAGTATCACACAGCATTAAATGCCTTTAATGCCCATTCAGACAATGGTACACTGGGCGCAACAGATACTCGTGATTCAGCAAAAAATTCCGGTTACAATTTCTCAAACAGTGTACTGTACCAACACAAGTTTCATAAAAAAGGTCGTACCGTTTCTTTAAATGTAGCGACTGAGTTAAATGACAAAAATGGTTCAGGAGCCTATAATTCTATGAGCACATACGGAAACACGGCAACCATATCATCGTTAGACCAGCGGTATACCACACAAAGTAGCGATTATGTACTGTCAGGTACATTGTCCTATACAGAGCCTATAGGCGCTCATTCCCAATTAATGTACAGCTACACTCCATCTTACTCCGAAGGTGCAGTAAATAAGGAAACCAACAACAAGGATTCTACAACCTTACAGTATAATGATTTCGATACCTCTTTATCCAACAAGTACCATAAAGTATACGAAACGCATAAAAACGGATTGAACTATAAATATCAAAAAGGAAACCTGAATTTCACTGCAGGAGCCGACGTACAAATTGCCTCACTAAAAGGGGCGCAGGAGTTTCCAGTCTCCGTTGCTACCGGCAGGTCGTTCAACAGCATATTACCTTCAGCTTCCTTTAATTACCGTATCAACAAAGCCGAGAATCTTTTTGTTAACTATCTTACTGCTACCAATGCGCCTTCCCTAACACAGTTGCAGAATGTAACAGACGTTTCTAATCCGCTGCAATTATCTTCCGGCAATCCCCGGCTTGACCAGACATATGAGCATACCTTTCTGGCCAGATATGGAAAGACCAATACTGCCACTGCTCACAATCTGTTTGTTTTTGCCATGGGTAGCTATGTGTCCGATTATATCAGCAACGCTACTTTTATCCCGTCACAGGATACCCTGATAAATGATTACCAGGTAATGCGTGGCAGCCAGCTTACAATGCCGGTAAATATGAATGGTTACTGGTCTGCTAAATCCTTTGCGGTGTATAGCTTGCCAATGAGTTTTTTGAAAAGCAATTTGAATGTGAACGCTGGAATTACCTACAACCGAACACCAGCCATTATTAATAATATCACCAACTATTCAGGCAACTGGAGTATGAATACCGGATTTTATCTTGGCAGCAATATCAGCACAAATCTGGACTTCTCTTTTTCTTACAATGGCAACTACAATATAGTTAAGAACACTGTCCAGACACAGTCCGACAATAAATACTACAGTCACAATACCAACTTCAAAATCAATTGGATACTACCGGCCGGTTTTGTACTGGGCACAGATGTTACCCATAGTATGTATAAAGGAAGTGCTTCGGGCTTTGATCAGGATTTCTTTTTGTGGAATGCTTCTGTAGGGTACAAACTTTTAAAAAACAAAGCACTTGAAGCCAAGATATATGCCTTCGATATACTGAATCAAAACAGAAGTATTAGCCGCAGCATTACCGAAACCTATACTCAGGATAGTAAAACAAATATTCTGACCCGCTACGCAATGTTATCCTTTACCTATACCCTTCGAAATTTCAAGAAAGGCGAACAAGCAGAAAATACTTTTAGCCCACCACCGGGGATGCCTCCACCACCCCGTATGGAATAGATGCATAGCCAGCATACCTCTGCCTTATCCTTTTTTGCTGAGCTATGCTTAAGCTCTGTGTAATTAGATTGTATGGTTGACTTCCGGAAGAGTCGCAACTTTTTCAGACTACATCGCAACACAGCCAGGCCGTTTTTATACCCAGGATAAATTTGCTGAAATTTCGTTTATGTATCAATTAGTAAGACTGGCAGCACTTGTGGCATTTATGGTTGCAATAGTATCCTGCGGTGCAACAAAAAAAACAGGTAGCCATCAGCAGGATAATACTATTATATGGCAGGTAAATCCAATTGTGGTTGACGGCAATAACAACGATTGGGAAATTCCGTACAGGCACATGGATGAGAAGGCTAAAATTCAATACTCCTTTTCCAATGATAAGGAAAACCTGTACCTCACAATAAAGGCCAGCGACAGAATGACTCAAATGAAAATATTGACTGCGGGAATGCAGGTATCAATAGATAAAGAAGGGAGGAAAAATCAAGTTACAAACATATTATTTCCATTAGAAAATCTGCAGCCTGTAAAGATGGAAGCAATAGACCCCAATGCAGAGTTTGCTCCTGATCAAAATTCAGCAATGCTTAAGCGCTTAGATAATTTAATCGGCAATGCCCGTGAATGTTCGCTGCAAGGTTTTAACGATTGTAATGGCACCTATCTTATTGCACAAAAAAACAAGTGCGGTATCGAAACAAAAATGGGTGTCGATCAGAATAATGAACTGATATGGGAACTAGTGGTGCCTTTTAAGTCTTTTTATAAAGGAACAATAGATAGTAGCGACTTGGGTAAGCTCTTCAGTGTTTGCTTTGAAATAAATGCGCTAAAAAAGCCCGAAATGCCTTCTTCTCAGGGATTGCCTGGTGGGCCATCCAGAGGCGGTATGCCTCCTGGTGGTGGTATGCCTTCAGGTGGTGGTATGCCTTCAGGTGGTGGTATGCCCCCCGGGGGTGGAATGCCTCCCGGAGGCGGTGGCTCTGAAATGGGTGGTCCGGACATGGCAGATAGGATGAAAGCATTTGACGCAACCACAACATGGGTAAAAATCCGATTGGCTTATAATGGCCGCTAAGTAGAAAATGATATCGAACAAATATTGGTGAAGGCGTTGGATAAATTCATACAAGGTAATCAGGTATTTTCAACAGGCATATTATGAAGTTAAGTGTGGTAATCATAACATTCAATGAGGAGAAAAACATCTTTCGCTGTATCAACTCTTTCTTTAGAGTGGCAGATGAGATTATTGTTGTAGATAGCTACTCCACAGACGATACCGTTCGTATTGCACGGTTTTTAGGTGCAAAAGTAATTTTGCACCCATTTACCGATTTTGTTACCCAAAAGAATTTTGCAACAAATCAGGCGAGTAACGATTGGATTCTCTCTATCGATGCCGATGAAGTTTTATCCGACGAGTTGAAATTAAGCATACAGATATTAAAAACCTTATCAGAATATGGTTCCTATTATTGTAAGCGACGTACAAATTATTGTGGAAAATGGATGACGTATGGAGGATGGTATCCGGATAAGAAAATAAGATTGTTCGATAGAACTACTGGTAAATGGAGAGCTCAGAAGATACATGCACAGTGGAAACCCTATAATGCTCACACAAATATTGGTGAGCTGAATGGAGACATCATGCACTATGCATATAATACCAGAGCTAAGTATTTGAGAAAAGTAGAGCACAATTCAAGTAGGATGGCAGAGATTAATTTCACCATGAATAAGCAAGTGTCGATTTATCAGTTATTCTTAAGTCCCATTTTTTATTTTATTCTTGCTTATGTTATAAAATTGGGTTTTCTAGATGGTGCATATGGTTACCAGATTTGTAAAATGTCGGCGCTGGAATCTTACCTCACCTGTAGAAAGACAAAGGATTTTTTCAGGAAATCTAATCGGCAGAATTAGCTTGTCGCAATGGTTTTACATTCTGTAGCTACATTTTTGAAATTGGGCCTTACTTCAAATCCTATCTGCGAAATTTCACCTTACTTACAGACTTACAAAAGCAAAATCATAAATAGCCAAACAAAAATCTCTGTCAGTTCATCACTGTCTAATATTAGAATGAATAGCTAAGTATTTGCGAGTGTTTTTTTTCATGTTTTAGAGTTTTATTTTTCAATAAGACTTTGAGAGACTGGCTGCAACCAGTCTCTCTTAATTTGTAAATGGTATACGCTGCTTTGAGGGTCAGATATCAGAGCTTAGCAAGCCCCAAAGCTATCAGGGATAGCTTAAGAACCTAAACCGGATGTCTTAACCACCTGTACTGAATGTCTATTAACCTGGGAAGGATAGTTTTTTGGGTAAATTTTTGATGGGTGGGCTATAATCTCTCAGCTATTCGGGATGTTAGCGCCCACTCCAGCCATTTCAGACAGGCATCCTGAATCTGAAAATCCCCGAGAGCCTAATATGCTCCTTATTAATGTTTGAGCGCATACAATAAATGTCACCCTGAGCCAGACGAAGGGTAAAGACATTTATTGTAAAGCGAAGGTATAGGTTCAATGCACATCCAGGATACGTTCAAAACCCTACCCGGATACCTTATGCAAGCTAAGCAGGATAGGTTCTTAGCCTATCCCAGATACGCTAATGACCTATCCCGGATACGTTAAAAACAGTAGCCGGATACGTTAAACAAGCTAAGCCGGATAGGTTCTGAGCCTATCTAGGATACGTCTCCCAACGTATCCTAGATACGTTTTTAACCTAAGCAGGATAGGTTCTTGGCCTATCCAGGATACGTCCACCAACGTATCCTGGATACGTTCTTTGCCTAAGCAGGATACCTAAGTAAGGTATCCTGGATGTGTATTTGACCTAAGCAAGATACCTTCACCCACCTATCCTCGATACCTTTTTAACCTAAGTAGGATAGGTTTTGAGCAATTTTTAGAGGGGCGGGCAGCAATAGTCATTTATATGCCCAAAAAAAAGCGGCCCAAAATCTTAAAGATTTTGGGCCGCTAACAGAAATCAATTCCTTATTCTCCTGCAGGTGTGCTATTATGACCCGATGGGTTGGGGAACAATTGTTTGATGTCCTCTACTTTGGTGCTGAATCCCGCACCGCCTTGTGTACTGTTGGCTTTGTACTTGCTGTAGTCGTAATCTACAAGGGCGTTTTGATACAGGTAATAGTCGTGAAGGATACGAGGATCGCTACAGATTTCAATAATCGTATGGCACATGGTTTCCAGTTGTGCAAAGCCTACACGGCTTGCCCAGCTTTGCTCAAAGTTGGCCCAATTTACATCCGGGCTGGATAGGCTGGGTTCAGTCCTATTGTAGTCCATCACTTTAGACACCAGGAGCTTGTTTTGCTCGTTGATACTACCATAGCGCTGTCTTTCTTCGGGTGTCAGGTTTTCGCTGTAGTTGAGGAGAATGTCTCTGACAATCGTTAATTGATTAAGACAAGATTGCAATTGACCCAAATCTAGTTGAGTGCCGATTAAATTGTTTACAGGCATTTTTTAATTTTTTAAGAGTTAAATAATGCATCAAAATAATAGACAAATAAAACAGATTGCGCAGCTATAAATACCCCGTTTTTTATTTATAAAATATTGAAATGTAATATTTTAGCAAGAAAACGCCTTAAGTGCTTATTGCGCTGCTTGTAATCATAATCAGAGCTAGCAGCAAGTATTTTGAAATGAATATCCTATGCCTTTAAAAGTCTTTATTATATCTCTTATTTAATAGAACTTTTCTTTCATTAAATATTAATAACCAATGATTTTTATCTAATGAAAAACGAAGTATTTAACAGTAAATTAGGAAGTGCGGAGGAGGGATTTGGGTGTTGGGAGCCTCTTTTTTTGCTTTTGGTGATGATGCAAAGTTGCAAAATTGGAGAGCTTTGTCTAAAGCTTAGGCACACTAAGGAGAACTGGGGTACAACAGAAAAGGCGAAGAACTAAAATAATTTTATTATTTTTTCTAAATGCGCTAATTCCGAAACCTTTATATCCTCTGGCCAACTTTCGTTAACATCCATATTAACCAATAGAATATTAATCTCATCTCCATAATTATTTCGTAAAATTTTTAGCCATTCGAAAGGATTATCATCACTTTTAATACCTGTTGAAAAATTCCAAAAAATTATAGCAGTTACTTTTCTTTTGTTTATCGACAATGTTGAAATCGGTTGAATATAAGACAAAAAAGTATCCAATTTTTTTGTTGAATCAATAGGTAGTTTTGAAAAATTGTTATATGAAAGGATGGCTGTGTTATTAACGCAGCTATGCTCCGGATGAAATTTGTAGGCAAAATGTTGCTCGTTAAAAATGAGTATTTCATTATACCTATGAAGTAAGCCTACTATTCCAAAATAAGATGTCGAACGGCTAACGAATATATTTTCCTTTTGAAGATGGAGCGTATTCAAAAAGTGTAAGATTGAATCTGAACTATATGTCCGGGCGATTTTATTCGGCTGCAAATAGTACTCAGAAATTGATTTTTCTTTCTGTGTATTATAAACGAAGGGTCTTATTACCTGAGCAGAGCTACTCACATTAAAGAATAGAAGGCAAATGATTAAGAATGTCATATTAAGCGCTAAACTCAGGCACTTGTCAATTTTATTAATACTTTTATAATCATTGCTAAGGGCATTGAATAATTTTAAAATTGAAAGCATAATTTTATTTTGAAGAGCCAAATTTACTTAACAAAAAAAGTAAATGAATAAATAAATGAGCAATTTTGCTCCTTAAAGGCGCTGTTCGGGATCTAATGTGCAGTGGGCTTATGCGCAAGCCATCGGCTACGATGTCTCTTTTTTTTCGCCTTTCGCCAAGCATAAAAAGGACATACGGAGCTATTTACTTTTGCTTTTTAGGAGGATTATAAATCCTCTTTTATCTATCGTTCGGGATGCCCTTCGGAACATCCCGAACAGCTGGAAAGAAGATTGATGATTTTAATGAATAGAATACTAAAAACCTGAAACTACGTATTATTAAATAGTAAAGAAATCTTTACTATTTTACATAATTTATTGGATATTAATAATTAACACGCTACTTTCGTTATGTTGTATAAACCAAACAACATTACTTTCTATGAAAAAACAAATTTTCCTTTTAAGCGCTTTAAGCTTAGCTCTTTTTTCAGCTTGTAAAAAAGAATCCCTCACAAATGAAAAATCCAATGTAAAACAAACAAGCACAAACACTAACCTGATGAGAACAGGCGGTGTTTGGAGAGCTTATCAAAGTGATGATGATTGTGCAGGCTATGGTACAAACTGTTATGAACTTGAGCCAATTGTTATTAAATCTGGAACTTTAGCTGCTCTATCATTTGCAGCAGGTAGCGGAAGTAGTGCTACTGTTGGAACAGTTTTTGGCACTCCCGATTTAGATTTAGTAATTGCAGATATGGACCAAACCGAAGCTACTAAACTTTTGTCTGGAAATTATTTTATTACTCTTAATCATGAAAGTGGTTATGCAATAAACTATATGGCTGGAACTACTTTTCCAGTAACAGCTCAAAATATGGACTTTGCATTCCAAATAAAAAAATAATTTTAAGCACACAAAAACAAAGCTGCCTTCGAAGGCAGCTTTGTTTTTGTTTTAATGAAAACCTATGAAATATTTAATTCTAATCTTTACTACATTTTTATTTTCTTGTGAAAGGAAAAACAGTGCTCCAATAGCAATTTCAAAACAAAATGCTATTGATTCATTTTATATAAAAGATGTTATCGATAATAGAGAACTATTCAAATCTATAATGTTCGACAGCACTATTGTTTGTTACAACTACTATAATGGTGAAATTAATTTCTACAAGAAAAATGGAATTTATTATACAAAAGACAAAACACAGAATATTGTGAATAGTTTTTATATCGACGCATTTTCTTATAATCAAAATACCCAAACTTCGATTCTTATTGGAAAAGACAGTAATAATGGGGTAAACAATTATTATAAAATTGATAGCTTAGGAAAACAGCATTTGGTTGATAGCATCCGATTAAATCTTTCAAAAATTCAAGAAGGTGGATATAGGTTTTCCTCTATTAACAACCAACCAGTCATGTTTAAAGACTCTAATCTATTTTTGGTAATTGCGTACAATTCACCAGAAGATTTTCCAAAATGGTTTGAGGAAAAAGCACTTGCAAGTATCAACTTTTCTAACAATAAAACCAGTGAAATTGAATATCTCTTTAATAAACCTTTAGAATTAAAACAACACATCCAAACAGCCCCAACATTTTGTATTAATGATAACATAATTGCACTGGTTTACCCATGTATTGACAGTGTGTTTACATACAATGTAGATAATAAATCTTATAACAGCCACCCTATAAAAAATCCCTTTTATAAGAAATCACCTTTTTATGATATTACACGTTGGCAAGAAGCTGATTATTTTACATCCTTAAATTTAAAAAGTTTTTTTTACGAGGGAATCTTTTTCAACCCAAAAACAAACCATTATATCCTATATTTTTCACCACCTGTAGATGATAAAATCCAAGTCCCAAACTATGATGACAAATTGAGATATGCGATTGTTCTTGATGATAAATTTGAGGTTATTAGCACATATTACTTTGAAGAAAAATTTAGTTCTCCTACACGCTATTTAAGTAGTTCTAATGGTATCTATATGCCCTTAAAAACAAAAAAACAAAAGAATGAAACAACTTTTAAGTATTACCTTTTTAATCTGTAGCATATCTATTTCATGTAATACAGAACCATTTCGTAAAGAAACTAATGAATTCAAAAAATTTTTAAACGACAATTTTAAAGTTTCATTGAAAGAAAGGGCTGTTTATTTAATAATTCCATCTTGTCAATGTAAAAATTGTATACACCTAAATGGAGATGAACTTCTATCCCCCAAAAAACAGGATAATTTTGTCCTAATAACAAGTTTGGACACAACTAATTTCAAAAATTTTAGAAATACTCTATTCGATGAAGAAAATAAAACAATGAAATTAAGCTTCCTTCATTATGCGAATCAGCTCGTTTATGTTGAAGATAATAAAATAGTAAACATTCAAAAAGTGACAAATTTCAATCATGAAATTGATAGTGCACAAAAAAACTATTTAAAATGAAAGAGCCGCGACGATCGTCGCGGCTTCATTTCAATTCTAAGCTACTTAATCTTGTAACCAATACTCTTTGCAACTTTCAAAAATGGTTGAATATTTTCAAAGGTGAATTGACTACAAACAGCAATCGTTTCTTTCTTCAATTTGATTAGGTGCTCAGCTTTCAAAAAGTACCTATCCCTTTTACCTGAAATTGCCCTTGCTTGAGCCTCTGTTTGAAATATTCCATAACGTCTTAGCAATTCGTCTGGAAATATGTCCTTCAATTGCATCAATGTAACCTTTGGATTGTCCTCAACATATTTCCTTACCACTTCACGAACCAAAGGGCCTTAATCAATCACCACAAGCTTCTGGGTAACCGTATTATTGTCGGCTGTAATTTTCAGAAAATAAGATCCTGCAGGTACATCCCTGAGCGCTATCTGCTGCTCATGAGCTCCGGTAATAAAGGTCTGATTCAATACCGAACTAACAGGCTTACCGCTGATATCATACAGTATCGCTGTTACTTTTGCCGGCTCGGCCAGAATAAGTGAAATAGTAAACTGGTTTTTTACAGGGTTAGGATAAATGACTCCAACCCCAAAGCCCGAATTGTTTAATGAATTGATTCCGCCACTTTCGGTTGGTGTAAAAACAAGAATCGCTTTATTGCCCTCGTCCGAGCTTACATATACTTTACCCTTGTCATCCACGGCAATACCTACAGGTCTGCCCCAAAATATTCTGGCTACCGTGTCGGTCAGAAAGCCGCTACAAAAATCGGCCACATAATCTACAGTAGTATCTATATCCGAAGAAAGGTGACCATAGATGACTTTAAATCCTCTGAAATTGTTGGGTGCTGTAGTATTCCAGGAGCCCCGCAAAGCAGTAAGAAAGCCATGCTGCATGCCACTACTAAATTTTGAATTGAGAAACTGAAGTGCCATAGGGGCTGAGTGCGCACGGATTAATGCAGCAGGTTGTACCAGTGTAGCCACTTTTGAAGAATCGGTAGCGGTAATGGGTAGTAAAGCTGTGTATTGGGGGTGCGCAGTAAAATCGAACCAAACACCACTACCATAAGCAAAAGGATGCCCATAGAATCCACCATCTCTTACGATATCTATCCATTCTGGTGGTATTTCATTACCTTGCTGGTCGCTGCCATTGTTGTTGGCCCAGAGCTTATTGGTAACAGGATGTAAAGCCATCCCCACTGCATTTCTCGTTCCGGATGCAAACACCCTGCGTCCTGTACCATCGTCATTATACTGTTCAATAATAGCACGATGATTTTCTCTGCACACATTGCAGGATGAACCTACAGATACGTACACTTTTGCATTATCTGCATCGAAAATAATGGTACGTGTAGTATGGCCGTTGGTTTCATTGGCTCCGATATTACTGATGAAAATAACCTTCGTTTCATAGATGCCATCAGCATCCAGGTCGGTACATTTCCAGATGCGTGTAGGCTCTGTTACATAGAGGGCTCCTTTGTAAAATTTGATATCGTGATTGCCTGTAAATCCGCTTGCAGCTTCTATCACAGCATCAGCAACACCATCATTATCTGCATCCGGCAGGGCGAGCACCTTACCCGTATTCATATCCGAAACATGCAATACTCCAGCCGGGCTGAAAGCCATAAACCTCGGCTTATTCATTCCGCCTGCGTGGAAAACCGAAACGGTATAACCCGACTTTACATCGAGCACCTTGCCTGCCGGAAATGCCGCCGAGTATTTTGCAGGTACATCTACCGTAACCTTATGCATACCGATATCCATAACCGGTGTCAGTGTTGCCGACTGCGAGTAGGCCACTGCAGAAAAAAGCAGGCAAGGAAGAATCAGATGAAGGCTCAAATGATTGCTTTGTTTTGAAAGTATTAGATTAAGCATGGCTCATTTTTTTAAAAGGTTATATCCTTAAGCAAAGGTCGTGCTAATGGCTCCGTAACTTCTTATATAAATCACTGTTTTCTTTCTATGATTATAGATTCGGCAACGCTCAGGCAGCGGTCGAAACAGGACAGTATGCAGGCAGAAAAGGTAGAAAAGAAAAAGGAGCTACGGATGAACGTAACTCCTTGAAATTTAAGTGCCCAGAACAGGAATCGAACCTGCACATCCTTGCGAATACAAGATTTTGAGTCTAGCGCGTCTACCAATTCCGCCATCTGGGCATTTTTTATTTAATCTCCTTACATTGTGTGCTTTGGTAGCTGTAAGTACCCGCTTTTGTTATCAGCGGGATGCAAATGTAGAGAATCTTTCTTTAATTCGCAACAAGTATTTTTTTCTGAAATAGAAATCTTTAATTTTTAGTAATACAGCTTCTTTTTCCTCTGCCTGCTCAAATAAAGGGATGAGCTGCAGCATCTGATTTTCCCAGGCTTCCAGTTGCTCGGCCAAAGCTTGTTCTGCCTGTATTTTCAATGGTTCATTTTCCGGGGCATCTTCATAATCTGATACGGCCTCATTCAGGTCCATCATTTCCATCAAAAAAGCCGGAGGCAATTCATATTTTTCTTCTTCTTCCAGCATTTTATAGAGTCGCAGTACATAAGCTATCGTCTTATCAGGGTCGCTTAATGTCTTGTAAGCATCATTGACCATTGCCGCTTTTTGTAGTACTTCGGCCTTTGCCGCTTCATCGGTTTGCGCTACACGGTCCGGGTGATATTGCTTGCTCAGTTTGTAGAACATTTTTTTTACTTCTGCCGCATCCGGGCGTAGCGAAAGGGGAAGTTCAAATAAGCTGAAATAATTGTCCATTAATAAAGTTTTTGGAGGCTAAAGTCTTTTTTAATCCACAGGATGCCGGGCTTTTTATGGGCTTCTATGCAGCCCAGTTGCTCTTGCATTTGCAAGGCACAAGCACCATTCCATGTAGCCCAGCGTAGTAATTGTTCCCAGCCAATCTCAGGAAATTGATGGTCTATACTCAACAATTCGGCAAGGATAGACAATTGATGATTGGAAGCCAGGCTGTCTGTTCCGATGCAGATTTGTGCATTACAACTCATCAATAGCGGGATATCGGGTAATTGGTTTTCGATGTAGAGATTGGCGTTGGGGCAAAGACACCAGTACAACTGTTTAAATCGCTTTATCGCAAATTCGATATCCGCTTTTTCACTGAAACTGTTATGTACCAATATCAGTGGTTTCTCTTCAATAATCCAATGGGCATAAGTTTGCAGAGAGCTTTTGGATGATGCACTGAATGTGCTGTCATCTATGCCAATTCCTCTCAGGAATTCGACAAAAGCGCCTGTTTTGGATTGGTAATATTCGTTCTCTGCAGCAGATTCCTGATTATGCACAGACATACTGCACTTCGGTTGGTGCGCAGCTATCAGCGCAAACAAATCGGAGGAAACTGAATAAGGTGCATGGGCAACGATACTTTGCTGCAACAGTTTGTCATCAGTTTTTTGAGCCGAAAATTCCGACCATATTTTGAAGGCATAGTCGAAACTGCTTTGTGCACGGGCAGGATTAAAACCAATAGACTCAACAAATGTGTACCAATGTAGCAAGCCTTTTTCGCGAAGGGCTAAGGTATCGCCGGTATTGGCTATGTCACCTACAGCTACAATTCCGTTGTCGTACATTTCTTGTACAGCTTTGTTGCGTGCTGTTTCTTTTTGTACGTCGCTGTAGTCATTTCTTTTATGCATCACTTGCTGCAAAAAACCTGTCAGCCCTGTATGTTCGGCAATAGCACCTTTCATATGGCTGAGCTCTGCATGGCAATGTGCATTGATAAAGCCCGGGCAAATCATGCCTTCGAAATGTTGTACATTTTCGTTCTGCAGATGAGGATGAATCGCAATAATGGTGCCCGATTGCTCCTCTATTTCGAGGACGGAGCCGGGTGCCAGCCATTGTTGTCCGTCATGGATTTTATCTGCACTGAGTAACATAAAAGCTATACACTAACTTTTAAAATGTTTTAGTAGAATAACTTCGCGGTCGGTGAGTAAACGCCATTTACCACGTGGAATATTTTTCTTGGTCAGGCCTGCATACATTACTCTGTCCAGCTTTTCGACCTGATAACCCAGTGATTCAAATATGCGGCGTACAATACGGTTTTTACCGCTGTGGATTTCTATACCCACTTCGTTTTTTTCTTCCAGCATCGCCAGAGAATCTACCGGAGCAATGCCATCTTCCAACGTGACACCGGCTAATATTTTTTCAAAATCTATTTTGGTAATCGGTTTGTCCAGAGTGACCTGATAGATTTTTTTGACGTTGTATTTTGGGTGAGATAATTTTTGTGCTAGTTCGCCATCATTGGTCAGGATAATCAGTCCTGTAGTGTTACGGTCCAGTCGTCCGATAGGGTAGAGACGGTCTACTTCGGAGCTGGCTACCAAATCCATAATGGTTCTGCGGCCTTTTTCGTCCTCTGTAGTGGTGATGAATCCTTTGGGTTTGTTCAGGAGAATGTATGCAAGGTTTTTGGTAGGAACGATTTTCTTACCTGCCACACTCACCGCATCTCCATCGGCAACTTTCATACCTGGTTCTGTGGCCAGTTCACCATTTACTTTCACTTTGCCTTGCTTGATAAATTCTACCGCATCTCTACGGCTGCAAATACCACAATGCGCAATGTATTTGTTCAAGGGCATTTTTTCGGGCGCTTTTTCGGGCATTACCAGGTCGTCTTCAAAATCATCTTCTTCGTCAAAGCGTGCCTTGCGGGGTTTCAGGTGTGCGCCAATCTTGGTATTGTGTACCTGATTGTCGCGGGTAATGAAAGTTTGATTTTCGTTATCACGCAATGGCTTGCGCTCTTCATTCAATTCATTTTCATCAAAATTTGGTCTTCTGTTGGGCGCATCTTTTTTGAAATCACCACGATTGTTTTTGTCATAAGGTTTTTTGGAACGGTCAGAAGGGCGTTCGTTTTTATCCTCAAATCTTTTGCGTGGTGCATCTCCATCTTTTCTGTCAAAAGATTTACGCGGTGCATCACTGCGCTCTCTTCTTTCAAAAGGTTTTCCGTCATTATCCTCAAATCTTCTGCGCGGCGCATCTCCGTCTTTCCTGTCGAAAGATTTGCGCGGTGCATCACTGCGTTCTCTTCTTTCAAATGGCTTACCGTCTTTGTCGTCAAATCTTTTTCGCGGAGCATCACCATCCTTTCTGTCGAAAGATTTGCGTGGTGCATCGCTGCGCTCTCTTCTTTCAAAAGGTTTTCCGTCATTATCCTCAAATCTTCTGCGCGGCGCATCACCATCTTTTCTGTCGAAAGATTTGCGGGGTGCATCACCTCGTTCTCTTCTCTCGAATGGCTTACTGTCTTTGTCGTCAAATCTTTTGCGTGGTGCATCGCCCTCTTTTCTATCAAAAGGTTTACGGTCTCTGGATTCAAAACGGCCTTCGGCACCGGATTTTCTTCCGTCTTTTGAACTATCTTTTCTTTTATCGCCAAATGATTTTTTCTCACTGCGCTCTCCCGAATGTTTGTCTGTTTTTTCGCTGGCAGCTTTTCCGAAAGTTTTTTCGAAATAAGAATTTGGATTTGTTTTTTTACTCATGTTTATTATTTGCGCTCTTGAAGTGACTATCGATAACTATAGCGCCAACGGCGAAGTTACGGGAAGCAAGTCTATTATTCTCTTTTGGCAATTAATTGTAGTTTTGTTTGTATCGGAGTAAAGCAATTAATATGTTATCGGCATTTTATCAAAAGGGACTCATAGAAGCAGGCTGCGATGAGGCAGGACGTGGTTGTTTGGCAGGTCCTGTATTTGCAGCAGCGGTTATTCTGGCACCGGATTTTTATCATCCATTACTCAATGACAGTAAGCAATTGAGTGAGGCTCAGCGCATATTACTCCGACCTGTTATCGAAAGTGAGGCAATAGCTTTTGCTGTGGCTGCTATTGATAATCACGAAATTGATCGTATAAATATCCTCAAAGCCTCCATTAAGGGAATGCACGAAGCGGTTGGGCAGCTAAAGGTTGTACCTGAGTTGCTGTTGATTGATGGAAATCGCTTTATCCCTTATTTGGGTATTCCACACCAATGTATTGTAAAAGGAGACAGCAAATTTGCCAGTATTGCTGCGGCCAGCATTCTGGCCAAAACTTATCGGGATGATTTTATGGCTGAGGCTCATGTACAGCATCCTCATTATGCATGGGATACCAATAAAGGTTACCCAACATTGGAACATAAGCGGGCAATTCTGCATCATGGTTTTACTGATTTACATAGACTAAGTTTTAAATCAAGTATATGATAATTGTTTATTGTAAATTATATTTTTTGTAAAAATAGTATATTTATTTTTGTTTAATTTAGTGAGTTTCTTTGAGCAAAATTGCTCAAAATGAAACAGTTATTGGGATTCCTTTTTGTTTTTGCCAGCTTCAATTCTCTAGCTCAATGTCCTTATATATCTGGCTTAATGGCAGATGCCTCTAATGCTGGTGCATCTGCTGGAGAAGGGAAGAACGAATTTGTTGTATTCAATACAGGAGCTGCAGCCGTGAATGTCAATTCTATTTTTCTGAGTTATGGAACAAGTACCTCAACCACTTCTTTTTCTATTGATGGAGCAGCCTCACCTTCGATTTGGACCAGTCCGGCTACTTCCGGCCTGATTACGAACTCAGCAGGCACGATAACAACAGCTATGAGCGGGTTGATTCCTGCCAATAAGAATGTTGTCCTTATTTCCAAAGACAATGCTATAAATTATGACCTTCAGACATTTGGTTCAGATGTTTATGTGCTGTTTTTCGATCAGTCGTTGGCAGGTGTGTCAAGTTTTTCTGTAGCAGGTAATTATTCCAATACGGGAGCACTTCCCCGATATTTAAGAATAAGCCAGGGTGCAACTTGCAGAGACACGGTTAGCTATATCCCCGATAATCTGCCAGGAGCTGATGGTGGAGGTGTGAAATGGAATTCGGCCGGTACAGACTTTTATACCAATACCGGTGCCTCAGGTGTTGTATTACCGGTACAATTGTTGGATTTTGATATCATGAAGGATAAGCAGGATGTGCTTTTAAAATGGCGCGTCTCCGGAAGTAGTAATGCGGAATTATTTGTGATTCAAAGAAGTGATGATGGATTGAATTATTCTGATATTGCTGAAATAAGGGCAATTGCTGTTGAGGAAAACATCGACAGGGAATATTTTCATTATGACAGGAGTCCCTTTTTGAAGAATAACTTCTATCGCATAAAAATAAAAGACAAAGCAGGAATGCTTAGTTATTCAAATGTTCAAAAAATTTTTATCAGCCAATCAACAAGAAATGAACTTATTTATCCCAATCCGGTGCATCAGGAACTGCATATTATGTCTGAAAATGGTGGATATGGAAATGTTGTCCTGCTGAACTGTTACGGTAAGGTGGTTATGTTGAAGGAGTGGACCAAAGAGAATGAGCTTATTGATTTAGGTCATTTGCCTGAGGGTATTTATTATTTAAAATTGATTTCAGACGAGGAAACCAAGACCTATATTCTAACTAAGGAGTAAAACTTAGAAGGAATTAACTTACCTTGCTTTTCTTTTTTACTGCTGCATTCAATTTTGGATGCAGCAGTTTTTTGTTTCTGATTTACAACTTTATGAAAAAAGCACTGATACAGCTTCATATTGCAGTCCTTCTTTGGGGCTTTACAGGTGTATTGGGAAAGCTCATTAGTCTGGATGCTCCGATGTTGGTATGGTACAGAATGCTATTAACAGCCTTGTTTGTTTTTGTCATTTTATTATTCAGCAGGAAATGGCTGCGTGTAGAGACCAAGGGAGTGAAAAAATTGGCTACAATTGGTGGTCTGATGGCAGCACACTGGATAGCCTTTTATGCAGCCATTAAATTTTCGAATGCCTCTATTGCACTGGTTTGCTTATCTACTGCCAGTGTGTTCACATCTATATTGGACCCTTTGATTAATAAGACGAAATACAACTTCAAGGAACTGGCATTAGGAACACTGGCATTGCTGGGTATGTATCTGATTTATCATTTTCAGGACCTTTACGGTATTGGTATTTTATTGGGTATTATAGCTGCATTATTGAGTTCTATTTTCACGATATACAATAAGAGAATCGCATCAGAATACCCGGTTCGTACTATGGTTTTTTATGAAATGACCACCGGATTTTTAATCATCACAGCTATCTTACCTGTATTGTTTTACTATATTCCTGATACCCATTTTTTACCTGCACAGGATAACCTGCTAAGCGTTGCAGAAGATTTGCCGCGTAATTTAATCAGTCTGAAAAATGATTGGATATGGTTGATTATTCTGGCATTATGTTGTACTGTCTGGGCTCAGACCCTTGCTCTTAATGCATTAAAGAAGCTTAGTTCTTTTACCATTACTCTTACAGTAAATATGGAGCCGGTATATGGTATATTATTAGCCATACTGATATACCGGGAAGATCAGGAATTAAACGCTGGTTTTTTTGCAGGAATGGGATTGATTTGCCTTTCTGTAGTATTACAGATGCGATCACTGATTGTACAAAACAGAAGAAATAAACTTAAGACTTAACACCTCGGTTGTGTTTCCACCATACAATACCCAGAATGCTGATAAAAGTAATGGGCAACAGAGCCAGATAGATAATTCCGTTATTCAAGCCATCGGCTCCCTTTTCTCCTAATTGATTAGCCGTTTGGGTACATACAGAGCAGCCTTGTGCCCATAGTTTTGTAGTGGACACAGTCAATAACAGGAATAAGAAAAGTAGCTTTTTCATCTTTAAGCAAATACTGAAATTATAGCTCAAAATTAAGCACAAATACTTTACCAAAACCTTCTGCTATTTAAAATTAAAATTCCAACTGATAGAGGGTACAAAGCGGAATAGACTGTATTGTACTGCCTGAGTAAGATTCGGATTATTTGGGTCTTCGCGGAAATTAATGATAAATGCATTTTCGCGGCCATATACATTGTATACGCTCAATGCCAGCTCTGAAGTATAGTGCTTTCTGTCACGCAGTTTGCAGGTAGCGCCTATATCCATACGGTGATATGCCGGCATTCTGTATCCATTGCGTTCGGTATACAAGAAATAGGAATTGTTATTAATCGTGTATTTTCCGCTTGGGAAAGTCACCGCATTGCCGGTATTATACACAAATGTACCGGAGAGTGTCCATTTCTTATTTAAGTGATAAATACCTACTACAGCCAGATTATGTGTCTGGTCCTGACGTGCTGCATACCAGTCTCCTTTGTTGATTCCGGCAATTTTACGTTCAGTACGAGCTAGGGTATAGCTGATCCATCCTGTGAATTTTCCTTCTTTTTTCTTTACTGAAAATTCTGCACCATAAGCCCTTCCGATACCAAATAGCAAATCACCCTCTACCAGTTCGTTTACATTGATTTCTGCACCATCTTTATAATCTACCTGATTTTGCATCGATTTATAATAAGTTTCGAAACTGCACTCGTACTTATTGTTTTTCAGATTGCGGTAATAACCTACTGACACCTGGTCGGCTATTTCGGGTTTGATAATATTACTATTGGGTATCCATCTGTCAGTAGGGCTGGTAGATGTAGTATTGGACAACAAATGCATGTGTTGTGTATTGCGTGCATAAGAAGCCTTAATAGAATGAAAGTCGTTCATAATGTATGATCCAGAGATTCTTGGTTCCGGATTGACATAAGTTTTGATGAAGTCGCCAGTACTATAAATTGCAGTGTCGGTCGGTTTGCCGTTCTTGTCAAAACTATAATAGTTACCGGGGCCTATTACCGAATAGATGCTCAGACGAAGACCATAAGAAAGACTGAAGTGTGGAGATGCTTTCCAGTCATTATTTATAAAGGCGGCATTTTCCCAACCATATCTCTTGGATACAGCAAAATTATTGATGCCCGAAGTGGCAGACGCTTTGATTTCTCCAGGTACTATGTCGTGATAAATAGAGTTAAAACCGAATTTAATTGTGTTTTTGGGATTAGGGTAAAACTGAAACTCCTGTTTCAGATTCCAGTCTGCAATGCGGGAAGTTATTTTGAAATCGTTGTCGGCAATTTTAAGACCTATATTATAGTTGTAGTTGCTGTAAATGAGGGATGTGTTGGAGAATAATTTAGCATTAAATACATGGTTCCAGCGCAAGGTACCTGTTGCATTGCCCCAGTCGATACCAAAAATATTGGCTACGCCCAGCACGTCTTTACCAAAGTAACCCGAGAGAAACAATCTGTCCTTTTCTCCAAGTGTGTAATTGGCTTTCAGGTTAAGGTCGTAAAAGTATAGCTTATTGTTGCGTTGGGTTTCTTTGGGTGATAATTTCAGAAACATATCTGCATAGGTGCGTCGTCCGGAAATCAGGAAAGAACCCTTATCTTTTTTAATAGGTCCTTGAACCATTAATCGTGATGCGATTAAGCCAATACCGCCCGAAACCTCATAATTTTTATTATTACCATCATTCATCCTCACATCCATTACACTGGCCAGCCGACCGCCAAACTGGGCTGGCATATTCCCTTTGTATAAGGTAACATCTTTCAACGCATCTGAGTTGAAAGTAGAGAAGAAGCCCAAAAGGTGAGATGCATTGTAAACAGTTGCCTCGTCCAGTAAAATCAGATTTTGATCAGCAGCACCGCCGCGTACAAAGAAACCGCTGTTGCCATCGCCAGCAGATTTTACACCTGGTAATAATTGTAAGGTTTTCAGGATGTCGCGTTCTCCAAAAAGTACAGGTATGTCTTTTATTTGCGCCATGTTCAGGCGTTCTACACCCATATTGGTAGAGGTAACATTGTCATTTTTGGCTACCGAACGGATTTCTACTTCATTCAGTTCATTGCCTTTTTCGGCTAATGAGATGTTTTTGGTAATATTTGATTTCAGCGAAATTTTTTCAATAATTGTTTTGTAGCCTAGATAGCTGTAGATAAGGGTATAATCACCTTCTTTAAGCGATAATGAATAAAGGCCATACTCATTAGATGTTGTTCCGATTGTTTTGTTCTCGGCAACTTGTATCACAACACCAATTAGTTTTTCTCCGTTCGCATCATCTTTAATCGTACCACTGATGGTAAAATTTTGAGCATTGGTATTAATAGTAAAAAATAAAAAGAAAGCAGATAAGATTATGTTTTTCATAGAAGATATAGATGCAAACCTAATATTGCAGCGCAAAAGTAGGGCTGCGGATACTCATTCGAGCAAATTGAAATACAATAAAACGCTAAAAAATTTAGCTAGTTGTCTATTCTAAGTTAATATTGTATCCGGGTGAATAGTGAAAAGCAAAATAGCATTTGGAAAAAACTATGTCAAAGGACAGGTGCCGTTGTGGCAATGTGTTTCATTGGCTTAACAATTTTAATAGCATTATTTGCTTATAAATTGGCTCCAGATAGCTCTCCAAATGCCAATAGAATGATTGTGGAACTAGGGGCAAAGAGACCTGGATTCAGTATGCAGTTATTGTTAGTGCCCAAACAGGAGTTAAATAAGGAAGATAATTTTTTGCAGGGCTTGATAGATGGTGTAACGGACCAATTTAACTATGTACCCATTAATAACTACGAGTTTAGAAATGATTCGCTCCTGATTACTCATTTTATAGATGATGGATTGCAGGATACCATTTCTTTTTCTCTGGCAACATTATTGCCCCCGTCTGAAAGCAACAAATCTCTTGCAGAGCAAAGAAATTACCTGCAAAAAAAGCAGATAAAGCAACACACTTTTTATCTTGGAAGTGACCGCTATGGTAGGGATATTTTGTCCCGTTTGCTCATCGGTGCCCGGGTGAGTATTGGTGTAGGTTTGGTAGCTGTATTGTTGTCATTGTCTATTGGTGTCTTTCTGGGTGCAATTGCAGGATATTTTGGTGGTATTACAGATAGGATAGTGATGTTTGTGGTGAATATTTTTTGGTCTGTACCTACTTTGTTATTAGTGTTTGCTCTGACACTGACATTGGGCAAAGGTTTCTGGGAAATTTTTATTGCCATTGGATTAACAATGTGGGTAGGTGCCGCAAGGCTTATCAGAGGACAGGTATTGGTACTGCGGGAGATGGATTATGTAATCGCAGCAAAGGCTATAGGTGCCGGCTCTGTAAGGATTATTGTAAAGCACATTTTGCCAAATATAGCAGGGCCGATTATAGTGGTGGCAGCAGGTAATTTTGCTGCAGCCATTTTGATAGAGGCAGGATTAAGTTTTTTGGGCATAGGTATTCAGCCTCCACAACCATCCTGGGGGCTGATGATTAAAGAGCATTATAATTTTCTGGTCACCAATCAGCCATTGGCTGCTATTATACCGGGACTGGCAATAATGTTACTGGTCTATTCGTTCAATATTTTGGGTAATGCATTGCGTGATGTATTGGATGTACGGCAATAAAATTTATGGAAAATACAGGTTAAGGTATCTTAGCGAGACCATCCGAATTAATAAAATAATATGCTTACTGGCAAACGAACACTCAAAGACCTTTCTTTCAGCAACAATGAAGCTGAAGGAAGTATAATGAATCTTATAGACAGATGTTCAACATTTGTTGGCAGGGCTGTTTTGCAGCGTCAGATTGCCAGATCTCCTGCTACATTTGAAGCGTTGAAAGCACAGCAGGATATTATTCGTTTTTGGGCTGAGCATTCAATGTATTGGACCGAATTTATTTCTAATGGTACAATCGTGATGCTTGAAAAGTTTTATGAGTCTGCCGATTCTTATTCAGGACATCCCGGTGGATTGGGTATTTTTAATGCTAAGGTTTTTCAGAAATTGTTTAATCGAAATGAATATCATTTTACACAATTTTCTTTGTCTCATCTTTCTGATTTTCTGAAAGGGTGCCAGGCTTTTGTTTCTCTTTTACATCAGGGAATAGTTTTACCAGAATTATTGCGAAAGACTTTGGAGGAAATGTCTAAGGGATTAGAACACCGTCTGACAAACGACTTGCTCAAATTTGATAAAGACACAGCTTTCAAGGAAATGGTGCAACTGAGCTTTCATGCACGAAGAGAAATGAAAGGGAATATTCAGCAATTGATTGCGCAATATGCTTCTCTGGATGCATGGTATAGCATGGCTTTGGCTACATTGGAAAATAACTGGCATTTCCCCAAATTGGTTGCACAGAAGGATACCTGTCTTATTGCAAAAGGGCTTTATCATCCTTTACTCTCCAATGCCGTTCAATATGATATATCTTTTACTGAAGGTAAAAATTTTATGTTGCTTACCGGTGCCAATATGTCCGGAAAGACAACATTGATGAGGGCTTTGGGTATCTCAGCTATTTTGGCTCATCTGGGTATGGGTGTGCCAGCCGAAGAAATGCAGATTAGTTTTCTGGATGGGGTAATAACAAACATGCATGTAGAAGACGATTTATTGAAAGGAGAGAGCTTTTTTCTTGCTGAAGTAAAAAGTATCAGGAGTACTGCAGAGGCTGTTGTTCATTCCGGGTCTCAACTTGTATTAATGGATGAGCTTTTCAAAGGGACCAATGTACATGATGCTTACGAATGTACTAAGGCCATTGTAGAGGGTTTGTTGCAACATCCAAAGCATATTATGATTTTGTCTACTCATCTGCATGAAGTGGCACGTCATTTTGAACAACAGAAGGGATTAAGTTTTTATTGTTTTAGCACCACATTGGGTAAGGATGGTAATTTTGAATTCAGTTATCAGTTAAAGCAGGGTATTTCCGATGAACGTATTGGCTATAAAATTCTGGTAAAAGAAGGTATTGTAGCTATATTGAATAGCCAGAGCTAAAATTTTTCAGCATCATTTATTGACGTATTTTTGGGCTTTGTTATCAGGCTCAATTTTTGTTTGCTCATGCGTCAGTTATTTATTCTTGCTTTTATTTTTTGTCACTTTATTTCTATTGCTCAAACAAGTCCTAAACGTGAGTTCAGAGCTGCCTGGATAGCAACAGTTTCAAATATTGATTGGCCTTCTAAACAAGGATTACCTTCTGTGCAGCAAAAGCAGGAACTCATTAACCTACTGGATGCATTGAGGGCAATGGGGTGTAATGCAGTGATTCTCCAGATTCGTCCTGCAGCCGATGCTCTTTATGATTCAGAGATTGAGCCATGGAGCAGATTCTTGAGCGGGAAACAAGGACAGCAGCCATTTCCGGCATACGACCCACTTCAATTTGCCATTGAGGAAACACACAAGCGCAATATGGAATTACACGCCTGGTTCAATCCGTTTCGTGCCCTTACAGACAGTAAAAAGAACCCGAATCCGGCCAGCCATGTTACTTATAAACATCCGGATTGGATTATCAGTTATGGCGGTAAATCGTATATAGATCCAGGTATACCCGAAGCGCGTGAGTATGTAACAAAAGTGATAATGGATGTAGTAAAACGCTATGATATTGATGGGGTTCATCTGGATGACTATTTTTATCCTTACCGCATTGCAGGTGTTGAATTTGGGGATGGAAAAAGCTATACTCGTTTTAAAGAAAGCTTCAGCAACAAAGAAGACTGGCGCAGAAATAATGTGAGCACATTTGTAGCAACGTTGTACAACAATATCAAAAGCGAAAAGAAATACGTCAAATTTGGCATCAGTCCCTTTGGTGTTTGGAGAAATGCAAGTAAAGATCCGGAGGGCTCTGCAACGCGTGGTGGGCAAACCTGTTATGATGATTTATATTCCGACATTATTTTATGGCAAAGAAAGGGTTGGGTAGATTATACTTTGCCGCAATTATATTGGGAGCATGGGCATCGTGCAGCTGCTTTCGAAACACTGTTACCCTGGTGGGAGAACCACAGTTACAAAAGACACATGTATTTTGGCCTGGGAGTTTATCGGATGGCCGAATCCAAGGCTGTAATTTGGCAAGGGGCTTCTGAGATTTTAAAACAGATTGAAGAAATCCGTGAGAAGAGTGAAAACCCGGGGATTGTATTTTACAGCGCATCCAGCTTCGATAAAATCGGCCCTGCATTATCCGACAGCTTGAAGCACTCCAGCAACAAGTATTTCGCTTTTCCACCAACAATGCCTTGGTTAGATAATAAAGCTCCTGAGGCTCCGGAACTAAAAGGTAACCTGAAGTCTGATGGGATGTATCTGGAATGGGAATCAGTAAGTAAAAGTCAGGATAATATTACCTACGCTGTATATCGTTTTGGTAAAAATGAAACAATCGATTTGGAAAAAAGCCAACATATTATTGCAGTGCAAAAAGGAAATAGATATATTGACAGGACAGCTTCATCTAAAAAGAGTGAAGTATATGTTGTGACAGCATTAGACAGGCTTTGGAATGAAAGTAAAGGGAGTAATCAACTCAGTCAATAACCTTTGTAATTCATTTTTTGTTTGCGCCAGTATTGACATTTTTTACAAGTGCCGAAAAGAATCGCTCTGCCCAAACTGTATATTCTTTAGTTGATGGGTGCAGTTTGTCTTCTGCCAGAAAATCTTCCTTTATTCCATTGGTTCTCGTGCTGTCTGTAATGTCTATAAAATGACATTTGTGTGCCACAGTGATTGTCTTTGCGGCAGCATTATAGGCGTCAATTTCGACAGCTATTTGTGCTCTGTCTTTTCCTTCGGCAAAAGGTGTTACTCCCCAGTCGGGTATAGACAACACAAATACTTTATCACTATGGCCATTGGCAAAATGTATGGCTTGAGTGAGTAGTTGAATAAATTCGTCCTTATAATTATCCACTGTCCTGCCGCGATATTGGTTGTTTACACCAATCAGCAAAGAGACAAATGAAAAGGTTTCATTGAGCCCCTTTTCTCTGATAGCTGCCAGAAGTTCATCCGTAGTCCAGCCTGTGGTAGCTATAATCACAGGGTCACTCACCTCTATATTTTGCTTGCGCAAAAGGGCAATAGTCTGATTGGGAAAATTCCCTGTATATGGAACCTGTTCGCCAATAGTATAAGAATCCCCGAGGGCCAGATATGTCAACATCGATTTGTTTTTTAGGTTCAGTAAAATTATTGAATCACTATGGTTTTTATGTTTACAAATTCTCTCAGTGCAAAAGAAGATAGTTCTCTGCCATAGCCACTGTTTTTTATTCCTCCAAAAGGTAATCGTGGATCTGAATGTACAGCTGCATTGATAAAACAACTCCCCGCCTGTATTAATTGTTGGGCAATCATTTCGGCATGTTTCCTGTTTTTTGAAAATATAGCACTTCCCAATCCAAATTCAGAGTCGTTGGCTATTTTGATGGCATCTTTTTCATCCTTGGCTTCAATAATTACTGCCACTGGTCCAAAGAGTTCTTCATCATAGGCAGGCATACCTTTTTTTACTTTGGTTAATAAAGTGGGAGTATAGAATGCACCATCTACTTCGGGTATAGTTCCTCCACAGAGTAAAGTGGCACCGGCAGTTATGCTTTTTACTACTTGTTGGTGCAGCTCGTCGCGCAGGTCTTTTCGGGCCATCGGCCCTATCAGATTTTGTTCTTCTGTCGGTAATCCAAATGTCGCACTCTGTACTTTTTTTAGCATTTTAGCTTCAAAATCCTTTCGGACAGCCTTTACTACAATAAAGCGTTTTGCTGCAACACAACTTTGCCCGCTATTGACAAAGCGTGCTTCAAAACAGGTTTGCACGGCCAGGTCAATATCCGCATCTTCCAGCACAATATAAGGGTCGCTTCCACCCAATTCCAAGACTTGCTTTTTTAGGTTCTGAGCAGCTATTGAGGCTACTTTTTTGCCGGCTACAGTGCTTCCTGTAAAGGTGACAGCAGCAATTTCGGGTCTTGCAATCAATGTTGCTACTTCTTCTGAGGGTAATAAAAGTGTCTGAAATAAACCTTTTGGTGCACCAGCTTTTTTCATTATTTTTTCAATAGCAAGTGCACAGCCACTTACGTTGGATGCATGCTTCAATAAAAGTGCATTGCCCGAAAGAATTATGGGAGCCATTGCGCGAAAAACCTGCCAATAGGGAAAATTCCAAGGCATTACTGCCAATACGACTCCTAAAGGCTGATAGCTGATGAAACTTTTTCGGGCTTCTGTCTCTACTGTTTCATTGGCGAGGAATTTTGGTCCATTTGAAGCATAAAATTCCATTGTTTTGGCGCATTTTTCCAACTCTGCTCTGCTCTGTGTAATTGGTTTCCCCATTTCAGCGGTAGCAAGTTGTGCATATGCTTCAAGTTCTTGTCTGATTGTTTTTGCTATTGAAATGAGCAGTTGAGCTCTCTCTTTTACAGAAGTCTGCCCCCATTTCTGATAAGCTTTGTGTGCAACAAGAACACTTTGCTCAATTTGTTTGGGCGAAAGTGTTGGGTATTTTCGTAATAACTGCCCGTTAGAAGGGTTGATAGAAGAAAAAGTCGAAGAGTTCACTTGAATTCCGAATTGATTTAGTGCAAAGTAAAACCTTAGAGGCGTTATGAATTTGGTAAATAAACGATATTAAAATTCATAATTTTTATACTGAAATTGGTCAGGATTGTGTAACAATTGAATATTTTTTGAGTAAATAGGTCTTGGGATTGCATTTCTAAAAACTTTTTTACTACATTTAACCTCTGTAAAAAATTAACAATTCAATGCGTAACTTATTATTATCTATTTCAGCCGTACTTTTTCTCAGTATTGTAGCTTGTAACTCTAAGGAATCTGACAAAACAGTTCGCTCAATGTCTGCATCTATCAAGCGCAATTCAGCTGATTCTCCAGTGACCTGGAATGCTGATGCTGCAAAAGTTGAAGCGAGAATACCTTTTAAAGGATCCGTGCGTTTTCTGGGTTCGCAGTACAAAACAAACCCAACCTCTATGGATATGTTTGTCAATAATTACAAAGGTAAAGGTGTTTATCCATTGTATCAGGGTAGTGCTGTTCAGACAGATAGTAATTCTGTAAAGCTCACTTATATCGGACGTGATTTTTCTTCTATAAAAGGTTCATTGGAAATCATAGAAGATAATGCAGAGTTTTATATTGGTCGCTTTACTTTCACAGGAAGTAATCTGGACGATACTATTACCGTTACTAATGGTAGCTTTACCATAGCTAAGTAATGATAAAATATTTTTTCAAATAAAAACGGCCCCATTTTGGGGCCGTTTTTATTTGAGGCTTGTATCTTTAAGAGGGATTGTTTTAAGGCTGTCCATGACCGGCAACAGATAAGTGTAGACAGAATCCAGTTCTTCAGGATGATGACTATACCAATTCATAGCAGAATCAAACAATTCATAGCTTATTCCGTGCTTTTCAAGGATTTGTCCATAAAAAACAGCCAGAGAATCAATGTTTTTATTGCTGCTTTTTTTTTGAAGTGTATCATTTTTGAGCATGCTGCTATATGATTCTGCAAAGTGAACATCCAGCAATATAAGCTTCATTTTTTCTTTGTTTATCGGAGCTTCTGTATTGTTGGATTTGCAGGCAATTAATGAAGTAATAAGGCTTAAACTACTTAGACAAATTCTGATATTTTTGTGCATTGGTTACGTCGGCTTGAGATAGTAGAGTAATGTATTGTTGTCTTTCTGATACAGGCATATCTCCTAGTAGATTCAATAATTCTGTGCTTTTAGCATTAAAAAAGAACTGAACCAGAATAGCGTTTGGATTGTCTCTGTTTAGTTTTTGAAGGGTACTGATGCCTCCTAATATATTTCTCTTCGCTTCTACCGGTTTGTCGTAATAGACATCAAAACCTAAGCGGTGCATTGTATACCAATATTTATGAAAGTCAGCAAATCGGGGATTAAGCATTTGCTCTATAAACCAAAACCTGTTTTTGGTTCCTTCTACAGCTTTCCATCCGTTGACACCTTTTCCTTCAGGCGCATTATTGACAATATTTTGAGCCTTTTTATAAAAAATATTTCCTCCGTTCATAGAGTAGCTATCATAGTCAAGACCCAACATTATATAAACATAATAGGCCAGAGTAGCAGCAAGATTATCTGTAATGGCTTCTCCGCTGCTGCCCACACGATTGTCGTCAAAAACCAAAGGGCTAAACTGATTAAACTTGAAATTAGCTTCTTTATCAACAAAGTTTATAATTGAAGTGGTATATCCGGTATTATATACCGGTCTTGTAGCCTGAATATTCATAGTTGCCTCATAAGCATCTGGTATGCCATCCAGTTTTGCTGTCAGATTAAACATTATGGTGCAGTCAATTTTTTCACTGGCAGCAAATTCATCAGTTGTCCATTTTCTACTATTAATAAAGTTGGCAATCGCCCTTTCCATATCATTAAAAACCTGTTGGTCAACATTCGTTATCCTGTCTCTGCGGATACTTACCTTGCAATTAATTTCCTGTGCCTGAACAGTGCTGACAGCAAAGGCGATTAGGGTAAATAAAAAAACGATTTTAAATTTCATGATTACCGGTCTTATATAATATAGTCTACTATTGCTTCGGCAACAGCTGTTTTAGATTGCAAGGGTATTTCTTTTCTGATTCCGTTCTTGCCCAAAATGCATACTTTGTTGGTATCTCCACCAAAGCCCGCGCCAGCTTCCTGCATGGAATTCAGAACAATAAAATCTGCATTTTTTGAATTTAGTTTTTGCATTGCGTTAGTCATTTCGTTTTCCGTTTCCAATGCAAAACCAACCAATATTTGTTTCCCGTTCTTTATACTTCCCAGATGCGCCAGTATATCTTTATTTCGGGTAAGACTAATCTCTAACGTTTCACCAGTCTTTTTTATTTTTTGCAGAGCCTGTTCTTTTGGTTTATAATCTGCAACAGCGGCAGCCATTATAGCAATGTCCATCTCCGGAAATACTTCGATGCAACTATTGAACATCTCTTCGGCACTTTCTATTAAAATAGTTTTGATATGGGTGTTTTGGCTACGCAAATGTGTAGGTCCAAGAACAAGAGTTACTGTGGCACCAAGTTTTGCCAACTTTTCGGCCAGGGCAATACCCATTTTACCTGTGGAAAAATTACCAATAAACCGAACTGGGTCAATTTTTTCATAAGTAGGGCCGGCACTTACCAGCGCTTTTTTTCCTTTTAGTGGCAGATGGCTTTGTTGTTGTAAAAAAACACTCAAATAACTCACAATATCAACAGGTTCAGCCATTCGCCCTTCACCGGTTAATCCACTGGCCAATTCTCCGTTTACAACAGGGATGATATGGTTTCCAAAGGATTTGACACATTCAATATTGCGTCTGGTGGAAGGATGGTGCCACATATCTTCATCCATTGCAGGTGCTATAATGACCGGGCAAATGGCAGAAAGATAGACGGCATTTACCAGATTGTCGCAGATGCCATTGGCTAATTTTGCTAATGTATTAGCGCTGCAGGGAGCAATCAGGAGTATATCTGCCCAACGTCCCATCATTACATGATTATTCCAGCTATCACCATCACTGATATTACACAAAACTTCGTCTTTGGAAACAGTACTTAAAGACAAAAGACTAACAAATTTTGCAGCAGCTTCGGTACAAATTACTTTGACTTCTGCACCGGCTTTTATCATTTGCCTTACCAATTCCGGTGTTTTGTATGCAGCAATACTGCCGGTAATACACAAAATAATTTTTTTCCCTTCTAGGTTCATCTGGTAAAATTTGAACTGATTTATTTAGGGTAAAAATACGGTAAGTTGAAATGATTTGAAAAAGAAGAATTTTTGAAGAAAGTATACCCAATAATAAAAGCAATATTATTATGGCATATTAAAAAATTATTTTATTTTCGCACTGAACTTATACTATGTCAAGTCGAGTTTAATAATACTGATTACCAACATGAAAAAAATATATTTTATTTTTGTATTAACTATATTTCCTTTTACCCGTCTGTTAGCGCAGTTTATTGGGGCAGATGTGTTTCTGCAGGGAGATTATGTTGAGGTAGGAATAGCTACCAACGGCTCTTTTGGTACTGCTGGAAATGCCCCGACTTCTTATCATTCACGTCCCGATTTTGGTCTTACTGGAGGCCCTCTTGGCTTTGTGGCTGATCCTGCAAAGGATGGATGGGGTGTTGGCAGCCCGGGATACCCTGCTTATTTTGGTGATTATTTTATGCCTGGTACTCCTCAGGAAGGTTGGGATATAGAGGTAAATGGAACCAGAGGAAGGGCATGGCGTGGTACAGGGCCTACATCCTTGACAGGCGGGTTGACAGGTTCAAATACCAGTTATACCAGTTCTGCTACTCAGCAGGTGGGTGTATGGGACGGTTCATTGAGCAATTTGGCAATCAAACAGACCGTTACCCAGAAAAAGGATAAGGTATATTTTGTTGCCCGTGTAGAATTAACAAATACAGGTACCACTACACTTACCAATATTTATTATAATAGAAGTTTGGATCCTGAGCCAGATGCGACCATTGGAGGAAATTATTCTTCGGATAAACGAATCATCTATCAACCTACTTTTGTGTCGCGTAATTGCCTTGTTGTGGCAACAGGTCAGGATTACGACTCGGCCTATGTAGGGTTGGGTTCAAAGGATTGCAGAGCAAGATGTTATATTACAAACACTTATACTCCGGATGCGGGATTGAGCAGTGTGTATGGCCAAAGTGGAGCAGCAGGTTCTTATATTTATAACGTAAATGGATATTCATCCAATAATACCTCAATGGGGTTGGTTTTTAATATTGGTAGTCTTGCTCCTGGTGAAAAGACAGAATTGGCCTATGCATATATTCTTAAACAGGCAGATTTGGACTCCGCTTTATCAGAGACTGCTCCTAGTTTTCTTTCTGATTCTACTGAGTATAAACCTTTTACTACTTTTAGGGTATGTCCTGGTAGTTCAATCCCTTTAAAAATCAAGGGAGGCACAGCATTTAAATGGACCTGGACACCGGGTACTGGTCTTAGTGCTGATAGCCTTATCAGTAGTGGCTCTTTGCCTCCTGCAGGAGGAGCGTATGGTGACTCAGTTTCTATTCTGGTAAATGGTCCGAGATCTTATACCGCCACCGGAATATCTCTTTGTGATACAATGCGACTTGTCTTTTATGTAGATACAATAAGCTTTAGTATTCCGCCATTTGTTACTACACCAGTTACTTATTGTCAGGGAGATGCTGCCACTGCATTGTCTGCAGGAGGTGCAAGTGGTGCAACAATTTGGTGGAGTACATCAGTTGGCGGAACTGAAACAAAAATAGCTCCGGTTCCTTTGACCGGGACAACTGGAACGACCCGATATTATGTTCGTCAGCAAAACTCTGCCGGTTGCTACTCTCAATATGCTCATATCGATGTAATTATCATTGCAAAACCCGAACCTCCTGTTGTAAGAGATACCGTTTATTGTTTTGGGGCAAAATCTGTTCCTGTTTCTGCAATTGGTTCGAGTATCAAATGGTATGATGCGCTTACAGGTGGTACCCAGTATCCAACAACGCCTACACCATCCACTACCGGAACTACAGTAAATTATTATCCTTCCCAAACTGTCGGTGGCTGTGTAAGTGACAGAGCTACTTTGAAAGTTGATATTGCAACAGTTAAGGCTAATTTTTCTATTCTGAAAGATTCGTTATGTGGCCCTGAACTATTAAACCTTACAAATAGCTCCACCTACACTCTGGCAGGGCTTACAATGCCTTTTTTATCCTTATGGACACTTGGTGATGGTAATTATTCCACCGCAACGGATCCTGCACACTCTTATGCCAATTTGGGTGTTTATGCCGTAAAACTTAAGGCATATGACGCTTATAACTGTGCAGATAGTATTACAAAGATGGTCTATGTTGCACCAAAGGCAATAGTGGATTTTGTTCGTAGTGACACATTAATATGCCAGGGAGAGGCCATTGATTTTTCTGCAACAGTTACTCCTGGTTATTATCAGCTTGTATGGGATTTTGGTGATGGTGACGTAAAATCTTACAACCAGCTAAATGTTCGTCAGGCTTTTACTGTTGGTGGTAAGTATATGGTCAGTTTTAAAGCCTCGTACAGCATTTGTGGAGAAATTGATACGGCTTATCCGGTCGAGATTACGCCTGTGCCTCACGTAAATATTGGCTCTGATACCACTATATGTCCCGGAAATGCACCTCTTGTGCTATCTAACAGCTCGGCAGGAAGCGCTGCTTTATCTTATTTGTGGAACACTGGAGATACCACCAGTCAAATCAAAGTAAGAAATGAAGGTGCTTATTGGTTAAGAGTCAAAGAAAGGAATTGTGTGGCTTCAGATAGTATGAATCTTAAAAAGGGTTGTTATGTCGATATTCCTAATGCCTTTACCCCAGGAGACAATGATCTGATTAATAGTTATTTCCTGCCCAGAGATTTATTAAGTAAATCAATTGTCAGTTTTGAAATGAAAATCTTTAATCGTTGGGGAGAGGAACTGTTTGAATCTACTAATATTCAGGGCAAAGGATGGGATGGAACTTTCAAAGGAGAAGCTCAGCCTTTCGGGGTTTATGTTTACCGGATTAAAATCGCTTTCTCAAACGGAGTAGTTGAAAATTACAATGGGAATGTGACCTTAATCAGATAATATACTTTTAGTTTTTGTAAAGAAGAAGGTCCGGAATATTGTTCCGGACCTTCTTCTTTTTTATTGCTTATACCGGAGTATTATCAGTATTTGGATTTGTTTCTGCTTCGGGCCTAGGTTTTCTGTTATTATTATTCCTGTTTTTATTTGGCCTTGGGGCTGCATTTATATTTGGCTTTGGAGGATTGTTTCTATTGATAGAATCTTTTACCGATATATCACCACCTTCCTTAGGAACCGCCGTATTATTCGGGTTAGGTCTGTTTTTCTGCGGTTTTGGATTATTATTTATTGGTGTTTCTTTTGTGGGTCTGTTATTAGCTTTTAGAGCATCAGGTCTATTTTCTGTACCAGCTGATTGTGGTTTATTTGTTTTTTTATTCTTGTTTTTTGACTTTTTCTTTTCAAGATTTTTAAGGGTAATCTGACCCACATCATTCACGAATCCTACATCAATCTTAAGTTTTTCCTTCGCTGTCGCCTCCAGTTCTACTGCTTGAAGTTCTTCCGGAAAAACACCTTGTTTATTTAATTCCAATATTTCTTTCACGCGCTCTATCGTCAAAGGATAGTGTTTGCTGCTGCTCGGGAAAGCATACCACATGAGGTTTCTGAAAATGTCTTTTTTAATCAGATTTGCTTTCCCCTGTGCTGTTTGTATATTATCTGCATGAGTAGGGAAATGGCGCAGAGCGTCCATGTAAGTATCCAATTCATAATTGAGGCAGCATTTCAATCGACCACACTGACCAGATAATTTGGTCTGATTGATAGATAGAGATTGATATCGTGCAGCAGTGGTATTTACAGATTTGAAATCAGTGAGCCAGGTGCTGCAGCATAATTCTCTGCCACAAGAACCAATACCACCTACTTTTCCGCTTTCTTGTCTTGCGCCTATCTGACGCATTTCTACTTTAATTTTAAAATCGGTAGCAAATACTTTAATCAATTCGCGGAAATCCACCCTGTGTTCTGCTGTATAGAAAAATGTAGCTTTTTTGCCATCCGCCTGAAGTTCTACTTCGCCAATCTTCATATCCACCTTTAATTCTTTGGCAATGGCACGGCTGCGTACCATAATTTCTTTCTCTCGTTGCTTGTTTTGATTGTATGCTTCCAGATCCTCTGTTGTAGAAGGGCGCATAATGCGTTTCAGTGCCGATTGGTCCTGAACGCCATATTTTTTCATTTGCAATTTTACTAATTCGCCAGTAAGGCTCACCTGACCCATGTCAAAGCCGCCAACACCTTCTACAGTAACCCATTGGCCTTTGGCAATAGTGTAGGTAGAATTATTTTTGAAATATTCCTTACGGCTGCCGTTGTTGAAAGATATTTCAACTATTGGAAATGGCTTTACTCCACTAGGAAGCGGGATAGTACCCAGCCAATCAAATACATTCATTTTATTGCATCCACCGCTGCTGCAACCTCCATTGCTTTTGCAGCCTGATGGTTTACCACTGGCTCCGGAGCCACAGTTTCCACATCCCATTCTTGATATAAATTTATAATAACAGTTATCTGGATATACAATTGTGAATTAAGGAATATATCTTTAAATCACAAAAAGTAACAGAAACTGGATTTTTTTAAAAAAATTATTGAACAAGCGAAGATACTTTTTTATTCTGAATAGCATACATCATTTTGATGCATAATGCTTGCAATTGAATTTTGGCGCTGGCATTACGCTGAATATAGTAGCTTGTTTTACCAATTTCCTCTATTAGAGTTTCTATAGCTTCAAAACTCATTGGTGCGGCTGCCAGTTTTTGTACAAAAGTCAATTCTTCGTTGGCCAAAATGCTGATATTTGTATACCGTTGACGTATAGTGGCTTCCAATAAGTGAATGACATATTGTAGAAAGTTTTTTTGCTGTTCCCTACCTTGTTTCGACAGTTCATCTACAAATTTTACCACTCCGATTCCGTTTTGGGTAAAAATCATATTAAACCATTGTTTGGCCATTGGGAAAAGGTCATTTTCAATATGCTGTATCAGGGTAATGGCTTCGGTATAACTGCCGTCCGCCATCATGGCAATCTGTTTTGCTTTTTTGGGTTCCAGATTATGTTTGTTCAATAAAGCCTTTTCAATCTCTGAAACCTGAATTGGCGGGAGCTTAATCAGCTGTACTCGGGAAAGTATAGTGGGCAAGATGGATTCAACCGATTCTGATACCAATATGATGATGGTATCTGCAGGAGGTTCTTCTATTAATTTCAGCAGAATATTTCCCTCTTTACCCAGATATTCGGGTCGCCAAATAATCATCAGCTTCAACCCACCTTCATAGGATTTAAGATTCAGTTTTTCGATAATTAAGCGGCATTCCTCAGCGGTGATATTTCCCTGCTTATTTTCGGCATGGATGTGTTGTAGCCATTCAAAAACAGTAGCATAGGGCTGACCCAATATAAAGGGACGAAACTCTTTGATGTAATTGTTGCTTAGGGCTTCTGTTTTCTTTTCGGCAATACGAATAGTTGGGAAGGACAAATGCACATCTGCATGCTCCAGTTTAGATACTTTCTGACAATTGGGGCATTGTCCGCAGGCATCAGTGGCTGATTTATTGCTGCAAAAGAGATATTGTGCAAGCGCAAAAGCCATTGGCAAACCACCGGTTCCCTCCTTTCCGTTAATTAATAAGGCATGGGGCAAATGATTTTGTTGCCACATGCCCAATAAATGCGCTTTTGCAGCAGCTTGCCCTATTACATCTGAAAATAACATCTGGTAAAATTATTGTGCATTGCCTACCGCACGTAAGTGAGCTACATGCGATGAAATGGCATTCACCATTTTAGGGTATTCGATATAGCCAATGCCAAATTCTTCACAGGTTTTTTTGACTATTTTACTGATAGCAGGATAGTGAACGTGAGATATTTTGGGGAAAAGGTGATGCTCTACCTGAAAATTTAAGCCACCCACATACCAGCAAATCACTTTATTATCTGTAGCAAAGTTGGCGGTGGTCTTTAATTGGTGTACTGTCCACTCATCATCCATTTTATGGGTTACCTCATCTGGGATTGGGAAACTGGCATCTTCTACAGTATGTGCCAACTGGAATACAATACTGAGTACAAAACCGCCGGTAAGGGCAAGGGCTAAAAAGCCTGCCAACCAAGGGAAAAAGCCAAATCTGTAAATAGGGAATCCAATAATGTAGAAATAGAAAAATGCTTTTGAAGCCCAAAATATGATATGGTCCTGGGTGCTCATTTTTTTCAAAGCTACTTCTCCTACTTTTTTGCGGAAATATTTCTTGAAATCGGTAAAAAACACCCAAAACATGTACAACAGGGAGTACAGAAACCAGAAATAGACATGTTGATATTTGTGCATACCCAGTTTTGGCTGGGTTGTAGCCATACGCAGAAATGGTTTGGCATCGATATCATCGTCTAATCCGTCAATATTGGTATATGCGTGGTGAATCACATTGTGCTTCATATTCCACATAAAGGCACTGCCGCCCAATAAGTTAAGTGAAAAGAAGGCAAGACGGTTGAGCCAAGGCTTGGTGCTAAAACTACCGTGTCCACCATCGTGCATTACATTAAATCCGATGGCAGCGACAACCAGACCCAGAAAAGCACATTCTAAAATGGCCCAGACAGCCGGTGGCGTGAAAAAAACCACATGAACGTATGTGCCAATATACAACAGAGGAAGAAAAATCGCCTTAAAATAAAGTTCAGCATTCCCGGTGCTGGCAATTTTGTTGTCTTCGAAATACTTGTGTACGCGTTCTTTGAGCTCGTGGCTAAAAGAGTTTTGTGCTTTGGGAAATTTTGGTAATGACATAAGGCTTCAAAGGTAAAGTTTTAAATCTATTTTCAGGCCAATTTACTATCAAAACTGTCTATGATTCTTATCATAATTGGTATGGATATACCTCATATATGCTGGGAAACAGATACATTTTGCCGGTCTTAACTTCCTGACAGCGATAACGTGTACGGCGTTTTTCGAGCAAAATGTAAGCATTCCCGTTTTCGATTTTAAAGTGGGTTCCGGTGGCAATATCTTCCAGCAAAGTCCAGCCCTCTTTGTTATGATTGTATCTATACAAAGCCTTATACAAATGGGTATCGGTGCAGGTGCTGGCTTTGGGGTTGTTGAGGTAACGTATTAAGGCAGCTTCAATATCTTTTGGAAAGAAGTTTTTGCCTACATAGGGTATCAGCATTTTCTGGAACTGGTTTTTCCATTCGCTACCATGAGGCATTACAGTGCCCTGATATTGTATAAACACCAGCATATGTGCCAGTTCGTGCAGGAGGGTAATCAAAAAGCTATATTGATGCAGTGTAGCATTGACACTGATTCTGTGATATGGTGAATCGCGCGTTGGATGACGGTAATCGCCCAATACACTTTTACGCTCGCGGGTGAGGGTAAGGTGAATGGTGTGATTTTGAAAATACTGAATGACCTCTTCAAAAGTGTTGGGAGGCAGAAAGGGGATTAATTCGGAAAAAGGGCGTTCCTTTTTCATCGTCAAAGAAAGATTTTGTATTTAGAAATGCTTTTGCTGATGATAAATATTTTGCCCGGCGGCTGCCGGATGGAAGCGGTAGCCCGGAGCAAGCTTTTGGGGCGCAGCGAGGACTACAAGCGTACAGCCGGAACCCAAAGCCGAAGAATGTGAAAGAAGTTGACAGCCCATTATTTTATTTTTTCTTAGCCATGTTAGCCAAGCCCATTGTTTCGATGACGGTGTACACAATATACAGGCCCATCATAGCAAAAATACTGGGTTTGTGTAAATGCCCCTGATTGAGGTAAAGATAGACAAATATACTGCCCATGCACACCATCAAACGCAATAGGGTAGAGCCATACACGCCGTTGACAAATACCTGCGGACGCTCGGCCTTGAGCTTACTCTGCAGCATAAAATAAGAAACAACGCTGAGCCCGGCGAGGAGCCAATTGGCCACCATCAGGGCTATCATATCGTACTCGGGATGCTGCCCGCACCAGAGATAGATGAGTCCGAACAACAGCAAAGAAAGCAAAAGGATAATCAGCAGATAGTATTTTTTCATTTACGGGGTTTGTTGAATTTTTTAATCAGTTGCCACAGCGAAACGGTGAGGGCAATTAAGGGCAATACAATGGTAGCAATGCGCGAGTTGGCACTGATTCTTTTATCGATGGCCATACCTGCCCATAGAGCAAGGCCCAGCATAATCAGCCATTGTGTAGCCAATCCTGCATATTGCATCAGCTCTTTGTTACTTTGTTTATTGTCCGTCATTTTTGTCTTTCAGTTGTTTTTCCAATGCACTGATGCGTTGGGCAAGGCTATCCAGATTGCGGAAATGCACAAATGATTTTCGGTATTTGTTGGCATCAAAGGCCGGTGAACCCATCAGCACTTCACCGCTTTTGGTAATGCTTTTGGAGATGCCCGACTGTGCTGTAACAATAGTGCCGTCTGCTATGTTGAGATGTCCAACGATGCCTACCTGACCACTGGTCATACAGTTTTTGCCTATTTTGGTAGAACCGGCCACCACTGTATGTGCTGCGAAATAGCAATTTTCACCTACCTCCACATTATGAGCTATATGGATGAAATTGTCAAATTTTACGCCTTTGCGCAGGATAGTAGAGCCAAGGGTGGCGCGATCAATAGCGCAATTGGCCCCTATTTCTACATCATCTTCAATAATAACATTTCCGATTTGGGGTATTTTTTTGTTGCCTTCGTTTTGCGGAGCAAAGCGAAATCCATCGCTACCAATAACGCTGCCCGAATGGATGATACAATCTTTGCCTAACACGCAATCTGCATAGATTTTGACCCCGGCAAAAAGGGTGGTATTATCACCCACAACTACATTATCGCCCACAAAAACCTGAGGGTATATTTTGACATTATTGCCTATTTTGGCTCCGTCACTGATGACCGCAAAAGCACCTACATAAGCATCTGTACCCACTGTTGCAGATTCGGAGATATAAGCCTGAGTTGCAATTCCTTTTTTGTTGAGTTTGATTTGGTTGTAGAGTTCCAGCAATTTGGCAAAAGCCTGCTCGGCACTGGCAACGCGCAACAAAGTACAGGAAACGGGTGCTGTCAGTACAAGGTCGGCATTGACAATCACCAATGAAGCCTTTGTGCTGTAAATGTATTGGGTGTACAACGGATTGGCCAGAAAGGATACCGAGCCCGGTGTGCCTTCTTCTATTTTGGAGAGTTGATTTACTTTTACCGAGACATCTCCTTCGATGTTGCCCTGCAGCAAATCGGCCAGTTGTTGTGCGCTGAATTCCATAGCCATTTTATTTTGCTGCAAAATAGCGCTTTTTATTGTTTCACTTGCGCTATACTGGTTTTATATTCCTTTTATAAAAAGCAATAGCTCCAGGCCATTAGAGCCTGAAGCTATTGCTGCTATTAAATAAGTTCGTGATTATAAATTGATGCTATCGTTGGTTTTGGCATCAAAATATTTATACTGAGTGAGCGGATAACTGTTGTCTACCACTACAGTCAGTTTTGTCTTGTATTTACGGCTCCATTTTGAGCGAAGCGAAGAAAATAAAATTCCTTTGGTGAGGTAAGCAGCTACTATCGGATGAACTTTGAGCAACAGCTCGCGGTGACCCTGATCTACCAGATAACTTAGGTCGCGCTCAATATTGTCTGACAAAAGCATAGATGGTCCTATTTTGCCGGTTCCTTTGCAGGTAGGGCATTCTTCCGAAGTATTGATATTGAGCTCGGGGCGCAAACGCTGACGTGTAATCTGCATCAAACCAAATTTGGAAATCGGTAAGATGGTATGACGCGCACGGTCTGGAGTCATGGCAGCTTCCATAGCTTCGTACACCTGCTTTTTATTGTCGGGCAGCTTCATGTCAATAAAATCGACAATCACTATTCCTCCTAGGTCTCTGAGGCGCATCTGACGGGCAATTTCGGCAACAGCTTCCAGATTGGTGGCCAATGCATTTTGTTCCTGTCCTGCATCTGCACTGCGGGTACCGCTATTGACATCAATGACATGCAAGGCTTCTGTATGCTGGATAATCAGGTAAGAGCCACTGCCCATACTGATGGTTTGTCCAAAAGAGGATTTTACCTGCTTGCTGACACCATATTGCTCAAAAATGTCCATGCTGGTGTTATGGAACGAGACAATTTCGGCTTTTTCGGGTGCTACACGGGTGATATAGCCACGTGCATCATCGGCAATACGTTTGTCATTAGATACCACTCTCTGAAAACTTTCATTGAGCAAATCGCGTAAAATAGAAGTAGTTTTTGTCTGCTCGCCCAGGATTTTTTGAGGAGCTTTTCCGGCTTTGAGATTGGTTTGTATGGTTTCCCACATTTTTACCAGCTCGTTTACATCGGCGTGCAATTCTTCAGTGCCTTTACCTTCGGCAGCCGTGCGCACAATCATTCCGAAATTTTTTGGTTTGACTGCTTCCACTATTTTCTGAAGACGTTTGCGCTCTTCGGCCGAATGGATTTTGCGGGATACAGAGACTGTATCATTAAATGGTGTCAATACCAAGAAGCGACCCGGAAGAGAGATTTCACAACTAAGGCGAGGGCCTTTTGCTGAAATGGGTTCTTTAAGTATCTGTACAATTACTTCGGGCTTCTGATGAATTACCTCTGTAATTTTTCCTGCTTTGAGGATAACGGGTTCTACTTTAAATTTAGTAAAATCATCTCCCCAACTTCGATTTCCTTCGATGGATTGTTTGGTAAACTTGACCAGCGAGTTAAAATGAGGACTTAAATCGGTGTAGTGTAAAAAGGCATCTTTCTCATATCCAACGTCCACAAAAGCCGCATTGAGGCCTGGCATTAGTTTTTTGATTTTTCCTAAATACAAATCTCCGACCGCAAAATCGTCCTGACCTTGTTCGTAGTGTAGCTCTACCAATTTCTTGTCTTCGAGCAGGGCAATTTCTACCACATCTCCCGAAGCATTGATAATAAGTTCTTTATTCATGCTACCGTCTTTAATTAAATGAAATACATTTTCGCATTCATGAAAATTTTAGTGGTACAAAAATGCGTCGCCTTGCATACTATACATCTTTTGAGGGATTGTACGGTACGCAAGGGACTGTCATTCTGTAGAAAAAAATTTTGAGAAAAAAACTTGAGTAAGTTTTTAGCGAAAAAGAGTGATTAAACTCTATTTATTTTTTTTATGACGGTTTTTTCTTAAACGTTTTTTGCGTTTATGGGTTGCAATTTTATGACGTTTTCTTTTTTTACCACAAGGCATAATCTGAATGATTTAATTTGTTATTAAAAAGTTTTGATATATTCGTCAATATCCTTGGCAAAAGCCGGGTTATTGATTATTTTCTTACAATCTTCTAAAAGCGCTTTCGCTTTTTGTGTTTCCCCCAATCCTTTCAAAGCTTCTGCCAGTCCCAGCATGGCTTCTACATTTTTAGGGTCATTTTTCAATACTGTTTCAAAGCGTTGTTTTGCTTTGTCAAACTGTTGCGATATCAGTCCCTGTTGTCCCAGCAATAAATTAGCTGCTTTATTTTCAGGGTCTTTGGCGGTAATTTCTTTTACAAGAACTACGCCTTTCATCGCTTCGCCGGTACCGAAGTAGCATTCTGCCAAGGCTAATCTTGCTGAATCGTTTGAAGGGTTTAGTTTCAGAATCTGATCAAAGCAAGCGATAGCATTGCTGGCTTCCCATGTTTGCAACTCGGCAGAATGTTCTTTTCTGGCCAGGTCTAAAAACAATTGGGCGGCGAAGGTGAGCTTTTTTTCTGATTTTTCCAATTTTGCTTCCAAAGAATAATAATATGCTGCTAGAGGGAATTGTTTGTGTTCCTGCCAGATTTGGGCATATTTACCGAAAACGGGTATCAATTGAGCCGAGTCTGTTACTTTACGCAACTCAATATCAACTGTTTGCAGTTCACCCAGTGCATGTTGTGCCAATGATTTTTTTGATGCAATAATCAGCGAGTCAACATCCAGCGGATTCGGTTTTTGTGGCATTTGGCCAGCCGCATTAGCAGGTTTATCTGCTGATTCTTTAGGTTTGGGTGGTTTGGTATTGCCCCCAAAATAAATCCCCGCCAATAATAGCAATGCAATAATTATAGATATAAGAGGAGCTTTTGTCACTTCTTTTGTATATTAAAATGGACGGCAAAAGTAAATGAAATGGAGCGTTTATTTTGGAATAATATCAGAGGTCGTAACGCATATTGGTATTTAACGGTTATTTTTACGCGCTGTTTTTTTTACAGCCTCATAAAAAATGAAAGTTACAGAACACATTAACCAGGCTACTAAGCCCATTATCTCTCTTGAAATACTTCCTCCGGCAAAGGGCAGAGGGATTGACTCTATATTTAAAGTTCTGGACTCTTTTATAGAATTTAAGCCCTCTTTTATCAATGTTACCTATCACCGTGCCGAACAAATGTTCAAAAAGCGGAGTGATGGTAATTTTGAACGGGTAGAAATCCGTAAGAGACCCGGTACTGTTGGTATTTGTGCTGCTATCATCAATAGGTATAATGTTGATGCTGTTCCACATATGATTTGTGGTGGATTTAGTAAAGAAGAAACCGAAAATGCATTAATTGATTTGCATTATCTGGGTGTGAGTAATGTGTTGGCACTCCGAGGCGATGCTGCTGCAAACGAAAAATTTTTTACGGCACATCCTCATGGGCATCGTTATGCCGAAGAGTTGGTAGAGCAAATTATGGAGCTCAATAAGGGGCAATATCAGGAGTCTGACATTATAGACGGATTGAAAAGCGATTTCTGTATTGGAGTGGCTGGATATCCCGAAAAACATATTGAATCTCCTAATTTGGATACGGATATTTATTTCCTGAAAAGAAAAATTGAATTAGGTGCGGAATACGTTACTACTCAAATGTTTTTCGATAATGCACACTACTATAATTATGTTCAGAAGTGCAGGGAAAATAATATTGAAGTACCTATTATCCCGGGTTTAAAACCGATAACCAACAAGAGCCAATTAAGCATCGTGCCCAGTGTCTTTAATGTCGATATTCCGGTAGAGCTGACCAAGGAAATGCTCAATGCCAAAACTGACTTGGCCTGCGAGCAAATTGGTGAAGAGTGGCTTTTGACACAATGCAAGGACTTGCTGAAAAACGGTGCTCCCATTTTGCATTTTTATACTTTAGGCAAGCCACATGTGATAAAGAACGTGCTGGAAAAGCTGTTTTAATTTTTTCCTTAATTATACAAAGGCAAAGGTAGATTTAACCTTTGCCTTTGTGTTTATAAGAACTTTAGCTTGTATAGTGTTTGAATTTAAGGTGTTTTCTTAAATTGATAATATTTGGTTTGAGAAATAGATTACCAGTAGCAGTTTTTGCTTTTTTTGATAGAATTTTTAAATGAGAAGCCTACATTTGCTGCATTCTTAATTCAACCCTAAGTAAAATGTCAGTAAATCAACGACCACCTGTTTATTATAGTGAATACCTGCAGCTGGAAAAAATACTGGATGCACAAACCACTGAAAGTGGAAAGGAAAACATAAAGGCAGATGATGAGATGATGTTTATCATTATTCATCAATCTTATGAGCTTTGGTTTAAATTGATTTTACACGAATTGGATATTGTTGCAGGCATTTTCAAACAGAAGGAAATACCTAATAATGCTCCTGATATTTTTAATGCAGTACACCGCATTGGCCGCGTATGTAAGATACTTGAGGTATGTGTGAATCAAATGTCTATAGTAGAGACGATGACTCCTTTGGATTTTCTGGACTTCAGGGATTTATTGCGCCCGGCATCAGGTTTTCAGAGTATACAATTCAAAATTATAGAGGCCAAACTCGGGCTTGCTTATGACCATCGTTTTGGCAAAGGTTATTATCTTTCTCAATTGAATACTGCAGATATTGAAAGAGTAAAAAAAGCTGAATCTGATGAGTCATTATTGGTGCTGATTAACCGTTGGTTGGAAAGAATGCCATTTACAGAAAACCTACATTACTGGAAAGCAGATGGTGCCGACTCTTTTTGGGAAGTTTATGAAAAGGCTTACACAGAAAGCCTTTCTGAAAATGAGAAAATGAATCTGCAGACTTATAAAAATCTATTTGGTAAGGAAGAACATTATCCCGAAGGACGGAGCTTTAGTAAAGCAGCCAACAGAAGCGCTTTGTTTATTATGTTGTATCGAGATCATCCGTTGCTACATTTACCTTTTGAACTGATTAGTTCTTTGCTCGAAATTGATCAGTTGCTTTCTATGTGGAGACACAGGCATATTCACATGGTTCAACGCACGATAGGCAAAAGGGTAGGAACCGGTGGCAGCACAGGTGCCGATTATCTGAAGTCTGCAGCAGACTCACATTATATTTTTAAAGAAATGGCAGAACTTTCTTCATTTTTACTACCCCGACATTTGCTTCCGGCACTACCACAAGAATTACAGAATGATTTAGGTTATAAATAAACCCAAAAGAATTGACAATGAAAGTTGTATTATTTGCCGGCGGGCGAGGTACGCGAATTGCAGAAGAATCTGTATTAAGACCAAAACCAATGATAGAAATCGGTGGGAAGCCGATTCTGTGGCATATTATGAAAAGTTATGCTGCTTTTGGTCATACAGAATTTATCATCTGTCTGGGATATAAAGGTTCCATGATAAAAGAGTATTTTATCAATTACTTTATGCATAATGCTGATGTTACGGTAGACTTATCCAATAACTCTTTAGAAGTGCATAATAACTTTGCTGAGCCTTTTAAGGTTTCTCTAATTGAGACAGGTCTCGATACCATGACAGCCGGTCGTCTGAAAAGAGTATTGCCCTATATTGGAAACGAACGTTTTATGCTCACTTATGGTGATGGACTGTGTAATGTGGACATCAATAAACTCATAGATTTTCATCAGTCAACTGGTAAGATTTGTACCATGACAGCCATTCAGGCGAATAGTCGTTTTGGTGTAATCAATATGGAGGATAGTGGCGCTATCAATGGTTTTGAAGAAAAGCCTGCTGATAGTGGAACCTGGATTAATGGTGGCTTTTTTGTTATAGAACCCTCCATCTCCCAATATCTTCACAATGATGCGGATGATATGATGTGGGAACGCCAGCCGATGAATGATCTTGCAAAAGATGGCCAGATTGCGGCTTTCAGGCATCATGGTTTTTGGAAATGTATGGATACCATACGCGAGCGGGAAGAACTGGAAGAAATGTGGCTTAAGAATCCGGCCTGGAAAAATTGGTAATATCGTTTGACGATTAAACCCTATAAACAATGATAGAATTACTTAAAAAAACCTTTGAAGGGAAACGTGTTTTTCTCACGGGGCATACCGGTTTTAAAGGTGCCTGGTTATTGCAAATGTTGAATTGGCTGGGTGCAGATGTAAAAGGATATGCCCTTGCTCCAGAGCATGCCAATGATCTTTATAATGAAATTTCCGGAGATGAAATTTGTTACTCCTCAGTTATTGGTGATATAAAGGATTTGAGTAAACTCCAAGGCGAATTGGTGCGTTTTGAACCACATTTCGTTTTTCATCTTGCTGCTCAGGCTCTTGTACGGCCCAGTTACGAAATTCCTGTAGAGACTTTTGCTGTTAATGCTATGGGCACAGCTCATGTGCTGGAAGCCATCAGGTTTTTGCCTGGCCCTTGTGTTGGTGTAATGATAACTACCGATAAGGTTTATGAAAATCCGGAGAGAGGGCAGGCATTTAAAGAAGATGATAAATTGGGTGGTTATGACCCTTATTCTTCCAGCAAAGCTGCTGCTGAGATAATTATTTCCTCCTACACCAAATCCTTTTTTAATCCGGACAATTTTAATCAGCATCATAAGGCCATAGCTTCGGTAAGGGCAGGTAATGTTATTGGTGGCGGAGATCGTTCGGTTGACCGGATTGTTCCTGATATCGTTCGCGCTATAGAATTTGGTGATAAAGTCAATTTACGTAATCCCGGCTCTGTTAGGCCATGGCAGCATGTTTTGGAGCCTTTGGGTGCTTATTTGTTGTTAGCAGCCAAAATGGTGGAAGAACCGGTTAAATTCAGTACTTCATTCAATTTTGGTCCTGATATAACTGATGAAAAAACAGTTGAAGAATTGACACAGATATTTCTGTCAGTGTTTAACCAACCTGAAGCTTATCAAAAGGATGAAAACCCTTCAGCGCTTCACGAAGCGAAATTATTAATGCTTGATAGCAATAAAGCAAAAACGATGCTTGGTTGGCAACCCGGACTAAATGCAGAACAGGCAATTCGCTGGACGGCAGAATGGTATGCAAACAAGCAGATGAATGCACACGAAAAGTGCATGCAGCAAATTAATCAGTACTTTGGCAAATAAACATAAATACTCTTATAAATGATTTATAGAAGCAAAGCTCCTCTTCGAATAGGACTAGCCGGCGGCGGAACAGATGTGAGCCCATATTGTAATGAATATGGTGGAGCAATACTTAATGCAACAATTTCACTTTATGCATACGCTACCATACAATTGTTAGATGAACCAACAATTATTATTGAAGCAATTGACAGAAATGAAACTTGTACCCATCCATTGTCCGGTACATTACCCATTGACGGCACTTTAGATTTGGCAAAAGGTATTTACAATCATATTGTCAAAAATTATACGCTGATAACCACAGGTTTCAGACTTACCACGTTTGTAGATGCTCCTGCAGGGTCGGGTTTAGGAACCTCCTCAACACTAATGGTAGCCATACTAGGCGCATTTGTCGAATGGTTGAAGCTGCCTTTAGGCGAATATGATATTGCCCATACAGCTTATGTGATAGAACGAGAAGAATTGAACATGGCAGGAGGAAAACAAGACCAGTATGCAGCCACTTTTGGAGGTGTCAATTTTATGGAATTTTACGACGACAATCAAGTAATTGTAAATCCATTGCGTATCAAACCTCAGTACTTGTATGAATTAGAAAACAATCTGCTGCTTTATTTTACTGCTACTAGTCGATTGTCTTCTACTATTATTGAGGCACAAAGCAAAAACGTCGTTGATAAGAATCAACAATCAATTGATGCCATGCACCAATTGAAAGAGCAAGCCAAAATGATGAAAGTAGCTTTGTTAAAGGGCAAAGTACACGAAATAGGTTCTATTCTTGATTATGGATTTAGGTATAAAAAGCAAATGGCAAAAGGCATCTCGAATAGTGCTATGGACGAGCTATATGAAGTAGCTCTAAAGGCTGGTGCTACAGGAGGGAAAATATCCGGCGCAGGTGGTGGTGGCTTTATGATGTTTTATTGCCCTGATAATAAGCGATATGATGTCAAAAAAGCCCTTGCAAATTATGGAGGAGATTTCAGATCGTATCAATTTACAGAAAGAGGTTTGTCGAGTTGGCAGGTATAAAGCAGTATTAATAAAACAACACCAATGGAATGTATAGTTTTGGCAGGCGGATTAGGCACAAGACTGCAGGGCGTTATAGGTGCACAGCCAAAGTGTATGGCACCTATTTGCGGAAAACCTTTCCTGCAATATTTATTTGATTATTTGGAAGCACAAAATTGCAGTTCTGTTACCTTATCTCTGGGTTTCAGGCACGAAGCAGTAATTGAATGGGTTGAAAAATATGATTGGCCCTTTCGAATAGATTATGTAATCGAAACCGAACCTTTAGGTACAGGAGGTGGTATTGCCCTTGCCCTGAAACAAACGGTAAAAGATGATGTTTTTGTACTCAATGGAGACACTATGTTTCGTGCAGACTTAAACAAAATGATGGAATTTCATCTGTCAAAAAAGTCAGCTACTACACTTGCTCTGAAATTTTTGCAGAATTTTGAACGATATGGAGTGGTTAAAGCGGATGAGAATAGCTGTATACAATCTTTTGAGGAAAAAAAATATTATGACAAGGGTCTTATTAACGGTGGCATTTACATCATCAACAAATCTTTATTCGAAGACAAAAAACTACCTGAAAAATTCTCATTTGAACAGCAATATTTGGAGCAGTTTGTGAATGAAGGAAATTTTTATGGCTTTTTGTCAGAGGCCTATTTCATAGACATCGGTGTACCGAGTGATTATGAGCAAGCCCAAATTGATTTTCAAAAACTATAAATCAGCGATGAAAATAATTTTCCTAGGCTCGGCATATCCATTAAGAGGTGGCTTAGCTTCATTTAATGAACGATTGTGTACCGAACTTCAAAGTCAGGGGAACAGCGTAGAGCTGTATTCTTTTTCCTTACAATATCCTTCATTTTTGTTTCCTGGAAAATCTCAGTATTCAACAGAAGCTGCACCGCAAAATTTAAGAATCAAAACTATTGTCAATTCTATCAATCCATTCAATTGGCTCCGTGTGGGCAATATGATTCGTAAGGAAAGACCTGACCTGATTCTTGTAAAATTTTGGCTGCCCTTTATGGGACCTTGCTTTGGCACAATACTGAGGATTGCTAAATGGAATCATCATAGCAAAGTCATCAGTATTTTGGACAATGTGATACCGCACGAAAAACGTTTTGGCGACAAAATGTTTACAAAATATTTTCTTAAACCAATTGATGCTTTTGTTACCATGAGCAGAGAGGTGTTGCATGATTTAAAAAGTTTTAGTAATAAGTCTGCACTCTACACACCACACCCACTCTACGACAATTATGGCACAACTATTGGCCGCGAGGAAGCCTTAAGCAAAATTGGTCTAACCGGCGACGAAAAGTATATTTTATTCTTTGGTTTTATTCGCAAGTACAAAGGATTGGATTGGCTGCTTGAGGCTATGAATGATGAGCGACTAAAATCCATGAATATCAAGCTGATTATTGCAGGTGAATTTTATGGTGATGAGGATTTGTATCACCAATTGATAAAGCAATATCAATTAGGAGATAATGTAAAACTCTTTACCAACTTTATCCCCAATTCCGAAGTGCGCAATTATTTTTGTGCTGCCGACCTTGTAGTGCAACCCTACAAAACAGCTACACAGAGTGGAATTACGCAGATTGCCTATCATTTTGAAAAACCAATGGTGGTAACAAATGTGGGTGGATTGGCTGAGAATGTACCCGATGGCAAAGTAGGTTTTGTGGCAGAGCCCAATCCTACATCCATAGCTGATGCCATTCTTCGATTTTTTGAACCTGATTCAATCCCTGAACTTGAACATAATATTAAAAGTGAAAAAGAAAAGTATAGTTGGGAGAATTTTACAAAGAAATTGTTGAGTTTAATTTCCTGATTTAAGACCTTTTGCCCATCCATCCCCATCCATAATTCATTTTGTGCTCTTGCATAAATTTCCATTTTGCTCGGTCATTCTCTATTGGGGCTATAAACCATTTTGCACGACATTCATTGATAATAATGTCTTTTACTTTTCTATCGTTTGCTTTATTTTCTGCCATTACTCCACATCCAAAAAAACATCTTCCAACTGGCACATCGGGCGTGTTGATGCCATTCGTATAAGTGTTATCATGAAATACTGCAACATCTTTCGGGTGAATATTGCCGAGCTTTATTTGTTGGATATAGTATGACTCGTCGAAAATATCATAGACTTTTGGGTGATGAATAATTGGTGGAATGTTATAATAAGAGTATAAATAGTCTTCATCAGATTGGAATTGACCTTTCTCAATAACACACTCGTTTCTGTTTTTATTTCGCCACCAATATTCCATCATATCGGGTGAGTTTAGTTTTAATTCTCGCATAATATCGGATTGGTCAATTCCGACAATTTTATCTGAGGGGAAACCTTTTTCGAAAGCAATTTTTTTCAGTTCTGCAATCGTTTTTTCAATAAGTGGTAAATACCTTTTTTGACGTTCTTTATGGAATTCAAATTGCCCGTTTGGCCATTTAATACTGTTTTTCACCAATTGGTCTTCGGCTTTTAGCGCGTGCATTGTTTTCAGTGCTGCCGTGTCAATTCTTGCTAAATAATGTGGTCGATTGCTTTTGTACAGCAGTATAAATTTTGCAGTGTCTTTTAAATACAATGAGTGGTGCTTTATGGAATACACTTTTTTAAAATTGCGCAGCATCAGTCCATTTTGAAATGCTTTTTCGGTAAAGTTGATAAATGCCTTTTCGTTGTTGACATACAAGGCAATTTGCATAGCAATTAGGCAGTCGCCAGCGTACACAAAGTCAAACTCTTTAAAGATTTTGGTATATAGATTAATGCCGGAATCGAATTTGTTCTTTACAAAAATAAATTCCTCCGCTTTGTTTATTCCTCTATGATAGTCAGCGTAATCCATTGCTGCAACTGGCAGCTTAATAAACAAGAGTATAAATAAAGTAGTATACTTTGTCATATAATTATGATACATTTTGAATTAAAAGTATTACAATTTCACTCATGATGACATAAAAAAGCCAAGAAAAATTCTTGGCTTTATAATTGCTTTTTTGGAAAATGCGAAAATTACAATCCTGCTACAATGGTATATTTCACCAATACTTTGCAGTTAAGTTCTTTATCAGTTGTTTTGCGGGTTTTGCCCGAAACGCGATAAGTAAATTGATTAGCACTCAGGAAATAGTCTTTCAAATCAAGACTGCTTTCTACAGGCAAGTTTAAAGATTGTGCTGCAACATCCGGATTGTTTTCTACAGAGGCCATTTTAATGTAATCAGCCTTTACGTTAGATTTTATCTCTAATTTACAAGACTCCAATGCAGAAAAATTATTCTTGCTATCACCGTTTGTTAAGGTCAATTCGCAGGATTTTATTTTTACTTCTTTAATATTACCGGCACCTACTTTACTGTTTTGCGCTTTAATGATGCTATCCAGATTCATATAGATATCGTCTGTACCCAATGTTGCGTCTCCGGCTGCAACAATAACAGGAATGGTAAATTCGCCATCTGCATTGTCCAGATTAAAGTTCACTTTGGCAAGTTCTTTAATTTTATTACAGGAAGAAATGCCAACAGCGCCTATCATAAGAAAGGCAGCAAGTGTGTAGAAGATTTTTTTCATATTGTATTATTTTTTACAAATATAAGAGTTAAAATGAGATATTTGTTATATAAGTACAACATTATTCACTTCTTTCCGTTTAGTTTGTATACTGCTGAGTATAAAATCTTTACTTTTACCTCGCTCAATTATAATTATACCCGATAGATTATGCGGTTTTTTTCAGTTTTATTAGTTGCATTTGTACTTGCTTTATTTTCTGTTTCCTGCAAAAAGACTCAAATCCTGTCGGATGGTGGTGCGTTGAGATTTTCCTCGGATACACTTCTGTTTGATACTGTTTTTGTGTCTTTGGGTAGTGCTACTTACAAGATTAAGATATTTAACGATCAGAATCAGGCAATAAAACTAAGTAGTATTCGTCTTGCAAAAGGGAATAGCTCTTCATTTAAGCTTAATGTAAATGGTATTTCGGGTAATGAAGTAAATGATCAGGAATTGGCTGCAAAGGATAGCATGTATATCTACAGCACGGTTACCATTGACCCCAATTCATCATTGTCTCCTTTTTTAGTAGAGGATCAACTCATCGCTACTTTGAACGGAAAAGATTTTACCGTGCCGGTAATCGCTTACGGACAGAATGCCAGATATGTATTTGACAGTGTATTGAGTACCCAAACCTGGGACAACGTACTCCCTTATGTTATCATCAACAACGCGTTGGTGGATACCAACCAGACATTGACCATCAATCCGGGTTGTAGAGTATATATGCATCCCAATTCTCGTTTGCTGGTAGCAGGGACGTTATTGGTGAATGGTACAAAATCTGATAGTGTTGTTTTCCAGAGCGACCGCATTGACCGCAGTTATTTTTCCTATCTTGACTTGCCGGGAGAATGGGGAGGATTATACTTTACAGAAGACAGTAAGAACAATAAACTGAAATGGACGCATATCAAGAATTGTGGCAACAGTACACTTTTATTTGGCAGTGCTTTTGTAGCGGCCGCCATTCAGGTCAATAACAACATCAATATTTCTAATCCTTCAGATGGAGTGCAACTGGATAATTGTATCATTCAAAATTCAATCGGATATGGTTTGTTCATTTTTGGCGGTAAAGTGCAAATGAACAATTGCCTGGTGAATACATGCGGAGCCCAGAATGTCGGAGTTTTTCAGGGTGGGAATTTCGATTTTGAACAATGTACTTTTGTTACTTATGGCACGCGTTTTGTCAATCATTCAGAATCGCCGGTCATGAGCTTGCTTAATTATTTTGATACCAGCCAGACAGGTTTTATTCCCGGTAATTTAAATGGGATTATCCGCAATAGTATTGTCTACGGAACTCTGGAGAATGAACTGATTTGCAACAACAAGGGAGCTGGAACCTTTAATCTTAGCTTCCAGAATTGTTTGATTAAAGCTAAGGAAGTGAATGCACTGGTTAATTTTGTTGGCTGTAAATTCAATGAAGACCCTCTCTTCGAAGATTACGAAAAATGGAATTACAGACTTAAAAGTGGCTCTCCGGCTGCGAATGCAGGCATTACTCCATTTTTTGGTACTAATCTGGACGATATAGGAGGTGGTACAAATATGGGAGCATATTAGAAGCCGACTCTGAAACTACCGAAAATTCCAAAACGCTTTTCAAGAGGCTCATTAGCCAGTGGTGCCGGAGCTACCCTCCACACAAAATCTACACGGAAAAGCTGAAATATATTATCAATTCCGGTGCCGATTTCTAAATATGGATTACCCTGCAAGGTTTTGAATTCAAATCCCTGATTGAGATTGAGTGCTTTGTTAGACTCCGAAAGGCTGCCAATGGCCGATTTTAAAGTCCAGAACTGGCGCAGTTTTATTTTCTTTAAAAGAGGAATGTAATTAAATATACCACCACCAATATTGTGCTCAAACATTAACCCTGCATAAGTATCGCTGATAAATTCAAAGCGATTCATCATACTGAAAGCATACTGGTTGTAGTAATAAAAATCATTGCCGGGATGAACTTCTAACAGAGGGTAGGGCAAGGTTCCAAAATGCTTTCCTGCAAAAACGTTATAAGTAATAGTACCCAGATGTGGTAGCTTTATGTAGTCCGAAATGTTGATACTGAGCTTCTGATATTCATAACCGCTATGCAGAAAATTCTTTAATCCTAAAGCTAAACGAACTGAAACAACAGGGTATTTTGTGCCAATGCTAATCCGGTAGTAATCACCCTCCAAAAAACGCTCCTTATAAGCAAAACGTAATTTCAAGCCAACTTCTGAATTAATTACATTATCAGACGGATTACCCTCTTCATTTCTGAAGATAGTAGAGGAAGGTAATGGGGCATATGGTGTAAATTCTTTGCGCAGAAAGGTGAATTCATGACTGAATCCATTGAAGTACTCTTTATAATGTTCAAATCTTGCATCTTTAACAAAAGCCAGCTTAAAGGGTAAATATCGTTTGCGAACCAAATTGCTAAGGAAGTTATCTGTGCCTGCTTCGCTGTAATAGCTTATACTTCTGTCCAAATCGCTCGTATAAGAGGCATATATGCGATGTCTTGGATGACGTTCCAAAAGCCATAAGCCGGCAATTTTATATTTGAACCTCTGATCCGTAGTGCCATAGGCAACATATCCATTAAGGTAAAGGTCTTTAAATAATTTGGGGTTTGTACCCATCGAAAAACGGAATCGGTTTCCTTCAATAGGATTTCTGTTATACAAAGCCCAATAGGGGCCAAACTCAAACTTGCCAAAATTTTGAGTTCCTTTCGCTAAAAAAGTAATGATGTTTTTGGTCCGGTTAAAAATGGGCATAGCATTTAAGGTGTCAATCATGGCATAGATTGCTTTTTCATTTTTGTTGAGCGAGTCGTGTCTGCTTTCGCTCCAAAATTCATTGCCTTTATTTCTAGCTCCATCCTCAATAATAACGTCCTGTTTTAGTTTTTTATCGTTGACTAAATTACTTACTGTACTATCATTGAGTAAGATGTTTTTGTATGAGGTTGTTTTACGTCCAATAAAACCGGGCATTTTTTTCCCGCCGTAGGGCACAGTAAAATCTGCAATGAATTTATCTTTTACATTAAACCAAAGTGAATCTCCAACGGGTGCAAACTCCTGATAAAGACTTACCCTGTTTACTAAATTGATGTTGGCATCTGCTGCAATATCCAGGCTTATTCTTTGTAATGCAAATACCGAATCTACTACCCAGAAATCGCCGATAAAACAATTTTCGGCTGCGCGCTTTGGTGCAAACTGAACAAGTATAATTCTGTGCCCATAAGCATACTGAGTATCTTTTATCTGATATCGGTAGTAATTTGGTGCATTATTATTAATAGGACTCACAAACTGTTTGTCAAACACATCTATGAAATTGCTGTAGAGATTTATTTGCTGATACATGCCACCCAGAAATTGGGTCACACTCTCATTTTCTATGCCCTTTATTTGACTTGCTTTTACAAACTCTTTTGTCTTTTTGGGGCTACGTTGAAAATAATAGTCAGACAAGGTTTCGGTAAGAAATACAGGCAAAAAAGGCTTTTGTTCCGAAAAAGAATCAACATTATTGAAGATAAAAGCAAAGGGTTTCATCATGGGTATTTTGCTGAATTGCTCTCTGCTCATCCGCACTAAATCCAACTCTAGTTTGTTGTATAATTCGTACTTGTAATTATCATATTTGTCGGGATTATTATTGGGTTTATTTTGAATGATTTTCTTTACCAGAGCCACTGCAGGATCTTCGCCCGGTCTTATAACAACTTCCCTGAGTAGATTCTCACTTCTGGATAATTCGATTTCTAAATCTAACTGAATAATTGATGTGTCAATTATTCTATAAGTTTTCTTGTAACCCAATGCTGAAATGATGAGACTATCGCCTAGTGTCTGTTGATAGTCAATCACGAAAGAACCATCTAATTCTGTAGTATTACCTATCGATGAATGAGGAAACAATACCTGTGCGAAGGGAACCCCTTCTCCGGTATTCAAATCTCTTACAATCCCTTTTATTTGTTTTTGTACAAATTCAGTTTTTTGTAAGGAGCTTTTATTTAAAAAAGAGTCTACATAGATTTTGATTGCAGAATCCTTGGCTCTGCGTTCAGGCTGAGCAAGGATTTGATTAGCCGTTTTTTGAAGTTTTGTGTCAAAAAATTGTTGACTTGCTTTTGAAATACTATCTGCAGATTGAGCCTGCATTTGCAAGCTCAACAATAAGAGGGAAATCAATAGTACAGAACTATACTTACTCATTAACTTTTACAAAAAAAACGATTCCAATATTAGCAACTACGACAGAAAATATACTATTTCTAAAGTGCATATTACATCAAATTTTTAACACATCAGGTTAATGAACAGAATATCCGATGGTCATATTTACAGTTTTACTATTTACCTTTGCGGCATGCTAGCTACACTAAATATATCTACAAAATCACAACATTTTTTGCATCTCGAGGAAGAGCATGGAGCCCATAATTATCATCCTTTACCAGTTGTATTAGAAAAAGGGCTTGGAGTGCATTTATGGGACGTGGATGGAAAACAATACTTTGATTTTCTTTCGGGGTATTCTGCTGTTAATCAGGGACATTGCCATCCGCGTATTGTGGATACTTTAATCAAACAGGCTCAACGATTGACTCTTACTTCACGAGCTTTTCATAATAATTTGTTGGGCGAATATGCGCAGTATATTACAGAGTATTTTTCCTATGACAAAGTATTACCTATGAATACCGGCGTAGAAGCTGTTGAGACGGCTTTGAAGTTAGCCCGTCGTTGGGGTTACGAGGTAAAAGGTATTTCTCCTAATGCTGCAAAAATTTTGGTTTGTGAGAATAACTTTCATGGACGTACCCTCAATGTGATTTCTTTTAGCAATGATCCTTCTGCGCAAATTAATTACGGACCATTTATGCCCGGATATGAGATTGTCGCTTATAATAATATTGATGCGTTAAAGAATGCCTTGAAAGATCCAAATGTTGCAGGTTTTCTGATTGAACCCATTCAAGGCGAAGCCGGTGTAGTTGTACCGGATGAAGGGTATCTGGCAGCAGCAGCAAGCTTATGTAAAGAGGCCAATGTACTGTTTATCGCTGATGAAATACAAACCGGATTAGGCAGGACAGGTAAATTGCTTGCCTGCGACCATGAAGGAGTTCGTGCTGATATTATTATCCTTGGTAAGGCATTATCAGGTGGTACTTTACCCGTATCGGCGGTATTAGCTGATGATGAAATAATGATGCTCATTAAACCAGGGCAGCATGGTAGCACTTATGGTGGCAATCCATTGGCTTGCGCTGTTGCAATTGAGGCATTGAAGGTTCTAAAAGAAGAGCATATGTGCGAAAACGCTGTGTTACAGGGAGACTATTTCAGGAGTGAGTTAATGGCTTTAAATAGCCCTTATATCAAAGAGGTACGTGGAAAAGGTTTGTTTACGGCAGTTGTAATAGGCCACGCATCTTTGGGCGAAGATGCTGCAATGGATTTGTGTATGTTAATGATGGAGAATGGCTTGTTGGCAAAACCAACACATGGCGATAAAATTCGTTTTGCTCCACCATTGATTATTACACGCAATCAAATTGATGAGTGCATTGCAATTATTAAAAAGAGTTTGGAACAACTATAATTTTTTGGATTCTTTATAGGTAAATGCTGCAACTACTCATGGTTGCAGCATTTTTTTTTGGCTTATTCTCAGCCGTTACATAATAAATTTTATGTATCAACGTTTTCTTTGCTACACCAAAACTATTTTTTGTCATGAAAAAAGCACTTGTAATTTTTTCAACCATTTTATTTCTTTTCCTGATATCCTCCTGTCAAAAGGAAATTCCCACAAAACTGACCGGATACTTTTATACAAGTACACCTACTATGGCTGAGGATTATATTGTTTTATTTATCGATGGAGAAAGGATAGGAAAACTACCTTTTATTAACATCTCAAAAGAAATGCCTCTAAGCGTCGGTGACACGACTCTGACAACTAATGCACTGAAATATTCACTTATGTCGGGCAAGCACATTTTTAGAGCTGAAAAGTCTGATGGGAAAGTAATCTCTTTGTCAGAAGTTTCATTTTTGTTTTATAAAAACAAAACAGAGTCAAGTACAAAAGGTAATGTTGGAGGGAATGCTATCAATTTGACAAATGAGATTTTCTCAATGAATTTGTTTGAGTAATATTTCATGATTGCCACAGATATTTCTTCCTAACCTCATTTCTATTATTAATCACCATCAAAAAAACAGCATGAATTTAAAAGTAATAACAGTTTCAGGTCTCAGCCTTTTTTTTCTGAACGCCCAAATGGTTCAGGCAAAGAAGCCGGTTCCCTTTTTGAAAAACAAACAAACCTATACTTCCGGACTCAGTGTTGAACAACACATTGCTAAAGCAAAAAAGAGAGCAATGGAGTTCTCTCGCAGCAATCCAAAGTTATCCTCTCCCTTGGCCAAAACAACAGCTATCGACTCAAGAATAATAGCATTTGCTAATAGAACGCTGGATGGCTCTTCAATGCTGTTGATTGATACTGCAAAACTATATTATACCGGTGATCGGGGAGGTGATATGAAAAGTGATTTCGTAAAGTTTGATAGTGCATTATCGCTGACTTATGACGAAACGCTGAGCATGTTGAGAAAAGATTATCGTCAGACACAGGCATTTGATGCGCTTAATAATATTAGTTCAGATAAAGGACAAGTATGGAATGCAACGAGTGCGAGCTACGAAAATGAAAGTCAGTCTTATTACACCAGTACCGCTGCAAAAAAACGTGCCACTGACAGTTCTCAGAATTGGGATGGCAGTGCATGGGAAAATTCGTCGAAGAGGATAGTAAAGTACGATGCATCAAGTAACATTGTAACTGATTCCAATTTTGATTGGGATGGCAGCAGTTGGGTAGAGTCTTCGGTTTATTCCTACACCTATACTGCTGCAAAAAAGGTGGCTACATTTAAGGTGAGTATTAATTTAAGCTCAATCTGGCTTGACGTTTATTCAGAAACCTCAACATATGATGCCTCTGGGTATTTGATACAAAGTCTGAGCAAAGTATTAGATTTTACAACAATGTCTTTAGAAAATGACAGCCGTAATACTTATACCAATGATGCCGGCGGAAATGCGACGGTGCAGATGGTTGAAAGCTGGAATGCAACTGACATGGTTTGGGAAAAATCATTTAATTACATAAATCAGTATGATGCCGCCAATAACAGGCTGATTTCTATAGAGCAAATCTGGAATACTGCTAATGCCAAGTTTGATACGAGTTCCAGAACAAGGAGTGCTTATAATACCTATAACCAACTGACATCAGATGCAATTGCATCATGGGATGGAGTCTCTGCTTGGGAATTGAACGATAGTACGACTTATTACTATGAAGATTATACCGTTTCTTCCATTAAAAAGGATGTGCTTTCAACATCTGATGCCAAGGTTTACCCTATTCCGGCAAACGATGTATTGAATATTACCACAACTGTCGAACAGTCACAGAATATTCAGGTTTCATTGTTGGATATTCAAGGTCGTGTTGTATTGAGCCAGTCAGTTATAGCAACGCAACAGTTCAACCATAAATTACCTGTTTCAAATATTCCTTCGGGTAATTATTTGTTACAATTAAAAGGAGATAAAGGATTTGATGTGGTGAAACAAATTAGTATAGCACACTAACATTTTCTGATAACTAAAATGGGCTTTATCGACATAGATAAAGCCCATTTCTATTTAGACAAAAGACTCCCTTTTTATTAATGTGATGGGCGAATATCAATCACCTTCATCTGAAGTTTTGTAACACCATTGAACTCATTTTCGTCCAGAGTATATACAATATCAAAAGCACCGGGGCTGGTATAACGAAATTTATCTGCCATCTTGAATCCAATGCCATCTATTACAGTCCCTCTGCCGTTGCTTACCACAAATTTTATGTGCTGCTCTTTTACAATGCGGGAATTGCCCATGTAATCGCGAACATTGCGCGTACAAAAAACAGGTCGCATATTATTAGGGCCAAAGGGCTCAAACTGCCTGATGATATTGTAAAATGCCGGCTTTATATCCTCTAATTCTATCTCTGCGTCAATTTCTATTTCGGGCGTGAGCATATGAGGTTCAATTGTTCTCGAAACAACCTGCTCAAATTTTTCTACAAAAGGAAGAAAATTCTCCGGCGTCATAGTGATACCTGCTGCATAAAAATGCCCTCCGTAATTTTCAAGCAATTCACGGCATTCATGTATGGCTTCATAAACATTAAAACCCATTACAGAGCGCGCAGATCCTGAAACTTTACCATTGCTGGAAGCCAAAACAATAGTTGGCCTGTAACAATAATCAATCAATCTGCTGGCTACAATACCTACTACTCCTTTATGCCAATGCTCTTTGTAAAGCACAGTTGATTTTTTGCTACTTAATAATGAATCATTTTCCAGAATGCCGAGTGCTTCTTCTGTAATACTTTTATCCACCTCTTTCCGGTCGGTATTATCAGACATTAATTCTGCAGCAAAAGCTTTTATTTTTTCGGGGTCTTTCTCGATAAACAAATCCACCGCTTTTTTGGCATCATCCATCCTGCCTGCTGCATTAATTTTCGGGCCTATAGCAAATACCAAATCAGATAAGGTAATGTGTTTAATTAAACCCGAAATTTCTTTCAATGTTTTTATGGCTAATGAAGGATTTTCATTGGCCATTTTTATGCCATAATAAGCAAGAATGCGGTTTTCGCCATTTACAGGTACAATATCAGCAGCAATACTGGTTGCTACAAGGTCCAAATACATAGATGTACTTGACTCCGGTAATTTCCATTCTTGTGCCAAGGCACAAATCAACTTATAACCAATACCACAGCCACTCAATTCTTTGAAAGGATACAGACAATCACTTTGTTTTGGGTTAAGGATGGCAAATGCCGGGGGTAAAATTGCATCAGGAGTATGGTGGTCGCAAACAATTACATCAATGCCGTTGTCTTTGGCATAGGCAATCAGTTCTGTAGATTTAATGCCACAGTCAAGGGTTATCATCAAGGTGTATCCATTTGCTATTGCGAAATCAATACCTTGTTTTGATACGCCATATCCTTCTCTATATCTGTGAGGAATATAAAATGATAGCTGGCCCTTATAGCGCTCCCTCAAAAAGGAATACATTACAGCTACAGAAGTTGTACCATCAACATCATAATCTCCGTATACCAAGATTCTTTCGTTCCATTCTATGGCTTCGCTGATACGTCTTACTGCATCATGCATACCTTTCATCAGAAATGGATCGTGCAATTGGTTCATTTCGGGACGAAAAAACCGTTTGGCAGATTCGTAATCCTTTATCTCACGAATGGCCAAAAGTCTGCACAATGCCGGATGAATATTAAGGGCTTTGTGCAAAGATTCAATAGTGTTCTTATCAGCAGGCTTTAATGCCCAGCGTTTATTAATTTGTTGTAGTGCCAAAATCTAATTGTTGTACCGAAGCATAATAATTTTTAATCCAGTTGTCCAGTTTATTCCTGAATTCCTGTTGGTTTACCATTACGCTGAAGTCGCCGGCAGCCATTACATTGCCTAATAAATCATCTTGCGCTTTGATGCATTTCATCACAGTGTCGTAAGGTGTATGGCTGAATGAAACCATTTCGTAAATAGATATAAATTCTGTCGGATACAATTTACCTAATTCCTTTTCAATTTTTTTTCTTTCAAGAAAAGCCGGGTCTGCTACTTTATCGCGCATCTCAATGAAATTCATCAGGGCCAATTCCCCTACTGCATCACCATTGGGTTTGCGCTTTAGCTCATATTCATTCAGTATGGCAGTCCAATCCTCGCCATGTTTTTCAATCATATCAAACAGGACAGTACAATCCTCAAAACCTGCATTCATACCTTGTCCGTAAAAAGGAACAATGGCATGGGCCGCATCGCCAATCAGTGCGTTCTTGTCGCTAAAGTGCCAAGGGAATACTCTTGTTGTAATTAGTGACGATGTAGGGTTATTGATGAAATCGTCGACCATGTTTGGCGATAAAGCCAATGCATCGGGGAATGTACTTTGCAAAAATGAATGGATGTCTTCCCTTGTTTGCAATGAGGCAAATGAAGGTGCACCCTCAAAAGGGAAGAATAAAGTACAGGTAAAGCTTCCGTCAATATTAGGAAGGGCAATCAACATGTAATTATGGCGTGGCCAGATATGCAAAGCTTCCTTTTCTATCAGAAAGCCCCCTGTTGCAGATGCGGGTATAGTGAGTTCCTTATAACCATGCTCCAGATAGTTTTGAGAAGTATTGACTCTGTCTGCAAAACCATAACTCATACGCAATGCCGAAAAAGCACCATCAGCACCAAAAAGCAAATCAGCATTTTCTTTTTTTGCTGTACCCAATACATCAAAGCTGAGTTCGTTGTTAGCAAGGTTGACTCCTATACAGCGATGATCAAAAAAGATTTCTACACCATGCTGTTCGGCAACATCCATCAGTTTTCTATTCAGTTCTCCACGACTTACAGAGTATATAGCTTCGTTATTTTTGCCGTATTGCTGATAGGCTGAGCTGCCATCGGGCATATGCAGGCTGCGTCCATACATGGGTATAGCAATAGGTTCGATATCTTGCTTAATGCCAGCCATCTCCAGTGCTTTCCATGCCCTCACGCTTACAGCAAGGTTAATAGAACGTCCGGCATAGCCGCTTGCTTTGCGCATGTCTGGTCGTCGCTCATATATTTTTACTTCATAGCCTTTTTTTCGTAAAATGACGGCAAGGAGGGAGCCCACTAGACCTGCTCCTAATATGGTAATTGCTCTGGGCATATTTTTTCGTTTGGCTACAAATGTAAAAGACAATTTGCTAAATAAAGGATTGAAATTGAGTAAGAACAAATGTTCTTGTTTTTTGAATCGTTTGGACAAATTCTTGCCAACTCAAAATAAGTTCTCTTTCCGTTAGTAGCTTGCTTTTAACGCCAGCCCTTCATTTACCATCCAGTTATTTACATTTTCCAATTCACCTTTGCTATTTTTTAAATAGATAATACCGAGATAACGTCCATACTTCTCCTTTTCGTCTTTTTGTGTTTCAATGCAGATGGTTTGGTTCAGTATTTTTTCACGGAGTCTATCCCGGGAAATTGTGCCCTTTGCTTTGTCATTACCACGCATTTCAGGCGCATTAATACCTAAAAGGCGCACTTTTTCAGTAAAGGAGATTTTAAATCCAAGGTCGAAAGTAATGGTGCAAGTGTCTCCGTCGTAAACCTCGGTTACCAGACCCTGATATTGATACAATTGAAAATCTTTCATACAGTAGTGTTTTGAGTGAATCTACAAGGTATATTGAAATTTTCATTATAGCAATAGTCTTTAGTTTTGAAATATTCATCTTTCAAACAATTGATTTTAAGTTAAGTAGCTTCATTTTAAAATACAGGCTTCTAGTTTTTGCAAAAAATAATAGTACTATGCAATACATAGTACTAAATAATTACTTAGTTTTGCATTAAATCATAAATAAATCAGGTTATGAATATTGATAATACACAAAGCCAAATGAGGAAAGGGATATTGGAGTTTTGTATTTTGTCTATCATCAAGCGCAGCGAATCTTACCCTTCAGATATTATTGAAGAAATGAGGCGAGCTAATTTTCAGATTCTTGAAGGAACATTATATCCTCTGCTAACCAGACTAAAAAATGCAGAAATGCTCAACTATCGATGGGTGGAAAGTAACTCCGGCCCGCCAAGGAAATATTTTTCCCTTACCGAAAAGGGTCTTGCGTTTTACGCAGAATTGGAAAGTACCTGGGAAGAGCTGACGAGCGCTGTTGGTATTCTTACTCAATTTAAACCTTAAATCCGGAACCGAACAATCATTTTAAAACTCAATTTATGAATAAAGTCATTAACATAAATTTTCAGGGCAGCATAATTCCAATCGAGGAATCTGCATCAGAACTATTGCGCAATTACATCCAAAGCCTTCGTCAGTATTTTGCAAATGAAGAAGGAAGGGATGAAATCATCAGCGATATAGAAAGCCGAATTGCAGAGCTTTTTCTACAGAGGTTAAAGAAGGGGAATACCTGTATTACGGATATGGATATGAAAGAAATCATGTCTGGTATTGGTCATCCTGAAGATTTGCATGCTGCTGAATCGGAATCAGGAATAGGGTCAGAGTCAACAACTGCTCAGCAAAAAACGGAACGAAATCAAACTAACTCATCAGAGCAAAAGAGGCTCTACCGTGCCAGCAATAATCAGTTAGTAGGTGGTGTGGCTGCAGGATTAGCAGATTATCTTGGAATAGATGTTTCTATTCTCAGGGTAATTATGATATTTAGTCTGTTTGCCGGATTTGGCTTCGTTGTTTATCTGGTATTATGGGCTGTTTTGCCAGAGAAAGAGATGAATACATTTGATACGCACAAAAGACGTTTGTTTCGTAATCCCGAAGAGAAGAAGCTAGGAGGAGTTGCCAGTGGTCTGGCGGCCTATTTTAGCATCGATGTGTGGATATTAAGAATCATTTTTTTATCTCCGATTCTGTTGTTTTTTGTGGGGAATTCTGTCAATTCATGGTTTGACAAAGACATTACTGATTTTATTTTCAGAGGTTTCGGTGGCTCTCTCTTTGTTATTTATTTTGTGCTTTGGGCTGTATTGCCCGAAGCCAATACGGCTGCCGAAAAATTGCAGATGCGTGGAGAAAAAGTAGATTTGGAATCTATCAAAAAGACCGTAAATGAAGAAATGCAAAATCTGAAAGGCCGCGCCGAACAATGGAGTAAGGATGCGGGTAAAAGAGCAGCTGAAAAGGCAAAAATGATGCAAAGTGACTTTACTCAAACAGCAAAAAATATGGGTAATCAGACTAATACTGCAGCCCGACGATCTGCCAGCGGCGTGAGCAATGCGGTAGGTATTCTAGCCAGGATTTTTGTCTTTGGGATTATTGGTATTCTCATTTTTTCATTGTTGATGGGATTTGCGGGACTTACCACATGGTTGCTTACAGGCCATCAGATTATTAATTTTATTTTGGTGGATGAAACCGAGCATTATCTTCTTTGGGCAACATTGATTTTGTTTATAGGTGTTCCAGTTGTTGGATTGTTGATGTGGCTGGTGCGCGCTGTCAGAGGTGTACAAACCAGAAATAAATATGTCGGCTATACGTTTACATTTCTTCATGTTTTGGGCTGGATAAGTTTCTTCGCTTTATTCAGTTTTATCGGTAGTCATTTTCACTCAAAATCAAAACAATCTTCTGTTACAAACCTGATAACACCCTCGGGCAATACTTTGCTGGTAGTTGTGGATCCTTTTGAAGATGAGGATTTAATTGAAGATTGGCGTTCTGGCTCACCATGGCCAAAAATGAATAAAATGGAAGATAGTATTTATGCTGCAAATATTAAAGTGAAGGTGCTCCAGAGTAAAGACTCTCTTTTTCATGTTCGTGTTGTAAAATCGGCCAATGGAAAGACATTTCAACAGGCGAACCGGCTGGCTGAAGCAATTCAATATTCATTGTTTCAAAATGATTCTGTTCTTCATTTGAGCAAGTATTTTTCACTCAGTAAAAAGGATAAATTTCACCTTCAACAGGTAAGTGTGGTGGTAGAGGTGCCACTTGGGGCCAAAGTAAAACTGGATAGAACTATTCAGAATTTTGAATGGCATGATATCCGCATTAATACCGGAAATGGTTTCAATATTGAGCACTATGATGATGAAAGTACAGATTGGGAATATGACAGAGTGTACCAGATGGGTACTCAGGGATTGAGTAGTGCTGATATTGAAGTGCGCGATAAAGGAAGTAAGATTTAAACTATAGGCTAATCTAAAGGCTGTTTTGACAAATCCAAAACGGTTTTCGTAAATCAATATATTTTGTTGATTGTTCAGGACTTACTTTTATTTGGCTTGGATGAGTTCACCATTTCGGAAATAGCTTTAGGCTTTCTGGTTTTTTAAAAGTTGAAAACAGGCTCAATTGTTCATTCGATTGGGCCTGACTTTTATTAGAAAAGAGTATTTCCATCTCCACGCCAGCCACCTCTGTTAAGGTGTTTGTATGCCTTTTCTGTAGCTTCTCTTCCTCGGGGTGTACGCACGATATAGCCCTCCTGTATCAGGAAAGGTTCATAAACTTCCTCGATTGTTCCGGATTCTTCACCCACTGTAGTGGCAATATTACTAATGCCGGTTGGTCCGCCTTTGAATTTATCTATTAATGCAGTTAATATTCGATTATCCATTTCGTCTAATCCGTTGGCATCTACATTAAGTGCGCGCAGTCCATGTTCTGCAATGCTCATATCAATCACTCCATTGCCCAGAACCTGAGCAAAATCGCGCATTCGGCGCAGAAGTCCATTGGCAATACGTGGAGTGCCACGACTGCGACGTGCGATTTCCATAGCAGCATCCGAAGTTGTTTTTACATTCAATAAATGGGCCGAACGCAAAATTATGCCTTGCAATACGTCTGTATTGTAGTAATCAAGGCGTGATTTGATACCAAATCGTGAAAGCAAAGGCGCTGTAAGCAAGCCTGAACGGGTAGTGGCACCTACAAGGGTAAAAGGATTTAAATTGATTTGTACAGAGCGTGCAGCAGGACCACTGTCAATCATAATGTCAATGCGGAAATCTTCCATTGCAGCATAGAGATATTCTTCTACGACAGTGCTCAGGCGATGAATTTCATCGATAAACAACACGTCCCTTGGCTCGAGAGCAATTAAAATGCCCGCCAAATCTCCTGGTTTTTCTATCACTGGGCCGCTAGTTTCTTTGATATTCGCACCCAATTCATTGGCTACAATACGCGACAGTGTTGTTTTACCCAAACCGGGAGGACCATGAAAAAGAATGTGATCCAGCGCTTCGCCTCGCTGGTTGGCCGCTTTGACAAAAATGCGTAGGTTTTCAATCAATTGGGGTTGACCCGAAAAATCTTCAATACTCTGCGGCCGGATACTGTTTTCGTATTCCTTGTCGGCAGGGTTATTGCTGTTGTTGGCTTGAAGATTTGGATTGTCCATAATAAAGGGTAAAGGTAATTTGTTTTTGTTTCACGCAAAGGCGCAAGATAATTTTGAGGTCATCAATTATCTTTTCTTCAAGTTCCGTGGAGCTTGTCCCGAGGGATGAGGGATCTGCACACTTTAAGGCTTATCATTTCTTCTTTTTAGCTTCAAGCGTTTTGTTCCTTGGGATTTATCAACTCTCGTGTTTCCCTCTCCCCGTCCGTACCGGCACGGGTGGGGAGGGGAAATTGATTGCGGAAAGCTGAAAGAAAAAAACCATAAATCTATGTCTTGGCTTTTGGAATTTATCAAATCGCGCGCTTCCCCTCCTTGGAGGGGTTAGGGGTGGGTTTCGCGGCTTTCAATATTTAAGCCATTTTCTTCAATCCAATTTTGAATATTGTACAAGACGTTTATAAGATCATTTCTTACAAATTGTTCATTGAAACGTAAAAATCTTACCCCAACATTTTCTAATTCTTTTTGCCTTATTTCATCTGCTTCTAACATATCGCTGTGGCTTCCGCCGTCAATTTCTATAGCTAGCATTAAGTCTTTACAATAAAAATCAACGATATAATTTAGGATTGGTCTTTGTCGGTCAAAATCGAAACCCATCATTTTCATTTGTTTTAACTCTTTCCAAAGTAATGCTTCACCATAGGTCATATTTTGCCTTAACTGTTTTGCTAATGGCACAAGTGAAGGGTTGTATGGTATGATTTTTCGTTTCACGTTTTTTATATTAAACCCACCCCTGACCCCTCCAAGGAGGGGAAACCGGTTACGGATAATTTCAAGAAAAAACCACAAGGAGAAGTGTGGTTTTTGAAAAGCCTAAAGAAGATCCCTTACGTTAACGGTGCAAGCCTTCATTTCCTCAGTGCAGGCTCCAAGGATGTTCATAGAAATTGATTGTGCTGATTTCAAAAAATTACAACAACAATATCTGCCAGGCCCTATCAATTTCATTTTCGTCTAGAAGGTCCTTGGCATAATGCTGCAGGGCATTTACGCGCTGTGTTCTGTCCGAAAAATCGCTGAGGATTTGTTCCAGTCGACCATCATTCACAATCTCGGAAGTTACTGGGATTTCGGTGCAGTTGCCCAAAATACCCAGATGGTTTCCGTTGAGGATTTTACTGTGTTTGATATGATCTGGTAAGGCGTCGATACCCACGCCCAGCTTTAGGTTTGGTTTGGCCACTTCAAATACTGCTGCACCCGAAGCGCGGCAATAATAATCACCACCCATCCGGGCTACAAGGTCTATTTTATGAGGGTCTATTTTACCGTTTTCGTCCAGCACATTGTCATCAATATGCATGCACAATACTTCACACATAATCAGGTTGCCCGCGCCTCCTTCCTTTCCTGTCTCGATAACCTGAATCACCTTACATTCCAGGCTTACGGGTGATTCTTTGACACGAAAAGGTTTTACCATATCCGATTTTACAGGGGTAAATCCTGCTTTCTCAAACTCACTTACACCTTTGGGATATTCGCAACTGGCCAGGCTCATTTGCTGGACAATACTGTAGTTGACCATATTGATGACAACTTCCATATTTTCATATACATTCTCCAAGGTGTGTTTGATGGTATTATCCCGGACACGGCGTGCCGGTGAAAAAATCAAAATCGGAGGTTTGCTCCCAAATACATTAAAGAAACTGAAAGGGGATAGGTTCATATGACCCTCATTATCTATTGTGCTGGCGAAACATATAGGTCGGGGCGAAACTGAGCCCAAAAGATAAGCGTGTAAGTCGGCTGTTTTTACTTCACTCGGTACGATTCTCATTATCTGTAAATTATTTTTCAGGGATTACAAATGTAAGCTCAAATCTAATCCACGCATTCTTATTATATTGCAACAAATTTTATTGTTTGATGAAACTAAAAGTGGGAGACAAAGCACCTGATTTTAAAGCAAAGGACCAGAATGGCAACTTTGTAACATTAAAGGATTTTAAAGGACAAAAGGTAGCCCTTTATTTTTATCCCAAGGATGATACCCCTACCTGTACGGTCCAGGCCTGTAATCTTAGAGATAATTTTGCAGCACTTGGTGCACATGGAATAACAGTGTTGGGCGTCAGTGTTGATGAGGAGAAGAAACATAAGAAATTCGAAGCTAAATACAGCTTGCCTTTTACGCTTATTGCAGATACCGAGAAGACGATTGTAGAAGACTATGGAGTGTGGGGTGAAAAGCAGTTTATGGGAAAGACAATCATTGGTACCCATCGAACCACTTTTCTCATTGATGAAAAAGGCAAGATTGTCCACATAATTGATAAGGTAAAAAGTAAAATCCACAGCGAGCAGATTCTTGAATTTTGGGGATAAACAATAGGCAAATTCAAACTATTTCTTTTGAAAAAAGTATTTTCCATTCTTAGTGAATATTATAAAGAGCATTTCAATTGGTTGAGTTTCTTCCTGTGTGCTTCATTAGGTGCTTTGCTCATCAGGGTGGCCTATCATAACGATTTTTACGAGTCTTATATAGAAAATGAACCAAAACTGGGACTGCAGATTTATCGCTATTGCCAGATGTATGCTATTGCTTTCAGTGGTGCATTTATTTTGCAGGGGATTGCTGAGCGTGATTTGAAATTTTTGAAATCTCCCTGGTGGTGGCTACTCAATTTTTTGGCTATTGTATTGTTTGCTATTCGGGGTTCAGATATAGAATATTACCGCTATCTTTTCGGAGAGATACCTAATGAGCTTTATTCCTTCTATCATAAAATTGGCTATAACCTCGGCGGTTTTTTTACCCTTATTATTCCTTGTTTTGTTTATTGGCTTTTTGCAGACAGAGGAAAGCAAAATTTTTATGGATTCAGAATAAAGGATGTTGATTTTAGACCTTATTTCATCCTGCTTTCTATGATGGTTCCTTTGTTGTTTTGGGCAGGAACTCAGCCGGATTTTCTGGATACTTATCCACGATACACAAAAATTGGCATTGCAGATTCGGATGAAAAGTATGCTCTATATTCAGGCATCTATTTACTAATCTACGGTTCCGATTTTGTGTTCACTGAGTTTTTCTTCAGGGGTTTTATTGTATTGGCTTTCGCTACAAAATTCGGGCACAGAGCCATCCTTCCAATGTGCGTTTATTATATCACCATTCATTTTGGTAAGCCATTAGGTGAAACCATCAGTTCCTTTTTTGGCGGACTATTATTGGGTGTCATTGCTTATCGTACAAAGTCAATTTATGGCGGAATAATTGTTCATTTGGGTATTGCCTACCTGATGGAATTATTTGCTTTCCTGGGCAGGGCAGGTTATTTACATTTATAATCAGAATCTTTTATGTCAGATACAACTCAATTTTTAGAGGCAATACAAAAGGGCTATACTTTCAAAGGCGATGCTCCAAAAATAGGTATGGCTATGCTGGATGGTAAAGTAGTGTTAGGTGCAGATATTTTTCTGCCGCTTCGCTCTATGAATCGCCATGGCTTGATAGCAGGAGCAACAGGTACAGGCAAAACAAAGACTTTACAGGTTATCAGCGAAGTGCTGAGTGATAATTCAGTGCCGGTATTATTGCTGGATATCAAAGGTGATCTTAGTGGTATTGCTGCAGCGGGTACCGAAAATCCGAAAATTGCAGAACGTTATGCATTGCTGGGAATGACTTATGCTCCTGCTGCCTATCCCGTTGAACTGATGACCCTCAGCAAACAGAAAGGAATTCAGTTGCGCGCAACAGTTACCGAGTTTGGTCCGGTTTTGTTGAGTAAAATCCTTGACCTCAATGATACTCAGGCAGGCTTGGTATCAATGATTTTTAAGTATTGTGACGACCACAAATTGCCTTTGCTGGACCTTAAGGATTTTATAAAAATGCTGCAATATGTCAGCGATGAAGGCAAAGAGGCAATTGAAAAGGAGTATGGTAAAATTGCTACAACTTCTACCGGAACCATCTTACGCAAAGTCATCGAGTTGCAACAACAAGGTGCGGATAATTTCTTTGGTGAAAAAAGTTTTGAAGTGGATGATCTGATGAGGATTGCACCGGATGGCCGTGGAATGATTAATATTTTACGTGTAACGGAATTACAGGATCGACCAAAATTATTTACCACATTTATGCTGCAAATGCTGGCAGAACTATATGCCAGTTGCCCTGAGTCCGGAGATTTGGATAAGCCTCGCTTAGTGATGTTTATAGACGAAGCGCATTTAATTTTTCAGGAGGCAAGTGACGCATTATTGCAGCAGATTGAAACGATTATCAAGCTTATCCGTTCCAAAGGGGTAGGTATCTTTTTCTGTACCCAAAATCCTATGGATGTTCCGGCTTCTGTATTGGGTCAATTAGGACTAAAAGTGCAACATGCTTTACGTGCTTTTACGGCAGCCGATAGAAAAGTAATTAAGCAAACAGCAGAGAATTACCCCGAAACTGATTTTTATAAAACAGAAGATTTGATTACGCAATTGGGTATCGGCGAGGCTTTTGTTACTATGCTCAATGAAAAAGGGATTCCTACGCCTTTAGCACATGTGATGCTTTGTGCACCACGTAGTCGTATGGATGTGCTTGCTGAAAGCGAAATTGATACTATTGTTGGTCAATCGAGATTAGTGAAGAAGTATAGTGAAGAATTAGACTCCATCAGTGCTTATGAATTACTAAATGCAAAGATTCAGGAAGCCGCAGAACAAACAGCTAAAGCTGCTGAAGAAGCCCCCAAAGGGAAAGAGGAGGACAGTATGCTGGAGAAAATTATGGATAACTCTGTGGTTCGGCAAATAGGACGTACTGCAGCCAGTATCATTACCCGCTCACTTTTAGGGGCACTGGGTTTGGGTGGAAGAAGCAGGAAAAGATAGTAAAACAAAAGGGGAAGTAATTATGCTTCCCCCTTTTCAATTAAAACTTGGCTTTCTCTTTTAGTTTAATATTTTTCTTCGCTGCTTGTTTTTTGACATTGTCATATACTTTGTAGTTAAAAGAATTTTCAACTTCTGATTGATCTCTTTTGTTGAGATCTGCATCAATGAATTCCTGTCTTTTTCTGGACAGCAATATCATTTTTTTGTTCAGTGAATCGCGTTGTACAATTTTTCTTTGAACAGCAATTTCTAGTTCTTTACCCCGTAAGTTTTTAAGTTCTTCCGGTAGCTCTTCCTGCTTCAATGCTGAGGCTTTTACTTTCCCTTCAGCTACGTCATTGAGTAGTTCTTTAGAGCCGGTATACCCTGATTTGCCTGCTGCAGTCGCATTGTATTCTGCTCTTTGAGCCTTGGTGCTGACAGCAGAACCTGAAGTGATTTTGCGACTCGCCATTTTTTTTTCTTCATATCTGATACGCTCGTCCTTGTTGCCATAGCTGTATCTTAACTCATCCAGCTGATCAGAAATATCACTGATTTGTTGATCATAGGGTGTGTTTACAGTAATGTCATTTACATCCATTCCTACCTTGGTAAAACTACCATTGGTTTTAGCAGCAATGCTTTTCCAGATTCTTTCTGCCTCTCTATTATTACCCATCAATATGGTGTTGATGGTAATGTCTTTTTCATTTGCACGGATGCAACTCGCAGGATATTGAATCTCTCTGTAATCCATATGAGGAGGACAATCACCTACGAGAAAAACAGTTTTATACGTATTGGGATTTTGACTCCAGGCAAAATGATTAATGGCTTCATTCAATGCAAGATTTACACTTTCCGGTTCATCCCCTCCACCACCTGCTTGGATGTCCATCAGCTTTTCATACACTTTATCCAGATCTTCCTGCATCATCACTGTTCTTGTCACAAAGTCGTCTCCTTTATCACGATAGAAAAGCAAACCGATTTCTATTTTAGGTGCCTGTTCTGTCTGTGATAAACTACCTGCAATAGACCAGATTTTTTCTTTTGCAGCTTTGATTAAGCCACTCATACTACCAGTCGCATCCAGCGCAAAGACTACCTGAATATGTGGTCTGCTTTGGTCATAATTTTGCTTGGGCAAATAAGGGATTCTGTTTTCCTGTGTCTGAATGGATGGCTGATTTTTTTTGAGTTGTGCCTTTGTTGTCATCGCAGAGGCCAGCAATGCTGTGGCAAATAATATGGGTAGCTTTTGCATAAGAATGGTTTTAAACACCAAAACGCCCTGCCCGTAATTATTGCATAAAATTCTCTGTTAAAGAAAATTTAATTAGTTCCAGGCATAAAAAAAGGAAGCTAAATCAGCTCCCTTTTTTTACAATATGCTTAAACTCTTGCGGAGTAATACTATGAACAGATAGCCTTCCAAGCCTTACCAGCGAAATGCCTTCCAATTCTGGGTCTTCTTTAATATCTTTTAGTGTTACAGGATTTTTTAATTTTTTTACCGGTTTTAAATCCACTACACACCAATTGGTATCTTCTGTGGTTGGATCTTGATATGCAGTGGTCACTACTTCTGCAATACCCACTACACAAAGCCCTTCGTTGGAATGGTAAAATAAAACTTGATCTCCAACAGACATTGCGCGCATATTATTTCTTGCGGCATAATTGCGTACACCATTCCACATGGTTTGTCCTTCTTTTACAAAGTCATCCCAACTGTATTTAAAGGGTTCTGATTTTACAAGCCAATATTGTTTTGCCACTTTTTTGTGAATTAAAAATTAATAGTGAATAATTAAAAATACCCTTCGCGTAATCCTTTGTGTAACTCTGTGAAAGCGCTCAGCGCTTCTCTAAAAAATGATTTTACAAAACTCAAAATATTTTTGCGAATCTCTGCGTAATTCTTTGCAAGAATTTGCTTAGAAAACCAACTATTCTGAAATCATAAATCAACATTCAGCAATTAAAACGGTGCTTCTTCATCCATGGGATCAATGTTGAAATTACCGCCCAATCCTTTTCCTTTATTTGCATTGTTATCCGGGTTTTCATCGTCCCAGTTTACTTTATTCGCTTTGGATGGCATGGTTTGGAATCCTCCGGGAATAAAGAGTTTAGAGTCGCCAAAACCACTGGCATCACGGCGTATGCCTGCCTGAGGATTGTCACCTATTGGCTTGAAATTGCCAAAACTCGTATCCGGTAAATCAACAAATTTTTGATACTCTTTAATGAATTGTAATTTCACTGTTGCCGTGCTGCCACTTCTGTTTTTGGCTATATGAATATGGGTTTCTCCTTCAAGAGGCTCACCCATTTCATTATTCTCAATTCCATAATATTCCGGACGATAGAGGAACATAACCATATCGGCATCCTGCTCAATGGCACCCGATTCACGAAGGTCACTCAACTGCGGAACTTTCGATTCCTTACGTGATTCTACCGCACGGTTTAATTGCGACAGTGCAATAATAGGAATAGACAATTCTTTGGCCAGTGCTTTAAGGTCGCGGGATATTTTACTGATTTCCTGTTCACGGTTGCCCGGACCATTTCCTGCTCCGCCCCCACTCATCAATTGCAGATAGTCAATCACAATCATCTGAATATCGTGACGCTGTTTCAATCGACGTGCCTTCGCCCTCAATTCAAATATATTTAAAGCGGCCTGATCATCAAGGAAGATGGGCATATTGCTCAACTTGTGCATTCTTTGGGTTAATTGCACAAATTCATGCTCTTCCATTCGACCTTTGGTAATCGCGTCCATGCTTACTTCTGTGATGGCCGACAACATCCTTTTCACTAATTCTCCTGCACCCATCTCCAGAGAGAAGAAAGCTACAGGGAATGGATGCTCTGAATTCATAGCAGCGTTCATGGCCAGATTAAGCGTAAAAGCTGTTTTACCCACAGCCGGACGGGCTGCAACAATAATCAATGCATTTTTTTGCCATCCTGCTGTTACTCGGTCCAGCTCTACAAATCCACTGGGTACGCCGGTTACGTCGGATGTGCTGTTTTTGGCAGCTTCAATTTCTTTAACCGTTTCTACTAATACTTCTGTGAGGCTTTTGAAGTTTTTGCGCAGATGCTTATCTGTAATTTCATAAAGCCCCGTCTCGGCCTGGTCCAGTAAGTCAAAAACATCCGTACTGTCTTCGTAGGCGCTGCTGATGACCTCTCCTGAAATGCGTATCAATTCGCGCTGAATGAATTTCTCCATCACGATACGGGCATGTGCCTCAACGTGAGCACTGGATACGACATTCATGGTCAGCTTGGTGAGAAAATAAGCGCCGCCTACTATTTCCAGTTCATTGGTTTTACGCAACTCTTCTGTAACCGTAAGCAAATCCACAGGCATTCCTTTGTCAAACAGACTTCGGACGGCTGCATATATTTTCTGATGCGCGTTTACATAAAAACAATCAGGACTCTGGATGATTTCCAGTACCTCAGCCATTTTGTCTTTTTCCAACATCACAGCACCCAACACAGCTTCCTCCAATTCAGTGGCCTGAGGAGGAATTTTACCATATACCATCGAGCTGATATCGGTTTTGTTTTTTCTTAAATTACCAAAGTCTTTTTTAATATTTACAGCCATTATAGTGGTCTTGGAATTGTCTTGTTTGTTTTAATTTTTATTTGTTTTTATCCTTTTGATACCAGCTTTTCCCTTCAATTCAACTGTTCAGGCGTCGCACCGTCAGGGTTCATCATTTCTTCAGTTTTGCTTCACCAGATTGCCAATTTTTAGCTTCGAAAACCAGTATTAAGGAATTGTAAACAAAGCCCTTTTTTTCTTGCGGGGTTGCTAAATTAGAAACAAAACAGCGCCTGCCGAAATAAAACTCAATTTTAGTTTTTCTAATTTGACATTAGCTTGTACATATATAATCCACATTATGATTGTGGGTAATCCACATTTTTGTCACTATTTCCACAATTGGCCTCGCTCGTCAACAGTTTATCCTTTGCTGGATTCACATTCCCCCACATTCTTAACATTTGGCTGTGGATAGTTTAATTTACCCAAACATTCAAAAATCTCGTTCTCATTTCCTAAATGCAAGGCTTATCTTTGGCGAAATTTTAATTTTATCAATGACGATTTCTTATAATTGGTTGCAACAATATTTACCCAAAAATTTAAGTATTGAAGAACTCTCTGCTATTCTCACTTCTATTGGTCTGGAAGTAGAAGGTACAGAAGTAATAGAAGCTGTTAAGGGCGGACTCAGAGGATTGGTGATAGGCGAGGTATTAACTTGCGAACAACACCCAAATGCCGATAAATTAAAGAAGACAACAGTAAATGTAGGCGGAGATAAGGTTTTGAACATTGTTTGTGGTGCAGCCAATGTAGCTTCAGGTCAAAAAGTGGTGGTGGCAACAGTGGGTTGTATGGTACACCCAAGTAAGGGTGAAGCTTTTGAGATAAAAAAGGCAAAAATCCGTGGCGAAGAAAGCGAGGGTATGATTTGTGCTGAAGATGAGATTGGTCTGGGTGAAAGCCATGCTGGTATTATGGTTTTACCTGAAGATGCTCTTGTGGGTACTTTGGCTTCAGAATATTTTAATATCGGAGCTGCTGATACGGCTATCTATATTGGCCTGACTCCTAACCGAAGCGATGCAATGAGCCATATTGGTGTGGCTCGTGATGTTTGTGCCTATCTCAATCATCATGAAGGAACAAAATATGAAGTTATCATTCCTGCAGCATCATTAGAACCAAAGGATACTCCTCAAATAGAAGTCAACATTAAGGATAACGCTAAAGATGCTTGTCTGCGTTATGCCGGTATCAGTTTGGAAAACGTAAAAGTTGGCCCATCTCCTGAATGGCTGAAAAGTGCTTTGAATACAATTGGATTGCGTTCTATCAACAATATTGTTGACATCACTAACTATGTGTTGCACGAATACGGACAACCATTACATGCATTTGATGCAGATAAAATTGCCGGAAGTCAAATCAATGTGCAATTCCTGACCGAAGGAACAAAATTCATTACACTTGATGAAAAGGAACGTTCTCTTTTTGCAGAGGATTTAATGATTTGTGATGCTGAAAAAGGATTGTGCATCGCAGGTGTTTTTGGTGGAAATAATAGCGGTGTGACAGATAGTACCACTAAGATATTCCTTGAAAGTGCCTATTTCACTGCTTCCACGGTTCGCCGAACATCTTTACGTCACGGTTTGCGCACCGATGCCGCCACCCATTTCGAGAAATGTGTAGACATCAATAATGTGCTTCCAGCATTGCAAAGAGCAGCATCATTGATGGTGGAAATTGCCCAAGCAAAAGTCTCTTCAAATATACAGGATGTTTACCCTCAGGCAATGGAAGCTGTTGTGGTTTCTGCTACCTATCATTATATACAAAATCTGAGTGGTAAGGCATATTCGCCTGAAGCAATTAAAGGAATTCTCAATGCTCTGGGTTTTGAATATGTTACAGAAAATGCAGAAGGTTTTACGGTAAAAGTTCCAACAAATAAAAACGATGTAAGTCTTCCTGCCGACCTGGTTGAGGAGATTTTGCGTATAGATGGTTTAGATCAGATTGAGATTCCTTCCAGATTAAATATTTCGTTGCTTAAACCATTGGCCAACGACCGTGCTCAACGCGAAAAATTAGCGGAATCGTTATGTGGAATGGGTTTTCAGGAAATAGTTACCAACAGTATTACCAATAGCAAATATTATCCCGAAGAAACGCCCATGGTGCGGATGATTAATAGTCTTACCAGCGAGTTGGATGTTCTTCGCCCCTCTATGTTGGAATGCGGACTGGAAGTAGTGAACTATAATGTAAATCGTAAAAGTCAGGATTTAGCTCTGTTTGAATTTGGTAATACTTACAGTACAGGTGGGGTAGGGCAGTATAACGAATCTCCTGTTTTAGTTTTGTGGATAACAGGTGCTGTTCGTCAGGCCAGCTGGAGCCAGAAGGCAGAGAATGCGAGCTTGTTTCATACAAAATCAGTTATCGAAAATTTACTGGAAATTTCAGGAATTGATAAAGTTGTAGCCACTGTTGATGAAGAAGATAAATTGCAATGGAAATGGAAGAATGAACAACTCTGCACTGCGCAAAAAGTCAGCTCTGAAAAATTGAAAAATTTCGATATTAAACAAGATGTTTATTATGCTGAAATAAATTGGCAACTGTGGAGTAAGGCGATGCAGGCCAATAAAATAAAATACAGTGAAGTGCCTAAATATCCTGCTGTTCAGCGGGATCTGGCATTGGTATTGGATAAGGCCACACGCTTCGAAGAAGTTCAAAAAGTAACACGACAGACACAGATTTCTTCTTTGAAAAACTTTGAATTATTTGATGTTTTTGAAAGTGAAAAATTAGGTGCAGATAAAAAATCTTATGCCCTGAATTATACCTTTCAATTAGCAGACAGAACGTTGACCGATGTGGAAATTGAAGAGAACATGAAACAACTAATTAACGCTTACACTAATAAATTACAGGCACAAATCAGATCATAATGAAAGAACTAGAAGTACTCCATCAAAAGGTAGCTGTATTGGTAGAAAAATACCAGCAGACTAAGGATGAATTGACAAAAATGAAAGAACTGTTAGAGCAAAAAACAATTGAATTGGGTGAAGCTCATTTACAGATTAATATTATGAAACCTGCTTTGGATGAGGCTCAGGGTGCTTCTTCTGAGAAAGTAATGTTGCAATCTCAGATTGATAAAGCAATTACCGATGTAAATAAAATTCTGACCCTTTTGGATGGCGAATAAGAAAATATTTTTTTCTTTTAATCTGTTCCTGCTGCTACTGTTCTGCAGCGGCTTTGTGGCGTGTACCACAGAGCGAAATCCTTGCCTGGAGCCCAAAGTTCCTAAATTAAGTATTTCTTGCCTGCAGTATAAAAGTGAGGGAAATAATTATATTGACACTGCATTGCCCAATGCTAATTTTGTTAGTCTGGATATTGATTCAGCAAGATTTTGGTATTGGGGTGCCGATGCCTTGAGTAAGTTTGATTTGGTATTGTCTCCATTGCGCGATACCTCATTATGGACATTGCAGGCAGACTCTTCTTTTTCTCCGATTGATACCATCACTTTTATCTACGAGCGTAAATTGAAATTCATCTCTAATGCCTGTGGATACAGCCACGATTATACGCTGAAAGAAGTACGCTCTACGAACCGAAATCTGGACTCGGTTCGTATTGTTAATCATGCAGTAACTACTAAAGCCGGAACAGAGAATGTCAAAATTTATTTTTAGCTTTTTAATTTGTTTAAGCCCTTGTTTTCTTTTCGCTCAGGAAAGTGAAGAAGATACTGCTGGCATGAAAAAGACCTACAGCGGGCATCAACTGCGCTTTAGTTTTGATGCCAGTAAACTTCTGCTGAATCGTTTAGTGGAAAACCGGTCAGCTTACGAAGGTGCTATTGATTACTATCTGAACGGTGAATCCTATGCTGTGGCAGAGTTTGGGGCAGGTAATTCTAATATTGATTACCCCGATCTGAAATACAAAACGAATAACACTTTTTTGCGTTTGGGAATAGATAAATCCTTATTTGTTCGTAAAAAACCACAGGATTGGGGTCTTGGGTTTTTTGGATTTCGCTATGGCCTTGGTATGATCCGGAGGAATGATGCAAATTATACAACAAACGATGGTTTGGGAGGTGTAACAACAGGGGTTATTCCAGCAGACAATTTTACGTCTCATTGGTTTGAGTTAACCGGGGGTATGAAGGTGGAATTACTTAGAGGTTTGTTTGCAGGCTGGACAGTACGTGCCAAATTTTTGCTGAATCAAGGCGCTTTGGGCGACTTAAAACCTGCCTATATTGCAGGTTATGGCCCTGGCGAAAAGGCAACAGCATTTGACTATAATTTTTATATTGCTTATGCAATCAAATGGTCTTCTGCAAAAAGTCAATAAAACTCTTTCTGGTTTTCTATGAAAATACTCATTATTCGTTTTTCTTCTATTGGGGATATTATCCTCACTTCGCCTATTATTCGTTGCATCAAGCAGCAAAGGCCGGATGCTGAGGTGCATTATCTCACCAAAAAGGCTTTCGCTCCAATTTTAGAGGCAAATCCGTATATCCATAATATTCATCTACTCGATGATGATTTGCACAGAACAATTAATGAACTGAAGAATACAGAATTTGATTATGTAATTGATTTACACAATAATTTGAGGACAGCAAGGGTAAAGAAGGCGCTGAATAAAAAATCGTACTCCTTCCCGAAATTGAATTTTCAGAAATGGGTTTATGTAAATCTGAAAATGAATGTAATGCCCGATATAAGTATTGTGGAGCGTTATTTCGAAGCGGTGAAACCTTTAGGAATTCACAATGATGGCCAAGGACTGGACTATTTTATACCCGAAAATGATAAAACAGATCATAAGGATATTCCAATGAGTCATTGGGCCGGATATATAGGTTTTGTGATTGGAGGTTCTTTTAATACCAAAAAACTGCCTGTCGACCGCTGGAAGGAGATTTGCGCGCTATCTCCAATACCCATTATTTTACTGGGCGGGCCAGAGGACAGGGATGATGCAGATAGAATAGCATCAATTGATCCAATAAAGATTTACAATTCCTGCGGAAAGTTTAATCTGAATGAATCTGCAGATTTGGTGAAAAATGCCAAATTGATTGTTTCTAATGATACTGGTTTAATGCATGTTGCGGCGGCTTTTAAAAAACCGATTGTTTCACTTTGGGGAAATACCAGCCCTGAAATGGGGATGTTCCCATATTATGGTTTTAATAATCTAAAGACCAATGTAGCTCCGAATTTATTGCACATCGAGAATAAATCCCTGAATTGCAGACCTTGTAGTAAAATTGGATATGATAAGTGCCCGAAAAGGCATTTTAAATGCATGAATAATCTGGAATTTAATCATATATATATATTTATTAAAAAATATATTTAGAATACCAACCATTTTTTTTTAATTTACGTCTTGTTATTGCGGTATTTGTTAATTTTTGTGAAAAGAATTTTTTAACAAAAGTTGCATTTTCAGAGCAAATTCAATAAATTTGTTAGCATTTGAAAAATATGAACACAATGAAAAAATTTTCCTCAAACCTATTACTATTATTTACCGTTGTTTTTATTCTGTTCACCGCATCTAATGCCCGTGCGAACAGAGCTGCAGCTGGTGAAATTTCTTACAAATGGATAAGTGGTTCTACTTATTTGCTCACTTATACTTTTTATAAGGATTGTTTGGGTGCGACGACAGAGCCTTCAAGCGTAAATCTTTGTTATTACAACACTTGTAATATTGATAGGGGTAATGTAACACTTAATAAGAAAACTCCTGTTGGTACTAATGGTCAGCCTGTTCAGAATGTCTGTTCAGGTTTTGCCGCTACTACCTGTACTTCTCCTGCTACCACTTTAAGAGGTTACCGCAAATGGATTTATGAAGGAACGGTTACACTGCCGTCAAGCTGTGATTCGTGGCATTTTGTCGTTTCTATTGGTCTGCGTAATGGTGTTATTACCAATTATACTGTACCTGCAGGATCCAACAATTTATATACTGAGGCTACTCTTAATAACATCGATGCACCTACCAGTTCCTCTCCAACATTTAGCGCTGACTTGATTCAATATATGTGTGAAGGTGTAAAACAACATTTTTCTTATTCTGGTGTGGATGCCGATGGAGATGTGCTTACATATTCATTGGTAGACCCTGCAAGCGCGGCTGATAACCAAACAACCTGTACTTTCCCCCCAACTCCTACTTCGTATGTTTTTGCAGGAGGTCCTCTCGGTGGTACCTCCTTAGCTACTAATCCTTTTGCTACCACAAGTGCTTCATTTAATTTAGATGCTTCGACTGGTTTGATGTCTTTTATTCCTAATGGTGCTCAAACACCGCAGTTGGCGATGTTGGTAACCAAGCGTCGTGGTACTAAAGTAGTGGGTACAGTAATTCGCGAGATGCAATTTGTAATCAGTTCTGGTTGTATTGCTTCAGGTTCTGCATTTAATATTAATCTTGGAGCTCCTTCAACTGGTATTTTGGGTGCCATTCCTCCTGGTCCTCCGACCACTGGTGTAATTGTTTGTCCTAATGTAGCACACCGAATTAATTTCAGTATTACTGCAGTTCCAGGCGTATCAATCAGTAATGTAACTGATAACCATACTACTTTTTCTGCTACTTCAAGCACTTCTACTACTGACCCTTATACAGGGCTTGGTACAAGTACTGTAACCGGTAACTTCTACTGGACTCCAAACGAGACGGATGAAGGCCAGAAATATTTGGTAGTTAAAAGTGAAATTTGTCTGCCTGGTCAGCCTATATTGTATCGTGTAGATTCTATACCTATATATGTTACACTGACGGTTAAAATTATACCTAAAGTGGATACAATGATTTGTTTTGGTGAAAGTACAACGCTGTGTGTCCGTCCTAATAATTTTGTCGGTGAAACTTTTGACTGGGGTACTACAGTTTCCGGTTCAGGTGTCTCTTCAGGAACTTTAGGGATTGCTACAGCATTAGATTCTTGTACTGACGTAACGCCCTCTTCAACAACATCATATTTAATTACTACAAACCTTCCTGCATATTGTAAGAGAACAGATTTCCCTGTTCTAACCACCAATCAGGATGAGATTAAAATTGTGGTGGTAAATCCAAAAATTGACGTTGGCCCGGATTCTGTTATGTGTAGTTATTCTCAACTGCAATTGAATGGTAACTTAACTACACAACCTGAACTTACTTATACATATAGATGGAGATCTAACCCTATTCCAGGTTCTACTACAGCTTCTATTGATTTTTTAAGTGACAGTACAATTATCAATCCAATTTGTCTTATCCCTAAAGATTATCCAAATATTCCAGACTCTGTTGAGTTTATATTGAGAGTAACACCAAACGAGAGACCAAGTTGTGCAAGAGAGGATACACTTAGAATACATATTCTGAAAGGCTTTTATATCCTCACCGGAGATACCCTCGCCAGCTTTACTGGTCTTGGCCATCAGGGAAGGCAAAAAGGTGTAAGTGATACCAATATTTGTACAGGCCAGTCAATCATTATACAAGGATGGGGCGATCAGCGTTACAATTATGTTTGGACGCCTTCAGCAGGGGTGTCTACTCCTACCGCTTTTGTACCTGGCCCAGGTATGACCATCACACCTGCAGGTACCACTACTTACTCACTCACAGCTACCCGTGCAGGTTGTCGGGATAGTACTAAGCAGGTTATTATTACTGTTGAACCTACACCAACTGCAGATATTGGCCCGGACAGATCAATATGTTTTGGCGACACCATTAATATGTTTGCTACGGTTACACCAGACCCTTCAGTATATACAAAATTTACTTATAAATGGACTCCTGGTGGAGCCCTGCAACGCGCTGATACATTATTTACCTATTTTACAGGATATATTTCTCAAAAAATTATTTTCACGGTTAAAACTCCTGCTGGTTGTACTGGAATAGATAGTGCTATTTATACTGTTCAGCCAAGGTCTTTCTTAACACCAGGAAATGACACTTCTATCTGTCCTGGAGACGTTGCGCATATCAGCGTAATTGGAGATCCTTTGCTTAAGTCTGTAACTTGGAAGCCATTTACGAATATCGATTCTATACACTCGTTAACACCGATTGTATCTCCAACATTTACCACTGATTATATCGTTGTGGGTGTTGACAGCAATCAATGTATCGACTCAGTGTCTGTTAATGTTACTGTTTACCCACGTACATTGATTTATTTGCCGGACAGTGCCACTATTTATCCTGGAGATGTATATCAATTAGATCCTCAGGGAAATAGTCTTTACTATACGTGGTTTCCTCCTATTGGCTTAGATTTTACTACAATTGCTAATCCTAAAGCCTCTCCATTATTAAATACTACTTATTATGTTACTGGTATGAGTGATGCAGGATGTATTGCGAAAGATTCCATTTACATATTTGTAGCTCCGGATTCTTATATCGATGTTCCTAATGCCTTTGTTCCTGGTCGTGGTGAGAATAATATTTTCAAACCGCTTCATTTAGGAAAAGCAACTCTCAAATCATTTACCGTCTATAATCGTTGGGGAACCAAGGTTTTTGAGTCTCAAAACATTGAATCAGGTTGGGATGGCAATTTCAACGGTCAGCCACAGCCTCTAGGTGTATATGTTTATGTTGTTGAAGCAGTTACTGCTAATGGTAAGGTGGTTAAAAAACAAGGTAATGTTACCCTTGTGCGATAAGGATTGCAAAATTAATTATAGTTGAGAACACCGAAAAACACTTCCAATGAAAACCACTTTTTTCTTAAGAAATAATCTAATAACAGGATGCTTGATGAGTATTCTGTTATTAGCCCTGAGTTTTAATACTCGTGCATCTCATCTGGCAGCAGCGGATATGCACGTGGATTATGTTGGTACTGGCCCTACCGATTATACTTACAGGATAACTGCTAATGTTTATAAATCCTGCGAACCAGGAGCTATAGATTTACCACCAACTCTTACATTGAATTGGGAGTCGATCAGTGGTTGTGCGGCAGGTAGTAGCGGAGATATGGGAGTTCCTACTATAGACACTTTAGATAAATTGTGTGATACTTTTAAATCAACGAACTCTTGCCGTGTTGTAACATCTGTTTTACCTGCATTTGTTCGTCATACCTGGGTAAAAACAGTTACTTTGCCTGGTCCTTGCCCGGATTGGGTTTTCTGGATGGTGATGAGTGCAAGAAATATCGCAATTCTTAATATTAATAATGGCAATCTGTATTGTGACGCCATGATTAACAATACAAAGAAAGCCAACGTTAATACACCTCGATATTTAATCGATCCAATTCCTTATTTCTGTCAGAATGTAACGGCATTTTTCCCTAATGCACCTTACGATCCGGATTTGGATAGTATGGTGACGATTAATATGAATCCCAGAACTGCAGGACCCACCCCTTATGTTAACAGTACTTATCAAGCCGGATATTCTTTGATTGCTCCTATAGCTTCAGATATTACTGTGCCTTATACAGTAGATGCAAATACCGGAACAGCTGTATTTAAACCTACAAATACCGGTAAATTTGTACTGGCTTTTCAGACATTTGATTATGACCGTGTGACTGGTGAGTTACTAGGCTTTACGACCCGAGATGTTCAGGTATCGGTATTGGGTTGTGCGGCACCTCCACCCACAAATGATACTTTTCCGAAAAACCCTACAGGTTCTTATGTAGATACTATTACCAAAACAGTATTTGCCTGTCCCGGTCAGAATTTGCGTTTTGATTTGGGTTCCACTTCTAATTCGTTTGTGAATGCTATTTATGTAAAATGGGATCTGGCTAAATTACCCGGAGCAACTTTTACGAGCACCGGAGACGGCACCGCCCGTGCAGTGGGTACTCTTAGCTGGACACCCGGCAAAGGAGATGTTGGAGATCATGTGGTGAGTTTACGTTTTGTGGATTCTACCTGTTCACTTGGTCAACCCCTGATTACAGAGACCTTTTATGTAGTGAAGATTACCGTTTTGTCGTATGTAAATGGCGGCAAGGATGGTATTTATTGTATTCCCGGCGGAGCGGCGTGGCAGATGCAGACGACCCCTAATGCAGAGATGCGTTACAAGTGGAGCAGTATTTTTGGTTCTCCAACGAGTCCATTCCCTTATATGGATAATGATACATTGGAGCGTCCGAGTGTGAAACCTAATGTGTATACCAGTTATTTGGTAGAGGGAAGTATTTACCGCGGTCCATACCGTTGTACGACCCGCGATACAGTAGATGTTCGTATCGGAGTACCTTTGATTACGATAGATGCAGGTCCTGAGCAAACGGTGTGTGCGAACAAGCCTATCAGTTTGAAAGGCAGTATCAGCCCTATGTCAGCATTGGATTATTTAAGCTGGAGTCCTGCGGGCACCTTGGATGATTCCACGAAGCTGAATGCCGTATCAACACCATTCATTTCCACTTATTTTGTATTGTACGCTCAGGATAAGAACGGTTGTGGTTATACAGATACTACAAAGATTATAGTAGATGGCTTCCAGCCGCTGATAGCTCCTTATGCATCCCGCGATACAGTATGTCCTGAAGGCTTTACGCAATTATTTGCGAATGTGAGTCAGCAACCATGTGGCATAGCTCAGAGTTCCTGCAGTGGCGGAGTACCTTCAGATAAGATAGTAGGCACAGGAACGATATCGTCAATGAGCCCGACCCCATTTTACCATTCAGCCAGTTCTGCGGGAGAGCGTATGCAAATCTTGTATCGCCGTGATGAGTTGTTGGATGCGGGTATCAAACCAGGCTTTATCAATTCTATATCATTCAATTTACCGGCAAAGAACAGCACCGATTCTTTCTATAAGTTTACGATAAAAATGGCCTGTACCGCAGATGCCTCATTGAGTGGCAGTACGATGACCAGTTATACCGGTGTAGTAGAAGTATTACCTCCTCAACGTATTTTCACAAATTCAGGTTGGAATAATTTTGTATTTCCGAATGCCTATTATTGGGATGGTTCATCGAACCTGATGGTAGAAGTATGCTGGAGTAAAGTATCCGGCGCTTATGGTGGCACCCCAGATCCTGTATATGCGAGCAATACGAGCTTTACGAGTGTGAAGTACATACCATCTTATACTTTACCTGCACCTGCGATGGGCGAAGGATGTATTTTGGCAGCAGGCACTCCTTTATTGGCCTCTACGCGTCCGAATACAAGATTCAATGTATGTGTGACACCAAGCTTATTTAAATATTCCTGGACACCAACAAGCTTTTTAAATCATCCTGATTCAGCGAATACGAATGTTGATGGCATTAAGAATGATATTAATTATAATGTCAGAGTTACAGCAACCTCTAACCCTAACTGTTTTACAGACGGTCAGGTACCTATAACAGTAGACAGAAGTAATAGTGTAACTGCTTTACCGCTGAGTCCTGTTATTCACTGTCGTCCCGGATATTTCTATGATTTGGATGCAGTAGGTAATGGTCTGAAACCACTTCGTAATCTGGCCTGTGGTACATCAGATTTGTTGACTTGCGGAACACTTGATAACAAAATAGTGTCAAATCCAAGTACAGGTTCATTAATATCAGAGCCGTTAAACCATCCATTTAACGGTAATCATACCACGGCTCATACCCAGTTTATCATACCGAAGGAAGCCCTTCGTAACGGAAACATTACTTCGGGTACGATTCGTTCCATTGCTTTTAATGCGGTAAGTGCCAGCAGTATGGACTTTACGAATCTGAAGATAGGAATGAAGTGTACAGATACGAAACAATTTACAGCGACACCACCGGTGACCTTTGAGACAGGTATTATTCCAGTCTACAGTTCAACGAATGAGACGATTAATGCAGGTTACGGAACGAACTTTGTATTGAATCAGGCGTATAATTGGGATACATCAAAAAACCTGTTGATAGACATTTGTTATGCACAGGCAACAGCGGGTACCGGTCCGACGATAAATATGTACACGACCCCTGGATTTAATCTGATGGCAAAATCGTATCAGACTTCAGGCGATGTATGTTCTAATCCAAGTACGGAGATAGGTCCTGCAGCATTTGAATTATTACCTAATTTCCAAATTGGTTTTTGTTCAGCAGGCGATACAGACTTCACCTATTTGTGGACTCCCGGCGACTATTTTGAAGATTCGTTAATGAAAGAGCCATTAGTATATATCGGCGAGGATACGAAACTGTTTGTGTCTACCCGCGGCCGCAATGGCTGTTTGGTAAAAGATTCTATTACGATAGTCGTTCCTAAGAATGAGCGTTTTATTACTCAGGATACGATAGTATGTATGAATGAGTCTATCCAGTTACGTTCTTACAATGGAATGAAGACAAAATGGTATGAGACGACATCATCGGCTAAGTACGATGTAGCGAAATCCTTGAACTGCGATACCTGCGAGCGTGCGATAGCGAAACCTGGTCAGAATACGACATATTATGCAGCGGTAACGGATATAAATGGTTGTATCGATACATTCAAGACAACCGTTACGGTAAAACCATTGCCACAGGTAAACATTACGAACAAGGATACGGTCATCAAGTATGGTAAGAGTGTTGTGTTGAATGTCTTTGGCGGCACTCAATATTACTGGACACCATTGGCAGGTTTGAGTAATGCGAATAATGTGAGCCCAACGGCTTCACCACTGGTAACGACAACGTACCGTGTAGTAGGTGTGGGAATGAATGGTTGTCGTGGTGAGGATAGTGTAAAAGTGACGATAGATTATAAGAGTCCAATCAGTGTACCGAGTGCGTTTACACCAAACGGAGATGGCAAGAATGATAAGTTCCGATTGATGGGAGTAACCTTCCAGACATTGACAGAGTTCCGCGTGTACAATCGTTGGGGTCAGGAAGTGTTCAGCACACAAGACATCAATGATGGCTGGGATGGCACTTATAATGGTAAGTTGATGGATATGGGAGCATACAATTACATCATCCGTGTCGGTTATCCTGATGGTGCTGCCGAAACATTCAAAGGTAATGTAACACTTATTAGATAAAAATATTGACTAATTTTAATACAGAAAATTAATTCCAATGAATAGAATATTTAATTTTTTTGCTTCTCTTCGGGTTTCTATGCTGAGCCTTCTAGTGTTGGGTTTTAGCTTTAGCTCACAGGCATCGCACTATGCGGCAGCAGATATTCATATTGATTATGTAGGTACTGGCCCCACAGATTATACCTATAAAATAACACTTAATATATATAAGGCTTGCGAGCCATTTAATGCAGATTTGCCTCTTACTACTACTTTAAATTGGCAATCTATTGGTGGTTGTGGGCCAAGCGGTAGTACGGCAATGGATTCTCCTGAAATAGACACCTTGGATAAGCTGTGTGATACCTTTAAGTCTCAGAACTCCTGCAGAGTAGCAACATCTACCTTTTTCCCTGCCTTTGTTCGCCATACCTTTGTAAAGACAGTTACTTTGTCTACTGCTTGTACCGATTGGTTGTTTAGTTGGACTGAATGTTGTAGAAATGCCGGAATACTTAACTTGACAGGTCCGGGTGGTCAGTCTTTGTATGTAGATGCGATGATTAATAACAGTAAAAAGGCGAATGTAAATTCGCCTCGATATATTATCGATCCGATTCCTTATTTCTGTCAGAATGTAACGGCATTTTTCCCTAATGCACCTTATGACCCAGATTTGGATAGTATGGTTTCAGTAAATATGCAGCCAAGGACAGCTTTTCTTTCTCCTATTGGTTATACAGGTACTTATTCTTTAATCAATCCTATAGCTTCAGATATTACTGTGCCTTATACGGTAGATGCAAATACCGGAACTTCTGTATTCAAGCCTACAGTGAGTGGTAAATTTGTACTGGCTTTTCAGACATTTGATTATGACCGTGTGACTGGTGAGCTGATGGGTTTTACAACCCGAGATGTTCAGGTATCGGTATTGGGTTGTGCGGCACCCCCACCTACAAATGACACTTTTCCATCTGGTCCTACAGGTTCTTATGTAGATACTATTACCAAAACAGTATTTGCCTGTCCCGGTCAGAATTTGCGTTTTGATTTGGGTTCCACTTCTAATTCGTTTGTGAATGCTATTTATGTAAAATGGGATCTGGCTAAATTACCCGGAGCAACTTTTACGAGCACCGGAGACGGCACCGCCCGTGCAGTGGGTACTCTTAGCTGGACACCCGGCAAAGGAGATGTTGGAGATCATGTGGTGAGTTTACGTTTTGTGGATTCTACCTGTTCACTTGGTCAACCCCTGATTACAGAGACCTTTTATGTAGTGAAGATTACCGTTTTGTCGTATGTAAATGGCGGCAAGGATGGTATTTATTGTATTCCCGGCGGAGCGGCGTGGCAGATGCAGACGACCCCTAATGCAGAGATGCGTTACAAGTGGAGCAGTATTTTTGGTTCTCCAACGAGTCCATTCCCTTATATGGATAATGATACATTGGAGCGTCCGAGTGTGAAACCTAATGTGTATACCAGTTATTTGGTAGAGGGAAGTATTTACCGCGGTCCATACCGTTGTACGACCCGCGATACAGTAGATGTTCGTATCGGAGTACCTTTGATTACGATAGATGCAGGTCCTGAGCAAACGGTGTGTGCGAACAAGCCTATCAGTTTGAAAGGCAGTATCAGCCCTATGTCAGCATTGGATTATTTAAGCTGGAGTCCTGCGGGCACCTTGGATGATTCCACGAAGCTGAATGCCGTATCAACACCATTCATTTCCACTTATTTTGTATTGTACGCTCAGGATAAGAACGGTTGTGGTTATACAGATACTACAAAGATTATAGTAGATGGCTTCCAGCCGCTGATAGCTCCTTATGCATCCCGCGATACAGTATGTCCTGAAGGCTTTACGCAATTATTTGCGAATGTGAGTCAGCAACCATGTGGCATAGCTCAGAGTTCCTGCAGTGGCGGAGTACCTTCAGATAAGATAGTAGGCACAGGAACGATATCGTCAATGAGCCCGACCCCATTTTACCATTCAGCCAGTTCTGCGGGAGAGCGTATGCAAATCTTGTATCGCCGTGATGAGTTGTTGGATGCGGGTATCAAACCAGGCTTTATCAATTCTATATCATTCAATTTACCGGCAAAGAACAGCACCGATTCTTTCTATAAGTTTACGATAAAAATGGCCTGTACCGCAGATGCCTCATTGAGTGGCAGTACGATGACCAGTTATACCGGTGTAGTAGAAGTATTACCTCCTCAACGTATTTTCACAAATTCAGGTTGGAATAATTTTGTATTTCCGAATGCCTATTATTGGGATGGTTCATCGAACCTGATGGTAGAAGTATGCTGGAGTAAAGTATCCGGCGCTTATGGTGGCACCCCAGATCCTGTATATGCGAGCAATACGAGCTTTACGAGTGTGAAGTACATACCATCTTATACTTTACCTGCACCTGCGATGGGCGAAGGATGTATTTTGGCAGCAGGCACTCCTTTATTGGCCTCTACGCGTCCGAATACAAGATTCAATGTATGTGTGACACCAAGCTTATTTAAATATTCCTGGACACCAACAAGCTTTTTAAATCATCCTGATTCAGCGAATACGAATGTTGATGGCATTAAGAATGATATTAATTATAATGTCAGAGTTACAGCAACCTCTAACCCTAACTGTTTTACAGACGGTCAGGTACCTATAACAGTAGACAGAAGTAATAGTGTAACTGCTTTACCGCTGAGTCCTGTTATTCACTGTCGTCCCGGATATTTCTATGATTTGGATGCAGTAGGTAATGGTCTGAAACCACTTCGTAATCTGGCCTGTGGTACATCAGATTTGTTGACTTGCGGAACACTTGATAACAAAATAGTGTCAAATCCAAGTACAGGTTCATTAATATCAGAGCCGTTAAACCATCCATTTAACGGTAATCATACCACGGCTCATACCCAGTTTATCATACCGAAGGAAGCCCTTCGTAACGGAAACATTACTTCGGGTACGATTCGTTCCATTGCTTTTAATGCGGTAAGTGCCAGCAGTATGGACTTTACGAATCTGAAGATAGGAATGAAGTGTACAGATACGAAACAATTTACAGCGACACCACCGGTGACCTTTGAGACAGGTATTATTCCAGTCTACAGTTCAACGAATGAGACGATTAATGCAGGTTACGGAACGAACTTTGTATTGAATCAGGCGTATAATTGGGATACATCAAAAAACCTGTTGATAGACATTTGTTATGCACAGGCAACAGCGGGTACCGGTCCGACGATAAATATGTACACGACCCCTGGATTTAATCTGATGGCAAAATCGTATCAGACTTCAGGCGATGTATGTTCTAATCCAAGTACGGAGATAGGTCCTGCAGCATTTGAATTATTACCTAATTTCCAAATTGGTTTTTGTTCAGCAGGCGATACAGACTTCACCTATTTGTGGACTCCCGGCGACTATTTTGAAGATTCGTTAATGAAAGAGCCATTAGTATATATCGGCGAGGATACGAAACTGTTTGTGTCTACCCGCGGCCGCAATGGCTGTTTGGTAAAAGATTCTATTACGATAGTCGTTCCTAAGAATGAGCGTTTTATTACTCAGGATACGATAGTATGTATGAATGAGTCTATCCAGTTACGTTCTTACAATGGAATGAAGACAAAATGGTATGAGACGACATCATCGGCTAAGTACGATGTAGCGAAATCCTTGAACTGCGATACCTGCGAGCGTGCGATAGCGAAACCTGGTCAGAATACGACATATTATGCAGCGGTAACGGATATAAATGGTTGTATCGATACATTCAAGACAACCGTTACGGTAAAACCATTGCCACAGGTAAACATTACGAACAAGGATACGGTCATCAAGTATGGTAAGAGTGTTGTGTTGAATGTCTTTGGCGGCACTCAATATTACTGGACACCATTGGCAGGTTTGAGTAATGCGAATAATGTGAGCCCAACGGCTTCACCACTGGTAACGACAACGTACCGTGTAGTAGGTGTGGGAATGAATGGTTGTCGTGGTGAGGATAGTGTAAAAGTGACGATAGATTATAAGAGTCCAATCAGTGTACCGAGTGCGTTTACACCAAACGGAGATGGCAAGAATGATAAGTTCCGATTGATGGGAGTAACCTTCCAGACATTGACAGAGTTCCGCGTGTACAATCGTTGGGGTCAGGAAGTGTTCAGCACACAAGACATCAATGATGGCTGGGATGGCACTTATAATGGTAAGTTGATGGATATGGGAGCATACAATTACATCATCCGTGTCGGTTATCCTGATGGTGCTGCCGAAACATTCAAAGGTGATGTAACCCTTATTAGATAAAATATAATTTAGAAAGTACAACGGTTGCGATTTTTAATCGCAACCGTTTTTTATTGTTTAAAAGATTAGCATTTAGCAAAATATCCGCTTACTTTTGCACTTTATATAAAAGCTTTAGATGTATCAAAAAATATTAAGTAAGGATTCGAAAGTAGCTCTGGTAGGTCTTGGTTATGTAGGATTGCCTATTGCATTGGCCTTCGCCCGTAAAGTAAAAGCAATTGGTTTTGATATTAATGCATCTCGTATAGAAATGATGCGTAATGCAATTGATCCAAGTAATGAGCTGGATGCATCTGCATTCGAAAATTGCGATATTACTTTCACAAATGATATTGAAGTACTGAAAGAGGCTAATTTCTATATTGTAGCGGTACCTACCCCTGTTGATGTACATAATGTACCCGATCTTACCCCAGTACTAAAAGCATCTGAAACCCTTGGGAAAGTGGTAAAAAAAGGCGATTATGTTGTTTTTGAATCGACCGTGTATCCGGGATGCACAGAAGAAGATTGTCTGCCTGTTATCGAAAGAATCTCCGGACTGAAAGCAGGTGTTGATTTTAAGTATGGTTATTCGCCAGAGCGTATTAATCCGGGAGATAAAGTGCATACACTAGAAAATGTGGTAAAGGTAGTTTCGGGTTCAGATGAGGAAGCTCTTGATGTAATTGCCATGACCTATGAACTTGTAGTAAAAGCTGGTGTGCATCGCGCTTCTTCTGTAAAGGTAGCAGAGGCAGCGAAAATTATAGAAAATACACAGCGTGATCTTAATATTGCTCTGATGAATGAATTGTCCATCATCTTTGACAAAATGGGTATTAATACATTTGAAGTGCTAGAGGCTGCAGGTACAAAATGGAATTTTCTGAAGTTTTTCCCCGGTTTGGTAGGCGGGCATTGTATTGGTGTGGATCCTTATTATCTCACGTATAAATCAGCTCAGCTGGGATATAATTCCCGTGTGATACTATCAGGCAGAACAATCAATGACGAAATGGCGGCCTATGTGGCAAAAAAGACGGTTCAGACGATTATTAAATCAGGAATGAATGTTGGTCAGTCTAAAGTGCTGATTATGGGTTGTACTTTTAAGGAGAACGTGTCTGATATCAGAAATTCGAAAGTTGCAGATGTAGTAAAGGAACTACAGGCTTATAATGTAACTGTTCATGTTACCGATACCCACGCCGATAGTGATGAATTACAGCACGAGTATGGATTTGGTCTTGAAAAAAATATTTCAGACGATTATGATGCGGTTATTGTGGCGGTAAATCATGATGCCTACTCGCAATATGACGAAGCCTATTTTAAAACAATTACAAAATCAGGTGCTTTAATTGTAGATTTGAAAGGAATCCTTAGAAATAAAATTTCAGAATTAAAATATTGGAGTCTATAATAAATGTCCATTTTTCATACAAAAGATATTAGCCAAAACTCTTTCCTGATAACAGGTGGAGCAGGATTTATCGGTTCTCATATTGTTGATTATTTACTCTCCAACGGAGCTGGAAAAGTTCGTGTAATGGATAATCTCGCTACTGGTTTGCAATCCAATGTCGACCTTTTTGCTCATTATCCCAACTATGAGTTCATTAATGGTGATATCCGTGATTTTGCCTCTTGTATGCGTGCCTGTGAGGGTATAGATTATGTAAGCCATCAGGCAGCATTGGGTTCTGTACCGCGTTCTGTGAAGGACCCTGTAGCCAGTAATGAAGTCAATGTTACCGGTTTTTTAAATATGCTGACTGCATCAAAAGACTCTTCAATAAAGGCTTTTGTATACGCATCATCTTCTGCGGTTTATGGCGATGAACCCAATTTGCCGAAAGTTGAAGAGAGAATTGGGAATCCACTTTCTCCCTATGCCGTGACAAAAAAAACTAACGAATTATACGCGGATGTTTTTTCCAAATTGTATGGGATGAATATTATTGGTTTTCGCTATTTCAATGTTTTTGGTGCCCGACAAGATCCTAATGGCCCTTATGCCGCAGTTATGCCCTTATTTGTTAGCGGCATTATTAATAATACCCCAGTCTATATAAATGGAGATGGAGAACAAACACGCGATTTTACTTATGTAGATAATGCTGTTCAAGCTAATATTCGTGGTATGCTCAGCGAAAACTCAGCTTCTTTTGGGCAAGTTTATAATATTGCTGTTGGAGAGAAATTTTCTGTGAATTACCTATACAATGCCATTCGGGAATTGTTGGGTATTAAGCATGAGGCCACCTATCGTCAGGAACGTGAAGGCGATATTCGTAATTCACTTGCTGATATTTCAAAGGCCCGAAATCTATTGGGATATAATCCTCAATATCGTTTTGAGGATGGCCTTAAATTGACTGTAGAGTATTTCAGGAAAGTATACAGTTAATCTAATTCTGTCAATTATTTGTATTTAAATTAACCCGCGTCGCTGCGCAATACAATTATCTTTGAATATAACGCTGTTACTTTATTCAGTACACAGCCCTTAATTAAGTGTGGGTATGACAGCAATTTTAATAGGGCTTTTAATAGGTATTTGGGGTTATTTAATTGTCGGCAATATCAATTTGTCTGTAATTGAATTGGCCGATAAGAAAAACAATTGGTGGCTGTTTTTTTTCATAGCTCTAACCATTCTTTTCGAGTTTCTCTATTGTTTTTTTACACTTTATGCGCTGCAATACTTAATGGATTTCCCTTCCGTTATACGTATTGCTCAGTACGTTTCTATAGCATTTCTTTTTGCAATTGGTTTTTGGAGTTTGCTGGAAAAAGTAAAAACGCCGGTACAACAGCGCAGCAATATTATTCGGAGGGGTTATTGGTCTGTAATTATTCATCCGCAGCAAATACCTTTTTGGTTTTTTTGGGGTATTTTGCTAATTGATAATCAATGGCTGACAACCGGATTCTGGTCGTTGTTCTCTTTTTCTCTGGCCAATTCCATTGGTGGATTGATAACCTTGTCCTGCTACGCTTTTTTCGGCAATAAAATCATAAAAATGCTGAATCTGAAACGCAGAACAATCAAAAACTTCGTTGGAATTGTCTGTATTATTTCCGCTATAATTTTAATTGTAGATATCCTCAAATCTTAATTTTTTTGCCAGTTAATAGGTATTTTCGCTGCAATTATTCACTATCATCGCCATTTGATTATGAAAGCAGTCATTCAACGTGTTACTCAGGCAAGTATTACTATTGATGCAGAAATGTACAGTGGCATAGCTCATGGCCTTTTGATTTTGCTGGGTATAGACGTTAAGGATACGGTATCTGATGCGGATTGGCTTTGTCAAAAAATAATTGGTTTACGCATTTTTGCAGATGAACAGGGGTTGATGAATCATTCTGTTACCGATATTCATGGAGATATATTATTGGTGAGTCAGTTTACACTGATAGCCTCTTACAAAAAAGGTAACCGGCCATCATTTATCAGTGCTGCCCGGCCAGAGCAGGCCATCCCACTTTATGAGTATTGCATCAGACAATTGTCTTCCTTATTGGGGAAACCAATTGCAACAGGTGTTTTTGCAGCAGATATGAAAGTAGCTTTGGTGAATGATGGTCCAGTCACCATTACAATGGATTCGCACAATAAAGAATAGAACAATTAATGCTGGACGATATACACTTTATGAAGGAAGCATTGCGCCAGGCGCAAGATGCTTATAATGCCGGAGAAGTACCGGTAGGGGCGGTTGTAGTATGGGATGATAAGATTATCGGCAGAGGAAGTAATCAGGTGGAACGATTATCTGACAGTACAGCTCATGCCGAAATGATTGCTATTACTGCCGCCTGTAATACTATTGGAGCCAAATATCTGATGGAAGCAACCTTGTATGTTACATTGGAACCCTGCCTGATGTGTGCTGGTGCCATGTATTGGAGTAAAGTGGGGCGTATCGTATTCGGAGCATCAGACCCCAAAAATGGTTATAAACGAGTAGCAGGCAGCCAGAATCCTTTCCATCCCAAAGCTTCTTTGTCTTATGGGATAATGGAAGACGAATGTGCTCAGTTAATGAAGGATTTTTTTGCTGAAAGAAGATAAGAGAGTACAAGAAGTTATTCAATAAAAAAACCGCCCTTCTCAGAGCGGTTTTTTTATTTTCTTTCTATTATGTAAAGGTCTTCGTTATCTCTTTTCATTCTGTACTTTTCACGGGCAAATTGTTCCAGCTTTTGTGGGTCGCTTTGCAATAGTTTCAGTTCTTCTTCCATCGCCACAGTTTTGGCTGTGAGGAAGCGAATATTATCCTTTGTGTTCTGCAATTGCTTTTGGGTTTCTTTTTGGGTCATCCAATCATTTTGATCAAAAAAAGTCATCCAAACCAAAAAGGCGGCTGAAGTGAGCAGATACTTATTAAACAAAAACTGAAATGCTTTTTTCATAATTCTGGTTTAAATACCTTCCTATGTTATGGAAGGGTATTGAATGAGCTTATTTACCGAATTTCAATTTTTTGCCCGGATAGTAAGCGCTTGCACCCAATTCTTCTTCAATACGAAGCAGTTGGTTGTATTTGGCCATACGGTCAGAGCGCGAAGCAGAACCGGTTTTGATTTGACCGCAATTCAAAGCAACAGCAAGGTCGGCAATAGTGTAATCTTCAGTTTCCCCGCTGCGATGGCTCATAATGGTGTTGTACCCTGCGCATTGAGCCATTGATACAGCATCAATCGTTTCAGAAAGTGTACCAATCTGATTCACTTTTACCAGAAGACCATTAGCAATATTTTCAGTAATTCCTTTCTCCAAACGCTGAACGTTTGTAACAAAAAGATCATCTCCTACCAATTGCACTTTATTGCCAAGGGCATCTGTCAAAGCTTTCCAGCCTTTCCAGTCATCTTCGTCCATACCATCTTCAATACTTACGATGGGATATTTTTTACACCATTTTACCCAATAGGCTACCAGCTCTTCGCTGCTCATTTTAGCACCGCCAGATTTGTGGAAATGATATTTCTTTGCTTTTGAATCCCACAATTCACTGATAGCAGCATCCATGGCAATAGACACTTGCTCACCTGGTTTGTATCCTGCTTTTTCAATGGCTTTTAATACCGTTTCAATCGCTTCTTCGTTGCTTTTGATATCCGGAGCAAAACCACCTTCGTCACCTACATTGGTAGAATATCCTTTATCTTTCAATACACTTTTTAAATGATGGAAAATTTCCACACCCCAACGCAAACCTTCAGCAAAAGAAGAAGCACCGGTTGGCACCACCATAAATTCCTGAAAATCGATTTTGTTATCTGCGTGTGCACCACCATTGAGGATGTTCATCATAGGTACCGGTAAGGTTTTGGCATTAGCGCCACCTACATAACGATACAATGGCAAACCCGTAGATTGTGCAGCAGCTTTGGCAGCGGCCATACTTACCGCCAAAGTAGCATTGGCTCCTATTTTTGATTTATTGGCAGTTCCATCGATTTCCAACATTAAAGAATCAATTTCACGCTGATTGGTAACATCAATTCCATAAAGCTCTTCAGCCAGTTTTTCATTGATATTATTCACTGCTTTCAACACTCCTTTTCCCAAGTATTTCTTTTTGTCGCCATCACGCAGTTCCACCGCTTCGTGCTTGCCTGTTGAGGCGCCTGATGGTACTGCAGCACGGCCCATAGAGCCATCGCTGGTGTGTAAGTCAACTTCTACTGTAGGATTGCCACGTGAATCTAATATCTGACGGGCATGGATGTTGGTAATAAAACTCATAAAAGAACGTGTTTTTAATTTTGTGCAAAAATAATAAACTTTAAAGAAGTTAAATTGGATAATAAGTTAATTAGTTAACTCATTATTCGTTAAACTTTACTTCCCTGCAATCACCGATATCTCCACTTGCACACCTTTAGGCAAACCAGCTACTTGTACCGTCTCTCTTGCAGGAAAATTATCCGTGAAATAGCGGGCATACACTTCATTCACCGCGGCAAATTTGCCCATATCCATCAAAAAGATAGAAGTTTTGATAATGTTGGAGAAATCCATTCCGGCTTCTGTAAGGATGGCTTTGATATTGTTCATCACAATTTCGGTTTCCATAGCAATGTCACCCACAAAAAGGCTGCCATCTTTGGGGTCCAAAGCAATTTGTCCGGATACAAAAAGCATATTGCCATATTGTACCGCCTGATTATAAGGGCCTATTGGCGCCGGTGCATTACCTGTGCGAATTATTTTCTTTTCCATAGTGCAAATGTAAGTGCTAAGCCTAACTTTGCCCAGCATTATGGAACACATTTTATTGATAGATACCTCCGCTCAGAAATGTAATGTTGGATTGGTGCGTGATGGACAGTTGCTGCACGCTTTGGTGCATGAAGACCGCCAGAGTCAGGCTGCAGTAATCAATCCTATGATAGAACAGCTGTTTAAAGACGCCGGAATTCAGTTATCCGAACTGAACGCAATTGCAGTTTGTTCCGGTCCCGGCTCCTATACCGGATTGCGCATTGGTCTTGCTGCAGCCAAAGGTTTGGCTTTTGGCTTGGGTAAGCCTTTAATTCTACAGCACAAGCTGGAATTAATAGCGCAGCAGTTTATACAAATGAACCATGCATTCTGGCATTATGTCGTGCTGATTACTGCCAGGGAAAATGAGTTTTTTTACGCTTGTTATGATGCGGATATGAATATTGTTCATCAGCCCATACATGCCGACACTGAAAAGGTAAAGGAACAAATCAATTTACTTTCTCCGCATTCTCTTTGTATTGTTGGCGACGATCAGGCGCAACAGATTTTTGGCGAAGAAGTCAAACTGCAAAATGATATTCAACTATCTTATTGGGCAGGATGGGCAGCTAAAAGTTTGGCCAATGAAGAATTTGCAGATATCGCCTTCTCCGAACCATTCTATATGAAAGAGGTATTTATCTATGCCCCACGCGAACGTGGGGAAAATAAATAAATCAGGGGCTCTCAGCAGCTACTTTTCTTCAGCATCAGTCCGGGCTATTCCGGGCTCCGCTTCGCTGCGGTGCTGCGCACCAGGCCACTTCATATCCCGCAGCTGCCTGGCCGTTTGTTATTTTCTTTGGCAGATTTTATAACACAGCCATCCCGAAAAATAGATGCCTACGCTGTAGGCAAAAGAAGAAAGTAAATCTCCGCGCAGCATAAAAAAGAGCATTCCTGTTGCTGCAGGATAAATCAAAGAATTGAAATTTTTTCTGCTGCCATTCCAATACCAATCATCATATCGGGCAATCAACCAGGCAAGCAATACGAAGAATACCAAAGAACCAATTATACCAAAATTGATATAGCCTTCTGCAATATAAGGACTGGAAAAATTAGTGAAATCAGAATGTTCCAATCGGTTGACCAAGGCCCCGCTACCCACACTTTTGCCGGGCCATACACTACGGGGAATGAAAAATAATACTACTGTAGCAAGTTGCCTGCCCCATGTTATACCATGCTGCTGCACATAGTCAATTGTGCTGCACAAAGAACTATAAGCATCAAAATCTCCACCTCTAAAAGAGAATGAAAAAACATCCTGAACTGAGCTGAATTTAGAGCTGATTTTTTTACTGCTGTAGCGAAGGACAGTAAGGAGCGGAAATAAAAAAACAGAGGCAGTTACTAATGCAGTGCTGAATAAATACCTTTGCCTCATCAATAGCTTTCGAAAAAAGATCAAAAGAGCTCCTAGATAAAATGTGGCTAACCAATAACGCGGAATAGCTGTTGGGAAATTAGCTATGAATCCTATAAGTAACAAGAGAATTAGAATTCTTGTGGTCATTTTTTTTTCCTGCCACAGATAAATGCTGCTCAGAAATCCAAATAAGCAAATACCCCTCAACGCTTTATCTGTCAATAATTGCAGGGTTCCATTCTCTATGGAGATGCCATTGTTACGTTCCCAAAAACGACCTCCATTACTACCTGCAATCATTAATAAGCAGGCACTCAAATAAAGCAAGAGAAGTGGAGTAATCCTGATGTTCGGAACCCCATTTTCTTCTGGCTTTTCTGAAAAACCTTTCATCGATTTTTCACGCACCACAACATATACAATCTGACAGAGGAGGATAAGTCCGTTTGCCGTGAGGATAGTGCTGTTGCTGAAAGTGCGGTCCCAGGGGAATGCTCCGGCCAAAAATTGACCCAAAGGTACCAGCGAAAGAAAGAGTAAATTAAAAATCCAGAATACCTTATTGAGCGAAAAGGCTTGCCTGTCGGATACAATACCATAAAAGCTGACAATTATATTCAGCAGGAAACTTACAATGATGACAATGGTATCGAGATGCAATATGGAATATCTGTTTGCCCAAAGGTAATTTGAGTATTCAAAATATTTTTCTTTTTCTTTTGTGGAATTATCGAAATCCGGCACTCTACTATTCATAAAAACCTATTTTTATGGACAGTCAATTATTGCTTCAAAGCACTTATCTCGATGTTATATTTGATGGCAGAAACAAAGCTTATGGTGGTTATGAATTGCGCATCAGCTATCCGCAAAGAATGAAAAGAGCCGGTATGTTTATGCTCAGTTTTTGTATGCTGTTTGCCGCCTATTCTTTATGGGCCAATCGTGCAAAACCTTTGCCCGTAATGCCCGTAATTCCATTTGAACGACCCATTGATATTTCAAATGTTGTACTGGACAAGCCTTTGGTTCATGTAGAGCCTCCTGCCGCACCCAAAAGGCTGGAATTGAATACCAAACTATACATCAAACCCGAAATTGTTGATGATAGAATAGTAGAAGAAAAAGATAAACTGGCCACTCAGGAGAGTTTAAAAAATGCAGTTGCTTCTAACATCACCCAAAGCGGTACAGAAATAGGTGATGAATCTTTTGATTTGAAAAATGCAAAGAATGGCAATGGTGATGGCAGAATTGTGGTAGAGGGCGGAGGCTTAGATGCGAAGATTGAAACAGTGGTAGAGCAGATGCCCGAATTTCCCGGTGGAGACAAAGCTTTATACGAGTATTTATCTAATCAGATTCAATATCCTTCAGCTGCGTTGAATGCGAATAAAGAAGGCAAAGTGCTGGTAAAATTTGTGGTCAATGAAGATGGCTCAGTGACTATGGTCAATGCGGTCAGGGGTTTCGGATTTGGGTCTGAAGCCGAGGGAATAAGAGTGGTAAGTGCTATGCCCAATTGGAAACCTGCTAGAAATAACGGACGAGCGGTGAAAGTATGGTTTCAGGTGCCTATCTTTTTTAAGTTAAACTGATGGGTATAATTTTTATCATTCTCCTTCAGCCACTTTTTGAGGTCTTCAGCCATTTTTTTGTGCGCTCCGGTGGTTATTTCTTTTATTCCACGGTCGCCAATTGTAGAGGTAAAATGGCTGTTGAGTAAAACCCTATTGTCATCTGCAATAAAAACCATTATTTCTCTTTGTCCATATTGTAGGTCAAGTATTCTGCTCGATATCTGAAATACCTCCGGAGTCTCATTTTTGTGATAAAAGGCTAAATTTTGTTTGGTCAAAAACTGACGGATAAGCGTGATATTATCGAGCTCAGTAAAATTGCTTTTGATGCTGATAAATTTTAAATTCTGTACACGGGCATTAATTGCCAAGCCTGCAACTACCAGAATTATTGCAATTATCACAATACCCGTTATACTATTTGTTGTTATTCCTTCGGCTTTTATTCTTCCGTAGCTAAATAGAACTACAATTGAGAAAATGATAATTATCCATAAGGCAATCCCTGCAATAGAAAGGATTGGCCAAATCGTTTTTTTATTGACCGGATAGCGCAAATGTTTTTTGATAAAGCTAATGTCATGAAGCAGCGGACTGTTCCAATGAGCCGATTCAGGTTTTTCGAGTTTTTTGTACATGGTGTTTTCTGGTTTTCAAATATAATCAAAGCAAAACAGCCACCCTTAAAACTAAGGGTGGCTGTTTTATGAAAATTGTTATTTATTTCATTGACTGAGCGTCTTTCAGAAATTGCTCTAAACCCAAGTCTGTTAGGGGATGTTTCAACAAACCTAAAATAGAACTCAATGGACAGGTACACACATCAGCTCCCGCTTCCGCACAACGAACAATATGTAATGGGTTGCGTATAGAAGCAGCCAAAACTTCGGTCATAAATCCTTGCGTATTGTACACATTGACAATTTGTTCAATCAATTGTACTCCATCCCAGCTACTATCGTCAATGCGGCCGATGAAAGGAGAAACAAATGTAGCTCCGGCTTTTGCCGCCAGTATAGCCTGACCAGCAGAAAATACCAAAGTGCAGTTTGTCTGGATTTCATTATCGGTAAACCATTTAATGGCTTTAATACCCTCTTTAATCATTGGTACTTTTACCACAATGTTTTTGTGCAATGCAGCCAGTTTTTTTCCTTCGGCAACAATACCTTCAAAATCTACTGATAATACCTCTGCACTTACAGGGCCATCAACAATGTCGCAAATGGCGCGGTAGTGGTTTAAGATATTTTCGGTACCACTGATGCCTTCTTTGGCCATAAGTGTAGGGTTGGTTGTTACCCCGTCAAGAATACCCAAATCATTTGCTTCTTTGATTTGGGCAAGGTTGGCTGTATCAATAAAAAATTTCATTTGGATTGTTTTTCTTGGGCAAAGATAATTTCTTGTTGCTGAGAATGTATTTGATTTAGGTTAAACTTATCCCCAAATTCTTCACCTGGAATGCCAAAGCTACATTCCTTTTGATTTTGTGTGGATTTTATCAGAAGATTAGCTTTTTCATCAATATTTTTGGGCAAATTCCATTTTCGTGAGGGCTGCTCTAAGTATTTTGCTTGTAATAATCATTTCATTTTCGGTTGAAGGGCAGAAAATTACTAATAGTTTTAAAGTACTGGATGCCAAAGGGCAAGCAATTGAATTTGCTTCTTTCAGGGTCTTGAACAAGGATAGTATACTTAAATTTCTTGATGTGACAGATAGTTTAGGTTATGTCAGCTGTAGTGTGGATAGTGCCGGTGATTATTTTTTAAAGGTTTCTTCTATTGGTTTTAAAACATTGGAACAGCCAATAGCCATAAAAGAAAATGAGCAGGAAAGGAAATTGGTATTAAAGCCCTCAGGAACAATGCTGAATGAGGTGGTTATTGCCAAAGCAAAACCGCTGATGAGACAGGAAGATGATAAAACTATCATCGATCCTGAACAACTTGCTGAAGCCAGCAGCAATGGATATGAGGTGTTGGAAAAAACACCTGGCCTGTTTATTGATCAGGATGGGAATATTTATATCAGCAGTACCACTCCTGCCACAGTGTACATCAATGGTCGTGAATTAAAAATGAGCAGAAGTGACGTTGCTTCTATGCTTAAAAATCTTCCTCCTAACAGTATCGAAAAAATAGAAATAATGAGAACACCATCAGCAAAGTATGATGCTTCGGGTGGTGGGGGAATTGTAAATGTGGTATTGAAAAAGGGGGTAAAGATTGGAATGAATGGGAGTCTTAATGCTGGTGCCCAACAAGGCGTGTATGGTAATCAATTTGCGGGCTTTAATCTCAATAATAATAATGGCAAATGGAGTACTTATGTCAATGCTAATGTTACTAACCAGAATAATTATCAGCAATTGAATACTGACCGTGTATTAAGCGGTGATACCATACTTAGCCAAAAGGCTTTTACCAAATATCCGGGAAGAGTTCTGTTTAGCAGCTTCGGTGCCAATTATGAACTAAATGATCAATGGAGCTTTGGCTATGATGCGCGGGTCAGTTATAATAGTGCTTTCAGTTCTACCGAAAACAATAACGAAATTATCAACACGGCTAGCGATAAATTGATTGGTTCTTCTTTGTCAGAAGTAGAGAATACAAGCCGCTCATTATTGATAGACCAGGATATCTCTTCTACTTTTAAATTAGATACCAGCGGTTCAGAATGGAACAACAAATTGTCTCATACTTACTCCACAGGTAATACTATGCAGGAATATCTTAACAGCTCTGTTTTGGGTAAAAGTGGTGGAGATGGTAATGTCGATTTCCAACGGCATTTTTTAACAGCACAATCAGATTTTAATAAAAAGCTGGCATACAAATTCAATTTTGAAACCGGCATTAAATCAACGATTTTGCTATTTGCCAATGATGCTGTGTTTTTTACAGGTCTTGGGTTAAATAAGCAAAATGATTTGAGTAGAAGTAACCAATACAGCTACTCCGAAAATATCAATTCGGCTTATTTGCAGGGCTCAAAAACATTGGGCGGTTTTATTTTAAAAACAGGATTGAGATTGGAGAATACGAATATGCGTGGGCATCAATTAAAGCCGGGTGATACAAGTTTTAATATTTTTCGCAGCGATTTGTTCCCTTATGTTTATTTCAGTAAAAAAATAATGGCCATTGCCGGATATGATTTGCGTGCCTACCTGGTTTATCGTCGCACCATCAGCCGCCCGAGCTATGAACAGTTAAACCCTTTTCCGAAGTATATAGACCAGTTTATGTCTGAAGTTGGTAATCCATCTCTTAAGCCACAGTTTACCCAAAATTATGAAGCGAATGTGAGTGTGGATGAACGACCCTTAATTGCTGTAGGTTACAATGACACGAAGGATATGTTTTCCAATGTTTTTTATCAGGCAGACAGCACGGTCACACAGGCCTACAGAGGTTATGATAATATTGGCACCAATAAAGAATTTTATTTACGCGGTTTTGCAGCTATTCCTCCCGGAGGTAAATATTTTGCCGTAGTGGGGGGGCAGTACAACCACAATGTGTACACTGGTTTGTATGAAGGGAAGCCACTTAATTTTACTTCAGAAAGCTGGTTGTTTTATACTTACCATCAGCTCAAGATTGATAAAAAATCAACTTTTACGCTAAATGGTTTTTGGCGTTTGGCTGGCCCATTACAGTTTTATGAACTTACGGCTATGGGGTCGCTTAATGCGAGTATTAATCGAAGGTTTTTTAAAGACAAACTTACTTTGTCGCTCAGTACAACAGATATGTTTTACACCAACAACAATTCATTTATAGTGAAGCAGGGTAGTGTTTCGGCATCAGGTACACGGGCCACTGATAGCCGCCGTTATGGCATTAACCTGCGATACAGTTTTGGCATCCGGAAAAAAGAGGATAGTCAGGATATGTTTAATGTGGATGCAAAAAATTAAGCAAAAAAAAGACTACTCTGATTTGCTCAGAATAGTCTTTTCATTTTTTAGTCTTTTCGAAATTATTTCAAAAGGGTAACACCTGCAGGATTCAATAATTTGGTCAAAGAATCTTTGATTTTGGTAGTATCAGCAGGCATAATTTTAAAGGTACTGATTACGTAAAAGGTGCTCGAATCTTTATTGCTAATACTCACATTATAGCCATAAGATAATAGTTGCTTTTCTTTTTTCTCTGCTTTAGCAAGAGTGCTGTATTCTTTAATGATAAACTTAAACGTTGGGGTGTCAGTTGAATTTGTAGGAGCTGCAGCAACACTGTCAACGCCGGTGGTGTCTACTGTTGGTGCAATCACCTCAACCTGCGGTTCTGCCTGCATAACCATTTCATTGGAGCTGGCTGGTTGTTGATTCATAAAATAACGAATTCCCCAAACCAAAATACTGCCGCCGATAATAATGATAACAGCCCACAATGCCACTATGTTCCAGTTAACTGCACTTTGCTTATTGTAGTTATTGTAATTGGTATAGCTTTCATAAGGTTTGCCTTCTCCGTTTTTCGGTTCTTCTACCACGGGCTTTGGCGCTTCGGCAATGGGGAAAACTATATTATTGGTGGGCATACTAAACGCCGAATCCAACTCGAAATTGAGCTGATGATTTTTGAGAACATATTGCCCAACCGATGGTATCACTACAGTACCACCTGCTGCAAGTATAGCTTTAGCACTTTTAATGAATTCACTGATTTCATTTGATGCCTTTGCAATGCTGACCTGCTCAATATTGGCTATGAAATTTGGAAATGCATCATCAATAGAGCCTACCGGATTCAACTTTGTATAATAAACACCGCCTGTAAGCTCCTTGCCATTATGTACTGATGCTGTTTTGAGGATTTCCAGATTACCCAATCCCTGTAAGCAGCAATATTTATTCTTCAATAAGAAAAGCCCAATGTATTTGGCAATATCCATACGTTTCTGTTTAATCTTTTATAAGAATTTTATAAGTAGTGCGAAATTAGAATTTCAGCCGCACACCACCATATATATTTATACCAAAAGCCTGATAGCCTTGCCAGCGTTGATATTTATTATTCAACAGATTGTTTATGTTCAAAAATAATGATATTTTTTTCATGACAATATATTCGGATCCAAATCCCAAATCTATATAGGGTTTTAATTTAACTTCCTGCAAAGAGGTATCTAATGCATAATTACCACCTACATACGACATGTATGCAGTCAAAGAAAGCTCTGGTATTGGATTCCAAAGGAAATCGCCATTGAGACGGGTAGAGGGCATATGCCAGACGCGCTTGCTGAAGGCAATATTATTATAATTAAAGAATAGTAATTGACTTCCTACAGAGATACTATTGCCAATCTGATAGCGCAATCCAATCTGAGCCGAAATAGCATTAGCTTTTGGTACATAGTAAACCATCATTTTTTCCTGTGCAAGAGGGGTATTCAAAAAAGTAGCTAAGTTTTCATATTGCCACCAGCTAAGTTTACCATTGAAAGTAAAGTGATGTCCGATTGCCTTTTCAACAAAACCAAACAGCTCATTACTATGAGTTTGAACCGAAGTAAACTGACTGATATATGGGTTGGTTAGAAACAACTGTTGGTAGGTATTTTGAGTCAAAGAGCCTTTCAATCCAGCTCCAATACTGGCCTGTGCTTTAGGAATTCTAAATCTCAGTTCTACATCACTCAACAAAAAGGAGTTTTGATTTTGGCCGATAGTTGGTGCCAGATAAGCTCTGAAAAGTAGATTTTTGTTATCGTAAGATGCACCTACGCGTAAAGATGCAAAACCATTAGAGACATTATAAGTAGCTGAGCTTAATTGTGTAGAAACTGCTTCAATGCCAACATAGCCAGTCCAGTTACTGTCCAGAAATTTATCCGCACCGGCTTTTGCTGAAAAGCTGATTTCATTGTTGATATTATTTCCGGTATAAAAAGAAATACCAGCCTGAGCATTTTTCCTGAATCCGTTATGGTCAAAATTAATATCATATAAAGCTGCTGAAAATCTTCCGCCACTTAATGTCTGCCGATCAGCAACTTTGCTAGGTTGGGTTGCTTCGTCATATCCATATTGAAAGAAGTTGTGGTGGGATGCCGTGAGGTCAAATGCTGCTTTTACTTTTTTAAATGAATAAATACCCAGTCCATCCAATATTGCGGCAGTTTGCTTTTGGTACTTATGTTCTCCTTTTTGGCTTAGCAAACCCAAATGTATGTTGGAAGCGAAGTTTTTAGCTTTCATACTACCAATAGCAGCATCTGCAAATATCGTTCGAAGATTACCCACTCCTAATTTCAGATAATTTTTATAGCCTTGTTGTGTAGTGTCACTTCCGAAAGCCAAAGGTTGGAGTGGAAGAGGTTTGTAGCTGTAGTTTTGAGTTTGTGAGGGTACAGTATACTCAAAACTGGGTGTTTTGTTTTCTGCCTTAGGCAATGTTGGAGCATAGGTTTCCTTCACAGCCTGTTTGATTTGGGGCTGATAAATCTGGGTAATTTCAATAGTTGTTGCTTTAATGGTTGTATCATTAACAAGAGTCTTTTGCTGCGCAAACCCATCAAAAGTTGTGATAAATAGTAAGCTCGAAGTAATGATTTTTTTCCTGTTCATAGTTTATCCCTCGCTTAGTTTACTTTTCTCTTTCTCTAATGTTTTTACCTGTTCGAGTTTGGTGGTCGCTTCTTTTTTCAAAGCCTCAAATTTTACATTTTTTATAATGCTTTGCAAGGTAGCTTTCGCATTGAAATAATCTTTTTGAGCAATAAAAATATCTACCATCAGGAGGTACGATTTTGTATTCCAGTAATTGCTGTTTGTGCTTTGTTGAATCGCTTTATTGGCGGCACTTTCAGCTTCGGTTAATTTGTTTTGAAGCATTAGGATTTCCGCCAGTTTATAATGAGCTTCGGCAACAGTTTCTATATTTGTTGCTCTACTTAGCTGGTCAAAAAGGCTACTTGCTTCATCATATTTTTTTGACAGAACAGCTGCGTTGCCTTTTACCATAAGGGCTTCATATTTGCTTTGTTCATCCAGTTCCGGAATAGTCAGTAAAGTGTCCGCATAATTACTGCTTTGCTCAAATTTGTCTTGGTTTTTGGCCGAAAGCATCAAGCCTTTATACGCAATTTTTAAATTGTCTTTGCCAATAGCACTATTGCGCAACATGCTATAATATTGGTCTGCTGCAGCGTAATTGTGTTGTGCCATTGCCAATGCCGAAGCTTTTAATGCAGAGGGTTCGGTGAAATCACTCCATGACTCTGACAAGACCAATTGATATCCTTTAAGTGCGGAGTCGTATTCCTTAAGCTGATAATGGCTTTCGGCTTTATAAAAATTGGCTTTTGTTTTGAATATGCCTTGAGGATATTGCTGCAGGTAATTGCTCATTGCTTCACTTGCTTTTGCATATTTACCGGCTGCATATTGTGTTTCGGCTGCAGAGTAGAATAATGAATCTAAACCGGCATTGTCTGTTGCATTAAGGCCATTATCTTTTAGTAAACGCACGTATTCATTAGGCTTATTATTACTTACATACAAATCTTTTAGTGCTTCAAGAGCTCCGTTTCGCTGATCTGAATTGGGATAATTCTGAACTACTTTTTTGTAAGTTTCAATCGCTTTCTCATCGTTATCTGCTTCCTGATAAGCGAATCCTATTTTCATCATCGCCTTGGCTGCAAGATGCTTTGCCGTATTATCATTTACTTTCTGAAAGTGATTAATGGCATCTTCATATTTATTTGCATCAAGATGCAGGTCGCCCAAAGCATAATGAGCTTCATATTTGTATTTCGATTCAGGATTTTTTTGTGCTATAATTTGTAATAGAATATCTGCCTGCTCCGCCGATTTTCCCTGCAAACCCAATAATGTGCTTTTTTGAAAACGGGCATAGTCAGCATCATGGCCATTTTGGGCAATTGTTTTGGTGTATAGTTCGCTGGCTTTGGCATAATCTTTATCCAGAAATGCGGCATCAGCTTCACGCAATGCAGCGTCTGAAGCCAATTTTGCAGAGTAAAAACTACTGGTTTTTTTGTCCTGAGCCTGAGCAAAATAATTTCTTGCTGCAGTAAAATCCTGAGCATTTAATGAAGCATAGCCCAATGTCATTAAGGCATTTTGGGCTGTAGAATTATTGCTGATGTTGCTTACGTTTGTAGTATTCTTTTCCAGAAATTTCTTGCCATTCTCAATAGCGGATGTGTAGTTTTTGTTACGGTAATCAATCTCTGCTTTCCAGAAAAAAGCCGCCGCTTCAAAATTATTATCAGCACCATTCTCAATCGATTCGTTTAACAGTCTTTCTGCGCCACCCCAATTATTTTGCTGCATATTTTGAAGTGCAAAACCGTAGGCACTTTTTTGAAGCAATAATTTGTCAGGTGCATCACTGCTATGCAGCATTTGGTAAGCCTCACTATAGTTAGAAGACTGTAATAACTGTTCTGAAAGGATGTTGGTAGCTTCTGATTTGTATTTGGATTGTGGAAAATCGGAAATTAGTTTTTGGAGTTGATTGCTGCCTTCATTATCATAACCAAGTTCAAATGCCAGTTTCCCTGATATCAGCAATGACGGTTCTGCAAGCTCATTATTAAAAGGCATTTCACTACAAATAGTAAACGCATTTTTTGCACCTTGCTTGTTATCTGTTTTCAGATAGCAATCGCCCAAAAGGTACATGGCATTTTGCCCGAGATTATCCTGAACGGTGCTCAATTGTTTGAATGGTTCTGTTGCTTTATCCCATTGCTGAGTGGCATAATAGCAATAGCCCATTTTATACAAATCCTGTTTTCTGATTTTGTCTACATTCTTGTAATAAAATTCAAAGTAAGGAATGGCATCTTTATATTGTTCTTCTTCAAACAGACATTGCGCTGCCAATAAGTGTAGCTCATTGTGATAATAAGATTTTTCGGGATTGCCGATGATTGCTTTAGCCTTTTGTAGCGCTTTGGTTCTGTTACCGTCGAAATAATGAATCTCGGCAATGTAGTAAGGTACCACATCCTGATAACCTTTAATAGTTTCTATTTTTTCGAAACTTTGAAGGGCAGATTTATAATCACTTTCATTGTAAGATAATAATCCGAAATAATAATGAGCGCTGTTGGCATAAGGGCCTCCGAGGTCTTTAATACTCAGCAGCAGAGCCTTTGCTTCATTAAATTGTTTGTTATTGAAATAGCAATAAGCAAGTTCAAATTTTGATGCAGCAATTTCTTTATTCGTCAGATTAGCTATAGAAGCATGCTCATATTCCTGAATTGCTAAAGACCATTGATTTTTACGAAAATAATATTGAGCTTTTGCAAAAGCCGTTCTTTCCTTATAAACAGGGTTTACGGTTTCGAAATTTGCAGATTCAATAGAGCCATTGGCAATTCCCGCTATTGCTTTTATGTATTCAGCCTTGTCTTTTTGAACAACCGGATCATTGTTTAAAAAGTAAGCTGCATCATGCTTTAAATACTTATCTGCAGATAAACCGGCAGCATTATAAAGATTTTGCCCATATTGCAGTTCTGCACTATTAAGCCAATTATTATGGCTCAGAAAAGGAGTATGAATTTGAGCCCAGGAATTACTATGACTTGCCAATGCAAGAGATAATACAGCAAAGGTTTTTAATATTTTATTACTCTTTTTCTTCAATACCATTCGTGATTATTCTTAAAAGCGCCAGGAAACATTCAAACTTGGGAAAACCGGAAGTTGATAATAAACTTTATTGTCCAATCTGTTTACATAAAAAATATTATTTCTATCGTAAACATTGGTTATTGCGAATGTCGATTCAAGTGAAGAGAAGTTGCTGATTTTAAATGTTTTCTTCACAGACAAATCCATACGATGATATTCAGTCAGACGTCCACCATTGATGGTGCTGGAGTATATGGTATTAATACTCCCGTTTTGGGTAAGAGGATTAGCGCTGATACTGCCACCGGTAATGTTTACGTTTTCATTAAAGGCTTGTGTCTGGGTGAAAGGAAATGCTGAACCGTAGTTGAATCTTGCCGAAATTTCCCAATCTTTTTTCTTGCCCAATGTATAGGAACCAACAAGATTGATATTCAAACGGCGGTCAAAAGGAGGAGCATATACCTGGGTGCTATAGGTAGAGTCAAAATTCTCAAGACGGGTTGTGTATTGAATTTTTTGGTAAGAAATTACACCCCACAGGAAAACTCTTTTAATGACATATTTTGCAGACAAGTCAATACCAGCTGCTTTGCCTTTATCTGCCTGGAAATCTGCAATACTTACAGGATTGACACCTTTAGTTCTGTTGAGCTGAATGATTTGCGAAAAATTCTTATACCAAGGTTCGATGTTGAACTCAACATCCTGAATGTCAAATTCCACACCCGCAACCAAATGCTGCGCTTTTTCAAGATTGGTAGCTACATTTTGTCGGTCAGTATTCATAATTGTCTGATCCGGGCTTAATACAAAACCATTAAAGAAATTAACTACGTCGCGGTCAGACTTAATACCAACAATGTTTTGAGAGTATAAACCAGCGGCAGCTTTAAAACGTAAGTTGCTGTTGACATTAAACTTCATATTTATTCTGGGCTCAGGTGATACTGCTCCTTGAGAAGAATAATATTGAAGGCGCATACTGGGTTCTAAAATAAAACGCTGATTGAAATTCTTTTTGTACACAAAAAAAGCAGATGCTGTGGTGTTATTTCTGTCAAGAACAATAGTACTGCCTAATGAGTTTTTATAATCCAATTTAGTATTTTGACCAGCTACTTCAATACCATATTTTAATTGGCTATAGCCAGGGAAGAAGTAAGTAAAGTCTATTGCTCCTTCGAAATTATTAATGCTGCTGCTTCTTGGTGTAAAATTGACTTCCTCATTATTGATTTTGTAAGTTGAGTAGGCAAATTTACCATTGATAAGAGATGAGGAGCCAGTTGGTGAAACCACGAATGTAGTTCCTGCACCAGATGCTTTCCAGTCAAATGTGGCAGTTGTATTACCTGCACTGTTAAATACGCTGGCTTTGTCATTAAAATTGAAGCCGAACAGATTGAATTTGGAACCATTATTTCCACTGAAAGTAACTTTACCATAAAGATCGGTAAATTCAAACGGTAGTCCATTCTTGAATTGCTCTCCCAAACCACTATAGATAGCTTTTGATGTTTGACTCAGGTAGCTGTGTTTCGCAGAAATCAGGAAAGTAGAACTTCCTCCTTCCGGGTTTTTTTGCTTCATTAATGGTCCTTCCAGCATACCGCGCACCATTATAGGTGATGCAGAAAAAACTCCCGATAGGCGCTGGTTGTTACCATCTTTGGTATGGATATCAAGAATAGCAGAGCTTCTGTTGCCATAGGTTGCATTAAATCCTGCAGTGTACACGTCTGCCGAACGAATGGCTTCTGTTTCAAATACAGAGTATAAACCTATAGAGTGGAAGGGATTGTAAATGGTAATACCATCTAATAAAATGCCTGTTTGAACGGGAGAGCCACCACGAATATATAATTGTCCACCTTGGTCGCCGGTGAAGGTAACGCCCGGAGTTACCTGCAGGTATTGCGCCAAATCAGGTTCTCCACCAGAGCTGGGCAATAATTTAATTTCTTTGGGAGTAATGGTGGTAGTACCAATATTGACACGGGTTGTCTTTTGAATTTTACGTGCCGAGACATCTACACTTTTTAATTCCAAACCTTTACTATCAAGATAGAATTTTTTAGTTACAAAATTTCCTGCTTCAATTTTTACTGTTGAAAAAGCAGTATCATATCCAAATGAAGTGGCAAAAAGTGTATAAACACCTGGTTCAAGTTGCCCGATAGTGAAATAACCATTAGCATCAGTTTGGGCACCATATTTAGTCCCTTTTACAAAAATGTTGGTTGTGCTTAAGGCCTCTCCGGTTCCTTTTTCGTATACGAAACCTTTTACACCACCCGTAGTAAGTGATTGTGCTATTGTCTGTGAAATATTAAAACTTCCGATAAGGGCTATAAAAACTAAAAATTTGCGCATAAAAATGTTTGCTATGAAACGTTGATATTTTTTTTATTAAAAAATTGACTGCCAAAGATAAGGATTAGGGGCCAAGCCCTCAAAAGAAAATATTAACGCAGATTAGTCACGACTTAGTGCGTGATAGTAGAAAAAACTAGTTTTTATTTAATAGTTTGATCTGTTTTTTTACTGTTTCTGCAAATTCGATTTGCTCAATGGGACTAAGCACAATATGTTTATCGTCCTTTGTGGTAATAAGTAACAAGTTGTTTTTTTCTGTAATCTGTAAATTGATTTTCCCATATTCAGCCGAAAGGAAAATACCAAACCAACCCCAAAGACCACCGGAACCCCATAATCTTAATCTGATTTTCAACTCTTTATAATTTACAGTCGTTATTGAAGCAATATTTTCAAAAGGAATTTTTTTTGCAAAAATGTTCTTTCGAATGACAATTTTGTTTTCGTCCACCATATACTCAAAAGGTCGAAGGAGGAAAGCAAGTAGAAATGTTATTCCTAGAAGTAAAACCAGAATCAGGGTATCGTAAAAGCCCGAATTTGCATATAGAAAAAAAGGTATTGGTAAAATTGAAAAATGAATAATTGTAGTGATAATTTTTACAACATTATCCATTTGGGTGTCGAATCTACGAGTCATAATCTGAATTTGAGTTTCAAAAGTACAATTTGCAGGTTTAATTTCATTTTCAAGCTTTACTTTGCAGCGGGATGCTTTTTTAATGTTTTATTTTTCCGAAGTATTTATGTACACACACCAAGACCAGCAAAGAATTTTTCAACTAGCAAAAGATATTTTAAATAATCAGGATGTTGAGCTTTCTGAGCTTGCCTCTCAGCTCCGGGAAGTTATTTTATACGCTGATTGGCGCTATTATGTAGAGAGTGAACCTGTATTGGCTGATATTGAATACGATCAGCTTTTTGCCTTGCTAAAAAAAATAGAAAAATCACATCCTGAGTTGCAAAAGGAAGATTCGCCAACTCAGAGGGTTGCGTATGGAATTTCGGAAAGGCTACCTACTGTAGCCCATTTGGTGCCCATGTTGAGTTTGGATAACACCTATAATGCCGATGATTTAAGAGATTGGGCCAAGCGTTGCAGTGGTTTGGTTCCTGAAGAACGCATTGTTTTTTGTGTAGAACCAAAATATGATGGTGCCAGTATTTCACTGATATACGAAAATGGGAAGCTGGTTCGTGCTGCTACCCGTGGAGATGGTGTACAGGGCGAGGAAATAACCACAAATGTAAAACAGATAAAATCAATACCCTTGTCTGCAGCCTTCGGTCAATCCGGAGTGCAGCAAATAGAGATTCGTGGTGAAGTGGTGATTCATAAAAACACTTTTGCAGAGCTTAATAGGCAACGGGCAAATGATGGGCAGGCTCCATTGGCTAATCCACGTAATGCTGCTTCAGGTACTTTACGAATGCTGGATCCAAATGAAGTTGCTAAAAGAAAACTCTCAGCCATATTATATCATATCAGTGATGTAAGTATTGAAAGTGGAAAAGAAGACCCGTCCGTTTTGAATACACATTTTGATTCGCTGCAATGGCTTTATCAGCTAGGCTTTCCCACTCCGGCAAAAGAATTGAAAACCTTTACAAATATTGATGAGGTGATACAGTTTTGTGCCGATTTTGAGCAGCGAAGAGACGATTTGCCATACGAGATTGACGGTTTAGTCATTAAGGTAAACAGTCTGATACAACAGGAAAAAATGGGAATGACGGCCCATCATCCACGCTGGGCAGTAGCATATAAATTTAAAGCGCGTCAAGCAACCAGTAAACTGAGGAATGTAGAATTTCAGGTCGGAAGAACTGGCTCCATAACTCCTGTGGCCAAAATAGATGCTGTGAATATTGGTGGCGCTATGGTAAGTTCTATTTCCTTGTTTAATAAAGATGTTGTGCGGGAAAAAGACATTCATATTGGTGATACTGTATTAGTAGAAAGAGCTGGCGATGTCATTCCTTACATCGTAAAGCCACTAAGTGAATTGCGTGATGGAAGTGAACAGGAAATTGTGTTTCCAACACATTGCCCTGTCTGTGCTGAATTACTGGAGAAGCCAGCTGATGAAGCAGTATGGCGTTGTATCAACATTGCCTGTGCTGCACAGGTGGTAGAGCGTATCCTGCATTTTTGCAGCAAGGATGCGATGGACATCAGAGGAATGGGAGAATCAAATGTGCAGAAATTTTTTGATTTAGGTTTGCTCAAAAGCATTCCTGATTTATACCGTTTGGATTGGTTGAGAGTGGCACAAATGGAAGGCTTCAAAGAGAAGTCTATCAATAATTTACAAACTGCTATAGAAGCTTCGAAAAAGCAACCTTTATCCCGTTTGATTTTCGGCCTGGGTATCCGTCATGTTGGCGAAACTACAGCCAAAAATCTGGCACGGACAGTTAGCCACCTGCGCGATTTTTATGATTGGGATGAGGAAAAATTAAAACAATTGGATGATGTGGGACCAAAAGTTGCGGCCTCAATTGTTCACTTTTTTGCCTCGCCTGAGAACAGGCATATTATTGACTTGTTGGAGGAGCTTGGCCTGAGTTTGGAGAATACCCAGCCACAGCAAAGTGGTGAGGGAGGTGTATTTGAAGGGAAAACTTTCTTATTTACAGGTACGCTATCCCAAATGAAGCGGAGTGAGGCAGAAGCAAAAGCTGAAGCGAAGGGCGCTGTGATTTTGGGTGGTGTCAGTAGTAAACTTAATTACCTAATTGTAGGTGAAGATGCAGGTTCGAAACTGGAAAAGGCAAAAAAATTGGGTACAGTAACAATATTGACTGAAGATGAGTTTTTGAAGATGATTGAAGAATAATTCAACTAGTAAATTGATAAATATTAAAGCAACATAATTCTATGAAATCTTTTGCCAGTGATAATTATGCAGGTGTTCTGCCCGAAGTGATGGAAGCCCTGAAAGAAGCAAATATTGACCATGCCAGTTCTTATGGAAACGATTCGCTGACACATTCTGTTGCTCAATTATTCAAAGTCGTTTTCGATGCAGATGTTTCGGTGCATTTTGTTTTTAATGGTACAGGTGCTAATGTATTGAGCATTAGTGCAGCCACTCAATCATATAATGCTATACTTTGCGCCGACACGTCCCATATTTACAACGATGAATCTTCGGCACCCGAAACCTTTACAGGTTGTAGGTTTTTCCCTTTATCCACAAATGAGCATGGAAAGCTGGAGCTGGAAACTGTAAAGCAAAGACTGATTCGAAAAGGTGATTTGCATTTTCCTCAAATAAAAATGCTCTCTCTGACACAGTCCACCGAATATGGAACGGTTTACTCCGTCGAAGAATTGACTGCTTTTGGAGCTCTGTGCAAAGAACATGGTTTGTACTTTCATATTGACGGATCCAGATTTTTTAATGCTGCGGCAAGCCTGGGTGCGGAGCTAAGAGATATTAGCACCAATGTTGGTGTAGACATACTTTCATTGGGTGGTACAAAACTGGGTATGATGTTTGGAGAAGCGGTGGTGGTATTTAATCCGCTTCTGAATGAACACCTTAAGTACAAGCATAAGCAAGTGATGCAACTGGCCTCAAAAACGAGATTTATTGCAGCTCAATATCAGGCTTTATTTAAAGATGAGCTTTGGCGCAAAACAGCTTTGAGAGCCAATGCTATGGCGCAGAAGTTATATAATGGCATCAAAGATATAAAAGGGCTAACCATCACAAGACCGGTTACAGCAAATGTTGTGTTTGCTACTTTGCCTAATCACTGGAATGAAGTATTGACTGCCCAATTTCCTTTTTATGTATGGAGAGATGACATTAACGAAGTCAGACTTATGTGTGCCTGGGATACCAGAGAAGAAGAAATTGATACATTCATCAAACTAATTTCAGCGTTATCTGCAAAGTCTAAATAGAAATGTAGGGATAGCTTAAATTTTATGATGCAGGTTCAAAAAATCTTTTATCCTTCACGAACGTTTCATCATCCAGTGTTTTTAGAAACGCTTTTAAATCGGTACGTTCCTGAGTGCTGAGTTTGATGCCGTTTTTCAGTAAAGGATCTATTGTAGGGTAGTCATAGATGCCACTCTCCATCTGGTCAAACACTTTATCCAATGTGCTTGCCCGTCCATCATGAAAGTAGGGTGCAGTATAACTAAGGTTTCGAAGACTGGGTACTTTAAATTTATATATGTCTGTCGGCGCTAAAGTTATGTGTGCTCTTCCACTATCATTGATAGAAGTGGGTTTTAAGCCTGCATTACGGTAAGAAAAATCGGTAAACAAGGGTGCTTTGTGGCAGCCGGCACATTTGGACTCGTAAATAGCTAGTCCGGCCAATTCGCTGGAGTTCATCTCTCCTCCGGTTTCTTTACGTATATATTTGTCGTATTTGGCATTAGAAGAAACCATTGCCCCCATAAATTGAGCCATCGCTTTGAACATACGCTCAGAAGTAATTTCATTTGTCCCATAAGCTTTTTGAAACATCTCTTTATACTCTGTATCTATATTTAATTTTGCCAGAATACTGACCAGATTTTCATCCATTTCTACCGGATTGGCGATGGGCCCTAATGGCTGAATTTCTATATGGTTTATACCACCGTCCCACATAAAACTGGTATGCCAGTTGAGGTTAAACAAGCCTGGTGCATTACGATTACCCAGTTTGCCATCTATACCATGGCTCACATCATGTTCTGAATGTGCAAAAGCCGAAAATGCCTGATGGCAAGAGCCACATGAAATAGTATTGTCGCGAGACAAACGCATATCATAAAACAATTTACGACCAAGAGCAAAACCTGCATTTGTCAGTTGATTGTTTTTAAAATCATAATACGGGCTGGGCCATCCTTGAGGTACTTTAAATTCAATATTGGTATTGACAGAACTGCTGTCCGGAATAGCAACATCTTTTTTACAACTCAAAATGAAAATGGTCATACTGATGGATGCCAATATGAAAAGTTTGAGTACTCGTGTCATTTAATGAAATGTTGTTTTAATCAACTATAGCTCAAAATTAGGTAAAAGCATTGTAGATTGCTACAGATTCAGTTTATCAAAGCGTATGAAGATTACAATACTAGGCAATAATTCGGCCCTTCCGGCTCACAATCGTTATCCTACTTGTCAAATTGTGAATATTGATGAGTGTTTTATCATGATAGATTGTGGTGAAGCTGCTCAAGTACTGCTTAAAAAGTATGGTATTAGCTGGAATAAAATTCGTCATATATTCATCAGTCATTTGCACGGCGACCATTATTTTGGATTGCCTGGTTTGCTCAATTCCATGAGCTTATTGGGCAGAACAGAGTCTTTGTATTTATATGCTCCGGCTCCTTTGCAGCAGATGATTCAACAGATATTAGATGTGGCCAATACGGTATTGAGTTATCCATTGCATTTTGTTCCTTTGCCGGAAGGGGCCGCAATTTTGGCAGATAATGCTGTCTTTTCGTTACAATGCTTCCCGGTTGAGCATCGCATTTTTTGTCAGGGTTTATTGGTTACCGAAAAATCAAAGGGTAGAAAATTATTGGCAGAGCGTTGCCGGTATTACGAGATTCCGGCTGCATATTATAAGCAACTTAAAGCCGGTGCTGATTATGAAAGAAAAGATGGCCTAATTGTAAAGAATGATTGGGTGACTGAGCCCGGGAAGCAGGATAAGAAATACGCATATTGTGCCGATACACTCTATACGGAGTCTTTTCTGCAGTATATTATGAATGTTGATTTGTTGTATCATGAAAGCACTTATCTGGAAATTGATAAGGACCGTGCTGCAAATCGATTTCACAGTACGGCACAGCAAGCGGCACAATTAGCTGTTAAGGCTGGTGCTCATCAATTGTTACTTGGCCACTATTCTTCTAAATATAAGTCTACCGAAGAATTTGAGGTGGAAGCAAGAACGATTTTTTTACAATCTTTTGCCAGTAAGGAGGGTGATGTTTTTGATTTATAAAGTAGGAGTGAGTATTTAGAGAAGCCGTACTTTTTCGGCATATTGCATTTTAATCAGCCCGTCGGCCAGACCAATACGCGGTACATATATTTCGCTGGCGTTACTCCACCTCATTATAGCAATGAAAATTTCTAATGCAGGTACAATTACATCTGCACGGTCTGCACGAAAGTTATATAGATGCATTCGCTCTGCAACTGTTGAAGCGCTTAATTCGCGACAATAGTCTTTAAGTAATTCCAATGACAATGGCTTCCCTTCCTTCTTTTTTGAGAGAGAAAAAATTTTGTTGATATTGCCTCCGCTACCGATTGCAACCAATGGTTGATAACCTGCAGTGTGGGTTTTGATATGCCATTTCATATGATTCCATTGTTCGTCTGTAACAGATTTGTTGAGCAAACGAATGGTTCCGATATTGAAAGACTCTTTAAAAACAATTTTATTATCTGCAAATAATGTTACTTCAGTGCTACCACCACCTACATCAATGTACAGGTATGATTTTCCGGGACTCAGGTTTTCGGCAATATGGGTTTCGTATATGATATTAGCCTCTTCCTGACCTGCTATAATTTCAATTTGAATGCCTGTTTCGGCATATACATCTTTAATGATTTGTAGACCATTTTTTGCATCTCTCATGGCCGATGTGGCACATGCACGATATCCTTCTACTTTGTAAATATCCATCAACAATTTGTAGGCTTTCATGGAGTCTATTAATTGTTTTTCTTTTTCGCTGCTGATAGTACCTTTTTCAAAAACTTCGAAACCCAGCCGAAGAGGGATGCGCAAAAGTGTAAGTTTAGTATAATCTACAGCACCTTTTTCGTAAGGTGTTGCGTCGCAGATGAGCAATCGCGCTGCATTGGAGCCAATATCTATCGCTGCTAAAATCAATTTTGGGATTCTTTAATAAGGTAATTGTAAATCTCAACCTGAGAACGAACAGGTGCTTCACCTTCGTTAAGTGCAACATACAAATTATCCTGCTCATTATCGAGAATTCTTGCTTTTACGTTGCCTGAAAGTTGAATATTTAGTATGTTAATTAATTCGTTTTGAAGCTTGATATCAAGTATAGGGCATGCGGCTTCTACTCTGTGGTCAAGGTTACGCACCATCCAGTCTGCTGATGAAATAAACACTTTGGGGCTACCTCCATTTTGAAAGACAAATACACGCGCATGTTCAAGGTACTCATCAATAATACTGATTGCCTTAATGTCTTTTTTGTAAACCTTGCTGCTGGTGAGAATACAGCAAATGCTACGTATAATTAATTTAACTTCTACTCCTGCCACAGCAGCCTGTTTTAATTTTTCAATCAGTACTTTATCAACCAAACTATTAAGTTTGATAATTATGGATGCAGGTTTTTTCTTTTTGGCAAATTCTATCTCTTTGTCAATTAAAGTGGAGTAAAACTTGCGCATATTGGTAGGTGCAACGGGCAATGTCTTACAAAGGCTCAGTTCGGCCAAGTCTGGTTTTGGTTTTTCCAATGCGGTGAAAATTCGGTTTACATCTGCCAGAATATTCCTGTTAGAAGTAAGCAGGCAATGATCACCATAATAAGCAGCTGTTGTCTCATTAAGATTGCCGGTAGAAACAAAACCATATTGCTTAGTTTGTACGCCTTCCCTTCTTTTAATGATACACAATTTGGCATGAACTTTCATATTAGGTACGCCTAATATTACCTTCACTCCTTCGTCTTCCAGTACCGTCTTCCATGCCAGGTTAGCTTCTTCATCAAATCTGGCACGCAGTTCCAGCATTACTGTTACCTTCTTGCCATTACGTACGGCATTTACCAAAGTATTAATCACTTTGGAGTTTTTTGCCAAACGGTAAGCCGTTATTTTTATACTCTGAACAAAAGGATCAATAGCAGCTTCGCGCAATAAATCTATAATGGAATCGAAAGAATGATATGGGAAATGAAGCAGCACATCTTTTTTGTCCAAAACGTGCATAATACGAATGGGCTGTAATAATTGCGGATGTACAAAGGCTTTTGGTCTGCTTGTTAATTCGGTAAAAACCGAAGAAGGGAAATCCATGAAATCTTTGAAATTATGGATACGGCCCCCGGGTATCAGATTATCTTTTTTTGTCAATCCGAGTCTTTTCGCCAAAAAATCCAATAAGCCCAAATCAAGTGTACGGTCGAAAACAAATCTTGTTGTTTTTCCCTTTTTCCTGTTCTTTATTTGTTTTTCCAGTTTCTCAATAATAGAGGTAGAAACGTCATTATCAGCCTCCAGTTCAGCATCCCTTGTTACTTTAATGATATACCCGCTGAAATCGTCGAAACCGAATGGTGCAAAAAGATTGGGCAGATTGAAGCGAATAATGTCTTCAAGCAAAATAATATCTTTTGTTCCATTTTCAGAAGGGAGGATGATAAACCTTGGCAGAACTTTCGTTGGTATTTCTATCAAAGCATAACTATGCAGTTTTTTATTTTTCCTGTTTCCTAGCACACAAGCCAAATAAATTGATTTGTCCCGCAACAAGGGCATTTGCGGGATGCTCTCAATCATCAATGGAACTATCTGAGAACTTACTTTGTCGGTGTAAAATTTACGGATAAATGCTTCCTGATGCGACGAGAGTTGATTTTCATTTTTGATAAAAATCTGTTGTTCGGCCAGTTCACGAATGATTTGTTGATAAGTATTATCAAAGTCATTTTGAAGCATAATAACAGTCTGCTGAATCTCGCGAAGAATACCCTCCGGATTAGATTCAAGGTGCACTTTTGCTGCTTTGCCCAATTTGGCCATTTTGTTAAGTGTAGCCACCCGCACTCTGAAAAACTCATCCAAATTATTGGAGAAAATGCCTAAAAACCTGAGTCGGTCAAATAATTGAACCGTTGGGTCTTTTGCTTCCTGTAATACACGCTCATTAAAAGAGAGCCAACTCAAATCCCTTACAATAGGCTCTTTTATTTTCTTCATAGGAAAAATACTTTGTACACTCGAAGGACGAAAGTAAAGCCTGAAACCCTAAAAGCTATATTAAATTTTGATAAATGACTGCTCAGTTTCACCATTTAATTTTTATGGTCGCTTCTTCACCTTTTCTTAAAAATGAAACAACAGGAAATCTGTCGCTCTGATCCCTTAACAAAAAACGTGCCGAATTAGGAGGCTCTGTACCCTCATTCAGTGCTTTGATTTTGATAATATTCTCACCTTTTTTGAGTTTGATATTGATGATTTTTTTTTCGCCGGAAATTTGAAACGGTGCTTCGATTATTTGGCCATTTAAGCTTACCGTCAATGAATCCTGGTCACTGATACCCCCATCCCATACTTCAAGCAGTACTTCCCCGTTTTTTACATCAAATGTTTCTGACTTTTGACTGGTGACAATGGCGCTGATATTAGTGTCTTTAGTGCCATCAGGTGTCATCAGAATTTTCGCCTTTTCAGGCAAGTTTAGTTTGACAGACCCACTGCCACACATTTTTTTCTTGTCGTCTTGCCCTAGAAAAAATCCTTTGACCTGATTCTTTTTATCATTCATCTTGAGTAAGCCACCTACAAAACAAAAATTCTTTTCACTTGATTTTGTACTGATTAGGGTTTTTTCAGCAAATACCATAGCTTCTTTTTGTTTTACAAATTGAACAGTTACAGAAGATTTGGTTTCGTTCGGTCCTCCTTGGTCCAATATCGAATATCCGCCCCATTTTCCCGCGCTGTTGCCTATTACCAACTTATACTTAAAGCTTGAAGACTTATGTACTGATAAAGTGCCGTTCAAAACTAAAGAATCCGACACTTGAGCGAAACCATTGGATTGAACAGCAAGCAAAATAATAATTGAGAAAAAAGCGCCTTTCATTGCCTTGTTTTTTGCAAACAAAAGCTATTTTTGGCTCAACTAAAAATATTTAACCTGATGAAAAAAATAACTATTCTTTTATCGTTTTTTATTATTTTGATTACTGGGTCATTAAATTTTTATCCTACTAATTTATACGCGGCATTTCCGATGTCGAATAGACAGGTAGAGCAAATAGAGAAGCATGAAACAAAGATTAAAGCTCATAAGGAAAATAGTGTTTTACAAAGAAAGGTAACAGCAGTCACTAGTGATGGAGAAGACAACGGGATATATGGGATTTTAGCTCTTTCAATGGGTGTCGTTGGATGGGCAACTGTTGGCTTTGGTATTGGTTTTTTATTGTTGCTTGGTGCACTTATAACCGGAATCATCGGTCTAAATCACAAAAAAAAATACAAGGGAATGGCCTTGGCTGGTTTGATATTGGGTGCAGCCGGGGTTTTAATATTTCTCTTTGCAGTACTTATATTTGCCGCATGGGTATTATAACTTAAGTTTTCTATCAATGGTTCAAAAAAGTCAACAAAAAGAAATGACCAAGATTTTTATCTTGGTCATTTGTCCTTTAATAGTATTGTTATTACCCAAAACCATTTTTAATAATAGTCAATATACGATATGCATATTAAAGAGGATTACCGGTAATGATTGTTTAGGATGTGGAATGACAAGGGCTTGTATGCATCTTATTCACCTGGATTTTGAAGCTGCAGCCCATTTCAATAAAATCAGTTTTGTGGTTTTACCCATACTTTGTTTTTTATGGATAAGAGAACTTGTTAAGTCCTTAAAGGAATATCAAAAGGCAAAGGATACAGCAGGTTTTAAGAAGTAATTACTGTAGGAGATTATAATTGTTTGATTTGTCGTAGTGTATCTGTAGTTGAATAACCTGACACAAAAGGTACTATAACCACTTTTCCCCCATTAGCTTCCACTTCTGCAGCACCAACAATTGTCTCTTTGGTGTAATCCCCGCCTTTTACCAAAACATCTGGGTTAATAGCTTTAATGATGGATAGGGGTGTATCCTCTTCAAACAAACATACAGCATCTACGCACAATAACGACGCAAGTAACAATGCTCGATCTCCTTCGTTATTTACAGGGCGCTCATTTCCTTTTAATCTCTTTACCGAACTGTCCGTATTGAGCCCTATAACAAGGATATTACCCTCGTCTGCCGCCTTGGCTAAAATGTCTATATGGCCATGATGGAGAATATCAAAACAACCATTGGTAAAAACGATTTTTCTCCCTTTTACTTTTTGGCTTTGACAAAACCTTAATAAGCTGGTTTTGTCCATTATTTTATTCTGTATCCATTGCAGTTTGCTCATCTCTTACTTTGTTATAAATTGGAAGAATAATAAAGGCAATTATACCGAAGAGTGCAACAATCAAAGTTTGTGCCAGCCAAGATATCCACCCAAAAGCCAGACCAAACGCTGATTTTACACCATAAAGCATATTTAATACCAATTGTAAAGCCTGTGGATATGCTCCTAGTCCTCCAGGTGTTACTATCATGCCTAAGCTGCCAAAAACCAACACAGAAAGTGCTGCTCCCAAGCCTAAATGCTCAGTTGCCGGCAGAGCCCAAAAGCCTAAATAAATTAACGAAAGGTATGCCCCCCAAATCAGGAATGTGTAAATAATAAACTGAATCCGTTTTTTCATTGCCAAAATAGAGGAAACGCCCTCTGCAAGACCTTTGATAAACAAACCAATTTTGCCGGTTTTGTTTTTACGATAAATCATGACCATTAAGCCTACAATGCCGAGTAATCCCAATACAACAACAAGCATTAGAAGAGGTAAGTTTTTCCCTTCCATTTTCCCTGATAAATAATGTAGATAATCATTGATGATATTGGCCTGAACAGCAAATGTGAGCAAAGAAATAAGTGCCAGACAAATCAGATCAAATGCTCTTTCGGCTACTATAGTTCCAATAATTTTATCTGCAGGTTCATCTTCGTAACGCGCCAACACGGTACATTTTGCAACTTCGCCCATACGTGGCAACAGCAAATTGGTGAGATATCCTATAAATACAGCTCCGGTGATATTAATAACCGATGGATACAGGTTTAAAGGTTCAAGCATTAATTTCCAGCGTAATGCTCTGAAAAAATGGGAGAGAAAACCAATAATGATGATTGGAAACAGAATCCAGCCACGTTTGGATACTTCATTTAAAGACATTTGCAAATCAGTGATATCTTGCGCATTGAGCTGCTTGTATTGCCAATAAATAAGAGTAAACCCCAATCCAAAGAATAACAGATATTGTAATAGTAGGAAGGCTCTTTTTTTCTTCATTGGGGGAAAGTTTAATTCAATAAATCTACAGCAGATTATCCGTTTTAGGAAATACAACTGTAGGTTTATGTTGTTTCGCTAATTCAAAATCCATTGAAGCATAGGACATAATAATTAACGTATCACCCACTGATACTCTTCTGGCGGCGGGGCCATTCAGACAAATCATTCCACTTCCACGGGTACCTTTGATTACATATGTTTCAATACGTTCGCCATTTTCCAAAACAACAATTTGCACCTTCTCATGCTCAATTATATTTGCAGCATCCATCAGGTTCTCATCAATGGTCACGCTTCCTACATAATGAAGGTTGGCCTCAGTTACTTTAGCGTGGTGTATTTTCGATTTTAGTATTTCTATTTGCATAGCGGCGCAAAGGTAATTAGGCATTTTGACAAATAATGCCGTATCACTATTTATCTGCACAAAATTTGGTATTCGTTATGATTAGCTCTTGTTAGTTGAAGAGAATCGCACTTCCTCATAAAGGCAAAATCGTAAAGGAAGAAAGTCAATTTTTTTAAAAATTACATTAAGTTTGCATGTAAAATAAAAAAATTAAAAATGAAAACCGTAAAGAAACTACTCATTGTATTGGCAATTATTATTGCAATACCGCTTATTGCCGCATTATTTGTCCCTAAGGATTATGCTGTAGAACGTGAAATTGTGATCAACAGACCAAAATCGATGGTTTTTGATTATGTGAAATACCTCAAAAATCAGGACAATTTCAGTGTTTGGAATCAAAAGGACCCAGTGATGAAAAAGGAATATAAAGGCTCAGACGGAACAGTTGGGTTTATTGCTGCCTGGGAAAGCAAGAATAACGAGGTGGGTAAAGGAGAACAGGAAATTCTGAATATTGTTGAGGGAGAAAGGATTGATACTAAGCTTCGTTTTAAAGTTCCTTTTGAAGCTCAGGATGATGCCTACTTTGCAACAGAAAGTCTGGATAGTAACACCACAAAAATAAAATGGGGATTCAAAGGCTCAATGCCTTATCCGTTTAATGTAATGGGCTTATTCTTTGATATGGACAAAGAAGTGGGTGGTGATCTTGGCCAAGGCCTGGCAAACCTTAAGACTTTGATGGAAAAACAATAAAAGTGTTTTGAGCAATAAAGAAAACCACTACTGTTGCTGGTAGTGGTTTTCTTTATTTCAGATATTGTTTGAATGTAAATTAATCAAGATCTTTATCAATAGCAATATGGTCCGACTCATCCTCGCCATCTTCAAGCCATTTTGTAGAGCTCCTTTTATCTCTGCCGGCTTTGTTGAGCCAGAGCAGCATTGCAGGTTGAAGAGTGAGGTTGGTAATCATAGCCAACAACAAAGTAAGGGAGGTTAAGAAACCAAGCGATTTCGTTCCATCAAAGTTAGACAGGGCAAATACGCCAAAACCTGCAATAAGGATGAGCGATGTATAAATAATACTCAGACCGGTATCATAAATGGTATGTCTTACTGTATTGGGCACATCGTCCTTGTATCTTCCAAGTTCGTGTTTATAACTGACCAAAAAGCGGATAGTAACGTCAATAGTAATGCCCAGGGCAACGCTAAACACCAATACAGTGGAAGGTTTTATCGGAATGCCCATCCAACCCATTATGCCGGCAGTAGCTAACAATGGAATTATATTGACCACAAAAGAAATAAGCAGTATGCGCCATGAATAGAACAAGACAATCATACAACCAAATATCATAATGAAAGCCAGAGCAAGGCTATCGCGAAGGCTGTTGATGATAAATTTACTGCCTTCTAGGAAAATGATGCTTGAACCCGTAAAGGTTACATTATACTTGCTTGTATCAAATAAGGCATAAGTTTTTGGGCGGATACTATCCAGCAAAACAGGCAATTTTACCGAACCAACGTCTTCCATATTGATACTGATACGGGTTTTTTGCTTGGTACTGTCCATAAAAGTACTGAGCAGTTTACTGAACATATCTCCGCCCGCCTTTGCGTCTTTATTGGGTTTGGCGCGCAGATAGGGTTGGATAAATGCTCCATCCATCATATTAGGCACACCATAGCTGCTGCTATCTCCGTCATAATATGCCTGACGGGCAAATTTCACACCATCAACAAATGATAATGGGTGGCCTAACTCTTTATATCCTGCCAAAGCAATGCCTAATTCGTCTATTTTTTGCATTACAGGTAAAGAAACAGCTCCGTTTTTTCGCTTGGTATCAATGACAATTTCCAGCGGCATTACACCGTGAAAATGCTTTTCGAAGAATTTCAGGTCGGTGTAGATTTTATCATTCTTGGGTAAATCATCCACTACATAACCCACTGTTTTTAGTTTGGATACACCTATTAATGAGACAATGGTTACCACTCCTGAAATTATATAAATCCAAACCCTTTGTACAAATACCCAATGATTAATTATCCCAAGCAATTTTGTGAGCCAGCCACTTTCCAGATAATTGGTATGCTTGCTTTTAGGGGCCGGTAAATAACTGAAAAGTGCAGGTAGAAATACGAGCGATATGACAAACAGGCTCATAATATTGATACCTGCTACAAGCCCGAATTCTTTCAATACTTTACTTTTGGTAAAGAAAAATACACCAAAACCAATGGCGGCAGTGAGGTTGGTAAAAAGGGTTACAATACCCATTCTATCTACCATTCTCAAAAGGGCTTTTACTTTATTGCCGTGCTTGCTGAATTCGCTATGGTATTTATTGAGGAAATAAACACAATTGGGTATTCCGATAACTACTATCAATGGTGGAATTAATGCTGTAAGCAAAGTAATCTGATAGCCCAGCAAAGTCATAGTCCCTACCGACCAGATAACGCCAACGATTACCACAATCATAGAGGCGAATACTGCACTGAATGAACGGAAAAACAGCATTAGGATGACTGCGGTAAGAATTAAAGAAACGATGAGAAAAAATTTCATCTCCGCTTCTATTTTATTCCCTACCTGAGTACGGATATAGGGCAAACCAGAATAATGCATTTCAATATTCTGGCTTTTACCAAAATCCTCACAAAGTGTCAATACTTCAGCTATAACACGCTTGCGTCCTTTTGATGCCAATACATCTTTATTGATATACAAGGCCATCATGTATGCTTTGGTTTCTGCATTGTACAGCAAACCTTTGTAGAAAGGGAGATTCAGAAAAGTCTGTTCCAAGCTATCTGTATTGCCATTTGCTCTGAGGGTTTCTGATATTTTACCTACAATCAGTTTATCATTGACAGTGTCTTTAACCAGATTAATTGCAGTTGGAATACTGAGAACATTTTCAATTGCATAACTTTTTTGCAATTTCCCAACCAATTCAGTATATTTATTAAAGAAAGAGGCCTCAAAAAATTGGTCAGTTTGAACACCAACCACCATCATTGTTCCATCCTGCCCAAATTGCTTTTTGAATTCCTGATATTCGAGGTATTTTGGATTATCAGTAGGAATTGCTCCGGTAGAATCGTAGCTCAACTGTACTTTAGTAGCCTGAAAGCCCATGAAAACAGTAAGCCCTAAAAGCAAAACGAGTAAGTATATTCTAAAATTGATAATAAAAGCTGCGATACGATGCCACATAGTCTCAAATAAAAAATAAGGACTGCGAAGGTAAGCTAATTCAACTTTTTTGAACTGTTAAGTGTTTGTGTGAAAAAAATATCATTTTTTACGATGACAAAATTTGGCAGAGCAAACAATCACTCAATTCTCGTACTTTCGCACACTGAAAAAAGAAGATGAAAAATATTCGTAATTTTTGCATTATTGCCCACATTGACCATGGTAAAAGTACCTTGGCCGACCGATTACTGGAGTTTACCAATACTATATCCGATAGAGATATGCAGGCTCAGGTACTTGATGATATGGATTTGGAGCGTGAAAAGGGTATTACCATTAAAAGTCATGCTATTCAAATAGATTATTTACATAATGGTGAAAAATATACCCTCAATCTGATTGATACTCCTGGTCACGTAGATTTTTCTTATGAAGTTTCCCGTGCACTGGCCGCCTGTGAAGGTGCTTTGTTATTGGTAGATGCAACACAGGGAATACAGGCTCAGACTATTTCTAATCTTTATTTGGCTTTGGATAATGACCTCGAAATCATCCCGGTCATCAATAAAATTGATATGGATGGGGCAATGATTCCGGAAGTAACAGATCAGATTGTTGATTTGATTGGTTGTAAGCCCGAAGAAATTATTTTGGCCTCAGGTAAAAGTGGCATTGGTATTCAGGAAATTCTGGATGCTATTATCAGCCGCATTCCGGCCCCAAAGGGAGATGTGGAAGCGCCATTACAGGCACTCATATTTGATTCTGTATTTAATTCTTTCCGTGGTATCATTATTTATTACCGTGTAATGAATGGTGCCATCCGTAAAGGCGATAAAATCAAGTTCATTAATGCCCAAAAGGAATATGAAGCAGATGAAGTGGGTGTTTTGAAATTAACTATGACACCCAAGAAAGAAGTTTTGGCAGGTGACGTAGGGTATATCATAACAGGTATAAAAAATGCTAAAGAAGTAAAAGTTGGTGATACCATTACTTTGGTCAACAATGAATCAGTAGAACCGATACATGGTTTTGAAGATGTTAAGCCAATGGTATTTGCAGGTATATTTCCGGTAGAGACTGATGATTTTGAAGAGCTTCGTGAATGTATGGAGAAACTCCAGTTAAACGACGCTTCCCTGACATTTGAGATGGAAACCTCTCAGGCCTTAGGCTTTGGTTTCCGTTGTGGTTTCCTTGGTATGTTGCATATGGAGATTATTCAGGAACGTCTGGAACGAGAATTCAACCAAACGGTTATTACTACAGTGCCAAACGTAAGCTTTTATGCCTATACACAGCGCGAAAAAGATGTCCGTATTATTGTGAACAATCCTTCTGAAATGCCGGAGCCCACTCGTTTGGACCGAATTGAAGAGCCTTTTATACGTGCACAGATTATTACTTCTCCGGACTATATTGGTAACATTATGACCCTTTGTCTGGGTCGTCGTGGAATGCTGATTAACCAAAACTATCTTACACCAACCCGCGTAGAACTAACGTTTGAAATGCCAATGGCTGAAATTGTTTTTGATTTCTATGACAAATTGAAATCATCGACCCGCGGCTATGCATCATTTGATTATACTCCGATTGATTATCGCGAAGCAGATATCGTACGTATGGATATTCTGCTGAATGCAGAACCCCTGGATGCCTTAAGTGCTTTGATTCACCGTAGCCGTACCCAGGATTTTGGTCGTAAGCTTTGTGCCAAACTGAAGGAACTGTTACCCCGTCAGCAATTCCTTATTGCCATACAAGCCGCAGTAGGAGCCAAGATTGTTGCCCGTGAAAATATTTCCGCAATGCGAAAGGATGTTACCGCCAAATGTTATGGAGGTGATATATCACGTAAGCGTAAATTGCTGGAGAAACAAAAAGAAGGGAAGAAACGTATGCGTCAGATAGGTAATGTTGAAGTCCCTCAGGAAGCCTTCCTTGCAGTATTGAAGTTGGATGATTAAAAGAATAGTATAACAGTAGCTTATTTTAAGGCCTGACTATTCAACCAGTCGGGCCTTTTATCTATACATCTTTAGCAAATTAATCATAAGGTTTGGGTGCTTTTTCCCCTTATCAAAAAGTACATTCACATAAATTTCTATTCAAAAAAAATACGCCAATCAGATAATGATTATCAAAAAACTCCTTATTGCCAACCGTGGCGAAATATCTATTCGTATTTCACGTGCTGCTTCTGAACTTGGAATCGGTACAGTAGCCATTTATACTTATGAAGACCGCTATTCTTTGCATCGCTACAAAGCGGATGAAGCATATCAGGTAGGCGCAGATACAGACCCTCTAAAGCCTTATCTCAATATGGAGGAAATTATCCGTGTAGCTAAAAAATGTGGTGCGGATGCTATACATCCCGGATACGGTTTTTTGTCCGAGAATGCAAAATTTGCCCAAATGTGCGCAGATAATGGACTCATTTTTATTGGACCGAATCCTTCGGTGATGTCAGCGCTTGGAGATAAAGTAACTGCAAAGGAGGTGGCCTTAAAGGCCGCTATTCCTATTATTGAGAGTAATATTGCGAATCTTTCCAGTATTGAAATTGCCTTGTCAGAAGCTAACCGCATTGGCTATCCATTAATGCTGAAAGCGGCTGCAGGCGGTGGTGGCAGAGGGATGCGCGTGGTGCGTGATGATGTGCAATTAAGTAAAGCCTTCATTGAAGCGAAGAGCGAAGCTTTGAATGCTTTTGGTGATGATACCTTGTTTCTGGAAAAATTTGTAGAAAATCCAAAGCATATTGAAGTGCAGATAGCTGCCGATAATTTTGGCAATATTGTGCATTTATACGAGCGTGATTGTTCTGTTCAGCGCCGTTTTCAGAAGGTGGTTGAAGTTGCACCTTCTATTGGGCTGCGTGAAGAAACCAGAAATAAATTATATCAGTATGCCTTAAGTATTGCTGCGGCAGTACAATACAATAATTTGGGTACAGTAGAATTTTTGGTAGATGCGGAGCAAAATATTTACTTCATTGAAGTAAATCCACGTATTCAGGTAGAGCATACTGTTACCGAAATGATTACAGGGATTGACCTGATTAAAACCCAGATTTATGTAGCTTCGGGATATAAATTGTCAGATACAGAAATTGGTTTGGGCAATCAGCAATTGATTCCTAAAAACGGTTTTGCTATTCAGTGCCGCATCACTACTGAAGATCCTGCCAATGATTTCAAACCGGATTATGGCACTTTGGTAACCTACAGAAATGCTGCAGGTTTTGGGGTGCGTTTGGATGAAGGAAGTACTTATGCCGGGATGAAAATCAGCCCTTTCTTTGACTCGATGCTGGTGAAAGTAAGCACCCAAGGCAATACGCTTCTGGATGCTTCGCAAAAGATGTTTCGTGCCCTGCGTGAATTCCGTATTCGTGGTGTGAAAAACAACATTCCCTTCCTTGAAAATTTAATTACCAACAAGGAATTTATTGCAGGAGAAGCAACTGTAGGTTTTATTCAGAATCATCCCGAGTTATTTCATTTTGCAGAGCGTCAGGATAGAGGTACCAAGATGCTGAAATTCCTTGCAGATGTGACAGTTAATGGGAATCCTGATGTAAAAATTAAAGACGATAATAAAGTTTTTCAGGCACCCATTATTCCTTTGGTTGATGCTAATGTTCCTTTTGCTGCGGGTACCAAGGATAAGTTGACAGAATTGGGGCCTGAAGCATTTGCTCAATGGCTGAAGAGCGAAGAGAAAATCTATTATACCGATACTACTTTCCGCGATGCACATCAGTCTTTACTGGCTACGCGTATGCGCACATATGATATGATGAAGGTTGCCGAAACCTTTGCCAAACAACATCCTCAAACCTTCTCGATGGAAGTTTGGGGTGGAGCCACCTTTGATGTGTGCATGCGTTTCCTCAACGAAGATCCCTGGAAACGTCTGTCGATGTTACGCAAAGCCATTCCGAATATTCTGTTGCAAATGCTGATACGCGGTACAAATGGTGTGGGTTATGCTGCTTATCCGGATAATCTGATAGAACGCTTTATTCAGCGCAGTTGGGAAACCGGCGTGGATGTATTCCGTATTTTCGATTCGCTGAACTGGATGGAGAATATTGCTCCATGTATCGATATGGTGCGTAAAACTACCGGCGGTATTGCCGAAGCGGCACTGTGCTATACGGGTGATATTCTGGACCCTAAGCGCACGAAATATTCTTTGGAGTATTATCTACAAATGGCCAAAGATCTGGAGAATGCCGGAGCGCATATTCTGGCGATTAAAGATATGTCTGGATTGCTGAAGCCATACGCTGCAAAGGTTTTGATTGAGGCTTTGAAAGACACGGTGAAAATACCATTACATCTGCACACGCACGATACTTCTTCTTTGCAAACGGCCACTTATCTGATGGCTATAGAAGCGGGCGTTGATGTGGTGGATTGTTCGCTTGGTGCCTTGTCAGGGCTTACTTCGCAGCCCAATCTTAATGCAGTAACGGAGATGATGCGTTTCAATAAACGGGAAAATCCTTATGATATTAAAGCACTCAACCAGCATTCCAATTACTGGGAAAATGTGCGTGAATATTATTACCCTTTTGAGTCGGGATTGAAAGCCAGCACAGCCGAAGTGTTTGAACATGAAATTCCGGGTGGACAATATTCCAACCTGAAACCACAGGCCATTGCTTTAGGATTGGGAGATAAATTTGAAGAGATAAAGACGATGTATGGCACGGTGAATGAGTTGTTTGGCGATATAGTTAAAGTGACACCAAGCTCAAAAGTAGTGGGAGATATGGCACAGTATATGGTGGCCAATAATATCACACCCAATGATATTTTTGAAAAGGGAGATACTATTTCTTTCCCCGAATCTGTGCAGCAATTTTTTATGGGTGAAATAGGTCAGCCAACAGGTGGTTTCCCCAAAGAATTACAAAAGATTATCCTGAAAGGGAAAGAGCCTTTTTCTGACAGACCGAATAAGCATTTACCACAGATTGATTTTGATCAGGAATTTGCAGCGTTCCAAAAACAGTTTGGAGCAGACCTTGCAGAGACAGATTACTTGTCGTATAAATTTTACCCCAAAGTATTTGAAGATTACCTCAAATTCTGCCGCGAATATGGTGATGTATCGGTAGTACCCACATTGGTTTTCTTTTATGGTTTAAAATTGCGTCAGGATATTACTGTAGAGATTGCACCCGGAAAGACACTGCTCATCAGGCTTTCAGGTATCGGGCCGATAAATGAAAACGGATTCCGCACGGTGTTCTTTAAGCTCAACGGACAGGCAAGAGCGATTGAAATTCAGGATCGTTCTGTAAAGATTGAAAAACACGAAAACCGCAAAGCAGATAAAACTGACAATAATCAGATTGCTGTTCCGCTTCAGGGCCTGCTCTCTAAAGTATTGGTGAAGAAAGGCGATGCTGTAAAAAAGAATCAACCTTTATTTGTGATTGAAGCAATGAAAATGGAAACCACTGTTGCTGCCTCTCATGATACAGTGATCAGTGAAATTATTCTGAGTGCCGGAACAATGGTGAATACAAATGATCTGGTATTAATTACTGGCTAATATAGTCTAATTTTTGATGCCAGCCTATGATGTAAATCAGCATTCCGGGTCTGCTTTTGTCACTAACTTTATAGGAAAGAATTTTCTATGAAAAAGTTAGATCAGAAAGTAGCTGTCGTTACAGGAGCAGGTTCCGGAATGGGCAAAGCCATAGCCACCTTATTTGCTGCAGAAGGATGCAAGGTTGTGGCAACAGATATTGATCAGAGCAGGCTAGATGCACTGAAGAAGGAGATTGGTGATAGTGGTGGTGAATTGAACACGCTAATCGCTAATATGGCTAAGGAAGAGGATATTGAAAATATGATTCAGTTTGCTGTTTCTACCTATGGTACATTAGATATTCTGGTAAACAATGCCGGTATAATGGACAATTTTCAACCGGTGGGCGAAGTGGATAACAGTATGATGGAGCGGGTAATGAAAATTAATTTTGAAGGGCCCTTCAAAGCGATGCGCAGTGCGGTGAAGATATTTTTGGCAAAAGGGAAGGGAAATATCATTAATGTATGTTCTATTGGTGGTCTGAAAGGCGGCGCTGCCGGTGCAGCCTATACAGCCAGCAAGCATGCTTTGGTAGGATTAACAAAAAGTACAGGTTATTTATATTCAACATTAGGAATACGTTGCAATGGTATTGCGCCTGGTGCTGTGAACACCAATATCAGCGAAACAATAGATATGAGCAAAATAACCCCATTGGTACAGGATAGAATAATGAGTGGAATGGCCTTGAACCCCAGAACCGGAGAGTCGTCGGAAATAGCAAATGCAGCATTGTTTTTAGCCAGTGAAGATTCAAGTTTTGTGAATGGTCATATATTGGTAGCAGATGGTGGTTGGAGTACATATTAGTTAATGTGTATTGAATTGAAAGAAATAGAATAGCGGCAACAATATTGTTGCCGCTAATTTTTTGCACAAAGATTTTCTTTAAGGTTAAATACCTGAGGGATAGCAGTGAATATCCCCTGCTTTTGGGCAGGGATAGCAACGGATAGCCCGACCCTGCGAATGGCTTTTGTGAGGGTAAGCAGGGGCAGGCCAAATAATTTTTTGGCTTGTTATCAAACAAAAATTTTATTATTGCAACCTTCGAGAGCAATTTGGGAGGTCTAAATTGGCTCATCATATATAATATAGAATAGAGAAAATGGCAAAGAATCTGTTGATAGTGGAGTCGCCGGCAAAAGCAAAAACCATCGAGAAAATCCTGGGTTCCGACTTTCAGGTGAAATCTTGTTTTGGGCATATCCGCGACCTGGTGAAGGAAGATATGGGGATAGATGTGAAGAACGGTTTTACCCCAACATATACCGTCTCACCCGATAAGATAAAGGTGGTGAATGAATTGAAGGCTTTGGCCAAAAAAAGTCAGGAAGTGTGGCTGGCATCGGATGAGGACCGTGAAGGGGAGGCGATTAGCTGGCATCTGGCCGATGAGATGGGACTGAATCCCGCTACCACAAAAAGGATTGTTTTTCACGAGATTACAAAAAATGCAATAAAAAAGGCGGTCGAAAATCCAAGAACGCTGAATATGAATCTGGTGAATGCGCAGCAGGCACGCCGTGTGCTGGACAGATTGGTAGGTTTTGAAATATCACCGATTCTCTGGCGCAAGATGAGCATGCAAAAAAACCTATCTGCTGGAAGGGTACAATCGGTAACAGTGAAGCTGGTGGTGGAGCGCGAACGCGAAATCAATAGTTTTAATTCTGTTTCGGCCTATAAGGTAGAAGCTTATTTTACCGCTAAAGACATTAATGGCAGAGAAGTAACTTTTAAAGCAGCCGGACCGGATAAACTGGCGGATGAAAAAAGTGCAGAGCAATTCCTGCAATCATGCTACAATGCTGCTTATAAAATTGATGACATACAGGTAAAACCTGCCAAACGTACTCCAGCAGCACCTTTTACTACTTCTACGCTTCAGCAGGAAGCAGGTCGTAAACTGGGTTATGCCGTGGCTCGTACGATGCGTGTGGCGCAGGGTTTGTACGAGAATGGATATATTACTTACATGAGAACGGATTCTGTGAATCTGTCTGATACAGCACTTGAAGGTGCAGAAGTAGCCATCAAAAATATGTATGGTGATAAATATCATCACCGCCGTAAGTTTCAAAATAAAAACGAATCTGCTCAGGAAGCGCATGAGGCCATACGTCCCACTGATATGGGTATGGCCAATATCAACGATCCTGAAGCTGCCCGTTTGTATGAGCTAATCTGGAAACGTACAATGGCTTCGCAAATGAGTGACGCTGCCTTTGAACGCACGATTGCTAAGATTGATATTTCAACTAATAAAGAGCACTTAACGGCCACCGGTGAGGTGATGTTGTTTGATGGTTTTCTGAAAGTATACCTAGAAGATAAGGATGACGATGTTGATGCAGATGATAACAATGCAATTCTGCCTCCGTTAAAAGTGGGCATGGAATTACCCTTGGTGCATATGAAAGCTACAGAACGTTTTAGCCGTGCTGCACCAAGATATACCGAGTCTTCTTTAGTGAAAAAACTGGAAGAACTGGGCATTGGTCGCCCTTCTACTTATGCGCCAACAATTAGTACCGTGCAAACACGTGGTTATGTGGAGAAGAAAGACAAGGAAGGGGTGAAAAGAAATTTCCGAATACTTACCCTTACTCCGGATAATAAAATTAATACCATTACGGCATCAGAAAATACTGGTGCTGAGAAAAATAAATTATTCCCGAGCGATTTGGGAATGGTGGTAACTGATTTCCTTTCCGAGAATTTTAAACGGATTATGGATTATGGTTTTACGGCCAAAATAGAACAGGAATTTGATGAAATTGCATCGGGTAAAGTGGTGTGGAACACAATGATTAAAGATTTCTATGAGCCCTTTCATGAGCAGGTAGAGCATACGATGGAGCATGCAGGTCGCATCAAAGGCGAACGCGTATTGGGTACAGACCCTGCAAGCGGAAAGCCTGTAGTAGCAAGGCTGGGTCGTTTTGGGCCGATGGTGCAGATTGGTAATATTGAGGATGAGGAGAAGCCGAAATTTGCAACCATTAAGAGCAATCAAAGCATTGAGACCATCACCTTTGAAGAAGCGATGGACTTGTTCAAATTGCCTCTGAGTCTGGGCCTGTATCAGGATAGTGAAGTGGTGATAGGTGCCGGTCGTTTTGGTCCTTATGTAAAATGGAATGAACAGTTTATATCTATTCCTAAAGGAGAAGATCCCTTGAGTGTGGATATGGATCGTGCCATAGAAATCATTGGTGAAAAGCAAAAAGCAGATGCACCTATTGCTCATTTTCAGGGTCAGCCGGTGACAAAAGGCAAAGGACGTTTTGGTCCGTTTATCAAATGGGGCGATTTGTTTATCAATATTCCGAAAGCTTATAATTACGATTCTTTGAGTCAAAAGGATATTGACGAATTGGTGAGTAAAAAACTGGAGAAAGAAGCCAACCGCTATATTCAGCAATGGGCAGAAGATAAAATTGCTATTGAAAATGGCCGTTGGGGTCCCTTCATCAGATTTGGTAAACTGATGTTGAAGCTAACGCGCAATGCCGAAGGAGAGAAATTTACCGATGAAGAATTGCAAAACATTAGCCTTGATGAAGTGAAAAAGATGATTGTGGCGCAGGTGCCGGATGCTTTTGAAAAGAAAAGTAAAAAAGCAGCAACTAAGAAATCTGCTACAAAATCTGTAACCAAAAAGGTGGCCATTAAAAAGGATGTGGTAAAAAAGGCGGCCTCTGCTGCTCCTAAAAAGAAGGCGATTGCAAAAAAGAAAAGTTAGAAAAGATATAAACAACTGAAGATTTGTTACCTCAAAAAGAAATACAGGCATTGTTTCAACTCCTAGACGACCCCGACTATGAGGTGTTTGATACGGTGGCTAATCAATTGCTTCATTATGGAAAGGAGATTATTCCCAGTCTGGAGCATCTGTGGGAAACTACAGAAGATGAAGCTGTGCAGGAACGAATTGCCCAATTGATTCACAGAGTACATTTTCAGGATTTACAAAGGGAATTGGCTGATTGGGCCAATGCTGAAAATCCTGAATTGCTTCGTGGAGCAATTATAGTTGCTAAGTTTCAGTACCCGGAACTGAATATTCCATTTCTGTTGACACAGTTTGATCAGATAAGAAGGAATTTGTGGCTGGAATTGAATAATTATCTTACTCCAATTGAGAAGATTAATACATTCAACGGTATACTGTACAACTATTATAAATTGCAGGGGCACGAATTGACAGAACAAAAGCCTGAACGTTTTTTTGTCAATAAAATGCTGGAAAGCAAGCAAGGGAATGTTTTTAGTCTGGGAGTATTATATATTGCTCTGGCTGAATTATTGGATATCCCGATTTTTGCAGTTGCCATACCACGTCAGTTTTTATTGGCCTATGTTGATACTTTGCAACATTTTTACACAAAGGGAAATGACTCTTTGCGTCAAATCAGTTTTTTTATCGACCCGATGAATGGCATGATTTACACCCAAAACGATGTGGAGTTTTACATGCACAAAATCAAAGCTGATGCTGCTGATCCAAAATATTATGAATCTCAGACTTCAGTGCAGGTTATTTACAGAATGTTGGAAGATCTTAGTCTTTGCTACAGTTATAATAAAGATGACGAAAGAGCTGAAGAGATTAAGCAATTAATGGACATCCTTATTCCGTAATTCTTTTTATTGATGAGACAGAAGTTTAGAGATTAATTTTTTATCCAAGTGTTACGCGCTTACTTTTGCATATATCTACAATCAATGCGTATTGTTATAATAATTTTTATTGCACTTCTTTTTTGTATTCATTCATTGCCTTGCGCTGCACAGGATAGTCTTGCTTCGGCAACGGTAACTAAGTCGGACACAACAGTTTTTGTGAAAAAGGATACCAATGTCAAAAAGAAATTTCAACCAGATCCAAAGCGAGCCGGATTGTATTCTGCCCTAATACCTGGTTTGGGGCAATGTTATAACCGTCAGTATTGGAAAATGCCTATTGTATATGCCGCTATGGGAACTACAATATATTTGGTTGTCACACGCAATAATGAATATCAGCGTTATCGCAAGGCATATGTATCCAGAATTGCGGATGAAGAAAATAGTGATGATGAATTTCAGGGAATATTGTCAACCGCTGCCATCAAGCAATATCAGGATGAAGCGAAGCAGAATATGGACATGATGGTTGTGTTTACGGTAATAGGATATGCCGGGCAGATTATGGAGGCTATTGCAGGGGCGCATTTACGCAATTTTGATATATCCAAAGACCTCTCAATGCAGTTTAGGCCTGTGCTAACCCCGGTAAATACCTTGGGTATAGGTTTGGTAGTGAATTTTAAAAAATAATATTCAGCAAGTTCTGCAAATCAATTTCTTTATTGTCCCTTCATCTTCTATTTTTGCAGCATCATGCTACAAAGCAAACCACAGGAAGACTCTTATTTACACAAAGGAATGCGTGCGCAACTGGTAGAAAGTTTGCGCAAAAAAGGAATTAAGGACGAAAGAGTGCTGGCAGCTATCAATGCTGTACCAAGACACTTTTTTCTGGATACAGCTTTTGAAAGAATTGCATACGAAGACCGGGCTTTTCAGATTCTGGCGAAGCAGACCATTTCTCATCCCTATACAGTTGCCTTTCAAACTGAGCTTTTGGAAATTAAAAAATTTGATAAAGTATTAGAGATTGGTACAGGTTCTGCGTATCAATCTTGCGTATTGGCAGAATTGGGAGCTCAGGTCTTTAGTATTGAGCGCCAACGTGAGTTGTATGATTTTGTCAATAAATTTTTCTATATCAAAAAATATGCAACCATTAAGCGATTTTATGGAGATGGTTATATTGGATTGCCATCATATGCGCCATTTGACAAAATTATTGTCACTGCCGGAGCTCCTTTTATTCCGGAAAAACTGATTGAGCAATTGAAGCCCGGAGGTATTTTCGTTATCCCTGTCGGCGATGATAATGGTCAGAAAATGTTGAAAATAACTAAAGAAATTGACCATAAGATAGTAACTGAAGAATTGGGGAATTTTGAGTTTGTTCCGATGCTTGAAGGAAAGAACGGCTAATATTCATATCAAAAAACTTATTGGTTTGTTTGTGCTGTAATCATTAAATTGCATTCTCAAATAATGGTTGTACCTGATTTAAGGAACAACCGTTTTAGTTTTACCCCTAATTAAGACTCAATTGAAAACAATAAAATTTGCCTTTGTGGCTTTTGCTTTTGCCATAATGGGTAAGGTAACTGCACAAAATATTACTACTATTGCCGGTACCGGGACATTCGCTTTTTCGGGTGATGGCGGAGCTGCTACCTCAGCCGCATTAAGTGGTCCACAGGATGTAGCTTTAGATACTTTTGGTAATATTTATATTGCAGACGCTGCAGTGCACAGAATAAGAAAGATTACTGCAGCAACCGGTGTAATTACTACACTTGCCGGCACAGGTAGCAGTGGATATTCCGGAGATGGTGGTGCCGCAAGCGCTGCAACCTTTTATTCACCTATTGGTCTGGCTGTTGATTATTCTGGCAATGTTTATGTGGCAGATGTTGGTAATCACTGCATTCGTAAAATTACTGCTGCAACTGGTGTTATTACCACTGTAGCAGGTAGTGGTGTAGCAGGTTACTCAGGTGATGGTGGTGCAGCAACTTCTGCAAGATTATATGCACCTTATGATGTTACTGTGGATGCGTCCGGTAATTTGTATATCGCTGATGTGTCTAATAATTGTATCAGAAAAGTAACAGCAAGTACTGGTTTTATTTCTACTGTTGCCGGCACTACTCTTCCGGGTTTTACGGGTGATGGTGGTATTGCAACTGCAGCCAAATTGTATCAGCCCTTTAGTGTTGCTGTAGACGCATCTAACAATTTGTATATCACTGATGCATCCAATAATAGAATAAGAAAGGTAACAGCTTCCACAGGTATTATTACTACCATTGCAGGTACCGGAGTGGTGGGCGCTTCTGGCGATGGTGGTGCAGCCACTTCGGCTCAGTTTAACAAGCCGTACAGCATCAGCCTGGATAATTCAGGCAATATTTATGTGTCGGATTTTAATAATCATAAAATCAGAAAAATAACAGTATCGAGCGGTGTTATCACTTCAATTGCAGGTACTGGCTCTTTTGGATTCTCTGGTGACGGAGGTTTGGCTGTTTTGGCACAACTTGCAAATCCCAAAGGTGTATTTGTAGATAAAGCCAACAATGTATTTATTGCAGACGAACTGAATAACAGAGTAAGGTTTATTTGTAATGCTGTAACAATACCCTCAGCACCCATAGTTAGTTCTCCGATTACACTATGTATAGGTTCAAGCCCAGTTCCGCTTACTGCTATAGGTAGTTCCTTAAAATGGTACACCACTGCCACAGGAGGCACAGGTTCTTCAACTGCACCAACCCCTTCGGTTTCTGCAATTGGTTCAACCACTTATTATGTAACTCAATCTTCTGCTTGTGGCGAAAGTCCAAGAGCTGCAATTGTAGTCAATGTTGTGGCATCGCCATCAGCTCCTTCAACAAGCGGTTCTATTGTATACTGCCAAGGCGCAGCGGCGACTGCGCTTAGCGCTACAGGATCACCACTCTTATGGTATACTTCCGCCACAGGAGGTACAGGTTCAGCTGCGGCACCTACTCCGGTCACCTCATCTACCGGTACCACCACTTATTATGTTAGGCAGGGTATTGCAGGATGTGAAAGCTCAAGAGTGCCTATTACAGTTTTGGTTAATCCCACACCTTCAGCTCCTGTAGTATCAGATTTGCGCTATTGCTTGTTGGCTCCTACTGTTGCACTTACAGCTGCAGGTACTAATTTGAAATGGTATAGCAGTGCATCAGGAGGAAGTGGTTCCTCAACAGCTCCTACGCCCTCGACAGCGGTAGATGGAAGTGTAATGTATTATGTTTCACAGACCAATATATTTGCTTGTGAAAGCCCCAGAGCTACTTTGATGGTGAGCACTCATACAAAACCGAAAGTGAGTATTACAGCTGCCACTGCTCCCAAATTTTTCGTCTGTAAAGGTTCTAAACTGACACTTAAAACAATTGTTGCTCCTTATGGTTTGGATTATCAATGGCAATTGGGTACTTTAGATATTATTGGTGCTACAGCTGACAGTTTTGATGCGGTTAATGCTGGGAGTTATCGTGTCATAGTAAGTAATGCACCAAATTGTAATGATACGGCAGCAGTACTTGTAGACATTGACTCCAGTTTTACCACAACATCAATTAATCCAACAGATATTAATATTTGTGACGGAGTAAGTATCAAATTGTATTCCACTAGTTCTCTTGGTGCAGGCTATTCTTATCAGTGGATAAAAGATGGAATATTGCTTAATGATACCAGCTATAGCATTGTTGTAAAAGACAAAGGTGTTTACCAATTGAAGGTAACAAACAGTCTGGGTTGCGCAGTTACTTCTAATTCATCCGTTGTCAATGTTTTCAGTCCTGTATCTGCGCCAATAATCAGTCAATTGGGAAGTACTTTGTCTGTCCCGGTTACTTATGCTCTTTACCAATGGTATCGCAATGGTAAAGCAATTGCAGGAGCAACAATGCCTTCCTACACCATTTCGTTTGATGGAGATTATTCTGTTGAGGTTGGCGATGTCAATGGCTGTAAAAATGAATCAGCCATTCTTGCGATACAAGGTTTGAATATAAATGAATCGTTGCAAAATGAGATTTCTGTTTATCCTAATCCCAGTGAAGATTACGTATTTGTAAATTCTTCTTTACCCTTGCGATTGACTTTAAGTAATGTATTGGGACGGGCAGTAATTCACCAACAGGAGCAGAATAAAATAGACATAAGCAGTCTGCCAACAGGTATATATATATTGTACATCAGAGATCAGTCTGATAAATTATTGAAAGTGGAAAGAATAACAAAGACAAGTGGTGAGTAAAGTATTTAAAATGAATTGGGAAATATTGTATAATCCTCGCCGCACCGGAGAGTCGGAATCGAAAGTCCGCAATCCGGATCAGGCACGTAATTCTTATATGCGTGATTATGACAGGATTATTTTTTCTTCAGCATTTCGCCGCTTGCAAAACAAAACGCAGGTTTTCCCTCTGCCTGGTCCGGTATTTGTTCATAATCGACTCACCCATAGTCTTGAGGTGGCCTCGGTTGGCCGTTCTTTGGGTAAAATGGTGGGTGAAAAAATTGCAGCAAGATATACTGATGCGGGTGCAGATTTCAAAGAGTTTTATCGTCATGAGTTGGCATATGTAATTGCTTCTGCCTGTCTGGCTCATGATATTGGTAATCCACCATTTGGTCATTCTGGTGAAGATGCGATTCGCGAATTTTTTTGTGCAATTTCCGGAAGCGATAAGGAGCGATTGGAACAGGGATTAAGTGAGAATCAATTTTTGGATTTCAGAAAATTTGAAGGGAATAGTAATGCCTTGCGTACACTGATTCACAATTTTGATGAGCCGGAAGATGGCGGATACAGATTGACCTATACTACTTTGGCTTCTATTGTCAAATACCCTTGCAGTTCAGAGAAAGGTTTTAAAAAGGGTCAGGGCATTTCCTTCAAAAAATCAGGTTTTTTTGATACCGAAATTAATACGTACAAGACTATTGCTGAAACTTTGGGCATTCCACAAATAGAAGAGCAAGTCTTTGTTCGTCATCCCTTTGTGTATCTTGTAGAAGCCGCAGATGATATTTGTTATCGCGTCATAGATCTTGAAGATGCTCATCGTCTGGGGATTATTTCTCTGGATACATTTAAATCTTTGTTACTTCCTTTTTTTGAAAATACGAAGGAATACAATGGTAGAGATAAGATAGAAGAGAAGTTGGCCAAAATCAATGACCTTAACCAAAAAGCGCAATTTATCAGGGCAAGTTGGATTGGCATGATGATTGTAAGAATGGCTGATTTGTTTATGGAGCATGAAGAGGCTTTGCTTAATGGTCAATTGGACAAAGACCTGTTGTCTTGCTTGCCCATGCAGCAACAGAAATTGATTCATGAGATTAATAGTTTTTCGTACAGTAACATATATAATCACAAGGCAGTTGTGGAGATTGAATTAAGCGGTTTTCATATCATAGGGCATTTGTTGAAAGATTTTGTTCGTGCTGTTTTGCATCCGCAGGAAGCAAGGTCTGAAAAATTACTTTTATTGATACCAAAACAATTCCCGATTGATGTAACCAACGAGCATCAATTATATCAGAATGTACAGTCTGTGGTTGATTTTATAGCTGGTATGACCGACCTTTTTGCTATTGACCTTTATCGTAAAATTACCGGTATCAGCATCACGACTATTGGTTAGGCTTTTTTCATTTATGCACCCTAAACACCTTAAAATAGAGGATTACACCTATCATCTTCCGGATGAAAGGATTGCACAATTTCCCAAAGAAGAGCGCGATACTTCAAAATTGTTGGTTTATGACAATAGCAGTATTACAGAAGATATTTACAGAAATATTACGGACTATCTGGCTGCGGATTCTTTAGTGGTATTTAATCAGACCAAGGTCGTACAGGTACGTTTATTGTTTCAAAAAACTACCGGGGCAAATATTGAAATCTTTTGTCTGGAGCCAGACAATCGTTATGCTGATATGCAAACAGCAATGACACAAAAAGGAGAAGTTTTTTGGAAATGCTTGGTGGGAGGCGCAAATAAATGGAAGAATGATAATCTGCTTTTTTTGAAAGACGATGTTCTGGGTATTACGATTGAAGCCCAGTTAATCGAACGTCAGGAGGGGGTTTTTCTTATTAAATTGAAATGGAATAGTGATGCGATTAGTTTTGCTGAAGTATTGCAATCTGTCGGCAAAGTGCCACTGCCTCCCTATATGCACCGTGAAATGCAAACGACCGACAAAGAACGATATCAAACCATTTATGCACGGGAAGAGGGGAGTGTCGCTGCACCAACTGCGGGCTTGCATTTTACACCCTATATTTTTGAACAATTCAGTAAGAGAAGTATTCGCCAGGCATTTCTGACTTTACATGTCGGAGCCGGTACTTTTAAGCAAGTAAAATCCGAGAAAATTGCTGACCACGAAATGCATGCCGAATGGATAGAAATTACTTCCGAGCTTCTGGAGAATTTAATTGAGAGAATTGATTCAGTTGTTGCCGTAGGCACTACTTCTATGCGAACTCTGGAAAGTCTATATTGGCTTGGACTTAAGCTGCATCATAATCTGGATATTGATTGGGATGGAAATGCCATCACACAATGGGAGCCCTACAAGCTGATAGCAGATATAGATGCCAAAAGCGCTTTGAAATGCCTTTTGAACTGGATGAAGGAGCAAAGGATGGTCAAACTCATTACGAGAACGCAGATTCTGATAGCCCCTTCGTATCGGTCTATGATTGTGAATACTTTGATTACTAATTTTCACCAACCAAATTCCACTTTGCTTTTACTGGTCGCAGCTCTGATTGGGGATGACTGGAAGGAAATTTATGAGTATGCATTAAGTAACGATTTCCGGTTTTTGAGTTATGGGGATGGTTGCCTTATTAAAACTAAGTAGTTGCCTACTCTTATTATCGACATCTTTTGTTTCTGATTTTTGGGTTTGCAGTATGTCTGCTTTGTAAAATCAAACAGAGAATTACTTAATTGATTTCAGCCTTTGCTCAATTGCCTTTTTAATAGAATCAGCACATTTTTAGTTTTGTGTTCTCAAAAAATTAAGGAACATGAACAAATCTATTCTTATACCTACTGTTTTCAATATCTTATAGTTTTTTAGAAAGGTGCCAGTTGCGGATCCTGTCCATTGCGGGTAATAAAGCGGAACAACTGTGATAAATAGATATTTCAGAATACAAAAAGGCTACTCTTCTGGAGTAGCCTTTTTGTGATTTTAGAAAATTAAAGAATCATTCGATTATAGATGTTGCTCAATTTTTTTAGTATAAGCCGATTTAGGTGCGGCTCCTACTTGTTTGTCCACCACTTGTCCGCCTTTGATAAACAAAACGCAAGGAATATTGGTAACACCATAGTTGATAGACAAATTTGGATTCTCGTCCACATTTACTTTCCCCACGTTTACTTTTCCGTCATATTCAGTGCTCAAAGCATCAATTGTTGGGCCTAGTGCCAAACAAGGACCACACCAAGGAGCCCAAAAATCTACCACTGTAAGGCGGTCAGAATTCAACACTTCTGTTTCAAAATTTGCATCAGTATATGCAGCTGCCATTTTTATGTTGTTTTAAATATTAAAATGAAAATTTAAGAGTACAAAATTAGTCTTTTTGCGAATTGTAAGGCATAGCAATTCGTTAATATTATTATTGAACATTTCTATTATCAACAAGTTGTGCACAATTTTTAATTCACCTCCACATTGTATTCAATATAGTCGTGTTCATTTAAATAAGTCACTAATTCATCATTAAGTTGCAATTTAGCTCCGCCACTACGCAATCCGATATTTTGCATGGTTGTCAGATCTGCTACCAGTATACTAAATTCGGTATTCCCCGGATTTTTTTGGAAATTTTCTACAAAAAACTGTACTGTTTCAGGAGTCAGTTTATGCAAAGGCAGTCGCATGACAATCTTTTTAGTGAGCATCTTCCGTACTTGTTCCAGAAGCACAATGCTTTGTACCTGAAACTCCCAAACTCCGGGACGAAAACGATTTTCGGCATAGATGCCCGTTATCATTATTTTTTGATTGTCCTTCAGATAATCGCCATATTTTACATGGTTCTCTTTCCAGAAGGTCATTTCCATTTTTCCACTGTAGTCATTAAGGATGCAACGGCTATATAAGTCGCCTTTTTTAGTATATAATTCTTTTGCATCAGATACAAATCCGGCAATACGAACGGTTCTGTTCTTTCTGTTCTCAAGGTCATTAATAGGAGCAAAACCATAGTTCTCCATCTCAAATTTGTACCCATCCAGCGGATGAGCACTCAAATAAATTCCTACTACTTCTTTCTCCTTTTCTAAAAGCTCAGGCAATAACCAAGGTTCACAATTTGGAATTTCAGGTGGCTTAACATCAGGCATTGACATGGCACCAAACAGACTGTTGGTATTCATTTGGGCATCTGCCTGATATTGGTTGCCAAAGCGAATGATGCGCTCCAGATTATTGGTTTGCTCTCCTGGTGCAATATAAAAATATTGTGCGCGATGCATTTCTTTAAAACTGTCAAAGCCACCGGCTAATATGAGGTTTTCAATAGATTTTTTATTAACGGTTCTTTGGTTAACACGTTTGACCAAATCAAAAATGTTGGCAAATGGCCCATTGGCTTTTCTTTCTAGAAGTATGTCTTCTACCGCAGCTTCACCCACACCTTTGATAGCTCCCATCCCAAAACGGACAATACCTTCTTTGTTTACCGCAAATCCTTTCAATGATTCATTAATATCAGGCCCCAGTACTTTTAGGCCCATACTGCGGCACTCTTCCATAAAGAAGGTAATCTTGTCAATACTGCTGGCATTATTGAGCACTGCAGCCATAAATTCTGAAGGGTAATGTGCTTTTAGATAGGCTGTCTGATAGGCTACCATTGCATAACAGGTAGAGTGTGATTTGTTGAATGCATATTGGGCAAATGCTTCCCAGTCTGTCCAGATTTTCTCCAGTTTCTCTGCAGGATGCCCCTTAGCTGTTGCACCATCTACAAATTGACTCTTCATTTTGTCCAGCGTCTTGCGGTCTTTTTTACCCATTGCTTTACGCAATACATCCGCATCACCTTTAGAGAATCCGGCAATCTTTTGCGACAGTAACATCACCTGCTCCTGATACACCGTAATACCATAAGTATCGGCCAGGTACTCTTCCATTTCCGGCAAATCATAACTGATATCTTCCAGTCCGTGCTTGCGTTTGATGAAGTTGGGTATATATTGGATTGGCCCCGGGCGATACAAGGCGTTCATCGCAATGAGGTCGGCAAATTTATCGGGCTTCAGGTCGCGCAAATGCTTTTGCATCCCTGGGCTTTCAAATTGGAAAGTACCATTGGTATCACCGCGTTGATAGAGTTCGTATGTTTTTGCATCATCCAGTGGAATGTCATCAATGTTGATACTGATATCATAGTTGAGTTTAATCAACTCAAGGGCATCTTTTAGGATTGAGAGTGTTTTTAATCCCAAAAAGTCCATCTTAATTACACCGGCATTTTCAATTACAGTTCCTTCATATTGGGTAATAAGTAGGTTTACCTCTTTTGAAGTACTGACGGGTAATAAATCGCTTAAATCGCTTGGTGCAATGATGATGCCAGCTGCGTGGATACCAGTATTGCGCACAGAACCTTCCAGCTTTTCGGCTTCGTGAAGGATAGCACCCATTGGTGAACTGTCGTCAGCATAGATTTCTCTGAGCTGACGTACTCCCACCAAAAACTCCTCGCTCAGTTCTTCTTTTTCTTTCAGGCTTTTTTCGTCTTTGGTAGAAACATCAAATGGTGCATGTAGCATTCTTTTGAGAGAAATGCCTGGTTTTTCCGGAATTAATTTGGCCAACGCATTCGCTTCTGCTAAAGGCAAGTCCATGACACGAGCCACATCTTTGATGCTGCTTTTGGCCGCCATTGTACCATAGGTAACAATATGCGCCACTTGATTTTTGCCGTATTTATCTACAACATAATCGATTACTTTTTGTCTCCCCGAATCATCAAAATCCGTATCAATATCGGGCATCGATTTACGGTCCGGATTCAGGAAACGTTCAAATAGTAAATTGTATTTAATGGGGTCAATGTTGGTAATGCCAATGCAATAGGCTACTGCCGAACCTGCCGCCGAGCCACGTCCTGGCCCAATGAATACGCCCATATCCCTCCCCGCTTTGATAAAATCCGAAACGATAAGGAAGTAACCGGCAAACCCCATCGTGCGGATGGTGAACAACTCAAAACGGATACGCTCATCTACCTCCGGTGTGATTTCTTTATATCTTTCTTTAGCTCCTTCCCAGGTAATATGCTCCAGATAAGCATCTTGATCGTCATTAAATTTTTGAGGAACTTTAAAATGGGGAAGTAAGATATCCCGCTCCAGTTTCAAGGGTTTGATTTTGTCTACAATCATCCCCGTGTTGTCAATCGCCTCAGGCAAATCGTGAAACAGGTTGGACATTTCGTCCGTAGTCTTAAAATAAAACTGATCATTGTAAAAGGCAAAACGTTTGTTGCGGCTGCCATTATCATCATCCCCAAAATCTTTCATCTTTTCGGTGGCTTGTTTTTCGCCTGTGTTGATACATAGAAGGATGTCGTGGGCATTATAATCTTCTACATCCACATAATGCGAGTCGTTGGAAGCAATAATCGGTACACGATATTTACGGGCAAATTTTACCAATACTTCATTCACCTTCAACTGGTCAGGGATGTCATGTCGTTGAAACTCTACATAATAATCCTCACCAAACAAATCCAGCCACCATTTAAATACCTTTTCTCCTGCCTCTTCTCCATGTTCCAGAATAGTACGTGGCACTTCAGCACCAAGGCAACAGGTAGTTGCAATCAAGCCTTCGTGGTGTTTCAGCAATATTTCTTTATCAATACGCGGGTACTTACCGTATAGACCTTCCATATAGCCCAAAGAACAAAGCTTCACCAGATTTTTATAACCAATTTCATCTTTGGCCAATAAAAGCTGATGGTAACGTTTATCCTTTTCTTCTTTAGTAAACTGGCGTTTGTGTCTGTCGGCCACCATATAAAATTCGCAGCCCACAATTGGCTTGACTACCGGCTCCAGAATATCTTTACCATCTTCCGTTTTGCCCACCACTTTGGTTTTTTTCCAGGCTTGAGCCACAAAATCAAATACCCCAAACATATTGCCGTGGTCGGTGATGGCTAGTGCGGGCATTTCGTCTTTGGTAGCCTTGGCAAACAAGCGCGAAATGTTGGAAGCACCATCAAGTAAGGAATATTGTGTATGATTATGTAGGTGAGAAAACTTCATCGAATTGCAAAAAATTAGTCCTGCAAAAGACATTTTGCAGGACTACAAAGTAACAAAAAAACTAACTTTGGACAGACGGTGAATTATCCACAATCAGATACTTAACTTAATCCTCCAAAACACCAAATTTTCCGCTGTTATAGTCTTTTATGGCTTGTTGTAGTTCTTCCTGAGTATTCATCAGAAAAGGTCCGTAACTGGCTATTGGCTCATTAATTGGTTCGCCGCTGAGTACCAATACCACCGCATCTGTTAGTGCTTCGATTTTAATATGTGTTCCTTCGTTAGTAAATAAGGCAAAATGATCTTGTTGCGCAATTTCACTGTCGTTTAGCTTAGCGTTACCTTCAACCATCAGAAATCCGGTATTATACTGCATGGGAAAATCAAATTCCAGAACAGCTCCTTTTTGCAGTCGAAGATTGTACAGTTCAATAGGTGTAAATGTACTTGCAGCACCTTTTGTGTTTTGATAATTGCCTGCAATAACTTCCACTTTCCCTCCCTCGAAAATGACGCTGGATGTCTGCATCATTTCTTTGGTGATACCCTGATATTTTGGGGTACTCATTTTGTCTTTGGCAGGCAGATTGACCCACAGCTGCACCATTTGAAAGGGACCGCCACTTTTACTGAATGTTTCTTCGTGGTATTCTTTATGTAAAATTCCGGACGCAGCAGTCATCCACTGTACTTCACCTTCACCAATAACTCCGCTGTTGCCATAACTATCGCCATGGGCCACTCTTCCATGATAGGCAATAGTTACTGTTTCAAAACCTCTGTGTGGATGAACACCAACTCCTTTAGGTGTTTCGCTTGGTGGCAGTATTGTTTTTGCATTATAATCCAACATAAAGAATGGACTCATCCTTCTGTTGCTGATATTATATCCGTTTGGGAAAAAATTATGGACTTTAAAGCCATCGCCTACCATATGTGCAGGAGCAGGTGCCAGTATTTGTTGCACTTTTTTTGTATCGCTCATTGTGTAAAAGATTAGAATACAAAATTAGCAGTTGAATCCTGTAAATGTGCTATTGGATATGTATGGATTAGTATAGCTATAAAGAAATCTTAAAGCTAAAATACTAATGAAATTTGCTGTATTGCTATCTTATAAGAATAACATCACCTTTTTTGTCAAAATCCTGCCCGAAGCGGTCTTTTACACCCAGCATCCAATAGTAAGTACCCAATTCCTGTTCCTGCCCTTTATAGGTCCCATCCCAGGCGTCACTGATATTGTTGGTGTTGAAAATCTCTTCTCCATATCTGTTGTAAATTCTGAAATAGCGAACACTTTGGTAGCCAACCAACAATGGTCTGAAAATATCGTTTTTGCCATCGCCATTTGGAGTGAAAGCATTAGGAACGGCAATATATGGATTGCCTAATACATGCACGACAATAGTGTCATAAGCGGTACAGCCTGTATTGCTGACAACTTTTACAACGTATGTAAAACTACCGGTGTCCGTAAATGTGCCTATCGGATTATAGATATTTGGGTCAGATAAATAGGTAGAAGGTTGCCAGATATAAGTTCCGTTGTCAATAGTTTTAAAATTGATTTTTTCACCTTTTACTATCGTTGTGTCATTACCTGAAAAGGGTTTAAAAGGATCTACAAGGATTTTCTGAAAGAAGGTATCAACACAACCCTGATTATTTAGGGCAATCAGCCCAACATTATACAAACCACCATATAAGAATGAGTGTCTTGTGTTTTGATTAGTGTCTAAAGGACTTTGGTCATCGAAGTTCCAGATCCATTTATGTATTTTATAGGTAGATGTAGACACATCTGTAAAGTCAATAGTATCACCAGGGCATACTTTTGTAAGTGAATTATACTTGGCAATCAACCGGGGATATACTTTTACAAATCGTGAAATACTGTCGGAACAAGTTGTGCCTTTGTTGACGTAAAGGGTGACCAAAAATGTTCCTGAATCAGGATAAATAAATGTAGGAGTGAATGCATTGGACGTATCATTATTGAGTTCGGCAACACCAAAATCCCAATGATAAGTTGTACCACCTTTACTCAGATTGTCAAATTTTACCGCATAGTCTTTGCAATTGACTATATAGGTATTATACTCTGTGGAATATTGTGGAATATCAGCTATTACAGATTTAGAGCAATTGGTTACTACAAACTGGAATTCCCTGGTCACAGTATTGATAATACGTCCTCCCCGCCACTCATTACAGCAGACAGCAACTACAAAGCGGCCTTGCAATGTAGGAGTACCGGTGATAAGACCTGTAGCAGGATTTATTTGTATTTTAGGGCTTCCTGCCATTGGGCTTCCTGCACTGTAAGGCGGACGATAGGTGAGTGTATTAGCGTTGAATAAAGGAATTGGCTTTGGTTCCGAATTTGTACCCCCATCATACGCTTGACAAAATTCATAACTCAGAGAGTCCCCGTCAGGATCCGTAGCACTATGGTCATATACCAATGGGTTGTTAACACAAATAATCTGTGGAGGGAAATTTCGGAACTGGGCACTGCTATTACAGGTAGCAGATGATGCAGGTGGGATAATACAGGAGTAAGTTGCACCTACACTGCTTGGGTCGAAAATATTTAGTATTGATGCATTTCTGCAGCAGCGCTGATAGACAATTTTAAAACCTGTAGTAGAATTATTAAGAGTTACTGTCCTTTCAAATATAATTTTATTCAGGCAGGTATTCGGGGGATTTGTAACACAATCATTTTTAAAATTGGGCGGCACTATTTCTCCGCTATTCCCTACTTTGATACTGTCTAGTAATATCCTTGAGCCTTGTAATGTATAAATCGCAAAAAAGGCCGGGTTGTCTTCTGAAATGGCATTGGCAATTCCTCCAATACAATCTCTGTATGCTGTTATCGTAAATTTATAAGTATTGGCTCCTAAACAAACGTAAGTAACCTCTCCTCCCACTATGTGGGTAGCTCTTACATTAATGCCAGTAGTGATTAATGTAAGAATCAAGAATAAATGGGGTAATATATGGCGCAGCTTTTTCATGGTTTATCAATCAGTTTCTTTGCCAACAAAATGAAGCGAAATGAGTCAAGTCGTTCAGTAATTTTGAAGGGTTTTCCAGCATGGCCATGTGCCCTTCATTTTGATATACACTAACAAAGTTAATGAATGAAAGGTTTTCGGATACTATTTCTTTTTTAATATTGGCTAATGAATCTAATTTTCCGATAATATTCTGAACAGGAAATTTTGCCGATTGAGTGATATGTGTGGTATCAGAACGTTCCATGATAGCTCTGTAAAAAGCAACTAGGCTTTCGTCTTCAACCGCAATAGCTTCATTTGTTTGTCTCGCTAATATGTCTGGATTTTGTTTGTTAAAATCTTCGGCAAACAATGCACGAACCATCATTTTGAGGAAAGGTGACTTCCCCCCGTTTTCTAGAATATTGACCGTTTTTCGCCTTCCTTCTGCTCTTGCCTCATCGTCTCCTAAGGGAGATGAATGTATTAAAGACAGGCCTACAAGTTTTTCTGGGTATCGTGCAGCAAATGCAAGGCCCATATATCCGCCCATTGAGTGACCTGCTAATAGTACTTTGTTTAGGTTTTCGTGGGTTAGAATATCATTAAAGCTCTCAGCTAGTTGCGACATAGAGGTCTTCCCATCAGCTATCCAATCCCCTTTTTCTTCAAAAAAATTGGGGAGTATTACAGTGTACTTTTTAGATAATTCCGGAATAATATGCCGCCATAAATGTACATTGGCTGGAAACCCGTGCACCAATAATATGGCCGGTCCGTTACCAGTTTTGTAGTAGGTTATTTGCCTGAATGCTTTATGCTGTAATTGAATTTTTTGCATTTGACTCTGCTCTTCTTTTTTGGGTTTTGTAAATGTTGGCAAATATTATCAATAACATAAGTAACAAGGGAAGCATTTCCGGAAGTAACATTTGCTGCACCTTAAGTACGTGCAACAGTAACGAAGTGAGGATAAGTATTATTGCAATCATTGCATACTTATATTGTTTCTTTCTGAAAATGAAAAAGATATTGGTTGGTAATGCCCAAAGTATATTGAAATTATTGGCACATGTTTGATGGTCTGTAGCAAACCACATTGTGAGTATCAGGATGCCTAAAAGACCAGTGATAAACAATAAGAAATTAGTCATTATAATACCTAATAATTTTAATTTTGGAATAGCTATACCCAATATGGTAAGCAATAAAAGGCTGGTCAATACAATCCAGATAGAGTAATCTTTGCTTTGTTGGTTTTGGGTTTCGTTAACTATCCTGTTTTTTTTCTCTGCAAACTGATGGCCGTTTAATGTTGCTCCTTCAATGCCGTCCTGTAAATAATCTGGTAAAAACATTATTTGAGCATCGCTCATTTTTTGGTCAATTCTGCGTCCTAAAAGAATATTGATACCAAATCTTTCCCAAGGATTTTTTGCCAGATAGCGATTAATGATGTCTCTGAAAGTCAGGGATTCTTCTTTGGGTAATACTTTAGGGTATCGAAAAGAATTACCATGAGTTTGGGTAAAAATATCTCTGATTCTTGTTGCGCAGTTGTCAAAAAAGAAATCATATTTATAAGCCCGGTTTTCAGGCATCATATTTGTCAATAAATAATCCTGAATTTGTTTTTTTTCACTTTCAGATGTGTTTAATACTTGTTCTTCTACCCAACGACCCTCCATCTCATAAATGGACAAAAAATCTTCAAAAGTTTCCTCAGATATATAATACATTAACTTCCCCTGCATAAACTTCATCTCAAAATTATCATCATAGCCATCAAAGGTGCCATAATTGTATACAATGTCTGTTCCTGCATTGCTATCGAGTATACGGACAGCAGAATGGCCAAACACACTGTATATTTCGGGTCCGGTACCACATGTTAGTAGACTCACTCTGATACCCTTTTGTACGGTACTGTCTTTTTGAGCCATAGAAACGGACGTGGCTAAGAATACAAGAATGAAAATGCTGTTGCGGAAAATCGATAGGAACACGTTATAAGAAATTTTGTAGGGTGTAAAAATATTGTCTTTAAAGGACTTTTCTGTATTAATAACCTGAATATACTAAAAACGCCGCTAAAAGTTTTAGCGGCGTTTTTTTTAATCAAAAATTAAAGTACTAGTGAACAACAGTAACAGAGACTGTGCCAGTTTTACCCTTATTATCTCTTATGACAACAAAATAGTTGCCATTAGCAAGATGTGTCAAATTAATCGTTTTTGTGCTTGTGTTTTCAACAGCTACATTCATTATTCTTTGACCTGTTGCTGTATAAATGTCAACATTTGCTGTCATTTTTTCAGCGCCCCAATCCAAAGTCAAAATACCATTTGTTGGATTTGGATAAATACTCATTTCGCTCATATTGAATGGTCGGATAGTAAGTAGCGACACATTAATCACATTAGAGATAGGTCCGGAACATCCGTCATTTACTACTACTGCGTAATAATTACCTTGTTTAGTTGGATGGTATGTTGGTCCGGTAGCGCCGGGGATTAACCCGTCTGGCCCGTACCACTGGATGCCTGTAGGTACGCTCGACACCAATAAGGTTCCTATAAGCGAGATAACCGGTGTAGGAGGAGTTGCTGAACGTTTTAGTACCACAGGACCCCAAATCAATGAATCGGTTGAGTTACAAGAGGCAGGTGTCATCAGCATTTTGCATGTGATGGTATCATTGTTTAAAAATGAAGCACTTCCAAATATTGAACCATAGGCAGCGATGCTTCCGTTAATATACCAAATAAACAATGGGCTTCCTCCTCCATCAATACCTGTAGCTGTAAACTCTAACAGAGAATCCAAGCATCCAGGATTACTACCCTTGGTTATAGCAACGGAAAGAGTTGGGGTAAACCGTGGATCACGAACTATAATAATCTTGTTTGACCATGCTGTGTCTCCGATGCCTGGAGTAAGACAAGTATGGTTTGAAATAATGCGGCAAAGAACAGTATCATTTGTTTTTAATATTGATTCTGTATAGAATGCTGCTGTTGCTCCTGCAACAGCAGAACCATTTACATACCATTGATACTTTGGAGCAGTACCGCCATTAACAGTTGTGGCCGTAAACGTCAGAGATGTACTATCACATGAAGGTATTGTGCCTGATGTAAGAGCAATTGTACCGGAAGGAACAATTGTTGCAAAAGAAATAGTAATCGTATCTGAATTAACCGGAGTAGTAGAACAAGTACCTGTTCCTCCCGGTGTTACTCTGCACCATATTCTGTCTCCTGCAGCCAAGCTACTAGATGCAAAAGTATCTACATTACCTCCTACAACAGTGCCATTTCTTCTCCATGAGTAAGTCGGTGATGAACCTCCACCTGCTACCAGCACTTTAAATACAAGTGGTAATCCTGGACATCCTGGGTTGGTTCCTGTCTTAATTGTATTGTCAGCTGATGCTATTGCAGTGCTGGATACTTTTAATTGAATATAATTTGATTCTGCACTGTCAGAACCACATGATCCAGTATAGAACGTTTTGCAGGTTATGATATCGTTATTCGCAAGAGTGGAGGATGTGAAAGTACTGGTTGTTACACCGTTTCTGACACCATTTACATACCAACGATATGTTGGCGTGCCACTTTTTGGTGTCGCTGTAAAAGTTACTGAATTTCCGGTGCAGGAAGGATTAGTTCCCGCTGTAATTGCAATAGTTACTGTGTCTACACCTGTTCTGTCTTTTACATAAACAGCATAATCTTCTGCCTGTGCATTGTTAGAATAAGGGCCGCAAGGAATATCAGCAATGCTGGCACCAAATTGATGTGCCACTACACGCATGCGTAACCAAGTACAGGTAGTTGCAGTGGTAGGAATGGTAAAGCTGCCACTATGTAATACAGTTCCTGAAGTGGCACCTGTATTGCTGAAAACATTTTCACCCGCATCAGCAAAGTCGCCATCATTATTGTAATCAATGTAGACTTTGACTACCTGACGATTAGTTCTTGTTTCTACACTAATAGGATAAGAAACACCGCGGGAAACATAAGATTGTTGGGTGTAAGAATGGTCAACATACGCTGCATCTTCCATGCCCAAACTTCCAGTCCAAACCTCATTGCCATTAAATGTCACTATATAAGGTCCTACAGCTGCACTCGTGCCCGAAGATAAAGGTGCACATGCCGCAGTAACTGTTCCTGTAGGGGCTAATAAACCTAAAGATGTTTTGTATCCTGTACGTTCGTTGTCTAAAATATTCAAAACACGGACTCTTTGTCCCAGAGTATATCTATCAGGAGGACAAGTAGTATAGTCCATTATATTTCTGTTCACAAAATTAAAAGAGCCTCCTGTACAAGCATTGAAATCTGAAGGAGGGCACCAGCCCGGATATGAAGCAGAACGTTTGTGAGGTTCTGTATCGCAAACTAAATCTCCTGTGGATGTACAAGAACTGGTCGATGGACAAATTGATCCACCACCATCACCTTCAAAAGTATGATATAGACTGAACGCATGACCAAATTCGTGAGAAACGGTTGTGCTACCTGATTTGATTTGAGAAGCACAAACAATCATACCATCAACTGTAGGATTACCAGGGAAATAAGCAAAACCAGCAATACCACCTGTTGAATAAAGGTCGTTCCCATCAATTTTATTAACTGAATAGACATTGTAATAATCTGATGGATTCCAACGGCTATAAGCCATAGCTACTTGATCATCAACACCAGATGAACCACTTGCATTAACACCAAAAGCGGTATAGTTTGGGATTGAGCTGGCATCAACGCGAATGATACCATTGGTTGCAGCTCCTGAAGGGTCACGTTTTGCTAAAACAAATTTTAACGGAATCCTGCAACCACCTGCAGTAGTGTCTGGGAATGGAGTAACGGCAGCATATGATTTGTTGAGATAGTCAACCATCTGAGCAATTTTTAAACTATCCGGATTATAAGGACTACCAACTATTCCTCCTGTGTGCAGCACGTGTACAACGATAGGTACTTCATAAACATAACCACGAGGGGTAAATGTTAACAGGGAAGTAGAGCTAAGAGTGGAAAGCTTTATCCAGCGGTTATCTACTTCTCTCACAGAGTTCTCATATTGTCGAGAGCTCAGCATTCTTTTTTGATGCACTTCGTCAAACGCACATGGTGCTGCGCTTTGAGCAAACGATGTAATGCCTATAAATAGCATTACAAAGGAGAAAAGGGTAAACTTTTTCATCATTGTTAAGTTATTTAAAAAAAATTGAGGTGTTAAGATGTTGGTAAAAATAAGTATTACGATACAATTATTGCAATTTTTTTTTGCAAAGTATGTGCATATTTAAGCACCTCTTTAAGAGAATATATCAATGTGAATTACTTTTCACCGGTATACAGACTAGTAATACCAAAACTAAGTGGTTGAGCATTAACGTTTTTGAAACCACAATTTTTCAGGATGGTGCAAAAGTCCTCTCCTTCCGGAAAAGCCATTACCGACTCAGGAAGATAATTGTATGCAGTATTGTGCTTTGAAACCATTTTGCCAAAAAGGGGCATAATGAATTTAAAATAAAAAGAAAAGACTTGTTTGACAGGAAATTTTTTGGGCTGAGAAAATTCTAAAATGGCAATTCTGCCACCAGTTTTCGTCACCCGAAACATTTCGCTTAAACCATTATTAAGATTTTGAAAATTTCGAACACCGTAAGCACAGAGTACCGCATCAAAATGCTCCGAATCGTATGGAAGGGCTTCACTATCTCCTACTACCATCTCAATTCGGTTTTCAAGTGCTTTGTCGGAAATTTTCACTTTCCCTACTTCCAGCATTTGCGCAGCAATATCTATTCCGATGATTTTACTTTCCGGAAATTTTTTCGCAGCTGCAATAGCTAAATCTCCGGTTCCGGTAGCTACATCTAATATTTTTTTTGGTTGAATTCCTTCGATACTTTTGATTGCTTTTGTCCGCCAGCCTTTATCAATACCAAGCGACAAAAGATGGTTGAGTAAGTCATATTTAGCAGCTATATTATTAAACATGTCGGCGACTTGTTCTTTCTTGCTTAATTTTGACGAAGCGTCAGGTACTACAGAATTATGTTTCATAAATGAAGTTGCTGCTAAAGGGCGCAAAAATACAGTACAATTAATACTATGGAGATAAAATCAGCAAAATATTTAATCAGCAATGTCGATGTGGCAGCATGTCCTAAGCCTGATAAACCAGAATTTGCGTTTATTGGGCGTTCCAATGTAGGGAAATCATCTCTTATCAACATGCTTACGGATAATAGCAAATTGGCCAAAACATCAGGAAATCCAGGTAAAACACAACATATTAATCACTTTTTGATTAACCACGACTGGTATTTGGTTGACTTGCCGGGTTATGGATATGCAAAGGTTTCCCGAAACCAAAGGAAGGAATTTGGAAAGATGATTTCAAAATATTTGCAGGAAAGAGAGAATTTGATGAATGTTTTTGTGCTGATAGACAGCAGGCTAAAACCACAGGCAATTGACCTGGAATTTCTGCGCCAATTGGGAGAATGGGGTATACCATTCAATGTAGTTTTTACCAAAGCCGACAAAAATACTCAGTCTGAAACAGCAAGGAATGCAAAAAACTTTGTCAATAAAATGAAAACAGAGTGGGAATATATTCCTCGAAGTTTCATTACCAGTGCAGTCAAATATCTGGGCAGAAAAGACTTGCTCGGTTACATTGCCGAGCTAAACGAAGTTTATTACAAAGGAGACGATGAGGCATAATCGACTTTATTACATGATTTTTAACCAATTAATAAAATAGTGCACAGTCAATTTTTACCAAAATTATCGCTTAGTGAATTAATTAAGCTTCAGGAGCAAAACGAGATAGAATCAGTTTTTGAACAACTGGTTTTGCCAATACACGAAGAATTATACAAAAAGCAAGATTTTGCTTTTATTGAGACGCTTTCTCCGGGGCAGGAATTACTTATTCGTTATGATTATATCCGAATGCAGGTTTTACAGGGAGGATTTATTCAGCTGATTCAGAATGGGTATATTAATTTACTGCTTGCAATACCCCAAATGCTCAATCAGGTTGGAGCACCTGAAATGGCTCAACTGTTGGACGACGTGCTTAAAGTGTATACTCTAAACTTTGAAGAATTGAGTAAGGAAACTACGGTAGAAGAATTTGCTAAGCTTTACGAAGAGTTTACTGAATTTGAAGCATTGGATGCCCGGTTTTCAGCAGAAAATGCCCAAACAGAACAGGCCATTGTTGCTTACGCACTTAGGTTTCCGGATGAGTTTATGGAAATATAATTCTTTTGAAAATAAACATTGTATAAATATTGTTTTATCGAATGGTAATTTAATTAATTTTATAATAACTAGTTTCCCTAAATTTGCCACAACACCCATGATTTTCTTAAGGAAATGTTAATGATTAAATTTAATCAGTTTATACCCAACCTTTCTAAAAAGGGATTCGTCTTCTTTTTGTATGATTTTATAAAACAATAAACCCATTGCCTATAGCATTATCATACACAGAAGCGCCTAATCCAGCTGACCTTCAATTAATTATCGCCTGTTGTGCGCGTAATGAAAGGGGTGCGCAGGAAAAACTGTACAATATGTTTTATCCACGAATGATGCTCGTGGCAATAAGATATATGAAAGACCGTTCATTGGCTGAGGATGTGGTAAATATGGGGTTTTTGAAGTGTTTTCAGAAAATTGATAAATACAATTTTCAGGGCTCGTTTGAAGGTTGGCTGCGTAAGATTGTTTTAAGGACAGCTCTGGATAATCTGAGAACGAACGAAAAGTATAATGATAAGGTTATTTTTGTTGAGAAAGAGGAATTTATAGAAAGAGATCACGGAGAAAGAATGTATTATGATCAGTTATTGCAATTGGTGAATACATTACCCAAAACGACAAAAATTGTGTTCAATCTGAGTGTTATGGACGGTTTGCAACACAAGGAAATAGCAGAATTACTGGGCATGAGCGAAGGAACATCAAAATGGCATTTGAGTGAAGGCAGGAGAATACTGAAGGAAAAGATTGAACATTTGCATTTAAATAATAAGTAATAAACCTTTTATCCTCAATGAACAAGGATATGATAAACATAGACGATTTTGTCAGAGAAAAGCTGGGGGAGCAACCTGAAAAGGAGAATCCTGCCGCTTGGCTCAAGATGAAGGCGCTATTAGATAAAGAAATGCCCGAAAGAGCTGTTCCTTTCTATTTTAGATGGGGCAAGCCTATGGCATTCTTGGGTGCTGCATTATTGTTGGCAGGGCTTTGTGTAGGTGGGTATGAGCTGACCAAGGGAATAAGAGGTAAGAGTAATGGAGAATCGGTTAATAATTCAACAGAATCAGGTATAGCAAATCCAAATCATAGTTCAAGATTATCAAATTCATCTTCTCCAATAAGTATAAATACTACACAGCAGTCAGCTGCTAATGATGCAAGTTTACCTGTAGCAAAAGACAACACCAACGATGGCAATAATATTGACACAAAAAAAGAATCTGCCAACAGGAAGCGTTCAGATAATGAAAATGGTTTAAGCTCTGGTGCTACATCATCCCATTTGCCGGTTGAGAATAATTTGGCTAAATCAAATAAGCATTCAGAACATATTTCAGGTACAGAGAAAGTAAAAGCTGAAATAAGTAAATCGAATAAGGGAACCTCTGTTGTTCAGACTAAAATCAATAACAGGGAGAATAATGGAGTTTCTGGTGCAATTTCCCGTACTTCCAGCAATGATATTCTCGCAACAAACAAATTGCCTGCAACTAAAGCCATTGTGTCAAAAAATAACATTGGTGTAAATATTAGCCAGTCGGATGTCTCTGATATAACAGGATTGAAGAATGAGGCAAAAACAAGGGATGAAAAGTCAGATAAAATTGGTTCTGCAAAGTCTTCGAAATCGAAAGGCGAACTTGCTGCATCAGGTGCTCAGAATTGGGCGGGTGGAAATCAAACGACAAAAGCACCTGTTTTGCAAAAAACGGCTATTAAAGACAGTTTACCATTTACAAGCATTGTACAAAAGGAAACCATATCCAAAAAATTTCCTCGTAAAGCCACCACATCTGTTGACACCCAAGGTATAGGTAAAATTGCTTTGCCTGAAATCGAAGTGCCTGTAGTTGCAGCAGCCAACAATGAAAAAGCTTCTCAAACAATTCAAAAGAAAGAGGCAGATAATAACTCCAATGAGTTTGCTGCAGCAAATAAAAATAAACCCTCTACTCAAAAGGATTCTGCAACCACTACTGCCGGTAACAGTGAATTGACAGCTAAATCTAAAAAAGCAAAAAGAAAATCATTGTGGGAAAACCTTAATTTGCCTGATGCAGCAGCGGATGCTAAACGTGATTTAGGTAACGCTCAATTTTTCGCAGGCTTTTCAGGAGGCTTCAACTATTCATTGTCTAATACCAATAATTTTCAGGGTGTACAATTTGGACCAACCGGGGAATTGGTATTTAATAAACATTGGAGTTTATTTGGTGCAATCAGATATTTCAACAGAAGCGGTGGTACTAAAACAGTTAATGACAACTATTCTAAAGAGAGTGCCGCTAACACGCCAGACAGTATGAGTGGCCCAAATTGGTACTTCAAAGTTCACACAGACTCTACCAGCAGATATTTCAATTTCTCTACACTGCACAGTTTCGAAATGCCAATTACTCTTAGGTATGCATTGAACAAGTTCTATCTAATGACAGGACTTAATCTGGTGTATTATTTAAGTGTTAATGTAGAAGAAGTACAAAAAACATATAGCCTCAATCCTCACATGGTTCAGACAAACTCTGCAAAACCTATACTTAATGAGACTAAACCCTTATTAAATACCAGCGATTTTGGTTCTAAGTTTGGTCTAGGTTATGTAATAGGTGCGGGATACCAGATTGCCCCGGCCTGGCAGGCTGATATAAGATTAGTGAATACTTTTTGGGATAATGCAAAAGGCGATGGTGCCAACAAACTTTCCAAGGATTTTTATAAATTACCATCTGTTCAAATTTCTGTAGGATATCAATTCAATAGAGGTAGAGCTAAACCCACATTTGGGCCTACTACCACTTCTCCATGATAAAGTTTTGATTTTTGTTTTTGTATAAAGGTTGACAAAAGCGAAACGGGTAACTCTTTACTTGTTTCGCTTTTATTTTTATAATCCGGCCGTTTGATGAAAAATAGTAGCAAGTAGTTCTTGTTTTTCACACAAAAATTTCCATTTTTACATTAATATGGTTGAGGTAAGGAATTTAATTAAGAAATACGGTACACTAACTGTTGTCAATGATGTATCACTTTCGATAGCAAAAGGCGAACTAGTGTCTATTACAGGCGCTTCAGGTGCAGGGAAAAGCACTTTGCTTCATCTGATGGGAGCCTTGGACATTCCTGATGCAGGAAAGGTATTAATTGAAGGGATTGATTTATTTTCTCTATCCTCCAAGCAACAAGCTAAATTTAGAAATGAAAAGATAGGATTTGTATTCCAGTTTCATCATTTACTTCCTGAATTTTCTGCACTTGAAAATGTAGCCATGCCACTTTGGATAGCAGGCAAGGAAAAATCTGAAGGATTAAAAGAAGCCGCGAAAATGCTTGAAATAGTTGGCCTCTCTTCAAGAGGAAATAATAAACCTGGCGCATTATCCGGAGGCGAACAACAACGTGTGGCAATAGCCCGTGCCTTAATAAATAAGCCGACAATTGTAATGGCTGATGAGCCAACAGGAAATCTTGATAGTGCCAATGCTGATGCAATTCACCAGTTATTTGTCCGTTTGCGAAGAGATTTGTCACAAACTTTTGTTTTAGTTACCCACAATAAAGACTTGGCCGCATTAACAGACAGAAACCTTGAAATGCGCGATGGGCATATCATTCAGTAGTTTTATGCTCAGAGAAAATGTTAAATTTGAACCCTAAAAACGTGGAAAAAAAATTCTTTCTCAAATAAAGATGAGAAAAACCTTTCCTAATATCCTAAAAAGTATATTTTTGCACTCATAAATTTTAAATGCACAAGCTATGTCTGAAATTGCAAATCGCGTAAAGAAAATCATCGTTGACAAACTAGGCGTTGACGAATCTGAAGTAAATACTGAAGCCAGCTTCACCAACGATTTGGGTGCTGATTCTTTGGATACAGTAGAGTTAATCATGGAATTTGAAAAAGAATTCAATATCTCTATCCCCGACGAACAAGCTGAGACCATTACAACAGTAGGTCAGGCAGTTTCTTATCTTGAAGAACACGTAAAGTAATTTAAACCCTTTTTATTTGTTGATGAATTTTCCGTTTAGACGAGTAGTCGTTACCGGTGTCGGTGCCCTAACTCCATTGGGCAATACTGCACCTATTTATTGGGACAACCTGATCAATGGTGTATCGGGCGCCGATTTCATCAAACAATTTGATGCATCAAAGTTCAAGACACGCTTTGCTTGCGAACTGAAAGATTTTAATCCTGAAGATTATTTCGACCGTAAAGAAGCACGTAAAATTGACCGCTTTACCCAGCTGGCTCTTGTAGCTGCAGATGAAGCTGTAAAACATGCCAAGCTTGATGTCGAAGGAATAAATAAAGACCGCGTAGGTGTCATCTGGGGTTCTGGTATCGGTGGTATGATTACCTTCATCGAAGAGATGAAAAATTACAACTCAGGTGATGGAACTCCCCGTTTTAATCCTTTCTTCATACCTAAACTTATTCTTGATATTGCCGCAGGGCAAATATCAATGAAATACGGATTCCGCGGACCTAACTTCTCAACTGTTAGTGCTTGCGCTTCTTCTACCAATGCTCTTATTGACGCTTTTAATTACATCCGTATAGGCAAGGCTGACGCCATTGTTTGTGGCGGATCGGAAGCAGTAGTGACAGAGGCTGGTATTGGCGGATTTAATGCCATGAAAGCCCTGAGCGAAAGAAATGATGACCCAAAAGGCGCCAGTCGTCCCTTTGACGTTAATCGTGACGGCTTTGTTTTAGGCGAAGGTGCAGGTTCTATCATTCTCGAAGATTATGAACACGCAAAGCGCCGTGGTGCTAACATCTTAGTAGAGATAGCTGGTGGTGGGATGAGTGCAGATGCCTATCATCTTACAGCTCCACAGCCAGAAGGATTAGGTGTGATTAATGTAATGCGTAATGTGCTTGACGATGCTAATATGAAACCTGAAGACATTGATTATATCAATGTGCATGGTACTTCAACTCCGTTAGGAGATGTAGCTGAGATAGGTGCGATTCAAAAGGTTTTCGGAGAGCATGCTTACAATCTGAATATCAGCTCTACCAAGTCTATGACAGGTCACCTTTTAGGTGCAGCTGGTGCTATTGAGTCTGTTGCGGCTATCATGTCTATATTGACCGATACTATTCCTCCAACCATTAATTTGAAAGATTTGGACCCTGCCATCGATAGCAGACTTAATCTTACACCTAATGTTGCACAAAAAAGATTGGTTAGGGCTGCCATATCCAATACTTTTGGATTTGGGGGACATAATGCCTCGGTTGTCTTCAAAAAATTCCAAGATTAGTATCCGTGCGTCGCTTACTCGCCCGCATAAAAAATCTTTTCTCTCCCGACAAACAATTGTCTGCTCAGTTAGAGCACATTTTGGGTTTCAAACCCAAACATTTGCCCTATTATCAGCTGGCATTGGTACACCGAAGTAAGCATGATGAACTTGCCCGTAATAACGAGCGTCTGGAGTTCCTAGGCGACGCTTTTCTGGGAGCCATTGTTGGCGAATACCTCTTTAAAAAATATCCTACCCAATCAGAGGGCTTTTTGACAGAATTACGGTCAAGAATCGTTCGTCGTGAAACACTTAATGACCTGGCAAATCGTATGGGGCTTCAAAAGCTGGTGCAATACAATACGCACGACCGCGGCTTTGAGCGCAGCCATATCTTTGGAAACGCGCTGGAAGCGTTGGTAGGAGCTGTATACTTAGATCAGGGATACCCCAAAACACGCACCTTTATTATTAAGCAACTTTTGCAAAAGTATGTGGACATTGAAATGATGGCCAATACAGATACCAATTACAAAAATCAATTGTTGAACTGGGCCCAAATCAATCGTCAGGTTTTGGCTTTTGAAGTAATGGAAGATAAACGTGATGGGTCCCGCAGAATGTTTACCGTTGGTATTTTATTAAATGATTCGCTTTTTTGTGAAGGTACAGCCTTCAATAAAAAAGATGCCGGACAAGTAGCGGCCCGCAAAGCCCTTGATCTTATTGCCCAACAAAATAGTCTTTAATTTTATAGCTTTCTCTGCTATCAACAAGAATTGTTTCTTAATTTCAGTTCTTCAAACATTAGTTTTCCTGAAAATATTTTACCCCCCCCATTTGAAAATGAAAAGCATATTTTATTCAATCCTTATCTTTTTTCTTTTACTCCTTTTGTCTCCTTTGACAAAAGCCCAAACCGTAACAATTTATCGGAGCGGAGTAGCATTAACCCCAACCTATTCTAGCATAAAAGGTGCAGTGGCCAACAGTATTGATAATGATAGTCTGGTGCTGAGTGCAGATACTTTCAGGGAACAAAATATCATTATAGACAAATCTTTGATAATGGAGGGCTCGAGTTCTGCAACAGTCAACAGTACCATCGACCCGGGATTGGCGGCTGATAGTTCTGTGTTTAAGTTTATTAACTCCGATTTTCCTGTTGTCACTCGTACGCTGAATATACGAAATATGGACATCATTAACGGCTATGCCAATAATGGACTGGATTCAGGTGGAGGGGCCATATTTGCCGGGCGGGGTACCATTTTAAAACTAAATGGACTAATGAATATTGCCAATAATCGTGCACCCGATTCTTCAGCAGGTTTTGCCGGCTCCTGCAATGGTGGGGCTATATATTCGGAGGGCGAGGTTTATGTAACAAGCTATGATGTAGTATTCGAAAATAACAGTGCGGTCAATGGAGGTGCTATATACAGTACTAATAAGCTGGTTTTAGATTTTGGAGTTAAACTAAAGAATAGTACTGCCAGTCTTAACGGAGGCGCTATTTATACATCAAGTATAGTGCATGTTTTAGGCGAAAGTGTGCTTTTTGCAAGTAATGCTGTTAATGGGGGTGCCTGCTATGCAGAAAATGCTGAATTATACATAAAAGGTAATTCCCGATTTGATTTAAACCACGTAACAAAATTAGGTGCTGGGCTTTTCCTCAAAAACACCTACTGTATAATGTCTGATAGTGTTGAATTTTCCGGAAACCAAACGGATTCAAACATCGCAGCAGTACTATTTAGCACAGGAAATAATGATGTGCAAATATCCGGTGCAAATTTTATATACAATCGTTGTACTAATTTGACATACAATGGCAGGGGAATGACTGTTTACAACGACGTAGCGCCAGGGGCCAGTTCAATATTTCGTATTAATAATTCAAGAATATTTAACCCTAAATTTGATAATTCGCGCCAAAATGAATTCTATAATGCACAGGCAGTTTCAGCTTTTCTTTCAGATTCTTCATGGTGGGGCGAAAGTGATACCGCAGGTCTGATTTATAATGTACCTTCTGCTACTGTAGGGTTTCGTTCATGGATTGTCTGTGAATGGACTTTAAATGGAGGCTTACCGATTGGTTATAGTTCCTCTTTTCCTTTGGAGGCTTATTTTAAATTGTATACCGGTGCTGCTATACCTTCCAAAATGTTTTGGATGTTGAGTGGATATTTTTCTTCCGATTCAGGTTCGTTTTCACCATCAGTTGTGGCTATGCCAGCTTCTAATATTGTGGGAAGTGTATTTTCAGTTCCATTGACAACAGGTGGAGTTAATTTGTTGGCTACCATAGATGCCGATACGTTCAAAAAAGCAGTTTATATACAAGGTACGGCCATTACAGAGCATAAAATCAGGTCGCAAAGGATGAATATTTCCCCCAATCCCGCTACTGATATTATCATCATAAACTGTAATGAAATGAAAGAAGGCTGGGCTAAAGTGAAGATTACAGATATAAGTGGAAGAGCATTAATTAACGAATCGATTCATTTTAGTAATAGTCAATCCAGACTTCCCTTGAATCTGCTGGGAGGATACTACATTCTGGAAATAGAAACTCCCGAAAATAAAAAATACAGCCAGCAGTTGATTGTTCAATAAATGATTTTGCTAACAAACTATTTTATCTTTTATTGCTCTTCAGTTTGTATTTTTGACCATTAGCAATCCTAAATTACTATGAATTCTATTAAGAATATTATTGCCGCATCTATTCAAACAAAACAAGACCTGCTCAATGATGAGGTCTTGATTGCCACTATTGAAAAGGTAACTCAGATTATTACCCAGGCTTTTCAGAACGGGAATAAAGTGCTGTTCTGTGGTAATGGTGGAAGTGCTGCCGATGCTCAGCATCTTGCTGCCGAATTTAGCGGTAGATTTTATACCGACCGCAATCCTTTACCTTCCGAAGCGCTGCATTGTAACACTTCTTATCTGACGGCTGTTGCTAATGATTATGGATATGACGTTGTATACAGCAGAATGATTAAAGGAATAGGCAAAAAGGGTGATGTGCTCATTGGTTTAAGCACTTCAGGCAATTCAGTAAACATTATCAATGCCTTAATACAGGCCAGGGACAATGGAATGATTACTGTTGCTATGACAGGCGAAAGTGGTGGGAAGATGAAGACAATGACCGATCATCTGATTAATGTGCCTTCAAACGATACTCCAAGAATTCAGGAGTCACACATACTGGTTGGTCATATTATTTGTCAGTTGGTAGAAGAAAACTTGTTTTAAAAAAAGAATATTTGAAAAAGTATGCAGAATAGCGCTCAAAAATATAATAAAAGCTGGTCCTTGTTTTTGGATAGAGATGGGGTAATTAACGAAGAAATACATGGCACTTACGTAACAGATTGGCAAGAGTTTAGATTTTATGATGGCACGCTAAAAGCATTGGAAACGCTGAGTCACATTTTCGGAAATATCATCGTGGTAACTAATCAGAGGGGTGTTGGCAGAGGTATAATGGAAGCTGAAGATTTAAAAGATATTCATCAGCACATGCAATCAGAAATTGTGCTTAATGGTGGTAGAATAGACAAGATATATGCTTGTACTTCTGTTAATGATGACGATATCAACCGTAAGCCCAACATTGGAATGGCTTTGCAGGCAAAAGAAGATTTTGGGAATATTGATTTTAGAAAAAGCGTGATGGTGGGCAATAATTTAAGCGATATGCTTTTTGGTAAACGCAATGGCATGCACACTGTTTTCCTCAGTACTACTAATCATCCTGTAGAACTACCCCACGATACTATTGATGAGCAATACCCGTCGCTCAAGGAGTGGTCGGATAGTCTTAACCTTATTGAGAGCTCCTTGCTCAACTAAACAAAAAAAATAAGCGCTGACTCAGCGCTTATTTTTTTTCTCCTTCATGCATCATAATTTCTTTTGTCCGCTTCAGAAAGTCTGATGCAAAAATGAAATCATTGAGGTCTTCATCTTTGCTGAAAATAATTTCTTTATTGGTGCCTTCCCATTTCTTATCACCCTGATGCAAGTACAAGATATAATCGCCTCGTTCCATTACTGTATTCATGTCATGCGTATTGATAATGGTAGTGATGTTGTATTCCTTGGTAATGTCATTAATCAACTCGTCAATAACAATTGATGTCTTGGGGTCGAGGCCGGAGTTGGGCTCATCACAAAACAGATATTTGGGGTTAAGTACAATGGCTCTGGCCAGTGCCACACGTTTTTTCATCCCTCCACTAATCTCTGAGGGGAATTTTTTGTTGGCACCTTCAAGATTCACCCTTTCCAATACTTCATTGGCGCGTTTCAGTTTTTCTTTTCGCGTTTGGGTAGTAAACATATCCAGCGGGAACATTACATTTTGTTCCACACTCTGACTGTCAAACAAGGCCGAACCCTGAAACAACATGCCAATCTGAGTCCTGATTTCTTTTAGTTCTTTTGGGTTTATATTGATAATGTCTTTCCCTTCATAAAGAATACTTCCTTTATCGGGCTTCATCAGGCCCACCATTATTTTGATTAAAACAGTTTTGCCACTGCCACTGGCACCAATGATTAAATTAGTTTTGCCCGGCATCATAGTGGCACTTACATCGCGGAGGACATTCTTTTCGCCGAAGCTCTTGCTAATGTTTTTAATTTCTATCATATCCTCAAAATGTTGAAACTCTTTAGGGTCTAGTGAATGGTAAGGTACTATAAAACAGAGCCTAAAGGATGTAATTCAATACAAATTAACAGCAAAGCCCGAACATTTATGTTGTCCGGGCTTTATTTTTTTAAATTCTGACCTTAGATATTTTCTTCAGGTGCCGGCAAATTATGTTTAATAGTAAAGACAATTTTTCCTTCCTCAGTATTAAACTCTGCCAATACACTATCCCCGCTTACAATACGGTGATTGAGTATCTCTTCTGCCAAAGGATCTTCCAGATATTTCTGAATAGCCCTGTGCAAAGGACGTGCACCAAATTGTTGGTCATAACCTTTCTCTGCAATGAACTTTTTAGCCTCATCACTCAATGTCAGATTAAAGCCCAGATTATTCAGGCGTTTCATCACACCTTTCATAATAATATCGATAATCTTGTTGATGTCTTCCTGTACCAGTGGATTGAAGATAATTACATCGTCAATACGGTTCAGAAACTCAGGAGAGAAGGTACGTTTCAGCGCCTTTTCAATCACGCTTCTGCCACTTTCTTCTACTGTCGATTGTTTGGCCTGAGTAGCAAATCCCACTCCATCTCCAAAGTCCTTCAATTGGCGTGCGCCGATATTGGAGGTCATAATGATGAGGGTGTTTTTGAAATCTACTTTTCTACCCAATCCATCTGTCAACTGGCCGTCATCCAATACCTGCAACAGAATATTAAAAATATCCGGATGCGCTTTCTCTATTTCATCCAACAGCACTACGCTGTATGGCTTACGACGAATTTTCTCGGTCAATTGTCCGCCTTCTTCATAACCCACATATCCCGGAGGTGCACCTATCAGACGGGTGAGGGAGAATTTCTCCATATACTCACTCATATCTATACGAATCAGGGCGTCGTCGCTGTCAAACATATAACGGGCCAGACAACGCGCCAATTCTGTTTTACCTACACCCGTAGGGCCAAGGAAAATAAAGGAACCAATTGGCTTGCGCGGGTCTTTCAGTCCTACTCTGTTTCTCTGGATAGATTTAACCACCTTGCTGATGGCTTCATCCTGTCCTACTACAGCCGCTGCCAGATCTTCATTCATACGAATCAGTTTGGCACTTTCTGCTTCCACCATACGCATTACAGGTATACCCGTCATCATGCTCACTACTTCAGCAATATCTTCTTCGCCAATAGGGTAGCGCTTGCTTTTGGCTTCTTCTTCCCAGTTCACTTTTGCTTTTTCCAGCTCTTCGCCCAGGCGTTTTTCTTTATCGCGCAGCGAAGCAGCCTCTTCAAAACGTTGGCTTTTTACCACCTTGTTTTTCTCTTGCTTGATATCTTCTATCTGTGCCTCAAGGTCAATAATGTTTTGCGGAACATTGATGTTCTTGAGATGTACACGTGCACCTACTTCGTCCAGCACATCAATCGCTTTGTCGGGCAACAGACGGTCTGTCATATAGCGGTCACTCAGTTTTACACAGGCATCAATCGCTTCTTTATCATACACTACGTTATGGAAATCCTCGTATTTAGATTTGATGTTCTCCAGAATCTGTATCGTCTCTTCAACACTCGGTTGTTCAATCAATACCTTTTGAAAACGTCTGTCCAATGCACCATCTTTTTCGATGTACATACGGTATTCGTCAAGCGTAGAAGCTCCAATGCATTGCAGATCGCCACGGGCCAAAGCAGGTTTAAAAATGTTGGAGGCATCCAGCGAACCACTGGCTCCGCCTGCACCTACAATGGTATGGATTTCGTCGATGAACAAAATGACATCACGGTTTTTTTCCAGTTCCGTCATAATGGCTTTCATGCGTTCTTCAAACTGGCCGCGGTATTTTGTACCGGCAACAAGAGAAGCTAAGTCAAGGCTGATAACACGTTTGTCAAACAATACACGCGACACCTTGCGTTGTACAATTCTCAGTGCCAGACCTTCAATGATAGCGGTTTTACCCACACCCGGTTCACCGATTAGTATTGGATTGTTTTTCTTTCTGCGCGATAAGATTTGCGATACACGTTCTATCTCTTCCTCACGGCCTACAATAGGGTCAAGTGTACCTTGTTCGGCCTGTTTGGTTACATCGCGGCCAAAATTATCTAGCACCGGAGTTTTGGATTTAGCAGCACCCGGAGTCGCTTTCTTTTGTTGAAATTGTTTGCGTTCTTCTTCTTCTTCAAAATCGTCACCTTGTCCGCCATCAAAGTCGGCGCTTGGTGTATTCCCTTGCAGGATATTCAATTCGTTTTTGAAGTTTTCGTAGTTCACGTCCATTTGCAGTAATATACTGGATGCCGGATTCTCTTTGTTTTTCAATATAGAGAGCATCAGATGCTGTGTTTCTACAGTCGGGCTTTTGAGGGCACGGGCTTCCAGCACCGTAATGCGGATTACCTTTTCTGCTTGTTTGGTAAGCGGCAGGCTACTCAGGTTATCCAGTGGTTTGGTGGTTTTTTCTTTAATCACGTTTTCTACCTCGTGGCGCAAAGAAAAAATATCCACATTCATATTTTGTAACACTCTGACAGCAAGCCCTTCGCCTTCACGAAGCAGACCCAAAAGCAGATGCTCGGTACCGATAAAATCGTTTCCCAGACGCAATGCTTCTTCCCGGCTGTAAGAGATGATTTCTTTTACTTTTGGTGAGAAATTAGAATCCATTTATCGTTCGTTTTTAAGTTTTAAAGTTAGGCAGAAAAGAATTAGTTGTGCCAGCAACACTATATTTTTTAACTAATTGTTCCCTGCTTATGATTATTTTTGTTTCAATCAGTTAATCACCGATTTTCATTATGACTTTCAAAATTGATGCCAAAGAACAATTTACGGTAATAACGCCCCAATCGTCTGCTTTGAATGCACAATTGGCTGCGGATTTGGCAGAACAATGCCAGGAATTGACCCAAAAAGGCAGTCTCAACTTTATAGTAGACCTCGCTCTTTGTCAGGATGTCCATACAGATTTTTTAATGCCATTTGTCCAACTGTCTGCACAGCAATACGAAGAAGGCCGTTCTTTTGTACTCGTTCATCCTGCATCCAAAATGCTGCAGATGCTCAAAGATGAAGATGCAATTGACAGCCTCAATTATGCCCCTACTTTTATAGAGGCTATTGATATCGTCAATATGGAGATTCTGGAGCGCGATTTGTACAGCGAAGAATAAGGTCACCCTGAGCTTATCAAAGGGAATGTCATCCTGAGCTTGACGAAGGAGGGCGTGCCCCTCCGGGTCGTGCTGCTACAGGCTCCGCTTCGCTGCGGCCCTTTGGGCTGTCTCCTTCGTCGCCACGGCCCTTTGGGCTGTCTCCTTCGTCGCCACCTTACACATCACTCACGCGTAACAAAATATAGATATGGACTTCGGACGGGTTGCCAGCTCAGCATTAGAGACCATCGATTTTTCTTTACCAGCCGATCATCCTCAGACAAAGGCTGTTTTGGCAAATAGCAAGACAGAGAAAACAAAAGTATATGTGGGTTGTGCCAAATGGGGCAGACCGGATTGGGTAGGCAAAATTTATCCCAAAGGCACCAAAGCCGATCATTTTCTGGATGAATATGCCAAACAATTTAATTGTATTGAGTTCAATGCCATTTATTACAAACTGCCCGACGCTGCGCAGATAGAGAAATGGAAGGCTAAAGTGGGCAAGGATTTCCTGTTTTGCCCCAAATTTACCGATGTCATTACCCACCTCAAAAGACTGAAAAATGCCGACCACGAATTAAATCTCTTTCTGGAGGCCATCTATGGCTTAGACGCACATTTAGGACCGGTTTTTCTGATGCCGCATCCTCAGATGGGGCCAAAGGACTTGAATACGATTAAAGAATTCCTTTCTTCCATTCCCCAAGAGATTAATCTCTTTGTCGAGTTCCGTCATCCCGATTGGTTTACTGCTCCACATTCCGATACGATGTTTTCTTTGTTGGAAGCAATGAAAATGGGCTCAGTCATCACCGATGCAGCCGGCCGCCGTGATTGTGTGCATATGCGCCTGACCAAGCCCGAGGCTTTTATCCGTTTTGTAGGTAATAGTCTTCATCGCAGCGATTATGAGCGGATAGACGAATGGGTACAGCGCATCAAAAGCTGGATGAGTCAGGGACTCAGGAGCTGTTACTTTTTTATGCATCAGCATGATGAACTGTACTCGCCCGAGCTCTGCAAATACCTTATCGAACAATTAAACCAGCATTGCGAGCTCAGCATCCCTGTTCCCAGATTTCAGGACGAGCAATTGGGGTTGTTTTGATGGAATGGAAATTGAAAATTTCTTTTTCTTTTCACCCTTCTTGCTGTTAAGCCTTAGCAGCCTTGCACATCAACAACAGCGAAAAATGATTACCTTAAAGTCATGATCTTAATTTTCATATAAGGGTAGTAGGGCAGGATTGAAAGTCTCCTGTCTGCGTCTGATTTATCTTCAGCCATTAAGACCAGATAGATTCCGGCGGCGTCGGCTTTTATATAAGATGCCAGTAATGTCCCATTCTCTTCCCACTCCTTAATGATTTCCTGTTCTTTGGGTAATAATTTCATTCTGGTTTCATTATCCAATCCTTGCAAAAGGATGTCAATCATAAATTTATTCATTCCTATGTATGTTTTGTTGCGTACTATGTTCGGTTTTCTGCTTTTCCCGCTTTTAATCTGTCAAAGTTAATTTTTATTGCTTTGTTTTTGGGTGCAATGCCCGGCTTCGCAATCAGCTGTTCGGGATGTTAGCGTTAGCGCACCCCGAACCAGAAATAGAGGAGATTTATCATCTCCTTTGGCAATTAATCTTCATTAACAGATTACAAACCCAGTTTATACTCGTTTCGGGCTTCTTTTAGAAAATAATTTGCCTATCTAGTAATAGGTAGTATATTTGCAAAAAGATTTCAGTTTTTATGACAACAAGGGAAAGCATTATTGACACAGCCGACCACCTTATCAGAAGTAATGGCTTTAACGCTTTTAGTTTTAAGGATATTTCTAACAAAATCGGGATTAAAACTGCTTCAATTCATTATCATTTCCCTACCAAATCGGACTTGGCTGTGGCAACAATAAAGGAGCACATCGAACGCTTTGAGCATTTAAAAAATGAATTGGCCAACAAATCACCGCTACAAAAACTAAACGGCTTTTTATCAATTTATACTCAAATAAAATCGGAAAATAAAGTTTGTCTGGTGGGTTCTTTGGCAACAGACTTAAATACCGTTGATAACAATATAAAAAGCGAACTAAAAAACTTTGCTGAACTTGTTTTGCTTTGGGTTACTGAAATTTTGACGGAAGGCAAAAAACAAAAAGTGTTTGAATTTCAAAATACAGCAAGGACAAAGGCATTACTGATCATAACCAATATTTTAGCAATAGTTCAATTATCCCGACTTACCAAAACAGAGGATTTTGAAATTGTAAAAGAAGCCATAATTAAAGATTTAAGACCACATAAATAATGAAAAGAGTAGTAATTACAGGATTAGGAGCAGTAACTCCAATAGGAAACAATGTTGCTGAATATTGGCATTCGTTGATAAATGGTATTAGTGGGGCATCACTCATTACAAAATTTGACGCTTCAAAATTCAAAACAAAATTTGCCTGTGAGGTAAAGAATTTTGATCCTCAGCATATTTTTGAAAAAAATGAAATAAGAAAATATGACCTTTTCACTCAATATGCATTGGTTGCAACAGACGAGGCAATAACAAATGCAAACATTAATTTTGATACTTTAAATAAAGACAGGATTGGTGTAATATGGGGTTCGGGAGATGGTGGCGTTTCTACTTTTGAGGAACAATATGGCGAATTTAACAGAGGTGATGGTACGCCGAGATTTAGCCCGTTTTTTATTCCTAAAAGAATAATAAATATAGCTTCTGGTGTTATCTCAATTAAATATGGTCTTAGAGGAATAGTGTATACAACAGCTTCTGCTTGTTCGGCAAGTAATACTGCCCTTATAGACGCATTTAATTATATTCGGTGGAACAAGGCTGATATTATTATTACAGGTGGCTCGGAAGCTTCCATCACACAAACTTCAATTGGAGGTTTCAATGCTTCAAAAGCATTATCAACTTTAAACGAAAATTTCAGCACAGCATCAAGACCTTTTGATATTACAAGAGATGGTTTTGTTTTAGGTGAAGGTGCAGGTGCGATTATTCTTGAAAGCTATGAGCATGCTATAAAAAGAAATGCTGTTATCCTTGCAGAAATTGTTGGTGGAGGACTTGCAGGAGACGCTTATCATTTGACAGGAACACACCCGGATGGAGCAGGAGCGATATTAGGTATGACACTTGCTTTAGAAGAAGCAGGTATAGACCCCTCCCAAATTGACTATATCAATGCCCACGCCACTTCAACACCTCCTGGAGATATGAGCGAATTGAAGGCTATGGAAAAAGTATTTGGCATTAAACCGAATGCAAACATAAGTGCTACAAAATCTATGACAGGACACTTACTGGGCGGTGCAGGGGCTATTGAAGCTATTGCTTGTATAAAAGCTATTCAGGAAAACATTATTCCACCAACAATAAACTCAGAACAAATTGAACCTGAATTTGCGGATAAATTTAATCTGACACTGGGGAAGGCTCAAAAAAGGACTGTCAGATATGCAATGAGTAACACTTTTGGCTTTGGTGGCCACATTGCAAGTTCTATTTTCAAGAAGTTTGAAGAGAACCCTTAAGAGAAATGAAGGACGAGTAAAAGAAAGCCCCCTCCCGGCATAGTCTGTGACATTAGCGTTCCTTGTAAAGACAGAAACAAAAACTGACATAAAATATGAGAAAAGTAGTTGCAGCATTTAACATGACACTGGACGGTGTTTGCGATCATACTACAGGAATTGCAGATGATGAACTACACCAACATTATGCTGACTTAATAGATAATGGCGGAGTTATTTTGTACGGACGAACAACCTACGAACTGATGCAATTCTGGCAAACATTGTTGCAAAATCCTTCGGGTAAAAAATCAATGGACGACTTTGCCATATCAATAGACAAAATCCCCAAACTTGTTTTCTCCAACACGCTAAAGGACACAAGCTGGGACAGCGCAAAACTTTCAGACAACTCACTGAACGAAAAAGTTTTGGAACTCAAACAAGAATCAGGAAAAGACATTTTGGTGGGCAGCCGGAGTTTGATTATTCAACTGTTCAACAGTAATCTAATTGACGAGTTTCAAATTTGTATTCACCCTATTATAGAAGGGAAAGGACTAAGACTTTTTGACGAAATCAGCAAGCGGATTATGTTGAAACTCATGAAGACAAAAACACTCAACTCCGGGGTGACAGTTTTTTATTATGAGCCAACAAGTGCATAAACACTAAAGCACTAACATTCGTTGTTACTAATATTATCATCAGTTCCACCATTTCAGACAGACATCTCAACCAATCTCCTAAGGCTATTCATTTTTTTTTGGATTACAATCTGCTTTATATTCGTTTCGGTATTCTCTTCAGAAAATCAGGAACATTGGAGTAATTTAAAAACAAGCATGAAACAATTCTCAAACATTATAATCGGACTGACTTTGTTCCTTTTCTCAGCTTGTGGACAAGGACAATTGAAAACACCTGAAAATGCAGTGACAAAATTTGAAGAGTTCATCACCAAAGAGAAGTTTTTGCAAGACAAGAAAATCTTTTATCCAGGAATTGCTGACCCAAGATTAAAGCCAATTTTGACCGAAAAAATTAATCTTTCAGCAAATGACTTTAAGGAATTATCGGAGAAAGGAACAGCAACTGATAAAGAATATCAGGATGCTATTAAAAAGGGACTGGCTCGTTTTGAAGGAATTTATCTTGATACAGAAGATAGAGAGAGAGTTTGTCAATATTATGAAGAACTTATGGACATTGTTGGTCTTGAAAGTTCAGGTGAGCATTTAAACGACTTTATGTATTGATTTAAACAAAATTAGATCCATAAAAAAATGCCGCACTTACGCGCGGCATTTTTAATTATTCAATTTTAGTTTTTAATTATTAAACGGATGCTCCACCTTGCGGATATCGCGCTTCATTAATTTGGTGATGCCTTTGAAATAAGGTAGTTCTTCTTTATCGCAAAAAGAGAAAGCCACCCCTTCGCTGCCTGCACGGCCCGTCCGGCCAATACGATGCACATAGGTTTCGGCTACTTCAGGCAATTCAAAATTGAACACATAACCCAGTTTGTCTACATCAATACCTCGTGAGGCAATATCTGTAGCCACCAGTATCCTGATTTCATGATTCTTAAATCCTGCCAAAGCACGCTCGCGCGCATTCTGCGATTTGTTGCCATGGATAGCCTCGGCACTGATACCACTTTTGCTCAGTTCTTTGGCAACTTTGTCGGCACCATGTTTGGTACGGGTAAACACCAAAGCCTGCTGGATATTGTTTTCCTTAATCAGGTGCTTGAGTAAAGTTCTTTTATGGTTCTTATCTACAAAGTACACCGACTGGTCTACCAGTTCTGATGGGCTGGCCACAGGCGTTACTTCTACAGATACCGGCTTTTTCAACAAAGTATCCGCCAGTTTTTTAATATCCGGTGCTACTGTAGCCGAGAAGAAAATAGTTTGTTTTTGCTCGGGTAGTTTTGGGATGATTTTTTTGATGTCGTGGATAAAACCCATATCCAGCATACGGTCGGCCTCGTCCAGTACAAAATGGGTGACCATATTGAGCTTGATAAAACCTTGTTGCATCAAATCCAGCAAACGGCCGGGTGTGGCAATGAGGATATTCACTCCTTTTTTCAGCGCCAGTACCTGACTATGTTGGTTGACACCGCCAAAGATCACTGTTGAACTGATGTTCATGTTTTCGCTGTAGAGTACAATGTTTTCGTGGATTTGGATAGCCAGTTCGCGCGTTGGCGCTAATATCAAGGCTTTAATACCACTGCGTGGGCCAATTTTGGCGGCATCCAGCATTTGTAAAATAGGCAATGCAAAAGCGGCTGTTTTGCCGGTTCCGGTTTGTGCGCAACCAAAGATGTCGCGGCCGGCCAAAAGATGAGGGATAGATTGTTCCTGGATAGGAGTGGGTTGGGTATAACCCATTTTGTCAAGAGGGCCCAATAAGGGCTGTATCAGATTTAATTCTTTAAATGTCATTCTAAGTTTTTAATAATAAATAGTCTCTCAAACTGCTGTGTGCAATCTGATTTGTTGAATACTCCAAAGAAAAATGTAAGGGAGAAGACTGAAATGTAAGCGAAAACAATTACAAGTACAGAGCGTACGTTCTTCTGAAAGAATAAGCGAAGATACATCCAAAGAGCGGCAAAATGGCATTTCCCGAAAATATTTGGATTTCTTTGTCACAATTAAACCACAAATACGTCATCTATTCAACAAAAGCATTTTGTGAAGCCATCTGTGAATACACGTTCAAAATATATCCGCTTTGCGGAAAGTATCCTGAATAAGCTTCAGGATGCTGAGGACGTGGTGCAGGATTGCTATATCAAAATGCTGGAGCGCAATAAAGAAGAAGTGCTACAGAATGAGGAAGCCTATATGATGCGGATGGTGCGGAATGCCTGTCTGGATGTATTGCGCAAAAAGAAGCCGGAGGAACTGGAAGAGAGCTATGCGTCTTTGAAGCTGGCACAAACCGACATCCATCGGCAACTGGAAGCAAAAGAACAGGTACAACGGTTGAAAATACTAATGAACCTGCTGAGTGAAAAACAGCGAAGTGTTTTTTTTCTGAGAGATATTGAAGGATACGAACTGGCAGAAATAGAATCGATGACGGGTATGAATAATGAAGCGGTAAGAACCAACTTATCCAGAGCCAGAAAACAATTGCGTGAACTCTATAATAAAGTATTATGAAGGATATAAAAGAATTGCTGGAACGCTATTACAATGCCGAAACCAGCCTGGAAGAAGAGGAAATAATAAGGGCTTTTTTTGCAGCTAACGAGGCAAAGGAAGACCCAATCACAAAGGCTCTTTTAGAGGACAGCAAAATATATCAGCAGTATATACCCGCATCAGCGCCAAAGCGCATCAATATGCTGCGGTATTTCGCTGCCTCCGCTTCGGTGGCTGCTGCGATAGCCTTTATCTGCTTTTTGCTGTACCATCCCGGCAAAGAGGCGGATATTAAAAGGGAGGGAATTGCTGCCCAGATATTGGTTGACCAAGCTGTATCCGGCAATATCACCGATGAAGAGATTGCACTGGAGCAGGCAAGAAAAGCCCTTGCCTATATGAGTGCACAATTAAATAAAGGAACCTCCGGCATCAGTCATCTGCATCAGCTGGAAAACAATATTTTTAAAATCCAAAACGAACAATTATGAAAAGGATAAAAAACAGTATTGCAATTGTACTATTCATTCTGCTGCCAGTAGCAGGCTTTTCGCAGGAATCTGCAGCTCAGAAATGGGTACATTCATTTGAAGGAAAAGAGGGAATCACTCTGGTCAGTATTTCTCCTGCCATGTTCAGGATGCTGTCTAAAATAAAATCCACAGACCCCGACTATCAGCAGATCACCCGCTTCGCATCTAAATTAAAGGAGTTCAAAATCATACTTGCAGATGGAGACAATAAAGGCGCGAAAGCTCTGGCAGCAAAGAGTGAATTTAACCGCCTGATTGCACAAATACCGCTGCATCAATATGAAGAGTTGATGTCTGTTAATGAAGGGGCCAATAAAATCGTTTTCCGGGTACTAGAGCAAAACGACCGTATACAGGAATTGCTGATGACCATCAGTGGTTCGGACCAGATTATTATGTTTATCAAGGGCGATTTTAAGCTCAATGAACTGACCGAAATTTCTGACGACCTCAATATCTCCGGAATGAATAAATTTCAAAAACTTAAAAAATAATCTTATGAACAGAATCCTTTCTATGGCCGCATTGCTTTTGATGTTTGTGGCCTGCAAAGCCGATGCGCACGAAGCCATGACTGCTTTTTATTCAAAGCACAAATCAGACACGCATATTCAACAAATCAGTATTCCCCGGTTTCTGATACAGTTTTGTGCAGATGACCCGGATTTGAAATCGGCGCTGAAATATATGAAGTCGCTCAGGGTCTTTGTAATGGACGCCTCTACTCAGCAGCGGAAACTCATTAGCCAGGATCTCAAACGTGCATTGGAATCGGACGCTTACGGAGATGTCCTGGAAGTAAGCGAGGCAGACGAAAAAATCAGGATTTTAATTAGAGAAGAAAAGGATTTGATCAGAAATGTGATTATTACCATCGAAAATGACAAAGAATTGCTTGTGCTTCAGGCAAACACTAAAATGACCTATGACGATCTTCATGAAATGCTCGGAAAGATTCAGACAGATAAAAGCAAATCCGGTTTGCACGAATTAGTAAAAAAGAGCGAAGGATAATCTGTGTCATAAAAACAGATGCTATTCAGCAGTACCGAATGTCAATTATCAGAAATGCGCGTTCCGCTCACTAAAATCTGTAGCCAACAGTAAAGACATTTAACCAGAGATGAGGACGATTGTCGCGGGATAAAGGTTCGTTATTGCTGAGTTCCATAAATGGTGTCAGTCCTATCCGGTAATGGAAATGTTGATTCTTTGAAAAAAAGCGTGCACCGACCCGGGCGTTTAAATAAAGGACCTTTGCGGAACCGTCCGGGGTAGAGAATTGCGATCCATTATGAGGATTTTCTTTATAGCTCACCAAAGCGACTCCTATTTCAAAAGCCAGATTTTTATCCCTAAATAACACGCCAGGTTCTACATATCCTATTTGTATGCCATCCGGGATAAAAGAAAACCCTGCAGAGCTAATAGCCGAGAACCAATTGTTTCGATACCAGATTCTTTCATATCCTACTGAATAAACCAATGCAGGACCCCCAAGTTCAAGATATACTGCATTGTTGTAATGGCGAACAGAATCGGGTTTTTGTTGTGCCAAGCAGCTTGTGCAAATGAAACATGCAGTAAAAATGTTGAAAAACAATGTTTTGTAAAACATACTTTGATGACTTTCAATACAAATATATAGTTAAACACCTCAGTAAAGAGAATATCTAAAGAGTTTTCGGTAAAAACAATTTTTTCAAAATCAGCCTTTTCGGTTGAACGGCTTTGCTGTTAACAACAATAGACTACCCTCAAATACGAAATAGTCAAATTACCCAATTGCCGAATTAACTAATTGACTAATTTTGCGCCCTTATGTTACTTTCTTTACAAAATTTAAGTTTTTCCTTCGGTGCACGCACCATGCTTGATGAAGTGAATTGGCAGATAGGCAATGATGAGCGTATCGGCCTGGTAGGCGTAAACGGTGCCGGTAAATCTACAGTGCTGCGCCTAATGACAGGAGCCTATTCGCCCGATGGCGGAACCATCAACAAGCCAAAAGATGTGACCATTGGCTTTTTTAATCAGGATTTATTGAGTTTTTCTACTTCAGATTCTATCCTGAAAGTAGGCATGCAGGCTTTTGAAAAGGCACATCAGATAGAGCAGGAGATGAATGATATTCTTGCCGAACTGGAAAGTAAGCCCGACGACGAAAAATTATTGGATGCCTATAGTCACGCTTTGCACGATTTTGAATTGGCCGGTGGCTACGAAATGGAACACAAAACGGCTGAGGTATTGGAAGGTCTTGGTTTTACCACCGAAGACTTACAACGCCCTTACGACCAGTTTAGCGGTGGATGGCGCATGCGAGTATTGCTGGCCAAAATGATGTTGCAGGCACCACAATTGTTGTTGCTGGATGAGCCTACCAACCACTTGGATTTACCTTCTATTGAATGGTTGGAACGTTATCTGCAAAGTTATCCCGGTTCGGTAGTGGTGGTATCGCATGACCGTCACTTCCTGGATAAAATGGTGACCAAAATTGTAGAAGTATGGCAACGTGATTTGGTGCAATACAGCGGCAACTATTCTTTCTTCCTGAAAGAAAAAGTGGAGCGTATGGAATTGCAGCAACGTGCTTATGAGAACCAACAGGATTATATCAAAAAGGAAGAGCGTTTTATTGAACGTTTCCGTGCACAGGCTACCAAAGCCGCACAGGCACAATCTGCGGTGAAGCGTCTGGATAAACTGGAAATGATTGAAGCTCCGGATGCCAGTGTGCCGGTAATGAACATTAACTTTGATATCGCCATTCAGCCGGGTAAAATTATTTGTACGCTGGATAATGTCAGCAAGTCTTATGGCAAACTGACTATCCTGAAAAATGCTACTGCCGAGATTATGCGCGGTGATAAAATTGCGCTGATTGGTGCCAATGGTAAAGGTAAATCTACCTTATTGCGGATTATATCTGGTGGAGAACAGATAGAAGGAGAACGCAAGCCCGGGCATAATGTAGAAGAAAGTTTCTATGCACAGCATCAGCTGGAATCGCTGGATGTCAATAATGAAATACTGGAAGAGTTGAAACTGAGTGGCAGCGGTAAAACCGAAGTGGAATTGCGCCAGATGTTGGGCTGTTTCCTATTTAGCGGTGATGATGTGTTTAAAAAAATCAAAGTATTATCAGGTGGTGAAAAAGCACGTGTGGCATTGTCCAAAACTATTGCTGCCAAAGGGAATTTCCTGATGCTGGATGAGCCTACCAACCACCTTGATATGCAATCTGTAGAGATGTTGATTGATGCCTTGAATAAGTATCAGGGAACATTGGTGCTGGTATCGCATGACCGTTATTTTATCAGCAAAACAGCTAATAAAATCTGGGAAATCGAAGACGGACAAATCAAAGAATTCAACGGCCCTTACAATGAATGGCTGGTATATAAGCAAGAGAAGGCTGCACGCGAAAAACAAAATGCTGCCCCTGCACAAGCTGCTCCAAAAGTGGCTGCACCCAAGCAGGAAAAAAAGAATGTCAATGACGATGAGCAACGTGCTTTGAGAAAAGACCTTCAGGCCAAACAAAAAAACTTTCAGAAGCTGGAAGAAGAATTGAATAAATGCAAAGTGGAAAAATTGAAAGTGGAAGCTTTGCTGGCTGACCCAAGTGTGTATCAGGACAAAGACAAGTTTAAAAAACTGGATGAGCAGTACAAGCAAATGATTACTCAGCTGGATACCCTCAACAAATATTACGACAAGGCATTTGAAGAGATTATGACTATCGAGGATCAATTGTCTTAATACTCTTCTGTGAACAATATCATCCGACATATAGCGCTATTCATCCGCCGCCGCAGCGAACAAAAACAAGTTCAGTCTGTACTGCGTCGATTTGATGAATGGCGCTTGTTGTTGGAGCAATTACCCAAACAAAATCAGCATCAAAAAAAACTCGCTATTGTCCGTCTGGATGATATTGGTGATTATTTGCTGTGGCGCAATTTCATCAAAGTGTATAAAGCATCTGAACGCTTCAAAGGCTATGAGATTACCTTAATCGGCAATGTAGTCTGGAAGAGTATTTTCGATGCTTATGATTCGGATACTGTTGATGATACTATTTGGGTAGACAAGCATCAGTATTTTGCGAGCCCGGATTACAGGATGCAATTATGGCAAAATATCCGCAATCAGCATTTTTCAACAGTTGTTTGTCCCTCCCGCAGCAGGCCTTTATTGCTGGATGATATGATGCTGCTGGCTGCAGATGCACCAACAAGGATAGGCGCACATAATTCATTTGAAGCAGGCAAATGGAATAGTATTTCTGATGCGCTATACAATGAGCATTTTACCAAAGCTATAGATGGCCACGAATGGCATTTTAACCGTGCTTTTGCAGCATTGATTGCACAAAATAATATGCGCATCGAAAGGATTTCTTTACTTGCTGATGCGAGTATAGTGATCAAGAAGAATCAGGTGATTTGTTTTATTGGTGCTGCCGCAAAAAGCAAAACCTGGCCTTTGGCTTATTGGGTAGAGCTGGTGAATTTATTACAGCAAAATGGCTACGAACCGTTGCTTGCCGGTGGTAAGAATGAAATGCAAATTGCTGATAAAATTGTTGCAACAACGCAAGCAAAATCGATTGTCGGCCAGACCAATCTGGTAGAAACTTTACAAGTTATTTCGGGCGCAGCGGCAGTAATTACAGGTGATACAATGGCGGCTCATGCTGCGGTGTCTTTCAATAAATTCACAGTAATCCTGGCCAATGGTGTGAACGCAAAGCGTTTTGTGGCTTATGAAGAAGCTGGATTTGAAAAGGTGAAAACCATCTATACGCGGGAATATCTGAACAGTCCTAAAGAAAAATTCTACAAGGCCGTAACGAAGGATATGGAGAGTATCATACCTTCTCAGATTCTTGCAGCATTACAAGGTTTGTTGCAGCGCTAGGCTATTTCCCTGCTTCGTTATTTTACAGAAATAGTAAGTACTGGTTACCTTGTTTCTTGTCGCTGGACTCATAAACTCGGGCTTTAGTTCGCTTACTTTAAACAGCTCGCCATCCAGTAGAACTTTTAGTTCAAAGCCTCTTTCCTGCAAGTCTTTTATTCCTTCTGCCTGTGTCAAAATATAATCGCCGTTTTGGCTGGGCAGGTAACCTTTTTCTCTTTTGATACGGATTACTCTGTCGGCATAATAATGGAGAGAATTAAGCGGGTCGCCCATACGATAGACCATTATTTTATTGTTGGGGATGTTGTTGGCTCTGATATATTTACCCACCACAGTACCCACCTGATATTTCATCAGTTCGTAATAGAAATGATGCGTGAGAAAAATATTAATCAATATCAGTACTGTAGCACCTGTCCAGATGATTTTTCCGGAAAGATTTTTGCGCAGCAGCACATAAAAATATACAGTAAGGCAAAGTGCGCATAATACCAACCAATACCAGGCAGCAGGGAATACCAGAGTCAATATCAATAATACGCCGACAAATAAAAGAGCACCGGCAACACTCATTATTTTGCTCAGGACTTTAGTGAGTTTGGGATATAAATGGAGTTCGTAACAATCGCGGAGGAACTGTGCACAAACAATGGATGCTAAGGGGAATGCTACAAAAATGTAATGCGGTAATTGGTACTTGGATAAGCCAACAGCCAGATAACTGAGGATGAAACCACCGGTTGAAATCCATTCCTGATCCTGAGTTAATTTGAATTTTTGACGAATGAGTTTGCGGACACTCAGGAAGAGTGCCGGTAATAGAATAAATATCCAGGGAAGGAAAGACCAAAGCATATTCACCAATTGAAAGGAGATATCGGCGCCATTGTTCCAAACATTCTCGCCTGTAATGCGGCCAAAACTTTGTGTCCAGAAAAAGAACTTCAAACCTGATACGCCCGATTTACCATCGATAAATTTATCCGGATGAATGTCGTATTGCTGGTACAATCCGATGCTCATAGGAATCAGCAGCAGTAGGATAATCAGACCGTCAAAGGCATGTCTGTAATTAAAGATATGTTTCCAGTTTCTTTTCAATACCCAATCGCTGCCAAAGCAGAACATGGGCACCATTATAGCGATAGGTCCTTTGGTCATCATACCACAGGCAATGGCTAAGGTTCCGCCCAATACATTCCACCAGCGCCTTTTTATTTCTGCTTCTTTAATCATCCAAAGGCTGGTAGCTACCAAGCCCATTAGTACTAAGTCGCAACGGACATCATTGGTCATCAGGAACATTCCCTGACAGCTGGCAAGTATCAACGCTGCAACGCGGGCTATATTCTCTTCGTACAAGAGTTTCGCCAGACGATATGTGGCGTATATAGCCAATAAAGCCAAAAGGATAGAAGGAAGTTTGTAGCCCAGATTTGTAGCACCAAATATTTTGATGCTTGCTGCACTCACCCAAAAAAGAAAAGGTGGTTTGTCCAGATAATTATTACCACGGTCGTAAGTGTGTAAATAGTCGCCTGTTTGTGCCATTTCCCGGCTGATTTCGGCATATTGCGTGGCATCAATATCCATCAAGTCTACCCGCACTGCAGAGAAATAGAGTGCGGCAATGATGACAAAAATCCAAAAAGGAATACGTGGCATTAATTTAGTTTTACGGTCTGCAAAAATAATCGCAATTTTATCCAATGCTGCAACTGCGCCATTATTCTTTCGAATTACCTTTTGAATATCCCTTTACGATTGCTAAAGGTACTAAAACTCATCAAGCCAGCTTAGTGGTTTCATTGGGTTTGCGCCATTGGTGTGGTTATGGCGAAGCACCTGCTATTCATTATTATGGCATATCGGTTCCGGCAATGATAGAAGAGCTTAATGCTAAACGCATACCTATAGAGCGTTATGCGCTAACCGATCCTCAGCGCTTCTGGCATTTTCTGCATCATTTATTTCCGGAGAATAATTTTTTGGTGGCGGCACTTGATATTGCAGGCTGGGATTTGTTTGCACAAATGCGCAATGCCCCATTACGTCGTATTTTGGGCATTCAGTCTGATGAAGTACCCCAAACAGATTATACCTTGGGTATTGATACTGCCGATAAAATGGTGGAAAAATTAAAAGCCCACCCCTGGCCTTTGTACAAAATTAAACTGAGCAGACCGGAGGATATTGATTTGTTGATAGCTTTAAGAGCTCATACAGACAAGCCTTTTGGTATTGATTGTAATGAAGGTCTGTCATTTGATGACGCAAAAAAACTGTTACCTGAATTGAGAAAATTAGGGGTGAGGTTAATAGAGCAACCTTTAGGAAAAGGTGAATGGGATGCCATGAAGGAACTCAAAGCTTTTTCCGAAATACCTTTGTTTGCCGACGAGAGTTGTGTGACCGAAAAAGATGTAATTAAATGTGCTGAAGCCTTTGACGGGATTAATATTAAACTGACCAAATGTGGAGGCATTACACCCGCTATGCGTATGATTACTGAAGCAAGGCAATTGGGGTTGAAAGTGATGCTGGGCAATATGAATGAAAGTACCATTGGTACAGCCGCTTTGGTGCATTTGTCGCCTTTGGTGGATGAGCTGGACGCAGATGGGCCTTTATTGCTCAAAGAGGATATCGCAGATGGTTTGAATTATACAGATGCAAAAATCACCACAGCACATCGTCTGGGATTAGGTGTGAGGTTTTGGGGAAAGGTATCGGAGAGGAGTTATTTTTAAATTGTTGAAAAGAGCTTTTATGAACATAGAACATAATGTTTCGCTTAAAGGATACAATACATTCGGTATTGATATGATTGCAGAAAATTTTGTGCAGATTGAAAGTGTGCATGATTTAATTGGACTGAGTGATTATGCTGATAGAAAGATAATTGGTGGCGGTAGCAATGTATTGTGTACACAGTCTATCAAGGCTTTGATAATCGCTAACCGCATCAAAGGAATCAGGCAGCTAAAGGAAGACGAGCAGCATGTTTGGTTTGAAGTGGCTTCGGGCGAACTATGGCACGATTTTGTTTTGTATGCTATTGATAAAGGGCTTTACGGCATTGAAAACCTTGCACTCATACCCGGAACGGTGGGCGCTGCGCCGATACAAAATATTGGTGCCTATGGGGTAGAGGTGAAAGATACGATTGAGTCGGTTAGTTTGTGGCATTGGCAGGATAAGGTTTTCAAAACATTGAGCAATACCGAATGCCGTTTTGGCTACCGCGACAGTATTTTTAAAAATGAATTGAAAGACCAATTTTTTATCTCTTCTGTTTGTTTTAAATTGAATAAGGAGGCAGCACTCAATACCACTTATGGTGCAATTGAAGAAGAATTGAAAGCGCTGAACATTGACAAGCCGACAGCCAAAGATGTGGCACAGGCTGTAATGAATATTCGCCGCAGTAAGTTACCTGACCCAAAAGAGATTGGTAATGCGGGTTCATTTTTTAAAAACCCTGCGATACCCGTTCAACAATATCTTGAACTCAAGAAGGAACATCCCTCCATTCCATCATATACGGTTAATGAGAAATTGGTGAAGGTGCCTGCTGGATGGCTGATTGAGCAATGCGGCTGGAAAGGGTATCGAAAAGGAGACTATGGTGTGCATGCCAGACAAGCTTTAGTGTTGGTCAATTATGGACAGGCAACTGGTGCAGAAATATGGCAATTATCCGGAGATATTGTGGCTTCTGTAAAAGATAAATTTGGTATTGAATTGGAAAGAGAAGTTCAAGTATGGTAAGTAGAGATGAAGTATTGAACTCGTATAACTGTTTTAAAAAAGCCTCCCCATTTTGCGGAGGCTTTGCAATCTATTTAGTTTGTTGTGTAGCTTTTATAGCTAGAACATATTGGTAAACGGCATCTTTTTGTAGTCCGTTCAGCTTTGCTTTAGGAGCCATTTTATCCATAATTTTTTTCCATTCTTCTGTAGAAAAGCGGTAGATATTCTTTGCCTTGTGGCAGCCTGTACAAGAGCCTGTATAAATAGAATAACCTTCCTGTAATTTACCCATACTTGCATCCGGGAATTGTTTTTGAATGGCGGCCACTTCGTTGTCGCCAGGAGCATACACGCCGTTTTTAGGCTTCTTGCCACTACTGTTGCCTGCGGTGGTGCTGGTCTTTTTGCTGCTACTACAGGCTGCAATCAACACTACAAATACACTTATGATAGAAAGTAATTTTAATTTCATTTTTTGCTAAAATTTTATCGAAAATACAATTTATTTTTTCAACGAAATCTTTGCGCGAGGGATAGAGGCGGCACGAAGTACAGCCGATAGCCCGACCACACTGAAGGGGTTTTGCAGCAAAGCTGAGTGTGGGCGCGCCCAAAAAAGCCTCTGCGATATTCAACGCAGAGGCTTTTATAATTATTTAATCTGAATCTCTATTGTTTGATGATTTTGGTACTTGCTTTTTGCCCATTAGGGTCTATCAGCTGAAGGATATAAATACCTGCGGCCTGGTTGGACAGCTTAATGTTTTCAATATTGTTGTTGCTGATTTGTTGGTGTATCATGCGTCCATCAAGGCTGTATATGGTCATTTTTGTTCCTATTGCAGCATCTGCTACATTGATGCTTTCTGTTGCGGGATTTGGATACACTTTTATTGAAGAAGTCAGATTTTTGTTGGTAACACTTAAGCCGACCATTGCAATTTTTTCTGACCTGAAAGTATCTGCATCTACATAAGCCATAATGCTAACTGAATCTGGTCCAACTGGAGCTAAAAATACAGAGCGGACGTAGTTGATGGTGTCAATGTAGGAAGTAGATGGACTGAATTTGCCTTTATCAGAGGTAAAAACACCTTTGATACTACGTAAGGTTAAGGAATCCATTTTGGTGCCATCATTCAGACGGAAATCTGCACTAAGCGGAAATTTAAATGCCAAAGGGTCAACGGGATTTCCATTATTGAGCAACCAGGTAAGGACTACATAAGAGGTAATGGTTCCGCTATTGGTTCCAGCTCTGTTGGCAATAAGGTTTAAAGTGTCGTTTTGTCCCCACCAGCAATAATCTGATGTAAAATTGATGATGCTTGAAGTAAGTGATGGACTATTGAAAATTTCGGCCTGTCTTGTACCATCAGCTTTGGGATTGTAAAAATGGGTACTATTGAATTTTACGTTGGTTGGTGTTGCGCCTGAGGTATTGTACACTGCTGATACAGGTGATTGATTACCCATAATGACACCACCTGTAACCAAAATGCTACCATTTACATTGTAAATAGCACCGCCATAATTTGTGCCGCCTGCTGATGGCAGGATTTTATTGTTGGTAATATGGAAAAGGTCATATCCATACAAGCCACAATTATTTAGCCATATACCACCACCGGCAGTCAGGGCTGTATTGTTGGATATAGTCGCTGTATCATGAAGAAAAAGAATGTCGTTGAATCCTGCTACTCCGCCGCCAAAGTCTGCTTTGTTATTGGAAATGCTGGCTTGGTTTTGTATAGTTCCTACACCAAAAAGCCCTCCACCGGCAACATTTGCGGTATTGTTTTCGATTTTTGAGAAGTCTGAAATCTGCGCTCCGCCATTTGCCTGACTGAACACTCCACCACCACTTCCTTTTGCAGTATTGTTGCTGATTTTTGCATTACCTGCCAGCACGAAAGTGGAGTAGGCATAAGCACCACCACCTTCTTCGTCTGCTGAATTACCACTAACGTATGCATTATCGATAATACTCAATTTCCCGCCGGAATAGATTCCTCCACCACGGGCAAAGATTCCCGTACATGTACAGTTGCTTACTCCTGAATATCCACTTAATGTTAATGCGCCCGTTCCGTAATTACAGACACCACCACCGGCTTCATTGTTTACTTTGCCTTTGGTGATAAGAAGATTCTTAAGCTCTACATTACCTGCGGTAATGAGCAAGCCGCGGCTGTTTGATTCGGGGTCTATGGTACTAATACCTGATGAATCTACAGTACCGGTAATTTTAAGGTTTTTACTGATGCTGAGATTTGCCTCTTTAAATACATTTTTGCTGAGTACCAAAGAATCTCCAGGCAAAGCTGCTGCAATGGCCGCTCCTAGTGTGCTGAAGCTCGGGGGTACAATCACACCCGTTCGGAACAAAGTAATTGTTTGGGCGTTACTGTTAATGCCGGATGCAAGGCAAAAAGCGGACATTAAAAGCGATTTTCTTAAGAAGGTCGAACGGAGTAATTTTTTATTCATTATAGAAAATTTTCTGGTACGTATGTTTAAACCTTGAGTATACTAAGGTAATATAACACAATGCTACAAATTTTATATCTAAAATCAAAATGCAAAATGGGTAATTATTGATACATCAATAATTACCCATCAATAAGGACACTTGAAAGTAAATACAAATTACATAGCCTGCCAGGCCATCATGCCCCCGTCAATATTTGTTACATTGCTAAAACCGGCCTGCTCCAGAAACATGCATGCCTGCATACTGCGATTGCCTGAACGGCAATAAACATAAATCTCCTGATCCTTCAAATCATCGATATCTTCTAACTGAAAGCCGAGAATTTTTCCTAATGGGAGGTGAATGCCGCCGATGTTAAATTCTGCACGTTCGTCGGGCTCACGGACATCCAGTAAATTAATAGGAGCATTCGAGTCGATAAGGGTTTTCAGTTCCTGAACGTTAATGTTTTTCATTACTATTATTTATTTTTTTATAAACTTTTGGGTAGGATAATTGTATCTGTCGGAGCGAAAATAGATAAAATAGCTGCCGGGAGCTAAATTACTGATATTAATATTTTCGTTTTGAATATCAATATTACCTGTTTGAATACGTGCGCCGAGTATGTTTTTTATTTCATAATTAACTTTCCCGTCTCTGGAAGGAAGATTGATATTCAGTTCGTCAGTTGCAGGATTTGGCCAAATGTTGAGTACATTCATTTTTGAAGATTCCGGATTTTTTATCTCAGAACCACTTATTGCCTGCCCAAGAATCGGACGCATCATGAGTGCTCCTGAAACTAAAGATGGGCTCCATGCATTCAGTACATTATAGTAAGCATGATTTGATTCGGCACGGTTGCGGTCAAGTCCTATATAGAGGCTGTCGCTACCACTAAGTGCTGGTTGTGTAGTCCCTATATAGAAGGTTCCGGAGGGCAGAGGTACCGGTTTGTCAAATTTGTAAATCCAAAAGTGATTTACAGTGTCTCTGTATGCCGGTTGTAAATTATCAATCTGGTAGATGATATTGTCAGTGGCGGAAGAGCCATAAGCGATGTTTTTGTATACTACTATCGAAAAGTATTTGTAAGAAGCCAAGGGTGCCTGACGACCGAAATAAATGGCCATACCACGCAAGGTGTCTGCCTGATTAAGATGATGCTCAATTGCTATTTTACCTGGCAAGGTGGGGAATAGATTCAGGTAATAACTCATTTCTGCTGTACCATCGTCATAGGCCAGATAATTGTCAAAGATTTGTTGTCCAATAATTGTATCGTTCTTTTTACTGTAATCACCAGATGGTGATTGCAGGTAGTATTTGTTTTCGAAAATTACTTTATCGTAATATCCAGCTGTGGGCGTAGTGCTGTAGGTATTAAAGACCACGTCTGACGTGCTCATGGCAGGGATATTAAGATTTACATTGGCATCGGATGAAAGAACTGAGCCACCCGGAAAATCTGTAGCTACATAGCCAAAATTTGGGATATTCTGACTGCCTGAATAATTATTTCGAATTGTACTTTGGAAATTTGCTGCCCTCTCGCCACTGGCATTTGCCAGATATTGACGATACGGCATAGAATAATAATCTTTCAAAAGATTGCCGGGTGTTTTTGTGTAAGCAATATCACTCACTGCCGTATCAAATTTATTTCGACCCGCATCCAAACGGATATAATCCAGATTCCAGATGTCGTCATTAATGCCCACAGATGCCTTATTGACAAAACGAAACTGAAAGTTACTGTGTAAAAAGTTTGTATCTGTAACAGGAATCATTACCTGTCTGAATGGATGAACAACGGTGTCACTTTTACTCCACACCTTTACCCAGTTTCCACTTGTTTTTGATTTGAAATACAGAATCAAAGAATCTAGCTTTTCGGGTGAAAAACCTATACCTGCAGCCTGATAAAAGAAACTTAAATAAATACTGTCGGAGGGAGTATGAATACTCAGGTCAATAATTTTTGAGCTTAGGCTATCTGCATATCTGATAACCGAGGGACTGGTAGTGTCGTATGGTTTTCCATACTGGCTCAGTGCATCAAAGGTGGCCACGCCTCTGCTTATCATATTTACCGCCATTGTATTGTTGATATACACCTGTCTTCCAATCCATTTGTTGGTGTCCGGTATCTCGTCATAATTGTCGAAATCTTCGAAGAATGGGAGGGATAGAGCTGTAGTACGCAAAGGGCTGATATGAGACAGCTGGGGCTTTACTTTTGGGTTGTAATGTAATGGGCCAATATACTCCTGCGCAAATGTAGACTTAGTGAATATAAGTGCGACAAGCAAACAAAGAGTATAGTTTATATTGGTTTTCATAGGCAATAAAAACGCAATCTGATTGAATTTATTGCGTTTGAGAAATGTTCAATAGCTTGAGTTTATTCAGTTTCCAATGAGTCTTTAACAACACCACCGGGTCCGGGCCCATGATCATAATCTTGTTCGGATGGGTATTGTTTATAGTAAAATCCTAATTCGTCACCTTCTTTTAATCTGTTGTTGGCACCTAATTCGTTAAGAGAAGTAGGGGTTTGTTTGAAAACAAATGCTGAAGCGGTATCTGTTATCTCATCGATGGGTACTGCAGTAAATTGCAGATTGTTGGCAGAGAGCATGGCAACAGCTTCGGCATAGGTGAGCCCAACAATATCCGGCACATCAAAAACCGTATTACCCAATCCATCACCTAATACCAGACTGATTGTACTTCCCTGAGGTATCATTTGTCCGGGACGGATAATGCTGCCGTTGAACATTTGGTCTAAGACAGCTCCTTGCGCTATATCCGGACGGTATGAAGTATCTCCTAACTTTAACTTGCTGCTGTTTAATATCATAATGGCGCTGCGAAGTGAAAGTCCGTTAAGATTAGGCATGGGTGTTTTGGGTGGTTCGGCTTTGTTTACCGTTAAAAAAATAGTGCGTCCCGGTTTAACAATTTCTCCTACTTCAGGTTGCTGCCCTAAAATCAATAATGCTTTTTTGGATGGGTCGTATGCAGAATCAATCTGTATATCAAATCCCATTTTTTGCAAATCTGTTTCACCTGCTTTAAGCGTTTTGCCTACAATATTGGGTACTTTTATTTGATTGCCATGGCCGGTGATGATACCTAAAATTGCAAAAAAGATGAAGTAGAACAAAATACACAAGGCCACAATGGCAAGTAGATTGAGCCGAAATGAATTTTTGAATCCTATAGCTTTTGTTTCCTTATTCACGTATTTATTTTTAAGGCTAATGATTTTTATTTTTTAGCGCGTTTCAAGGTGTCATCCAATATAGAACTGTAAAAATCTTTCAGTTCGATACCGGCGCATCGTAATTGTTGCGGAACAATACTGTTTTCACTTTGTCCTGGCATGGTGTTTACTTCCAGAAAGTAAAGTTTATTTGTAATGTTTTGAAGGATAAAATCCATTCTTACCACCCCTCTGCAGTTTAGATAACGGTATAAATACTGTGCTTTATGAGCTAATTGCTGGTTGATGTCATCATTAAGCCTTGCCGGAGTTATTTCATTTGTAACACCTGGGGTATATTTTGCTTCAAAATCAAAAATGGCAGATTTACCTAAAATTATTTCTGTAGGAGGAAGGGACTGTAATTGTCCAGCAATATTATAAACTCCGATAGTCAATTCACGCCCTTCAATAAATTCTTCAATCAATACCTGGTCATCCTCCTTAAAGGCTTTTTCAATTGCAGGTAATAAGTTTTCTACAGAAGTTACTTTACTGACACCAAGGCTTGAGCCACTTTCATTTGGTTTTACAAACAGCGGCATTTTAAGTTGTTCCAGTATGTTGCCAATGGAGTATGCCTGATCCTTAAACAACAGGACAGAATTTGAGATGCCAACTATATTGGCGTCTTTCACTACTTTATTGCAATTACTCTTGTTGAAAGTAAGTGCCGATACTATTGTATTACAAGTTGTGTATGGTATATCCAGCATATCCAGATATCCTTGCAGTCTTCCATCCTCTCCCGGAGTGCCATGCATGGCGATAAAGGCTGCGTCGAAGTTTATTTTAATATTATCGATTGTAAGACTAAAATCGTTTTTGTCGATAGCAATTTTATTGCCATTTTCCTGTTCATGCCACCAGCCATCTTTGGTGATGATGATTTTATAAATGTTGTATAAATCTAAAGGAAGATTCTGTTCAATTGTGTGTGCTGTTTTGAGGGAAATTATATATTCCCCGGAATATCCGCCGGCCAGTAAAGCAATGTTTTTCTTCATAAAGTTGTGCTCATAAAATGAAAGGTCAAAGGTAACTGAAAATTCAGGCCTTTGAACGTATAATTTACTTTGATATTTTGCAGGGATCACCTGCAATCTGACCTCCGCCATCTGCAGGCATTCCACCGATTAATTTATCTTTCAAAGCCGTAATGACAAAGCTAATTCGCGAATTAGCCGACCTGCTTGGTTTTGTATTGCCAAAACCTACCGAAATCAGCCTTTTACAATCAATACCTTGAGAGATTAACCATTTGCTTACTGATAATGCTCTTTTTTCACTTAAAGCCTGAGTGTTTGGGTTATTACCTTCAACATGCCCCTCAATACGCATCAAACTGACATATTTTTTTTCGTTCAAAAAATCTTTTATGTCGTTCAATGTTTTTAGATCTTCAATAGTTAATTCAGCAGTCCCATTTTTGAAATGTACAACTTCTTCAAAGACAAGTTCATTGCCTTCCATTTTATATGATTGTGCAAATCCGTTAATGCACTGAAAGTAAACCAGCAGAAAAAAAAGCAGCGCCTTCATTTAGGATAAGGATTATAATGTTGCAGTAATTGTGCTGTCGTCTGATGAGGTAGGTTTGTTGTTTTCTTGCTCCATCTGCTGAATTTGAGCCTTCAAATCTGCAATTTTTGGAGCTCTGTTTTTGATGCGTTGCTCTATCTCTATTATAAGTTTTGTAAGATGGTTTTGCAATTCCTGCGATTTTGGACCTTCTGTTATGTTCGTCAGATTGTCTCTGAATTCAATTATCTGAGCTTCTTCATCCTCTGTCTCATTTTCAAGAGTGGCGAGGAAATTTTTGGCTTGTATAAAATGAAGTTCCTTATTCTTTTCATACTGCTGTTTTCTGCGGTCTCTATCCTGATCTTTACGATTGAAGAAGTGTTTGCGTGCAGAAATGAACTTTTCCCATAAAGGTTCTGTATGCTCTTTACCTACATGCCCTATTTGTTTCCACTCATCAAATAATTGGTTCATTTCTTCCGTGGCATCGCGCCAGTTGGTACTGTTTTTTATCGCTTCAGCCCTTTCTATCACCTTCAATTTTTTAGCCAGATTTTCTTCCAGCATAGATTTGTACACTTCGGTTTTGGCACGTTTTGCATTAAAGAAGACCTCTTTTGCTGCTGAAAACCTGTCCCAAAGGCTATTTCCATACTCGGATGGTACTGAGCCAATACCTTTCCACTCATTCATCAAATCTGTGTAGGCCTGAGTTGTTATTGCCCATTCAGTACTGTCTTTTATGGTTTCAGCTTTCTCTACAATGGCGAGTTTCTTAATATAATTTGCTTCCTGTTCTACTTTTATCTGATCTGTATGGATTTTTTTTCTGTCGAAGAAATTGTTTTTAGCTGAAATAAATTTTTGCCAGAGTGCTTCGTTTTTTTCAGGAAGTGTACGCCCTATTTTTTTCCAGTCTTCCAGCAATTGTTTGAAAATTTCAGTTGTTTCCTTCCAGTTTTCAGAGTTGGCATAGGCTTCAGCTTTTTCTACCAACTCCATTTTAAGGTCAAGGTTCTGCAGCATTTCTTTGCCAATATCCTCTTGGTGCGTGCGCTTATCTTCAAAGAATTTCGACTTCATTAATTCAAGTCTTTCCCAAAGCTCTTCATTTCTTTTTTTGTCAACGAAACCCAGATTTTTCCATTTTTCTGTAATGTCCTTGAACTTTTGGGTAATGTCTTTCCAGTTGTTATTTTCAACTGTAATAGCCTCTGCTTCGGCTACGAGGGCCAGTTTGTTTTGGTAGTTTTTTTCTGTTATTTGGGCAATCTCCTGATCAAATACTTTTAATTTTTGTAATAGTGGGGCAAAATCCCCGATCGCATTGATTTGTCCAATATAGTCGCGCAAACGATTCAATTTCCCCATCAATTTGAGTTTATCTTCACTTCCTTCCCATTCAAGTTCCAGATCTTTCATCTGTTTTGCCAAATCGCTATACTTTTCTGTCAGATTTTGAATTACTGCATCTCCGGTAATATGATTAAGTACGGTAATAACTCTATCGCCCAATGCCACTAGCTTAAGTGAACCATTGTCATCAATAGAGCAAAATTCTTTGCCATCAAATAATTTAGCATCCCACCATTGTTTTAGTTGGTCTGTAGCAGTTGTAGTTGAGTTCGGAGTCTCCATAATATAAAAAGTCGAAATATCAGGATTTGAAGGTATGGATTATTTCCAGAATTAGAAATACCCTTTTGTTAGCTTTTTACAAAAAAATATTGCCCCCAAAAGATGGAGGCAATAAAAATATTTGGAAATGATTAATTAAATCTATTTTTTCGAGCCGAACACTCTTGCAATAATATCGCTTCCGGTGCCAACTGGGTCAATGCGAATTTTCTTTTCTTCTGCAGCTACTGATGTAAACAAACCGCTTAACGCTTTTTCTGTAACATAACCAGTCAGGTCAGTATTGACGCGCGATTTAATGATTGGCAAAGAGTTGTAAGTGGTAAATACCTGAGCCCATAATTGTTCTACATTATACTTACTCATAGAACGGGAAATAACCGGGCGAAATGCTTCTGTAATTTGAGGTGTAGTTTTTGCTCTCAATAAATTGGTTGCTGCATTATCACCCCCATTAAGAATGGACACAGCGTCCTGAATAGTAAAACTGGTAATAGCATTTACCAAAATGGGTAAAGCCTGAGAAGATGCATCTTCAGCAGCACGATTCATTGATAATATGGCCTTGTCAACGACATTGCCCATACCAAACTGACGCATTTTTGCTTCAATATTGCGCACTTCTGGTGGCATTAATATCTTGATAAGTTGATTACCAAAGAAACCGTTGGTAGCTGATAAGTTTTTGGTTGCTGTCTGAGCACCAATTTTTAATGCTTCACGCAATCCGCCACCAATTTCTTCGTTGTTCATGTAGGAAGACGGAGTGGGTTCTTTGCGATAGGGATTCGGTGTCTGCGTAGCAGATAATACTCCATTATCCTTAGCTTTCTGATTCACTTTTTTTAATACATCATTCATGCTTTGAGCTTTAACACTAATAGCAGCAACGGGGATTAAAAACAAAGAGAGCAATATTTTTTTCATAAAAACTGATTTTTCATTTTGTTGGAACAAATATAATACCAAATCGAATAGGTAGTAGCTATTTTTGGCCGCTTCCTTCATCATCTCCGCCGGATTTAAGGTTGCCATCCCTTTCCTTTAATTCTTTTTTCTGTTCGCTACTTCCACCTCTTCCGCGTTTTCCCCGTCCTGCATCCGTTCCGCCAAACTCGGTTCTTCCGAATTTATATGTAAATGTAATGGTAGCTATTCGAGTTTCTCTGTCACGATAGATACTTTGGAAATACAAGGGCAGGCTATAGTCCGTGGTATATTTCCTTGTATTGAAAATGTCGGTAACATTCAGTGTGACGCTGGCTTTGTTGTTTTTCAGGAAATTACCTTTGAGTGCAAGGTCCAGCCAATAGACCTCTTGCAGGCGGCCCTGAGCAGCGGGTTTGGCACTTTCATAGTTGGCCATTAATTGTAGTGACAACTGCTTGTTAAACTTGTAATTACTGTTTAATTTGGCAAACCAACTAAATCCGTCGTTACTGATGCTTGGGTCTACATTATCTCCGTTAATCTTATTTTGGAAAAAATTGGTACTTATTGTAGCGTCCCAGGGTTTCAGAATTTGTGTTTTGGCAGTCAATTCCAAACCATATGTTCTGCCGGAACTTAGATTGACAGGTTGAGTAAAGCTGGTGCCGTCTGCATAAGTTTTAGTGAAATTTTGGTTCAGATTATTAGTGTTTTGGAAATAGACACTAGCCATGATATTATTCCCTTTGGGTAACTGAATATTATAAGACAACTCAACATTGTCAATAAATTCGGGCTTAAGATTTGGATTGCCCGAATTGGTATCCAAAGCATTGCTGATGTTGAGATAGGGGAGCAATGATCTGAAGAAGGGCCTGTCAGTTCGGCGCGAATAATTGATATATAATTGTTGTTTTTTTTTGACCTGATAGGCCAGGTATGCTGTGGGGAATAAGTTTAAAAAGAAATTTGAATACTGAGTCATTGTTACTGCACCACCTTGCCCATCGTAAGCAGCATATTCAGCTCTTAATCCACCCTGATAACTCCACTTTTTGTACTTATTATTATAATTGACGTAGGCGGCGTGGGTATGCTGCTGGTATTCGTATTGGTTTTGCAAAATGACATCTTTAGTTGCTGTGCCTCCGGGTAATGTAATAGTGGCATTGTTTTTTGAATTAAACCAAAAATTCTGTGTTTTCAGACCTGTTTCCAGTTTGCCTTCTTTGCGACCTACGGGACTACTAAAATCCGTTTGGATATTGAAATTCCTGTTTTGATTGGCACTCGGAATTTCTTGTAATGTAATACCCGAAGCGATATTACTGTCTGCATCCAGATTGTAGGTGCGAAGTATCTGGTTGATATCTGTTTGTGAATAGGAGAAGGAACCGTCAGTGGTTAATTCCTGCTTTGGTTTTTTGAATTTGTGTTTCCAGTTCAGGTTGGTAGATCCGCTATTAGGACCACCCCTGAAGATTTCGTCCCTTCTTTGCGTGTTATAAGAATTATCTGGTGCAGAAAGTAAGTCAAAATCCTGATAGCCTTTGTTGCCAAAACGCATAAAATTGATATTCTGAGTAAGAGAGATTGTGTTTTGTGTGTCCGGAGAATAGCCAATTGTGATTGAATTAAAAGAACCATCAAACTCACGAAGCCCGTCGCCGTACGTATAGGAGCCAGAATCGTTAGCTAAATTTTTACGTGTGGTAGTTGTTCTTTGGTAATTATTACTGATGCGGAAATTACTGTTCAAGGCATAGTTCCATTTGTTTTTGCGCATATTAAGGTTGAGCCCTCCATTGTATTTATCTCTTGTGCCTATACCCAGCGTGGCAGTTCCATTCAACCCCTGATTTTTATTTGTTTTTGTAATGATGTTGATAATGCCCGTTTTGCCTTGAGCGTCATATTTTGATGAAGGGTTGGTAATTACTTCAACACTTTCGATACTGGCAGAAGGTAATGCCTGCAATGCCGAAGCTACATCGCCCGCAAGTAAAGTTGCAGGTCGCCCATCTATTAGTATAGTTACATTGCTTTTGCCTCTGAGACTCACATTGCCACTTGCATCCACTGTTACAGATGGGATATTTTGGAGTACATCGGCTGCAGTTCCACCGGTAGCTGTAATGTTTTTATCTACATTAAATATTTTTTTGTCAATGCTCATCTCCAGCATATTGCGCTCTTTCACTACCTCTACTTCCTTCAGTGCTTTTTCTGATTTTCCGACAATAATCACTCCTAAATCCATATTGCCGCTGGAGGATGTGATAGTAATATTGTCTATTATTTTCTCTGACAGTCCCAATGAACTGATACGCAATTTATAACTGCCTTCAATAACATTTTCTATGATAAAGCTGCCATCTTCGTTACTGGTATTCCCTTTAGCCAGGCTATTATCGTTACTTCTTAACAATGCCAGCGAAACATCAGGAACTCCTTGTTTTGTTTGATTTTTAATAACGCCACTAATTGAAATTAATTTAGTTTGAGCATATGCATCAGAGAAAAAACAAAATATTAAGGTAATAAACAGAGCTATTTTTTTCATGGTGGATTTGTACTGAAGGAAATGGAGTTTTTTTTATTTTGAATGGGTGCAAAGTTGTGCCAATTAAACAGATTTATGTTATACAAAGATTTTTTAAGAAGTTAAATATCTCTGAAAATTGTTATAGTCTGATTTTGATATTCTTCTCGGTTTTTTGAGATAAATAACTCAGCCTAAGAATTTTTCTCTCTCCTTTTTTGGGAAATTAATAATTGACCATTATTAGATACTTTGTCAGAACTTTGAAGCAGAATGGATAATCCTCTACAATACGCATACAATACCGATTCAGACACAATCAATGTGGGAGGGCAAGTATTACATTATCTTAAAATTGGTACAGGCGCAAAAATAGTTTTAGCCTTTCATGGTTATGCCAATGATGCTTCTCTATTTAAATTTTTGGAGCATCCAGATTACACAGTCCTGAGCTTTGATTTGCCATTTCAAGGAAAATCTATGGGCGTTGAAGGGCATTTTTTGGATAAAGACATGTTGAAAAATATGGTTTTGTCTTTAATTGGGCAGTATGATGTTCAAAAAGTAGGATTGGTCGGATTTAGTCTGGGGGCTCGTGTTTGTCTATGTATTGCTGAAGAGATTCCTCAACAATTGCGTAATATGGTTTTGATTGCTCCAGACGGTATCAGACCCAATTATTTTTACCGTTTATTAACCGGTACTTCTGCAGGAAGATTTTCTTTCAGAGGTTTTGTTCGATTTGGTGCTTATTATATCAGATTATTCTCTTTTTTGAATCAGGTAAATATTGTGGGAAGACCAATGTACAAATTTGCTATGCAATACATTCGTAGTAAAGACTCGCGTCAGATGTTATATAATATTTGGATGTCAACCAGTAAATTAATACCGGATTTGGCTGATATCAAGAGGCAAATCAAGGCATATCGAATACCTGTTCATCTATTAATGGGCCAACAAGATCAGGTGATACCAACCAAAAATGGAATTCGATTCAAAGGGCATAACCCAAATATTATCCTTCATGTTTTTGAACGTGGGCATAATATGCTGGATTTTGAAGAAGTGAGAGGAACAGCCAGTGCATGGTTATTTCGAACCAATCAATCGTCGCGAACTTCATGATGTTTATGGCTTTTATCGTTTTTGCTCTTACTGCTTTATATGTGTTGCTTTTAGGTTTATACCTATATGGGTGGTACTTGCAAAAGGAATTTGTTGTTAAGGATAATTTTGAACCAAAGACTTCCATCTCTGTAATTGTCGCGGCAAGGAATGAGTCTGCTAATATTGAGAAATGTATTCATAGTATTTTGTCTCAGCATTATCCTCAACATCTTTTCGAGTTAATTATAGTAGATGATTGCTCCACTGATAATACTGTGGATATTGTTAGTAGTATTAATGCTCCTAATCTGAAATTAATTAAGCTGGAAGATTTTTTAACTGAAAATGAAACTGTTGTTTCGTACAAGAAGAAAGCACTGACAACTGGCATTATGCATAGCAATGGGGGCTTGGTTATTACTACCGATGCCGATTGTTGGATGCAGGAATCTTGGTTGCGCAGTATAGCTGCATATTATGAGGAGTTTAACCCTGAAATGATTGTTGCCCCGGTAAAATTTTATGCTAAAAACTCATTGCTGCACCTGTTTCAGTCATTAGATTTTATGACTATGCAAGGTATTACTACAGCAATCGTTCGCTTAAATTTAGGTGTAATGTGTAATGGGGCAAATCTGGCATTTTCACGTAAAGCATTTGAGGCCGTTGGAGGATACGATGGAGTTGATCATCTTGTTTCGGGTGATGATTATTTGCTGCAATTAAAAATCAGGAATACTTTCCCCGGTAGTATAAAGTACCTTAAATCGTTTCAAGCCATAGTAACTACTTTGCCTCAACAGACCTGGCCTGATTTTTTTCAGCAGCGTATTCGCTGGGCTTCCAAATCGGGTCGCTATAAGGATTCAAAAATGACGGTAATGTTATTATTGGTTTACCTTTTCAATTGTTCAATACTATTAGTAGCTTTAATGAGTATTATTGATGGGCAATTGGGCTCGGTTTTAATTTCAGTTTTACTGATTAAGATAGTTGCCGAAATGTTTTTTCTGTTACCGGTAGCAACATTTTACGGCAACTTATGGCAGCTTATAATTTTCCCCTTCTTACAACCTTTACATATAGTTTATATTATTGTGGCGGGTTTTTTAAGTAGAATCGGTAAATTTGAATGGAAGTCGAGGTCCAGTATCCAACACTAGAGAGAGTTTTACTATTATAGCAATAGCATATGCGCAAAGCCATTTTTATTTTTCTTGTTTCTTTGGTCCTGATTCTGACAGGCTATGTTTATTGGTTCTATTACCGTTCCTATGGCGATGGTTTTCGGGAAGGATATATTCAGAAGTTCTCCAGAAAAGGCAATATTTTCAAAACTTATGAAGGGGAATTGGTGATGGAAGGTTTTGGTGCGAGATCTATGCCCAAGGGAAATAGCCTTACTGCCAATTATTTTTATTTTTCGGTGTTGGACGAAAAGATTGCAGATACATTGGAAAAATGTATTGGCAAAACTATTAAGGTGCATTATACACAATATCTGAGGTCTTTGCCCTGGAGAGGTGATAATTATAGCCAAAAAAATCAGGAATCTGGCCAGTATATTGTGGATAGAATAGAGCTTGTTACAGAGCAATCATCCAGAGGTTATTAAAGGTTAGTGGTGGGACAGTACCAAAAAAATAGCAGGTTGTTTAGGTAGTTCTATTGGATTTTTGCCCCAGTCTTCAATGCTCTTGGTGATAATATTTTCGTCTGCGGCACAAATATTAATCGCTACGCAAAGTTTAGTTTTTGGTCCGCAATGCCTGATTAGGTCATGCATTATTGCATTATTTCTGTATGGAGTTTCAATAAAAATTTGCGTCTGATTTTCTTTTGCAGATTGCAACTCCAGAGCTTTAATTTTTTTCCCTCTTTCAGGTTCTTTTACCGGCAGATAACCATTGAATGCAAAATTTTGACCATTAAGTCCGGATGCCATCAGGGCCAGCAATATTGAGCTTGGTCCTGTCAATGGTTTCACTTTGGCACCCATCTCCTGAGCTTTAGATGCAAGTTCGGCTCCCGGATCTGCAATGCCCGGACAACCTGCATCACTTAATATTCCTACATCAAAACCTTGCTTCAGCCATTTCTGAAGTAAAGAAATATCCAGAGTAGCATTCCTGTTCGTTTCAGAAAAGTTTAGTTCATCAATATTGATGTCTTTATCTATTTGTTTTAAAAATCTTCTCGCTTCACGGAGATTTTCGACAAAAAAATGCTTCAGTTTTTTGCAATGCGTAAAAATTTCTGGCGAAAGTGTATGCATTGCATTTTCTGCCAATGGTACTGGTATAAGGTAGAGAGAGCCTAAAGCAGACATTGAAATTATTTATTGAGATAAGAAAGCGCAGCATAGCTCATCACTCCAGCGCCAGTTACCAGAGCGTTTTCGTCAATGTCGAAGTGAGCATTATGTACAGATGCTGTTTTTGTGGTATTGTTGGTATTAGTTCCTAATCGATAGTAACAGCCGGGTATTTTTTGTCCATAAAAGGCAAAATCGTCCGCAGTCATTCGCAGGGATAATTCCCTGACATTTTCTGCTCCCAGATATTCTATTGCAAAACCTTCTATGCTATCGGTGAGTTTTTGATCATTAAATAAAGATGGATACCCTTTGGGTATATCCACATTTGCTTTTGCTCCAAATGCTACAGCGGTATTACAAACTATATCTTTGATCAACTGATGCGCTTCTGCTCTCCAATGCTCATCCATAGTTCTTAATGTCCCGGAGATTTCCACAGAATCTGGTATGACATTGTTTACAGTGCCTCCTGAGATTTTACCAAAACTAAGTACTGAAGGGATTATAGGATTGCTGCGCCGCGAAATAACCTGTTGCAAGGCAACGATAATTTGGGCTGAAATGGCTATAGGGTCAATAGTTTGATGAGGAAGAGCTGCATGACCGCCTTTGCCTTCTATCTTAATATGAATTTCATCAGTTGAGGCCATATATTGTCCAGCCCTGAATCCTACAACTCCTGCAGGCAAATGAGGGTAAACATGCAGGGCCAGAATAGCATCAACTTTAGGGTTTTCAAGAACGCCTTCTGCAATCATCATACTTCCACCACCGGGATGCATTTCTTCTCCGGGTTGAAAAATAAGCTTCAAAGAACCTTCCCATTCGTTTTTCAATTCGTGCATGATTTTTGCTACTCCTAATAAACACGCAGAGTGAACATCATGACCGCAAGCATGCATGATGCCTTTGTTTTGGGATTTATAGGGCACCTCATTTAGCTCGGTGATAGGCAGAGCATCCAATTCAGCTCTTATAGCAAGACATTTTTTTGTTGGATTTTTGCCTTCTATAATTGCCACAATTCCTGTTCCTGCAATGCCTTTTTGAAAAGGTATATTTAATTTGCTCAGTTCAGAAGCAATAAATTCGCTGGTTTTAAATTCCTGAAAAGAGAGTTCTGGATAACTATGTATATGATGGCGGATTCGTTGCATTTCCTGCAACAAAGCTTCTGCTTTTTGACGGATTTGATTAATCATTTTTACGGAATGTATTTATTTCGACAATATCTGGCACTACCATACATGGAGAATAAAGGCTTGAAAGTTGACGGTAGAATTCCTGAGCTTCCTGACGGGTACCATAGTCTCCCACTTTTACGCGATACTGAGGTAAAGCATAAGAAATATATACTCTGACCCCTGGAAACCTTTTCATAAAATCAGCTTTGGTAGCACTCGCCTTTGCCCTTTCTGTTCCTGAATAAATAATTACCCGAAAACCTTTGGCGGAATGGATAGACCCTGAAACGCCACCAGCACCTGTATAATTTATTCGTGTAGGTTCGTTATAGGTTGATAAAATAGATAATCTGGGGTCTGAATGTATTACTACATTGTTACTGTCTGTATTATTTCGTTCTTCTTCAATTATCACTTGCGCATTTACAATATTCGAACATAATAAGACAAGGCAAAATGCGAAATTTCGAAATATTTGGATAAAATTCGAATTGCATATCAAATACATAATTTATCAGTTGGATTGATGCAAAGGTACGGGATAAGTCTTGTTTTGTTTTTTATTGAAAAATTTGAGAACTTAATTTTATGTTTTTACCGAAAATATAGATTGCGTTTAAATTTATTTGAATATGGAAGATAAAATTCATATTTTTAGTTTTTAAAAAATAAGGCCCATGAAAAACACTTTTATCCAATTATTCAAAATTCGCAAGACGTTTTTACTGAAGACGGTTTTGACTTTTTTGTTTTTGGTATTATGCAAAATAAACTCAAATGCAGGAGTCGTAGTTACTATTCCGTCGACACCGGGTACCGATACTTCAAGTTTTACCCCTACTAATAGAAGAACTACTTACTCAGCCGCAAGGATGCTCTTCAACTCGACTGAAATAGGAACTACAGGAACGATTACACATCTGGCATTTCAAAAAGCTTCAGGTTCAACAGCTACCAGCGTCAATTATATAAGTATATATATGAAGGAGACAACTTCTTCAACCTTGACAACTACAGTTCCCTCTGGTTTCCCGACAGGCTATACAAGAGTGTATAACAGTAGTTATATTGATAATACTATGGCAAGCGGTTGGACTACTATTACATTGTCTACAGCAGTAGGTGAAATTATGACTTATTCCGGTGGCAGCAATTATTTGGATATTGTAGTTGTGAAAACGAACGCAGAAACAGCTACTTCAAGTTTTCCTGTCTACAATTGTCACGCAACTTCCGGGCCAATATCGGCCTATTATTTTGGTTCTTCAATATTGGGTACCACTTTTACCACCACAACTACCAAAAGGCCAAATGTTCAACTGACTATTGAAAATACTTGTGCTGGGAAACCTGCTGCAGGAACTATTTCCGGGCCCTCTACGGCTGTGTGTAGCGCAGCCAGCTTTACACTTACCGGCACCGGACTTACCCTTGGTACTGGTATGAAGTATCAATGGCAATCCCGTAGCTTTGGATTTGGGCCTTATGTCAATACCTCTGCTTCAGATACTTTCACTACTTTCACAACAAGCACTACCTCTAATAAAGACTATCGGGTATATTCTGTATGCACCTTATCGGGACAAAGCGATACTTCTGCACCTATTACTGTCAATGTGGTCAATGCGTCTACGGTATCAGCACTCAGCGATACTACATTTTGTATTGGTGCAAGTGTTACTCTGAATACAACAACAACAAGTGGTATTACCTATACATGGTTTAACGGAGCTACCAATACTGGTATTACTGGAAGTACTTATGTTGCTACCACATCAGGTACCTATTCGGTTCGTGCATCTACAACATCTTGTGCTGGAGTTTTTAGCAACACAAAAACAGTTACTGTTAATGTCTTGCCACCTTCTACAGTTACCCCCCTTTCTTCAACCACGTTCTGTGATGGTTTGAGTGTGGTTTTACAGGCAAGTACAGGTACTGGCCTGACTTATCAATGGCAAAAGGGTGCTGTAGATATATTCGGAGCGACAAGCAGTTCCTATACTGCCACAGCAGCAGGAAGTTACAGAGTAAAAGTTACAAATAGTACTACTGGTTGTAATGTATTTTCGTCTGCTACAACAGTTACCGTCAACCCAATGCCACTTAAACCTGTGATAGGAGGGGCCGGAGGAGCAACTTCATATTGTGCGTCAGATAATTTGGTTTTGAGCACTATTCCTACCAGTGGTATTTCCTATCAATGGAAAAATTTGTCAGGAAGTATTGCTGGAGCCACCACCAATACATACACGGCTTATAGTCCTAGTACTTATACACTCACAGCCACTCTCGGCTCTTGCTCAATAGATAGTGACCCCTTAGTTATTACTGAAAATCCTCTGCCAGCGGCATCTATTACTCCTTCAGGAACAGTTAGTTTTTGTAATGGAGACAGCCTGAGGGTTGATGCAACTACCAGTACTGGTGTCACCTATCAATGGTTAGAATCTGGCACACCAATATCAGGACTTACAACTTCTAGTGTATATTTAAAAACAGCAGGTGTATATAGTGTGAAGGTTGTCAACTCTACAACGGGTTGTAGTGATCAATCTTCTGCTTTGACCATTAATATTATTTCTCCATCCTTACCAACTATTTCAGCAGCAGGACCAACCACTTTCTGCACGGGCGGTAGTGTCACTTTAAATGCTACAATAGGTGCAGGATTATTGGCACAATGGCAAAGAGGTGGAACGGATATGGCTGGCGAAACAGCTGTTAGTCTTGTTGCCAACAATACTGGTGATTACAGAATGAAGGTCACAAATGGTGTTGGATGTGCTGCCTATAGTTCTGTTATTTCTGTATTGGTAAATCCTTTGCCTGACAATTCTACAACGGTAACTGGAGGAACAGATATTTGTAACGGAGACGTATCGGTAATTTTAGCTGCAGTAAAACCGGGCTATACTTATCAATGGAGAAATTTGAGTATTGATATTCCGGGAGAAACAGGTAATCCTTATTATGCAAAGACTGCTGGTACTTATTCAGTTCATATTACTGACTCAAATGGTTGTCAGGATAATTCTTCTGATGTTGTTGTTACTGTAAAATTCGTATCTCCATTCTATATTCACCCTTATGGAAATACCTTCTTCTGTGACGGAGAGAAAACCAAACTGGCTACTCAATCCGGGTTTACTTCATACCAATGGTATTTGAATGGAGTCTTTATTCCTGGCGCTACAGATACTTTTGTGTATGCTGATAAAAATGGCAAATATTCTGTTCAGGTACAGGATCCATTAAATGGTTGTTATGCCACATCAACAGGCTTTAATATCGTCGTTATCCCATCTCCCGACACTCCTTTTATTACAAAAACCGGAACCAGATTGAGTACATCTGTCAAAGGTGTTTTTTACCAATGGTACAAAGATGGAGTAGCTATTCCGGGAGCTATTGACTCCTTTATTATGACGACAGGTACTGGTGGCATATATAAAATAGTAGTTACCAATACGAGAGATTGCAGTAAAAGTGCTGAAATTGATTTGAATCCATCGGGTATTGAAGAAGGTAGTTCTACAACTTACTATGTCAAAGTTTATCCTAACCCTACACAAGACAAGTTAAATGTTGAGGCTCCTAAAGGCATCACTGTATCTTTATTAGATATGCAAGGTCGTGTTCTTTTTCAGCATAGTGATACCCGACAAATTGATATGACACAGTTTGCCTCAGGTGTATATATAATTCAGTTTGCTGATACAGATGGTCAGGTTATCGCTACCGAAAAAGTTTCTAAAATAGATTATTAGTAGAGTTAATACCAGATGTAAAAACGGCTTGCAATAATCAGATTGCAAGCCGTTTTTTTAGATAGTTTATTTGTAAGCTATTATTATAAGGTTTTCATTTTCCAACCCTGCTTCTGGCAAAATTCTAAAGTACGTGTTAACGCATATTTCATCCTTTCCCAAGCTTTACTGCTGTCATGAAATACAATTATAGAGCCTGGTTCAATATTCTGTTCAATATTCTCCCAGCATTTTTCCGGTGTAATTTTCGTGTCGAAGTCACCGCTCAAAACATCCCACATGATTACTGAATATCCAAGACGTTTGATTTCTTCTGCTTGATTTTTTCGGATTCTACCGTAGGGAGGGCGAAATAAATTAGATTGAATAAACTGATTGGCTTCTCTGATACTTTGGATATATATTTCTGTCTTGCTTTTCCATCCGTTGAGGTGTGTATGTGTATGATTACCCACCTTATGTCCGGCCATCAGTATTTGAGTGTAAATGTCAGGATGGTTTATCACGTTTTTGCCTATACAAAAGAAAGTGGCTTTTGCATCATACTTTGCCAATTCACTTAGTGCAAATTGAGTGGCAAAAGGATGTGGACCATCATCAAAAGTAAGGTAAACGGTATCTAACGTTTCTCTCCGCCAAACCAAATCCTCGGGATATATTTTTTTTAGTAAAGAAGGTGCTTTTACGAAATACATTACCTGGTTTTTACGGTTTGGTGCACAAAGTGCAATTCTGTTTTTTGCATCCAGCCTGTTTTATTATCCGGCAAAGTTACAGCAATCCAATTCCCTTTTTCTTCATCTGTCAAAACTGTTGTAGCCTCAGGCACTGCAGATTGTCCTTTATAAAGATTAGGTTCTTTGACCAATACTGCCCCACTGTTCATTACCACTGCCAGCTTGCTTTTTAATTGCTTTTGGCTGGCAATAAATGAGAAAAACAGGAAAAGGATATTTATACAAGGTAAAATAGAATAAAGTTGAGCCGGAATTTTACTTTGCTGTTTATTTCTATAAGAGTAAAAAATAGCTCCCAATAACAATAAAAAAATCAAAATACTCAACACAGCCCATGTATTAGCTGTATTGCTGGATGTCAGGTCATTCCACCATTGTACAAAAAATATATCCGGTATTTGTTTTATTGCATTCGGAATTCGGCTTTTTGCTAATGCCAGATTATCCTGAGCATCTTTAAAATCGGGTTGATAAAACAAAGCACGTTCATAGCTCAACACAGCCTCACTTACCCTATTGCTTTTGTAATAAGCATTGCCGATGTTATAATGTATAGTAGGATTCCAGACCTGGTATTTCAATATTTTTTGATAATAGAAAATAGCAGAGTCATATTGTTTTTGCTGGTAAGCAGTATTTGCTTTGTTCCAGTAAGTCGAAAAATCAATACCTCCTGCATGGCAATAAATGCTGTTCAACAGAGCTAAAATGAAGAGTAGCTTTTTCATTATTTCTTTAAAATTTCTTCAAGTTCACTAATAAGTTGGGCAGTGTCACTATAAATGTTTGGCATTTGCTGAGCAGCACCTTTAGGGGCATACAATGCCAGAGCGCATTCCTCGATTATATAATTCATTTTATCAAGCTGGACAGTTGGTGTGTGTTTGAGCGTCAGAGACTCAACAGCAGCTTCTTTCGATAATTGAGAAAGCGGAATATTTAATTTGTTGGACAAATAAAGCCATAATGCTTTGGATATCTCTTCGTAAAACGCAACTGTTTCTTTTTTGTCTAGAAAGGCCTTTGCAGTTTTTAATCGTTTCAAAGCAATCTTATTGGCATATTTATTCTTGAACATACTAATATTACTGGACTCAGATTCATTTCTTTTCTTCATCCAAATAAAAATCAGGAGCAAAAGTAGTGGTACTAAATAAAGACTCCAGTATATCCATGAGTATAAAAATGCACCAGGTACAGACTGCAGAGTAAATGCCTTATTGTTAATACCATGAATATCACTGAGCAGTTTGTCTCCTGAAATCTCCTTTCTTGTGTTTTTTCCCTGACTGACATGGATTTTAAAAGGCTTGGTAAATAGAGTAGTGTAAGTGCCTGCTTTACTATTATAGAAAGAAAAAGGTATTGCAGGTATTTCGTAGTCTCCGGCAATACGAGGAGCAATTGTATAGGTAAATATCTTATGGCCGCTAATCGTCGTGCTTCTGCTGGTAATCGTATCTACAATACTTGGGTCAAATACATCCAGCCCATTGGGTAATGACAGTTGTGGTGCCTGAATTAATTTCAGATTTCCTGTACCGGAAATGTCAATGGAGAGATTCAACGACTCGTCGGTACTTAAATTTGTTTTATCAATGTTATTACTGAGCGTGAAATTACCAACGGCGCCTCCAAAATTTTCAGGTTGGTCTTTGATAGGAAGAGCTGTTACAGTGATATTTACAGGTTGGCTTTTGAGTTTAAACTGTACATCTCTGCCATAAGGGTTACTTCTGTCTGCTATTCGGGCAACACCATTTGCTTCTGCTGCATCTAGAATTAATGTGCCGGTTTGTTGTGGAAACAATGCAGACTTTTTTAGGGTAAATGTTTGATATTGTATTCCATCCAATGTTTCCATTTGAGGTTTTTGGTCTTTGGGTAGTTCGAAATCCTGTGTCCAAAAGCCGTTTAGCGTAGGTAGTTTTGCCAATTGTGCCTGCATCGGTATACGGGCATACATTTTATAGGTTGCGGTAATCTGTTCTCCGACATTTACTTTTGTTTTGTCTACAGAAACGCGGATGAATATATTTTTCCCAAGGTCTTTTTCTGATACCTGAGGCAAATTCTGAGGTGTGCCCATTCCCTGAGATTGCTGTTGTAATTGTTGCAACATCTGCTGCATCCGGGCCTGTTGTTGGCGAATAGCGGCAAAAGGGTCCCCACCACCGCCAGATCCTCCAAAGAAAGGGTCGTCAAATGGGTCGAAACCGCCGAATGGATCAGCTGATTGTTGTTGGCTTCTTTTTTTGGCCAAACTGCCATTAACTACCTTAATTGTGAGGCTGTTACTTTGGTATATTTTACCCTGGCCATCTTTGGCCGAGATGGGCGGAATAGTTAAATCGCCTGTTTTGGTGGCTTGTAGAACATAGCTCAGAGAAATACTAGAGGTGCGAACCTGTTGGCTACCATTAAAAGAGTAATTCGTGCTTTGGGATTGGAATGGCCCCCCCAGAACTTTAAATCCCGGGAAAGACGGATTTTGAATTCCTTGCAATTCCTGAACATTTTCTATGGTAAAAGATACCTGAATTTGATCTTCAATGCCAACAGGATTCGCATTTGCTTCTGCCGAGAAAACGACATTTTGAGCAAAAGTATAATAGTAGTTAAATAGAAAAATGAAAAGAAAAAATAGGCGTTTCATAGTTGCTCAACAAATAAATCAATATTTATCTGCTCACAAAAATAACAGCCCAATGCACTTATCATCATGCTGTGGGGTTAAAACTCCGTTAAAACAAATAAGTTTGATTAGCCACCGATAAGGCTTTTGGCAGGTTCTTTGGATTTGAATTTTGAAGATGGCGGTAATTTATTACCCTTGTGAGGTAAAATGGCATTTCTCTTTTGATAGAAGGCACTGTCTGAGGCCGAGATAGAGAAGTCTTTTTTATAGATTAGTTCGTCAATCTGATATTGTTCTTCTTTGATTAGACGGCCACTAAACTCGTCATAGAAACGCCAACTGCCATGCCTTACACTTCCTCTTTCGGTGGGAACACTTACCCATTTTTCATCTCCTGTTATGGGGTCGACAATAAGTACAGTATCCAATGCTACTTTAGGATTGAGACCTCGGTAATGTCCAATACAAGTAAGTTGGCCATTTTCGAAATACTTTGCCTCACCATCTCGCACATTGAATTTAAAGGTTTCGATAGAAATCATATTCCCTTTACCATCATTGACATACCAAAGACCCATTTTGTCTCCATGATCATAATGACCAAATTTGCTCTCAGCAGCTTCTCCACGCTCTGCCGGTGTATAGGTGTACCATAAGCCATGTGGCTTTCCCGACTCGTCCAACTGATTGATTTCAGTTTTGTTTTGGGCAATGCTATTCAGGCTGTTGCACAATAGTAACAGAAAATATAATAATACTAATCTCATACCAGAATTTAGACAGCAAATGAGGTACCGCATCCACAGGTACTACTTGCATTTGGGTTGTTAAATGTAAATCCGCGGGCATTCAATCCGTCCTCAAAGTGAATATTGATACCCAGCAAATAGATTCCATGTGCCTGTTTCATAATCACCGGGATTCCATCAATTTCAAAAGTTTCATCATCTGATTCCTTTTGGTCAAACCCCAATACATAAGTCATTCCGGAACATCCGCCACCTTTAACACCAACACGCAAAAATTGGGTGGAGTCAAATCCTGGCTCATTCATTAATCTTTTTAATTCTTTCACCGCACCGTCGGTAAATGATACCGGTGCTGATATTGAAGTTTCCATTTCTTTTTAAATTATTTTACTGATACAAAGGTAATACAGCAAAGTTTATTGTTGCTATTGATAAAACCAAATGACCTATAAGGGCAGAGCAAATTTAGCATTCTCTTAAAATGCAATAATATTGCTTTATCGTTTATAGTCATTATTAGGTGTTTTCCATGCGTATTTTAGTAGCAATTATTTTGTTTTTTTCCCTTTCCCTTTCCTCCAAAGTTGTTCAGGCTCAAAAGGATAATTATGGAAAACTCAGGTCAGGAGATTTGTTGTTTCAGGATTTGGATTGCGGTCCATTATGTGACGCTATCGAACAAGTTACGAAAAGCTATGGTGGAAGGCATTTTTCTCATATAGGTTTGGTCAGCATCGAAGCGGACAGCATTTATATCATTGAAGCCATTGGTAGCAAGGTTCAGCGTACAGCACTTTCTGTTTTTGTACAACGTAGTAAAAATGAAATCTTGCTGGGTAGAGTCAAGAAGGGATACAAAAAAATAGCGCTTACAGCAGTAGAAGTGGCGAGACAAAAGATTGGCATCCCCTATGATGATGCTTTCGTTTATGATAATGGAAAGTATTATTGTTCTGAGTTGCTTTATGATGCGTTTAAAGAAGCGAATCAAAACAAAGATTTCTTTTTACTCCGTCCAATGACTTTTAAACAACCCAACAGTGATACCTTTTTTCCTGTTTGGGTGCAATACTATCAGGAATTAAAAATGCCCATCCCGGAGGGATGGGCAGGTATTAACCCGGGAGGAATTTCATTATCTCCCAATTTGGTTATGTATTTCTATAAAAAGTAATCATCAAATCCGACGTTGTTAAAACTGATATCGCATAGAGATGACCAGATTTCTACCGGCGGCACTCATTCCTGAAGCAAAATATCTATAGTTTTTGTCTAAAATGTTTTCTACGCCAGCTTGTAACGCCAAGTGCTCAATTACAGTTGCGCCTACTCTAAGATTAACAGTATACCAGCCTGGCATTCCATTAGGTGTAGCATAGAGTAAGTTGTCTTCTCCTCCAGGGTTATAATCCACTAGTTTTTTCTTTCCATTATAGAGACTATATAATTCTGTATACCATTTCCTTTCTGCATAGCGCATACCTATTCTTCCTGTTACCGGAGGAATATGATCTAATGGAACTAGAGATGTATCATTATCAAATCTTCCGTAGGTATAATTAATGGAAGCAAACATAGAAAAATTAGTGGATGGCCTTATCGTACCTTCCAATCCACCTCCATACAAAAAGGCTTTTGCTTTATTCTGACTGGCAAAAACCCTTGTCATATTGCCATTATACAATGCAGAATCGGCACCTTTATAAGTGAAGAAATCAGTTACAATTGCATTGGTAAAATTTGTGTAGAAGCCGTAAGCACTAAGACTGGCGATACCTTTACTGTATTGCATACCTAGTTCATAATTTTGTGTAAACTCAGGCTTAAGGTTCGGATTTGGAACAATTAATTGATTTTTATTAGATTCGAAAACCTTGGTCATGTCGTCAAAGTTGGGCGAACGGAAACCTGTAGAAAAGTTAGCCGTTAAGCGTAGCTCATTTTGAGGCATATATGCCACACCAATATTACCAGTAAGTGCAGTATTGTTTTGTTTAAGGTCAGTAACTGGCAGATGAAACTGAACAGATGTATCCACAATGTTGGAGTGTAAATAATTGTAGTTGAACCGAAGCCCATCATTGATGACAATTTTGCCGTCATCCAATTTCATAGTGTGTTGAGCAAAAAAGCCTAACAGATTCATTTTGTTATTGCCATCAGGATATCGGGTGTCAATTTTACTTTGTTCGCCCGTATTAATATTGAGTCCATCAGCTTCAGATTTCAGAAAGTTAAACTGAGCATCTGTTCCGAGGCTTAATTCGTGTACTTTTCCTTTTTTTCGTGCAGAAATATTATAACCGAGCACATTAATTCGTTCTTCTCTGTTGCTCAAAATTGATTTGCCAAAACTTCTGTTGTGTCTGCTTTCTTTCCAGAATTGATGACTTGCAGTAGCAGAGAAATCATCAAAGAATCCACGTAGTTTACTTATTTCAAATTTGTAAGCCGTAAGGCTGCGAACCTGAGGACCGTAATACCATTCTGCATTTTTAGCTACACCTGCAGCGGTGGTTTCCGTTAGTCTGTCATATCTTGGAATATCACTTGAATTTGACAATTGGAAATTAATACTGTGTTTGCTGTTTTTACCTGGTATAAATGAAAATTTCTGAAGCAAATCAAATTGGCTGTATCCTGTGGCGACTTGCTTATAGGGATTTTGGTTGCGTACCATGGAATCTTGTCCATTGATACGTTGAACGACAAAATTCTTTTTCCAAAGTTTAGTAATAGAGTCTGTACCGTTTTTTCCCTGAATCAAATCATCGAACTGAGAAAATGTAACATTGGTCAAGGAGGCCCATTTTTTATTGCCAAAACTAATACTTGCACTGGTAGTATTTTCTCTGTTGACTGTCGAATAACGTACTAAAGCATTAGCACCAGTAATTTCTATTCTGCGTGTTTTCCCGTGTACAGCATCTTTGGTTTTTAACAGGATTACTCCTCCTAATGCATCACTGCCATGAATAGTAGAGGATGGACCACTCAAAATTTCAATTCTATCCAAAACGTTGTTATCTATACTAATAATATTCTGTAAATGTCCTGCCCTGAAAATTGCATTATTACATCTGATGCCGTCAATATTGAGCTGTATTCTGCTTGCTTCAAATCCTCGAATTACCGGGCTACCTCCGCCCTGCTGGCTTTTTTGCACAAAGACCTGTCCTGTATTACTCAATACATCGGCAGTGTTCTGGGCATTCATTTCTGTCATTTGTTTTGAGGTAATGACATCTACTTTCTGAACAACATTCTTTTTTCTTTCCGGGAAGATATTTCCTGAAACAATTACTTCATTTAATGTTTTTTGAAAGCCGTTTTTTTCATCTGTATCTGATTGGGCATTGGCTTGGACATAGCTTGAAATGCCCAAAATAAGGACTAGTGTTTTTCTCATTCGCCAGTAAGCAGATTTAGTTAAGAATCATATTGTCAATCAATCGAACATTGCCTATTTTGGCAGCAATCAGAGCTACCATTTTTTTATTAGTATCAAAATCTTTCAAGGGAGTAAGTGTGTCTGCCTCGGCAATACTGACATATTCAAGGTCAATGTTTTTGGCAAGAAGTAAATCCATACATTCTTTCGCTACTACAGAAAACGGTGTATCCAGCAGCGCTTTACTTTGGATAGAAACCAGGCATTGGTACAATAAACCTGCTATGGCTCTTTGAGATTCATTCAGCCTTCTGTTTCGCGAACTCATAGCCAGACCATCAGCTTCACGCTGTGTTGGGCAGGCAACAAATTTAATTTGCTTAGCCAGACCCATTTGCTTACAAAGGTCTTTGACTATCAGGCATTGTTGAAAATCTTTGCTGCCCATATACAAGGCATCAGGCATAACAATTTCTAATAATATGGCAACCACTTTGCCAACACCATTAAAGTGCCCGGGTCGTTGTGCTCCTTCAAATATATGCTCCAAGTCGCCGAAATGATACGATTTGGCATTATCGGAGCCATTAGGGTAAATTTCTTCAACAGAAGGAAGAAATAGCACGTCACATTCTGCAGTCTCCAATAGGAGAATATCATCGGCAATTGTACTTGGATATTTTTCAAAATCCTGTTTGTCGTTAAATTGAGCCGGGTTAACAAAAATGCTGCACACAGCCAGTTTTGATTCCTTTTTAGCTGTGTCAATCAATGAGATGTGGCCTTTATGTAAAGCGCCCATTGTAGGGATAAAGCCTATTGAAGCCCCTTCTTTTTTAAGGGATTGAAGGTAAATCTGTAGTTCCAAACTTGTTTTGAAAACAATCATAATGTGCGTTTTAAATTAGGCGCTGCAAATAAAACCATTTTCGAATTAATATTTTAGTAATTTTGCAGCCTAAAATTTTTTGACTTTTTCTAAGGTCATTCATTTTCACTTAAATTTTAAGCATGACGGTAGATACCAAAAAACGAATCCTCATTATCTGTAATGAACTTTCTCCTTACTTAGAGTTTTCAGAATTTGCGAATGTATTAAATAAGTTGGCAATAAAAACTTTTGAAGCAGGAATTGAGATCAGAATCATAATGCCTCGTTTTGGCGTCATCAACGAGCGTCGTCATAAATTGCACGAAGTTGTTCGCCTTTCAGGTATTAATATTATTGTTGATAAAGATGATTACCCTCTGATTATTAAAGTTGCTTCATTACCTAATGCACGCTTACAAGTTTACTTCATGGACAATGACGATTACTTTAAACGTAAATTCGTTTTTCGTGATGAAAATGATAAATTTTATGATGATAATGCAGACAGGACTGTATTTTTCTGTAAAAGCGCATTAGAAACAGTGAAAAAATTTGGATGGCCCCCAAATGTTATCCATTGTCATGGTTGGATGACATCGCTCGTACCGTTATTTTTAAAGACAACCTATAAAAAGGAACCTGTTTTTGGGTTTACTAAGTCTATATATACCGTTCAGGCAGATCAGTTTAAAGAAAAGTTAAGCGATCAGTTTGTAAAAAAGGCTATGATTAGCGCAGATATTAAAGAAAAGGATTTGGAAGTATTTAAGGACAGAACCAATACTTCTCTTACTCTTGGAGGTGCTAAGTATGCCGATATTGTGATAATGGGGGATAAGAAAATAAGTACAAAAATTACAGACGAAGTAAAGCCAAGTCGTACCAAAAAGGTGATTCCTTTCAGTCCTGAATGGACAGATGATATTACTTCATTGATAGATTTGTATAAAAGCTTAACAGACTCTTAGTTTTGTTTTTATTTTCTTCGCTTTAAATTTTTTCACTTGTTTTACCGCGATACTATCCAGAAGTTATTTTCTCTTTCACTGACTGCCTTGGTTTTACTGTCTTCCTGTAAGGAGAATACTGTTATTAGAACAGATGTTGTACCGGCAATTGATAATATTACTGTTTTTGGTACAGATACACTTAGTCTATTGACAAAGAGTGTGCTGGATGATACTGTTATTACCAACGCTTTCAGCTCTTCATTCCCGGTTTATGTAGGTGCTGGTTCCATAACCAATGACCCATACTTTGGGAAGACCACTTCCAGCTTTTATTTTCAGGTTCGCCCTCCGCAGGATAATTATTCATTTGATCAATCGAAATATCAAATAGACTCGGCTGTGTTGGTATTGCCATACAGTGGATTTACTTATGGCGACACTACCAACAGTGCAGGCTATCAGACGTTTAATGCTTACAGAATGACCGAGTCGATTTATTTCGATTCTATTTATTATGCTACCTCGCCCGCCAAAGCTGTTGAAGCCAGCCCTATTGCAAGTACGACCGTTTATTTGCCCGATTTAATAAAATCATACAGAGATTCAGTAAAAGTAGCAGGGGTAAATCGTTCTTCACACATCAGGATGCGGATTAATAATGATTTGATGAACGAACTGATATCAAAAACCGGAGGTAATGAGTATGCTAATACTGCAAATTTTATCGATTATTTTAAAGGTGTTTTTATTAATTCTGAAATAAAGGGAAATACTATGCCCTACTTTAGATTAACAGGTGATGACATTTATTCCAAGGCAAATATTGTGATGTATTATCACACTAAAAATAGCAGTGGTCTGATTACTGATACTTTAACTGCATCGTACCCGTTTGATCCAACGGCCACTCAAACCAAAACAGGTTTTTATAGTCGTGTAATCCGTGATTACACGGGTACACCAGCAAAAGCGTTATTTGCTTCGACATCTCTCAGTGATAATACATTTTTAATCCAAAACTTACCTGGTGCAGGTTTGGACTTACGAATTCCATATGCTAAGAATTTGCCGAAATGTATAGTGAACAAAGCAGAGCTGGTAATTACCCAGATATCTTCACCTTTAGATGCGGTGTTTGCTGCCCCTACGCGTATTTATCCTGAGGTAATAGACGAATATGGTAGCAGAAGAGTTGTGGCAGATAGAAACCCCGTTAGTTCTTCATCACCACTTTATTTTATTGATGGTAATCTTAGAAATGCCGTTTTGGGTGGCCTTATTGTAAATCAGTATGTAATAAATATTCCCAGAGAATTACAAAATGCCATTGTAGAGCAAAGAAAAGAACTTAGATTGCGCATAAATGGCACGCAAACTTTTATCGGAGCATATAGATTGACTGCTGCTGGAAGTAGTTACAGCCAACCGGCATACAGAATAAAATTAAACGTGGTTTATACCAAACTTTAAAAACAACATTTAGAAAATATGTGTGGTATAGTAGCATATATTGGCAATAAGGAAGCCTATCCAATATTGATTAAGGGGCTCAAAAGACTTGAATATAGGGGTTATGACAGTGCAGGTGTTGCTTTGCTGAATGGCTCATTAAATATTTATAAGAAGCAAGGCAAAGTTTCGGTTCTGGAAGAGTATGCAGCCGATAAGCCTTTAAGTGCTACAGTCGGTATAGGGCATACACGTTGGGCAACCCATGGTGTTCCTAATGATGTTAACGCACATCCACATTTGTCTAATTCCGGCAACATAGCCTTAATTCATAATGGGATTATTGAAAATTATGGTCCGATAAAAGAAGAACTTAAAAAGAGAGGTTATATTTTTCATTCTGAGACGGATACTGAAGTTTTGGTAAATCTTATCGAAGAGGTTCAGAAGCAGGAAAATTTACCTTTGGATGAGGCAGTACGTATTGCCTTGAATGAAGTAATTGGTGCTTATGCCATAGTCGTAATTGATAAAAATAATCCGGACAGGCTCATAGCTGCAAGAAAAGGCAGTCCTTTGGTTTTGGGAATCGGAGAGAAAGAATTCTTTGTTGCATCTGATGCTTCTCCGATTATAGAGTTTACTAAAAACGTTATCTATCTTGACGATGAAGAGTATGTAGTGGTAGACAGAAAGGGCAGTTTTACCATCAAAAACCTTGGTAATGTTGTGAAGTCTCATGCAATACAAAAGCTGGAGATGAATCTGGAGGCAATTGAAAAAGGCAATTTCGAGCATTATATGCTCAAAGAAATTTATGAACAACCCAAGGTTATTGAAGATTCTTTCCGTGGTAGAATGAATGCTGCCGGGGGCTGGGTAAAAATGGGTGGTATCACTGAATACAGTAACCGAATTAATAAAGCAGATAGATTCCTGATAACAGCCTGTGGCACCTCATGGCACAGTGGTTTGTTGGGTGAGTATATCATTGAAGACTTGGCCCGTGTACCTGTCGAAGTTGAATATGCTTCAGAGTTTCGCTACCGTAATCCAATCGTTAAAGAATCTGATTTTATAATAGCTATTTCTCAATCAGGCGAAACAGCCGATACACTTGCAGCCATTGAATTGGCAAAAGAAAGGCAAGCTCTGGTTTATGGGATATGTAATGTAATCGGCTCCTCAATAGCACGTGCAACACATGCGGGTTCTTATACCCATGCAGGCCCTGAGATTGGTGTAGCATCAACAAAGGCTTTTTCTACACAAGTTTCCGTATTAATATTGATTGCTTTGCAAATTGCACAGTCGAAAGGTACAATACCCCAGTCTAAGCTGAGACAGATTTTATATGAATTGGAAAGTGTGCCGGAGAAAATAAAAGAAGTGTTAGCCCTAGATGATGAGATTAAGAAAATAGCAGCTGTATACAAAGATGCTAACAATTTCCTTTATCTGGGACGTGGATATAACTATCCTGTAGCCATGGAAGGAGCATTAAAACTTAAAGAAATATCTTATATACATGCCGAAGGTTATCCTGCTGCAGAGATGAAGCATGGCCCTATTGCATTGATTGACGAAGAAATGCCAGTAGTGTTTTTAGCTACCAATAAAAGTGCCTATGAGAAAATAGTTTCCAATATTCAGGAAGTAAAAGCGCGCAAGGGCAAAATCATTGCTATTGTCAACAAAGGTGATACTCAGATTAAAGAAATTGCTGATCATGTGATAGAAGTTCCAGAAGTAGATGAAATTATTTCTCCACTTGTTACCATTGTTCCTCTTCAGTTACTCGCATATCATATTGCTATTATGAGAGGCTGTAACGTAGATCAGCCAAGGAATTTGGCTAAATCGGTAACTGTCGAATAAGATTGATTATAATATTTACATCAAAGAGTAAAGGTTTTTATCCACAAAACTTTTACTCTTTTTTATTTAGTGTCTTTTCGATAGATACGATTACTTAAATTTGCGACAACAAAAAAAATCTTACTAAATAAAACCAACAATTATGCCCTATTTGTTCACATCCGAGTCTGTATCCGAAGGTCACCCAGATAAAGTTGCCGATCAGATTTCTGATGCTCTTATTGATCATTTTTTAGCTTACGATTCTGACTCAAAAGTAGCCTGTGAAACTCTTGTAACAACTGGTCAGGTTGTATTGGCCGGAGAAGTTAAGTCAAAAGCATATTTGGATGTACAGGAAATTACACGTGAGGTAATCCGTGAAATTGGCTACACCAAATCAGAATACATGTTTGAAGCAAACTCCTGCGGTATCCTATCGGCCATTCATGAGCAATCCGCTGATATTAACAGAGGTGTTGACCGTTCTACGAAAAAGGTGGATTTCGAAACAAAGGCAAATGCTCAGGGAGCTGGTGATCAAGGTATGATGTTTGGTTATGCCACCAGCGAAACAGATAACTATATGCCACTGGCTTTGGATCTTGCTCACAAGATTTTGAAAGAATTATCTAAAACAAGAAGAGCTGGCAAAGAATTGAAATATTTGAGACCAGATGCAAAAAGTCAGGTAACCATTGAGTATGATGACAATAATAATCCTATACGCATTGACACGATAGTTGTTTCTACCCAACATGATGATTTTGACAAATCGGACAAAAAAATGTTGGATAAAATCAAAAAAGATATCATTGAAGTTATTATACCAAGGGTTAAGAAGCAATTAAAGCCTAATCTTCAAAAATTGTTTAATGACAAGATTACCTATCATATCAACCCCACAGGGAAGTTTGTAATAGGTGGTCCGCACGGCGATACAGGATTAACTGGCCGTAAAATTATCGTAGACACTTATGGTGGTAAAGGTGCTCATGGTGGCGGCGCATTTTCCGGCAAAGACCCCAGTAAAGTAGATCGTTCTGCTGCGTATGCAACAAGGCATATTGCCAAAAATCTTGTTGCTGCCGGTGTTTGTTCGGAGGTATTGGTTCAGGTATCTTATGCTATTGGTGTTGCAAAACCTTGTGGTATTTTTGTAGATACATACGGTACAGCAAATGTAAAATTGAACGATGGCGCTATTGCTAAAATAGTGGAAAAGGTATTTGATATGCGTCCTTATGCCATCGAACAACGATTGAAATTGAGAAATCCGATTTATGCCGAAACTGCGGCCTATGGTCATATGGGGCGTCAGTCTGAAATAGTAACCAAAGTGTTTAACAAAGGAAAGGATAACGAGAAAAAGGTAAAAGTGGAATTATTTACATGGGAAAAACTGGATTATGTTGATAAAGTAAAGAAGGCTTTTGGTATAAAATAGCCATGTATTTGAGAAATTATTTAACTTTCAAAAATCACCCCCTCCAAAAAGAAAATATCTCACATTTTTTTTTACCTTTGGTACTGTTGTTTCAAAACATACTTATAAAAAATTAACAATGATGAAGAAATTATTGTATTCACTATCACTACTTGGATTTTTTGGTCCTTCTGCTCACGCTCAAAGTACAACACCCTGCGGTACAGACGAAGTGTATAAGCGCTTGGTGGCTACGCATCCTGAAATTGCAGATCGTGATGCTGCGTTAAGCAAAGAAATTACCGAAAAACTATCGAAAATGTCCTTAAAGGACTTATCACCTTTTGCTAAAACTACTGATGATGGTACAACGATATACGATGTGCCCTTAGTCTTCCACATTATTCATGACTATGGCGAAGAATACATTAGTGATGCCGATGTCGAATTATGTGTTGCACGTGTGAATTCATATTATGCAAAACAGAATGCAGACACCATTGATGTAATCAATCCTTTCAAAGGCTTTATTCATAATTCAAAAACCCGCTATATTGGCAAGGCTAATATAAAATGGCATTTGGCAACAAAGGATCCCTTCGGCAATCCGACGAGGGGTATCACTCGTCGTCGCGACTATGGTAGTCTGGCAGCTAATGATTTGGCAAAATATGATCAATGGCCTCCGAACAATTATATGAATGTATGGGTTATCAGAGCCTTCAAGCCCAGTAGTGATGGTTTCAAACCCGCAGCTTATGCCTACAAGCCCTCTAGCGGAGATGTGATTCCTTATTATGATGGAGTAATTTCTTTGTCTAGTTATTTACTTGCTTACAATAGTGTAGCTATCGCACACGAATTCGGTCACGAACTTAATTTGGATCATCCTTGGGGTGGAACTAATAATCCAGGAGTTGCTTGTGGAGATGATGAAGTAGAAGATACACCGCCGACCAAAGGTCATGATAATTGCTTTGCTGCTGCACTTTATGATACAGCCTGTTTATTCAAAAGAAATGCATTAGCAGCTAAGCCTCGCTTAGATTCTATCAAGATTATCTCCGACACCTCTACAAATAAAGGTATCGTGTTTAAAAATCGTACGGCAACTACTATTGAGTCTGTTACCTTTTTCCCCTCAGCAGCGATTGGCTCTACTTATATCATCGGTTTGAAAAGAAACGACATAGTTATAGATACTGCCGTTGTTATGACTACTGTAATAAATGCAGCACAAATTGTCACTCATAAGTTCAAATTACCACCCGCCGATACTGCTACCAATTTCACATTATGCTTCCTGCAAAATCCTGGTGCTGCAAGAGACACTCTTACTACCAGTACTTCAATTTATCCAAGAGGATTCAATGGTACCATATTATTAAAAGAAGTGGGTTCTTCAGATAATTTTTACAACTTCTTCTACGATTGGAAGTTTACTTATGGGTTTTATAAAATATATGCCAATGATTCTTTAGTAGATTACCCCGATACGACCAATACTCAAAACATAATGGACTACAGCTATTGTTCTAAAATGTTTACAGCTGGACAGGTAGAGCGTATGCGTGCCGCATTAACAAGCTCTGTTGCTAGCAGAAGTAGCCTAATCTCGCCTGAAAATCTGGCCAATACAGGTGCATTGGCAACACCGCCGGCGTTAAAACCAAAAGCTGAGTATTCAGTAGATAAAGGAATTTCTGCATCATTGATTTTAGCAGCTGAACCTTCCTACTTCTTGTGTGCTGATAATGCAGCTTCATTGTATAGTTTCAAATTTACAGACAGAAGCTGGCAGGCTGCCGCTACTTCAAAAGATTGGATATTAACAAACGGAGCAACCTCAACAACACCTGTCGGCGGAGTTATTACTACAAAATTTGCAACTCCGGGTTGGGCTTCAGTTAAATTGGTCGCCGGAAACGCTGTTGGTGTAGATACTTTTGAAACAATGCCAAGTGTTTATGTTGCAGATCCAAACGCAATTAATCCTATTGGTTATTGGCAAGATTTTGCTAATGAAGCTGAAAATGCAAAATGGCCAATTTTCAACTATTATAACAATAGATTTAAATGGGAAATTACTGATAGAGGAGTTTATGATGGTAAGTCAATCCGTTACAGAAGTTATGATGATCGTTCTTTCCCCGAAACTACACTTGGTGATCCAGCAGGAGATTTCGATGATTTCTTTACTCCCGCATTCGATTTGAGTGTTTTGGGTGCAGTTAACGGAAATTTGAATTTCATGTATTCAGGAGCTTATGGAACTACTAATCCTACACTGATGAAGGATGTTTTGGAAATAGCATACTCTACTAACTGTGGTGCTACATGGACTAACTTAAAAACAATGAAAGATGCTGAATTGCAAACAGTAGGAACTGTTGCAGTTGGTGAGTTTCAACCATCATGGGATGAGTGGAAGCCAATCAGCATTGATTTGAAATCAGGTGCTTCAACGATTAGAAACAATCGTGTTTTCTTCCGTTTCCGTTATAAACCATCTTCACGTCCAGTAGGTTCCTTTGCTTATGCATCAGGTAATAACTTTTATATTGACCGCATCAATATCAGTGACAATCCTTTGTCAGTGAACGAAATGATTCTGGGTGATAAAAAGGTTGCATTAGCTCCAAATCCTGCAACTACAAACACATTTGTGCTGTTCCAAAAACCTAATGCACATGTGAAAATTGAAGTAATGGATATGACAGGAAAATTGGTTTATTCTATTAATACCAAAGTAGACCAAAATAATGCTCGTGTTGAAATTCCAGCTGCTCAATTGGGTGCCAAAGGTGTTTATTTGGTACGTATCAGTGGAGATGATAACTTGAATCAAACTGAGAAATTAATAGTTTACTAGTGTATTGATATTAATATTTTAGAACGCCTGTCTTTTCGGAGACAGGCGTTTTTATGTATAAGCTTTTGGGTTCTTATCATTATTTTATGCATTAAAAAAGCGCCGCAGTGATATATATCACTGCGGCGCTTTTTTAATCTTTCAATCTTTTCTGTGGATTCAACTATTTAACTATCGTACCCACTTGCTTTCCACTTACAACATCCAGTAGGTTGCCCGGTTTGTTCATGTCAAAAACAATGATGGGTAAGTTGTTTTCCTGACACAAAGTAAATGCTGTCATATCCATTACTTTTAATTCTTTACTGATTGCTTCTGAAAAAGAAATGGCATCATATCTTGTAGCTGTGCTGTCCTTTTCAGGGTCAGCCGTATAGATACCATCTACACGAGTACCTTTAAGGATTACATCTGCCTCAATCTCTACAGCGCGCAAAGCACCAGCCGTGTCTGTAGTGAAATAAGGATTCCCTGTGCCAGCAGCAAATATTACTACACGATCTTTTTCGAGATGGCGTATTGCTCTGCGTCGAATATATGGTTCTGCAATCTGTTCCATTTTAATAGCACTCATTAAACGGGTTTTAACTCCGTTTTTTTCCAAAGAAGCTTGTAAGGCCATACCATTAATTACAGTAGCAAGCATGCCCATATAGTCTCCTTGTGCACGCTCTATTCCTGTTTCACTTTCATTCATTCCTCTGTAGATGTTGCCACCGCCAATAACTATTGAAACCTGAATTCCAATTTCAACTATACTTTTGATATCCAAAGCATATTGTGTTAGCATTTTGGGGTCTAGTCCAAAATTTCTGTCACCCATCAGCGACTCTCCTGATAATTTTAATAATATTCTGCTGTACTTTGGTAGCATTGTTCGTCTGGATTATTTAAATGGTTTCAATTATTTTGCCTTATTGTATAATTATACAAATGGAATTTTTACAACAACGGCTTTCAGGGCTTTGTCTCTAACCTGCACATATATTTCAGAACCTTCGGCACTATGGTCTTTAGTTACATAAGCCATACCTATAGCTTTGCTTAGGCTTGGCGCTTGTGTGCCAGAAGTAACAACTCCAATCTCATTATTATTTGCATCTACAATTTTGTAGTCATGGCGAGGAATACCTTTGTCAACCATTTCAAAGCCTACCAATTTTCTATTCACGCCATTGGCTTTTTGCTCTTCCAATAATGCTCTGCCGTTGAAATCTTTAGTAAACTTAGTAATCCAGCCCAGCCCAGCTTCTAATGGAGAAGTGCTGTCATTTATATCATTGCCATACAAACAAAATCCTTTCTCAAGTCTTAATGTATCTCTGGCTGCCAAACCAATTGGCTTCATCCCGTTAGGGCCACCTACACGGAATATTTCATTCCAGATTTTTTCACCTGCACCGTCTTTATCGTCAAAATATATTTCGACCCCACCTGAACCTGTATAGCCCGTCGCACTTACCAATACATTTTCGACTCCTGCAAAAGTTCCTTTGGCAAAAGTGTAATACTTAAGATTAGTAATATCCATGTCAGTAAGTTCCTGCATATACTTTACAGCATTGGGCCCTTGTACAGCCAGTAAGCCAGTGCGGTCGGAGATGTTTTCCATTTCAACATTCTCGGTATTGAAAGAGCTGATCCAATTCCAATCCTTCTCAATGTTTGATGCATTTACCACCAAAAGATAGGTTTTGTTTTCTTCGATACAATATACCAGAAGGTCATCTACAATACCTCCAACGTTATTAGGAAGGCATGAGTATTGAGCTTTACCATTAGTAAGTTTTGATGCATCATTACTGGTCACCCTTTGTATAAGGTCTAATGCCTTATCTCCACGAAGTATAAACTCACCCATATGGCTCACATCAAATACCCCGGCATTATTGCGCACTGTATGATGTTCTTCATTGATTCCGGAATAAGAAATGGGCATATTGTAGCCGGCAAATTCAGCCATCTTAGCACCAAGTGCCTGATGTATGGCTGTGAAAGGAGTGTTCTTCATTTTTTGTTTGTTATAAAAAGGGAGGGAAAAATATTCTGAGCGCAAATATAAATCTACAATTTGGTAATTGCTATTTGTTCAGGTCTTATTTGACTAAATAATGAGACATTAAAAATATTATAGCACGTGGCGATTATCTTCTGAAATCAAGGCTTCCCAATATTCAGCTCCCCGACGTGTATGAGGTATAACTATTGTGCCACCAACAATATTGGCAATGGCAAATACTTCATACACTTCTTCAGTTGTAAGTCCTTGTTCGTGGCATTTACCCAGATGATATTTAATACAATCGTCACAACGTAGCACCATACTGGCAACCAGACCCAGCATCTCTTTTGTTTTAACATCCAGCGCGCCTTCGGCATAGGTATTGGTATCCAGATTGAAAAGGCGATTAATCACTTTATTTTGTTTGCCCAAAATGATTTCGTTCATTTTGCCACGGTATTCGTCAAATTCTTTGATTAGTGGATTCATTTTTTATAAGATTGAAGCCCAAAAATAGCAAAGATATTTATGTACCTCCATTAAACTTTCTTACTTTCGGCAGTCTAAACCCGACAGGGATTAATCAAGTTTTGTAATATGGCTTCATTGGCACAACTCGATGACCGCAATTTGCTCATAGCTTTTCGCGATGAAGCAACAAAAGAGCGGGCTTTTTCAGAATTAATAAAGCGTTATCAGGAGCGTTTGTATTGGCATATTCGTCGGATGGTAGTGCATCACGAGGATACTAATGATATTTTGCAAAATGTATTTATTAAAGTCTGGAAGAACCTGGGCGAATTCAGGGAAGAAGCTAATTTTTATACCTGGTTATACCGCATCGGCACCAACGAAACACTGACATATTTAGAGCAACAGAAACGTCGCAGTTCATTAAGTATGTCTGAGAATGAAGAAGGAGAGAATATTTATGCCAATAAGTTGAAAGCCGAACAAGGCTATGATGGTAATAAAATAGAATGGAAGCTCCAGCAAGCAATACATACATTACCTGAAAAGCAAAAAGTAGTGTTTAATCTTAGGTATTACGACGAAATGCCATACGAAAAAATGTCAGAAGTATTGGGAACCTCAGAAGGAGCTTTAAAAGCTTCTTATCACCATGCTGTCAAGAAAATAGAAGCGTTTTTGAAAGAAAATTAAACTTTGAGCAGAAATAATTGTCTAAAATAACATGAAAAGGTCAATACATATACAGGCAGAGCTTAATGAATTAGAGGCTTCTTTGTTGGGTAAGGCTCCGATTTTGATGCCTTATACAATACCTGCCAACTATTTTGATACTTTGGCAGTTGATATGGTACACTTTATTCAAGCTGATGATGAAACTGAGGTTCATGCTCTTTGGGGTAATTCTATGCCTTTTTCCAGTCCTCATTCCAGCTACTTTGAAGGATTGAGTACACAGATTTTAAGTAAAGTTGGTGATGAGCGTGAGGACAGCTGGAACAGGAATATTCCGTTTGAAGTGCCCGATGCTTATTTCGACACATTGCCTCAACAGATTCTTGCTAAAGTAAAAGAAAAGGAACAGAAGGAAACAGCACGTCCCAAAAGAGTTCCCTTATTCCGTACTGTACAATTGGCTGCTTCAATGGCATTGGTTGTATTTATTGGTCTGGGCGTATTGCAGGTAAATCAACACAGGGCAAATAAGAATAATCAATTGTCTGCTATCCCAAATTCAGAAATATCAGCCTATGTTTTGGCCAATATCGATGATTTTGATACAGATTTAATATTGAATAGTATGTCATCAGTTAATATTGGACAAGAATTGCCCGCTAATATTTCTAAAGAAGAAATCAAAAATTACCTAGAGGAAGATGGACTTAATTAGTATTTAATTGAGATAAATAATTAACAAAGCGATGAAACAGTTTATTTTATTTTTATTAATCATATTGTCAGGATTTACGGCGCTTGCACAAGGTGATGGTGGCGGTCGGGTACGTGCCTTGAGGAAAGAGTATGTGAAAGAGAAATTGCAGATGACAGAGGCTCAGAGTGTCAGGTTTTGGCCGGTATATATCAGATATCTTGATGAACGTTCTGCATTGAGAAAGCAATATAGAGACCAGTTTATCCATAGAGAGAATGGCAAACTAAGTAACTATGATGCGTATCGCAAAGTTGATGATAATATTGAGTACAAGGAAAGAGATCTTGAATTAAGCAAAAGATACAAAGCAGAGCTTTTACTTATTATTTCTCCACAACAGTTAGCCGATCTTTATCAGGCAGAGCGAGAATTCAAACAAATGTTGATAGAGCGTTTGAAGGATGGTAAGTGGTAATTAATTATACTGATTTGGAGGGAATGGAAAGTTCAAAAATACTTCCATTAGGTTGATTGTCTTTTACAGTGATTGTACCGCCCAGAGACTTCATGATTTTTTTTGAAAGGTATAGGCCCAGGCCTGTGCCTTTTGTTTTACGGGTATTTTCGTCACCGATTCTGTAAAACTGACCAAAGATTTTTTTCTTTTCATTATCCGGAATCCCGGGTCCAAAATCTTTCACTGATAGCAAGCATTTACTATTCTGTTTCCGCAACTCAACAATAACAGGCTTATCTGAAGGTGTATATTTTACAGCGTTTTCCAGAATATTATTAATAGCTAATTGTAATAACATTTTATCTGTGTCCGCATGAATATCTGGTGCAATTTCTGCCACAAAACGCCCCGGATACCTTGACTGATATGATTCGTATGCGTTTAAAACAACATTGCTTACCGATATGCTCTGCCATTCATTTTGATATTGCCCTCCTTCCATTTGAGAAGCAATCAGAATATTGTTGCATAGCTCGTTCAGCCTGTCAGATTCTATGATACAACGATGCAATAACTGCTTCTGTTTTTCCTCGTCCAGCTTGTGTTTTTGTAAAGTTTGTAAAGTAAGTTTCATGGCAGCAATGGGTGATTTTAGCTCGTGGGTAACGGAGAGCATAAAATTATTTTGCTGACGGGAAAGTTTATTATGGAAACGGTAAGTGGTATAAACGATAGAAGAACCTACTAAAATGACAAATAGAAAAGTAAGACCTTCTCCAAGATATTGTTTACTCCGTTTTGTTTTTCGGAGTTCGATTTGTTTTGTTAGTTCTGTGTATTTTGAATTGTCAGTATCCTGAGCATAGTGCTCATTGGCTGTTATCATTTCCTTATCATAGATAATCCTGCTTTGTTTTTCCAGGCTTAGCCACCAAAAAGACAATGCCGCAATGATATAGGCCAATAAAAGCAGATGCAGGGCGCTGTAGAATTTCATAATGGTCTATGAAACAGGTTTGGGTTTGTCGCTTATTCTTTTCGAATTTTTCTCAATGCGTAGACCTATATGCAACAAATCGGCTAGTGCCTTTTCTCGCATATTTTGTTCCAGTCGAATTTCATAACGTCCTTTTTTTCGGAATAACTGAGGGATGCTTTCTTCAGAAATGGAGATTAGATGATCTGTAATCGGTATTTCATCATGATTAAGGATAATCATTCTCCGTTGTTCATATATTTCACCCATTGCTGTTCCCAGCCATTGCCCCTGTGCAGTTGCCAATGGGATTTCAACTCTTGTTTTTACGAAACCTGTTTGCCCTGGTTGTTTTACCCAAACGTTAATCCAAATGTTGGAATAAGCATAATTGTTGGTGTGTCTGACAATAAAACTGGTATTATAGTAAACACCAGTGTCGTCAATATCAACTACGAAAGAAGGCTTGAAATCAATATTCCATTTATTGTCAGGGATAGCTTCAGTTTTTTGATAATAAGGTGAAGATACGCATCCTGATAAAAGTGATATCAATAGAATAATGAGGGAATAAACTCTAATCATTTTGGCTTTTATATTTTGAAATAAAAAGATTTAGTGGCGTTATAGAACATTAAGTACCTGCTCTTTTGCTTTTTCAAGCTGATCCTTCATGCCAACAATAATTTTTTGAATATCTGCATCGTTTGCTTTAGAGCCAAGGGTGTTTATTTCTCTTCCTACTTCTTGTAAAATAAATCCTAGCTTTTTACCTTTTACCTCTTCGTCATTACTGAGTATTTCTCTGAAATAATTGCAGTGCTGTGTCAAACGAATTTTCTCCTCAGAGAAATCGATTTTTTCAATATAGTAAATCAATTCCTGCTCTAATCTGTTTTTGTCAATATTGGCAGCCGCTACCCATTCTTCCATTGAGGTATTGATTTTTGACCGTAATCTTTCAATACGCAGTGGTTCGAATGGTAGGATTTCCTTTAGGCTTTTTTCGATATTAGAGATACAATTTTCAAGATCCTGAGCCAGAGAAGAGCCTTCAGTCTGTCTGTGTTGGCGCAGATTATTTATAGAGCGCGCAATCACTTCTTTCATCGCTTTCCAATCTTCTTCTTTCAATAATTCCTGATCTGGAGATACAATTTCCGGCATAGCCATCAAAGTAGATAATATATGCTCCTGTGGTAATCCAAGCTCGGTAGCTATTTCCTGCATCCCTTTGTAATAGCTTTTTGCCAATTGGGTATTAATACTCATTGGCTTAGAGACGCCATCCTGTTTTACGGAGATTGTAACATCAATAGTGCCTCTTTGTAATTGTATATTAATCAAACTGCGGATTTCGTGTTCATACGGACGCAGAGCTGGAGCCAGTCGGGTGTTGATGTCTGATTGTTTACCATTCAGCGATTTTATTTCAGCAATTATTTGATAATTACCAATTGCAGCCTCTTCTCTACCAAATCCCGTCATTGAGTACAACATAAATACTAATTGTGTTTGAATGCAAAAGTCTGCAAAGGAATTTTAAAAATACCATTTATTTTTAAAAGTTTTTTCTTGTTAGCGCCGCTGATATTTTGAATAGATTGATGCCATAGATTCCAAAATATGACTTACTTTGCTGTTCATAAAAAAATATCATAATGGATACACAAAGTGCATCACTTGAGCAGATTCAAAATTTCGAAGGGAAATATCCAAAACAATTGTGGTATCTGTTTCTTGTCGAGATGTGGGAACGTTTTTGTTTTTATGGTATGAGAGGTATTCTTACCATTTTCATGGCCGACAAATTATTAGGTTTATCACTTTCGGATAAAGAAGCCAACTTAAAGTACGGAGCCATTCAGGCATTTGTATATGCATTCACTTTTATCGGCGGAATATTTGCTGATAAAGTTTTGGGATTCAAGAAATCTTTGATGTTTGGTGGTTTGGTGATGATATTGGGTAATATAATTATTGCTGCTTCTCCGCAGGAGTTCTTCTATCTGGGTATAGCACTTTCTATTATTGGTACAGGTTTTTTTAAACCCAATATATCCTCAATGGTTGGTGATTTATACAAGGAAGGTGATTCCAGAAGAGATGCGGGCTTCGGATTATTTTATTCGGGTATCAATATTGGAGCACTATTGGGAGGTGCTGTTTGCGTTTACTTAGGTACCAGTGAAGATTATGGATGGAGTTATGCTTTTGCATCCGCAGCAGTGGTAATGATTATTGGCCTTCTTACTTTTTTGGCTACTAAAAAATCGTTGGCTCCTATTGGCAATTCTCCTATTGAGCATTTACCCGGTAAAACCAGAAGCATCAGAGAAATAGCAGTCTATATTGGTGCTTTATTAAGTATTCCGCTGATTTTTATCATGATTAAGAATACCGATTACACAGACTATTTCATGTATACTATCGGGCCATTGGCGATTATCTATTTTGTTTTTGAAACATTGAAAGAAAAGGAAGTTAAGGCCAGAAAAAAGTTGATTGCCGCTTTTGTGTTTATCATATTCTCTGTGATTTTTTGGGCATTTTTCGAACAAAGCGGAGGCTCTCTTGCATTATTCGCAAAGGATAATCTGAGCCACGATTTATTGTTTTTTACCATCAACCCTAATATTGTAAACAATACATCAAATTCTTTGTTTGTAATTATTTTTAGTCCTATTGCAGGTCTTATTTGGCTTGCACTGGCCAAAAAGAAAATAGAGCCTAATACGGTTATTAAATTTGGCCTGGGTTTTTTGTTTTTAGCCGCAGCATTTTATGTGTTTTATTACACAAGGTTTTTGGCAAACGAACAAGGGATTACGTCGCTCAATATGTTCACCTTCGCTTATTTTGTTATCACCTTTGGTGAATTGTGCTTGTCGCCAATCGGTTTATCCATCATGACTAAATTGTCACCCAAGAGACTTTCGGGCATGATGATGGGTATGTGGTTTTTGGCCAGTGCTTATGGTCAGTATGCCGCAGGGCTATTAGGAGCAGGTATGTCATCTCCCGACGAAAATGCCAGTCCTTTGGTCAAATTAGAAGGTTATACCGATGGCTATTATCAATTGGCCATTTATGCGCTTGTTGCCGGTGTATTTTTAATTGCCATTTCACCTGTTATCAGAAAAATGATGCAGGAAGTAAAATAAACCCCTAGCGAATATTCAAGACAATGGATTCCAAAAGATATTTAGAGTTAGCTTCAGAATTAGAATTATTAAAAGAGCCAAAGGACCAGATTAATAAGATGGTTGAGATGGCCATCGAATTGCGGAATTATGACATAGAAAGAGCCATTGTATTAAGTGACGAGATTGTCAAACGTTCAGAAGAAGAAAATTATAAAGTTGGTTTAGGGCGGGGTTACAATGTACGTGGTTGGTGTTATTGGCAGCAAGGTAATTATGAAGAAGGATTAAAGATTCTCAGTCAGGCAGAAAAAATAGCCCGCGAAACCCGGGATCGCTCACTACTGGCCCGCATCTACAATAATTTTGGTCATATCTATCGTGATATCGGAGAGCTCGGCAATGCTCTTAGCAATTTTGAAAATGCTCTTGCACTCAATGAACGTCAGGATGATGTGGCTTCTCAGGCAGTCAATCTCTCCAGCATTGCCTATATCCACTATGATTTGTATGATTATGATAATGCTCTGGAATTTGCTTTAAAAGCACTGCCTATTCTCAAAAAGGCAGAGAGTATTCACCGTACCAATTTGCTGTATAACATTCTGGGTAATATTTATTTTAAGCAAGATCAGCTTCAGGAAGCACTTAGTTATTTCGAAGAGAATTTGCAGCATACAGATATGTCTACAGGGATGCATGCCCTGGCACTCAATGGTATTGGCAAAGTAAATTACAAGCTAAAAAACACAGAATTTGCCAAAGAATATTTGCTCAAAGGGCTCAAAGAAGCAGATGAAACCGGGCAATTAGAGGTTCAGATTTCATGCAGGTATTATCTCGCTTTGATAGAAATTGAAAGAGGAGATTATCGGCAGGCCGAAAAAATGCTTTCGGTTTCATTAGAGCTTGCCGGGCAATTCAAGCGTCGCCATGACGAGATGAGCTTGCACGAAACATTAAGTGATTTGTACGATAAGATGGGAAATATCCCCAAAGCTTTTGAGCATCTTAAAAAATTCGAAAAACTTAAAGAAGAGATTTTTCAGCAAACAACCCTGAATAAACTGAGTAACTTAAAACTCAGACAACAGGTAGAGCTGGCCAATAAGGAAAAAGAAGTTGCCGAGAAAACTGCTCAGCTCAAGCAGCAGTTTTTGGCCAATATGAGCCATGAAATACGCACCCCGATGAATGCAATAGTGGGGATTACGCAATTGCTTATTGATAAAAATCCCAGCCCAGAGCAGCTTCGCTACCTCAATGCGATTAGTCAGTCTGCCGATAACCTGCTGGTCATCATTAACGATATATTGGATATTGCCAAAATAGAAGCAGGCAAAATGACTATCGAACAAACCAACTTTTCTTTGCACGAAGTTATTGCCGCAATTGGAGAGATGTTGCTCATTAAGGCCAACGAAAAGAAGATTGAATTAAAAATAGAAATCGACCAATACATTCCACCAACACTGTTAGGCGACCCTACACGTTTACAGCAAATTATTTTAAATCTTGCAGGCAATGCCATTAAGTTTACAGAAAATGGTTCTGTTACTGTTCGTGCTTCTTTGATGGATACAGCGCACAAAAGGTTTACCGTTCGTTTTGATATAATTGACACCGGCATTGGTATCACCGAAGAGTATCGCAAGCAGATGTTCGAAAGCTTCAGTCAGGCCAGCTCAGATACTACACGCAAATTTGGAGGAACAGGACTGGGCCTTGCAATATCCAAACAATTAACCGAGCTCATGAAAGGTCAGATTTCGGTAAGTAGCGAATTGGGTAAAGGAAGTTGCTTTACCGTGACCATACCATTCGCCAAGGCAAATGAACAAACAAAAGAACAAGTAAAAGAAACCATTCCCGAAGAGTGGATGAATAAGCTGAAGCAATGCAGGATTTTATTGACAGAAGATAATGAGTTTAACCAGCTGGTTGCTGTTGATACCCTACAGTCTTTATTGCCCGGTATTATGATTGATATTGCTCATAATGGTCAGGAAGCCATCGACAAAATCAAACAGAAGGATTACGATATGGTGTTGATGGACATCCGTATGCCTGTTTTGGATGGAATGGAAGCCACAAAAATCATACGTAAGCTGGAGGGTAAAAAGAAATTTACCAAAATCATAGCCATGACTGCCAATGTGATGGAAGAGGATGTACGTACCTATTTCGAAATAGGTATGAACGCCTATGTTTCCAAGCCATTTGTACAGCAGGAATTGTTGCGCAAAATGGCCGAAATGCTGGGTGAAGAAATAGAACTTTTGGTAGAAGAAAAGCAGGAATCAAAGACAAAATCTGTTAAAGCAATTCCTGATAAAGTCATTGATATGAATTTTTTACAGCAGTTTACCAAAGGAGATGCCGCCAAGCAAAATAAGTACATCCTGATGTTTTTGGAGAACGCACCCAAATTATTGACGCAACTTCATCTGGGCTTATCGAACAATGATTTTGAAATGATAAAAATTGCAGCGCATTCCCTCAAGCCTCAGCTTTCTTATATGGGTGTCACAGAAGATGTCAGCAATGTTTTTATGCTGGAGCAAAGTGCAGGCGAAACGGCACACCAAAGCCTGATACCCGATTTGGTACAACATGTTGAAAAGGTGTGCAATAAAGCCTTTGAAGAGTTGAACGTTTATTTAAAAAGATAGAAATGGTATTATCTATTGTCGGGGCATAATAAATTTAAATTCGTTATAATTACCACTTTAAAAAAATACGCAATAACTTGCAGCAGCAAAATATTTTCACCCAAAAAAAATATAAACAATGGCAACAAATGTAAATCAATCCATCTTTTTAGTAGATGACGAACCAATTCAAAACGAAATGCTGAAAGATTATCTCGCCGAGCGATTTAATTACAAATTTCAACTGTTTGACAATGGTGAAGACGCTTTGAAAAATATGGGTACCAATCCGGCTATTGTAATTTTGGATTACCATTTGAATGCCCACAACGCAGGAGCAAAAAACGGAGTACAGATATTGGCAGAAATTAAAGAACAATATCCTGCTACACAAGTAATTATGGTCAGTGGTCAGGATAAAATTCAGGTGGCCGTAGACAGTATGAAATACGGCGCTTACGATTATATCGTGAAAGGTGAAACAGCCTTTGCCCGTATGGAAAATACCCTCAAAAGAATCAATGAACTTGAAGAATCTAAATTCTTATACCAATCATCAAGAAAAAGTATCACTTTCCTGATTATTGCTATGGTTTGTATCATAGCTTTGAGTGCGTTTTTGTTACTTAACGGGCATAAATTATAAGCCCTGATTATTTCATTTTATTTATAGGCAATGCAATTAGCCCAACGATTAGACAGGATTTCTGAACCACAAACCATAAAGATGGCTAAACTAAGCCGCGAACTCAAATCGCAAGGCTTGGATATTATTGACCTCAGTTTGGGCGAGCCCGATTTTCGTACACCCCAGCACATTTGTGATGCCGCAGTTAAGGCAATGGAGGATGGATATACCAAATACACACCAGTAGCAGGTATTCCTGAACTTCGCCAGGCGGTATGCACAAAACTGAAACGTGATAACGGACTCGATTATTTGCCCGAGAATATTGTAGTATCGACAGGTGCCAAGCAATCATTGGCTAACGCTGTGCTTTGTCTCATTAATCCCGGAGACGAGGCCATTATACCCACACCGTATTGGGTTACTTATGCAGCACTGGTAAGCCTTAGTGAAGGCAAACCTGTATTTGTAGATTGCGGTATTGAAAGCGATTTTAAAATTTCGCCCCAGAAGTTGGAAGCCGCCATTACAGATAAAACAAGATTGTTTATTTTCTCCTCTCCTTGTAATCCTACAGGGTCGGTATATACCCGTGACGAATTAGCTGCATTGGTTCCTGTTTTCGAAAAGCATCCCAATATTACTATTGTCAGCGATGAAATCTACGAGTATATCAACTATACAGGAAAGCACGAAAGTATTGCCCAGTTTGACAGTATAAAGGATAGGGTAGTGCTGGTAAACGGCTTTTCAAAAGGCTTTGCTATGACTGGTTGGAGACTTGGGTATATTGCTGCAAACAAAGAGCTGGCTGTCGCTTGCGAAAAGTTGCAGGCTCAATTCACTTCCGGCACCAATTCTATTGCTCAGCGCGCTGCTGTAGCTGCTTTGTTGGGTGATCTTGCCCCAAGTATGGCTATGGTGGACGCCTTTAAAGAGCGTAAGGAATACGTCATCAAAAATCTGGCCCGTATAGAAGGGATTAAAATCAACAATCCTGCTGGTGCTTTTTATGCCTTCCCCGATGTTAGCTCTTTCTTTGGCAAGACTGACGGTGAAACCGTAATGAACACAGCCGAAGATGTAGCCATGTATTTATTGCACAAAGGCCATGTAACAGTTGTAGATGGTGCTGCATTTGGCAGTCCTAACAACATCCGTATTTCTTTTGCTATTTCTATGGATAATTTAATTGAAGCAACAAAAAGAATCAAGTATGCTCTTGATTTGTTGAAATAGATATTCTGAATCAATAAAATTAAAAGGGACCCAACTTCAAATAGTTGGGTCCCTTCTTTTTGGATATGTATTAAAGTACTTCCAGACTTTTCAACACGATATTTTTCACCTCGCTCATAGGCACGCGCTCCTGCTGCATGCTGTCGCGATGGCGAATAGTAACTGTTTGATCTTCTAATGATTGATGGTCGATTGTTACACAGAAAGGAGTGCCAATAGCATCCTGACGACGGTAACGTTTGCCAATAGCATCTTTTTCTTCGTAGAAACATTTAAACAAAGGACGGCATTCATTCATCAGTTGATGAGCCACTTCGGGCAAACCATCTTTTTTGGTCAGAGGAAAAACTGCCAGTTTAATCGGTGCTAAAAAAGCAGGAAATTTCAACACTACACGGTCGTCCTTTTTCTCTTCAGTGCTCAAGTCCTCAATTTCGTAGGCTTCGCTCAGCAACATCATTACTGTTCTGTCTAGTCCAATAGATGTTTCTACCACATAAGGAATATAGTTGCCGTATGCTTTGCCTGTTTCAGGGTCAATATCGGCATCAAAATATTGCATTTTCTTTTTGCTGAATTCCTGATGTTGTGTCAGGTCAAAATCTGTGCGGCTATGCACACCTTCCACTTCTTTAAAGCCCATCGGGAAATCATATTCAATATCGCAAGCCATATCAGCATAATGCGCCAGCTTTACATGGTCGTGAAATTTGTATTTCGCCGCGCTGATACCCAGGCTCAGATGCCATTTCATTCTGGCTTCCTTCCAATATTCGTACCATTGTTTTTGGGTGCCGGGGCGTACAAAAAACTGCATTTCCATTTGCTCAAACTCACGCATACGGAAGATAAAACCACGCGCTACTATTTCATTACGAAAAGCTTTACCGGTTTGTGCAATACCAAAAGGAATTTTCATTCTACCGCTTTTCTGTACATTCAGGAAGTTGACAAAAATTCCCTGTGCTGTTTCAGGTCGCAAGTACACTTTATTATCATCCGGATTGTCAGACGCCACAGCACCAAATTCAGTGGCAAACATTAAGTTGAACTGGCGAACATCTGTCCAGTTGCAAGTGCCACTCACCGCGCATTTTATATTATTGTCTTCAATCAGTTTTTTCAATCCTGCAAAATCATCAGCAGCCAGTAATGATTCCATCGAAGCAATCATTGCATCAGCCTTTTCTTTATCCAGATTTTCCACAAAACCCTCAATCAAATGATCTACACGATAGCGTTTTTTGCTGTCCTTGTTGTCTATCATCGGGTCAGAGAAATTATCTACGTGACCACTTGCTTTCCATACCGTGGGATGCATAAAAATGGCTGCATCAAGCCCCACAATATTGTCATGCATCTGTGTCATCGAGCGCCACCAATAGTCGCGGATATTGCGTTTCAGCTCCACACCATATTGCCCGTAATCATATACTGCACCCAGTCCGTCATAGATTTCGGATGAAGGAAATACAAAGCCATACTCTTTGCAGTGGCCTATAATGTCTTGTAATTTATTTTCGTTTGCCATAATAGTGAAGCCGCAAAGATAATGGCAATAAGCTTTTTAACACTGTATCCATAAGTTTTTTCTTATAAACAAAAAGACCTGCTGAACAATCAGCAGGTCTTTTATTCAATTATTTATTTCCTGAGATTACCATTTATTGATAAAAACGTCTGATTTGAATTCTGTTTTATTTTTTGACCCCTGAAATCCTCTAACTATAATGGTATAAATTTTACCATTGTTCATCACCAAAGTAGGCATTCTCAACAATGATGTATCTGCACCGGCTATATGAATTTCAAAATTATATACACCTGCATTGAAAGCATTGAAAGAAGTAAGGTCTTTAAAATTTGTTTTAGGGAAGATGGCTACTCTGTTGGTGTCTACCATTCTTACCATATCTATTTCCTGGCCATTGGGGCTCAGATAAATAAACCTTAAATGCGCTTTGCCGTTTGCCGGAGCTGACAAGTCATCAACGACAATCATGGGTTTAGATTTATGGAAAGAGTCGATAATATATAATGAATAATTCTGACCTTCTTTAAAATTAAAGCTGGAATCCAGAAAAGAGGTATCAACGCCTTCGTATTTGTAATTAATGGTTTTACTACCGGCTTCAATATTAACGTATCCGGTATGACTTCCATAAGCCAAGACATTGGCACCATTCAAAGTGTCAGTGCCAGTAATAAAATTGATGGCAGGCGAATTGGGTGAAGCGTGCGTTATATTGATTTTAGCATATTTTTTGGGTTCTTCTTCCTTTTTACAAGAAGCAAAAATTGCCGATCCGGCTACAATTGCCGACAAAGCAATGAGACTAATCTGTTTTTTCATTACAGGATTGTTTGTTTTATTTAAAGGTCAAATGTAAATACAGGGAAATTAAATTCAGTATTTTCAACAATAATAATAGAAAATAACCAAAAAGTAAAAGAATAGCAGAAAAATTATATGCGATTGATAGGGTGGTTGCGGGAGTAAATAACAAGAAAACTCTGCTTTTAACAAATAGGCCAATAGCTGCAATTATTTATTAAATTATCTTTTTGGTTCATCATTATTCAAAAATCCGAAATCAAAAATCAATCTATTACCCTACTTTTGCACCTCATTTTTAGCACAATAATATTAATGGAAGCTACACTCGAACAAGCCGTCAAATTAGGTCTTCGCGAAGAAGAATTTGAAGCCATCAAAAAAGTAATGGGACGTACCCCAAACTTTACCGAAACTGCTATGTACTCTGTAATGTGGAGCGAGCATTGCAGCTACAAAAATTCTATTAAATGGCTGAAAACCCTCCCTCGCGATGGTGCAAGACTTTTGGTGAAAGCCGGAGAAGAAAATGCGGGTTTGGTGGATATTGGCGATGGTTTGGGCTGTGTGTTCAAGATAGAATCCCATAATCACCCTTCTGCTATCGAGCCATTTCAGGGCGCTGCAACAGGTGTTGGTGGTATTCACCGCGATATTTTTACAATGGGTGCCCGTCCTATTGCTTCACTCAATTCATTGCGTTTTGGCAAATTGGATAATCCCAAAACCAAATGGTTGCTAAAAGGTGTGGTAAAAGGTATTGGCCACTATGGCAACTGTTTTGGGGTACCAACTGTAGGTGGTGAAATTTATTTTGAAAATTGTTATCAGACCAATCCATTGGTGAATGCCATGAGTGTGGGTGTGGTGAAAGCCGGAGAAACAGCTTCTGCCACTTCTTATGGTGCCGGAAATCCTGTATTTATTGTAGGAGCTGCTACCGGCAAAGACGGTATTGGTGGTGCCTCTTTTGCTTCGGCAGATATCAGCGAAAACAGTGCTGCCGATTTGCCTGCAGTACAGGTGGGTGACCCTTTTGAAGAGAAAAAATTATTGGAAGCCTGTCTGGAGTTAATCCAAACAAAAGCGGTAATTGGGATGCAGGATATGGGTGCTGCGGGCATCACATGTTCTACAACCGAAATGAGTGCCAAAGGCGAACATGGTATGATTATCCATCTGGATAAAGTACCCACACGCCAGACTAATATGAAGCCTTGGGAAATGTTGCTGAGTGAAAGTCAGGAGCGTATGTTGGTGGTGGTAGAAAAAGGTAAAGAAGCCGATGTGCAAAAAATATTTGACAAATGGGATATCCACTGCGTCAATATTGGCGAAGTAACTACCGATCGTCAGATTAAATTTTACATGAATGGCGAATTAGTAGCCGATGTCAATGCCGAAAGTATGGTATTGGGTGGCGGAGCTCCTGTTTACGACCGCGAATATCGCGAACCCGCTTATTTTGAACAAATCAACGCATTTAATCCCGATTCTATTAGCGTTCCTGCAGACCTTAAAGCGGTGGCTTTTGAATTGGTGCAATTACCTTCTATTGCTTCAAAACGTTGGGTATATGACCAATACGACAGTATGGTAGGTACAGGAAATACCCATACCAACGAGCCGAGTGACGCACCTGTGGTTCGTGTGCATGGTTCTCCAAAAGCATTGGCAGTAACGACTGATTGTAACAGCCGATATGTATATTCTGATCCTTACAAAGGCGCAATGATAGCCGTGAGTGAGGCTGCGCGTAATATTGTGTGCAGTGGCGGCGAACCTGTAGGAGTCACCAATTGCCTTAATTTTGGTAACCCTTATAATCCTGAAGTGTATTACCAGTTTGTACATGCCATCAAAGGAATGGGCGAAGCTTGCCTGCAATTTAATACTCCTGTAACCGGTGGTAATGTCAGTTTTTACAACCAAAGTGAAGACGGACCGGTATATCCAACCCCAACTATTGGTATGGTAGGTGTTTTGGATAGTATGGATCAGAAAATGACCATGTATTTCAAGAATGCTGGTGATATTATTTATATGATTGGTATGCATCGCAATGACATCAATTGTTCAGATTATCTGCATCATATTTGTGGCGTGACGCATAGTCCAGCACCGCATTTCGATCTGCAGGAAGAAGCGGGAGTTCAAAAAACCATTGCGCGCTTAATCAGCGAAAAAATCATTCTTTCTGCTCACGATACTTCCGAAGGCGGATTATTTACCACGGTGCTGGAAAGTGCGATGCGTAATAACCTTGGTTTCTCGATAGAAACAGATGCTAATATCCGCAAAGATGCCTTCCTGTTTGGTGAAGCACAAAGCAGGGTAGTGGTGAGTGTAAGTCCTGAATTGCAAAAGATGTTTGAAGCTGAAGTACAGAATATAGCTTACTCAAAAATTGGTACTGTTCAGGCCAATGGTAACATCCTTATTGATACAGAAGATTGGGGTTATATCTCCGACTGGAAAAATGCTTATGACACTGCTATAGAAAAGATGTTGTAGTCTTTTATCTAAAATTTTAAAATTCACCGCCCGGTTATTATTTAATCGGGCGTTTTTTTATTTTTGTGCATCCAAAATAAACATTCCTGCAGCCGGTCAAAAAAATTGTACTGCACATCTACAGATTACTTACTTTTACGTCGTGCAATTTCTTTACCCTATTTTCTTGATTGCCGGGCTTAGTTTGCTCATTCCTGTTGTCATTCACCTGTTCAATCTGCGCAGGTACAAGACTGTATTTTTCCCACATACCCGTTTTCTCAAAAGTCTTCAGCTACATTCGCGCAAGCAATCGCAGGTGCGCTACAAATGGCTGTTGGCTGCACGTTTATTGTTTTTATTGTTTCTGATTGCTGCATTTGCCCAACCCTTTTGGCCGGCAAAGAATTCGGCTCAAAATCAGTCTTCGCTCACGGCTATTTTTATTGATAATTCACAAAGTATGTCTTTGCGAATGGGGCAGCGCAGTTTGTTGGATATTGCCAAAGAAAATGCTCTGCATTTGTTACAGTCGGGTTCGGGCAAATATCTGATAATGAGCAATGATAAGCCAGTCAGCTACAAACCAATGAGTCGTCAGCAGGCAACGACGGCCATTAATGCTATTCAATTGTCGGTAAACAGCAAGAGCAGTACACAAGTGTTGGGTGAACTGAAAAGCATGTTGCAGGATGATGTGGCAGATGCTGCTGATTTGTATTATATCTCTGATTTTCAGCAAAAACAATTTGCCGCCACCAAGGATGAGACCTTGTTGTCAAAAGTAAGGTTTAACGGAGTACAGATTCCTCAGTCAAAGCCTCAAAATGTATACATTGACACTGCATTCTTCGAAAGCCCGGTATTACAGACGGGTCATAGCAATCGTTTGATTGTCCGTACAAAATACTTCGGAAAAACACCCAAGGAAACTATTGTTTTGCAACTGAGTGTAGATAATCAGGTAAAAAGTGCAGCAACACCTGTATTTGACGAAAAGAATGAACGCTATGACACGCTGTCTTTTCAAATAAATGATGCAGGTTGGCAAAAGATTTTATTGCACATCAATGATGCCTCGGTACATTTTGACGATAGTTTTGCAATAGCGGCACACAGCAGTCCCGAGCTTTCGGTTTTATTGCTCAATGAGCAGCAGCCTAATGTTTTTGTACAGGCAGCATTACGTTCTTACACTGGTTTCAGGGTCACAGAACAAAGTATCAGTAATATTCCCGAAAACCTCTCGGCATATAATTTGATTTTACTTAATGGGCTCACAAGAATGCCCGAAACATTATCCCTGTCTCTGCTCAAGGCCTTACAAAACGGACAGAATGTATGTTTGTTTTTTGGCGAACAGGCAAGGATTCTGGAAATCAATAGTGGTTTGGGTAAAATTGCTGATATTCAGATAACAGGTTGGGATACTGCTGCCCAAACGGTGGCTACCATCCAAAATCAAAGTCGCCTGATAAGCGATATGTTTGAGCGGATACCCGATAATGTTCAATTACCCTATACCAAGGGACATTATCAGATAAAAGCAGGTTTGAATGCCAACCAACAAAGCGTTTTCAGCTTCAGGAATGGCGATCCTTTTTTTAGCCTGTACAGCCCTCAAAAAGGGCAATTATATATTTGTGCCACTCCTCCCGATGCCGCTCATGGCAATTTTCAATCCAGTTATTTCTTTGTTCCTTTTTTGTATCAGATGGCCAGTTTGGCCAAGGGCAACAGTATTTTTGCAATAACCGCGGGTCAAAAGCAATCTGTTTTTATTGCTCAGTCAAACAGCAATGAACATAGTTTGATGCATGTTAAGAGCAAGGATTTGGATGCTATTCCAGCTCAAAGGGCTGAGGGAATGGGTGTTCAGGTATTTGTAGGTGCTGTGGCACAAAATTTTGGTTTTTATAATATCAGCAACAATACATCTGATACCAATTGGGTTGCTGTAAATATGAACCGTTCGGAAAGTGATTTAGCGGTGTGGAGTCTGTCTGACCTGAAAAAAAACTGGCAGGGAAAGGATATTAAATGGCAGGAGGCCGATGCTGAAAATAAAGTATTGACCACAAAGCAGCAATCTGCTTTCCCTCTGTGGAAACTTTGTGCTATTTTAGCGCTTGTAATGCTGGGTATTGAAACGTACCTGCTGAGCAAAAATTTAAAACAACAACCAACAATCTCTAATTAATATTTTTATGGCAATACTGATACGCGGAGCAAAAGTGATAGACGAATCATCGCCTTATCATCTTAAAACCGTTGATATTTTTATTGACAATGGTTTCATAAAATCAATTGGCACAAAGCTTACAGATAAAGCGGATACAGTGATTGAGCAAAGTGACCTGCATATTAGTATGGGTTGGTCGGATTTATTTGCTGACTACCGCGAGCCAGGCTTCGAACATAAAGAAACAATAGCAACCGGTCTGGCTTCTGCTGCTCTGGGAGGATTTACGAGTGTGATGACTACACCCAATACCAATCCGACAGTAAGTTCCAAATCAGTGGTTCAATATTTAATCAGACAAGCCGAAAGTCATGCAGTTGCGTTGCATCCTCTGGGCTCAATTTCAGAGAATATCGAAGGCAAAAAACTGGCAGAGATGCTGGATATGCATGCCAACGGAGCTATTGCTTTCAGTGATGGATGGAAACCCATCCAGAATGCAAGCCTGATGCTTAAAGCTTTGGAGTATGTAAAGTCTTTTGACGGCACATTGATTCAGATACCTATGGATGCCAATTTGTCTGCAGGAGGATTAATGCATGAAGGGGTTGAAAGTACACAATTAGGTATGCCAGGCATTCCGACAATAGCAGAAACCTTGCATTTGCACCGCGATATTGAATTGCTGCGTTATACCAATTCCAAACTGCATGTAACCGGTATTTCTTCTGCCGAATCTGTAGAAATGATAAGAAAAGCCAAGGCTGAAGGTTTGCAAATTACCTGCTCGGTTACCCCCTATCATTTGGCACTCAACGACGAATTGTTGCGCAGCTATGATTCTGTATATAAAGTAATGCCACCCATACGTAGTGAAAGCGATAGAAAAGCTCTGATAGCAGGTCTAAAGGACGGCACAATAGATTGTATAGCTGCGCATCATCGGCCACAGGAGTGGGATGCGAAAGCAAAAGAATTTGAATATGCGTCTGACGGGATGAACGTGCAGGAATTAAGTTTTGCTATTACTTACAATGCTTTGAAAGACGAAGTACCAATGGAACAAATTATTGGAGCGTTTGCAAACAAACCGAATACAATTTTCGACTTGCAGAAATCCGGAATTAGTGAAGGGGTGAAAGCAGATTTTACCTTATTTTCTGTAAAGGAAAGTACCCAAAAGGCCGAACTGAAATCAAAAGTGCGCAACAATCCTTTTATGGGCAAAATACTGTCTGGTAAAGTGATTGGTATCATTAATAATAATCAACTCGTTCTTAATCAATAATAAAACAATCAAATTATGAGTGAAGTATTTGAAACAGAATCTATGGAACCAGTAAGTAAATATGCCATTGCTATCCGTTATGGTCTGATGGTTGGATTTATCTCTATGTTCCTCACTACAGTGAGCTTTTTGTATATGCTCAAACTGCATTTTCTTGCCTTTACGGCTTCAGGTGCTATGATGTTCATCATTCCGGTAATTTTTTATTGGATAGCCGCCAGCAGACAAAGGAAAGCATTGGGTGGTTTTATAACAATGAAAGATGCTTTTCAGGTTGTTTTTATCGTGATTTTGATTTCTTTAGCCATCAGTACTGTTTATGGACTCATTTATACAAAATACATAGATCCGGATTGTATGGTCCGAATGAAAGAAGCCATGCTTGAGTTTTTTGAAAACATGGGGTCAATGCCACAGGAAAGTATTGATGAGCAAATGAAAAGGGTAGATGAAACAATTGAATCAAGTGCAAAGGCCTCAAAATTATTATACAGCTTTGCTCAATCCATTATTATACACAGTATTTTTGGGTTTATAGTGGCGCTTATTGTGAAAAAAGAAAGACAGGCAATACCTCAATAAAATTTATAGCTGTTACACTTTATGAATCTGGATATTTCTATAGTAGTACCCTTATATAACGAAGATGAATCTTTACCAGAGTTAATGTCCTGGATTGATAAAGTGTGTAATGAACATCATTATAGCTATGAAGTCATCATGGTGGATGATGGCAGCAAGGATAACAGCTGGGAGATAGTGCAGGAACTGGCAAAAAAATACAATACCATAAAGGGCATAAAATTTCAGCGCAATTATGGTAAAAGTCCTGCGCTAAATGAAGGATTCAAAGCTGCAAGCGGTGATGTCGTGATTACTATGGATGCAGATTTACAAGACAGTCCCGACGAAATACCGGAATTGTATGCCATGATAAAAAGTGGAAAATATGATTTGGTGAGTGGCTGGAAAAAGGTGCGTTACGATAATGCAGTGACTAAGAATCTTCCCTCTAAATTATACAACGGAGTGAATCGTTGGATTTCGGGGATACAGCTACACGATATGAATTGCGGTTTGAAAGCCTATCGTAATAAAGTAGTGAAAAGTATTGAAGTATATGGTGAAATGCATCGTTTTATCCCGGTAATCGCCAAACAGGCGGGGTTTTCCCGTATTGGAGAAAAGGTAGTGCAGCACAGGGCAAGGAAGTATGGCGTTTCAAAATTTGGTTGGGAGCGTTTCATCAATGGTTTCCTTGATTTGTTGTCTATACAGTTTATCACACGTTTTGGTAAAAAGCCGATGCACTTTTTTGGTCTTTACGGGACATTAATGTTTTTAATAGGCTTTTCAATTACCATGTATCTTATCGTTTCAAAATTCTTTTTTGAAGGAAGTTTGATTAACAAACCAGCATTTTATATCGCCCTAACTACCATGATTTTGGGGACTCAGTTTTTTCTCACCGGATTTATAGCAGAACTTGTTTCAAGAAGTTCTGCAGATAGGAATCAATATTTAATCGAGGAAAAATTTGGCCTGAATGAATAAATAGAAAAATTCGAGAGTAAATGAAAAATATGAAGTACTTATCGGTTTTGTTATCCCTGTCGCTGCTGCTGGGTTCTTGTTGTGTCAATAAGGATACCTGTTCGATTCTTACGTTTAAGAAATTTGAACTCATCAATTTTTCGGCAGATGAGGCAACAGGCGAAATAAGAGTATTGATTTATAAAGGAGGGAGTAATTTTACACAACAGAAGGATTTTATCAATGGGAGTGGTGAGTCGACTTCTGACCCTAATGTTTTTGTATTGAATACAAGAGAATTAGATATCCAGGACGATTATATACTGGAAATAGTGAAGACAGGTCAAAAGTACCGTATCAGTAATTTTTCGACTGAGAAAATTGCTTGCGGAAAATGTTTCATGCGCACCAGTAATCAATATGGATATAGTCTTAATGGTTATTCAGTTAATAACCGTCCGCAATCCTATGATGGCAAAGTAAGAATAGTCAAATAGGTAAAAAAACAGAAAATAATTTTACAGAGTAGGGAGGAATTATGTTATTACAGCTTTCCATTAATAATTATGCCATCATCGACCGTCTGAACATCAAACCGGATGCTCATTTGAATATCGTGACAGGAGAAACTGGTGCAGGAAAAAGTATTATTCTTGGCGCATTTTCCCTAATTCTGGGTGAGCGCGCAGACACCTCGGTTTTGATCAATAAGGAAACGAAATGTGTAGTCGAAGCAATATTTGATGTCAAAGACAATGAAGCATTTAAAAAGGCAATAAAAATTGCCGAACTAGACGAAGAAGAACAGTGTATTATACGAAGAGAAATCAATAGTGCAGGTAAGTCAAGGGCTTTTATCAATGATAGTCCGGTCACACTTTCTGTTCTCAATACCATTACAGCTTTGCTGGTAGACCTGCACCAGCAATTTGATAATCATGCCATAGAGGATGATTTTTTTCAACTGTCCGTTGTAGATATTCTGGCACGGAACACAACTGTTAAAGAGCAATATCAAAATGTTTTCCGACAGTATCAACATGTACTTCAGGAGCTTAATACTAAACAAGCTCAACAGCTACAATGGCAAAAGGATGCAGACTATAAGCAATTTTTGTATGACGAACTGGAGCAGATTAACCTTCAACCCGATGAAATTGAAAATACCGAAATTCAGCTAAAACAATTAGGTGCTGCCGAAAAAATTATGACTGTTTTGCAACAGGCTCGTTTTGTTTTAGATGAAAGTGAACAACCAATTGCCAATGAAATCAAGCGTCAGGCACAACAATTACAGGGAATTGTAGATGTGCTACCCGAAGCGAGTGCGTTGAACGAACGTATGCTGTCTATTTATGCCGAAGCAAAGGATATTGCTGCAGAGTTAGAGCATCTTGAAGGAAAAATCAGCTTGAATCCGGAACAAATGGCCAGGCTCGAAGAGCGGATGGATATCGGTATTAAATTACAAAAGAAACATGCAGTACAAAGTACGAATGAGTTGATTGCTATTTATGAGCAGTTGGGCCAAGAGTTAAAGGCAACTTTGAATTTATATGAAGAGATAGCCCAATTGGAGCATGAAAAAACGGAATTGTTTGATTCCGTTCAAAAGATTGGAACTGAGCTTTCATCTTCACGAAAAAAACTGGCACCAGAGCTTGCAGCGCAAGTAACCATGTTGCTTTCAGAAGTGGGAATGCCAAATGCTCATTTCAAAATTGATATTAGACCTTTGCCGAAGCCAGGCATCAATGGCCTTGATCAGATTGCTTTTCAATTGGATGCTAATAAAAGTGGTAATTTTCAACCCGTTTATAAAGCTGCTTCTGGTGGTGAGATGAGCAGGATTGCTTTGTGTATTAAATCTTTGATTGCCCGGGCGGTGCATTTACCCACCCTGATTTTTGATGAGGTGGATACCGGTATCTCGGGCGAAGCGGCACGTAAAGTGGCTGCATTACTTAAGGATTTAGCTCAGTATCATCAGGTAATTTGTATTACCCATCAACCTCAGGTTGCAGCAAAGGGAACGACACATTTTTATGTGTTTAAAGAGCAAGGAAAAGATGGTAAAATCAATACCCAGATTCGTGTACTCGAACCTGAAGAAAAGATATTAGCTATTGCCAAAATGATAGGTGGCGAACAACCTAGTGAAGCTGCTATCAATAATGCAAGAGAATTGGCTGAGGCATAAATAGTGTTCCAGCATTTAAAATGCTTATGTGCTATTTGTTCGTAACCCTTTCAGACTCTTTTATAGAATAAAAGCCATTGGCTTGTGTGAGGCAGGTTAAAGTTAAATCATTGATGCAAACATGAGGAGGAACGCTGGCACAATAATATACTGCATCAGCAATATCTTCAGCTTTCAGTGCATTGACGCCTTCATACATTTTTGCAGCACGTTCTTCATCACCTGCGAAACGTACCAAAGAAAATTCTGTTTCTGCCATTCCGGGATTGATTGCGGTAACCTTAATTCCGTAGGGTAGCAAGTCAATGCGCATGGACTGGGATAGTGCATCAACTGCAAATTTTGTGGCACAATAAACATTTCCGTTTCTGTAAGCCAGCTTTCCTGCTGTAGAGCCGATATTGATAATATGCCCGCTGCATTGTTCGCGCATCATTGGGGCTATTTGTCTGGTAACATATAGCAAACCTTTGATGTTGGTATCTATCATACGGTCCCAATTATCGGTATCGCCCTCATCAATTGTAGCCAATCCCGCTGCAAGTCCTGCATTGTTGACCAAAATGTCTATTTGAGTAATCTCCTTTTTTAATTCTGCAATAGCAGTATTTACAGCTTCCTTATCTCTTACATCAAAGCACAGGGCAATCACTTTGCTATTATATTGTTGTTCCAGTTCTTGTTTCAAGGCTTGCAGGCGGTCATTTCGGCGGCCATTGATGATGATATCAAATCCTTTTTGTGCAAATAAAGTGGCAATAGCTTTGCCAAAACCAGAAGTAGCACCTGTAACAAAAATTGTTTTATTCATTCTCATTTTTATTTGTGGCTGCAAATATAGTTTTCTGAGTGCAACTTTGCTACAATATCCCGGCTTGTTCAAGTTGATTTTAGACTTAATTTTGTAATAATGTCACTTAATCCAAAAGAACAAAAGGCGCTCGTCAGTACATTGCCCGAAGACCTGAGGCTGGTCGAAGAATCTTATTTTTCGGAAGAAGATTTTTTAAATGCTCTGGCACCCAAAGTGGCTTATATGATGCAATACAACAGTGGTGTTTTTTTTCAATTGCTTTATAAAATGGATGTATTGGAGCCAAAGCTGAAAATAGCGATGCAACAAGCTGATGTGCCTATGGCTATTGCCAGGCTTATTCTGGAAAGACAAATGGAGAAGATTGTTTCGCGAAGAGAATTTCCATCTACGGAGCCAGAAGATGAAGACCTTTCCTGGTAATCGTTTGCATCTACAAGATAAAGACAGGAATAGCTTCATTGGCTATTTCGGCAATTATGCCTTAATTTGCAGCCTCAAATCTTCGTAAAATTAAAGTTATTATTAAATTATGGGTCGCATATTTGAAGTAAGAAAGTCCACCATGTTTGCTCGCTACGATCGTATGGCGAAGCAGTTTAGCCGTATCGGAAAGGACATCGTTATTGCAGTAAAAAAAGGTGGTCCTGACCCGGATACCAATCCGATGCTGCGCCGTGTAATGCAAAATGGTAAAGCAGTGAATATGCCTAAGGATCGTATTGACTCTGCTATCAAAAACGCTTTGGGTAAAGATACCAGCAACTACGATGAGGTATTGTATGAAGGCTATGCTCCACACGGAATTGCGGTTTTAGTGGTGACAGCAACCGATAACACTACACGTACTGTAGCAAATGTCAGAATGCATTTTAATAAAACAGGAGGAAGCCTTGGTAACAGTGGTTCCGTGGCTTTTATGTTTAAGCATTTGGGTATGTTCAAATTGAATCCTCAGGGACTTAGTGCTGATGACCTCGAATTGGAATTAATTGATGCAGGATTAGAAGAACTGGGCGAAGATGCTGATGGTAATCTGATTGTTCGTTGTGGTTTCAACGACTTTGGCAATATGATGAAAGCGCTTGAAGAACGTGGTATCACACCCATCTCATCAGAAATAGAATGGATACCTGAAAATACCATTTCACTTAGTGAAGAGCAGGCAGAAGAAGTATTTAAATTGATTGCCCGCGTTGAAGAAGATGATGACGTACAGCAGGTCTTCCACAATATGGCTTAGTGAGTTAATGTAGGTAATTGGTTAATTGGTTAATTGGTTAATTGGTTAAAGCAGTTAATTGGTTTGAATAGTTAATTACATCAATTGCCTTCTTTGTCTGCTTACCTCATTTACCAAATTGCCTAATTAACTCAACTAATGGAACATAAAAAACGAAACTTTTCTCCCCGACCTGCCCGCCCATCTTTGCCCTTGCTAATAGGGCGTAAGCCAATATTGGAGGCATTGGAGAATGGCACTTCGGTAGAGAAAATATTTCTTTTGCGTACGGCAACTGGAGAAGAGATATCTGTAATCAAGCAGCTGGCCCGTGAACGAAATATCCCTATCAGTCAGGTTCCTGTAGAAAAATTGAACGGGATGACCAAAGCGCAGCATCAAGGTGTTGTGGCCTATACCAGTTTGTTGGAATATATAGAACTTCAGGAAGCTATTGATTTTGTGGTGGAGAAAGGCGAAACACCCTTGTTTATTTTACTGGATGGGGTAACGGATGTGCGCAATGTTGGTGCCATTGCCCGCAGTGCATTGTGCTGTGGAGCTCAGGGTCTGATATTACCTACATCCAATGCAGCCTCCCTTACCGAAGATGCAATTAAAACATCTGCAGGGGCTTTGACCCAAATATTATTATGCCGCACACCTTCAGTGCCTCAGGCATTAGATGTGCTCAAACTTAATGGAATCCAGGTTTTGGGTACTTTTATGAAAGGCAGTGTTCCTGTTTATGAAGCTGACCTGACTATTCCCTCTGTAATCATCATGGGAGCAGAAGACACCGGAATCAGTAAAGATGTTATTCGTCGTGCAGATCAATTGATTCGGATTCCAATGGCAAAGGCTTTTGATTCTTTAAACGTCTCAGTCGCAGCAGGTATGATATTGTATGAAGCCGCCAAGCAAAGAATTCTTCAATAATTTTTCCATAAATGATTTTGCTGCCACAGTTTTATAAAACTGTGGCAGCTTTTTTGTTACCCAAAAAAAGGTGTCCAATACATTATATTTTCTTGAATTGTTAGTTATCTTCACACAAACATTACAAGACAATGAAATATTGTGCACTACTTCTCCTTTGTTTTTGCAGTACTTTTTGCACAGTTACTGCTCAGGATTTTGAGTATAATTTCCAGGCTACAGAAGTAAAATTCTCTGGTGCCGGTTCAATTTCCATTCGTCACGATTCTTTGGCTACTATTTATAGTACAGCTCATTGGCGAAATACAGGTCTTAGAGAACCTGCAGGTTGGTCTAGCGGAAGTACAATGATGGCAACTGCCAATTTTGAATTTAAATGTGCAAAGGCTCCGGACTCTATAACCATACGGGGACTGGGTAATGATACAATTAATCTTCCTGCTCAGACAGTAAAATTAAATCCTGCCACTGGCGTCTTTACGTGTACCTATCCTCTGGTTTATGCCAGCAAAAAATTTCCTTTAGGGGTAGTTAATTACTATGCGCCTTTTAATATTTATTGGGAAATTTCTTTTGATAAGGGCCTTAGCTGGTATCGCTCAGATACTACCGACCATAAAGTATATGTGACCAAATCTAACCCTATGACAGAAACTACCAATTTTAAGTACTTTCATACTGTATTGGAATTGAGTTGTAAAAATGCCATTGGGCAAACTACTGATACCGGGATTATCAGTAAATGCTGGAGCGAATTTACAGATCAGATAGTGTTGAACCATAAGGGTGATTCTCTGCATTATTACAAGAATTATATTACATCAAATACAGTATTGCCTTTATTGTTGAAATACCGAACTGCTCAGTGTTACACTTTTGCTCAGCTTTTTGCTGCCTTAATTAAGGTTCAGGGGATAAGCAAGACTAACAATTATGTTTTTATTACCCCCAAAGCAGTTGCCTCGCCATGCGGAGGTACGATTAATCGTTTTTTGGTAAAAAACTGGAAATTCCTTGCCAAGTCTGACTCATTGGGATGCCCTTCCTTTCCCTATAAAAATGTGGGTACTACATTGACCACATCAGGTTATACGTATACTTCAGCAGATGTCATAGATCAGACAGGTATTGATGGCTCCTGCAATAAGAATCCATCTTCTTTCTTTAATAATCATCAGATTACTAAGTATGATGGCGTTTATTATGATGCTTGTTATGGGGTGAAATTTAATGCTTTAACAGATATCAAAACTGCAGCTTTTGATGGTTGGGGTGTTCAGCTAAGTCCCGGAACCTGGAATTTTACAAATGATATGAGCAAGGCAGATTTGGCTGAAACAATTACAACCTGGTAGAAATGATAGCACAAAAAATTATTCATGTTTCTTTGATTCTAATATCCATTTTGTTGGGGATATTAGATGCCAATGCGCAGCTCCGAATTGAACGCAAAATTATAATTGATAATGGTCAGTATTATTTCTTCACTGTTGATGATGAAACGCAACTGGCGACACTTTATACAGGTGGTTTAGATGAAAAGCTGATTAAGGCCAAAAAGTATCCAATGCCTATTGGGCGTGAATTAAATGATGTATTTAACCCACTAAGTTTTGATATAAATGATGGCAAATTAATTGGTATCAATTGGATACTCAATAGCATGAACAGTCGGTATGAGGCGATTAAAAAAATCAACATCAAAGATTGGCTAAAGCCACACCCCGAATGGACAATTGAAGATTGGGCACAGGTAAGTTTCGATCAGCCTATACTGGCTCCAAACGAGCCTTGGGAACGGATGATAGAAGAGAATAATGTTTTGGAAAATTGCTTTTTCGATATAATGCAAATAGAAGCTAAAGTGATGGCCATTTGCAACCAAGGTAAGCTGCGCATTTGGCATTCGGCAGGCGGTAAATGGGTAGAAAAATCGACAGCTATTCCTGTAGACTTTACAAGTTATTTTTCACTTGCATCGGTAAAAAGTGGTACGATTTGTTTGGTGGATGCACAGGGAAATGTGTATAAAGTAAATGATGCACAAACGGCAATTACCAAAGTAAAAACAAGTGTTAATCCAAAACCACAAATATTAATAGTAGATAATGACCATTTTAAAACTTACACTATAGCAGCCGAAACCATTGAAGCGGCAACAATGGATAACCTGAAAGGCATTATCAAATTAGCTACAGAAATAACTTTTTAAATTCTCTTTTATGAAAAGCATTTTTACAACAATATTTTTAGTCATTTTTTCTTCCGTTATATGGGCGGCAAATTTGACGGCCACAAGTTCATCTACTGGCATGGGACTCAAAACCGGTAAAATCAACCTTACTATAACAGGAGGATTTGCTCCATACACTATTCTGTGGACAGGTCCGGGAGGGTATAGTTCTGGTAAATTAAATCCCGATTCATTGGCTGCAGGTACATATTGTGTGACCGTAACGGACCAATACTGCGGAGTTGCCAAACTATGTGTAACAGTTGCCGAGCAGAGCAGTAGTATCAATGAAATTGCTCTACGTAAAACAAAAATTTACCCCAATCCATTTGTAAATAAATTATCTGTTGAACTTGATGAACAATTGAAATCACAAAAAGTCAATCTGACTTTGGTTGATCAGTTGGGGAGAGTTGTAGCTCAAAATAGTTTTATCGATTCAGGAAGGATAGATTGGGATTTTGGAAAAGAAATCAGTGCTGGTACATATATCCTTAATGTTGAAACTGAAGATGGCCTGAAAATTACCCGTCAAATTTGTTCAATAGGTAAATAATTAATGCGTTTTTGTTTTATTGGAAGGGAAAAGTAATTTGTTTTATTTGTACAAACTTTGCCTTTCTCTGCTCAGGATTATCCTTTACCTTTGGCAAAATTTTTGATATCGATGCGCCAAACCTGGTGGAAATTACTTTCGGTTATTCTTTTGTTTTATACCTTGTTTGCAGGTCTTTTAGGTGCTGTTCCTGCCCGTGAGATTCTCAACGAAACTATTCGTAATCTGTATTTTCACGTACCCATGTGGTTTACTATGATTGTATTGTTTGCGGCTTCTGCCTATTATGCTGTTCTTTATTTGCGCAGTAACAAAATAGAGCACGATATTTACTCTGCAGCGTTTGCTTCAACAGGTATATTTTTTAGCATTTTAGGTATGCTTACCGGTATGGAATGGGCACAATATACCTGGGGGGCGGCCTGGAGTAATGACCCAAAGCAGTTGGGAACTGCTTTATGTATGCTCACGTATTTTGCTTATTGGGTGTTGCGCAGTGGTATTAAAGACGAAGATAAACGTGCGAAAATCAGCGCTGTATATAATATTTTCATATTTGCCTTGATGATTCCTCTGATTTTTATTCTCCCAAGAATGGTGGATTCATTGCATCCCGGTAACGGTGGTAATCCTGCTTTTAGTAATTATGATCTGGACAGCCGTATGCGTATGGTATTTTATCCCGCAGTAATAGGATGGATATTGATGGGCTTTTGGCTTTCATCTTTATTAACAAGGACTCAATTGTTGGAGCAAAAACAACAGGATGAGGTCAATTATTATAATTAAATCTACAAATCAGCCCTATTTTATGAAGAAAACATTTTCATTTTTAGCAACTGTATTCTGTGTGCTCCTTACTTCAGGTAATGCAATGGCTCAGGATATGGCAACAGATATGCGTAGTGATGGTAAAATATACGTTGTGGTTTTTGTTTTAGCGACTATATTTGCAGGAATTTTCGCCTTCCTTTACTATCTGGAAAGAAAGATTAAAAAATTAGAATCAAAAAAATAATCCTTCAAATTTAAAAAAACAAACAGCAAAAAATCATGTCAGGAACGTACAGTTTTTTCCAAGGTGTGGAGCGCAATTTTGATAAAGCCTCCGTATACACTCGTTTCGAAAAAGGAATCCTAGAGCAAATTAAAGCGTGCAATTCGGTGTACAGAATGAAATTTCCTGTACGCATCGGCGATCAGGTTGAGGTTATCGAAGCATATCGCGTACAACACTCACACCACAAGTTACCTTGTAAAGGTGGTATCCGTTACAGCATGGATGTAAATCAGGATGAGGTAATGGCATTGGCAGCGCTAATGACATACAAATGCGCTATTGTAAACGTACCCTTTGGTGGTGCTAAAGGTGGTATTCGTATCGATCCTAAAAAATATACTCCATTCGAATTAGAAAAAATCACCCGTCGTTATGCTACTGAGCTGGTAAAGAAGAACTTTATCGGTGCTGGTATTGATGTTCCTGCTCCTGATTATGGAACAGGTGCACGTGAGATGAGCTGGATTGCTGATACTTTTGCTACTTTAAATCCGGGCGATATTAATGCTTTGGGTTGTGTAACAGGTAAGCCTGTAAGTCAGGGCGGTGTTAATGGCCGTACCGAAGCTACTGGTTTAGGTATTTTTTATGGTGTTCGCGAAGTAGTGAATATCGCAGAAGATATGAAAAAAATTGGTCTTACTCCGGGTATCGAAGGTAAGAAAGTTGTGGTACAGGGTTTAGGTAATGTGGGTTACCATGCTGCTAAATTCTTTGCAGAAGCAGGAGCCATCCTGGTAGGTTTGGCAGAATATGAAGGCGGTATCTACAGCGAAAAAGGTTTGAACCTTGAAGATGTAATAGCTCACCGCAAAACAACAGGTTCTATCCTTGGATTCCCTGGTGCAACAGATATCAAAAACAGTCTTGATACATTGGAAGTGGATTGCGATATCCTGATTCCTGCTGCTTTGGAAGCGGTTATTAATGGTGATAACGCTCCACGTATCAAAGCGAAAATTATTGGTGAAGGTGCTAATGGTCCTTTGACTCCGGACGCTGACGTTGTATTGAATGCAAAAGGTGTTATCGTAGTTCCGGATATGTATCTGAACGCCGGTGGTGTTACCGTATCTTATTTTGAGTGGTTGAAAAACCTGAGCCACGTTCGCTTTGGCCGTTTGGACAAACGTTTCAGTGAAAACCAAAATGCAACAATTCTTAAATCTTTCGAAAGTCTTGTAGGCAAAAAATTAGATGATGTTGAACGTCGTCAAATTCAACATGGCCCTGATGAAATCGATTTGGTTTACTCTGGTCTTGAAGATACAATGATTGGTTCTTACCACGAGATTCGCGAATCATTGCTTACTTCAGGTGCCGAAGATTTGCGTACAGCAGCTTTTGTAGTTTCTATCAATAAAGTAGGTGTGGCTTACGAGCAATTAGGTATTTTCCCATAGTCGTTAATTTTACAATTGAATATTTATCCGCCAATTCAGATAATGAATTGGCGGATTTTTTTATGTTTTTTGAACCGTGGGATTACTTAGGTGTATTATATACAGTGTCCGGACCAATCATTAGTTTCACTCAATAAAAATATTCAAATGACTTTTTTAAAATTTTTCTATGGAGCAGTTTTCTGTAGCATTGTTACAACATCATGGGCACAAAAGCCGGAAAAAATTTATAGCCATGCCCAAGTCAAGAAATCAAATGACTTTTATATCCAGCAAATAAATTTGTGGAGGAAAGTGATTGAAAAGGACAAGAAAAATGCTGATGCTTGGTTTAATTATTACAAGGCGAACCGGTATGCCCATATTTCCAGTGGTCACGACTCCATGTACGCCCGCAACCGATTCCAGAGAATGACTTCTATAGTAGAAGAAATAGAAGAAAATATTCCCGGCACGTTTGAAGCTCATTTTATTAAATGGGCCAATGGCTACAATAATTGGGATTTATTGCCTGATCTCAAAAGGGCTTTTGCAATAGACTCCACAAGAACAGAAACCTATGATGGTTTTATTAACTTCTATGAGGCAGAACGTGATGAGATTAACCGCAACAGGTTTTTGCGTAAATGGTACGAAAGCGGGAAAGTTTCTGCAGGATTGCTCCATTACAATTACAATGTATTGCAATCACTTAAGCCAGATGCTATACTGCTTACTGCTGGTGATAATGATACATATTTTGCCTGGATGCTACAGGCGATTTGGGGGATCAGAAAAGATGTGATGATTGTCAATGTGGGATTGGCCGGGATGAAGAAATATTCCGAAAAGCTATCGAAAGAATTGGGTGTGCAATTACCCAATACAGATGACCAGAATTATAAAGATTATGCAGCGGCATTGTACAAGGCATTGGTTCAAAATAAAGTGCACAAACCGGTATATATCGGATTGACTGTGGGAGAAGAATATCTGAAGCCTGTTGAAAAGAATCTTTATTTGGTAGGGCTTACTTATGAGTATAGCGAACAGTCCTTTGATAATATCGCCCTTTTAAAAAGAAATCTTGAAAAGGAATACGCAATGGACTATCTCAACGTTAGTTTTAATGTCGATCCTTACGAAACAGTAGTGCCAATTGCCAACTCAAATTATATCGTACCGATGATTACTTTATACAATCATTATAAAATGAGTGGCGAAATGGAAAGAGCCAATTATTGGAAGGAAGAAGCAAAAAAGGTGGCAAAAAAGGCGAATATGGAAGAAAAAACAAGGGAATATTTTAAAGATTAAAGCCAAATCGTTTGAGTATTTTTCAGAGAAAAAATATTGTCGCTTACAGTGACGAACAACTGATAAAGGAGATTGAATGCGGAAATGAAGCTGCATTCAATCTCCTATATGAGCGTTATTCAAATAAACTCTTTCGTTATTTTTTCAGGTTACTGGGAAATGATCGTGCCAAGGCCGAAGACTTCTTGCAGGAGCTTTTTATTAAAGTGCTGAACAATGCACATACTTTTTCTTCAACACAAAAAGCAAGTACCTGGCTCTATACGATTGCCACCAATATGTGTAAAAATGAATGGCGTAATACAGAAAACAGACAAAGGTTAATGCGGCAGTTTGAGGCTTGGGAGCATCAATCCAAGAACGCATTAGACAAACTGCAATCACAGCATTTGGCTAGAATACTGGATAAGATGATGAGTCAGTTGGAAGAAGAAGAACGATTGGTGTTGCAATTAAGATTTCAGCAGGAGTTGTCCATTAAAGAAATAGCAGCAATTATCAATATTCCTGAAGGTACAGTAAAGTCGAAGCTGTTTTATCTGTTGAAAAGAATAGCCAAACAATTGAAAACAAATCCAATGTTATAGAGATGGAAAAAGAAACTAAAATGCCGATGCAAATACTTGAATTAATAGAACGAAGCAATTTTAATCAACTTTCTGATATAGACCGAAAGTCGGTATTGGAGCATATTTCAGAATCTGAGTATGAGGAGCTGCGTGAAGCATATCACAACGGCCGTTCTTATTTTGATGAGGACGTTGAGCCTTCAGCCCATGTTCAATCAAACCTATCCAGGGCCTTTGCTGAAAAACATAATAAGCCTACCTCCGTATTGAAATATCGTATTGAGATATGGAAAATTGCTGCAGTGCTTATCCCGCTCTTATTTGCAGGATTATGGACCTTGAATTACAGAATGTCAGCACAGCAGATAGCCGGTATTGTGGTGCATGATACTATTGTAGTGCAGCAGAAAATCAAAGAGGTGCAGCATATTTTAGATACAGTAATAGCATGGAAGGAGCCGGCTGTGAAAAAAACAATTCATCAGCCATCAGCAACAAATATTATAGCATCAAATAATATTCAGGACACCAATTTACGTCAGGTGCAACAGATGCTCGATATTGGTATCCGAACCTTGCAGCCAGAAGACTTAAACAGAAGTTTGGTGCCCAAAAATGGCAAGTCTATGGATGAAGATGAATTGTTGAAGCACTTTAGTTTTGCGGGCATTTAAGTGCGATTATTAAGCACAGAACATCCAAGCTCTTAAATTTCACTTAGCTTTGCACCTATATGAAATTTGAGCAGTACAATATTTCCCCACTAATAAAGCAGAGTCTTGAAGAATTAGGATTTAAAAAGCCTACAGACATTCAGTTTAAAGCCATTCCTTCAATTCTCAAAGGTGATGATGTGTTGGGTATTGCTCAAACAGGTACGGGTAAAACGGCTGCTTTTGCAATCCCGATTTTACACATGCTGATGCGTCGCAGCCATCACAATAAGTATAATCAGGTGAAATGCCTGGTGATGGTGCCCACACGTGAACTGGCGATGCAGATAGCTCAGGTTTTTAAAGATTTGGGTAAGCATACCGACCTTATAATTTTGGGTTTGGTAGGAGGAGTGGATCAGGCGCCACAGATTAAAAAATTAGATAAAGGAGTTGATATTTTAATTGCTACTCCCGGACGAATGTTCGATTTGGTGAGTCAGGGTCATATTGATCTGAGTAGGGTGGATATTCTGGTGTTAGATGAAGCAGACCATATGCTGGACTTGGGTTTTATCAAAGATATTCGTGACGTTTTGCGTCATTTGCCTAGTCGCCATCAGACACTTTTTTTCTCGGCAACAATTGATGAGAAAATCAAAGACCTTGCTTATTCTATTGTTCGTAATCCCATCCGCATTCAGATTTCTCCCAAAGATCCTGTATCTAAAAATGTGACTCATTCTGTAGCTCATGTAGCTATGGACGATAAGCGCTTTTTTCTGGAACGTTTTATCAAAGAATATCCCGACCAAAGAATATTGGTTTTTGTACGCACTAAAGTGCGTGCCGAACGTGTATTTGCTGCGATGAAAAGAGTGGGAATTGACACGCTGACTATGCATGGAGACAAAGAACAAGCTGACCGATTGAAAGTGATGAATGATTTTAAAATGGGCTTTGTAAAAGTGTTGATTGCAACAGATGTGAGTGCCCGTGGAATTGACATTCAAGGAGTGGATTTTGTGATTAATTACGACTTACCCGATGTTCCCGAAAATTATGTGCATCGTGTGGGGCGTACTGGTCGGGGAGTGAATAAGGGAAAAGCTATATCCTTTTGCAGCCCCGAAGAATTGCCTGTCCTCGAAGCTATTCAGGCATATGTGGGTAAACCCATCAGCGTAATGACCATTGATAAAACCGATTATCTGGAAACCATCACTTTTACCGAAGATACTCCAAACGATAATTGGCAATTACTATTGGATGAGGCAAATGCTGAAGATGCTGTTAAAAAGAAAAAGAAGAAACGATAGTGTATGAAGCAGATTTTTCAAATCATTTTTTGTTTGTTTTTGAGTAGTTCTGTTTTGGCTCAAAATAAAGATGAGCAAGCGATACGCAATATTTTAAAAGCACAAGAAGCTGCTTGGAATCGTGCCGATTTGCGCGCTTTTATGAAAGGTTATTGGGAAAATGACAGTATGTTGTTTATGGGTAAAAAAGGCCCCACTTATGGCTATACCGCCACACTCAACAATTATCTGAAAAGCTATCCTGATACAGCTCATACCGGTCATTTTACCTCCACTATTGTCAGTATCAAAAAATTAAGCAAAGAATATTATATGGTGGTTGGGCAATGGCATCTGAAGCGTAGCGCGGGTGATGTGGGTGGTTATTATAGTTTGCTTTTCAGAAAAATTAAAGGTCAATGGCTTATTGTCATGGACCATACCTCTTAAGCATTATTTAGTTTATTCAAATTATTATTATCTTACATCTTGCAGATTAAGAGAAATGTGCTCTTTTCTGCCTTGGTAATTTAATATTCGCTAAACTATGTACTTCTTATACCACTATTTTTCCCGTTTTGTTGTCCTTACTTGTTTGCTTTTCTGCTCACTCGTTACAACAGCACAAAATGCAGGCACTTTTAGGATAAATGATTACGCGGTTACTTTTGATAAGAATATATCGGTCTGGGCTGATGAATATCATAAATCAAACAAGCAAAATTTCAGTATTGTCTTATTGCAATTTGAACATCTGTTGAGCGATGTTGATAAGCAATTATTGACTGAAGCTGATATTGAGATACTTGAATTTTTGGGAACCAAAATATACTCTGCAAGGATTTCCCATAATTCTGATTTAAGTAAAGCGAAGCTAATTACAGGGATTACGGCTTATTTACCAGAATTTAAAATTGCACCCTCAGTTCTGGAGTACTCCAAGAGCAAAAGGAACCTAACCATATTTGTGTCTTTTTACTCGGGAATGTCTTCCATTCAAATAACAGAATTTCTTAGCCGCAACAGTGTTGATTTATTACCTGATAACTGGCAGAAAAGAGGCCTGTATAAAATTGTTATACCATCTTCCCGACTTATTTCTTTTGCATCTTTTTATGGAGTGAAGTACCTTAGTGAACCTTCAGGTAATATTCCGTTAGACTTGGATTCAAAAGGAGCTGAAGGCGCATCAATACTTAATCTTCCAAATACACTTGGCGGAAAAGGACTCAGAGGAAAAGACGTGGTGGTGGGCATTGGAGATAATACTTCCGGCATTTATCATATTGACCAGAGTGACAGAACAATTAATTATAACAATGGCGATAAAACAAGCCATGGCGTATTTGTTCATAGTATTACGGCCGGAGATGGTATAATGGATTTGGCAGGTCAGGGAATCGCCACTGAAGGTACTTGCATCAGCATGTATTTTGATGCTGCAATTCTGCTGAAAGGTGAAATGTATAGAGGGTTTAATATGACCCTGACTAACAACTCTTATGCGGCGGTGGTTGGAAACTGCGCCTATTCAGGTACTTATGACAATATCTCGCAGAACCTTGATTCTCTCGCTTTTGAAAATAAAGAACAACTGGACATATTTGCAGTAGGGAACGATGGAAGATTGGTTTGCGGTGGGTATCCCTATGGCTTTCATAATGTTTGTGGAGGCTTTCAGACAGCAAAAAATATTATAGCTGTAGGTGCTACCTCTCGGGATTTGGTTTTGGGTGAAGGGTCTTCCCGTGGACCATTAAAAGACGGTCGCCTAAAGCCGGAAATAACAGCAGCAGGAATCGATATTTTGGGCGCTATACCTGATAATACTTATGTGATAAACAGAGGTACCAGTTTTTCCAGTCCACAGGTAACGGGCGTGGTGGCATTGCTCAGCGAAAGATATAAGCAATTGAATGGAGGCAAGAATCCCAAAAGTGATTTACTCAAAGCGATTACCTTGAATGGGGCTTCAGACCTTGGTAAACCTGGTCCTGATTTTTTATACGGTTTTGGTTTTTTAAACGGTGTACGTTCATTGGATATTTTAGAAAAAGGATATTATGTTCGAAATACTATTGCTATGGGGTCTACTGCCCAAAGTTATCCCATCACAGTTCCACCAAATACAGCACAGTTAAAAGTGATGCTTTATTACCACGATCCTATGGCAAGCGCCTCCTCATCCAAACAACTGGTAAATGATATTGACCTTACTGTTACAGAGCCCGGAGGCTCCGCTATTCATCGCCCTTTGGTTTTAGACCCGACAATTGCAGGTGTAGCCAATATTGCTGTGGAAGGGGTAGACAGACTGAATAATGCAGAGCAGGTGACAATCAATAACCCTACTGCAGGTACCTATACACTCACAGTTTCTGATTTTTCAATACCTCAGGGGCCGCAAGATTATGTCGTTGTTTATGATTTTGTACCTAATGAGATTAAACTACTTTTCCCATATGTAAATACAGCAGTGGCTGCCAATACGGACATGTATATCTATTGGGATGCTCCTGCTGATGCGACTGCAACTACTAAAATAGAGTTCTCATCAAATAACGGTACCAGTTGGTCAATTATTGATGCTGCCATACCTGCCGGACAACGATATTATAAATGGACTGTTCCGACTGTTAATTCCAATCAATGCAAAATCAGAGTTAGTCGTGGCAGTATGATTGATGTAAGTGGCTCATTTGTTATTCATGAAAAGGCTGTTATTTCCCTTTCTTCGGTACAATGCCCGGGTTCCATTGCCATCAGTTGGACTAATGTACCAGTGGCAGATAAATACTATTTGTTGCTTAAAAGGGGTGCTCATTTTGAGAAGATTGATTCAGTAAATGCAGGTGTTTTTAATTACACATTTAAGGGATTAAACACGGCAGATGATTACTACGTTTCAGTATTACCATCTATCTCAGCTATGGAAGGTTACAGAAGTAATGCTGTAACACGCAGGCCTGTCACAGGTACCTGTGTTGGATTTGCTGACGGTGATTTGGCCATTGCAGAAATTATTTCACCTGAAAACGGACGACGTTCTACAAGTCTGGAATTGAAAAATAATACACCTATTAAAGTCATTGTTCACAATCAGGATAATAATGGAGTAGCTAATTATAATATTAGTTATCAGGTCAATGGAGGTTTATGGAAAACCATTCCTGCATTTAGTATTGCACCAAATGCTATTGCAACAGTGCTGGTAGATACCTTCGATTTCAGCGATACAATAGAGTATGACATCAAGGTGGCGGTAAAAAATCTGGATAGAACAGATCCGATATCCATTAATGATACAATGTCAAAAATAGTGAAGCATATCCCCAATAACATTATAGTTCTTACCACACCAGTAAAAAATGATTTTGAAACATTACCTGATTTTACATTGCATCATGATACTGTGGGATTAAGTAAAGATGGGTATTGGGATTATCAAAACAGCAATGACACTGGTAGGCTAAGGAGCAGAATTCCAGGCAGTTTTCTGGTCACATCTAATCGCTCACTTAGTATGGATGTAACAGTTAACAGCAAGTCTAATGCTAATTTTTTGACGGGTACTTTTAACCTGAGTAATTATGATACTTCAATAGATGAGGTGCGTTTTGATTTTGAATATGAAATGCGTGGCATGCCCACGATGAGAGATAGTAATAAGGTTTGGGTAAGAGGTTCTGACTTGCAGACGTGGATACCGGTACAAGTATATAGTAATGTTTTTGACCCCGTCAAATTGCATAATTCAGGCACTTTGTCTTTAAGAGAAATTTTCCTTGCAAATCATCAGAATTTTTCTACCAGTACTCAAATTCGATTCGGGCAATATGATACCACCGTAATAGTGGATGATAATTATGGGGGAGGTGTTACTATTGATAATGTGAATGTTTATAAGGTGCTTAAAGATGTACAATTAACAAAGATTATTACTCCATTGATAAGTGAGTGTAGCATTGAAGAATCTCCGGTTATTGTCAGAATTAAAAATGGCACGGTGAATGCTGTAAAAGGCATCACTATAGCCTATTCACTGGATTCAAAAACACCTGTTGTTGAAAATATTCCGGATAGTTTACTCGGTGCAGACAGCATGATATATGAGTTCATCACCGGGATTTCTTCGGTAAGCAAAGGGATTCATACTTTAAAAGTATGGCTGCATGTTGATGGTGATGACTTTTTGAAAAATGATACAATTGATAACTACACTTTTTATAATTCTCCAATGATTACAACTTTCCCTTATTTGCAGAATTTTGAATTCGGCGAAGGTGATTGGTATGTAAATGGTCGAAATCCAAGTTGGTCATACGGAACACCTTTCGGGCAAAAAATAGCTAATGCTGCCAGTGGAAGAAATGCCTGGAAAACAAATTTGAATGGCAACCATAACAGTAACGAACAATCATATTTACTATCTCCTTGTTTTAGTACCATCGGGCTGGCAAAGCCTATGCTTAGTTTCAGTATGGCATTTGAGCTAGAGCGTTGTGTTGCAGTATGCGATAGGGTTTATATTGAGTATTCTACAGACAATGAGTTTAGCTGGACGCGATTGGGTAAAAATGGTACAGGAACAAACTGGTACAATAATGAGGTACATAATGTTTGGAATGGTGAAGAGACCAGATGGCATGTTGCATCAACTGAGTTGCCCCGTGCTTCTCAATTAAAATTGCGCTTTGTAATGGCCAGCGATTTGGGTACAAATTTTGAAGGTTTTGCACTGGACGATATTCATATTTTTGATCTGAAGAACAAAATTGTCAACCTCTCTGATATTACTACCGCTAATTCAGGCCTTAAAGATGTTACAGGAACTGCATGGACTTATTTTACACAGGCTGGTGGTGCAATTTGTGGAGTTAATGCTCAGGGCCAGAATCTTGGACAATCGCAAGCTGATGTTTATGCACATAATCAGATTACGGACAAGGCTATTAAGCAATATGTAATGCCCCGGAGTTTTGTCTTGCAAAAACCACTTGTGCCCTTTTCTGATGCAAGTATCAGATTATTTATTACTGATAATGATGCAAAGAGAATATGGGATGATACAAGCTGTGCTACCTGTACAAAAGCTAAAGATATTTATCGCACAGGTGTCACCAGGTATGTGGATTCAAACAACTTGAGAGAGGATAGTTCTTTACTCAATAACCTATCAAGAGGCTTTACTTATTTTCCATTTAACAAGGTCAATTGGGTTCCTTATGATAATGGTTATTATGCCGAATTGGCCACCAATAGCTTTGGCGAATTTTGGTTTAATGATGGAGGTGTTTTAGGTAGTCTACCGGTTAATACGGAGTATGTACATCTGAAAGCACGTCGATGGAATGATAAGCAGGCTGAGCTTACATGGTTGAGCCCTATTGATACCCAAATGAAGACTTATCAGATACAACGCTCTGCTGACAGCATTAATTTTACAGAAGTTGTTGATGTTGCATCAAAGCTCAACATTAACAACAATTATTTGCATCTGGATAGTCCGGACCCTCAGGAAAATCAAAGGATTTATTACAGGTTATTCTGTACTGCCCGAAATGACAAAACCTTTTATTCTAATATTGTATCAGTACAATGGACAAAGGGAGACCAGTTACTGAGTGTTTACCCTATTCCATCAGGAGATGGTAATCTTGTCATAAAATGGACAGGTGCTGTAGGCTCAGTGGCAAAATACTCGCTAACAGACATGACAGGTAAGCTCATTTTGCAGAATGAAATTCAATCACAATCATGGTTAAACGAAAATCAATTGCAACTTGGATTTCTTTCTAAAGGAATTTATTTCCTGAAAATTCAAATAGGAAGCAATCAATATCAAGAAAAGATAATTTTTAAATAAAACACAATACCCAAAACAACTTGATACTCTGAGCTTGGTTTTGCCTATTTTCGCCTTCCCAAACTTTTTTATAACATTATGACAGAATTAATTGAATTTTTAAAGGAATTGATGAATGCAGATAAACTTGCTGCATTGGTAACAGCTTATGGTGGATTGTATCTTGTTGCGTTCATTATTTTTGCCGAAACCGGCCTCTTTGTCGGATTCTTCCTGCCCGGTGATTCGTTGCTTTTTGTAACCGGCCTGATGATTGCTAATTCTCTCTCCCCTTTCGATAGTAATCTGGCTAATGTGCCTTTTTGGATAGTGCTTATTTCCGTTGCCGGCATCATTGGTAATTCCGTAGGTTATTGGTTCGGTAACAAAACAGGCCATTTGATTTACGAAAGAAAGGATACATGGTTGTTTAAGAAAAAACATCTTAAGGATGCTCACGACTTTTATGAAAGAAAAGGTGGTGGAGCTATAATCTTGGCTCGTTTCCTGCCTATTGTACGCACTTTTGCTCCTATAGTTGCTGGTATTGTTGAAATGGATCGTAAGAAATTTTTTACCTATAATGTTATTGGTAGCTTTCTATGGGTGTCAACCATGATTTTATCCGGATTCTTTCTGGGTGAAATTCCTTGGGTAAAAGCTAATTTCGAAAAAATAGTAATAGGCCTGATTGTGGTTACTACAGCACCGGTATTATTTAAAATGTTTTTTGGAAAAAAGACTCCAGGTGTTGATTCGACTTTGTAATTAGGTTTATTAAAAAAAGCATGATTCTTCAATGAAGCAAATTATCCAAAACCTTAATAGTGGTGAGACCTCATTAATTGATGTCCCTGCTCCGATGGTGATGGAAGGACATTTGCTCATTCAATCTGTTTGCAGTCTTGTCTCTTCGGGTACCGAGCGAATGCTCATCGACTTCGGACGAGCTAATTGGCTCAACAAAGCACGTCAACAACCAGAAAGGGTGAAAATGGTTTTGGATAAAATCAAAACCGACGGCCTGGGGCCAACCATTGATGCTGTAAAAAGCAAAATAAATAAACCTGTTCCTTTAGGGTATTCTAATAGTGGCATAATACTCGCTGTAGGTGCAGGAGTTCATGGCTTTAAAGTTGGCGACAGGGTAGCTTCCAATGGTGCTCATGCAGAGTTGGTACAAGTGCCTCAGAATCTTGCAGCGAGAATTCCTGATTCAGTTGGTTTTGAATCGGCCGCATGTACAGTAGTGGCCGCTATTGCATTGCAGGGCATACGACTCGTTCAGCCAACATTCGGAGAAACTGTGGTGGTGATTGGTTTGGGTCTCATTGGTCAGATTGCAACACAATTATTGCTGGCCAATGGTTGTACTGTAATTGGTATTGATACTGACGAACAAAAATGTACTCAGGCAAGAGCTTTAGGTATTGCAGCTATTTGTAGTAAACAGGATGCTGATATATCTTCTACTGTATTTGCTCACACACATTATAATGGTGCTGATGCGGTATTAATTACTGCTTCTGCAAAAGATGACAGCATTCTTAAAGACGCGGCGCAGATGTCCAGAAAAAGGGGCAGAATTGTGCTGATTGGCGTGATAGACCTGAATATTAACCGTGCGGATTTTTATGAGAAAGAATTGACTTTTCAGGTAAGTTGTTCTTATGGGCCAGGCAGATATGATTTTGATTTCGAAAAGAACGGACTTGATTATCCCATAGGATTTGTACGTTGGACCGCACAGCGAAACTTTGAAGCCGTTTTACAGGCCATGGCCATCGGGCAATTAAAAGTGGAGCCACTAATCAGTAACAGAATTGCGATAGAAGATTATGCCAAAGTATATAATGCTCTGGGAAGTCCGGAAAATAGTGCTGCTTTATTTATCTATCAACAAGGTATTCAGCATAGTTCCAGTATCTCCCTAAAATCTGTTGCGAAAAAGGAATCAGGAGTGGTTGCTATAATTGGCGCTGGTAATTTTACTTCAAAGGTTATCTTGCCCTATTTGCAAAAGAATGATACTAATATTCAGTTAATTGCCAGTGCCAATGGACTGAATGCGGCGCAATTGGCCAAACAGTTTTCAATTGCTGCTGCAACTACCGACTTGGGTAAGATTTGGGATGATAGCAGTATCGATACAGTAGTCATCGCTACACAACATAATACTCATGCAACTTTGTGTATAAAGGCTCTGGAAGCAGGCAAAAATGTTTTTGTAGAAAAGCCTTTAGCTATAAATCTGACCGAACTGAATAACATAAGAGAAGTTTGTCAGCGAGTGAATCAGGTAATTGATATAGGCTTTAACAGAAGGCATGCACCACTTGCACAAAAGATGAAACTACTTTTGGGGAGCTCTGATGTTTTAATGAATATTGTGATTACTGTAAATGCAGGAAAAGTACCCGAGAATAACTGGTTAAACGATGTTGCTTTGAGTGGAGGTCGCATAATTGGCGAGGTATGTCACTTTATTGATTTAGCTTCTTTTTTTACCGATTCAACAGTGCATTCTGTCTGCACCAACAATGCCGGACAGAGTGAAGAAGATGTCATTGTTTTACTTCGCTTTGTCAACGGAAGTACAGCAACAATCAATTATTTTTCTAACGGCAGCAAAGCTTATGATAAAGAGCGCGTAGAGCTGTATAGCCAAGGCAAAACCTTGATTTTAGAAAACTGGAAACGATTGACAGGATACGGGTTTAAAGGTTTTTCTTCAAGTAGTGGGTCGCAGGACAAGGGTCATGAACGTCAGTTCAAACTATTGAGTGGTCGTGTAAAAAATGGAGGCACAGCACTGATCCCTTTCGAAAATATATACAATACAACAGCAGCAACAATTGCTTCCTTGCAAAGCCTGCGGGAGCAAAAATGGATTACGCTCTAGTTATTTAATTCTATTGTACAACTATGTCAAATTACTCTATATTTTTACTTCCTTTTATATCTGCTTTTATTGGATGGTTTACCAACTGGATAGCCATCAAAATGTTGTTTCATCCAAAAGAACCCAAACGTTTTTTAGGAATGACCATTCATGGTATTTTTCCGAAGGGACAAAAGCAGTTCGCCTCAAAACTGGGTGTTTTGGTTGCTTCAGAGTTGTTGCATTTTGACGAAATTGCTAATAAAATAGCTGACCCGTCGCAACTAAAAGAGGTACGCCCATATATTGAAGAACATATCAATCATTTTCTGGAGCACAAACTAAAGGAGAAATTACCAGTTATTTCTATGTTTGTAGGGGCAGGTACCCTAGATAAAATTAAGGAAGGATTGCTGGAAGAAATTGATGCCATGCTGCCCGAATTAATGAAGCAATATGCCGAAAGACTGAAATCAAAGATTGACATTGAAGCAATGGTCACAGAAAAAGTAGCCAATTTTTCGTCGGATAAGCTGGAGGAAATACTGGTGTCAATTATGAAAAAGGAATTCCGCTTTGTCGAAATTATCGGTGCTGTGTTGGGCTTTTTAATCGGTCTGATTCAGATTTTACTCACGCAACTGTAGACTTTTTACCAACAAAATATTTTTATGCAACCCATTCTTTCTCTTCAAAATGTATCGAAGCAATACGGTGATAAAACTGTATTGAATAATGTGAATCTGGATATATACCCAGGTCAGATTATAGGTTATATAGGTCCTAATGGTGCCGGTAAATCTACCACTGTAAAGATTTTGACAGGAGTAATTCAGGATTATACCGGTACGGTTTTACTCAATGGCCGCGACATCAGGGAAGATATTCTTGGCCTGAAACAAATGATTGGCTATGTGCCCGAGCTGGCCGATTTGTATGATTTACTTACACCTAACGAGTATTTGCATTTTGTGGGCGCACTGTATAATTTGCCTGATACAATAATTAAGGAAAGGAGTACCAAGATTTTGCAATCATTTGGTCTGCTGGAGAATCTGAATCAGCGTATGGATAGTTTTTCCAAAGGAATGCGCCAGAAGGTATTACTTACTTCAGGTATTCTGCATAATCCTTCTATTGTCATACTGGATGAGCCTATGAGCGGACTGGATGCGAATGCGGTGATTGTGGTGAAAGAGCTGATGCAGGTATTGAAACAGGAAGGTAAGACCATCTTTTATTGCTCACATATGATGGATGTGGTGGAGCGTGTTTCGGATAAAATTGTATTGATAGATAAAGGTTCCATTATTGCCAACGATACTATCGAAGCATTGAGGGAAGGTAGTGGCAATTCTCTGGAGAAAATATTTGCTCAAATGACTACATCTGAGAATCTCAATGAAACTGCCGGAAATATTGCACAGGCAATGCAGGATAAATAAGTCTATAAAGATATCAAGATGAATAAATTTTTACTCTTCCTCATTCTTCTTCCCAAAAAACTATGGGCTGCTTTGGGTGCCGATGTTAATCACCTGAGGGCCATCCTGAAAGTAAAGCTGATGTTGGACGATAGACGTCCGATGGCGATGGGCAGGCAACAACAGGCTAGAAAAAAGCCGGTGCGCTTTATGACAGCCCTCAGCGTTTTTCTGTCTATGGTAATCGGTGCTATGTACGTATTCCCATTGATGTTGGACGATACCTTTATGGGTTTGTGGCTGTATTGTACCGTCTTTTTATTGATGTTGAGTTTTATGCTCATCAGTGATTTTTCTACAGTGTTATTTGATACGCGCGACAAAACCATCCTATTGCCCAGGCCTATCAACGAACGAACGCTTTTGCTCTCGCGTTTGCTTCATATGTTCATTTACCTCTTCAGGATTGTTTTTCCGATGTCATTGGCTGGATGGATTGTTATAGGTATGACAAAAGGTTGGGCTGCTGCGGTATGGTTTCCGTTTATGATTATCATGCTGACGATTGTTGCTTTGTTTTTGGTCAATGCCTGTTATTTGCTGATTCTGAGATTTTCGAAGCCTGGTAAGTTCAAGGATATTGTCAATTATTTTCAGATTATATTCTCCATTATGTTTTTTGCCTGCGTTTATCTGATGCCCCGTGCCATGGATAGTGAAGGCTTTAAACAATTAAAACACACTGATTTTGCATGGGCACAGTTTACACCCACTTACTGGTTGGCTGCATCATATTCATGGTTAGAGGCCGACAAATTATCTTCTCTGACCAAATGGATCAGTATTTTGGCTATAGCAGGACCCGTGATATTGGTATGGTTGACGATAAAATATTTGTCGCCCAGTTTTGCAAAAAGAATCGGCAATATTGATGTGGTCGCCACTGAAGAGCAAACTTCTACTGTCAAAAAATCAGATAAAAAATCAGGCAGCGATTTTTATCTGAAACTGGCTGGATTACTCAATAAAAGCCCCTTAAGTAAAGCCGGTTTTAGTATTGCATGGATACAAACTGGCCGAAGCAGGAACTTTAAGATGCGTGTTTTCCCTTCTTTTGGTTTTGTGCCGGTGTATTTTTTCTATCTGATCACAATGAACAATACCAGCAGCATCAGCGATACCTGGGAAAAACTACCCTCTACAAGTACTTTTGTATTGCTTTTGTACATGACTTCTTTTGTGGTCATGAATCTGTTGAATATGCTGGTACATAGCGATCAGTACAAGGCCTCATGGATTTATTATTCAAGCCCAGTAGCTGTACCCGGAGAGGTGATGGTTGGGGCATTTAAAGCGGTTTGGGTAAAGTATTTCCTGCCTATGTTTACCATCGTCAGTTGTTTTGTGATTTATGTTTGGGGTGCAAAGGCCTTACTGGATGTGGCATTGGCGTTAATCAATATCAGTTTATTTGCATTGGGCATTTTGAGGGTTGCCTACAGAAGATTACCATTTTCGGCAATGGAGCAAATGAATGAGAAAGGGAATCGTTTTTTCAAAACAATATTTACGATGTTTTTGCCTATGGGTTTGGGTTTTGGCCATTACCTCACTACCACTAATCCCTGGTTGTGGTGGATGAAAATCCTGTTCATTATTTTATCCTCTATTTTACTGTGGCTACTTTGGGATAGTTATAAAAACACCTCTTGGGCACAGGTTAAAAAAGTCGATTTGGCTTAATAATTCAATTCCTAAGCCAAAACTTAATTACGTTATTTTTGCAGCATACAATTATTACCAACATGTCTATAAATAATTACGAGCATACAACAGCAAGCCGTTTGATGCGTTATGTACAGATTGATACCCAAAGCGACCCCAACTCGCCAAGCCAGCCCAGTACCGAAAAACAAAAGGACCTCAGTGCCTTATTGGTCAAGGAGCTTTTGGAATTAGGTATTACAGATGCTACTTTGGATGAGTTTGGCTATGTCTACGCCACTATTCCGGCTACTGTTGGCGGAGATATCCCAGTTATTTGTTTTTGTTCGCATGTAGATACAGCGCCCGATTGCAGTGGAACAAATGTTAAACCGATTTTGCATCTGAAGTATGATGGTAGTGATATTGTTTTGCCTGATGATCCTTCAATTGTAATATCTACCAAGAATCACCCTTATTTACTGAAGAAAATAGGGGATGATATCATCACCGCTTCAGGCACTACTTTGCTGGGTGCAGATGACAAAGCCGGTGTAGCTATTATTATGGATGTGGTACAATATCTTATGGAGCACAAGGAAATACCACATGGCACTATAAAAGTTCTGTTTACTCCGGATGAAGAAATAGGAAGGGGTGTAAATGCTGTAGACATGAAAAAGCTGGGTGCACAGTATGGTTATACACTTGATGGTGGAGAGCAGGGTCATCTTGAAGGTGAAAATTTCAGTGCAGATGCAGCCGTCATAACTTTTAAAGGGGTAAGTGCTCATCCGGGATATGCTAAAGGCAAAATGGTGAATGCTATGAAAGTGGCAGGAACATTTTTGAGTAAACTTCCTTTGAATGAATGGTGTCCTGAAAGCACCTCAGGTCAAGAGGGTTTTGTACATCCTGTAGCAATGGAAGGTGAGCTGGAGCAGGCAAAGATTACATTTATCATACGTGATTTTATTACCGCTCAGTTAATCAATCATGAAGACAGATTGAAAAGGATAGCCTCAGAAGTTGTTGCACAGTTTCCTGGCTCATCATTTGATATAGTGGTAAAAGAACAATACCGCAATATGAAGGAAATATTGGTTCACCATCCTCAGGTGATGGCCAATGCCGAGGAAGCCTATAAAAGAGCTGGTGTTAATCCCGAAAGTATTAGTATCCGTGGTGGTACAGATGGTTCACGTCTTTCTTTTATGGGAATGCCTTGTCCTAATATCTTTACCGGCGAAATGGGGATTCACTCAAAACAGGAATATGTCAGTGTGCAGGACATGAATACTGCAGTATCTGTTTGTGTGCATTTGGCACAAGTGTGGGCTGGAAAATAAGAAATCAATGTCGCAGAAAGCGCTTTTATGGTTTGGGACGGGTACTTTTTTGATACTCAATATTTTTGCATTTCTCTTTTATAAAGAGAGAATGGTATTTACTGATGCCGCATTTCATTTATTTGCGATTTTGGAGAAGAATGATTTTGCCTTTCAAAATCATCGCTATGTCGCAATTTTAACTCAATCATTTCCGCTGATTGCTTCCAGGTTAGGTCTGTCTTTGACTACAGTAGCAATGCTGTATTCGCTTAGTTTTGAGATTGTATACTTTATAGTTTTCCTTATCCTGATATTAGGGTTCAGGAACAGAATGCTGGCACTAGGTTTTTTACTGTTCAGTACCTTGATGGTACGCCATACCTTCTTTTGGTGTTTGTCTGAAGTAGTTCAAGGTGCAGCTGTCTATTTTATTTATCTGGCATTTTGGTTTAGAAGTATTGAAAGTGGCAAGTACAAGGCTGGATTTTTCAATACAATCACGATGTTTGCATTGCTGGTATTACTTGTTTTCAGTCATCCTCTGATGCCATTTTGTGTATTGTACGGAAGTGCATTTTTCTTTCTTCTTTACAGAAAAGCGGATTTAAGTATCAGGAAATCTATATTGATACATGGAGTTGGTTATGCTTTAATGTACGTTTTGCGTTCTTTATTGCTAAGAACATCAAACGATACATCTGCTTCATCCGGTCTGGTAAATGGTTTAAAGTTATTCCCGCATTATCTGGACATTCCTGCCAATGCTAAGTTTGCTCATTATTTTATTTACGATTATACCTTCATTTCTTTATTAGCTATTATCATAGGTATATATTATCTGGTAAAACGCGAGTATTTGTTTTTTATCCTGTTTTGTGTTTCTTTTATTGGTTATGCATTCATGATTAACATTTCAGATACCAATGGCCCTGAGCAATACTATGTTGAGTACCGGTATTTGTACTTATCTGTATTTGTTATTTTGCCTTTCATCTATCAATTGCTGCCAGAGATAAAGAATCTAAGATTAAAAACATTAGTAATTGGCCTTCCGGTTTTGATGAGTTTGGTCTTTATTTTTAGTCTACACCCAACATATCTAAAAAGAACAATCTGGCACAGAAACCTAATGAATTCTACCAGTCATTTAAAGAATAAGAAGCTGATTCTCGCTCCTGACGATGGAATGCGGGATTCATTGAAAATGCTATGGGGTGTTTCTTTTGAAATGTGGCTGATTTCTACAATGGAAACGGGCCAATCCAGATCGGTAATTGTGGAAGAGCAAGCTGGCCAATATGAAGATGCAACAAAGCAAACACAGGAATTTCAAAACCCCTGGGCACAGGTTTGGTATGATGGTTTAAGGTCAGATTACATGAGATTTACGGATACAACAACAGCGTATATCAGATACAATTACAGAGAGCACAAATAATGATTAGATATTTCGCCACTTTGATAATTCTGCTCTCTGCTGCTCCATCAAGTGCTTATTGGAAACAGCATGTGCGGACATCGATAAGGGTGTCGCTTGATGATAAAGAACATTTTCTTCGTGGTTTTGAATACTTGGTCTATACAAATAATGCACCGGACACGCTTCGTTTTATCTATGTTCATCTTTGGCCCAATGCATATAAAAATGATAGAACCCGTTTTGCTGAACAGCAAGTAGAGATGGGTAAAACTGATTTTTATTTTTCCTCTGCAAATGACAAAGGGTACATAGATAGTTTGCAGTTTTCGGTAAATGGCGAAAACGTAGAGTACAGTTATTATGGAGATAATATTGATATAGCCAAAATAGACTTGCCTGTACCCTTGGCTCCCGGAGATTCATTAATCATTGAAACTCCATTTAGGGTTAAAATTCCAAAACTCTTTTCCCGCCTGGGCCATAATGGTCAATCTTATTTCATTAGTCAATGGTTCCCCAAGCCGGCTGTATACGACTTTAAAGGTTGGCATCCGATGTCTTATCTTGATCAGGGAGAGTTTTACAGCGAATTTGGTAGCTATGATGTACAGATTACATTGCCCAAAAACTACATTCTAATGGCCTCCGGGAATTGTATGAATCCTGAAGAGCAAAGTCGAATGGATAGTTTATCTAGGATAGATTTACCTGAGGATACATTATATCGTCGTAATGTTCCGGTATCAGACACTCGATTTAGAACCGTTCGTTTTACTGAAGACAATGTACATGACTTTGCATGGTTTGCCGACAAGCGTTGGATTGTACGCAAGGATAGCATCGAAACTATACAGATTTATACAGCTTTTTTACCATCGCATCAAGCCGAATGGTTGAAGGCAAATGTGTATCTCAAGGCAACTTTAGAAAGTTATGACAATTCAATAGGAAAGTATCCTTACAAAACAATAAAGGCGGTAGAGGGGGACATGAGTGCCGGTGGCGGAATGGAATATCCTACTATTACGATTATTGACAGAGCCGCAGTGAGCAGTTTGCCCAACGTATTAATTCATGAAGCCGGGCATAATTGGTTTTACGGAATGCTGGGTAGCAATGAGCGGGACTATCCCTGGATGGATGAGGGTTTGAATTCATTCTATGAGCAAAAGACCCGTTGGCTATTGAAAAATGACGAAGTAAAAGATAGGGATAACGTTGATGAGGATTATATGTATTTTCAACAGGTTGCTAATAATAAAGATCAACCTATCAATCTGGCCTCTTCGGATTATTCATCCGTTAATTACGGCGCAGTGGTTTATTTTAAATCAGCATTGATGCTGAAATGGTTGGAAGCATATATGGGCAAAGAGAATTTTGAAACGGGAATGAAATCCTATTTCAGCCAATGGAAATATAAGCATCCTTATCCGGAAGATTTCAGGGCAATAATGCAATCATTTACTCCAAAGAATCTTGATTGGTTTTTTACAGATGCTTTCAAAACCACGCAGCCCATTGATTTTAAACTAAATTCTGTTAAGTGGCGCAACAGCCGGGCAAATGTTTCAATTAAGAATAAATCGGATTTTGCTGCACCTGTGCAACTTTCTTTTTACAAAAGTGATTCAATGATTCATGCTCAGTGGATAGAACCATTTGCTGGTAAAACCACAATTGCATTAGACAATGAAATGAAATTTGACAAAGTAGAAATATCCTCTGATTTTGTGGACCTGAGGATGGCCAATAATGATTATACAAAAAGAACTTTTTTCAGGAAAGGAGTGATAGATATAGGTGTGGGCTTTGGCTACAACAGAAAAAGTGTAAGAAGGGTCTACATTGCACCTGCATTTGGTTATAATTTTTACGATGGTTTTGGAATTGGTTTGCTTTGTCATAATCTTGCATTTCCTCAGAGCAGGTTCCGGTTTGCATTTGTACCGCAGTTCAGTACTTCCAGCAAGCAGCTGAATGGTATGGCAGCATTATCTTACAGCTGGTATCCCAAAAATATTTTTCAGGAAATCAGGGTTCAGAATAATATAAAAAGTTACGCTCAAAACAAGTCTGACCTGAATATAAATGAGCCCTTGTTTGCCCGCTACTTAAAAGTTTCTCCTTTTGTTGAATTTCTTTTTAAGGACATTGATAAAGAAGCCAGAATTCAACGAAAAATTGTTTTAAAGCAGTATACAATATGGGAGCAACAGTTAGATTACGTTCAAAATTTTAGCATTGACAGCTTGTATCGTCCTGCTCTTAGAAACAGTCAGAGTGCTTATGCGACTCTCAGCTATGAATACAAGAATAACAGAACTTTTCATCCTTATGGCTGGAATGGTACATCGCAATTCGGGCAAAATTTTATCAAACTTAGTCTTGAAGGAAGGTTGAGAGTCGATTATGATGTAAAAAACAAATCTCTTTATTTACGCGCCTTTGCAGGAAAATTTTTAACTACTAATACGAGTACAAATAATAGTCGATATTATTTGAATACCACATTTTCGGGCTTAAATGATTATTTGTTTGACGGTATTTATTTAGGCCGAAATGAAAATCAAGGGTTCCTATCACAGCAGGTTTCTTTACAGGAAGGTGCTTTTAAAACACCTACTAATTTATATGCCAGTCCTTTAGGTCGAACAGATAATTGGCTTTTGGCCATTAATCTTAAAACAGATTTGCCTTTTGGTAAACTGCCGATTCGTTTATACGCAGACATTGCTACTTTTGCCGATGCAAAACGAATCAATCCATCGGGCGGTGGAATACTATATAACGCCGGGTTAGAATTATCTTTTTTCAAGGAACTTTTGTGTATATATGCGCCACTGTTGATGAGTAAAGATTACAATAACTATTTGAGAGAGATGTATCCGGAAAACAGATTTTTAAAGAGCATTTCATTTTCGATTAATATTCAGCAGATAAATGGTCTGCGAGCTCATGAGTTTTTGTTCAAAGAATTAACTCAATGAGTTTTGTAAAAGAAGGACGACAAATTAAAAACCTAGACAGTATATGCAAAAAACTACATTAATTATTCATGGCGGAGCAGGGAATATCTATAAAGGAATGCTTAGCGAGCAACAGGAAATTGATTATACAGCAGGATTAAAGTACGCGCTGGATAAAGGTTACGACGTTCTGCGTAATGGTGGGGCTGCTACTGATGCTGTTATAGCAGCTATAGTAGCTATGGAAGATAATCCTTTATTTAATGCAGGTCGTGGAGCCGTTTTTACCAAAAAGGGTGTACATGAAATGGATGCCTGTATTATGGATGGAAAAGATTTGGCAGCAGGTGCAGTAGCAGGTGTAAGGCATATCAAGAATCCAATTGTTTTGGCCAATGAAGTAATGATGCATTCCGGTCACGTTTTTTTGAGTGGCAGTGGTGCGGGTGAATTTGCATTGCAGCAGGGATTGGAGACCGCTCCGGATGATTATTTTTTCAATAAAGAGCGTTACGAGCAATGGATAGAAATACGGGACAGTAATTTTTATCAGCTTGATCATAAGGCAGATAACCTTAAAGGTGTTGCTCCTAATACCGACCATAAATTTGGCACCGTGGGTGCTGCAGCATGTGATGCCAACGGTAATATTGCTGCTGGTACTTCCACAGGAGGAATGACAAACAAACGTTTTGGGCGTATAGGTGATAGCCCGGTAGTGGGCTCAGGCACTTATGCCAATAATGCTACCTGTGCGATTTCATGCACTGGTCATGGCGAGTTTTTTTTACGTGCAGTTGTAGCACACGACATCTCTTGTTTGATAGAGTATAAAGGTCTTTCGCTCAAAGAAGCCTGCGATTTTGTAGTCAAAGATAAGCTCAAAAAAATGGGTGGTGAAGGAGGATTAATTGGAGTAAATGCTCTTGGCGAATTTTGCTTTTCCTACAATTCTACAGGAATGAACAGAGGTATGCGTAATAGTGAAGGTCAGGAAATAGTAGCTTTTTATGGCGAATAAACTTTAAAGAACAAGTATGAAAGAAATTGTACTGGCTTCTGCCAATAAAAAGAAGATTGCTGAATTGAATAATTTGCTTGGAGATTTTTCTGTTCTTTCTTTAAGTGATATTGGTTTTGATCGGGAAATCGAAGAACCGTTCCTTACTTTCAACGAGAATGCTTTTCAAAAGGCTAATACAATTTATAGTTTTTGCGGTAAAAATGTGTTGGCAGACGATTCTGGTTTATGCGTAGAAGCTTTAGACAATAAGCCTGGTGTTTTCAGTGCAAGATATGCGGGCAATGGTGCTGATGATCAGGCCAATTTGGAGCAGGTATTGAACGAACTAAAGGGAAAAACAAACAGAAAAGCCTTTTATAAGGCCGTACTATGCCTTATCTGGAATGGTACAGCACATTATTTTGAAGGGGAGTGTCATGGTACTTTGATAGAAACGCCCATTGGTACAAATGGATTTGGTTACGATCCTGTTTTTGTTCCGGATGGCTACAACGAAACTTTTGCTCAATTAGCACCAGAGGTCAAACAACAAATCAGTCATCGGGCCAAAGCGATGAAGCAACTCCATCACTATCTGGCAACACACTCGTAAGGGTAATTCAATAGCTAAAGCAAGTGATTTTACTAAAAAAAGCTATCTTGCCACTTCATTTTTCTACACAACATTAATACGATTCCAATGTCAATTATCATAAAACCTTGTACAGATTCAGCTGATTTTAAAGCTTTCGTTCAATTTCCTTTTGATTTGTACCGGGGCAATAAATATTGGGTTCCTCCAATGAAGGCCGACGAAAGAAATTCGCTTCAGGCATCTACCAATCCTGCATTCAGTAATTGCGATGCACAATTTTGGCTGGCAATGGAAAACGGAAAGGTAGTAGGAAGGGTAGGGGCGATTATCAATAAATCCTACAATGAAAAGACTGGTGAACAACTTTGCCGTGTTAGCCGGATAGAATTTGTTGATGATAAAAAGGTGAGTGCGGCATTATTAGAAACGGCCGAAAATTGGGCAAAGGAAAAAGGTATGAAAGGAATTCATGGCCCGTTAGGATTTACTAATCTGGATCATCAGGCCATCATGATTGAAGGATTTGATCATCTGCCATCAATCGCTTCAGAATATCATTTACCTTATTATCTGAGTCATTTTGAGGCTGCAGGATATGCCAAAGAAATGGATTGGGTAGAGTTTCGCCTCAAGCTGGAGAAAGAAATTCCTGAAAAGGCATTGAAGCTGAATGATATGATACAAAAGCGTTACAGCCTCAAAGTGATTCATTTTACCAATCGCGATGAAATGAAGGTATACGCACATCGTATTTTCGAATTGCTCAACAGCGCTTTCGGTGACTTGTTCGGTTTTGTAAAAATGGATGCTTCACTTACAGACTTTTATATCAAAAAATATTTCAGTTTTCTTAACCCCGAATTTGTCAAAGTAATTGAAGATAAAGAAGGGAATGTGATTGGATTTATTATCAGCTTGCCATCACTTAGCGAAGCTATGCAGAAAGCTAATGGCAAATTGTTTCCATTGGGTTGGTGGTACCTTAGTCAGGCACTGAAAAAGCCTAAAGTGGTAGATTTACTGCTTACTGGTATTCATCCGGACTGGCAGGCTCAGGGTGTAAGTGCCTTACTCATTACCGAATTGCAAAAAGTAATGCAGAAATATGGTACAGAATATGTGGAGACTACTGGTATGTTGGAAACCAATGAAAAGGCGATTAACCACTGGAAGAATTACGACCATATTCAACATAAGCGCAAGCGTTGTTTCCGCAAAATGTTTTAAAATTTTTAGATAATTTACTTTTAATAATTCTTCAACTTCGTTACAGTTTATCCTGAGCTTAGGTGAAGGACACACCTCAGGACACAGTCTTTTATTCAGCATTGATTTTCCTGTTTTATTCCAAGCAAGAAGAGAACCGCTCTACTTAAAGAGAATTACTTAAAGGTTCTTGAATACCTCAAGCCATGATGTAGTTTTTTGGCTTATTATTATTATCAAGTACTATTTGTGTTTTTTCAATGACCCGGTATTTTATAGAAGTTCAATACGATGGTACTGCATTTCATGGCTCGCAGATTCAGGGCGAGCAATTAACTGTGCAGTATGAGCTCAATAAGGCATTGGCTATGTATTTACGTCACCCAGTACTTACCACAGGTGCCAGCCGGACAGATGAAGGGGTTCATGCGCTATGCAATTTCTATCATGTAGATTTAGAGGAAAATCTGACAAGGAAAGTACTGTATAATTTGAATGCATTGTTGCCGGCTTCATTATCATTAAAGAACATTTATAAAACTAAAGATGCCCTGGCTAATGCCCGTTTTGAAGCCATCAGCAGACAATATCGTTACCGCATTTATACCCAGAAAAATCCTTTCTTATTTCAACGGGCTTTATTGTATCCATATGTTATTGACAAAGAAGTATTGCATCAGACAGCCGCTTTGTTAATGGAGTATAAGGACTTCGAGGCTTTCAGCAAGAAGAATGCTCAGACCAAAACATTTCAATGCAGTTTGTTTAAATCTGAGTGGCAACAGGTAGGTGATGAACTTCATTATGTTGTGTGGGGCAACAGGTTTTTGCGTGGTATGGTACGTGCGTTGGTAGGTACACAATTAAGGGTGGCCAGAGGGAAATATTCTCTGAATGATTTCAGGGTTATTATTGAATCAAAAGATTGCAGTAAAGCAGATTTCAGTGTGCCTGGTTATGGTTTGTATCTGGAGCAAATCAATTATCCCGAAGGGCTTTTGTTACCCTTATCGGAGTAAATTTACATCAGCAAATCTTTGAAGAATTTTTCGGATTTTTTAGAGATAATATTTCTCTTTTCCACATAGCCATCTACTTTGTCCTTGGGCATACGGAATTTATACTCTTTTTCAGGATACAAGTCCAATACAAACAATTCGTAGTCAGGATTCCATTTACTCAAAAGATGCTTGTCAATCTGTAACTCCTGCTCCAATACCTCAATACTGAGTGGTTCAGTAAGGGTGATGATAGCCATGTTTTTTAGTTCAGCTTCGGTAAATGTTAGCTTTGGTTTTGTTTTTTTGGTTTCCCCCTTTGCCGGTGCCATCTCTGGATGCATGATATAATCTTCAGGAATTTTTCCGGCATAGATGAATTTTTTCATATTCTCGAAAATCGAGGCTGTGGCAATAAAAGCCATTACATGTCCTTGAGTTTCGCGCGGGAGGTAGGGTTTAATATCCCAAAAATTTCGACTTCCGGTTTTTTCGATTGCTCTTTTTACCGGAGTAGGACCGCAATTGTATGAAGCAATCACAAGCAACCAATCCTGCATTTCGGCATAGAGATAATTCAGGTATTTTGCTGCGGCTGTAGTGCTCTTAAACCAATCTGTACGATCATCTCTTTTGCCATTTACTGTTAAGCCCATCAGTCGCCCTGTTTCAGACATAAATTGCCAAGGTCCTACTGCACCAACAGGAGAAACTGCATGGTTATTCAAGGCCGATTCTATGACTGCAAGATATTTAAGCTGATGAGGAAGATTGTTCTTTTTCAAAACATTGTCCATCATCGAAAATTTTGATTTTGACCTTGAATCAACAACTGCAAGGGTCTTTTTGTGAGATTCTATGTATTGTCTCACAAAGTCCATCGTATAGTCATTCATGCCTCCGAAATAGCTTTTTTGACCAGCCAGTGGCACCATTGCTTTCTGTCTTTGATCTCTTGTTGCAGCCAAAGCCATCGCTATAATACTTCGTTGTTCTTCCTCTTTACAAAATTGTTCATGTGCTCTCGCAGAGTCAATCTTGTTCTTTTCTCTCTTAATATCTTTCGCCACCGCCTTAGCTTTGTTTGCAGGCAGATGTTCTTTCCAATATTGCGCCTTAGCGAATGTTGAAAACAACAACAGAGTGATTAAAGTGAGAAAATATTTTGGATGCATAATGTTTTATTCTCCAGAAAGCGATAAACAATTCAAGATAATCTTTTTTTGTCTATTAGTGTGCGATACACCATATTGGTAAATGACCACAGATGCAAAATGATGCAAAACAGCCGTAAAACTGAATTTGCATCATTAAAGGGTATTAATAAGTTTGGGGGTCGATTATTTTTTTTCTACCTCTTTGTTATTGATGCCTGATTCAATATCGCTTTTAACGCCTTCTTTTGCGTCATTAAATTCGCGAATGCCTTTACCGATACCACGAGCCAATTCAGGTATTTTCTTGCCACCAAACAATACGATAACTACCAATAAGATGGTAATCCATTCGCCGCCGCTTGGCATTGAAAACAAGAATTGAGGTGCGATGCTTGCGATTGTCATTATTATTTTATTTAATTGTGTAAATACTGATTACAAATATAGTCACTATTGACCAAAAAAGCGCTTAAAATACTGTCGTGCTTGTTAATTAACAGCTCTGAGACACTTAAGAATACATCTCTGTACGAAGTGCTTTCACACGTTCGTCTACCAGAAAATCATCAAATAGCATTTCTCTGTCTATCAAGCCTTTAGGTGTTATTTCAAGAATTCTGTCAGCAACAGTTTGAGCTAATTCATGGTCACGGGTGGTGAATAAAATAGTGCCTTTGAAGTCTTTCATACCATTATTCAATGCAGTGATACTTTCCAAATCCAGATGGTTGGTTGGTTCATCCAGACAAAGAACATTTCCTTTCAGCATCATCATTCGGCTAAGCATGCAACGCATTTTCTCTCCTCCGCTTAGTACCGAGCATTTTTTTAAGGTTTCTTCTCCGCTAAATAGCATTCTGCCCAAGAAGCCACGAATAAAGGTTTCATCTTTTTCTTCCGAAAACTGACGCAACCAATCAATCAGATTCTCGTCTTTCCCTTCAAAAAATTCAGAATTGTCATTGGGTAAATATGTTGGAGTTACTGTAACACCCCATTTGAAAGTGCCTTCAAAATCTGTATCCTCGCCCATCAATATTTTATAAAAGGCGGTAGTGGCAAGGCTGTTCTCTGAAACAATGGCTATTTTCTGACCACGCTTAAGGTCAAATTTGATGTTTTTGAAAAGGACTTCACCATTCACTGTTTTGCTCAGATTGTCTACATCCAATATCTGATCACCGGCTTCGCGCACCTGGTTGTTGAATAAGATGGCTGGATATTTCCTGTTCGAAGCAGTCATATCTTCAATCTTAATTTTATCCAGAGCTTTTTTACGGCTGGTTGCTTGTTTTGATTTAGAGGCATTGGCCGAGAAACGGGCGATGAACTCTTTTAACTCAGCAATTTTATCTTCTGCTTTTTTGTTGGAGTCACTGCGTTGTTTCAACAACAATTGGCTACTCTCATACCAGAATGAATAGTTACCCGTAAAAATGTTGATTTTACCAAAATCGATATCTGCAACGTGTGTACATACAGTATCTAAAAAGTGACGGTCATGCGATACCACCAATACTATCTTGTCATAATCGGCCAGAAAATTTTCTAACCACGCAATAGCCTGAAGATCAAGGTCATTGGTAGGCTCATCCAGTAGCAGAATATCTGGATTGCCAAACAAAGCCTGTGCCAAAAGCACCCGCACTTTTTGGTTACCGTCCAGTTCTTTTAATAATTTATAATGTAAATCTTCTTTAATACCCAAACTGCTCAATAAAGTTGCAGCATCACTTTCGGCATTCCAGCCATCCATTTCAGCAAATAAACCTTCCAGTTCTCCGGCTTTTAGTCCATCTTCTTCTGTAAAGTCTTCTTTGGCATACAAGGCGTCTTTTTCAGTCATTATTTCGAACAACTTGCTGTTACCGCGCATTACCGTTTCCAATACGGTCATTTCATCATACTCATAGTGGTTTTGTTTCAACACACTCATGCGCATGTCTTTGGTAATTTCTACCTTACCTGTTGTCGGGTCTATTTCTCCCGAAAGGATTTTCATGAATGTAGACTTGCCTGCACCATTAGCCCCGATAATGCCATAGCAATTACCTTCAGTAAATTTGATATTTACATCTTCAAACAACACTCGCTTGCCATAGCGCAAGGATAAATTTTGTACTGAAATCATTATTTTATTGTTCTTATTTTTTATTCTGAAAAGGAAGAAATGCAACCTGAGAATCGATGTGTTGCATTTCGGGGCGCAAAGATAGCGATAATGCACTTTATTTTGCCTGCAATCTGTACAAGCTTCCGTTTTCGCCACCCACTAATAGTTTCCCATCGGGGCAAAGGCTTATAAAGCGTAGATTATCAGTAGTAAATTTATCAAATTCCATCCAATGTTCGCCGCCATCATCTGTGTAAATAAGGATTCCCTTTTCGCCAACGGCATAACCTTTTTGCTTGCTGACAAAAAGTAAATCCCATAATTGATAATTGGGTAGGGTAATGTTACTTCCATTTCGTAATCTTTTCCAGCTTTTGCCACCATCTTCTGTTTTGGCAATTGTTCCGCTCAGTCCACTCACATAGATTATGTTACTGTCTACGGCTGAAATGCTGTTGAAATTATCACCAATGACTGCTAAACGTTCCCAGTTGATACCCCCGTCTTTTGTTAGCATCACAATGCCACTGCCTACGGCAATTCCTTTTTGGGCATTAAGCATCTTAATATCCCAAAGTGCATTTTTAAATCTTTTGAATGAAAGGAGTTGATGGCTGTCATCGAAACGAATAATAGCACCCGAATCTGTACCCAGAGCTGTAACACCAACACCTTGCTGATTTTCACCAAATGAAATGGCTGAAATAAACTCTTCTCTGCCTGATAAAGCATCGTATTTATAATTACTCATTCCATCATTGCTGGAACATAGATTCATGTACATTCCCGAGAAGTAAAGAGTATTGTCAGGAGAAATACAGGCTCCAAAGAGCCCCTTAATATTGTCAGACATTTCTTTTTTCTGCCAGCTGATTCCTTTGTCGGTGGAGATAAGGATAACGGCCGGGTCGAAACGCCAGCCACCACAAACAATGCCAAGCCCATTTGGTAGAAAAATTGCATTATTGAGCTGTGGATTGCCAGCTACTTTTATTTGCTCTACAGATTGCCAATGCAAAAGGTCTTTGCGGCAGGAAGAGAAGATGATGGATAATAAAAGCAGACTGAATAGTTTCTTCATGAAAAGAAAGGTTGCCTCAAATATATTTGCTCGTGCTGGAATAAAAAAAATAAAAAAAGCGAGCCGTAGCTCGCTTTCCAAATGTTATTATGATATAAGATTAGATAACTTTTACGTTAACTGCATTTAAACCTTTTTTACCATTTTGTACTTCGAAAGAAACTTTATCGTTCTCGCGAATCTCGTCGAATAGACCAGAAACGTGAACAAAGATGTCCTGACCACCAGCTGCTGGTGTGATGAAACCAAATCCTTTAGTTTCATTGAAGAATTTTACTGTACCTTCTTGCATTGTAATTTAAAATAAAAAAATTAATAATAACCAAAGGTAGGGGTTTCGAATCAATAAATGCCTAAAAGAAAATAATTAACAGAAAAAACATTTTGCAGAACAGAATTATGCAAGTGTTTTGTTCAGGAATTCCCAAATCATAAAGAGGGCAATCTGTGTAGAGGTTTCTTTGTTTTGAGCTCTATCATAGTGCATTTTGTAATGTCGGGATAAAATCTTCCCCTTGCCACAAACTGCAATGAAAACAGTGCCTACAGGCGATTTGTCTTCATATTCGCCTGCGCTGAAGATGCCGGTTATGCCTAATCCAATATCACTATTCAGTTTAACACAGCTTGCTTCAGCCATAGCAATGGCCACAGCTTCGCTGACTACACCATTCTTTTTGATGAAATCAGCGTCTATACCCAAAATTGTTGTTTTTATTTCGGTGGCATAGCTTACTACTGCTCCTTTGAAGTACAGAGATGAACCGGGTATCTGCGTTATCTTATGTGCAATGTATCCGCCTGTACAACTCTCGGCCAGGCCAATGCTTAGATTTTCTGATTTTAATTGTTTGCCTATTAACGCCTCAAAAGCCAAATCTTCGAAACTGACTACATGGTTTGCCACTCTTTGGGCGATAGCATCTCTATAATGGTCGGTTTCCAAACTTAGAGCAAGCTCGTCATGTCCATGTGCTGTTAATCTTAATTTGACTGAATAGGGCGAGGGTAGATAGGCTAGTTTAATATGTGATGGAAGCGATTCTTCTATATCCTTTATCTTTTCTGCCAGAAAACTTTCCCCTTCGCCAAAAGTGAGAATGTTGCGGTGTACTATGGCATTGCTTTTCTGAAATCTTTTTTCGAAAAGAGGCAACAAGGTGCTGGTCATCATACCTTTCATTTCAAAAGGCACACCAGGCATAGAAACAATCAATTTGCCGTTCTGTTCAAACAACATACCCGGCGCTGTTCCTAGTTCGTTGTGGATGACGGTGCAAACATCCGGGACTTCTGCTTGCTTGAGATTACGTTCCAGCAAGGGACGATTGCGACGGGTGAAAATTTCTTTGACATGCGAAAGCACATTTTCATTGACAATTAATTTGCCACCAAAAAATTCGCATAAAACCGGCTTGGTAATATCGTCCGACGTTGGGCCTAATCCACCAGTCAGCAATACAATGTCTGCTTGACGCAGTTCCTCGTTGAGTGCAGAGATAATGGCTTCCTTACTGTCGGCAATAGCTACGCGTCTGATGACATCTATGCCTATCAGGTTGAGCTGCTGTGCTATCCAGGCAGAGTTGGTGTCTATAATCTGACCTATCAGCAATTCGTCGCCAATAGTAATAATCGTTGCTTTTGTTGCTTGCATTGTAATGGTTATGAGCTAAAATATGGTGCTAGATTTTCGCGTAATGCTTCGGGCATTTCGGTTTTTTTGCGGGCTTTGATATCGAAAAAAACAAGTGTGGTCAGCCCTTTGTTGATGAGCTTGTTTTGTTCATTATACATTTCGGTATGAAATTGTATAAAGGAGCCTGAAGGCATTTCTTTAATGATGGTTTTGACCGTTATCAGCTCGTCGTAGAATGCCGGCCGCAGATATTTTAAATTACATTCCGCTACAGGTAAGGCAATTCCTGTCTCTTCCATCCATTTATAAGTAAGTCCAAGACTACGGATGGCATCTGTACGGCCTACTTCGTAATACAAGGCATAATTGCCATAATAGAGATAGCCCATTTGGTCGGTTTCGCCATAGCGGACTCTGATTTGCGTGCTGTGTTCGTACATAATTTGAGCTTGCCAAAGATATTGACTGCAAAACTATGCAATGCATTTCTGAATAAAATAAAAAAAGCAGAACAACCGAAAATGGTCATTCTGCTTCAGGGATAAAATGCCCTTGTTATTTGCCTGCATAAGCAACGCTGAACATGTTTTTGTAATTATCAGCAACTTTCTTCGCATCAGCACCAGGCATATGTACTACACTAAGTGTGGCAAAATTGATGATGTTTACAGGACCAAAGAGTTTTTGTAAATCAGTCGTCAGATGAACATGATTTTCATCTCCATTAACTGTGATATTGTTGGTGAGGTTAAGTGTAACTGTATTTACAGTATTATTTGTACCACTAAATCCGCCCACATGAATTCTCAACTCATTGCTTGCCGAAGTAGATTGGGGTGAAGTACCTTCCATTTTAAGCATAATGTATCCCGAAGACCAACTCCAGAACATTCCTTTAGCTGGGTCTAAGGCCCCTGTTTGCGCTCCGGATACATTTCGTAAGCTGTCTACCCCAATAGTGAAAGTGATAGATTTATACGTTCCGGCAGGCACTTTGCTGAGTCCGCAACTCAGCGATGCTGGCGTAGAGTGCTCTAATAAATGATAGCTTTCGGATTCCGAATAACTGTTGCCATCTGTATTGTTCAGCTTAATATTACTAATGTAGTAATTAAACTTGGTGACTGTAAAATCATCTCCATTCTGGTTTTTGTACATGGTGCCATCCATTTTCAGATTGTCAGAGCCAACTTTATTATTAAACTCAAGAAGTACAGTTCCTTCTTTGGCTGTCGTTGTTGTCGGATCTTTTTTGCATGAGCTAATGGCAAAGGTAAATGCAGCTATTGCGGTTATTTTTAAGATATTCCTTTTCATTATGTATTTTTTTAGATGATAAATTACTTGTTGGATTTCACTCTAATTGTTTGTTGAATTTTCTGCGTATTAAGCAACATACTGAGCAGTATTGAGGTGCAAAGCAAAATCATAAGCACTATACTGATTAACCATTGCGACTTGTCAAATAGAAGCAACATTTGAGGTAATTTGAATGAAATGAAAATGCTTGTGATGCTTATCACTGCAGAAATACCGATTATTTTGAATGGATTGCTCATCGTTTTGATATTAGAATTTTGCTTGTTGAAGGTCTGAGTATTTTTTTGAATTTTATGTAACAATTATCACGTTCATAAACCATCAGATGTTATAGAACTGTCTGAAAGTTCACCTCTTTGAAATCTTCATTGCCCTCATGATCTATTTCTACTGTAAGCTTTAGCAGTAAATCTACCTGTTCACCCAGGCTATTCACCCAAAAAGTATCAATATCAAATTTAGAAGCGTGTAAATGTTCGTCTATATCAAAATGCACCTGTTGATTACTTTTGTTACTTATTTGTAAAGAATACCCGTGCAATTGCTCGGTATATGATGCATTTGCTTTGATAAAAACAGTGTCATCTTTTTTGTAAACCGCTGCTTCGCTTGGCTTGCTGATATTGAGTTTGAGTTTGTTTGGATCGATGGTTTTTGTTTCTTTTTTTTGACAGGCAAATAATGTAATCGAACCGAGGATTATTATAATTGTTGGGAAGTTTTTCATTGATTTTTGTGTCTGATTTTTGTGTTTATTTAGAAAAGAATAAAAATCCCTCCTTCAAACCTGCTGTTGGAGCGCACATAACCCGCTGCATATTGTTGGTAGACAGGTATTGAAATCACTGCTTTGGCCCCAAAGTATTTATAGAATACCTGTGTACCTAAAGTTGTGAAAGTCATTATACCACCGGTTTTTTCATTAAGCCATTTTTTACGGTAATTATCATAGTCGTGCAAGGCATATTCGGCACGCAAACCAGATTGAGGAGCAATTTTTAGTTGTTTGTATTCCAACCAATAAAAGGCCACAGCAGCTGTATTTAGCCTGTTCCCAAATTTGTATTTCCACTTATTAGTCGTCGTCAAAATATAGGAAGCTTCAATATTACAACCCCATTTTTTGCCTTTCTGAGTGAAATTGATATTACTCAGAATGTCCCAGGAACCAGTACCCGTCTGTGTATTGGGTAGTCCATTGCGCTCTGCATTGGTGCTGCTATTAAATACACCGGTTGGCATTTTCAAGCCAATACCTCCAAGCAACATTCTTTTCTTATTCGCTTTTTCGGCGAGCGGAAAAGAATAATTGACAATAACACTGGCATCACCAATACCACTACTGTGACTGGTTTGACTAATCTCCTTAGAGCTATTTTGTACATATGGTACAAAGGCAAAAAGCTGGATTTTTTTATTGATTTGAAAGCGCCCCCATAGTTGTGTATATTGGTATACTTGATTCGATTCCTCGTTGGGTTTGCCTTCAAAAATTGAAGGATGACTATTGTGTGATGTAGCGTATAAATATTGCAAACCAACGAAATGCATGGAAAATTGAGGTAGTAATCCAAGGCTTTGGCTACTGACCGAGCATCCACAAACATCGCAGGCTTGTACATTGTTGATGGGAGATAATGCCATAAGCAATATCCCAACACGTGCACTTAAATGCATTTGGTATGATAATTTACAGTAAATAATGGCTCAATGCAAGTCAGCATTGAGCGATGTCATTTTTCTTAGCTGTAAATAATGCTTGGTGGGTGGAAAATGGAATGAACAGCTGTAATGCCATAATGGTTTGCTGTTTTTGGATGTTGTATTGAAGTTATTGCTTCAGTACAAGGATTTGGGAGTATTGTTTGTTGCGGCAAAACAAAGACAACCATAGCTGTACGTTCTTCTTTGGAAGGTGCATTGTTTTGGTGCTTTTGTTCCAAATCGTCTGCTTTGTTTAATTTTTTGGTCAGGACACATTTACCACAACATACTAACTCAGGTTTGTCACGATTTTCGCAAAGAGTAGCTGCAATATATTCCTGATTAATCTCGAACCAAGCTACAATAGAGAGTTTCAGCACCAATTGGCAACTGAGGCACATCATTAATATTATAGCAGTAAACCTGTTCATTTAAGAACGCAAAGGTAGTATACTACCTTTGTCAACTTTGCAAAATGATTACAGATTTTTTCTTTGAATAAGACTTTCTGCCAGTAACATATCTTCGGGTGTAGTAATTTTAATATTATTGCGGTCGCCTTCTACCAATCTTATCTTGTGTTGCATACTTTCTACAACAGTTGCCTCATCCGTAAATTCAATTTTATATTCCTGTTCAAAAGCGGGCAAGAGGATTGAGCCTTTAAAGGCTTGAGGTGTTTGAATAATCCTCAATTTTGAACGGTCGATAGGAGCAAAATTATCATCATCCCCAAAAATGCGTATACTGTCTACCACCTGTAAGGCAGGAATGGCTGTGCCATATTGCTGAGCAGAATTAATACATCTTTGTATTAATGCATCACTCAAAAATGGACGGACACCATCATGAACCAATATAATAGAATCTAAAGGGAGTCCTTTCAGTCCATTTTGTACACTTTCGTAACGCGTATTTCCGCCAGACACCAGTTTGAGGTCTACCCTCTCGCTGAAATGTTCCAAAACCAACTGTAATTTACTTCCATCTTGTTCAGGCAATACAAGAATAATTTGCGCCTGCGGCAGCGCTTTTAGAAAGGCTGCAATGGTATAATACAAAATAGGTTTGCCTGATATGGGTAAAAATTGCTTAGGCAATGCAGTTCCCATTCGCAATCCCTGACCACCTGCTACTATTACTACATAGATTGGCGTGCTTTGTTGTTCATCATTCATCACCACACAAATATACTTTTCAATTATGGTTTTTGGGTATATAAGGCTAATAATTTAGCAAAATTATAGCCTTGAAAACAGGAACGGTATCGGTGTATCTGAAGCAATGAGACACAGATTGGTATAGAACACAAAAACTAAAAGGTCGTTTGCTCTGTTAAGAACAAACAACCTTTTGAGGAATATGATAAACCAATTAAAATTAAGCGAGCTTGTTGATAGCCACTACAATACCTGACTTCAGGTTTGAAGCTTTATTTTTATGGATAATTTTGCGTTTAGCCAATTTATCAATCATAGATACTACTTTAGGCAACTCAGTAGCTGCTTCTGATTTATCAGAGATTGCTAATAGTTTACGAATTGCGTTACGGGTAGTTTTACCGTAATAACGGTTGCTATCGCGGCGTTTCTCGCTCTGTCTTACGTCCTTTTTGGTTGCTTTATGATTAGCCATTACTATTAAATACTTTTTGTAATTTTTTTAATTTCGGATGGCAAATGTAGGATTTTATTTTATTCCAAACAATTTATTTCTTAAACCCTCAATTTTGCGACCCTTAATCAGTGAAAATCAATTAATTTATAATTTGACGATTTTTTGCATAGCCATTTGTTTGTGATTTATCGACAATTGCACGAAATAGGTTCCCGAAGCCAGATTTCCGATATTTTCAGAAACAGTCAGTTCATTTTGACTAACCATATGAGTGGATTGACGAATGGTTTTGCCGGATAGGTCTATCAGACTGATGACTAGTGCTTCGTTGTAATTGTTTGCATTACAATATATATTCAACACATCACTTGTGGGGTTGGGGAAACAAATCAACTCAACAGAAGGACTGGACACGTTGGCTATTGATATGGGTATTGGGAAGCTAACTGTTGCAGAATCAGTAATGCCAAGACCCAAATTGTAATAAGTACCTGAAGTAGTGGTTTGTAATTTACTCGGACGAACCATATAATAATGTAATCCGTTTTTTCCCACCGTATCATTATAAGAGGTACCTGCTATCAGACCAGAAAGTTTAGTATATGTGCCGTACAAACTATCAGCTCTGTAAACATAATAACCAATAACTGCAGCATCTGGCGAAGCTGTCCATGTTATCATCGCACCTTTTTTGGATGTTGGCAGAATAGTGATATTTCTGGCTGGTTTAATATAATCGGTTCGCAGGCTTAGATCACCCATTAATGCAATATGTACACCGGTATTCATGTAGCCGTATGGAGTATAGGTGTTGATTCCGTTATTCTGAGTGACAGAAGTGCTATACCCGATATTTTCCCCTAATGCCATATGATGAAAATACCAATTAGGGCGACCAGCCCAGCAAGAGGTAAGCGCTGGCTCGCTGCAGCAAAGGGGTGCACGCAGGAAATTGTTTTGGCTATCCCAGTCTCCGAAATAACTACCGAAGAGTACAGTAAATATGCCTTTTTGTTTTTTAGTGGTAAAATCTGTCGTTGTACCTACTCCACCGCAACTAGTGTAAGACCCACCTCCGCAGCCATAAGCCCATTGATAAGCTGAGTCATTTAGCGTGGTGATAAAATCTGCGGCTTTGATATTGTCTCTGCCTATTAGTTGGGGGAAATTTCGCCATGCATTTGCTGCAAAAGCTTCTCCACTGAATGCCCCAAAATTGTCATCTACCAGCCCTTTACGGCTTACATACATAGAGTCCATTTTGTATTTATGGGCTTTGTACAAGTAGTTTTTCATCATGGTCACTTCACTTTTTGCAAAAAGGGGCATATTGGCAAAATCAATTCTGCTCACCTGAAGTTCCAAAACAGAAGGAATTCCTGTTTGATCCCATTTACCATCACCGGGGATATTTTTATTTTGTGTTCTGGATGCTGAGGTTGAATTATTGACATAAAGGTCAGTCCAGTCATAATCCATATCGGCATAATATACGTCGGCAGGCCATGCACCCAGGTGGTCAGGGTGAGCATCCGGGTTGAGCTCTCCGCTATAAGGCACAGCAACATGCCCGATGAGCAATACTGATTTCACGTCAGGAATAGTAGTGTAGTATTGTTTAATTGTTTTCTTAATGATGCTGTCTGGTACAGTGCGATTAACATTAAAGCGAACAATTGACCATCCATCAGCACTTAAATCTTTCATCAGATCTTTTACTTCAGTAGCACAGGAATCTCTGAATAAGGTATCTACAACCATAATCAAAGTGCCTTTATTGTGCATAGCCGGAGTATTGATACCTGCATAAATATATCCTGCAGCACTTGTTGTGCCAACAGAATTGAATACACGATATTCAAAAGCAGAGTCCCCTACAATGGTAACATCACTATGAAATGTGTCAACCGTAGCGGCCAGAGTAGTCCATACCAATGCAGCTTTTGTCTTGCGTTGGAGTGTGTAGTTAGTCGCTCCGGGGATTTTTCGCCAGCTCAGATTTATTTTGGGTGGTGCTGTCTGTACTTTTGCTTCTAGCTGAATGGCATAATCAGCAGCCGTTTGCGCGTACATTGTATTGCTTATGCCAATTAGCAGAGCAAAGATGAAGCGGTAAAATTTAAGGTACATGAAGTTGGTTTTATTGTATAAAATGAAGGAGTTTTTACTTGTTTTGAGAAGGGGCATCGCCGTCTTTCAGTTCTAAAACGGGTATCAGGTTATTAACAAATTTCCATTTTCCATTTGCCCAACGCAGGCCATTATATTGTCCGGTGGGTATATAAGTATATTTTCTGTTTGGGTCATTGATTTGAGACGCTATATCATCAAATAATATGGCTTTATGTTCTTCATCCCAATTCATGCTGACACTTACACCTTTCTTATATTCCAAAAGAAAACGATTAACCCCTTTGCTGGGATTTTTTTCAGAACCAATGGCAAAAATGGGCGCGCCAAATGTTGGTCCTTTATCTGTAAATATTAGGGGATCTATAAATTTCTTGGTGCTAATCGGATTCCCATCATTAATGCCCAATAAACAATAGACCGACTCTCCGTCTACTTTCTTGGTGATAATATTGTAAATCAATCCTCCTATCCATTCTTTAGGGCCAAATATTTTATCCTCGTCTGTTTTGGTCAACAAATCAGAATTGTCATAAAGAGGGGTAAGTTTCAGTTCCTCACTATTCATTTGGATAGCGGCATAATAACGTAAGCGAACATCTGTATAAGCAACAGGCCAATTAAAAATTCTGAAGCTTCTATCTTCGGGATATATGATGCTGACTGTTTTTTGTAAGCTATCAAATGGGTAATTATAGGACCCTGGTATTTTAAGTGTCCGGATTAGTTGTTTGACAAATTGTTCACAATATTCGGTACGAAAATCCGGTATTGGGGTATAAAACATGGAATCGGCAGAGCGAATCAGTGAATCTTCCATTTTACGCAACAAGGCCATATTATCTGCTTTGTCACTTTGGGCACGCAAACTTTGAGGAACGATACAAATGCTCAATAAAAAAAGGAAAACAATATGCTTAATGGTTTTCTTTTGCATTCTTCAATCAATTTTACCAAATATAGCAATAAAAGCTAAACGCAAAAACCTATGCGATATTTCTATTATCTATTTGCATGGTTGGATAAATATGGCCATCCCTGTTTTTTCAGAAAAAAAAACAAATTACTTTCGTTGCTCAATCGGATTGATTTGCCTTTGCGTTAAAGGTGTTTTTACTGTCTATCTAAAACCAAAATTGAATGCACATATTGCAACAAATTTTTTTCTTGCTTGTTTTGGGCGCTGCCTCTTTTCTTTTTTATAAAAAAATACGCAGCATTCGCCGCAATATATTTCTGGGTCGGGCAAAATCCTTTGGTGGAGACAGTTCTTTACGCTGGCGCAATGTCTTGTTGTTGGCCTTGGGTCAAAAGAAAATGTTCAAGAAGTGGACACCTGCCATATTGCACTTTTTTGTGTATGCGGGCTTTATCATCATCAATGTGGAGATGCTGGAGATTATTCTCGATGGTATTTTAGGTACACATCGTCTGTTTGCTCCGTTTTTAGGCGGGCTTTATCCTGTATTGATTGGCTGTTTCGAGATATTGGCTGCAACGGTTCTGATTGCATGTGTGGTGTTTTTGATTCGTAGAAATGTGTTGAAATTAAAAAGACTGAATCAGGTAGAATTGGATGGTTTTCCAAAAAGTGATGCCAACCTGATTTTGATTACTGAAATCGTGCTGATGTCCTTATTACTGGTTTTGAATGCCAGCGATTTACAATTGCAGGCTATTGGCTCCGAACATTATACCAACACCGGTTCTTACTGGATTTCAGGGATGATTGCCCCATTGTTTAATGGTATGAGCGAAGGAGCTTTGATTGGTCTGGAACGCTCTGCATGGTGGTTGCACATCATTGGTGTTTTAGCTTTCTTAAACTATTTGCCTTATTCCAAACACCTTCATATTGTATTGGCTTTCCCCAATGCTTATTATGCCAGTCTTGAGCCTGCAGGCGAAATCAACAATATGCCGACTGTGCAAAATGAAGTGCTCTATATGATGGAGCCCGATAAAGCGCCAACAGATATAGACCCTAATGCTGCTCCGCAACGTTTTGGTGCAAAGGATGTAATGGACCTTAGCTGGAAAAATTTGATGGATGCATATTCCTGCACAGAATGTGGTCGCTGTACAGAAGCTTGTCCTGCTAATATTACCGGCAAAAAATTATCACCACGAAAAATAATGATGGACACCCGCGACCGACTGGAAGAAGTGGGGAAAAATATTGATGCCAACGGCAGTTTTGTGGATGACGGTAAGACATTGGTACACGATTATATCACTAGCGAAGAATTGCGCGCCTGTACCACTTGCAATGCCTGTGTAGAAGCCTGTCCGGTGAGTATAAGTCCATTAGATATTATTGTCGAAGCCCGCCGATATCTGGTAATGGAAGAGAGCAATAGCCCTCAGGAATGGAACATGATGTTTAGCAATATAGAAAACAACATGGCACCCTGGAAAATGAGCCCGGACGAAAGAGATAAATGGGTGGAAGAGATGGCTTAGGAAATGATGAATAATGTTTACTGTTTAATATTTGCTTGATGCAGTCTTTGAATTATGCACGTGTAGTGCGCAAAAAAATGTTGGCAATTGTTGATGCGCTTAGCTTGGAACAACTCAATCAGATACCTGCTGGTTGCAATAACAATATTGCCTGGCATTTGGGTCATTTGGTGGTGAGTACTCAACTATTAAGTTACGTACGGACAGGTGTGCAATCAGAACGTTTAGTGCCTTTTGCAGACAAATACCGAAACGGAACCAAACCGGAATTGTGGATAGAACAAAGTGAAATTGATGAATTGAAGTCCGCGTTGATGGCTAGTATCGATACACTTGAACAGGATTATCAGCAAGGAATATTTGATAAAACAGAAGCTTATGCCACACATACATTTGGTTTGATGTTGCACAATATCGACGATGTTCTGGAATGTTGTGCCCTGCACGATACAGTACATTTGGGTAATGTGATGATGATGAAAAAGATGCTTGGTGAATAGTATAATTTACAGGATTATTTAAAGAAAAAATTGACAATGCATATAAAATCAATGGCCGAATACATGGCCGAAGGGACACAGCCGGAAGTATTGTTTTGGGTAGGTTGCGCAGGCAGTTTCGACCAGCGGGCACAAAAAATAACTAAGGCATTTGCTACTATTTTGGATAAAGTAGGGGTAAGTTTTGCAATTCTGGGTAAAGAAGAAATGTGTACCGGCGACCCTGCACGCCGCTCTGGTAACGAGTTTTTGTTTCAGATGATGGCCTACAATAATATTCAGGTTCTGAATGGCTATGGAATCAAAAAGATTGTAACTGCCTGCCCGCATTGTTTTAATGTGTTTAAAAATGAATATCCTGCTTTAGGTGGCAATTACGAAATTATTCATCATACTACATTCATCAATCAATTGATAGGCGAAGGTAAAATTGTGATGAAAGAGGGTGGCGCTTTTAAAGGTAAAAAAATCACTTACCACGATAGTTGTTATCTGGGTCGGGCAAACGGTGTGTACGAAGCTCCGCGCGAAGTACTTGAGGCATTGGATGTAGAATTGGTAGAAATGAAACGTTGCAAAACCAATGGTCTATGCTGTGGAGCCGGCGGTGCCCAAATGTTCAAAGAAGATGAACCAGGAAAGACCCGCATCAATTTTGAACGTTCAGAAGAAGCGTTAAATACTGGCGCTTCTGTCATTGCTGCCAATTGCCCTTTTTGCACAACCATGTTGATGGATGGGGTAAAGAACAAAGAGCAGGAAGATAATGTGCAGGTATTGGATATAGCCGAAATGGTGGTACAAAGTATGCAATAAAGAGAGGGGAATTATTCCAGTATGACAATACCCGTTTTGAGTGCATACATCACCAGGCCTGTTCTTGATTTGATATTGAGTTTTTGAAAAAGATGGTCGCGATAGCCATCAATGGTGCGGTGGCTGATTCCCATTTTATCGGCTATCTCTTTATAGGTCATTTCGCTGCAACTTAGTTTCAGAAATTGAATTTCGTTTTGTGTCAATTCGGAAGGTGTAACCTCTTTTGGTTTAGAAATAATTTGTCTCATTACCTTTCCTGTCACCAGCTCTGAATGGTAAAAGCCTTTACTATAAAGTACTTCGATTGCTTTTCTGAGTATATCTGGTTGTGCATCTTTAAGTATATACCCTCCGGCACCAGCCCTTAGCATACCAATGATATTAAATTCAGAGTCATAGACAGATACCGCCAGAATATGTATACCGGGCCATATTTCTTTAATTTGTTTTGCAGTTTCAAATCCATTTAATTCGGGCATGTTAATATCCAGTAAGCAAACGTCTGGCAAGGAAGCAGAGGAGGATAGCTTGTTTAATAATTCCTTTCCATTACATACACTAAAAAGGACTTCCATATTTTCAAAATCGCCAATTAGTTCTTCTATTCCTTTGCGAAATAAAGTATGGTCATCTGCTAAGGCAAGTTTTATTTTATAGTTCATTCGTTTCTATAGTTAAAGTAATACTTGTGCCTTTATCTTTTTCGGATTGAATATCTATTTCACCTAACAATTTAGCCCTTATATGGATATTATGTAAACCCAATCCATTACTGTTTTCAATGGTATTAGTATCAAAGCCCTTACCATTATCTATGATTTGAACAATAAGTGTACCAGATCTGTGTGACAATTGAACACTTACTTTAGTTGCTTCTCCATGTTTAATAGCGTTAATGATTGACTCTTGAACAATACGAAATATGAGTAATCTTTTATCAGAGTTGGGCTCAAAGGTACTGCCTGAAAGAATTAATTGAGTCTCCATATTATTGGCATCCCTCACATAATTCAATTCCTTTTCTATACTCTCCTGCAAGGTTAATTTTGATACCAGGCCTCCATTAAGAACATGACTTAAATTTCGGAGGTCGTTGAGTGAGTTGCTGAGCAACTCTTTTGTACTTTCAATACCTGCCTTTGTGTCGGGGTCTACAGCGCGTTTCCCAATTTGATAGAGTTTCATTTTTACAAGACTTAGCGTTTGGGCAATATTGTCATGAATTTCTTCAGATACATAATTAAAGGATTGTTCTTGCACTTCGAGCTGAGTTTGTAAAACCTGACTTTGGTATTGGTGTTTCAGATTGAGTTTTTCGGTGATATGGCGTATTTGTTTTTTCCTGTACTCAATAATAATAAGTACCAGAAAAAAAACGAATACAATCAAGGTAAGGGAGCCCATAATAAATATGATAGCTATCTCAGGTGTGGTCAAAGGAATAGTTTTTTTTGGAGTAAAACAGTAATGTACATGCAATGCCTGCATATACAATGAGATTAATAAATGCCTGAAGATTCATTATCGTATCAATATGCTCCCATTGTGATCTATATAGAATACGTATAAATGCCCAAAAGAAAAATGTAGTACTCCATAATATCAGCCATAATACCGAAATCCAGAAATGCGGATTTACGAATATGTTAATCACAGAGTCATTTTTCAGCACCCGATAAATAAAATATAATGACATAGTAATGATGCATAAGCTTTCCAGCATCAGCATATTGGTATTTATTTGAGATAGAGGCTGGAGATAAATTATATTCAGTATCCCAAGGGTCGGCCAAAGAACAGCATTGCTAATCATCGCTATTGCGAAATATTTTTTTGGGCAAAATAATTTTATAAAATAGCTACTGACCAATATTAGCTCTACTATAGAAGAGGAATGAAACACAAGGTATTTTTGGGCATGTTGTTCTGTCTTTAAAAGGGTATAAGTAATAAGCTCTGCTATGGCAATGATGAAAAGCCATAGCAGAACAATGCGCATTGCGCTGTCAAAAATTTTGAAACGGAAAATACCAACGATAATCCCGAACATTAAAAACACATAATAGACTATAAAAATTGATTCCTGCATTAGTTTCTATTCATTGCTAGTAATAGTTGTTGGTGGTTTATAGGCTTCTATTCTGTCAACACAAGTAGGACAAGGGAATGAATGATTAAGAAAATATGGCGTCGACATATCCCCTGATTTGTAATATGGTTTTTCAACATTGTAAGTAACACCGTCTGCACCTGAAGAATCTATAGCTCCTATATATACCAGATTCATAGAAGTCTCTGTCATTCTCCCTCTGTCATTCTTTCCCAAATATATATTCAAGGTGGCAATTTCGGGATTGCTATTTAAATATTCTCTTAATGCCTTTGCATTGAGCATAAATGAAGAGTAGGATAGCGTATCATGCACTATGTTCTCAAGATACTCATTGTAATTGTAAATTAATGTGTCGGCACTGGCTAGTGGTATCAAGGTTGAATCCAGACTGGTAGAGGGAGGAGGGTTTACCGTGCTGTCTTTACCTGCAACAGCATTATTACTGCTATTCTCATTTTGTGTACAAGAGATAAATACTGTAGCAATTGCCAGTATCATTAAAGTCTTTTTCATAAGCATGTTTTTTTGTTTTGGCGAAAGTACCGTTATATACCCTTCATCTGTTCCGTATTAAAACTTTGCCTCCAGGGTGTTTTCACGCTTGTTTTTTTGAGTAATGCAGCAATAGGTGTTTTAGCCCGGTGTATGCGAGGTGATAAAACTATGGATTTTGGGTTCTTGTACGGTAATCAAGGCTCATTTCATACATCATCTTTGTGTTGTCGAAGGGATGAAAACAGAGTCATTAAAACAAGATGCTCGAGGTTCTTTCTGAGGCTAAAGTTTGCAAACGGGTGGAGTTTGATAACCACTAAAAAAACGAAGCCTGCCCACACAGGAGCTTAAAGTGGAGGCGGAATCCGAAAAGCCTAATGAGTAGGAATAAAATTACATATTATGTCAAGAAAATCAGTTAGAAAAACCTCTTTATTTAGCAACTTAAATACAACAGGTACAATTTTTTCAATGGGATTTGATTTCACAAATGCCAATCAAGAAGCTATTTTGTCGCAACTACAGGCAGGAGGCTACAGCTTATTAGGTTATAAAGGTGCTGTTGGACCTAACCAAGTTACTGCAGGATTACCTACATGGTTTGCAGAACCATGTGCTGAAATGTTTGGTAAAGTAGAAATAGATTATGAACCAATGTATGAAGTTTATGTGTTTAACGAAGCCACAATTGCTGCCAATACAACAATTAAGATGGAGTCTTTGTCCATTCCTTTGGCATTAGGGACAGCAGTAACTTTTGAGCAGGATGGCTCATTTACCGTAACAGGAAGTGCTCCAGCTGGTACAATAACTGTATTCAATAATCGTCCTGCCAGCACAAGTAATGTTACAATTGGCTTAGCCGCTTTGGTGAATGGTGCATACGCTCCATTTTGTGCTTTTACTTGTACTCCTCAGGGTTCAGTAAGTATGGAGCCAATTGAAGACGTTTGCCTTTTTGTAGCAAATACTGGTCAGGTTTCAGGATCTGTTGTTGGAAATGCAACAGCTCCGGGTTGTACTTTTGAATTTAACAGCTCTTGTATTTCTTATGAACTTGCATTTATTGCTGGTACATTAGGCATTACAAATGCTCCGGGAGGTCTTCCTGTTACAGAAACCACTTCGGGCGCTAACCTATCGCAATTATTAAACACACCATCTTAAATCTGTAAAGCTACCCTTCATAAAAGGGTAGCTTTATTTCTATATTATGTACACTCTAACTATTAATATCGACTCGCAGGGTAGGCAATTTCTATTGGATAATAATGAGACGATAGTTCTGGTTTCTCCTCAGGATATAGACTACAATTATTCTGTTGCTTGTGTTTCTTTCTCTCCTTTTGGAAATAGTAATACGGTTGTGTTTAACAACACTTGGATTGAGTATGCTTCCTCTCAAAACATTCAGTTTAACGAGGTCATCTTAATGGGGATGACAGAAAATGCAAGTAAAGGAAATATCTATATTTTTAATGGAATTAGTATTATTCAGGGAGGTGCAGCATATTCAAACGAAGTTTACGGTCTAAGCAATAAAGGGGCTGATATAGATAATTTGACCTGTGGATTGGGACAATTAATTACCATAAATAGCGATGAAGCTCAAAACTGCCCTTTGAGTGTTTATTCAACACCATATAATCAAACTACATATTTTCAGGCCACAACAAAGATTTGGATTTTTGTGGCCTCGGGTATTGAGGCCGGGATGATAATTGCTACGCAAATGCTAACCCCTATTGGTTCAACTCAATTTGAAAATGGGGTGTCAGGTGCTCTAACCGTAGGTGATTATTTAGAAATCGACTTGACAGAAAACCCAACAGTAAGCTTTGACGCTACAATCAATGCATTTAAGCTCTAATACAAATTATAAAACAGGGAAGCCCAAAACTGAATAGAGTAGGCAATTTAATCCTTTAAATTTTTTTTTATGCCCAATATTAATTTAATAACACTTGCCGGTATACCTGGTGTAAATCAGGCTGCAATGACCCAGAATAATGCTAACGCATGTGGAGCTTATGCCATCATCGGCGCTGCAGGAGCTTTTGGAATATTTCCAAGAGTTGCAAACCTTGCTTATGCCAACGCTGGTCCTCAGGCTGTCAACAATCAATCTGTAACTGCTTTGGCTGATAACTATCATCAGTTGAGTGCCTCTGCTTACACGATTACAGGTATATTGAACAATGCCATACCTCATCCACCAGCGGCTGTAATTCCGGAATTATTGGCTGCAGGAAACGTATATAATTCTCCTGCCGCAATGGCGCAGGTGGCAATGGATTTAGGCAGACCTGCACCGCACATAAATGCCCAAGCTGCAGGATATGCCGTCTTGCATGGATTATACCCCGGAGAAACAGCAAGATGCACCGGTGTAGTAGGTGCTGCTAATGTAAATATTGCTGCAGGGGCATATGCCGCTCCTCTTGCTTTGCAAACAAATGTTGTTTGTGTTCAGGTAGCAGGTGGTGGATTGCATTGGGTGGCTCAGGGTAGTGATGGACATTTTTATGATCCTGCTGATGGAACAGTGAATAATGCTTGGGCTCCGGTTAATACAGGAGATCCGATGGGGGCGTTCTATACTTTTGCCGGATTATGGTTGTCGATTAGCTAATAGCTACAGTATAATTTCAGAATAAGGATTGTCGCTAACTGATATAGGTAGTGACAATTCTTATTCTGATTTTACCTCGAAAATTTGCTCTAAGCTTTTTTGCTACTTCACCTGAATCAGGTTCTGGAAATAAGCTTTCCATTCTTCATCACTTAATAATGACTCTAAACTTCCGAAATTAGCCTGATCAGTAATTTTAGGATATACACTTTTGAGTGCACTGAATCTGGCGATATCTGAGTCTAGTTTTTCAATTAGTTTTTGAGCTTGCCCACTGCTCATGCAATTTTGTTTTGCGGCATCTAATATCAATCCCAAACGTTCATTCTCCGACTTTTTTGCTGTAATACTATTCGTGAGTTTTGTATAGTTTAGCGCAGATATCTGACCATTGCAATCGCTGTTGAGAATAACAGGGTTGGCCTCTTCTGTTTTAAGTTCGGTAGAGGAATGTTCATTGGTTTTAATGGTTTCATCTGTGGATGAAGCAATGTGAGCACTATTATCAAAAGTAATATTCTCAATAAATTTTGGCTTTACCGTATCTGTTGAAACAACAGTCGAGGAATCCGTTTTTACTGGTTCTGCTTCTGTATTGGTTTTAACTATTTCTACATCCGGAGTGGTATTGGCAGCAACTTGAGGGCTATCAATTTTGGCAGGTAAAGTAGTTTCTTTAGGCTCTACCTTTTCAATATTGACCTCAGCATTAGTTTCTTTTGTAGTCAACTCAGCCACAGGTTCATGTGCTTTTTCAACAATAAGATTTGTATTGTTTATGATCGTTGGTATATGATCATCTGCTATATCATTGTTGGCTTTCAGATAGAAATTTTGCTCAATATCATACAGTGCAAAACCATCATCTTTTTTTTGCAATATAAAAGCCCTTTTGCCATTTTCGGGTACAAGGATATTAAATTGAATAGCAGGAAATTCATTTTGCTGAAATAAGACCTCCACATTTAAAGGCCCGGGTGCCAGGCGTGAAAGTAGAGCATAATTTTTCCCATATCGGGGCATCATTACTCCTTCTACTTTTGTATAAATGGGTGTTTTTTTATCGCCTTGTATGTATACATACGAGAAGCCCTGTGCCTTTACCCTAAAGCAAATACCTGCAGAAAATGTGAAAGTGAATAATACTAGGAGAAGAAATTGCTTAAATAGATTCATTGATGTTTTTGTTATTCCATTTCTATCAAAATAGCTCCTTTTTCTACAGCAGTTTTTTCTTCTGCTTTAATAGATTTGATAGTAGCTGTTCCTGTGGCTTTCAGTACATTTTCCATTTTCATGGCTTCCAGAATCAGTAAGGCATCACCTTTGTTTACCTGCTGTCCTGGCTCTACCAGCACTTTCAAAATCATACCGGGCATTGGTGCTTTTAAAGGTGCAGCTTTTTGCATAGCACTCAGGTTGATGCCCATTTTGTCCAGCAACACGTCTATATCTTCCTTGATGTTTAGGGTATAACGCTGTCCGTCAATTTTAAGTATCAGCTCTTTATTTTCTTTATCCAGCTTTTCAATCTGGGCCGTGTAACTTTTATTATCCAACAAAATACTGGCCTGGCCATTTGCTTGCCATTGAATATCAGCATTAACAAGGCTACCATTCATTAGCCACTGATTATCTGATTTATTCATCTCAATGGCAGGATTGCCATTTACTGTTATTTGCATTGAGGATATGTTTTATTTTTGATAAGTGTTGCAAAAATAAGCTTTTAACCAATAGGCAGCATTTAAGTCGGGTAAATTGAGACATTCCCTTCCTCATTCAGCCAAAGTTGCTTTTCTTCTATCATTGAGCGAATCAATATTGTAGTTTGTGTAGTATCACTGCCTGCCAGATTCAACAGCTCGTTTAATGAGAGTGCCCCGTGGGTTTGCAGTGCAAGCAGGATTTGTTTTTTGAGCTCAATTGGCTTGATAATTGTCTCATTCTGTTCCATACATACAGAGCAGTGATTACATCGATCCGGCACTACCTCGTCAAAGTATTGCAGCATGATATGGTTGAGGCATTGGTTTTTATTATTTAGAAAGCCAATCATCACATCTGTTCTCCTCTGATGGTTGTCACGTAACCTTTTTATTCTCTGATGATTCAGCAATAATTCCTGACTGGGAACTCTGTAATGATGAAAATAAAGTTGAGGTCCTTCTTTGGCTTGTTGGTAATCAATAACACCCATTTGATGCAATTGCCGCAATGCAATTTCAACATCATCTCTTTTCATACGCAGGTGTCTTGCCAAACTCAGCAAATGAACAGTAGTCGGGTAATGATAGATGCCACTAAACAAACGCAACAGTCCTGTAGTCACCAATGCCAGGGTCGGATATCGTTGATTTATGTCATCGATTGTCTGGCGTTCTGCCAGAAACTGTACACTTGCCGGACGAAATAATGATTCGCTCAAAGTCCATAGTCCTTCCTGCGCCAATAACCTTAACGCATGTGATGCCGGTAAAGCTTCAAGTTTAAAATTGCTGATAAAACGGCTCAGGTCAAAGTCGAAATATTGATCGGGCTCTGTACCGCTGGCGATTTGCAGAAAATCACAGATGGCCTGGTAGATTTTTCTCAGATAAGCCTCTGGTGGATAATAAATCCGGGTGCTGTTTTCCAGACGTTCAATATCTCCGAAATTAAACAAGCAAATGGCTGTTGATGCTTGTCCGTCTCTGCCCGCCCGCCCTGTTTCCTGATAATATGATTCTAAGTGTTCAGGTGCATCAAAATGGAGTACACTCCGAACATCTGGCTTGTCTATCCCCATACCAAATGCTGTGGTGGCTACAATAACAGAGACTTTATTATGCATCCAGTTTTCCTGAGCTTCACTTCTCTGTTCTTTAGGCATTCCTGCATGATATGCAATTGCGCTGATATTGTTTTGCTGCAATAGCAGTGCCAGTTCTTCTGTTTTTCTTCGGCTTCTGCAATAAATAATTCCACAGTTGCGGTTTTTTAAAAAGTACTGAACAACAAACTGATGTTTATTTTCGGAGTATTGTACCTGATAAAAAATATTGTCTCGTCTAAAACTCTTTCTGAAAACGGTGGCAGATACTATTTTCAATTGTTCCTGAATATCCGATAATACCTCCTTTGTAGCGCTGGCGGTTAAAGCCAGTATGGGTGTATCTTTCCATACTTCGCGCAGCTCGTTTATCTGCAAATACTCCGGCCGGAAATCGTGCCCCCACTGAGAAATACAATGAGCCTCATCTACAGCAATCAAACTAAGATTGAGGTAGGGAAGTGCATCTTTAAATTGTTTGCTTTGCAACCGTTCCGGCGAAACGTACAATAGTTTTATTGTTCTTTTTTCTGCGGCTAAAAGTATTTTTTCAACTTCTGAAAAAGGTAAACCACTATGTAAATATTCGGCACTGATTTCTTTTTCTTTTAATTGCGCAACCTGATCCTGCATCAAAGAGACCAAGGGGGAAACAACGAGAGTCAGACCCTCTGTCATCATCGCCGGTACCTGATAGCATAAAGATTTTCCACCACCTGTTGGCAATAGTGCTATACAATCTTTCCCTTCAGATACCCTAAGGATAATATCCTCCTGTAAGTCCCGAAATTCATCGAAACCCCAGTATTTTTTCAGTATTGATTTGGCTTGGTCCAAAAAAGATAAGTTTAATAGAAAATTTCCTCCGGCATTTCGGTTTCACTGATTAATCCTGCAGATTTTGCCTGATTAAACAATGTTTTGATTGAATGTATACCCAATGCTCCCAGGTCCGTAGTGAATTCGTTGACATAGAGTTGAATGTGTTGTCGCATCACTGCTTCGTCCATTTCCTGTGCATTGTTTTGTACAAATGGCGAAAGAGAAGGGTAGTTTTTCCACGAATACAAAATACTCTCTTTAATAAGAGCATCTACCTGTGCAATAATGCTTTTCTCCAACTTTCGTTTCATCACAATTCCTCCTAACGGTATGGCTGCATTCATCGTGTTTTCCCACCAGTCTCCCAAGTCCATTATCTTGTGCAGCCCTTTTTGAGCGTAGGTAAACCTGCTTTCGTGGATAATAAGGCCAATATCAAAGCGCTCGTTTATTAATGCATCTTCAATATCGCTGAACACCATTTCCGTTTTGTTTTTGGCAGCAGGGGCAGCCATTGATAGCAATAAATTGGCCGTGGTTTTGATACCCGGAATGGCAATGCTGTGCTGTGCTATTTCGTTAAAGGGTATTGGTTTTTTGCTCACCAGTAATGGTCCGACACCTTTGCCCAAAGCGCTGCCTGAATGTAACAGTGCATATTCTTTAGTGAGATTGAGATAAGTTCCGTAGCTGAGTTTGGTGATATCCAGTTTCTCTTCATAAGCCATTTGATTCAGTGTCTCTACATCTTCCATCACAAAGTCAAAGCTTAGTCCTTTTGTATCTATCAGGCCATTGACCATGGCATCAAAAATAAAGGTATCGTTTGGGCAAGGACTGAATCCTAAAGTCAGTTTCATCGTGTTGATTATTTTGTGCTGAATGTTTCTATCAAGTATTGGTTCAGGTTGTCTATCGCTAATTTCAATTTCCATTCGGACTTATTGCGCGGAGTCACATAATTAGATATTGCCCTTATTTGTACAAATGGAATTTGATACCTGAGGCAGGCATAGTGAAAGGCAATTCCCTCCATGCTTTCTATCGCACAGTTATATCTGCTCCGTCTTGCATCTATACTACTCGTCTTTCCACTAACGGTATTGACACTAATAGCATTTACCAGTGGCAAAGCTTTGCCTGCAAAACAAGGATTTTCGTTAAGCAATCTGCCATTTGTAAAAGGGCTGGTGTTTTTGTCCAAAAAACCTAACTCGAAAATATCTATATACTGTTCTTTATCCTCTGCGCCCAGGTCTCCATACTGCTCGCTCTGCACTGCTACCACATCCCCCAGCTGCAATTCTGTATCAAAAGCTCCCGCAATACCGGCTTGTAATGCATAGTCAAACTCATGAACGGCAAATTCAGCAGTAAGCGAAAATGCGCTGCTCATCATCCCCACACCAGATATCAAAATGTGAATGCTGTATTCTTTATTTTGAAAAGTATTTGGGGCAACTAATTGGAAACTGGAATGTAAAAACTGAACAAAGGGCTCAATTTCCATCGCAGTTGCCGCTGTTACTATTAGTTTTTTCATTGGTACTGCAAGTAAAGACAATTTTGTCAAACGACCATATAAGCACTAATTTTGCGGTTCAATTTTAATAAATGGTTTATTTAACACGCGTTGAGCACTTCAATGCAGCGCACAAACTGGAGAATACAAACTGGAGTCAGGAAGAGAATACAGCTGTATTTGGAAAATGTGCCAACCCCAACTGGCATGGACACAATTATGAATTGCACGTTACTGTAAAAGGAATTCCAAACCCCGAAACCGGTTTTGTGTTTAATGCCAAAGAGTTAGGCACATTAATCAAAGAAATTATTGTAGAGCAGGTAGACCATAGAAATCTGAACCTTGATGTGGCCTTTATGAAAGGTAAATTTACCAGTGCCGAAAATCTGATTATGGGTATCTGGCACGAATTGAAGCCGCATGTAGAAGCCAAAGGAGCCCAATTGCACAAAATGAAGCTCAATGAAACACCTAATATCTATGTCGAATATTATGGATAATCATTATTGATACATGTATCAAATCAATTGCTGAGGATAAATCAGCTTTTTGTTCAACTTTTGCACAAATAAATTAAACAAATTGGCTTACAAAAAAATAGAACAATACGATCAGGACATTACTGATGGCTTGAAAGAACATTATGCCGCTTCTATGAAGCTATTGGGCGAAGACATTTCACGTGAAGGTTTGGAGAAAACGCCGGAGCGTGTAGCCAAGGCAATGCAATTCATTACTCAGGGCTACCAGATGGATGCCCGTGAAATACTGAATTCAGCTAAATTTCACGAATCGTATAGTGAAATGGTCATTGTTAAAGACATTGAATTATATTCTTTGTGCGAACATCATATGTTGCCATTTTTTGGCAAAGCTCATATTGCCTACATCCCTAATGGTGTGATTACAGGACTGAGCAAACTGGCTCGTGTGGTAGATTGCTATGCACGTCGACTTCAGGTACAGGAGCGTATGACACATCAGATTTTAGATGTGATACAGGAAACCCTCAACCCAATGGGAGTTGCGGTGGTTATCGAAGCCAAGCATCTGTGTATGATGATGCGTGGAGTTCAAAAACAAAATAGTGTCACTACTACATCAGCATTTAGTGGTGCCTTTGAGCGTAACGAAACCCGCAGCGAATTTTTACGCCTGATTGCTGCAGATTTGCATTAGGTTTTTTACAAAAAGCTATTATCTTTGCCGCCCCTTCTGGGGGAATTAAATCCGGAGTTCGGGACGTAGCGCAGCCCGGTAGCGTACAAGCATGGGGTGCTTGGGGTCGCAAGTTCGAATCTTGTCGTCCCGACTTAACATTAAAAAGCTCAATCGTAAGATTGGGCTTTTTTTATTTGACCGGTAGCGTATCCCGAACAGCAGGAGCGCTGCTATGATTAGTCATTCCTACGGATGTATCTCGATTCTGGACCATCGAAGGCATCAAGTATAATGTGAAGTTCCGTACCCGAATTGTTCAGGAAATTACGCACTATGGTATCTGTATCCAGTATGATACGATTCGCCTCACTCTTGCCTTTTATCCGCATGGTATCTTTCAGAATGCGGTAAGTACCTTCCCGAGCCAATTTCCCCGATGTATATCTTTTATATGTATTGCCTGTAAACACAAGCCTGTTACCATTACAATCCGGTAAGATTTCTGTATTACCGGAATAACCGCTGTATTTACTGCGTAGCTCCCATGTGCCAACTATGGATGTACTGTCTTTATTGCTGCTCACCCGGGTATCACAACTGGGGTTATCTTTACTGCAACTGCTGCTGCCTGACAATATCCCTACCATCAGAACAACAATCAGGTAATGGTTACTTTTCATAGTGTGTGAAGGTTAATAAGTAAATAACGCCCGAAGCATGGTATTTATCATTCTGCATTTCCCTCCCTGCTGTCATACAACTAATTATGAGGTGAATTATGATAAGATCTATTTCTCACCAGTACAGAAGGTTCCATATAGCAGTTGCAAATGTAGTTACCACTATCAGTAAGTATGAAATTTTCTACTTACCCTACAGAACATCCCAAAAGCAACAGTTTATATTTGTTTGATTTAAAGTAGATAAATTTGAAAGTCTGACATCCCAAATATTACAGAGACTCTGGTACTGCTGAAGAGGATGGATATTAATGTTCTTTCTGCACCTTATAAGTACCGATGCGATTTCCCTGAAGATCAGTACAGGAAATCAGGTACAAACCAGATGCAAGATTGCCTACTGCCATCCTGCCATCTTCTGTATGCATGAGTTCACGTCCCAGCAAATCAGTCAATGTAGCATGGACTGGTAGCAAACTCTCAATAATCAGCTGATCCTGTACCGGATTGGGATAAATACGGACATGGGTATCGGCTATAACATGTTCAGATACTGCAAGTACAACAGGGGGCGGTGTTTTTAAAGGACAATTATTGTCCAGTCCGTCCGGTTTCAGTACAGCCAGCCAATAGTCGCCACTACCATGTGGTGAACCGCTTACATCCCGGTCTGCCAGTGCCGAAGTGCTGACAAATGCATAGCCATCATCACTGGTTACAGTAATGCCACCTTCAAAATCACCTTGTGAACTGCCGTAACAATGTGTCCATATAGTATCTCCTTTGTCGTCCAGGCGTAAAACCAGCAGGTCTATCATACCGGTATTGGCTATAGCATCACCGTCGTTAGACATGGTCATTCCATACACAAGCGAACCATTATTGCATGTACCTGCGAGACCAAATAGTAAATCAATTTTAGAGCCGCCAATAGTTTTTTGCCAAAGTATATTCCCATCCTTATCCGTTTTAAACACCCAATAATCCCAGTCGCCATGGGTAGCTTTCTTCACATCACCATCCGAACTTTTGGTACTGCCACCGCAAATAAAACCACCGTCCTGAGTCTGTATCAGCGTTACAGCAGCATCCGCCTGGCTCCCCCCGAAGTACTTCACCCAAAGGACTTTCCCTGTATCATCCATACTGACCAGCGCAAAGTCATTAACGCCCTTAAGGCCTGGAATGACAGCGGCAGAAGAGACTTCTGCAAGCATGGTAAAGCCGCCATCCATTCTATGAACCACAGAGTGGGCTACGCCCGTCAAATCGGGTCCTGCTGCGTTCATGTAGCGCTGCCAGATAATCTTACCGGTGTCATCCATGAGGGCAGTCCAGGGATAAGATCCGGTAGGTGCTGTAGCTGACCCTATATTGGATTGTGCTCCACATACGAGCAATTTTCCACCGGTCAGCACTTTTACTTTGTTGATAGTGCCGCTTACATTACCACCATAGGATTTGACCCGGAGCAGATGGCCATTGGCAGAATCTATCCAGGCGAGGAAACCTTTTATAGAAGCCATGCCCGCAAAATCCCCATCTATTGATCTACTGTTACCGGATACAATTACTTTTCCTTTAGAAACTGCTATGGCGTTTATGTCTTCGTCCTTGCTGCCTGCAATAACAGTACTCCAAAGATAATTTCCACTGGCATCGGTGCGTACCACCAGAGCATTGGTGAGGGTGGTAAAACTACTGGGGGCCTGCCCGTCGGAAGAGTTGGCCCAGCCACCCATTACAAAACCGTTGTCACCTGTCTGAACGATGCAGCGGCCATGATCATCCTGAGACCCTCCGTACAAACCGGAGTGGTGTACTGTAGGAGCTGTTGTCTGTGCCTGAACAAAAATACCTGCGCCCAGAAGCAGGGCTGCGTTTATAAATAGAAATTTCAAATTCATTGGTGTGGGAATAATGGTGAGAATATCTTCAAGACGTCTGAAAATCAAAATTCGTTTGGCGGAATCCCATAAAACAACAAAAGATTGTACTTGACAATAGAGTATAAAGTCAGAAGTTCATCTCAGCTGTTCGGGATGTTAGCGCCAGCGCATCCCGAACAGGTAATAGTGGAGATTTGTAATCTCCATTTGCGGATTACAAATCCGCATGATTATTGGTTCGGGATTCCCTTCGGAAAATCCCGAACAGCAGGGTTCCTAATATTGAACCTTGCACAAATGTTTCATAGAAGCACTTCAGCCGCCATATTGCCAAACCGATGTTAGGCGTTAGTGCTTTGTTTTCATTTCTTATCTGGTGTTTCAAGTTTCTATTCTATTATTATTTTACTATTTCAAATATGTTTCTTTTCGTCTGTTGTCTTAATTCCATTAGCTGTCATTACTCTTTTTACTTCGCTGGTTTAAATTCTGAGATTGGACTACCTTGTTTTCGTAAAATATATTCATCGGCTCCTTCAATTATATGGTTTTTCAATTCTCCGATTTTTTCATAACCTAAGCGATAATATAATTTCTGTGCTTGATGATTAAAGGATGTAACACACATAAAAACATTTGGAAATATTTTCATAAGTTTTTCTTCGCTGAATTTCAAAAGGGTTGTTCCAATTCCATTACCTCTGTGGTTGGGACTAATACAAATGGTTTGAATGTAGCCACGAAGTACTCCATAAAATTGAAGCACTACAAAACCTAAAAATGCATTATCTTCTGATGCAATGTAAACTTCCTTATAATCACCTCTAACAGCTAATTTACATTTTTCGTAGTTGAATTTCAGTGTAGTGAATGGTTCAGATTGGCTCATCAATTCAGCACATTGGTTCAACTCGTTTTCGTTTGTTGTCAATTTTATTTCCATACTCTTATTGATTTGTTAAATTGTATTTTTTTACAGATTATTTATAGTTAGCACGTCTCCCAGCATTACGCCTAACGTCAGTTTGTCTAAAAGGCTTTTTTACTAATTAGAACTTGCCGTTTTGGCTTAAATATAGTCGATTTACAGGGATAAAAAAATGATATTTTTTGACTATTTGTAATTTGCCGATGTGAAAAATAGGAGCGGTTATGGGCTTAAAAAAGCTGTTTATGTAAAAGAAAAAGGAAGCGAATACCTTGAAGTACTTTTTAAGTGGTAACGCTCCTAAACACTGAAGAGTGAGAACAAACTCCCGCCCACGCCAGGTATTTAAATATAAGGTTTCAGTCCAATGTTAGCTAACTAAAGCAACAAGTCTTTCCAAATCTTGTACAAAATAGTTCGAAAATTGTACAGGCAGGCTGACTTAACTCAGTTGTTCGGGATGTTAGCACCAGCGCATCCCGAACAGGTAATATTGGAGATTTGTAATCTCCATTTGCGGATTGCAAATCCGCTTTATCATTGGTTCGGGATTCCCTCCGGAAAATCCCGAACAGCAGAACTTATATTATTTACTGAAATAAGAATGTAGAGTGTAATTTTGAAGACTTGGAATGCTTACTCAAATCAATTTATTATGATAAAATATTTTTGCATTTTATTGACTTCATTATTTCTCCTGAATTCAATTGATTTGAAGGCACAGCCAAATGGTATCTATGTACTGGACAATAATAAGGGTACATACAGAGATGCTAATATTAGAAACTACCCCTTTGTCGATGGTTTTGTTTGGAGAACAAGCTGGTCTGAGATAGAGACATCCAAGGACAGTTACGATTTTACAGGCTTGGATCATATTGTAAAGAGGTTAGACTCGATTGACAAGAAGTTAACTATATTATTCGGTGCCTATGCTGTGGAACCTCCATATATTGCAATGCAACCTGGAGTAGCTAATTATCCATTCACAGATCCTTTATCTTCTATCACAACAACAAGGGCAGTACCTTATGATAGCTATCTTATACAAAGATTTCGGTTGTTTTTATCAATTATTGCCAACCATTCTGTCTATAGCCTCAGTTTAGGTAAACTGGTAGCCTTGAAAGATCATCCGGTTTTAGCTAATATAGCAACTAATATTCCAGGGTTGGGGGCAATTAGAAATGTAAATGGCACAAGCACTAATATTCAATCAATTTTGCCTGGCTATAATAGATATAAATTTGTTGATTCTTTAGTGCTAAGCATGCAAATTCAAACTGATTACTTCCCTGATAAGAATGTGTTTGTCCCATTCTATAAAAATATTAATGACAGTATAAATAGTCCTTCCCTGGCAACTTATCTCAGGACAAAACTATTGCAACATTTTGATAACGTCCTTCATCCTAAAATTAGTTTTTGGCAAGAAAATTTAGCCGGATATACTGATACTTTTAGTGGCGTGTTCACAGGATTGCCGCTGACTACCTTCGCTACTCCTCTCTATCAATTAAAGGACTCGGCTTATACAATGTTTCAGATGTTGCAAGGGTGGACAACTCCTTTTTTAGATCCAGCAAAAACTGCTAATTCTTCTCCTTTTGACGCTATGTGTTATGCTTATAAAATATACGGGACAACTTATTTTGAAATTTATGTAGGAGATATTGACGACACTATTTATCAAAAAAAATTCAAAGTTTGGAATCCGATTTCTACTTGTTTTGAAAGCTCAATAATTAATCATACAGAATCAGAAATTAACGATTTTAGTGCCTATCCCAATCCTGTAAATAATAGGGTGTTTTTTACAGGGTTTCAAAAAGAATTACAATATGAAATTGTAATTCTGGATTTATTAGGCAGGCAATTAGTCAATATCTCTAATGATGACAATGTTGATGTTAGTATGTTAAAGTCAGGAGTATATTTAGTAGCACTAAAGGATAGCAAAGGGAATCATTATCTAAAATTTGCAAAGCAGTAGCTAGTACTAATTTAATTTTGATTTTGTGGAAACACCAAAGACATCAACAAGTTTAACCAATCTGAAATTTGTTTTAATAGCCAAAGCCGCTCTCAGAGCGGCTTTGGTATTTTGTGAACCAGATTGGATTCGAACCAATCAGATTCAAATTATAGCACCAATCAAACTGCAAAAGTTTAAAACGCCCAACTAATCCCGATTCCCTCCCGAAAAAGCCCAAACAGCAGATTTATTTTAAAAATCGTGGAAATTTCCCCGCCTACTAATTTGTTTAGGTATTAGGTTTGAGCAAATTCAAAAAAATGAGGAAGTTATTTACATGCGCGATATTAATAGTTTCTTTATTTAATGCCTGCTCAAATCCTCAGACATCAACCGGGAAGGATGAACAAACAGTAGCTGTACAATGTTGTGATGAAGAAGGTACTTGCTCGGGCGACAAGTATTGTACAGCTTGCAAAAACTGTAAGTATTGCAAAAACTGCTCAAAGGATGGGGGTACCTGTGGCGTTTGTAAATAGTATTGTTAATGACAACTGGGAATGTTATTGCCTCGCGAATTTGAAATCGCGGAGATTTATAATTTTCATTTGCAGATTACAAATCCGCATGATCATTGCTTCGGGATTCCATCCGGAAAATCTTGAACGGCGCGAATCTAAAAGGACTTTTAAGAACCAACTTGCAAATGATTTTAAATTTCTGGAAGGATAATTATTCTTCCCGTTGAAATTTGCTTGGGTCAATTACAGGTAATATTACATCGTCCAACTGTGTACCACGAAGCTCACTAAAAAGCACTCCTCGCATTGTACCAATAACTACAGCATTAAGTAAATCAAGGAGTTTTGATGGTAGCGAAACACTACCGTCTTCATTCTTTACAGCCATTTTTTCTAAATTGAAAATTTCGAAAACAAATCCTAGGCGAACAGTTGCGATAATTTCCTTTTCTTGGCCTTTTGGAAATATCTTTACAGACATAATATTAAAACTCTGATTCTCTGATGGGCTCGGAATGATTTGTAGAGAAATTCCGTAGTCATAATCTACTTTCTTATCCTTTTTATTGAATATCCGCAAAGATTTTTCTATTAGATCAATTCGTTTGAGGACAAAAGTATAGTTTTGGGGACTATCCTCAGTTTGTAGTTTTGTCATTTTTTTTTGTTAATACTTTGGGTATTACATTTCAGTTTTTTCTTTGGAATTTTCCTCTAGATGGCTTTCATTACCATCAACACAATAAGTAATATGTGAGGACATAAAATAAGATAGCTCTTCAATGAAAGGAGAATGAAAATGTTGAATCGGTGCAGAACCAACAACCATATTATAGTTCATTTGCTTATAAGTAGGCCGTTCAATATCGAATAATTGTATTCCTAACTGCTCCTCAATTTGAAATAGTGTTTCTACAGTAAAATTGTGATTTCCACTTAACCAGCGAGTAATTATTGATGGTGAAACCCCCATCAAGTGTGCAAACTGTTGCCTGTTGTATTGTTTGTCTTTTATTGCAGATTCTATTTTTTTGGTTAAAAGCTGGCATTTCAAGTCTATTATGGACTTATACTCATTTTTAGCAGTTGCCTCGCCCCTAGCGAATATTACGCTTTGAATATTGTTTTCCATATACGATTAGTTTTAATGTTGTTGGTAACTAAATGTATAAAAATAAATTTAGCTAACCTTCTATTTTTTCCACTTATAAAAATTGCCATAAACTACTAAGTAGGAAATGTACAGGTGGTTTTCCACTGCTAAGATAGCACAACTTACTAAAAACGGAACTTTTTTAGCTTTTAAGTAAAAAAAATTAACGAATTGACTTATAAGTGAAAAGTTTGTTTTACCTTTACGTAAAATTAGGTTATAAGCTAAATAGAAATTGGAAACCAAAAATTAAGAAAATATGGCAAAGTGGGCAGATTACTTAGTATCACATGTAAGAAAAAACAATCAGGGTGTTATTACCCATCTATTATTGCATCCAGATAACGGTGATACGATTGGGAGTATCGGAACAATACAGACTGAAGCGCAAGTAATTCAACTTATTAAATCGGGAAAAACTGTTAAAACTATTGTTTGGGGTTACCCTACTTGGAACCAAGGGGCAACTGTTAACATTGTTAAAGGGCTAAACGGGGAGTATTTGCGAACAGATAGGGACAAAACGGCTAAAGACAATTTGGATAATATAATTCCTATGTACAATTAAAAAGCTAAAAACATGAAGCAGGACTACATTTATTTATATCCGGCAGATAGGGTTGTGATACCCAAAAGCAACATTAATCTGGTCAAACACCACGGAATTTATGTCGGTTACATTAACGGACGACATTGGTTTCTTGAAAATCATTTTAATTCAGGAGTTCGGTATGTTACTGCTGAACAATTCTTAAACGGTACGAGTATCGATAAAATTCGTATTCAACGTTTTGTCGGTTCAGCGAGGCAACGCCAAGAGGCAGTTAATGTAGCGAAAAATATGCTAGGTCGGCCTTATGACCTGCTTTCTTACAATTGCGAACATTATAGCAATGAAGTCCAATATGGTAAACCTGAAAGTGATCAGGTAAAAGCCGGACTATTTGTTGCTGGATTATGTGTCGTTTTTTTTGGAGCATTAACCATCTCAAACTAAAAACCAATGGCAAATTTTAATTTACGCTACTATAAACAAGGTTTAATAATACCTGTTGTTGGTCTGGCTACGCTTGCAAAAACTATAAATTTTAGCATCAAAAACCTTAAACTATTAACAAAAGTGCCTTAAATATGAAAAATGCGCGAGCTGACAACTTATTCCTGTTGAAAGAATTATTGAGCCGTTATTTATGACAGTTTTATCAATGCACAATTCAATTTATTTGGCTACTAATAACTACTAACTCTATAGGAGTTCAACTCCTATGATAAAATATTTGATACATGAGAAAAGTATTAATTGAAATTTTAATGTTGATGACCATTTTTATATGGGGAAATCAATTTGCAGGGGTAAATCTACAGCCGGAATTATATGGCATTGTGGTTGGTGGGACAATGGTATTATTTATTGAGTTAGTTGATTACCTGATTAGGGAATGGGCTTTTCTGAAACTGTATTGGGATTGTTGGAAACCCTGGACTGAAAAGGAAATCCGTCTTACGATTGCCTATCTGTATAGAATTGAAGTAAACGGAAAATATTTGTTGGTTAAAAGTAATCGAATTGCAAACACTTATCAGCCAGTTGGCGGTGTTTATAAATATTACAATCCTGAAGCAAAACAGGAACTGGATAGTATGGGTGCAATTACTGATAACAAAATTGACAATGATGATGTAAGTGAATGTGATTTACGACTAAACCTTTTAAACCGAAAAAAGATTGGTTCTTTCCTAAAATGGTTTTTCAAGGGGGAAAAAAGGGAATGTGACCCGTGGAGAGAATTCTATGAGGAGCTTGTTGCTTCAGGAATACTCCCTGCAAAGGAATTTGGTTACATACATTATGAACTAGTGGGTCAACAATTTGAACCAATTCACCGCGATAGCTTTTTCAATGTGGACACTTTCAAGTATGCCGACATTTTCATTCCCAAATTTGTAACAAATAAGCAAAAGGAAGAAATAAAAAAGCTGCAGACTATCAATAGCACTGAATACATCTGGGTTACCCAACAAGAAATTAAACAGGGAAAAAGCAACGGCAATCATTTGATTGCTGAACACTCCAAAAAAATATTTCACAATAAAATTTTACACCAATGATTTCAATAGAAAACAAATCAACTCAAATTGATGACCTGCTTGATAAAATGGCAGAAGCGGTTCAACTTGATGACACAAGGTATGATCGTATGAAAACAAGTTACGAATCAGTAAAGGACTGGATTGAAAATGATGAATCATTTTTTAAGCCATTCAATTATGATGTTTACCCTCATGGGTCGGTAAGAACACTTACTACAGTGAAGCCGTTTGGTAAGGATGAGTTTGATTTGGATATTGCTATTCATCTGAAAGGTAATACGCCACACACACCGCAACGGATATATGCAGAATTAAAAAGGTGTATGGAGGCATATGCTAAAAAACACGGGCTAAAGATTGAAGCAAAAAACCGTTGCATCCGTTTGGTTTATAAAGGGGATTTTCACATTGATATTTTGCCCGGAATTCAAGAAAGTGTACATGACCAAAACAAAATAAAAGTTCCTGACCGTGAATTAGGAGATTGGGTAAGCAGCAACCCACGGGGCTACGGTAACTGGTTTATGGGCAAAGCCAACTTGGTAAAAGAAAGTTTGCTTGAAAAATCAATGAGGGCCGAAAAGTTACCTGCTGATAATTTCAAATATAAAAAACCTTTGCAACGGGCAGTGCAGTTAATAAAACGGTATCGCGATATTTATTTTCAAAAAGAAGGTACCTACAAAACATCAAGCATCATACTTACCACCATTGCAGGCGAATACTATCAAGGTGAGGATAGCATTTTTGATACTGTCAATAATATTATAACTACTATTCGCACTCATGTGAACCAACCAATAGGTAGACTGAAAATTTTTAACCCTGTAAATGCAGCAGAAGATTTTACTGATAAATGGGATGATGAACCTGAATACTATGAAGCGTTTAAAAAATTTGCAAGTCACTTATACGATGAATGGCAGAAACTGAAAATGCAGCATGGAGTTTTGAATGAGGGTGTAATTCTGAAAGGTTTGTTCGGTGATGATATTTTCACAAAGGCACAAACAAGCCAGTCCATGTTAATTGAGGAATTAAGGAAAAGCAAATCGTTAGCTGCTGCCCGAAATACAGGAATACTTTCTTCTATAAGTTCTACTGCTGCTGCTGTAAAATCAAACACATTTTTTGGCGGACATGAAAAGTAATTTTAGAACAAGAGATAAAACAATAGCCGAACAAGTTTCTTCCATGCGGTGCAAGTATCCTCACTTTACAACTGACTTTACTTCGCATAGTAGCATGAAAGTAACTGGTGTGCTGCAACCAACTTCACGAAGCGGTGCTTATGAGTTTGTGTTGAAATATAGTTTGGCGGATATTCCGAAAACGAAAATCGTTTCTCCTGGGCTGCTTAAAAATGATAAGGGTGAGGAAGCACCGCACCTTTACCCAAATGAAAATCTTTGCTTGTATCATCCGTTATACCGTGAGTTTAATAGAACAGATTTTTTATGTGATACAATAATTCCGTGGACATCGCTGTGGCTCTACTATTATGAAGTGTGGCACTTAACAGGTGAATGGCTTGGCGGTGGTGAACATCCAGTAAAATTAAAACCAAAAACAAAATGAGAAGACAAGACCGACAAATTGTAAACGGTGCTTTAATAGTTGGCGGTGCAACTGCATTGATTGATATTTTATTGCAATGGATGGAACATAAGGATAAAGGAGTTGACTTCACATGGGATAGTTACAACGGCATAAGAACCTTTAAGCGCTCTCTTGTTGGTGCTGCTGTGGGTGGTGGTTTGGGTTATGCTTATTACCGCTACCAAATAAGTGAGGAAGCAAAGCTGCCTTTTAACTCGGATGATTATGTGAAAAAGGTTTTGACTGAAGAACATTTGAAAGCAAACCCTACTGCTTTTAAAAATGTGGTTGCTGCCCGTGAAAAAGTAAAGCAATGGATGGTTGAAAAATTTGGAAATAAACTTGTTGCATTGCCCGAAGATACGGGCTCATTTTACAAGCGAACTGCAATAGCTTCAAACTACGATTTAGATATTGTGCTTCCATTTAAGCGAAGTAGTTACAACTCGTTGGAAGAAATGTATTATGATGTTTATGAAGTGGTGGGAAAAGCATTTGAGAATAAGGCTACTGTAACCAAACAAACAAAAGCTATTGGACTTACTTTTGAAAATAACGGCAACCCAATACACTTTGATGTTGTTCCGGGAAGGGAAATAAATAATTACGCTGTTGAAAAGGATTTGAACTTGTATGTTAAACCTGACTGGATTTGGCAAAGGGGAAGTTCTTTCAAAACAAATATTGGTGTTCAAAAAAGTATGACCTTAAATAAACCCGAAGCAAGGACTGTGATAAAGCTTTTGAAAACATACAAAGATAGAAACAGTTTGCCTTTGCCTACATTAATGATTGAGCAATGTGTTGTTAATGCGTTATCAGAAAATAATTTTGGCGTTTATACTTCTCCAACTGAAAACTTTTTGAACTGTATGGACTTTATTTCAAAAAAGTTGAAGCACAAAAGTTTGATTGATGTTGCCAACTCTAACAACAACCTACAAGATAAAGTAACGGAAATGGAGAGAAGCTATATCTCAAATCTGTTGAGAAACGATATCATGCGAATTGAGGAAGACCCACGATACATGAAGGAAATATTTGAACGTTCATGAGTGTAATATTAATTAGTATTAAATAGTTGACAGTAAAGATTTTTTTTCAAAATTTCGTAGACTCAAATTAAAAATTAAAGGCAAATACAATGAAAAAAAACTCGACACTTTAGAATTAAGGGCATTTGTCAAGGCAAAAGAAGAATGCTTAAGAGCTATAGCATTATATGATACTCGAATTTCTGTGACACAGATATCAGAAGAATGGGTTATTAAAGTAATTGATGAGCAAGATCCTGATGCTTATTTCATTTTTAGGGAGTTCAATTCTATGCAAGGAGAAGTCATAGTAAAAGTAGAAATATGCCCTTCTCCAACGCTTCAAAATACTCCCTCAATTGAATCCCTCAAAATTGGTGCAGGAATACAAGTATTTAATAATTGGGCACGAAATAGAGATTTATATCACGAATTATATGAAAAGGCCACAGGAAATGGGTATAATAACAGAGGTTTTGTAGACTATGAGCATTTTTCAGCTCCCAAGTGATAATACATAAATGTAGTTTTGCAGCCCACTATTTCTAGATAATAATTTAAATGAAAAGAAGATTTATTGTTTTTGCAATAATAGTAATTGTTATGCTTTCAATTGCAGCGCTAATTTCTCCTGGAAGTTATATTAATACAGAAGAGTATGAGCTTGATTGTTCAAAAGATAAGGTTATAAACTCAATTAAGAAGTTTAAAGAAAAGAATACTGACTTCAATGTTCCTGAACGATATAATCTATTTGATGGAAAAGGAGATAGTAATGACTACTGGTATCATGTTTATTTTTATTTTAAAGAAGATTCTACTATTGCCCATGCCTGGGTTAGACAAGTAGATTTTGAACCAACAATTATTGGGTTGGTCAGTATTAAAATTAATTCCGACGATTACACCTGGAAATTAATTAATAAAGATTTTTCTAGTGAACAAAATATTTATCAAAAGCGAAGATTTGAAGATAAAATAGTAGAACCTATTATTAACGATATTGAAAACAACTAAATATAGTCTTGGGGTATTAAATATTCATAGGCGTTCGGGATATTCCGAAAAAAGCTTTCTTTTTTTTCGTTTCCCGCCTCTTACATTTAAGTAGAACTAATTCTACCCTTTACGTTGCCCGGCGTAAAATGACCACTTGTACGAGGTAAAAGTCGGGGTTCCCTGAATCTTCCAAGAAAGGAAAGCCTATTCTTTCAGATCCCCAAGATTCGGTAGCATATCGTGTAAAAAAAATATCGTCTCTAAGTGTGAGCAATACTTTTGTATTCTAAATTTTCACAAAGAGATGAAAACAATATCCACCCTTTTGCGATTCACGATTGCAGTTAATCTGCTAACAATTGCTGTTCAGGCTCAGCCGCTTGTTACCTATCCCAACGGAGGTGAAACCTTGACGGTTGGCAGTTCGGTGAACATAACATGGTCGGGAACAGCTTTGAATACCGTAGTAGGAATAGATTATACAATCGATAACTGGGCAAACACCATCTGGTTAAATACTTCTTATCAAAATCCTGCAGCAAACAGTTATACCTGGGTGGTGCCCAATACTCCGGGCACCCAATGTAAAGTTGGAGTGTTCAATACCAGTTTTGATGGCGACATAAGCGATAATACATTTAGCATCATACCTGCAACCGGCAATATCAATGAGGGAAAAACAGGATTTAGTCCAATAAGCGTTTTCCCGAATCCATCAAAAGGTGTCATGAGTGTTATAAACCCATTCCATGCTCCGCTTAATCTTAGCGTTTATGATATTTTGGGAAAAATGCAGAATGTTGTTTTTCAAAATGATGGTAAAGGAACTTATACCTTAGCCCAAGGCATGTTGCAATCAGGCACCTATATTCTTGTCATAAAGGATGAAAGTGATGGTAAATTCATGCGGAGGAAGTTTCAGGTGGAATAGGGATGTTTAATCCGGCAAGGTTTCACAAAAAGGGGGCATTTAATGAATATTGCATTATTCCCATCCTTTAAAGATGCCGGTTTGAATTCTGTCTTTGGGGCAAAGTAAATAGATAATATATCCAGGCTTTGTGCTCTGTTTTGATACAATTATTCTCTGCGAAATGGCTGAATGTTCTCTGTGCGCAAAGTGATATTCTGTGGTAAAAGCTTTCTTTTTTTTCCATTTTCCGCCTCTTGCGTTTAAGTAGAATTAATTCTATCTTTGAAAAAATTTGTTTATGAAAAAAATACTCCTTGCCCTGTTAGTAAGTACCACATTAGTATCCTCTTGCAAAAAGGACGAAGAAACTAAAGCAACACCAACACCTGAACCCACACCTAAGGGCAGTAAAAGTTATATCAAAGTCACTATTAACGGCAAAACAATTGAGGCCAGAGACACCATAGTAAATGTAAGAGCCAGTACCACAGCCGAATACAGTATTACATTTTACCCTATGCTGCATAAATACGAGAAGGTGCAGAATATGTGGAATCCTGCTACTGTTGACAAGACTTTATCCATCAACTCTATTTGTGGTGGTATTTTGTACAATGGCAAATTGAAAATTGCGATTAGTGCTACCAGCTATGGCAGCAGTGAAAGCAGTCCGATTGACTCTTTCCGTACTTTGAATAATTCTGCTACTGCATTTTCTATCGAAGATTTGACCGGCGAAGCCAAAGTGACTTACTCCATCAGTACCGGTTCTAAAGTATTTGTTAGCAAATTTGATGACGATGTAACCGAAGGAACCATGAAATTAAACATTAAAGGTCCGGATGGCGTTGAAATACCAGCCACAGGAGAATTTAAAATTTACAAAAGATAAGAGGGAGAGAATCTCTTAGATAAATAATCATTGAAAAGGCCCAATCTAAACGGATTGGGTCTTTTTTTATCTTTTCAAAAGATGTCTGTTCAGTATTTTGTTCTGTACATCGTCTTTATATGCTCTGCCAATGGCTATGTGATGATTGTCCAGAACAATTTCGTTTCCTTCTATGCTATTTATTTTCAATAAATTGACAATGGCTGATTTATTGACCTTCACAAATTGTGATGCCGGAATCTGGTCTTCAACACCCTTTAAGGTAAGATAGCTGATATATTTCTTGTCTTTGAGGTGTATGACTACATAGTTTTGTAAGCTTTCGATAAAGAGAATTTCGTTGTAGAGTATTTTCTCGTAGCTTCTGTTGCACTTAATAAAGCAAAAGTCGGCCTCAATTGTTTTGTTGGCTGTTATCTGTTGCCGGAGTTCAAATAGCTCTTTCGCTTTGTGTACCGCTTTGATAAAGCGTTCGAAAGGAATAGGCTTCAATAAATAATCAACTACTTCCAGTTCAAAACTTTCCACAGCATAGTTGGGATGAGCCGTTGTAATGATTGTCAGCGGCATATTGGGCATTATCTTCAAAAGAGACGTTCCTGACATTTTGGGCATTTGAATGTCCAGAAATACCAGATCAATTTTTTGCTTGGCCAGAATATCCATTGCTTCAATGGCACTGCTACAGGAGTGGCACAGCTCCAGAAAAGGGATTTCTTTTATAAAATTTTCCATTCCTTTCCGGGCCAAAGGCTCGTCATCGGCTAACAGGCATTTCATTTTCATAAAGTTCAAGTTCCAGATTTATAGTATATACTCCATGCTCTTTTTTTATGTGTAGCTGATGCTTGTTGGGATACAGTAGCTCCAGTCTGCGATATACATTCTGAAGGCCAATGCCTCCTGATTCGGATAGCGGATAGACATCATTTCCATGTTCTTCAAATGTATTGCTTACCATGAATGCCAGTTTGTTTTCTTTTATCTGTGCTGTAATGTTCACAAAATGTCCTTGTTGATTGGCTGATTTGTGTTTGAAGGCATTTTCTACAAATGCAGTAAGAATAAAAGGAGCAATGGCTATTGTATCATTGATTTCCGGCAATTGAAATTTCAGCGTCAATTGGTCGCTGTTTCTCATCATTTCCAGATCTGCATAATCACGAAGAAATTGAAGTTCTTTTTGAAGAGGCATCAATTTGTTATTGCAATAATAAAGCTGATAACGCAACAAGCCCGAAAATTTGAGCAGGGTATTGCTGGCCAGTTTTTTGTCTTCTTCTATTAATACGTAAATGCTGTTCAATGCATTAAACAAAAAATGTGGATTGATTTGTGCTTTCAGGAAATTAAGTTCGTTTTCTAATCTCTCTTTTTCCAACTGGTTATTCCTCCGCTCTGAGTAGTATCTGTCTGATATGGTATATACAGCAAAGAAAAATCCTGTATATAAGGTATTGTCTATAAAATTTGTCAATGCCAGTAAAGGCAGGTTTTTAATATGTCCTCCCCACCTGAGATAATTATCAATATCCTCAAGGGTTAGTATCAGCAATACGGAAATCACCAGAGACAGGAGTACAAGTCCGATAAACTGAAGATATTTTTTTTGATGTAAAAACCGGGGAATGAGGAAGTACAGTACAAAGTACACGCAGAGCATCTGACAGAGCTTAATAATAGTAGCATCTGCATAGACCGGATGGCTGGGGCCAAAAGCAGATTGCAGCATATGCACCAAATCGATATAACTCCATGCCCAAAAGAGGACATGAAGCAGCTTATATTTTTTGACAAAATATACGATTTTAGGAAGAGCAGTATTCATGCGGCATCAGGTGAATATATGATTTGTAAACAGCTCGGTTTTTCTATTTTACATCAACAGTTCATTTCTCTTGACAAATCCATGGAATAGGAGGTTGAATTATGTTGTAGTTGGCAATAATGTCTTTAATCAAGTAAATACAGTAGATGGTGTAATTTTTTTTTCTGCGTTCGTCCATCCTTGTAGGTTTGATAAAAATACGGTATAAGATAAGACGATGATGCTCTGACGATTGTTATTATGAAAAAGTTATTTGATTTTCTATTGTTTATTTTTTTGTTGTTACCTGTTGCAGGTATATCTCAAAGTGCTTGGTATCAGGTCAACACTTTACCTGATGGTGGCTCAGTCAAGGATATGGCTACCGATGCCAAGGGCAATCTTTATGTGTTGACCTATTTTATGAGCAACATTTTTTATTCATCAGACAACGGAATCAACTGGACCGAAATCCCCGGCACTTTTAGCTATTGGAATATTACCGATATAGAATTAGATAAGAGTACGGGCACATTATATGTTGGTACATTGGGCAAAGGTTTGTTTTGGACGACCAATAAAGGATTGACCTGGAGCAATGAACCTTTCTATACACTTCCTACATCCGGCGACAATGCATTTATTAATAAAGTAACACGTAAAGCCACTACAGGTATTATTGTGTGCAACGAGCCTGGCCTGTTTTCCTCCACTAATTACACTTCTACTAATGCCGGCCTTACCTGGAAAACCAATGCGGCTGCTTTTGTCAGTGCTTATGAATTGCAATACATGGAATGGGGTACTTTGTTGGCTGGTACAGAAAACGGCATTTACAAATCCTTTGATAATGGTATATCATGGGTTTTGGCCAATACAGGCATAGCCGGATTGAAAATAAACAGTATTGTGCAGAAGAAGGGTAGCCATACCATTTTTGCGGCTGCATCCTTTAATTATTTGACCAACGATACTTCGGCCTGTGGTATTTACACTTCAATTGATAGCGGGCAAACCTGGGTGAGGTCTAGTAAGGGTATTACAGACATACGAATGAGTTGTATTGTTTCAGACAGTGCTGCTGCTATGCTCTATGCATCGTCTTTTGGAGGTATTTATCAGTCTGCAGATAATGGTGCTAATTGGACTTCTGTTTCTTCAGGATTAGACGCAATAGATTTTACCACAATAGCCCTCAACACTTCAGGGGTGTTTTCCGGCAACATGCAATCGGGAGTCGCTTACGCTGCGGCTCCTGCCTCTGGTTGGTCTTACCGAAATAATGGTATGACCAACAGCACTATTGGTGGTTTTTCGCTTAATGATAACGGAGAAATGTGCCTGATAGATAATGCACACAGTGGTGTATATAAAAGTAAATCCGGTTCCTGGTCGCAGATGAATACCGGATTGCCCTCAGCATTGGGCACTAAAATTACTGAAGATAAAAGTGGCAGGATTTACGCCTCTTTTCTGCAAGATTCTACGGGCCTGTATCGCTCGACAGATAGAGGTGTCAGCTGGAGCAATATAGCTACCATGGCCCATCCTGCAGATTTGCGATACACTGTTTTTTCACCCTTAAAGGCAGATGCACAAGAGTATTTATACACCATAGCAGAATACTCTGCCAGTACTTATTATCCTCCTGCTGTTTTCCGTTCAACAGATCATGGTCTTAGCTGGAAAATGATTTACGAAATGAATCTGTTTTCTTTTATTGCCATCAGGGATATAGACATTGCCACAGATAGCACGATTTACATTACGTTGACCAATTTTTTTGGTGAAGACAGTCTGATATATTCTGTAGATGGGGGCTTAAGCTTTAATGGTTTGGCTATAGATATACCTCCCCCGCTATTAAGTATAAATCTGAGCATTTCCCATGATGACTCCTTGTATCTGTGTAACAACAATCATGTCTATAAGTATAAGGGGCTGGGGCATTGGGCGCAATTACCAGACGGTCCATGGGATGCTGACTTTTCTTTTCACCCCATCCGTTTATACCTCGATACTGCTGATAAATTATACATTACCTGCAAAGGATTTGGTGTTTTTTTTAGCGAAAATGATGGCATTAGCTGGAAGGACATTTCTACCGGATTGCCGCTGGTTACTCCTCCTTTCAGTATTTCTTATGTACTGGCTGTAGAGGATATTCAATTTGATTCTACCAATACACCTTATGCACTGGCAACAGAGCAGTACGCAGGCGCTCATCGTGGTGTGTACAAGTGGGGTATCAGTACTTCTGCTTCTTTTAGCCAGGCAAAAAGTATTCAAGCCCTTTTTTATCCTAACCCTGTCAGCGATAAAGGAACGTTGCATTGTTATATTGAAAATCCGGGGCAAGCCTCTGTACACCTCTATCAAAACGACGGAAAATTAGTCCGTCATTTTACGCAGTTGACTCTGCAAAAAGGACCCAATGAAATAAGTATAGAAATGCAGGGTTTGCCACCTGGTATTTATAGACTTAAGATATTGGATAAAGGTCAAAGCACCTTAATCGGCATCCACAAACAATAATGAAAACAAAAGAATAAACACCCGAAAACAATTTTATCACAAATTAAAAACCCCCTGAGAACCATGAAAAAAACACTATGCTCTATTGCAGTGCTTTGCGCATTACTGAGCAACAAATCAAATGCCCAAACGATACCCAATGGTAGTTTTGAACGCTGGGTAATGAAAAGCGGAGTTGAGATACCGGAAGGTTGGATTAATTCGGAAGAGTTGAACTGCAGCCCACTCTCTTCTTCCAAGTCTACTGATAAGGCTGATAGTCTTTATGCACTTAAGCTAGAGACCGCCAATTGTGCTCTGGCAGGTGGCATCCATGAAGGTTTTGCCATAAGGACCTTTCCTGTAACAAAGAAGCCATTTTACCTCAATGGTTCGTACAAGGCAGTAAGAGTAAATACCGATTCTTCACAAATTAAGGTCATTATGAAAAAAGGTGCGGTAGAGATTGGTTCTGCTGTACTTAATATTTATGCCAGTGTGCCTTCATATAAAGGCTTCTCTTTGCCCATTGTATACACTACTACTGATATCCCGGACAAAGCAGAAATTTATCTTTTTTCAGATAAAATAGGTAAAGAAGCCTACGGCAATAAGTTGTGGATTGACAAACTCACCTTTAGCGATGTATTGGTAAGTATTAAAGAGCAGCAAAGTGATGTAGAGGATATTGTTCTTTATCCTAATCCGGCTCAGGATAAAATTAGCCTGAAAGGGAATCGCCTGATGGAAGGGAAGCTATATGTTATCCGTGATATCAGTGGCAAAGCAATATTGCAGGGCGTTGTATCAGACAATAGCATCGATATTACATCTTTGACTTCCGGATTTTATTTAGTACAAATAGGTGATACAGATAAAAAAATGCTGAAGATGATTAAAGAATAATCATATCCGGCGGTCACGACAAATCGCATACCATGAAACCTCAAGTTTTCAAAGCCCCAAAGCAATTTGGGGCTTTGTTTTTTTTAAAAGGTTGTCTATCCTTCAACAGGATTATCAAAAAATATTGACACAAATTTTTCTAATTAACCTCGAAAGGTGTCAAGCTATTTTAGGAAGGGTCATACTCCCCAATGTCGTCACGGACATTTACTCCGTTGTCTCCGACATGGGCATTTTCCACAATATTTTACCCGAATTTGGATAAAAAGAGACATTTAGCTCCCATTTTTTGAAAATCATGGAAATTTCCCCGCCAAGGGATTGACTTAGTAAGTATGTTTGAAGCACTTTAAGTTTTAATCAGGTTTTACAGATAATAAGCGAGACATATTGCGTTTCAGTTAATTCTATTTTCTGCTTTTGAACATGATTGGAACACTTGGTTACAGATAATATTGAATTACCGATAAAAGAATACCAAGCCGTAATGCAATTATAAAATGAAACAGTATAATTGGATAATTGGATTTTGTTTGATGTTTTTCGCTTCATGCGTCAATGTGCCGGCTTTTGGACAACAGTTCATTTGCCGTCATTTTGGGATGGAAGATGGCTTGCCCAGCAATCATGTTTATGGAGCACTGCAAGACAGAAAGGGTTTTATTTGGTTTGCTACCGACAATGGGGTAAGCCGTTATGATGGTTTGGAGTTTAAGAATTTTAGTTCTGCCAACGGCTTGCCCGATAATGAGATTGTCAACTTTGCCGAAGATAATCTCGGTCGCATTTGGCTGAGTTGTTACAATGGCATCCCTTGTTTTATACAAGAGGGCAGAGTATATAACCCCTCTAATAACCCGGAGTTGAAAAAATTAGCTCAGTTAGGGTATATGCGCTTTTGCAAGATGGGTAGCAAGCTGATTGTTACCAGAGAGGGTACATACGTCAACGGATTTCAGGTTGACGAGGAGGGGCGGATTCAACCAATAGAGTATAATGGGAATTTTGTAAAGGCAGGCAACTATATGATTGATTTGGTAGGACTGCAAGCAAATGAAATTCATTTGTTTAATAGTAGCTGTGTTAAAATTGATACCATGGCGATGAATGTGGTTAATCCTGCCAGTCCATATTTTCAATACTGCTCCTGGGGGCAAAATTCATTTGCTCTTATTTTCAAAGACAATACCTGCAATACGTACAAGATTGAGTCTGATACCATAGTTTTTCAGAAGAGTTTTAAGCTGGATATTCCTGTGGAGGAGGTATATGATTTTGATAGGCAGTTTTATGCTTTGGTCAAGAACGAAGGTATTGTGCCGCTTAATCAGGAGTTTAGTCGTGATTCGGGAAAATTAGGCTTATTCGCAGATAAATTGGTGCATTTTGTTTTGCAGGATAAGGCACATAATTTTTGGGGATGTTCTCCGGGAGATGGAGTTTTTATGACCCGTTTAAATGATTGTATCATTTATAACGAAAGCAAAGGTATACAGTTAAGCGCTATTCAAAGACTCTCGGCTTACGGTCAGGATGTTTATTTTGGTTACAATAATTCAATTGTTCAGTCAATACACAACCGACAAGTCAAAGATGTAGTACACAATTTTAAAGATGCACCACAAGGAAAAATGCAATGTCTATTTGTAGACAGTAATTATGTATTTTTTAGTGCATTGGGTAAAACCATGCTGTACAACAGAAATACTCATGAACATAAAATTATTTCAATAGGCAGCGTGAAATGTGTTGCCAAATCTAATAGTGCAACCCTGTGGGCAGGCACTCACAGTAACTGTTTTCAAATAAAGTTTCCCAATACTTTTATTGATACAATAAGGTGCGGCCGTACAACAGCCTTGTTGGAACGTAAAAATGGTGACTTGATTGTTGGAACACTTCATGGATTATTACTATGCAAAAAGTCTGGTGGAAAGTGGTCAATAGATACGCTGAAGGCCGGACTTGATTTAAAGAATTTGAGTATCTCCTGCCTTGCAGAATTGAATGATATCTTGGTAGTGGGCACAACACAAAAAGGGCTTTTGCTTTTACAAGGAAAGAACTTTGAGTTTGTGCATAATACAACAATGCTCAAGGACTTGAATTGCAAAACAGTTCAGGTTGATGAGCAAGGCCGGATTTGGCTCAGTTCTTTTTCCGGCTTGCACTGTATCCGACTTGGTAAAAATATTCATCAGTATAGTATTCAGGACTATGGTAAATTGATAGGATATAGAAACTTGTTTATCAATGATGTGGTCATAAAAGGGAATAGTGCATATGTAGCAAGTTCCCGGGGATTAATTGTTTTTGATGTGGATAGACCAGATGAAGAAAATAAAAATGACTGGCCCGTATATGTTACCGAAATGCTGGTCAATGATTCAAACTTGTTAAAGAATTCTACTTCTTCTTATTTGCTCAGGGCAAACACACGGGCCGTAGAATTTCGCTTTTCGGGTATTGATTTCGAAAGTCAGGGCAACATTCAGTTTAGATATCGTTTACTGGGTTTAAATAATGAGTGGCAAATTACCGATAAGAACAGTGTCCGTTATGAGGCCCTTGGCCCGGGTAATTATACCTTTCAGGTAATGGCCATGAATGCCCGCCATCATTGGTCAAAACAAATGGCTTCTGTCGGCTTTTCGATAGACAATCATTGGTGGCAAAGTATTTGGTTTTGGTCAGCGATTGCACTTGTGGGTTTACTGATTAGTTTTTGGAGTATCAGATGGTTCTTGTCTCGCAAACATGACATACAGCTGAAGGAGGCCTCAATAAAGAAACATATAGCTGAGATTGAATTAAGGGCAATTAAGGCTCAGATTAATCCTCATTTCATTTTTAATATTCTCAACAGCATCCAATACTTTGTTGCAAATAACCAAACGGATAAAGCCGAAGATTATCTGGGCAAGCTGGGACGACTATTACGGAAGACGCTCGATTTTTCGAGTAAAACAGTAGTTAATCTTGAAGAAGAGCTGGATTTTATTCAAAATTATCTAAGCTTGGAGCAGCTTCGTTTTGATGAGCATTTTCATTTTGCCATTCGCAATGATTTTCCAAAGTATTGGGCAAATGTTCAATTGCCGCCAATGGTCATTCAGCCTCATATAGAAAATGCTTTACGCCATGGTTTTCGAGGAAGGGCAAGGGAGTTTAAAAAGCTGGAAATACGCTTTATGAAGCATGATGATACCCTGGTTTGTGAGATTGAAGATAATGGTATTGGACGTAAGGCGGCAAAAGAGCAGCAAGCTACATTTGAAATGGGGCATATCTCCAAAGGGGTAGAGTTGTCGCAATCCAAGCTGGCCTTGTTTGAGCAGATGACAGGGAAAAAAGTAAGTTCTGAAATAATAGACCTTTATGAAAATGACCTTCCTAAAGGCACACTCGTTCGTATAACCATTAAATTATAGAAAATGATTCGCACTATTCTCATCGAAGATGAGCCCATTGCACTAAAGCATCTGACAGCATTACTCCTTAAACATTGTCCACAAATTCAGATAGTGGCTACGGCAGCTACTATCGAAGAAGCGAAATTGGAATTGTTGAGTCATCACCCTGAGCTCGTATTATTAGACATCGAATTGTCAGGCCATAATAGTTTTGAACTGCTGGAGCAAGTTAATAATTTGGATTTTGAGAAGATATTTGTAACCGCCCACGAGCAATTTGGCATTCAGGCTATTAAGCACCGGGCTACAGATTATATCTTAAAGCCTATTGATAAACTGGACTTGACAGAGGCGGTAGAAAGGGCCGCATCTAAGATTTATGCCAAGAGAATGCTGGCCAATCAAAAACAAATCATAGAGTTTAACTTAAACTATACCCATCGTTTGTCTTTGCCTGCCCAGGATGGGTTAATCTTTGTAGACATCCAGAAGATTATGTACTGCGAATCTGAAGGAAGGTATACCCGTTTCTATTTGGCTAATCAGGAGAAGAAAATACTTGTCTCTAAAAATATCGGCGAATACGAAATCCTGCTTCCGAAACACATATTTATTCGTATTCACAGCCACTACATTGTCAACCTCAGTTATGTAGAGAAATATGTGAAGGGGAGAGGAGGCTATGTTGTCCTGACCAATGGTACACAACTGGATGTGTCCGTGCGTAAAAAGGACGATTTTTTGGGTATTGTGGAAGGCTAGTCGGTTTGCACATTTATGACACCAAGCGACACTGAAGCAATATCTGGGTCGCTTGGTTTTTTATTATTGTTCTCTTTCTTTTCCATAAAATTTTAGAACATTGATTGATATAATGCAAGCATTTGTGAGGTCAATTGATTTCTGTTGAAGGTTTGGTGAGCGTATCCGAATCCTTTTTCTTTCATATTCCCGACAAATTCTTTGTCTGAGATAACACGCAGCATTGCATCAGATAATGCTGCAACATTTTTGGGGTTTATATAAATAGAATCATTGCCTCCTGCCTCCCGCAGAGAAGATGTATCTGCAGCAATAACAGGTGTTTTGCTTAACAAAGCCTCAGCTATTGGTAGGCCGAACCCTTCATATAAGGAAGGATAAATAAGAGCAGTCGCCATTTGGTAAACTGATTGCAGGTGAAGATTGTCTGCCAGATTTTCATGCCAGATAAAAGTATCTTCAAGCTCATATTCAGCAATTAATTTCTTGCATTCATTTTTGTAAGTACCACCTTTGCCGATTATAACTAATGGTATATTTATTTGACCTTTCTTTAAGCGATAGGCTTCAATGATTAATTTCAGATTCTTGCGGGCTTCTATGCTGCCTACGTACAGGAAATACTGTTCTGGCAATTGGTATTGTTTCTTTACAGAATCGTTTTCATCAGCAAGGCGCATTTGATAAAAAATGGGATTGCAACTTTGAAAAATTACCGAAATTTTGCTTTCTGGTATATCGTACAATCGAGTGATGTCCCTCTTTGTATTTTCACTGATGGCGACAATTTTGTCTGCGTGCTCGCAGGCATATCGAAATTTCCTGTCATAAATTAATCTTTCTGACAAGCTATATGTTTCAGGATAAATTTTAAATATCAGGTCGTGAATGGTGACAATACTTTTTATGCCGGATTGTTGCAGGTTGTGCGGCAATTCATTGCTTAATCCGTGATACAGTTCAATACCTGTTTTCTGCAAATCCTTTACGATAGAAAAGCTTCGCCAATAGGCCTTCAGTCTGGCTTTGCTTTGATGGATATGAAATTTTTCGGTATTGAAAAAATATGCTGTGTTACTTGTCTGTTGGGCTTCAGGGCTAAAAAGATGATAGTCGTTTTTAGGCTGGGTTTGTTGCAAATTTCTGACTAAACTACGGCTATAGTTACCCAGTCCGGTATTGTTGTTAAACAGTCTTTTGGCATCGAAACCTATCTTCATAATGCGAATGTAAAAACATAAAAGTTATTCTGGATTCAAATTTTATCATCATTATTTTTTCGTTTGGTTTACTTGTGCTTCTGCTATCTTTGATTTTCTTAATTGACCTGACCAAAAATGGCTCATAAATACCTTTTGATAACGTTCTTACTGCAATTGTGCAGCCTGATGTCTTTTGCTCAAAAAAAGCAGTATCCAATTGCGGCTGTTGCCTTTTATAATCTTGAAAATTTTTTTAATCCTGAGGATAACCCGGAGACAAATGATGAGGATTTTACGCCCGAAGGATCACACCGTTATACAGAAGCAATTTTCAGGCAAAAGGCAAAGAATATGGCAGAAGTTTTAGTTCAGTTGGGGACTGAATATACTCCAGACGGAGCTGCATTGATTGGTGTGTGTGAAGTGGAAGATGATAGGGCATTGAAGGTGCTGTTGGAGCAGCCATCTATCAAACAAAGAAATTATCGCTTTGTCCGCATTGAAGGGCCTGACAAACGCGGTATCAATGTAGCCTTAATTTATAGTCCGAAGTATTTTAAAATAATAAAGGCAAAATCTATTGGTGTTAATCTGGAATTTGCAGGCGGAGGCCATACCCGTGATGTGCTTTTGGTAGAAGGAGTGCTGCAAGGTGACACTGTTTTTGTTTTAGTCAATCACTGGCCTTCAAGAAGCGGTGGAGAAGCAGCATCTGCGCCCAAAAGAGCTGCTGCTGCAGAAGTTAACCGACAGGTAGTAGATCAACTAATGAGCTTGCACAAAAATGCTAAAATTATCATTATGGGTGATTTAAACGACGATCCGGTAAGTAACAGTGTGGCTAGAGTATTAGGTACTAACGGAGATAAATCTAAAGCCTTAAGTAAAGGACAATTATATAATCCATGGAACAAATTGTACAGCAGAGGTATTGGTACTTTAAGCCATAATGACAAATGGAATTTATTTGATCAGATTATCCTGTCTCCTGCATGGCTTGTTACCAATACGGGGCACTGGCAGTATTATCAGGCCAGAGTTTTTGATAAAGAATTTTTGAAGAGTTCGTTTGGCAAGTATAAGGGATATCCTCATCGCAGCTATAGTGGCAATAAGTGGATTAATGGTTACAGTGATCACTTTCCCACTATTATTTATTTAATCAAAGATGCACCTTTGCAACAGGAAGATTAATCGACGACATACTATGAAGAAATTATATACAGGTTTAGCCGCTTTTTTAGTACTATTTTCAGCTGAGGGTCAAGACATGAGGTATATCAGGCAATGTATCAATACTTTGGCTGGTAATGGATTTGGTGGACGGGGATATGTTGGTAATAGCAGAGATAAAGCAGCCCGTTTTTTATTTCGGAATTACTCCGAGATTGGACTTGCATCATTTTCAGATGTTGGGGATTATTATCAGCTATATCAATTTTCAGTTAATACATTTCCTGGGAAAGTAGAACTTAAATTAGGAAAGAAACAACTAACACCTGGGGTGGATTTTTTGATAGATGCATCCAGCAGCGGCTTTCGTACTGTTGGTAAGAATAAGACTGATCGGATAAATCTGAATAAAGTCGACGATTCTCTGGAATGGGAAAAGCTGAAATCAGGATTTAAAGCGACGGACGTTTATCAGTTAATGCATTTTGATTCGCTTTGTAAAAAATTTAAATTGCATCAGGCTGAATTGGTGCAACAATTACCCCGCGGATGTTATATAATACCCCAAACGGGCAAATTAATCTGGACGGTTGCCACAGATACTATGTCTTCAACTGTTTTTTATGTTGCCGATACTTCTTTGCCCAAAGGGAAAAAGGTTGAGGTAACAGTGCAAAATAAATTGGACAAAAAAGCTGTTAGTAAGAATGTTCTGGGTTTTATCCCCGGTAATGTAGTTCCGGATAGCTTTATTGTGTTTACTGCGCATTACGATCATCTGGGAAAAATGGGAAGCCGGACTGTTTTTCCCGGCGCTAATGATAATGCCAGTGGAACCTCCTTTATGCTGGCATTAGCTAAATATTTTAAGGAACATCCTCAGAAGTACTCTGTTGCATTTATTGCCTTTAGTGGCGAAGAGGCTGGCTTGCTGGGTTCGAGATATTATGTAGAGCATCCGATTTTTCCTTTAGAAAGGATAAAGTTCTTACTCAATATTGATTTAATGGGTGATGCCACGGATGGCATTACAGTAGTGAACGCCGTTGCACAGAAGGACGCTTTCGAACGATTGAAGAGTATCAATGCTTCAAAGCAATATTTACCCAAAATCAACAGTCGCGACAATGCCAGAAATAGTGATCATTACCCTTTTACTCAATCTGGCGTTCCAGCAGTGTTTATCTATGCAAATGGCGGAAAAGGCTATTATCATGATGTATTTGACAAGCCAAAAGAACTATCGCTAAATAATATTCCTCAGGTATTTTTGTTGTTGACAGATTTTGTTTCATCACTTTAATAAGGGCATCAATGGAAAGAAAAAAAATTGTTGTGCTTACCGGAGCAGGCATTAGTGCCGAAAGTGGGCTTCAGACTTTCAGAGATGGTGATGGTCTCTGGGAAAATCACCGAATTGAAGATGTGGCTACTCCTGACGCCTGGCATCGTAATCCTGAATTGGTTCTTCGTTTTTACAATATGCGACGAGCTGCATGTCTCGCAGCTCAACCCAATGCCGCTCATTTTGGTTTGGCAAAACTGGAAGAAAAGCATGATGTGGTTATTGTTACCCAGAATATAGATGATTTGCATGAACGTGCGGGTTCTTCAAATGTGCTTCATCTGCATGGAGAGATTACCAAAATGCGCAGTGAACTCGATGATGAAAAACTATACCCATTTGGCAGGGAAATACTGGTGGGGGACAAAGCCTTGGATGGAGGTCAGTTTCGTCCGCATGTGGTATGGTTTGGTGAGGCAGTGCCCAATTTAGAAATAGCATTTCCGTTGGTGAATGAATGGGCAGAAGTGGTCGTGCTGATTGGGTCTTCTTTGGCAGTATATCCTGCCGCAGGATTATTGAAGTATGCTGCAGCACATATACCCAAGTATGTTTTAGACCGTAAAATCCCTGATGTAAATGGGATAGCGAATATTACGAAAATTGAAAAAACTGCTACAGAAGGTATTGCTGAATTGTTGAATTTCCTGCATTACTGAGCCGAATCTGTAATTGACTTTTTATGAATTTTGCCCATCAGTATGCTCACATTAAGGTCATAGCCCAGCATGATAATACGTGTATTTATGGACATCCATACAAAGAATGCAATTAAAGTACCGATGGAACCATAAACTTTGTTGTAGTCCAGAAAATGATTGACTGCATAAAAGAATATAGTGGAAGATAAAACACAAATGATGCTGGCAAACACTGCCCCTGCAGAAATGAACCTGAAACGATGTGTAAGTGATGGGCCGTAAATGTAAATGCAGGAAATGGCGCTGAAGATGATAAAGTACAGTACTAAAAGACTGAATACTTTGATGAGCAATAAATTGTCAAAAATCTGAAGCAGCAATTCATTGACTGTTTTTGTTTGAATAATAATTGCTACGATACTTAACAATACAACACCCATCAGCATAATGGTTAGCTTAACAGCGGCCCATCTCCTCTGGAAAATATTACGGACAACATATACTTTCTGGTCTCTGTCAAAGTATCGCATTAACCCCATCATTCCTTCGGATGAGTAAAACAAAGTAAGTATCAAACTGAAAGAAAGTAAGGAACGCTGTTCTTTGTTTAGAAAATCATTTACAATCGTACTGACACTATCATAAGTTTCCTTGTTGGGAATCATAAGTTTCAGCGTAGTCAAAATCGTGACATGCACATCTGTAAGAGGCAAATAGGGAATTAGTGTAAACAGGAATAGCAGGGTAGGGGGTAATGCCGTAAGAAAATTATAAGTGACTGCAGAACAACGGTCACTTAGGTTCACATTGTTCATATTTTCAAGAAAAAAATCTCCCGCCTCATACAAAGAAACCCCTTCAAAACCAGGCAAAACAATTCGTTTACTTACTTGTAGCAATTTGTTTACCACAGGCAGATTCAGCACTGCTTTTTTGATGTCTACTGTTTTTTTGAAATTCATTGGGCTCTAAGTTATAGAAAACAGCAGTAACAAAAAAAGACGCACAATTTATGTACGTCTTTTTTCAAATTAAAGAATATTTTTTATTTGTGTAGCTGTGCAGGGTCGCCAATTACAAAACCAAAATCGTCCTCATTTTTGCTTTCCAAATGAACAATTTTGTAACGCAGAGTCAAAGAACCATGCAATCCATAGTAAGTATCATTTTTCAAGTAACCTTGACCCACGATTTTTTTGTTGTCGATAGTTTGCTCAGGAATAGTAATGGTGTCACCATTCAAAATAGCATTCACACGGCCAAATGTTGCATTGTTCATGTTCGTGATTTGTACATCTGCAGGAGTAGCTCCTGGCAAAAGAGATTTTTCTATGGCGACAAGATAATTTGTACGAGGAGAAATGGTTCCCTTCTCGTCAACATTCCAGGTTCCAACATATTTTTCCTGCGTCTTCACTTCGCACATAGTTCCTTCAAATCCGGGAGCGCATTCACATCCGCCGGTCTCACTGTTACAACTGCTACCGTTTTGACAAGCAACAGTCTTGCATTTATCCCTCTTACAAGAAGATAAAAACACAGTAGAAAATACAGAAACAGCTCCTAAGGCAGACAATAATATAAGTTTAACACTCTTTTTCATTTAGTACAAATATGTTTACAAGGCTTAAAAGTAGAAAAATCTGATTGAAAAGCAAACTATTGAGCAAAATTCTTCCAAAAAATATTTACTAATTGGTTTTTTCGACCTCTCTTTTATAATTTCTTATGGCTTTGAAAATTGCATAGGCAACTTCATTTTGACCTTTTTCGCTATTTAAATAGGTCTCTTCCTCAGTATTATTTATGAATCCTATTTCTATTAATACCCCCGGCATCACACAGCCAGCAAGTACTTCCAGACCTTTTTGCTTTACTCCCAGATCTTTACGACCCTGATACGCAAATTCGTCCTGAACCTTTTGGGCCAAAACCACACTTTTTTTCAAAAACATCTGTGAATACTGGGCAATAATAATAGCAGTTTGAGGGTCATTCATATTTAACATCCCTGGTTCTTCGGTTACATTGTCGCCAAATTCACTGATGGCGTTTTCTTTTTGTCCATTTCGGTGCAATCCTAAAACATAGGTTTCGGTTCCGTTCGCTCCTGTTTCTCTATGGTGAATGGTCTTATAAATAGGTATTGTTCTTCTTTTTTTGCCTTTGCCAACAGTTTTGCTGCCTACTTTTATTTTTTCGTAGCTGCCCGGGCTGGCATTGACATGGATGGCCAAAAATAAATCTGCACTCGCCTGATTCGCAATTTCATGACGGTCTGGCAAGGGTATAAAAACATCAGTTGTACGTGTAAATATTGGTTTGACAGATTTGAGGCTATCATTGATGATTCTTCCCAGTTTAAGAGAAACAGCCAAAGCAATGTCCTTTTCATGCATCATTCCTGCACCACCTCTGGCTCCGGCATCGGTGCCCCCGTGCCCGGCATCTATCACTACCTTATCGATTTTTTTTGACTGTGCCTGCACATTTTGAAATACGAATAAATTTGCTGCGACAATCAAATAGCTAATGATATACTTCATCTTAAAATTTCTATATTATTAAGGGTTTGTGTTCTTGTCTATATTAAATAGTTACTTTTGCAAGCAATTTTCATATGCTCAGCAACGGTAAAATTATTTTAAAAATCTCATCTATTCATCTATTGCGATTTTGTTTCGCATTATTTGCTGTGATGTACCTGCCGTTTTGTACAAGCGCTCAGATTAAATCTCATACAGATTCTGCTTTGATTCCCGCAAAAATAGCAGATACTTCTGTAAAAAGTGATACCTCTGGTTTGTCTGTAAAAAATGATTCCACACTTGAGTCTTCAGGCAGTCTGGAAGATAGGCTGGGTATCAAAATTTCGGATGATGCACTTGACGATGTAGTAGTAGCAACAGCCACAGATTCGGCTGTAATGGATATCAAAACAAATAATTTCCGTCTTTACGGAGAAGCCAAGGTGGATTATGATGGGCGTAAATTAAGTGCTCCTAAAATTGAATTTAATCAGAATACCAATATTGCTATTGCTACAGATGTAGTGGATACCAGCAAGAAAAACAGACCACATCCTACTTTCGAGCAAGGTGCCGAAAAAGTATCTTACGATTCTCTGCAATATAATTTTAAGTCGCAGCGCGCCATTATTCATAATGCCCGGAGTCAATATGGTGAAGGCTTTATCCAGAGTGAACAAATCAAACGTAATCCTGATAAATCCTTATATGGTTACCGGAATATTTATACCACCTGCGCTTTGGATCACCCACATTTTGGTATCCGTACCAACAGAATCAAAATTATTCCAGAGCAGGCAATAGCTACAGGTTCGGCTAATATTGAAATTGAAGGAGTCCCTACACCCTTATTTCTTCCCTTTGGCTATTTTCCGGTTAATAATGAAAAGCACAGATCGGGTTTTATTTTACCAGGCTATACTGTGGAAGTTAACCGTGGATTGGGTTTTCTTAAAGGTGGGTACTATTTATATCTTAATGATTATGTCGATTTGCAATTGCAGACAGACATCTTTACCAAAGGAAGTTTTGCCGGATACCTCACCAGTAATTACGTAAATAAATACCGTTATAATGGCAATGTATTTTTGAGTTACGCACTCAATAAAACCGGAGAGGAGTTTGATCCTTTGGCGCAGATTACCAAGGATTTCGCTTTTAGATGGACACATAGCAAAGATGCTAAATCTTTACCTGGTGTCAATTTCAATGCTAATGTCAATGTGCAGACCGGTACCTTTTTTGTAAATAATAGTTACAATACAAATCAGATTCTTCAGAATCAATTTCAATCCAATATTACGTTTTCGAAGAACTGGGTGGGTAAGCCTTATACTTTTACAGTTAGTGCTACGCATAACCAAAACACTGCCAATAAGCAAGTAAATGTAACCTTACCAGACCTATCCTTTTTTGTGAATGCCAGAAATCCATTTCAGCGTAAAAACCCCGTTGGCTCTGTGCGATGGTACGAAAAAATTACTGTGGGTTATACGATGAATTCGCTCAACAGAATTACTTTTTATGATACAGCATTTCAATTGAGTAAACTGGAGTTTGATGATTTTCAGAATGGTATGAGACACTCTGTTCCTATTTCAGCCAACTATAGTATTTTTCGTTTTGTAACTGTCTCTTTCAATGTAGCCTATAATGAATATTGGAACACACTAAAGACACAAAGAGGATATAATGATGCCACAAAGAAGGTGGATACCCTTACCGAACGTGGTTTTGCTGCCTCGCGCGATTTTAATGGTGGCTTTACATTTAATACACAGATTTATGGAATGAAGCTTTTTAAGAAAGGAACTATAAAAGGTTTCAGGCACGTAATGCGACCTTCCGTAGGGATCAATTATCGTCCTGATTTTGCCAAGTCTCCTTTTGACTATTATTATCAGGCACGCCTGGACTCAACACAAAAACTAACTTACCTCTCTCCATACGAACAATCCATTATTGGATTACCACCTCAGGGTCGTAATGGAGCAGTATCTCTTGGATTGAATAATAACCTGCAAATGAAAGTGCGGAACAGTAAGGATACAGCTACGGGTTTTAAAAATATTGTATTACTGGATGCATTGGATTTTAATACCTCTTACAATATAGCCGCTGATTCTTTTCAATGGGATTTTTATCGTTTCAGTGCCCGTACCAACATCGGAAATTTACTCAATATTAACGCCAGCGCTAACTTTGATCCATACCAATGGGATTATATAGCCATGCGACGCACGGCGCGCACAACACTGGCATCCGGTAATGGTTTTGGACGCCTGACCACTGCACAGATTGGTTTTGGTACATCCTTCCGTTCCAAAGAGAAAGGGAAAACCAAATCGGCAGAAGCAGCCAAAGAATCAGAAGATTTCAGAAGTCTGATGCGCAACAATGGTTATAATAATTATGTGGATTTTAATATCCCCTGGACAGTGAATATTACCTATGCCTTTAACCTTGAGCGTCGTGCTTCAGCTTTCTCCCGTTCAGATAGTTCGGTTGTGTCGCAAACGGTAACTGTTGGTGGTGATATTAATTTTACCTCACGTTGGAAAGTGGCAGTAAATACAGGTTATAATGTCGTGGAGAAGCAAATTACTTTCTCTTCTATAGACATTTATCGCGACCTGCATTGCTGGGAAATGCGCCTTGGATTGATTCCATTTGGCTTCCGAAAATCTTTCAATTTTTCGCTCAATGTAAAGGCTCAAGTATTGCAGGATTTGAGGCTTACGCGCAGAAGGGCATTTCAAGATGCTGTTTTTTAGTCTTTCTCTGACATTGTTGTCAAATGGTCTGGCTTTTTAAATAATTGTTTTACTTTGTCGGCAACTAATATCTATATGACTCAAAACAACAGTAAGCAATATCTGCCGGCACTCATCATCATTGCATGCCTTTTCTTTGTATTTGGCTTTATTACCTGGAGCAACAGCCAATTGATTCCTTATCTCAAAATAGCCTGCGAGCTCAGTGATACCCAATCCTACCTTGTAGCGACTGCATTTTTTGCTGCTTATTTTGTCATGGCTATTCCCTCGGCAGCAGTATTGCGCATGACTGGGTTTAAGAAAGGTATGTCTCTGGGTCTGTTAGTGATGGCATTGGGGGCTTTACTTTTTGTTCCGGCAGCGCAGTCGCGCAATTTTAATTTATTTCTTACAGGTTTGTTTGTGATTGGTAGTGGATTGGCGCTCTTGCAAACTGCAGCAAATCCTTATGCAACTGTGTTGGGGCCAATAGAAAGTGCTGCACAGCGCATCAGTATAATGGGGATCTGCAACAAAGTAGCGGGTATTATTGCTGTCTATGTTTTGGGTGCGATTACTTTAGAGAATGCAGATGGTATTAAAGCGAAATTATTGACTTTGGCTCCTGCCGAAAAGGTACTGGAGTTAGATACTTTGGCCAGCAGAGTGATTATGCCTTATATAGTAATAGCGGCCTCTTTGGCACTTTTGGCACTTATCATTTATTTTATACATCTACCAGAAATTAATGAAGAAGAGCAGCAGGCAGGTGACAGTGAAAATGCAATTGGTAAAACCAGTGTGTTACAATTTCCTCATTTGATTTTGGGCGCATTGGCCATATTTTTTTATGTAGGTGTAGAGGTGATTAGTTATGATACCTTTACTGGTTTTGGTGAGGCTCTAGGTTATTCTTTAGCAGAGGCAAAAAGTTTTGCAACTTATACCGGTTACGGTTTGCTTATAGGTTATGTGGTTGGGATTATTGCTATTCCTAAGTTTATTTCACAGCAAAAGGCTTTGACTATTTTGACTGTATTGAGTATTGTTTTTGTATTGGTTTCGATGTTTACCGAAGGTGATATAGCCATTTATAGTTTTGCGGTATTGGGCTTTACCAACTCGGTGGTGTGGCCTGCTATTTGGCCATTAGCTATTAATCATTTGGGTAAGTTCACTAAAACTGGTTCTGCTTTGCTGATAATGGGCATTGTAGGTGGTGCGGTTTTGCCTCCTTTGTACGGCAAGTTTTCTGAACTTTTGGGCTCACGCCAAATGGCCTATTCATTGATGATACCTTGCTATTTGTTCATCTTATACTTTGCCTGGTCCGGGCATAAATTGGGTCTGAAAAAAGTAAAATAAAATGAGAAGGATTTTGATGTTGCTAATGGGTTTTGCTTTTGTTGGTTCAAATGCACAAACCTCTATGCCAATCATCAAATCTATTCTCATTAAGGCCAATAGTCTGCAGGTAGATGAACTGGGGAATGCTTATGTTGTCCACAATGACAATGCTTTTATCAAGTTTAATGAAAACGGTGATAGTATTGCTAATTACATTTCTATAGCCAATGGTGAAATTGCTACAGTAGATGTTACCAATCCGCTGAGGGTGATGTTGTATTATTCCAAATTCGCCAAAATGGTCTTGCTGGACAGAATGCTGGCACCCAAAAATGAATTGAACCTGCGCAAACTCAATCTGCTCAACTCTAATGTCATTGCTACGAGTGCCGAAGGTAATCTTTGGGTGTACGACCAGTTTAATGCCACGCTTAATAAATTGGATATGGAACTGAAAGTAATGATTCAGGGAAATGATTTGCGCCAGCAATTGTCCGAACTCCCCAAATCCACCTACCTCATCGAACGCGACCGTAAGGTCTATATGACTGATTCCGCTCAGGGTATCTTTATTTTTGATCAATATGGTACTTACCTCAATACCCTGTCCATTTTTGGGGTAAAAAAACTACAGGTTGTAGGCAATCAGATTATTTACCAGAAAGGGGACATGTTGTATTCATATGATATTAAAAGATTGAATGAGACGAGTATGGCTATTCCTCAATTGCCCGAAACCTCCGTTATTCAGGCTGCTTATTGTCGCAATGTACTTTATGTATTGTATCAGGACAGGCTGGTATTGTATCGTTCAAGGAATTGATTTTTTATAATTGGCTTTAAGCTTTATTTTTGACCAAATATTCCAAACATTGAAAACCCTTTTAGACCAAGCGCAACTTCAGATTACTTTGCACCGATTGGCGCATCAGTTGGTCGAAACCCACTTGGATTTTAGTGATACTGTCCTTATCGGGATGCAACCAAGAGGTGTATTATTTGCCGATAGAATTGTGGCCTTGTTGCAACAAATAACAGGCAACCCAAAAATTCAGTACGGACGATTGGACATCACCTTTTATCGTGATGACCTGGACAAAGGAGGGGCTCTTCAGGCACCAGCACAGACAGATATAGCCTTCAGTGTGGATGAAAAAAGGGTAGTGCTGATTGACGATGTATTGCATACCGGCCGTACCATTCGCGCTGCGATGGATGCCCTGCTGGATTTTGGCAGACCGAAAGAGGTGGAATTGATGGCTTTGATAGATCGCAGGTTTAGTCGCGAATTACCCATTCAGCCGGATTATGTAGGATTGAGTGTGGACACCCTTTTTGAGCAAAAGGTGAAAGTATACTGGAAAGAAAAAGAAGGTACTGATGAAGTGGTTTTGCTTTAAATGCAGGTGACAGCTTCCTCTTTACTCATAAAAAAATAAAAATAATGTCGTTATCCGTAAAACATCTTTTAGGCATCAAAGAACTGCAAAAGCAGGATATTGAAACTATTTTCAAAACTGCAGACAATTTTAAGCAGGTATTGCAACGCCCGATTAAAAAAGTACCTGCTTTACGAGATACAACAGTAGCTAATATATTTTTTGAAAACTCTACCCGCACCCGTACTTCTTTTGAACTGGCCGAAAAACGCCTGGGTGCAGATGTGGTTAATTTTTCTGCTTCTGCCTCTTCTGTTTCTAAAGGAGAAACACTGATTGATACCGTCAATAATATACTGGCCATGAAAGTGGATATGGTGGTGATGCGCCATTCTGCTTCCGGAGCACCTTGGTTTTTGGCACAGCATATCGATGCCAGTATTATCAATGCAGGAGATGGAGTAAATGAACATCCTACTCAGGGTTTGTTGGACGCTTTTTCCATGCGTGAAAAATTTGGAGATTTGACAGGGAAAACGGTGGCAATAATTGGTGATATTATGCACTCACGTGTAGCGATGAGCAATATTTACTGCTTACAAAAGCTGGGTGCAAATGTGATTGTGAGCGGTCCTCCCACATTGATTCCGAAACATATTGAATCAATGGGGGTGAAAGTGGAATACAGCGTCAAAAAAGCACTGCAGCAATGCGATATAGCCAACGTACTCAGAATTCAGCTGGAGCGTCAGCATAAACCTCTTTTTTCTTCCCTTCGGGAATATGCTTTGTTTTATGGTGTAAATAAAAATATGCTGGAATCGCTCGATAAAGAAATTCTTATTTTACACCCTGGTCCCATTAACCGTGGGGTTGAGATTGACTCTGATGTAGCCGATGGTAGTCATTCCATCATTTTGGACCAGGTAGAGAATGGTGTGGCTATCAGAATGGCTGTTGTGTATCTGTTAAGTGGGAACAGGGAAATGCCTGAGTAAAATCGACTTGTACTTTCGGTACATAGCGTATATTTGCAGACCCGGCTATAAACAATAGTTCGGGTCGTTTAATAAAATATAATTTCAAAATAATTTACTTTTTATATGTCATCTACTTGGTTCAAGCGTATCAAAAAAGGGGTTTTGACCCAGACAAACGAGAAGCGCGAAACTCCTGATGGACTTTGGCATAAATGTTCAGAATGCCGCACTACGATTACACAACAGGAATTGGCAGAAAATCTTTGGGTTTGCCCCAAATGCAATATGCACAATCGTATCAATTCACCCGAATATTTCAGTATCATTTTTGACGAAGGCAAGGTAGAGTACCTGTTTAGTAATATTGTTTCTGTCGACAAACTGGGCTTTGTAGATTTGAAACCCTATGCCGACAGACTGGTTGAAGCGCTGAAGAAAGTTCCTGAAGATGCATTGTCTGTAGGTGTGGGTGAAGTAAACGGTAAGGGTCTGGTGATTGCCTGTATGAATTTCAACTTTATTGGTGGTTCAATGGGCTCTGTGGTTGGAGAAAAAATCAGTCGTGGAATAGATTATGCCATTGAGCATAAATTGCCCTTTATGATTATATCCAAATCGGGTGGTGCACGTATGATGGAAAGTGCATTTTCATTAATGCAAATGGCCAAAACTTCTGCAAAATTAACGCGCCTTGCCAAAGCAGGATTACCCTATATCTCCTTAATGACAGACCCAACTACAGGAGGTGTTACAGCATCTTTTGCCATGCTGGGTGATATTAATATTGCTGAACCTAAAGCCTTGATTGGTTTTGCCGGTCCAAGGGTAATTAAAGAAACGATTAAGAAAGATCTTCCAGCCGGATTCCAGCGTTCCGAGTTTTTGTTGGAACATGGTTTTCTTGATTTTATAGTGGAACGTAAAAATCTCAAATCAAAACTCAGTCAAACCATCGATTGGTTTATGACTGAGAGCAAATAAATTTGACCTTCAGGTCGCTCATACATTGGCTCAGAATATTTACATTAAAAATAAGCCCGCTACTTTCGAATATGCGATTGAAGACAGGCTGAAAGCAGGTATTGTACTTACCGGATCGGAAATCAAATCCATCCGTAATGGTCGTGTGAGCTTTAATGACAGCTACTGCATATTTTATAAAGGTGAGCTCTGGATTAAAAGTTTATTCATTGGCGAATATGCCAATGCAGGATATGCCGGACACGTCACTACGCGCGAGAGGAAGTTGCTCCTGACCAAGAAGGAATTACGCAAATGGGAATCCAAAATCAAAGAAAAAGGCTTTACTATAGTACCACTATCTGTTTTTATTACAGAAGAAGGTTATGCAAAAGTAGAAATTGGACTGGGGCGTGGTAAGAAATTACATGACAAACGTGAAAGTATTAAAAACCGCGAAGCCGAACGGGATTTGAAGCGATATCTTAAATAGGCATAGTTTCTTATTTTTCTTTTTTTTAATTTCGCGCCAACGAAAAAGATAATTATTGAGAAACCTTTCTGTTTTTGAAAAACGTGTGCTACTCTTAGCGCTTATTGCTCATCTGATTTGTGTGTGGTTTTCTGTTGGTTTTCATCATCCTGACGAGCATTTTCAGTTGGTGGAATTTGCCAATTATAAATTGGGAAGGACACCAGTTGATAGTTTGCCATGGGAATTTCCGGCTCATATGAGGCCGGGTTTACAGCCTTTTATTGCATTTTTAATCCTCAAGCCATATTATGCTTTAGGTTTTACAGACCCTTATGCATTTGCAACTCTGTTGAGGTTGTTGAGTGCTGTGATGGCTCTATTTACAGCCTGGCATTTTCATAAAGCAATACTTCCTCAGATAAAGTCATCGTTTCTGCAAAAGGTTCATTTAGTGCTTTCTTTGTTAGGCTGGGGATTGGTGTATTTACATGTTAGATTTTCATCTGAAAACTGGTCAGCAATTGCCATTACATGGGCCATAATTATGCTGTGGCGCAATAATAACAGAAGTTATTGGTTGTTTGGTTTATTGGCAGGAATCAGTTTTGTATTTCGTTTCCAATCCATTTTTATGATTGGAGGTGCCGGATTATGGATGCTTTTTGTAGAAAGAACCTCTTGGAGCAACATTCTTAAAGTTTTTGCGGGTTTTATTGTTGCATTTATGTTGGGGCTCATATTTGAGTATTGGCTTTATGGAGAATGGACTATAAGTGGTTGGAATTATGTTTATCAGAATATTGTTGAAAATAAGGCAGCAAAATATGGTGTAGAGCCTTGGTATTGGTATTTTGAGCAAATTATCGTTCAAGGATTAGCTCCCTTTAGTATTATAATGTTATTGAGCATTCCTGTGCTGTTAATATATAAACCAAAGCATATTTTTACGTGGATGATTTCACTTTTTTTGTTGGCACACATTGCTGTGGCACATAAAGAGTTTCGTTTCCTTTATCCACTGGCATTCTTTTTTCCTTTCCTAGCTGTCTCAACAATTGAATATCTTGATGAAAAAGTGCGTAATTACCATCAAAGTAAATGGTATAAAATTTTCAGGAATATCGGATGGAAGTCTTTTTGGATTGCAAATGGAGTTGCACTTATTTTAATGATTACAAAACCCTCAAACGATATTATTGCCCTTAATGAAGTGTTATCAGAGAATTTGGAAAAGGAAACTATTATTTTGTACAGCTATGAATTCAATCCATATATAAATGGAGATACACTTGGTGCTACTTTTTATGCAAATCCTTTGATAAAAAGTTATTGTATTGATGAGTTTATGAATGATACTTTAGCACTAAAAGGCAAAAATGTTTGGTTATTCAGTGAACATGCTTATGCCAAGGACGAATTTATGTTTCAGTACGCTGGTTCGTTTTTTGATAGCTCCCGGACAAAGGTTATTTGGACACGCTTACCTACATGGACTTATCGGTTTAATTTTAATCAATGGCTGGAACGGAGTAATGCCTACACTATTTACCAGTTATATGATAAGCCTGTAAAATAAATCAGCTCTATATACGCAGAAAGGAGCCGCAAATCAATTGATTTGCGGCTCCTTTTTATAATTCGTATAAATAATTATTTGCTCATTTCTGCAAAATATTTGTGGAAATAAGGAATGGTCTCGATGCCTTTGTAATAATTGGCTACATCATATTTTTCATTTGGAGAGTGTATATTATCATTGTCCAAACCAAAACCCATTAATACAGTTTTTAGTCCCAGCGTACGTTCAAACAATGCTATAATAGGAATACTACCTCCTCCTCTTGTAGGGATAGGGTCTTTGCCAAAAGAAGTCTGAATAGCTTTTGCAGCTGCTTTGTAAGCAACAGAGTCAGTTGGTGTTACCACAGGTTCTCCGCCATGATGTGCTTTTACCGTCACAGATACGTTGGCTGGAGCGATACTTTCAAAATGCTTTTGGAATAATGTTGCAATCTCTTCGGAGCTTTGGTGCGGAACCAAACGCATTGATATTTTTGCATTGGCTTTTGAAGGCAAAACTGTTTTTGCACCCTCGCCAATATAGCCACCCCAGATGCCATTTACATCCAGAGTTGGTCGGGTGCCGGTACGTTCAAGTGTTGTATAACCTTTTTCTCCCCAAACTTCTTTAACACCCAGCTCATCCTGATATTCTTTAAGATCAAATGGTGCAGCGTTTAGTGCTTTACGGTCTGCATCATTTAATTCTTCTACTTTATCATAAAAAGCAGGTATGGTGATGTGATTATTTTCGTCGTGCAAAGAAGCAATCATTTTGCACAAAATATTAATCGGGTTGGCTACAGCCCCGCCATAAACTCCACTATGTAAATCGCGATTAGGGCCTACCACTTCTACTTCCATATAGGCAAGTCCGCGTAAACCTGTTTCCAGACTTGGGTGCTCCATACTAATCATGGATGTATCGGACACCAAAACGATATCTGCTTTTAATTTTTCTACATTATTTTCCAGAAAAATTCCCAGATTAGAAGAACCCACCTCTTCCTCTCCTTCAATCATAAATTTTACATTGCACGCCAGAGTGTTGGTTTTTGCCAATACTTCAAATGCCTTCACATGCATGAACATTTGACCTTTATCATCACAGGCACCACGGGCAAATATTTTACCGTCTTTAATGACCGGCTCAAAGGGGCCGCTATGCCAAAGTTCTAATGGGTCTGCCGGCTGTACGTCATAATGCCCATATACCAAAACTGTAGGTAATGAAGCGTCAATTATTTTTTCACCATAAACGATGGGGTGTCCTGCAGTAGGGCATATCTCCGCTTTATCTACACCTGCCTGTATAAGGCTGTCTTTTACAGCTTCTGCACAACGAGCTACGTCAGCTTTATAAGCACTGTCGGCACTTACTGAAGGAATGCGCAAAAGCGCTAATAATTCTTCTAAAAATCTGTCTTTGTTTTGTGACAAGTAATCGTTCCAAACTTGCATTGAATAATTATATTTTATGATTGTTTAAATAAAATGTGTTTTTCTTTTATCAGATTATCCTCTGATTGACCGAACCTCCATTGACTTGAATTCTTTCCCTTCTTTCATTTCCACGTATATCTCTAGAAGGTGAGTGCTATGATCAATAATTTTTAATACCTGATGAATTTTAACAGGTTGCTTCGTTATCGGGTCATTAGTAAACCCATTAAAATCTATCGTGTTGTTTTTTTCGTCATATATGCCTTCCAATACCAGAATACTGGTACCTGTATTGTCATACCATGTTTTAACAAAAGCTCTTTTAGCATTATCAAAACCCAATACTGACTGCGCTTCGTAGGGCAAATTACCCATTTGCCCCATAATTGTGGAGGTTAAGAATCTTCCTTCACCAAAAATTCTGCTATCTCTCAGCGCTTCAGTAGTAGTTGGCTCGCTTTTGGGGCTTGCCCAAAACTTCATTTCTTCGCGCCAATGTCCTGAAAACTGTACCAGCATTTGATGCATAGGCCCCATCATTCTGCTTTCGGCCAAAGCCACACGTGCTTTGCGGGTTTCAAGATCTTCTTTTGACTCTGCAGAGCTTTGAGCAGTTGTCTGTTCTTTTTGCTTATTTTGCTTTTTAGATTTTTGTGCTGAGGCAGGAATTGTAAAACCTGCAAAAGCTATCAATAAGAGTATTTTTTTCATAAATGAGTATGCTTTTTATATTTTGAAACACAAAATCAAATGTACGGTTAATGCCAGATTTAGAGTAAAGAAATTGATGTTAATATTTTTTATGCACTAAAACGAAAATTTGGAATGGTGGTTTGGATTTTCAATACTATTTTCGCTTTTTCTAATTTTTTTCAAGAATATGATAGACGTATTATTGGGGCTTCAATGGGGCGACGAAGGTAAAGGTAAAATTGTTGACTATCTGGCAGCACGCTATGATATTATCGCCCGGTTTCAAGGTGGACCAAATGCTGGTCATACACTTTATGTTGACGGACAAAAAGTAGTTTTGCGTACTATCCCTTCAGGGGTATTTCAATCACATTGCCTAAACCTTATTGGTAATGGTGTTGTCATTGATCCGGTTGCGTTGAAAGCAGAACTGACAACACTTGTAGGAATCAGACCAGACGTATTGAGTCGTTTATTTTTATCACAAAAAGCACATTTAATATTGCCTACACATCGTGCTCTTGATGCAGCTTCTGAGGCAGCGAAAGGGGTGGATAAAATTGGTTCAACATTGAAAGGAATAGGACCGGCGTATATGGATAAAACCGGTAGAAACGGCTTGCGTGTTGGGGATATTTTGAGCAAAGATTTTTCGAAGAAGTATGAACAGTTGAAGCAAAAACACATTGCGATGCTGCGCCAATATGATTATGAAGTCAACTGGCAGGAATGGGAAGCTGAGTTTTTTGATGCAATTGACTACATGCGTGGATTACAAATCGTCAATGCCGAGTATTGGTTGGATAATCATATAAAAGAGGGGAAAAAGATTTTGGCAGAAGGTGCACAAGGCAGTATGCTTGACATCGATTACGGAACTTACCCATTTGTTACCTCGTCAAATACTATAGCCTCTGGTGTCTGCAATGGACTCGGGGTTGCACCTTCACGAATTGGAGAAGTTTTTGGAATATCAAAAGCGTATTGTACCAGGGTGGGTAGTGGTCCTTTCCCTACAGAACTGGATAATGAAACCGGTGAAGCCTTGCGCAAAGCAGGGAATGAATTTGGTGCAGTTACAGGCCGATCGCGCCGTTGCGGATGGATAGATTTGGTGGCATTAAGATATACTGTAATGCTGAGTGGTGTTACACAAATTATTCTTACCAAAGCTGATGTTTTAGACGGATTTAAAGAGCTTCAGGCAGGAGTTGCCTATACCATTGAAGGTAAAGAAACGAATGAATTTCCGTTTGATATTTGTACCGCAAATCTGAGTCCGGTTTACAAAACATTTGCAGGTTGGGAAAAGCCCATTAGTGAATGCCATCATTATGATGAATTGCCTGCATCTTTCAAAGACTATTGTAATTTTGTAGAGAATTATTTAGGCACTAAAATTGCATTTATTTCGAACGGTACCGGTCGCGACCAATTGCTGGTAACCCCGTTTTAATATTTTTATAAAAAAAAATTTGGCAAATTCGAGAAACAATTAAAATTTTACGGCATCAAGAACAAGAGCTATGAAATCGAACCCCACAAAAAAGACGGCAACTAAAAAGACAGCCGAACCAAAAGAAAAAGCAACCGTTAAGAAGGCGGTTAGTAAAAAGAAGACTGCCGACGAAGACGACGATCTTGACGAAGACGAGTTAGATTTGGATACCACCCCCAAAAAGGCTGGTGCAAAAAAGTCTGCTCCTAAATCTAAAAAGAAAGTGGACGATGACGATGATGATGACGATGATATCGAAGACGATGACATCGAAGATGATGATTTTGAGGACGAAGAGGAGTTTGATTTAGACAAAGAGTTTGAAGAGTTTGACTTACCAAAATCAAAAACCAAATCGGGTGGACCTGCCAAGAAGCCATCTAAAGGTGCAGATGACTTTGACGACGATTTCAAAGACTTAGGTTTTTTCTCTGAAGACAGTTTTGGAGATGATGACGATGATGATTTCTAAAAAAAGCAGGTCTTGAACCGAATCAAAAATAGATTTTCCTTTCCTCCACAGGATTTGGATATTATCAAAAGAAGAATGTTGCACTGGGCAAACCAAGGCAACATTCTTCTTTTTTTGGATAGTAATCAATATCAACATACCGAAGGGAAGTATGAATGCCTTTGTGCAGTTGATGCATCTCATCAGATTATTAATGATGATGGACGTTTTTCACAAATCAAACAACATTTTGAACAGCATCAGGACTGGTTATTTGGGCACATTAATTATGATTTTAAAAACAAACTGGAACGTTTGGATTCAAATCACGAAGCTCATTTTGATTTTCCTGATTTTCATTTTTTTTGCCCCGAGATAGTGTTGTTTATTTCTCGAAATGAGCCTTTCTTATGTATAGAAAGTCTGACCCGATCGCCGGATGATATCTGGACGGAAATAATAAACACAAATTTCATTTCAGATTCGATTGTCTCCGGAAAAGTGGCATTCGAAAAGAGAATTTTACAGGATGAATACCTTGATGTTATTCAACAATTACAAAATCATATTCATGAGGGAGATTGTTATGAAATCAATTTTTGTAACGAGAATTACGCAAAAAATTCCATAATTAACCCATTAACAGTATTTGAAGAATTAAACACTGTTTCCAGAGCCCCTTTTGCAGCTTATTACAGGCTGAAAGACCAATACTTGATGTGTGCCTCTCCCGAACGGTTTTTACGAAAGGAAGGTACTCGTATTTGTGCGCAGCCCATTAAAGGCACAGCGCGCAGGCTTACTGATGCTTTAAAGGATGAGCAGCAGAAGAATGAATTGTTAGAGAGCATTAAGGAGCGCGCTGAAAATGTAATGATTGTCGATTTAATGCGTAATGATTTGGCTCGTTTTTGCGACACGGGTACTGTTATGGTTGATGAGCTTTTTGGTATTTATAGCTTTCCTCAGGTGCATCAGATGATATCAACGATTAGTGGGAGGTTGAGCGATTCTGTGAATTTATTTGACGCTTTGCGCCTCTCGTTTCCGATGGGGAGTATGACTGGCGCTCCTAAAGTTATTGTGATGAAACTTATAGAGCAATATGAAAAGGCAAGAAGAGAACTGTTTTCAGGAACCGTAGGTTATATCAGTCCTGAAGGTGATTTTGATTTTAATGTGGTTATCCGCAGTTTATTATATAATGCTCAATCGGGCTATCTTAGTTTTCAGACAGGAGGAGCAATTACTTATGACAGTGTTCCTGAACAGGAATGGGAAGAAACACTTCTGAAAGCCATGGCAATCGAAAAAATTTTTAAATAGGAATTTTGGGTTTGTTAAACATCATCCTTGTAAAATACTCAATACTAAAAAAGCCACTCAGAAACTTTCTGAGTGGCTTTTTTAGTATTGAAAAAATTATTGCAATTATGCTTCTTGCTTCAGCGCAGCAACGATTACCTCGCGGTCTACCTCTTGAGCCAATGAATCTTTTTTATCTAAATCAACCAATACGGGTGCTGCCACAAATATTGATGAGTAGGTACCTGTGATTACTCCAATCAGCATTGCAAAGGCAAAACCTCTTGTTGCTTCTCCACCAAAAATGAACAATATCAGAATGGTCAGGAATACAGTCAATGAAGTCATTACTGTACGGCTTAGTGTATCATTAATGGCACGATTAATTACGCTTACTTTTCCTTCACCCGGATTTTTACGGAAGTACTCACGAACACGGTCAAAAACAATTACCGTGTCATTCATCGAGAAACCGATTACGGTTAGTACCGCAGCAATAAAGTGTTGGTCAATCTCTAATGCGAATGGCATAATATCTTTGAAGAAAGAGAATACTGCAAAGGTCACACAAACGTCATGCAATAAAGAAATGATAGTACCCAAAGAGTATTGCCATTTGCGGAAACGCAGAAGAATGTAAAGGAAAATAGCAATTACTGCGAAAATGGTGGCATATACAGCTCCTCTTTTTAAATCGTCGGAGATAGTAGGTAATACTGTTTTTTCCTCTTCAATAAAGTTTTCCGAGAAGTCTTCGTAAGTTGTCGTTGAAGGAATCAGACTTTCTGCTTTTAATCCGTCATATAATTTAGTACGAACCTGATTGCTGATAGCTTCACCTTGCTTTTCTATCATATAAGCAGTGGTGATGTTAAGATTACCTTTTGTGCCAATTGTTTTTACAATCGGGAACTCATCGTCCAGATGCTTTTTTAATTTGTCTTTTACTTCAGTAACAGTGTGTTTTTCAGCAAATTTAACTGTGTAACTACGTCCTCCTGCAAATTCAACTCCATAATTAAACCCGTGGAATATAGAAGCTATACCCAGTAAGAAAATAAGCCCACTGATGATATAAGTATATTTACGTGCTTCAATAAATTTGAAATGAGCCTTACGGAAAATTGAGGTAGAAAGCTTTGTGAAGTAATTAAAGTGACGCTCTTTTTTCATCCAGATGTCAGTAATCAGACGAGATACCAACAAACCACAGAATACCGATAAGAACAGACCCCACATCTGCGTGTAAGCAAAACCTTTTACCGGGCCCAAGCCAAATACAAAAAGAATAACCGCAGTAATAAACTGTGAAATATGACCATCTAATACGGGCGCATAAGAACGTTTATAACCATCATCAATTGCCTGCTTGTAACTTTTACCCAATGAAAGTTCCTCTTTAATACGCTCAAACACGATTACGTTAGTATCTACCGCCATACCAATTGTCAATACAAGACCTGCGATACTTGCCATAGTAAGTGTGGCATGTGCTGAAGCTAAAATTGCAACGGTAAAGAATAGGTTAAGAATTAGGGCGATATTAGCAACAATACCTGCTGAATTGTAATAAATCAACATCAATGCAAATATCACTATGAAAGACAGTAACAATGAATTTTTACCAGAAGCAATAGACTCTGCACCCAAGGTAGGACCTACAACTTGTTCCTGAACAATGTGAGCAGGTGCAGAAAGCTTACCTGATTTGAGGATATTGGCAAGGTCAGTAGCTTCTTCAAGTGTAAAGCTACCGCTGATAGAACATCTGCCACCTGCAATTTCCTGAGCAACAGATGGTGCAGAATATACACGGTCATCCAATACAATGGCAATATAGCCACCAACGTTTTCTCCTGTAAGTCTTTTGAACAAACGTTCGCCGGTACTGTTGAAGGTCATTGTAACCTCTGGTTTTCCGCTCAATTGGTCATAATCTCTTCCGGCTTCAGTAATTTGATCTCCTTCAAGCATTGCTCCTTCTTTACCAGGCACCAATTTGATGGCGTATAAACCCAGAGGTGCGTTTGGATTGAATTTATTTTTTGAGTTTTCTGCTTCAAGCAAAATGCGGATATTATTAGGCATTTTGTTCTTCACCACATCTAGCTCAAGATAATCCATGAATTTTTTTACATTTTTCTTTTCGATGTAAGCAAAGGCAGGGTTACCTGATGTAGAACCAGCCAGCAAGGACAATAACGGATTTTTTTGAGTTTTTCCGGCACCCCCTGTAATGGATGAAGTATCATTTTTCGCAGCTGTTTTATCTGTCATTAATGAAGATAAACTGGCAGTATCTTTTGTTTCAGTTGAAGCAATTGCTGTAGTATCTGTATTTTTTGTAGTAACAGAACTATCTGTTGCAACAACACTCGTATCTACTGCAGTGCTGGTGCCACTAAGATAAGCGGTCAAAGCTTCATCAGCTTTTAATAATGATTCGCTAAAGTCTCTGTCAGGAATGGCTACAGACCAGAACTGAAGTCGGGCGGTAGATTGAAGGAACGTACGAACACGCTCTGGATTACGAACACCAGCAAGTTCTACCGAAATAATGCCTTTACGCTTATCTAAATTAACGTTAGGATTGGCAACACCAAATTTGTCAATACGGGTTTGTATTACATGGTAAGTACGGTCAATTGCATCATCTGCTTCTGTACGGATTTTAGCCAATACCTGTTCAGATGTAGAATTGATAGTGATATCTTTTTCTGAAGGTTTTGTAAACAAAGAAGCAAGGTTTGCGCCATTGTTTTTTTGATATGCCTCACCAAATAGTTTGATAAAATCAGCGTCACTGTTGGCTTTCAACACATTTGCATCATTTATTGCTTTATTAAGAGCAGGGTCTTTTGGATTGTTACTCATAGAACGAACTAATCCATCCAAACCAACTTCCAAGGTTACGTTCATACCACCTTGTAAATCAAGGCCCAGATTGATTTCCTGATCTTTTGCTTCCTGAAAAGTGTATTTTTTCAAGAGGGCATTGAAGACCGTTTCGCCCTGAAGGCTGTCGGTAATCTGGTCGAAACGCGCATCTATTGCTTTCTTTTGTTCGTCAGAATTGTTAGCTAATTCGGGCTGTTTGGCCAATACATAGCTGCGTGCTGAAGCTCTGGCTTTGTTCTCTACATTTTTCACAATGAAGGTGAAAGAAAGTTGGTACAGCGAAATGAGGATAAGTGCTACGGTAAAAAATTTTACCAAACCTTTTAATTGCATAGGTCTTGAGGGGTTAAAACAGTAGTATTATGTTAATAAAAATAAAGTCGGCAAATATAGCATTTAAACTTTAAAAACAATGAGACTGCTAATATGTATTGATAATCGGCTTGTAAATGAGTAAAACAGTCGGCTTTTTATTCTATTGCAATTGAATTTGTTGTATAGTCTTTGATTATGATGTTAATCATAAAATCAGGCTTCGATATTTAGCGAATATTGAGTACTTTTGTCTTCTTGTTTAATTTTGGATTAATTATCATTAAACAATGATCGTTTGGTATTCATTTTTAACCTGAAAAAATAAAAAAGATAGCAGCAATTTTATATTATATCTGTTTGCCGTTCATTTATTTGGTTTCGGTAATGCCCTTTCCGATATTGTATTTTGTGTCTGATATTTTTTATTTGTTGCTCTTTTATATTATTGGTTACAGAAAGGAGGTTGTGTTAAATAATTTACGTTTGTCGTTCCCTGATAAGTCGGAAATTGAATTATTGCAACTTAGGAAAAGATTCTATCGTTACTTTTGCGACCTCTTTTTAGAAACATTCAAGACTCTTACAATAAGCAGACGGCAAATGCTGTCTCATTGTAGTTTTGAGGATAGGTCTTTAGCTCTTTTAAATAAACTGGCTGCCGAAGGGCAAAGTGTATTATTAGTTTTGGGTCACAAAGGCAATTGGGAATGGGCAGGAAACACTTTTTCTATATCTTGTCCTCATCAGTTATTTGTGATTTACCACCCCTTGGGTAACCGGTATTTCGACAAACTGATGTACAAAATGCGTACTCGTTTTGGTACTCGTTTGATTGCCATGAATGACACTTTTAAAGAAATGGTGAAAAGTAGAAATGAAATTACTGCTACAGCTTTCATTGCAGACCAAACACCCCAGCCGCAAAGTGCACACTGGATGAATTTTTTAAATCAGGAAACACCTGTTTTTTTAGGGGCAGAAAAAATTGCCACCAAAATGAAACGTCTGGTAATTTTTGTTTCGGTGCAAAAGATAAAGAGAGGTTATTATAAAATTGTAATAAAAGAAGATGGTATCCTTAACCCCAAAGATTATCAGGAAGGGGGATTGACCGAAGCACATACAAAAAAACTTGAAGAAGATATACGACAACAACCTGAAACATGGCTATGGACACACCGCAGATGGAAACACAAACGAAATTTAACTAATTAGTAAATTCATTCTTTAGATAAAAAAAATGCTTACAGGAAAACAATTAATACTTGCCACCAAACCATATGCACAGGAACAAAGAGCTAGAAGCTGGTACGTATTATTGAGTACATTAACTCTTTTTTTAGCAGCTGCAGCAGGTACTATTTATGGTCACTATATCACTATCAGGCTTTCCTGCAGTGTACTGATGGCTCTTTTAATGATGAGGATGTTTATCATTTATCATGATTTTGAACATCATGCCATTTTGCAGAAATCCCGCATTGCAAAGTTTATAATGTCAGCTTACGGTTTGTACATGCTTACACCGTCCAGCATTTGGAAACGCTCTCATGATTATCACCACAAGAATAATTCAAAATTATTTAGTGCCAGTATTGGTTCTTATCCTATTGCCACAAAAAAGAAGTTTGCGTCAATGAGCAAAGGCGAGCGACTTTCTTATCTGGCAATTCGTCATCCTTTGGTTATTTTATTCGGATATTTTACCATTTTCATATTTGGTATGTGTATCTCTTCTTTTGCAAGTACTCCCAAAAAACATTGGGACTCACTTGTGGCTCTTATTCTTCATGTAGCCTTATCCGTGTCTATATTTTTTATTTTTGATGCGCAGACCTGGTTATTGACAATAGCATTGCCTTTCACCATCACTTGCGCTATAGGTTCCTATTTATTTTATGCTCAGCATAATTTTCCTGGTGTCATGTTCAATAATAATGAAGATTGGACTTATGAAAAGGCAGCATTGGATTCCAGTAGCTATATGAAAACCGGTCCTGTTATGGGGTGGTTCTCAGGTAACATTGGCTACCATCATATTCACCATCTTAATGCACGCATCCCTTTTTACCGTTTGCCTGAGGCTTATAATAACATTAAGGAGTTGCAAATGGCAAAACAAACCTCACTTAAGATTAAGGATATGGTGGAATGTTTCCGTCTAAAAATTTGGGATCCTGAATTGCAAAGAATGATTAGCCTTAAGGAATTTAAAATGTCTATGTCTTTATCGTAAATTTGATTCATAATTTAACCAAAACTATTTTTATGATGATAAAGAAACATTCAAAGGCTCTATTAATTGCTTCGATTTTTTCTTGCTCGGCTTTTTTTTCAGGTTGTAGTAAGGATGGAGTGGGGCTTAATATTTTTTCGATAGAAGATGATAAACAATTGGGACTGCAAACCAAAGGTCAGATAGAAGCAGATCCTGCACAGTTCCCTATTTTGGATCCTTCTACCCATAGCGCAGCATACGCGTATATCAATTCATTAAGGGATGATATATTAGCCGGTGGCCAGGTAACACACAAAGATGATTTTGTTTGGGAAGTGAGAATTATTAAGAATGACGATGTGCAAAATGCTTTTTGTACGCCCGGAGGATATATATATGTTTATACAGGATTGATAAAATATCTGGATAATAAGTCTTCTCTTGCCGGTGTTATGGGGCACGAAATGGCACATGCCGATAAGCGTCATAGCACAACACAACTGACCAAGCAATATGGCGTACAAACCATGCTGGATGTTGTATTAGGTAAAGATCAGGGATTGCTTACACAAATCGGTTCTCAGCTGGTTACATTAACATTCAGTAGAAGTGACGAAAATCAGGCTGATGAATATTCAGTAAAATACCTTTGCCCTACTAAGTATCAGGCAGATGGTGCAGCAAATTTCTTTCAGAAAATCATTGAACAAGGCGGTTCTAATCCACCCGAATTTTTAAGTACACATCCTAATCCGGATAATCGAGTGGAAAATATACGCAAGCATGCTCAGGAAGGTGCCTGTAAGCCATTTATTAGTACAACGGAAAACGATGCTGATTATGCCAAGTTTAAAGCATTGTTATAATTTTTAGATTTAATATTTGAAATGCATCAACTTGTTCTTAATTTCAGGTTGGTGCATTTTTGTTTATAAAGCATATTTAATTCTGTATACAGGCTCAAGATTAAATCTTTACCTTTGCGCCGTCATTTTATTATTATCAATGGAAAGAATTTATTTCGACAATGCAGCTACCACTGCCTTAGATGCTCAGGTTTTGGAGGCAATGATGCCTTTTTTTACGGAAAAATTTGGTAATCCCTCTTCTGTATACTCTTATGGTCGTGAAACAAAAATGGCCATTGAAAATGCACGAAAGCAGGTGGCTAAAATTTTGGGTGTGACGCCAGGCGAAATATTTTTCACTTCTGGTGGAACCGAAAGCAGTAATACCGCAATAACGTCCGCCATTCGTGATTTAGGCTGTAAGCATATTATCACTTCTCCAATTGAACATCACGCTACATTGCATTGTTCAGAAGAGATAGCAAAGGACAGAAATATACCACTGAGTTTTGTACAACTTACAGAGCTTGGACATATAGATTTGGTGCATTTAGAGCATTTGTTGAGCAGCCATCCGGAAAAAACTCTGGTAACTTTGATGCATGCCAATAATGAAATTGGAAATTTGCTGAATGTGGCGGCAGTAGGAGATTTGTGTGAAAAATATAATGCTGTTTTTCATTGTGATATGGTACAAACCATTGGTCATTACCCGCTTAATTTGTCTCAACTTAAAGTTCATTTTGCAAGTGCGGCAGGACATAAATTTCATGGACCGAAAGGGGTAGGAATGTTATATGTTAATTCTTCGGTGCAAATCAAACCAATGATTCACGGTGGGGCGCAGGAACGCAATATGCGTGCCGGTACAGAAAATCTCTATGGTATTGTTGGCTTTGCGAAGGCTTTGGAAATGGCAACAAATAAACACGAAGAGGATACACAATATATACTGGGTCTTAAGCAGTATATGTTTGAACAATTAAAATCCAATTTTGCTGGCGTGCAAACCAACGGCGATACCTTTGGAGAGAATTTGTATACAGTGCTGAATGTCGCTTTCCCTAAGACAGATAAATCTGAATTACTGTTGTTTAATCTGGATATGGCTGGCATTTGTGTAAGTGGTGGTAGTGCCTGCTCCAGCGGTTCAACATCTGTGAGTCATGTGATAAAGGCTTTGCACAACGGACAATCAAACCAGATGATTCCAATACGTTTTTCTTTCTGCAAGCACAATACGAAAGAAGAGATTGATTTGGTGATTCAGAAATTGAAAGAGTTGGTATAATTTTTATTCCCGGGTATTTATCATATCCTCATTAGCCTGCTTGTTTTACTAAACATGCAGGCTTTTTTATTATTCAAAAATCAGGAAAAACACCCTTATTTTCAGGTGTATTTATTGATGATTAATAAATTATTTTCATCAACTTTACGAAATCATTAGAATCTTATTATATTTAATAAAGCTATTTTAATAGAAGACAAGGTCTGTATCCTATTATTGGCAACCAATATATTTTGATCACTAATCCGTAAAGACAAAATAAAATGAATACGATTATCGATTTTCATTGCCATCCTTCTATGAAGCCCTATGGCAAAAGTTTTGCAAGCGATAAAAGAAATTCTGCAAACAGGAGAGAGAAGAAAAGTATCTGGCATTATGACGCTCCCAGCTTATTTGAAAGGGGCTTGCAAATGCTTACCTGTATCTGCAAATTCACACAAACGGATTTTACAACTTTGGCCTACGGCAATGTTCGTATTGTTTGTGCTGCGTTGTATCCTGTCGAACGTGGCTTTTTTAAAGGCAAATTGGGCGTTGGTACAATTCCTTCCGATGTGTTGAATGCATTCGTTACAGGACTTGGCAAACAACGAATTGATTATATACAATCTGTCAATAATTATTTTGAAGATCTGGAAGCAGAATACGATTTCTATAAGCAAATTGAGGGAGAGAAAGTGAAAACTGAAATTGGTATTTGTACCTATAAACTGGTAAGGGATTTCTCTGAAATAGAGAATTACATTTCGGATGAAGTGGAATCGGAGCGTACCGTTTTTATAATTCCTTCCATAGAAGGTATGCATTCTTTGCACAATAATATTGATATAGTAAATGAGACTGAAATATTGGAGAATCTGGCTAAAGTAAAGTCATGGCAGCATCCTCCATTTTATGTCAGTATGGCCCATCATTTTTATAATCACCTCTGTGGGCATGCCAAAAGCCTTACTGATGTAGTAGGAAAAGTTACAGATCAAAGTCAGGGATTAGGAGAAGGAATTACGCCATTAGGGAAAAGGGTGATAAAGAAACTTTTAGAAAGTAATGAAAATGAAAGGCGCATTATTATTGATATAAAGCACATGAGTACTCGGGCCCGCTTAGAGTATTTTGAATTATTGCAAACTGAATACAGCCAGGAGAGAATTCCGATAATGGTGAGCCATGGTGCTGCAAATGGTATGCGTTCTGCAAAAGAACCAGTGCAGGATATGAAGGATACCGCCTATAAATTGAACGCTACGGATATTAATTTTTATGACGACGAGATTGTACAAATTGTGAATAGTGGAGGGGTTTTTTGCCTGCAATTGGATGAAAGAAGAATAGCAAGTGAAGCAACTTTAAAAAGCACAAAGAATGCTATACCGATTAATAAAATCCGTCATTATAGAGCTGAGTTGTTTTGGAATCAAATACAACACATTGCTGAGCTGTTGGATAGCAGGAATTTGTTTGCATGGGATAACATTGCTATTGGCAGTGATTTTGATGGTATAGTTAATCCTTTGAATGGATACCTGACTGCAGAAAGCTACCAGCAATTATTGGAATTTACTGAGCGATACGCTCATAATTATATGAATGGAAGAGGGAAAGAAATACTTAAACCATTCAATCAGATAGATCCGTCTCAAATAGTTAACCGTGTATTTACAGATAATGGCATTAGCTTTTTACGCAAATGGTTTTAGTCTTCAATAGTATTTATCGCCAAATAAAAATATAAACAATGAATATTGCAAAAATCAGGATTAAGGGTGAGAAGCAATTAAGTATCTCTACAGAAGAATCCTCCGATTTGTTAAGTCTTTCTGCCACTTATACGATTGGCGGTACAACAAGGTCTGCTGCCGAAACGCACGATATAGCGCTCAAGGAAACAGATTTGGTCGAATTTGTTTTTGACGATAATACATTCTGGATGAGCAGCGCTTCAGATGTAAAGGAGATTTTTTCATTACCACTTCAGAAAAAGCGCAGTGGCGACGACGAAATTTTCGAAATTCCTTCGCACATTATCAGCAATGAACAACAAAGGGGATTATTAGGCGACATTGCTTTAAAAGCAATTAAAATTTTTAGTAAGAAAGAGCAGACCAAAATGGTGCAGGATCGGGTGCGGCAATATGCCGAGAAATTGCAAAAGGAGCAGCTTGGTAATTTGAGCGGCGTGTTTCGTTTGGATTCGGCTTTCCAATTGCAGAAGTATACACCACAAAATAGTGATAAGCCCATTTTGCTTTTTCTACATGGCACTGCATCTTCTACACATAGTTCCTTTGACGGATTAAAGGGCACCGCTGCATGGGATTATATTAGCGCCAATTATGGTTCTAATGTATTGGCTTTTCAGCACGAAACTTTGACCAAAAGCCCTTTACTTAATGTACTTGAGCTGCTTCGGCAATTACCAGATAACTGTGTTTTACATTTGGTCAGCCATTCCCGTGGCGGATTGGTAGGTGATGTTTTGTCCAGATTTTGTGTTGCAGATGATCACAATATCGGTTTTTCAGAAATGGAAATTTCTTACCTGAAGAAATGTGGAAGAACCGAAGATGTTCAGCATATCAAATTAATCACTCAGGCGATTCTGAAAAAGAATATTTCAGTGAGTAAATTTGTAAGAGTTGCTTGCCCTGCAAGCGGAACTACTATAGCTTCCGAGCGGCTGGATCATTTTTTTAATATTGTAATGAACTTAATTGGGTTGGCAGTAGGTTCAACAGTGAATCCGATTTACAGAGCTTTTAAAGACTTGCTAGCAGCGGTAGTTGACTGCAAAGATGATTTATCTGTTTTACCAGGTTTAGAGGCGATGAATCCGGAGTCGCCATTTTTGAAGATACTGAATAACCCTTCTCCAGTTGCCACAGTTGATGGCCAGTTAATGGTGATTTCAGGAAACAGCCAGATTAATCTTAGCTTCAAAGCATTAGTTATCATTGCTACAAAATTGTTTTTTTCTTCTAAGAATGATTTGGTTGTGAATACGGCTTCTATGTATAACGGAGCAAAACGAACCATGCCTGTTCAATGTTTTTTTGATGAACAAGCGAGTGTAGATCATTTTCATTATTTCAGTAACAAAAGGACAAACGATGCATTGCTGTTGGCATTGAAATCTGTGGGTGATAGTCTTATTCCGGGTTTTAGTTTTCAGCAGCAACAGTTTTCAAATGAGGCATTACGAAATGCAGTTTTGAATTTAGAAGGAGGTCAGGTATTTAAAAATACAGTTACAGGTAAAAGACCGATTCTGGTGCTGTTGCCCGGTATTATGGGCTCTAATCTCAGCAATGATGGTAAATTAGTATGGATTAACTATTTCAAGTTTGTTGGTGGTAAGCTGGATGATTTGGAATACAATCCGGATAATAATAAAAAGGTGACGGCTCCTTCACTGATTAAAACGTCTTATCGGGATTTGGCTGAGCATCTAAGCGGGGCATATGACGTTGTTACTTTTCCTTTTGATTGGAGACGACAGTTAAAGGAATGTGCCCAATTATTTAATGATAAAATAATTGAGTTGATGAGCTATGGTCAGCCCATCAAGATTGTAGGACATTCAATGGGCGGTGTTTTAGTTCGTGATTTTATTATTAGTCACGAGGAGACCTGGACTAAGCTAAATAAATCTGAGGGATTCAAATTGTTGTTTCTGGGGTCACCCTTAGGAGGTTCTTTCCGCATTCCATACGTGTTGTATGGATATGATGATATTATTTCTAAGATTGCAAAAATTGATTTGTTTCATACAAAAAAGGAATTACTTCAAATTTTTTGCCAGCTCCCCGGATTGTTGAGTTTGCTTCCTTTAACTACCGACGCAGCAAATGATTTTGCAAAGGAACAAACATGGAGAAACATGAGCACAAAGATGGGCGATTCTACGTGGCCTGTTCCGGGTAAAAAGGTGTTGGAAGAGTTTGGCAGATATCGTGATGAAATATTGGAGAAGTCTAAATCAATTGATTGGAGTAACGCTGTTTATATTGCAGGTCGCGATACGTCAACACCATCTGCCTATACTTTGGTCAACGGGAAGTTAGAATTTATTCATACAGCAGCGGGTGATCAAAGTGTGACATGGGAATCTGGTATACCCAAAAAAATGATAGAACAGAATAATGTCTATTATGCCAATGTTACCCACGGCGGTTTGTCCTGCCAGCCTTCACTTTTTGGCCCCATATCAGATATCTTATCCAAAGGACAAACCAATCTGTTGGTCAAGTCCAGACCGGTAATGCGCTCCACTGAAATGGAATTTATAAAAGCACCAAGTCAGGATTTTGATTTATCTCCTGAGGGTGTTGAGAATACTTTACTGGGTTTAGGCTATGATGAAGTAATGCCTGTTGGAGAAGTGCCCATTAAAGTTTCAGTCAGTAACGGAGATTTGAGGTTTGCAAAGTATCCATTATTGGTTGGTCATTTTAGAAAGGATGCCATCTTAAATGCAGAGAAGTCTATTGACAGAAATTTGAAAGGCGAACTAAGTCAGTTGCATCGACTGAATTTGTACCCTGGCGCCATAGGTACAAACGAATTGGTTTTATTACAGAATAGTTCTTTCAAAGGTGCGTTGATTGTGGGTCTTGGTGATCAAGGTTCCTTAACTGCTTTTCAGCTTACCCAAACAGTAGAGCAAGGGGTAGCTAAATATTTAGTAAGCGTCAACAACCCTTTAAACACTCATACGCCGGTAAATGATGAACTTGGATTATCTGCTTTATTAGTTGGTTGCGGATATGGTGGCTTGACGATAGAAAATTCATCCAGAGCTATTTTGCAAGGTATTCAAAATGCAAATGAAAGAATCAAATTGCTGAGACCAGAGAATGCAAGATTGATTTCCTGTGCAGAGTTTGTAGAAATTTATGAAGACAAGGCATTGAGTTGTTTGTATACATTAAATAAGATCGAGCAGGAGCAAAGCCAATCACTTAATATTAATCTGGCAGAAAGAAATATCAGAAAGCTATTGGGATCAAGAGAGCGTATGCCGGTAGAAAATACTGAGGAATGGTGGACTCGAATTACGGTGAAACAGAAGGATTTTGAGGAGATGGGGGCAAACGTTACAGGAATGCAATTCAATATTTCAACCGGTGGGGCCAGAGAGGAAGAGCGTAATTTATTGACCAGTAAAACTATTATAGAAGAGTTATTGCAGGACATATCCACAAATAATCACTGGTCACCGGAGTTGGCCAAAACAATTTTTGAATTATTGATACCCAATGATTTTAAAGAGCAATTAAAGAAGCAAAGTAATATTAACTGGATTGTAGATAGTTATACTGCCTCTTATCCTTGGGAATTGTTGCAGGATGATGCTGTAAATGCTTCGCCGCTCTCTGTTAATGCCGGCATGATAAGACAATTGGCCACACAAGATTATAGAATTTCGGTTAAGCAGGTCACAGATAATACTGTTTTTGTTCTCGCAGACCCCGACCTTAAGGGTTTTCTATTTCAATTACCAGCTGCAAAAGAAGAAGGAGAATTAGTCAATACGATTTTATCAGAAAGAGGCTTCATTACTAATAATGTTACAGGCACTCCCGGAAATATTATTAAAGAATTATTCAGCAAGCCGTATAAAATAATTCATTTGGCTGGTCATGGTGTCTTTAACGAAGACCAGAGTAAGGGTTCCGGAATGTTAATCGGAAATAATATTTATTTGAGTACCAAAGAAATTTGCCAGATGAGCGCTGTGCCGGAATTGGTATTTGTCAATTGTTGTTATCTCGGCAAAATGGATGGTGATACCGAGGCCATTTATTCAAGCAGATATAAATTGGCAGCAAATATTGGTACACAATTAATCAGAAATGGAGTGAAGGCTGTAATCGTTGCCGGATGGGCAGTTGACGATGCCGCCGCTCATGATTTCACAAAGATTTTTTATGAACATTTATTGGACGGTTACAATTTTGGAGAGTCAATACAAAATGCAAGAAAATGTATTTATGAGCGTTACCAATCTAGAAATAACACATGGGGTGCTTATCAATGTTATGGTGATCCGTTTTATAAATTGGTTCAGGAACGCAAGTATACGGCAAGCAATGATTACAGTTTTGTGATTGACCGGGAGGCAGAAATCGAGTTAGGGAATCTGATTAACAGACTTGAATTGTCTGGTATTGAAGAAGAGGTTCATCTTGCCCAATTAGAAGGTATATCAACTGCCGTAGACAAAGCTCAATTGAGGAGTGGTAGAATAACAGAGTTAGAAGCCATTGCATATAACAGTCTTCGTTTGTATCAAAAATCAGTCGATAAATACGCGAGTCTTATTGCAGAGGAGAATGCCGATTTCTCTTTTGCGGCAATGGAGCAATTTTGCAGTGTCCGAATGAAAAATGCAATAGAGAATTTTAAGTTAAACACAAAAAGAAGAAAAGAAGGACTTGAAATAGCTAAATCAGTAGTCAGAGATTTACTTATTTTATGTGACTATAGCCCCACCGCCGAGAGGTTAAATCTTTTAGGAAGTACCTATAGGCGTGTAGCAATGCTTTCAGAAAAACTGGAAGATAAACTTGTAGCTTACGAGAAAGCGGCATCTTATTATCAGCAAGCTTATGAAAGACCAAATGGGACTTTGAAAATCCATGCTTTGTGCAGCTGGATAAATATGGAGAATGTTTTAGTACTGTCAGGAAATCGGAAATGGGGTGAAGAAGTTGCTTCATACAAATTGCCGACTTTGCAAAAAGTAAAAAATGAATTGCTCGTGCATTTGGAAGAGTACATTGGTAAAGGATATTCAGGAAATTATTGGGATTTAGCGACTGTGGCAAATATCAAAGTGTGTCTTTATTTATTAGGTAGTATAGGGTTTTCTTCAAGCACTGTTTTGGGTGCATATTCAGATTTATGGAGTAACGCAGGTGCAAAAGCAAAGAAAATAGCTGAAATTGAATTGTGTGATTTACTGATTGATGCCATGGAGCATATTGAAAGCCCAAAGGCACATAAAATGGCCAAGGAGTTGATTCAGCTCAAAACCGATTTGCTAAAACTGGTGTAACAACTTTATTAAACTGAAACTAATAATGGGACAAGAAAAAAAGCCGGCATGTTTTGTGGTAATGGGATTTGGTACAAAAACGGATTTCGCTACTGGAAGAAAAATTGATTTGGACTATAGTTACAATGCATTGATTAAGCCCGTAGTAGAGTCAAAGGGATTATTATGTATACGTGCAGATGAGATTAAGCATAGCGGTTCTATTGATGTTCCTATGTATCAGCAATTGCTCAATGCAGATGTTGTAATTGCTGATTTATCAACCTCTAATGCCAATGCGTTTTATGAATTGGGTGTCAGGCATGCTTTGCGGCCTCATACTACAATCGTCATTGCCGAGCAACAAATGGCATATCCTTTTGATCTTAATCATATACTTATTTCAAAGTACAACCATCTGGGGCTCAATATTGATTATTATGAGGTAATTCGCTTTCAGAAATATCTGGCAGATACACTGGATGAGGTGCTGAAGAATGTAAATATTGATAGCCCTGTTTATACTTTTTTAGATAATCTTGTCCCTCCCGTTTTGGGCGAGATGCAGCAGTTTAGTACTAAAGTAGCTGTGGATAAAGAAGATGATGAGATAGAAGAAAAGCAAACTTTATCCCTGATTGTGAAGCAAGGTGAAGAGTCTCTGGCAAAAAAGGACTTCATTATGGCGAAGCAGTTTTTTTCGTTAGCTATACAAATTGCATCTGGAAGTAAAACTGACGATGCTTTTTCAAATGATGTATATCTGATGCAGAGGCTTTCTTATGCTACTTACAAGGCACGGGTTCCGGATGTGGTTACTTCTCTAAAGGATGCTATCAATTTATTGTTACAAATAGATTTGCAACATTCCAATGACCCGGAAACAGTAGTGTTGGGAGGTAAGATTGAGAAGCGTTTGTACTTCAATGGCCAGGGTGAGATTCATTTACAGTATGCAATTTTAAACTACCAACGATGCTATTACTTACTCAATAACAGATACCATGGTATCAATCTATCCTTTTTGTTGAATGCAAGGGTAGCATCAAACATTTACCCAAACCCTGAAGATAAAATCGCTGATATGGTGTGGGCCGGTCGTATTCGTCTGGATGTATTGAAGATGTGCGACAGAGATGCTAAAGTGATTTTGGAAAGAAAATATGACGATGTCGAAAATGAATATTCAAAGAATCAAAAAGTAATCGACCATAAGGAATTATCATGGATAATGGTCAATAGGGCAGAGGCGCTTTATGGCCTTGGTCGTATAGACGAATACAAAGAATGTCTCAAAGAATTGGAGTTACATCAGGCAGAAGAAGCCGTACTTGAGGTCTTTAATCCGCAAATGGAAAGATTGCGTGACATCATGCTAAAACACGGTCATTTATTGAATCCAGCTTGGAAAGAATAATTTGCCTATCTGTTTTTTTGATGCTCCGCAATTACTTGTAAATACAGGTTTTCGTAGAGAGGTACTATTTTGTCTCGTTCGAAATTTTTGGTATGCTCCAGTGCATTTGATTTGAATTTTTCTAGAACAGTATCATTTTCAAGAATTTTTATAGCTCCTTCAGCCATGCTGTCAATATCACCTACATCACTCAGGTAGCCTGTTACTCCTGGAACATTTATTTCCGGCAATCCACCCGTGTTGGTAGAGATAACCGGTACACCACAGGCCATTGCTTCAAGAGCTGCCAATCCAAAACTTTCATATTCAGAAGGTAAAATGAACAGGTCGGTAATACTCAGGATTTCATCTACTTGTTCCTGTTTGCCCAAAAAGCGCATATCGTTACAAACACCCAGACTACGGCTTAATTCTTCTGCACTAGGTCTTTCAGGGCCATCTCCAATCATGAGCAGTTTACATGGAATTACCTGTTTTACTTTTTCAAAAACGCGTATAACATCCTCTACTCTTTTTACTTTACGGAAGTTAGATACATGAGCCAAAATTCTCTCTCCCTGAGGTGCCAGCATTTTCTTAAAATGCTCTTTATCGCTATGTTGAAATCGTTGAGTGTCTACAAAGTTGGTAATCACATGAATTTCTTTTTCGACAGCAAAATGATTGTAAGTTTCCTGCTTAAGATTTTCAGATACTGCAGTCAGTGCCGAAGATTCATTCATTGAAAAAGTAACCACAGGCATATATTTCGGATCTCTGCCTACTAAAGTAATGTCGGTGCCGTGCAGGGTTGTAATAAATGGAATATCCCTACCCTGTTTTTTTAAAATTTGCATCGCAAAATAAGCAGCTGAGGCGTGTGGAATAGCATAGTGTACGTGCAGGATATCCAGCTTGTTATTAATAATAACATCAACCATTGTGGAGGTTAAAACCGTTTCGTACGGTGCAAAATCAAAAAGAGGGTAGGCCGGCACCGTAACCTCATGGTAATAAACATTAGGATGAAAATGTAAACGAACCGGTTGTTGATAGGTGATAAAATGTACTTCATGTCCTTTTTCGGACAGAGCCATTCCGAGTTCTGTGGCCAAAACACCACTACCGCCAAATGTTGGATAACAAACAATACCAATTTTCATAGAATGCAAAAGTAGCGGTTGAAAAAATAATTTATCTTTTTATTTCGATATTTGGTGATAGTTTTGTTCTATCGTTTCTGATTGTGAAAAAGATTTTTGTTGTCATATTAGCACTTGTGTATTTTGTTGCCGGAAGTGGTCTGCTTCTTCGCAATCATTATTGCGGTGGAGAATATGTAGCGACACAATTGGATTTTACATCTTTATCACAAACTGAATTGTGTGATAGTTGTGGAATGGAAGAGGAAGAGGAGGGTGGTTGTTGCGAAAGCAAATCGACATTTATTAAAAAAGCTTTCGATCAGCAAATTTCAGAATCACAGGATGTGGCTTTGACGTTTTTTGAGCTGGATTTGCTTCCTCAGTTTATTATCCCAAAACTTAATCAAACACGACTTCCTAAATTAGTGGCGCTGCAGCCCTTGCAGAAACCTCCACCTAAATCGTTTCCGATATTCAAGGAAATTTGCTGTTTCAGAATATGATTGAATGATTTCAGGGCATTTGCCTTGTTATAAAGTATTCTTTTGCCTTGGCAGGGGATATTTAAGTTTAATTCAAATTCTTTAGTTAACAGTCTAATTTCAAAACATGAAAAAAGTAATCATCATTGTAGCTCTGATATTGAGCACCATTCAATCATTTGCACAAATCCAATCTGCATCACTTACAGCCAGTGGTTTGACCTGCAGTATGTGCAGCAAGTCTATTTTTAAAGCATTGGAAAAATTACCTTCTGTCAAATCAGTTGATGTGGATATTGATAAATCTGTATTTACTATTCAATTTAAAGAAGGCGTGAAAGTAGTTCCTGACGATATTGAGAAGGCAGTTACAGGTGCTGGTTTTGCTGTTGCTTCATTAAAAATGACAGCTGTGTTTCCTGATACAAAAATTGCAAAGGATACACACATAGATTTTGCAGGAGCAACTTACCATTTTCTGAATGTAGAGCCTCAGAGTATTTCCGGTCAAAAGACGTTTACGGTGGTGGATAAAAATTTTGTAAGTACGGCTGAGTTTCGTCGTTTTAAAAAAACTACTGACATGAAATGCTATGAAAGTGGCAAAGCAGAAGGATGCTGCACTGAAGGTGTGGCCAAAGGAACTCGCATTTATCATATCACTCTTTAATCTTTTTTTGCATGAAGAAGATAAAGATGTTGGGCTTTTGCTGCTGTTTATTTATTACACAGAAGTCCGAGGCTCAGGAATTATTCAATTTTGCAGAACCAGCCAGTAATATGCCAGCCAAAAGTTTGGGTATCCGGCTGACCAATAATGTAATGGATGAAAAGCATTTGGGGCAAACAACACAACAATTTTTACCCGAGTTGATGTGGGGTGTTTCGAAACGTTTAATGCTGCACGCCGAGGGAATTGCCAATAATAGTGGTACACCATTTAGGTTTATTGGTGCTGGAGTTTATGCCAAATATCGTATTTACACCCAGGACAAAGTGCACAGACATTTCAGAATGGCGGCCTTTGTAAGAGCGGCATTTAACAATGGGCATGTTCATTATCAGGAGCTGGAAGTAAATGGTATGAATACCGGTGGTGAATTAGGCTTTATTGCTACTCAGTTATTGCATAAACAAGCTTTGTCAGCTTCTTTGAGTTATGAGCAGATTGGTAATAACGGCAACGGAAATACAATCCATACCGGAAATGCGCTTCGTGCCATTAATTATACCCTCTCTACCGGAAGATTGATTTTACCTAAACAGTATAGCTCTTATAAGCAAACCAACTTCAATTTGATGTTGGAGTTTTTGGGGCAGTATCAGCCTGAACCTGGTTTGCATTATCTGGATATTGCACCCTCCGCGCAGTTTATCATCCATAGCCAAACGCGCATTGACATCGGATTTAGACATCAATTGACTGGTTCGATGGATAGAATGGCAACCAACAGTGCAATGCTAAGAGTAGAGCATTTATTGTTTAATGTTTTGTAGTTAAAACTACCGAAAGTCTGGTCTTGAGCATATTTTAAGACCAGACTTTCTTTCTTTGGACTACCTTCATTGGATTGCACAATTTTTTGCAATATCAATCTTTCTTTTTGGAACAAATTTTCGACCAGCTTATCAACAGCTATATGGATGATAATGTTGGGGTCAAGAAACATTTTTTAAGTGCAGACTTGGTTCATTCTCTAAAACTTAATTTAGCTAGTTTGTTCTCTCAAAACACCTTCAAAGATGCTGGCACAAGCAATGATAATATTGTGATTAATAAATTGGTTCGGAGCGATAAAATATATTGGCTTGACCGTGCCCATAATAACTCTGTAGAGAATGATTTTTTTGATTTGATGGATGCATTTGTAATGCACTTGAACCGTTCTTGTTATACAGGTATCACCAGCTACGAATTTCATTATGCATTGTATGAAGAAGGTAGTTTTTATAGTCGTCATTTAGATCAATTCCGGAGTAATGAAAGCCGGAAGTACTCAATGATTATGTATCTGAATGAAGAATGGAAAGCAGGCGATGGTGGCGAATTGCGTGTACACCATGATGATAACAGTATTCAGGATATTGCACCGGAAAGTGGTACCGGTGTGTTTTTTAAAAGCAATGAATTATCACATGAAGTATTGGTAACCAATAAGCCAAGAATGAGTGTTACCGGTTGGTTGAAGGTTGACGTTTAAAGCCCAGATTACTTTTCGTTGCGAGGCCGGATAATTAACCTCAATGTGGGATCATTGGAAATAAAACTCCAAAACCAGTTGAAAGCCAGTTTGATTTTATTTCTGAATCCGGCAATAGGAATAATATGGATGAACAACCATGTTAGCCATGCAAAGAATCCTTTAAAAAATCCATTGGGTAAATCAACAACAGCTTTGAATTTCGAGATAATAGCCATACTGCCTTTGTCTTTATAGATAAAGGGAATTAGTGTTTGTGATTGTTTCAGTTTGGTCAGATTTTTTGCCAATAATAAACCTTGTTGAATAGCGACCTGTGCGAGCTGAGGATGTCCATTGGGAAAATTTTTATCACTTGTCTGGAAGCTGATATCGCCTATGGCAAATACATTTTTTGTACCACTCACAACATTGTATTCATCAACAATAATTCTTCTGCCTTTTCCAACGCTGTCAACTGGAAGTCCTTTTGCTTCGCAGGCAATAACACCCGATGCCCAGACCAGTGTGGCTGCATTTAATTCTGTACCATCAGAGAGCAAAACAGTATTATTGCTGAAGTCTTTTACTGCAACCCCAAGTTTAATATTAACACCCAGTTGCTTCAATGCATTAAAAGCTTCCTGTTGTGCCTTTGTACTCATTGGTCCTAACAGCGTATTGGCGGCATCCACCAGATAAATGTGGTCACTCAGATTTCCTAATTCCGGGTAGTCTTTCTCAATGATATACTTACCCATTTCTGCCAGCATTCCTGCCACCTCAACACCTGTTGGTCCTCCACCTGCAATGACAATACTGGTCAGCTGTTTGCGCAGTATTGTATCTGTGGTTCTGGTAGCTTCTTCAAGACGAAGAAGATGTTGATTACGCAAATTTAGTGCGTCGTCAATGGTCTTCATTGGAAATGCATTTGTTTTCACATTTTGCATTCCGAAAAAATTGGTTTCAGTTCCTAATGCAAGAACCAGGTAGTCATATTCCAGGATTCCTGTATCAGTTTCAATATTGTTTTGCTCGTAATTTACTTTTATCAACGAACCATTGAAGAATCTGATATTATCCGCATACTGAAACATCTTGCGAAAAGGGTAACTGATGTTGGACGGTTCAATAAATGATGTGGCAACCTGATAGAGTAGAGGAGGGAAAAAGTGATAGTTATTTTTGTCTACCAACACTACCTGCATTTCTTTTTTACCTGCAAGCTTTTTGGCCAGATTGATACCGGCAAATCCACCACCTACTATTACGATTTTCATCTTTACTATTATTTGGAATGATGCGAAGGCAAAGTTAGATAGAGTAATTGGGAAGAATTTTTATTTATGCAATTTTTGTGTGTTTTTTGCGTTTTCTATTAGTATTATTAATCTTTATCTGTATGCTCAAAAGAATGCTATTTTTTGTCATAATGCTCAGTTTTCAATCAACTGTTGTAAATGCTTCTGGCTACAATCGTGTTTTTGTAAGCCAATGCCTCGAAGAGCAGTCTTATTCAGCACTACTTACTTTTGTACAGACAATTCCTGTAGAAGATTGTGACAATTTCCTGTTGAATGCTGCAGGTTATAGCGCTTTTCAAACGGGTCTGACTGATCAGGCAGTCTCCTATTACAGTCGTTCTTACGAAAAAGATTCTAATAATATTCAGGCAAATCTCTATTTGGGGATGATTAAAAATCGACAACGAAAATTCACAGAAGCATTGTCTTTTTACAAGCGATTGCTGCAGCTGAGACCGGATCAGGCACGATATCTGAAAAATGTCGCTGATTGTTTTACGAGCCTCAGAATCGACGACTCTGCTTTGTTCTATTTATCCAAAGCATACACAACAGCGCCAAACGATCTAAGTATTGCTTACAGCTTCGCTGATGCTTTGTATGCTAAGAAAATGTATGCAGAATCTGATGTAGTTATTACGTCCGGGTTAGCAATAGATTCCAATAATTCTTCACTCCTTGGAGTGGGTATTCGTTCTGCTTATTTTCAGAAAAAATACAAATCTGTATTGCCAATGGTTCATAAATTAACTCATCTGGGCCTTGGTGAGACCATTTTTACCCCTGTGATGTTTGGGGTATTTGCTGCACTCCAAATTAAGGATTACAAACTGTGTATTGAGTATTCTGAATATTTGATGCGCAATGGTTCAGAGGCAGAGCAGGTTTATTATCATGCTGCCAAAGCTTATGCAGGCCTGAAAGAGTATGAAAAAAGTAATCAGTTATTGAATAAATGTTTGTCGATGGCAATTTCGGAAAATACCGAAGCTTATTACACCGAAATGGCGGAAAATTATGAAGCACTGAGGGATTTTGGCAAAGCACAAAGGAATTTTGATACAGCAAGATTTATTTCAGGTAACAACCTGCTTTTGTATCGTAAAGCGCTGGCTTATGAAGCTGCCAGCGATACAGAACGAGCCAAAAAGGCTTATCAAAGTTTTCTCAGACTGTCACAAAATGAAGACACGGCAATTGTCAATTTTGCCAAAAAGAGGATTACAGAATTATAGCTTACTTGAATATTGCCTGAGCCCTGCTGAGCCTGTCGTTAATAGCTATACCTAATCCTTCATTTGGGAATTTTTCTGCAAAAATAATCTCCACCTCCAGTTCGTCAATTTGACGTAGTACAGCGAAAAGTTTTTGTGCTGCTTCTTTTAAGTTGCCCGATAATGAAAGCGGAAAACGATGTGTAATATCCAGATGATTGTATGGATTTGACAAGCTGATGAGCGCAATTTTTTTGTCTTGGTTGTTCAAATACAATTCTTCGATATCCCCGATATACAATGGAGTATCTGGCGCATAATGTGACTTAAGTTGTCCGGCAGTTTGTGGCTTGATTTGTGTGTTTTCATTCGCCATTAAAACTTTTTTGCCGATAACTTTTTCAATATCCTCAATGGCAATTCCACCAACTCTGTGAACCAGTACATTTTCTGCATTATCAAAACCAATAATGGTACTTTCCAATCCTACAAGGGTCTGACCACCGTCAAGGATATAGTTTATTTTCCCATTCAGGCTATCCAATACATGGTGTGCAGTAGTAGGACTGATATATCCGAATTGATTAGCACTGGGTGCAGCAAGCGGAAAATCAAGCTGTTTCAGTAAGTCAAGGGTCATTGGATGATTGGGTACACGTATTGCCACCAAACTGCTTCCGGCTGTTACAAGGTCGGGTATATTATTTTGTTTGGGTAATAAAAAAGTAAGTGGCCCGGGGGCAAATTCAGATGCCAACACGTGAGCTATTTCAGGGACATGTTGGACATATTGCATCGCTGCGCTCCAGCTTTGGGTATGCACAATTAGCGGATTAAAATGTGGTCTGTTTTTTGCCTCAAAAATTTTGATAACAGCATCAGGATTGCAGGCATTTGCTGCCAGGCCATATACTGTTTCGGTTGGTATGGCTACCAGCTCACTCCGGTTCAATAATTCCTTTGCTATATTGATATTTGTGCCAATTACTGTTTGCATCGGCAGCAAAGATAATTTTTAATTTTGCACTCATCTGAGATAGGGATATTTTATGACGACATAAGTGTAAACATCCCATTTTAAGCGTTAAATGACCTTATTTTTGTAATTATGAAATTTTCGGTAGGCGATAAGATGCTCATTAAGCGCACAGGAGAAGAAGGATATATTGTTTCCTTGATTGACAAAACGATGGCTGAAGTAAAGGTGGGTAAGACTATTTTTCCGATTCATATCGACGAAATTGACCATCCTTATTTGCGCTGGTTTACCCAGAAGAACAAGGAAGAGCAAAAGAAGAAAGTATTGCGTGAGCAAATACCTGTTGAACATTTGTCTGAGAAAAAGCCTAAAGTCGCTTCAGGAATCCACCTTGCTTTTATGCCTGTTTTTCATTTAGTAGAAATGGAAGAGCAAGTAGAGCGTGTCAAGATATTTGCCATTAATCATTCCCATTTTACAGTTTCTTTTAATTATCAGGTACGTGTGCAAAACGAATTGTTATTTAGCTATCAAGGAATTTTGCAACCCTTTAGTGATTTATACCTTCATTTTATTGATTGGGAAATGATGCAACAGATTCCCCGTTTTGAATGGAAGCTTGAAGAAACCTTGAGTAGTCAATATACCACTCATCAGGATGTTTTGAAAATTCGCTCCGCAAAGTTATTTGAGCATATTTCTGCGGTTCAAGTCAACAATACTCCAACTTTTCAGTATACATTGATTGAGGAATTTGGGATGAAAGAAAAGGAAAAAGTCCAGTTTGTATTACCCTCTGTTATACCACATACACCCAGCAAAATTCGCTCTGTTCAGGATATCCCCAAGTATGAAGTAGACTTGCATATAGAACAATTGGTGGATGATAGGAAAGGTCTGAGTAATGCTGAGATATTGTTCATTCAACTGGCTGAATTGGAGAAGTATCTGGACATCGCTATTAAGAATAAACAGGACAGATTGGTGGTTATCCATGGTGTAGGTAAAGGCGTATTAAGAAACGAGGTTCAGCAATTGCTCAAGGCAAATACTTATGTTTCTGCTATTGAAAGTGGGTGGCAGGCAGGCTACGGTTTTGGAGCTACAATAGCCTATTTTAAATATTAAGGACAGCGGATTAATTAATAGAAAACAATTATATTTTCCGTTATCTTGCAGTTTAAATTCCGACTTTAAAAACTTATTCAATACTGTTTCATTTGTATAATCAATCTCTTTCTCGTTTAATTACTATCCTCGACGAATTACGTCGTCGTTGTCCATGGGATAAAAAGCAAACTATTCAATCATTACGTCCACAAACGATTGAAGAACTTTATGAATTGACTGATGCTATTGAGAATGAACGTTGGACGGATATTAAAGAAGAATTAGGAGATTTATTACTGCATATATTATTCTACAGTAAAATAGCAGACGAAGAAGGTAAATTTTCTTTTGGCGAAGTTGTTCAATCTGTAAGTAATAAATTGGTGAGCAGGCATCCTCATATTTATGAAAGTGTACAGGTAAATGATGAAGAAGATGTAAAAAGAAATTGGGAAAAGATAAAACTGAAGGAAGGGAAAAAATCAGTATTGTCGGGTGTTCCGAATGCTATGCCAGCCATGATTAAAGCACTGAGGATTCAGGAAAAATCGAAGCAGGTTGGTTTTGAGTGGGACAACATTGGTCAGGTAAAGGAAAAGGTTGAAGAGGAATTTGAAGAATTGGAACAAGCTATATTTACGGGAGATCGAGATAAGATTGAAGATGAAATGGGCGATGTTTTTTTTGCATTGGTTAACTATGCACGTTTTGCCAACATTGACCCTGAACAAGCATTGGAAAGAACAAATAAAAAATTTATCAGAAGGTTTCAATTCATTGAACAGAAGGCCGCAGTGTTGGAAAAAAATTTGGAATCAATGAGTCTGGAAGAGATGGATGCAATATGGAACGAAGCCAAACGAAACGAACAATAAAATAGAAAATGAAGCGTAAATCATACCTGTTTTTTTCATTATTGGGAGTTCTATTGTGGGTGATTGCATTTTTGTATTATTCACGTTCAAAGGACATGCTGCAACCCAGGAATCTGGCTAAAATTGTTCAAAGAAGTATAGTTCAGCAACAAAAGGAGATTCAGGCACTGTTTCGGGATGACGATTTGGTTAATCGTTTATGGAAAGGTAATCTCTCAGAATCTCAATTTAGAGAATTATTGAGTAAGAAATTTGTTATCCACTTGTATTCAAACGGCAAATTGAGTTATTGGAATAATAACACTTACCCAGTATACGAAAATCGTTTTTTGCCTCAATTAACCGTTATTAAAGAACGAAATAATGTCTTTTTATATCAGAGTTTTGGCAATTCAAAATATCCCGACAGAAGAATCAATATTATTATACCAATTTATGCTCATTACGATATTAATAATGAGTATCTAAAATCAGGTTTTGTTGCCTCGTCCTTAATTCCCAATACTTCTACCATAAGTTTCAAAAAAACGGCACAGAGTTTTACAATCAGTTCTTTAGAGAATAATCCTGTTTTTAACATAAATATTAATGCTAATGAAGCTCCTCCTTATAAGCCGGATTTTACTTTGATGGTGTTGATTTTAGCTGCATTTATAAGTACAATTTTGGCCTTGCAATTAATCAGCATACAGCTGAGCCGTGCTTTTTCACCTTTTATCGGCATTGGGCTCATTTTGTTTATTTTGGTTATTGTGCAGATTTTTATTTACCAATATGGTTTGCCTTTTAATCTTGAAAATTTAGACCTGTTTTCTCCGCAAATTTTTGCCAGCAATTATCTTTTACGCTCTATTGGCCATCTTTTTTTACATGTACTGGCTATATACTGGATATTATCCCTCATTCTCGGGCAATTTAAAAAAGTTGAGAAATCCCTCATTCTGCGTTTTAGCAAACCAATTCTTTGGGGGATATTATTTATTGAATTATTCTTCATTTTAGGCTTCTGTCTATATATTCAATATCTGGTCAAATCTCTTGTGTTTGATTCGGATATTTCTTACGACACCAATTCCTTTATTGCTACCAACCAATTTTCTCTGGTGGCCTTGGTCATTGTTGCACTGCTTGCCAGAGTGTTTTATTTGAAATTTCAAATATCCAATATCATTATTGCAAAGACAATAGGAGGAGGTTGGAAAAAATTTGCCGGTATCTTCATAATTCTTTTAATCCTGTTAAGCATTTATCGTCTCTTTATTTGTCCTGATATTTATCCCGGAGACTCTACAGCCTGGATAAGAGGTATTGATATTTTCGCATTATTGTGGGCAATTTTCTTTTTGTATATCATCGATTCACAGAAATTGAACAATCTGTTACCCAAAACAGGATTGTTCTCATTGATTTTTGTCAGCGTTTATTTTTCCGTTTTATTCGCTCTTTATTTCAAATTTTATATTGATGATAAAGAGCGAAATATTTCCAGGATAGCCTTCGCAGAAAGTCTTACCCGCCAGCAGGATGAAGACCTGGAGTTGAAATTTGAGAGCATTGCCGAGCATATCAAGCAGGATAGCCTATTGAAGGATTGGTTACAGTTTTCAGACTCATTAACGACAAATGATATCTACAAGCATTTCAGAGTATTTAATTCAGAAATGTTCTATACAAAGTACGCGCAGGACATATTTTTGTATGATGCAAACGGGCAATCTTTATTTGCTAATGAAAATGTCTCTTTAGATAGTTTAATTGGATTGAAGAACAGGAGTAAACCTACCTTATGCAATTCACTTTTTTTCCGGCTTGAGAATACTGATCAGGGAGCCTATCTGGTTTTTTTACCCATTAAGAATGAGGATAACAGCTCTGTTTTGGGCTATTTAGCTATCAATTTGAAACTGAAGCAGAATATTATCCAATCGGTATATCCCAAATTGCTGAAGAATCATTCCAGTCTGGATAAGAAAAACTTCGAGTACGATTACGCCATCTATAGCAATGGTAAGCTAGAGCATCAATCTGGTACATATAATTTTGGTTTCAGATTAATAAAGCCAATCTCGTATAAGAATTCCATAGCATTTTTTAACAATGATGGATTTTCAGAATTGTATTATAAAGCTGCACCAAATCTGGTGTATGTTGTTGTCTACAAAAACAACGTTCCCATTGGCGTACTGACAATATTCTCATTCCTTTTCGGAATATTTTTATTGATTGCCACGATTGAAAACTGGATTGCATTATTATCTACAGCCTGGGTTAAAGGGAAGAAAATCCGCTCTTTTTATAATAGCAGTATGAGTGTGAGAATTAAGTATTTTGTACTTGGTTTTACAGGCATTTCATTCTTTATTATCGGTATTTCCACAGTTTTCTTTCTGACAGATAAATACCAAAGTTCCAGCATTACTAATATAGAGAATAGTACCCAAAATCTTACCGAAGCAATTTCTGATTATTTAGAGAATAAGAAATCTAGCGATAAAAACGAAAATCAGCTAACCAATAAAGAGTTTGTTTTTTTTCTGACCAATATTGCAAAGCAGCAAAAGCTGGATATAAATATATTTGATAAAAATGGTCTGCTGGTTTTTACAACTCACGAAAATATCTACAAGGCCAATGTTTTTTCTAATTACATGGCGCCAATGGTGAAGTATACCTTGGCACATAAAGGCCTGACCAGTTATCTGCAGCCCGAAAAGGTTGGTGCACTTAGTTATACAGCAAGTTATGCTCCCTTATACGGCCAGGGCAGTACATTTCTCGGATATTTAAACATACCTTTCTTTTACACAAAAGAGTATTTAGATAATCAGATTATATCATTAATCACAACCTTAGTTAATATCTATACCATTCTTATTTTAATCTCCAGTGTTATCACCTTCATTTTTATCAATAGCCTTACCCGTTCCTTAAGATTGGTGGCAGATAGCCTAAAAAATGTTAACCTTAAAAAGAATGAATTGATTAACTGGCCTTATCGGGATGAGATAGGACTCCTTGTTGAAGAATACAACAAAATGGTAGCCTCTGTAGAAAAAACAGCGAGGTCTTTAGTACTGGACGAAAGGCAAAATGCCTGGCGGGAAATGGCGCAGCAGGTTGCCCATGAAATTAAGAATCCGCTGACACCAATGAAATTGAATATCCAATATCTGCAACAAGCGATTAATTCCAATCATCCGGATATTATCAATTTGACCAAAAGGGTCTCAAGTTCTATTATTGAACAAATAGATAACCTCAATTATATCGCATCTGAGTTTTCAAACTTTGCAAAAATGCCTGAAAACAAAACCGAGCGAATTGATTTGAAGGCGATGTTGGAAAATATAGTATTGTTATTTGCCGGTAATAAGAAAGTGACGATTAACCACACATTACCCGATATACCAATCATTGTTTTTGCAGATAAAAGCCAGATGCTGCGCATTTTTACAAATATTGTTCAGAATGCAGTAGAGTCTGTACCTACAGACGACAGAGATGGGCACGTCAATATTGAACTGATACTCAACAGCGAAGAACAGACTGTAACAATAAAAGTGACAGACAATGGAACAGGGATTCCTGAAGAGGTAAAGGATAAGATTTTTGACCCTTACTTTACGACCAAATCATCAGGTACAGGGCTTGGTCTTGCAATGTCAAAAAAGATAATTGAACTGTGGGGAGGTAATATCAGATTTGAATCGAAAAACAATGAAGGGACAACCTTTTTCCTGACAGTACCCTTGGGCTAGTATAAATGGTGTACTCCACCACTGAGGTTAAATAACTGCTGATAACCTTTAGCTTCTAATTTTTGTATTGCAATAACACTCCTGATGCCTTTAGCGCAATACACAACAATGTCAGCGTCTAAAGGTATTTGTTGAGTAGAGATGGACAATTGCCCAAGAGGTATATTGATACCGCCAATATTAAAATGTTCATGCTCAAAAGTTTCGCGAACATCAATGAGCACAAAGTTTTTACCACTTTGTGTCCATTGCTCCAGTTCTTTCAGGTCAATTGAGTTCATCTTTATTTTTTTCTGGGGCTGAATTTTTTCTTGGTGCCGCCACCTCCATGTTTGAATGCTGGCTTTTTGGCAAGAGCATTATACACTGGTCCTTCTCCTAATCCCTCAGGCAAGGGTAATTTAGGAATTTCGCGTTCTATCATCTTCTCGATAGCGGCAAAGCGATACATGTCTTTATCGTTGATGAAAGTAATAGCTGTACCGGTAGTTTCGGCTCTTGCTGTACGCCCGATTCTGTGGATATAATCTTCCGGATCCGGTGGTACATCATAATTAAGCACCAGGTCAATGCCTGTCACATCTATTCCCCGCGATAATACATCTGTACCTACTAAAGCCGTAATTCTCTTATTCTTAAATTGTTGCATAATCTCCTCACGTTCTTCCTGTTTCAAGTCAGAATGAAAAGGTTTTGCATCTATTTTTCCCCTTTGCAACATCGTGTGTACCACTTTTACCTTGTCTTTGGTGCTGCAAAAAATAATAATGCTTTTGAAAGTTCCACTATTCAGTATGCCCTTTAATAAAGCATCTTTTTGGGTATCATAAGCAAGATATGCTTGTTGTACAATTCCTTCTGCCGGCTTTGAAATGGCAATACTTATTTGGACAGGATTGTTTAAAATTTTACTGGCAAGTGTTCTTATTTTGGGTGGCATTGTTGCCGAAAACAATAAGGTTTGTCTGTTTTTCGGCAATTCACTCACAATTCGCTCAATATCTTCTACAAATCCCATATCCAGCATTCGGTCTGCCTCATCCAATACTAAATGTTGCAGCTGGCTAAAGTCTATAGCACCCATATTCAGCAAGGCAATTAAACGTCCGGGAGTGGCAATGATAATATCAGCCCCTTTTTTAAGCGCGCGTTTTTGTTGCTCCCAGGTAATGCCATCGCTACCGCCATAAACTGCAATAGAGCTTACCTCAATATAGTAGGCCATAGCCTCAATCTGTTGATCAATTTGTTGGGCTAACTCGCGGGTAGGAACCAAAACCAGAGTATTGATATGCTTGGTTTCGGTGGTGAGAATTTTGTTGAGAATAGGCAGTACAAATGCTGCTGTTTTTCCGGTCCCGGTTTGTGCGCAGGCAATTAAATCTTCATTATTAAGTATGCGGGGAATAGCTTGTTCCTGTATTGGAGTGGCTTTTGTATAGCCCATTGCGTCGATACCATCCAGCAGGTCGTATTCTAATTCAAAGTCGTCGAAAGTCAAAGTGTGGTTTATTGTTTTTTACTGTAAAGTTTGCTTTTCAACAAGCCTTTTTGGTGAAGGAAATGGGTAAAGGATACTCTTAATACGCCCAAACCATATTGAGCACTGCGCTTAAAGTTGATGCTTGATGCTTCTTCAAAATATTTGGTAGGACAAGTGACTTCTGCAATATCGTATCCATTCATAAATATCTGCGAAATCATTTCATTGTCAAATACAAAGTCATCGCTATTGGGCGTAAAATCTATCGAACGGATTACTTTAGAACTAAATGCACGGTAGCCGGTATGGTATTCACTAAGTTTTTGCCCGAGCAGGATATTCTGAAATAAGGTCAAAAAGCGATTGGAAATATATTTATACATCGGCATGCCTCCTTTCAGTGCCCCTTTGCCCAGAATGCGGGAGCCAAAAACGACCGGATACAGGTCATTGGCAATAATGGATGCCATTGCCGGAATCAGCATCGGAGTATATTGATAATCAGGGTGTAGCATAATGACGATATCAGCATTCAATTCTAATGCCTTGGCATAACAACTTTTTTGATTGCCACCATATCCTTTGTTTTTTTGATGTATGACAATATGGTTGATACCCAATCGCTTGGCCTCGGCTACAGTATCGTCCGGACTGTTATCGTCCACCAATACTACATCATCTACAATATCAAAAGGAATTTCCTTGTAAGTACGCTCTAATGTGCGTGCGGCTTTGTAGGCGGGAAGCACTACGATTATTTTTTTTCCGTTGAACATACAGCAGCAAAGGTAACATTGATTTTGGATAAATAATTTTGATACCCAAAGCGAGCCTTTTTATGATGCCACTTGTTTCATTCCTCATCGCCCTGCTTCAGATGACAACAGGTATATTTCGTTTTCTCTTTAGTAAATATAGCGTTATAAGCAAATCTGATACACAGTCAGCTTATTTGCTATGTATAATTAAAGTATTTCATATGTGTGATTTCGGCATTCCGGATAGGCTCTTACCCTAAGCAGCTTAGGCTATTCCTCTAAGCTGGTTGACCTTTTGCTTAACCAGGTTGGCACCATAAGCTAAGCTGCTTAGCCCACCACCCTAAGTAGGATGTCTCTTTTCACTAACCAGGTTTGTACTTTAGGCTAAGCTGCTTAGGTCATCACCCTAAGCAGGTTGGTAATTTGATTAAGCAGCTTAGGTCCACAAGCTAAGCTGCTTAGCCCACCACCCTAAGTAGGATGTCTCTTTTCACTAACCAGGTTAGTACTTTAGGCTAAGCTGCTTAGGTCATCACCCCAAGCAAGTTGACCTTAGGAGCATTAAAAAGGGCGGACAACACATCTGTGAACCCGCCCTTTTTTGATATATGCTGATTTTTTTTAGTCTTTGGCTTCGAAATCGCTGGCTTTCGGTATAATATCCGAAGGATTCCGGAGTTTACTATGTTTACGACTGTATACAAAATAGACAATCAGTCCTACTCCCATCCATCCAAAAGCAACGGTCAGTGTTTGAGTGTCTAAAACCAAAATCATAGCCAGGCATATTAATGCTCCTAAAATAGAAACCACAGGGGCAAATGGTGTTCTGAATGGTCGTTCAATATTCGGCGATTTAATTCGCAAAATGAGAATGCCAATACTCACCAACACAAAAGCAAACAGGGTGCCGAAAGAGGTAAGGTCTCCGGCAACATGGCCAGGTACAAAAGCAGCAAAAAGTCCTACAAAGACAAATAATATCCAATTGGCTTTGAATGGAGTGGAATACTTAGGATGTAGTTCACCAAATACTTTAGGAATCAATCCATCATTACTCATGGTGTAAAATACACGACTTTGGCCCATCAACATTACCAGGATTACTGAACTGAAACCTGCCAGAATAGCAATAGTAACAGCTTTGGCCAGCCAGCCATATCCGGTCATATAAGTGGTGATGGCATAAGCCACAGATGCTTCCTGTCCTTTTGTAGGGTCTACAAACTCCTTCCAGTTAGCCACACCAGTTAATACGTGACCAAACAATATATAAAGTATGGTACATACCACCAAAGAACCTAGAATACCAATAGGCATATCCCTTTTAGGGTTTTTGGCTTCCTGGGCAGCAGTACTTACCGCATCAAAGCCAATAAAGGCGAAGAACACAATAGCAGCACCACCTAATACACCGCCCCAGCCATGTTTATTAAAGGGGCTATAATCGGCCAAAACCTTACCTGCACCATCTACAAGGGGAGGGGTGTCGGCGGGAATCATATAAGGAGTATGGTTTGCAGGTACGATAAACTGCCATCCAATAGCAATAAATAACAATACAATAGCCACTTTTACAAATACAATAATAGCATTGACAAATGCAGATTCCTGCGTGCCACGTATCAATAGCATAGTAATGAGTAATAAAATAACCAGTGCAGGAGCGTTAATCATTCCTTTATGCAGAACCCCGGCAGCATCTGTAAAGCTTTCAAAGGGCGAGTGGCACCATTCATAAGGAATCTGTCCTCCCAACAGCTTATTTAAGTATTCGCTCCATGCAATAGAAACCGTTGCTGCACCGAGTGCATACTCCATTACCAGTGCCCAGCCAATAATCCAAGCTACCAATTCACCCATAGTAACATAACTGTAGGCATATGCGCTTCCTGCTACAGGTATCATTGCTGCAAACTCAGCATAACAAAGTCCTGCAAAAGCACATCCAATAGCAGCGATAATAAATGAAATGGTCACGGCTGGTCCGGCTGCCTGACCCGCTGCTGCTGCAGTACGTACAAATAGACCGGCACCAATAATCGCTCCGATACCCAAGGCTACCAGAGAGCCTGCGCCCAAAGTCCGCTTCAGCCCTTTTTCGCCGCCATCGGCATCGGCCATTAATTTTTCTAAGGATTTCTTTACAAATAAACTCATAAAATTTGGATAGTCTTTGGTTTTATAATGGCTAAAGATAATGGAATGTTGGTGAATGCAAAACAGGAAATTTGGCTTTGATGCAATAAGGTAACTGTGTGCCATAAATTTTTACTTTCATTTATTTGCAGCGCCATTTTTTTGCCGTACGTTTGGCAGATGTTTTTACGCCGAGCTTTATTGCCCTTTATTTTATCCTGTTGTTTTTTAGTTGTTTTTTCTCAAAAAGCATTTGCACAACCTACGCTGCCGGATATGGCCAGTGTTACCCAAAATGGTATTAATATTTTGACTTGGACCTGCCAATACGATGGAGTAAAGTCTATAGCAGTGCAACGTTCCAGCGACAGTAACTTTAATTTTATTACTATCGGGTATGTCCGTAACCTTAAGAAAGGGGTGCAATATTACTTAGACGGACATCCAAAAGCTGGGCCTAACTGGTATCGTGTGAAATTGATTTTTGGCTCTGATTTGTCCTGGACAAGTAATCGTATCAAAGTAATGGTGGACAGTGCACAAATTGCGAAAGGCAGAGTATTACCCTCTAACGACTCATTGCAGAATATGGCTGCTAAATTTCAGACCAAATCAGTATCTGTGACAGACTCAAGTACTGGTAAGGTTGGGAAAAAATCTGTTATTGTAACTTCAACTGTCAAAACATCTGATACAGCTCAGAAAACCTCTAACGGGCTTTCCTTAACTATCGAAATTCCTGATATCGAAAATGTAAACGCATACTCATACATCAAGTCTCAATATGTCTTTACAAACCCTTTTACCGGCCACATAAATATAGAAATACCAGAAGTGAAAACGGCTAAATACAGTATAGAGTTTTTTGACAGTAAGAACCTGAAAATTTTAGAAGTTCCCAAAATTTCAGAGCCCAATGTAGTGTTGGATAAGCGCAATTTTCAGCGGGTGGGTATGTATAAATTTGAGCTTTTTAAGGACAAAGTAAAACTTGAAACTGGTTATATAACAATTTATTAGTCAAGTTTTAGCTCAAAAACATCTTCAAAATGTTTTTTGATTTCGGCTTTTACAAGATTCATATCAATAGCTTCGCCCAGTTCTTTTTGCATTGAAGTAACTCCTTTATCCGTAATGCCACATGGCACGATGTAATCAAAATATTTAAGGTCGGTATTGACATTGAGCGCAAAGCCATGCATGGTTACCCAGCGGCTGCAGCGCACGCCCATAGCACAGATTTTACGTTCTTTCCCCTTGACATCGGCATCCAGCCAAACGCCGGTAGAGCCTGGTAAACGGTCTCCTGCTATACCCCAATGTGCAATAGTACGGATGATTACTTCTTCCAGTCCACGCATATATTTACCAAGGTCGGTATAGATTTTTTCCAGATCAAGGATAGGGTAGCCAACAATCTGTTGAGGCCCATGATAAGTGATATCTCCACCACGGTTGGTTTTATAAAACGTTACGTCTAATTCTTTGAGTCTGGTGTCGTTGAGCAACAGGTTTTCCATCATTCCACTTTTACCCAAAGTATAGACGTGAGGATGCTCGCAAAGAATAAAATGATGATGTGTATCTATGCTGTGGTCTTTTTCTTCTTCTGTTTTGCCAAACCATTGTGCCTTTACAGATAGATTTTCTTTAAGAATTTCTTCTTGTTTGTCCCAGGCAGTTCCGTATTCAATTTTACCCCAATCTTCAAATGTTACTTTTTGCATAATATGTGCTCATGAAAATATTGTTGCAAGGTACTGTTTTGAAAAAATAAAAACTCGTTAAATACTTAAAAGGACATTCAACGTCTGGTGTTTTGTAAAGCGAAAAAAATTATCTTCACAGCCCGAAATCAAAATTTAAGTACCAAACAAACAATTCAATTATTATGGCCTCATTTGATATTGTGAGCAAAGTGGATTTGCAAACATTGGACAACGCTGTAAACGTTGCCAAAAAAGAGATTGACAATCGTTTTGACTTTAAGGGCACTCATGTAGTGCTGGAGTTGAATAAAAAAGACATGGTAATCAATATTGAGGTGGATAGTGATATGAAACTAAATCAGTTGACAGATGTGTTGCTTACCAAGTCTATGCGTCAGGGATTGGAAGCCAATTGCTTTGATTTTTCAAAAGAGCCCAATGCATCGGGAAAATACATCCGCAAGATAGTACCCGTAAAAAATGGCCTTGAAAAGGATATGGCCAAGAAAATAGTGAAGCTGATAAAAGACAGCGGACTAAAAGTGCAGGCTGCTATTATGGATGATACCATCCGCGTTACCGGCAAAAAAATAGATGATCTGCAAGATGTGATAAAACTTTGTAATGGCGCTAGTTTGGATGTGCCTTTGCAATATCAGAATATGAAATCATAATTACCCATTGAAGCATTTTAGCTTCGACCCGCTATGAACCAATACGAAAACCTGATTGCCCGCCTGGATGCCTTTGTGCGCAAATACTACGCCAACCAATTGTTGCGCGGAGTACTGGTGCTCTTTATAGGATTGATGGCTTATCTTTTAGCGCTAAGTGTTGGGGAGTATTTCTTGTATTTACCAGTATGGATAAAAGTTCCGTTGGTTTCTGCCTTTGTATTACTAAGTGTTTCTGCTTTCGCCTATTGGATTGTGAGGCCATTGTTTAAAATGGCCAAATTCGGAAAAATTATTTCTCATGAGCAGGCTGCGACAATTATCGGGCAACATTTCCCTGAGGTGAGTGATCAGTTGCTCAATATTTTACAATTGAAGCAACAGGAATCAACAGCTGCCAGCCGTCAGTTAATTGATGCCAGTATTGGGCAGAAGATTAGTAAAATTGCAGTTGTCCCTATTACAAAAGCAGTAGATTTTAGCAGAAATAAAAAATACCTCACTTATCTGTTGCCATTGTTATTGATTGGTGTTTTTATTCTTGTAGCAGCACCAAATGTTTTTAAGGATGCTTCAACCCGCTTGTTGCACCCAACAAAGGAATTTATTAAACCGGCTCCTTTCAGGTTTAATATTTCCTCCATGCCATTGCAGGTAGTGCGCAATGCTGATTTTGTTTTAAAAGTTTCAATGACGGGAAAGACTTTGCCCGCATCTGTCTCAGTAGAGATTAACGATGAACTTGTACCTATGCAGGCCGGAGTAAACCATAGTTTCGAATACACGTTTAAGAATTGTACCGACGATATCAGTTTTCGTTTTTATGCAGCCGGGTTTAAATCGGAAACCTATCATATAAAAGTAATGCAGCGTCCTTTATTGACAGGAATGAAAGTACAGCTCAACTATCCTGCATATACCGGCCGAAAAAATGAAGTAAAGAATGGTGTAAGCGATATGGTAATACCAATTGGCTCGTCTGTAGCCTGGTCTTTAGCTACCCAACATGCAGATAATGTATGGTTTCAATTGGGTAATGGTTCTGCTATGCCTTTAGCGAAAGATAATGCCATGTACCAATTTCAGTATCGCTTTTTGAACGACACATCCTACACAATTATTCTTCAAAACAATGAGAGTAAAGTCACCGAACGTTTTACCTATCGGGTACAAATTATCCAGGATCAGTTTCCGGTATTGCAGGTGCAGGAATTTAAAGACACGGTAAGTGGAACACAGGTAGTATTGAATGGCACAGCCGGAGATGATTATGGTATTTCCCGCATTTTATTTCATTATCAGGTTTTAGATCAAAGTAGTAAACTTTTGTCTTCCAAATCTATGCTGTTAAAGTCTTCAAGTGCTACTGTTAGCACATTTCAGCATTATTTTGATGTGGCAAGTGTGGGGCTGAAGCCTGGTGAACAATTGAATTATTATGTAGAAGCCTGGGATAATGATGCTGTACACGGAAGTAAATCTTCTCGCAGCGAAATGATGAGTTACAGAGCTTTTGATGCCAGACAAATTGATTCTGCAATCAGCAAGAGTGCACAACAGATTAATTCGGGATTGAGCAATAGTGCTAAGCAAAATGAGCAAATGCAGGAAGAAATGCAATCACTGCAAAGCAAAATGTTACAGAGTAATCAGATGGACTGGCAGCAAAAGCAGGCGTTACAGGATTTAGCTAAGTTGCAGCAAAAAATGAAAAACAATCTTGAGCAAACCAAGAAACGTTTTGAGGAGCAAATAAAACAAACTGAGCAAAAAAACATTAGCGAAGAACTAAAGGAAAAGCAGGAAGCACTAAAAGAGCAAATGGATAATTTGCTCAACAAAGAATTAAAGGAGCAAATGAAAAAGTTGCAGGAATTGATGCAAAAACTCAATAAAGAGCAGAGCGTGCAGCAATTGCAACAATTGCAGGAAGAGAATAAATTGTTCTCTATGGATTTGGAACGCATGCAGGAGTTGATGAAAAAACTCGAAATGCAACTGAAGATGGAGAATATGGCAGACAAAATGGAACAATTGGCCCAGAAGCAAAGTGATTTGCGAAAGGAGACAGATGTTGCAAAAAAAGATGCAAAAGAACTGGCAAAGAAGCAGAATGAACTTAAGTCAGAGTTGAAAGAGGCCCTTAAAAAGGACATGCAGGAGATGAAGGATTTAAATAAAGAAGCTAAACAAAAACAGGACTTAAGTAAAGAAGAACAACAAGGCGAGAAAGCTTCAGAAGAAATGCAGAAAAGTGAAGACCAGTTAGATGAAAGTCAAAACAGCAACTCAAGTAAATCACAGAGCAAGGCTGCACAAAATCTGCAGGATATGGCCGAATCGCTGCGAAAGAAATCGGGTGGTATGGAAATGGAGGAGATTGAGATGAATATTAAAGCCGTGCGCCAGATACTCACCAACCTGATGCGCCTTTCGTTTGATCAGGAGCAACTAATTAAATCTGTGAAAAGTACTCCGGCAAATAGTCCCTTATTTCTTACAAATCTCGAAAAACAAAATAACCTGCATGCCAATTCATTTGTTATTCGGGACAGTTTATTTTCATTAAGCAAAAAGCTGATTAAGTTATCTGCAACGGTTAATAAAGAAACCAATCAGCTGGAAAAGAATATGCGCTCTGCAATTGCTTCTCTGGAGCAAAGGCAAATCCCTGATGCTGCTACCAGGCAGCAGTATGTAATGACCCACACCAATAATCTGGCATTAATTTTGAATGAAATTTTGTCCAACTTGATGGAGGAACAGAGCAACGGACAGAAAAATCCAAGTTCAGGACAATGCAATAAACCTGGTGGCAAAAATCCTAAACCGGGCGCAGGTAAGCAATTGAGCGACATTATTGGTAAGCAAAAAGGACTGGGTGAAGGAATGATGAAATCTAAGGATGGAAAACCTAAAAACGGTGAGGAAGGGAAGCAAGGCAAGGAAGGTAAGTCTGGAAAAGAAGGTGGTCAGGGTGGTAGTGGTGGCAGTCAGAATGGGGGAGATGATGAGAACGCAAAAGAACTGATGCAGATGGCACAACAGCAAGCTGCCATCAGAAGGCAATTGGCACAGCTAAATCAATTGCTCAACAGTCAGGGAAATAACAGTATATCCAAAGACCTGAAAGACCTGCAGGATAAAATGGACAGAAATGAGACTGACCTTGTAAACAGAAAGCTGGACGAAGATTTTTATATGAGGCAAAAGGAGATTATGAACAGAATGATGGAGACTGAAAAATCTTTGCGCGAACAGGAACAGGATGATAAAAGAAGTTCTAAAAATCCTGATGAAATCAGCAGACCTGTGCCACCGGAGTTAAAACAATATTTGCTGGAAAATAAAGAGCTTAAAGAGCAATACAAGACCGTGCCTCCAACGCTCAAGCCCTATTATAAAGAACTTAATGAAATTTACTTCAAGCAAGTACCTTAATAGGCACCATATTTATTATAAAAATATTGTTTTGATAAAATGCAGTAATATAATATGTTAAGAAAAATCGCTATAAAAGCTTTGCATTGATGTGAAAATGACATAGATTTAGGTTGAGATTTTTTTTTATTAACCTCCTAAATCAATGTATATGTTGTTTGCAAGAACGTATCGATTGTCTACAAATAATTCTGTAGATGCTATTAAAACTGCATTGCTGGGCAAAATGTTTAAGGTACACAATCTGGATTTCGAAGTCTATGAAAGTGATCAATGCATTAAAATCATCCCCCATGCAGAAAATGAAAAAGATTTAAAAACCTTACCCATTACCCATGTCGACCTTGAAGGAAGAGGCGATACGACAAATTTAAAAGTATCTTACAAAATTCGAAAAATTGATCAGGGAGGCCCCTACTTATTGGTTACGTTTTGCGTGTTTCTGATAATTGGTTCAGTGGCTTTGTATGTAAATCAAGAGCAAACCCTTTCAGCTTTGATGCTTGGTATAGGTATCGTTTTATTCGGAATTTTTTGGGCAAAAATGCAAGTCGGTTATTTTGATTATGCCTCAAAAATCAAAAGATATTTAAAAGAAAACCTTTCAGCAAACTAAAGATGATTCTACACACTACACCAATTTAAGAAGCGAAACAGAGTAAAAATCCTGTTTCGCTTTTTTAATTAGAATGAATTATTAGGCATAGCTTATTTCTTTTTCACCGATACATCGCAAAAGGAAAGTTCTTTTTTCTTCACCCATTTTGCAAATTTGGATATTTCATCATTTTCCAGAATGCGCTCAATTGTATGGTAGTAGTTTTTTAACTCTGTTTCATTGAATACAGCATGTACCTTATTCTGACATACCTGATGCATTAATACAGTAGGTCCATCTTTCCCTCCTTTGCTTGGAGGTATTAAGCGATGCTTACTTATGGGTTCTGCTAATTCGCGACCACAGAGAGGGCAGCATTGATCAATTGTTTCGGGCATGCTGATTTTTTTGAATGGCTAAAGGTACAGTAGCCTGGATAAATAAAAAAGAACCACCAATTCGCGAATTGATGGTTCAGAAAATTCGATTATTTTAATTAGCAATGCTCTTCAAATGCCTGTTGTAAGTTAGCTGCAATCATTTCTGCAGACCTGCCTTCAATCATGTGGCGCTCTATCATGTGTACCAGTTGGCCATCTTTGAGCAATGCAATTGCCGGACTGGATGGTGGATAAGGAAGCAGGTAAGTTCTTGCTTTTTTTACAGCATCAATATCAAAACCCGCAAAACTGGTAGTCAGATGACCGGGCTTTTTTGTTGCATTTTGAACAGCACGTAATACACCAGGACGAGCAGTACCTGCAGAACATCCGCAAACAGAGTTAATAACTAGCAGGGTAGTACCGCTTTTGTTAATAGCATTTTCTACAGATTCAGGAGTGTTCAAGTCTTCAAAGCCATTACTGGTCAACTCGGCTTTCATTGGTAGTACAATATCGGAAGGATACATTTTGAAAAGATTTTTATTTGCCACAAAATTACAGCAATTATTTTATCTGTACTTTCGCATTTGTTATGAAGAACAAGAAAACAGTTATATTTCTGGTTGGTTTTTTTATCGTATTGAGTGCTGCGTTCATGACCTATTTTTATAGTGTTACGAAGATTAAAAATAAGCCATTGCCCTATTTCGGAGAAACAGAACACCGCATCCGTTCTTTTTCTTTTATCAATCAGGAAGGTAAAACCATTACCGATGCAACAACAAAAGGAAAGATATATGTTGTAGAGTATTTTTTTGCTACTTGCGAAGGTATCTGCCCCAAAATGAACGAAAACCTCAATACCGTCTATCAGCAGTTTAAAGGAAATAGTAATGTATTGTTTTTGTCTCATACCGTAGATCCTGAAGAAGATTCATCAGCTGCATTAAGAAAGTACGCCCTTCAATTCGAAGCAGACCCTAACCAATGGCATTTTCTTACAGGCGATAAAAAAGCATTGTACGATCAGGCTCGTTACAGCTATTTGATTTCTGCTCAGGATGATACTACCGGGGTAAGTATCGATAAGGATTTTATACATGATAATCATTTTGTTTTGGTAGACCGTAATGCGAGAATCCGCGGAGTTTACGATGGTCTCCAGCCCAATGAAATGATTCGTCTGGTGGGTGATATTAAAATTTTACTACAGTCAAAGGAATAATAGTATTTGTTTTTTGAAAACTTTAACATTTTCATTTATCTATGCTTTTTTGAATAAAATTTGTTCATTTAAGCCCTAATCATTACATTTGCAATCCCTTTTCGGGAATTACAACGCGCGTGTTCATTATTTTTAGAGGAAATTATTGTTAATGTCAGACTGTCCTGTCTGGTAGGAAGATGCCTACCGGTTGGGCATTTGCTGCATTTATATACATTGTAAAAAGGAGTTTTTATATACTATGGCTACTACAAAAAAAAGAACGGCTACTGGTCGTGTCAATTTCGGTAAAATCCACGATGTGGCAGATACCCCGGACCTACTCGGTATTCAACTTCAATCATTTCAGGACTTTTTCCAACTCGAAACTACGCCCGATAAGCGTGATAACGAGGGATTGTTCCGTGTGTTTAAGGAGAATTTCCCGATTACCGACACCCGTAACATATTCGTTCTTGAGTTCTTGGATTACTTCATCGACCCGCCACGTTACACCATTGAAGAGTGTATGGAGCGCGGTCTTACTTATTCAGTTCCGCTGAAAGCGAAATTGAAATTAAGTTGTAATGACGAAGAGCACGTTGATTTTGAAACCATTGTTCAGGATGTATTCTTGGGTAATATCCCTTACATGACTCCTCGCGGTACTTTCGTTATTAATGGTGCAGAGCGCGTAGTTGTATCACAATTACATCGTTCTCCTGGTGTATTCTTCGGACAAAGTACTCACCCTAACGGTACAAAAATTTATTCTGCTCGTGTTATTCCTTTCAAAGGTGCATGGATGGAGTTTGCTACAGACATTAACAATGTGATGTATGCATATATCGATCGTAAGAAAAAATTCCCGGTTACTACATTGCTTCGTTCTATTGGTTATGAAACCGATAAAGACATTCTGCAATTATTCGGAATGGCTGATGAGGTAAAAGCAGATCGCAAATCTCTTGAAGCAAATGTTGGCCGTCGTCTTGCTGCTCGTGTACTACGTAGCTGGACTGAAGATTTCGTTGATGAGGACACCGGTGAAGTGGTTTCAATTGAGCGTAACGAGGTGATTCTTGAGCGTGATAACGTTTTGACTGAATCAAGCATCGACTTGATTATTGAAATGAAAATCGCTACCGTTTTCGTTCAGAAAGAAGAAGTAAGCGGTGATTATTCTATTATCTACAATACTTTAAATAAGGATACTTCAAACTCAGAATTAGAAGCCGTTCAGCACATCTATCGCCAATTGCGTGGTAGCGATGCTCCGGATGATGAAACTGCACGTGGTATTATCGAGAAATTATTCTTCTCTGACAAACGTTATGATTTGGGTGAAGTTGGTCGTTACAAAATCAACCGTCGCCTTGGCCTTGACATCAGCGGAAACAAAAAAGTACTATCTAAAGAAGATATCATTACCATCATTAAATACCTTGTACGCTTAACCAATGGTAAAGCAGAGGTAGATGATATTGATCACTTGAGCAATCGTCGTGTACGTACCGTTGGTGAGCAATTGTTTGCACAGTTCGGAGTAGGTCTTGCCCGTATGGCACGTACTATCCGCGAGCGTATGAACGTTCGTGACAACGAGGTGTTTACGCCAATCGATTTGATCAATGCACGTACACTTTCTTCTGTTATTAATTCCTTCTTTGGTACTTCTCAATTATCACAATTCCTTGACCAAACCAATCCATTGTCCGAGATTACGCACAAACGTCGTATCTCAGCTCTGGGCCCTGGTGGTTTGAGCAGAGAGCGCGCAGGCTTCGAGGTTCGTGACGTTCACTATTCTCACTACGGTCGTCTTTGTACGATTGAAACTCCGGAAGGACCAAACATTGGTTTGATATCTACACTTTGTGTACATGCCAAAATCAATGATATGGGCTTTATCGAAACACCATACCGTAAGGTAAAAGATGGTAGAGTAGATATGAAAAGCTACCAGTTCCTGAGTGCTGAAGAAGAAGATTTAATGAAAATCGCCCAGGCGAATATGCCGTTGGATGAGAAAGGAAACTTTACAGATGAGAAAATCATCTCTCGTCAAACAGGTGATTTCCCGATTCTGGATCCACACGAAGTAGAATTCATGGACGTGGCACCCAACCAAATTGTTGGTTTGTCCGCTTCTTTGATTCCCTTCCTGGAGCATGATGATGCCAACCGTGCCCTGATGGGTTCGAACATGCAACGTCAGGCAGTTCCATTGATTCGTCCTCAGGTGCCGATTGTAGGTACCGGTCTCGAAGGGAAAGCTGCCCGTGATGCACGTATCCAATTGCACGCTGAAGGTAATGGTGTGGTAGAATATGTAGATGCAGACGAAATCCATGTTCGTTACGACCGTAGCGAAAAAGATCGTTTGGTCTCTTTTGAAGATGATTTAAGAAAATACACGCTTACCAAATACAAGAAAACCAACCAAAGTACAAGTATCACACTGAAGCCTGCCGTTCGTAAAGGACAAAAGGTAAAAACGGGTGACTTCCTTACTGAGGGATATGCAACACAAGGAGGAGAATTGGCTTTGGGACGTAACCTGAAAGTGGCTTTCATGCCTTGGAAAGGATACAACTTTGAGGATGCGATTGTAATCAATGAAAAAGTAGTTCGTGACGATTTGTTCACTTCTATTCATATCGATGAATACGAATTGGAAGTTCGTGATACTAAATTGGGTGAAGAAGAATTGACTCCGGACATACCTAATATTTCTGAAGAAGCTACAAAAGACCTTGACGAAAATGGTATCATCCGTATTGGAGCTCACGTTGGTGAAGGCGATATCCTGATTGGTAAAATCACACCAAAAGGAGAAACAGACCCAACGCCCGAAGAAAAACTATTGCGTGCCATCTTTGGAGACAAAGCGGGTGATGCAAAAGATGCTTCTTTGAAAGCGCCATCTGGTATTGAAGGAACTGTTATTCACAAGCAATTGTTCCAGCGTGCTAAAAAAGATAAAAAAGATAAAGCAAAAGATAAAACTCAATTAGAGAAAATCGAAAAAGTACATGAAACATACTTGGTTGATTTGAAAAATCTTTTGATGGACAAATTGATGACCTTGTTGAAAGATAAATCATCAATGGGAATTACCAACAACTTCGGCGAAATGTTGCTGAGCAAAGGCGGTAAATTCAATCCAAAAATGTTGGCTACAATCGATTACGCAAACGTTAATCCTTTAGGATGGACAGGCGATAAAGAAACCGATGGTTTAATCAACCAATTGTTGCACAACTATAATATCAAGTACAACGAAGAATTAGGCCGTTACAAGCGTGAAAAATTCAATTTGTCTATCGGTGATGAATTACCTGCAGGTGTATTGAAATTGGCTAAAGTATATCTTGCTTCTAAACGTAAATTGAAAGTAGGGGATAAAATGGCGGGTCGCCATGGTAACAAAGGTATCGTAGCACGTATTGTTCGTGCAGAAGATATGCCTTTCCTCGAAGATGGCACACCGGTTGATATTGTATTGAACCCACTTGGGGTACCATCACGTATGAACCTTGGCCAGATTTATGAAACCATTCTTGGTTGGACAGGAGAAAAATTAGGCTTGCGTTTTGCAACTCCAATCTTTGATGGTGCATCGATTCCTGAAATTGAAGAATTGGTTACCGAATCGGGTATTCCTGAATTTGGACATACCTATCTCTATGACGGTGAAACAGGTGAGCGTTTCCACCAAAAAGCAACTGTTGGTGTAATTTACATTATCAAACTACACCATATGGTTGACGATAAAATGCATGCTCGTTCTATCGGACCATACTCATTGATTACACAACAACCATTGGGTGGTAAAGCTCAGTTTGGTGGACAGCGTTTTGGTGAGATGGAGGTTTGGGCACTTGAGGCCTATGGAGCAGCCAACATTCTTCAGGAGTTGTTGACGCTTAAATCGGATGATATTTCTGGTCGTGCGAAAACATACGAAGCAATTGTAAAAGGAGATAACGTACCTAAAGCCGGCATTCCGGAATCGTTCAACGTATTGGTGAATGAATTACGTGGCTTGGGTCTTGAATTGAAATTTGAATAGACGAATTGAACAGGGAAACAATGTCGACAACAGCATTGTTTCCCATTCTGTTAGACAATGATGAAGGTTACCGGATTTACGTTTATTAGAAATGCCTTAAAGTTTGACTATCCCGTAGTCGAAGCGATAAAATCCATATTACCACTTTGCGATGATTTTGTTGTCGCAGTGGGTAGTTCGGAAGATGAAACATTGGCATTGATAAAGGATATAAATCCTGATAAAATCAGAATTGTTGAGACAATATGGGATGACAGCCTAAGAGAAGGCGGCAAAGTATTGGCACTGGAAACAGACAAAGCTTTTGCGGCAATCGGAGCAGATACGGATTGGTGCTTTTATATTCAGGGAGATGAAATCGTTCACGAACAGTATCATCCGGCAATAAAAGAAGCCATGCAACGCTGGAAGGATGATAAAACGGTAGATGGATTGTTATTCAAATACCTTCATTTTTATGGTTCTTACGATTATGTGGGCATTGCACCAGGTTGGTATCGGAATGAAATAAGAATAGTGCGGAGAGATCCAAAAATATATTCTTACAGAGATGCTCAGGGCTTTAGAAAGAATGATGATGAAAAACTTACCGTAGTGCCGGTTGATGCTTATGTGTATCATTACGGTTGGGTAAAAGAACCCAAAGCCATGCAACGCAAGCAGGAATCTTTTACCAAGCTATGGCACGACGATGAATGGGTGAAGAAAAATGTAAGACAGGCCGAGCAATTTGATTATGCCAGCCATATTGATGCACTCAGGCGTTTTACAGGTACTCATCCACAAGTGATGAAAGAAAGGATAGAACAGAAGAACTGGAAGTTTGATTATGACGTTTCGTTTAACAAACTGACGTTTAAGCAAAAGTTGAAGAATTTTGTACAGAATAAATTAGGGTACAATCTGAGCTACGAAAACTATATTTTAAAAAAGTAAAAATTTTCTGGCAAAGAATTACACTGACAATTATTTGATTTTAAAAATACACTCTCAATAATATGGCAATTAAAAAAGAAAATCGTCCGAAGGCTGGGTTTGGTAAAATTACCATCAGTCTTGCATCACCAGATGCGATACTTGACCGTTCTTATGGTGAAGTATTAAAACCCGAAACGATTAACTACCGTACTTACAAACCTGAACGTGATGGTTTGTTTTGCGAAAAGATATTTGGCCCTGTAAAAGATTATGAATGCTATTGCGGTAAATACAAGCGTATTCGCTATAAAGGCATTGTGTGCGACCGTTGTGGTGTAGAAGTAACAGAAAAGAAAGTTCGTCGTGAGCGCATGGGGCACCTTAAGTTGGTTGTCCCTGTTGTTCATATCTGGTATTTCAAAAGTTTGCCGAATAAAATTGGTTACTTGTTGGGTTGCTCTTCCAAAAAAATGGAAAGCATCGTTTACTACGAACGTTATGTAGTAATACAAGCTGGTGAGGCAGAAGATTTAATCCGTCAGAAATTGAATTTGAAAGACTCTGAAAACGTTCATCAGCAATTGTTGAGCGAAGATGAGTATCTTGAAATTCAGGAAGCCATTTCGAAAGACAATCATTATTTGCCTGACGAAGATCCAAATAAGTTCATCGCCAAAATGGGTGCTGAAGCGGTACACGATTTGTTGTCCCGTATCGACCTTGATACATTGAGCTACGAATTGCGTAATGCTGCAGCAAACGAAACTTCTCAGCAACGTAAGCAGGAAGCCTTAAAACGCCTGAGCGTAGTTGAAGCTTTCCGTGAAGCAAATACAAGAGTAGAAAATAAACTGGAGTGGATGGTAATGCAATATTTGCCTATCATCCCACCGGAATTGCGTCCTCTGGTTCCATTAGATGGTGGCCGTTTTGCCTCATCTGATTTGAATGATCTTTATCGTCGTGTGATTATCCGTAACAACCGTTTGAAGCGTTTGTTGGAGATTAAAGCGCCAGAAGTAATCCTGCGTAATGAAAAACGTATGTTGCAGGAAGCGGTAGATTCTCTGTTTGATAATAGCCGTAAGTCTAACGCTGTAAAAGCAGAGGGTGGACGTGCCTTGAAATCACTTTCTGATGTATTGAAAGGTAAACAAGGTCGTTTCCGTCAAAACCTTTTGGGTAAACGTGTCGATTATTCAGGACGTTCGGTAATCGTGGTAGGACCAGAAATGAAACTACACGAGTGCGGTATTCCTAAAGATATGGCAGCGGAATTGTTCAAGCCATTTATCATCCGTAAATTGATTGAGCGCGGTATCGTTAAAACCGTTAAGAGTGCAAAAAAATTAGTGGAGCGCAAAGAAGCTGTGGTTTGGGACATCCTTGAAAATGTATTGAAAGGACATCCAATCTTGCTGAATCGTGCCCCAACGCTGCATAGATTGTCTATTCAGGCATTCCAACCAAAACTGATTGAAGGTAAAGCGATACAGCTCCATCCATTGGTGTGTTCGGCGTTCAATGCGGATTTCGATGGTGACCAGATGGCTGTTCACGTTCCATTAAGTCACGCAGCAATCCTTGAAGCTCAATTGTTGATGTTGGCTTCTCATAACATCCTGAACCCTCAGAACGGTACGCCAATCACTCTTCCTTCTCAGGACATGGTTCTTGGTCTTTATTACCTTACAAAAGGTAAGAAAACTACCGATACAGAAATTGTAAAAGGTGAAGGAAAAGCTTTCTATTCTGCTGAAGAAGTAGTGATTGCCAATAATGAAGGTCGTGCTGATTTGCATGCCTGGATTAAGGTAAAAGCCGACGTTCGTCAAAAAGATGGCAGTCTTAAAAATGAATTAATTGAAACTACTGTTGGTCGTGTTATTTTCAACCAGTTTGTTCCTAAAACAAATGGTTTTGTAAATGCACTGTTGACTAAGAAATCATTGAGAGAAATCATTGGTGATATCCTTAAAAATACAAATATTCCTCAAACAGTTGCTTTCCTTGATGATATTAAAACGTTAGGATTCCGTACGGCATTCCGTGGTGGATTGTCCTTTAACATCCGCGACCTTACTGTTCCTTTGATTAAAGAGGAACTGGTAAATACAGCTCACGGAGATGTTGAAGAAGTTTGGGAAAACTACAATATGGGTTTAATCACCAACAACGAGCGTTATAACCAAATCATTGATATCTGGAGCCGTGTGGATACACGCGTTACCGAGACTTTGATTAAAGAAATGGCGACCGATAAGCAAGGTTTCAACTCAGTTTATATGATGTTGGATTCCGGAGCACGTGGTAGTAAACAACAGGTTAAGCAGCTTGCAGGTCTTCGTGGATTGATGGCAAAACCCCGTCGTTCTGGTTCATCTGGTTCAGAGATTATCGAAAACCCGATCTTGTCAAACTTCAAAGTAGGTTTGTCTGTATTGGAGTACTTCATCTCAACCCATGGTGCTCGTAAAGGTCTTGCGGATACGGCCCTTAAAACGGCAGATGCGGGTTATCTTACTCGTCGTCTGGTGGATGTGGCTCAGGATGTGGTAATCAACGAAGAAGATTGCGGCACTTTACGTGGTATCGCTACTTCTGCCTTGAAAGATAATGAAGAAATTATCGAATCATTGTATGATCGTATCCTTGGTCGTACTTCATTGCATGATGTAATTGATCCGTTGACAAACGAATTGATTGTTGAAGCAGGTGGTGAAATCAATGAAGATATCGCAAAAGCTATTGAGAATACAGCTATTGATGCAGTTGAAATCCGCTCGGTGCTTACTTGTGAAGCTAAGAAAGGGGTATGTACCAAATGTTATGGTAAAAACCTTGCAACAGGTTATACCGCACAAAAAGGTGACTCTGTAGGTATCATTGCAGCACAAAGTATCGGTGAGCCTGGTACACAGTTGACACTTCGTACCTTCCACGTCGGTGGGGTAGCAAGTAGCTCGGCTACAGATTCTCAATTATTGTCCCGTTTTGACGGTACAGCACAGTTTGATGGATTGCGTACCACTTCATACAAAAATGAAGAAGGTGAAGATACTGTAGTGGTTATTGGTCGTACAGGTGAGTTGCGCGTAGTAGATGTAGCAAATGATCGTTTATTAACTACCCACAACATTCCTTATGGTTCTATTCTTAAAATTAAGAATGGCCAAAAAATCACTAAAGGACAACCAATCTGTGCATGGGATCCGTTTAACGCGGTTATCATTTCAGAAGTTACTGGTTCGGTTCGTTTTGAAGGTATCGTAGAAGGGGTAACTTTCCGTGAAGAAGCTGACGAACAAACAGGTCACCGCGAGAAAGTAGTTATTGAAACAAAAGATAAAACTAAAATACCTGCCATCCTTATCGATGGTAAGGAAGATAAATCGTATAACCTTCCGGTAGGTTCTCATATCATTGTAAGTGAAAATGAGAAAGTACATAACGGACAGGTAATCGCTAAGATACCACGTGTAATGGGTCGTAGCCGAGATATCACCGGAGGTCTTCCCCGAGTTACCGAATTGTTTGAAGCGCGTAACCCAAGTAATCCAGCTGTAGTAGCTGAGATTGATGGTGTGGTAGCATTTGGTAATATCAAACGTGGTAACCGTGAGATGACTGTTGAGTCTAAGGACGGAATGGTTAAAAAGTATTTGGTACCATTGTCCCGTCAGATTACTGTACAGGATGGTGACTTCATCAAAGCTGGTAACCCATTGTCTGATGGAGCTACAACACCAAGCGATATTCTTGCTATTAAAGGTCCTTTTGCAGTACAAGAGTATCTGGTAAATGAAATTCAAGAGGTATACCGTTTGCAAGGGGTAAAAATCAATGACAAGCACGTTGAAGTTATCGTTCGTCAGATGATGCGTAAAGTGACTATCGTTGATCCGGGAGATACTAAATTCTTAGAGAACGATACTGAAGATAAGTTTGACTTCATGAATGAAAACGACTGGATTTTTGATAAGAAAGTTGTTACAGAACATGGTGGATCTGAAGTATTGCATCCGGGACAAATTGCTACTCTCCGTGAAATTCGTGAAGAAAACTCTGCATTACGTCGTGCCGATAAGAAACTGGTAGAATACCGTGATGCTGAGCCTGCAACTTCGATGCCTTTGTTGTTAGGTATTACTAAAGCCTCTTTGGGTACCCGCAGCTGGATTTCAGCAGCATCGTTCCAGGAGACTACTAAAGTTCTTTCTACAGCAGCTATCAATGGTAAATCTGATACCTTACAAGGATTGAAAGAAAACGTTATCACAGGTAACTTAATTCCTGCAGGTACTGGTAACCGCGACTTTGATGGTATCATCGTTGGTTCTAAGGATGAATACGAATTATTGATGTCAAATAAAGATGTTCTTGAATTTGACGAAGAGGAATAGTATCTTCTGATACATATATTATTAAGCCGCCACAAGAATTTTCTTGTGGCGGCTTTTTTATGCCTTACCTCCCGAAAAATAAGGCCTGCTATATAGCAGACCTTATACCGGATAAAATACTATTCACCATTAGTATTTATTTACCCATTGTCGGAATTAAAGATGTTTATCCTTATCAGTTTTTTTCTCGAAACTCTCTACCTGTTGTATAAATTGGGTAATAATAGGGTCGCCATTGGGGCCGTAGGCATCTGTTATGGTACCTCTTTCTCCTGCGGAAGTTTCTATTGCATATAATATTGAATTATCGTCCGGATTTGAAGAACCCTCGAACCGGTAAAAATTGACAATTTTCACTTCGGCTGGTGTATATTCTTTCTGACTGTCCAATGACTGAATCCCTGCATGATTGATTTTAAATTGGGTGGTAAATCCAATTTTATCCAACATCCTACAACAGGCAGATAATGTTTTCATGTCGTCTAAATCGCCTTTTATCGTATCCATAGTGTTTGTGTTTTTAATTCCTACCCTTCGGCTAAATGTCTTTATGACGATACAAAGGTGCAGAGCTTAGAGCAGCAATGTCTTATAACATTGCTGCATTTGTTTACATAATTAGCTGCGATTTTTGATGGATTTTGGTAATAATCTACTTCAATTTCTCATTCATAAAATCACCCTCTTCCTTGACGTTTTCTTAACCGTTTAACCATTACATTTGTAACGCTTATCAATTATTTATCGCAGGTTTATGTTGCATTTCATGAAGTATAAAATTGGCATACCCTTATTCGTTATAGCGGCTTTGGCTGCTTTCTTTTCTTTTAAGTATATCAATGAAGACGTTCCTAATGCCGCCGAAAGGAGAACAATGGTATTAAATACCGTTATGGCAGTAATACAAGAGGCGCATTTTGCACCGCGTGCTATCGACGATAGTTTTTCGAACAGAGTGTTCACCAAGCTGATTGAAACTGCTGATTTTGAAAAGAAAGTTTTCACCAAAGAAGATATCAAGGATCTTGAAAAATTTCGATTCAAAATCGATGATCAGATTAAAGGCTCCACCTTTGAATGCTATGATTTATTCAATCAATTATACACCAAGCGTACCAAACAGATTGAAGGATACTTCAAAGATGTCATCAAAACCAATTTTACTTTTGATGGTAATGAAGAGATTCAGCTGAATGCAGATAAAATTGATTTTGCCGCTAATGAGAAAGCTTTAAAAGAGCGTTGGACACGTTATGTGAAATATCGGGTATTGGCCAAATACATGGAATTGAAGAAAATTCAGGAAGATGAAAAAGCCAGAAGAGATACCGCCAAAGTTGTTGATACTATAAAGTTTGTAATGAAAAGCGATGCAGAGTTAAAGCAATCTGCAAGAGGTAAAGTAGATACCAACTTGCAGAAATACTTTGCTAAGTTGAATAAAGTAAACGAAGATGATCGATTTGCACTTTATATAAATGCCATCACACTTTCCGAAGATCCTCATACTGATTTTTTCCCTCCTCGCGAGAAAAAGAAATTTGATGTACAGATGTCTGGTGAATTTTACGGTATAGGAGCGCAGTTGAAGCCGGAAGATGATAAGATAAAAGTTGCCTCTATCGTTCCTGGTAGTCCAAGTTGGAAACAAGGTGAGTTAAAAGCTAATGACGAAATTATCAAAGTAGGACAAGGCGCAGCTGAGCCCGAGGATATTCAGGGTTATGAATTGGAAGATGTGGTTCAAAAGATCCGTGGAGAAAAAGGCACTGAGGTTCGATTGACAGTTCGTCGTGTAGATGGTTCTATCAAAGTAATTCCTATTATCAGAGGCAAAGTAGAGCTTGAAGAAACATTTGCAAAGTCTGCAGTGATAAATACAGAAAAGGGCAAGATGGGGTACATTTACCTGAGTGAGTTCTATAGCAACTTCAACAGTGCAGATGGTCGACGCTCAGGCGAGGACGTTGCCAAAGAGGTAGCCAAACTTAAAGAAGAGGGTGTGAAAGGTATTATTCTTGATCTTCGCTATAATGGTGGTGGCTCATTGAATGATGTGGTGGATATGGCTGGTGTATTTGTTGGTCCTGGCCCTGTAGTTCAGGTAAAAACCAGTGAAGCTCAACCTATGATTTTGAAAAGCAGGAATCAATCCACTTATGATGGACCTTTTGTTATTATGGTCAATCAGGGTAGCGCTTCTGCCTCAGAGATATTGGCTGCGGCAATGCAAGATTACAAGCGTGCGGTTATTGTAGGGAGTCCCACTTTTGGCAAAGGAACTGTACAAAAACAAGTTCCGCTTGATGAATTGCTGGACCCAATGGTGAGGCTTAAAATGATGAATGAAAAGCAACCCGAAATTGGTTCACTTAAATTGACTATTCAGAAATTTTATCGTATTAATGGTGGAAGTACTCAATTGAAAGGCGTTACTCCTGATATCATTTTGCCCGATTTGTATAGTGAGATAGAAATAGGTGAAAGAAAGGATAAAGCTGCTCTGCCTTATGATGAAATAAAGCCAGCAATATTACCCTTACTTGCCGGTTCAGAATCCACGCAAACATTTAAAACAGAAGCAGGCCAAAATTCATATTGGGCAGGTAGTTTTGATATAGCACAATTAAGAACTTCCAGCCAACAGAGAATTAATGCCAGTAAATCTTTTGATGTGGTGAAAGAAAATGCCAAAAGATTGAAGAAGCTGGAGGAGGAGAATATTGTATTTCTGAATGAGGCTAAATTCAAAAAACAACAAGATGAAAATGCAGCGCTATCAAAAAAGATGGAAGAGCTGGATAAAATTACCACTTTGCTAGATATTGATAATATAGAGAAAGATAAGCCAGTAATAGCTGCTGATACAGCACGCTCCGAAAGAAATAAGAATTGGATTCGCCTGCTTAAAAAAGATATTACACTTGCTGAAGCAGTGAATGTATTAAAAGATATTCCGGCTAAGTAAAGTTGTACAGAGTTTGTAAGTTTATTATTCTAAAGTATTCCCTAAATGTTAAAACTGCATTTAGGGAATTTGCTTTTAGACTGTAGTTGGTTATCTTCGCAATCGAAATTTTAAAGGATTAACAAGGTTAATTTTCTTTTCATCTTAAAAACAGCAATGCGTATAATGACGAAGAAAACAATATTGAACACCTTGCTCATCACCAGTCTGGCTGTTTTGGGTAGCAGTTGTAACTCGGCTCACGAATTAATGGAGCCAAAACCATTGTCTCATAACAGAACCAGTTTAGAAACACCCTTAGGAACAGAAATAGTAGCTAAAGGCAATGCCGCTAGCAAAAGGAACACATCAGAGAAGAACTTCATCACTTCTCTGAATAAATTCCTGAACCTGAAATATGCAAATATGCTTGGGGTTTTACCTCAGGTTATTACCAACGACCTTTTGTATAGTTTTATAGACGAGTGGTATGGTACCCGTTATCGTTTGGGTGGAACGGATCAGAATGGTATCGATTGTAGTGCATTTGTACAAAGGCTATATGCCAGGGTATTTAATGTAAGTCTTTTTCGTACAGCGGCCGAGCAATTCAGTATTTGCCATTCTATCTGGAACAAAGAAGAGTTGAAGGAAGGGGATTTGGTCTTTTTTAATATTCGTACAAAGCGTATTTCACACGTGGGTATCTATCTGATGAACGACTACTTTGTTCATTCATCCGTAAGTCAGGGTGTAATGATTAGCAAGTTAAGTGATGCTTATTGGCGCAAGTATTATGCAGGAGCGGGCAGGGTGCCCAGAGGAAGATTGAAAATTGAACCTGAAAGCGGACCCGAAGGAAATTCTATGAATTAATACATCCAAACCGTCAGTTTATACCTGACGGTTTTTTTATTTTAATGATTTTAATATTCTTCTGGCTTTCGATTTAAATCCGGCTGTCAGCTCCTGATGTTCCATAGCATCTTCAATAATGTTCTTTAGTTCATTTTTTATATCCGGATAGTTGGCTGATAATTGCATCAGAATATCCATAGACCAACACCTTACTGCTACAGTTTCTTTTTGATCTGCCAAGAGTTCAAAGCTTAGATTCATTGCTGCCTCATGCAGTTCATCAGGAATAATTATATGAGCCAATACCCTTGTTACATTTCGTTTGACAGCAACATGGATGCCATCTTTATAACAGTATTTAATCATCTGTTTTAAATACGGGAAGGCTAATTCAGGGCAACTGTCAGTGCAAATACTCAAAATCCATGCACTACGCTGTACCACAATAAAATCATCTCCAAAAAACAATTGCATTAAGCAATCAAAGCGCTTTATATCCTTACCAATCCACATAGCTATTTCTACAGAATGAGCTTTGCTGTGTGCCGATAAAATTTCTTCTCTAAGGTTCATTAGGGGATTTTGCTTAATTCAACTTTAATATCAGAAAGTCCAATCTGAAAGGGATAATCTACATACATTGTATTGTCCTCGTTCATGTTGGCGCCGCCAATTATGTACTCTTTTGCTTTTGTAAAGTACTCTTTTGCTTCTAAAGAGCGATTTTGTTCTGCCAGTAATTTACCCATATAGAAATTTGGCTCCGGAAATTTTGAATAGGCTTTTATACTGGCGCGCAAATATTTTTCTGCTTTTGGCAAATCATGGGCCAGCAGATAAGAAAGCCCTAAATAAAATAGACTGTTATAATGTTCATTTCCTGCCCCGGTTCTTTTTGTCTGTGCTTTAATGTCTGATTCAAAGTGTTCTATGGCCAGTTCCGGACGCTCTAAACCTAAATAGCATAATCCTCTGTAAAAAGAAAAACTATGATCCATTATACCCCCTTCCCGCACTAATTGTTCGGCCTGCTCAAAGTCCTTAAGTGCTCCCTGATAGTCTTTTGCAAAAGTACATTTCAAAAAAGCCTGATAGGGTATTTGTTTGACCGGATTAATTCTGCAGGCTTGTTTCAGGCTGCTGAATGCTACTTCATAAATACCCATTTTTATAGAAGGCATAGCCTTCATCTGCCAGATATAGTCATATTCCGGGCAAATTTTCAAAATAGAATCACAATAGAGTTGCCATTCCTTGCCAGGATAATATAATTTAAACAGGCTATTGGTGACACCATCCTTCCATTCTTGTCTTAGGCAGCTATCACTTGTGAAAGCAATTTGCCCCATTGCAGAATGGTGAACGCCAATTGTAATGATGAGGCTAAGGAGCCAAGCTGATAATTTTGCCATCTTTTAATTGAAAACTTAAATAGTAATTATAATACTCTGCAGTGTTTTTTCCATTTGTTGGTCTGGCTTTCCATTCTTTCAGGCTTTTTACAAACCCAAATAGCACCTGAACAAGCTCTTTGTCAAATTCCTGTGTTTGATAATGTTCATTGGTCATAAACAATTTATAAGCAGAAGGAACTCCTTCACAGTTAATAGAGAATCGGAAAGTGATAAACCCATTCTGTTTAATAGGTATATTAGTGTTGGCAATTGCTTTTCGAGCTTTTTGTAGCAATGAATGCGTGCTCTCAGGATATTTTCCACGCACAGAAAAATACTCCATCGTCTTAAATGTGCCGCACGAATTGCCCTTAATCAATGTTGTATCTATATCATAATCAAAAGCATAATTTTTTTGTGCTGAAACATTACTTTGAAGCAGTAACAATATTATGAGTATCATCAAATTTTTCATAGAGTAATATTAAGAACCAAATCAAAACAATGATGTTATTTACTTGTTTAATACTCTCAATCTTTCCCTATTTTCGCCATCCTTTCCAAACAAAATCAGAATAATTAATGAGTTTTTTACCCTTTGCGCAAAGTGTTGCAGCTGTATTACAATTAAAATCAAATGATGTCAACACCGTTTTAGAATTGTTGGCCGAAGGTGCAACCATTCCTTTTATCGCCCGCTACAGAAAAGACAAAACAGGAGGGCTGGATGAAGTACAGATACAAGCCATACAAGACGAGGCAAAACTGCAACAGGAATTTGCTGAGCGCAAAGCTTTTATTGAAAAAACCATTACCGAACAAGGTAAAATGACAGAAGCATTGCAGGCTAAAATCAATGCAGCTAGCACCATTGCGGTATTAGAAGATATTTATCTGCCTTATAAGCCAAAGCGCAAAACCAAAGCTCAGACTGCCCGCGAAAACGGATTGGAACCTTTGGCATTAAAAATCTTCTCACAGGAAAATATTGACCCTGCAGAAGAAGCGAAATCTTTTGTTACAGATATCGTGAAAACAACTGATGAGGCATTGCAGGGAGCCAGAGATATTATTGCCGAAATGGTGAATGAAGATGCTAATGCCAGGGCTAAAATGAGGAAGTTTTTTGAAGATACAGCCACAGTGCAAAGCAAAGTATTGGCTGGCAAAGAAACAGAAGCAGCCAAGTACAAAGATTATTTTGCCTTCTCAGAGCCCATCACTAAAATCCCCTCTCACCGTATGTTGGCTATATTAAGGGGCTTCATGGAAGGTTTTTTGAAAATGGATATTGCGCCTGTTGAGGAAATGGCCATTGAAAAACTGGAAATGCAGTTTATTCAACATCATAATGCTGCATCCGAGCAGGTGAAAAAAGCGATTAAAGATGCTTATCGACGCTTGTTACAACCTAGCCTGGAAAGCGAATTCCGTATGGCGCTCAAGACAAAGGCTGATGAAGAAGCCATTAATGTCTTTGCCGAAAATCTACGCCAGTTGCTATTGTCCTCACCATTGGGCAGTAAACGCATTTTAGCAATTGACCCTGGTTACCGTACCGGTTGTAAGGTGGTATGCCTTGATGAAACAGGTGCTTTGAAAAAAACAGACCTGATTTATATCCATGAGAAAAATAATAAGTTGCTGGATGCTGAGCATAAAATCCGCAGCTTGGTGCAGCAATACAGCATTCAGGCCTTTGCTATTGGTGATGGTACCGCAGGGCGTGAGACAGAGCAGTTTATTAAAGGGTTGAAATTGAATTTACCAGTCTATCTGGTTAATGAAGACGGTGCTTCTATTTACAGTGCTTCTGAAATTGCCCGCGACGAATTTCCCGAACAGGATATTACCGTTCGTGGTTCTGTCAGTATTGGTCGTCGATTAATGGACCCTTTGGCAGAACTGGTAAAGATTGACCCAAAGAGTATAGGGGTAGGGCAGTACCAGCATGATGTAAATCAAACAAGACTTAAAGAAAAACTCGACCAAACAGTAGTCAGTTGTGTGAACATGGTTGGGGTTAATCTCAATACTGCCAGTAAACACTTGCTCAGTTATGTTAGTGGTATAGGCCCATCTATAGCCGAAAATATTGTTCAGTACCGCAACGAAATTGGCCGTTTTAATAGCAGAAAACAATTATTAAAAGTACCCCGACTTGGAGCTAAAGCCTTCGAGCAATGCGCCGGATTTTTAAGAGTTAAAGACGGTGAGCATCCACTTGATGCCAGTGCAGTTCACCCGGAATCTTACGAGGTGGTTGGTCGCATGGCTAAAGATTTAAATATTAGCGTTGACCAGTTAATTGGTAATGAACTATTACTCAAAAATATTGAGCCTCAGAAGTATGTCAGTGAAAATCTGGGTACACTTGGAGTACAGGATATTCTTAAGGAACTGAAAAAACCAGGATTGGATCCTCGTAGTGAGGCTCAGGTATTTGAGTTTGCACAAATTTTCAGTATTGAAGATGTACATGTAGGGATGATAGTTCCGGGTATGGTCACCAACCTTACACGTTTTGGGGCTTTTGTAGATATAGGAGTAAAGCAGGATGGTCTAGTGCATGTATCCGAAATAGCCCATAAATATATTACAGACCCCAACGAGGTGTTGAAACTGAATCAACAGGTAATGGTCAAAGTCACTGAAGTAGATATTCCCCGAAAAAGAATTGCCCTCTCTATCAAGCAAACACAGGAAGGGCCTGCCAAAGTAGTCAAAACACAGTCTAGCCATCATCAGGGTGCTCCAAAAGAAAAGGCTCCGGAGAACAATATCAATGATGCTTTGAATGCCCTCAAAAAGAAGTTTGGCAAATAGATTCTCCGAAATTCCCTTTTGGACAAAATGTTTTAACTTCGTTTTCGTTCTAAAGAATGAGTAAAATTAAAGAAATGAAAAAGCTGATAATCCTTTTGATCTTATGTTTTTCTGTTTCCATCGGAAATGCACAGGTTATTTATAATAGCAGTGGTAGAAAAGTGGCAAAAAAACCGGTGAAAAAATCTGGTTTTGACCGGGATAAACTTGTTCTTGGAGGAGATTTTCGTTTTGCATTCGGACAGGGTGTCAATGTGGGTGTTGCACCAATGGTTGGATACAGGCTTGCCAAAAACTTTTTTGCAGGAGTGCGTATAGGTTATAGTTTTTATCGCTACAAAGAACAGTTTAACGGATTATTGCCAAACGGAGAATCTTATTATGTGTTTAAGGACAATACATTATCTGGCGGTATATGGGCAAGGTACATCGTTTGGCAAGGAATATATATCCATGCAGAAGGAGAGTATAATTCTTTCAAAACATGGGACGGTACCTGGGATTATAATAAAGGTGATTTGAGAAACCAGAAAATCCAGTCCCCAAGTGTATTGGTAGGCATTGGTTTTAAGCAGCCTATCAGTGACCGTACTTCTTTTAACACCACCATTTTGTTTGATGCATTGAATGACCCCAACAGTTATTATGCCGGTGTAAACGGAGTTGATTTAAGATTTGGTATTCTGGTTGGATTCTAAAGCACGAAAAGCATTGCTAAAAGGCTTTGTTCAGCAATCCTACCGAACGAAGCCTTTTATCTTTTAAACAATCGACCAACATTTTCAGGTTTTCACTTTTTAATTATTTTTTGAATTAATGCTCATCGCTATTATCCTCGCTTATTTTGCATTGCTTCTGGGTATTGCATTTTATACCTCAAGACATTCTAATAATGAGTCTTTCTTTATCGGAAACAGAAAGTCAAACTGGATGCTTGTTTCATTTGGAATGATTGGCACCTCCCTTTCAGGGATGACCTTTATTTCTGTTCCGGGTACAGTAGGTAAGATTGGTTTCGAATATTTTCAGGTTGCTATCGGCTATTGGATCGGTTATTTTGTTGTGGCTTATGTATTGTTGCCACTCTATTATAAAATGCAGCTGACTTCTATTTATACATACCTAGAGCAGCGATTGGGTATTACTGCTTACAAGACAGGGTCTTTGTTTTTTATCCTTTCCCGTACACTGGGAGCCACACTCAGGCTCTATCTTGTTATTAAAGTGCTGGAACTTTTTGTTCTGGATGAAATGGGTATTTCTTTTGAATTTACCTCCATTATCATCCTGGTGCTGATACTCCTGTACACTTTGAGAGGAGGGGTTAAAACAATTGTGTGGACCGATACCTTACAGACAACATTCATGCTTTTGGCATTGGTCATTTGTGTGGGGTATATGCTCAGTGAATTGCATCTGGATTTAGGTACAGTCTGGCATTCTATGAGTGAAAAAGATTACACTCATATTTTTGCTACCAATGCCGCTAAGCCTAATTTCTTTCTGAAACAAATTATTGGTGGTGCATTTATCACCATAGCCATGACGGGTCTTGACCAGGAGATGATGCAAAAAAATATCAGTGTGAGCAATGTAAAAGATGCTCAGAAAAATATGTTGCTTTTTGGCTTTGTACAGATGGTGGTTGTCTTTGTCTTTTTGTTATTAGGCGGATTACTGGCACTTTATGCTGGCACTAAAGGAATCACCGCCGCAGGCGACAGCTTATTTCCCACTATTGCTATCAATTCCGGCTTGCCATTTTTTATCACAGTAATATTTTTAATTGGGTTGGTGTCAGCACTTTTCCCCAGTGCAGATGGTGCCCTTACTGCGCTCACTTCTTCTTTTTGTATAGATATATTGGGGCTCAAACGTCGTGCCGACTGGTCAGAAGAGAAACGTGCAAAAATTCGTTACACAGTACACTTCAGCTTTAGTATCGTGTTTTTGTTTTGTATTTTCTTTTTCCGAGAAGTAGACAATGGCTCGCTGATAGATATACTGCTTAAAGTAGCCGGGTTTACCTACGGACCATTATTGGGTTTATTCGCTTTTGGTATATTGACAAAAAGAACGATTGCCGAAAAATATCCTCTTGTGCTTTGTCTTCTGGCTCTGATGCTCACCTTCTCTCTGGATTTTATCAATAATGCCGAATGGTATTTCAGGACAATTGAATTGAGCCCGGAAACGACTCAGCGTATTTTACAATTATCAGAATCGATTTTTGGTGGATATAAAATCGGTATCGAATTATTAATCATTAATGCAGCATTGACATTTGGACTTTTGTTTTTGTTTTCAAAAAAGACAATAGCTAAGCTTTCATCGTCAAACGAATAGTGCTCATCATTACAAACAACAGCATACATTACTACATGGCTAATTTTAAAAGCGGATTAAAACTCAGAGACTGGACAGAAACAAAAGCACATTCCAGCTGGCAGATTTTCAAAATAATGGCTGAGTTCGTTCAGGGATTTGAAGAACTGGCAAAAATAGGCCCCTGCATTTCCATTTTTGGTTCGGCACGTACATCACCCGAAAATAAATACTATCAGCTGGCTGTAGATATTTCTCAACGCCTGTCCGAAGAGGGTTTTGGCGTCATCTCTGGTGGTGGTCCCGGTATTATGGAAGCAGCAAACCGAGGAGCTAAAATTGCGAATGGCCGTTCTGTTGGGCTTAATATTGCTTTACCTTTTGAGCAGCACCCAAACACTTATATTGACCCCGACAAAAACCTGAATTTCGACTACTTTTTTGTGCGTAAGGTGATGTTTACCAAATACTCGCAGGGATTTATTATGATGCCGGGCGGATGGGGTACAATGGATGAATTTTTTGAAGTAGCCACCCTCATTCAAACCCGCAAGTTTACCCAAACACCCATGATTTGTGTCGGTAGTGCTTACTGGAAGGGATTATTCGACTGGATGCGCGAAACCATGTTGCACGAAGAGAATAATATCAGTGAAGGAGATCTCGAAATGATTAAGATATTTGACACTGCGGACGAAGTAGTCTATTATATCAGGGATTTTTATACCCATAATAAATTGCAACCTAACTTTTAATTGACAATGACCTCGATTCTTTTTGACGAAGCACTGAATCAGTATGCCAGCAAAATGAGTACTGACGAATTGCCACTTTTGGTAGCATTAGAGCGTGAAACCTATCGCAAAGAAATGCAGCCGGTTATGCTATCCGGGCACATGCAGGGTAGCATTTTGCAATTGCTGAGCAAAATGATTTGTCCGATGCGGGCACTGGAAATCGGTACTTTTACCGGTTATGCCACTATCTGTCTCGCACAAGGTCTGGACGAACACGGCTATGTACATACCATTGAGATTGATGAAGAACGCAAGGATATTGCACAGAAGTACTTTGAGCTTTCTGGTATGGCAGATAAAATCATCCCCCATTTTGGTGATGCTGCTGAATTACTGAAGAACATAAAAGAGCCTTGGGACCTGGTTTTTATTGATGCCGACAAGCCTAATTACTCCTTATACTACGATTTGGTATTTGAACAGTTAAAAATTGGTGGAATTATTGTTGCAGACAATGTTTTATTCGAAGGAAGAGTACTTTTGCCGGACGATGAACAAGGGAAGAATGAACGCGCTATGCATTTATTCAACCAAAAAATAAAATTGGATAATCGGGTAGAGGTTTTAGTTCTGCCCATACGCGATGGTATTTCGGTGATTCGGAAAATCGCATTATAAAAGAGAAGAAAATGATGAAAAAAATACTAACTATTTGTTTCGCTCTTTGCTCTTTGATAGCAAAGGCACAATCAGGTTCTTTTGACAATAAAGCAAAAGCCTATGTTCAACAATATGCCGCCTGGGCTATTGAAGAACAAAAGAGAGTAGGTATTCCTGCATCCATTACACTTGCACAGGGTATATATGAGACCAGTGCAGGCGAAAGCGAGTTGGCTACAAAAGCAAATAATCACTTTGGTATAAAATGTAAAAAAGAATGGCGTGGCGAAACCTTTGCCCATACAGACGATGCCCCGAATGAATGTTTCAGGAAATATAAAAGTGCAAAGGAATCTTATATTGATCACTCCAATTATCTGAAGACTTCGGTGCGATATGCCGAGCTGTTTACCTACGATGTCAGCAATTATATAGCCTGGGCAAAGGGTTTGAAAAAATGTGGTTATGCTACCAACCCTGCCTATGCCCAAAAACTGATTAAAATGGTGGAAGATTACGAGTTGCAGCAATATACGCTGGCCGCTAATGGAAAGAGGATGAATGAAGTAGTTCCTGTTAACGAGACTGCAAATGATGTTATAGCGACAAAGAAGGAACCACTTCAAGAGGTTGCTGCCAATCGTGTTTCTATAACCGAAGCATCAGACAGAGCACAACAAGTAGTGATGGGTACTGCCGATGATGGCACAGTAAGCATTAATGGCATAAGAGCTATTTATTGTAAAAAAGGGGATATGCTTTTGGATAAAGCAATGAAGTATAATATCCGCTATGCCAAATTGTTGGAAATAAATGAACTTTCTGACGAACCCTTAGCAAGAGATATGCACATCTATCTGGAGCCCAAAAAGTATAAAGGAGCGCATGCCACTTATACCGTGCAGGAAGGTGAGACAATAGAATTAATTGCACATAACGAAGGAATGAGCAGTCGCCAGTTGCGCATTTATAATCTGATGGCACAAAACGAACAGGCTGTTGCAGGTTCTATACTTAAATTGCAGGAACAGGCAGACGACAGACCAGCTACCTACAAAATGGTCAAAGTTCAGGTAGAAGCTCCTGTACAAAATTATCGTCTCAAAGAATCTGCTGTTGAGCCTGCTAATAGTGATTTTATACCTACCAAAAAATCGGTACAAAAAGTAGAAGAAATTGAAATAGGTTATGGTGCCGAACGCCCGGCTAATTTGCCACAAAGTACTCCTGCTGCAGTAGTGCAGGAAGTGCAAACAGAAACAAAGACAGAAGCTAAAGAAGCAGTGAAAGTAATAGAAGAGAAAGCGGTTGAAGAAGAGCCTCAGGATGAAATTGCATTGCTGAAAGCAAAACTGGATAAAGCTGTTTATTCCCGTTCTTCAAAATCAAATATGAAAGTGAGCAGCAATGATTCATCTGCAGTATTTGCCAATACCCCCGCAATAAGCAAGCCTGTAATGCCCGCTGCTGCAGCAAAACAAGCTATTTCCGGCGATGCACAATATCATATTGTGGAGAAAGGAGACACTGGCTACAGTATTGCCAAAAAGTATGGCATTAAAGTAAAGCAGTTGAATGAATGGAATAACCTCAACTTTGATGGAATAAAGATTGGTCAGAAATTACGCGTGAAATAAAAGCGCTTTATAAATAAAGAAATTTAAACAGACAATGAGCGAAGAAAAATCTCTAAATTTTTTGGAGGAAATTATAGAAAAGGATATTGCTGCGGGAGTCAACAATGGTCGTGTTCATACACGTTTCCCTCCGGAGCCTAATGGATATTTACATATTGGTCATGCCTCCTCCATTTGCCTCAATTTTGGTTTGGCAAAAAAATATAATGGACAATGCAATTTGCGTTTTGACGATACCAACCCCGCTACCGAAGAAACAGAATATGTAAACAGTATTAAAGCAGATATACAGTGGTTGGGTTTTGAGTGGAGTAATGAATTGTATGCCTCCGATTATTTTGAGCAGCTGTATCAATTTGCTGTACAGCTGATTGAAAAAGGATTGGCTTATGTAGACGATTCTAGTGCCGAAGAAATGGCTGAACAAAAGGGAGATATCGGAAAGCCTGGTATCGACAGTGTTTTCAGGGCCAGAAGTATCGAAGAGAACCTTTCATTATTTGCAGATATGCGTGCCGGTAAATATCCCGACGGTGCCAAAGTGTTGCGCGCCAAAATAGATATGGCACATCCCAATCTACTCTTGCGCGACCCTATTATCTACCGCATCAAGCATGTACATCATCACCGTACAGGCGATAATTGGTGTATCTATCCGATGTACGATTTTGCCCACGGACAAAGTGATAGTATCGAGGAAATTACCCATTCTATTTGCACACTGGAGTTTATCCACCATCGTCCTTTATACGATTGGTTTATTGAGCAATTAGGCATTTTCCCTTCGCACCAATATGAGTTTGCCCGCCGTAGTGTCAGCTATATGATTACCAGCAAGCGCAAGCTCCTGCAATTGGTGAACGAAAATCATGTTACAGGTTGGGATGACCCTCGTATGCCTACCATCAGTGGTATGCGCCGACGCGGCTATCCTGCTGCCGCCATCCGTCAGTTTTGCGATATGATAGGAGTGGCCAAGCGCGAAAATCTGGTGGACATTACTGTGCTGGAATTTTGTGTGCGCGAACAATTGAATAAAACAGCTCACCGTGTAATGGCTGTATTAGACCCTGTAAAAGTGATATTGACCAATTATCCTGAAGGACAAACGGAGGCTTTAATTGCAGATAACAATACAGAAGATGAACATGCAGGTACACGCGAACTTTCTTTTAGCCGTGAGCTATTTATTGAGCGCGATGATTTTATGGAAGAACCTCCGAAGAAATTCTTTCGTCTCGGACCGGGCCTTTCAGTAAGATTAAAACATGCCTACATTATTACCTGCAACGAAGTAGTGAAAGATGCTGATGGTAATATTACAGAATTGTATTGTACCTATAATGTAGATAGTAAGAGCGGCAGCGATACCAGTGGTGTACATGTCAAAGGTGTAATACATTGGGTAAACGCAGCCGATGCGGTGCCTGCCGATGTGCGCATGTACAATCGCTTGTTTACTGTAGAAGATCCTGCCAATGCCGAAGGTGATTTTAAAGACCATATCAATGCCCAGTCTATGGAACTGAATCATAAAGCTGTGGTAGAAGCCTCCTTGCTTAAGGCCTCTGCCGGCGACCAGTTTCAGTTTATGCGCAAAGGTTATTTCTCGGTAGACAGAGACAGTACTGCCAACAAATTGGTATTTAACCAAACCGTTGGTTTGAAAGATACTTTTGCCAAGGAGATGAAAAAGTAAATCCGAGTGCTGATTTTGGACTAAAAAGTAAATGCGAAGACCTTACGATTTATAGATTGTATAAGAGCCACAATGTTTATCATTGTGGCTCTTTTTTGCTTTGTACTTATTTAGATAGTCACCTTCGGGCGAATTGATTTTCGCAGAACAATAGCCTTTCCTGTTCTGGCTTCTACCTTAAAGTCATATAGTATTCCGTCGAGCGTGCTTCCATCTAATCCAGGCGGTTCATTACCTTTGACAACAATCAATACCCCAACAGTGCCAAACATTAAGCCGGCTCCTACAATAACACCGGTATTCCTTTGCACTTCACCTAGTCTTCCGGTAAAGTAGAAGTCATTATCCATTTTAGATAGAGGATAAAATACATTCCCAAAGTTGATATAGGCTTTTCCTTCATAGGCTATTACTTTCGTTTTCACAGGGACGGGGGAGTATTTTATTTTACCAGATTCGGATAAGCTTTCTATTTTAAATTTCTTTTTCTTTTTACCTATTTTTCTATCCTCCTCTTTTTGCAATGCGAGGAAATTCTTCCAGGTGCCAAACATTCCATTTGGAAAATGATCGGTGGTGAAGGCAGGGTGACTGTTCTTTTCTATTTCATCATACCGGCGTACCTCCTCGATAGTATAAGAATGTTTATCTGCGGGATGCGCTGTATAAGTATGTTCATACAAATAACAGAGAGATTGATCGATGGTGCGCAACAATTTTTTTGTTACATCAATCGAGCTGACTTTAATAATCGTATCCACCATTCCCAACAGATGGTATTTGTTTTGCTGGTCTGATAAAAAATAATCTGCTGCAAAAACAAATTCAGCATTTTCGTCCGTATATCCGGTGCCCAGTTCGTTTCCGTTGAATTTATATATCAGTACCACCAGTTTTTTGTCTGATGGATATTTGCAGATTGCAGAAAGTCTATTGAAATAGTTTTCTATATCCTTGTTAAGTGCCTGTTTGGCCAGCAAGGGGCGTTTACCGTTCATTTTTCCTGCACGGATAATGCCAAAAGTATCGGTTGAGCTTTGTCGTTTATCTATAACTTCTACTTCTCCTACACCATGTACAAAGTCTTTTCCATTGGCCAGATCAAAAGTCAGATAATTATCCTGCGCGATAAGGGGCAATGATATAAAAGTGATGCTGATGATAGCGATTACAGAGCGTAATAATGTTTTCATACCTTGCAAATTAATGCTTTATGCAAAAAAAAACCACAATAATTGTTGTGGTTTCTTTTTTATTTAATTGGCCTCTGCCAGTTCTTTCAGTTTTTTCAGCACCGGGTTTTCTTCACCTTGTTCTGCTTCCTGCACAGCACCGGGGCGGTTATCCTCTTGTATGATTTGCAGCTGCGTCACACCCTTCTCTTTTTCGATGATGTAATGCATGATAAAGTAGTTTTCGGGTTTGTCTTCCAGGTCGGGGCGCGGAGCAAACAAACTGTATTTGATCAGTTCCAATGGATGCACTTCCAGCACCTCACCCCATTGTTCATATACCTTTCCTTCCCATACACTGCGGAAGGCGATGGGTGTTCCTTCCTCCCAGCTGGTGGTGAGCTCACTGCCGTATTGCCATTGCTTTACAAACTCCGGCTGGGTCAGGATGTTCCACAATCTTTCTCTGGAAGCATTGATGTTAATCGTTGATATGTTCCTTGCCATAATTGTTAGTTTGTATAAAAATAGCACGATTTATTGATTTTTCTTAGCTCTGGGTTTGCGCACCGTATCATTTACTTCTACACCCCATTCGCCCAGTGTTTTAGGATTACCGGCATAAGTGGCCTTTAGCAAGGCAATCGTTTTGCGCAAAGTGCTTTTCAATTCGGGTAGTAAGGCATCCCGCTGAGCATATTGCATTTCCATTTGGCGTTTGTGTTGTTCCGCAGCCAGATGAGCCTCCAGAGCTTCGGGAGTTTTGACTCTGGCAGACTGAAGGTCAACTCCAACAATCTGCTTCAGAGGACTGGCATCACCCAGTTCTGTATGTTTATCCAGTATGCGCTGCAGCAATTCAAGATTGTCTTTGGGGCGAAATGAAAGGTCTATGCGACCGGGAGTACGGTTTGACATATGTAGTAATTTTTTACAATTATACTATACAATTCGCTAATTATAATGTATAATTCATCAATTTTATTATTTAAAATGCTGATTATAATGTTTAATTCATTAATTATAATTTAGTAATTGTAGTTTATAAACTTTTATTTGCCGATTTTAATATTAAAAATGATGATTTTAATATTAAAATCGGCGATTTCTTCATTATAATTAAATTTTTTAGTCGAAATTTTGATATTTTTTCCCACTTGGTAAAGAATTGTTGTTGCAATTCATTATTCCTTGAGCAGATTTTACTCATCACTCTTCCCCTATTGAGGGGAAGTCCCCGCAGGGGGAAGGGGTTAATTAAATTAGGTAATAAGATTTGGATTTATTTACCCCTCAGTCCTTCGGACAGCTCCCCTAAATGGGGAGCAGGGTTTACCGTTACTCTTCCCCTATTTAGGGGATTACCCGCAGGGGGAAGGGGTTAATTAAATTAGGTAATAAGATTCAGTTTTATTTACCCCTCAGTCCTTCGGACAGCTCCCCTAAATGGGGGAGCAGGGTTTATCAGTTACTCTTCCCCTATTGAGGGGAAGTACCCGCAGGGGGAAGGGGTTAATAAATTAGGTAATAGGATTCAGTTTTATTTACCCCTCAGTCCTTCGGACAGCTCCCCTAAATGGAAGAGCAGGTTTTACCGTTACTCTTCCCCTATTTAGGGGATTCCCCGCAGGGGGGAAGGGGTTAATTAAATTGGGTAATAAGATTCGGATTTATTTACCCCTCAGTCCTTCGGACAGCTCCCCTAAATCGGGAGCAGGGTTTATCAGTTACTCTTCCCCTTTTTAGGAGATTACCCGCAGGGGGAAGGGGTTATTAAATTGGGTAATAAGATTCGGATTTATTTACCCCTCAGTCCTTCGGACAGCTCCCCTAAAAGGGGAGCAGGTTTTACTCATCACTCTTCCCCTTTTTAGGGGAAGTCCCTGAAGGGGGAAGGGGTGTCATGCGAAATCAGATTGCTTTGTCGTCGTTCCTCCTCCTCGCAATGACGGGTTTGGTTAATGTGTGAAGCCCTCCTGAATGACAAAGTTGTAAATCATTCGGGCAGGGATGGAAGCGGATACCCCGCTGAAGCCTTTGCGGCGCAGGGATTGCGGCGGAGTAATAGCGGACAGCCTGACCCCGTCCTTCGTCAGGCTCAGGATGACATTGAAGCGGAATGACGGGGCCCGCCCCAAAAAAAACTACACAATAGATACAGTCATCAACCGCTCTTCATCGCCAGTCACCTCTATCTCTATTTTCAGATAAGGTTTGTGGAGCAGTTCGATAGCGTTGGAAGCCCATTCTACAAAGGCATAGGCATTGGGCTGATAGAGGATTTCTTCCATACCCGCATAGAGGGCATCTTCGGCATCTTTCAGGCGGTACCAGTCGGCATGGAAAATGCTGAGGGTCTTTCCGTCCTGCTCCAACTGATATTCATTGACCAGCGCATAGGTAGGGCTGCTCACCGCATCCTGCACGCCCAGATAATCGCAGAGTGCGGAGATAAGGGTTGTTTTTCCGGCACCCATTTCGCCTGCAAAAGACCATACCGAAACATCTTTTCCGATGGCCCACAGAGCCCTGGCAGCATCCCCGAGTGTGGCTAAAGAATAAGTGATTTGCTGTGTTTGCATGCTGTTGTATTACTTTTTGGGCGCACGTTTGATGGGTTTGCCATATTTGGCTTTCATCTTATCCTTGTAGCTCACCTTCACATTACGCTTCTGATTTTTCAGCGATTTTTCATGAAAAGCAGCGCCTACGTTTTCGCGTTTGGGTTGCTTAATCACGATATTCGGAACAAACTTTTTGGGCTGTTCGTCTTCGGTCAGCACTTCCGAAATGACCAAATCTGCGGGCAGGTCGAGCATGTGAATCTTACGTTTCATCAGGGTCTCAATCTGTTCCTGTAAAGGCTTTTCCTTCTCAGTAACAAAGCTGATGGCAATCCCTTTTTTGTCGGCACGACCGGTACGGCCAATGCGGTGGATATAGTTTTCAGGTTCGTCGGGCAGGTCGAAATTAATGACATGTGATACTTCCGAAATATCGATACCACGTGCTACGATATCGGTAGCGATAATGAAACGGTAAGTGCCGTTTTGAAACTGATTAACGGTATTGAAACGGTGGTTTTGTTCTTTGTTGGAGTGGATGACTCCCACTACGTCGGGGAATCCTTTGATCATCTCTTCGTACACTTCATCGGCCAGTTTTTTGGTGGCTACAAAGACCAATACCTTACTCATTTCGGGATGCTCCATGAGCAATAATTCCAACAGGTAAATCTTGGTATAAAAGTTGGGAACATTATAGGCAGTTTGCTCAATGCCCTCCAGCGGAGTGCCGGTAGGTGCGGCTTCTATACGCACAGGACTGGTAAAATAATCCTGCATCAGCAATTCTACATCATCAGTAATGGTAGCCGAAAACAACAGATTCTGACGACGCTCGGGCAGGAGTTCCAGTACATTTTTGATTTGGGTGCGGAAGCCCATATTGAGCATTTCGTCCATCTCATCTATCACCAGTTTTTTAATGGCTTTCAGCTTAAGTGAACCGCTCAGCGCCAGGTCCATCAATCGGCCGGGGGTAGCGACAATGACATCGCATCCCTGCTCGGCGGCAGCCATCTGAGGACGCGTGTTGACCCCACCATATACACCCAGTGTTACCACATTCATATAAGCGGTCAATTTCCTCACTTCGTTGACCACCTGCATCACCAGCTCGCGCGTGGGTACCAGAATCAATATCTGAGGATAAGGGTCTTTGGAGAATTTCCATTGACGCAGACAGGGAAGTAAGTAGGCAAAAGTTTTACCCGTACCTGTCTGGGCGATACCACAAACATCCACCCCAGACATCACTACCGAAAATACCTTTTCCTGGATGGTAGTGGGCTGTACAAAGCCCATATCATCGAGTGCTTTGAGCAGTGAACTGTTGAGGTTGAGTTTTTGAAAAGAATTCATAAGCAGGATATTGGAAACACGCGAAGATACGATAATAAAAAAGCCCGACAGATTTAGTCTGTCGGGGCTGTAAATAATAGAATGAAACATTGTTAAAATCCCATCGAATCATCGGCACTTGGGCCGTAAGTTCCCGGAATTGGGATATTTAATAAACGTAAATAAACACCCAATTGTGCACGGTGATGCGCAGTCTGGCTTAGTGAATGACGGATGGTTTCGTACTTGCTCAGGGTGCCGATTTTGTGGTCGCCATAAAACATAGTCCAGGTTCCGTTTACAATAAACTCATCGTTTGTTCTGCTCATTGCTTCGGCTCCGTCAGCAGACGACTTGTCAAAAATAGCCAGCAGGTCTGCGTTGTTATTGTACACCGGCGCTTCCTGACTGTCTGCAAAATTGATGGATTCTGTATCAATTGCCAGTTTAGACCATGATGGGATATCTGCGATGTGCAGAGCCAATTGTTTCATAGCCATGCTTTTTTCGTGGGGTTTCCAATCGTGTTTGTCATCGGGTACCAATGCAAGCATTTTACGGGTTGTTACTGCTTCCTGTTCGATTTCTTTGCGCAACAGGGAAATGATTAAGTCTGACATAATATGTTGTTTTTAGATTTAAGGCAAAGAAATGAAGGCTCAGTGACAACCCTATGGCAGTCTGTTTTGGTAATACTAAAATAATTTTCAGATTAGTAATCCACAGGTACCTGCTGCATGTATTCGTGCAGGGGGATATGATTTTTTTTACGGAAGGCCTCGGCTGTTTTATGCAAGCGATTTATCCGCGAAACACGAAAATCGCGGTATTCGTTACGCAGATGGCACCAGGCAATCAAATGCCAACCCATTGCATAGAATACAATGCCAATAGGCTCTACCAGGCGCTTACTGTCTTCGGCTTGCTTATTGCTGTAATGGATGTCTAATATAGTTTTGTTACTGATGGCTTCCTGTATGGGTACCAGATATTCGTTGTCATTACCAAAGCATTCAGGTAATTGTGTTTTGGTGGTTTCGCTTAAAGTTTCCAGTTTTTGCTGCTGTGCTGTACCTAATACAGCCCTTACTTTATTCAGCGCACTGCTGTAATGCTTCTGGATAGAGCGGTCTGTAAATCCCTTTACCAGACTTTCTATCAGCACCAATGCATTGGCCTCTTCATTGCTGAAGGCAATAGGCGCGAGGAAAAATCCCTGAACAATGAAATAGCCACGGTTAGCCTCAAAGCTTACCGGAATACCTGATTCGCAGAGGGCTTTTATATCGCGGTACACAGTGCGCACACTGATATCAAATTTGGCCGCAATTTTTTCGGCAGGAACATATTGCTTCGATTGAAGTAAAGTAAGAATACCAAAGAGTCTGTCAATGCGGTTCATGATAGAAATTAACTTTCGTTATGTATGGTGGTAAGATTTGCGGAATTAAATTAGCGATGTATTTTTTATGTATTAAGGTTATAGTTCTTTATCAAAATATTGCTCATCAATTTCAATATTATTTTCTCCCAAAATCCTTCTCAACTCTTTTTCTGATTCTTCGGTTTTGTGGTGTTCTCTTTGTTTTTTGATGTAATTAACAATCATTTCTTTGTCTCTGTCGCAATAGCTGAGTGCACAATAGCCGACCGACCAGGATTCAAAATCGGGGAAGTCAGCTTTGTTTTCATCGAGCCAAAAGTGTGTTGCATTTTTAAGTTTTTTTACAAAAGTTGCGACAGCTATTGTAGGGTGTAATTGCACGAGAATATGGATATGGTCAGGCATTCCATTGATACGATACAAAACGCATTTATGCTTTTCGATAAACCCCCAAATGTAACGATATAGCTTGTCCGACTGCTCATTTGGGATGGTTTTTCGTCTGTATTTAGTGCTAAAAATTATGTGGTACAGTAGCTTAGTGTAACTCATATTTTAGTTGTTTATCTCCTAAGGCTATCGCCTTAGGTAAAGTATGGTGGCGTGCTCCGCACGCTACTTCATTCTCCAAGCAGCCTGAAGGGCTGAATGATTAATGACCATAGTCGCTCGTGCCTATGGAAAAAAACAGTCGCTTGTGACTTTAGCAGCAAAAAACTTTTATCCAATACCTATTTCCTGATGTTGATAAGGAATTTCTACATCACGAAACCCTTTTCTGATTAATCTCGATTTGAAATTTTGCTGCACATCGTATTCGCCATGCACCAAAAAGATTTTTTCTACTTCATTTATATTCTGGCAGGAGAGCCATTGGCTCATATCCTCATAATCGCCATGAGCACTCATACTTTTAATCACTCCTACTTCTGCCTTCACCGGAAATCTTTTACCGAAAATAGAGACTTCAGAATTTCCTGCAGCCAATCTGGCACCCAGAGATTGAGGTTCGCAATATCCAACTATCAGAATCGTACTACGGGTATTTTCTACATTATGCAGTATATGATGTTTTACCCTTCCGGCCTCTGCCATTCCTGATGCAGAAATAATCACACAGGGTGCTTTATTCTCATTCAGTGCCATAGACTCTTCGGCACTTTCAATAAATTGAAGCCCTTTGAAATCAAACACATCCTCATCTCGTTTCAGCATTTTTTGCACTGCAGTATTAAAGCATTCGGGATGGTCTTTGATAATATTGGTGGCTTTTATAGACAATGGGCTGTCTACATAATAGGGTAGTTTGGGCAAGCGATGCTCCATTTCTAGCCTGTTGAGTGCATACAACAACTCCTGTGTGCGCCCTACACTGAATGCAGGTATAATCAATTTGCCTTTTTTCTCGATACAGGTATGGGTAATAAAACGAAGTAAATCATCAATCATGGGTTTGGTATCCTCATGAAGTGAATCTCCGTAAGTACTTTCCAAAAGAATAATGTCTGCCTGAGGGAAGGGTTGTGGAGAACGCAGAATGACATCTCGATAACGGCCAAGGTCGCCACTAAAAGTGATGCGCTTGGTTTTGCCTTCTTCTTTTATGGTTAGATTGACACAGGCGCTACCTAATATATGCCCGGAGTCTGTATACAATAATTCAATGTCTTTGTCTATTTGTGTGGGCAGATTATAAGGTACAGCTTTGAAATATTGGAATACATTGTTGGCATCTTCTAAAGTATAGAGTGGCTCAATCAATTCTCTTCCTTCGCGAGCTCTTTGTTTGTTGATATGCATCACATCCGACTCCTGAATTTTTGCAGAGTCAATGAGCATAATTTTTGCCAGATCTTCAGTGGCATCGGTAAGGTAAATAGGCCCTTTATAACCTTCTGCAACCAGTCGGGGCAATAAGCCAATATGGTCAATATGTGCATGCGAAATCACAACATAGCTAAGTTCAGATGGCTGAAAACCAAACACTTTATTGAGATGAATGGTTTCCTTGCCCATTCCTTGAAAAAGTCCGCAATCAAGGAGTACTTTTTTGCCGTTTTTGAGGTGGATGATATGCTTTGAACCGGTAACAGTGCGGGCAGCCCCGTGAAAAGAAATCTTCATGCTTTCAAATGAATTTACTGATGATTAATCATCTTGTGAATGCCTGAAGGTAAAAATTCTTTATCCAAAATGGTAAATGGGCAATCAATTTTGTTTTTATATATACTAGAATCGACAAAAAACTGTTTTAGACTGTGAACAAAAAAGAAATTTTTTGAAGCATCATTTAAATATATTTGCCCAGCACAACAAAAAAGGATAGAATGATATTACAAACAATATTACTACAGGCCGATACAGCAGCTCAGGCAATTGCCGAAATAGCAACTCCTGCAAAAGAAAAATTATCTCTTTTCGCCTTGTTAAAGGAAGGTGGACTGCTTATGATACCTTTATTATTATGTTCTGTAGCGATGGTATACATTTTTTGGGAACGTTTTACTGCAATCCGAAATGCTGCTATCATCGACTCAAATTTTATTAACCGAATCCGCGAGCAGATTGTTGCCGGTAATCTTCAGGGTGCAAAAGCTCAATGTAAGAATACCAATTCTCCTATTGCCCGTATGATTGAAAAAGGAGTAAATCGTATCGGCAAGCCTGTGGATAGCATAGAAAAGGCGATGGAAACGGCAGGAAAACTGGAAGTGTATCAGCTGGAGCGCAATATGTCGGCATTGAATACCATTTCACGCATTGCACCCATGTTTGGTTTTCTGGGTACCATTGCGGGTATGATTATCCTATTCTTTAATATCCAGCACGAAGGTTTCTCTCTTGAAGGGATTGCCGGTGGTATCTATACCAAAATGGTTACTTCGGCTGTCGGCTTGATTATTGGCTTATTGTCGCATGTTGCTTATGATTACCTGAACGCCCAAATCAACAAAATGGTCAATAAAATGGAAATCGCTGCTGCAGAGTTTATTGATATTCTTCAGGAGCCGGCAAAATCTTAATTTTTTTAAGATGCCGTATCATCCCCGCCTGCTCTTTTATCTCATTGCTCTGATATCAATATTGGCCATGCAATCCTGCGCCACTGCAAAAAAACCTCGTGGCTGTGGTTGTGGAATGGAAGAGCGCGGATCCAATAATTTATTTAAATAATCTAAATATATATTGCAGCATTACCTTTTTTTATAAAAACTAAAAAAACAGATTATTCTTTTAACTTCGCACAAAATTTTTCTGAAATAATGAACGTACACGAATATCAAGCCAAGGAATTATTAAAACGTTATAATGTTCCTACACAAGAAGGTATTGCAGTAGCAAACGTTACTGATGCATTGAACGCTTACAGCCAGATTGCTTCTGAAACAGGAAGTAAATTTGTGGTGGTAAAGGCTCAAATCCACGCTGGTGGACGCGGTAAAGGCCGTATGGTAGAAGTGCCTGAACAAAGTGGTGTTGCCGTTGTAAAAAGCGCTGAAGATGTAGAACGTGTTGCGAAAAATATTCTTGGAAATACATTGGTGACTATTCAGACAGGTGCTGCCGGTAAAAAAGTCAGCAAATTGCTGATTGCGCAGGATATGTACTATGATGGACCAAGCGACAGAAAAGAATTTTATCTTTCTATCCTTTTGGATCGTACCAAAAAACAAAACGTCATCATGTACAGCACCGAAGGCGGTATGGACATTGAAGAAGTAGCACACAATACTCCTGACAGAATTTTTAAAGAGTGGGTTGCACCCAATATGAGCCTGCAGGGTTATCAGGCACGCAACATCGCTTTCAACCTTGGTTTGAGCGGCGAAGCGTTTAAAAACATGGTAAAATTCGTTACCAATTTATACAATGCATATGTAGGTTTAGATGCTTCAATGATTGAGATCAACCCATTGTTCAAGAGCGCTGATGATAAAATCATTGCTGTTGACTGTAAAATGGACCTTGATGACAATGCTTTGATGCGTCATCCTGATTTGAAAGATATGCGTGACAAATCTGAAGAAGATCCTACCGAAGTAGAAGCAGGCGAATTCAACCTTAACTATGTAAAACTTGACGGTAACGTGGGTTGTATGGTAAATGGTGCTGGATTGGCTATGGCTACCATGGATATGATTAAACTTGCAGGTGGTGAGCCAGCTAACTTCCTGGATGTAGGTGGAACAGCAAATGCACAAACTGTTGAGGCTGGTTTCCGCATCATCATGAAAGACCCTAACGTTAAAGCAATTTTGATCAATATCTTTGGTGGTATTGTTCGTTGCGACCGTGTTGCGGCTGGTGTTATTGAAGCGTACAACAATATGGGCAATATCAATATCCCAATCATTGTTCGTTTGCAAGGTACCAATGCCGAAGTTGCGAAAGAATTAATCGTTAACTCCGGTCTTAAAGTACAAAGCGCCATCCAATTGAGCGAAGCAGCGCAATTGGTTCAGGACGCTATTGCAGGTAAAAACTAGATTTCGATTCTTTAAATAGTAAAACCGTCAGATTTGCTTCTGACGGTTTTTTTTATCGATGTAAGTCGGCTTTTGCTTCAATTTTTGAACATCCGTTGCAGTTTATCCTGAGCTAAGTCGATGAACACCGTCAGGGTAAGTATTATTCTTTAGACTTTTCTTCAATTAACAGGGTATTTTATCTCTATTAATTACTCCACACCGTTTTTACATAAACTGCATTAGCAAATTCTTCTCCATTGATTTTGGTATTACCCATAATTCCGCCCAGAAAGCCCATGTCTTTGCAATTTGCATCCAGAACATAAACCGCCATATCGTTGCCACAAGTACCGGGCTCTAATACATAAACAGTTTTATTCTGAAAAGTATACTGCTTGATGGATTCACCCGTTTCGCAGCCCCAGCCACCTTTACTGAGTTCAGCAATTTTACTATTGATACAATCCGGGGCAGCATTGTTTTGTTTCATCACTTTCCTGCTGCAGGAACCAGTAAATCCGGCCAGCAAAACCAGACAAAAACTACTCAGTACTAAACTATTTTTCATGAAAAGAGAGATTCTAAGTTATTGAAAGTTCAAAAATAGTGTATTTGATTTGAGCTATTCCGGAATTCAATTGTCAACTATGAGGAAAATCATGTTCAAATAGTATAGTTTTCACTTGTTGCATTATACAAAACCACTACATTTGCAACGCAAAAAAGCTATCTATTTAATCACTTTAATAAAAAAATAAACAAAACAATGAAAGTAACCGTAGTAGGTGCCGGCGCAGTAGGCGCTACCTGTGCCGACAACATCGTAAGAAGAGAAATCGCTGAAGAATTAGTATTAGTAGACATCAAAGAAGGTTTTGCAGAAGGTAAAGCTCTTGATCTTACCCAAACAGCTTCTCTTTTGGGTTTCAATACTCGCATTACGGGTGTTACAGGAGATTACAGTAAAACTGCAGGTTCTGCTGTTTGTGTGATTACTTCTGGTATTCCACGTAAGCCAGGTATGACCCGCGAAGAACTGATTGGTACCAATGCGAAAATTGTAGAAGATGTAGCTAAGAATTTATTGGCTCATTCTCCTGACGCTATTATTGTGGTGATTTCAAACCCAATGGATACGATGACTTATTTGGCATTAAAAGCTACAGGTTTACCCAAAAACCGCGTAATTGGTATGGGCGGTATCTTAGACAGTGCACGTTTCAAAACCTATTTGCAAAAAGCATTGAATTGCTCTCAGAGCGATTTGCACGCAACAGTTATTGGCGGTCATGGTGATACTACAATGATTCCTTTGACCCGTTTGGCTACTTTGAATGGTACTCCTGTTTCAAACTTCCTGAACGAAGAACAATTGAAGCAAGTAGCTGCTGACACTATGGTGGGTGGTGCTACATTGACTAAATTATTAGGAACTTCTGCATGGTACGCACCTGGTGCTGCCGGAGCTGCTTTGGTTGAAAGTATCGTACGCAACCAGAAGAAAGTATTCCCTTGTTGTGTTGCGCTTGATGGCGAATATGGCCAGAAAGACATTTGCCTTGGAGTACCTGTGGTAATTGGCAGCAATGGTTGGGAAAAAATCATCGACTACAAATTGAATGACGCTGAACAGGCAGAATTCAACAAGTCTGCAGAAGCTGTTCGTAATATGAACGCAGTATTGGAGACTCTATAGTTTTTAATTTAAGAATAGTTAAAAAAGCGTATCGTAATTTCACGATACGCTTTTTTGTATTTATATACAGGCTATTCTATTACCTTTGCTGCCTGATTTTTAAAATAATCTAGTTCTGTTTTGTCTCATCTGACCCCTAACATCTTACTTTTTTTAGTCACTTTCGGCGCCGGTTTACTGGCCATGCGTGTCCGTCTGGTAGACGACAGAAAGATGCATTTGCTTTTGGCATTTTCGGGTTCTTTTTTGTTGAGCATCACTTTCCTTCACCTAATTCCGGAGACGATTGAAGACCAAGGCCACAAAGCAGGATTATATATTCTGATTGGCTTTTTCCTGCAATTGTTGATACAGAGATTTACTCATGGGGTAGAGCATGGTCATAGTCACATACATGGTCACAGCCATCACATTCCTTTAGTTTCCATAATGGCTGGTTTGGGTGTACATGCACTGATGGAGGGTTTCCCTCTAGGCTTTAACTACCGGATGCCCCAAACGGATATCTCTTTGTATTTTGCTGTTGCAACGCACAAATTGCCTGAGATAGTTATTGTGGCTACCATGATTCGTGCAACCAATGGTAGGGGTATTAAATCCTGGGGCTTACTTTTATTGTTTGCCTTACTTACTCCAGTTGCCAGTGTATTGGCCTCTTATCTGGGAGCCAAGTACTTTGCTGTTTCTAATATACTGGGTATTGTTATCCCGGTAGTTGCCGGTGCATTTATTCATATTGCTACCACCATATTTTACGAGAGTGGAACCAAGCAACATACGCTGACCAATCAAAAAATAATAGCCATAGTACTGGGTGTAGCACTCAGTGCTGCAACACTATTGTTACACTAAAAATCTTCTTTTTCTTATGAAAAAAATATTCAGCATTTCTTTATGGAGTATGGCTGTAATGCTTTTTTGCCTGCCACTTTGGGCAAAAGCCGGTACAGCAAAGAATGATAATTCACTGCTATGGAAAATAAGTAAAGAGGGTGTTGCTCAGCCTTCTTACCTGTTTGGTACTATTCATGTCATCTGCGAGCAGGATTATTTTTGGTCTGCTGCTATGCAAAAATCTTTTGATCAGACAAGCCAATTATGTGTGGAAATGGACATCAGCAATAATGCATTGTCTATGGAGACTGCAGCCCTGATGATGGATTTTACTGGAGGTACATTACGGGATTATTTTTCTAATGAGGCAGATTATCAACTGGTCAAAAAATATATCGAAGACTCTTTGGGGCAAAGTATGGAAATTGTAGAACGGATGAAACCTGTAGCGCTATATATGATTTATAGCATAGGTTTGGTAAAAGGGCCGTGCAAAGAAACTGTTTCATACGAATTAAAACTTGCAGAGAAAGCTAAACAGAAAAGCAACAAAATTGTTGGCCTGGAAACTGTTGCCGAACAAATGGAAGTGATGGAATCCATACCTACAGACAGTATCATCAGTCAGATGATACGAATAGCAAAAGGAGAGAAAAGTGATGAAACAGATGCCAACGAATTGGTAGCAGCATACAAAAAGCAAGACCTTAACCTGCTTAATAAAATGATTGTCAAATCTACTTCTGAAAGTGGTATGGACGGAGCGGTAATGATTGATAACCGCAACAAGAAATGGATGAATCCGATGATGAAAATGATGAATGAAAAATCTACTTTTTTTGCTGTGGGTGCAGGCCATGTTTATGGTTTGCTTCAATTGCTGCGAAATGCCGGCTATAAGGTAGAGGCGGTAAAATAGTAATGCAGATATTTGCTTTTTCTCTTGTTATTTTAAAAGTCATAAACATTGTATGAAACAAAAATGGTTGGTAATGTTTATTGCGGCCGGCTCTTGTTGGAATAGTGCAAAAGCTCAGGGAACAGAGAAAGCTATTGGTGCTGCTATGTTCTCTTATTTTACTGCGGGCTTTGCTTTATTATTCTTCGCCGCTTTTGCTTTTTCATTTGTTATTAAAACCATCATCAATCAAAAGTCGCCAAAGTGGTCTGGCAAGCAGATTTTATACAGTAGTCTGCGTATAGGTTTGATTACAGCAGTAGCGCTCATTATCCTCATTTATTTGTTTTTGCGCAGCTAACGTATTTTATCAATAATACAACCAATGCCCTTTCACTTGCCCCAGTCCGTTTATCTCAATGGCAGGGAAGGGGAGTTTGACCATAAACATTCCCTGAAATAAAGTCTTGAGAATTCGGTTGTTGGTTTTGATTTTCGTCCAGTCTATATCCAGCGATAATAGGTATTGTCTGTAGCGTTGGTATTCAGGTATTTTTACGCCATAATAGCTATGTAGATTCTCAAATTCGCCGATCATTCCATTGGCACTATAACCTGCTGCAATATTGAGCCATTCAGGTAGTATTTTATTGGGTATTATGTTGTTGATGCCTGTGCTCAGCCAATAAGTATGCCCGTTATAATCGTTGAATAATTGCCCAAAACCTTTACCCAGATATCCATTGGCCACTTTAGCATAAGGTGAGGGGGAGAAGGAAAATTTATACTTGATTTTTTGTTCATCCCATAGCAATTCCTGACCTATTACAAAAGCACTGCCTACAGTATTGGCTGCCATATCACTCCACGAAAAGCCCCATTCTTCATACATACCGTCCCAGACTTCAATAGGAGTTTGTAAAAGGATACCCAGTGTGCCACCATATATCAATGCTTTCTTTTTAGACAATCCTGCCCAACGCAATGAGTGATAGCCAATGTAGCTTTCAAGATAGGAGCCATACATGTGCCCAAATTTATCTACCTGCAGATAGCCTTTACTATCATTGTAAAATTCAAATGGCACCCGTTTGGCATCTTTGTACCATACAAATTGCAAATAGGCCATCGAGCCTGTCCATAGCGCAGTTTCTGTGCCTGCTACAGTCCAGATTCTTTTGTAATTGATGCTGTCCTTGTGTTTAATTGTAGTGCTGCTATCGCTTTGTGCTTTGGTGCCCATACAGGAGTAAAGCAACAGCAGGAGGAGGATTGCCGATTTTAGTTTCATGGTATTTAAATAGAATCAGGGATAAGGATTTGCAATTCTATTCCAGAATTATGAAAATAAAAAATCCTCTTCGAACGGTGAAGAGGATTTTTTACGAAAGAATGTCTTTTAATAGACGTGTTGGCCACCATTAATAGCATAATTGGCTCCTGTGATAAAGCTGGCTTCTTTACTGGCCAGAAAGGATACCAAATGCGCGATTTCTTCAGTACCACCCATTCGTCCGATGGGTATTTCGGCAACAATTTTATTGCGTATTTCTTCAGGTACTGCCATTACCATATCAGTAGCGATGTATCCCGGAGAAATGGTATTTACAGTTATCCCTTTGCGGGCTACTTCCATAGCCAGTGTTTTGGTAAAGCCATGCATACCGGCTTTAGCAGCAGAATAATTGGCCTGACCAAATTGCCCTCTCTGTCCGTTTACGGAAGAGATATTGATAATGCGGCCATAGTTGCGGTCGCACATCTGATTGATAACATTACGGGTACAATTAAACACACTGTACAAATTAGTTTTGAGCACAGCATCCCAATTCTCTACTGTCATTTTTCGAAATTGACCATCTCTGGTGATACCTGCATTGTTTACCAGTATATCTATTGGCCCCAGACTTTGTTCCACTTCAGCTACCATTTTTTCTACAGAGGCATAGTCGCTTACATCTACATGATACATATCAATATTGTATCCTTCGGCCTGCATGCTTTGCTGCCATTTTTCTGCTTTGGCTGCGTTGTTATAACTGGTGACTACATGGAATCCATCGTTGCTCAGGCGCTTGCAAATGGCTGTTCCCAAGCCACCGGTTCCTCCGGTTACGAGTGCTATGTATTTTTGATTTTGGTCCATAATTGAAACGTTTTATAAATAAGAGTAAATTTTGCTACTATCAATGTTACGTTATAATTATTACAAATACAATAAGTGCAGACATTCATTTTAAGGGCAAAAAAAATCCGGCTCACTATTTGGGAGCCGGATTTTTAAATATTAAAATGGTATTAGTTATTACTCATGCGGTTGAACTCGTCCAGTCCTGCATCTTCGTAAGAAGTGAACAATGCACACCAATGACCTACCAATGATAAAGCCCATGCAGCCGTTATCCAGGCTGGCCAAGGGTATACCCACGTAGTGGCTCCTTTGTCATATAAAGTCCACATCAAGAAAGATGCTACTGCGAAAGCGATGAAATGCACCAACAATATCATTTTCTGACGTGAGGTTGGTTTGATTTTTTTTGCCATTGTTAATTCTTTATGAGTTTGAATAATGAGTTGCGAAAATTAAGCTTGTTTTAGTTTTGCTGATGTCAAAGATTTTACTGCAAAGTAAACTCCGAATAATACGGTGCTGCCAATAAAATCAGCTATAAGACTGCTTTTGAAAAAAGGAAGAGCATCAACATAAGTCTTTACAAAACTACTGATGCTATAACCATTATATCCCTGAGCAAAAAAGCCAAAGTTGGAAATGATAAAGAAAGCTACTGATGCAGCAAGTGTGCCACCCAAAATGGTAACAGTATTCACTTTATTCATTGCTTTACCAATAAAAGCGGCTGCGATTAATCCGGCATAAACAAAAAACTGACCAAATCCGTAGAAACCGGTATTGGTAGGAGTGGGGAATATCTGGAAATAAACATCGGCAAGAAACTGACCCAAAAGGGCAATTAAAATAGCGGTTCTGGTTTCTTTTACCAGCATACCACTAACAAGGCCTATGGCTACTACTGGAGCAAAATTATAAGCACCTGTTTCAGCACAGATAATGCGCGAAACTACCGCTAATAAAACGAGCCCGGAGGCCATCAATAATTGATTATTTTTCATCGTACTGTACAAAGGGGAATGTTTTGCAAAAATAACAATCGACGCGTCAATAACAAAAAAGAGCGTGTATTTATTTACAAGCTCTTATTTCCTGTTGAGAAATAAGCCTATTTGAGGCTAAATAAGCTATCCACAAATTCTTCTTTATTGAATATTTGTAAATCCTCCATTTTTTCTCCTACACCAATATACTTAACCGGTATTTTAAATTGATGGGCAATGGCCAATACTACACCACCTTTTGCTGTTCCATCCAATTTTGTAATAGCCAAAGCTGTAATATCTGTAGCTGCCGTAAAATGTTTTGCTTGTTCCAGTGCATTTTGTCCGGTACTGCCATCCAACACCAATAATACTTCATGTGGAGCATCAGGCATTTTTTTGCTGATTACGCGGCGGATTTTACTCAACTCTTCCATCAGGTGAGCTTTGTTGTGCAATCTTCCTGCTGTATCAATAATGACAATATCTGCATCTTTGGCAATGGCGCTTTGTACGGCATCAAAGGCTACCGAACTGGGATCGCTGCCCATTTCTTTTTTGACAATGGGAACGCCTACACGTTCGCTCCAAATGGTCAATTGGTCAACAGCCGCAGCGCGAAAGGTGTCTGCTGCGCCCAAAACCACACTTTTGCCTGCTTTTTTGAAATTGTGTGCCAGTTTCCCGATAGTTGTGGTCTTGCCTACACCATTGACTCCTACCACCAATAACACATAAGGTTTTTTGCCCGATGGTAAATCAAATGTTTCAAACTCATTACTTGGAGCATCGGTCAGCACGCTCATGATACCTTCCTGCAATACTTCATTCAGTGCAGAGGTGCCCACATATTTGTCTTTCGCTACACGTTCTTCTATTCGTTTGATAATTTCGATAGTGGTATCAATGCCTACATCGGCACTTACCAGAGCGTCTTCCAGCTCATCCAGCAGCTCTTCGTCTACTTTATCTTTTCCCGCAATAGCTTTGGTGATTTTTGAGAAGAACCCTTCTTTGGTCTTTTTCAGACCTTCGTCGAGCGCTACTTTTTGCTCTTCCTGTTCTTTATTACGTTTAAATAATTTGTCGAAAAAACCCATTGGTTATAATTCTTGTTTTTCTTTTACAGTGGTTGCAAAGGTAATTCTTATTTAAAGGCTATTACAGCCTATTTTATGCTTTTTATCATCTCATAGTCATTCATAAAAAAGCCGTTACCGATGTCGATATCGTCTGTTTTATGGATGGCATAGCCCAAATGTTTATAAAAATCAACCGCTTTGTTGTAACGGTTTACATTGAGCAAAAGATTGAGCTGTCCTGCATTTCGTGATTGTTCTTCTGCGGTTTGCAGCAAGGCTTTCCCAATTCCCTTTGTCTGGATATCAGGCAATACATAGAGTTTGTGCAGCTTACTGCTTTGCTGCCCGTCATAATTGAGCTGGTATGAAGCAAAACCGAGGGCTGTTTCGTTTTCGAAGGCAATTAAAAAAATATCGCCTCTTTCATTCATTTGCTGCAACAATGCCCGGTCATCATACATTTTATGAAACATATAGTCTACCTGAGCCTCACTGATAAAGGGTAGATAAGTAGGATAAAACGCTTTTTTACCTAATTGATGAATCAGTGCTATGTCTGCTGTGCTCGCTATTCGGATACTGGTCACTGCTTTGTTTTAATTTAAATAGACGCCTGTCAGGTTTTTGCCATCTGATTCTACAGTAATATTTTCCTGCAAGGTAGTAGATAGGCTATGCCCTACTATATTAGGGTTAATAGGATAAGCCTTATGTTTTCTGTCTACCAATACGGCCAGATTAATTTTTGATGGAAAATAATTGGTTACCGGACGCAAAGCATATAATAATACTTTTCCCGAGTTGGCTACATCATCCACCATCAATACTGATTTTCCGTTCAGGTCTTCATCAATTTTTGGCAAATTATTCAGCGGCTGTTGTTTGTCTATTACCAGACGAATACGCTTCACTTTTATAGAACTGATGGCCTCCAGTTTTTCTGCCAGGATATCTGCCAATACACTACCATTATCTGCAATGCCCACCATGATTAATTCAGTTTCATTGGCATTTTGCTCCCAAATCTGATAGGCCATTCTCTGGAGTTTCAATTCAATTTGTTCGGGTGTGAGGATGAGTTTGCGTGCGTTGGGCATAATATAATTTTATAAAGAACGTATGGCTACTACAGGGTCTAGTTTAGATGCTTTGTAGGCTGGGATAAAGCCTGCTATAATACCTACAAAAGCCGAGGTGAAAATACCAATCAGCATATTTTGTAAGGACAGAGTAAAATGCATATCTGCACTGGAAGAATTGACGATTAAAGATAATAACCAGACCAGAAGAATGCCAATCAATCCGCCTAAAATACACAGGAAAACGGCTTCAATCAAAAACTCAATAAGAATATAAATAGAGCGGGCGCCAATGGCTTTTTTAAGACCAATATATTTGGTTCTTTCCTTTACCGTTACAAACATAATATTGGCAATACCAAATGCACCCACTATCAGCGATATGCCGCCAATAACAGCGCCAATAGCATTAATCAGCCCAAACATCACATCCATTCTCTGGGTTATCTGGCTTAGTTTATTAATAGCAAAATTATTGGCTTCGCCCGGCCGTACTTTTCTGACGGCTCTCAAGGCTCCTTCCACTTCATATTGCATCTCGCTGATGACTGCTCCAGGTTTTGCCTTAATCATTAAAGAAGGGTCATAATTGAGGGACGTGACATCAATAGCAGAACTCACAGAATGGTAGGGTACAATCAGGCAATTGTCAAAGTCAAATCCTGCCGCATTTTGTCCGGTCTTTTTCAGTTTGCCTACTATCAGGTAGCTTTTGCCCAGATAGGAAATAGTTTTGCCCACTGCACTTACATTACTTTTAAACAGGCTTTCGTAAAGTTCGCTGCCTATTACAGCGCTGGGTGCTCCACCATCAATTTCGGCAGAGCTCAGGTAACGGCCTTCATTAACGTCTATGTTTTGCAGTTTTTCAAAATCCTGAGTGACAGCGTAAGTAGAAAATCCGGAAACTTCATTGTCATCATAACGGGCGCTTTTGCCATTAATGCTCATTTGTAAAGTGACAATACCTGCATCACTTACATTGTTTTGCACAGCCCGTAATTCTGCCATGGTCATCGAAGGCCGGCGCCAGAATTCCCACCATTTATATTCTCCACCTTCATCCATCCAGGGCCATCGGCCTACATAGATAACATCGCTGCCCAGTGTAGAGATTTCTTCTTTGATGTTTTTTTTGAGGCTGTCCAGTACTGTAAATACAGCAATGATGCAAAAGATACCGATGGTAATACCGGTGAGCGAAAGAGTGCTGCGCAGTTTATTGGCCTTCAGTTCGAGGAAGGCTTGTACAAAACCGGTGCTGACAATTTTAGTAATCTGGTTGCTCATTGGCTGGCAAAAAGCAAATTTATAGTAAGGCGGCCTATTTTAAATTTTTCTTTTTAGTTAAAACCCTACTTTTGCCCCTATACCCTAAAAAGTAAGCCAAATTGTCCATCCTTTCCACTTTCCTGAGTAAAAATGATATTCTGAAGCAGCGTCTGTTCAGGCGTTTTTTAGCTTTCCGTTTGTTTTTTATCGGGGCGCTCAATATGCAGATTACCATATTGGCCTATTGGATTTATGATATCAGCCACGACGTAAGGCTGGTAGGTGAGTTGGGTCTGTGGGAGGCAATACCGGCTATTGGTTGCAGTTTTTTCTCCGGTCATTTTATCGACCAAAAGGAAAAACGGAATATCCTGCTCATCTGTTCTGTTATATACATCATTAGTGCATTGTATTATTGCGGACTCAGCTTTTGGCATGGCGAACAACTGACCACGGCAGTTACCGTTCGATTGGTTTTTCTGGGCATTTTTATTGGTGGGGTAGTGCGCTCTTTTATCGGACCTACCACATTTACTATGGTGAGCCTGCTGGTGCAGCGCGATAAACTGGCCTCGGCCACCAGCTGGAGCAGCACTTCATGGTATATTGGTTCGGTAGGTGGTCCGCTGATTGGCGGCTTATTGATTGGGATTGTGGGCGTAAAAATGAGTCTGGCTATTGTCGCTTTTGTATTACTGCTGGCCTTCCTGTCTATGTTGTTTATTCCGCGTCAGGAGATACTCAAGAAGGACAAAGAACCGATTATGAAAAGCCTGAAGCAAGGCCTCAATTTTGTATTTAAATCCCCTATTATTTTATCCGTTCTTTCGCTGGATATGTTTGCCGTATTGTTTGGTGGTGCTGTCGCACTTTTGCCGGTTTATGCCAAGGATATTCTGAAGGTGGGCGAAATGGGATTTGGGGTAATGCGCGCTGCACCAGGTGTGGGGGCCATTATTACGATGCTCATTTTATCTTTCATTCCGCTGGAGAAAAAGCCCGGAGTAAAATTATTGTTTGCCATTGCAGGTTTTGGTATTTGTATGATTGTCTTTGGTGTTTCTACCTGGTTCCCGCTGTCTGTGGCCATGCTGGTGTTGGGCGGAATGTTTGATGCGGTAAGTGTGGTTATCCGTGGTACCATATTACAATTGCATACCCCCGACGAAATGCGCGGCAGGGTAGCGGCAGTCAATACCATGTTTATCAGCAGTAGTAATGAGCTGGGCGAGGTAGAAAGTGGTTATACTGCTGCCTGGATGGGTACGGTAAACTCTGTGGTATTTGGTGGTTCTATGACCTTACTGGTCGTACTCTTTACTATTTTATTGGTGCCTTCGCTGAGGCTGCTGAAGTTGAAGAAGTAGGATCGGGATTTACCTGATTTTTGGATGGGCAGGATTTTATATTCTCACAGCCATTATTTTATAGATTATCCTATCGTATTTATCCATCCCTTTTATCTTTTAATTCTGCAAATCCTGATGCTGACGATTTTGAAGATTACCAAGATTCAGATTGTATTTTTGATTAAACACTTTTTTGAATTGTAAACTTGTTGCGCCAAAATTGATGAGCAATCCAACTGGTTTATCATAAGCCACAAGATAATTTTTAGCCTGAGCCAAATGAACATCTTCTAAATTAATCACTGCTTTTATTTCAACAATAATATCGTTTTCTACTACAAAATCTGCTCTTCGCCTTCCTACCAGGATTTGTTCGTAAAAAATTTCCTGTTCCAGTTCTCGCGCAAAGTTCAATCTGGCTTTCTCCAATTCAATTGCCAGACATCTTTGATAAATTACCTCCTGAAATCCATTACCCAATGTGTTATGCACCTTCATGGCACAGCCATTAATCTTGTAGGTTATATCGTCGTATTGATTCATTCTGAATACTCTCTAATTCTGAAAATGTTGATTCTGATAATTTAAATGTACAAATATTTTGAAAAAAATCCTGCTACAACGCCTGTATCAGGATTTACAGGATTTTGGGATGGGCAGGATTCGTATTATACTTACCACAAATATTTTTCAATTGTGCTTCATAATCCTTTCTATCCTTTAATTCTGAAAATCCTGATGCTGACTATTTTAAATGTGATGAGCATAATCATTTCAAAAAAAATCCCGCCCGGAGGCAGGAAAATCTATTGAGTAAAATGAAGGATAGGGAATAGACCGCTCTTTAAAAAAAGCTACACGTGATGATAAGGCGAATGGTTCAGAATGCTGAAAGCCCGGTATACCTGCTCCGCTACGATCAGGCGCACCATCTGGTGCGGAAATACCAGCGGGGACAGTGACCATGTTTGTCTGGCTTTTTCCTTTACAGCTTCGCTTACTCCAAAGGCGCCACCAATAAGGATAACAAGGGTTTTGGTGCCTTGATTCATCAGACTTTGAAATTGCTGGCTCCATTGTACAGAGTCCAGTTTTTTGCCCCGCTCGTCCAGCAGGATGAGGTAATGATTGGGCTGCAGTCTTTTCAGGATGAGTTCTTCTTCTATCAGTTTAGTACGGGCTACATCTGCAGTCACATTCTTTTTGGGTACTTGCAGAATCACCAGTTCAATAGGGTTCCAGGGCTTTGTTTTACCAAAATAATATTGGATGCCCTCTTCTATAAACGATTCATTGCCCTTGCCCAGAGACCAGATTTCAATATTCATCGGCGCTTAGTTGAGCAAGAGGATATTGACCGCCCTGCGGATAATGTTGAAGGCTATCTCTGCCATCAGGTTTTCTTTGTCCAGCGTAGGGTTTACCTCTACAATTTCTATACAGCAGATTTTATAGTTCTGCATCAATGCAGCGATTAAATCTTCGGCCTCACGCTCTTTCAGCCCATTGCTTACGGGCGTACCGGTACCGCGCGAGATAGAGCTGTCCAGACTATCCACATCAAAAGAAACATAGATGTCCTCGCATTTGCTCAGATGAGCCAAGGTCTGGCGCACTACGCTTTCAATCCCTTTACGGCGTACTTCCTGTACGGTCACTATCTTGATGCCTAATTTTTTTAAGAGCGCTTCTTCTTCTTTTTCATAATCACGCAATGCAATAAACACCAAGTCTTCGGGCAGAATTTTAGGCTCTATTTTGCCCATATTTTTCAGCTTATTCCAGATGTCTACCGTCTTTGCATCGGGGTTGTGCACTTTGCATTCCAGATTATCGACGGCCAAAGCTGTTGCCAATGGCATCCCATGCATATTGCCCGAAGGTGAAGTGTAAGGTGTATGCATATCAGCATGGGCATCTATCCAGATAACGCCCAGTTTGCGCTTGGGATTGGCCATTTTAATACCGGCAATAGTTCCACCTGCAGTGCTATGGTCACCGGCAAATACTACGGGGAAGATGCCTGATTTCAGGGTTTCGCTTACGGCAGCCGACACGCGTTCGTACATCGTGTGTACACCATGTATACGTTTGGCATAAGGTGAGGCTACAGGTTCGTAGAGCAGATTATTCATGTCCGGCACTATCTCCGAAGGGAAGTTGACAAAAAAATTGCTCATAAAATCGAGAGCAGCAATCTTGATGGCATCGACACCCAAACTTGCACCACGGGTACCTGCTCCTATTTCTGAACGTACTTCTATCAATTTTATATTACGCATACATTTCTTGTTTGTGTTACAAAAATAAAGGGTGAACCTTAATTCACCCTTCGTTTTCTAAAGTTTTTGATTAATTATCCAAAAGCCTGTTCAATAAGGCTGTTTTGCTCTTTGGTATGCACTTTGCTAAATCCGGTAGCTGTAGAAGCACTGGCCTTGCGGCAAATATACTTCATCGGGAAAGCTTCGAAATTGGTTTTGAGGAAAGCAGCTGCACCCATATTGGAAGGTTCTTCCTGTACCCAAATCCATTCAGCATTCTTGTATTTTTTATTCAATGCTTCCAGTTGTTTTACAGGCAAAGGATAAATTTGTTCCAAACGAACGATGGCTATATCTGTTCTGTTGTCAGCAATTTGTTTTTCACTCAGGTCAAAATACATTTTACCGCTACATAGCAATACACGTTTTACTTTGCTTGCTGTCTTGATGCTGGCATCATCAATTACTTCCTGAAATCCGCCATTTGCAAATTCTTCCAAAGTGGAGAAAGAACGTGCATGACGCAAATTAGCTTTTGGTGCAAAATTCACCATTGGCTTACGGAATTCCCAGGTAAGCTGACGGCGCAATGCGTGGAAGAAGTTGGCTGCTGTGGTAATGTTGGTCACAATGATATTATTCTCAGCACTCATTTGCAGGAAGCGCTCCGGACGTGCATTGGAATGCTCCGGTCCTCCGCCTTCATAACCATGAGGCAACAACATCACCAGTCCGTTCATAGCAGACCATTTTTGCTCGCCACTGGTAAGGTATTGGTCAATAATAATCTGTGCACCATTGGCAAAATCACCATATTGGGCTTCCCAAACGGTCAGTGAATTAGGATTAGCCATTGCATATCCATATTCAAAACCCAGTACTGCATATTCACTCAATAAAGAGTTGTAGATGTAGAACTGTGCGTCGTTTTTAGCAGCAACAGAAAGTCTGTTGTGTTGATTATTGTTGGTTTCGTCGTAAAGCACCGCATGACGATGAGAGAAAGTTCCACGTTTTACATCTTCACCGCTGAGGCGTACATCTTTGCCTTCGGCCAATAAAGTGGCATAAGCTAATAATTCGCCGGTAGCCCAATCAATTTTTCCTTCCGTTTCAAATAATTTGATTTTATCCTGAAGTAATTTATCAATCTTACGCTGGGGTTTGAAGTCTGCCGGAGCTTTCATGATAGAATACAAAATCTGCTTCACTGTTTCGGCAGCAACTGCAGTTACAGGCGATTGTTCAAAATCTTTATCTGTGGCACTGCGCAAAGCTTTCCAGGGAGCATCTGGCTCCTGATAGCTATAAGGTAATGGGTTTTGTTTGGCTGCGTCCAGTCTTTTTTGCAAATCATCCCAAAGCGTTTTTTCCAACTCTTTGGCCAGATTTTGTGCTTCAGCATCTGCATTGTTCAACAGGAATTCTGCATAGATATCGCGGATGTTTTTATGCTTTTCAATCACACCATACATGCTGGGTTGAGTGAATTTTGGTTCATCGCCTTCGTTGTGTCCAAAACGGCGATAGCAAACCATATCGATAAACACATCATCATTATATTTCTGACGATATTCTACCGCCAGAGCACAGGCACGAACAACAGCTTCGGGGTCATCACCATTTACATGGAAAACCGGAACCTGCACCATTGCAGCGATACTGGTGCTGTAATCTGATGAACGGGCATCTACGAAATCAGTAGTGAAACCGATTTGGTTGTTGATAACAAAATGGATTGTACCACCATTATTGTAACCTTCCAGTTTGCTCATCTGCAGCAACTCATAAATGATGCCTTGTCCTGCAACAGCGGCATCGCCATGAATCAGGATAGGCAATACTTTAGCGTATTCATTGTTGTATAAATCGTCGCATTTAGCACGGGCAAAACCTGCAACTACAGGATTCACCGCTTCCAGATGCGAGGGATTGGGTGCTAATTGTAAACGGATTTTTTTGCCAGATGGAGTAGTGGCATCTGTGCGGATACCCAGATGGTATTTTACGTCTCCACTGCCCATCGAAGTATCTGTTGGGATAACACCTTCAAATTCAGAAAAAATCTGGTCGTAGCTTTTACCCATCGTATTGGCCAGGACATTCAAACGGCCGCGGTGCGCCATTCCAATCACCACTTCCTGTACTCCTGCATCGGCAGATTGGTTGATGATAAAATCTAGCGCCGGTATCGTGCTTTCGCCTCCATCCAAACCAAAACGTTTTTGCCCAATGTATTTCATGTGCAAAAACTTCTCGAAAATAACAGCCTGATTCAATTTTTCTAAAACACGACGGCGGGTGCCCTGTGCAATGGGTTCCATCATCAGCTCTTCGTAGCGCTGACGAACCCAGTGTTTTTTCTCACTGTTATTAATGTAAGTATACTCGATACCAATATGGCCGGTATATATTTTTTTAAGTTTGGCAATAATTTCAGACAAAGTACCATTAGGCAAGCCGATAAAATTACCTGCAGCAAAATTTGTATTCAGGTCGGCATCGCTGAGGTTGAAATCGTTCAAATCCAATTCTGCATGACGGTTTTTGCGCGGGCGGATAGGATTGGTGTCGGACAATAAATGTCCGCGGCTGCGATAGCCATAAATAAGCTTAAAAACAGAAAATTCCTTCGTAAGTTGTTCGCTATCAGCAACAGGAGCCGATTTAGGCGCACTTGCACTACCATTTACACGGCCAGTGGCATAATCAAATCCTTCGAAGAACTTCTTCCATTCCGGGTCTGCTGCTGTAGGATTATTTAAATATTCATTATAAAGCGCCTCGATATAAGATGGGTGCGAACTGTTGAGGTAAGAAAAATCTTGCATTGCAGTTTTGAAAATCAAAATTGGGTTGAAAAATATTGCTGATGCCTTTAATACAAGGCATCGAGCAAAGATAATCAGATAAACAATAAAAATTTAGGTAAAAATGCAGGACTATACCTTTTTTGCAAAATGAAACAAGGTTGTTTTTTTTAATATCAATATTGATCGCCGCTTCGGTTATTCATTTGTACTTCCTTCCATTTGTTACCCACCTGATACAATAGAGTATAATCCGAAGGATTCCCTTTTAGGGTAATAGAGTAAGAGTATTCCAGCATTTTTCGGGTAAAGTAGCGATGATGGTAATCAGCTGCTCCCATATCGTTAAACCAATACCATGTTGCGTCCTGGTTGAGCATCACATTCACGGTGGAATCATTCAATACCCTTACATGAGCTCCATCACCTGCAGAGACAATGTTGTTGGCGCAGACATCAATCAGTTCATAATTTATTTTAGGCCGATACAACAAGTTTCTCATCATATTGGCTTCATTTTGGTCGTTGGCGGCAATCATAAACAGACCATTCATAAAATGAGGCATATTTAACAGCAATACCTTTTTGCTGCTTTTTTGAGGCAGGTTTTCCATCAGCTGATCTGTGAGATTAGCAGTGATGCCCCATTTTTTGTTCACTTTATAAGTAGTAAATACATTGGCAGCAGCAAATACAATAAACAAACTAAGGCTGGCCCATTTGGGAAGGTACAAGTAACAAATGAAGGAAAATATTATCAATATTATTCCCATCGGGAAATAGGCGTATCTGTCGTAAACTACCCAATAGTTTTTGGGGAACCATAAGGGAAGGTTAAGGCCAAGTGTTGCTATTGCCCAGAGCAAGAGCAGCAGGAGCACAGACATTTCAGGTGTGGACCTTTTTAGACGCAGAATTAGTATAGTTATAAATAGAATAAATATTGAATAAAAAGCGATAATGACAGTGTATGACTCGCAAAACGCATAGATTCTATCTCTAAACTCCTGTGAGAAAAACCTACCGAAAATAAGAAGGTGAAAGAGTAGTTTTAAGGGTTTGCTCAATATTATATTGAGTTCTGTTTGGCTAAAGGTTTCGCTGCTGATATGCGGCAGCCAATGTCCGTAATTTAATTTGACCAGAATGAAATGGAAGAGTAACAGACTGCACTGTGGTACAACAAAAAGTAATAGTGACTTTGAGAAACATTTTTTGTCAATTGCCTTAGTCTTGTACCGAAAAAGGACTAGAGCCAGCACGCATATTGGAGTGATATAGAATATTTCAATGGAAAAAGTAGATAAAAGATAAGTGATTCCGCAGGCAACAATCCATTTTTTGTCTTGATTGATGTGGTATAATTGCACAAAGCGCAGGCTTAATAAAAACAGCATGAAGCCCAATAGGTAATGAAAAGAGGCTTCCCAAACAATGACTTCTGAAAGTGTAGGGCTAATGCAAAAAAGTATAGAAGAGGCCCATAATGCGGGCTTTATTTTCGGTGACAGACCATTATCAAACAGTTTAGATACAATAACAAATAACAAACTGGTATTAAAAGCATGTAATGTGATATGCAAACAATGCCAGAGGAAATGATTGATGCCAAAAAGCTGATAAAAGAGCCAGGTGACCAACTGAGTGAACTGATAGAGACTTTTGACCTTAAAATGTGTCCGGTTGATATGCTCTAAGAAAGTACTGTTTTGCAAATCATACAACCAACCTGTAAAATCACTGACAAATCCTGCACGCCAGGCAGGCAGGTAGAGAATGAAAAGTAGCAGCCAAAGTGATAGGAACAATCGATATTTCGAGTCATATATCTTTTGTAGCCACTTCATTAATGCGATTGTTTAATGTTTTGTTGGCCTCGAAAGTACAAAATCTAAATCTAAGAATAGTTTCCAGTGACAGGCTGCAATAATCCTTTATTTTTGTCCCAACTATTTTTTAGCAGATGAAACTGAAACAACATATTGGGAAGCAAATGACTGTTTCTCCATCCGAAGCAGGAAACTGGCTTGCTTTTACACTTGACCATATAGAAAAAGGTACTGCAACAATTAGTCTAACTATTCGTCCGGAGATGACCAATCCATACAAGCATATACACGGCGGGATGATGGCGTTGGTGATTGACGAAAGCGTTGGCTGGGCTGTATTGAGTCTGGAGTCGGAAGTGAATTATACCACATTGAGCTTAAACGTTGATTTTTTGTACGCTATTAAGGTAGGGGAGCGCCTCAAGGCGAAAAGTACCGTTGTGCGTGCAGGAAAAAAAATCATCAATGTTGAATGCCTGGTCTATGATATGCAGGATCGTTTACTGGCAAAAGCTTCCAGCAACCTCATCAATACCGGTATGCAGCGCGAACGTATCGAAGACAAGGATGCCCCCGAAAAATAAACAGAATGATAACTTACATTTGCAATCAACAATAGAAACACAGGAAAAGTATTTTTAATTATTCATTATAAATTTTCAATTCAAAAAAATATGTCTCAAAAATTTTACGACCGTCTTGGTGCCGAACTACAGGAAATAGAAGCTGCCGGATTGTACAAAAAAGAAAGAATTATCGAATCGGAGCAAGGTGCTGAGATTATGGTAAACGGTAAGAAAGTATTGAACTTTTGTGCCAATAATTACCTCGGACTTTCCTCTCATCCCAAAGTATTGGCAGCGGCCAAAGCTACGATTGACAACCGTGGATACGGAATGAGCTCTGTACGTTTTATCTGCGGTACACAGGATATTCATAAAGAACTGGAACAAAAAATCTCTACCTTTTTGGGTACTGATGATACAATCCTTTATGTGGCTTGTTTCGACGCCAACGGAGGTGTTTTTGAGCCCTTATTGAATGAAGAAGATGTCATCATTTCGGATGAACTGAACCATGCTTCCATCATCGACGGCGTGCGTTTGTGTAAAGCAAAACGTGCTCGATACAAGAACATGGATATGGCAGAGCTTGAAGCACAACTGATTGCCCATAAAGATGCCCGTACCCGTCTCATTGTTACCGATTCAGTATTTTCTATGGATGGCACCATTGCCGAGCTGGACAAAATCTGTGACCTTGCGGATAAATACGATGCCCTTGTAATGATTGACGAGAGCCATTCTTCGGGCTTTATGGGTAAAACCGGTCGTGGTGTACATGAAGCTTGTGGTGTAATGGGTCGTATCGATATCATTACCGGAACTTTAGGAAAAGCACTCGGTGGTGCATCCGGTGGATTTACCAGCGGTAAAAAAGAAGTGATTGAAATGTTGCGTCAGCGCAGTCGTCCTTATTTGTTCAGTAATACGGTTGCACCATCTGTTGTAGGCGCTTCTATTGCGGTATTGGATATGCTAAGCGAAACAACTGAACTCCGTGATAAATTGGAAAGCAATGCCTTGTATTTCCGTAGTAAAATGACCGAGGCTGGTTTTGATATCAAACCCGGTACGCATCCTATTTCGCCATTGATGCTGTACGATGCAGTATTAGCGCAGAAGATGGCTGCTCGCATGCTCGAAGAAGGAGTGTATGTGATTGGTTTCTTCTTCCCAGTTGTACCTAAAGGTTTGGCGCGTATTCGAATCCAAATCTCAGCTGGCCACGAAAAACACCATCTTGATACAGCGATTGCTGCTTTCATAAAAGTGGGCAAGGAATTGGGCGTGATAAAATAATTTTTTGATTGCTACATTTTTATAGAAAATCCCCGAACGATGTGTTCGGGGATTTTTTTTGTTTTGGGTGTTCTATCGACAAATTTTATTTGAAGTTTAATTGATAATTACCAACTTTAGGTTTTACCTAATTTGTTTTAATCCTAAACCCATCCGCAATCTGTCATCCCGACGAAGGAGGGATCTATACATGCTCATTTAAAAATATCCAATTTGGGTTGGTTTCACTGATTAATTTCTCTTTCTTCAGCCTATTCCAACCTTTAATTTCTTTTTCTCTTGCTATGGCATCATTGATAAACATATACTCTTCAAGATGCAACAAATAGCGACAATTATATTTTCCTGCAAAAGATTGTTTAGCGTTTTCTGCATCTGAAATATGTTCTTCAATGCGCTTCTGCCAATGATTAGTTACACCAACATAAAGAACATTTTTTTGAAGATTACAAATGATGTAAACAAAGTATTTTTTCATTTGGTTATTGTTTAGATCCCTCCTTCGTCGGGATGACAGGTTGCGGTTAGGTTGCGAATTTTTGAAAGAAATTTCTTACTTCAAAACAAACTTAACACGCAACTGATACACATAATTCACCGACTTGCTTAGTCATCAGCGCCAGTTTTCGTGGCAAGGCTCGGGAATGGAGATTTGGATGGCAGCTTGTTTTTTCATTGAAGTATATCAAAGATAACACTATTTAAAAACCATCGTTCAAAGTAGAAAAGCTGGTAAGTCTAGGATTTGACCTTTTGGGCCAAGAGGTTCAAACAATAACTACAACACTACATTCTGCACCAAATCGCTTTTGGAAGGATAGTCGGTGCTGAAATGCAATCCTCTGCTTTCATGCCTCAATACAGCCGATTTTACTATCAGGTAGCCAATGGTTATGAGGTTACGTAATTCGCAAAGCTGCGGTGACAGTGTCGTTTCGCGATAAAGCTGCTCGCATTCTTCAAAGAGTAAATCCAGGCGTTTCATGGCACGTTCCAAGCGGATGTCATTGCGCACAATACCCACATAATCACTCATGGTGCTCTGCAGTTCTTTCAAACTTTGAGTAATGAGAATCATTTCTTTAGGAGCATTGGTTCCGCTGGCATCCCAGTCGGGTACTTCAATTTTGAATTGGGTATCATCAAAAACTTTTGCGGCATCTTCAGCACAACGATGAGCAAAAACCAATGCCTCCAGCAGAGAGTTGGATGCCAGTCTGTTGGCGCCATGCAAACCAGTGCTTGCACATTCTCCGCAGGCATACAAATAGTTGATGGAAGAAAGCCCCTGCTCATTTGTTTTGATGCCTCCACAGCAATAATGTGAGGCAGGCGCTACCGGAATCATGGCATTAAAAACATCAATTCCTGCGCGTTTGCAGTATTCATAAATATTGGGAAAATGTTGAACAAATTTTTCGTGATTCATAGCCCTACAATCCAGATACACAAACTCTGTACCCGATATTTTCATTTCATTGTCTATGGCCCTGGCTACAATATCGCGCGGTGCGAGATCTTTTCGGGCATCATATTTTTCCATAAAAGCCTCACCTGCCTGATTGCGCAAAACGCCACCGTCTCCACGCACTGCTTCTGTAATCAGGAAAGCCTGATGAGTATTGGGTTGGTACATTGCGGTAGGATGAAACTGGATAAACTCCATATTCTCGATACGTCCTTTGGCACGGTATACCATGGCAATGCCATCACCGGTAGCAATATGAGGATTGGTGGTACTTCGGTATACCTGCCCAACACCGCCGGAAGCCATTACTGTGATGCGTGCCAGAATTTTTGTGGTTTTTCCGGTAGTAAGGTTAAGTGCATAAACCCCATAGCATTCAATATCGGCAGTAGATTTGGTTATGAGATAGCCCAAATGATGCTGGGTAATAATATCTATGACAAACCAGTGGTTGTGGACTTCAATATTGGGATATAAGGTTAATTCCTGAAGCAATGCACGCTCTATCTCAAAACCCGTAATGTCTTTGTAATGTAATATCCGATGTTCGGAATGCCCGCCTTCTTTGCCCTGTAAATACTCTCCGGCGCTGTTTTTATCGAAATTGGCTCCCCATTCTATTAATTCATTAACCCTTTCAGGCCCTTCTTTAATCACTAGCTCCACCACTTTTTTATTGCATAATCCATCACCTGCTATCAAAGTGTCTTCAATATGTTTTTCAAAAGTATCTTCGTCATTACCACTCATTACCGCTATGCCTCCTTGTGCATATTTGGTATTGGTTTCATCAGTATTGGTTTTGGTCAGTATCATGATTTTTTTATCCGGAAAGCGGCGTGCGGTTTTAATCGCAAATGTTAAACCTGCAATTCCTGAACCAATAACTAAAAAGTCTGTTTGAAGCATATTAGTGTGACTTATAAATTGACCACAATATTAAGCATTCGGACTTTCTTGCTTCTAATGAGTTTAAATTGTAATTTGATTTATCTAAATTATTGATTGCGGTTCATCTAAATTGATAATTGACAGGCTTTGGACTATATTTGCGCAGCTAAAATCCTATTGTATTATAATTTTAGCAATCCTATTTTTATCTAAATGAAAAAAGCCAATATACTCCTCGCTCTTTTATGGGCAATTTTAATCAGCTCTTGTGGAGAATCTTCGCAGAAAAGCCAGGCGGTAAATAGCATTTCTGACGGGGTTTTTGCTCACCCATCTATTGCACCTATATCTATTGAAATTGAAAAAAATCCCACTGATGCTGCTTTGTTTTTTAAGCGTGCCAAGGCTTTTCGTGCATTAAGTGAAGATTCAATTGCACTTAATGATTTTAAAAAAGCAGCAGAGCTTGATAGCTCAAAGGCTATTTACTTTTCCTCGATAGGCGAATTACTGTTTGAACATAAGGATGTTGAAGGCTCTGTAAAATGGTTTAGAAAAGCGATTCAAATAGACCCCAAAGACCCTATTGCTCATCTGAAGTTTGCCAAAATGCTGATGTTTGTCAATGACAATCAAAAGGCATTTGCAGAAATAAATACGGTATTGCGGCGTGACCCTTATAACGCTGAAGCTTACTTTTTGAAAGGAATGGTGTATAAAAATATCAACGATACAGCCAAGTCAATCTCCAGTTTTCAGACCGCGGTGCAGGTAGACCCTGGATATCAGCCGGCTATTTTGCAATTAGCTTTGATTTATGCAGCAAAGAAGGATTCAATTGCACTTCGATACTTTGATAATGCTTATACTGCAGATCCTACGCAAATGGTTGCACTACATGGTAAAGCAATGTTTTATCAGGAGAATGGGCAACTGAACAAGGCAAAAGAAATGTACAAAAAGTGTATCGCTCAGGACCCTCAGTATGGTGATGCATTCTTTAATATGGGTTGGATATTGATGCAAGAGGATTCGCTGGAAAAAGCTGCAAAGCAATTTGATTTTGTAACGAAAATTGAACCAAACAATTCGGAAGCCTATTATAACCGGGGGGTATGTAAAGAACTAATGAAACGCCCTGCCGAAGCGCTTTCAGATTATCGTCAGGCATTAGAATTTGATCCGGAATATAAAGAGGCAAGAGACGGCGTTGCCAGATTAAGCAAAAAATAAATTTCAACATAAATCAGGCATTAGCCTCATATAAAAACCAAATAAGATGATTGCACCTTCAGTATTATCTGCAGATTTTCTCAACCTTGGCAGAGATGTGGATATGATTAACAATAGTGAGGCCGATTGGTTCCATGTTGATGTAATGGATGGACGATTCGTTCCCAATATCAGTTTTGGTTTGCCAGTAATCAAAGCCATTAAAAAGCAGTCAAAAAAGCCATTGGATGTGCATCTGATGATAGTTGAGCCCGAAAAATATTTTCAGGATTTTAAAGATGCCGGAGCCGATATCCTTTCAGTGCATATTGAGGCCTCCACCCATTTACATCGCAGCCTGCAGGCAATTAAAGCTTTGGGAATGAAGGCCGGTGTTGCCATTAACCCTCATACTCCTGTTTCATTGTTAGTAGATGTTATTAATGATATAGATTTGGTGTGTATGATGAGTGTGAATCCTGGTTTTGGCGGGCAATCATTTATAAACAATACACTGAATAAAATAAAAGAGCTGAAGAAAATGATTATTGAAAAGGGGGCTTCAACATTAATAGAGATAGATGGCGGGGTGACTTTGGACAATGCAACAACTATTGTGGCAGCTGGTGCTGATGTCCTCGTTGCCGGAAATACAGTTTTTTCTTCTGCTAATCCATCAAATACAATCTCAGAACTAAAGCTTATATCAAAATAAAATTCACTTTTTAGCGTTTAGCTTTTTTATATATGCTTTATCACCGTCTGTTTTCATTTTTATTTTTATTACTGGCTCTTCCGCAGCTGCTTTTTGCACAGGCGGAGAAGGCGACAATCAGAGGAATAGTAAAGGACGAGTCGGGGAAACCATTTTCTGAAGTGCGTTTTGGTATTTTGGGTACCACATTAGGTGGTACAACAGAAAGTGACGGAAGCTATAGCATTATGGTAGATGCAGGTACACAAACCATCGTGTTTAATATTTTGGGTTATGAGCAAGTGAAGAAAAAAGTAAACCTCAAAGCTGGTGAAGTAAAACAATTGGATATTCAAATGAAATCAAAGGATATCGAATTGAGGGCCTTTGAAAAAAAGGATGATAGGGCTAAATCGGAGGCAGGGGTGGTATATATAGACCCTGCAAAAGCCAAGCAAATTGCGGGTCCGATAGGTGGTGTTGAAGGTATACTGAAAACATTGGTAGGTAGCACCAATGAACTTACCTCGCAGTACAGTGTGCGTGGAGGTAACTATGACGAAAATCTCGTTTATGTCAATGATTTTGAAATTTACCGACCATTTCTTGTGCGCAGCGGCCAGCAGGAAGGATTGAGTTTTGTGAATGCTGATTTGGCCCAAGGAGTTAATTTCTCTATCGGTGGCTTTCAGTCAAAATACGGCGACAAAATGTCCAGTGTATTGGATGTAACTTATAAAAAGCCAAAGACTTTTGGTGGCTCTGTTATGGCCAGTTTATTAGGTGCAAGTATGCATTTGGAGGGAGCATCGAAAAATGAAAAGCTGACCTACCTTTTAGGTGTTCGTCAAAAAAGCAATCAATATTTATTACAATCCCAACCCACAAAAGGCGTGTATAATCCTTCCTTTACTGATTTTCAGGGATTGTTGAATTATAAATTGAGTAACAAATGGGAGATGGAGATTATCGGTAACTATGCCCGTAACCGATTCTCATTTATTCCTGAAGAAATGACCAGCAGCTTCGGGGTACTTAACAAAGCTTATCAATTACGTATGTTTTATGAGGGTGGTGAAATAGACCAGTTTGATTCTAAATTCGGAGGTTATTCTATTACTTATCGCCCAAATGAAAAATTGAAATTGAAGTTGTTGACCTCTGCTTTTCAAACTAATGAAAAGGAGACCTATGACATTACAGGAGAATATGTGTTAGGCGAGCTAGAAACCGATTTGGGTAAGGAATCTTTTGGTCAAACCAAGTATAATCTGGGTACAGGCATTATTCAGGATTATGCCCGAAACTATCTGAAAGTAAATGTTTATACTCTATCGCATCGCGGTTCATATTCTGCTCCCAAACATTTTATTCAGTGGGGTGCAGATGTCACCAGCTTGCAGATAGAAGATAAATTACACCAGTATCAGCGCAGAGATTCTGCTGGTTTTACACAACCATTCAGTACAGACTCTCTAACGATGCAAAAGCTGTTTGTTGCATCCAATCAGTTTTCGTCCTATCGTATTTCAGGTTTTATACAAGATAATTTCAGATTTCAGGACACTGCAAAATTTACAGGTTCCATTGGCGCCAGATATTTTTATAATTCGTTAAACGGAGAGACGATTATCAGTCCGCGATTGCAATTAGGATATAAACCCAAATGGCAAAGAGACCTGACATTCCGTTTTGCGAGCGGCTATTATGCACAGCCGGCCTTTTATCGTGAGTTGCGTGATCTGAGTGGTTATACCAATCTTGATGTAAGAGCGCAAAAATCATTTCATGTTTTGGGTGGGGCAGAGTATAATTTTAAAGTGGTCAATAGCCCGTTCAAAATCACCTCCGAGTTTTATTATAAAGATCTTTGGGATTTGGTGCCGTATGAGTATGATGGTATCAAGATTCGCTATTATGGCCGTAATGATGGTAAAGGATATGCTTATGGTGGCGAAGTACGCTTGTATGCAGACTTGGTAAAAGACGCAACATCCTGGATTAGTATTGGCATGATGAAGACTGAAGAACAGGTATTACAGAGATATAAAAATGTAGCTGGTTCAGACAGTGCCGCAGTATATTCCGGTTTTATTCCGCGTCCTACTGATCAACGTGTTATGATTGCCATGTATTTTCAGGATTATCTGCCACAGAATAAAAATTTCAGGGTACATATCAATCTAATGTATGGAACTGGCTTGCCTTTTGGCCCTCCGGACGGGAACAGGGTAGGAGATAATTTGCGTATGCCTGCTTATCGTAGGGTAGATATTGGTTTTTCTGCCTTATTGCTGGATGGACAAAAGCCCAATAGACCTGCTCATAGCTTTTTTAGAAATATGAAGTCAATCTGGACAAGTTTTGAAGTATTTAATTTGTTGAATATCCAGAATACACTTTCTTACAATTGGGTACAGGACCAAACCAGTAATAAGATTTATGCAGTACCAAATCGTTTGACTGCAAGACTTTTTAATCTGAAATTGATAGCAGAGTTTTAGAACTTAACATTGGTATAGGATCATTTCACCGAAAATCCCCCTCTTTTCACCCGATAGTGAGCAATTTGTTCTTATCGAATTTATAACATTGCAGCCTAATTGATTCACTCTATGAAAAAATTAATTTTACTCGCATTTTTATGCCTTTTTGTATCAGCCGGTACATTTGCCCAAAAAAGTATCAGCGGAAAAGTTATTGACACTTTCAATAACGAATCTCTTGAATACGCTACAGTAACTGTGCTTCGCGCAGCTGATTCAGTTTTGTTAGGCTTTGCCCGCAGCGACAAGGACGGAAATTTTGTTGTTAAAGTAGCAGAAGACAAAAAGTATCTGCTCCTTATTACTTGTCCAGGTTTTGCAGACTATACAGATGTTGTTACAGCGGCTGCCGGAACAGATTTGAAGCTTGGAAATTTAATTTTGTATACCCGCGAAAAGCTGTTGAGCGAATTTGTCATCAGACAAAAAAGGGGTTCCATCATTATCAAAGGCGATACAACAGAGTATATAGCCGATAGTTTTAAGGTGGATGCCAATGCTAATGTTGAGTCATTGCTGAAAAAATTGCCGGGCTTGCAGGTAGATAAAAATGGTCAGGTAACTGCTCAGGGCGAAAAGGTTCAGAAAATTTTAGTGGACGGAGAAGAATTTTTTAGTGATGACCCTGCGGTTGTCAATAAAAACCTTCAGGCAAAAACAATTGATAAGGTTCAGGTTTTTGACAAGAAAAGTGAGAATGCTGAATTTACAGGTATTGACGATGGAGAAAGGATTAAGACGATTAACCTTCAGTTGAAGGATAAATACAAGAAGGGTTATTTTGGTAAGCTGGCACTGGGCGGTGGTAACAATGATTTTTTTGAAAATCAGGGTATGTTTAACTATTTCCGCGGAAAGCAAAAATTTTCTGTTTATGGCATTGCGGCCAATACAGGTAAGGTAGGTTTGTCTTATCAGGATGCAGATAAATTTGGTGGGGGTAACAGTAACCAATTTTTTGACGAAGAAAACGGGTACACCTTTACCACTTCAGATGAAGATGGTAATTGGGGAGGACAATATCAGGGTCAGGGTTTGCCCAAAGCCTGGACAGCCGGAGCACACTATTCTAATAAGTGGAATGCTGATAAACACCATATCTCGGCCAACTACCGTTTTAACAGACAGAATATTGAAACAGTTAACAATGTGTTGACTCAATATAGTTTGCCGGATTCTGTTTACTACAATGACCAAAAAAGTAATACTTTTTCTACATCTGACAGGCACGGTCTTACGGGTCTTTATGAATTCAAAATAGATTCATTATCTACTTTGAAGTTTACAGCAAATGCATCTAAATCATACAAAAGAAACAATAGTGATGTAAACACCAATTCCCGTGGTGCGTCAGGTACCATCATTAATAATAGCTTGCGCCAAACATCAAATGATGGGGAAAGTGACATGGTGAATGCCTCAGCTATTTGGAAAAAGAAGTTTAAGAAAAAGGGTAGAAATTTATTGGTACAGTTTGATTTGAATCAAAATAATAGTGAAAATGATGGATTCCTTTTTGCCAGTAATTCTTTTTATACTGAAGGTGTAAAAGACAGCACAACAAGCATCGATCAGAAGAAAAGAACTGAATCTCAAACATCCTCTGCAACGGCCAATCTTACTTATACAGAACCAATTTCTAAGAAAGGATTTTTAGAATTGAATTATAAATTCAATAACCAGAATAACTTCTCACGTCAGTTATCCTTTAATAAAGATGCTGTGAATAACTACTCGTCATTAGATTCATTGTTCAGTACTGATTATGATTTTGATGTTAATACACATCGTGGAGGAGCCAGTCTTCGTTGGGTGTACGATAAATTGAATTTTTCTTTTGGAGCAGCCATGGCCAGTACGATGTTTAAGCAAACTGATAATCTACTAAAAACTAGTAGAGACAGAAATTTCAATAACTTTTTCCCATCAGCGGCATTTACTTACAAGTTTACCAAACAAAGCAGCCTTAATATAAGCTATCGTGGTAATACGCAGCAACCCACTATTGACCAATTGCAGCCGATACGTCAAAATACAGATCCTCTGAACATATCTGTTGGTAATCCTAATCTAACCCAGAAATTTTATAATTCATTTTCTTTCCGCTATAATAGTTACAAAGTATTGCAAGGAACTTATTATTACGCCGGGGGTGGTACTAGTATTGTTGATAATGACATCAGCCGTGCCGAAACTATTCAGCCTTCCGGAATCCGCACTTATCAGTATGTCAATGTAGATGGTAATTACAACTCTAATATCTATTTTGGAGCTGGGTACAGAATTCCAAAGTATAATATTAATTATGGCTTTAATGCCTCAGTAAGCCAAGGCAGAAATAACAACTTCGTGAATGGCATTAAGAATGTAAATAATAACAATAGTTATAGTCTGGGCCTTAGAGTTGGATATGACAAAGAAAAGAAAATCGAAGTAAGTGTTGACCCAAGTGTCGCTTACAATATGAATAACAGTAGCATTAATAAAGTAAATACATCATTTTGGAGTTTCAGTCCAAGCCTTACAGCACTATACTATTTACCGAAAAAATTCCAAATCAGCACCGATGTGAGCTGGAGTATAAGGCAGCGCACTGCAACTTTTGACAGGAATAATGATGTGCTTTTGGTGAACGCTTCTGTCACCAGAAAATTTACAAAGAAAGAGGAAATAGAAGTTCGCTTGTCAGTATTTGACATTTTCAATCAAAATCTTGGTTTTAGTCAGACAGGTTTTGGTAACGCTGTAACTCAGCAAAGTTATAATACCATTCGCCGTTATGGATTGTTATCCTTCATCTGGAATTTTACTTATTCGCCAAAAGCGGATGCCAAAGCTGATGAAACTCAAATAATGGAAATCACTAAATAGAACTCCCCTTTTATTAAAGAATTTAAAGACATTAAAAATGAAAAATAAACTGTTGATATTTCTTCTTACAATTTGTGCACCTGTTGCTTCAAATGCACAAGTCGTTCTTTCGGGTAAAATTGAATACCAGCGTAAAATGAATATCCATCGACAATTTGACGATATGGGTGGAGAAAATAATAGCTATATGGAAGCCTTTATGGCCAAATTGCCCAAATTTGATACACGGGTATTTACTTTATACTTTAATTCAAAGCAAAGCAAGTATTCGCCTGTAAAGCAGGAGGAACTACCAACTATGGCGATGATGGGTGGGCTTCCCGGTACAGAAACGCAAGTTTGGAACGACTATACTTCGCAAAAGACAATAGCTTCAAAAAAAGTATATGAGCAGAATTTTTTGATAGACGATTCAATGCGTAAATGTACCTGGAAGATATTGGAGGAGGTGCGCACTATTGCTGGCTTTAGTTGTCGTAAAGCCACTACACGCATCAATGACAGCGTTGTGGTGGTAGCTTTTTATACCGATAAAATTCCTGTAAGCGGAGGGCCTGAAATGTTTTCAGGATTACCCGGTATGATAATGGAACTGGCAATCCCCAGGCTTTATACCACCTGGATTGCACAAAGTGTGGTACTTCAGACAGTAACTCCTGCAGAATTGGTCGTGCCAGAAAAAGGCAAGAAAACCACAATGGTAGAAATGGAAAAGACGATAAAAGGGAGTATGAAAAATTGGGGAAAATTTGCAGATAAAAGTATTTGGTGGTCGAGCTTGTAATGTACTTTTGCATTCGCTCTAATACTCCAAAAAAATTACTATGAAGTCATTCAATGTCCCTGTTCATTATCGTAGCCCTCTTATTAATGCCATCAAACAGCAAAGAAAGACAGATGATAAACTTAAGAAGGATTTTGCCCCTACTCATTTGCAGATAGGCTCTCTCGAGGTTATTTTGGCTCGCCATTTTGGATTTTGTTATGGTGTGGAGAACGCTATTGAAATTGCTTTCAGGGCAATTGATGAAAATCCGGGCAAGCGTATTTTTTTGCTGAGTGAAATGATCCATAATCCAAATGTCAATGCAGATTTGGTTGCTCGAGGCGTTCGATTCATTATGGATACTTCTGGTAATATGCTTATTAGTTGGAATGACCTGAACTCAGATGATATTGTGATTATTCCTGCGTTTGGTACGACTGTAGAGATGGAAGCTCTATTGCGCAATAAAGGTATAGAGCCAACCACCTACGAGACAACTTGCCCTTTTGTAGAAAAAGTATGGAATCGTGCTGAGAAAATCGGCAAAGATGGCTACACAATTGTGGTACATGGCAAGCCAAAACACGAAGAAACAAGAGCTACTTTTTCACACAGCAATGTGCATACCCCAACAGTTGTTGTAAAGGATATGAAGGAGGCTGTAGAATTGGCCAGATATATCACCGGAGAGAAAAGTGCCGAAGAGTTTTATACGCAATTCAAAGGACAGCATTCAGACGGTTTTGATGTGCTCAAAGATTTGAAACGGATTGGTGTTGTGAATCAAACAACCATGTTGGCTAGCGAAACCCAAGCCATTGCTGATTATCTCAAGCAAACTATTCTTGTACATTATGCCACCGAATTGGGTAATGAAACTGAGCGTTTTGCAGAAACTCGCGATACTCTCTGTTATGCTACCAACGATAACCAGAGTGCTGTGCAGGGAATGCTGCAGGAAGAGGCCGATTTTGCATTGGTCATTGGAGGGTATAACAGCTCCAATACCTCACATCTGGTAGAGCTTTGTGAAGAAAAATTGCCCACCTTTTATATAAAGGATGAGTATTGTCTCATCAACGATAAACTCATATCTCATTTCGATTGGCGTCAACACACCGAAGAAATGACTACTAACTTTATTCCACAAAAGCAGAATCTCAAAGTGATGATTACATCCGGAGCGTCCTGCCCGGATGCATTGGTGGAGCGCGTAATAGCGAGAGTTGCAGAACTCACCAATAACCAATATGCTCTGAATGAATTGGAGAATAAGTGGATAATAACTCAAAATTAAAGATACACTGCTTGGGGCAAGCTCTTTCTTGAATTAATATCAGGGTTGTACAATAATAGTTTTACTCAATAGCCAAATCTCTTTAATAGAATGAGATAATTTTATTTGAGGTAGATTATTCAGTACTCGTCTTTTTAACCAATATTACATAATCTGCCAGTTTCTCATAAGATTCATAATCAGGTTTCTTAAAATCATCTGCTGGGAAACAACTAATGGTCAATATTTTAAGGTCTTTGTCCTTACGTTGTAATTGTGCTACTGTTCCCAGATATTCGTCAGAATGAAATCGTCCGCAAACATGCATTACCACGCCATCTTTCTTGTTATTGGCAACAGCACGGTCAATACTTTTGGCCATAGTGGCGTCCCACAAGCATTGCGAAGCAAACATATTAGGACTATGAATATTGCTTTCGCCACCCATTATACCAACAAATTTTTGATAATAAGCTCCGGATTTTGGAGCGTAAACCGGTAATTTGGCAATGTACTCTTTTGAATTTGAGCTCAAACTATCTAGTGTTTTCGGACCTCTTTTACTCATCATTGAATTGTATCGGCGAGGACTATTGGCAGCGACAACGGGCATTTTTTGTTCTTTGGCATATTCTACCATTGGTCTATAGTCTTCGTAATTATTCCATGCTCTGGCATCCTTTACAAATTTTTCTTCTGCAATAAAACCTCCCAGATATTCGTCTAATAAAACCTGGCAATCTGTTTCAAACATTTCTAAAGAAAGAACCAACTTATTGGTATAACGCTCGTTCAGCAATTTGAGCATTTTTAGTTCAAGGATATGCCCAATAGTATCATTATGTTCTTCTCCCCAAAATACGACATCAGTTCTTACTACTCTGTCTGCTAACTCTGTCATTGTCAGCTGCTCACCTGTTTTGGTGTCATAAATTTTGAAAGGTAACTCGGGTTTTAGAGGTAAGGATTGTGCTGAAGAGCTCATTGCCCCAAATAGCAGGACAAAAAGGAAAGAAATATACTTCATAAGAATAGATGATTTGACGCAAGATAATACCTTAAACCCAAATGTTTAAGTGCAAATTAATTATTTGCCGCGGCCTTCTACAATTACAATAAGTGTGTAGAGCATGATTTTAATGTCAAGTGCCAGAGAGCAGTTTTCAATATAAAGAAGGTCATATTCCATTCTTTTTTTCATCTCATCTACGTTTTGGGCATAGCCATATTTGACCATACCCCAAGAGGTAAGTCCCGGTTTTACCTTATGCAGGTAACGGTAGTGAGGATGTGTCGTACAGATGATGTCGATATAATGTTTGCGCTCAGGTCTTGGGCCCACAAGGCTCATTTCGCCAATCAGGATATTGTAAAATTGAGGTATCTCATCAATACGCCATTTGCGCATTACGCGCCCCCAATTGGTTATACGTGGGTCATTTTTACGCGATAGTGCCGGTCCTTCTGATTCTGCGGCAACACACATAGAGCGAAATTTTACAATATTGAATGTTTTTCCGTATAGCCCGATTCTTTCCTGTTTGTAGAATATGGGCCCCGGAGAAGATAATTTTACTTTAATAGCTGCAAATAAATAAACAGGAGTCAATAGCAACATAGCCAAAGATGAAGCGGTAATGTCAATTGCCCTTTTACAAACTACCTGCCAATCGGGCATTAGGGTCGGTTCTATATGCACCAGAATGGTGTCGTATACATTATTGGTCTTTACGGAACCCGAAATGATGTCATAAAGATTGGGCAATACTTTTACCACAACAGCCTTGTAGCTTAATCGTGTGAGGATGTTTTCAAGAAGACTTCTTTCAGAACTATCAACAGCTACTATTACTTCTTCAATTTTATGATGGTCAATAATTTCTTCTAACTGCGAGAGATTACCTAGTTGGGGTAAATAATGACTCATTCCATTCCCGGTTTCTTTTTGAGAATAGACAAAGCCCTTAAAAATATTTCCTAGAATTTTGTCGTTGTCGGTAATCTGTTTATAGATTTGGATGGCTTGGTCATTTCCTCCTACAATCATGGTATTAAAACCTACTTTTCCACTGATGATATCTTTTTTGACTCCAAATAATATCAGCATTCTGCCTAACAGGGTAAATGCAGTATGAATGAGGAAATAGCGCAAGCTCATGCTGAAAAAATAAGATATCTCATCTGTGTCATTACTGACCAGCGCAAAGGCAAGTAACAAACTGCCGATAATACAAGAGATAAAGGTTCGGTAGATTTCGTTTATTCTTGATTTGCGATATAAGTCGAAATAGGTTCCGGATAAATAATAGAGTAGTAGCCAGGCCAAAGGAAGTAAGATTATCCCTTCGATAAAATCAATAGGTTTCATGAAGGTAAGTGCCTTGCTAAAATTGGTTTGAAGCAAGGTTTTATGCCTTATGGCCCAAAAAAGTATCCATGATAGTGCAGCTGTCAGAAAATCTGATAGCATGAACAGACGTATGGCTCTTTTTTTAAGGGAAGATAATTGTGCGAACATGAATCAATAATTATCTTGAAATCACTTTGATATTATCTAACAGTACATATCCGTCGGTGTATTTGCCGTCAAATTCTTCTAAAGTCGAACGCACTTTTAAGTATATTTTCGAGTAAGTTTTGTTGGCCTTCATAAAAGGGGAGATATCTATATAAATTTTGCCCCAATTGTCTTTAGGGTAAAAACCTGCGATATATTCACCATAAATTTCGCCTTCACTATTTTCGCCTTGCAGACCAATTTGAAAAGGAAGTGTTCCTTTATAATCAAACTCCAGATAACAGGCATTTTGTGTGGATTCAAAATAATTGGATGTAATACTTTCTGTCCATTTTTGTGGGCTCTTCAGGTATATAGCTCCACATCCACTCCCAGATCTCGCTTTGGAAGGGTCTTTTTCTAAGAGTATTGTTGTGTCTCCACTCAAATTTTTAAAAAGCAAACCTTCTTCAAAATTCACTTTCAATTTAAAAGTATTTGAGGTCAAATCCTTTGAATAACTTGTTTTGGGGGTGTAGTTCTGGATTTTACCCGGATTGTAGACAATAGTTGTAGTGTCTGATTGATAAAAAGGATATTGGATAACGTAACTCTTTATACCTTGATTAACCACTGCCGGAACAATTTTTACCTTACTCGTTTTACTCATTATTACAGGTGCAGTACAAGGCAGGTCAAATGTGCCCACAGCAATATCGTCTACATATACCCATGCCGAAGGGATTTCGTAAGTAGTACTACCGGTAAAATTGGAATCCGGATTGTTAAAGATAAAGGGTTCTAAATGTAAATAAGTAGGGATTTGCTCTTTTGGATTGTTGAGATTGCAAGCCGAAAAGGTAAATACCATAAATAGAACTAAATATAAAGATTTGAGCATTGACAATTTTTGGTGTGATACAGATTCTATAAACGTTTTTTTTGCCTATTCATTGTGCAACTTGTTATGTAAACTCATTTTTTTCAAAATTAAATGAGCTACCTCCATGGCCTGATAACCATCAAATGCAGAAACTTTTACCGGTTGGTCCAGAATAATTGCCTGGGTAAACTCTGCCAGCTCCATCCGAATGGCATTTACAGCAGGCACTTCGGGTGTATTGATGGATAGTATTTTTTTATCTCCGTTGGCCATCTCGATAGGTACATCCAGCATCCCTTTGGGGTGTACTCCTTCAGCACTAAGCTTAATAATTTCAGTTTTTTTCTCCAGAAAATCCACACTGATATAAGCATCCCTTTGAAAAAGCCTCATTTTGCGCATTCGCTTTAATGAAATTCTGCTGCTGGTAAGATTCGCAACACAACCATTGTCAAATTCAATTCTGGCATTGGCTATATCCGGGGTTTCACTCATTACGGCCACACCACTGGCCGATATTCTTTTGACCGGAGATTTTACCAAATGAAGAATAATATCAATGTCATGAATCATTAAATCCAATATTACCGATACATCAGTCCCGCGCGGATTAAAGGTGGAAAGCCTGTGAGACTCAATAAACATGGGTTGTATAGGCATATCGCCTAATGCTAAAAGTGCAGGATTGAAGCGCTCTACGTGACCAATCTGGCATTTAACGTTAGCTTCTTTTACCAGTTTTATAAGTTCCTGTGCCTCGGCAAGGGTATTGGTAAAAGGTTTTTCTACAAAAATATGCTTACCCAAAAGCAATGCAGACTTGGCTATGGTATAATGTTGGGTTGTATTGGTAACGATATCTATTGCATCACAACTGAGCAATAACTCGTTCATATTGACAAATCGTTTGATTTGATATTGCTCTGCGGCGGTAGCAGCATTTTCGTCACTTGGGTCATAAAAACCAATCAATTCAATTCCTTCAATCTCTTTCCACTGTTGAATATGTATTTTGCCGAGGTGTCCCGCCCCGAAGATGCCAATTTTGAGCATGCCTGATTAGCCTGTTTGTTTTAAATAATTATTGGCTGCAAGTTAAGGTAAATGCTTAAAAGGGCAATTAGTAAATTATGAACGATGTTGTGTTTTATTGAATATGTATTAGTGATTATTTGTCTAAAAATAAAAGCTGAGATTATTAATTAAATCAGCCCTTCATTGGCAAAACTGGTGAAATCTTTTCCTGCAATAATAATATGGTCAACTAATTCGATATCCATTTGATGGGCTGCATCTTTTAGCTTTTTTGTCAGTTTTTTATCTGCTTCGCTTGGTGATTTATTGCCCGAGGGATGGTTGTGTGCTATGATAAGTTTTGCTGCATTACTCAAAAGTGCATTTTTGAGGATTATTCTGATGTCGACTACTGTTGAAGTAAGTCCGCCACTACTTAAAAATTCATGCTTAATCAGTAGTTGAGCATTGTTAAGATAAAGTACACAAAACATTTCATGGTTAAGGTCCTGTAGCAATGGCAACAAAAGTTCTGCTGCATCTTCTGCACAATTTATTTTTTCGCGGTCTAACGCGGCCCCTATTTGTCGCCTGCGACCCAACTCCATCGCGGCGGCAATTGTGATAGCTCTTGCTTCACCGATGCCTTTTATTTTTTGCAATTCAGTTAATCCTAATTTCCCAAACTGATTCAAATTATTATTGGCTAATGACATCAGTTCGCGGGCCAGATCTACTGCTGATTTTTCTCTTGTACCACTTGCTATTAATATCCCCAGTAGTTCTGCATCACTTAGCACTGATGGGCCTTTACTTAATAATTTTTCCCGGGGTCTGTCATCCTCTGCCCAGAATTTGATACCGTTTTTTTGCTCCATTCTTATTCTTTTAATCTGCAAATATCTTACCAGGATTTAAAATCCCTTTAGGGTCGAAAAGTTGTTTTATAGATTTCATTAAATTGAGTTGCTGCTCCGAGAAGGCAATATTCATATAGTTCTTCTGCACCAGACCTATCCCATGCTCACCAGAGATAGTGCCTCCAAGTTTTACCACTTCGGTAAAAATTTCACGAATACCGATGGGTAATTTATTATTCCAATCATCATCGCTCATGCTCCCTTTTACAATATTTACATGCAGGTTGCCATCTCCGGCATGGCCATAGCATACTGAGTGAAAACCATATTTGCTGCCGATTCTTTTTACGTGTTGCAGTAGTTGTGGTAAATATGCTCTGGGTACAACAGTATCTTCTTCTTTATAAATAGAGTTCCCTTTCACGGCTTCACCTACAATACGACGAAGTTTCCAGAGATTTTGTTTTTGTTCAGGAGTTTCGGCGAACAGAATTTCATCGATGTCATATTGTGCTACAATTTCTGAAATTGTTTCTGCTTCTTTAAAGAGCTGTTCGTCATAATTGCCATCGAGTTCAACCAATAAATGCGCCTGTATATCATCGGGTAATTGAACAGCCGAAGATTGGTAATAATTGATGGCGCATTCCAGTGCATCACGTTCCATAAATTCCAGCGCTGAGGGGGTAATGCCAGCCATGCAAATAGCATTAACTGCTTTGCAGGCTTCACTTGCATTGCGGAATGGAATCAATAATAGAAGATTATTTTTTACTGCCGGTATTAAGCGCAATACAATTTTGGTGACTATACAAAGAGTCCCTTCGCTACCTACTATTAACTGTGTAAGATTATATCCTGTTGCATTTTTTAGCACATTAGCACCTGTCCACATAATCTCTCCATTGGGCAATACCACTTCCAGGTTGAGAACGTAGTCTTTAACAACTCCGTATTTTACAGCTCTGGGCCCGCCAGAGTTTTCAGCAATATTACCACCGATAAAACAAGAACCTTTACTGGCAGGGTCGGGTGGATAGTAAAGGCCTTTTTCTTTGACTGCATTTTGTAATTCTTCTGTAATCATTCCGGGCTCTACAATCACCTGAAAATTTTCAGTGTCGAGATGAATGATTTTGTTCATCCTTCGCGTATCTAATGACACACCACCATATATTGCCAATGCACCTCCACTAAGCCCTGTGCCTGCGCCACGTGGGGTGACAGGAATGTTTTGCTCATTGCAGTAGCTTAAAATTTCAGATACGTCTTTTGTTGTTTCGGCCTGTATTACCAGTTCGGGCTTATAATGAAAATCTTCGGTATGGTCTGATGCGCAGCGGGAGATATTTTCAGCATCAGTCAATACTTTTTCAGCACCCAATATTTGGATGAAATAGTTGATGTCTGTTGAGGTGATTTTTTTGTAATTCATTTTTTTATTTTGTCGCAGAGTAAAACAAAAGTTTCAATAAACCTTACAAGGAGTTTTGGTTTTTTCTTTGTGAACCTTTGTGGTTCTTTGTGTTTCTCTGAGGAATAAAATCTACTTAAAAGCGTATTGAATCAGGTTGGCTCCCATTTGCAGCGCAGCAGTTCTTTTTTCGGGATTATCATTGTGTACATCTGCATCTTCCCAACCGTCACCAAGGTCTGTTTCGGCACTGTAAAAACACACAACCCGCCCATTTAAAATCAGCCCGAAACCTTTTGGTGGTTTATTGTCGTGCTCATGCACTTTGGGTAACCCATTTGTAAAATTGAATTTCTGATGATAAATCGGATGAGAGAAAGGAAGTTCTACAAGACTTAATTCCGGAAAAACTTTTTTCAGGGCAGGTCTTACATATTCATCCAAACCATAGTTGTCATCGATATGCAGAAATCCACCGGATTCCAGATAGGTGCGTAAGTTTTTTGCTTCGGCATCACTCAACACCCATCGTCCATGTCCTGTAAGATGAACAAATGGGTAATTAAATAAATCCGGGCTACCCACTTCTACCTGAGCTTCTTTAATATCAAATCGGGTATTGAGTTGTTGGTTACAGAATTGGGCAAGATTTTTTAATGAAGTAGGATTGGCATACCAATCCCCCCCTCCGTTATATTGTAGTAGTGCAAGTTTTATGTTTTGGGCTCCCACATTTAAAGAGGTAAACATTAGGCAGAGCAGCAAAAAGAATCTATAAGGTAGTCTAGTCATTGTTCAATAAATTAAAATAGGCACAAACAGCCATCGCTGCTGTTTCGGTACGAAGTCTTTGCTCACACAAAACAATTCCTTTGAAATTATGTTGCATGGCAAGATTAATTTCATCAGGAGAGAAGTCTCCTTCAGGGCCAATTAATATTGCTGTACTTTGTTTTGCTGATAGTAAAGATGAAATTGGTTTTCTTTCAAAATTCGGTTCGCAATGTGCAATGAGTTTTTGAGATTTATCTTCACACCCTTTTATTATGCTTTCTAGTTTGGTAGCGGGTTTGAGGTCAGGTAAAAAGTACTGTTGTGACTGTAGCATAGCTGAGATAAGGATATTTTGCCAGCGGTCAATACGATATTTTTCACGCTCTGTCCGGGCAGAAATAATAGGAGTAATACTGCGAACACCTAATTCTGTAGCTTTTTCCAAAAGCCATTCATTTCTGCTTGTGTTTTTTGTAAAAGCTACGTAAAGATGTAAGCCATACTCAGTTTTAGTGTATTGATGAATCTGATTTATTTGTACACTGCACCTTTTCTTTTCAGCGCTGATAATTGTTGCTTCAGCACTTTGTCCATTACCATTGCTCAGCTGAATTTGTTCTCCTTCTTTCATTCGCAAAACCTGCACTACGTGCTTTGCTGTCTCTTCGCTCAATTGAAGAGTAGAATTGCTTAAAAATTCACAGTTGTGATAAAAAAATGGTAGGCCTGACATAGGGGGCAAGTTAATGCGAATTTTTTGATGCTCCTTTCTTTATGTGTAAAACCTTGATTTTATTGGTCACTTTATCAAATTTTATTCGGAATGTCTATCAATAAAAATTATAACAATAACTTTAAAATGATGGATGTTTTCTTTGTTGTGTTTCATTATCTTTGCGACCGTTGAAAGTGAATCCGAGGCTTTTTTCCATAAATCATTACAATTTTTTCATTTATCATGGGTTACATCAAAGACCATTTCAAAGAAGTCGCAGACATTCAATCTGCTGAAATCAAAAAATTAATTGCCGAACACGGAGAATTATCTCTTGGTGAAGTTACTATCGCTCAGGCTTATCAGGGAATGCGTGGTATTCCTGGTTTAATAACCGAAACCTCACTATTAGACTCTAATGAGGGTATTCGTTTTCGTGGTTATTCAATTCCTGAATTGCGCGAAAAATTGCCAAAAGCGGATGGTGGAAAAGAACCTTGTCCGGAAGGATTGTTTTATTTGATGCTTGTTGGTCAGATTCCTTCAGACGAAGATGCAGGTCATATTTCAGCAGTATGGGCGCGTCGTAGCCATGTTCCTAATCACGTTTTTCAGGTGATTGAAGCTTTCCCGGTTTCTACTCACCCAATGACTCAGTTTTGTGCAGCAGTTCTTGCTTTGCAAACCGAAAGTAAATTTGCTAAAGCTTATAACGAAGGAATTTCTAAAAAAGAATATTGGGATTACACTTACGAAGATACAATGACCCTGATTGCACGTTTACCACGTGTAGCAGCCTACATTTATCGTCGTAAATATAAAAATGGTGAGCATATCCAACCTGATGGAATGTTGGATTGGAGTGCAAACTTTGCACACATGTTAGGCTTCGATAATGAAGGCTTCAAAGAATTGATGCGTCTTTATATGACCATTCATGCCGACCATGAAGGCGGTAACGTTTCTGCTCACGCTACACATCTTGTGGGTTCGGCATTGAGTGACCCTTATCTTTCTTTCACAGCAGGTATGACTGGTCTTGCAGGTCCATTACACGGATTAGCCAATCAGGAAGTGATTCGCTGGATAGAAGAATTACAAAAAGAATTGGGTACCGAAGAACCAAGTAAAGAACAAATTGCTGAATATATCAAAGCAACCCTGTTGGCGGGTAAAGTAGTACCTGGTTATGGCCACGCTGTATTGCGCAAAACAGATCCACGCTTTACTGCACAAATGGAATTTGCAAAAGTGCATTGTGCTGATGACCCAACGGTGAAAACAGTTTGGAATGTGTATGAAGTAGCTCCGGACATTTTGGAATCTACTGGTAAAATCAAAAATCCATGGCCTAACGTTGATGCGCATTCAGGTGCATTGTTGAAACACTATGGCTTGATAGAAGAAGATTTCTACACTGTATTGTTTGGTGTAAGCCGTGCTCTAGGTGTATTGGCCAGCCTTTGTTGGGACAGAGCTTTGGGTTTCCCATTAGAGCGTCCAAAATCAATGACTACTGAATGGATTAAGAGCTATATCGCAAAACAGGCTGTTAAATAGTTTAGATTTTAAATATTAATGAAGCCCGTGAGAAATCGCGGGCTTTCGTTTATTTATTATGGTTTGGTTGGCGTAAGTATTATTGAGGCTAACTTAAATGTAGCAATAAAAAAGCCCCTGACAGCAATTGTCAGGGGCTTTTTTATTATTAGTCCTTTAGTTCTTTGAAACAATATTATTGAGCAAATTACTGTGAGGTAAGTACCATTTTTTTACTGTCAAAGTATTTACCATCCACTATTAGAGTATAGAGGTACATTCCGGGTTTTAATTCGCCGCCCTGGATTGTAATAAATCCATCACTTTCTGCAGATAGCTGTATTAATCTTACTTCCTGTCCGTTCATATCATATACACCAATAGCGCTTTTTTTGGCACCTTTAGGCAATTGATATTTGATTAAGGTAGAAGATGTAAAAGGGTTTGGTGTATTTTGAGCCAGATAGCCGTCATTGCTGTTTATTTCAGATTGACCTGTGCTATTTAGGTTCAATTTTTTAATTATTGTTTTAAGTTCTTCAATCTCAGTTTGCTGCTCCTGAATTGCTTTTGTAAGTACAGGGATAATAGAGATGTAATCAACTGCATATTCGCCTTTCTTGTCTTTAAATACAGAAGTAGGAATAACCTTTTCTAATTCCTGAGCAAGGAATCCGGAGTGTTTGTAGTTATCGAAATTTTTGGCAGGATATTGTTGTACTTTCCACTCATACTCTACAGGGTTTAGGCTAAGTACTTTATCCAAGGCGCTTTCGAGTGTTTTTACATTTGTTTTGAAGTTCGCATCTGATAATGTAAGCAGTGTTTGAGCTCTTGCAATACCATTTACATCAAGTTTTATAATTGAACCAAACGGAGGGGGAGCAGAACCTACAGCAGCGCCACCACCTGGCAAATAAATGAAAGGTCCGGTTGTTCCGATACCTACACTTGTACCATCATCAAAAATCTGACTACAGTCCATATCTCCGGTTGTTACAGACGTTTTTGGAATCATACCAAGAGTAGTACAAGTATTGAAATTGCCTGAAACAGGTGATAAGTATGGACGGGTATGAAGATTACCCATTGGGTCAACAGTTACCACATCGTTGTCCTGATAAGCACTTAAGCCTTGAAAACGAATACCATCAGTAAAACTACGGCCGGTTACATCGACATGAAATTTAGCGGTTGGGGCTAAGGTATTCCAGCCAAAATCTCCGGTATTGGTAAATACCCCTGCCTGTGTGTTATTGGTGAAAATCCGTACCTCGTCATTGCTTAATGTGCCTAGGATATTACGACCAGGAGCCAGAATATTATTGCCCGTTACTTTCCAGTAGCAAGTGTCACTGCAGTCTGCAGTGATTAAAGATGCATCACATGAATTGTATAGATTAAATAGTGTGTCTACTTCTGCGGCACTTAATGCTCTGTTATAAACCCTGATATCATCCATGGCACCTTTGAAGTATTCGTCATGAGACCAAGGGCTTCTCCCAAAATAGTTTTGTGTCCGCAATACAGAACATGGTGCATTGGCAATCGTGCTTGGCCCGGTAGTCAAAACTCCGTTATGCCATATTTCGCCAACAGTGCCTCTTTGAATTACAGTAATATAAATCCAGGTTGATGTACCCACAGGTACTGCTGCACCATTTGTAGCTTCATGAGTAATGGTTCCGCAGGTTTGTCTGCGAATGGCGTATCCATCAGTTGTTCCCCATGTAGAGGGTGGTGAAAATGGTGTAGGGGAATGTATAACATTGTCATTTGTTGCTCCATTTCCAAATTCAAAAAAACGACCGAATTTTTTGAATGTGTCAATTCTGAGCCAACCGGTAACTGTAAAATCCCCACTCATCCATACATCGTCCGGAAGATCAATATAATCATCAATCCCATCAAACTCGTAGGCCATATTGGGTGCTCCCATTCTGTCTGCTGTGGGTATTGCTCCGAATGCAGTGCCATTTTTTGCACCAAGCGCATCATTAGTGTTAGCATCCAGACAGTATTGGGCAATTAGACCTCCCGAAACAGGACCTTGTGCCTGTGAGGCTGTTGCAAAGCTTACCAGCAAAAGGGTTGATAACATTAGTTTTTTTAATTTTTTACTCCGGTTAACAAACCAAAGTAAATTACTTGTCTTTCTCATAATATGTTTAGTTTTATTGTGAGATACAAACGTATCATTGGATGGAATCTGCTTCCAAAAGCAATTTACCAATGGTAGTAAGGATTTGACAAGTGGTATTTTAGTATGTAATTTATTCGATTTTCGGAAAGATAATTACTGATGATTTTACTCCGTTTATTGTGCCATCGCTTGCTATAATTTCAGTGATTTCTAAAGTGATCTTTCTGGAATGCAAGGCTGATAGGTACTCCAGTCGCTGATTTATATTCTTAATGGCGGTGGATTGATGTGTAGAATTGCTTTCGTCTTTGGCTAATCCGGGACCATTATCGATTACATCAATAACAATCAGGTCTTCACTTTGATATAATTTTACAGCAATAAAGCCTTCTTTGTTTTGTTCTTTCAGAATGCCATATTTCAATGCATTTTCTACAAGAGGCTGTATTAGTAATGGTGGAATGAGTATTAAGTCGATATCTACATCTTCGTCTATTTCGATGCTGTAAGTAAGTCTGTCTTTGAATCTTAGTTTTTCCAGTTTAAGATAGTTTTTTACAAGGTCAAGTTCTGCATCAAGTCCAATGAAATCATGAGAGATATTGTACATGTTTTGACGTATTAAATCTGATATAGTTCTTACATATTCGCTGGCTGATCTCTTATCATCCCTGTTAATTAATCCCTGTACATTATTAAGACTATTAAAAATAAAGTGAGGATTCATTAATGCATTTAATGCTCTGTATTCAGATTTGATGAACTTTATTTCTTTTTGCTTTTGCGAAATTTTTTTTCGGGTATAGTATATAATAATCAGCAATACTAATAGTGCTAATAAGGATAGAATAATCAGGAAAAACCACCATTTCAGCCAGAATGGCTTTTCTATAATAAGTTTTATTTTTTTTACAGCACTTTCTGAGCCTGCATATGTTATGGCCTTGATTTTTATAAAATAAGTGCCCGGTTCCATTCTCAACAGGTTGATACTTTGCGAATTGGCCGGAATCCATTTTTCACTGTTGTTTTCATCCGTGCCAATAGCATATTCCAGTCTTATATTATTGGTATAGAATGAGATTGCAGAGAATGTAATGTTTATATTACGGGAATTTGCAAATGAAAGAGAGATAAAAGAATCAAGCCTGCAGACTATTTTATTCGTCCTTAGTACTTCAAATTTAAGCTTTGGTGCAGGGTCTTTTTGAAATATCTCGGCAACCGGAATTTTAGAAATGGAATGTTCTTTGAAGAAGTAACAGTTAGTTTTATCAGAATGCAAATACTCTGCAAGCAAAGGGATTGATTCGTTTTCTACAATACTTATTTTATAACGGGTCTTATTTTCTGAAAATACCAATATCCTGTAATAATCATTTGTTGTTATAATAATAGATGTATCATTCAATAGGTAGAACTTATCCCAGAGGCAATTATTTTGAAACGATGAATCAATTGAAAAATTCTTGTCTGCAAAATTATTAACCACTAAAAGTCTGTTGTCAAAGGTGGTGCCTATCATCTTGTTTCCAAAAATGATAAAGTCTTTGAAAGATAATTGTCCTAAATGCTTTTGTCTTACAAGTCGAGTGTCAGATATCTTGTAGATACTGTCAATTGTCGAAAACCATAGATTGCTATCCTTATCACTGTAGGAGCCGTAAACTTTATCTTTTACATTTATTGAGTCAGGAAATACTGTTGACAGGATAGACGAAGACTGCTGATTTGTAAGTAAATTTTTATTTCTGATATGGCGTATTCGTATTCTGCCCTGAGTATACAAATGTCCTTTCAGATAGAATATTTTATTAGTATTGTCGAATGCATGAGGAGGTAGCAGATGTACTACAGGTTTTACAGAAAGATTTTTAATCAGGTATGGGTTTCTGATAGAGATATTCAAAAGATTATCGTCATAGATTAATTGTCCTGAATTGACTTCAATTGCTTTTGGATTTTGGTCATCAGGTATATTGTAGTTAAAGCTGATTTTATTATTATTGAGTATGTGTGCTCCTTTGTCTCTGGTAACAAAGACAAGGTTATCACCCTTTTTTTGAGCAAAAATTGTTGTGGATTTGTATGCATCAGAAATCTTGAGTGTATTAAGAAATTCTTTTTGCAGCTTAAAGACTCCATTGCCTGAGGTGCCAACCCAAAAGTTTGAATCCCTATCTACATAGATGGTCAATACATTAAAATTTTCAAATGAGACCTCATCGTCAATATACATATTGTTATTGGTACAAATAAAATAATGACTCTGGATAGTTCTGATTCTATTAATTGCATCTGTATATATTTTGCCGTTTAATGGTGTTTGGCGCAATGCTTTTAACTCCTTACTTAGAATCGTGCTTCCGGTTATGTAAAACTTTTGACTATTGTCAATAATTTGTCTTTTTAGTCCGCCAGAGTTTGTGACTTCCGGGTTGTATTTTGTTGTAGATATAATTTTTGAAAAGGAATCAATTCTTATTTTTTTTGTTTGAAACAATAACTCGAATGAATTGCTGTTTTCTCTGACAATATCAACGAGATACTCAGGACTTGCATTGTGAGTGATTTCTTTTATATTGTAACATTTAATTTTGTTTTTATAAACCGAAATAAAAAATTCCTTACTGTTAAACTGAATAATAAGGCTACTGTCTTTTCCCACAACAATATCCATTGTATTTCCACCTTTATATGGCATTGATAAAAAGGCTGTGTTTTTCGAGTTATGAAAAGCATTGTTTTTATAATAGACCAATTCTCCGTTAAAGGTGCCAATCCAAAGTCGGCCAAATAAGTCTTTTCTGAAAAAAAAGCACTCATTGTCTGGCAGGCCGTCGGCAGTAGTATAATTGGTAAATTTCAAACCATTAAACTTTGATACACCGTTATTAGTGGCAAACCACATATATCCATCTGAATCCTCATAGACATCATATATCGTATTACTGGGCAGACCATCTGCTTGAGTAAAGTTCTTACTCGGGAACTCTTTTCCAAAGCAAGTATGGCTAAATAATAAAGCTGCAATAAGCAGAAGTTTTTGCATATCTGGTTTGGGGACTAAGAATTTTTATCAAGGAAAGCCTGAAGCATAGACATTCTTCTTCTGCCTACAGCAAGTCTCGTATTATTAAGTAAGAGGATTTCGTAGTTGGGTTCCCGAAACACTTTTTTGATATGCCTGCAATTAACTAAATACGATTTATGGGTTCTGAAGAATATATGATTAGGCAACATTTGTTCATATTCTGAAATGGAGTGACTTACTAATACTTCTCTGTATTCATCTTCCTCCTTAAAGTGAAATATTGAATAAGCGCCTTTTCCCTCAATAAAGAAAATATTCTCGAAAGGAATAATATCCAATCGCCCCAAGGTGCTGAGTTTAATACAGTCTGGGAGTTTTTTTGCATTAAAATCCTGTGATAGTTCATTGAAATAGTTGTTGGATTTGATGAGTCTTGTGCTGTGAATTTTGAATTTCAGTTTTTCGATGGCCTGTTCCAATTCATCAATACTAATCGGTTTTAAGATATAGTCTACAGCATTAAGCTTAAATGCCTTAATTGCAAATTCATCGTAAGCAGTCACAAAGATCAGTTCAAAATTGAAAGGGGCAATTCTTTCAAGAAATTGAAAAGCGGTTTCGGTATGCATTTCAATATCAATAAATAATGCATCAGGTTGTAAACTTTCAATCAGTTTTTCGGCGTCTTTAGTGTTTTGGCATATACCTACTATTTCAAGATGGTGTCTTTCAAAGTACTTATCGAGTATATTTTTTAGATTATAGCATGCTTCTATTTCGTCATCCAGAATTAATAGTCTTATCGCGTCTTTATTTTTGGTAATATTGACCTTCATTGATTTTCATTTAGTATAAAGATATAAAGATGACTTTTACTTAATATCACTTATGAAAAATTTAAATTCGTATTTGGCGAATGAAATCTGTGAAATCCTTTAGATAAGTCTACTGATTCCTCATTGTGCTTTCAATATCTATTTCTTCAATTTGGTTTTATAATTTCATAAATCTTAAAAAAACTTTCAACTTTGTGAGTTGTGAAAAAAATCCTCGAGTGCATTCCCAATTTTAGTGAAGGTGTAAATACTGAAACATTAAATAAAATCGAATCGGCAATTCGTTCTGTCGTTGGTGTTTGGTTGTTGCATGTTGACCCAAGCCCTGCTGCCAACCGTACCGTTTTTACTTTTGCTGGCAATCCGGAAGCTGTTATTGAAGCTGCATTTCAGGCTATTAAAGTGGCTGCGGAATGTATCGATATGCGCAGTCAGATTGGTGTGCATCCGCGTATTGGTGCCACTGATGTTTGTCCATTGGTGCCGCTCTATGGAATGACTATTGAAGAAGCTGATGGATATGCGAAGGAATTAGGAGAAAGGGTAGGGAGCGAGTTAAGTATTCCTGTTTTTATGTATGAGCATAGTCAGACGAAAACTTACAGGAAGGCTTTGCCTCAAATCCGAAAGGGACAATATGAAGGATTAAAAGAAAAGATGCAGCAAAGCGAATGGCAACCTGATTTTGGTCCGAAGGAGATGAATGAAGCGGCCGGAGCAACAGTAATTGGTGCCCGTGATATTTTGGTGGCCTTCAATATTTCTTTAGACACAAATGATGTAACTATTGCTGATTGGATAGCATCCGAAATGAGGGCAAATTCTAAATCGGGCAATGCCTTGCCCAAATTACGTGCAATTGGTTGGTATATGGCAGATTATCATCAGGCGCAGGTTTCCTTCAATTTATTGGATTATAAAACTACCTCACCCTTGCAGGTATGGGAACGTTGCAAAGCATTGGCGGCCGAAAAAAATGTTGCACTTGTGGGTAGTGAAGTGATAGGCTTAATACCTGAATTTTGTTTGACAGAAGCCGGTACATTTGCGCAGCAAGAAAAAGGAAATGAGCCTTCCAATAAAGAAGGAATTATTGCCGATGCCATCAATTATATGGGTTTGAATCAATTAAAACCATTTTTGCCCGAAGAAAAAATCCTCGAGTGGGTGTTAGCAGAACACACCACAATCGGGTAAACAAACACTATGATACAACAACTATTACGATATCTGTTATTACCATTTACATTGCTTTACGGTTCCATCGTATGGCTGCGCAATCGCTTGTACGATGCAGGTTTTATGTCATCTGTGTCTTTTGATATTCCTGTTATTGCTGTAGGCAATTTGTCGGTGGGCGGCACAGGAAAGACGCCACATATCGAGTATCTAATTCGATTGCTGCAATATGAGTACAAGGTGGCAACAATGAGCAGAGGCTATAAGCGCAAGACCAGAGGCTTTTTATTGGCCGATGCGGCAACCAATGCGGTGAAGATTGGAGATGAGCCCATGCAGTATCATCTGAAATTTCCGGAATTGGTGGTGAGTGTGGCCGAAGACAGAATGACGGGCATCCCTTCTTTGTTGATGCGTCGACCTGAAGTGGAAGTGGTTTTGCTGGATGATGCTTACCAACACCGCTCTGTAAAGCCGGGATTGAATATATTGATTACAGATTTTTCGAAACCTTTTTACGCAGATTATATTTTGCCTTATGGCCGCTTGCGCGAGGGCAGGGCGGCATACAAAAGAGCAGATGTTATTGTGGTATCAAAATGCCCTGGTAGCTTATCAAAAAATGAGGCTGATAAAGTAATTAAGTCAGTTAATCCCTTGCCGCATCAAAAAGTGTTTTTCAGTACCATTCAATATGGTGCAGCTTATAATTTCTTCGACCAAACAGCGGCTGATTTTAAAGGAAAAAATGTGTTGCTGATAGCAGGTATAGCCCGTCCGGAACCTTTAGTAGCTCATTTGGAGCAGGAAGCTAAAAAAGTTCATTTGCTGGAATATCCCGACCATCATTTTTTTACAGAAAGGAATTTTGAAGAGATAAAAGACACGGTTAAAAATTGGGGAAATGATTGTGTAATTGTGACCACTGAAAAAGATGCCACGCGTCTGAATTTGCGCCCTGAATTATTGCAGGCAATTCCTGTCCCTATAATTGTATTGCCTATTGAAGTAAGTTTTTTATTGGGGCAACAAAATGAGTTTGATGCTTTGATAAGGAGGTTTGTGTTGGAGCAGAGTGAAAAATTTTTGGCTGAATAGGTTTAATCCAAAAATATTCAATTAATTCATCTACTCTTGACCATCTACCAATTGTCTTGAATCTCCCTTGCTATTATTATTCTAACGAAATCGAAGCTAAATTAAAAAGGATAAATAAATTTCATGTTTAATTCATAAGTTTACCTTGGCTTTGTACTTAGAACCTGAAAAGTGTATGAAAAAGACCAGTATATTAATTTTGTTTTCGGTTTTGTTGACTATGATGGTTAGTGCACAACGTTGGATGCCTGTAGGAACTGTTTTAACTCAAAGTCTTATTAAGTTGTCGGCCGGAGGATCTCCAATTGGCTTAAAGGCTTCAATCATTACTATAAAGGATACAATTCGTGTAAAAGACAAATTATGTACTTACGGCACTATTGGTGCTTCAGTATTAGATACTACAACTACTTCCGGATTTTCATTTATTACATACCAGGAGGCAGGTGTTGTATATTGGTACCGACCAGTATTAAAAGATTTTACTGTGCTGTTTGATTTTACAAAAAACGTAGGAGATAGTTGGGATATTGACGGATTATTTAATGCTGTTGGAGGAGGATACTGTTCCAGACATATAGAGGTCGCAAAACGTGATACTGTTGTCATTAATGGATTTCCATTGACAAGGTTAGAATTAAAAACCAAGGACACATTACCTCCTCGTTTTTTAAAAGTTATCCAGTCTGTTGGTGGACTTGGAGAGCCATACCCTGAGCACGCTCCTTGCTTTAAAGGTATTGTAGATGATTATACTGAATTTATGGGATTGCGTTGCATCGACCATCCGGATATTGGCTTTCACGATTTCAAGATTGTACCTACTTGTTGTGATTGCGATTTCGAACCTATAAGTATTAAAAGTTTCGAACAGAGTAATGACATCAATATTTCACCTAATCCTAGCTCGGGCAATATTACTATTAATGTGAGAGGCTTAGTTGCCTTTAATAATTCTATGAATGCAAAAGTGTATGATATGATGGGTAAAGTTGTTTTTGAAAAACCAATACATTTTAACAACTACGAAACGATAATTAATATTCCTGTTACAACAGGTGTTTACATCTTAGAATTGCAGCAAAGTCATGGACAGATATTTCATAAAAGAATCGTAAGACTTTAGCCTAAATCAAAATTATTAGTTTGACAAAAAATCAGGCAATTGCTTGGTTTTTTAAATTATCTCATCACTTTAATCATCCGCCAATTGTCGTGCATGTCTTTGCGCAATTCGATGTTGGTATAGCCTTCCGCTTCAAAAACTGCTTTTGTTTCTTCCGGAAAATCACGATGGATTTCGCAGTAAATAGCTCCTCCTTCTTTTAGTTTTGTTTTGCCGAGCTGGGCAATTGTTCTGTAAAACAAAAAGCGGTCGGTATCTTCTACAAAAAGCGCCAGATGAGGTTCATGCTCAGCAACATTAGCCTCCATTGTAGCTTTCTCATTGATGGGAATATAAGGTGGATTCGAAACAATAATATCGTACTGAGGAAGATGATGCCAAAGACTTTTGTCTAAAATATTTTGTTCAAAAAAATTAATACTCTGTCCGAGATTACGTGCGTTTTTTTGAGCAATGGTCAATGCACCCAAACTGATATCGCAGGCATTAATTTGGGCTTCAGGCCATTCAGCTTTTAATGAGATAGGAATGCAGCCGCTGCCTGTTCCAATATCCAAAATGCTCTTATCTTCTTTGTTCTGTGCCCATTCGTTCAAAACCCAAATCACCAATTCCTCTGTTTCGGGTCGGGGAATCAAAACATGTTCATCAACAAAAAAATCTTTGCCCATAAAGTAAGATTTGCCCAAAACATATTGCAATGGTTTCGAATGCAATAATTCGTCGAGAATAAATTCCCATTCGTTTTGCTGTGCGCTGTTCAACAACAAATCTTTGCTCATCAATCGGTCGATTTTGCTGAGTTGTGTGATACTTTCCATTACCTCGTGGGCAATGGCTGTTGCTTCCTGCTCGGGGTAGAGTATCGCTAATTCCTTTTTCAGGTTATAAAATGCTTCGTTGAGCGTCATTTATTTTTGCAGCTTGGATGTGCAAAGAACGCAAACTATTTGTTTACTTTCGCTGACATTAAATATTGAGTGAACGAAGAAATATACATAGAGCGTTGTCTGCAACTGGCAGAGAAAGGTAAAGGGACTGTTGCGCCTAACCCTATGGTTGGGGCTGAATTGGTGTATCAGGGCAGGATTATCGGAGAAGGTTTTCATCAGCAATACGGTCAGGCCCACGCAGAAGTGAATTGCTTTGAAAGCGTTGCCGAACAAGACAAGCAGTTTATCCCCTTATCAACCATGTATGTCAGTTTGGAGCCTTGCGCACATTTTGGCAAAACACCACCTTGTGCCCATCGTATTGTAAAAGAAAAAGTAAAGCGAGTAGTGATTTGTAATACAGATCCTTTTAAACAGGTGGCCGGAAAAGGGATTCAGATATTGGAGTCGGAAGGAATAGAAGTTGTCACTGGTATTTTGGAAGAGAAGGGAGCATGGCTCAATCGACGTTTTTTTACATTTCATCAGCAAAAGCGACCTTATATTATCCTCAAATGGGCACAAACTGAAAAGGGACTTTTTGCACCAAAAGACCATTCGCGATTGCAAATGAGTGATGAATACAGCAAGCGCTTAAGTCATCAATGGCGCAGAGAGGAATCAGCTATAATTGTGGGTTTTACTACAGCAAAGAACGATAATCCTCAACTCATTGACCAATATGGGCAAAGTAATCAACCATTACGAATAGCTATGGATAAAGATTTGACATTGCCCCTGTCACATCATTTGTTGGTACAGGATTATCCTACCTGGATCATCAATCAGCACAAAGAGGAATCGATTAGCAATCTTCATTTTATTCAATTGGATTTTACAAAGAATATCATTCCTCAATTATCAGAGCGTCTTTATCAGGCAAATATTCTATCCCTGATTGTAGAAGGTGGCGTTCAATTATTACAGAGCTTTATTGACGCAGGAACTTGGGATGAGGCAAGATTTTTTGAAACACCTGATGTATTAACCGAAGGATTGCTGGCACCATCTTTGACTAGTAGCAAAAAGATTTTTGAAACACAACTGAGACAGGATAAGCTTAAGGTTTACCTTAGGCAAAATAATAGGTTTTCAATGCCTAAAGACGCAAATTTTTAAGCCCAACTATGATTTATTTATTACTGACTGTATTGCTCAATGCACTTTTGGCTGTTATTTTTAAGCTGTTTCCGCGATACAGAATAGATACGCTTCAGGCAATTGTGTTTAATTATTGGGTATGTGTGATTACTGGCTCTTTATTTTTAGGCCAATTTCCGATTGGCACTCAAAGCTTTACTCAGCCCTGGTTTCCATTTGCCTTACTAATGGGCTTTGGCTTTATTATGGTTTTTAATTTGTTTGGTTATTGCACCAAGTCCGAAGGGATTACAGCTGCAACTGTAGCCAATAAATTGTCATTGGTCATACCCGTTGTTTTTTCGGTTTTCCTTTATGCTGAAAGCCTGAGTTTGGTTCATATATTGGGTATTCTGATTGCTTTCCCAGCGGTGTATCTGGCAGCATCTTCCTCCGAAACTGAAACGAAAAGCTCCGGGCAATCTTTTCATTTTGGCTGGACGGCATTACTTTTTTTAGGAAGTGGTTTATTGGACACTGCTATGAAATTTGTGCAGCAGAAACATCTCGCAACACAAGCCTCGCAGGCCATTTATTCCATTCATGTTTTTGCTGTAGCGGGCTGCATTGGCACCTTGATTATGACTTATCTTGTTCTGACAAAGAAAGTGCATTTGTCTTTTAGAAATCTGATTGGTGGTATAATACTGGGCATTCCTAACTATTTTTCTATTTACTTTTTTGTCCGGATGCTGAACAGTAATTTTCTTAAAAGCTCTGCCCTGATTCCTCTGAGTAACGTGGGCGTATTATTTGCATCCTCGGTACTTGCATTGCTAGTTTTTAAAGAAAAGTTCAATGCCAAACGTTGGATTGGACTGGCACTTTCTGTAGTGGTGATTGTTTTATTGGCAATGGCTTAATGGCTTTTTTGATGCATAGTTTGTTGTGAGCTCAGATTTTTTCTGATGGCTATTATGAATATCAGAAAGAGGTTGTAAACAATGAAAAAAGGAATGATGTATTCAATGAGGTTCAAGGGGAGCATTAAAGCTATAATTAATAATTGAAAGCCTAATCCATAAACAGAAACCATCGTCATAAACCAGTTAGGTAAAGTTTTTACTTTACAGGCACCTTTATCCAGAAAATAAATGGATTTGTCAAATACAATGTAAAGGGTATGAAATATGTGAAACCAGGTATTGACTGAGTTTTGTTTTTCGCCGGCAAATGCTTTAGGTGCTTTTTGTTCAAATATTTTGCTGGTAGTGTCTCCGCCGCTGGTTTTATTGCGCAGGATAACATAGTAGTAATTGTACAAAGTACCTTGCAATTGAATACTGATAAATGCCAATAGAGCAGGTAGCAAAGTTGATGATGAAATATAGCAGATGCTCATCAGGAACAGAAAATTCAGGATGATATCCAATACACTATCCAGATAACGGCCAACATAGGAAGGAGTGTTTTTAATCCTGGCCAGTTCTCCGTCTGCAGCATCCAGTATTGATTTGAGGATGATAAAAATCCCCGCCAGGATGTAATAACCTTTCAGAATAAAAAAAATAGCAATTAAGCCTGATAGGGCAAAAAGTAAACTGACATGAACGGGAGTAAATTTTGTGCTTTTTAATTGGTGGGCAATTAGTCTGGCGGCGGGCCTTCCGTAATCAGCGAGATCAAGAAATTTATCCTGAGCTGCAAGTTTGGACATTTAAGCAAATAAGAGAATCAACAGGCAATATAGCCCACGGCGAAAGTAGCATCTCCTGATTGATTACACAATTTTATTTAATCTTTCAGGCAGGAAATGATTTTGGCTACACTTTTAGGTTCAAAGTATTGAACCATTTTCAGCACCAGACTTTCCGAGAATTTAGGACGCGTAATATTCCCTGCTACTAAAGCAATGTTTTTATCCAATCCTGCAAAGTAAGTATTCCAGCTATTTTCAGGGTGCATCGATATAGCCAATGCGTTTGCCCAGGCGGTATCACGGGCTATTTTCATACTGAAATTAATTACCGCATCTTTGCTTTTGTTGTCTATAAAGCGCACAAATTTCATTGGAAAGCAAATGTCTTCAAGGTCTGTTTGTACAGAATTAATCAGGCTTCCAATCACCTCATTTATTTTATTAAAGTCCCTTTGTAATTGATGAATGTCGCTGCCTTTGGAGATTTGGGCAGCTGCAATACCCAGGTCCAGATTGATGTGTGCATTCATCCCCAGAAGTAAATGCTGAATAACGGTTATCGGGTTATTCTGTGCTTCAAAGGCAAAATGCCAGGATTGGGTGATGATTTTCTTTTGGGCATATAAGTCATAGGCCTCCAGATAGCGGTTGGCAAAGGCCACATCCAGTTTCTCCATTCTTGCAGCATCTTCAAAATAGCCTTGTGCAATTCCTTGTTTGACGGCAATTGTCATCTTGCGATAAAGACATGCAAAATAGCCTGCTCTGCTATTGTATTTGATGCTGTCGGCAATAATGTTGTCCAAACGCAGTATTACTTCATCAATTGTATTGGCTAAAGCCATAAATTCAGATTTTGTATCCGCAAGATAATCTTGTTTTTTATTGTTGGACATAAAAAAACACCCTGCTTGAACAGGGTGTTTTGAAAAAAAATATAGTTTATAAATTAGATACTCAATATCCAGCCATGATTATCCTGAACACGGCCGTAACGAATATCATCCAGAGTAGTTTTGATCCAGTTCATCGTTTCCCATTCTTCAACAGGGCGCAATTGCATCACATCACCATGGATGGTGAGTTTGCCAATAGGCGCTACAGAAGCTGCTGTACCTGTACCAAATGCCTCTTTTAAAGTGCCGCTTTTATAGGCCAATTCAATTTCGTCTATTGAAATCGGACGTTCTTCCACAGTCACTCCTTTTTCTTTAAGCAAAGTGATAACAGAGTCTCTCGTAACACCGGCAAGAATAGTTCCTCCCACCAAATCGGGCGTGATGATTTTATCGCCAATCACAAAGAAAACATTCATGGTGCCGATTTCCTGTACATATTTATGTTCAAAACCGTCCGTCCAAAGAATCTGATCGTATCCCATTTTTTGAATTTGCTGGGCTGGATACATACAGGCGCCATAGTTACCTGCAGCTTTCGTTTGACCAATACCTCCGGGGAATGCACGGACAAACTCGTCCTGTACATAGATAGAAACTGGTTTGCTGTAATAAGCTGCAGCAGGACTGGTAATAATGATAAAAGTAAATTTCGTAGCCGGGCGTACACCAACAAATTCATCCGTAGCAAACATAAAAGGACGGATATACAGCGAATTGCCAAATTCATCAGGAATCCATGCCTGATCCAATTCAATCAGTTTGCGCATTCCTTCTACAAATATTTCTTTAGGAACATCAGGCATAGCCATACGATGTGCCGATTTATTCATGCGCTTCCAGTTGTCTTCGGGGCGAAAAATACGACCCTTGCCATCAGCATCTTTATAAGCTTTTACACCTTCGAAAATAGCCTGACCATAATGCATAAAGGTGGTTGCCGGACTAAGGCTAAGATTACCATAAGGCATAATTTCAGGATTTCCCCACTCACCATTTTCATAATGTGCTACCAACATATGGTCGGAGTATAAACGACCGAACTGAATGTTGTTTTGGTCAAATTCTTTGATTCTGCTTTCTGCAATTTTATTAACCTTAATTTCGAATGCCATAATGTTGATTTGCTACAAAATATGTGGTGGAGAAAAACTAATTTTGCGCAAAGAAACGGTTTTTTTTTTGCAATGCTTTAATGCATTGTTTTTTTAATATCTATAATATGCACAGTCAAATCCCTGATATACTGAATACCCCTATTGTAGATGCTTCATTTGATGCCTATTGGAATTCAGCTAAAGCCACTGTTTTGCTGCCCAAAGATACTTTGGTCATCAGTGCGCCTTTTGCTGCTGGCGGTGCAGAGGAGATTCAATTACTAAAGATGTTGGGTGCCTGTAAATTGACGAGTGAGCAGTATCAGATTGTACAGATAGAAACGGATGAATTAATCTCCTGGCATCAATTGCGCGAAAACAGTAAAGCCACTAAAGTTTTATTATTGGGTGTATTGCCGGCACAATTAGGTGTTAATGCGATGATGATTCCTCACGAAGTGAACAATTTTGACAGTGCACAATGGATGCCTACTTTTTCGCTCGACCAAATATCGACTAATGATGCCTTGAAAAAACATCTTTGGGTCAATGTTTTTCAGAAGGTGTATTTTAATTAATTTTCTTTTAGCTTATCACCTTCTGATTTAATACAAGTATTATTGAAATTTTCACAAAACATTTTTTTGAAAAATTATTCCTGCTTGCTTACTTTTGCAAATGGCTGCAAAATCTAAGTTCTACGGCGAAGGCCTCACATTTGATGATGTACTTCTTATGCCGGCTTATTCTGAAGTACTTCCGCGCGAAGTAAATATCAACACTCAACTTACCAAAGACATTACCCTGCATCTGCCTATGGTGTCGGCGGCAATGGACACTGTTACCGAATATGGTCTGGCTATGGCTCTGGCCCGCGAAGGGGGTATTGGTATTCTGCACAAAAATATGAGTATTGAAAAGCAGGCCGATCAGGTGCGCAAAGTAAAACGCTCAGAATCAGGTTTGATTACTGACCCGATCACCCTTAGTCCTGATGCTACTGTCGGTGATGCACTTCGCCTGATGAAGGAAAATAAAATCGGTGGTATCCCCATCATCGACAAATCAAAAAAATTAGTAGGTATTGTCACCAACCGAGATTTGCGTTTTGAAAAGAACACAAAGAAAAAGGTAAGTGAGATAATGACTTCAGAGCGTTTGGTGACTGCTGCTGTGGGTACCAATATGGCCAAAGCAGAAAAAATCCTGGAGCAATACAAAATAGAAAAATTACCGATTGTTGATAAAGCCGGCAAATTGATTGGCTTAATTACTTTCCGTGATATCATCAATTTAAAAAGTCATCCCAATTCCTGCAAGGATAGCATGGGCCGCCTTTTGGTAGGTGCTGCGGTTGGTATCACTGCCGATTCATTAGACAGGATTTCGGCTTTGGTTGCTGCAGGCGTGGATGTTATTACTTTGGATTCGGCTCATGGTCACTCTAAAGGTGTGCTGGATATGGTGAAACTGGTCAAAAAGACTTTTAAAGGACTGAACGTAATAGCCGGTAATGTGGCCACAGCAGAAGGAGCCAAAGCTCTGGCAGCTGCAGGTGCAGATGCTGTAAAAGTAGGTGTAGGACCAGGTTCTATCTGTACCACACGTATTGTAACCGGTGCAGGTGCTCCTCAGTTGACCGCCATTATTGAAGCTTCAAACGCTTTGAAAAAATCAGGTATTCCGGTAATTGCCGATGGAGGTATCCGTTATACAGGTGATATGGTTAAGGCTATTGCTGCCGGTGCCAATTGCGTGATGGCTGGTTCCATTTTTGCCGGTACGGAAGAAAGTCCGGGAGAAACCATCATTTACGAAGGACGTAAGTTTAAGTCATACCGCGGAATGGGTTCTGTAGAAGCGATGAAAGAAGGTTCAAGTGACCGTTATTTCCAGGATGTGGAAGCAGATATTAAAAAATTAGTACCCGAAGGGATTGTAGGTCGCGTACCTTACAAAGGTAATCTGAGTGAGGTGATGCAGCAGTTTGTGGGTGGTTTGAGAGCAGGAATGGGCTACTGCGGCGCAAAAGACATTAAGACCTTACAGGAAATTTCTCAGTTTGTGCGCATCACTTCAGCTTCTATGGCCGAAAGTCATCCTCATAACGTAGTGATTACCAAAGAGGCTCCTAATTATAGCCGTTAATTATCAATTCCAATTTTTGGATTAATTTTCAGGAAAAGCCAATTAAAGCTAAATTATCAAATTAACTAATTGTCAAATTGACGAATTCTATTACTTTTGCAAAATTATTTTAGAAATTAATATACATTAAAACATGGCATCACAAAAAATTCAGGAATTATTGGGCGATCAAGCCGCTTTTTATTTGGATCATCAGTGTACAACTATTGACAAATCAATGTTGCACTTGCCTTCACCAACTTTTACTAATGATATTTGGATGCATTCCAACCGCAATATTCAAACATTGCGCAGCATTGAAGCATTGAACAATCATGGTCGTTTGGCTGGTACAGGTTATGTTTCTATCCTTCCGGTTGATCAGGGTATTGAACACAGCGCAGGTGCTTCATTTGCTCCAAATCCCATCTACTTTGATCCTGAAAATATTGTGAAACTGGCCATGGAAGGTGGTTGTAACGCTGTTTGTTCTACTTTCGGCGTTTTGGGTAATGTGGCCCGTAAATATGCCCACAAAATTCCTTTTATCGTAAAAGTAAACCACAACGAATTTATCTCTTATCCAAATTCTTATGACCAAATAATGTTCGGTCAGATTAAAGATGCCTGGAATATGGGTGCTACTGCAATTGGTGCTACTATTTATTTCGGTTCGCCAGAAAGTAACCGTCAGATAGTAGAAGTGGCCAAAGCTTTTGAATATGCTCACGAATTGGGTATGGCAACAGTTTTGTGGTGCTATTTGCGCAGCAACGATTTCAAAAAAGATGGTGTTGATTACCATGCGGCAGCTGACCTTACCGGTCAGGCCAACCATTTGGGTGTAACCATTCAGGCGGACATCATCAAACAAAAATTACCAACTAACAATGGCGGTTACAATGCTATCAATGTAGGTAAAACACACAAATTGGTTTATGATAAACTAACTACAGATCACCCGATTGATTTGACTCGTTATCAGGTAGCTAATTGCTATATGGGCCGTGTTGGTTTGATTAACTCTGGTGGAGAATCAAAAGGTGCCACTGACCTTGCTGAAGCAGTTATGACAGCCGTAGTGAATAAGCGTGCTGGCGGTATGGGTTTGATTAGTGGTCGTAAAGCATTCCAGAAAGATATGAAAGTGGGTGTTGAATTGTTGAACACGATTCAGGACGTTTATTTGGATAACAGCATTACCATCGCTTAATTTTCTCATTCAATTTATAAAAAAATGGCTGCTTCAAAATGAGGCAGCCATTTTTGTTTTAGCTTATTTTTTCAGCTTCAGTTCCAGTTCCCGTATTTTATTGTGGCAGATGTACAAGGGTATATAGCCGATTACGCCAAAGGAGCAATCAATGAATTGCCAGAATAGGGGAATACCTCTGACTGGTCCTGCTATTAAAGCAAGAGGAATAATCATCACGCAGGCAATCATACCGAACTGGATAATCCATATGTTTTTTACGGGATCTTTTAAAGGGCCAATGAATGCAATAGCAATAACAATATGGGCAAATGCCAGCCAGTCAGAACCATAACTGATGAAAGGATAGTTTTTGTTGGTTTCGGATACTCCTTTATAGACAAGGCTCAGCCATTTTTGCAAAAAGGGTGGAAAGCTATCAAGGTGTTGCATGGCAATGTTCAATTCTGTTTCAATAGGAAATGCTGTTATACCGCTAAGTATCAGGCAAAGAATAAATAATGAAATTAATCTTCTGATTTGGCGTTTAAGCAGGGTTACAGAGGCTTTCATAATAGTTTGCGTTGTTTTAAGATAGGATTTACAAGGGTACTGTTACCAAATCTTTCATGTTCTTTTGAAATGAAGACGGCATCAGGAAATGGATGTTTTTTCGGACAATTATCAGGTGGCGAAATGTTTTATAAACAGATACAACAAGCGACGGCAAATACTTTTTTTTGCTGTGTAATAATTGCTGCACTTTGGATTCTGCCATCTGGTGTTGAATAAAGAGCAAAAGCTGATAACGCCAAAATCCTAAATGTTTCCTGAATTGTTGAAACAAATCCTGAGTGAAATTCGATTTTGCCAGATGAGACTGTAAATGAATGGCTCTGTCTTTTTTCCAATCTTTATAGTTATCCGGCAGATCAAGTATGCCCATATGGGTACCCATCCTGATGAATACCTCAAATACTTCTTCCTGTTCCTGATGGGTTAATGCTCTGTCCAGTACTTCGCTGGCTTTTATTGTTGCATCGATTAGCATATACAATACATCTCTGTAAGCGCCCTCAGGTATTTTTTGCTGACGGCTATTTTCTACATCGGTATGAATTTGTTTCATTTTTGATATAGTATTTATCGCATTTTCTTCGTTCATCCAGATAATAGCTCTTGCATAAGCTACTGTTGAGAACATCCTTCCCAATGGGTCTTTGGGTAATTTGCCGGTAAAGTAAAGCCAGTCCACTTCTTTGTTTAAAGCAAATTCGGCCGCAGAACCTGCAAAGATGAAGAGGATCATATCTGCCTGGCTCCAGATTTTTCTGACGATGGAATCGGGGGATACAAATGATTTTTGCTGCATTTTTTTAGCTTTTAAGATGAGTTAATAAGTAGGGTGTGGGGTCAATAAACCATATTTTCTTGTAGCCGTGAATTCCTTTATCAGCCTTCCAGAGATAGGGGATAGGTGTGGTAATGGCATAATGTAAATGACTGGGTTTGTTAATGGCGTTGCCACTGTTGCCCACTCTTCCAATAATAGTACCCCGTTCTACAAAACTGAATTTTGTAGTCATTATGGTGTCGAGATGCAGGTAATGATGAATATGCCATTTGGGGCCTAAGAGATGAACCAGTTTACCACCCCGGGGATGTTCACTGACATTAATGATGAACCCTGAAGTTGACGCATATACGTTATTGCCCTTCGGGGCAAATATGTCCACCCCTTTATGACAAATTGATTTACCCCAGGGATAATACCAAAATGACTGATGGCTGAAGCTCTGGCTGTTCATTCCGGCAACGGGCAGGCAGTATTCTTCCGGCAGTGCAAAGCCAATCAATAAAATGAGCGCCAGAGAAATCCCGATTTTTTGGAACAACTTTCTTTTTTCTGATTTCATAGTTATTGTTTTAGATTTTTTGAATTTGATGGTAAGGCTTTTATGAAAGACAAAGACGCAATTGCTCCAGCGTATGGTTCATCCAATTTGACAAGCTTATTATCACAGTTGTGATGACCAACAAGTACTTTTCTGTTTTTTTAAGTTGCCCAGCATGAGCGCTCAAAATGACGATGATCAAGCCTAATGAAAAGTTCAATGTTTCAGGATTTCCTCGAAGTATCATCCACATGCCTTTTGCGGCATATACCAGACTATCAGGCTTGTTTAAGAGTGCCATACCAATCAATTTTTCGTGAATAAAACATAATGATAGCCAGAATGACAAACAGGCCTATACTGCCAAATAACAGAGCGAAATCCTGTAGTTGAATCAGTACAAAAATGTAGGCATACAATGCCGAAAGGACACCAGTGAACAACAGCGCAATTTTTATTTTTTTGAAAATGCCTGTTACATAAATGCCGATAAGCAGTATTGTTGCTGATGCCGAGATAGCATAAGCCATATTAAAGCCACAGTATTCCGTGAAAGAAAGCAGTAGGGTGTAGAAGATGCTGAGTGCGAAACCTACCAGAAGGTATTGCAGTGGATGGATTTGTTTCTTCTGCAGGATTTCGATAAAGAAGAAGAGGGTAAAGGTGAGGCCTATGAAAAGGATGGCATACTTAACAGAGCGTTCTGTTTTGCCGTATCCATCATTAGGTTGCAGTAGTTTAATCCCAAAATCACTTTGGAATAAGTCAACTTTTTTGTCTTTCCAGCTTTTGGGTATTCCGCTCGAAACCTGAAGAATATTCCAGGTGGCATCAAAGCCATTATTATTGATGGCGGCTGCATTGGATGGAATGAATTTACCTTCAAAAGACGGGTGTTGCCAGGGAGATTTAATATTGGCCTTTGTTGATTTACCAACTGGTGAGAAGTACAGATTTTCTGATCCTTTTAATTTCAAATGAATTTTGAAGTTTGCTATCGTTTCCGGATTGATTTGTATTTTTTTATTCAGGCCATTCTGCAATATTTCATTTTCGGGTAGTCCGGCATCCAACAAGTAGCTGGTATCGTTCCAATGTAATTGTACATCTTCTTCAAGGCCGTGCAAATCATTAATACCGACAAGTATTTCTGCTTCAGTCCAAATGATGTTTTCAGGGCTAATGGATAATGCTGCAATGTCGATTGGTGAAAAAGATCCTTGCATAAGGATATCAGAATTATAGAGTGTTACATCGTAAATGCTTCTGTGCCTTATTTGAGGCTGAATAGTTCCGTTTATGCTTAATTGATCGGGAAGAAAGTAGGCGTTCTTCTTTACTTTAATTATTGATTTGTCTGCTAATGTGCTGTAATCCCAATAAGGTACTTTTATGATTGGTCCGGTCAGGGTCTGCTCCTGTGCCCATTTAGCACTTACTTCTTCTATGACCTCCTCTTTTCTTTGCTCTCTTTCATACACCAGTTGCCTGATGAAGGATGCGGGAATCAACATTAAGAGTGTCAGTGTGCCTATGAGTAAACTTTTGATCAGGATTCTGTTTTTGTGCCAGAATCCGCCACTTTCTTTAGTGATGGGCTCAGGGATTTGTGGATTCAACTCTTCGTTTTGTGTGTCCATTTTTTTAATTTTTGATTGTTAGGAATATTTTAAAAAGTGCTTTGAATTACAAAGTGAATTGAGCAAAAAAATTTAGTTCATGCTTTTGATTATTTTTTCTAATGCTTCCAGATGAATTCTGAAAGCCTTTTCGCCTGCTTTAGTAATAGCATATAGTGTATTTGTTTTCCGGCCAATAAATCCTTTCTGTATTTTGATAAAACCATTTTCCTCAAGCGTTTTAAAGTGGGTGGCTAAATTTCCGTCTGTTGCATCCACCAATGCTTTCAGATCATTGAAGTTCATCGATTCATTAACCATGAGTGCGCTCATAATTCCAATTCTTATTCTGCTGTCAAATACTTTATTCAGTTGTTCTATTTCTCTCTTCATATTGATAGATTAATCAATTTTGCTGTCATATTTTCTCCACATTACCACGCCATACACAATATGCAAAATTCCAAAGCCCATGATCCAAAAATATAATCCCAAACCCGGGAAAAAGATGCAAATGCATCCCAGGATTAATTCGAAAATACCCAGATAGCGAATATCATTATGGGTGTATTTACTTCCATTTATGAGCGCCAAACCATAAAAGATAAGACAAGCAGGTGCAACGTATTTCCAATCATCGTTTTTCAAAAATCCCAAGATTAATATTCCGCCTGCCACCATTGGTATCGCTATATTAAGCAGCATTCTTTTCGAGGCCTGATTCCAAAGTGGCAAACCTTGTTTTTTGATTTTCCTTTTGGTAAATAGATATGCTCCTGCCAGGGCAAGATCCACAACAATAAAAGCAAGGATGAAAAGATTATTGAGCAGTATATTATAACTGGCTGCCGAAAATGAGCCTCGCATATCATACTCCTGATAATAAGCCTCAAACAGATAGTAAGCAATAGCTCCTCCCAGAATCGCTATAGTGCCTGCCCAGATTCCACTCCATCCGCTAAGCGACAGGAATCGGGTAGACTGCTCCATAATACGCTTTATATCATTTAGCGCATCGAGGCTGTTGAGTTCTTCATTTTTTTTCATTTATAAAAGTACTTTGAAATACAAAGTAAGTAGTTTGATTTTGTATTACCAAATAATATTCCTGTTAAATTTTATTATGAATAGAATCAGTATTTAAATCGTTCAAATGATTTCCTTTCCAGAAATTCCTGATGATCGGGATGTGCAATTTTAATTAAAGCCTTAGCTCTTTGCTCCATGTTGAGGCCAAATAGATTTACTGCTCCATATTCTGTAACCACCCAATGTATATGTCCTCTTGTTGTGACTACACCCGCACCTTCTTTGAGAAAGGGAACAATGCGCGAAATACCATTCTTGGTTGTAGAGGGAAGTGCAATAATCGGCTTTCCTCCTTCAGATAGAGCTGCGCCGCGTATAAAATCCATTTGGCCTCCAATGCCTGAATATTGGTAAGTGCCAATGGAATCCGAGCAAACCTGTCCTGTGATATCCACTTCAATAGCGCTGTTGATAGCTGTTACTTTTGGGTTGAGGCTAATCACACGGGGGTCATTTACATATGCGATATCCAGAGATTTAATAATGGGATTGTCATCTACAAAATCGTAAAGTTTTTTAGTGCCTAACAGAAAGGATGTTACACAATATCCTGGTACAATTTTTTTAAGTTTATTATTAATGGTTTCATTTTCTATAAGTTTTATAGCGCCATCCGAAAACATTTCTGTGTGCAGACCCAGATTCTTATGGTTGTTCAGGTTTTTAAGTACTGAGTCGGGTATGGTGCCAATACCTAATTGTAATGTTGCTCCATCTTCCACCAACCCGGCAACAATTTTACCTATTTGTTCATTCGCATCTGTACTGCAGTCTGCATAGCTCACCTCTGGTAAAGGTTCATCAACCCAAACTGCAGCATCAAATTTATTAAAAGGAATAAATGCATCTCCATGCACGCGTGGCATATTCGGGTTTACTTGTGCGATAATTTTTTTTGCTACACTAACTGCCGCTCTTGCGATGTCAACAGAAGTGCCCAGAGAGCAATATCCATGCTTGTCGGGTGGAGAAACCTGTACAATAGCAACATCCAGCGGAAGAATGTTTTTGAGAAACAGGCTGGGTATTTCACTCAGAAATACCGGAATGTAATCACCCATCGTTCCATTTACAGCTTTTCGGGTGCTCTCTGATACGAATAAGGAGTTGATATAAAAATGACCTTTAAATAGCTCGTCATTGAGGTCAACTCCCTGTAGGGTAATTGCTACCAGTTCTACATTTTGAAGTCTGCTTTTCTGTTCTTTCAGTTTATTAATCAGATGTATTGGTGTTGCTGCGCTGCCATGAAGAAAAACTCTGTTGTTTGATTGTATCAATTGAAGTGCTTCATCAGCACTTGTGTAGCTATGTTCTCTGTGCATACTTTGTTTTCTTTTGGCAAATTTAAACATAATGAATGCCTGATAATATTTTGTTTTTCAAATACAGTTGATAGAAGTAAAAATCAACTTTTGTAAACAACAGTTTTATCTGAAATGTTTATCAATAAGGCTATTCCCACTATTTTTGTTTTCATTTGGAGAAATGAAATAGCCTTGATTACAATAAATCAAATAAAGAGAATTGATTAAAGAATTGGCATACTCATCCGTTACTTTTTATGTATATCATATCGAAGAGTATATTTTTTGGACTTTTGGGCCTCATATAAAAATAAACTAGTTGCTTAATTCCATTTTTGAGGAAAAAAACTTGAAAAGTCGTGGAAATTTCCTCGTTTTTATAAATATCATCGCTATATTTTTACCAAATGAAACCAATTCCCAGATTAATCACCCTTGCTTATGCCGAAGACCATGTCGCTGTTAGGAAAGGTATTATTTCCAATTTGGAAGCGGATGAATCAATAAAGGTTATAGTAGAAGGTAAAAATGGCGAGGAATTATTACAAAATATACTTGAAGCAAGTGTATTGCCTGATATCTGCCTTATAGACATAAATATGCCTAGAATGGATGGCTTTGTGCTTTTGCAGGAAATCAAGAAGCGTTGGCCAAAGATGGGTTGTCTGGTGTTTACAGTTTTCGAATTTGAATCCTATATTATAGAAATGGTACGATGTGGAGCCAATGGTTATCTGCTTAAAAGTTGCGATCCGGATGAATTGAATTTGGCTATTCATTCTATTTATGAGAATGGATATTATTTTTCGGAAACTGCAAATCATATTGCTTTCAACCTTGTACAGAATAAGAAATTCAAGAATGCTCTTTTTGCTGACAGAGAAGTGGAATTGTTGCGCTATGTATGTACTGAAATGAGCTATGCTGATATCGCGGTTCAAATGAATACCACTTTTAAAACAGTAGACGGAATCAGAGAGAGACTTTGTGTAAAACTCGGTGTCAATACGCGCATCGGGCTTGCTATGGCCTCTATTCAACTAGGTTATTTTACAATTGAGTCATCCAATTTTTCAAATTAAATATCTATGAAGAAAACAATTTCAGCAATGGCTGCATTATTAGTATTTGCTTCTTGCAGCGACAACACTGTAAAAGACGAAAAGACAACAGATGCAAATATTCCATCAGTAGGGGCTAGGTCAACACCTCCAACAAGTTATCCAGGTTTTATCAGTATTGATTCAGCCAATAAGATGATAAGCAGTTATATAAACAGTATCAATTATCCCTCCAATGATTCGGATTTATGCTCAGTCACATTTGATGCAGAAGAGTTAAGGGCTTTATTAGATAGTCCTTCTGTTACCAGAGTTCAAATCAAATTGGCACATACTCTAAATTACATCAACCAGGGAAAACAGAATATTCCTGCAGGCTATAAAAGTGGGGCTTTAACTTTTCTGATTTCAGGAGTCAATAATGCCGGTAATACTGTTTTGTACAATAATATGATATTGAATTTTGCTCGCCCTTGCCCCAATTCCTGTCCTTCAGGAACAGCAGGAGTACCTCTATATTAAATATTTTATCATTGAGTTATTTCATCGAAAGTGTGCTTTACCTTATATCTTCTTTTTTGCCTGTTCTTATGGGCATCAAAAGATATACTTTGTTTGATAAGCCCACACGTTTTATTTTCTATCTGGCAATAACCTCATTTTTGGGTGAGGTTATTGCTTTGTTCTGCGCCATTCAATATCATAATAATCTTTGGGTGTACAACATTGTACAGATTTTGATGACATTGATTCTTTGCTTTTATTACGGTAATAGTATTGACCTCTTTAAAAGAAAGAAGCTCGGGCTTTATATTGCTTCTATTAGCATAATTGTATGGATAAGCAGTTTATTATTGGTGCATTCATTCTTTTCTATCAATAGTACTTATCTGGCTTATATGGGTACTATTACTATTCTGATGTCTATTATTTCAATGGATAATTTAATAGCCCAAAAGAGTCATTCTTTGTATAAGATTATTTACTCTCCTCATTTTTGGTTTGCATGGATATTGCTGATTTACTGGTGCTTTTCGATGATACAATGGATGATTTATAAGTACTATACAGTGCAGACAGTTAACTTTAAGTACATCGAATTATCGCTTACAATAATTACTATGTTGGTCAACTTTGGTTATACAGCTGTTTTTTTCTACTATCCCAAAATGCTTAAGAAAAATGCCATCTAATCAATTTACGATATTGGTATTCGCTGTTTCTATGCTCTTCATGTTGTTGGGTATAATTATTACTGTATTGCTAATTCGGCATAACAGCAGGCTCAATTTTTTGCATTTGGAGAAGAACCAAATGATCAGCGAATCAAGACGCTTGCATATAGAAGAAAATGAGCGAATGATGAATCAAATTTCGAAAGAATTGCATGATAATATAGGACAATCTGCAAGTCTGGTCAGAGCGAGTTTGTATAAAATACATCGTTTGTCTGAGGGGAATGAGGAATTAACCGGATTGATTGCAGAAACGGCTGAGCTGACGCAGCAGATAATGCGCGATGCTAAAAATATCAGCCATTCTCTGAATCAGAATTATATAAAATCCAGACATCTGCATGCTTTGCTGGAGCAGGATCTGGAGCATATAAGGAGCTTTAGTAATATCGGATTTGAGTTTGATATACAAGGCCAGGCAAAACGTCTGATTCCGGAATCCCAATTGATTGTTTACAGAATTGCACAAGAAGCATTTCATAATATTTTAAAGCATTCCGGTGCAGATCATATCATTTTACTTTTGGAGTACGGTCAGGATTATTTTAAGATGAGCATCCAGGATAATGGTATTGGATTGCCAGGAGAAGTAATGCACGCCAGAGATGGAATAGGAATCAATAACATGAGGGAGAGAGCAGAATATCTAAACGGGCAATTGATTATAAATTCTGATACCGCAAAGGGTTGTCTCGTTAAGTTGATAATAAAGGATATTAAATTTGATACCCAGTTTGAATAATTTTAATCAACAAAGATTAATTGGCCTTTAAAGCATTTTACAATGGAGCAATTACCAATAAAAGTGGCCTATGCAGATGATCATACTGCTGTGCGAAAAGGGATGATCAGCACCCTGAGTTCTTTTGAGTCAATCAACGTTATTATTGAAGGTGAGAATGGCAAAGATTTATTGAACAAGCTGCTGATGACTGAAGTAATACCAGATGTTTGCCTGTTAGATATCAATATGCCAGTAATGAATGGCGCAACCTTATTAAAGGAAATAAAGAAAAGATGGCCCAATATGGGGTGTTTGGTTTTTACAGCTTTTGATATGGAGTATTACATTTTTGAGATGATACGCTCCGGAGCAAATGGCTATTTACTCAAAAGTTGTGATCCGAATGAAATTTATAAGGCGATACAATCTATTTATGATACAGGTTATTATTATTCAGAGTTCGCAAACGATGAAGTGTATGAACTAATAAAATCTACTCACTTCAAGAAGGATATGCTTAATAACAGAGAGGTTGAGTTGTTGAGGTACGTTTGCAGCGAACTTAGTTACAGTGAAATCGCAATAGAAATGAAGGTGTCTTACAAAACTATATGTGGAATTAAAGACCGATTGTGTTCAAAGTTAAAATTGAGTTCTAGAGTAAGTTTGATGTTGGCTGCTATACAATTAGGGTATGGTAGCATTAAGAATCCTAAAACTAACTAACTAACTAACACCATTGCTTATAACTATTGCAAGCAATTCAAAAAGCATTTTATTGTACTAAAAAAGAAAAACGGGAACAAAAATTAATTTGTTCCCGTTTTTGTAGCACGTACGGGAATCGAAATTGTTGGAACCCTTTTTTTGTCCTTTTTCAGGAGAACTCATGTTAGTAATGTTAGCTTTACAATTAGTATTTATTTTTATTTTGTCCGAATTAATGTCCAAATAATTTGTAGCAATTTCTCGAATCTTTAATTAGTTTGTTGTGGTATATTTAATGCCCACTTTGGGCTTTAAGGTCGCTTAATAAAGCACTTTGGCCAATTCCTCCAGGTAAGTACTTTTGAGGATTAAAATCTTCCTCAGTTAAAGTAATGCGATCAAAAATTGTTTTAAACTCTTCTTTAGAAATTACAGAATCTGCTTTGTTAAAGCTTAAATAAGCTGTTTTAAAAAACCTCATTAAAGCAATAAACCCAGTGGACTTATTTAAAATATTATTGTTAGCTGGTTCATTCCATGCGTTCGGCCATTTTTCTTGAACAGCCCAAAAATAATTCCAAATTATCTGTGCGATCTTAATATCTGTTGTGTCCTCAATAAATATATTCCTAAGAATGAGTTTATCTCTATCCTTTTCCGGAGTCGGATCTAATTTGGCATTCGTTTTATTTTTGTTTCGCCTATAAAAATCTCTATCAGATTGCTTGTCCCGAGTAATATATTTTAAAATTGCTTCGACAAATGTCGATTGTGTAATTGTTTCTGTTTTTGAATCAGCATTTCCTAAAATTTTGATTTTATTAAAGAAAGGGCTTCCTACTTTATTATTTAAAGCCCTTGCAATATTGTGACCTGTTTTCTGGGGACTTCTTGATTCGGCAAATGCAAATAAATCCGCGACAAGAGATCCACTTACATTTCTTTGTTCTTTGTTTATAGTTGCAAAGACAATTGCTTGATCTTCTAGTTCCATATCTATGTAAATAGTTACAATTAATTGGAATGTATTTTCCCCAAAATTATAATAATCAAATCCTGCAATTCTATGTTGGCCATCTAAGACTTTGGCAATATCATCTTGATATAAGATTGATAACATTCCCGTTTGCTCATCATATTGCGCATGTTCGGAAGATATTGAAAGTATAATGCTGTTAGGAAATGTTGCATCAACAAGATTTACGTATTTTCCAATCTCATTTTTGACCCGATTTGGATCTAATTTTCTTTGAATCCCAATATAATCTTCTACTGCTCGATTATCTGAATCATCTCTTAGTCTTCTAACATCTGCAAAAGTTATTTTCTCTAGATCAGCGCTATCAATAACACCAACGAACATAACTCCAATAGGTTGAATAGCCTTGATGCATTTGATTTGAATGTATTGTTTGTCTAAAACTTCCATATTATTTAGTTTAAACCATTTTGAATAGCGTTTTGCTCCTCTTGTCTAACATCTCTGAGATCAATTGAATCCCAGTGCTTATTGCTCAGTGCCTGTGCGAAGAAAAACGCTAATAATGAAATAATAAAGGTTACCAAAGACCACATTGTAATTGTATCAATGTTCGGCTTTTTTGCGTTGAGAGTTACTGAATATGCTATAGATGAAAGGATAATAATTATTAGAGGCATAAAACTTCTTTCTTTTTTCCTTGCATGATATATTAAAAATGCCGAACTAGAAAATGAAACACCATATAGAAAAAACTCCCCCGATTTGTATAAATCACTAAAACACTTAGTAGTTTCAGAATCTAATTTTATTGATACATAAATGAAAATTGTCGGCATTATTGTAAACACTAGGGTAACGAGCGTCTCCCAAAATGCGGACCAGTAGTGTTTTTTACTTTCTGACATTGCTTATGATTATTTCGTTATAATTAGTTCTTTTTGCTCCAACTCCCCCAATTGTGCTGGCTCTTGACAGCACCTTCTTGTTTCCGTTTGTATATAAATTATTAATACTTTCATGGTTGGCATTAGTCAAAATATAGAAAGCTCTATTTTCAGTCAATAGCTCTAAATGTTGAGCCAATTCAATTTGATTTTGCCAAGAAAATAACGACTGATTGTAAGCTATAAAACCGTTATTTTCATGTGCAACTGTATATGGCGGATCTAAAAAAACAAGGTCATTTGCTTTTGCCTTTTTACACTTATTTTTAAAATCATCTACAGAAAAAAAAGTATTTTTAAACTGTGTAGAAACATTTAAAATATTTTCAAATTCGAAAAGATCTTTTGTTTGTCTTTTCCCAAATGGGACATTATAAATTCCCTTACTATTCACCCTATATAATCCATTAAACGAAGTTTTATTCAGATAAATGAATTTAGCTGCCTGTTCAATTAAATTGTCAAAAGTCTGGTTGCGAATTTTGTAATATTCGTCTGAATTATTTTTGAAATTTCTTAAAGCGTATATTAAATCTTTTGGACTTGACTTGATTACTCTGTAGGTATTTATTAGCTCTTTATTTGAATCTGATAAGTAAGCTTTGTTTTTAATTAAACCATTTGATTTTAGATGTAAGAATATTGACGCTCCTCCAACAAATGGCTCATAGTAATTACTGAAATTTTCTGGCAAAAATTCCTCTATATGTTTTGTAAACCAAGTTTTGCCTCCAGCCCATCTTAAGAAAGGTTTTATTTTATCCAATTATAAATGCATTTAGAGGTTATTGATTATGTTCTATTTTAATATTTTCGCAACATACGGTTTAATTTCAAAAAAAACAGGGGAAATTTCCACGTTTTTTAAATATAAATGGACAAATAATAACCATTGTAGGTTATTTGAACTGGACTATACCTAGAGGAATCGTTATTGAATTTTCTTTTGGAAGACAAATGTTAACTATCTATATAGACGTACGGGTTTTACTATACCTCTTTTGTCCGAGTTATTTTTTAGAAATGACGAAAGCCGCTCGTAGAGCGGCTTTCTGTGTAGCACGTACGGGAATCGAACCCGTCATTCCTCCGTGAAAGGGAGGCGTCTTAACCGCTTGACCAACGCGCCATTTCCCTGTTTGGGAGTGCAAAGATAATCAGGATTTTATTTCTACCAAATTTCTTTTTGATTTTTTTTATTGGGCAGCCAGCATTGCATGAATGATACCCAGAAAATCTTCTGCCACTAATGCTGCCCCGCCAATTAAGCCGCCATCGACATCTGCACCGGCAAATAATTCGACTGCATTTGAAGCCTTGCAGCTACCCCCATAAAGGATGCTGATATTACTAGATATTTCTGTGCCGTATTGGTCAGAAAGCACTTTGCGGATATGTTGGTGCATTTCCTGTGCCTGAGCAGCAGATGCTGTACGTCCTGTACCTATCGCCCATATCGGTTCATACGCAATAACGATATTACTCATTGCCGCCGCGTCAAGATGAAAAAGACTATCTTTTAATTGTTGTCCTACATATTCGTTTTGAGTTTCCTGATCGCGAATTTCAAGAGGCTCTCCGCAGCAGAAAATGACCTTAAGTCCATTGGCCAATGCAGCATTCGTTTTTGCCGCCAATAAATCATTACCCTCATTATTATAGGCCCGGCGTTCAGAATGACCAATGATTACATAACTGACACCTGCTTGTTGTAACATTGATGCAGATATTTCGCCCGTATATGCACCTGATTTTTCGTGATGGCATGTTTGTGCAGCAACTGATACAAAAGCGGCTTGATTCGTTTGTGCTACAGTCTGGCTGATATGAAGAAAAGGAGGGGCAATAACCACTTGCTTGTCTTCGCTTAAAGATGGTAATTTGGCAAGAATTTCGGCAACTAGTGTTTTACCTTCTTCAAGGTTAAGGTTCATCTTCCAATTGCCGGCTACTATTTTTTTGCGCATTGTTTATTGTTTTTGTAATGAATATTGTAAGTAAAAATCTAAAAACTATTTGTTGTCAAAGATATACTGATACATTTTTCTTTGAGCATTGGTCAGTTCTATACCGCGTCTTTCCATCATCTTTTCTGCAGTTTCCATGGCTTTTTCAAAGTCATAAATAAGTGTTTCTCCGGCAGCTCCCCAGCTAAAGGATGGAATAAATTTATCGGGAAAACTACTGCCAAAAACATTGCAACTTACTCCAACAACAGTACCTGTATTAAACATCGTGTTGATACCACTTTTCGAATGGTCACCCATCATTAGTCCGCAAAACTGCATTTCGGTACTGACAAGCTTATTTTCATACTCATCCCACACTTTTACGAGGTCATAATTGTTTTTCAGATTACTGCAATTGGTATCAGCTCCCAGGTTGCACCATTCGCCTATTACTGCATTGCCTAAAAAGCCGTCGTGACCTTTATTGCTGTTTGCGAAGAAAACAACATTGCTTACTTCACCACCTACTTTACAGCCTTCTCCTATTGTGGTAGCGCCATATACCTTTGCACCCATTTTGAGCACTGCATTTTTGCCCAATGCAATAGGGCCTCGTAACATACAGCCTTCCATAATTTCGGCCTGCTTGTCAATATAAACAGGGCCTTTCGAAGCATTAATAATGCAGGGGTTGACGATTGCTCCTTCTGCAATAAAGACATTTTCCGGAGCAATGGCTGTTACAAATTCCGGTATTGCCATTGACGTTTTCCCAGATGTCAGCAATACAAAGTCCTCTTTAATAGCGCGCTCATTTTGGGTAAATATGTCCCAGATGCGATTAAGGGTAAAAACAGTGTCGTTAAAAGTGATTTTCTTATAGAGTGCAGTTTTGCTGTTTCGGGTTTCAATGTCAATGCCTTGTTCTTCTCCACAGTTGGCAGCAATAAATAGATTATTATAGATTAGCTGTTCGCCGGATTTTAATTGCCGAACCGCAGCAACGAGCTGCTGGGTTGCAAAAATGCAGCCATTAATCAGAATACAATTTCCTTCTGTGCTGCAGGGATATACTTCCTGTAGATGTGCAGCGGTGATAGTAGTTGTTTTTTCATTCAACAACAATTCCCAACGCTCACGCATAGTCATAATGCCGCATCTGATATCGGCTACAGGTCTGGTATGTGTAAAGGGCAATAACTGATTGCGAACCTCTGTATCAAATAAAATGTAGCTCATTAGTATTTATAAAAAAATCCCAACGAATGTCGGGATTTTAATTTGATAAAAATATCTGCACAAACAATTATGCTTTCTTTGCGTAACGATTTTTGAATTTTTCAATACGGCCTGCAGTATCTACAAACATAGATTTACCTGTATAGAAAGGGTGTGACGTGTTTGAAATCTCCACTTTAATAACTGGATACTCATTACCATCTTCCCAAACAATTGTTTCTTTGCTGGCAGCTGTAGAGCGGGTCAGAAAAGACGTTTCATTTGACATATCTTTAAATACTACAAGACGGTAATTTTCTGGGTGAATTCCTTTTTTCATTGCTTAAAAATTGTTTTGAGTATGGATTTTGCCATACAGATTATTGTAAATAAGAGTGCAAAGGTAGCAAAACATCGCTTTCTGAAAAAATATTATTTCAGATATTTGTTTAGTTCAGCTGCCTGATCATCGCCCATCTGGAATTTTTTGAGGATTTTGCCATCCGGGCCAATCAGAAATGCCTGCGGAACATATTGAATGCCATATATTTCTGCTGCTTTTGATTGCCAAGCCTGCAAATCACTCATGTGGTAAGGCCAGGAAAGATTGTCTGCCTGTATGGCCTGTATCCATGCCTCTTTTGCCTTATCCAGTGATACGCTAACTACAGTAAAACCATTTTTTGCACCTTTAAAAGATTTTCCTTTATAATCGTTATAAAGCTTTACCAATTCAGGATTTGCTCTGCGACAGGGGCCGCACCAGGAAGCCCAGAAGTCTAATAAGATGACTCTGCCTTTATTTATTTCGGAAAGTACCAGTTTTTTTCCATTAGGGTCGTTGAATACCAGTTCGGGAGCCTTTTGGCCAACTTGGATTTTTGTGTTTTCGTATTGTGCCGACGCCGAAAAGGTAATGGCTGAGCAGAATAACAGGGCAGAAATGATCTTTTTCATTGTTTGTTTTTCGCGTTTCTAAAAATTTGAGTGGTAAATGTATTAATTTTTTTCTCAGTTTTTCAATAAGCCGCCATATGTATCGTTAAAATTTGGTTGCAGTTGATTTTGGCATTATCTTACGCTTCTCATCATTCCTCCTCGAAACACAATACAATTATGATAATAGGTGTTTTAAAAGAACAATCGCCCGAAACACGCGTTTCACTTACTCCTGAAGTCGTTCAGGCTTTAGTAAAAATGAAAGTAAATGTTTGGATAGAAACGGGTGCAGGTAATACTGCTTTTTTCCCCGACCAATTGTATACCGATGCAGGTGCAATACTTAAACCAGCAGGCGAAATTGCACAGGGTGTGGATTTGATTTTGGCAATCAATCCTTCTTTAATTGAATCTTCTGTTAAGCCTTCAATTGTCTTGATGGGCGTGTATCAGCCATTATTTAATAAAGCCTTGATGCAGCAATTGGCTTCTGCCCGTCAAACTGTATTTAGTCTGGATACCATCCCTCGTACCACAAGGGCCCAAAGCATGGACGTGCTCAGTTCTCAGGCAAATATTGCCGGATATAAGGCAGTGTTATTAGGTGCTATGCAATACAGTCGTTATCTGCCTATGTTTATGACAGCTGCAGGTAGTATTCCGCCTGCAAAAGTGATGATATTGGGAGCGGGTGTAGCAGGGTTGCAAGCGATTGCCACATCCAGACGTTTGGGTGCTGTGGTGGAAGTGTTCGATACCCGTCCGGCAGTGAAAGAAGAGGTGGGAAGTCTTGGTGCCAAATTTATCGAAGTGGAAGGTGCTGCAGATGCTTCTAAAGCAGGAGGCTATGCCGTTCAGCAATCCGAAGAATTTCAGGCAAAACAAAAAGCAAAAATCCACGAACATATTCGCAAGAGTGATATTGTCATCACAACAGCACAAATACCGGGCATGAAAGCACCCATACTGATAACAAAAGAAATGATGGAAGATATGCGTCCGGGTTCAGTAATCATTGATATAGCCTCTGCAACAGGAGGTAATACCGATTTTACAAAGGATAAAGAAACTGTTGTTCATAATGGTGTAACCATTATAGGTAATTCTGCTCTGGCAGCATCAATGCCATCAGATGCCAGTAAGCTTTATGCAAAAAATGTACTTAATTTTCTGAAGCTGATTATCGATGCTGATGGCAATATGAACCTCAATTTTGAAGATGATATTGTTAAAGGAACATGCATCGTTCATAATGGAGCTATTGTAAATGAAAGGGTGGCAGCACTGCCTTAATCTGGCTTATTTAAAAATTCATTCCTAACAAAAAACTATTTAAAATATTATGGAAGCAATCCAAAACCTGTTTACTGACCCTGCAACTTATAGGTTGCTCACAATTGTAATTCTATCCATTTTTTTGGGTATAGAAGTGATTGGTCGTGTGCCATCAGTTTTACACACCCCATTGATGAGCGGTGCCAATGCGATTCATGGTGTAGTCATTATTGGTGCGATTATCGTAATGGGGCAGGCACCTGCTGATGATTATCTGGCACTTACTCTTGGATTTCTGGCAGTGATTTTGGGTACATTGAATGTAGTAGGCGGATTTGTAGTCACAGACAGAATGCTCGAAATGTTTTCCAAGAAAAAGAAAAAATAGTCAGACTCCGCCAGCATCATATTCAATCAACATTATTTCAAGCAATTTTTTATAAAATATGGAAAATATTATTCTTCCACTTAGTTACCTTATCGGTTCGGTGACCTTCATTTTAGGGCTTAAAATGCTTTCTCACCCCGACTCTGCGCGCAAAGGAAATCTTGTAGCTGCCGCCGGTATGACCATTGCTATTTTTGCTACAATCTTTTTATACAAAGGTCATGATGGAAATGGCTTGGGCAATTATCCCTGGATTTTTGCCGCATTAGCCATCGGAACAGTTGTAGGTACAATGGCCGCCAAAAAAGTACAAATGACGGCTATGCCGGAAATGGTCAGCCTTTTCAATGGTATGGGTGGCGCATGCGCAATGCTTATTTCAGTAATTGAATATCATCATAACTCAACACCTTCTGTGGGAATGCTGGTTGTTATTGTTCTCGGCATGATTATCGGTACTGTTTCTTTTGCGGGTAGTATCATTGCCTGGGGCAAGTTGAATGGAAAAATTAAAGATCGCTCTATTCCGGGTGCTCAATACATCAATTTTATACTTTGGGGTGCTTTAATTGCTTTATCCGTAATGCTGATTGGTGGCTATTCTACTGAGCCAATGGTGTTTTATGGTATTCTGATTGTAGCAGCAGTTTATGGCGTGCTTTTTGTAATGCCTATTGGCGGTGCTGATATGCCGGTAGTGATTTCCTTACTCAATTCTTTTACCGGTGTTGCCGCAGCATTTGGCGGATTTTTATATGATAATCCTGTAATGCTTACTGGCGGTATTTTGGTGGGTTCTGCGGGTACCATCCTCACCATGCTGATGTGTAAGGCGATGAACCGTTCACTGAAAAATGTATTGGTGGGCTCTTTTGGTGCTGCGAAAACAGGTGGTGCCACATCAAGTGGCGAGCAAGGTGCATTCAAAGAAATTTCGTTGAATGATACTGCAACCATTATGGCTTATGCAACCAAAGTGTGCATTATTCCGGGATATGGTTTGGCTGTTGCACAAGCACAGCATGCTTGTCATGAGTTGGAAAAAATGCTGGGAGATAAAGGAGTGGAAGTGACTTATGGCATACATCCAGTAGCAGGCCGTATGCCCGGTCATATGAATGTGTTGCTGGCAGAGGCTGATGTGCCTTATGAAAAATTATTAGAAATGGAAGATGCCAATGACCAGATGGCCAGCACTAATGTGGTATTGATTCTTGGTGCCAACGATGTGGTGAATCCTGCGGCTAAAGAAGATCCTTCCAGTCCGATATACGGAATGCCTATCCTTGAAGTAGAGAAAGCAGATCATGTGATTGTCAACAAACGTAGTATGAAACCTGGCTATGCTGGTATCGAAAACGAACTGTTCTTCCGTCCGAAAACGTCAATGCTGTTTGGTGATGCCAAAAAAGTATTGCAGGATTTGGTGAGCGAGATGAAGCAGATGTAATATTGTTAAATGTCATTTTAGTATTTAAAAAAACCACGCTATCGGCGTGGTTTTTTAATGTTGGTCGTACTGTCTTTTATCTCAGGGGTTGGCACTGCAATCCCTCCCATAATCATGGGCTCAGGTACTTTTATTGAATCAATCTCTTGTGGCAAAGGGGCTGCAATTTTACCCACTATTCCTTTCGTTGTATCAATAATGGGTTCTTCTTGCCAGATGGGTGCACCCTGCAACTCTCTTACAGGTGCTGGTTCGGTAATGATTACATCACCTGTTAATATTGGACCAGGATGATTGATTATATTAACTTTTGGTGGATGAGCTGTGTCTGTTTTATTTATTGTATCCTTTCCGGCCATTAGTTTTATTGTTGTTACAGAATCCATTTTGGTTGAACCTGCAGAACCCATTGTGTTTTCAGAAAAATCGCAGGAACTAACCCCTAGTACGAAAAATAAGGCAACGGCATAGAATATTTGTTTAGAAACAGGTAGTTGAAAGTACCAATGTTCATTGATGCTTATAGCTTGATTTTCAAACGGCCGACCTATTTGTGAAGCCAAAAAGCGCCCGCAAGTATTCTTGTTTCTACTATCAAGTAAATAGTGCTTTACCTGTTCGTCGCTCATTTGTGTAAAATCGACTACAATTTTTTGGCAGGAACCACAGAAGCGTCCTTTCTTTTCCGGGGTCATATCGTCCCAGTTTTGATGGCAAGGCTCAGGGATATTTAGTACAAACATAAAATCATTTTATACTTAGAATCAGGAATGGAAATTTTCCATAAGCATTGGTAAAAAAAAGCAGTCCCTAGGAATAGGGACCGCTTAACCAATAAACCGTATATAAAATGAAACTACTTATTATGCATCAAATACCGTGCCACAATATTTAATTATTAATTTTTTAGAAATTTTTTTTTGAAAAAGCCCTTTTTGGTAAAAAAAATCTCAAATACACACCTGATTATCTGTTATTTGGAATATTCTATACTTTTTGCTGACGATTGGGCAAAAAAAAGCGGTCTTTAAGAATAAAGTCCGCTTAACCAATAAACCGTATATAAAATGAAACTACCTATTATGCATCAAATACCGTGCCATGAAGATGGGTTTTTCGATTTTGTTTAAAAAATTTTCAGAAAAAACGGTAAATAACTAATTTCTTATTGATAATGAAGCATTTTGTTTTAGTCCGTTCTCAAAAATCAGGACATAAAAAAAGCAGGCTTTAGGAATAAAGCCCGCTTAACCAATAAACCGTATATAAAATGAAACTACCTTATATGCATCAAATACCGTGCCATAGTATTCAAGTTGAAGGTTTTTATTGAAAATTCAGTATAGCACAACGGATAACTGTTTCAGACATTAAATAAGAAATGGCCCAATGAATTAATAATATTTTTTATCCGCCACAAAGATTTGTATTTTTGAGTATTAGCCTAAGATTATCATATGAGTAGTACAATCACAGAAACATACAACTTTAACGAAGAAGAAGAAAAAAAGCTGATACTCAGAGAATACAGAGGCTTATTGCGTGCATTAAAGGAACGTATTAAGAAAGGTGATAAAGACCGTATTCGCAGAGCATTCGAAATATCGGCCGATGCACACAAGGATATGCGTCGTAAATCCGGCGAACCCTATATTCTTCATCCCCTTGCCGTGGCAAAGATTGTGGTGGAAGAAATTAGTCTGGGAGTCACTTCTGTTATCTGCGCACTTTTGCATGATGTGGTAGAAGACACTGAACTGACGCTGGAGGATATGCAAGAAGAGTTTGGAATCACTGTGGCTAAAATTATTGATGGACTGACTAAAATTGCTATCGTAGTAGATGGTAATTCTGAAACATCTATGCAAGCCGAGAATTTCAGGAAAATTCTGATGGCCCTTGCCGAAGATCCACGTGTTATTTTGATAAAACTGGCCGACAGATTGCATAATATGCGGACACTCGGCAGTATGGCCCGCGATAAGCAATTAAAAATATGTTCAGAGACCACGTATATATATGCACCACTTGCGCATCGCCTGGGATTGTATGAAATTAAATCTGAGCTCGAGGATTTAGCACTCAAATACACCCAGCCCGAAACCTATGCCACCATAGCCAATGGTCTGAAAGAAACAAAACGCGAAAGAACACGCTATATCAATGAATTTATTAAGCCCATCAAAGAGGAGCTCACCAAAATGGGCCTTAATTTTGATATTTATGGTCGTCCCAAATCCATTAATTCTATCTGGAACAAAATAAGAACAAAGCATGTCACTTTTGAGGAAGTATATGATTTGTTTGCCATCCGTATTGTACTGGACTCCGAATATGAAAAGGAAAAGGAAGATTGCTGGAAAGTATATTCCATGATTACCAATTATTACCGTCCCAGCCCAGACAGGTTAAGGGATTGGTTGAGTGTACCAAAGGGCAATGGTTACGAAGCTTTGCACACAACAGTTATGGGGCCCGGCGGTAAATGGGTAGAAGTACAAATCAAAACCAAACGCATGAATGCCATTGCCGAAAAAGGTTTGGCAGCTCATTGGAAATATAAGGAAGGTGTTCCTCGTCCGCAGGAAAGTAAACTAGATGCCTGGCTGCAGCACCTAAGGGATGTGTTGAATAATAATACAGACTCTGATACGCTGGACTTTATGCAGGATTTCAAGTTGGATTTATTTACCGAAGAAATTTATGTGTATACACCCAAAGGAGATATGCGTGTTTTGCCCAAAGGTGCTACAGCTCTGGACTTTGCATTTGACATCCACTCTGAGTTGGGTGCCCGATGTATTGGTGCTAAAGTAAATTATAAATTAGTGCCTCTCAGCCATCCGCTCAAAAGTGGTGATCAGGTAGAAGTGATTTCATCCAGCAAGCAAAAGCCAGGAGAAGATTGGCTCAATTTTGTTATCACTGCCAAAGCGAAGTCAAGAATTAAATATTACCTCAAAGAGCAAAAGAGGAAGATTGCAGAGGATGGAAAAGAAGTGCTGGAGCGTAAGCTCAGTCATATGGGAGTGTCGTTGAATGCTTATAATGCCAATGAGTTAATGATTCATTTTAAAAAGCAATCACCTCATGATGTGTATTATGCGATTGCTATCGGCAATATTGATGTAAAGGAGTTGAGAGAGTTTAAGGTGAGTGGCGATAAATTAGTGGCTCCGGTAAAAGTGATTGATACTAAAATAACGGAGGTTGCTCAGGATGAGATACTCAAAAAACCAGCTAAAGGAGCTGAGTTAATCATCTTTGGAGAAAGTTCGGATAAGATATTGTACAAACTGGCCAATTGCTGTCAACCCATACCTGGTGATGATGTATTTGGCTTTATTACCGCAGGCGAAGGACTAAAAATTCATCGTTCTGATTGCCCCAATGCCGCCCGTTTATTATCTCATTATGGCCATAGGGTGGTGAAAACAAAATGGGCAAAAAACAAAGAAATATCTTTCCTTAGTGGTGTCCGTATCACCGGGCTGGATGATGTGGGGGTAATAAAAAAAATCACCAATATCATTTCCGATTCGTTGAATATGAATATGCGTTCTATCAGTATTGATTCGCAGGATGGTATTTTTGAAGGAACAATTATGGTGTATGTTCACGACAAAGAAGAATTTGACCAATTGTGCAATCAATTGGCATCTTTAGAAGGTATTATTACAGTACAGAGAATTGAAACTATGGATTAATACCTTTAGACAGACGAAAATTATTGATATTGATGTTAAGTCGCAATGAGACCTATCAGGAAGCCTTAAGCTTTTCCGAACTGGCTTTTCTGAAAAAGAAAGCGAGTAAAGAGGAGCATGCATTTCAGCGAATATTGAAAGTAATGCTAACTGGTGCGGTGGTCATATCTTTTGCCGGGGCCTGGAAGAATATTCAAAAAGAAGGAAAGGTTTTCAATACTGAAACCATCTTTTCCTGGGAAAATTATTTTATAACCCTCCTTATCTTATCATTCATTTTTTGGGTGGCTATTCGTTTTTCACGCAGTACAGAGCTAACCAAAATCAAAAAAGATATCCGCCAAAAAATAAAGATTGTAGAGCGCGTAATGATTACCAAAAAGACTTTTCTGCCGCACAACAATACCTTCCATTTTTACCTCAATTCTCTTCAAAAATTAAGTATTCAGGTAGACGAAGAGGACTTCATGACCTTGTCTGAAGGAGATGAAATTAATATTGAATATTCAAAAAATGCAGGAATTTATTTTGGCTATTTTTAATCAGTATTGTTCGTTTTCATTAGGGAAAAGATTTCCTTTTACGTCAGCGATATAATGTTGTGTGGCTTTAGTAATTTCTTCCAGCAAATTGTGGTAGCGGCGCAAAAATTTAGGAGAAAAATCTTTGGTTATACCCAACATATCATGCATCACCAACACTTGCCCATCTACATGCATTCCTGCACCAATACCTATTACGGGAATTTTAAGTTCTTCCGCCACACGTTTGCCCAGGCTGGCAGGTATTTTTTCTAATACAATCGAAAAACAACCTGCGGCTTGAAGTGCATGAGCATTTTCTATCAGCATTTCTGCTTCTTCATCTTCTTTGGCTCGCACAGCATAAGTGCCAAATTTATTAATGGATTGAGGAGTTAATCCCAGATGACCCATCACGGGCACACCTGCACTCACTATACGGCTAATGGATTCACACTCATCCTTACCACCTTCCAGTTTTATGGCATGCGCTCCTGTTTCTTTCATCACACGTATAGCAGACTCCAAAGCCTTCTTACTGTTGCCCTGATAACTACCAAAAGGCAAATCAACAATAACCAAGCAACGTTCGATACCGCGCATGACACTTTGAGCATGATAAATCATGTGGTCGAGCGTGATAGGAAGGGTAGTGCTATTACCCGCCATTACATTGGAGGCCGAGTCGCCAACGAGTAATACATCAATTCCTGCGGCATCTAAAATGGTGGCCATCGAATAATCGTAAGCCGTCAGCATACTGATCTTTTCATTGTTTTGCTTCATCCACTGCAAGGTGTGCGTGGTTACTCTTTTTATTTCAGAATGTACGGACATACGATATGCTGTTCTATAAAAATAATTGGGTAAAGGTAAGCGGAAGATTTTGATAAGGGATAAAATTATAGGCTATGGATTTTTTTGTTACTTTTGCCCAATCATTTTATGTTTTATTATGTCTATATGAACAGATAATGTGTTAATTATGATAAGTAATATTCTATTTGTTTTAAAATAAATGGAATTTTATTATAAAGTATAATGGTGTATACTTCTTGACATATTTATTGTGTTTTGATTATAGTTTAAAGGCTGTTATATTTTATATTGTATTTATATTATTTAGTAATAAGTTGGTTATGAAAGTAAAATACTTTTCTGTTTTGTTTGTTGCACTTTTGAATGCGCATTGCTCCTTTGCCCAATCGCCACTTTCGCGTTTTTATGAAAATGCAAAAGTGGGGTATAAAAATGCTGATGGAAAAACTATTGTAGCTCCAGAATACTATGCTGGTAGCGAGTTTGTCAATGGTTTTGCAATCGTGGTAAAGGATAATCTTCGGGGATATATCAATGAAAGTGGTCAAGTCCAAATTCCATTATTGTATCGTGATGCTCATCCTTTTTTCAACGGTTTTGCCGCCGTGAAATTTGGGAATAAATACGGGTTTATTAATACTAAAGGAGAATGGGTAATAAAACCAATCTATGATGAGGTGTATGCTTTTACAGGCAAAATGGCACTGATAAAAAGAAACGGGAAGTATGGTTATGTCAATGAGCAATTAAAAGAAGTAATCACAGCGAAGTATGAATTGGCTACTCAGTTTTCAGAAGGTCTGGCTATGATTAAAATGGGTAATAAGTTCACCTTTATTAATCAATTAGGAAAACTTGCCTTTAATAAATCATTTGATTTTGCTGGCTCATTTTATAATGGTGAAGCTTTGGTAGGTATTGGCAGGGAGAAGTATGCTATCAATCATAAAGGTAAAATACTGAGGAAAGTTAAAGAGCTTGAAGAGCACGAAGAGAGGGAAAAGGAGCGTGAATTAAAAAAAAATAAAAAACATTAAATCTTCTGAAAATTTCTGTCATGAGAAAAATAAATCAACTTTTTTTGGCAATTCTTGTTTGCTTTAGTTTTACTAATTATTCCAATGCACAAAGTGGTGAATGGGTATGGTTGAAAGGCGAAAACTTCGGAGAGTCTTTAGGTAGTTATGGTACTATAGGCGTTTCCAGCCCTACCAACGAACCTCCTGCACGTTATCAGGCAGCTTATTGGAAAGACCTCAATGGTAATTTCTGGATGTTTGGCGGAAATCCTAATTATAACGATTTGTGGATGTATAATCCAATTACAAATCAATGGACCTGGATGAAAGGTCCAAAGCTCACTACAGCACCCAGTGGAGTATTTGGTACAATGGGTGTTCCTTCTGCACTCAACAACCCTCCGGCTTTAGGCTTTGGTGCTAACTGCTGGGCAGATGCTGCCGGAGATTTGTGGCTATTCGCCGGAACCAATTTGGGTAGTGGTCCTAGTACAGACGTTTTGTGGAGGTATAATATTGCAACTAACGAATGGACCTGGATGAAAGGAAATTCAGCCACAACTATATCGGCTAATTATGGACCTAAAGGTGTAGCCGGAAGCGCATATACACCCGGAGCAAGAGAGGAATGCAAGTCTGCCTGGGTATATGATGCTAAGCTCTGGTTATTTGGCGGACAATCTTCTTTTGGGGTATTACCGGGAACGAAAAATGACCTTTGGAGTTACGATATAGGTACTAATAATTGGGCATGGGAGTCTGGAACAACTTTGGTCGGTGATTTAGGCAATTACGGAGTAAAAGGGGTGCCCAGTGCTTCAAATGTTCCTCCATCCCGTTGTTCCTATACCAGATGGCAGGATGCCAATAATAATTTTTATTTGTTTGGAGGAGGTAGTCTTTTTTCTTTAGGATTTAGAAATGATGTGTGGCAGTATAATACCAAAACCAAGATGTGGACGTGGATTGGTGGTACTGATGATATTGAGGATACCGGCACTAAAACTTCATATTGCTCACCAGATGTAAATGCTGTACCTGCATCCCGAATTGAAAATCAATCTGCTCAATCAAACAGTGTTTGCACAAAGGCCTTTTGGACTTTTGGAGGATCAAATTTCAGCGGAAGTTTGTTTAACGATTTATGGTTATTCAATACCGAAAATTTTGAATGGACAAAGGTAAAGGGTGGAATTGGTGACCCTCCACCATTTAGTTTCGGCACTAAAGGAGTGGCCAGTCCCGCAAATTTAATTCCCGGTAAACTTGGTTCTTGTTTGTGGACTGATAAAAATGGAGTTTTGTATGTTTTCGGTGGCTACGGTAATACCGGTACTGTTCTTGAATTTATGAATGATTTATGGAAATTTATTCCTGATACCAGTTGTTTTAAAACAGGTTTAGTGGGTGGGGTAGAGCTCAATCCTCCCACAGATACAGTTATATGTGGGGGAGATACCGTTAAAATGTTCATTCCGCTCAACTGCACGATAGATGTTTCTCCAAGTTCGGGTTTCAACATCAACAAGACGGCAGGCTTTATTGAGTTTTTTGGTACCACAACCACAAAATATACAGTCATCGCTACTTCTCTGAACCCCAATGATCCTTGCTTCAAAAATGATACCATTTCCTTCACCATTACAGGGTACCCTAGCCCCAAAGCAGATTTCAATATCAATCCGCTAAAGGCGAAAATTGACAACCCGGTGTTCAATTTTTTAAACCAGTCTAAAAATGCAATCAGGTATGAATGGTATTACGAAGGGGTTCTGATTTCTACAGAATTGGACTTGACGTATAGTTTTTCAAAAATGGGCAAATACTGCATCACACTTGTGGCAATAAATAAATGCGAGCAGAGAGATTCTGTTACTAAATGCTGTTATGTTGTAGATAATTTAAAATTGCCCAGCATACTTGATTCAACAATTTGTCCAGGCGATACACTATTATTTAAATTGCCGCTCGGTGTGAGCTTTGATATTACACCATCTTCGGGTTTTGAATTGGACACAGCAAAGCACTTTATTAAGTTTTATCCTGCTGTTAATACACGGTATTCCATAATTACAAAGATTTTTGGGGACCCTGACTTTGTCGGAGATACCAGTTATGTCAATATTGCTCTGGAATCTGCCCCTAAAGCAGATTTTGTAATCAATCCTTTTATTGCCAGTATAGATAGACCCGATTTCGATTTCGAAAACAGGTCAGTCAATGCAATGAAGTATGAATGGTATTATAATGGAGCACTAATTTCTACAGAGAAAAACATAAAAAAATCCTTCACCGACACAGGCCATTATTGTTTCAAGCTCATTGTCGTTAATAAATGCGAACAAAAGGATTCTGTAACACAATGTTGCAGGGTATACAAAAAAGGGAAGCTCCTTGTCCCTAATGCATTTACACCAAACGGAGATGGATTGAATGATGGATTTAAAGCACTGTTATCTGGTACATACCAACGGTTCGAAATGCTCATCTTCAACAGATACGGGCAGGAGGTTTTCAACACTTATAATCCTAACAAAGCATGGGATGGTAAATTTAATAGTCAGGATCTTGAGCTGGGTGTCTATTATTACCTGATAAAAGTAACATTTGATTATCCGGATGCAAAAGAAGAAATGTATAAAGGTGATGTAAGCCTGATCAGATAATTGACATCCTTGCCGAATCTGTTTACAATGCCGTTTTTTCGTGCTGTTGTTTTGGTCTGAATAATGGTTTGCCCTGCAATGCCTGTACCAAAGTGACCAGAGCAAGAAGGCCGTATACCAGGGAAATGCTGATGGTTGCTTTTGTGTTTTTGAGTAAATAAAAAGATAATAAAGGTATCAGTTGCAAGGCATGCATACCGATAAAGTGGGCTACCCTCAGGTCGCCAAAGCTTTTACTCCATCCAATGATAAACCAATTGGAATTATCGTTCACTGCACCCACACTATGATTTAATCTGGAACCCATCAGGAAGCCCTCAAAAGAAAAAATGACGAAAAGCAACAGTCCCAATCGTATACTCCACACATAATAATCTGGCAGCTCTGGGAAATCCTGACTAAAGAAGAGCCAGCATATATAGGCGCTGTATACCGTGACTGCAGTAGCAGCTATGGCCATCAGTACATAAAGAAAAGAATAGAGTGGGGTACTTAAATTGAAATGAGATAATTGTCCTTTGCCGGCCTGAATAGCTATATAGACAATTTCAAACCCGAACAGTATAATGAGTGTCCAGTTAAATAGGCGGATATTAAAATCGGGTAGGTAAGAGCAATACAAAGCCATTGTCCAGCTAAACAGAAAAATCGAAAAGGCAAACTTAAAAGGCTTGTACCAGGCATTCACCTGAAATACCTGCGTGTGGGTCAATTTGGTGAGCGCCAGAAAAAGCCCCGAGAGTATCAGGCAAATCAAGCCGAAGTAAAACAAACTTTCGTTCTTCAGTTTCAGTTGTTGTACAAATTCAATCATTACTTTTGTTTGTTTTTCTATTCACAGGTTTAGAAACTTGAAGGAAAGGCAAAACAGGGGCACATTTTGCGGTCAATATTTTAGTTGTACATTCAGTTGCTTGCCATTTTCAAAAGCCTTTTTATCTTTTTGTGAGCCTATATATGCTCCTATACCCATCCCGATAGGAATACCAATACTCATCATGGCCATATTGTCTATAATATTTGCGTAGACAAGTCCTAATGGTATGCCCAATGTACTCATGCCTAGCAGAGTCCACATCGTGCGGTAATGGTGGAGCGTTACCAGTTGCAATTCCTTTTCCAGCAACTTCACCGTTCTTTTTTGCAGGGCTCTGTAGCTTTTCAGCAATATTCTGTTATTGCCCTCCATATTATTTTGTTGCTCTATCCCTTTGTTGATTTCGGCAATGATTTTTTCGGGTACCTCTTTTTGTTCCAGCTCACGGGTCAGCTGATTAAAGGTTTGATATCGTTCACTCAGTTTTTTGTCCTGTTCCCATTCCGGTTTTAATACCAGTATTTTGTATTTCATTTTTTTAGTTTGTGTTGATGATACTCCTGAACGAAGAATGCAATATATTTAAATAATGGCTGACTCTCTGCAAGTTTTTCTGTATCCCTCAGCTTGTGTCTAAGTACCGTATTTTCTCATTTTCAGACAAGCTGGTCGGGGTACATTTTTTATTGTCAGAGTCTTTTTTAATAATCCTGTTTTTATATTTCGTTTAAAAACTACAATGTTGTCAGATAGCAGATTGGCCACAATCAGGAAATTTCCTGTAGGGTCAATGGTGAAGCTCCTTGGATGGTCTCCATAGGTATACTGATGTCCCAGCAATGTCAGGTGGCCATTATGCTGGTCTACAGCAAAAATGGAAATAGTATTTTCATTGTCCAGACGATTGGATGCATACAGAAATAATCCGTCCGGAGATAAGTGAATATCCGCACTATTATATTCATCCTGCAATTTTGAATAGGAGAACAATCTCTGTATGCTGTCAAGTTTTCCATTTTCATAGCTGAACACTGCAATTGTTCCACTGAGTTCTTCTGTACAATAAACAAATTTGTTGTTGGGGTGAAATATAAGATGCCTGGGGCCGCTGCCGGCAACTGTTGCGACATCCATATCTGCCATCGCTGTCAAAGGCTGATTTTGTTTTGGTTCAAATTTGTACACACGTATTTTATCCGTGCCAAGGTCCGGGAAAAACAAGTAGCGGTAATCATTTGAAAAAACTGTGGCATGAATATGTGCCTTGTCTTGTCTCCGTGCATTGACGCTGCTTCCTTCAAATTGAATGAGCTGTACAGCAGGGTTTAAGCTACCATCGCTATTGGTTGGGAAAACAGAAACAGTCCCTTCAGTATAATTTCCGTTTATGACATATTCATTATTTGGGCTGCAGGTTAAATAAACAGGATTCTCGCCACCGCTGTTTTGTTTGTTCAGAAATGTAAGTTGTGCATTGCTGCTGTCAAATCTAAATGCGCTTACACTTCCGGCACCAGACATTTTTGTATCGGTACAAGCGTAAATATATTGTCCGTCAGGCGAAATTGTCAGGAAGGAAGGATTGGTAATTTGTTGGGTAGAAGACAACTTTTTGAGCCTCCCATTTTCCGGGTCGAATTCATAGATGAAGATTCCTTTATCCGGCCTGCCATCCGTATAAGTTCCTACCAACAAATAGGTTTTGTTTGTCTGAGCGCAGGCAAGATGCGGTATTAAGCAAAGGAATAAAATGAGTAGTTGCTTCATTCGATAAAATAGGATAGCCCGAAATGCCTTGTTGATGCATTTGCTGTGCAAATTTATTTTTTATGGACCCTTCAGAAAATTTCTTTTTCCTATGGTGACCAATTCTATCTTTTAAAGAAAATATAATCTGTAGCCGGAGGTTCTATATTGTGTTGTTTCAACTCAGTAGCAATTTGTGCCCGGTGATAAGTAGAATGATTAATGACATGAAATAGTATATCCTGAATACTGTTTTCAAAAGCCTGTCCTTTTGTATTGTTGTAATTCAATGTTTCGCTCAGGTCGTATTTGTCCAGTATCAGCAGGCTATGTTCATAGTTTTTTTTGTCAATTGCATTTAAGCCTTCCGGGCTATGCATATCCCAAACCCCGAAAGGCTTATCAATGGCAGCAATTCTGTTATTCCATATCTGGTGCGCATTGAGTATATGGTTCAGGAGTTTCTGTGCTTTTTCAGAAGTCATATCCTGATTACTGATAAAAACATCCGCTATTTTTTGATTGTAATGATAGCTGTATTCAAATAGTCCTGCAAAAAATTGTTTCATGGTTTCTGCTTTTTTGATTTTAAGACCGGTTTTGTTTCCTCACATTAGATATTCGCTTCGCCCCATACCCACTCAGAAGAGGGAGAATCCTTTTAGAATAGGATGTCATTTGTTTTCATTACCGATAGTTTGTATTTCGTTGGTGACATATCTGCCCAAACCCAGTTGTAATGGCTGATAACATTCTGTGCATCTACAAAAGGTCGGGAAGCAGTAGTATGCCCATCTGCTACAATCGTTACTTTATAATCCCTGCTTAGTGCCGATTTAACAGTTGTATCTACACAAAAGTCCGTTGCACATCCTGTAATAAAAAGCTCAGTAATATGATGTTCAAGTAGCATTTCAGAGAGTGCAGAATTATAGAAAGAGTCATTCGCTGTCTTGCTTACTAAAATATCATTGGGCATTATCATTAACTCTGGCAGCAGTTTCCAGTCTTCTGAATCCGGGAAGAAACAATTTTCTTTGGTTCCATCATGCTGAATAAAAATTACTGGATAATTGTTTTCTCTGAAATGAGCCGCAAGTCTATTAATTCTGTCAACAGTGCCCAGAGTGTCATGACGAAGCGAATAAGGTTTAAAACTTCCTTTTTGCATATCAATTACCAATAATGCTTTCATATTTTAGCTTGGGTTTTTTCCCTCTTGTTGTAATGGGGCATTAGTATAGCACACCAACAATTGTATTTCCAAAGTGTAAATATAATATTTCCTATTGAGCATTCTTGTTGGCGGGCAAATCTGTATTCATTTCGCCTCTACACCAATAAGGGCGAAAGCTTCATTTAAGCAATGAACCCGCTTTTTGCCAAACGGCCGTTAGGCATAGTGCTTCTATCCTTTGATTTGATTTCTAAATGTTTTTCCAATTTCCATTATTAGTTTGTCGTAGTTATCCTTGGTCTGTTTATTTAAATCGATAGTTTGTTTTGTTTGAAATGCCGAAATTGTATTTGCATTTTCTCCTGGTTTACGTCTAATATCTACTAGTCTTACTTTTCCAAATTGGAATTGTTCAAATTGTTTTATTAGTTCCATTAATTTATCGTAATGTTCTTCCTCGATTAAAAGCAAGTTGTCATTAATTGCTGTTTTAGTAAGTTTTATTTGCTCGCTAAAAGAAGGGATTTTCTCTGGGATTGCATTTTCCCAAAGTTCGTCTGCTTGCAATTTTGTATATAGTAAAACACGCCACAAATCATTGTATAAATCAAATTGCTTTTCAGAGTATCTTAAGAATTGAGATTTAGCTTTTTCTAATGCTGATTTAGTTTCTTCAAGTTCTTTATTGTATTTACCCTTTATTTCTTCAAGTTGTTTACTATGATTATTGTTATAATTGTCAAGTAGTCGCTTTGATAAAAAATCACCAAACCATTTTGATAAACCTACAATTACAACGGTTGCGCTGCCCACTGAAATTAAAGTTGCCCCTATGAATTTCATTATTTCGGTCCAAGTCATCTCTAATAATTTAGGTTGTTTTTGCGCATTAATTCATTGAGAGAATCAGGGTCGACTGTAGTTCCTGATATGTATTTATTCTTGGTTAAGTAGCCATATTTTCTACCTCTGATATAAATTGTCGGAGGTGTGCTTGAGTATTGATTGAATGGACTCAATGATGAGTAAGGACTGCCGTACTGGGAATATTGATTTTTAATGGAGGTTGATGAATATTGGCTGCCATAAGAACCATAGCTATTTGAAATGGATTCCGAGTCATATTGATTCAAAGTCAATTTTCCTAGAAACTGTCCATCGTCAGCTACTAAAAATGATTGTCTTTGTTCTGCTCTTTCTAAAATATTCATTTGTTGTCAATTGTCGTTTTAATATTCTACCTAATGTTTTATCGCTTTGGGATGGTCAAGAGTTTTAGCATTAAACTTAATTCAGAGAACCAGATTTTCACCTTGCACAAATGTGTCTTCTGAGAACTGAACTGCCACTTTTGCCAAACTCGCGTTACAAGTGGTTTTTCTTACCATTCGAAGTCGTCAGTTTCTAATTTTTGTTTCGCTTTTCTTTCTTCTTCCTTTTTCTCCGCTATTTCATTTCCTTTAATGATACTCGCCTTAATAATTTTTGGAAGTGTCAAACTTGAAAAATGTTTCATTTCCAATTTTGTTTCTGATTGTATTATGTATTCAGCAAACTGTGTTTCAATTGCTGGAGTTATGAATTTGTCATTCAACACTTCCTTAACTTCTCTTTGAACGCTCCATTGGTCAGATTCAAATGCTAAATACCACAACTGTTTAAAGCAGATAAGTTTTGTTTCGTCATCGTTAACTGTTTGGATAATTTTAATTAGAACTGAACCAAATGTCTCCATTGAAGAAAAAGGCCATCTGACAGTCTGATAGCATTCATTCAGTCTATCAGAGTATGTCCTTACAAACTCTCTAATTGCGTTACCAACTGTCGAATAGTAATTTTTAAGATTGTTGCCTGTAAGAAGTAAAACATTGACAGGCGAGATATAATCACTATAAACGTGTTCAAGATAATTGCCTTTAACTAATAGTTCGTGTAATTGAATCCATTCCTTTTTGTCTGTCGAACTTACAACTTCCTTTAGAGTTAAATGTTCAACTGCAATTTTCTGGTTTAATTGTAAATCTTTTAAAGAAAGGAAATGTTTTTCAAATTCGTGAATATCTGCGAATCTGTCGTCTGGATTTTCTTCGATTGATTTTGTCACTAATGATGATAACTCAAATTGTTTTAAATTATCAGGGTCTTTGGCTGTAAAAATGAAGTAAACTAATTTACCCAAAGAATATATATCACTCCTCTCTGTTGCATCTTTCAATTTTATACGTTGCTCAGGCGAAACATATAAAATTTGTCCGTAGCCCGAAGCACTTGAACCTGTGTAGAATGATAATGATTCAGAGTCTTTGCCAAGCCCAAAGTCAGAAACTTTTAGAACTATTTTTCCTTCTTTTTCAAAGACCAATACATTGTTTGGAGAAATGTCTCTATGTAATTTGTGCTTGTCGTGTGCAAATTTTATAGCATTAATAATTTGCTCAACTAAATTGTATCTAGTTTCCTTGTCAATTGTCCCATTATTTCTTTTTATAAATTCATAAAGGTTTTGTTTGGCAAAAGGCATTAAATACCAGATTTTTTCTTTTTCTGTGTCGTGTCCCGAGTCAAGCAGTTCAATTATATTTTCACATCCTTGAAGTTCTTCGAGTATGCTAATTTCTCTGTTAAGTCGGTAACGATATTCATCCTTCGGATAATGGTCTTTTTTAAGTTCCTTCAAAGCAAATTCGTTACCAGTTGATTCGTCCAAATATTGTTTGACGATACAGAAATATCCTTGTCCCTTTAGTCTGATATGTTTGAGCTTGTTCATTTCGTGGGTGTTATTTTAAAATTACTGGTAACGAAAAAGGCTTGGCGTTTGTTGGGTAATTCGAGTTTCGTCAGTCCATAACCAAAGCCTAATAATTACAATATTGCTGATGTTTTATTCATAAGCCAAATTTATAACGTTAAGCCGGAACAGAAGCTCAGTAAAGAACAAATGTTGAGGCTATATTCGTCAAGCCCCAATAATGCCAAACCTAATGTTGTGTGCCATTCTTTTTCCTACTTCTCTTTGTCCTTGTCAGCATTGTTTCCTAAAAATGAAAATCCAATGCTGAATGAGTACCAAGGCTTGTCATTATAAATCCAGTCCTTTCCAAGTTCTCCAGCAGCTCTGTCCCAACCCATTATTAGTCCAAATTGAAAATCTTTAAGTTGAAAAACAGCTCCCCAACTTCCAGTAATTCCCAAAACAGTTCCATCCCCTTTATTAGTTGTTGATGAATTATTGTTGTCATTAATTGTCAATGTTGATAGTCCTAATGAAACAACTGGAAAAGATAAATAGAATGGGTCTTTATGGCTTAGTCTCCATCTTGCTCCTAAATAACCACCTAAAGTTAGGTCTGGCGTAATCTTAATGTTTTGTCCACCTGTTTTAGGTCTAAGCTTAAATGGTAAAGAAATATTTGCTCCGTAAGTGGGGCTTAAGTTTGGAATTCTATAACTTTTTTTGACAAAATCGTTGGTCATATAATTGTCTAGTTCGTCTTTTCTTATCCAATAAAATTTATTATTATCATCACTATTTATAAAAGTCGTACTTGATTTTAAAGCAGCAACTGCTGCAATTGCATTGCCTGTCTCATCTGCAATGTTTAAAAACTGAACAACATAATAGGTAGAGTTATCGGTAGCGTCTGTCTCCTTGCTTACAATTTTAAACTTTAATGGTTCTTTAGGAATTTTTTGAGTAATAGTTTTTGCTCTTGTTACTGCATTAAATTCTTTTACGTAAACCAGTCCAGCAACCTGATAATAAAAAGGGTCGTCCGTTGATTGTGATTGTTGTCCAAATGCAAGTCCATAAATAAGACAAGCAATAAAAGTTGATAGAAGTGTTTTTTTCATTATGTTTTATTTTTAGTAGAAAATAAATGTTCAGGACATTTCGTAGAATGGCACACAACTCGTAAATATACGCAAGGCTATTAGTTAATCAATTGAAAATCAATGTCTGTTTATTGCACATTTTGTATATCTACTTTCGTTTTTAATCGTTTTAAGCATTTGCATTAAGAAATTTTCTCAAACATAATACTCAATCCAATCCCTCGGCGGGGAAATTTCCACGATTTTTAAAAAATATTATAGAAAAACGACACAAAATGTTCAAACTATCTATTGCAGAAAGAAAAAACCTCTTGCAAAAAAGCAACTTGCTACTACAAAAGGAGTATCCTCGATAGGTCTTTAACCTATCGCCCTTAGCTTGTGAACCTATCGCCGATAGGTCAGGAACCTATCGTTTTTAGGTCTTTAACCTATCGTCGTTAGGTCTATAAGTCATCGTCGATAGGTCTGGAACCTATCACCCTTAGCAAAATAAGCTATCGCCGATAGGTCAAAAACTCATTGTCGATAGGTCTGGAACCTATCGCCATTAGCTAAAGAAGCTATCGCCGATAGGTCAAAAACTCATTGTCGATAGGTTTTGAACCTATCGCCCTTAGGTCAGGAAGCCATCGCCGATAGCTTCATAAGTGTTCCCCGATAGCTTGGCAAGCTATCGGGGATAGGTCTTTAACCTATCGCTGATAGGTTCTGTACTCATCGACGATAGGTTCTGAAAATTGTACAGCAGAAAATTTTACATTTGCAGCCGATGAAATACTTAATTGTTGGCTTAGGGAATATAGGGGCCGAATACGATGCCACCCGCCATAACATAGGATTTGATATTGCCGATACATTCGTATTGCAACACGGTGGGCAATTTCGCCTGGACCGTCATGCCTGGGTGGCCGAGTGCAAATGGAAGGGCAAAACCTTTATCGTCATCAAGCCTACCACCTACATGAACCTTAGCGGCAAAGCCGTTAAGTATTGGATGGATAAAGAGAAAATTGCTATAGATAATATACTGGTACTGGTAGATGACCTCGCCTTGCCTGTAGATACACTCCGCCTCAGAGGCTCGGGCAGCGATGCCGGGCACAATGGCCTCAAAAATATCCAGCTGATGCTGGCCACCAATGCCTATCCACGCCTGCGTTTTGGCATTGGCAATAACTTCCCCAAAGGCAGGCAGGTAGAGTTTGTGCTAGGCCGCTGGACACCTACCGAGATGCCCATTGTCAAAGACAAAATTCTCAAAAGCTGCGAAATGATTGAAAGTTTTGCTGCAGTGGGTTTGTCCAATACGATGAACGTCTTTAATAAATAAGCAGAGTTATAGACTGAAAGTCTCCTCCATGCTGTCATCCCGACGAAGGAGGGATCCCGAACTAGAGAAGCTTTTAGCGCTCCGGTTCCCTCGTTCCTCGGGATGACTTTCGCGTGTGGTTTTTCCTGCTTTTTACACTGTTATCCCGACGAAGGAGGGATCCCGAACTTGAGAAGCTCTTAGCACTCCGGTTCCCTCCTGCATGTAAAATGCTCTTAGCGCTCTGGTTCCCTCGTCCCTCGGGATGACTTTCGCGTGTGGTTTTTCCGGTCTTTTACGCTGTCATCCCGACAGAGGAGGGATCCCGCATGTGAGAAACTCTTGGCACTCTGGTTCCCTCCCTGCTTGTGAAGCTCTTGGCACTCCGGTTCCCTCCCTGCATGTAAAATGCTTTTAGCGTTTGGGCAATACTACAATTCAGAGGCCTTAAAAGTATTCCCCTGATTGATGTCGCCTGTTTCGAAGCCTTTTTTGAACCAATACATTCTCTGCTCGGATGTGCCATGTGTAAAAGCATCGGGTACTACATATCCTTGCGATTGGCGTTGCAGCTGATCATCACCAATAGCCTGAGCAGCATTCAGCGCTTCTTCAATATCCCCGGCCTGTACAATCTGCTGGTCTTTCTGCGCATAATGCGCCCATACACCTGCCAGAAAATCGGCCTGCAATTCTACCCGCACCGATATCTGATTGGCCTCAGCCTCGCTCAATCCTTGTTTGGAACGTTCTGCTTTTTCGGATATGCCCAACACATTCTGGATATGATGTCCCACCTCGTGTGCTATCACATAGGCCATCGCAAAATCTCCGGGTGCTTTGAACTTTTCTTGCAGTTCGCTGTAAAAAGCCAGATCTATGTAAGCCTTATTATCTGCAGGGCAGTAGAAAGGCCCCATAGCTGCCGAACCATTTCCGCAGGCAGTCTTTGTATTGCCACAAAAATATTGTAGTACCGGGGCAGGGTATTGTTGCCCCATTTTCTGAAACTCTGCAGCCCATACATCCTCGGTAGAAGCCACTATTTGACGGGCAAATTTTTTCAGTTCCTCATTTTTACTTTCATCGTTGTTGCATACACCCTGTTCTGTGCCACCCGTTGCATCCTGCAGCTGACTCATTAAGGCCAAAGGGTTTTTGCCTGTCAGCAAAGAGATAACGATAATCAGCAAAATACCTATACCACCACCCAGCAATTTTTTGCCACCTCCGCCACCATTACCGCCGGTAGCATCTTCTATATTGGTGCTTTCGCGCCTGTTGCTCAAATCCATTGTCTGTAAGTTTGATTTCAAAAGTAACAAAATTTGTACCACATCATCTTATTTACCCACATCATCTTTTTTTAATCGCACGGATGTTTATTTTTGCCCATTAGCTTGAAGCAAACAATGGAAAACTCAAAATTACAGGAAGACCTTTTACGCGAATTCAAAGAAGAAAAAGAACTGATTAATGCCCAGTTGGCCTTATTGGATCCTTTGGCTGTTTCTTTGCGTAAGCCAGTAGCAGCAAGGATATGGAACAGTTTGGTATTGGTAGCATTTGAGGCATTGAGCTGGCTGGGGATTGCCACGGTGATTTCTTTTTGCGTCATCCGCGATAAGGTTTATCCCTTTTATATTCTGGCAAGGATGCGCAGTCAGGGGGCCAGACTCGGTTTCAGCGACAGAGATATGAACAACATGTACAATTCTGTCATCGTCTTTGCGGTAATTATCTGTATCCTGTTGTTTATCATTGCCCGCAATCTGGCCAAAATCCGCAAGAAAAATAATATCCTGCAAATGGCCGGAAAAACGATTAAAACTGTAGTGGGGGAACAGCTGAAACGTAAAGCAGCCATCAATACTATAGACCAAAGGCATTTCGGGATACTGGAGCCACTGCCCATTCCCGAAACCAAAGCCACAGAAGTGCTCAATCCCGGGCATTAATTAATTTGTTGTACTGAGGTTCTTTGCTGCTTAATTTTACCCTTCATAAAATACAGAAAACATTGTCGGCAATTTATCTCAAAGGGTTTAAGTCTTACCTGACACTGGAGCGCTCCATGTCGGTCAATACTATTTCGGCCTATCTGCACGATGTGGGATTGCTGATGAATTTTTTGAAAGAAAAAGATATCAGCATTGTGGATGTTTGCCTCAAAGATCTTCAGTTGTTTGTACAATTTGTCGCAGAGCTGGATTTGAGTGCCAACTCGCAGGCCAGGGTATTGAGCGGCATTAAATCCTTTTATAAATTTCTGTTGCTGGAGCAGATTATCAAAGAAGACCCTACCGAATTGCTGGAAGCCCCGAAACTGAGCCGCCCCTTACCAGTAGTGCTTTCGATTGCCGAGATAGACCAGATGATGGCGGCTATAGACCATAGCAAACCCGAAGGACAGCGCAACAGAGCGATGCTGGAAACGATGTACAGTTGCGGTCTGCGTGTTTCGGAGTTAATTTCACTCAGTATTTCCGGTTTGTTTCTGGAAATAGATTTTATACGTGTTACCGGTAAGGGCAATAAAGAACGTCTTGTGCCTATTGGCAGTGCTGCCGTGCAGCAAATCAATCTCTATCGCGAACATATCCGAAGCCATATCCCTGTAAAGGAAAAATACTCCGACATACTTTTTTTGAGTAAAAGAGGAGCGGCACTGAGCAGGGTGATGATTTTTATGATTATAAAAGATTTGGCCGCCAAAGCAGGCATCAAAAAAAACATTCACCCTCATACCTTGAGGCATTCATTTGCCACTCACCTGGTTTCGGCCGGTGCCGACCTCCGTGCCGTACAGGAAATGATGGGGCACAAAAGCATCACCACCACCGAGATTTATACCCATCTGGATAAAGGCTATTTGCGCAATACTTTGGAGCAATTTCACCCACGCTATAAAGGCTAAGGAAAAAATTATAGTTTCCTACCTGTCAAATCTTATTTTTGGCTTTAGTTTTTTTACAGTTAAGGAAGGATGGCAACATTACGCAATACCAATAAAAGCATCAATAATACAGGTTTTGGCACCAATGCCAATGCCGAGGGCGGCCGTTTAATCAATAAAGATGGTACGGTGAATCTTCGTAAAACCGGAATGAGTTTTCTGGAGCGCCTGAGTATTTACCATGTACTGTTGCGTCTGCCACGCCTGCAGTTTTTGCTATTGGTATTTGCTTTTTACACCTCTACCAATGTCTTCTTTGCCTTTATTTATGTGCTTATCGGTACAGAACATCTGGCGGGTACAGAGATTACCAATTCCGTTTTATATCAGTTTCAGCAGGCCTTCTTTTTCAGTTCTCAGACATTGACTACGGTGGGCTACGGTCATATCAGCCCTTCGGGATTGCTGGCCAATATCATCGCTTCTTTGGAGTCTTTTGTGGGGATTATGTCTTTTGCGCTTGTTACCGGATTATTCTTTGCCCGCTTCTCACGCCCCAAAGCCTATTTGCGCTTCAGCGAGCCTATTATTATCGCACCGTTCAAAGGTGGTACGGCATTAATGTTTAGGGTGGCTTCGCAAAAAAACAATCACCTTACCGATGCCGAAGCGCAGGTGACCGCTGCTTTTCATATTATGGAAGAAGGAAAAATGGTCACCAAATTTTTTCAATTGCCTTTGGAGATTTCCCGAATTAATTCGCTGGCCATCAGCTGGACATTGGTACATCCCATCGACGAGAGCAGCCCTTTCTGGGGACTTAAAGAGGAAGACCTGAAGCAAATAAAAGTAGAAGTGATGCCGGGCATTAAAGCATTTGATGACCATTACTCCAACACAGTGCAACAGCGCACCTCTTATACCTCGCAGGATTTAGTGTACGGAGCCCGCTTTCTTCCTGTATTTCAGCGCTCCGAAGACGGTAGTCATACCTTGCTGGAGCTGGATAAACTGAACGATTACGAGCGCGTGACTTTGTAAGTTTATTACATATCATTAATGAGCCGCTTAAAAAGCTTATTTTCGCACACATTTTAATACATTCCCCAATGCTTACGCTATTGATTAAAGAGGCTGCTGTTGCGGCTTTACAACATTTATACCCAGAACAGACATTCGCTACTGATATGGTGAATGTAAATGAAACGAAAGTTGAATTTAAAGGAGATTATACCGTAGTCTTGTTTCCTTTTGTCAAAATGTTGCGCTGCAAACCGGATGAACTGGGTAAACAATTGGGCGAATATCTGGTGGCCCGGAATGCTGCTTTATTCACCGAATATCAGGTGGTGAGCGGTTTTCTGAACCTTACAGTAAATGATGATGTCTTTATTTCGATGTTGCAGGCTAACTGGCATAATGAGCAGTTTGGTAAGCAGCACCAAACGAATAAGAAAGTGATGGTGGAGTACTCTTCGCCCAATACCAACAAGCCTTTGCACTTTGGCCATCTGCGTAATATTTTTCTGGGTTATGCACTCGGCAATATTTTAAAAACAGCTGGCAATGATGTGGTGAAAGCCAATCTTATCAACGACCGTGGTATTCATATCTGCAAATCGATGGTGGCCTGGATGCGTTATGCCAATGGAGCTACACCACAGAGTACTGGTATCAAAGGCGACCATTTGGTGGGTGATTACTATGTAAAATTTAATGATGTTTACAAAGCAGAAATTGCCGCTTTGATAGCCAATGGGGTAGAAGAGAAGCAGGCAGAAAAAGAAGCGCCGATTATGCAGGAAGCTCAGCAAATGCTGCGTCAGTGGGAAGCCGGAGACAAAGAAGTATACAGCCTGTGGCAAACAATGAACGGTTGGGTCTATGAAGGTTTTGAAGTGAGTTACAAAAAACTGGGTGTAGACTTTGACAAAATGTATTACGAAAGCAATACCTATTTGTTGGGTAAAGCCATTGTAGAAAAAGGCCTGGAAAAAGGAGTGCTTTTTCGCAAAGAAGATAATTCGGTATGGATAGATTTGACCGCAGATGGTTTGGATCAAAAATTATTGCTGCGTGGCGATGGTACTTCTGTATATATGACGCAGGACATCGGAACGGCGGTTTTAAAATTTAATGATTTTGGTCTGGATCAGTCGGTATATGTTATTGCCGACGAACAGAATTATCATATGCAGGTGCTCAAACTCATCCTGAAAAAACTAGGTGAACCCTGCGCTGATGGTATCTTACATCTATCGTATGGTATGGTGGAATTACCTACCGGCAAAATGAAAAGCCGTGAAGGAACAGTGGTGGATGCTGATGATATGATGGACGAAATGGTGCGTATTGCGCAAGAGCAAACCGAACAGGCAGGTAAGGCAGATGGTTTCAGCGAAGATGAATTGAAGAACTTGTACAATACTATTGGTATGGGCGCTTTGAAATTCTATCTGTTGCGGGTAGACCCCAAAAAGAGAATGATATTTGACCCTAAAGAGTCTATCGACTTGCATGGTTTTACTGCCACATTTATCCAATATGCACACGCCCGTATCTGTTCCATATTACGGAAAGAGCAAATGATACTGATGCCTGAAGCCAATCAGTTTAAAGGATTTTCAGCTACTCAATCTTTATCCAAAGCGGAGAAAGATATACTTGTTGCTCTGGAACAATATCCCGAGATGGTAAAGACTGCAGCAACAGAGATGAGTCCTTCCGTATTGTGTAATTATGCTTTTCGTCTTGCACAATTATTCAATACTTTCTACGATCAGCACAGCATTTCCAAAGCAGAGAATGAAGAGAAAAAGCAATTGCGTTTGATGATGATTATCATGACAGCACAAACGATGCGCCAAGCGATGAAAATGTTGGGAATAGATTTGCCAGAGAAAATGTAATCTCTGTTTTATAATATTTTTTCAAATAGTATTTAAAACCTCTGTTTTTCAGAGGTTTTTTTTATGCCTGTAGCTTTCTACACTTGTTTAATTTAAAAATAGAAATAAGTTTAGTATGTTATTTAAATTAATTATTTTATGAGTTAAGAAAAAAACTAAAATATTTATTCATTTCTGAATTGAATGATGTTGTACGTAATGTTTTTTTAAGATTTGAACCAAATTTGATATAATGTGTATTAAATTCGCCCTTTAAATTTTGTGATTTCCTGAAGTTTTGTTTTGCATATACTTAACATTTGTCCTTTAAAATCAAGTAGAAGTAAGGCATTGCAGATTAGATTAAGAATTTTATAAAGTTAAATTTCGAGAATAAGAATAGAAAAAATATTGCCGACACAAAAACAAATCAAATGAAAAAATCTTTACTCTTCGTATTGCTTTGCTTGGTGAGCCTGATTAGTTCCAGGGCACAAACATCTACATTTCCATGTGGGTTTGATATTGTTCATAAGCAAAAATTACTAAGCGACAAGTCATACGACTCTGCTGTCAGACAGTTGGATGAACGCTGGAAAACCTATTCGGCAATCATGTCATCCGCTATGCTCACTTATACCACTAGTGGTTATGTGTACGAAATACCCATGGTTATCCATGTATTGCATACAGGTGGGGCTGTTGGTACCACCTATAATCCGGATAGTACTACACTTGCCGGAATGGTGGAGTATCTCAATAAATCCTATGCTGCAGTATCTCCATTTCCCGATACCACAACAGGTACAAGTGGTGGAGGAACAAGGATTCCATTGAAATTTGTGTTAGCCAAAAGAACTCCTGCCGGTGTATCTACCAATGGTATCATTCGTATAAATGCATCAACAACCCTTGGGTCCACCTATACCACTTATGGTATCAATGCAGCTACAACTACTGGAGTAACGGTATCGGCTGTTACAGCCTTGAGCCGTTGGAATTTTGCCGACTACTACAATGTGTATGTGGTGAATAAGATTGATGGTAATGATTTGACTTCTACAGGTGGTATTGCAGGTTTTGCATATTTCCCGGGTTCGCCTACTGTAGATGGTATGTATGTGGTAGCTTCTCAAGCCAAAACAGGAAGTACAGTTGTTTCGCATGAATTTGGACATGCTTTTAGTTTGTATCATACATTCGAAGGCGATGCAGGTGGTACTACCTGTCCTTCCACTACTTCCTGCAGCACTACCGGTGATTTGGTCTGCGATACAGAACCTCATATCCGTGAAAGCTCTGCCTTCCCTTCTACCTGGTGTCCTCCTACAGATGTCAATTCCTGTACCGGTTTGTCTTACAATAAAACACAGTTTAACATCATGGATTATACCCAATGTCCTCCCAACAGATTTACTGCCGGGCAAAGAACAAGGGTATTGAATACATTGGATAATGAAAGGGTAGGGTATAAAACCTCTTCGGGTTTATTAGATCCGGCCGGAACGATTACATCTGCCTGTACACCTACAGCAGCCAATCCGGGTTATCCCATTGGTCCCTACATCGTTGAGTTTAACGGTATGAAAGTTTGGACTGGTTCGGCAGGAGATGAGAATGCCAACTATGTAGACCATTCCTACACACAACAAAGTACGGTAACAGCAGGTACAGGGTATACAATAAATGTAACTACCCGTGTGAATGCGCAAAATGTAAAAGCATTTATTGATTATAATAATGATGGCGATTTTTTAGACGCAGGTGAAGAAGTATTTAGCCATGGCTATACAGTAAGTAGTGGTACTGAAGTTCATTCTGGTACTATTACCATTCCTTCTTCGGGAGTCACCACCTGTACCTATTTGAGAATGCGTGTTGTTGCAGAGTTTGCAGGTTCTACCATCACCAACTGGTCTTGCGGTCCATACGATTACGGACAGGCCGAAGATTATGCCATCAATATTGCCACAGCACCTTCTGCACCTACAGTAACCTCTCCGGTTAATTATTGTGTGGGTGCATCTTCTACAGCTTTAACAGCGACAGGTACAGGCTTACTTTGGTACACGGCAGCAACAGGTGGCGTGGGTTCAGCTACTGCTCCAACGCCCAGCACAGCTACAGCCGGAACAACGGTATATTATGTAAGTCAAACTTCTGGCAGCTGCGAAAGTGCAAGAGCTGCAATAACAGTAAATATAAACGCATTACCTACAATATCAGGAACCTTGAGTGCTTGTGTGGGTGGTAGTACTGTAACCCTTACCGGTTCTGGTACTCCCGATGCAACAACACCCTGGGCTTCTTCTGCTACAGGAGTCGTAACGATATCCAGCACAGGTGTGGTGAGTATTGTTGGTGCAGGAACCAGCACGATAACTTATAAGACCAGCAACGGTTGTACCAAAACGGCCACATTTACGGTGAATGCATTGCCCACTATTTCAGGAACGCTTAGTGCCTGCGTGGGTGGTAGCTCTGTAACCCTGACTGGCTCAGGTACTCCTGATGCTACTACACCCTGGGCTTCTTCAGCTACAGGAGTGGTAACAATATCCAGTACAGGTGTAGTAAGTATTGTTGGTGCAGGTACCAGTACTATAACTTATAAAAACAATAATGGTTGTACCCAAACAGCCACCTTTACAGTAAATGCATTGCCTACTATTTCAGGTACGCTAAGTGCCTGCGTAGGAGGTAGCTCTGTAACACTGACAGGCTCCGGGACTCCCGATGCCACTACGCCCTGGGCTTCTTCAGCTACAGGAGTAGTTACGATATCCAGCACAGGTGTGGTGAGTATTGTTGGTGCAGGGACCAGCACGATAACTTATAAGACCAGCAACGGTTGTACTAAAACGGCCACTTTTACGGTGAATGCATTGCCCACTATTTCAGGAACACTTAGTGCCTGCGTGGGTGGTAGCTCCGTAACCCTTACTGGTTCAGGAACTCCTGATGCTACTACACCATGGGCATCTTCAGCCACTGGTGTGGTAACAATATCCAGTACGGGGGTAGTAAGTATTGTTGGTGCCGGAACCAGTACTATAACTTATAAAAACAATAATGGTTGTACACAAACAGCCACCTTTACAGTAAATGCATTGCCCACTATTTCAGGAACACTTAGTGCTTGTGTGGGAGGTAGTTCTGTAACACTGACTGGTTCTGGTACACCTGATGCCACAACACCCTGGACTTCTTCGGCAACCGGAGTGGTAACAATATCCAGTACAGGTGTAGTGAATATTGTTGGTGCAGGTACCAGTACCATAACTTATAAAAACAACAATGGTTGTTCGCAAACAGCCACCTTCACCGTAAATGCCTTGCCTACAATATCAGGTACTTTGAGCACAACAATTAGTTCAACATCTGCTCTTACAGGTTCAGGCACGGCACACCCTACTACACCCTGGACTTCTTCATCCACAGCTATAGCTACTGTATCCAGCACAGGGGTTGTTACCGGAGTTTCAGGAGGTACAACGACTATTACTTATAAGAATAGTTTGGGTTGCGAAAAATCTGTAACCTTTACCGTTTTATCCGGTGGTACTATTTCAGGTGTATTAAGTGCCTGTGTGGGTGCTACCTCTACATTGACCGGTTCAGGAACCCCTCATGCTACCACACCATGGACATCTTCTTCCACTTCTGTTGCTACGGTTTCCAGTACAGGGGTTGTAACAGGAGTAGCGGCGGGTACATGTACCATTACTTATAAAAACAATTTGGGTGTTGATGATGTGGTAACTTTTACTGTATATGCAACACCTGCTGCACCAACTGTCAGCACACCAGTAACTTACTGTCAGGGTGCAACAGCATTAGCGCTGACAGCAACAAAATCTTCAGCAAGTGATACTTTACTTTGGTATACCGTAGCTTCGGGCGGAACTGCAACAACAATTGCACCAACACCTTCTACAGCTACCGCAGGAACGACAAATTACTATGTGAGTGAGAAAAACACTTCAAATTGTGAAAGCAGCAGAACACTGATAGCGGTAACTGTTAATGCGGCAGCCGCAGCTCCTGCTTTTACGTCTCCTGTTACTTATTGTCAGGATGCAACAGGTATTTCGACATTATCCGCAACAGGTACTTCCATCAAATGGTATACTGCTGCAACCGGTGGTACGGCAAGTACAACTGCACCTACACCAAGCTCAACTACACCGGGTATTACTAATTATTATGTGACACAATCAACTGGTTTGGGTTGCGAAACTTATCCAAGATCATTTATCGAAGTAGTCATCAACCCAAAGCCAGCAAACGTTACGGCAACAGCCGCATCAGCTACAGCACTTTGTATCGGAGATTCTGTGATTTTGAACGGAAGTACATCTGTGTTTACCAATTTCGGGAATACACCTTATTTGCAAGGCTCCTATGCAAGTGGAAGTCCTTTTGCCTGTGATTGCCCTAACGGAAGTGTGGTAGTAGGGTATGAAGGTTCTACCGGAGCTTTGGTAGACCAGTTCAGACTTATTTGTAAACCTATCGATCGTTTTGGCGTACTCGGTTCAACCACTACTCCTACCAGCTACAATGGTAATGCAGCCGGTCCGGTAACAATGTCGCCCACCTTATTTTCTGGCACAGGAATGTTTGTGGGAATTAAGGCCATCGGAACAACATGGCCAGGTCCGGATTTGTATACATTCCTGGGTGGTATAACTGGTTATGGTCAAAACCAAAGTTATATCAACGCTTACGGCGACAACAGTTCAAGTCCTTTGACTTTGGCATCCATGAACGGATGGTCTTCTTCAGGAGATTATGGAACTGTTTTTACTCCTAAAGGAACTGTTTCTATTGGTATGTATAGTTATTCATCTTTTTATGCCCGTGGTGTTTCTTTGAGATATACTCCGATTGGTGCATTTAAGTATACTTACTCCTGGTCTTCTGCTCCAACAACTGATACCAACAGCAGTGTTACCATTAAATCTACAGGAAATTACACATTGACAGTTACCAATAGTCTGGGTTGTTCTGCAACTTCTTCTCCAGTCAGTGTGAATGTATATTTTTTCCCTGGTCCACCAACAGTTTCCGGACCGGTTCAGTATTGTCTTGGAGGAACAGCTTCTCCTTTAACAGCCACTAAATCTTCCGCTACCGATACATTGTATTGGTATACCACAGCAACAGGTGGTGTTGGTAGTACAACAGCTCCTACACCGTCTACCAGTGCTCCCGGTTCGACTGATTATTTTGTCAGTGAAAAGAACCCTGCAGGTTGTGAAAGTGCAAGAACAATGATTACCGTTATTGTTGATTCTGCTGTAACACCTTTCCAGATTGTCACAACAGACAGTATGTTGTGTCTTGGAGAATCTACATTGTTGCGCACCGGTACAAGCCTGAAGGATAGCCTTAACGCTGCATATACCGGAGGCTACCTCAATGACGGTATTATGTTTGATATTAAAGCTAAAAATTCAATTACTATTACAGGTATTGACATGGCTATGGGCTCTGTTCCTTCCACAGCATCTTTATCTGTTTATTACAAAACAGGTGCTTATTCAGGTTACGAAGGAACAAGTTCTGCATGGACCTTGTTGGGAAGCGTATTGCCTACCCCCGGAATTGGTGGATTTTATAATATTCCCGTACCAATGAGTGTTAATGTAATGGACGGACAGACAGTTGCTTTTTATCTTGCCTACAATAGTACAGGCACTGTTCTTTACAATACCGGTACCAGTGTTGGTAATCCTACCAATCAGGATGCGAATATGCAGGTTTTGGATGGCAGGGGAGTATTTGCACCTTTGTTTGGAGGAGCAGCAACTCCAAGGGCATTTTCGGGAAAGATCCGTTACAATAAATTTAGCGCTGTCTGGAGCACATCAGCCACAACAGATACCATTACAGTTGCTCCCACAACCACCACTAAGTATTGGGCCAGAATTACCAACTGGTTGGGTTGTAACGCAACAGATACTATACAAGTACAGGTTAATTCATTACCAACTATCAGCGGTACGTTATCTGCCTGCATAGGTCAGACATCTACACTTACCGGTACAGCTACCGCTCACCCAACTACTCCATGGACATCTTCAAATACTACCATTGCAACAGTGTCAAGCGCAGGTGTGGTTACAGGTGTAAGTGCAGGTACGGTAACTATTACATATATGAACAGTAATGGATGTACTGCAACAGCTTCGTTTACAGTGAATCCATTGCCCACTATTTCAGGAACCTTAAGCGCCTGTGTGGGGCTAACTTCGACATTGACCGGCTCTGCTACTCCTCACGCAACAACCCCCTGGACATCATCCAGTACTTCAGTTGCTACTGTTTCCAGTACAGGTGTAGTGACAGCAGTTTCGGCAGGTACTACAACAATTACTTACAGAAATACAAATGGTTGTACCCAAACAGCAACATTTACTGTGAATCCATTACCGACAATCGGGCTTTCTGTAACGGAAACGTCTGGTGTTGCGGCAAATGATGCCATTGTATGTTCAGGAAACTCTTATACTATTAATGCAACAGGAGGAGGAACTTATTTATGGAAATTAGGTGGAATTCCTTTTGGTGGTACAGGTTCATCAATGACAGCAACAACAACTACTGGATCTTCTACGGCAGTCATTACTTTTAGAGTAATTGTTACCAGCGCATTAGGCTGTGTGGATTCTGCATCACAAAGTATTACAGTAAATCCATTACCTGGCATCAGTGGCACTTTGAATGCCTGTGTAGGAACAACATCAACACTCACCGGCACAGCAACACCTCATGCCACTACTCCATGGACATCATCGAATACAGCTGTAGCAACTGTATCGAGCACAGGTGTGGTGACAGGTATCAGTGCGGGTACAACAACTATTACTTATTTGAACAGCAACGGTTGTACAACAAGTGCTACTTTCACTGTTAATGCCTTGCCATCGGCCCCTACAGTAACATCGCCTGTTACTTATTGTCAGGATGCTACAGCAAGTAGTCTTTCTGCAACAGGAACAAGTCTGAAATGGTATTCGGCTGCAAGTGGCGGAACAGGCAGCACTACGGCTACAATTCCGTCCACTGCAACACCAGGCATTTTTGACTATTATGTAACACAGACAAATGCTCTGGGTTGTGAAAGTTCGCCCCGAACGGCTATCAATGTGGTGATTAATCCTAAACCGGTTAGTGTTACAATTACACCGGCTACATCACCTTCATTTTGTATAGGTGACTCAGTAATACTAAATGGTAGTGCTTCTGTATTTTCCGGTTTTGGAAACACTCCATACTTAAATACACCATCTGCATCTGGTACTATTTACACTTGCGATTGTCCGAATGGCTACGCAGCAGTTGGTTATGAGGGAAGAACCGGGTCTTGGATGGATCGATTCAATTTGATTTGTAAAAAGATTGACAGACTTGGAGTGCTTGGGTCAACTACTGCAACTACTGCAACCAATGGCTCCAGCGGTGGCGGTGGATATAACGGACCTTATCTGTTTACCAGTACAAATCTAATGGTGGGTGCTACTGTAAAAGCTGAAGGTGTGTCTTATATTAATGATGTTACCGGGTATGGACAATCATTAAGTTATATTTTGGGTGTTGGTGATAATACTGCATCTGCTGTTACACTAAGTACATTAGGAGGTGGTAGTCCCAATGTTAATTTAGGTACGGTTTGGGCACCTAATGGTTCGGTAATAACAGGGATGTATAGTTTCCCAACATTCTATTCGTCTGGTGTATCATTCCGATACACACCGATAGGAGCATTTAAGTATACTTATGTATGGTCAACCTCTGCTACCGATACCAATAGCAGCATTACAGTAAAAACCTCAGGAGCTTATACACTAACGGTTACTAATAGTCTTGGTTGCTCTGCAACTTCTTCTCCGCTAAATGTTACCGTAAATCCTTTGCCAAGTATCAGTGGTACATTGAATACTTGTGTTGGTCAAACTTCTGCGCTTACGGGTTCAGCAACGGCTCATCCAACAACTCCATGGTCATCATCTAATACTGCCGTGGCAACAGTTTCGAGCACAGGTGTGGTGACAGGTGTGAGTGCCGGTACTGTAACCATTACTTACATGAATAATAATGGGTGTGTAATCACTGCATCTTTTGTAGTGAATCCATTGCCAACAATTTCCGGTACATTAAGTGCTTGCGTGGGTCAGACTTCTACACTTACGGGGTCTGCAACCGCTCATGCCACTACGCCTTGGACTTCATCTGTTACTTCTGTTGCTACAGTATCCAGTACAGGAGTAGTCACCGGAGTTTCAGCAGGTACGACAGTGATTACCTACAGAAATACCAATGGTTGTACACAGAGCGTTACGTTTACCGTGAATCCATTACCAACGATAAGCGGAACCCTGAATGCTTGTATCGGTTCAAGTTCTACATTGACTGGTTCTGCGAGTCCTGATGCAACAACACCATGGACATCCTCTGTCACTTCGGTAGCTACAGTTTCAAGTACTGGTGTTGTATCTGCTCTGGCAGTCGGAACAACAGTAATCACTTATAAAAACAATAATGGTTGTACTCAGACCGCAACATTTACAGTGAATCCTTTGCCAACTATCAGTGGCACATTAAACACTTGTATTGGGTCAACTTCAACCCTTACAGGTTCTGCAACAGCTCATGCCACTACACCATGGACTTCATCCAACACCTCTATCGCAACAGTGTCCAGCACAGGTGTCGTAACGGGTGTAAGTGCAGGTACAGTGACCATCTCTTATATGAATACAAATGGTTGTGTCATTACTGCATCATTTACGGTGAATCCTTTGCCTACAATAAGTGGCACACTTGTTGCCTGCGTAGGACAGACTTCAACCCTTACCGGATCGGCAACAGCTCACGCCACTACACCTTGGACATCTTCAGTTACTTCGGTAGCTACTGTTTCCAGTACGGGTGTTGTAACTGGTGTTTCTGGTGGCACAACAATTATTACGTACAGAAATACCAATGGTTGTACCCAGACTGCTACATTCACTGTTAATCCGTTGCCAACTATTACGGGTACTCTAAGTGCTTGCGTAGGTCAAAGTTCAACATTGACAGGTTCTGCAACTCCTGATGCTACTGCACCATGGACATCATCCAATACCTCTGTGGCAACAATATCAAGTGTTGGTGTAGTTTCCGGATTAAGTGCAGGTACTACAACAATCAGTTATAAGAATAGCAATGGTTGTATCCAAACGGCAACATTTACAGTTAATCCATTGCCGCTTGCCCCTACTGTTACCTCTCCTGTTAATCTATGTATCGGAGTTCCGGCAAGTGCATTGACCGCCAGTGGTTCCAATCTCAAATGGTATACTGTAGCAGTAGGAGGAATAAGCAGCAGCACTGCTCCAATTCCAAGTACTACAGCATTGGGCACTACCGATTACTATGTTAGTCAAACCAACACATTTGGTTGTGAAGGTCCTCGTGCTTTAATCGCAGTAACCGTTCAGCCTTCCCCTGTGGTAAGCATCAGTTCACTTTCTCCATACGGATTTATTTTCTGTAAAAATCTTACGGTAACACTTAAAGCCAATTCTGCAACAGCAGTAAGCTGGCAATGGGATACGACCGGCGTAGCATGGGCAGGCAGAACTTTTGATACTGTAGCTGCAGGCAAAGTGGGTAAATGGGGTGTTACAGTAGCTAACATATATGGTTGCAAGAACAGAGCGGAGGTAGATGTCTATCAGGATACTACTAAAGCCCCTGTATTATCTCCCACAAGTATTTCTATTTGCGAAGAGGGTTCGGCTCTGTTGACTTGTAGTCCAGGATTTACGTCATATACTTTCGAGTGGATAAAAGACGGAATATTTATTGTTCCTCCTACACTCAAAGAAAATCTTAAAAATGCATCACTACCTGGTATCTATACAGTAAGGGTAACCAACAACTATGGTTGTATTGACACCACTAATGTAACTGTGGTCACTTATTATCCTAAACCATTGAAACCGGTTATTACCAATCTGGATCCTGTATTAGAGGTGCCTGCAGGTTATGTTTATTATCAGTGGTACAGAAATAATGCATTTATACCCGGAGCTAACTCCAGAACATATCTGACTACTTCAATCGGAGATTATTTTGTAGTGGTAACAGACGAAAATGGATGTCTGAATAATTCGGACACTATATCGATTCTTCAATCATCGTCTATATCCAATAGCATTACTAAGACAGAACTGAAGATTTACCCCAATCCTACTAAAGAGATTGTGTATATTGAATCTCCGATTAACATTACTGTTAGAGTAACAGATGTTGTTGGTCGCGTAGTTTTCGAAGCAGAAAATCCAAAATCAGTAAGTCTTGCCAATCTTGCTGATGGTACTTACTTCTTCAGAATTAGCGACGAAAATAATCGCTTGATTACTGTTGAGAAGGTCTCGAAAGTCGAGTAATTAGTAACAGCTGATTGAAAATAAGAAGGCGACAACATTATCTGTTGTCGCCTTCTTTATGAATTATATTTCGAGTCTGAGCTTTGCGCAAAGAATATTATTTCGCAACGTCTATTCTCACCTTCTTGTTTTTTATTCGCTCATTTTTAATAAGCTCCAGGGCTCCGCCTAATTTATTTTTACGGATGGCCACAAATGAAAAGAAGTCTTTGACTTCAATCAAGCCAATATCCTCTTTTTTCAATTGCCCTTTTTGAGCCAGAAAACCAACAATATCTACTTTGTTTACCTTATCTTTTTTCCCGGCAGCTATGAAAACAGTGCTCCATTTTGGCCTTTCGGGTAAAGGAGAATTTTCGGGTAGGGTTAATTCCTGAACATCGGTGTGAATATATTCGGGCAGATGTTCTTCCCGCGAAAGTATTAATACAGAAGTACCGCTGGCATCCATACGCGCAGTACGTCCGTTTCGGTGTGTGAAAATATCTTCGGTGTGGGGTAAATGGTAATGTACAATGTATCTTATGTTAGGAATGTCCAGTCCGCGGGCAGCAAGGTCAGTAGTAATCAGTACATCAGTACTGCCATTACGGAATTTACACAATGCACTATCACGCTCCTGTTGTTCCATGGCGCCATGATAAAATTCATTATAAATTCCTTTGTCTTTAAGCAGTTTACTGCAACGCTCCACCGATTCCCGATGATTACAAAAAACAATAGTTGATCGCGCGCCGTAATAGCAAAGCAATTTGAACAAAGTATCTATTTTATCATTGTCCTCTGAATGTACTACCTGTACGGCTAGGCCATCAACCAGTTTTTTGTCTTCGGATAGATAATTGATTTTGTGCGGAGCATCCAGTTTAAGAAAGCCTGGTATTTCTACAGCCTCGGTGGCTGAAGTAAGCATTTTTTTCTCTAATGCCGGCAAAGAGTTAATAATAAAAGAGACTTCTTCGGTAAAGCCCAATTCCAAAGATTTGTCAAATTCATCTAATATGAGAAAACTGATTGTATTGGTGGTGATATTTCCTCTGCGGATATGGTCGGCCAGACGACCGGGTGTGCCCACAATAACAGCTGGTGCCTGTATCAGGTTGTTTTCCTCAGTCTCTCTAAGATGACCGCCATAGCAACAGGTAATCTTAAAACCTGTTCCCAGATTTTTGAAAACCTTTTCTATTTGCATTGCCAATTCGCGCGAGGGGACAATAATAAGTGCTTGTGTGCTTTTATTAGACACATCCAGTCTTTCAAGAATAGGTAGCAGGAATGCTAATGTCTTTCCTGAGCCCGTATCAGAAAGGAGAATAATATTTGCGTGTTCATTATTAGCCTCAATGCTTTCTGTTTGCATCGGGTTAAGGGCATCGATATTCAGATTGTTGAGAATAGTATCGAGGGAGAAATTTTTATGTTGCATTGGGGCAAAGGTAGGTTAAAAGCGGGCAAGCCCCTTGGCAGAGATAGTTAACATTCTGTATAAAGGATTTTGAGGAGTATATAGGGGTAGTATTGATTGTTGCAAAATTACCCTGCCTGCGCAGTGTAGGATATCAGAATAGGGTAGCTACAGTTCAGAAACAAAATTGGCGCATCCCTTGCTGAGATGCGCCAATTTCAATACTGACTTTTAAACAAATAATGCTCTTATTGCATTACTCCTCCCATATTCGCCTGAATTTTTTGAACCAAAGAATTTGCTTTGTCTTGTAATTCTTTACCAGTAGCAGGATCGCCCAAAACGGTCATGTTTTGCCCCATTTGGTATATTAAGGTAGCATTTTCTCTTACCGTATTTACTTGCGCTGTTTTCAGATTGTCGTCCAGGTCTAATACCCAGTTGATATCATCTTCACAGTTTTTGGCGATTTTCATAGCTAGTTTACGTCCTTTATCTTTTGCACCGGCAGATACATAAGCACCAGCCATCATAAAGCTTAAACGGTCATACTGCATACTTTCTTCGCTGATATTTTCCATTACTTTATCCAATACCTTAATGGCATCTGCTTTGCGACCATTTATAACCAGATTTTCTGCAACTTTTGCTGCACCAATACGATAGGCAAAGAACATCAAGCGATTCTTCTCGTCAAAATAAACATCTTTGCGCTGTGCATTACCCCATTGGTAAACATTGTTATACAGGTTTACACATTTATCCAGATTTACAAAACCGGGTTCACGGCTTGGAGTATTTATATGGATACTATCTGTATATTTAAAAGGCATTAGTCTTAGCACAACACCATCTGTACGCATGTATTCACTAAGGTTTAGGTAATTATCGCCTGGAAGGCCACCACCAAAACAAATTGGGCGTTTCCAGCCTTCTTTGGCGATGCCTGCAATAATATTCATAATGGCTACCTGATCTTTAGACAGATATTGTTTGTCCCAAGTGAATTTTACCTCAGTACTTACTTTATTAGAATCAGCTGCTGGTAACAAACCGTCTTTAATCAACTGTTCTATACTCGGAGTATTAACAAAGAAATTCTTGGCAGGCATATAATTGACAACAGAACCGTCATTTAATGCTTGTTTGTTTTCTGCATCATCAGATGCCATGAATTTGCATATTTCTTCAAGATTGAAGTATTTGTCTTTGGGTATACGAGGATTTTCAAGATAATATAGCACGTTACTACGGTCACCTTCATATTTTTCTTTATCCCAAATCATCGGAATTGCATCTGCATCATTTACTTTATAATTCAGCTGATCAATATACCAATCAATACCCAAAAGGCTGGTATTAATGGTTCGTACGTCTGTACGAATCCCTTCTACCTCTTGCAGATACCACAATGGATAAGTGTCATTATCACCAAACGTGAATAAAATAGCATTGCTATCGCAAGACATTAGTGCATTGTATGCTGTAGCACGTGCCAAAGTTTTCTTAGAACGGTCATGGTCATCCCATTCTTCGCTGGCCATTAACACGGGTACTGCCAGAAGGCAAAGTCCGATTGCCGCAAAAGAAGCTGCAGGGCCTTTGGTCAATTTGCTCAACAATTGCTGTACCATCAATACACCCAATCCTATCCATATAGCAAAGGCATAAGTAGAGCCGGCAAATGCATAATCTCGCTCACGAGGTTGTAGCGGAGGCATATTCAGGTAAATACCAATAGCTATACCCGTAAAGAAGAATAGAAGAAAAACAACAAAACCGTTTCTTTTATCACTGTTGAATTGATAAATCAAACCCAGAACCCCAAGAATAAAAGGTAATAAATACAATTCATTACGGGCCTTGTTATCCCTTAAGTTATCAGACATTTTATCCATGTCTCCCACTTTGCTTTTATCAATAGCTTTGATACCGGTAATCCAGTTACCATGATTGGCTTCGCCTTGTCCTTCAAAGTCGTTTTGACGGCCTGAGTAGTTCCACATAAAATAACGCCACCACATCCAGTTCATCTGGTAGCCCATAAAGAAAGAAATATTGTCCTTTGAAGTCGGTTCGTCATTCTCTGTAAGCCCAAGATAATCTCTGTAAAACTGGGCGTGTTCTCCCTGATTATATTCCCAGATACGAGGGAAAAAACGGGTACGGTCAAATACAGGGTCTTGTTTCTTACCTACAACTATATATTGGTCTTTACCATTTTTCTTACTGGCTGCATAAGTATCTCCGGTTTTTTTCATTGAGGTAACAGGACTGTTATAATCCGGTCCGGTTAATAATGGCTGAGAACCAAATTGCTCACGGCTGATATAACTCAACAGTCGGTTGGCATCGTCAGGGTTGGTCATATCAATAGCCATGTCTGCTTTTGAACGGATAACCGGTACGATATAACATGAATAACCAATGAAAATAAATATGATACACAAAACACCGGTATGCAACAGGTAGTTTCCTTTCTTTTTGGCATAGAATAATAACCATACTAACGCCGCTACTACCAAAAGAACAAAGAATATAGCACCAACGTTGAAGGGCATACCAAATGAATTGACAAACAATTTGTCAAAAGCAAAGGCCAGTTTAGGAATACCTTGCAATACGCCAAACTGCACAAAAGCAAGTATAACAACACTTACCATAAAGGCAATTAAAGTGCCGATTGTGGTAACATTGTATCTTCTGAAATAGTATATAATACCTACAGCCGGGATAATCAACAAGTTCAATAAGTGAATACCTACAGACAAACCTACCATATAGGCAATCAGCAAAAGCCATTTATCACCATGTTTTTCGTCGGCAACTGCTTCCCATTTGAGTGCCGCCCAGAATGAAATTGCGGTAACAAAAGAAGAAGTGGCATAAACCTCAGCCTCAACTGCCGAAAACCAAAATGTATCAGAGAAGGTGTAAGCCAAAGCACCCACAAAACCAGCACCCATTATTAATATGGTCTTATTGGTATCCGGATTTTCTACATCACGGCCCACCAATAGTTTTTTGGCAAAATAGGTTATCGTCCAAAATAGGAATAGAATAGTTAAAGCACTAACAACAGCCGAGAAGGCATTCATAGCCATGGCGGCATGTTCTTTGGCTACAAAAATGCCAAACATACGTTGGAGCATCATAAACAAGGGAGCACCCGGAGAGTGACCCACTTCAAGTTTGTAAGCACAGGAAAGAAACTCACCACAGTCCCAAAAGCTAACTGTTGGTTCGAGAGTCATTAAATAAACGACAAGGGCAATGCCTCCCGCCAACCAACCGGAAAGGTTGTTGATTTTACGATAATTCATTCAGCGTTGTAATTTTAGATGATATGGCAACAAAAATAAAAAAATAAGGATACCAAAAGACAGTAAAGCTCAATTTGATTAAAATTTAAATACTTCACTATGACTGATTTCGTCAGCTACTCTACCTTATTACACTTAAGTATGCAAATAGTTCAGGTTAAATTATGGTTCAAATTACTTTAATGCTTCGTATACTTTCTGCACTTCCTCCTCTTTTTCTTCAGCATTCAGTTTCTGAATGGTGGATTTCAGGAAGTTAAGTTCTCTCAATAATTGAGCATTCTTTTTATCCTTGTTGAGTAACAGATTTCGGTTTTCTTTTATCTTTTTAAAGAAGCCAGCATAATAAACTCTGTAACTTTTGTTCTCGGTATTCCGGATTTTATCTGCCAAAAGATCAACTGCCAGATTAAAAGATTGTTCGGTACGGGTGTTATTAGCAAAAATCACTAAGTCAGAGATGAGGTGATTTCTTTTTTCCGCATCATTTTTGTTTAGCACAAATTGTTTCAGTATTGCCGTGTCTTCGTTTTTGGCTTTGGCAGCCACAATGGCCCAGGCCTTTACATCAAGATTGGTTTTGGCACGACCATTCAGGTTTTTTCGGGCCAGAGTATAGGCCATAGTATCATCGATTTTACTTAAAGCTTCCAGGGCATTTCCGGCTACATAGTAAGAACTGTCTGTAACAGATTCTATCATTAATTGCTTTTGCTCATTTATTTTCCAATTGCCTAATAATTCTATTGCCATTGATCGGGCAATGTTATTACCGTCATTGGTTGCCAACATCACTATTTCGGGCTTCCATTTGTTTCTTAGGCTTTCGGTTTCGATACTTCCCATAAGTTCCAATGTTGCCACACGGATTGAGGCTGATTTGTTATTCAAACCCAGACTGATGATGGATTGAACATCGGGTTTTGAAATGTCTTTTTTATCAATATGGTGTATAGCTAAAAACTGACTGACAAAATCATTGCAATGGCTCATTTGCACTAACCATTCTTTGTGGCCTTTATTTTCTTTGATGATACCTGGCAGCACATGAACAACATCGGGTACCAACACAGGGCGTTCTCCATTTTTGTATTCATAGATAAAAGTTTCCTTACGCTTACTGATATCCCAGTTAATTACCATTTTCTCACTACCGTTAATCAATAAGGTTTTGAGCGGCAAATGATACAATCCTGTTGGTTCTTTTTGGGTTTGGTTTACAGTCACTTCCAGTTTTTTGGCTACATCATTGTAATTATAGTTGATGTCCAATACGGGATGTCCGGCACGATTGTACCATTCATTGAAAAAAACATTCCAATCTTTGCCTGTTGCTTCTTCAACAGCCAATCGCCAATGTGTGGCTTCTGCTGCATTTAAGGCATTCTTGGTCAGGTAAATTTGCATTGATTTGTAAAAAGCTGAATCTCCCATGATTTCGTGCATATAATGCAAAATCGCTCCGCCTTTCTGATAGCTCACAGCGTCAAACATTTCTTCTTTGTCGCGATAATAATGACGAACGAGTACAGGGTCGGAGTAGTCAGTGAAATATAAATATCTTTGAAGGTAGTTCCAGGCCAATTCATCAGCATAAGAAAGTCCGTATTTTTGTTTACGCCACAAGTATTCGCCATAGGTGGCAAAAGATTCATTGACGGTTAAGTTGCTCCATGATTCGGCAGTGACATAATCACCAAACCATTGATGAAATAACTCGTGTGATACCACATCTTCATGATTGCCATCCGCATATTCACGATGGTCCTGATTCATAAATTCACCAAAAAGGCTGGCTGATGTATTTTCCATTGCTCCGGACACATAATCTCTTACCACCACCTGACTGTATTTGTTCCATGGGTAGGCTACTCCAGTCACATTGGAGAAAAATTCAATCATTTCGGGCGTGTACTGAAACATTTTTTTTGCATAAGCTGCATAAGCAGGTTCTACGTAATAATTGACTTCCTTGTTTTTCCATTTTTCTTTGGCTATGGCAAAATCACCAATGGCAAACATGATAGCATATACCTGAATGGGTTTGTCCATCTTCCAGATATCGGTGCGCGTCCATCCGTTATCTATACTGGCAATCATTTCTCCATTGCTCAGTGTTTTGTATTTGCTGGGTACAGTAAGTTCTATTTGTACAGTTGTTCTGCTATTCGGTTTGTCTATTGTAGGCAGCCAATGGCTGTTGGCTTCAGTTTCGCCTTGTGTCCATATCTGAATAGGTTTCCCTTCTGCTTTTTCATCTGCATTGATAAAATACAATCCCCTGTCGTCTGTAATGGCAGCACTACCGCCCGATTTAGTGGCATAAGGCATTGCAGTGTATTGAATGCTCAGTTTTATTTGCTCTTCTTTGCTGTATTTTTTATCCAGAATGATATGCAACTCACTGCTGTCGTATGTATAAGATAAGGCTTTGTCCAGATGACCAATAGTGACACTCTTTATTTTCATTCCTTTTGCGTCCAGCGTCAATGTGTCTGTAGGGTAGTAATAAGGTTGCAGTGTTATCCATTCCTGTCCTTCAGCTGTTTTGTTTTTATAATCAAACGACAAAGCAACACGGGTATGTACAATATTCCATATCCTGGCTGCAGTGGCTCTGTAAATGCTCATAGGATTATTATAGGCACTTACACTGACTGTATCTATGGTACGCAACAAAGCTTTGTTTTTCTTTGTTGTGCGGCAGGCAGTAAAGAGGGTGCTGAATAATATTATACTTGTCAAAAGTGCTTTCATGGGCTGGCAGAAAAAGTGGTTTGTAAACAGAGTGCAAACTATATAGTTGATGCCACAAACTCAAAAATAATTAAAACCAGGCAGGGGTGAAAATTGAGGGGATATCCTGGAAATATGCCATGTAAATTTTTTATTGGATTTTTATACCCGTAATTTGCAGAGCGAGATTATTAAAACCTGAAAACAATTAATCAATCTAAAAACCCTGATAACGCATGAAAAAAATCCTTCTGAGCTTATGTGTATTCATAAGCAGTGTAACCACTGGTTACAGTAAGACTAAGAGAGTATTGTTTCTTGGAAACAGCTATACTTATGTCAATGATCTTCCAAAAATGCTGGCCGACATGGCCATATCTACAGGAGATACCTTAATCTACGACAGCAATACCCCCGGAGGTCATTCTATTGGCAATCACTCCCTCAATACAGTTTCTATTGGTAAAATCATGGCGGGGAACTGGGATTTTGTAGTACTACAAGGCCAGAGTTATGAATTGGCCAACACCACTCCCGAAATATCCCCACTCCCTTATGCCAAGAAGCTGGATAGCATCATTAACAAGTACAACGACTGTGTAGAAACGGTGTATTATATGACATGGGGACGGAAATACGGCGACCCCTCTTCCTGTCCTTCTATTCCTTATTTGTGTACTTACGAAAAAATGGACAGTGTCATTCACCGCAATTACATGTGGTTGACCGATACCACAAATGCCATTGTCTCGCCGGCAGGCGCTGTATGGAGGTCTATCCGCAAAAGCTATCCGCTTATTGATTTGTACCAGTCCGATGAAAGCCATCCTTCTGTTGCAGGTACTTATGCCGCTGCCTGCGCTTTTTATACCACATTATACCGCAAAGACCCTTCACTGATTACATACAATCCCGGACTAACGGTAACTGAAGCATCAAATATCAGAAATACCGCCAAATTGGTAGTTTTTGACAGCCTTTTGCATTGGCACATTGGCGAGTACGATCATATTGTCAATCCTAAGTGTGCCACCACAAGTATTAAAGAAGAAAATTTACCAATGTTATTGAATATTTCTCCTAACCCTGTTACAGATAGATTAACCATCAATGGCGCTGATCAGTATAAAGAAGAGGTAGCAGAGCTGTATAACAGTATGGGTGTTCAAATTGCTTCTTTTAATTTTATACAATCCGTGCAAGTGAATGTGGCTGATTACCCGGTTGGGCTTTACTTTATCCGGTTGAAGAATAATCCGGCCAAAGCTTACAAATTCATCAAAAATTAAGAGGTTTTAGAGAAGAATAAAAGCCAAACTGCCAATCTTTCTAGCTGTGTTTTATTTTTCTAAACCAGTGAAATTGTTGAAAGACAGAGGGCAGAGCCTCATTAAGATCGTAGCATAATTTTACCAGAAACAGCAAGGCAACCATTGTCTGTTGGCTTTAGCTTCCTTCCCCAGCTTTTGACAGCATCTTGAGATTGATTAGTACCTGAAAACAATTAATACATCTAAAACCCCGACAACTCATGAAAATTATCCTTTTAAGCTTATGTCTTATCATAAGCAGCGCAAGCGCTTACAGCAAAACCAAGAGAGTATTGTTTCTTGGAAACAGCTATACGTATTTTAATGATCTGCCCAAAATGCTGGCCGACATGGCCATATCCACCGGAGATACATTAATATACGACAGCAATACTCCCGGCGGTCACTCCATCGGTGATCATTCCTTTAATACTGTTTCGCTTGGTAAGATTATGGCAGGAAACTGGGATTTTGTAGTACTTCAGGGCCAAAGTTTTGAATTGACTTCTACCACACCCGAAAAATATCCTTATCTTCTTGCAAAGAGACTGGATAGCATTATCAATAAGTACAACGACTGTGCAGAAACGGTATATTATATGACATGGGGACGTAAATACGGCGACCCTTCTTCCTGTCCTACAGTTCCCTATTTATGTACTTACGAAAAAATGGACAGTATCATACACCGCAATTACATGTGGTTGACTGATACCACAGATGCCATTGTTTCGCCGGTAGGCGCTGTATGGAGATCTATCCGCAAAAGCTATCCGCTTATTGATTTGTACCAGTCCGATGAAAGTCATCCTTCTGTTGCAGGTACTTATGCTGCTGCCTGTGCTTTTTATACCACATTATACCGCAAAGACCCTTCACTGATTACATACAATCCCGGACTAACGGTAACTGAAGCATCAAATATCAGAAATACCGCCAAATTGGTAGTTTTTGACAGCCTTTTGCATTGGCACATTGGCGAGTACGACCATATTGTCAATCCTAAGTGTGCCACCACAAGTATTAAAGAAGAACAACCTGATTGGGTATTGAATATTGCTCCCAATCCCGTATCGGATATGCTTAGCATTCAACGTCCCGGCCAGAGTAAAGAACAGTTGGTACAGGTATACAACAGTATCGGAGTATTAATTACAGAATTAAAGATGATTAAAACTGCAGAATTGAATGTCAGCGAATATCCGAATGGGCTTTATTTTATTCGGTTCAAAGACAATCCTTCAAAAGCATATACATTCATCAGGAATTAGAAAATAGCAGTTAAGCAGTTTTGCCGCTGTGCCTCATTTTTCTGTGTACCTGAAATTGTTGAAAAATAGAAGGTAAAACCTCATTCAAATCGTAACATAATTTTACCCAAAACAGCAAGGCAACTATTGTCTTGCTGTCTTGTATGATGCCATAGCCGGGCAAATAATAGATAGCAACGAGTTGAAGCAAAACATATATTGCCGCCAGAGAACTGAGGATGAAAACTGATTGTAGGCTGATAGGAATCTGCACCTTCTGTGGCTGCGCTTCTATTTTAGTCATGATAGCTGCCTCCAAAAAATCGGGTACAGGAGCAGGCTCCTGCATATGCAAGAGTTCTCTGAAACCATCTTTTTGCTGTGCATCCTGAATCATAGTGCTAAATTACTGTTTCGAAATGATGTTTAAAATTTTTTCTGGCTCGGTGCAACAACACCTTTACATTCCCTTCGCTGAAAGCCATAACAGAGGCCACTTCTTTTATCGACAGTTCTTCGAGGTAAAATAAATTAAGTGCAATGCCTTCTTTTTCATTGAGCAAGGCCATTGTTCTGGCTACCAGTTCCTTGGTTTCTTTTTTTTGCAGCATACCATTACTATCTATGTTAGCAGCTTCATGTTCTATTTCAGTGGTCTCCAGTTCTTCCCATTTGTAGCTCTTTTCCTTTTTTTGTATCCGCAGCGATTCGTTGAAGACAATGCGCAGCAACCAGGTCTTAAAACTGCTTTCGAATTGAAAAGTATGAATGTACCTGAAGGCAGCAATAAAGCTGTTCTGAACTGCTTCTTCCGCATTGGCCTGGTGTTTACACACAGAGATAGCCAGTTGCCATGCTGATGAAGCATATAGGCGATACAGATATCTGAATGATTCTGTATCGCCTTTGACTATTTTATGTATCAGTGCTATCTCGTCCAATGCCGATGACTTACTTTTTCTTTATAGAGCCTATGCCCTGCGAGTGCATGCCACTTACAGTCCCTGTTCCGCTATACTCAATAGAGCCCACACCCTGATTGGTCATATCCATTGTGCCGCTGGCATTGAGGCTGATAGAGCCAATACCCTGATTGAAGGCTTTAGCATCCTTGGCAGTTAAATGTTCTGCATCAATACTGCCTGTTCCTTCATTGGTCAGTTCTACATTTTCGGTATTCCCCTTCACTTCAATACTGCCTACACCACCGTTAGAGATGTCAATGTTTTTGCATTGTACATCAAATTCCATTGAGCCCGTGCCCTGATTCCTCAAGCTGATATTATCATGAGCCAATATGCCTTCTCCATTAATTGAACCCACACCTTCCTGTTTAATATCCTTTACGTTGCATGTGTACACTTTAACGTTAATGTGCCTGGACTTGCGAAAATTGAATGCATGTGAATCATCGTTTTTGAATTTTATGAGCAAGACACTATCCTTTATTGTACTCAGGTTTTCTACTTCGTCTTTGTTGTAATAAAAAACAACACGCTCATCGTCCGAAGGGATGATGATAATATTACTGGTACCCTCCGAGTTCAGTTGTTTGATGCCACTGATGCTGAAAGAATCTACAGCAACAATATTGGGAGGCCCCCAATGCGTGTCATTGCCAAAATGAAATCTGCCCCGCACTCTGGTAGCAAGGAAAAACACGGCTAATGCCAGAGTGATTAAGCCTATACCGTAGATGAGTTTGCCGTTATTCATGTGTAATGCCTGATTTTTTATTTGCCGAAACTGCAATGAAGATATTAGAAAGACCTAGGAAAAAGAGAATAGAACCGATGATGCAAAAGGGCATGTGCAGGTCGGTACCCTCATGGATAAAGTAGCCCACTATTAAACCCAGCGCAATGGCAATCATATTCATCCCTCGGTGCAGAGGGTTTCGGCCGCCACGGTATTGATATACACTTTCGTGCATGGGTGGGGGAGTAAGGCCCTTTTCTATCATCAGACGACGCTCTTCCATGATGCGCCTTTTTTGTTGGTTGTAGAAATAAATAATGGTAATGGGCACCATAAAGACAAAGAAAATGGCGAAGAAGGGTATGAATTCCTCTGGCTGTGCGCTAAGTAATGTGTACATAATTATTTGTGGTTTTATATTTAGAGTAGCAACAAAAGAAAAAGGTTACAAAATGCTCCCGGTTTTTTTAAAGGTATTTATTTTAGTTTGTTCCCGAGCCTGGGTTTATGAATCAGAATTGTGCTTACCGAAACAAAAAATGCCAAATCCAATAAAGGAAATGGCATTTTTGTACTGAAGCATTTCAAATCTATCCAAAGACCATTGTTCCTTTTCCCGTAGTAATCAGGCTATGCAAGCTTTGCTCAATCAGTTGCAGCCAGGCGCCCGAACAGCCACCATAACATTCTATTGCAGGTACCAGGCCCAGATGCGTGAATTGCAGTTGGGTTTGCTTATTTAGTTCCGAGATGTCGAAAATAATTTTCGTTCCCGTCCATTCACTTTTGTCCTGAGTAAAATTCAGCATGCTGTCAGTAACCAGCCATACTATTCTTTTGTTGGGGATAAGCTCTATTACCTTTTGTTTCGAAAAATGAATTTCCTCCATACGATAAGTAAACTCATCATCCAGTTTATCTGTACTTCCCTCTATCGCTCCCTGCCACCAGCCCTGTACATTGTTGATAGCATCAAAAACTTCTGTTGCCGAATTGTCCACCACAATAGTGGTAGTATAATTTGATGTACTCATTTGGTTTGTTTTTAGATTATTTGAGTAATGTCAATTGCCCCAAATGGTATTGCAGATGGCTTGTTCGGGTGATGATGATATTTAGCTTATTACGCTTTGGTTCTTTGGCAAAGTCTTCCGCCGATACAGCTGTATGCTTGCCAAGCCAGTCCTCAGGTTTCAGCTGTTCAAACTGTTGTTTCATGATGGCACATTGGTTAGCCCAAAAAGCCCTTAAGTCGGCGGCCGACGGAAGTTGGCTCATTGTCTTGTCAGCAGATTTAATAAATGGTTCATACAGTTCCGGATACAGCTTTTCGCCCATATCCAGGAGGATGAGCATATCATCATGCACCGCTATAAGATGTCCTAATAAATAAATACCTCGGTTTTTACCTGGTGCAACCTCCTTTTGCAAAGCTTCGTCTGTCAATGAAAGAAGCAACGCATCACAATTATTCAGAGACGCATACCATCGGTCAAAAATCATTTTTACAATTGTTTCTGTTTGTGTCATGTCTTTTTTTTTAAAAAATTGAATACTGCAAAGCTATTGTCTGATAGCTACACTATAGGGGCGTAAAATAGACATTCTGATGGGTGGTTTTGGACAAGGCTAATGAGTACTTTTGTAAAAAAAACAGAGCAGGATGAAACATCTGACCATTATCGTTCCCGATGGAGAAAATAACCTGAGCAGTATCACAGGCGCTTACGAAATTTTCCGGAAAGCAAATGCTTATTATAAAGCAAAGGGCAGAGGCGAATTGTTTGCCATTCAATTAGCCGGCATTTCCGAAAAGATAGAGTTTAATGATGGATTGTTTACCGTTACTCCCCACACCAATATCTCTGCTATTCTTAAAACGGACCTCATCATTATTCCGTCTTTAAATCATAATTATGAACTGGCTCTGAGAGGCAATGAAATGTTGTTGGATTGGTTGGAGCAACAATACAAAAGAGGTGCTGAGATTGCTACCATTTGTACCGGTGCTTTTATGCTTGCAGCCTCCGGATTACTCGACGGAAAAACCTGTTCCACACATTGGTCGGTGATAGAAAATTTCAGGCACATGTTTCCTAAAGTACATTTGCAGGCAGATAAATTAATTACCGACGAAAAGGGCATCTATACCAATGGTGGCGCCTACTCATTTCTCAATCTTATGATTTATCTGATAGAGAAGTATTACGACAGAGATACAGCCATTTATTGCTCCAAAGTATTTCAGATACAAATGGACAGGAGTGCCCAATCCGAATTTATCATTTTCACAGGCCAAAAAAAGCATGATGATGAAATGGTGCAGCAGGCTCAGGCATACATAGAGCAGCATGTGGACGAAAAAATTTCTATAGAAGAACTGTCCTCTAAATTTAATGTGGGCAGAAGAAATTTTGACCGGAGATTTATAAAAGCCACTGGCAATACTCCGCTTGAATATGCACAAAGAGTCAAAATAGAAGCTGCCAAAAAAGCATTCGAAATGAACCGAAAGACAATCAATGAAATTATGTACGAAGTCGGTTATTCCGATATAAAAGCATTTCGCGAAGTGTTCAGAAAAATCACAGGAATCTCACCCATGGAGTATAAAAGAAAATACTACAAAGAAGCAGCTTTGACGCGCTAAAGTCTTTGTCGTAATTTATGGCAGATACTCATATTGTCTCGCTTGATAAACATGCGCTACTCACCAAAGCTGACCAATATCATTGTTGACACGCCTGCTTAGTAATAACTTTGCCACTGTACCAATCGTCAAATAGAAGCAGACAATGAACAGAATAGTCAAATTTTCCAGAATCATTTCTATTGGCCTTTTATTGCTTACAGCTGTCAATGCCTTAATTGCCGGCACTTTATTTATAATAGATCCTACAGGAGAGAAAATGGGAATGAGTGTTGCCTATCTGGCGCATTCGCCATTCAGCACTTTTTTAATACCCGGTATCACCCTGTTTGTAGTCAACGGAATCATGAATATTATAGCAGCCATTATCACCATCAAAAGGCAGAAGCACTTTCCCCTTTTTATTCTGGCACAAGGTCTGCTGCTTTCGGGTTGGATATTGATACAGGTAGTCCTCGTAAAGGATTTTAATGTCCTTCACTTTTCGATGCTGTCTATTGGTGTACTCCTCATGTTATTGGGTTCGCTGCTCTATCAGCAACTCAGGCCTTTCTAATCCTGACTGCTGTTTGCCGCATTGTCGGGTCTACGATACAGGAAGATAAATATCAAATCTGGCTCCTTTGTTTAGTTCGCTTTGGGCAGTAATAATACCGCCATGATTGTCTACTATTTTCTTTACAATAGCCAGCCCAATCCCTGTTCCTTTATACTCGGTTTTACTATGCAGTCGCTGAAAGACCTCGAAAATTTTGTTGCTGTATTGTTGCTCAAAGCCAATTCCATTATCACTTATAGAGATATGGCAATACCTTTTTTGTGCCAATAGCTTAGGCTCATTAAATGTTGCCCCCTCATTAATTTCACTTTCAATTTTTATAACAGGGTTCCCTGCCAGACTTGCGAATTTCAAAGCATTACCGATAAGATTGTGCAGAAGCTGTCGAAACTGAAAAGGAATGATATTGACTACACATAAACCCCTTGTTTCGATAAGGGCATTTGTTTCCTTTAGCTCTTCCTGCAGTTCTTCCTTTACGTCTTCTACAATTTCATTAAGATCTTTCAGTACAAATTTCTGTTCAGCCGTGTTGGTGCGCGAGTAAGCCAGCAAATCTTCAATCAGCCTCTGCATCCTTTTGGCAGCCTCCTGCATACGGACAAACATTTCACGGCCATTTTCTGTTAAGTTGTCCTGCTCTTTTTGGGTAATACGCGTTGCAAAAGTTTGTATTTTTCTCAGTGGTTCCTGCAGGTCGTGGCTGGAGATGTAGGCAAACGATTGAAGTTCTTTATTCATTTTTTCCAGCTCCACGTTTTTTTGTTCAATGTTCTTTTCTGCCTTTTTCCGGTCGCTGATGTCATTGTAGGCACCCAGGTAGAATTCCTTATTCCCTATCTTAATAATTTCGGCAGACGTTAAGGCATACAGTTTTTCGCCCGACTTTTTAATAAACTCGTACTCTTCATTTTGTACTCTCCCTTTTGTCTGCAACTCATTGATGATGCGATTTCGCGTTTCGGGGCTAATCATGCCCAGTTCGGTCGAGCTTTTATGGAGGGTTTCTGCTCTGCTGTACCCGAATACCTCAGTAAAAGCATCATTCACCAGGATGATGTTACCGGAGGCAACTTCGGCCAGCGTTTTACACACCGGCGAAAGATTAAATAAGTCGTAAAATTTCTTTTCGCTTGTAGCCAGCTCTTCGGTTCTTTCCTTTACCTTTTGTTCCAGCAATAACGATAATTCCCGCAGACGATGCTCACTTTCTTCAATCTTTTTTCTGGAGAGTACCTGCTCTGTAACATCAGTGCCCACAGCCACTATCCCCGTGATATTAGCTTCGCCATCTATCAGGGGTTGATAAGAAAAATCAAAATAGCCGCTGCGCAATTTGCCCCCACGTACATATTGCGCCGGAAATTCCTTCCCTACAAAAGGTTCGCCCGTTTGTACAATATGTTGGAGGATGGGCTCCATCACATCCCTGAGTTCCGGCGAAATATCAAATAAGGACCTGTTGATGACTTCATCATAAGTTTTACCCCACATGTGCAAAGCACTCTCATTAATCACATCCACCACAAAATTAGCTCCACGGTACAAGACAATAGTTACAGGTGCCTGAGCAAATATTTTTTGCAATTCTTTAATTTTTTCAGTCTGTATTGTATGGTCTATTACCGCCTTCTCTAAGTTCAGCGAATGTTGCAAGGCCTTACTTATTCTGAAATATGAAATCAAAAGAATCAGCAAAGCACCCAGGCACAGCACAATAATAAAAACAGGAGCAATGGAGGCCAGCCGATTATATTTTTCACTGCGCTCCCGCAGCAGCTTGGCTTCATTGTCAGCAATAGTCCGAATAATCTTCTGTACATTATTTGCTTTCTCTATGCCTTCAGCAATATTGTTTTTAAATCCGATGCTCATTTCCGTTGGCGAATAGGCATCCATCACTAGCTGCATACTCAGTATCTTTTCGCCGATTCCAGCCCTCAGCATTTTTATATTTTCGTTTTGTGTCGGATTGTCTTTAGTAAGATTTTCAACCAGATTGAGCTGAGCAGCAAGAGTAGCGATTGATGCATCTCTCCTCCGCAGACATGTAGAATCTCCGATAAGCAGAAAACTCTTTTGATTCGATTCGGCATCAATAACTGCCATTGAGATTTTTTGCAGACAGAGGTTTACCTTATTCGTATGATTCACCCATTGTGATGAGTCAATCAGACTTTTGATTTTTACAAAAGAGAAAACAGAAAGAGCAGCCAAAAGCAGGGTAGTTGCCAGATAGATGATTCTTATTCTTGATAGCGAGCCTTGGGGATTGGTCATACAACTACGTTTCTGTTAAGATGAAATTTTCCTTATCCGGTTGTTGGTGTCTGGGCTCACTGATAAGATGTATAGACCTGAGGATAACCTTTTTAAGCTTTGAAAACTCGGCAGGCTTGCGTATATAATAGTGCGCCCCATACTCGTGCAGCTGCTCTGCCATATCATGGTCAATAGAAGTAGAAAATATGATGACAGGAAGCGTGATGAGCTTAGGGTTGAGTTTTATTTCCCGCAGACAATCAACGCCATTTTTGCGCGGCATATTCATATCCAGATACAGGATGTGCGGCAATTGCCTTTCGTTCTGGTGCAGATACTGCATCAGCTGCACTCCGTCGTTTACCGTATTCAGATGTGTTGCTATGGGCAATTCTTCAAGCGCTTCTCTGAAGAAAATGCAATCATCAGCATCATCATCGGCAAGAAGCAATTGTAGTGTATTCATTATTCAAATTTTTGGAGGTTATCTCTTTATCCGGCCAAACTATTGCTCCTCAAAGAAAAACGAATATATGAAAAATATTTTATTTAGCATTTATGTATGTATGGGCAGGATAAGAAATGGCCATTCATTGTCTGATGGCACAGTTTTGCACCCCCCGCACGCTGTCCAGGATGTTAGCGACAGCGCATCCCGAACAGCAGATAAAAGGAGATTTGTAATCTCCATTATATAAATTCGGCTATTTTTTTTTTTTTAAAGAACTCTATGTATTGTAGTGCTGACAGCGGATTAAGAAATCCACATTATCGCCTATCCGAACAGGAACAGGCGGGCCCTTCCGAACATCCCGAACAGCGGGTTTGTCTGTTTAGAACTTTCCGTTGTTGTTTTTCCAATTTTCTTTTGGGGCAATTTGTTCTATTACGTCCCAATGTTCGGCAATTTTGCCATTTTCAACTCTGAACAAATCATAAAATGAGTTGTAGTCCTTTCCGAAATGACCTTCGCTAACAACTAATACAAAATTTCCTTCGCCTAGCACTCGGTGAATTTTGTCGTATTTCAAAAAGACACCTTGTTTTCCTAACGCTTCAAGCGTTGCTCCAAGTCCTGAAAGTTGGTCAGGGATGTTTGGATTATGTTGGATGTAGTTATCCCCGTCAAAGTAACCAGCCAATTTTTGCATTTTGCCATTTACCAAAATGTCGTCCACAAAATTTCTAACCAAAGTTTTGTTTGCATCTGTCTTGTCAAGGTCTTTGATTTCCGTTGCACCGTCAACCATCGTATGTTCACTTGGGTTTGGTTTTGCGGTTTCTTGTAAATTGTCCCAATGTTCTACAATTTTACCGTCTTCAAATCTGAAAATGTCAAAGCCGATTTTTGGTCCGAAGAAATTGTAGCTCGTATGAGTGAAAACAAAATCGCCGTCTTGAAATGAACGAACTGTATTTACTTTTGCCGAGTTGGGTGGCAGTGCTTGTAACAAGGCCCCAAAACCTGCAAGACCGTCAGCAACACCCAAGTTGTGCTGGATGTATTTGTTGGGATTGATATATCCTATAGGTTCTGTTGCACCTGTTTCAATTGCTTTTAGTAGGCTTACTACTTTTTGTTTGTTTTCCATTTTTATTGATTTTTTTGTTTTAGAAATTGACTTGTTTTGAGCGTTTGCTGTTGATAACCCAAGTCCTAAAATTATCGCTGCACCTAATATTATTTTGTTCATTTTGCTATGTTTTAATTACAATACAAAAGTGCAACGAACTATAAAAATGGAAAAGGTAAGAATGTGCCTTTGAATGATACTTTTACGCCAATGTGTTTTTTTCTCTGAATTCAGTTGGTGTAAGATTGGTATGTTTCTTGAAATATTTGATGAAATTAGTCGGCTCTTCAAAACCCAAATCGTAGCTGATTTCTTTTACACTTTCTGTTGTGTATGCTAAAATTCTTTTGGCTTCTAACATTATTCTTTGGTCAATTATTTCTTTTGGGGTCTTACCCAAAACCTTTGTGGTCGACTGGTTCAAACGCTTCTCTGTAATGATAATTTCTTTGGCGTAATAATTTACTTGCTTTTGACTTTTATATTCTGTTTCCAAAAGGTCTTTAAACAGCATTACATAATCAAGTTCAGCACCTTTTTTGACTTCGGTAAAATTTTGTTTCCGTCTTTCCCTTTCAGCTTGTAATAAGAAATTATGCAGCAAATTTTGTAAAATGTAGGCTTGCGAATTGTCTTTGTTTTTTTGCAATTCATCCGTCATTTGTTGCAGTAAGTCTGCAAATAATTTGGCCTGCTTATTTACTTGAATTTGTGAAACTGAAAACAAGTCGTTAAATAAAATACTGTTGCGTAAAAATTTGGTGTCGGTTTCTGTTTTACAGAAAAAGCTGTCAGTAAATAAAATTGCTTTCCCTCCAAATTTGCTTTTACCATCAAACCTTTGAACGGTGTCTTTGTTAAGAAATAGTAATGTGTTGGGTTTTATTTTTATTGGGTTAAAGTCAACCAAATGTGTCGGACTACCTTGTTGAAACCAAATGATGTGATAAAAACCTGTCCTGTGTGTTGTAGTTAAAGTGTCTTTAAAATCTTTGTACAGTTCTGCTATGTCCACAATTTCAAATTCCTGTGGAAGTCCTGCCTTAAAGTCGTATTTTTTAATGTCTGTTTTCATTTGCAAGGTGTCGCTCTATAATTACCGCTAACTCATGAATGTACTAGAGTTTTGTTTTTCGTCCTTTATTAAAATGCTTCATATTAATCCCGCAGTTCGGCAGGCATCACGAACAATTGGGACATTAATAGTCTTTCTACTTAATTAACGTTCTCAATTTAGTTTTATCGTTTCCGTATGTTTCTAGTTCTCCAATGTTTGATAATGTAAAAGATAGCATAGTGTCATTTGAATAGCTCACATGATTTTGTCTTTTCGCTTTGAGGTTTCTATATATATATGTCGGTGTTTTCAATAGTCCCCAAGGTATTCCCCACCAACCTAATAAAGTAGATGAAATTATTGCGTTATTATTTTTCTTATCTAAACAATCAGGACAAGCAATAAATGGTTCTGTTTTATAAGTTGTAAATATCAGGAAACTCATTATACTATGCGCAATTGTTCCATTTAGTTTTTGTTCTATCTGCCCACAAATGGGACATTGCAATTCTCTTAGTTTCTCGGCATACTTTTCTAGTTCTTCAATTGAATATTCTTTATTCTGAGCTATTGCACCTTTTAACAAATCAGGATTGAGGTTTCGTTTTTTTATTTCTTTCTCTACAATATTATAGACCTCCGGTCGAAGTCCTCGTGCATCTTGTGTTGCAATTCGAATGAGTTCTTGGTCACGCATTTTCGAATAATAATTAGCGATGTTGTCGATGTCTAATTCCATGAGAGTTTAATGTTTTTTGTGTAGGTGTAGGACTTCGCTGTTCGGGATATTAGTGTTAGCGTCTATCAGTTCGGACAGGCATCCAGAACTAAATATAAAGTAAGATGTGTAATTACTCGCTGTTCGGGATGTTAGCGATAGCGCATCCCGAACAGCGAGTAATGGGAGATTTGCAATCTCCTTTATATAAATCCGGCTATTTTTTTTAAAACAACTCTATGTATTGTAGTGCTGACAGCGGATTAAGAAATCCGCCTTATCTGTGCTTCGGGATGCCTGTCCGAACTGGAACAGGCGGGCCCTACGGAACATCCCGAAGAGCGGGAAGCCCAATAATTTTAATATTGCTGATGTTTTATTCATAAGCCAAATTTATAACCTCAAGCCCGAACTGATGCACAATAAAGAACAAATGATGAGGCAATATTCGTCAATTCTCAACTATGCCAAACCTAATGTTGGACGATGTGAATTATGAAAGGACTAACTCACATACTTTTTTAAAAAAGCAAGCTGAAGTATATGATGCATATTCGTGTGCATTGTCACCTTTACTTTTGTCTGCAAAATCTGTAATTGATTTTAAAACAAATAGTTTAGGTTCTTTCTTTGTCTTTATATGGCTAATAGCAGCTAAAGCATAAGACTCCATATCTAATCCTTGATATTTTCTTGAAATTTGTTTCTCGATTTCCTTGGTCTTTTTTGCAGAAGCAATAACAGCAGAGCCACAAGCAAAATCCCCAAAATGAATGCTTAATTTTTGTTTCTGTTTAGTATGCCATCCATTTTGGATTTCGTCTAAAAATTCTTGATTATTACAAGCTCTAATTTTTTGAATAATCTCAGTGTCTATTTGATAAGATTTATAGTCGCAAGAAAATGTAAGTTTTGCAGGGAAAAAAGGAATTTTACTTTTTACTTCGTGATATTTTCCACTCTCATAATTATACACTGCAGTAGGAACTACAATGTCACCTAAGTTTTGAGATTTACTATCTGAACCAGCTGCTATGCCAATTAATGCTAAATATTTCAGTGGGAACGAGTTAATTAAGTCCATTGATGCAATTGCCATTGATGCAATTCCCATTTGGTCCAAAGTATGACCAATTATTTGGAATGATTTACACTGTGTCGTGAATTTAAGTTTATAATACGTTCTACTCGACACTATGGTTTCATAGCTATCGGCAAGTCTTATAATTGCATTTAATTCAGATTGAAGGGCTGTTATAACACCAATGTTTATTTCTTCAAAATAGGTGACAAGCTGATTTTCAGCAGAAACGTTAGTTATCTCACTCATTGTTATTCATTTTTAGTCCTAAACTTGGATATTTTGCGACTATTTCCTTTCCAGATTCAAGTTGAAACGCATCGAATTCAGCTTGCGTTACACTCTTAAAACCAGGAAGCCCGGAATTTTTATTATTTATTGATATGAGCGTTTTCTCAAGAGTCAATACTCGCTGTTCTAATTTTAGAAGAGCGTCAACAATATTAAAATCGTTTACTGAAATCATAATGTCTGTTTATTTTTAGTGATGTTTAAATTTCATTTCGCCCAACGAACAGGTATTGCTGCAGGTGGGATATTTTATAACGTTCAGCCCGGAACCGCTGCCTAATTGAAATTATAGAGTTGAGGTTAACAACAAAAAGCCAAATTGAAAATCGTCTGTCCGAACCGAAGTACAGCGATGCAAACAGATGAAGTTTCAACGTCCAGCCCCACTTGCAGCAATACTTTTGTTGGTAGCAGTTTTATTAGATATTTTTTTTTGGTACTCGACATTAATGCTTTTTGTAACTATTTCAATTGCTACTTTAAATCTTTTTATATCGCTTTCTGTAACATTTACTTTATTCCCTAAAATATACCTGTTATTGCCAATTCCATTAGCTAATTCAGCGCCTACTTTTTTGTTGTTATGAATAAGCACATTTCTGACAAGAAACATTTCTTTTAAATTCTTTTCCTCGTTTATATTTAAGCCTTTATCGTTAAGATAATTTATCCAGCCTGTAATAGAATCGTACATTATTTCTCGAACCCGATTCTCTATTAATTTCTCCAATGTGTTGCCTTCAATAATTGAATCAATTAGTTGACTGTCTTTCAAAGTGGATTTGTTTGATTTTAAACTCTGTGGAAATTGAATAAAAAAATTTCTGATTATATCATTTACAAATCCTTCAACTAATGTAGCATATGTTATTACTAATTGCTCTCTTGCAAGTAACGGCACATTTCTTACTACTTTCAACTGCATTTTTACAGCATTTCTTATTAATTTCATTTGGTTTTTAGTAACATCAAGAGTTATTATTTTTTCCTTTTCTGCTAATGCATTCAAGGCTGCAATAGCTCTTTTATATTTTGTTTTTTCAAGTGTTTGCTCGCTACTCTCAAGACCTGTTTTACCAAGAATTTGAAGAATTGTTGTTTCATTATGAAGAGCACCATAAATGGCTGCCTTATAGACTTCCTCAGCGGTATTTAAATTAACTCTTAATTGATAAAAAGGGCTGTCCTCAAACACTAATTTCATTGAAATGTTTTTTAAAAATTGCTACCAATTCGTAAATATACGTAATGCTTTAACGCAATCTATTGAAAATCAGTCTCTGCCTATTGCACATTTTGTATATCCACTTTCGTTTTAAGCGTTTGTAAATATTTGTGCAATTATATTTCCCAAACATAATACCCAAAGCAATCCCTCGGCGGGGAAATTTCCACGATTTTTAAAATAATCTTTAAAGCCAAGGACCTTAAATCCACTTTCGGCTTAGGATAATTGCCCCCTGCAGACCACCTCCGGGGCAACTTTGCCTCAAACTCCATTTTGCCTCAAACTCCATCAGTATTTTGTGTTTTCAGCAAAATAGTTTGGGTTTTTAGCATAATACTTTCCAAAAATTGAACAATTGATTCCATAATTAGCAACTCCGTTTCCGGAACTTGCAACCTCATTTCCGAAATTTTCATAGTCATTCCCAGAACTTGCATAGTTGATTCCGGAGTTAGCAACTCCGTTTCCGGAACTTTCATAGTCATTCCCGAAACTTGCATGCTTGATTCTGAAAATTGCAACTCTATTTCTGGAACTTTCATAGTCATTCCCAGAATTTGCATAGTTGATTCCGAAACTCGTGTATTTGCTTCCTGAATTTGATACTTTGTTTCAAAAAATGAAATATTTGCTCTGATATTTTGAGCAATAGTTCCCGATTTTTGAGATTTTGTTTCGAGAATCCGAAATTTTGTTCAGGATATGGATAGGTTTATTCAGTGATTTTGCAGGAATGGTATGCATAATTTGAAACTCTATTACCAAATCATCCATTGTTTTGGGGCAACTTCAAGCTCCATTTAAGGAATTCCTCACTACAATTGTGGAGCTCCATGCTGCCAATTGAAAAATCCCCACAGCGATGATACAACAAGAAGCTCAGGGTATACTTTATGGGTCCCGATAAGCAGAGGACAAAAAAATGCCCCTGCAACAGCAAGGGCATTTGGTTAATGATTCATGTTCTGTTAAAAACTATTTCGCTTTCAGTGCTTCGCGGATTTTTGCTTCCACTTCGGCAGCTACTTCAGGATTGTCATTCAGGAAAGATTTCACTGCATCGCGTCCCTGACCTATTTTGGTATCGCCATAGCTAAACCATGAGCCGCTCTTGTTGAGGATAGAAAGCTCTACACCCATATCAATGATTTCACCCACTTTGCTGATACCTTCACCAAATACCAGGTCAAACTCTACCTGACGGAAAGGAGGAGATACTTTATTCTTCACCACCTTTACACGCGTACGGTTACCTGTAGCCACATCACCATCTTTAATCTGGCTCACACGGCGGATATCCAAACGCACAGATGCATAGAATTTAAGCGCATTACCACCGGTAGTAGTCTCAGGATTACCAAACATCACACCGATTTTTTCACGAAGCTGATTGATAAAAATACAGCAACATCCTGTACGCGAAATGGTCGCTGTCAGTTTCCGTAGCGCCTGGCTCATCAATCGGGCATGTAATCCCATTTTGCTGTCGCCCATTTCACCTTCAAGCTCGCTCTTAGGCACCAATGCTGCTACTGAGTCAATCACCACCACATCTACCGCACCCGAAGAAATCAAACGATCGGCAATCTCCAAAGCCTGCTCACCATAGTCGGGTTGAGAGATAATCAGATTGTCTACATCCACACCCAGTTTGCGCGCATAACCTGTATCAAAAGCATGCTCCGCATCAATAATGGCGCAGATGCCACCTTTCTTTTGTGCCTCGGCAATGGTATGGATAGCAATCGTCGTTTTACCCGAAGATTCAGGACCATAAATTTCAATCACTCTTCCGCGAGGCAAACCACCTACACCCAATGCCACATCAAGCCCCAAAGAACCCGTGCTGATTACATCAATTGTCTCATTTTGTTTGTCGCCCAAAAGCATCACCGAACCTTTACCAAAGTCCTTTTCAATCTTGTCAAGCGCTAGTTTTAATACTTTTTGTTTGTCGTCTGCTACTGCTGCTGCCATTTTGCTATGTTTAAATTTTTATTGTTTACGAGGCTATTATTCTTCAAAAATAAGGAATCGGCAATTCATTTTTGAGGAAATATTTTTCTGATTGCAGCCTCCTGAAATGCATATTTATAGAGATACTCAGCTACATTTGTCAGGCTCCTTTATTAAAAATATTGTATTCTAATAAATTTTAATAAAAGCATCTTATTCTTCATAAAATCAACCAATATGAACAACCGCAAGCTTTTAAGTGTACTCATTTTTGTTTTGTCTGTTCAGTTTTGTGCTGCGCAAAATTTACTCCCCGGATTTGATAAGCAAGAATACATCGAAATGATGCGCATATCCGCCCGTACCACACAGAGCAGTAAATATTATAATACCATTCCGGCACCCATGCATTTCAAACAAGTCTATGTGTCGCCCGTCATGGGGCTGGATAACCTCTGGGATATGTGGGAAAATGAAGACCATAGCCAGATGGTCATTAGTATCAGAGGTACAACAGCAAACGGAGTAAGCTGGCTGGACAATTTTTATGCAGCAATGGTACCCGCAAAAGGAAAAATGCAAATCGGTAAAGAAGATTTTTTCGATTACGAATTAAGTCCCAACCCACGTGCAGCAGTACATGTGGGCTGGCTCATCAGCACAGGTTTTTTGTCGCGCGATATGTTGCCCAAAATAAATGATGCCTATAGCCGTGGTATCAAAGATATTCTGGTAGTAGGGCATAGCCAGGGTGGCGCAATCTCCTTTTTACTGACAGCTTATTTCTACAGCTTGCAACAAAAAAATCTCCTGCCTGCCGATATCCGTTTCAAGACCTATTGCAGCGCATCGCCCAAGCCCGGCAATCTCTATTTTGCCTACACTTACGAGGCACTGACACAAGAGGGTTGGGCCTATAATGTAGTGAATGCCGCAGACTGGGTTCCGCAAACACCAGTCAGTATTCAGACATTGGACGACTTTAATAATACCAATCCTTTTCTCAACGCCGCCGGGATGATGAAGAAACAAAAATTTCCGAAGAATGTAGCGCTGAAATATGTGTACAATCAACTGGACAAACCCACACGTACTGCCCAAAGAAGGTATGAAAAGTATTTAGGAAGAATGGCTTCTAAAGCAGTGCAAAAACAATTGCCAGGCTTTGTTGCCCCGGAGTATTATCCCAGCAATGACTATGCCCGATGTGGCAATACAATTGTGTTGCAGGGAGGCGAGGATTATTACAAACTATATCCCGAAAGCAAAGACAATATCTTTATCCACCATTTCCATCCACCTTATCTGTATCTGGCAAGTCAGCTGAAGTAAAATTTCTGAAGAAATTTCCTCAGATAATTCAATAAGCATCTTTGTCATGCTGATCCAGACGAAGCATAAAGACAAAGGTTCTTATTGAGAGGAATTATTAAGATGTTAG
>JAZKDB010000002.1:0-718111 GCA_040387755.1 Bacteroidota bacterium | reverse complement strand
AAGCATCTTTGTCATGCTGAGCCAGACGAAGCATAAAGACAAAGGTTCTTATTGAGAGGAATTATTAAGATGTTAGCATGTTATCGAGAGAGTCAGTTAGGGTAAACATCTTTCAGGTTTGAATCTTCTTTTACTGATTCAATAAGCATCTTTGTCATGCTGAGCCAGACGAAGCATAAAGACAAAGGTTCTTATTGAAGAGAAATTCAATAGTAGTATAAAAAGAGGTTTTAAGCTTCTTCTTTTTTACCTCTTTTATAGATAATTAATCCATTCAGAAAATTGCGCAGAATCTGATCGCCAGCAGCTTTGTAGCTGGGGTGGTCTTCGTTCCGAAACAAGTCGCCCAATGCCCCTCTCGAAATATCAAAATCCACAAGGGCAAGTATTTCAATAATATCATCATTTTTAAGCGAAAGCGCTACGCGAAGTTTTTTCAGGATGTCGTTGTTGCTGAGCATGTATATTACTTTAAGGAATTAAAGGTACTGTAATTGTTTTGCCCTTCTTGATATTGCAGCTCAACCGGCTTTCTTTTAATCCAATTCGGCTGCAGCCCACAATAATCCTGCATAAGATTTTCGCCATTTGGCTTTGAGCTCTATGAGTTTCTGCGCCATCTCCAATACTTTATTCTGTCGGGCATTCATCACAAACAAAGTGCTTTCGCCATTATTAAATCGTGTGATTTCGCCCTGATACAATCGGTTGTAGTTTTTGTAGGCTTCTTCAATTGTATTGATTTGGTTCGTCAAACTATTGACCTCGTTGTAGTAAGATTTGATTTTGTTACTAATCTCCAACGCACTGATATCCTGCTGCAAGTTGGTTTCTTCTATTTTTAATCCCGCCATGCGGTAGGCACCTCTGGCCTGGCGCATAAAGAGCGGAACCGAAAAATCTATTCCCAGCTTGTGGTTGTTTTCCAACAAGTAACGGTCGTAAGTATTGGGCAAGCCAAATCCCTTATTCAATGCATTGGCACTGACACTCAGCTTAGGCAGGAATGATTGCAGTTTCAGTTTTTGTTCTGTTTGCAATACATCAATTTTATAATTCAGGCTTTTTAATTTGGGGTGTTGGCTGGCAATTTCCAACAAACTGATTACCGAAGGAATCTCCGGAAAATCTGCATCCAGTTGTTCTTTTGCAGGTCGGATTGATTCGTTCCATTGCATGGCTTGTTGTTCAGGCATCCACATATAATTGCTCAGCAATAAGCCTGCATTTTGCCATTCCAAAAGCGCAGCCTGTTCCTGCATTTCAAAACTCTGCAACTGCGTCAATGCCTCGATGGTATCAATAGCTGGTTTTGCCCCTTGCTGATACTCCAGTTGTACAAAACGAAATCGCTCACGGCTTACAGCAATAGTTCCCTTTACAATCTTGTACACTTCGTAACAGCGCACCCAGTTCCAATAAGCACTAATGGCCTCGTACAATAAATCATTTTGTATCAGCTCCTGCTCGGCTTTGCTCAGCTTTACCATACTTTTGGCTTGTTGCAATACAGCCCTTCGTTTGTCAAAAAGCAGTTGGTGCAGTCCCAGTTTTACACCGATATAGCTTGATTCTCCCAGGCTGGCTTCGCTCGTTACCCGGTCTCCGCTGATGTTTTCGGTACCCGCTTTGATGTCGATACCATACCAGGTAGGTATCACAATCTCCGGATTGAAATAAGTGTAATAACCCTTTCCTCCAAAAGTTTTGGTACTGTAATCGGCACCAACAGTAGGGTCAAAAGCGCCTCTGCTTTCCAGCAAATTGGCTTTGGCTTTTTCTACACCAATCATCGATTGCCGCATCACAGGATGGTATTGGCGTACAATAGAAAGAAAATCACTTTGGCTCAGCTGCATGTTGCTATCCGCCGATTGCGCAATGCTGCCGGTCAGCGAAGTCAATATAAAACTGAGCAGTAAGAATAATTTATTTTTTAGCCTGCGCATCAGTTTTGGTTTTAGCAACTTTTGTTTTATAAAAATCCGGCGGAAATCCGTTGATGTTACGCCAAAGTTCGTACCAGATAAAGACATCATTCAATAAGGCAATACCATTAACTCCTGTACCAATTTTCAATGTTGTAGGCCAGGGTTTTTCACCTTTTGTCTGTGCAATCAATACCCTGAACATGCCATTGGCACTCACTGTATTCTCAATCACTGATATTTCTCCTCTGAACATGCCTATAGAAGCGCTGGGCCAGCCGCTGAATACAACAGCCGGGAAGCCGTCAAAAATCATGTTGATTTTTTGTCCTTTCTCTATAAGAGGTAAGTCTACAGGTTTTACAAATATCTCTACCGCCAGACCAATATTCTGAGGCACTATTTCCAGCAATGTTTCACCTTCTTTTACAATTTCATTGATTCCGGATTTGCTTGCATTAACAATCTGTCCATCCTGAGGCGCTATCAAAAAGTATTGACCATTACGGATGACATAATTGGCATATTGGTTTTTTAATTTGGCAATTTCACCTCGACCACCGGCAATTTCGCTTTGTGCCGCCGCTCTGTCTCCCTGCGCTTTTGCATACTTTTCGATGTATTCCTGTTGTGTTTGGTTGAGCTCTATTTTTGTATTGGTGAGGTCTGTTCGGGTATTGTTCAGTTTGATTTCTGCACTCATTTTTTTAGCCAGAGCACTTTGCATTGATTGATTACGCTGTTCTACCTGTACCAACGATGCGAGTCCGCTATCGCGCATCACCAGCTGTCGCTTGTATTGTGCTTCGGCAATCTTATAATCATTGGCAGTAGCAATGACCTCCATACTGTCACTGATAATTTTGAGTTCGTTCTGACGGATTTTATTATGAATCTGTTCCAGTTTTAATTGTCTGGCCTGCTCTATTGCAGACATTTGCTGCGTTGTAGCATTCACTTTATCGCTGTAAGAAGATACAGAAGCTACTTTGGCATCCATTTGCTCTTTGGTGCGCTCCAGCAACTGAGGATCCAGATAGGCATCTTTTATCTCCGCCAATTGTGCAATAGTATCACCTTTCTTTACCTGGTCACCTTCTTTTACATACCATTTTACAATTTTACCTGCAATAATCGTATTCAGTTGTTGTGGCCTGTGTTCCTGGCGCAGGGTAGTGACTGCCCCTCTGGCCCGAATGTTCTGCGTCCAGGGTAAGAATAAAAAGATAATCAGACCTATCAGCACTCCATAAAACCACTTACGGATACTGCTTTTATGATTACCGAAGTATATTTTTTCGAAGGAGACGATGGCCGTGTTTTTCCCTGCCTCTTTTTGTATTCTGTTCTTAATATCCTGCATCTTTAATTCTCTTTAATGTTTTGAATTGTGCCTTTATCAAGAGCAATAATCTTATCGCATTTAGTTGCAAAGAATAAATCATTGTTGACTACGATTACCGTGGTATCGGGCAGATGATTCAGAATGTAATCCTGAATAGAATTGACATGTTTTTCCTCCATGTTTTGCCAGGGATTTTCCAGTAATATGAGACTTGATTTGCCCACCAATGCGCGCATCAGTAATACTTTTCGTGCAATGATGCCCGAGAGGTGCTCGCCTGCCGAAGTGAGTTTGACATCAATGCCTTCTTTTTGTTGCAGAATATAATCCTGTAATCCTACAATTTTGGCAATCTCCATGATTCGTTCTGTAGTGATGCGCTCGTCTCCGATACAAATATTATCGCGCAATGTTCCTTCAAATATTTCCTGCCCATTTAGCTGCACCCCGATGGCTTCCCGCAATGAAGTGTTTTCATATCGGTCCAATGGAAGGTTGTTGATAAAGTAAGTACCTGAAAAATTTTTATACACACCACTCAGCAGTTTGAGTAAAGAAGATTTTCCGGAAGAGTTGGGGCCGTAAACAGATACCTTTTCTCCGGATTTGATGTGCAAATTAATATCGTGAAGAACCCACTTATCTGTCTGATATCCGAATTGTACATTATTCAATTTTAGTTCCAGTCCTTTCTGATGACAATTCAAAATGTCTGCGCCTTCGCTTTCTTCGGGCTTATCCAGCACTTTCGATAGTTTTTCGACAGAGGTTAGCACATCATACATGCTTTCCAGATTGATAATTATTTTTTCTACCGAATCGATAATCATTACAATCACAATTTCAGCCGCAACAAACTGGCCAAGATTCAGTTCCTGCTGAATAACCAGAATGGCACCTAATGATAACATGGCTGCTGTAATCAATACCTTGAAGGCAATGAGCGTCCAGTATTGAAATTTCAGCACTTTGAAATGTTCTGTCCTGGCATCCAGATAACCACTCACAAATTCATCTGTTTTTTTAATGTGCAATGATGCCGCACTCGAAAATTTGAATGCAGTAACAGCCCGGGCCAAATCCTGAAGATAACCTCCTGTTTTATATTTAAAATCACTCTCTTCGATACTGGATTGTAAACCTCTGTTTCCTGTAACCCTCAGCAACAAATAAAGTACTGTGACTAATGCCAGGCCAAAAATGATGAACGTGGCACTATAAAAGGAAAGCAACATCAGACCAAAAACAATTTGAATAGTGGCGGCAGGCATATCCAGTAATAATTTCGAAATCCCTTTTTGTAAATTCTGAACATCAAAAAAACGATTGACAAATTCAGGGAGGTAATAATCATCTACTTTGCTCAGATTTAGTTTGGGTATTCTGCTGGCATACTGAAAAGCGTATCGCACAAATATTTGTTGTTGTATCGTTTCAATCAAGCGCATTTGGTTGACCCTTAAAAAACCGACCAAAAAAACACCCAAAACAACGGCGACGATTAACAATACGATAGATGTAGAAATTCCGCCTCCCATTACAAAGGCGATGATAGCCTGGATACCGAGGGGAAGAGATAGCTGAATCAGGCCACCAAAAATGGCATAAAAATATACTGATGAGATTTCTGCTTTTTCAAATTTCAGGATGTGAAGAAGCTTACTGAGGGTATTCGTTTTTGTTTGTTCTGCCATTTTTCCCGTTTTTTTGCTCGAGGGCAAAAATATAGGAATACAAACTCGATCAGTCTTTTTTAGAAAGATTTAAAGGTTATTAATAATCGTTATGGTTTTAATGTGTTTAATATTTTTGTTTAAAGTCTCATCAAAATTTGCTCTTATTTGTGTGAATTTCAAAGGCAAATGATTAGAGAACAGTTGGCTATATTTTTTCAATAGTTATTTATTTTAAATATAAATTTTCATAAGCAAAAAATGTAATCACAAAAAAATGTGAAAACACTGATTCCGTTATTAAGTTAGGAAGATGCGTTGTTTATTTGCGGCAAGTGAAAAGGATTGCATACATACTCTTGTTATGTTTTACAGTATCGTTTGTTCAAAAAACAAGCGCTGGTAAAACTTCATTTGCTAAGTATGAAAAACAATTAGACCAAAGTGAGCAGGATTCTGAGGACGAGAATGAGACTGACGAATCAGAAGACAATAATAAAGAAGAGAATAACAAAATAGAATCAGAAGATAAATATTGTGAGGATTATTATTCCCACGTTTCTTCGGGCAAATTAGATTTGATAGAGAACAATAATGTCCTGTATTTTCATGCACAGATTTGTTTTTTTAAATCAATATTCTTATCCATTTTTGCCCCTCCCCCCAACGAATAGGTAGGTTTATCCGACCCCGTTTTTTTTATTTCTTGCTCATGGAGAAGAAATAGTCCTATTGCTTTTATCTAAATAAAATTTTTAATGAATTCAAAGAATTCAGTGTTTTCTTCATTGAAAACAGATCTACCGTCAGGGGTGGTCGTGTTTCTTGTTGCCCTTCCTTTATGCCTGGGTATTTCTCTTGCTTCCGGCGCACCATTTTTTAGCGGCATCATTTCCGGCATTATCGGAGGAGTGGTCATTGGTATGCTCAGTAGTTCTCGTTTGAGTGTAAGCGGACCAGCTGCAGGTTTGGCGGCATTGGTCTTGGCAGCTATTCACAATATTGGTGATTTTCGATTGTTCCTCTGTGCCGTATTGATAGCAGGGATATTGCAAATGTTAATGGGTTTAGCCCGTTTGGGCGGAATAGCCAATTATTTCCCCAGCAGCGTAATTAAGGGAATGTTAACCAGTATCGGAATCCTGATTATTGCCAAACAAATTCCGCATGCCGTAGGCTATGATAAAAATGAAAAGGGTGTCTTGTCTGAAATTTTTACGATAGAAGAAGACTGGCACGAGCTTTTCACTCCCTTACATCATATTGATATTGGTGTATTCAGTATCTGTATTATTTCCATACTGATTATGCTGTTATGGGACAGGCCTTTTATCAAAAAGCGCTTCAAATTTATACCCGGAGCCTTGGTTGCGGTAATTGTTTCCATATTGATCAGCGAAGTATTGTTGGCAATGAACAGCCCTTTCCTGATAGAAGAGGATCATTTGGTGCGGCTCAAAGCGGCCGGAAGTGCAAGTGAATTTTTCAGCTTTTTTACTTTCCCGGATTTAAGCGGTTTTACTAATAGTAAAGTCATTGTGACAGGCTTTATGATAGCCATTATAGCCACTCTGGAGACACTTTTGAGTATTGAAGCTGTTGATAATATAGATCCTGAACGCAATGTAACAAATACCAACAGGGAGTTAATCGCTCAAGGTATTGGCAACGGTATTTCAGGGCTTATAGGAGGTTTGCCTATCACCAGTGTGATTGTGCGGAGTAGTGCCAATATCAACGCAGGCGCAAAGACTAAATTATCTGCGGTATTTCATGGCATACTTCTGTTGGTTTGTATCATTGCCATCCCCGGATTACTCAATAAAATTCCGTTGTCGGCATTGGCTGCCATCCTTTTATTAACCGGATACAAATTATGTAAACTTTCTGTATACCGTCAGATGTACCAAAACGGCCGCTATCAGTTTATCCCATTTATGGCAACAATTATAGTCATTCTGGGTATTGACTTGTTTGGTATCATTCCTCATCTCAAAGGGGAAGGTTTGTTGATCGGAGTTATCGCAGGTCTGGTGGTTGCCGTCGGAGCCATCCTTCACGGAAATCTTAAAAACTCTTATTATTTTAATAAAAGTAAGCACCACGAAGGTGATGTGATTACCATTCGTCTGGCCGAAGAAGTTTCATTCCTCAATAAAGCTAGCATCCGCAGCACATTAGACCGCTTGCCGGAAAATACAAAGGTGATTATTGATGCTTCCAATACCCACTACATCGATTTTGATGTTCTGGAATTAATCAAGGAATTCAGAGACATCAAGGCTCCCCTCAAAAACATCAATTGTATTACTGAAAATTTCAAAGATGTCTATCAGATAGACAACAGTTACAATGTCTCTTCAGGACATTAAAAAAAATTATTCACAAAAAGCATTTTAAAAAATGAAAGATTATTTAAAACTATTAAATAATAATAAAGAATGGGCTGCTGATGTTGTCAGGAAAGACCCGGATTATTTTACACGCTTAGAGCATATTCAAAGCCCGGATTATCTGTGGATTGGTTGTAGTGACAGCCGTGTACCGGCAAATGAAATCACCGGCACCAAACCTGGGGAGATTTTTGTACACCGCAACATCGCCAATATGGTGGTGCATACCGATATGAATTTATTAGCTGTACTTGAATATGCGGTGAACCATCTTAAGGTAAAGCATATTATTGTGTGTGGTCACTATGGTTGTGGTGGTGTAAAGGCAGCAATGACCAATCATAATTTTGGTATTATCAACAAATGGATTCGCAATATCAAGGATGTGTATCGCTTGCATAGCGATGAAATCAACGGTCTTACAAATGAAAAGGAAAGAACCAACAGGCTAATTGAACTTAATGTTCAGGAACAGGTGATTAATCTGGCCAAAACAAGTATCGTTCAAAAATGTTGGCAAAATGAACAAAGGCCATATATCCATGGTTGGGTATATGATTTGCATGATGGCTTAATTAAGACAGTTTTTGAAATGAGCCACGAGAGCAAGCTGGATCCACTGTATGAGTTTGACGATTTGTAAAATCTCATTACCAATAGTATAAAAGCGCTTCCATACAGAAGCGCTTTTTTTTATTCCTTTCTTTTTACCAGTAAAAACCAATCACCTTCAAGTGGTAAATAACCATACTCGTAACAAAAGTTGTAAATCCCTTTCTGTGTCTTCAACTGGTTGGTGATAAACTGAAAATCAAAGCCTTTTTCCAATAGTTTTTGCCGTGGAATATTGACTGTTTTTTCATTTTGAGGGAGGAGTTCTTCCAGTACACGTCTGTTTTTGCGCAAAATGTTATTCACGTTACGCACATAATTATTTCTGTCACTGTTTTGTACATTATTATAATTGTTTCTGCAACTATCGTCACAGAACTTCTTGTCCAGCCTGCCTTTCAGCACTTTTCCGCAGCTCAGGCAAAGTCTTTGATTTTGCTCCATATGGTAAAGATAGGGATATATTATCCGTTTACAAACGTTTATAAACACTTACATCCGTAGTTAAATGTTTAAATACCGAGTATCGCTTTTGGGTAAGGCCATCTTTGCATCGGCAATGAAGCCAGACACAAAACAATTTTTTTACTCACAATTTAAATTTTAAAGAAGATGAACGCAAGTATGATGAAAAACAGGGTACAATTGATTGGCCACCTCGGACAAGTTCCTGAAATCAAAAATCTGGAGAATGGCAATAAAATGGCTCGAATGAGCATCGCCACCAACGAAACCTATAAAAATAATCAGGGCGAGTATATAACCGAAACCCAATGGCATAATGTAATAGCCTGGGGAAAAGTAGCAGAAGTGGCTGAGAAGTACTTAAACAAGGGTAGTGAGGTAGTGGTAGAAGGGAAGCTGATTCACCGTAATTATACAGACAAAGATGGTGTGAAAAAGTATGTCAGCGAAGTGCAATTGCACAATATCCTGCTGATGGATAAAAAAGAAACAACTGTATAAAACTAAGGGGTTAGTAATCATGCCGTTGTAATCCGAACGCCGGTAATATGCTATGGCATATACCGGCGTTTTTTTTATTTATTCAAGGAATTAAATCCGCAACCTATGTTTGAGGAACATTAGTTGTATCTGCAGAACATGGATTACTTTACTGAAGTGAAATCGGATTATTTCGCTTTCATTTTATTCCCTCTTGCTTCATGGCTTAGTTCTGCAAGGCCCAATGCTTCCATCAACGGAGGAACATACATTCCAAATCGTCCTCTCAGCCCTTTCTTCAGACCATACCAGCCTCCAGCAGGATTGTTTTCCGAGCGGCCCCATGCTTCAACGGTTCCTTCTTTAGCAGGTTTTTGTTCATCCGCACTGCCCAGTTCCATCCAGTCTCCATGCTTTTTCAGCATTTGGTGCAAGTCATCAATACAGGCAATATTGTAATGAAGGACTGTTTTGCCAACTGTACATACCAATACATCTTTGCCCTCTTTTTGTTCTACATGCATGGTGTATTCCGAGCTGAGTGGTGGTGTTTTGAGCAGAAGTGGATTTTCTTTTGTTCCGATAGTGTATTTCATATTTTCTGATTGAATTGTGCCGAATTATTAAATGTTTTCCTGTTTCAGGATATTTTCAAATCGGGTACGGCTGATATAATGGTCGGCTAATAATTTACCATCTCTGAGTAAACTGAATGTTCCGAAGCCAGAGGGAGCTTTTTGTGCCTCTTTTGGTGTTATTGATTTTTTGACCTGCAGCATAATACCATGTTCTATAGCAGATTGCTGCAAATCTTGTGCCGATTTTTCGTGCCAGGGGCATTGGTCTGCATAGAGTAAATGCCATCCCTGATATTTTTTCTGTTCTTTTGTCCAGTCGTAAAAGCTGGGTTTTGCTGTCTTTTCTTCAAAGGATTTGACCATCAATTCAAAACGGTCCAGTCGGTCGGCAATAATAAAGCCATTTTTTTCATACACCGTTTTGTCAGCCATCCACACGCCATCACTGCTCATGGCGCAAATACCAGATTTCCCGTTTTGTTTTGCATCCAGCTCGCATTGCCGGATAAGGTAAGAGGCCACACCTTTTTGTTTGGCATCTTTTACAAACAAAGCAATACACTGAATAAAGTAAAAATTGGCTGCCTTAACCGGTCGCCAGGCTTGTTCTGAAGGTAAATACTCAATAAATCCGATTTGCTTACCCGTATTGTCAAGGGCAATTTTTATTTTCAGTCCGTGGTTTAGTTTGGAGCAAAACCAATCCAGCTTGGCTTTGTAGCCCGCGGCTTTTTTATCCTTAATACAATAGATACCTGCTTCAGAAACATTCTCTGACGTTACGTCGATGATGTTTATTTGCTCTGTCAGCTTTTCCATTTTTTTCTATTTAAGCAATTAATATGCCAAACTTTATCCTGATAGTCTATATACTCACCTCACAAGCTCCATTTGTTTTTCGGGATGTGCCAAGGGACTGAAGCCAAACTGTGCATACAAACCCTGTGCATCAGTGGTGGCCAGACGCCATACTTTTACTGCGCTCAGCGCTTTCAGTTCCAGCATATATTTCATCAATTGTTTGGAGTATCCTTTCCCTCTGTGATTTTTGTCAATAAATACATCCATCAGGTAAGCAAATTGAGTATAGTCTGTAACCAATCTGCCGTATCCTATTTGTTTCTCAGCAAGGTATACACCAAAATTCAGCGAATGGTCGATACATGTTTGTACGTCTTCTATGCTGCGTCCTGCAGCCCAATAGCTGTTGCTGATGAATTCATGAATAAACGAAACATCCAGTCTGTTTTTATCCGTATCGATTTCAACACCTTTACTCATCTCTATTGGTTTTGTTTCAGATAAAGGGTTGTCAGGGTTCTGGCCCAATATCTGGGTACATCATGTTCTTTTTGCAGAAAGGCTACCACATCATTCGATTTTTTGTCTTCGGCTTCAAACTGTTTCAGGATTGTTATCCATTCCGTTATGGCTTTTCCTGTTTTTTCAATTACTTGTTCGTCGCCTACATCCCAATATTCTTTTTTCATGCTGATTTAATTTCGATTAATGTTAGTGGATAGCCTGTAAACAAAAATAAGTAAAAATGATGCTCCAATTGTTGTGTAAAAATCTTAATTTGAGTAGGGTGCTTTGAAGCTTGCTGGTCTAAAGAGCATTGTTTATTTAATAAGAATAATAAAGCCGTTATGAAGCAGTATTTACATTTCGTATTCTTTGCAATTCTACTTTATGGATGTAAAAAAGATAATTCTATTCCATTAAATAACAATTGGACATCCTTGTTGACCAAAGACTTGTCTTTTTGGGATAAATTTATCGGGGTACCACATTACAGTATTATTGGCTTGCCTGATCATCCCAAAGGTGATGGGATGAATGGCATTCCATTGGGCTTGAATAACGACCCTTTAAATGTTTTTTCGGTTGAAGAGATAGATGGCGAATTGGTTTTGCATATTTCAGGTGAAATTTATGGTGGCCTGAGTACGAAACAGGAATATGGTAATTACCATTTCAAAGCCGAATTTAAATGGGGTGAGCAAAAGTATGAGCCACGTCTCGACCAAAAAAGAGACAACGGGCTACTTTATCATGCGTATGGATTGCAAGGTGCTTTTTGGAATGTTTGGATGAACTCACAGGAGTTTCAAATACAGGAAGGAGACATGGGGGATTATTTTGCTCTTGGACCCGTTATGGATATCCAAGCAGAAAATATTTATACCGATAATGAACAAGCCTGGATTTACAATCCAGATAAACCTGCACAAATGTTTGGTGATACCGGAGTTTCGGGCAGATGTAGAAGGATAAAGAATATGGAGCGGGCAAACTGGAATACCCTCGAGTTGATATGCTTAAATAATCAAAGTATTCATGTTGTTAATGGAAAGGTAGTAATGGTATTGAATAATTCAAGATTAAGAAACAGTTCAGGAATATTTAATCCACTTATAAAAGGAAAAATTCAGATTCAAAGCGAAGGAGCAGAAGCATATTTTCGGAATATTCAAATTAAACCCATAACACAAATTCCTGAGCCTTATCGTTAAGCGGTTCTTAAGGCTGAATCAACCATTCCACAGCTCCTGCAATGTGCTTTACAAATATTGGCTCCTGATAAGATTCTTTATTGTGGCCCATAGCAGTATAAAAGATTTTACCCCCTTCAAATTCGCGGTACCAACTGACAGGATGATGGGCTCCATGACTTCCTCCAATGTAGCTGTTTTCATCTACTGTCAATACTGTATGATTGTCTGATGCCAATGAACTGAAATTATACCATTCATCTACGTGCAACCATTGTTCAGGCATCCCTTGTACAGAAGGATGAGAGAGAAGAATTGTATTACAAATGGCTTCCTGAACTGCAGGGTGATCTTTAAATCGCGCACCCAGCATTTGGCCATACCAGGGCCAATCATATTCTGCATCTGTTGCAGCATGAATACCTAAGATTGCTCCCCCTTTGCGTATATAGGATTGTAAAGCCAGTCGCTCTTCATCCGAAAATAAATTGCCGGTATTATTTAAAAATACAATCAATTGATATTGCTGAAGATTATCTTCAGTAAATGCACTGCTTTTATCTGTTTCAAAAAGTTCTATTCCCCATTGTGTTCCATTGCTTTGAAACATTTCGATTCCGGAGGATATAGATTCATGGTAGAAACCATTTGCCTTGGTAAAGAGCAAGACTTTTGGGCTGTTTGTATGATGATGATGCTCCTGTTTTTTACAGGAACATATAAAATGTATACAAAGTAATAAATAAATAAGCTGTCGGGAGTGCTTCTTTTGCATTAGCTAATATCGGCAAAATAATTAGCAAAAAGAGTATTTAAAGAAGCTTTGTTATTTAATGATGCATCAAGGGCAAATAGCGCTCTTCAATAATTTTGTAATGCCAGCGTTGATGTCCGGCGAGGATAAAACCGATGGCAAGGACGGAATAGGAGCCTTTGAATCCTACACCTTCCATAGCAAGCATTTTATCATTAAAACTTTTATAGAGCAAAATGGTGGCTTTTCTCAATACAATCAGTTCTTCCAGAAGATCTTCAATACTCCGGTGAACAGCATGGGCCATTGTTGCATAGGTATCTTCGTCAAAGGGTTTTACTTCTCCTTCTCCTCTGGCAAAGGATAAGGCTCTATAGCAAAACACCCTTTCAGTGTCTATAATATGTTGCAGAATATCTTTGATGGTCCACTTGCCTTCTGCATAAACTGTGTCACCAATAGATTCCCATTGTGCTACCGGGGCATTGGTCAATTCATTTAAGCTAATGTTCAAGGCTTCTGATACCGTTATGTCATCTGTCAGGTTGATGTATCGGTCAAAATATACAGGTAATTTTATTTGGCTTCTGTTCATTTTATGGGGTTTTAATGTGATGGAGTATCGGTTGCCCGGAAATAAAAGTCAGATTTTTTAAGCATGAACCCTGTCGAAGGATAGGGCAAATTACGAAAAAGATGTTTTCGTTTTTCGAAATTCAAGTTGCTTAACAATTGCTCAATCTCCTAACCACGAATTGGAATTAAATGCAGAACTACCTATAGATTTTCAAATTTTGTCTTGAGCATATATCGGTAAGACTGGCCAACCGGCAACCGTATTGAGCCGAGCGAAACAGAATGTGTCCCTATGCTAAGGATTCGTTTTACAGGAACTATATAAGACTTATGTATCTGAATAAATTCTCCCTCAGGTAATTGTTGTAATATCTTGCTCATAGAAGAGCGCACCATGATTTTTTTATCCTCTGTGATGATGTTCAGATAATCCTTTTGGCTTTGCAGATACAAGATACTGGCGGGTTCTATTTTTTGTAATTCAATACCTGTTTTTAGTAACAGTGGTTTGGGTTCTGCAACCGTTTCTGCTGTTTTTACCGTACTGTTCATTAACTGAAATCTCTCTATGGCTTTAGTAAACCGAAGAAAGGAAATTGGCTTCAGGAGATAGTCTATCACCCCAAGTTCGAAAGCGTGTAAGGCATGCTCCCTGTATGCTGTAGTGAGTATTACTGGCGGAAGATTTTTCTTTTCTTCCAGAAAACGGATACCATCTATTTCGGGCATGTGTATATCCAGAAACATCAGGTCTATCCTGTTTTCCAGCAGCGCCTTTACGGCCTCTTTTACATTCTTACATTTCCCTGCTACGGTATAGCCCGAAAATTGCAGCAAATGCCTTTCTATCAGCGCTATGGCCAGCGGTTCGTCGTCAATAATGAGGCACTGTATAGACATGGCTTGGGATTTTCAGTTCTACAGAATATAGTTGATTATCGTCTTTAATTGTCAGGCTATAATTGTCGGGGTAAATTAAGGACAAACGTTTTATTGTATTATTGATGCCTATGCCTGCTGGGCTGCTATGCTCATTATGACGGGCTTTAAAAGCATTTCTTACAATCAGTGATAATTGGTTTTCACTTACACTTACAGAGATAAAGATGTGTACTCTTTGTGTGCCTGCTTCAAATAAACCATCTGCATGCTTAAATGCATTTTCAATAAAATTAAATAGTATCAGTGGCGGAATCCGGCCTTTCATTTCTCCTTTTTTTTCCACTACTATTTGTAGCGCATTTTCCAACCTCAATTGCTGCAAGCTGATATAGCTTTCTATAAATTCCCATTCTTTTTCTATGCTTACTTCTTCTTCTTTACTCTCGTACAGGATATAATTCAGTAGTTCCGATAAAAGCAAAATTGAACCCGAAGCTTCTGGTGCTGCGTTCAGTACCAGCAGATAGATATTGTTGAGTGTATTAAACATAAAATGCGGATCCAGCTGTGCACGCAGCAGTCTCAGCTCTTCTTTCATATGTTCAAACTGTTTTTTTCGGGCAGTCTCATATTTCTTATACCATTCCAGCGTCATTTTGGCCATACTGATCATGAAGAATTCTATACTTAAGGAAAAGATACTGCCGATGTAGATTCGATATGCGGGCTCGTTGTATAAGGGCGAGTATCCTGAGGATGGCACTGAGCTTAACGCACGGATGACCAGATAAATGCTCAATACTCCGATAAGGTAAAGCAGGAATAAGCGGACAAAATAGGCAGCATAACGCTCCTGGCGGAAATAGCGGTTGATTAAATAGTGGAAATTGATGAATAAGCTGCTCAGAAGAATAATTGTATGCGCCGGAAAATAAAGTTTCCATGGCCAGCCATAACGGAGTACATGAGGAAAATTGGTCCAGCCAATGTAGAGCAGCAAAAGCAATACATAGGCGGGAATCCTCAATCGTTTATATACTTCTGTTGGAGACATATTGTATAAAGGTAGATTAAACAGGAATAAACTATTATCTGTCCACGACGAAACAGACAAATTTGCGACGTAGCATTTTGACAGCATGACATCAGGTCTTTATGTGTCTGTAGGGCAGTTGGTCGATTATTGTACAAGCTGGTATCATTTGTTTTTTCAGCTCCCTTACAAGCTTCAATTTTGGGTAAAAGGTGCCTGATGCTGCGCACCGAAATTGTTTATTCACCCCAAAATATACTTATGAAAAAGTTGACCCAAATCCTGTGTTGTCTGTTAGTAATGGCGCATAGTGCTATAGCCCAAAGCCACTCCTACACACGTACTTATGGCCCCAGTGGTATGCAATGCGAAGCAAAAGAAGTACTGATACTCCCGGACGCTAATATTCTGTTTGTAGCCACGATTACCAACTCCGGTCAGGAGGACATCTGGCTGGTAAAAACAAATACAAAAGGTGATACACTCTGGACCAAAACACTGGGTAATCCACTCCGCTCCGAACGTCCCGAATCCGTAATTATCAGTTCGGCCAATCAATTGATGATTACCGGCAATAGTTATTCCGGAGCCGGTAATCCCGATGCTTTACTGATGTGTGTGGACTTGTCGGGCAAATTGCTTTGGGAAAAGAATTATGGTGGTGCGGGCGAAGATTTTGCTACAGCCATTAAGGAAACTGCCGATGGTTTTGTTTTGGGTGGAGCTACTTTGAGCAGCAGCACTGCCGGAGATTTTGACGCATGGCTTGTTAAAGTAAATAGCAGCGGGGTAGAGCAGTGGAGCAAGACTTTTGGTGGCCCTGAGTATGATGATTGCTGGGATCTGGAGTTGACTCCAGATGGAGGTTTTATGCTTACCGGAGGCACTTATAGTTTTGCATCAGGAATGTATGATGATGCCTGGTTGATTAAGACAGATGCAGCAGGTGTTTTGCTTTGGCGTAAATGCTATGGTGTGGCCGATAAGGTAGATTGGGCCTGGAATCTGCATCCTGTAAAGTCGGGCTCGGCGATAAGTGGTTATGTATTTACCGGGGTGAGGGAAACAGCAGAAAACATGCCGGATGCCGCCTATGGCAACATGCATTTTGTAAAAGTAGACCTGGATGGCAATGTGCTCTGGGACAAAACGATTATTGCTACAGGGTACCGGATAGAAGGAATGGATGTGAAGCAATTGGCCGATAGTGGATTTATGATATCAGGATACCAGTTTACCACTTCGGCCAGGCAATTGTACATGGTGCGTACAGATGCCAATGGCAGTAAAACATGGGATACCAGTGTAGGCAATGATGTGGCTTATAACCCCAGAGCACTTGCTGTGGCTGCAGATGGCAGTTGTTATACCGTAGGTAGTTTGGCAAGCCCCGATGGCAGTCGCTATAGTTTTATGGCCAAATTTTCCGGGCTGCCATTGTCTATCAGTGCACAGTATCAATCCAATCAGCCAATCAGTATTCATCCCAACCCGACTTCAGGCTATGTAGTAATCAGTTGGCCTCAGGAAGCAAAGGTGAGCAGCGTAATGCTCTATGATATATGTGGCAGATTGCTCAGTATTACAGAAGTATCCAATTCGGCTTCTGCGACAATCAATCTTGATGATATGCCGACAGGGCCTTTAGTGATAAAAGTACAAACAGCCAAGGACGGTATCTGGACAAAGGTGCTAGAGCATTTATAATGATGTTTGAAGGGCAGGCTGATGCGAAGAAGCCTGCCCTCATTTTTTCTTCTTCATAGCTCCGCCGCACAAGGCACCACTTGTCTCTGGTTCTGCTTTTTTGTTTGAGATTGCTTTGTCGTCGTTCCTCCTCCGCGCAATGACGTACTCGCGGGTGGGCTAATGAAAAATTGTTGCCTTTGAGACAGAACTCATGATTAGGCTTTGAACTTATTTATTTGTTGGGTAGAGTAGTTTGAAGGCATTGCTTACCGCCTGGTGCATAATGGTAGCATGATCTTCCTGAGGCAGATAGTCAAAGAACACTTTTACCTCTTTGCTTTTTGTTCCTCTCAGTTTGTCTGCCAGAATATTGGCATCTACCTCCATCACTCTGGGGATTTTCGTGGGTGTCAAACCTTCTTTTCCTACACCGATATAAATGTCGGTAGGCTGTTGATGCTTATCTGTAAACAGTGCTGATGACTGACTGAGTAAAGAGCCATTATCCCACCAGAGGCTGGGGCTGATGATGATGTATTTATTGAACAGTGTGGGTTTCTTCAGTAGCACTTCTGTGGCCAGCAGTCCACCCAGTGATTGTCCGATGATGGTTTTATCTCTGTTGGTGCGGTACTTCGATTGTATATAAGGTTGCAGTTCTTTTTCGATAAAAGCAATGAATTTGTCGGAATGCCCTGTAGTGGGAAACCTTGTTTTTTGTTCCTTAAGCGTGGTGGGGAAAGTGAAATCTCTTTGTCTGTCTACAGAGGCAATGCCTACCACAATAGATTTGGGAAGCTGATTGACCCATTCGAAATTGCAGAACTGAACCAGCCCGACAATATGAATAAAATCCTCATTGGCCGAACCATCCAGCAGGTAGATAACCGGATATTTTGCAGTGTCATTTTGGGTGTAGCCCTCCGGTAGGTAAATGTTCAGGACTCTTTTTTCGGCAAGTGACTTTGATTGTATTTCGTCAATTACACCCAGCACAAAAGCTTTGCTCATCTCGTTTTGTTTGGTATTCCCTTTCTGTCCAAAAACGAATGTGGCCGTGAAGCTTGCTATCAGTATCAGGAGTATGTTTTTCATTTTTTTCTTTTTATATAGAGGTTTAGTTGCAATTAACCACTGCCATTGCTCCAAGCACCTGTTAGTCATTGTTATTAATCTTCAAATTCAATTTTCCAATCATTTCGTAAAGATTCCAGTTTTGGAACCAAGCACGATTTTTCAAGATTGTCTGTCGAGACAAAGATTGGGACAAAATCCCCCTTACGTTTATCATTCAATATAGAGAGGTCATTTGTCAAAGATTCACCCATTGTTTTCCTCCCGTTGATTTCATATTCATAATGCACAATAACACCTAGTCCTATATTGGAAATGGGAAGTCCTGACTTTGGTATCATAGAAACTATTTGTCCTTGTTTCACTTCACCGAATTTGTAAAGCTCTAATTCTTTACGCAGATGAAATAAGGAATAAATGAGGAATGGTATACCTATTAATAAAAATAGAACAGGGGATAAAAGGAATAGGGCTAATGGAAATTCAAAAGGTTCCAGACCTTTGATAATTGATTTGCCTTCAAATTCCTTGATTTCAATTTCTCTGCCAATTTCCCAATCTTCAATTTTCCTTTCTTCCAAGACCCGGTATTTCGAGTTGACGGCCCTTTCATTTTCATAGTATGTGTATGAAATGGTTGTTGGATGAACCCCATTAATTGTAGTATTATATTCGGTTTCGATGTTGGTTATCTGAGCCTTTTTTTCTTCTCCCTTCGCGCTCACAAGTTCGTAATCGATTGATGGAGTTTCATTCCCTTTCGAGGAGAAAACTATAGTCAACATTATGACTAAAAATATCGGAAATAAAGTAAAGAAAAATCCAAATAGCATTGATTTTGGCCTCTTCTTTATGATGTTGAAAATCGTTGAAAACTTTATTCGTCTTGGTATACTGTTCATTTTCTGTTATCGTTTTTTTGTTTTATAGTTGACTATTGCTGGCTGCTCAAATACTGCGGCTCTACAAAGTTTTTAACTACAGAGCATCCAGCTTTTAATATTGTTCCAATATGCAAAATATGCAAAATTGGAGAGCTAGGTGAAGGTTATAATTGAATGAAAATCCTGTTTGTCTTTGAATCCTGAAAATCCTGATACTGACCATTAAATGCTTTTAGCATGGCTCATATTTACAAACTTTGGAGAGCCGCGTAGACTTTGGAGAGCTATGGCAGCCTTGCTGTTCGACCGAAGCGCAACTGTTTGAAGTACGCAGAGAAGTTTATTAGAAGCAATGAACTGTATCATTATTTAGTTATTGTCTGATGTGAAAAAATGCTATTTGTTTTTCCATCTTCCTAATCGCTTCATTCCTCTTGTAAATAACCAAGCGAAGAATTTTGAGTGTCCGCCTTCCATCATTTTTTGTTTGTTCAATTCCTGAAATTCTTTTACATCATTTCCTTTATAAGTGAATTCACCTTTTTCATAGCAGTAAGAACAATACATTTTGCTGATACTTCCATCAGCATTTGTTCCTCCCCCTTTTGGGTCTCGTTTTAAAGGCATTCCACAAGATTGGCAATTTTTAAATTCGTTTGTCATACTAATTTGTTATTTGTTTATGTTAAAGTAATTTCAATGGTCGCCATAAGGTTGCGCATAACGTTTGGGGGCTTGCGCAGTGCGGAATCGAAGCCGCAAAACTTTCGCTGCTCTCTGTAGTTTGTAAAACAGAGCATCCACAACGGCTTTTAGCATGGCTCCAATTTAAAAAATTGGAGAGCCGCATAAGACTATGCAGAGCTAGGGGCCTCAACACCAACAAGGGCGAAATGGCCTGTTTGTACAACCGACGATGTTTTTTATTCTTGCTTGTCTATTAAATTATATTTCTCCAATGCATCTGTCCAAATGTGCTCTTGATTGAGTTTAATTATTGCTTTTACTATTGGAGTCAATTTTTCCTGGTCTATCTTTTCCTTATTAACTTCTTCAATGAACTTCTCTGATAATTCAAAATTCAATAATTTCTTTGATTCTGTGAGGTTGCAACAACCATAACCGTCAAACGAAATTCTACATAAAGAAATCTGTCCGCCACTCGTTATGTTGAAATCAATAAAAACGGAGCAATCCAAACAACCTAAGTAAATATCCGCTTTTCTGCTGGAAGGCATTTTTGTTTTGAAAAATCCAAAGTCCTGTGTCATTTATTATGATCTATAATGATGATTTCGCCCTTGTTGCTTTGCAGCAGAGCATTAGCTAAGAGTACCAACAAGTATTGCTTGCTTGTTGGTGGATTGCCCACACAGCTTTTGCCTCAACACCAACAAGGGCGGAATTGGAGAGCTATGAGCTAAGTAAGACTAAGGAGAGCTAGGATTTATTTGTCCGGGAGTTCTTTGGCTCTTTCAATACTATACCTTTTAGTGTCTCCTTGAATAATAATATTATCGTTTTCCCACGTTAATTTTATGGAACTTAGTTTTGAAGTGTCAAAATCATTGATTGTTTTTAGAGGCGGTTTAATATAGTTGTCAATAAAATGTGACATTATTTTCCCTGCTTTTTCTTCAAGGTGTTTCCATGCTTCTTCGCCAATATAAACTTCACCCTTAAAGGATTTGAAGGCTTTTGTAAGTTCAATTAAGCGACTTGAAGAGGTTGGATCAAGAACAATTAAAATTGGAGTTATCCCTGCTGCTCTGCACTCCTTAGAAAACGAAAGCTCTTCTCCAAATCTACCTTGCCCACTTGCAGCAATTGTAACACGGAGTTTAAATTCGTAAGCAACATTTTCAGCACCAATATAACAGTCAATTTGCCTACCAGTTGCTTTTGGTTTTCCATTCTCATCAATTCTTTTAACAGGCGAATTTGTTGAGCCTACAGCCTCACCACCTAAACAACTTGCCAAAATTGGTTCAAACAAATAACCTGTTTCTTGTCCTGAACGATTGTCAATATCAAAAATCCATTTCCTCCAAATGAGCCAGTTGTTTAGCAAATCATTATTGCAAATTCCATATTCTAAAAGCCCTCTTGGCCCAACCTGGTCCATTGTTGGCTTTGGTTGATAGTGAAGAATTTTCTGAAACTTTAATCTTCGTTTGTGAAGAGAACAAAGATTTAGAAAATACAAGCCAAAGTCGCTGTCAATATCAATTCCTTTTCCAAGGGTTTCTTGCAATTCTTGAATAGTGGGTGTTTTCTTATGAGATGAAAACCAGTCAAGAGGAATTTCATAATAGTTATTATGTGGCAAAGGATTTGTTGACTTTTTAAGCCCAATTTTAGTAATGTTCCATTTAAGGTCACTACATATTAGCAGAAAAATAGAATACAATTCTGATTCACCAAGTGTAACAGTTGGGTAGCCTGTTTCTAATAAACGAGACTTGCTGAAAAGATTTTTAACTGTTGAATTAATAGGCATTTTCGAATATGGATAGTTGATGTAAATGAACAGCTTTTAGTTTTGAAAGAATTTTCTCGGTTTTTTGAAGTGCTGGGCTTAGCCCTTCTGATTTTGTTAGAACAAAACCAATCAATGAACCTTCCTTTTCAGAATGCTGGTTTAAAAAGCCCATACCTCTAATATGCTTTGCAAAAGTTTTTGCTAGAAGTGGAGGTATTGCGTTTCCTATTTGTTGCATTTTATCTCCATTACGTCCACAAAAGATAAAATCATCAGGAAATGTTTGGATTCTTGCACATTCACGGATTGTAAGACAACGGTTTTCCAATGGATGAACAAATTCCCTCACTGCTGCTCCTGTGATTGTAAGACTTGGTTCATCTAATCTCAATCTTTTAAGTCCAGAAGGAGCACCGCCTCTTTTTTCTGAAGGAGTTCCATCCATAACTCGCCTAGTCGATCTTTTTTTAAATGAAGGATGTTGCAAATGTTCTGGCAAATCTTTCATTGTTTGCCCTTGCTTTAATTTTGATATTCGTTCAAATTGAGTCTCGTCAAGTTTTTGTATAAAGTGTTCGGTTACAAAATTATTTTTGCTCCTTAAATTGCTAGCCCAATTATCTGAAAAATTATTTTGATACTTTAAAGAGATATTCTCAATTGATGCTTTTGGAAGTCCTATCAAAGCGTGTTCAATAGTTATTTCGGACTTCCTGAAAATTCTTCCGTGAGAATATGTTGTTGGCTCAGGAAATGAAAAGTCAATTCCTATGCGGTTGCCAATAATTATTACCCTTTTTCTTCTTTGAGGAATGGCATATTCGTGTGAATAAACTTTTTCCAATCGGATAGAATAGCCCAGTTTTATAAAAGCCTTTACTGTTTCGCTAACATATTCACCATTGTTAGAAGTTAAAAGTCCTTCTACATTTTCCATTAGAAACCATTTCGGTTGGATAATTTCCAACGCCCTAACATATTGTTTCAATAAGTGATTTCTAGGATCGTCCCAAAATCTTGGTCCTGCTGTACTGAACCCTTGGCAAGGTGGTCCGCCAATTAAAATGTCAAGTTCTCCCTGTTTGATTTGTAAATCTGCTAATAAATCGGAAAAGTTAATATTATTAATGTCCTTACATTCTGCCTTTGTTTCGGGGAAATTTGCTTTATACGTTTCAATCGCAGCCTTGTCATAATCAGTAGCATAAATGATGTTATACCCAGCTTGCTTGAATCCTAGAGAACAACCTCCTGCACCTGCGAAAAGACTTATTGCTTTTGGTTGCTTTGTCATTCGAATTTGGTTCTGTTTTGTCGTTGGTCAAAGATACTAAATTGATGCTTGTGTTGTAATGATTAAGAAGTTGCCCTTATTTATCTTAATTACTGTTGATGTATGTTTAGAGTGTTGCCGCTACATCCTGGATGTATTAAGACTTATTTCTACATCATATCTTTAAATGGTACGTTTTAACCAAGGAAATGAATGTTTGTGCCAAAGGTGCCCAAAGCATATAGTATATTGACTATTGTTTATTTGTTTACCCACTATTCCTTTTGAACTTATCCCCAAAAAAATTATTGAATAGACCCATTCAGCCCCAAAGAAGCATAAAAAATGGTGGTGTTTTTATAGATAAACTCGGCATCTTTATAGATAAACTCGGTGTCTTTATGTATAAACTCGGCGTCTTTATATATAAATTCGGTGTCTTTATAGATAAACTCGGCATCTTTATATATAAACTCGGTGTTTTGATATATAAATTCGGCATTTTTATAGATAAAATCGCCTCCATAATTGATTTTAAGGGCAGAATGAATGGATAATGGAGCCGCTAAAAACTACTTATTTCCTTTTGAAATACCAGTTGAGCTTTAGGCTGGGGCTCAGGATATAATTAAAGCCCGGACTTGAAGCATAGTTGTTGAGGAAATAGGTTTTGGTGAGCAGTTCCAGTGTAAAATCGTTGTGATTGAAGGCTTTAAAATTCCAGCCTGCACCCAGTATCAACTGCGATTCCAACAGGCCATAGTTCGAACTTTCTTTTGTCGTTTTTTCTGCCCCCTGAGCCATTACCTTATAATGAAATTCATGGGTATTGCGCAGCACTTCATACAGCTCAAAACCTGCCGAAGCAAAAAATCTTTCCTTATACACATTGACCTGCAGGTATACCGGTATCTGATAGCTGAATCTCCGGTCTCTACCCCAGGATGTAACAATCTGGGGACTTGGATTCAATCCCTGATATATATATTCCTGAGTGTAGACCGATGCGGCCAGTCCGCCATACAGACTGAATGTCTTAGAAAAACGATACCTGAAAGAAAGACCCAGACTTGTACCCTGACTGGGCGAGGTTTTGTCATGGGGCGAATTAGATGTTATAAATTCTGAGTGGACATATTCTTTGTCCAGACTGGTAAATAGGCCATATCGGAATTTCCGCGGCTTGATTACCGATGCGGTATCGCTGGCTAAGCTTTCGTAGCCGACGAGCAAAAATAACAGTGCAAATAAGGCAGACTTTTTCATGCTGTGATGGTTTTATAGGCTGAAGTGTTTTCAATAGGTAGCTACAATACTAATCAATTTTATGCTTTGTAGAGGAGCCCTTTCTGAAGGCTAAAACGCAAAAAGCACAAAACCATTATGGCTTTGTGCTTTTTTATTGAATTTATTGTACTGATTGTCTTTAAAATCGGCTGTTACAGTCGGCCAGCATGGGTTGTACCTTGTCTTTGTCCGAGATGATGGCCTCGTCGAGGTTGATTTTCCAATCGATATTGATTGTGGGGTCGTTATAGAATACGCCACCTTCATTTTCTTTGCTGTAAAAATTATCGCATTTATAAAACACTTCGGCAGTATCACTCAATACCGAATAGCCATGCGCAAAACCACGGGGTATCAGGAATTGAAGTTTGTTCTCGTCGCTCAGCTCTATACCATACCATTGGCGGTATGTTTTGCTGTCGCTGCGTAGGTCTACCACTACATCCCAGATGCTGCCCTGCAGGCAACGGATGAGTTTTGACTGAGCCACAGGTTCGTTTTGGTAATGCAATCCGCGCAATACATTTTTGACAGAACGGGCCTGATTGTCCTGCACAAACTTATGTGCAAAGCCGGTTTCTTTTACAAAAACCTGTTCATTAAAACTCTCAAAAAAATAACCTCGGTCGTCGCCAAAGACGCGGGGCTCCAGAATCAATAATCCTTCGAAAGGGGTAGTGATGACGTTCATTTATTTGCTTAATTGATCAATAATTTGGTTGACATTATCCGAGATATACTGCAATTCTTCATTGCTCAGTTCGGTATGGATGGGTAAAGAAATCACACAGCCATTGAGGAAGTCAGTAACCGGCAATTCGTATGCTGCACCACCAAAATCGGCCAGCATCTTTTGCTTGTGGCTGGATACAGGGTAGTAAATCATAGAAGGAATACCTTTCTCTGCCAATAGCTCCTGTACCGTATCGCGGTTTACATTTTTGAGTTGCAAAGTATATTGGTGAAACACATGCACTCCATAAGCTGCTCTGAAAGGGGTAACAATATTGGGGTTGTTCTTAAAGGCATTGTCGTAATAATCGGCGGCGGCACGGCGGGCATCGCAATATTCGTCCAGCTTGCGCAATTTGATACGGAGCACTGCTGCCTGTATGCTATCCAGTCGGCTGTTGCAGCCCACCATCTCGTGGTAATAACGCACTTTTTGTCCGTGGTTGGCTATCATGGCCAGTTTTTCAGCAAGGGCATCATCATTGGTAAACATGGCACCGCCATCGCCATAGCATCCCAGATTTTTGGACGGGAAAAAGGAAGTACAGCCTACTGTACCCATGGCTCCGGTTTTCTTTTTGCTGCCGTCGGCAAAGGTGTAAGTGCCTCCGATTGCCTGGGCATTATCTTCTATAACAGGGATGTTTTTTTCTTTGGCCAGCGCCAGCAAAGGTTCCATATCCACACATTGGCCATAAAGGTGTACCGGGATAATGGCTTTAGTTTTATCGGTAATGGCATTGCGCACACTATCCATATTCATAGTAAAAGTATCGGCATCCACATCTACAAATACAGGTTTGAGGCGCAACAATGCTACCACTTCTACAGTAGCGATATAAGTAAAGGATGGGGTGATGACTTCGTCGCCTGGCTGAAGACCAAGGGCCATCAGGGCAATTTGCAAGGCATCGGTACCGTTGGCGCAGGGAATCACATGTTTTACACCCAGATAGGCTGCCAGTTCTGTGGCAAAACTCTTTACTTCGGGGCCATTAATAAAGGCCGTACTGCTCAAAACATTCAGGATTGCTTCATCCACTTCACTTTTGATATGTTGGTATTGGCGTTTGAGGTCCACCATTTGTATTCCTTGCATAAGTATCTTTTTCGGTGTGCAAACTTAATTGTTAGCACCCACATATCAACGTCCTTTTGCAGAAATTATGCGTTAAACCACTCCTTTTTCTTAGGTTTGTGAGCATTCAAGATTTTTAACCTTGTCCGACAAAACAATAAAATCAGGCACCGTCTGGACGATTGCTTTTTTCGTTTCCTCCTTTGCCAAAACCATTCTGCTTACTCCGCTGATGCTGATGCACTGGGGGCAGGAATTGTTTTGTTTCTGGGCCATTATCCTTTCGGCCCGGGCCATTATCCTGTTTTTGTCCGATGGTTTTGTGCGCTATGTGGTCAACAGATATAATCTTTTATTTCATTTGGACGAGCCTGCTGCTGCCAAAGTATTGGCTTCGGGTATTTCCTTTTTGCTTGCTTTTTCGGGAGGGCTTTGTTTGCTGATTGCCTTAGCCTTTGGTCTTTTCCCTTCGCTTTCCTCTTTTGTTTTTGATACAGGCAATGAGCTTTTTGCCTTTTTGCCCTTTTGCCTCATCAGCTATATAGTAGCCGCATCGCTGCAGAATGTGCAACGTATGTATGCCGGAGCCAAAGAAGCACGTGGGCTGATATGGCACAATATGGTATTGGAAGTTGTACTCGTTATTTTTGAAATCCTGCTGTTGGGTCTGTTGCTCAGTGGCGGAGCAGATTTTTCTGTTGCTGTCTATGCAGATAGCAGTATTATACTTTTGGTGGCGCTGCTGTACCTGATTCATTTGTCGGTCAAATATCCTTTGAAGGGTATTTTTTCGGGGCAAAGTATACAAGCAGGAGCCCGCGATTTTGCCAAAGCCACACAACTGTATGCCAGCAATTTCTTTGAAAAACTAAGCAGCGACGGATTAGTTTTGCTGTTGTCTTTCTTCCGTTTTGATAAGGCGGCCATTGCCTTGTTTGCTACAGTACGCACCATCGTCAATACTCCTTTGCTGGCGCAAAACCTTTTGCTCAATACCTATACGCCCGAAATGCAGAAGCATTTTTCTTTGGGCAATTCGCTGGCATTGGAAAAGTTGCTGCGTTTTATCCGCCTGAGGATTGGTGCTGTACTCTGTCTGGGGATATTGCTTTGTCTGCCTTTATATATGCCTGTTTTTGCCTTGTGGACCAAAGGCGAAATTGTCTACAACGAAATGTTTATGCTGCTGATGCTCATCAGTGCTGTATTTAATCTGTATGGATTGAGCTATTCTTTTTTACTAAAAGGGGTCAATGCTTTTTCTCAGAGCCTGGTAGTGATGCTGTTGAAATCGCTTTTTATTATTACAGCTTTGATTGTTTCGCAGCAGTCTATCACCGGTTTTGCTCTTTCTTTGCTGCTGATAGAACTGTTGACTTCGGTGTTTCTTTTGCCCCTGCTCACTCATCGTTTTTTATATAAAAACAAGCCGGATTTCAGGCTGGAAATTTCTTTTCTGGGTTTTGTGCCTTATCTCATCACCGCATTGTTGCTGACAGTATATTTGTTGCTCAGCGTTTTTCTTGAATTTAATATGTCCTTATAATATGAACATCATTTCTTACAACCTCAATGGCATCCGCGCCGCTATGAAAAAAGGTTTTGCTGAATGGCTGGCCGAAGAAAATCCCGATATCATTGCCATACAGGAAACCAAAGCCACCGAAGATGTGGTGGATTGTCTGCCCCTGCTCAAGCTGGGTTATGAATTGTATTGGTTTTCGGCCGAGAAGAAAGGATACAGTGGGGTAGCGGTCTTTACCAAAATCAAACCCAATCAGGTGCATTATGGTAATGAATACGAGCAAAGCAATTTTGAGGGGCGTGTGCTGACTCTGGAGTTTGATGAGTTTACTTTGGTGAATGCTTATTTCCCCAGCGGCACCAGTGGCGAATTGCGTCAGACTTACAAATACCAATGGCTGGATGAGTTTCATGCTTATGTCAACAGTCTGACGGAGCGACAACCCAATCTGATTATCTGTGGCGATTACAATATCTGCCACAAGTCTATTGACATCCACGACCCCATCAGCAATAAGAATTCCTCTGGCTATCTGCCCGAAGAGCGCGCCTGGATGGATAAATGGTTTGACAGTGGTTATGTAGATGCTTTTCGCGTGTTTAACCAAAACCCGCACGAGTACAGCTGGTGGAGCCTGCGTGCTGCTTCGCGCGAGCGCAATAAGGGTTGGCGTATTGATTACATCAGCGTTACCGAGCCTTTGAAGGAAAAACTAAAAGGAGCTGCCATTCTGCAACAGGTGATGCATTCTGACCATTGCCCGGTAAGGGTGGAACTGGGTTTTTAAATTCTGTTTTTCATTATAACCAGAATTATTCAGTAGGAATATGCCAGAGCTAAAGTTTGTGGATGATGAACTCATCGTATCAGAAGTAGAGGGTAATCTGCGTGGCCGATATTATTTATCTGCATTTGGTTTTGTTTTAGTTCAGGCTGTTGTTCTTTATTTAGGCTACGATTACGACGGTATCTTTTATTTCGGATTTTTTATACTACTCATACGCTATGGCTATGTATTGAAAAGACCGGCAAACTGGCATCCTGTAAAAATCAGGGTTTCGGAGGAGGAGGTATTCGTAAATAATAAAGCACTAAGGAAAGAGGATTTGATTTTTTTGATTTTTCACCAAATAGATGAATGTCGAACGATTTGCCTGGAAGCAAAACGTAGTAACATATTTAGGCCTAATGAAGCAAGGATATTGAGTAATTGTTCCGGCGAAGATGAGGCGATACAAATTTGCCGGGTCATTAGAGATTACATTGATCCTGCTTTGCCAATTTGTTATGTCAGATTGGTAAAGGGGAAGAGTGAAAGGTCTGACTATAGACAAGATGGTGATATTACTTTCGAAAAAAGATATTTCATAGAGTAAATGAAATGAGACAATTTTATGAATGCGAATAGAAAGCCACAACCATTGCCAGGTGAGGGGGAGATTGATTTGGAGTAGAAGTTACGGGTACCTGAAAAAAGTCCCCTTATCCCCAACGGCTACACCATAGCCTGAGGAAAAGAATTTAATGTACTTAATGTCTTCTTTAGAGTGAATCGATTGGGATAACCAGCTATTGCCTCCATTGGGGCTGTACATGATGGTGCCTCTGTCGCCTGCCAGCCAGATTTCTTTTTTATTGATGATGGATATGCAATTGATGCGGGCCAGGGTATTATTTTCTACAGTATTCCATTTTTCCCCGCCATCTGTAGTTTGGTACAAGGCGCCATATTGATAGCCACCTCCGGCCCAGGCTGTATCGGTAGATATACCTTTAATGCAAGCATAATGTATAATGTCGCCGCGGGGAGATTGTATCCAGTGCAGCCCGCCATCCTGAGTATAAAACAGTTGACCATTGTCGCCCGCCGCCCATCCGTTTTCGGCTGAAATAAAATCAATCGTTCTCAGGTAATCGCTGCCCTCATATTGAATGGTCCATTCTTTGCCACCGTCTGTGGTATGATAGATGACCGAATGCAGGTTTTCGTTACCCACTGCCCAACCTTGCTGTTCGTTGATAAAAGATACTTTCAGAATCTGCCTGAGGGGAGTTTTATTCATCGTCCATGTTTTGCCTCCGTCATTTGTACTATAGATAATGCCATTGGGATGGTTGCCCCCTGCCACCCAACCCACAGAATCGTTGAGGAAGAATACATCAAACAAATTATGTCCGCCGGGCATTGACAACCATTGCCAGCTTTTACCACTGTCATTTGTAACCTGAAGATTTGGGCTGCACAAAATATATCCGGTTTTGGCACAGGGAAATGATGCCTGACAATTGATTAATCCTTCATGAATTTGTTTTTCCCGCCACTGGGCTATAGTGGCAGTTGAATGGAAAAGGCAGAGAAGAGCAAGTATGGCTTTAAACAATTGAAGCATGAACGTTTGAATCAGGTTTGATTGTATCAATAAAGATAGGCTATCAAACTTTAAATAAGCACAACATCCTATTTGCCATCTTCTGATTCATATAGTCAGGTATTAAAGGCTTTTGAACAAGGAATGTCGTGAGGACTTTATGTGAAAATGCCTTAAATACTTTATGTTTAATGTTCGGGCTATTGTGCCACTAACATTGACTCCTGCAATATAAACGATAACAATTTTCTGGTTTTGTCATTTGTTTTCCCTTGCCAAAGGGTAGTCAGTATTAATTATTTTCTGAATCTAAAAGGACTCACCAAAAGAAATATAGAATCCACTGTTGCTGTTGGTGCCAATGGCATAATCTATTCGTAAGTTGGTCTTATCTTTCTTATCTACTACAAAACGTAATCCAAGCCCATAATTGTATTTAATATTACCGAGACCAAAAGGATACTTGTCTGAGTAAATGGTAGATAAACCACCAAAAGTGGCAAGACCAAATCGCCAATAAATAGGCATCCGAAATTCTTGTTGAATACTGCTTAAATGTTGATCGCGGAAACGACCAAAATAATAACCACGCACATATTGGTCGCCACCCAAAAAAGCAAGGTCGTAAAATGGAATTGTGCCAAAGTTGAAGTCTTGGATAAGGCGCGTAGCAGATATTAATTTTTCATTCCAGCTTTTGTACAATCTGCAATCAAATGTGAGTTCGAGATAATTTTTCTGAGCAAAATTGTACACTGTATTCGCAAAAAAGTAATGACCTTTCGATGGGCTAAGAATGTTGTTTCTGGCATCTTTTATGATGGTGTACCCAACACCAAATGTCCTTCCTACTTTCAATTCGGGGTAGCGCAGGTCGGGCTGTTCTGTTTTTATTTTTGAATAGCTGATGTATTTTAGATTGATGCCGGAAAATAGTTGAGTACTTATTTTTTTGAGCAGAAAAATATCAGATACAAATCTGTTGCTGTTAAAGACCAGCTTGTTGCTGTCGGGTGTATTAGTTCCAATGCCAAAATAAAAATCAGGGTATTGTGCATAACGAATGAGCCCCTTTGTAAACCATTTTTCTTGCCTGAAAAAATAATTCCATCCTCCTTCCAGTACTATTTGTTTGTTCCAGGTATAGTTAAATTCAATTTTTGCATTGGAGCTACGGGTCAGAGAATCTTTGTAAAAATCAAGCGTAAATAAACTAACTGCACCAATATAGGTTTTAGTTTCGGGCGAATAGCCAAAAGCAGGGACAGGCAATATTTTTATGCTTTTTTTGTGCAGACTGTCCTGGCAAAAAGCGTTTGCTATAAACAAGCAATAAAAGACAGATAGTAGAGTCAGTCTCAACATTTATGTGCTATACTTTAGAACTCTTAAATGTTTTTGCCATTTCGGCAATCGTTTGTTGGATAGGCGTAAATTGGAATTGTGGAAATGCATTCAGAAACTTACTGTTGTCGTAATAACATTTTACCTGAGCTGTACGGGTGGTTTCTTTGGTCACTGTTCCTGATTTTCCGGTTGTCATCTTCTTTAGCCAGTTCCAACGCCACAGTAGTCCGGTTGCCCATTTTGGCGCTTTGATATGAGGTGCTTTTTTGCCAAGGGCATTTGCCATTAGGCTAAAGATTTCCTTATAGCTATGATTGCCTTCAGAGAGGATAAAACGTTCATCGCTGATATCACTTTTCATCAGGAGTATCATGGCGTTCACTGTATCATCAATACCTACCCAGCCGTTTACTCCTTCTGTATAAAAAGGGAATTCACTGTCAGCTACTTTCATCAATCGTGCAGAGCCTTCTTCCCAGTTGCCTGCACCTAAAATGATGGCAGGATTGATAATCGCTGCATTTAGCCCTTCGGCCATAGCACGCCATACTTCCATTTCGGCCAGATATTTACTGCGGGCATAAGCAGTATTGTTTTTGCCTTCTTCCCAGAACGAATCTTCGCTCAATGGCTTATCAATATTTTCTCTGCCCAGAGTAGCAATAGAGCTGACGTGGATGAGTTTGCGTATATTAGCATCAAGAGCGGCGTTGACCACATTGGCCGTGCTGTCTGTATTTATTTTTTGGACAAGGTATTTGTCCTCACTTTCAAAAGATACTTTGGCTGCGCAATGATATACTTCTTGAATGTCTTTAAACGCTTCTTCTACTTCAAACACATCCAGCAAATCACATTTTAACCAACTTACACCAGGTAGTTGGCTCAACGTATCATCAGGAGGATTGTTATGGTACAATGCGCGCACAGGTACATTTTCTTTCGCCAGTTGGCGCAATAAATGTTGCCCTAAAAAACCACTTGCACCCGTAACAAGAACCATTCTTTTAATTGAATTTGATAATGGAGAATTGAAAATTATGGTTTCTGGTATTGGAAATGCACTTCAATAAGTTCAGTGCCTTTTCAATGTTCATGTTATAATTTTCAATTATTCTATTGCCTGAAACTGTCGCAAAAAGCGCACATCGTTTTGAGAATACAGGCGCAAATCGTTTACCTGATATTTGATTTGGGTAATACGCTCTACACCCATACCAAATGCAAAGCCACTGTATACTTCGGGGTCAATACCAAAATTGCGCAGCATATTAGGATGCACCATTCCGCAACCCAATATCTCTACCCAGCCGGTGTGTTTGCACAAATTACATCCACTGCCGCCACATACTGTGCAGGAAATATCCATTTCGGCACTGGGCTCAGTGAAAGGAAAGTAGGAAGGACGGAAGCGGACTTTGGTTTCGGGACCAAACATCTCGGTCACAAAATGATATAAAGTTTGTTTGAGATCGGCAAAGGAGACGCCTTTGTCAATATATAAACCTTCGCATTGGTGAAAAAAGCAATGTGCGCGGGCGCTGATGGTTTCGTTGCGATACACACGGCCCGGGCAAATGACACGCAGAGGTAGTTCACCTTTTTCCAACATACGTGCCTGAACGGATGATGTATGCGTACGCAAAACCCAATCAGGATTGGAGGCTACATAAAAAGTATCCTGCATATCTCTAGCCGTATGGTTTTCGGGCATGTTAAGAGAAGTGAAATTGTGCCAGTCGTCTTCTACCTCTGGTCCGGTAGCAATACTGAATCCCAGTTTTTCGAAAATGGAAACAATTTTATTTTCAACCATACGCAATGGATGGCGTGTACCCAAAGGAATACTGGTGCCTGGCAGGCTATAGTCTAGTTTGGCATCTATGTTTTTTGTGTTGTTCTGTAGATGTGCAAAAGCTTCGTATTTAGCCTCCGCCAGCATTTTGAAGGCATTGAGCAACAATCCGGCTTCCTTTTTCTGAGGGCCGGGTACATTCTTCATTTCGCCAAAAATCTCTTTTACAATACCTTTTGTTCCAAGGTACTGGATGCGGTAAGCTTCCAATTCTGCTGCATTTGCCGGATTAAATGCATTAATTTCTGCTTCGTGAGCGGCGATTTTGCTCTGTAAATCTTGCATAGGTTGCAAATATAAATACTTTTGGTTCAGGGAATAAATATGGTATTATTCAAAATTAATCGTTCTCTTTTTTTAGTCCCATTCTAGGTTTGACTGGTTATTTACATATCCGGGGACAGAATTTGCCCATACAAAAAGTTTCAGTTGAGTTGTTTTTGTGCATATATGTTTATTGGGTAGAAGGAAAATATTTATACTTGGCTCAAACAATGTAACAGATTGTAAATTAGTTTAATAGCTGACAAGCTGCTGTTTAAGTGATATTTTAACACCCATTTTCAAATCAGATTAGGAATTTTTTTTGTCGTGCCTTATCTTTGCGCTCCTTATGCGTTTTCGTCAATATCTGGTTTCTGTTTTATTGTTGAGTTTTACAGTGCTTATTTCCTGCAACGGGTTTGAGCGTGTGAAGCGTAGCAATGATGTTAACTACAAATTGAGCATGGGTAATAAGTACTTTGACAAGAAGGATTTTTTGCATGCCAGAGAGATTTACGAAAGTCTTATGCCGGTGATGAAAGGCACTAAGAATTTTGAGCCTATGTATTATAAGTATGCTATGGCTTGCTTTATGCTGAAGGATTACAATTCTGCTTCTTACCACTTCAAGAATTATGTAAATTCTTTCCCTAATTCTCCTAACAGAGATGAGGCTGACTTTATTCATGCCTATTCTATTTATAAGATGTCGCCAAAGATTACTGTAATGCAATCCAACACCGAAAAGGCTTTGGAAGTATTGCAGACTTTTGTGAATAATAATCCGGAGAGTAAGCATGCCGCAGAAGCGAATAAATATATTGCTGAACTACAGTCCAAATTGGAGGAAAAAGCTGCCATTGCAGCCAAATTATATTTCAATATCAGTCAGTACAAAGCGGCAACAGTAGTGTATAAAAATATTCAAACTGATTTTCCGATGTCCAACAGGATGGATGAATACCAGTTTATGATTGTGAAAGCGAATTATAAATTTGCCAAAGCAAGCATTAAAGACAAACAAGAGGAGCGTTACATCAATGTATTAAGCGCTTATCAGGAATTGGTGGATACTTATCCTCAATCAAAATACATTAAGGAAGCTGAGAAGTATTTTTCATTAGCTAGTAACAATATTAAAAAACTAAAAAAATGAGCATAAACAAGAAAGCACTTGCTGCGGTTAATCCACTCATCGAAACACGCGATGTGACTGCCATTAAGAACAAAACAGGCAATCTTTACGAAAGTATTGTTGTGATGTCTCGTCGTGCGGGTCAAATCTCTGTGGCTGTGAAAGAAGAATTGCACAAGAAGTTGGAAGAGTTTGGAAGCCATACAGATAATCTTGAAGAAATTCATGAGAACAAAGAGCAGATTGAAATCTCACGTATGTACGAAAGATTGGCCAATCCTGCTTTGCAATCGCTTACAGAATTTAACGACGACAAAATATACCACAGAAAAAAATAAGCCTGCTTATTTTCTGTTTTTATAGGCGCAGCAATTAATACTCTTAATTGCTGCGCTTTTTGATGAATTAATGGCTCGTTTTTCCCCTCATTTTTGTGTACCAGCATATCTTTTTTGACCTCGATCATACGCTTTGGGATTTTGAAAAAAACTCAAAGGATACTATGTGGCAACTCTACAATCGTTTTCAGTTGCAGGGCAGAGGTATTACAGATTTTGAAGCTTTTTATGAAGTGTATCGCGACCATAATGAAAAGCTTTGGGTTCGTTTTCGTAAAGGTTTTATCAAGCGTGATGAACTTCGTTGGAAAAGGATGTGGCATACCTTATTGGATTTTAAAATAGGGGATACCAAAATAGCTAATGAACTAAGCAGTGCTTATCTGGAAATTTTGCCTACTCAGAAATTTCTTGTTCCGGATGCCATAGAACTGGTGCAGTACTGTGCCCAAAAATATACACTACACATTATTACCAACGGTTTTGAAACCACGCAAAGACAAAAACTGTATAACTGCGGTTTGTTGTCTTATTTCGACCAGATTATTACTTCCGAAAAAAGTAACAGTATCAAGCCCAATAAGGAGATTTTTGATTTTGCCGAATCTGCTGCCGGAGCCACTACCAGCAAGTGTATTATGATAGGTGACGCGCTGGAAATAGATGTTCTGGGAGCACTTAATGCCGGCTGGGATGCGATTTATTATAATCCCGGACAAATACCTCATCTACACAAACCTACCCATGAAGTCAATTCCCTGAAAACAATTATGGAAATCTTATAGTGTTTCTTATTTTGCTTTCCAATTTATAATTAATTATTTTTTTTATGGCATTACCTAATATTTTTAATCCCGAAGTTTCAGCTCAACTCATCAACAGAATTCAACAATTAAGTCCTCAATCTGCACCGGAATGGGGCAAAATGAATGTGGCACAAATGTTGGCTCATTGTAATGTCACTTACGAAATGGTCTATGAAAACAAACACCCTAAACCAGGTGCTTTGATGAGATTTATATTAAAGGCAATGGTAAAAAACAAGGTGGTGAATGAAGAAGGCTACCCTCATAATAGCAGGACCGCTCCTCAGTTTTTAATCGTGGATGAAAGAGATTTTGCCAAAGAACAACAACGTCTGATAGGATTTATCACTAAAACCCAAGAACTTGGGGCTGGTCATTTTGAGCAAAAGGAATCTAATTCTTTCGGCAAATTATCCTCTGGTCAATGGAATAATATGTTTTATAAGCATTTGAATCATCATCTTACACAGTTTGGGGTTTAATGTAATAAAAGGATTTTAACGAAAATCTGCTTTACACCAAGACCTCAATTTGCCTTAGGTTTGCATAATCCCAATCGCCAAAATTTAAATACAATTTTGCTATGGCACTAGCGGCAAACTCGAGAGAGCTTGTACTCAAAATAATTTTTGTCAGTGTAGCAGTAGTTATACTGTCGCGCCTGTTTTTTCTGCAATTATTTGAAGATAAATACAAGGTGATGGCGGATGATATTGCCATTATGCGTAAGGTGGTTTATCCTCCGCGTGGCGTTATTTACGACCGCAAGGGTAAGGTAATGTTGAATAATGAAGTTGTTTACGATTTGGTGGTTACTCCCATTGAAGCAAAAAAGAACTTTGACACAATCAGATTTTGCGAGGCTTTGGGCATTGATGTTCCCATGTATTCCAAAATGATGCTCAGAGCTATTAATAAAGGCGGCTGGGTGCGTCAAACCGTATTTTTAGAAGAGCTATCACCCGCTCAGGCTGCAGGCTTTCAGGAGAATATCTTTCTTTTTAACGGTTTTCAGATGGTGGAACGTAATATACGTTCTTATCCGGATCCACATGCAGGTGTGGTATTAGGTTATATTGGCGAAGTATCACCATCCATGCTGAAAAGGGAGCGTTTTAAAAGTTATAATCAGGGAGATTATGTAGGTATTGATGGTTTGGAATTGGCTTACGAAGAAGTGTTGCGCGGACAACGCGGAATATATTTTATAGAAAAGGATAATTTCAACCGTCCCAGAGATTCCTACAAGGGTGGGATTCTGGATACACCGGCAGTAGCAGGTCGTAGTATTGAATTGTATCTGGATGCAGAGCTTCAGGCTTTTGGGGAAAAGCTGATGGTCAATAAACTAGGCAGTGTTGTGGCAATTGACCCGTCAACTGGTGGTATTTTGGCCATGGTAAGCAGCCCTTCTTATGACCCCAACTTACTGAGAGGTAAGGAACGTTCCAAAAATTTCGGAAAACTATTTTTAGATGCCACCAAGCCCTTATTTAACCGGGCGATGAAAGGCTCGTATAATCCGGGTTCTACACAAAAGCCATTAACCGCATTGGTAGCCTTAGATGAAGGAGTAATAACTCCTTCGTATGGTTATCCTTGTGGAGGCGGATATTATGCCTGCGGTAAAAGAATAGGATGTACGCATAGTGGTGGTGGACATGCCGCTAATCTTCGTTTGGCATTGGCCAATTCCTGCAATTCCTATTTCGTTCATATCTATCGTTTATCTGTAGATAAGCGAGCATATAAAAATGTAAAGGTTGGCTTGCACAGATTTTATGAACATATGTATTCATTTGGATTGGGGCATCCGCTTGGGGTTGATTTGCCGGGAGAAAAGGGCGGAACTTTGTTTGACACCAAAGACTATGATAAAATGTACAATGGCTCCTGGAACTCTTGTACCAATCTTTTTGTAGGAATGGGACAGGGCGAAATTGCGAGCACTCCCTTGCAGATGGCCAACGCTATGTGTATAATTGCCAACAGAGGATTTTATTATACCCCACATTTTGTAAAATCGGTGGCCAAAAATCCCAAAGACCCGATTTTGGCACCATTTATGGTAAAGCATACAGTTACCCATATTCCTGATTCGGCTTTTGGTATAGTAGGATTGGGAATGATGGATGTGGTAGACCGTGGTACCGGTACCGTTGCAAGATTGCCTGGCGTAGAGGTCTGTGCCAAAACCGGTACAGTGGAAAATAAGGCTATTGTCAACGGTCAGGTAATGAAATTGCAAAACCACTCCATGTTTGTTGCTTATGCACCAAGGGTCAATCCTAAGATTTGTATTGCAGTAGTAGTCGAGAATTCGGGTTATGGTGCTACATGGGCAGGTCCGGTAGCCAGCCTGATGATTGAAAAATATTTGAAGGATTCGGTAGTGAGTTCACGTAAGTCTTTGGAAGAAAAAATGTATAATGCTAAATTGATTCCGAAGTATACCTACATTATCGATTCTGCTACCAGACTACGCGATAAAATGATTTGGGCGCGCAAGCAGGACAGGAAGCGGTATGAGGACAGCTTGAAGCATTATCGTGATTCCATGATGATCAGGCAGTGGATCAGGAAGAATCTGATGTAATCAATTAATTTCAAAAAGCAACTTTATGAGCAATCATCACAAAGCCCCCACCAAGAAAAGCAGACTTACCCGGTATATTTTTATAGCCCTTGTATTGGGTATTGGCCTGGGTTTTGTGCTGAATAAGCAATTTGTGCAGAATGAAAATATACAAATTGCTCAGATAGATGCCACAATTCAATCGCTAAAAGAGAAGTCAGTTGTTACTTGCACGATTGATGTCCCTTCAAAATTAAAAGAACTTAATGAACAAAGGTCAGCTATATTGAAATCACGCGATGGCAAACTGGAACCATTCTCCTTATTGGCAGATATTTTTCTCCGTTTGATAAAAATGATTGTTGCTCCATTGGTGTTTAGTACCCTGGTGGTAGGTGTTGCCAAATTGGGTGATATTAAAGCTGTTGGCAGGATAGGGGGGAAGACGCTTTTATGGTTCTTTAGTGCCTCTCTTTTGAGTCTGGCTTTGGGTATGTTTTTGGTTAATATGTTTGAACCAGGTGCCCATATGAACCTGCCACTTCCTGATGCAAGTGCAGAATTAGGTTTGCAGAAAGCCGCTTTTTCGCTCAAGTCTTTTTTATACCATATTTTCCCAACCAGTATTTTTGAGTCTTTGGCTAATAATGAGATTCTTCAGATTGTCGTATTCTCCTTGCTTTTTGGTACTGCAACTGCTGCTATAGGCGAGCACGGTAAAGTGCTGATTGGTTTTTTTGAAGTGGTTTCGGATGTTATTTTAAAAATCACTACTTATGTTATGAATCTGGCACCTATAGCTGTTTTTGGCGCAATGACAGCTGTAATTGCCAAGCAAGGTGCGGGTATCCTTGCTACTTATTCTATTTTTATTGGAGAGTTTTATCTGGGGCTTGGGTCTTTGTGGATATTGCTTATTCTTGCAGCATTCTTATTTATCGGGCGCAGGGTTTTTACTTTGATTAAGCGAATGAAAGATCCTGCATTGCTGGCCTTCAGTACAAGTAGCAGTGAAGCTGCTTTTCCCAAAATGATGTTGGAACTGGAGCGTTTTGGTTGCGGAAAGAAAATTGTCAGTTTTGTCCTGCCATTGGGTTATTCTTTTAATCTGGATGGTTCGATGATGTATATGACTTTTGCCTCATTGTTTATTGCCCAGTCTTACGGTATTCATTTGCCTTTTGCCACTCAGGTCAGTATGTTACTTGTCTTAATGCTCACCAGCAAAGGAATTGCTGGTGTACCCCGTGCATCATTAGTAGTTATTGCGGGTACTTTGAGTACGTTCAATATTCCTGAAGCCGGGCTTGCTTTGTTGTTGGGTATAGACCCCTTATTGGATATGGGCAGAAGCGCAACTAATGTAATTGGTAATAGCATTGCAACAGCAGTAGTTAGCAAGTGGGAAGGCGAACTGAGCCATTAATATTTATCTGCCAGATATAATAATCATTCAAAATGTTTTTATCCGGGTTTTCAGTATGCTAAATAATCATTTTACGGCATTCTGCTGCACACTCTCTACATAGATTGGCACATTCCTGACAGTGTTCGATAGGGTGTTTACTGCACTCATTCGCACATGCTTCGCAGATTGTTGCACATAAACGGCAAAGAGCCTTTGTTTTTGTACTTCCCAAACTCATTAGCTGGGCAGCGGCATAGCATATCGCGGCGCATTCCATCGTTAATTGAATGCACTTTGACATCGTTCTCATATGGTCGTCATCTGCACATGCAGAAGAGCAAAGATTACAAATAGAAGCGCATCTGAGACAAGCATCAATGCAGGTTTTGTAAAGGGGATAAGCAGTCATTTTATTGGTTTAAAAGTTTCGTAATGCTATATTTAATAGCTAAAAAGTTTCGTATTCTTTTTATTTTACTTTGTATTGTTTGTCGTGAATATAAAAATACGGGGAAGAGTCAGATTTAGTTTTATATGATTCTCAGAATTATTTGCAGGATTTTATACAAGATGTATAGTCTAATGATGAAACAGTAGTACATATAACAAAAAAGCTATTGAGCGTTTGGCCCAATAGCTTTTTTGATTTTTAATCTGGTTTTGATTTTTACTTCACTAATTTTTTCAACTGTTCCTCATTTATCACAACTGGATATTTTGAACGTAATTCGTTATTCCAGTCCTTTTCCAGTTTATCCTGATAAGCCGAAATGATGTAACCACGGGCATCAGTAAATGCTTTGTTTTCTTTTTGAGTATACACTTCATCAGCTTTTACTACTACATAAGTTTTGTCACTTTTCTTAATGGCTTCGCTTGTTTTGCCAGCAAAAATTTTGTTTTGCGGAACGTCAGTAAACTTATTGAATTCATATCGGCCAATCTGGATACTTACAGCATCACGATTTGTCTCACTGTTTAAGGTTTTTACTATTTCTTCGTTACTGATTCCTTTTTTGTTTAACAATTTCATGCCTTCTTTCATAGACGCTTCATCTTTAAAGCTATAAACAGAACCTTTGAATCCGGGCTCCCATTGATACTTGTCTTTTTGTGTTTCGTAAAAGGCTTTGAGACCGACGGTGTCTTTAGAGGCTTTACCCCAAACATTTTTATCCATTAATTCAAATAACATGATGCCATCTTTATACTCTTGCATCAGGCTTTTGAATTCAGGATTCTCGTCTACCAGTTTGTGTTCCTGAAAATCGTTGACAACTTTACTTTGGTACATACTGTAGAGTTCTTTGAAAATCGTCTCTTTAGTACTTTGTGCAATACGCCCACGCGTGGTGCTGTTTGCAAAGCTAACAAAATCATCCTGAGTATAGTTTTTGCCGGCAAGACTAAACATTACATTAGAACCACCTTCGCTAAAGGTTTTGTTGTTGTATTGTCCGGCATCTTTACCTGTATCTGGTATTTTACTTATTTGAGCTGCAAAGCTTTCCCATGCCTTTGGATTCTCTTTGAAGCCATTATTTTGTCTTACTTTCTGAAAATATAAATCGCGGGCTTGTTGGGCGCGGGAGTCATTGTCTACTTTAGTTTTGTATTCTTTCTTTACACTTTCAAAAGGCTTTGTTCCTGTTTTTTCCAGAAGTTTAATAATATGAAAACCATAGTCCGTTTGCACTGGTTTAGAGATATCTCCTACATTTTTCAATCCAAATGCTGCTTCGTCGAAAGCCAGTGTCATACGGCCTACACCAAATACAGGTAGTTCTCCTTTATTATCCTTGCTAAATTTATCGTCAGAGTATTTGATGACCAAGTCTTCAAAGCTGGCACCATTTTTCAGCTCTTTTTGTACTGTATCCAGTTTTAATTTTGCTGCTTCAATTCCTGCTTCACCCAAAGATTTGGGAGTACCCACCAATATCTGAGCAACCCTCAATTGACCGCGGGCAGGGCGTTTGTCAATTACTTTAAGGATATGGTATCCGAAATTTGTACGGAAAGGTTCTGAAACTTTACCAACAGGAGTATTGTAAGCAGCATTCTCAAAAGCATAAACTGTTTGTAATGCTGTAAAATAACCTATATCTCCTCCGTTATTGTTTGACCCTTTATCTTCCGAGAATGTTTTGGCTAATGCTGCAAAATCGCCTTTCCCTTTACTCACTAAATTATAAATGCTGTCAATAGTCTTTTTTATGGCTACAGTATCGGAGTTGGGCTTTGTCAAAATCAGAATGTGAGCTACTCTTATTTCCTGTTTAGAGCGGTCATAAGCTTCCTGTACCAGTCGTCCTACCATTTCCTCGTCTGTAAGAAAACCTTTTGCTAATTGCCGTCTGTAATTATCGATTTCTCCGGCTACTGATGCTGTTGTGTCTAACTGTTCTTTATTGGCTTCGGCTACTTTCATTCTGAAAAGAGAATACAGATCTACATATTCGCGCAGTGCTTTCTCTGAGTAGTCTACTTTTTGAGCAGCATTATTTTTTTTATAAACCTTCAAAAATTCTGATTCTGTAACAACATTATTACCATAAGTAAAAAGTGTTTGAGCAAAGCTGTTTCCCAATAATGCAGTGGCAAAAATGCCAGTCAACATAATTTTCTTCATAAGTGACGTTTTGTTATTCTGTTTTATTTACAAAGGATAAAAAATGAAGTGTCTTAAAAACTGAATTCTAAGACACTTCTGCAAGTTTACGATTTTTTATTTGGATGTTTTCTTTTTAGCATCAGCTTCCTGACGTTCCAACATATCAATTAATGATGTGATATTGCTGTGGTCAATGCTCTTTCCACGAATGATACCTTTATCATCCAACAAATAAATGGTAGGATTTACACGGGCATTATACATTGTTTTGTAATTGCTTTTGCGCTCCGGATCGTGAATGTGTATCCAATCATTCAATTTGTTTTTGATAATAAATTCCTTCCACTGCTTTTCCAGTTGCTCAGCACAAATGCCGATTAATTTTACACCGCGTGATTTTAGTTTATCTGCTTTATATGTAGAATCCAATGCCGGAATTTCTTTCATACAATGTCCGCAGGTTGGGTCCCAAACAACAATGAGTTTGTATTTGGATTGAATTTTTGATACTGTCACAGGATTTCCGGATGTATCTATCATTGAAATATCATATCCGACTTTACCAATAAGATTCGGGCGAAGTTCATTGGCATGTTGTCTGTGTTTTTCCAATAAATCGGCACTTAACCAACCGGCATCACCCTTTTCGTAATAGTTGTCTACAAGATATACATATACCTTATCCATTCCCATTACTTTGCTGTCCTGACTGAAATTGGCCAACCAGGAAAGTGTATAGTTAAACAAATCGCCAGTTCCTCTTGTTTGTGCTAATATCCAGTCTGCTTCTTTAATTACTGAATCGGGTACAGGTACAACCAGTTTTTCGAAATACTCAGTAATACGCGCATCATAGATTGGGGTATTGATTAATCTTCCTTCTTTCAAATCGAAATTGTCCCAATAATGCGCTTTATAAAAGCGGTAGGCATAATCTTTATCTTCATCGCCATTAGGTAAATATTGTTTCCCTTCAGGTACTTTGGGTAATTCAAGTCCTTTAAATATTTTGGACAAAAGACTTGCAGGGTTTTTAGCAGAAAAATCATTTCTATAGCCTACCAATGCTTTCATCTTGCCAGCCATTTGGTCTTTGATGGCTGCACTATCTACACTGTTCTTTGCACTCGCCATTTTTGTCATTAATGCCTGATGCTCTTCACCTACTTTACGAACATACTCTTCATATTGAATAAAAGCTTCGTTTTCGGTAGAATTTTTAATACTAAGCCCTTTGCTTGGCAAGTCTTTTATATCCTCGACAGTTATAATAATATCATCTCCGTTATTCAGCAAAAATTCAAAATAAGTCTTACGATCAGAGAGCATAATCAGATACATCCCTCCTGTGATTTTCTTATCACTTTTAAGCACCGATGCTCCCATTTTGTCCAGCTTTCCGGAATCTGTTTTGTAAATGGTAGGTAAGGGTTTGGCAAAATAATGTGCCAGAAAATAAGTGGAGTCTTTTACATCCTTAAACTTCAACTGAATTTTGTAGCCGTCTTTTGCTGCTGCCTGGAATGATAAGCTGCCGAGCAGTAAGCCAAGAGAGAGTAGTTTTTTCATAGGTGTATTCTGTTGTTAAAAAAGTTTGGTGAAAATAGATGATTTATAAATAACTGCAGTAAAAGTTTGTTCATGGGCTTTTATTTTAAAGCAGTCTGCCAAAAATACTTTTCTTAACCGCCACTAAACAACTTTATACCCTTAATTTGCATTTTATTAACCACCTAAACGCTATTTTTTTGGCAAAGAAAAAACGAATTACCCTCCAGGACTTAACAATCGGAACTTATGCAGCAGAAGGCAAGAGCATTGGCATGATGCCAGATGGCAAAGTTGTCTTTGTAGAAAATGTTATTCCGGGAGATATTGTAGATGTGCGCATTACCAAAAACAAAAAGAGTTATGCCGAAGGAAAAATGACCCGTCTGGTTACTGCTTCTCCCTTGCGTGTTACACCATTTTGTACACATTTTGGGGTTTGTGGTGGATGTAAATGGCAAATGTTGCCTTATGAAAAACAATTGGAATACAAACAGCAACAAGTAGCCGATCAGATGCGACGCATTGGTCATGTAGAATTGCCTGAGATGGAGCCTATTGCAGGTAGTGGATTACAAAGATTTTATAGAAATAAACTTGAATTTACCTTCTCCAATAAACGATATCGTACCAATGATGAAATAGCAGCTATCGGCGATGCCGAAGTGCCCCACGAGCAAGGTTTGGGCTTTCATGCTCCCGGATTATTTGATAAGGTAGTGCCGATTACTTTTTGTCATCTGCAAAACGAACCTACCAACAAAATCTTGAATACACTGCGCCAATATACCGAGCAACATGAATTACCTTATTATGATTTTCGTGCACATACAGGCTATATGCGCAATGTCACTATTCGTGTGTCTACCACGGGTGAAGTATTAGTGAATCTGGTGATGAATGAAGATGACGAGGCTACGCGTACCCCGATGCTGCAGCATTTGCTGCATGAAGTTCCTGAGATTTCGACGCTTTGTTATACTATCAATGCCAAATGGAACGACAGTATTTACGACCTTGAAGTGCATACTTTTTCGGGTAAAGGTTTTATTACCGAAAAGCTGGAGGAATTTACTTTTAATATCTCGCCAAAATCGTTCTTTCAAACCAATACAACACAGGCCGAAAACCTTTATCGTATCACGCGCGAATTTGCAGGATTAACGGGTAATGAGGTTTTGTACGATTTGTATTGTGGTACCGGCAGTATTGGTATCTTCTGTTCTAAAAATGCTAAAAAGATTATTGGTATTGAAGTGGTAGAACAGGCTATCGATGATGCCAAACTCAATGCCGCACAAAACAATATTGAGCACGCCTTATTTTACGCCGGTGATGTATCGGCCATTTGCACCGATGCTTTTTTTGCAGAGCATGGCAAACCCGATGTCATTATCACTGACCCTCCACGCGCCGGTATGAGTGAAAAACTGGTGCAACAATTGCTGAAAATGCGTGCGCCTAAAATTGTGTATGTAAGTTGTAATCCCGCCACCCAGGCTCGCGACCTTGCCTTGCTGACTGTAGATTATAAAATTACGCGTATGCGCCCCGTGGATATGTTCCCGCACACACATCATATCGAAAATGTGGTGTTGCTAGAGCTGGTGTAGAGAAAAAAACACCCCCATATTTCACCCTTTGTTTTTATACTATTCGCTTCAGGCAGCTTATCTTCACCCATTCAAAAACAAACATTATTGATACAAATGAAACAATTCATTAAAATCTGTTCAGTAGCCACTATGGCACTTTGTACACCCTCTATGATTTTTGCTCAGGCAAAACTGGTGGAGAAGGTTACTGCGAAACCGGGAGAGGTCAATATCCCTTACGAAAAATACATCCTGCCCAATGGCCTTACGGTTATTGTGCACGAAGATCATTCAGACCCTATTGTGCATGTTGACGTAACTTATCACGTAGGTTCGGCACGTGAGCAAATAGGCAAATCGGGTTTTGCGCATTTCTTTGAGCACATGATGTTTCAGGGTTCGGATAATGTAGGCGACGAACAACATTTTAAAATTATATCCGAAGCAGGTGGAACATTAAATGGTACCACTAACCGCGATCGTACCAACTATTTTGAAACTGTACCTAATAATCAACTGGAAAAAATGCTTTGGCTGGAAGCTGACAGGATGGGCTTTTTGCTCAATGCCGTTACACAGCAAAAGTTTGAAGTGCAACGTGCCACTGTAAAGAACGAGCGTGGCCAGAACTACGACAACAAACCTTATGGTTTGGTAGGTGAGGTAGCTGCAAAAAACCTGTATCCTTATGGTCACCCATACTCATGGTTGACGATTGGTTATATTGAAGATTTGAACCGTGTCAATGTGCAGGATTTGAAGAACTTCTTCCTTCGTTGGTATGGCCCAAATAATGCGGTACTAACCGTAGGTGGTGATGTAAGTACTGCCGAAGTATTGAAACTGGCCGAGAAGTATTTTGGCTCAATCCCCAAAGGGCCAAATGTGCAACCAGTAAAGCTTCCTGCTCCTGTATTGGAAAAGAATCGCTATGTGTCTATGATGGACAATTATGCAAAAGTACCCATGTTGAGGATGGTTTTTCCCACGGCTCCTCAGTATAGTAAGGATGAACCAGCATTAGACTGTCTTGCCGAAATTTTGGGTCAGGGCAATAACTCTATCCTGTACAAAAATCTGGTAAAAACACAAAAGGCTGTCAATGTGAGTATGTTCAACAGCACCACTGAATTGTCTGGTGAATTTACTATTTCTGTTACCCCTTTCCCGGGCCAAAAGTTGGCTGATATGGAAAAATTGGTTCGAGAAGCTTTTACAGAATTTGAAAAACGTGGAGCTACTGAAGATGAGATTACAAAATTCAAAAATCAACAGGAATCACAAGCTATTTATGGCCTGGAAAGCGTATCGCGTAAAGTATCCCAATTAGCTGCATTCCAAACATATACCGGCAATGCCAATTATATCGGTCAGGAATTGAAGCGCTATGCCAGTGTTACAAAAGAAGATGTAATGCGTGTTTACAACCAATATATTAAAGGTAAAAATGCGGTTATTGTGAGTGTATTGACAAAGGGTAATGAAGATAATAAGGCAGCAGCAGATAATTATACTGTAAAGGAAACGGGATATAAAGCACCCAATTATGGTTATGAAACTTTGAAGTACAATAAGGCCAATGATAATTTTGACAGAACCAAAATGCCTGCCAGCGGAGCTAACCCTACAGTAAACGTACCAAAGTTGTGGACTGCTGAATTGGCTAATAACAGCGATATGATTGGTACTATGGATGCAGAGATGCCTATTGTTAATATCAGTATCGAAATTAAAGGAGGTATTCTGATGGATGCTTACAATCCTTCAAAGCAAGGAATGGTTAACCTCTTTGCTACCATGATGAACGAGGATACCAAAAACTATTCTGCCGAAGCTTTTACGACAGAATTACAGAAATTGGGTAGCGATATCAATGTAAATGCCGGTACTGATGCTATCAATGTTAATGTACGCAGTCTTAAAAAGAATTTAAAGCCTACATTGGCCTTGTTGCAGGAAAGAATGCTTCGTCCGGATTTTAAGGAAGCAACTTTCAAAACTAAGAAGACACGTACCATACAGAATATTAAAAATGCAATTAATCAGCCTTCTTATGTAGCCTCAACCGTATTTGAGAAGTTGATGAATGGAGACAATGTAATGGGCTGGACCTCCAGTGGTACAGAAGCCACGCTGAATAACGTGGAATTGAGCAATATTCAAAACTATTATAACAATAATTTCAATTTCAACGAAGCTAAAATAGTAGTAGTAGGTAATGTAACTAAAGAAGAAATAATTACCGATTTGAAATTTTTGGAGCAATTGCCTGCCAAGAAAGTGGAGCTTCCGGAAATCCCCAAAGCACCTGTTGCAAAGATGACCAAAGTATATTTCATAGATGTACCTAATGCTGCTCAAACAGAATTTAGAATTGGTTATGTGACCAACCTGAAATATGATGCAACCGGTAATTTCTATAAATCAAATATTATCAACTTCCCATTGGGCGGAGCATTTAACAGCCGTGTCAATCTACATCTTCGTGAAGATAAAGGATGGACATACGGTGCAAGAACAGGATACAACGGCGATTTGTACAGTGGCTCATTCCAGTTTAGTGCCGGTATCAAAGCCAATGCAACAGATAGTGCATTGAAGGATGTCATGGACATTTTGAATGAGTACAAACTAAAAGGCATGAGTGCTGAGGAGTTGAAATTTACTCAGAATTCAATTGGACAAAGTGAAGCGCGTAAGTACGAATCCGGTGGTCAGAAAGCTGCTTTTCTTTCCCGTCTGATGACCTATAATCTGAATCCAAAATTCCCGGATGAGCAATCGAAAATTTTGTCTTCTATGACATTGGAAGAAGCCAATACTTTTATTCGCGAAACATTGCCCGGTACAGACAGAATGTATATTTTGCTGGTAGGAGATAAGGCGAAATTGTGGGATAGGGTAGCCGCACTTGGATATAGTATTCAGGAAATGGATAAAACAGGTAATGTGGTTATATCTGCCAAGGCAAAGTAATCATTGAATTAAATACATAAAAAATCCCCGACAAATATTATTTGCCGGGGATTTTTTTCTGGTGGTGATAGGAAATACTACATTGGGAAAGGATGTTTCACACTATTGAAGCCTTATGGTTTTTTTCTTAAAAAATTTCTGTACCAGAAAGTAAATAATAAGTGCGGATAGTACTCCCGTTAAGAAATCGGTAAGGGGCACCATTACTGCGGTATAAACCATCATAGAGAATTCAAATTTCCCTAAGTGCTTAATTTCTTTTATCTCAGCAGGTTTAATCATGTTGCTGGCTACCCATACCAATATACCTCCGATGCAAGCCATTGGTATTAGTTCTAGATATTGTGCCAGATAGTATGCCATTGTTAACTTCAATATAGCTTTAAAATATCCGGCCAAAGGCGTTCTGGCACCAGCTTTGATACTGGTGGCAGTACGTGCAAGTGCCCCGGTACAAGGGAAACCTTGCACCAATGGTGTAATAATCTGTACCATTCCCTGACCAAAAAACTCTTTGTCAGGGTTGAATGGCGTTTTCTTATTGTTGGCCATCTTATCGGCCATCGAAGAGCACAGAATACTCTCTACTCCAGAAACAAAGACAATTGCACCAACAAAATAGAGAATATCAACCAGTACATCAGAGTTTATTCCCGGCAAAGAAGGGGTGGTGAAAACAAAGAAATTATTTGGAATAGAGCCATATATGTCCTTTACCATTATCAGGCCTTTGTTGGCAAATACAGTTGCGGATAATAGAGTTGCCGTACCAATTGCGATAACCGGTGCAGGTATAAAAATGGAAATTCTTAGCAAAATTTTCGTGATGGCAAATGTCAGCAATCCTAAAAAGATGGAATAGATATTGAGCTTATCTAAATTATGAAATGCAGTATAGATATTTTGTAAGAAACCTCCTTTAATATTCTCATCCTGACCAATAAGCGCGCTAAATGATTCAATACCCAATATGTCTTCCAGATTTGTCAGTGCGATGGCAACAGCTATACCAACAGTAAAGCCAACAATAATAGAGTTGGGGACTAGTTTGGCATATTTACCAAAGCCATAAATACCCATAATCATCAGGATGATGCCTGCAAAGATGGATACCAGAATGAGAAAACCATGAGCTGTTTCGAAGGTTCCGCCTGAAGCAGGACCATATTTGGTGAACAGCGCTGCAATGACTGGTATAAAGGCAGCTGTAGGGCCATATACCTGGTATTTTGAGCCGCCAAAAGTTCTGCCTACTACACATGCCAATGCACCGGCAATAATGCCATTTTCAGGTCGCAAACCCATCGCCATTGCAAAGCCCATTGCCATTGGGATTGCTGTCATAGCAACAATAAGGCCAGCGCTAAAATCACGGTAAATGGTTTTAATCCAATTCTCTTTGGTTAAATCTTCCCATCTGGAATCGAAGAAAGTAAAAAACAGTTTTAATCTTCCGAGCGGGGTGTTGGGTATTTGTGTTTTTTGCATACTCCAATTTTAATTGACGAATAATGAGATTAATGACATTTGCTGATGAGTGTTTTTGTCGATACTCCACTCAATTTCTTTAAAGTCTATTTGGCTCTTTTTAAAAAGATTTATGGGGTCAAATCCATTTTTTGGTGGTTTTAATTGATAATTTTTAGGCAGATATATATTGCTTATTCTTTTAGCTTCTATAAATCTTTTAAGAGAATTGCTGTTATAGCCGTGGAATAATTCAATACGAATATGGTGGACTGTGGTTTCGTATCTGTTTTTGATAATGGAAAGTGCTTCTTCAAAATCTGGTTTCAAAAGCGACTTAATTGTTTTTTGTGGATTATAAAACAGCAGGTCAGTAATGGAATCACTTAGTGATTCCGAATACATTAGTATTACATTGATTTTGCCATCTGTATGGTGGTTAAGTGCAATTCTTAATGTAAGTAAGGATTCGACATTAAAATCTATAGGAATTAAAATTGTCTCCATAGTATTCCGGATTTTCATTTAAGAAATGAGAATACAAATGTCTTTGCCGAGTATTAGACGGCTATAAGAATGAGATTAAAAAGAGATTAGAATTTTACATGAATTCTATAACTGAGCTAATGGGATTTTTATCTGTACTGTTGTCCCTTCATTTACAACTGAAGAAACAAGTAGTTGGCCATCATGCAGTTTGATGATATTTCTCGCCAGAGGCAATCCAATTCCATAACCCTCAAAGTATTTAGTGTTTGATGCTCTAAAGAAGGGGTCATAGATAAAATCGATTTCTGACATCGGAATTCCAATGCCGATGTCTTTTATCAGAACGATAACCGTATTGTCTGTAGAGGCAATACTTACAACAACAGGTTTATTGTTGGAGTATTTACAGGCATTATTAAGAACGTTGGCAAATGCGGTATGCAATAAATGTTTATTGCCCCTTATTTTTAGTTTTTTCGGGTCTTCAGGCAACAAGCTCAAATCAATACTGATTTTGTTTTTAGGATTTAGCTGATTGATCAGCTCTTTTACTTCCCAAAGTATCTCATCTGTGCGTAGCAATTCGATGTGTATTTTTTTGTTTTCATAGCCGGTTTGTGCCAGTAGCAGGAGCGATTGGGTAATCTGGTTGAGTCTTTCGGCCTGCACCAAAATGCTTTTGAGCGACTGTTGGTATTCATTTATATTTCTGTCTTTCATCAGGATTACCTCAGCTTCGCCGATGATAGCGGTAAGAGGGGTTCTGAACTCGTGAGACGCATTACTGATAAAATTTTTGGGCGTCTCAAATGCCGTCTCAACTCGGTTTAACAAGCCATTAAAAGTGGAAATGAGTTGGCCTATTTCATTGTTTTGTTCTACCTCCTCAAGTCGAAGGTGCATGTTATCTGTACTGATTTTATTTACTGTATCCGTTATAGAATTGATAGGGTCGAAAATGTGACGGGAAAAATAGATGGAAAAATAGGAGGTAATTATAAGTATAATCAAGATGCCTCCTCCAATGATATATCTTAAAAAGGCAAGATGATGGGACGCGTAGTAGTTTTTGGCAGAAACAATAATAACATAGGTTTGATTATTGTTTATATATCTTATGCCAGTATAAAACGTATTTCCTTTTTGCGCAGTTGCTTTACTTTCCCTGAATATTTCTTTGAAAAATGCAATCCCCAAGCCGGTTTTAACAGCCAGAGACTTAATCTTCATTTCATTGTTTACTTTATAGAAATATACTTTCTCGTCACTTAGTTTTTCGAGATGCTGCTCACGAATATTCCTGAAAGCCTCAGAGTTAAGTTTGTTTTGTTCAAACTTATATCTGGCTGTTATAGATGCTCTTGTTTCGAGACGTTTATAAAAGTCCTTGTAGGAGTAATTTCGTAAAAAGTAATAGATACCACCACCAAAAAGCAGAAGGAGCAAAATGTTGGAAGCTATAAGCAACAAAGATATTTTAAGCTTTGTATTCATTATTCTTTAAGCACATAACCCATGCCAACTACTGTATGGATAAGTTTTTGTTCGAAATTGCTGTCGATTTTTTTTCTTAAATAATTGATGTACACGTCAACAACATTGGTTCCTAAATTGAAATGTATATCCCACGCACTTTCCAGCAAATCTACTCTTGACAGCACCCGTCCCTTATTCTTTAAAAGTACCAATAATAGTCTGTATTCAGTAGCTGTGAGTGAAATAGAAATATTATTTCTTTCTACTGTTTTTGCATCATCATTTAAGGTCAGATCTGCAATGCTATAAATTTGCTCTTGGCTCTTCTGATGATGCCCTACGTGACTATTTGCTCTTCTCAACAGTGCATTAATCCGCGCAACTAATTCAATAAACCTAAAAGGTTTTACCAGATAATCATCAGCTCCGGAGTTCAATCCAAGTGCAATGTTGTCTGTAGTGTTCAAAGCTGTAAGAAATAAAATGGGTGTTTGAATTTGTCTGCTGCGTAATTGCTTGCACACTTCAATTCCGCTGCCATCAGGCAACATAATATCCAAAATAATTAGACTATACTTGTTTTCAGATGCCATTTGATAGCCTGTTATTGCATTTAATGCTACAGACACTTCAAAGTTATCTTCGGTTAGCCCTTTTTTGATAAAATTGACTACTGATGCTTCGTCTTCTATTAAGAGGATTTTTTTCATACAGCCTTGGTCATTTTATAGAACTGATATTAGGGGTAAAATAAATTTGGGTTTAACAGTATTTCTCCTCTTTTAAGTATAAATTTACATACTCTGCAATACCTTCTTCCAGACTATAAAATGCTTTATTATAGCCGGCCTTTTTTAACTTATTCATGTTTGCCTCGGTGAAATATTGATATTTGTCCCGGATATCTTCAGGCGTGTCTCGGAAATTGATTTTCTCTTCTAATTGCAGGTTTTTGAAAATGCTTTTCACCAAATCTAAAAATGTACGTGCCTTGCCGGTTCCGGCATTATAGAGACCATTAGCAGGTTTGTGTTGCATAAGCCATATAATTATACTAACAATGTCTTGTACGTATATAAAGTCTCTTAATTGCTCTCCGTCTTTATAATCAGGGTTGTGCGATCGAAAAAGAGTGACCTCGCTACTTTCTTTAATCTGATGGTATGCATGGAAAATTACGGAAGCCATACGTCCTTTATGGTATTCGTTGGGGCCATACACGTTAAAGAACTTTACTCCGGCCCAAAAAGGAGGGCATTGTTTTTGTTGCAGTGCCCAAATATCAAACTCATTTTTGGAGCGTCCATAGGGGTTGAGCGGCATTAGCTTTTCACTTAATTGGTTGTCGTCAGTATAGCCATATTCACCATTGCCATAGGTTGCTGCAGATGATGCATATACCAATTCTATATTTTGCTCTGTACAAATATCCCACAGGTCTTTACTGTAATCCAGATTCCATTTTTTATGTACTTCATAATCCATTTCTGTGGTGTCTGTTCGGGCTCCGAGGTGGAAAATATGCTGCACTTTACCGGGATGTTTTTTGAGCCAATCGGCAAATTGTTCGCGATGAACTTTTGCTTCAAAGGTTTTATGAGATAAATTCTCGGATTTTTTCTCATCTGAAAAGTCATCCACCAGAATTAAATTGTTGAATCCTTCTTTATTGAGCGAACTCACCAACACACTGGCTATAAATCCGGCAGCACCGGTAATGGCTATAGTTTCGTCTTGTTTCATATCTCTCCGTGTTATTTTGTTCATCGTATAGAAAAGTAAAGCAATGCTGATGAGGCATTGCTTTTAGATAAATTGGAATTGCGTTGTAATCAATATTAATGATGTTCTGCCGGGGCAGCTTCTTCTTTATGTTCTGCTTCTGCATGTCCTTCATGGGTTGGCTCAGCGGCATTTCCTGCTTCTTCATGCGTTGCAGCAGCATCGTGGCCATGAGTTGCCTCGGTATGTTGTGCTCCATGAGCATCATGTCCACCTTCATCGTGGCTCATTGATTTTACAAAACCAATAGCTGCAATGAATAGTCCGGCAAGGATGATGACAAAATAAAATGCAGATTTAAATTCAAGGACAGGTTTGTCATTGTGTGACTCGTGATGATGTTCGTGCGTATCGTGTGACATTATTATGAAAATGTTTTTTAATGATGTTGCGAAGATAAATCTTTGTTTTTAAAAAGCTAAAATCTCACTGCTTTTCTTTAAATAGTGTAATTATGATTTTGGTACAGGAGGTTGCATTACATGACCGCATTTTTTACAAGTGCGTTTTTCTTCGTCGGCATAAAATGCATTCATTACTGGAGGTAATTGCGCAACAATATCTGTTACGCTCATAAATTGCTCATAAAGTTTTTCATGACAATTTTCGCAAAACCAAAGAAATGCATCTTGCTTATCGCCGCCACGAACCTTTTCTACAACAATGCCTACAGTATTTGGTCCTCTTTGTGGAGAGTGTGGTACTCCGCCTGGCAATAAAAACATATCACCTTCTTTGATTTCGATGTCTTTGATTACTCCTTCATCCTGGATACGTACAACTATATCTCCTTCCAGCTGAAGGAATAACTCTTCCGTTTCATTGTAATGGAAATCTTTGCGGTTATTGGGGCCACCAACCACCATTACAATAAAATCACCAGTATTATGGTACACACAAGCATTGCCTACAGGAGGTTTTAGTAGGTGACGATTTTCATCAATCCATTTTTTGAGGTTGAGTGGGGGAGTAACTGCCATTGAAATTGTTTTTTATTTTGAGTATTGAAATGCTTTTTTGTTTTATTGCTCTTAAGTTTTAATAGGAGTCCATTACAATCATTTTTACCGTTTCTATACGGGTATCACTCACCAATAGTACTACAAATTGATAATTATCTATAAGAATTTTATCATTTTGTTTCGGAATAGTTTCGTGCATCTCAATTATAAATCCCGATAGTGTTTCAGAGTTTTCGGTAGGTAATTCGAATCCGTATTTTTCGTTGAGATAATCTACTTCCAGCCTTCCTGAAAATATATACTCATGCTCTGACAATTGCTGTTCTACATATTCTTCAACATCATATTCATCATTAATGTCTCCAAAAATCTCTTCCAGAACATCCTCCATGGTTACGATACCTGCTGTTCCGCCAAATTCATCAATTACCCAGGCTATACTTTTGCGCTCTCTGGTAAACTGATTCATTACGTCTACGGCGCTCATAGCTTCTGGTACTGCAGATATTTTATGCAAGACAGATTTAATGTCTTTGGGTTTACGGTTAAGGTCCAGATGATGGATGTAGCCAAGAATAGTATCAATTGTTCCTTCGAAAACAATGATTTTAGAAAGTTTAGTATCAATGAATTTTTGACGAACTTCTGCAATCGAAGTATTAATGTCAATCGATTCAACTTCATTTCTTGGAATCATACATTTGCGCACTTTCACATTGACCAAGTCCAGGGCATTTTCGAATAATTCAGTATTGAGCTCGTTGCTATCACTTTGATGACCATGCAGACTTTGTTTGACAAAATGCTCCAAATCCATTCTGTTGAATACTTCTTTGCCTGTTTTTATTTTTACGTTGAGCAAATATTTCAGAATAAATTCTGAAATGGAAACAAACAATTTGGCCAATGGGTAAAAAATAAAATAAGTGAGCTGCATCGGCAATGCGAAAATGCTCAGCATAGTTTCGGCCTTGGATTTGAAAATAATCTTGGGCAAAAATTCAGCCACAAACAGAATGATAATGGTAGCCAGCAAGGTGTCTGCTATCAGAGACACATATTCAAATGTGTTGTGTCCGTATTTTACATCTACAAATCCCAATAGTTGATGTAGATAAGGAGCGGTAAGCTGGGTCATTAATAAACCATAGATTACCAGAAACACGTTGACACCAATAAGGCTGGAACCAATAAACTCTTCCGGATTATTAGAAAAATGCCCCAATATTCTTCCGGATAAAGAACCTTGTTTTCTTTTTAATTCGAGGTTTAATTTACTGGCCGATACAAAAGCAATTTCTGTACCCGCAAAGAAGGCAATCATCAAAATACAACCAAGAATATAGAGTATTAAATGGGTGTTATCCATAGCTTCAAAAGTACATCGAATTATCTAATCAGGAACAAGTGCAGCTACTATGTCTTAGAACATTTCTTTAAATCTGGCAGCAAATTCTTCGAAGGGTCTTGCCAGATAGGCTTTTTCGCCAATGATTATAATTGGTCTTTCAATAATTGAGGGGTGTAGTTTCATTGCCCTCAGCCATCCATCATCGCTCAATTCCTTATCAGCAAAAAGCTCGAGGAAGATTTTATCTTTTTTGCGCAAAATGAATTCAGGCTTTTTGCCCATCATTTTCAACACTCTTTTTAACTCCTTAATGGTAGGTGGTTTTTGCAGGTAATCCCTGATTTCAATATTCTCTGAATGATTTTGGATTAAGTCTAGCGTTTTTCGACTGGTAGAGCATTGGTTGTTGTGCCAAATGGTGATTTCAGGATTCATAATGGTTGTTTTTTGGTGGCGAAAGATATCAAAATTACCCTTATTCCTGCCGAAAAAACGACCACTTTTGATTTATAATTGATAAAAGATATTTCATTTTGGAGCACGACAAGGTATGGAAAATCACATGAAGGTTTTCCAGGACTTTATTTAATAGTTGAAGCAATTTTACTTTTCCTTTACCAGATTCTCGTTAGAAACAGAACGATAGTTTCTGTTTCTAAGATCTGTTGAAGCTGAATCAGGAAACGCATTAATTATTTTCTCTTGATGTAATGAACTCATTGGTCTTAAACCACGTTCAATTTCGGATAAGTGAATGGAAGGAATACCTGTTTTCTGGGCAACTTCCTTCAGTGTCAGGCCATTGCTGGACCTGAATTGCTTAAGGTTAAATGTTTTCATTGTGTCGGCAATAAATGTGAATAGGATTCCAAATTTAAGAAGACAGCAACGAAATAAACAAAAAATAATGAATTTAATAATTTAATATTCCGTTATAATTGTTTTATTGTTGTTTATGGTGTATATATTGAATAAAAGGGATTTTTAAACAGTAATACCAGATATAATCAGAGCCAACGCTGAACAGAAACTACATTGTCACTCGGCCTGGTGTTGAAAATGATTTTAGATAAGGGTGCAAACTGATGTAATACATTAACTAACAGCTCGAAAAGAATAAAATTGGAAGGAGGAACCCTGATTCCGGCCCCTATTATTATGCCATCATATTGCTTTTTCTGAAGTAGTTTTATGAGAGAGTCAATTTCAGGATTATCCAGATTCGGGAGGTATGTTTCCAGATTATAGCCTATTGCTGCCAGCTTTTCCTGTTCTGAACGTATGCCTTCCATAACCAATTCGGGTGTCATACCAACAGGAAATCCGGGCAAGGAGAAGTCAAGCGTATAAGGATTCATTCCAATGAGTAATAATTGTTTCATTTGCTTTTGTACTTATAGATTAAAGTTACAAATTGTAATGATGAATTTAAGCAAAGTATTTTTTAACGTTCACAATATTGATATTCATTCGCTTTTCTTCTGATGTTTAGGCATGAATGAATCTGATACTTAAAAACAAAATCAGGACTGAAATATATTCTCAGCCCTGATTTTTATTAAATATTGTATTGTATTTATTGTTTAAGTATTTGGTGGTTCATCAAAGTTTACCATCCAATTGATTCCGAACTTATCGGTAAACATACCAAAATAAGCTCCCCAAAAAGTATTGTTTATTGGCATAGTTATCATTCCACCAACCGAAAGACCATTAAACAGTTTATCCGCTTCTTCTTTGCTTTCGGCATTAATTGATATCGCATAATTATTGCCTTCTTTGAAGTTTGCAGCCCATTCTCCACCCGTATCACTTCCCATCAGGCAGGTTTCTTTACTAATGGGTAAGGTTACATGCATAATTCTATTACCATCTGCTTCGCTCATTGGGTTTTCAGCTTCCTGCGGCATATCTTTAAATTTGCCGATATAGGGGAATTCTCCGCCGAAAACTGATTTGTAAAAGTTGAAGGCGTCTTCACAATTGCCGTTAAAGGTCAGGTATACATTTACTGTTGCCATGATTGTTTTATTTACTGAGTAATTTGATTCAGACAAAAATACCGAAATTTATCTAGCAGGAATCCCTGATTAAAGATTTACATTCGATTTGAAAATTTTGACAGCAATTGCCAACAGTATCACTCCCATAAATTTGCGTACCACAGCAATTCCTGAAGGCCCAAGTAGCTTTTCGATAAAACTGATAGAACGAAGGCAGATAAATACAATCACCAGATTTATCAGAATGCCAATCAGGATATTATATTGATGATAGACAACTTTAAGCGAAACAATAGTAGTAAGTGTACCCGAACCCGCAATAATAGGGAAGGCGATGGGTACAATGCTGCCAGATTTTGAATCTTTATCTGCTTTGAAAATTTCGTGACCCAATACCATTTCTATAGCCAGTATAAAAATGACTATAGAACCGGCAATAGCAAACGAGCTTACGTCAAGTCCCATAAACTTTAATGCTTTTTCACCGGCAAAAAAGAACAGGAGCATTAATCCGCCAGATACAAGAGTAGCCTGAACCGAACTGATATCCCCCATTTTCTTTTTTAGAGAAACAAGGATAGGAATAGAGCCCAAAATATCAATAACTGCAAATAGCGTAAGACTAACAGTTACGATTTCAGAAATCATTATATTATTGAGCGAATCCATATCAGTAATTGTTATTTGAGTAGAAGGCTGCAAAATTAAGGCTTATTGCGCCCCTTACAGATATTAATCTGCTAAAGAAAGCTAAACGCTACCCGGAATTGCGCGGTGAATTGGGTTTACTTGTTTTGCGGAAACGCTCAGCTGTATAGCGTATATAACTGTAATAGTCATATAGACTCATCTTCCGCAATGCTTCGTAAGAAGGGCGGAAGCGTCTCATGTATTTTGCTAAATCTTCACCTTCAAGACCCGTGAGTTGTCGGATAAGGTTTTCATTAAAGGTAAAATCAATGTATTTTTCCTGCTCAAACATCGCATAGCTTTCCTGAAATTTCCATTTTTGTTGGTTACTTCTGCTCAGGGCGGTAAATGGACTTTCTATCTGCTCGAAGGTAGACATATGCGGGTAATCCAATGCAGACCTGTACAACTCATGATTCTTAATACTGTCTATCTGATATTGGGTCAGCCCGCTGGAAGCATAACGGTCACTGTTCAAAATCACCATTTCTTCCAGATATATTTTGAAATAAGGAGGAACATGGCCTTGTGAAATACGGAATCGGGTTGTTTTAAATCCACCCGTGCGGATTTCAATCAGTTCTCCTTTATTGGCCTTGATGGTAAACAGGCCTGCACTATCTGTGAATGCAGTATTATTGTTATAGATGTTCACCAATTGAACTCCTGAGAGCACCTTCTTTTCATCACGACTCAACACTATACCTTTTATTTGCTGCGCAAAACTTGCAGTAAAACTGCCCATCCAAAAGATATAAAATAAAATGTGTTTAAGCATCTGAGCGCTAAAGATAAGTTCTAGATAATTGATAGTCCAGCTTTGCTTTGTTAAAAAAGTAGCAATATCAAATGGAGCATTGATTTCAATAACTTAACTTTGCCGCACCCGAGAAAAAAAATTATAATTGATTAACACCTTACGCTATCTTATTTCATTTGTTTTTATCTCTATTCTATTAGTTGACGAGGTTGCTGCGCAATTACCAAGCGGTACTTCCCGCTCAGGTAATTTTGGTAATGCCAATGACTCTGCAGGCAAGAAAACCAATACAGAGGAATGGGAAAATGAAGATGCTCATATTTATTACACCAAGGTATTTTCTTCGGTAAAATTATATACTGATACTTCTATTCATAGTATTCATCGTCGCCCGTTTAGTCAACCATGGTATCGCGATTTGGGTAATTTAGGTAGTCCTGCTATGAATCTCATGTTTACACCACAAAATCCGGTGGGACTATCTCTTGGCTATCACAGTTTTGATGCATTGCGGTTTACCATTGACAGTCTCAGATATTATAACACCACTAAACCTTACTCAGATTTTACCTATAATCTGGGCAGTAAATTGGAACAGGTAGCACAGATTTTTCATACTCAGAATATCAAGCCATACTGGAATATGGCTGTGAATTATCGTAAAATAAATTCGCCAGGATATTATTTTATACAAAGAAACAATCATGATAATTTTTTTCTGAGCAGTAATTACAAATCCCCTTCCATGCACTATGAATTGTATGGTGGAATTACCTACAACAAACAGCAACACGATGAAAACGGCGGAATTGTTTCTGATACATTCTTTAATAATGATCAATACTCTGACCGAAAATCTATTCCTGTAAACTTCTATAGCTCTGGCTATGGCAGCAATCTTCGTTCACCGGTGACGACTTTGCAACGGGATTTCACAATGATGCTGGAGCATGCCTATACATGGGGGAAAAAGGATACAACCTATAGTAAGGATTCTACACAATACGATATTCATCTTACTCCAAGATTCAGGATTAGTCATAAAGCCGAAATGGGACTACATCGCTATCTGTTTAAGGACCTGCGTCCTGACTCATTAAGATACGATGCGTTTTTTCAAAGAAAATTTGCTACTGCAGATTCTGTATATATGCGCCAGGAATGGTTTTATGCTGATAATAGATTTTTGATAAATGGGCTGATGGGTAAATCAACCAATCAGATTATATTCAATGCAGGGGTCGGCAACCGGGTTGACCAATTTGTAACCCATTATATTTTGGGCAAAAGTGAGGAAAATGTGTTGAGCAATTATTTGGTCGGTTCCTTAAGCAAAGAAGCAACTAAATCTGGTCAATGGGCTTTTGGTGCTAATGCTCAATTATTTGTTACTGGTGTTGCTGCCGGTAATTTTTTATTAGATGCTTCTGTTTCTAAAGATTTAGGCGAACGATGGGGTACAGTAAAGATTGGAGCAAAACAGCAATTGAATAATGCCCCATATAATTATACCATTTACCAGAATCAGTATTGGCTGCGCAGCAACAGTTTTGATAAAGAAAGTTCTACAAAGCTTTTTGCCACTATTTACTCCGGCCGTTACAAGTTATCAGCTGGTGTCAATAATTACCTGATGAGTAATTATCTGTATTTTGATGCAGCTCAGAAACCTGCACAGGCAGCAACGGCTTTTTCGCTTAGTCAGATTTGGTTACGTAAAATTTTCCACTTGGGTCGCTTTACATTTGATAATGAATTATTGTATCAGCAACAAACAAATGCTGCCCCGGTAAATGTTCCTCAGATTGTTGGCCGGCATCAGTTTGCTGTAGAAACTGCAATTTTCAAGAAACAACTCAAAATTGCAACAGGGATTGAAATTCGCTACCACAGCGCTTATTTTGCCAATGGATACGCTCCGCTTTTTAATCAGTTTTATGTTCAAAACACCAATCAGGTAGCTAATGCTCCTGATGGTTCTGTGTTTTTTAATTTCAATATCAAGCGTTTTCGCTCTTATATAATGGTAGATCAGGTTCAGCAATTTTTTAACTCTAATATAGAAATCAGCAAAGGATATCATGCACAGAATGCTATGCTGCGCTTTGGTTTTAGCTGGGCTATGGTCAATTAATTTTCATTCTTCAAATATTATCAGTGGCCAGGATTCTCTGTATTGATTATGGTAAAAAGCGCTCGGGTATTGCTGTAACAGACCCTTTGCAGATTATTGCCACTGGACTTACTACAGTGGATTCTGAAGCATTGATTTATTGGTTAAAGCAATATGTCAAAGCAGAAGAAGTGGCAAAAGTGTTGATTGGCTATCCTTTGGCATTGGACAATACGGCAACTGATGCAACGCCCCTGGTGGATAAGTTTATCCGCAATTTTAAAAAGGTATTTCCTGAATTACAAATTGAAACCGTTGACGAACAGTTTACTTCAAAAATGGCTTCGGCTGCTATGATAGAGATGGGAATGAAGAAAAAGGACCGGCAGAAAAGAGGAAATACAGATGAATTAAGTGCAACGATTATGCTTCAGGAATACCTTCAATCCCAGTCCTGAATATTTACTTAACTTCGCGAGCTAAAAACAAAGACGACCCAAATGAAATTACCGATAGTAGCATACGGACACCCGGTTTTGCGTGTAATGTGCCCCGATATTACTCCTGATTATCCTGAGTTAAAGAAGCTGATTGCCGATATGTGGGAAACCATGTACCATAGCAATGGTGTGGGAATTGCAGCACCGCAGATTAATAAGGCCATTCGTTTGTTTGTTGTAGATACTGAACAAATTGTAGAAGGCTTTGACGAAGAGGATAAAAAAGAGTTTCCGAACGAAAAGGGAATAAAAACCGTTTTTATCAATGCGCATAAGATTGAAGAAACAGGAGAGCCCTGGGCTTATAACGAAGGATGTCTGAGTATCCCTAAGGTTCGCGAAGATATTATGAGAGGAGAGCGAGTGCGTCTGAGCTATCAGGATGAAAACTTTGTGCAGCATGAAGCTGAATTTGACGGTATTACTGCCCGTGTTATTCTACACGAGTACGACCACATTGATGGTAAATTATTTATTGATTATATCGCACCACTCAAAAAGCGTTTACTCAAAAAGAAGCTGGACGATATAACAAACGGAAAAGTAAGAATGGATTATAAAATGCTCTACCCTAAAAAGTAGAGCTTTTTTTATGAAGGCAAATCCCAGTCGCCATTGAGTTTGAGTACTTTTTCTATAACATCACGGACACAACCTCTGCCTCCGTTAAAGGGAGAAATATATTGTGATAAAGATTTGATTTCCGGAGCTGCATCATTAGGGCAGGTAGCCAATCCACATAGTTGCATGACAGCATAGTCCGGAATGTCATCACCCATATACAGGGCATGGACAGGGTTAGCATTGTATTTGGCAAAGAGATCCAGTAATAGTTGTTTTTTATCTGCTACATCTATATGTGCTTCTGTTACACCCAGTTTATTCAGGCGGATACAAACTGCATGTTGTTTGCCACCGCTGATTACCCAAACATTGTATCCCTTTTTTATTGCCTGCTCTGTTGCATATCCATCACGGATGTTCATGGTACGTAACAGGTCACCGGTTTCTGTCACCAGCAGTAATCCGTCAGTCATTACACCGTCTATATCAAATACAAAGGTGCGGATAGGTGCAAATAGTTCGAGTATGTTCATGATTTATTTTTGATTGTCACGCCATTCATATACCCAACTGCTTTGAATCATCTCCAGATGTCCTTCATTACAGTCTTCGCGTTTTCCTTCGAAATGAGGTAATTGAAGCACCCATTCCAGCAAATCAGTAAAGCGGAGTCTATATATTTTGCTTTCGCCAAAATCGTCACCAAATTTTTCATATAATTTCAGCGCGATATCTTCGTAATCAGTCCAGTTAATTGGTGGTTCGTACATATTGTTGGGTAAAAAAAGAAATGAAATAATAGAGGGTATTAATAGAAAGATTAATCACCGTAGATTAATGTCTGATCGGGTAGGGTTACACTCACCACACCGTGTTGATCTTTATCCAGTACACATTGGCAACCCAGTCTCGAATTGATACGGGGGTTACGGGCTCTGTCGATAAAATCTTCTTCCCGGTCCGTTATTTCAGGAAAGAGGCATTCTCCCTCATTTACATATAAATGGCAGGTGCTGCAAGCGCAAACCATACCGCAATTGTGGTGTAGTTCTATATTGTTGTCTAACAAAGCTTCCAAAACACTTTGTCCGCCTTGAACCTTTTCTATAATAATGGGAGCTTGCCCTTGCTGTTCAAAGTTTATTTTTAAGGTATACATCTAAAATCTGTTGCTAAAATTAATTGTGGGCAAAGGTAAAGCTTAGGAGCCTTTATTCCTCACTGCTACTATACATCTTTCTTATAGAGTTCGAAAGGCTTTGGTATAGCAAAGCCCATTCTGGATTGCTTTTTAGCAAATCTATGTGTTTTTGCATTGTCATTTTATCGTCACGAATTGCAGGGCCTGTCTGTAAGTTTTTTGCCGGTTTGGTTTTTAATCTTTCAAAAGTTTGTTCTACTATTGGTTTCAGATAGTCAAATGACAGATGTTGTTTTATGCAAATTTCCTGCGCAATAGCCATCAGATGATTGCTGAAATTATTGGCAAAGACAGCAGCAAGATGCAAATGGGTTCTTTGTTCTTCGTTTGCAATAAAGGCTTTATCCGTAATGCTTTTTGCCAAATCTAAAATGGCATTTTCTGTTTGTGGGTTATTCCCCTGTATTGCAATAGGTATATCCTTTATTGTTTTAAGATTATCTGCAACAATGGAGTAAATAGGCCAGAAAATACCCGTATGTTTTGTTTGGTTTCCCAGCAATTGTAAAGGTGAGGCTCCGGCTGTATGGATAAGCGTAGTATGTTTAAAGTTTAATTGTGCAGCAATCTCAGCTATAGCAGTGTCTTTGATGGCGATAAAACAATAATGCTCCTCCTCATCCTTAATATCCTGTAATGATGAATAAACAAGTGTAGGGTATTGTATAGCTATTTTGTTGGCAGCAAGAGTGTTGCGACCCCAAATACCAATAAATTTATGCCCCGCAGCAGAAAGTTCTTCAGCCAGAAAGTATGCCATATTACCAGTGCCAATAATTGAAAAAGTCATAATCAGAGACAGTTTTGAGTGTAATAATCATTCATGATGTTCCACACTTTTTCTTTGAGTTTAGGCAAATCCCTAAGGCTAAGTCCCTCTGTAGATATGGGTTCTAAAAAGTGGAAAGGTATGGCTGAAGGCCAGGCAAAGAATGTTTTATCCTGTGGTAATATTTTGGCGGTATTAAAAATAAGTGCTGGTATAATGGGTGTTTGTTCCCGTATAGCTACCACAAAAGCGCCATCCTGAAAGGGCTGCAAACCTTTTCCGGTCTTGTTTCTGGTGCCCTCAGGGTATAAGCACAAGTGCAGGCCTATTTGCAATGCCTGACGCATTGAGGCAAAGCTCTCCTTGCGGCTTTTTTCATCGTTTCGGTCTACAAGTATTGTTCCTAGTTTATAAATTGTGCCAAAAAGTGGAACCTTGGCGATTTCTATTTTGGCCAGTGTTTTATTGGCGCCGGGTATCCATGGACTGCTTACCGGAATATCCATAAAAGAATTGTGGTTACAAACAACAACATACGTTTTCCCGGATTCAAAATGTTGTGCTCCTCTCCGCCGAACGGGACAAAATACAAGGGGCAAAAAAACGCCCATCCATATTTTGAACATCTGATGCAATGCCTTGCTGCGCCTGGGTTCTGCCCAATTGCTGATGATTACCGCACCAATATATATCGGAAGCATGGTGATGATAAACAACAAAAGAAAATAAATCAGGTATACTCTCCCCAATATGTTCTTAATCCCATTCATTGGCTGCAAAATACAGCGAATTTGACGGACGAGCAATAAATAAAAACAGGCAACTCCTTTATTGAGGGAGTTGCCTGTAGGTTATTTATCAAAAAAGGATTAGTATCTGGTACGGTTATTATTCTTTGCACGATATACAGTATTGCCTACCTGAGCTTTTTCTTGGCGGATAATGCGTCGCTCAGCCGGTGTTATATATCCATCGCTTTTGGCCACACGTTTTGCCAGTCTTACATCCTGTTGTTGACGCGCAATGGCTTTACGTTCCCGCATTGTAATATTTTCTCCACGGGCTGCATGATGAACCGTAGATTTTTTATTGCAGCAAGAAGCTTTGCTTTTGGCGCATTGTGCAGAGGCAGAACTAAAACTAAACAAGGCAATTGATGCCATTAAAAGAATCTGTTTCATAATTTTTGTTTTAATAAAGTGAATTAAATCAATACAGCATAGACTGTATGTATTATTCAAAGTTTAAAAACAGATTTGTGAAAGCTAAGCCAAACGCCAATCTATTGGCTTCAGATTTTTAGATTGCAGGTATTCATTTGTTTTGCTGAAATGCTTACATCCGTAGAAACCATTGTAGGCAGAAAGTGGTGAAGGGTGGGCTGCTTTAAGAATATAGTGTTTATGTTCATCTATTAACACCGCCTTGCCTTGCGCAAATTTACCCCACAACAGAAATACTACATGTTCTTTTTGTTCTGAAATTTTTTTGATAACTGCATCAGTAAATAACTGCCAGCCAATCTGAGCATGCGACATGGGCTTGTTGGCTTCGACAGTTAGTGAGGCATTGAGTAATAATACGCCTTGTTTTGCCCAATGAGTGAGATTGCCTCCCGAAGCTATGTTGATACCTAAATCACTTTTTATTTCTTTATAGATATTGACCAATGATGGTGGTGGGGCAATTCCATCGTTTACCGAAAAGCACAGACCATGTGCCTGATTGGGATTATGATATGGATCCTGACCAATAATCACAACTTTGACTTCGGCAAAAGGGGTTAATGAAAAGGCGTTGAAAATATCCGAGCCTTTAGGATAAATAACTGTTCCTTTTGATTTTTCTGTTTTGAGAAATTCAATGATTTTAAGGAAATAATCTTGTTGAAATTCTTGCTCTAACTGAGCTTCCCAACTTGATTCAATTTGTACCATTGGCATTGTAATGACTATTTATCAGCTTTCTTCAACCTGAGTATACAGAAACTCCCACATACACTTTCCTTTCCTTTGAATTTCATCAATTCCTGCTTCATGGCTTGGCTAAGGATAAAAGTATAATCATCATTTTCGCTGGGAGTGAATGAGAAAGAGATAACGTTAGATGTCTGGCTTAGAGGTTGCTGCTCTTTTTGCACCAATAATCGTTTTCCAGACCCAAAAAGATCCAGATTCATTCGCTTACTTCTTGTGTTACCGATAAAGACGATTTGGTAAAAAACACCTGCCTGCATCCGCACAACAATCGGGAAGTCTTCACGAGAATCCATGCTGAGCATAGCATCATTGACCACCACAAATCCCTGTTTGGCCAGGCCTTCTTTCAATTCTGTGGCTTGGACAAGTATAGTTGCGTCTTTACATCCTATTCTTGGTGCCTGAGATTGTGCAATGGATTTGCCTGTGGCCGAAAGAATAATCAGTAAGGAGAATAAGAAAAGACGCATATTGGGATTCAATTATTTAATTAAGCAAGTAAATAATTCTTCGCCTTCTAAATATCCAACTAATTGATCTGTTACACTCAACGAGCCTACACCACTGGGTGTACCTGTAAAAATCAAATCGCCAATATTAAGGGTGAAAAATTGCGAGGTATAGGCAATGATTTTATCAATAGAAAACAACATGTCAGCTGTGTGGCCTGTTTGCTTTGTATCATTATTAATTTTGAGTTCAAAATTAATATCCTGAACATTTTTGTTGTCATCAAGTGGAACAAATTTACCCACAGCAGCAGAGCCATCAAAGGATTTGGCAATTTCCCATGGCAATCCTTTCTCTTTTTGTTTTTGTTGCAAATCTCTGGCTGTGAAATCAATACCGACAGTCATCGCATTATAATATTTCCTGGCAAATTTTTCCTGAATGTATTTACCGTTCTTGGACATGCGGACAACTAACTCACATTCATATTGTAAATCATTGGTGTATTCGGGATAAAATAAAGGTTTCCCATCAACAAGCAGTGCTGTTTTAGGTTTCATAAAAATAATCGGCTCGGTAGGTACGTCATTTTTGAGCTCCTTGGCGTGCTCTGCGTAATTTCGACCGATACATATAATCTTCATAAACTCAATTCTTAATTTCCGCGGCAAAAATACTCTTTGCTTTTCACTTATTTGAGCAAAAATTTTATTTGCAGCATTTTTTTTGTTTTGTTACTGATTTTGAATCGTTCATCCAATCGCATTCCTGCAATCCAAACGATTTTCATTTTATTTTCTATCACCCAAATCTGCTCTTTCAAATGTAAGGGTATTTTTTGATCGATCAGAAAACGACTTAACTTTTTCTTTTTCATGGCCATACCCAGAGGGTAAAAATAATCTCCGGCACGTCTTCTCCGCAAAACAAGGGGTATGCTAAGCTGGTCAAAATCGACATATGCATTATTGGCTTCGTTATCAGCTTTTATGTTTACCTCTTCGATACTGAATACAAATCGGCCTTCATCGGTTTCTATTATTTGAGGAAATTGGTCAATAAGAATTAAGTCTGTTTTTTCAACTGCATTCTGTGTGATAATCAGAAACATTCTGTCCCGTATTACTCTGTGTGTGGCAGATGATACATAATGTCCAGATTCACTTTGAAGCAATTTCAGGATTTCGGGTATTTGAGCTGATGAAAATTCGTATTCACTAAAGATTTCGTAACATATTGCTTCGTAAGCAGGGCGTTTTAATAGCTTTAGAATAGGAATATAATCGTCCGGGCCTCTTTTCTCTATCAACTTCTTCTTTTCTTCTTTTATTGCCTGTAGATAGATAGTTTCTACCTGACTTAACCTGTTGATATTTTCATTAAGCCGCTCCACCACTTGCGGAAAAACTTCATTTAATGCAGGTAAGATTTTGTGTCTTACGGCATTACGCAAATATTTGGTACTTGAGTTTGATGCGTCTTCTCTAAAAGGAATTTGGTATGTTGTAACCAACTGGTCAATTTCTTCGCGCATGGCAAATAGCAAAGGGCGGATGATTTTCCCATTTATAGCCGGAATGCCATGCAAGCCAGCTATGCCGGTTCCCTTGCACAGATTAATCAACATTGTTTCGGCATTGTCATTGGCATGATGGGCAGTGGCAATTGCCACATAATCATGTTGTTGACAAAGTTGGTCGAACCAATCATAGCGCAATTGACGGGCTGTTTCCTGAATCCCCATCTTACGGGAAGACATTTCTTTTTCTGTATCGAAACGAATGGTGTGAAGTACAAGATTGTTTGATTGAGTCCAATCCTTAACCAATTGTTCATCAAGGTCTGATGCTTCTCCGCGTAGTTGAAAATTGCAATGAGCTATGGCTAGTTTGTGTCCTGACTTTAACAACAGATAGGCTAATGCCATTGAGTCTTTTCCGCCACTGACAGCCACCAGAATAGTTTTATCTTTTGCCGGAAATTGATGAGACTGCCAATACTGTTCTAATGCTTGTGTTATCTCCATTATTGCAAAAATAGTGCCTGTCGGCTAAAGGTCTGCTAAATCTTCGTAAGCCCCCTGTAGTTCATTGTATGAATGCTGGTCTTTTTGTGCCTTGGCTATACTCATTCCACGCTCATAAATTTCTAAAGCTTTTTCGGGTTGTGCCAGGCGTTCCAACAGCTTGCCCAAATGGTAGTAAGTGGCTACGTAGTTTGGGTCGTTTGTCTGATTTTTTTCAAAACATTTCAAGGCTTCTTCATCTAGTCCAATCTTGATGAATTCCAGGGCCAGTGCATGGTTGAGGAATAAATCATTGGGGTTTTGACTGAGGAAATCCTTGATTTTTTGGATGCGTTCGTTCATAATTGATAAAAAAAGGGCAACCTGTAAAGAGTTGCCCTTATTGAAAAAATAGTAATTCTGCTATTGAGCAATCAGTTGGCCATTAAAGGTCAGCTCTTCTTTTTTTACACCGCTTTCATACTCTTCTACATTCATGTTTAATGTTCTTTTTGTAGATACCGAAGTAGGAGCTTTTACCGTGACATTAATAATAGATCTTCTATTACCGCTTATTATATCAGAGATAAGGATTGAATTGGTTTTGTTTTCGATAATTCCGGAATAAATCAAGTCATATCTTCTTCTGCGCACTACCGAAAGTGTAAGCGGGTCGCTGGAAGTATAAACGTCAACAGTATCTATATGTGTAGGCTGCCCGTTGCGCGGGTCTGTGAATCCTGAATAAGTACCGATATAACGGTCGGTTATTTTATTTTGGCATTCCGGTCCGTCAAATCCTGTAGGGCAATTGCAAAAGTCAGCTGCACACGTACCACCGTTTTTGCAAACCAGTGTATCACAACTGTTTTTTGGCGCACAGGACGATAAAAACAAAGCTGTAGATAAGGTGAAAACAGAAGTGGTAGATAAAATAATCTTCTTCAGAAATTGCATACTTAATGTGTTATTTAGCTCTAAAATTATAAAAGACAAGTGATTTTACAAATGTTTTCTTAAAAATAATTTTCTTACTACTGTTTTCATTGACTTAAATGTGTGACCTGTAGACATCTGAAGTGCTCTTTGTGTCAGGATTATATGTGTATTTAAAACGCCCGCCAGCCTTGTGCCACCAGTTTATGCTTATTGCCTTGTTGGGTAATAAGGTGTGTTCCCTCTTCGGGTTTGGTGATGTATCCTATTACACTGATTTTTTCGCTGAGTACGATTTTATCATAATCGGCCTGGGCTATCGTAAATAACAATTCATAATCTTCTCCGCCGTTAAGAGCACAAGATGTACCGCTTAATCCAAATTCCATGGCCATTTCTTTGGTCTGGGTATGAATGGGCAGTTTTTCGTCGTAAATGATACAACCTACATTGCTTTGGCGGCAGATATGCAGGATATCTGAGCTCAAACCGTCACTGATATCCATCATTGAGGTGGGGGTAATATTTTGTTCCTGCAGCCATTCCACCACATCCAGTCTGGCTTCGGGCTTCAGTATTTTTCCTATCACATGTTCTTTTTGCTGCAGGTCGGGCTGTACTTTGGGGTTTTCCAGAAAAATTCTCTTTTCGCGCTCCAATAATTGCAGTCCGATATAAGCTGCACCTAAGTCTCCTGTGGCGCAAATCAGGTCATTAATCTGAGCTTTGTCGCGGGTTACATAGTTGTCGTTGGTTACTTCTCCTACAGCCGTTACGCTTATGATAAAACCTTTGGGCGAAGTACAGGTGTCGCCACCAATCAAATCTACATTGTATTTGTCGCAGGCAGCATATACCCCCTCATAAAATTCGTCCATTGCTTCTACCGAAAATCGGTTGGAGAATGCAATACTCAAAGTAACATGAGATGGTGTTGCCATCATGGCACATAAGTCTGAAACATTAACGGCTATTGCTTTGTAGCCTAAATGCTTGAGTGGGGTATACATCAGGTCGAAGTGAATACCCTCGATGAGCATATCTGTTGTAATGACTGTTTGCTTGCCAAAATGGTCAATTACAGCAGCATCATCACCAATGCTCAGCATAGTGGTGGCTTGTCTTGTTTCGTTATTTTGGGTAAGGTGCTGTATCAGCCCAAATTCTCCAAGGCTCTCTATTTCGGTACGTTCCATTTGATATTGAATTTTATTTGAATTGAAATTGACTTTCGATTTCCTCTTTACTTGGATTTATTTTTACATAAAAATTATTAAAAATAGTCACAGTTCCCTTATCTCTTTCCGGTAACATGTAAGCGTAGTTTAATAATGCTGTTTTTTCTCCTTTTCTCCAGTTATTATTTACCGCATCGCAAATAGCTAAGCTCCTGCCTGCATAGTATGGCATTCGGGCAATAATTTTTTCATTGGAATAAAACATCAAAAACCAGGGGTATGGGCAATCCATTGTAAAAGCATTCCGTATATTGTTTTTACTCAGAAAAGTTACAATGTCTTGAACCTCTTTTTTCTTATTGGGCTCAAATTCAAAATTCCAAAATGTACACATTCCTATTGAACCAATTAAAATTATTGACACTAATATGGTACTAATTTTTTTATTTACACTGTCGGAGTTAATTAGAATATATAATGAAAGAAGAGTGAATTGACTAATGGGCAACAAATATCGTCCATCCTGTTTATATGTAAAGAAGTTGAAAAGTAGAAATCCCCAAAAGAACAAAGTTGAAAAAATAAAACTGTTTTTATCCCACTTTCTTTTGATTATAAATACAATTCCGGTTGCGGTGAGTATAAACAATACTATTACTGTGATAATGGATATTATTGCATTCACTAAGTTGATGGGTTGGTAGAAAAAAAAGTAATACTGACCACCAAGAGAGTTATACAGATACTCAGGGAATCTTAATAAATACCAGGATGTATTTTTTATATCAGGCAATGATATGGGTGGGGTATACGGATAAAGGATTGAGGTCTTATAGTATTTGAGAAGAAAGAATGTGGTGAAAAAAGTCAAAATGAGCAAGCTGATTTTTTTATAATTCGATTGCTTTGTTAAAGAATAGATTAATAAAGGTATGATGCCAATCAGCCAAAGAACCTGACTTTCATAAACAAGTTCAATAATTACTCCCAGCAGCAGGTAGGCAAAAGTTTTCTGCATACTGTTTTTGTTGAATAAAATATACACTATCGCTGAGCTTAGCACAAAGGAAGTCAGGTAGCCTCCTCTGGCTTTCATACTCCAGATAGCCCATGCAGGCAAACTAATAAATACCAAAGTAAATAAAAGTGACTTTAATTTGTCGTTATGGCTAATAGCTAACAATGTTTTGTATAAAAATATTACGCCAATAGTCCAAAGGCTTAACATTGCCAGCTTTACAGCAATGGTATTAATACCCAAAACAAGGTAAAAGGGCACTATAATAGCCGACTCAAAGATGGTCAGGCCATATTTCTGCCCCCAGAAGAATAATGAAAAATCATCCCCGTTCATAAAATGCTTTGCCATTATTGCTGTTACGCATTCGTCTGGGTCCAGCATGAGCTGAGGGCCGATGAGTTGAGGGAGCCTTGTAATAAAGCAAAACAAAACAATTACAACCAAAGGGTATTGGAGTATCCAATCTTTCAGGTTTCTGCATGTAGAAAGAAATCCCGGCATTAATTCTCCTTTTTGCTCAACAGCGGGATTATGGCATAAATAATGACTCCAAATTGCAGCGTCATACCTACCAGCATCAAGGGTTTAATAGTATCCCAATGTTGTATTTTAGCTAATGCACCGATTAATACCAGTATTGTACTGACAACAGATAATAGTATAATCCACTTTGCTCTGCTCATTAATGAATTGTTTTGCGGCGAAATTAAGTTTTTTGCATCCGAAATGGGATAAAAAAAACCACAACGTTTGCTGTGGTTTTTTTATACAATAGGTTGTTGTCCTTATTTAGGATAATATTCACTGTAATTGATTACTGGCAAGTCAAATGCACCGTCTGTTATTTCTAATCCTCCGGCACCTTTAAAATTGAATTTGCCTTTTACTCTTGTATCCGTAGATTCAGTAATTTCTATATTACCTGTTTCGCCAAATACGCTGGTAGTGCTGCCTGTTGCAGTATATGTTCCGGCGTTTATGCTGCCACCTACTAAATCAATAGCATAATTTCCTTTGTCTTTTGACGAGGTAAAACAGAAAATGCCGTCCGCGTCTGTTAGGCTTGTTTTAAAACCAACAATATGAAAGATTTTTACAGAATTTATTTCTGCATAATAGGCATAAGCAGATTTGGCAGAAAAATCGGATCCATTGACTTTAGCGGTAAATGTACCTGTAGGAGTAGGTTTGGGTTTGTTGGCATCTGCAAACGGATTCTTTCCTGTTTGCAAATCACCGGAATTATACTCCCCTTTGCTGCAAGACATCAATGAAGCACTTGCCAGCAGCGCAAATCCTAAACCTAGTATTATTTTTTTCATAGTATCAATTAAAGACTTCGTAAAGATATAAATTTTATTATCTGCTGCAATTATTTGCCGAAAAAAAATTACAGATCCAGTTTTAACTTCAATTCAGTAAATTGTTTTTCGTCAATTTCTGATGGTGCATCTATCATTACATCGCGGCCTGCATTGTTTTTTGGGAAGGCTATAAAATCACGGATGCTCTCCTGCCCGCCCAACAGCGCACATAAGCGGTCGAAGCCAAGAGCAATACCACCATGTGGTGGAGCACCATATTCAAATGCACCCAGCAGGAAGCCAAATTTCTCCTGCGCTTCTTCGGGGCTCATGCCCAATGCAGCAAACATTTTCTCTTGCAGTTCACGCTGATAAATACGAATAGAACCACCACCTATCTCTGTACCATTCAGCACCAGATCGTAGGCATTGGCCTTAATATCGTTGTAAGGATGCTTGTAATATTCAGCTGCGTTGGCAATCTTTGGGTCATTGTTAATCATTACTTCGATTTGTTCCGGCTTGGGCGAAGTAAAAGGGTGGTGACGGGCTACCCAGCGGTTGCCTTCTTCGTCGTATTCAAAAAGCGGGAAGTCAATCACCCAAAGAGGTTTGTACTCCTCAGGATTTCTGAAACCCAATTTATTTCCCATTTCCAGACGCAATTCGCTGATGGCCTTGCGCGTGCGCAATTCATTGCCTGCCAACAGAAGGATTAAATCTCCGGCCTCTGCTCCGCAAAATGCTGCAATACTTTTCAATTTTTCTTCGTCGAAAAATTTATCTACACTGCTTTTGAAAGTGCCGTCAGTATTGCATTTGATGAACAACAAGCCTGTCATGCCTATTTGCGGACGTTTTACCCATTCCGTCAATTCGTCGGTTTGTTTACGTGTGTATTCGCTGGCATTGGGCACACAAATGGCCAATACCGATTCTGCTTCGTTGGTTACTTTAAAGTCAACACCATTCAGCGCATCGCAATAAATGCCACTTGCATTGGCGGCAACCGAGGCGGTAATAAAGGGCGTTTTCAGATTCTGTATTTTCATCCCGAAACGGATATCCGGCTTATCATTACCATAATGCCACATAGCATCGTCAAAGGTCATACGCGGAAAGGCTCCTTCTATTTGCTTGCCTTTCAAATCTTCAAAAACAAATTTGAACAGACCTTCAAAATTTTCCAGAATATCCTCTTGCTCTACAAAAGCCATTTCGCAATCTATCTGGGTAAATTCAGGTTGGCGGTCGGCACGCAAATCCTCATCACGGAAGCATTTCACGATTTGGTAATAACGGTCATAACCACTCACCATCAACAATTGTTTGAAGGTTTGCGGACTCTGTGGCAGTGCATAAAACTGTCCTTCGTTCATACGGCTGGGCACCACAAAATCGCGTGCCCCTTCGGGCGTAGATTTGATGAGGAAAGGCGTTTCTATATCCCAAAAGCCTTTACTGTCCAGATAATTGCGCACAGCACGGTTTACCTTATAGCGCAGCTCCATATTGCGGCGCAGGGTAGGGCGGCGCAGATCCAGAAAGCGGTATTTCATGCGCAGTTCGTCACCACCATCTGTATTTTCTTCGATGGTAAAAGGTGGTGTAGCTGCTTTGTTGAGTATCTTAAAACCCTCTACTTCTATCTCAATATCGCCTGTAGGGATTTTGCTGTTTTTGTTACTGCGCTCTATTACTTTGCCCTGTACCTGCAACACATACTCGCGGCCCAGAGGGGTTTCGTCAAATTGGGTGTTGAAATGCTCACCAAACACCAACTGGGTAATACCATAGCGGTCGCGGAGGTCTACAAAGGTGATGCTGCCGAATTTGCGGACAGTTTGCACCCATCCGCTCAGGGTTACCGATTCATTGATATGGTTGCTGCGGAGCTCGCCGCAATGATGTGTACGAAACATAAAGAAAAGACTAGAAAAGGGCTGCAAGATAAGGCAATTAGGCAATTGCTGAATTGGGTAATCAGACAATCCTGCTTATTCTGCTTTTTCAGGGCTGTTACCAGATTGGTAAAATGCAGAAAATCAGCTCCGTTTTTACAGATTCATATCTGCAGAAAAGCATCAATAATTGGGTTTGAAAATTCCTCACAAAAAATTTTTTTTTGAATTCCCTCGCCAGGGTTTTGCTCAGCAAAACTTTGTAAAGCACCACTTTAAGTTTGTGAAACGCCATTTAAAATTTGTAAAGATAGAATATGATAACTATTAATCTAAAAACTAATGAATATTACATAATTTAATTCTTAATAGTTTATTGTTTTCAATATTATTGTTGCAAGTTTTTGGCTGTCAGTATTGATAAAAACCGAAACAATCTGAGTGCGAAAACCCAAGTAAACAATCATTTTTTCTGTAATCATTTTTAAAAAAACAAAACGATGAGAAAGTACATCCAGGCAATCTGCCCCAAATCAATCACCGATGCCTTTACCCTGCAGCTAAACAGTAGTCTCACCTTGTTTAATGGGTACAAGATTAATCTTACAGATGATGAAAAACTGGGAGGAAGAACGATGGCCGAAGGCCGCGAAGGATATGCCCGCCTGGTATCCCGTGTGGCTATCCAATTTCCCTCAGCCCTCAGCAGGGCCGACAATCCGCTCGAACTAAGTAATCTGCTGGATGCGTATCAAAATCTGGAAGGCAATCGTTTGGCACTAATGCAGGCGCTCGAAACTATCGAAGAAATGCAATTGGGTGCAGCCAGCGATATTATGGTATTGGTAGACCGCTATGTGGCCAACTTGCAGATATCGCGCAGCAACGAGGCCTCGCTGGATGGCGCTATGAAAGAGATAGACGACTGGAACAAGCGCTTTGCTCACAAAGCCAATAGTGAGGAGTAAAGAGCTCGGTTTATTTTAAAATTATTTTATATTAAAATGTGCCAAATAGGAGCAATTTTTATTTAGCTACTCCTATCTTTTTGATAGGACCTCCTATCCTTTTGGTAGGAGCTCCTATGTTTTTGATAGGAGAACCTGTAAGCTTGGCAGGTTCTCCTATGGTTTTGGTAGGAGAACCTATATTTTATTTAGGTGAAGCAATGTTTAATCTGTTTGGCACATTATGCTTCGCGCTCTGGCGCAAGTATGCAGCAGAGAAAATGTGTGGTTGAGTACTTGTGCTTATTTCTTAACCAAAAATCATATTTAATGAGATATAAAAGAAACTTATTTAATTCAAACTCTCCCAGATATAAATTTTTTAAGGGTATATACCTAAAGGCCAGCAGCACCTATTATCTCTGCGACTTTTATAGTCATATTGACGATAGCGGGGTAGAGGTTTTTAAGGTATTAATTCAAACTGCTCAGGTTACTAATATAGAGCTCATGTTTTCTTTTAATTCTGCAGACAATAGCTGTATATGCCAAACTACCCATACACAGCCTCAAGAATTGGTAGAAAGAATAATTGAACAAATTATACTTAAGTGTACAAAATAAGACTGGAGACAATGAGCAAGCCGGATGTGTCTGAACTTTAATTGGCCACTATTCAATAACTGTTCATTGCAGGGTTTGTATAACAGCAAAATTTATTCATCAATTATAAAACAAAAAAAACGAATTATGAGAAAAGCCGACATTATTCTGGAAATTCATCACAAAACTGGTATACCCAAAGTAGATATTTTGGTGATATTGGAGCACTATTTTCAAGAGGTTAAGCAGGCTGTTTTAGAGGGAGAAGTTGTAGCTGCACGAGGTTTTGGAACCTTTACCACCCAACTGAGAAATCAAAAAAAAGCCAGAGATATCAGGGCCAAAACAGAAGTATTTGTACCTGAGCATTATATCCCAAAATTCAAGCCCTCTAAAGAGTTTATGGATGCAATGAGAACAATTAAAGTTAGAAGGGTTTAAATACCCTCTCTGGCGCATACTTGCACCAGTGGGGTTTGTGGCTTGGCGAAGGTGACGATTTTAACTACTAAAATCATACAATGAACGGAACCGCCACCTTCGTCAAGCCACTATTACTATCAGTGTTTTCTGCTTATTCGTTTTTTGTTGTTTCTCTATTTATTATTATTTCTTGCAGCCATATTTAGTTCTGCATAACTAAGTGCGCAAATAATTACTCTGCTTTGATAGACGAGTGGATGCGGGGCCATTCCCAAGCATATCGGATGATCAGACAAAGAAGTAAGACTTCTACTGCTGCAGCAAAATACATGTGCATCCAGGCTTCTCCTGCCAAATTAAACAACATGTAAGGAATAAATACCGTAGCCACGATTATGTTTGTCCGACGATTTATTTTAGCCGGCAGGACAACAGAAAGGAAAATCATAAGAGTTGGAATAGCTACAAGAATCATTGCTATCAGCAGAAAGACATACGAAATGTCAAATACAAATACTTTTCCGGCCAAAATAGCTTTTATAGAGCCTGGCATATATAAGTGGAAGTAATCGACATAGATATAGAAAAACATAAAACTAGCCCATAGTGCAGCAAGCTTCAGTTTCACACTGACTTTGATGTCTTTCAGTTCGTTTTGAGGTGTTTTTTGTGTTTTCACAGGTTGTGTGGTTTTAGAAGTTATATCCGAAATGTAGCCCGGGTTCAGGAGTCCATTTTGGCCACTTGTCATCTTTTTGTTTAAATCCATTAGGCATTTCAGTGAAGTAAGGACGACCAGCAACGCCAAGAGATGGTTCTATAAAAAACCTATCCTTTAAGAGTTTAAAGTGATAGCCAATTCTGTTAGTGTTGAATATAATGAAACCATTATCCACCTTATCTCCATTTTCATTCTTAAATGTTTGCCACATAGGCATTACATGTACTGCTACGTAAAGACCTTTCCAAAAATATCTTTGATAAGCAAGGCCAATTCCATATTCTCTTATATAGCCGGGATATTTCTCTTCAGGTGTTCCGTATGCGTCATTATAAAAAGGGTTAATGCCAAGTGGCCAGGCATGTTTCCAAGTGATTAGTTCAAGAGAAATTACATCCTTTCCTGTGATGCGATAGCCTAAATTGAGTTGAGCAAAGCCGGGGGGATTTGTAGTAGCCAAATTACCCAATAAAAATAAAGTGCTACCAACGAAGCACCGTTTGTAAGTGCTGTCTGTTTTAGCATATTGAGCTTGAAGATTCAGAGTAAAAGCACATAAAAGTGCAATGATCAGAACAATTTTTTTCTTTTGCATATCTGTTGTTGTTGTTGATAAATGATGCTGCAAAAGTAGATTGGCGAGGTAGTACAACTCGTTCACTTTAGTTAATAAATGACTTTACGCTCTGCTTTTTTTTTCAAAAAAATTCTTGCTCTTTATCTGCTCAGCGATAGTGGTTTGATACCAAGATAACTTGTTGATTGGTGTTGTGGACATGCCGAACAAGATATGGTCTTATAGGTTCTTTAAAATAACAACTCCGTATGTTATACTGATTGAATAGCGAGCGCTTGCAGCCCGATGTCAAAATCGTTACGCCTCTTTCTGTTTTGCTCACTATTTAATTTCCACTCAGGATTGGCTGTAAATCGGTGATATAGGAGTTGAAGTAGGCATCGAACTTATCTTTTATTATTTTGTTTTTGAGGTTTCCTTGGTTGGGATACATGCTTTCAGGATAAGTGTTATTATAGCCTTTGGGAGCTATAGGGCGGTAAATGTTGAAAGGTTGGTCAGTAGCTTCGGCTACTACATTACCGTTTTGGCTCAGCAGTAGCTTGCACTCCAGCAGCGAGGCGTATATCTGGCTGCGCACGGCTACTTCTACACTCCCGTTTTTGGGTATGGCCCGTACAAAGATGAGGGGGTATATGTTGGCGCCGCATTCGGTCATTTTGCATAGGCTGCCCAGGTGTACATACTCTATGCGGTTGAGTGTCTTGTCTATTATTTTGTAGCCTTTGGCTTTGGCATATTTGATTATTTTTTGGTGGTTTTCATCGGCATCTGCGCCGGGTGTGGTGATGGTTTGGGCCGCATCCGGATTGGTGTACACATGGTCTTGAAAAGCCTCTTTGGTGTTGCGGGTACCGCTTTCTATTTTGGTGATGATGTCTTTAGCGTTTACGTATACATCCTTAAAAAAGGTGTAATGGTGTGTTTTGCGGGTGTCGGTAGCGTCAGTGTTTACTACGGCTACATCGCCAAAATCATTGGAGTATACCGTGGTGCTGCCCGGGGTGTAACTGCCTATGTTGTAGGACGTATTGTGTTCATAAGTGATGATGCGGTCTGTACCGGTTTTACTTTCCCTGTCGTAGGTACCCCAGTCTGCTATCAGGCGAGAGAGGGGTTTGCCTACATAAATTTGGTGCTGGTCGGTAGCCTCGTATTGTTTGCGCTGGGCAAGAGCATATTTTTTATCGGTGCCAAGCCTTTCTAATATTTTGGTTTTGTCTTTGTCCGAAAGTTCTTTTTGCGCAAATACCTGGGTGGAGATGAGGATTGCCGACACGGCGAGCAGGAGGCGATGGATAGTAATCATGGAGTGTTTTTTATTAAGGTTAAATGGCAGTATTGCGAATGCGTTTAATTATGGTAAAAAGAAAGGGCACTCACTGTTAGAGATGTTAGCGCAAGTGCCTGCCTGTCCGATTCGACGAGCCCTTCGGGTGTATCCCATACAGCGGTCTTTATAGTTTTAAAGATTTACCCCAAAATGAAAGCCCGGCTGCCACAAGAAGAATCTTGGCCATCTATCATCAACCTGCTTAAACGAATCAGGCATTTTTGATTGATAGGGACGATGAGTGATGGCTATTGATGGGTCTATAAAAAACCTATCCTTGAAAAGCTTAACATGATAACCAACGGAATAAGTGTTAAAGATTTGGAAGCCATTGTCAATCTTCTTACCCCTATCATTGACAAAGGTTTGAAAAGCTGGCATCACGTCAACTTGAGCAAAAAGACCTTTCCATAAAAACCTTTGATAATTAAGTGAAACTCCGTGTTCACGAATATAACCTGGAAACCCTTCTCCTTCTGCTTCATAAAATTTTCCATGAGGAATGCCAATTGGCCAGCCATATTTCCAGGTTTTTAGTTCAAGTGAAATGACATCCTTTCCGCTAATACGATAACCTAGATTCAGATAAACCATTTCGGGCTTATTATTATCTGGTATAAAATTAGCCAGCATAAAAAAAGTACTGCCTATAAAATACTTTTTATAAGTACTGTCTTGTTTGGAGTATTGAGCTTTAACTTGTAGAATACTGGTTATCATTAAAATCAAGGCCAGACATAAAGCTTTCTTTTGCATACATTTTTTAATTTTAAATGATGCTGCAAAAGTAGACGGGCAGGTAGCTTAAATACGTTCACTTAAGTTAAGAAATACAAATCAGCTCTTTAAATCGGGAGTTCCAGTCTCTGCGTTAGTAGGGTATCAGCTCTGAACTTACCATACCTCAACAGTACATATAAGGAGTATAAATGAAGGCTATTATTTCTTCTTTTTAAAATCAAAGTTATACCCAAAATCCAGCCCGGGTTGAATAAAGTGATTAGGCCATTTTTGTTCTACTGGTTTAAAAGAGCCAGGAACATTAGTTCTTACAGGCCAATAACTAATGCCAATACCTGGCTCAAAAAAGAAGCGGTTTTTAAAAAACTTAAACTGGTAACCTACATAGAAGTCCAGGTATAAGGTGTATCCATTACCAATCTTTTTATTGTTCTCATCCATGTATTTTTCAAAAGCATTCAATGCGTAAACGGATGTATAGAATCCTTTCCACCAAAACCGCTGGTATCCTACTGTGGGTGCAAGTATGCGGGCATGTCCGGGATAAGTATCTTCCGTTCCATCAAATATTTTTCCCCAGGGAGTACCTAAAGGCCAGTCGTAAACAGATCTTTTAAATCTAAAATGAATAACGTCTTTAGGAGTTATCCTATATCCTACATTTAATTGTATGTACTCAGGGTTGTGTTTTTCAGTAAAATTGCCCAATAAGTATAAGGTGCTACCGGCATACCACTTTTTGTAGCTGCTTTCTTGTTGGGTATTTTGTGCATTTGCTTGTAAATTACTTGCCAATACTAAGGCAAGTGTAATCCATAAAATCTTCTTTTGCATATCTTTTTTTAATGGTTAAATGATGCTGCAAAAGTAGATGGGTAGGTAGCTTCAATACGTTCACTTAAGTTATTAAATAGAGCTACTCTTTGTTTTTTTCCAAAATTCTTGCCCTTAGTCTGCTTAGTGATTGGGGTTTGATACCCAGGAAACTGGCTAACTGGTGCTGTGGCACACGCTGAATAAGGTCTGGTCTTTTTTGTAGTAAATTAAGGTATCGTTGTTCGGGAGAAGAAAGCTTAAACTCGTCAAAATTGATTTGTTGTTTAGCCAAAAGTTCTTCGGATAATACCCTGCATATAGTTTCAAACTTTGGAAATTTACTGTTTACTTCTGCTTCCATATCCGAATTTGAAATGGTAATTATAGAGTCTTCCAGACAATTTACATAATATTCAGACGGAGTTTTGCTGATGACACAATGGGGTGTCAAAACATCCATTTCTGTGTAGAAAGCAGTAGTTTTTTCTTCACCATCTAAGACATAATAGGTGCGGATACAGCCTTTTAAAACAAAGTAACTTTCTTTGGAGTTTTGTCCTTCTTTGAGTAAAATAGTTCCCTTCTTTACAGAGCGAAATATGTCTAACGAAAGTATCACATTCTTTTCCTCTTCTGTCAGCGGGATGTATTTTGATATAAAGTCAAATAGTATGTCTTGCATTGTTATTTTATATTGTTAGGTTATTGATGTCTGTTATACTTGCCGCCAAGGGCCTGAGCTTTATGCAGGTTGGGAATTAGCATTCCTTCTGCCTGCAAGCGCTACCGATTCAAAAAAAGGTTGAAATTAAGAACTAAAATCGAGACCTGTTCTCCAATTTTGCAAATTGAAGCCAAGCAAAAGGTAAAAAAGGTTTCTGCTATGCAGCAAGGCATTAGCAGAGCGCAGCAACAAATTTTTTAACTTGCTGTTCGGGATGCCTGTCCGTCACAGCGGGCCCTTCGGGACATCCCGAACAGCTGAATATTTCGAATACCTGGCTGAGATGATGAATTGGTATAGCTTAATTGTAATAACCGAAAGGGGAGATGGTGATTTCAGTGAATTTCCAGTGTGTAGCTATCCCTATTAATACCATGAGCAAAAGCAATACCTCAATACAAATGAACACAAAAAACGCTGCGACTCTGGAGCTAATACCCCAGCCGGAATAATCCTTGCCAAAGGCATTATAATATCCATAGCCTACATAAATAAAATTGACAGCGGTAACCATCAGGCTGAGTATTGTGCCGTTTATACCAATGCCCATATTGATAATGAAAAGGACATTGGAGCATACGCCTATAATGGCAATGCCCAATAATAACATTCCTGCAATGATGGTATGTTCGCTCAGGTTCAGTTTTCTTTTTCTGAATAAAATAAAGCTGTTGATTGCAGCAAAGGGTAGAAAGAGTAAGATTAAAAATTTGCTTTTCTCAGCAAACATTTTGTCCAGATTGCGAGTGGCTTCATTAGCGTTTGCCCGAACTTTTATAGGTTCTGTGCCGTTAAACAAGTCATCAATATGTCGCACAAACAACATCAACCCCAGGGTAATCAGTATCAGGTAAAATACATTGTAGAAGCGGATTCTTTTTCCCGAGATATAATCAAGTGCGGCCTGCCCAGGGCGTGTTATGGATTGCTTTGCAGTGTACAAGATGCCCTTGTCGATATGAAAAGTGCCATGAAGCAAATCGTGCAACAGGAAATGTTTAAAAGTAATGCGATGCGTATCTGCTTTTTGACCGCAGCCTGCACAGTATTTATCGGTCAAATGTTTTCCGCAGTTGAGGCAGTGGTTATGATGGGTCATTGATGAGGATACTGTTTGGATTCTGAGAATGGCTGCTGAACTACAAATATGCGAAAGTTCGGGGGAATATCAAATTCTCACTGTTTGGGATGCCTGACCGGCTCCCGCAGGGGCGGGACCTTCGGTAAAACATCCTGAACAGCGGGATAAATTAGAATTACAAATGTTCATTTTATTATAACTGCCCAACTTTCGTAAAACCGATGTTAGCGGTAATGCTTTTATTCGGTCTTGTTTTTGTCTATAAGTTGCACCATATTCTTGTTGAATTGTACAAGTTTAATGTCCAACGAAGCAAAAAAAACATTGTCAGCATTTTCTATTTCAATGATTGCTTTTTGCAAAACTGTTTCTCCTACATTTGTTAGTCGAATGGTTTTTGCTCTTGTGTCTATTTCGTGTTCTTGTCGGGTTACAAATTTCTTTTCTTCTAATGTCCTTAAAACTTTTGACACCATCATTCTGTCAAAATTTGTTTGATTGGCAATGTCAATTTGTGTTACACTATTGCTGTTGTTTGAAAGCCAAGCTAATGCACATAATAGAGCAAATTGCGTTTGAGTTAAATCTAACGGGTCTAAAACTTTTTTTTGTTTTCGTTGCCACAACAAAGTAAGCTGCCCGAGTAAATACCCAGGACTTTCGTTAGGACTTTTAAAATTAAATTCAATTTTTTTAGGCATAATCTTTAAGTAGCATTTGGATTACTTATATGTTGCTTGTAAAAATTCGGATAATGAAGTTGTTTTTCTCCCTAAAACTCTTTCTAAATCATTTGATTGTTGGTCAAATTCTCTGTTAGCGATTGCTATACTGAAAGTGGTAAGTATTTCGATAATATGACTTGGTAAACCAAATTTAGTCATTTGTTCTTCAAATTCTTTTTTTGTTGGGGAAATATACTGAATAGGTTCTTTTACAGTTTCAGATATTTTTTTAGCAATTTCAGAAAAAGAAATTTGTTCACTTCCATTAAACTCTAAAATTTTATTGGAATAGGATGAAGGGTTTAAAAGTATATTTACCTCTGCTTCTGCTAAATCTTTTTTTGGTACAAAAGAAGTTAGTCCATTTGCTGTTGGCAAATAAATGGTTCTGGTTTTTAGCAGTTGACTTTTATCTCCTATCATCATTTCGATTACTTCGGCATATAAATTATGTTTCAAAATTGTATAAGTAATTCCTGATGTTTTAATACAATTTTCAGTTTGTAAATGAGAATCCACAAGATTTGCCAATGGCGAAGAATTACTTTCGTCTTTCCACACAGCACTTGTATATAAAATGTGCTTAATGCCTACTTTTTTTGCTGAATCAACTACATTTTTATGAAGTTTTGCTCGTTCATTATCGTCTCCACCAGAAACAAAATATAAAGTATCAATGCCTTTAAAAGCACTTTCTAAACTTTCTAAATTTGCATAATCTCCAATTCTTACGTCAATACCATCATTGGTATATTGTTTTGCCAATTCATTTTTTTCGTCTCTAACCAAAACAGCAAGATTTTCAATTTTGGTTTTCTCTTTTAAAAGGTTAACAACCTTACTTCCTAAACTTCCTGTTGCACCTGTGATTAATATTTTATTGCGCATATTTACTTTTATTTTGTGTTAAGGAAAGTAATTTTATATCCATCAATGTCTTTTACGTGGAACGCTCTACCAAAAGGCGTATCTATAATTGGCCCGGTTGTGGCAACTCCATTAGTAATGAATTTTTCTTTCAATTCGTCCACATTTTCGTCTACTGCAAACCAAAGTGCTACGCCTATTCCTAATTCTTTTCCTTCAAGTGGTTCAAGTGGTGTACGAATAGCAAAACTGGCTTGTCCTTGATTGTATTTGAAAACACAGGCTTGTGGATTAGTGCTATCAATTTCAAACCCTAATTTGTTAGTGTAGAAGGCTTTTGATGCTTCTAAATCTCTTACTTGAAGAGACGCAAATGTCAATTGTATCATTTTATTTTTTTTAAAATTGTTGTCGCAAAGATAGTATATGCGACAACAATAAGCAAATCTTTTTTCAAATTTGTTTTTTTGTATAAAAAAATGATAGTGTTTTTAGTCTGTCCGCTTCGACGGGCTCTTCGGGATATTCCTGGGCAGCGGGGGTACAAAAGCTGATATTATTACTTAAGTTTAATTGAAAAACGGCCATTGAATTTTGCACTCTTGCTGTTCGGGATCTTAGCGATAGCGCCCGCCCGTGCCGATGCGGACGGGCATCCCGAACTGTAGATATAGGTGATTTGTAATCTCCTTTCACATAATTCTACAATTTTAAAAAGTCCTTATGCGGATTGCAAATCCGCTTTATTTGTTTTCGGGATGCCTGTCCGTTTTGGAGGGCCCTTCGGGAAAAACATCCCGAACAGCGGTATCACCCTTGTCTTTTTGAAGCTTCGTGTCTGCAGAAAATCACCAAAAATTGGCTTTAAAATCTTCGTCTAAAAAAATTTTTTTTGAACTCATCCTCCCGGGTCATTTCCCGAAAAACTTTGTGAATCGACAATTAAAATTTGTGAAACGCTGTTCATAATTTGTAAATACAGAATATGATAACTATTAATCTAAAAACTAATGAATATTACATAAATTAATTCTTAATAATTAGCTGTTTTTAATATTATTGCCTCAAGTTTTTGCCGTTCAGTATTGATAAAAAGTCGAAACAATCTGAGTGCAAAACCCAGGTAAACAATCATTTTTTCTGTAAACATTTTTAAAAAAAACAAAACGATGAGAAAGTACATCCAAACCATCTGCCCCAAATCTGTCACCGATGCCTTTACCCTGCAGGTAAACAATGGCCTTGTCTTGTTTAACGCCTATAAGATTAACCTTACAGACGATGAAAAACTGGGAGGAAGAACGATGGCCGAAGGGCGCGAAGGCTATGCCCGTCTGGTATCTCGCGTGGCTGTCCAGTTCCCTACAGCCCTCAGCAGAGCCGACAACCCAATCGATCTGATTAATCTGCTGGATGCGTATCAAAATCTGGAAGGCAATCGCCTGGCACTCTTACAGGCGCTCGAAACCATCGAAGAAATGCAATTGGGCGCAGCCAGCGATATTATGGTACTGGTAGACCGTTATGTGGCCAACCTGCAAATATCCCGCAGCAACGAGGCCTCGCTGGATGGCGCTATGAAAGAGATAGACGACTGGAATAAGCGCTTTGCCAATAAGCCCAACAATAAGGAATAAGTATAAGATAAAGATAGAAGCACAGAGCCGGGTATTATGATGAGCTATATCATAGTCCCGGTTCTTTTTTTTCATCAGCACTTCCTCTTTTTTTTAAGTGCTTGCCTTAATATTTCGTAGGCGCGCCTGTCATTCTTACAGGTGCGCCTATAGTTTTTGTAGGCGCGCCTATCTTTTGGGTAGGCGTGCCTATGAAATATTTAGGCTCGCCTATGGTTTCGCTAGGCGCGCCTGTCATTCTTACAGGCGCGCCTATAGTTTTGGTAGGCGTGCCTATCTTTTGGGTAGGCACGCCTAAGAAATATTTAGGCGCGCCTATGCTTTTGATAGGCGAGCCTGTCACTCTTGCAGGCGCGCCTATAGTTTTGATAGGCGCGCCTATGATTTCGGTAGGCGTGCCTACACTTTCGCTAGCTGGAGCTATATTTTATTTAGGTCGCCCTCCTCCGGCGGGCCCTTCGGAACATCCCACGAACAGCCGGAATACTAATTTGTCCCTCCATCCGTTTTTTATTGCAGATGTTTAAATATTTATTTTATGAAATGGAACAAATTTTGCATGATGCTGTTGATTTTTCTGTGCGCAGTAAACGTTATGGCACAGCCCAAAAATGCCAAAGGAAAGAACACTCTGAAAAAGCATCCCGAAAAGGAATCAAAAGCCAAAAACACCCTGCAGCAAAGCAAGGGCTTTAATTTTGCCGAATACACAGAGCAAAGAACCCTGATCACCGAAAAGCGTTTTTTACGCGGAACAGATAGTGTTATCGTGGAGAATTATTACGTTTGGCTGATTCCGGACTAAGTTAATCTTGCTGTTCGGTATGCTTGTAGGCTTTGGCGGCCCTTTGGAACATTACGAACATCGGGGTTAATTGTAGTTTTTATTCTTCAATACTAACTAACCAATGTTTTTTATTTATTTTCATTAATTCTTCTTTATAGGTCTGTTCTTTCAAATACTTGTAGCTATAATATTTTAAAGGAATCGAATTTGGATAATTTTTAAGTCCTTCATCAATATACTTTTTCAGCTCTGCTTTATCTTCAAATAAATTTAGAGTCTCAACTTTGTAGATATATACAATGGTTGGTATTTTATTGTAAACATATAGAAATTCACTTTCTAAGTAATTAACAATGTCTCTCTGTAATCCTGGCTTTAATACTTTTTGTTCGGCCGATTTTGTTATAACTTCTTGATAAAACATTAATGCTGTAAATAAATATGTGTTTTTTGATTTTCTGTTTTTCTGAAATTCATTAATTTCTTCAATTGTACTTTTTTTAAATTCTGAAATTTCGTTTTGTAAAACTTCATCATACATTTTCTGTGTAAGAATAAAGCAAGTTGAATCACTTTTGTCAACCTTTGTCTTACTCTTAATATTATCAAAAGTTTTTTCGATTAGATTTTTTTTGGTTTGTGCAAAAATTGTCGAAGTCACAAAAAGTGACATTAGAAAAATATATTTATTCATTTGTTCAATATTGTGTTGTTAATAGTCGGTTCGACAAAATTGCCACTAACGTTTTTTCGGCATTGCTGTCCCGCTTTTCGGGATCTTAGCGGTAGCGTCCGCCCGTGCCGATTCGGACGGGCATCCCGAACCGAAGATAAAGCAGATTTGTAATTTCTATTTTTTAATTGTCCTCTCCGGATTGCAAATCCGCTTTATTTGTGGTTAGAAAAACCCTTTGGCGCGTCCCGAACAGCAGGGTTCGAAAACTAGAACCGAAATCATAATTCACATGCTTACGTCACTGCGAGGCACGTGGCACATCCTGCTTATTGCGGGGAAGCAGTCTGTCATTGTAGACCCCAAATTGACTTAAATGAACTCTACATTACAAGTTTAGATTGCTTCCTTCGTCGCAATGACGCATTGTGGTTGAGCGTGGGTGAGTTCGGGATGCTTTTTGGAATATCCCGAACAGCGGGTTATTCTGAAAAAGTTTCAAACCTTTGTCCATCATAGCGATAAAGTTGGCAGTTTCGTGTTCCAATCCAAATGTTGCTATTTCTGTCTTCGAGTATATTCCATACCGAATTTTTGCCCATACCATCTTTGGTTGTGAAATGTTCAAATGTTTTTCCATCGTAACGCCATACGCCATCTATGCTTTCTATCGAATTTGATTTTTCGCCCCCATCAAACCAGATATTTCCGGTTTTGTCTTTAAAAATGGCAGAACCGATATTTGTTTTTTCTGTAAAGCTTTTGAATGTTTGACCATCATAACGGAACACTCCGTTCTGTCTTCCGCTGAACCAAATTTGTCCGTCCTTATCTTCTATCATATACCTGATCCATCCGTCACCATTTGGTTTAGAGCTTGTAATGGATGTACCATCGAAACGTATCACACCTTCCTGACCAAGTGGCCCGGAACCCATCCAAATTATTCCCTTGCTATCTTCTAAAAAACATTGTATCCATTTAAGTTGAAGATTTTGATGGTTTGAAATGTTGCCCTTATCCAAAAAACGGCTAAACGATTTCCCGTCATAACAATATAAGTCTTGTGAAGTGGCGAACCAGATTGTTCCGTTTTTGTCTTGCAACATACTCCATACCGGAATTTTACCTGACAGTGGTATAGACATCCCGAAGCCATTTGAGTGGGCAATCGTAAAGGGGATTTTTGAAATCGTTTTTCCATCGAAACGGCAAAGGCCATCATCCGTTCCAAACCAAATATTGCCCGATTTATCTTCCAGAATGGACCAAATAGAATTGTTACTCAGTCCATCTTTTTCAGTGAATTGGGTAAAATCTTTTCCGTCATATCGATAAACGCCTTCGCCTGATGTCCCAAACCAAAGCTTGCCGTCTTTGTCTTGCAGGCTACAATGTACGTTTTGATGTTTATTTGTGTTTTGAGTTTTGGTCAGCTTTGTGCTTTTGTTTGTAAATGATAGCGGCTCAACAACATGTTCATTTGTTCGTTTACTTGTTGTCTGTCCTTTACAAGAAGTAAAAAATACAGATACTAACAGTAAAGAGAAGATTGGATTTTTAAGTTTATACATTGTTTTCTGTCCATTTATTTTCGTTAGTATTTTCAAGTCCTCCCGAGTTCGCACGCTGTCGCCAATGCCTGTAGCTAAGGGTTTGGGTATTGGCGGTATTTGGAAAAGCTCCGGCCCAAAACCGCTGCCGGATAGAATTACTAATGTTGAAGATAACAACAAATGCTCAATAGTAACAGTCATGCCCGGACTGAAGATGATAGCGAACAAAAAGAGGAGTATTTCCGCTATTGTTGGTGTTGAGGCAAGTGTTCGCTGGTCGTGATGTTAGCGGCAGCGTCCGCCGGTGCCGATTCGGACGGGCATCCCATACTGTAAATAAAGGAGATTTTTAATCTCCTTTCATAAGAAATCTCCATTTTTAATTGTCCTTTTGCGGATTGCAAATCCGCTTTATTTGTTTTTGGGATGCCTGTCCGCTCCCAGAGCGGCGAGACCTAAGGAACATCACGAACAGCTGGACGGCGGGTAGTATTATTTATTATTTATATCTGAGTGATATTTTTTAATAACTTCATCGCGTATGGAAAAATAGACCTCCTTATTAACTCCAAGATTTAAAATGAATTTTAAATCTATCTGCATTTTTTTTAAGAATTCTTTTTCATCTTTCATTGATCTCAACGAATTGAGATAGTTATTAAATGCTAATTCCTTATTGTCATTTATAAGATAATAGTGCCCCAAATTGCCATAGGCTACATCTTTGTAGTTTTCTTTTACGTTTATTAGTTTTTCAAAAATATTCTTTGGCTCATCAATATTTTTCTGAGAGAATAGCAATAATCGTGCTTTATTTAGTTCATAAGAATTGTCCTTTTTATCAAAATCTTCAGCGTTTTGCATAGCTTCTTTAGCTAAATCCCATTCAAATAAATGCATATGAATACTCCCTAAAATATCCCAAGCACTTGAGTTTTTAGGGTCCAACTCTAAAATTTCATCAATTACCCTTTTGCCATCCTCAAATCTGTCATGTGTTTCATACACAATAGCAATGTTAAGTTTTTCATCTTTACTAACAGCACATTTCTCGCACATAGATATATATTTGATTGCATTTTCTGAGTCATTTAGCTCACTGTAGTTATTAGATATTAAGGCAAAAAGTATGTAGTTGTGAAAGAAATCATTTTTTAACAACTCTTCACAATACTTTAGTGATTCTTGATATTCTTTAATTTCATTGTAGCAGTCGGCTATTTTAAAATCTATACTTGAAACATTTGTTTTCTGAGTTTTTATCTTCAAATACAGATTTAAGCTTTCTTTATAATTTCTCAAATCATAATAACAATTAGCTTTCTGAATTAGTGCTTCTTCGTTAGTATTATCAATTCTAAGTAGGTCATCATATTTAACTATCGCTTCTTTATATCTATCTTCCGAATATAAAGTATTAGCCTCTAACAAAAGCTGATTTGTCTTGTCAAGAACTATTGTTCGCAAATCAGTTCTTGTTAATAGCAATTGCTTTTTAAAAACATTATAAACTAATTCATTTGGGTAATAAGTAAAAAAATTATACAAAGTGCCTAAAATATTTTGGTATGGATTAAGCACTGATGATATGGAGTTTTTTTCAATAAATCTTTCTTTGTCTTTTCCCTCCAATTTTCTGGTTTTAATATTATTCTTACTTAACAAAGTACATAATGCATATTTATAGCAGTCTATTAGGGGTAAAATAGTAATATAGTTTTTGAAATACTCTATATCAAAATCACTTTTAGAATTAACTAATGCATCCTTAAAAATTTCATTGTTTTCAAAAAATGGCACAAAGCAATTCATAGGATTACTAAACAAGTCTATATTATAAATCGATGGATCAAAAAGACATTCTTTATAGAGTTCGTTTTTTAAAATAAAATCAATACAAATAATTCCTGTTTGAATTTTTTCATTTGATTGAAGAGATTCTAATCTTTTTAAAAATAAAGGACTCTTTTTCCATCTCCTATTTTTTTGAAGAATAATTGATAAAATGATACCTGTTAATGCCTTTTCCCATACACCTTCTTCAAAATTTGTAACAAAATCTAACAAAAGATTTGCTTTTTGTATATCAAACTCATGATGTATTAGACTTAAAGTTAATCCACTAACAATAATACTACGGTCATACCATTGAAATTTTTCATCATCATGTCTTACTTTTTGAATTTCTGAGATTAATCCCTCATTAAGTTTTGGTGATGTGTATATACTATCAAAGTATAAAGAGGATAGCATTAAAGTATTTTTCGAAGAAATGAATTCAATTTTTTCATCGGATTGGGAAAAAATATCTTTAATTATTTGAGCCTTTATTTGTTTAACTCGGGCAATGTCTTCTTTTGTAGAACTATAGCTTAAATTGCGATCTTCTTGGTTAAAGACTTCAATTGCTTTTGCAAAATCAAATGAACCTAGGTTGTCTCTTTTGATTTTTAAATCAGAAATTTGTGCATCTTTTTTCTTGAATTCAATTAAATAATCTATGATTTCTTCTAATCTATCGTAGCTTTCCAAATGAGGATATGGAAAGTTTTTAATAAATTTATTCGAATTGAAAATATCCGTAGATATGATAAAATGCTTGGGACTGTGATCCTCGAACATTACATTTATATTGTTAAGAATATTCGTAATTTCTGGGTCATTCATACTATATCCTAAAAACAGCAATGTATTTTCTTCTAAAAAACTCTTTAACTTAAAAATCGTAGCTTTTTCATTATTACTATATAAGACTTCATATTGTGAGGGAAAAAGAGTGCAATTTGATGGCGATGAAATGCATCCATGTATTTTAAATAGGAATTTGTTTTTATCTTTTAACTGAGCTATTTTATAAGCATCAAAATTGGATACTGTGTACAAATCATCTGTTGATTTCTCAAAAGCCATATCATAGTTAGTCGTTATGATTTTGGAACTTAAATTAAGAAGTTTTCTATGAAAGTCTAAATTTGTTTCACTAGGAAAGCTAGAAAAAGTTTCCTCGACAACCCTTATGACTTCAGTTTTATGATCTTGTTCTAATTTACCCAAGACTTCTAAGGCTGACATTTCTTTTTCTTCAATAATTGGTATAAACTTAGTTTTACTTCCGCCAATCTTTTTTAGAATATTAATGACTAAGTTGCTCCAATCTGGGAATCCAAATTTTTTTGACAATCCCGATCCAACGAAAAGAATTAATTTGTCATTTTGTATCGCTTCTTTTAACTCGTTAGCTATTTCTACCATATTTATGTGTTATTTCAAAAAAAAAAAATTTAAAAGTATTTTCATGTAATGCTAAAAGTAGCTCCTATTTTATATTACCGAAAAACTTTTCACATTTTATCACAACATACAAAAATACCTAATTCCCATAAGAGGAAATTTCCACGATTTTTAAAATAGTTTCAAAAGGTTCAAAAACTATCCTCAATAGCTTGGCAAGCTATCAATTTATGTTTCGCTGTAGAATATACATCAAATGCCTCTTTCCTTTGTACATTTGCGCTCGTTCTACACACAAAAAAAACTTCCATTTTTATATGGCACATAAATTAGAAAATTACGTTCTCGGCAACTGGGTTACAGGCGATGGCGAAGGTCAGGCGCTTTACAATGCCGTTAATGGCGATACTTTGGCTTTTGCTTCTACCAAAGGGCTCAACAATGCTGATATTCTGCATTATGCCCGCACAGTAGGTAATCCTGCCTTGCGCAAAATGACTTTTCAGGAGCGCGGACTGATGCTCAAAGCATTGGCGCTGCACCTGCAAAAACATTTAGATAAATTCTACGCCATCAGCTACCAGACTGGGGCTACCAAAGCCGATAGTTGGGTAGATATCGAAGGCGGTATCGGTAACCTTTTTGCCAATGCTTCTTTGCGTCGCAAGTTTCCTGATACTTCATTTTGCCTCGATGGTGAATCGCATATCCTCAGCAAAAAAGGAAGTTTTATGGGCCACCATTTGCTCTTGCCTAAAGAGGGTGTTGCGGTGCATATCAATGCCTTCAACTTCCCGGTTTGGGGCATGCTGGAGAAGATCGCGGTGAACCTTTTGGCGGGTATGCCTGCCGTGGTGAAACCCGCAACGGTTACTTCTTTCCTTACCGAGGCTGTGGTGCGCGAGATTATTGCTTCGGGTATTTTGCCCGCAGGTGCTTTGCAATTGTTGTGCGGTTCTGCAGGTGATTTGTTGGACAATGTGATGTCTCAGGATGTGGTGACCTTTACCGGTTCGGCCAGTACAGGATTGATGCTGAAATCAAGCAAAAGAATTTTAGAAGAATCAGTGCCTTTTAATATGGAAGCCGATTCGCTGAACTGTATGGTACTGGGCGAAGATGTTACACCCGATATGCCTGAGTGGGACATTTTTGTGAAAGAAGTGCGTAAGGAAATGACCACCAAATGTGGTCAGAAATGTACGGCTGTACGCCGCATCTTTGTGCCCGAAAACAAGATGGAAGCGATGCAGGAAGCCATCAGCAAGGCTTTGGCACAAACCACCATCGGTAATCCGCTCAATGATAAAGTAAGAATGGGTTCGCTTGCAGGCAAAACACAATTGCAGGAAGTAAAAGAACAGGTGCAAAAATTATTGGCTGCTTCGCAGCTCATTTATGGTTCTATGGACAGCATCGATTTGATTGATGCCGATTTCAACAAAGGTTCTTTTATGAGTCCTTTGTTGCTGCGCAACGAAAATCCTTTTACGGCTACTGCTACGCATGAAGTAGAGGCTTTCGGGCCGGTATCTACTTTGATGCCTTATAAAAATATGGACGAAGCCATTGCTCTTTCCAAATTAGGTAAAGGTTCATTGTGCAGTTCTATCATCACTGCCGATCCTAAAATCGCTACTGATTATGTAGTGGGTGCAGGTATGTATCATGGTCGTGTGTTGGTGCTGAATAATGAGTGTGCCAAAGAAAGTACCGGTCACGGTTCTCCATTGCCTTTATTGGTACATGGTGGTCCTGGTCGTGCAGGTGGCGGCGAAGAAATGGGTGGCTTGCGTGGGGTAAAACATTATATGCAGCGTGTGGCGATTCAAGGTTCTCCGAGCATGATTACTGCTATTTCACAACAATACCAGCAGGGAGCAAAAGGCAATGTAGATGGCGTTCATCCGTTCCAAAAGATGTTTGAAGACCTGAAAATCGGCGACCAGATTGTTACCGAAAAACGTGTGATCACCAGCGAGGATATCGACAAATTTGCCGACCTCAGTGGCGACCATTTCTATGCGCATATGAAGGATACCAACTTCGAAGGCACGATGTTTACGCATCAGGTGGCACATGGATATTTTATCATGAGTGTGGCTGCAGGGCTTTTTGTAGATAGTTATAACATCAATCCTGTGTTGCTCAATTACGGTATCGACGAATTGCGCTTTACCAAGCCTGTTTATCCCGGTACAAGTGTGTATGTTCGTTTCTCCTGCAAAGAAAAAATCCAGCAGGAAACCAGAGATGAAAATGATATTCCGAAGGGTATCGTAAAATGGCTGGTAGAAATCTTTGACGAAACAGACGAGCCACTGGTGGGCATTGCTACGATTTTGACTATGGTGAAAATGAAAGGCTAGAATTGGGCTATATTATTTATACAAAAGAGCGATAATGAACAGTTCATTATCGCTCTTTTTATGTTGTAGAATAAGGTTATTCCTTTTGTTATTTCTTCTTTTTTAGCGGCTTCTCAGTCTGTCCCGATTTTCGGTAAAGGTCCAGTGTTTCTTCCAGTGCCTTAATGGTTGTTTGCAGTTGTTCGATAATAAGGTCTTTGGTGGCGCAGTTTTTACATTGCCGGTAGGTTTCAGAAGGTTCGGACAGAATATCTTCTTTTATTGATTTGTTTGAAGGTAATAGAGCATTAAAGTGGTTCAGGTCTTCTTTGAAAGCAGCTCTTATCTTGGCTTTGATTTTTATGCTGATGTTTTTTGAATCAGCCTGCAATTTATAAAGATATTGTCTGTTAATGTCGCTTTTTTTGGCAAAATCTTTTACAGAATCTACCTTTTTTATTTCAATTAGGTAAGTTATAAAATCTTTTAACTGACTGTTATTCATTAATTTAAAATTGTACAAATGAAATATCTGACTAAAATCAGTAAATGTCTCTTTTTGTCGTTTATTTTTGAGGTTTACAACTACGAAACAAACAATACCATGGGTAAAAATAAGATAAAAGTTTACGATGCCTTGAGGGCTCAGGCTGTAAAATCATCTGCAACAAGGTTTAATGTCAGTGAAACTTATGTCAGAAGGTGTATTTCTTCTACAGATATAGGCGGCCAGTCTGAAGAGATAAGACGTCATTTTAACTTGGTTTACAAAAATTTACAAAACGTTTTGTCTTTAATGTCTAAAAACGAATAAGCCTTCTGGCTTATAACTACAGACAGATTTTTGCAAAATAATTGCTTTCTGTATTAACAATATTGTAACGATATCGGCTTTAAAGGTACATGGAAAATATTGACATTTTATAATGTGATAAAATTTTATGTGTATTAGCTGTTTTAAAATAGATTATAGAGCGTTTTATGGAGCATACCCTTCCATCAGAAGTAAATGAGTGTATCAAAGCAGATATCCGCACGCTGATAATATTTGCCGAGAGGATACGTGATTTGGAGCAGGACAACACATCTTCGTCAAGCGATTTGCTGAGAACCATCCTTGCTACATATGGGATTGTAAAGCTGGTCATTTTTGATAATCAGGTAGTCATTAGCTCCGATAAGATTGTACATGATTTTATTCATAAGTTTATTGACTCTATTGAGGAGCACATATCAATACTGCAGGATAAGTATGGCGAATCGCTGTCTGTAAACACACAAAATCCGGACTGAATCAAAATACACCTGATTCGGTCCGGATTATTTGTTTAATATCCTTTTGTCTTTTAGTAAGGAGCTATAATTGTTTTAGAAGTTCCGCCACTGGCTTTGGTCCACACTATTTTGTAATAGTAAGTAGCGCCTGCAGCAGGGCAGCTGGTGGCAACACCACTGGCATCCAAGCCAAAAGTAACTGTAGCAGTCCAGGCCGGATTGGTATGTAATGTAGCACCGCTTACCAATCTGAAATCACAATCCTGACGGATAATCATAGGGCTGGTAATGGCTCTGGTAAACGAACGCCCTTTTCGGTTGATGCCCCATTCGGCAATATCGCTTCTGCTGCCATCTGAGTGTGTACCGATGGTGCTGATGACTACGCCTCCGCTATAGGTGAATGTTCTTTCTTTGGCTACTTTCCACGAGCGCACTGTTCCGTCATCAAAAGTGATGTTCATGCCGCTGCTGCCTATTTCGTGCTTGATGCTGCCTGCCGAAGACAAGTCTCTCAACAGTCCGCCACTTACATTTTTTACAGTGTGGTTGCCGTTAAATATCCAGTATTTGCCATCTTTCAGCCTAGTGATTTTTACATTATCAAAAGTAGTGGTGATTACCGCGCCCACATCTTTCCATCTTACACTAAGCGGTATGGTCATGATGACTTTACCCGAGCGGATAAATTTGGGATGGCAGGTAGCGCTGCTGTCGTAGGTAATAGTGATTCTGCGGTCGGTAGCTGTAGAGTCGTATTTGACAGTAGCATCGCATAGGGTAGCGGTGATTTTTCCTGTAATTAAGCTGCCACCTGCTTCGATACTGGTATTCATATCATTGCCAATGGCATCAAAATGAGTGGTGAAAGCAGATTCATCATCCGACTGCACCGTGGCTTCTGTATCGGTAACAATTTCGGGCTGTGGGTCATTTCCGTCTTTTTTGCAGGAGCTGAATCCTATTGAGCAGAAAAGACCTGCAAGTGTTAAGCGTAAGAATAGTTTTTTCATTTTTGCTTATTTTAGTGAAATGTTAAAATGTTTTTGTCCCAAGGTTGACTCTTCACAATGTACATAAGTTTAATACGCGCAAAAAAATATATTCATTGCTTTTCTAATTGTCTGGTATCCAGGTATAAAAAAAGGAGCGACTCAGTCGCTCCTTTTTTATAATATTTTTTAGGCTATGTCTTCCGGTACATCCTCAGGGTCGGGCTCCTGCAATTCTACCGTTTTGGGGCTTTTTTTACGCATTTTCATGTTGATTAATTCTACGCTGAAGGAGAATGCCATAGCAAAATATACATAGTTTTTCAGGTGCATTTCATGTGCTTTAACCGGTGCCCAGCCTTCTACCACCAATACCATTCCTACCATTACCAAAAAGGATAAGGCCAGCATTTTGAGTGTAGGATGCTTGTGGATGAAGGTGGCAATATTATCGCTGAAAAAGAACATGACAATCATGGCAATAACCACGGCTGTAATCATAATCTCCAGATGTTGTGCAATACCCGAAGCCGTAACCACACTGTCAAAAGAAAAGACCATATCTACCAGTACTATCTGAGTCATGGCCTTGGCAAAGCCACCGGCTTTTTTCTTTACATCTGCCTCCAGAGCTTCTTCGTCGCCTTCCAGTTTGTGGTGGATTTCCATCACTGTTTTGAAGAGCAGGAATAATCCACCGCCTATCATTACCAGGCTGGCCAGGTCTATACCGTTACCAAATATGGTGAATAATGGTTTGCCTTTTTGCTGTAACAACCAGCCCAGCATCATCAGCAAAAGCACCCTTGTGCCAATGCCGAAAATCATCCAGTAGAGACGCGCTTTCTTGCGGTTTTCTTGCGGGATACGCCCCATGATGATGGAGACAAAGATGACATTGTCTATACCCAATATGATTTCCAAAAGGGTAAGCGTCAATAAGCTGATAATACTTTCGCTGCTAAAAAGATAATCCACTGTGTAATTGAAAATTAATAATTGAAAAATTTGCCTGAATGATTAAAACCAATCTTAATCATCAAACATTATTTCTTGCCAAAAGGCAAGCCCATTCCGCCACCTGGCATACCCATGCCACCCATACCCGGCATACCCATTCCGCCCATACCTTTCAGCTTGTTCATTTGTCCCATCATCTGGCGCATCTGGTCAAACTGTTTCATAAAGGCATTTACCTCAGCAATGTCTTTACCAGAGCCTTTGGCAATACGGGTACGGCGTTTGGTGTCGATACTGTCCGGATTGTTGCGTTCGAAAGGGGTCATGGAATTAATCATGGCTTCGATACCTTTAAAAGCATCGTCACTGATGTCAATATCTTTAATGGCTTTGCCTACACCGGGTATCATGGCCAGTAAATCCTTGATGTTACCCATCTTTTTGATTTGCTGCAACTGGTCTTTAAAATCTTCGAAATCAAATTTATTGGCGCGGATTTTTTTCTCAATCTTTTTGGCCTGCACCTCGTCAAACTGAGCCTGAGCACGCTCTACAAGGGTGGTGATGTCACCCATGCCCAGGATACGCTGTGCCATACGCTCGGGGTAGAAAGAATCCAGCGTGTCCAGCTTTTCGCCCATGCTCACAAACTTGATGGGTTTGTTGACTGTATATTTAATGGTCAGGGCCGCACCACCACGGGTATCACCATCCAGTTTGGTCAGTACCACACCGGTAAAGTCCAGACGGTCGTTGAAGGCTTTGGCAGTATTTACGGCATCCTGTCCTGTCATAGAATCGACAACAAACAAAATCTCGTGCGGGTTTACTGCATTTTTTACATCAGTTACTTCCTGCATCATCACCTCGTCGATAGCCAGACGGCCGGCCGTATCTATGATGATGATGTTGTTGCCATCGGTTTTGGCCTGTGCAATGGCATTTTGTGCAATGCTGACAGCACTTTTATTTTCAGGTTCGGCATATACCGGTACTTTGATTTGCTCACCCAGTACCTGCAATTGATTAATGGCCGCAGGGCGATATATATCACAAGCTACCAGTAATGGTTTTTTGCCTTTTTTGGTTTTAAGATAATTGGCCAGCTTGCCCGAGAAGGTTGTTTTACCCGAACCCTGCAAACCTGCAATGAGGATGATGGTAGGACGGTTGCTGATATCAAAATCTGCTTCAGTACCACCCATCAGTTCGGTCAATTCATCTTTGACAATTTTAATCATCAACTGACCCGGAGAAATGGCGGTTAATACCTTTTCGCCCAGGGCTTTTTCTTTTACTTTATCGGTAAATTCTTTGGCTATTTTGAAGTTGACATCCGCGTCAATAAGGGCACGGCGAATGTCTTTGATGGTACTTGCTACGTTGATTTCCGTTACACGGCCTTCCCCTTTTAGTTGTTTAAAGGCCGATTCGAGCCGCTCGCTTAAACTATCAAACATATCTTGCTATTTTATTTGTTTCGCTGTAAAAATTAAGAACGCAAAAGTAATGGATAATTAGCTAATTAGTGAAAACAGTGGTGTAGAATAAGGGAATAGGTATATCTGGCCAAATCCCCACGCTTACGTCATTGCGAGGCAGTTCAAAAAGCGATCAATCCAAACTTCGCCTAAATGGTTATTTCTATGTCACTTTTTTGCTTCGCCAAAAAGTAACCAAAAAGGCGAGTCCAAAACAAGGCGATTGCTAAAGCACCAGAATGCTGAAGCTCGCCACAGGCGTTATTTTTTGATGTTCCGCTCTGCTGCACTCAAAAAATGGCCATCGCAGCATTCTTATCGCTGTGTTTTGGACGGGTCTCCGATTGGTCATCAGTCGGCTTTTAGTGCAGGCAGGCCACATCGCTGTCATCCTGACGAAGGAAGGAGCTATACAGGCTGCATACTCATCCACACGCTTACGTCACTGCGAGGCACGAAGCAGTCTGTAATTGCAACAAAGGATAAACCAAATGTTTACCCTACGCTTTTCTCGTTTTAGATTGCTTCGTGCCTCGCAATGACGTGTTGTGGTTTTAATCCTGAAAAATCCTGATGCAGAGCATTACTACTAACTTAATTTCCCCTGCTCAGATACAGAAGCGTAGTGTGATAAGGTTTGGCAGGTGTATATCTGTCGTTGATGATAAAATAGCCATTCTTACTGGTAGCAATACCTTCCCAGTTATAAGCAGCATATTCAGGCGGAAATTCCCATAAGGTTTTCCAGCTGAGGGTGTTTTCTTTGTATTCTATGTCAATCAGGCGGCAATAGTTATGGTATCCTGATGCGTCCTGCACCAGTTTTGTGAGGCTCAGTTCATGCTTTGCCGGGCGGTACAGGGTATCGGGCCCTCCTCCTTTGTAAAAATAATTAATGCCTGTGTAATGATGATCTGATGTACGGGTGATGTCTGTTAAACGAAAAGGAATGCTTTGCAATAAGGGTGCTGTCTGCAGTTTCTTTTGGGTGAATGAAGGGTCAAGTATAAGTGCATTGTTTGTATCCGGAAAGCCATTGAATTCGTAAAAGAGGATTATTTCTTTGTCTTTTATTTCCAAAGACTCAAATCCGGCATTATAGATTCTCGATCCATCTTTTCGAAGCGGTTTTTGAACAGGCAGTATAGATTGAGTATCTATGATCAAGTCGCTATTCTCTAATTTCCCTTTCAGCAGATAACAGTAAGATGAAGGGGTGGTGCTTTCTACCGAAAGGTATACAGTATCCTCGCTGACCAGAATGGCCTCCAGGCCTTCATAAGCTTGTCCTTCTGCTTTTATTTTTTGTTTCACCACATTCAGGTGTTTGATGTGGACTGTGCTAAAAGGAAGACGAAATGAGCTGTCTTTTATTTGCCTATCGAGGTCGGAAAGATTGAAGACATAAAGCTTGCCTTCTTCCTGATGTTCCAGGCGGTTTTCGGGGAGCAGAAAGAGTTTATCTGCAGAAATATACAAACCCGAAAATTCATTATCAGGGTTCCGGATTTCGTCAGGCAGTGTAATGGTGCTTATCCCGAACTGAATGCCTTGCCCTGCTGCTTTGGCCACCGAAAGGCTTGCCAGCAGGACCAGGCTGAGCAGCAGAAAGATCCATTTTGTATTTGTTTTCATTATGCCTTCCTTTATGGGCAATGGCAAAATTAACAGCTGTATTTGTCTTTTATATTATTTGTTGGCGTGAGTCTTTGTTCCTGCGTTGTGGCTGTAATCCTAGTCTCCGATTGGTGATTAGTTGGCTTTTAGTACAGACAAGCCACATCGCTGTCTTCCTGACGAAGGAAGGAGCTATACACGCTGCAAACTCAACCGTAACTAAACATTCCCCTCCGGAGTTTATCCTGAGCTTGACGAAGGAGAGAGCCTGTCCCGAAAGCATTCGGGAGGCTAGGGGTGGGTTTTACTGATACAGACAATTATACTCGGAGACGGCAGTTTAATAATGAGGTTGTATTTATCTCTATTTTGTCACTTTTTGCTTCGCCAAAAAGTAACCAAAAAGGCGAGTCCAAAACAAGGCGATTGCTAAAGCACCAGAATGCTGAAGCTCGCCACAGGCGTTATTTTTTGATGTTCCGCTCTGCTGCACTCAAAAAATGGCCATCGCAGCATTCTTATCGCTGTGTTTTGGACGGGTCTCCGATTGATTATCTATCCACTTTTTGCACGGGCACACCACATCGCTGTCATTCCGACGAAGGAGGAATCTATACACGCTGCAAACTCAACCGTAAAACAAATCCCCACGCTTACGTCACTGCGAGGCACGAAGCAGTCTATTACATGTTTTTGCTATTGTTAAAATATAGATTGCTTTGTCGTCGTACCTCCTCCGCGCGCCGAAATAATCGGCATCTTCGACAATGACGGGTTGTGGTTTTCATCCTGAAAATCCAATTTCGTCCGGGCGGAACCCAGGACCAAAGGCCGGCTTTCTGCTCTTTTAATTCTTTCCCTGAAAATTCAACTCGCATTGGAAATCGAAAACAGCTTCTGGTTTTTCTGCTTTATTCCTGCGCCATTGATGGTAGTTTCTGGTAGAGGTAAATTTTTTATCCATCACTTCATAGGGGCATAGCCCGATTTTTGCCCGGTCCTGATTGATTTTTGCCATTCGTTCCTTTAAAAATTTTTTACAGTGATTGTCTCCGCAAGGGCGGGAAGCAAAATAAAAAACAGAACCATTGGCATAGAAATCCCTATATTCTTTCCCGTTTGAACTTTCATAAATCACCGCATACATCTGCGGGGTAATGTTCGCTTTCTTCAATTCTTCCCAAAGAATGGCTTCGAAATCTTTCCATGCATTACCCAGATGAATGAGGATGAAGAGGGGAAAAGTAGCATGAGGGCTTGTTACAAAGCAGGAATCCTCACCGTTTTGTGTTCCTGCAATTTTTTGGGAGGGAAACCCATACTCTTTTGTCAGCTGCATGATTGCCCTGCACAGGCTATCCCATATCGGCCTGTATTCCTGTTTGAGTTTCCGGTAGCCTCCTTGCTCGTAGATAGAGGCAGTATGTACCAACAACTGGTCGTATTTAATCAAAGAAATAACGGAGGCTCTTGCTTTTGGCTGAATGCTTTTTTGATAACAGGCCAGGCAGGAGTCTATCGCAGACCGGTCTATCCTGCTCAATACTGTAGCGAGATGCGGATTATTAAGAATGGTGTAAACAGGCAAACCAAACTGTATTCCTTTGCGCAAAAATTGTTCTGAATGGGCAGTATCACCTGTGTAAGCAGCTACCTGTGCAGCCACATAGCAGTCTATAGGGTTATTGTAAGGATATTGGTTAAAGGTATGCCTGTACCATGTGAGGGCAGAATCGTATCGTCCGTTTACAATTGCTTCTTCGGCGCGGGCTACCGCCTGGTAATAATTCAGGTAGTTTTTGTCCTGACCTGATTCAGCGCTTTGGCCATAGGTATTGATAAGGGTAAAAAGGCAAAGCAGAAAGCCAGATAACTTCTTCACAACTGATGATGATTATTTGTCTTATAAATGTACAGCATTCATTTATCTGGCCAAAAAACATCTGTTCGGATGGGTTATATAGGGTTCCTGCTTAGCTTGTTTTCCTATCCAGCTTAGGTTGTTGACCTAAGCTGCTTAGGGTATTGACCTAAGCTGCTTGGCCTATTGACCTAACCTACTTAGCTTGTTGACCTAAGCTGCTTAGCGTATTTACCTATCCAGCTTAGCTTGTTGATCTAACCTGCTTAGGGTATTGACCTAACCTGCTTAGGGTATTGACCTAACCTGCTTAGGTTGTTTACCTAACCTACTTAGGGTATTGACCTAACCTGCTTAGGTTGTTTACCTAACCTACTTAGGGTATTGACCTAACCAGCTTAGGGTATTGACCTAACCTGCTTAGGTTGTTTACGTATCCTGCTTGGCTATTTGACCTAAGCAGCTACTGTATTTGACCTAAGCCGGATAGGTTTTTGGGGCCATTGAAGGGTAGGGGCATTAAAAAAACCTTCTCGGAGGAAGGTTTTAATTGAATGAAGATGCTGAAGCTGACGATGAATGGATTTTGGTGTGGTGACAATTTGGGGAATTGGAGGGATGCGCGTTGGCAGACTAGGGATATGCTTGTTGGTTATTTCTATGTCACTTTTTGCTTCGCCAAAAAGTAACCAAAAAGGCGAGTCCAAAACAAGGCGATTGCTAAAGCACCAGAATGCTGAAGCTCGCCACAGGCGTTATTTTTTGATGTTCCGCTCTGCTGCACTCAAAAAATGGCAATCGCAGCATTCTTATCGCTGTGTTTTGGACGGGGCTCCGATTGATTATCTATCCACTTTTTGCACGGGCACACCACATCGCTGTCATTCCGACGAAGGAGGAATCTATACATGCTACAAACTCATCCGTAAATAAACATTCCCCTCCATTGGAGGGGCTAGGGGTGGGTTTTATCCTGTAATTCTTCTTTCCACTTTTGTCTTGGCACAAAAGTGGAGCAAAAAGCCAAGTCCAAAACAAGGCGATTGCTAAAGCACCAGAATGCTGAAGCTCGCCACAGGCGTTATTTTTTGATGTTCCGCTCTGCTGCACTCAAAAAATGGCAATCGCAGCATTCTTATCGCTGTGTTTTGGACGGGGCTCCGATTGGTCATCAGTTGGCTTTTAGAGCAGACACACCACATCGCTGTCATTCTGACGAAGGAGGAATCTATACACGCGGCAAATTCAACCGGAACACAAATCCCCACGCTTACGTCACTGCGACGCAGGTGGGACATCCCGCTTATTGCGGGGAAGCAGTCTATTACATGTTTTTGCTATTGTTAAAGTATAGATTGCTTTATCGTCGTACCTCCTCCGCGCGCCGAAATAATCGGCATCTTCGACAATGACGTGTTGTGGTTTTATTCTGAAAATCCTGATGCTGACGATGAATGGCTTTTGGTGTAATTACGGTTTTTGAAATTTAATGTCCGTGATCAAATTTTCAGTTAAAAGATTCAACCTACCTCCCTCCCAGCCATTTCGCCAAATCGGTTATTTCCTGCTGGCTGATGGAGTGCTGCACGCCGCGGTAGGTATGCAATGCGGGCTGGAGTCCTAGTCCCTGCAAATAAGTATTGGCTTCGCTAGCAAAGCGGTAGGTTACTCTTTGGTCGGCATCGCCATGGCCGATGAAGATGTTCAGCTTTTTGAGGGCTGCTGTTACTTTAATTTTTGCTTTCAGTTCTTCGTAGATTTTGCCACTCAGCGGCGCAATGCCTTTCAGCATTTCGGGCGAGCGCAATCCCACTTCGTAGCTCATCATGCCTCCCTGGCTAAAGCCCGAGAGATAAACACTTTTGGGGTCGGCATGGTATTTCTTAATCAGCGCAGGAATCATGGCCTGTATTTTGGCTACAGATTGTTCTATATCGGCCCGGTTGCCCTTGGTCTGGCCATTGCTCAGGTCTATCGCAAACCATTGGTAGGCATTATTACCCATAGGCATGGGCGCCCGCAGGGATACTACAATGAAGTTTTGGGGCAACTGGTCTTTGAGGTCAAAGAGGTCGGCCTCGTTGCTGCCATAGCCATGCATCAGTATCAGCATGGGCGGATGCGTTGAGGCTATTTTGGGCATCTGCACCAGATAGGCGAGGGACAGGTCGGTCTGCAGGCCTTTCTGAGCGTATAAGAGTTTGGGTAACAGTGCAAGGACTAAAAACAACAGTTTGAATGGACGCATAGCCGGGTGTATTTGATGCAAAATAAGGCTTGTTTGTTGCTTCTGTAGACAAATATGGACAAAGTTCTTTTGAAGAGGCCTGCGTGAGGGATAGAGGCGGCACGAAGTAGAGCCGAAAGCCCGACCCCGAGTGAAACTTCGGGGGCACGCCCAAAATGTTTTTTACAAACGCAAAGTGTGAATTTCTGTCAATCCTCATTCAATAATTACCCATCCGAAATCCATTTCGCTGTCAATTTGTCCCAAAACCGGGCTCTGGTACAATCATTGAAACTGCCTATAAAGCAAATAAAAAACTCAACATATTATGATTCAAGAAAAAGGTACGATTTCCATCCATACGGAAAACATCTTCCCGATTATCAAAAAATTCCTGTACTCGGACAACGAAATTTTCTTGCGCGAGTTGGTATCCAATGCCGTAGATGCCAGCCAAAAAATCAAAAGATTGGCTTCGCTGGGCGAATACAAAGGCGAACTGGGCGATATCAAAGTGTCGGTGTCTCTGGATAAAGAAGCCAAAACCATTACCATCAGTGATATGGGTATTGGTATGACGGCCGAAGAAATCAAGAAATACATCAATCAGGTGGCCTTCTCGGGTGCAACTGAGTTTATGGAAAAATTCAAAGAAGCCAAAGAAGCCAACGAGATTATCGGCAAATTTGGTTTGGGTTTTTACTCCGCTTTTATGGTGGCCGATAAGGTAGAAATCAACACCCTTTCGTATCAGGAAGGCACACAGCCTGCCCGCTGGATATGCGATGGCAGCACTTCTTTTGAGATTGCAGAAGGCGACCGTACTACACGCGGTTCGGATATTGTCCTGCACATCAACGAAGAGAGCGCTGAGTTTCTGGATGAACAAAAACTAAAAGAAATCCTGAAAAAATATGGTCAGTTTTTGCCTGTGCCCATACAATTTGGTATGCGTACCGAAAGCATTCCTGATGGCGAAGACGAAGAAGGAAAAGCAAAATACAAAGAAATAGAAGTAGAGAATATCATCAACAATACTGCTCCTATCTGGACCAAAGCGCCATCAGAATTGACTGATGAGGATTACCTGAATTTCTATCAGGAGCTTTATCCTTACTCCGAAGAGCCCTTGTTCTGGATTCATTTGAATGTGGATTATCCCTTCAATCTGACCGGTGTTTTGTATTTCCCTAAAGTGAAAAACGAGCTGGAATTGCAACGCAATAAAATCAAATTATTCAGCCGCCAGGTGTTTATTACCGACGAGGTAAAAGACATTGTACCGGAGTTTTTGATGTTGATGCATGGTGTGATTGATAGTCCGGATATACCGCTGAATGTGTCGCGCAGCTTCCTGCAGGCCGATGGTAATGTGAAAAAAATCAATTCTTACATTACCCGTAAAGTAGCCGATAAATTGTCGGAGCTGTTCAAAGAAGACCGTAAGGCTTTTGAAGAAAAGTGGCAGGATATCGGTTTGTTTATCAAATACGGAATGGTGAGTGATGAAAAATTCTACGATCGTGCCAAGGATTTTGTGTTGCTGGCGAACGTAAACAAAGCTTATTTCACTTTACCTGAATATGCCGAAAAAGTAAAAGCAGAGCAGACCAATAAAGAAGGTAATGTGGTGTATCTGTACACCAATGACGCCGGTAAGCAACATACTTTTATCGCCAATGCAGAAAAGAGAAGCTATGATGTATTGTTGATGAATGGCCCGCTGGACAATCATTTTATCTCGCAGCTGGAGCAGAAACTGGAGAAGACTTCTTTGAAAAGAATTGACTCTGACGTGTTGGATAAGCTCATTGAGAAAGATATTAAGATTGAAAGTGTGCTGAGCGAAGACGAGAGTAAGACAGTGAAAGAAGTCTTTGACAAAGCTATTGACAAGACGACGATGAATGTGGAAGTAACCGGATTGAGCCCTGATGAATTGCCTGTAACGGTAACGATGGATGAGTTTATGCGCAGGATGAAAGACATGGCCAAAATGGGCGGCGGCGGAATGATGGGCTTTTATGGTAATCTGCCCGACAATTATAAAGTGTCGGTAAATGGTAATCATAAACTCATCAAGAAATTGTTGGCTACTGAAGATGAAGCCACTCAAAAACGTTTGGCGCGTCAGGCATTTGACTTGGCATTATTATCGCAGGGAATGCTGACTGGTGCTGATTTGACAGCATTTGTAGAACGCAGTGTAGACTTGATTGATTAGTTTTTGAATGAATCGTGAATAATTGAAAATGCCCTCCGTGTTGGAGGGCATTTTTTTTGTTAGCTGTTAAGCCAGTTTAAAAAATTTTGCCAAACACTCTCCAGAGATTTAAATTGTTCAATCGTTTGTTTTGTATGAAAGATTATCCCCCAAATAAGTTTGATAAAAATGGGCAGACACTCCAGCAGTATTACTATTACAGGAATGAGTGCATATGCTTTCCAGCTAAATTTGTATTTGGTATTTATGCCTGCAACGATTGATTTGAATGCTGCAAACATTCTGTCTTTATAGTGCCAGAGAATAAGGATGTCGAGCAGTATATAGTATGATAAGCGCCAATAGAATGCCGGCATTTTTATATAAGTCATATCAATCACAAGGATATTGGCCAATATGGGAATAAACATCAAGGCTCCAAGAATAAGTGTTCTATTGTATAGTAATAATAGACCTGCAATAATTTGCGAAATGCCAATGAAACTTTTGAAGGGTTGCTGTTCGAATAAATACCAGGAAAGCTTGAACAAGCCAATCTCTTTGATGGTCATATTCATTTCCGAAGCTGATACACCAAATTGATTGCCGGATAGTTTTGCCCATCCATAGTTTATAAAGGTCAATGCAAGAAGAACTCTTGCACAAAGAATAATATAGTCCCAATACTTTTTCTTTTTTTCGGTATTCATCAAAACTAGTTTATAGATTTACTGTGAAGATAAGATATGAAATAATTGAAAATGCTTTACGTGATGGAGGGCCTTTTTTTTGCAGGCAATATTTTTTTCTTGTCCTCGTTTGTTACTCAACTCAATATTTATCTTATGAAAACCCTACATTTTCTTGCTTTGTTTTCAGTGCTGTTCATACATTCTGCTATTGCCCAGAATACTTACCTGAATTATAAGCAAGGACTCAAGATTTACAACACAGTCAGGTATCAGGAAAGCAGTAACACTCAGTATCAGTCGCTATCCACCAATATTTATATTCAACAAAAAAGCCTTCAAGTCTTGCATCCTTCTGTGGCGTATCAGTGGAGTAATGCCAAAAGGAATTTTCATGAAATAGAGCTCAGTAATTTCAGGATGAACCGAGAGAATAAGACTTTTGATATTCGGGATTCTATTTCAATGACGCTTTTAGTAGATTCCGCGGTAGCCAGCAGTACAGATATAGGCTTGCGATATGAATATGTGATTAATTTTTGTAAACTTAAAAATCACAGATTGGTTCCTTCTATGGGTATTGGTGTATATGGTTTTTATACAAAGGATGCTTACATGCCCAATAATACGGCCCTATTGATGCAGTCACATACTGAGTTTGGTGTTAAAACTTTTCTGATACCACGGATCAACTATTATTTGTCTTCAAAATTCTTTCTTGATTTTAATATTCCTCTTTTAATCATCAATATGAGTACAGAAATCCAGAAGATCAACAACCCCAGTTTTTCTGCCGAACAAAATAACAGCAGTGTTTTGAAATTTGATTTGGCACCAAAATATTGGGCAGCAAGAATAGGTTTGGGAATGAAAATATAATCTAAAAGATTCTCTTTATGCTACTTAACGTTAAAATAATAGATGCTACTGGCTTCTTTCAATAAGAAGTTTACTTTTGTTGGATACAAAACATATCCTAATGATCAACAAAAATCATCATTACACCGTAGCAGTTGAGTGGACAGGTAATATGGGCTTAGGTACCGAAAATTATGAAGTGTATGAGCGTAGTCACAATGTACAGGTAGAGGGAAAGCCTCTGCTGGAGTGCTCTTCAGATACCCCATTTCGAGGTGATGCCGGTAAATATAATCCGGAAGATTTTTTTGTTTCATCTCTGGCTACCTGCCATATGCTGTGGTTTTTGCACATCTGTGCCGATAACGACGTGGTGGTGCATAGCTATACAGATAAGGCCGAGGGTATGATGGTTGTTTCGCCGGATGCCCCCGGCCATTTTGCTTCGGTGGTTTTGAACCCTGTAGTGGGTGTTGCCGAAGAATGGATGTTGGCCAAAGCCAATGAATTGCATGCTGAAGCACATAAGAAGTGCTTTATTGCCAATTCCTGTAATTTCCCTATCGAAGTGAAGCCAAGCAGCATTGTCGCTGCTATTTAATCCCGAATAAAACAAAAACTATGTTGCACAAAACGAAGATTGTGGCCACCGTTGGGCCAGCCTGTAATACCTATGAGAAATTGTTGGCTTTGGTGCAGGAAGGTGTCAATGTGTTTCGACTTAACTTTAGCCATGGTACCCATGAGCAGCATTATGAGGTCATTCAGCATATCAATAAGATCAATGCTGCTTTCCCTTTTAACATAGCCATTCTTGCCGATTTGCAAGGACCTAAATTGCGTGTGGGTGAGATAGAAAATGATGTACTTGAATTGCGCAGAGGTGATGTCTTTTATTTTACCAACGAGAAGCGTCTGGGCAATCTGGACGGTGTTTATTTGTCTTATCCCAATTTTCATACCGATGTGAAAGTGGGGGAAACCATTATGATTGATGATGGTAAAATAGAAGTGGTGGTATTGGAGATAGGGGAGGATACAAGGGTAAAAGTGGAGGTGACAACACCAGGAGATCTGACTTCGAAGAAAGGAATTAATCTTCCTGATACAAAAATCTCATTGCCCTCATTGACAGAAAAGGATCTTGCTGATATTGATTTTATAGTACGCAACAGCATTGATTGGCTGGCACTTTCTTTTGTCCGTACAGCCAATGATATTAATGAATTGCGCACCATATTGAAAGCTAAAGGGCATGATGCTAAAATTATTGCTAAAATAGAGAAACCTGAAGCGCTGGAAAATCTTCGTGAAATCATTTTGGCATCTGATGCTGTAATGGTGGCGCGTGGCGATTTGGGCGTTGAACTTCCGCTCGAAAAAATCCCGATGATTCAAAAGAACATCATCCGTAAATGTATTCACCGTGCCAAACCTGTGATTATTGCTACACAGATGATGGAGAGTATGATAGACCGTACACGACCCAACAGAAGTGAAATCACCGATGTGGCCAATGCAGTGATAGAAGGTGCCGATGCTGTAATGCTGAGCGGAGAAACGGCTATGGGGCGATATCCTGAGCTGGTGATACGCACCATGGTGAATATCATAAATGAAGTGGAAAAGGAAGAAACGGTATATAACCGCAATCTGGTTCCACAGCCACATTCGCCTTCTTTTATTAGCGATGCACTTTGCTACAATGCCTGCGAAATGGCTCGTGATGTAAAGGCCAATGCACTGATAGGCATGACTCAATCTGGTTATACCGGTTTTATGTTGTCCAGTTACCGACCACGTTCACCACTTTTTGTATTCACCAAAACCCAGTCATTGGTCAATCAACTGAGCCTGAGCTGGGGTGTACAAGCCTTCTATTTTGAAGTAGAAGAGAGTATTGATAAGATTATTGGTGATCAGATAGAGTTTTTAAAGGCTCGTGGCCTGATTAAAGAGGGAGATGTAGTGGTGAACACTTGTAGTACACCTGTTGCCGAGCATTTGCCAACCAATACAATGAAGATTACAAAGGTTAAATAGCAATAAAGGAAGAGGTAATTTTGTGTCTTTTGCTTTTGTTTTGTTGTATCTCACCAAAATCCGGGACTTTAGAACAGACTTTGCATTTAACTTTGGTAAATAGCAAAAACCTAAGTTATGACCAGAATTGTTATACCGGTATTCTTGTTGATTTGTCTTTGTTTTCCCGATTTTAGTTCGGCACAGATGTTGCGTCGGAAAAAAGCAAACGCTGATGAAAAGCCCCCAAAGGCAGTATTGGTTGAGTTGTTTACAGCATACAAAAGGCTGGACCGAACGCAGGATTCGTTGACAAAACCTGAATTGATGGAAGCTCTGAAAAAATTCAATCAGAAATTGATTATGGATTTTGAGGATAATTTCAAGTATTGCCCTGTGTATTATTTTTATGATTCCAATATTGTTGCCATTCAAAATGGGCAAATCAGGGATTTTTTGTTGGATGACAAGGGCAAGAGGGTGGAAGATGCCGTGATAGAGGATGGCGACACCACAGTATTTCTACTATATTTTGGCATTTTGGTGCCCGACGAGAGCACTCCTTTTGATGCTCATGTATCAAAAAAAATGTTGGTTGCATTGGATTATAAGGGTGATTTATTACCTTTCCCTCTGCCCCGTACACCAGGGCCGGCAACCTACAAAAATTTTAAATCCAAAAAACTGAATGTTTTTTATAAATACACCAATTTAAGAACAAATACTTATTACCGAGCCTGTGCCAAACGCTACAGTCATGCCTTGCAGGATTTTTATGGCCGGTATCCTTACAATAAAAAGAAAAAGAGATAGCTATTATTTTTATGAAATTGACTTATTATGGACATGCGTCCTTTTCTGTAGAGCTTTCGGGCAAAATACTTTTGTTTGACCCATTTATCAGCCCCAATGCTTTGGCGGCACACATTGATATTAACTCTTTGCAGGCCGATTATATTTTAGTGTCTCATGGTCATGGCGATCATATTGCCGATGTGGCTGCTATTGCTCAGCGCACAGGTGCTATGGTTATCGGTGGGGTAGAAGTTGTATCATGGCTGAGGGCAAAAGGGGTACAAAATACCCATGAAATGAATTTCGGGTCCTATAGTTTTGACTTTGGACGAGTGTCCTTTGTGCCGGCTGCACACAGCAGCAGTATGCCTGATGGCAGTTATGGTGGTAATCCGGGCGGTTTTGTTATAGCTACCGATGCTGGTAGCTTTTATTATTCAGGAGATACCTCCCTTAGTACTGAAATGCAACTCATTCCTCATTATGCCCGCTTAGATTTTGCTGTTTTACCCATTGGAGGTAATTATACCATGGATGCCGGAGATGCTGTTGTTGCTGCACAAATGGTTCAATGTGAAAAGATTGTGGGTGTACATTATAATACATTTCCCCCAATAAGTATTGATACTGAGCAGGCAAAATCACTTTTCAGAATGGCGCAGAAAGAGTTACTTTTGCCAGCGATTGGCGAAAGCCTGGAATTTTAATTTGAACAATTTTTTGCGCAGGCAAATACATAGATACGATGGCAAAAATTATTGCAATAGCAAACCAAAAAGGTGGGGTAGGGAAAACAACAACGGCAATTAATCTGGCCGCCAGTCTGGCGGTTTTGGAGTATAAGACTTTGCTTATTGATGCAGATCCTCAGGCCAACAGCACTACAGGCAATGGATTTGATTTGAAGAATATTCAACTCAGTTTATACGATTGTCTGGTTAATGATACCCCAATGATGCAGGTAATACTGGAAACAGAAACACCTAATTTGTCATTATTGCCTTCTCATCTGGATCTTGTAGGCGCTGAAATTGAGTTGATTAATCAACCAAACAGAGAGCACATTTTGCGCAAATCAATAGATGAAATGAGCACAAAATTTGATTTTGTTATCATTGATTGCTCACCATCACTGGGTTTGATAACGGTAAATGCACTGTCAGCGGCAGATTCTGTTTTGATACCGGTACAATGCGAATACTTTGCCCTTGAAGGATTGGGTAAATTGCTCAATACCATTAAAATTGTACAAACCAGATTGAATACAGCATTAGCTATAGAAGGCATTTTAATGACCATGTATGATGGCCGTTTACGATTGAGCAATCAGGTGGTAGAAGAAATCAAAAATCATTTTGACTCTTTGGTTTTCAATACGATTATTCATCGCAATACAAAGCTGGGTGAAGCACCGAGTTTTGGCAAACCGGCATTGATGTATGATGCAGACAGTACCGGCGCAACCAATTATTTAAATCTTGCCAAAGAGATTCTGCAAAAAAACGACCTGACAAAAATCAAGAACGAAGACAAAATATTAGAACCGAAAGAGGATGGCAGCAACTAATAATTCTAAAAAACAAGCCTTGGGCAAAGGTATCAGAGCCTTGCTTAATACTATTGATGAGGAAATGAAGGCCCCTGTGCAATCAGCTCCTGCATCATCACAAAACTCAGGTGCTGCTGTAGGTACCATTGTGCGTATACCGGTAGATTTGATAGTGGTAAATCCTAAGCAACCAAGAAGGGATTTTGATGAAAATGCATTGAAGGAATTGTCTGAAAGTATTGCATTGCATGATATTATCCAGCCCATTACTGTTATTAAACTGAGTGCAAGCAAGTACCAGTTAATATCCGGCGAGCGTAGATGGAGAGCCAGTAAAATGGCGGGTTTAAAAGATATTCCTGCATATGTCCGCACAGCTTCAGATGATCAGGAGATGCTGGAATTGGCATTGCTGGAAAATTTGCAGCGCGAAAATCTTAATGCAATTGAAATAGCTCTCAGCTATAAAATGTTGATGGATGAATGTGCCCTCACTCAGGAGCAGGTGGCAGAACGAATGAAGAAAGAGCGTAGTACAGTAGCCAACTATTTACGCATGCTGAAGTTGCCTCCGGATATTCAAAAAGCAGTGCGTGATGGTCAATTATCAATGGGGCATGCACGTGCTATTATCGGGCTTGATTTAATCGATCAGCAATTGTATGTTTTCCGTGAAGTGCAGCAAAAAGGACTTTCTGTACGTCAGGTAGAGCAATTAGTAAAAGATATGCAGGCTGGTCATAAAGATGGTGCTGAAAAAGTAAAGCTGGCAGCACAAAAATTACCTCCTGCCTACAAGAGAATTGAAGATAATATGGCTTCCCATTTCTCTACCAAAGTAAGAATGGATCGTAAGAAAAACGGCAAAGGTGCTGTTGTTATTGAGTTTTACAACGATAGTGACCTGGAGAGAATAATGGAAAAGATGGGTATTTAAACACTTTTAAAAAAAAATAAAAAAAGTTGAAAAAAAACTTGCATTTTTAAAAAACAAGCTTATCTTTGTAATAGAAAAATGAGAACAACGAAAAATTGTTCTTCTTCATAAAGAGGTTTTCATGGTGATAGGGTTTATAGGGGCTGATCTGTTCTCAGATCGGCTTTTCTATTTTAACCAAGTGAAGTCCGGTTTTATTTTATTTTACACAAGCAATGGCACTCAATATTTCTCCACTTTGGGAAAAACAAGCTAAAGAGCAGCAAAAGGTTTTTAGACGGATGCTTGAGAAAGGTAATAAGTCAAAAATGCTGAAGCTTTTACCGAAATTACATGAAGAAGCATTTGCTAAAATTGATTGTCTGGAATGTGCTAATTGCTGCAAGAATTATTCTCCCCGATTTAAACAACCGGATATTAAGCGAATAGCAAAAGTGTTGGGTATGAAGGAAGGGGATTTTGCACAGCAATACCTAAAGCTGGATGAAGAGAATGATTACGTAGTAAAACAATCTCCTTGCCCTTTCCTCGGTGCCGACAATTATTGCAGTATTTATGAGGACAGACCAAGCGATTGTCGCCGTTATCCATATACAGACGAGGATGTTTTGCTAAAACGAATTCCACTGACTTTAAAAAATTCTACTTCTTGTCCTGCAGTTTTTACAGTTCTGGATGCATTGGAGAAGATAAAACCATAAAGTCTTATTTGCGTTGGGTAAGGTAATTATAGTCTTTTAATAATTGTTCCAAAAACTCTGTATCATCTTTCCCTTTCGATTCTATTTGAAGTGCCTTGCATATTTTCTGTACAATAAGTGCACGGTATTCCCAATCATCTCTTGACTTTGATTTTTTACTGAGCAAATTGCGGATGCCATTGATATCCTTGTCGCTTAATTGCATTACTTCGGGATAGACTGCTTCATTTTTTTGCGTTTCTACTTCTAAGAAAATAGTTTCAGAAAAATCCATTTTTTTCCTCATGTCTATCACTACAGTGCCTGCAGCAATATCGGCAAGACGCTGATGCTTGTTGCTGATAATACAACTCAGGAAGTCTGGACTATAAAAAATGCCCAGAATAAAAATAAAGGTAACCAGTGTGAGCATCAATTGCATACTGCCGTTAGTAATAACATAAGGCAATAGAAATACGGAATAATTGCCAAAGCCCACTAACCACCGCAAAAGATATTGGCTAATACTCGGTTCATTGCCACTTATATCAATTACTTTAATGCCTAATATCCTTTTGCCCGGAGTTTGTCCGTTCATCAGTATTTCTGTAATAGGGAAATATAAGAAAGGTAAAATAGAGATACCTGTCATCATAATCAGTTGATTCATTTTGCTGCCGATATCAAAGCTGACAATAATGAAGCGATACACAAGTAACATATATAAGAGGAGTATAAACATATCGAGCAACACAGCTCCTATTCGCCTTGACACTGGCGCGGTTACAAATTCCAAATCAATATTAAATGGAGTGCCAACAGTAATATTGCTCATAAAAACAAAGGAAATCAATTTCTGTAAAACTACATCAGCAAAATAACCATTCGCTAAAAAAAATATAAAAAAAAGTGAAGGAAAGTGAAATTTTATCATTTTCGTCATTATCTTTGGCTCTAATCTTAAAACAGGAACTTATATAGTCTATACTTCTACTTCAACAATTGTGTAAAAATCTTGTGATGACCTTGGTGTCTCCGCTATTTTTTTATAAACCTAAACACACACACGAAGTATATGACGTTCCTACAACAATCAGCTACCGACACTGAATTGGTGCACTCTTTTTTGAGTGGAAATGAAAATGCCTTACAGCAACTTATCTGCCGCTATAAAGACAAAATATATACCGGTATCTATATGCTTGTAAAGGATAAGTATCTGGCTGAAGATTTATTTCAGGATGCTTTCCTCAAAATGATCCGGAATATGCGCGAAGGCAATTATTCTGAACAGGGCAAATTCTTGCCCTGGGCCAGCAGGATTGCACACAATCTTTGTATGGACCATTTTCGCCGTACCAAAAGTAAAATCCCGGTAACCTTGGCCAATGGCGAAGATATTATGGAGCTCCTTGCAGGACCCGATGAGTCTGGTGCACCCAAAATAGAACAAAGACAAACAGAACAAAGTCTGCGTAAGCTTATGGAGCAACTGCCCGAAGAGCAAAGGGAAGTAATTATTTTGCGCGTTTATGGCGATATGAGTTTTAAGGAGATTGCCCAATTGACAGATGTAAGTATTAATACTGCTTTGGGTCGTATGAGATATGGTCTGATTAACCTTCGCAGAATGATTGGCGAAAAGCAATTGGTGTTGAGATAAAATTGTTTTTATCATAATTATTAAGTTTCATCAGGTCGTCGAAGCATTTGTTTTCGGCGACCTTTTTTCGGCTTAATGCACAAATATTTATTGGTCATTTTGTTGAATGGCTGGAACAAGTTGTTCTTTGTTTTTCTTTGTCAATAAAAATTAGTAGCTGAACTTTTAGCTCAGGCTTGTTTTTCCATTACATTTGTAAGCTTATGCAATCCGATAAAACACTTAAGTTTAGCTCCTATCAAAAATTTGTAATAGCCCTTATTGCACTGACTCAATTTACCGTTGTTCTGGATTTTATGATTATGTCTCCTTTGGGTGATATGCTGATGAAATCTATGAATATGAATACGGCTCAATTTGGACTGGTGGTCTCCAGCTATGCTTTCAGTGCAGGTGTATCGGGTATTCTTACTGCAGGTTTTGCGGATAGATTTGACCGAAAAAAGCTTTTGTTGTTTTTTTATATCGGGTTTATTTTGGGCACACTTTTTTGCGGGATGGCCAATACTTATCCGATGCTTATTGCAGCTCGTATTATTACAGGCTTGTTCGGAGGGGTAATCAGTTCTATCTCTATGGCTATCATTGCCGATTTGTTTGCATTACAACAAAGGGGTAGGGTAATGGGTTTTGTGCAAATGGGTTTTGGAGCCAGTCAGATTTTAGGTATTCCTATCAGCCTTTATTTTGCAGACATCTGGGGTTGGCAATCTCCTTTTTTAATGATTGTGGGCTTGGCTTCCGTAATCTGGATAATCATCCTGATACAAATGAAGCCGATAGACCAGCATTTGCTGGTACCTAGCGAAGACCGCAAACATGCTTTGCTACACTTATGGCATACTTTACGTCAGCGTCGGTACAGAGTCGGTTTTTTAGCTACTGCATTACTTTCATTGGGAGGATTTATGATGATGCCTTTCGGCAGTGCATTTGCTATAAATAATTTAGGTGTACGGCAGGAACAGTTGAAATTCATGTTTATGATTTCAGGGGCTTGCTCTTTAATTATGATGCCCTTAATTGGCCGCTTAGCCGATAAAGTGAGCAAAATAAAATTATTCAGTTTTGCCACCATGTGGATGGTTTTTTCAGTAATTGCGTATACTAATCTTAGTGTTGTACCTTTTGTTCTTGTCGTAACTGTCAATACTTTGATGATGATGGGGGTAATGGCTAGGATGGTTCCTGCAATGGCTTTGACTTCTGCATTACCGCATATGCAGGATCGTGGCGCATTTATGAGCATTAATTCTTCTCTGCAACAGATATCCGGAGGCATTGCAGCAGCAATTGGCGGTATGATTGTTCAGCAGGAGAATGCCCATAGCCCTTTACAAAATTTTGATAAGGTGGGTTATTTTATTTTCGTCATCTGTGTGTTCAGCATTTATATTTACAATAGAGTAAATAAATCAATCAGCCCGGTATAATCAGGAAATACACATTAAAATAAAAATCCACAAAAATTTGTTGTGGATTTTTATTTTATTAGTTGTTTTTTGAATCTGTTTTTTGTTGCAATATTTCCTGTAAGGCACCATCCCAAAGACCAATTCTACGTTTCAGAGATTCAATAGTGATATTTTCGGCTTCTTCCCATTTTTGTGGGTCGTTGTTGCAAAGATTTTCTGTCATCTCAAGCGCCAAATGGCTATGATGATCTCCGTCTACCTCTATATGCCTATCCAGATAGTATTTGAAGGTAGAGATATACTCCGGAAATTTTTGATGCATTTCGCCCACAAGAGACAAGAACATACCGGGTATTAAATCCTCTCGCCCAAATGTAAAAATAGCGGCTTGCAAATAGTCTTTTTTACTGTCTATTACATCAAATGTAAATTGTACAAACTGCTTTGCTGTCGCAGGTGTTTGAGCGCTTTCAAATGCAATATCCAAATTGCCCGATTGTTGCAGGGAATGAGTAAATTGTTCTATTGCCTGAATGTTGGCAGCACATTGTTTCATTGCATTCAGGTACAACTCAAAATGACTGACACGAACACCGTTTTCGTCAACATCAGATTCTTCTCCCACTACTATTTCGTTAATAAGGTAACGGGTGTCAGCAGAGCCTTTAGGAAACCAGGGTACACTGGTACAGGTAAGGTTGTTTTGCAATGTTTTGAGCAAAGACATAAAATCCCATACGGCGTATACATGATGCTGCATAAAGATTCTCAGGTCCTCCAGAGAATTGATATGAGTATAAACAGGATGATGAATAATCTGTTGTCTGAATGATTCTATTTTACTTTGTAACTGTTCTATATGCTTGTTCATGAATATTGTATTTATTGGATATTGTGCAAAAAAATGCCACAAGTGAATTTCATTGTGGCATTTTTGGTTTGAAATGTCTGTCTGTATATTATCCTTGCAATGCTGCAGCTCCACTCACAATCTCTGTAAGCTCTGTAGTAATTGCTGCCTGACGTGCACGGTTGTAGCTGATTTTAAGACTACGAAGCAGCTCGTTTGCATTTTCACTAGCTTTGTCCATAGCTGTCATACGCGCTCCGTGCTCAGAGGCATTGGCATCCAGGATGGCTTTGAAAACCTGAGTATTTAAGATTTTTGGCATCAATTCTTCTACCAATACTTCTTTCGATGGTTCGAAGATAAAGTCTGAATTTTTTGCTCCTTCTGCTTTTACCACTTTTGGGATGGGCAAATAAGGTTCGCTCACAAAAGCTTGTACCGCAGCATTACGAAACTGACTGTAAACAATTTCTACGCGGTCAAATTTTTTCTCCAAAAATGCTTCCTGAGCATAAATAGCAGCTTCACGAACGTTCTCAAAAGATAAATTTTGAAAAACTGTCCAGTAGTTATCAATAACTGTAAAGCCGTTTTTGGTAAAGAAGTCGTATCCTTTTTTACCTAATGGTAAAATAGTGATTTCTGCTTTAGGATATTTTTCTTCAATTGTGCTACGGGTAAGTTTAATGACATTTGCATTATAAGCACCACACAGACCTCTGTCACTAGTAATAGGAATTAATAAAACGCGTTCTGCAGGACGTTCGGCTGCCAATGGTAATTCCATATCGGTAGAAGCGCTGCTCACTATATTACTGAGCATTTCCTGCAATTTGCGCGAATAAGGTGCCATTTGGGTGATGGCATCTTGCGCACGACGCAATTTTGCCGCACTCACCATCTTCATTGCTTTGGTAATTTGTTGGGTAGAAGTAACGGATTTAATACGATTACGAACCTCTTTAAGTTGTCCCGACATATAGTAAGATTATGTTGTGTGTTTAATTTGGCTGCAAAGGTAGGTTTTTCGGGCTAAAGAAAGGACAAACAGCAACATTAAAATTCAAGAATTTCATTTTTTTTGGGAATAAACCAGGCCGTATTAAAAAAGCGCAAATAAGTACGAATACTCATCTGCGCTTAATGACCTAAATAAGGGTATGATTACTTCTTCATCGTAGTTTTTGCTTCGATACTCAAAGTAGCATGAGGCACTGCACGAAGACGGGCTTTGTCTATTAATTTACCCGTAACACGGCAAACACCGTATGTTTTGTTTTCGATACGAACCAATGCTTTTTCAAGATTGGTGATGAATTGAATCTGGCGGCTGGCTAATTGCGAAACTGTTTCGCGCTCCATAGCTCCACTACCATCTTCGGCATTGAAACGATTTTCAGAATCTTCAGTTCCAGCACCATCTTTACGCATAATAAGCCCTTGCAGATAAGCAAGCTCTTTACGGGCATTTTCAAGGCGGGAATTAATGATTTCACGGAATTCATTCAATTCTTCGTCACTGTAACGTTTTCCTACAATACTTACTGTAGGAGCTTCGTCCAGCAAAGAGCGGTTAAACTCATTAAAGTTCGCTTTTGCTTCGGGCTTGCTTGCTTCGTTTTGCAAACGACGGTGAGCAACAATTACCTGTGGCTTTTTGTCATCACGCAAAGAACGGCCTACAGGTGCAGGTGTTGGTTTGCTGGGATGTACAGGTGTACCACTGCTGTTATTGACTATAGATTTTAATATTTTATTGACCGTGCTAACTGAAGGAGCTTTTTTCACTGGAACTTTAGCTACTTTCTCTTTAGGTTGTTTGGGTTCTTTTACGGGTTTCTCTTTTTTTACTTTCAAAGGTTTGCTTGGTTTCTCTTGTTTGGCGGGTACTACTTTTTTTGCTGGTGTAGCTACTTTCTTAGCAGGAGCAGCCACTTTTTTTGCTGGTGTAGCTACTTTCTTAGCAGGAGCAGACGCTTTTTTAGCAGGCGCTGCTACTTTTTTAGCCGCTACTGCTTTTTTAGCAGGAGTTGCTACTTTTTTAGCGGGTGCTGCTTTTTTAGCAGGTGCGGCCACTTTCTTAGCTGGTGCTGCTTTTTTAGCAGGAGCAGCCACTTTTTTGGCAGGAGCAGCTTTTTTAACTGGCGCTGCTTTTTTAGCAGGTGCTGCAACTTTTTTAGCAGGCGCTGCTTTTTTAGCAGGAGTTGCTACTTTTTTAGCTGGCGTAGCTTTTTTAGCCGGAGCCGCTTTTTTAGCTGGCGCTGGTTTTGAAGCTGGTTTCTTTTTAATTGCCATAGCTTTTAAATGTTTTTTAATACTTGAACTTTGAAAGTAGTTTCGTTAACTTCTATGTCTATACCTTCCGGTATATTATCTAAAAATTCTATATTATCTGCCAGAATTTCCGCGCAAATGTAGGAATAAAAATTAATAATACTAGTATTTAAATTTTCATTTTTCTCCATACGGACAAGAATTCTGTCAGTAAGTTCAAAATCAGCATCTTTGCGGATTTTTTGAATACGATTCACAAATTCGCGGGCATTTCCTTCATCCTGCAGTTCTGCACTTATACTAATATCCAATGCAACAGTGAGGCTGTCTTTGTTAGCCACCGACCAACCCGGGATATCTTCGGCAATAATCTCCATATCCTCCGGCAAAAGAACAATTTCTTCACCCTCTACAGTTATACTTAATTTTTGCTCACGCTCCATGATGGATATCTGATGTTGGTCCAGATTATTAATCATTGCTGCGGCTGCTTTCATTTTACCCCCCAGTTTTGCTCCAAGGGTTTTGAAGTTGGCTTTGGCCTTTTTATTAATAACACCTTCGGTTTCGGTTATATAGACAATTTCCTTAACGTTAACTTCGTTTTTGATAAGGTCTTCTACTTGTCGTAACCTGCTTTCTATGGTAGGGTCAAGAACGGGTATCATTAACTTCTGTAAAGGTTGGCGAACCTTTATATTTACTTTTTTTCGTATAGACAATACCAGCGAAGAGGTGATTTGTGCCAATTCCATCCGGGCTTCGAGGTCTGTATCAATATATGCTTCATTCGCAACAGGATAATTATACAAATGAACTGATTCTGAATCTTTCCTGTTGGTTATCTTATTTAAATTGTTAAACATCCAATCTGCAAAGAATGGAGATATAGGTGCCATCATCAGGCTCAGTTGCTCCAGACATTCGTACAATGTCTGATAAGCGCAGATCTTATCAAATTCATAATCACCTTTCCAGAAACGGCGACGACATAATCTTACATACCAGTTGCTCAGTTGTTCTCCCAGGAAATCTTCCATTGCCCTGCCTGCTTGGGTAGGTTCGTAATCGTCGAAAGCTGAATTTACATTTTTTATTAATGTCTGAAGGCTGGATAAAATCCAACGGTCAATTTCGGGCCTGTCAGCTACGGGTATATAGTCTTCTTTAAAGGTGAAGTTGTCTACATTGGCATAAAGCGCAAAGAACTGATAGGTGTTGTACAGGGTTCCAAAATACTTCCGTTGTATTTCCTTAATTCCTTCTAAATCAAATTTTAAGCTATCCCAAGGTGATGCGTTGGTGATAAGGTACCACCGGGTAGCATCAGCACTCAGTTTCTCGATGGTTTCGAATGGGTCCACGACATTGCCAACGCGCTTACTCATCTTGTTGCCGTTTTTGTCCAGCACCAGTCCATTGGCCACTACTGTTTTGTATGCCACACTGTCAAAGAGCATAACGCCCAGTGCGTGAAGGGTGTAAAACCAGCCTCTTGTCTGGTCAACGCCCTCGGCGATAAAGTCTGCCGGAAAAGCTTTGTTTTGGTCAATATTCTCTTTGTTTTCGAAAGGGTAGTGCCCCTGAGCGTAGGGCATGGCTCCGCTGTCAAACCAAACATCTATAAGGTCTGGTTCTCTCTTCATCGGGCGGCCCAGACTGTCTGCTAGGGTGATGCCATCTACAAAAGGCTTGTGTAAATCAAGATTATTTTCGTTTACAACTTGTTGTAAATCAAGTTTTTCATTGGCGTACTTAATTTCATTGTTTAGTTCTTCTACAGAGCCTATGCATTTTATTTCACTGCCATCTTCATTCATCCATACCGGCAATGGTGTGCCCCAATAACGGCTGCGGCTCAGGTTCCAGTCCACCATATTTTCCAACCAGTTGCCAAAACGGCCTTCGCCTGTTGCCTTAGGTTTCCAGTTGATGGTTTTATTTAATTCTATCATTCTGTCCTTTACGGCAGTAGTGCGGATAAACCAGGCATCCAGCGGATAATAAAGGATGGGTTTGTCGGTGCGCCAACAATGAGGATAAGTATGCGCGTATTTTTCTACTTTAAATGCTTGTCCTTTGGTTTTCAGTGATATAGCTATGTCTACATCAACTTCTTTATAATCAGTATCGTCCTTGTAATTTTTTACATATCTGCCGGACAATTCGCCCAGACCATCAATGAATTTGCCTTCTTTATCCACCATTACCAGAAAACCGATATTGTTGGCTTTGCCTACTTTATAGTCATCCGCACCAAAGGCCGGAGCTGTATGTACGATACCTGTACCGTCTTCGGTGGTAACAAAATCTCCACTTATTACCCGGAAAGGATCTCCTCCGGCCACCACAGGGCTATTGGCTTCGTAGGGCAATAATTGCTCATATCGGCAGCCTTCCAGCTGGCTACCTTTGAAGGTACCCAGTATTTGGTAAGGTATATTCTTACCATCATTGGCATAAGTGTCAAAGGCGGCATTTTCGTTTTCGGCTTTGAAGTATTTACCCAAAAGCTTGGTGGCTAATATCACATTGCAGATATTGTGTGTATATGGGTTGAATGCGCGCACAAGCACATAATCAATATTCGGTCCTACAGTCAGTCCAAGATTTGATGGAAGGGTCCAGGGCGTAGTAGTCCAGGCCATAAAATGGATGGATTCTTCCTTATTGGCGAGCAAATCGAACAAAAACTGGCTTTTTTCGTCTTTTTTTGCCTCAAACATGGCCACAATGGTGGTATCCTTTACATCCTTATAAGTGCCGGGTTGGTTTACCTCATGGCTGCTAAGCCCTGTACCTGCGGCAGGCGAGTAGGGTTGTATGCTGACACTCTTGTATAAATAATCTTTTTTATATAGCTCTTTAAGTGCCCACCACAGTGTTTCGATGTATTTGTTGTCAAATGTGATATAAGGGTCTTTTAAATCTACCCAATAGCCCATTTTTTCAGTAATATCGTCCCATTTGTCTTTGTAACGCATCACCGCTTCGCGGCATTTTAGGTTGTATTCTTCTACAGTTATTTTTACCCCGATATCTTCTTTGGTTATACCCAGTTCTTTTTCTACTCCTAGTTCTACCGGCAAGCCATGGGTATCCCAACCGGCTTTGCGTTTTACCTGAAAACCCTTCATGGTTTTGTAGCGGCATACCAAATCTTTGAGTGTACGTGATATAACGTGGTGAATGCCAGGCATTCCGTTGGCGCTGGGCGGGCCTTCATAAAAGACAAAGGGGGTAGAACCTTCGCGCTGGCTTACACTGCGTTCAAAAAAATTATTTTCTTTCCATATTTTCTGCATTTCCGCTTCTATAGCGGGCATATTCAGCTGTTTGTATTCGGGATATTTCATTGTGTATTCCTCTGTTTTAATCGAGCCGCGAAGGTAAATTTATAATTTGACAATTATACAATTTGGCTATTGAGCAATTCGTTAATTTGGCAATTTGAGGATATATAGTAACTGATTTGATTCGGAAGCAATAATTGAGCATTATTATATTAATAGAATAGTGCATTTAGGTAAGCATGCTCACCCAAATGCACTATTTTTATATTGGTTAATTTTTGTTATTAAAAAATATATGTAATTGTGGGAAAATTGATAATTCCATTTGCATCTGCAGTAGCGGTGCTTGTTTTTACTAATTTTCCGTCCGAGTATATTTTGATAGTGATTACTTTTCCGGCATCTGAACTGACAGCTGGTATTTGGGAATTACCACCTATACCAATACCAGCTACCGAAGAGCTATAGGTTATTTCTTTTGTCCAGGGCAAGGATGTTGTAACACTTTCTAGGCCTCCGCTTATTTCTGTAAATGCCAGTAGCAATTTATTGATATAGGGTCCTGTTATTTCATATTTTATCTTTCTGGCATTTGTTGAAGGGGCGGGAGTGCCAGGTGCATCATCCTTTTTGCAGGATGTAGCAGAGATGACTAAAATAAATAGGGCTAAAAGCGAGATCATCAAGGGTGTTTTTTTCATAATTTAGATTTTTTGTTTAATTGTTTATTGATTGATTTATAATGTTTTTTTCAGTTTTACCGACACATTTTCACCTTCCTGGGTGATGGTAACTATTTTTTTTATTGATGTTGCAGCATTGGAGCTATATCCAAAGGATTTTGTATTTTCTCTGGAGCCCTGAAACATGCCATTAATATAAGTATCTGTATAACCAACTACCTCTGTTTTGATACCTGTATGAACATAGCCAAACTCGGTGTATAGTAAATAGTCTCCGGGCATCAGGCTGGTAAATTCAAAATGTCCTTCGTTGTCATACACTGTTGTAGTTTTAATACAATCTGTAGCTTCTTTGGGTAAGGGTACCTTCAAACCTTTTTTTCTTGACTTTTCGTTGACGGCGAGCCATTCTTTGAAAAACTCGGTATAGGGTATAAGAATAATTTTGATGCCCTGAGGGGCATATTGTTTTTTATTGACATTGAGTACAGCCATACCTTTCAGCATTCCATCGTTATGATTGTCGCGGGCAAAAGCTTGACCACTGATTACAGAGCTTCCATCCTTGACCAGTTTTAAGGTTTTCTCTTTGTCAAATTTGACTGTATAGGGGTTAAAATCCAGTTCTTTGTTTAAGAGTAGCAACTGTTGTCCCTTCGCAAGTATTTCGATTTTCCATATTTTACGGGTTTCTTTATCGATATAGTATTGGTACTGGTCATTTGTTGTTTCTTCAAAAACGCTGATTTGCCATACTTTGTGTTCGCCAGTATTGCTGCTTACATAGATATTGCTTTTTACTTCTTCAATTCTTGCTTTTTTAATATTGTTACTACTTTCGGGGTTGTAGTCATAGACCACTAAATCCTTTTTGTATCCTGTTGTCAGGGGTAATAGGCTTAATAAATAAGGGTAGCTGTAAAAATCAAAGAAGTCTTCTTTAATCATCTCATTGACAATTTTCCTTTTTTTTGATTTTTTATCATAATAAAAACCCTTAATCCCATTTTGATATTTGATAGCAAAATCTTTGTCTTTGTTATACGACGACCGATAGATTGGTTTAAAAGTAGCCTTGTCGGATATGCAGGTGTCAATCCATTTTTCATCCGAATTGATAAATTGTAATTTTGTAAATACGGAGAATTGACTTTTTTGAAAACTTAAAGCAACTTCAAAAGAACCTATTTCTTCTTTTTGGTTATCCTTTATTGTCCAATAAGACATTTCAAATTTGCTATCTTTCATCCACCTTTCGTCAAAGACAAGCTCGCCCGGGAGGAGAAGATTTTGCCCGGGGCATGCAGATACGTATAATAGCAATACGCTCAATAATTTTATCGCTTTCATTCTATAAAATATTAAAAAAATTACTTCACTAAGACAATTGAAACCCATAATACCCCTACTACTGTTCTCGGAAATTATTATCACATTTATTTACATTCCGGCTATAGAAAGGTATATTATGATTAAATTGACAATGATTTCTAAAATGCTATAGAAAATATATACTGTGCTAATAGCTCCGCCCATATTCATTGTCACTAATTGCACGATAATCATAATAATACTGGCTGCTATATTGGCGAATCGAACCGCTTTTTGAGGCAAAACGATGCACATCAAAGTCATCAGAAAGGGTATTTGCATCAATATAGCAGCCCCAAATAAAAATGAAGTTGAAACAGGGATATTGCCTACAAAGCCATTTAAGAGGTCTTTGATCATATACGGTTCAAAAAAACCGAGATGGTCGCAATAGATGTAGTTTAAGGACAAATAAACCCATAGCGCTGACAATATTATTTTCTTATCTTGAGTTGATTGGATTTGAAAATTCATTTTGATTGTATATTTTTTTTAAAATTTTACCCCAAAATGAAGCCCGGTTCAAATAAGAAATAATTAGGCCATTTGTTTTTCGTTTTTTTAAAAGACCCTAACAAATTTGTATTGACCGGCCAATAGCTAGTAAATGCAAGCGATGGTGCTACCCAAAAACGGTTATTAAATAACTGTATAGGACACCCAGATATCAAGGCACAAAAAAGCGGATGGCCATTTTGTGTTTTTTCCTTTTTTTCGTTTCTGCAGGTTTGTAAAAATGATGATACATGCTCTGCCTGATAGAAGTTTTCCCATATAGAATTCTGGTAAACAAGCCCGAGTCTCACCGATTTTACAGAGCCTAGATAATCTTCTTGGGCTAACATGGATGGAGTGCTGCCGGGTATGCCAAGAGGAGCATCATAAGTCGAGGTTTTTGCCTCTACAGAAATTACATTTTTGGGGTTGATGCGATAAGCATAGTTTAATTGGTAAAAACAGGGAGCATTAGGGGCCGAATTCAATGTCATAAAAAAAGAACTGCCAATAGATTGTTGTCTGAATGGTTCTCCTTTCTTCACGCTATGTGCAGATGCAAGATGGTTTTGAGCAATAAAAATAAGGCTCAGAGCAGCACTTTTTAATGCTTTGTTCCTCTTCATACAATTGTACTTCTATTGGTTTTAGAGTACAAAGTTAGAATGGCGCTATTTTTTTTTCGTTCACTTTGGTTAAGAAATAAGCGCCTTGTAAAGATTAAACGGGTAATTTTTGCTTGGCCAAAAGTCTTTTTCGTAAGCGACTCAAGGATTCGGGTGTTAATCCTAAATAACTGGCAATTTGGTATTGTGGCACCCTCTGTACCAAATCGGGGCGCGAAGACAGCAAATTTAAATACCGTTCTTCAGGGGTAGAGAGCATATAATTATCAAAATACACCCGGCTTTTGGATAAATACACTTCGGATAAAACTCTGAAAACCAATTCCAGCTCGGGATGTTTTTTAAACATTTCAGCCTCCATAGATGGTGTGCCTACTGTAACAGTAGTATCTTCGGTACACTCCAGATAATGCTCCGAAGGGGTATTTTTTCCGTAAGAAGAGGGTAAAACAATATGTTCTTCGGTATAGAATGTAGTCGTTTTCTCTATACCATCTATTATGTAGTAGCTTCGGATACAGCCTTTTAATACTAAGTAATTTTCGTTTGATATTGCCCCTTCTTTTAATAAAACAGTTCCTTTTTGATAAGTTCTCAGTATGCAGTTTTCAAGAACGGCCTGTTGCAACTCAGCGCTAAGGGGTACATGTTTCAAAATATATTTGATTACTTCACTTTTCATTTTATCGGATGCTTATAGTAGTTGAAGCAATTTTTTTTAGAAAACTACCTTATAAAAATCAAAACTATAATCTTTGTTCTTAAGTATTTGAAAAAATTATAGTAAAAGTCTTCTTAATGCAATTGTTTAAAGTTTTTACCAAAATGCCGGGTTGGCGGAGCCAAAAAGAAGAACTTGAGAGGGGCCTGATGTTTTGCTAAGAGACGGGTACAGCCCGTCCGAACGGATTCATCCGGGCGGGCGCTATTACCCCCCGCATTGGAGTATGAATGTCTGTAGCGGCGGCTCTGCTCTGCACATTTTTGGTCAAGAAAAAAACTACAGCCTTGATGCTGAAAATTCTAATAGCTGCGAAGACTTTAAAATCTGGCAAGTTCTCCTGTCATTTTAGTAGGAGCACCTAAATATTATTTAGGTGCTCCTATCTTATGGCGTACATACCAACAGTAGTGTGCAAAACTATTGGTTTTATCTTTTATCTGAAGGTGGATTTGGATATAGGGAATCAGATTCGCGACCCTATCATGTTGAAAAAATAGGAATGGATACAGCTGCAATAATTGCTTATCTTACACTTACAGCTTACTTAAATCCCAAAAGTAATTTCATAGATGCAGCTATTTATTCAATTGCTGCCACCAAACTTTTATTCGGAGACTCATCGCCCCTTGTAAAAGAGGTAACGAATGCTTGGTATGCGGTAGGTGTGCTAAATACAGCAGATATAAACAATCCAGCAGACTTTAGCAGTTTAGGTCTGATAATTTACCCCAATCCAGCAAATGAAGTATTGAACATACAAGGCCTTGAGACTGGCAGTAATATTGAATTGTATGACGTAATGGGCAGGCTGGTTTTACAGCAGGAATGCAATTCAACAATAACCAAGCTAGATGTGGAGTATTTGACTAAAGGAGTATACTCTTTAAAAATCATCACAAAAGAAGGAAAAGAGGGAATTGCTAAAATAATGAAGGAATAGGCACCGTAGTTTATTTTGGTTGTTTAAAAGCCATCATGTTTTTTTTGGAGATGGCTATTCCTTCAATTCTGCTATTATCATTAAATCAACAGAATTTGCCTTGTCGGCAACAGGCAATTGTTTCCGTTCCATACTGATGATGCCGAATTGATGTTCCTCTAAAGATGTGCATAAATAATCTGCCTGATGGTAATGCATGTATATTGCATCTCCAAGGCTATTGGTCTGCCATCCGGATTGTTGATAGTTGGCCTCCATGGTACTCAAATACAATATCCCTCCAGGATTCAATATTGCCGAGGTATCTGCAATTAATTGCACAGCCTCATCTTTGCTAAGATAGGGCAGACAAAAACCACACATAATTCCGTCGTATTTTTTATTGAGCTGCACAATATCCCTGCAATCCATCAGCCGAAACAAAGCGCATGGGTTATTTTTTTGAGCCAGGCTTATCATGTTTGGTGCCAGATCTATACCCAGTATATTGAAGTCCTTTCTTCGGTTTAATAAGTAAGCGGTGATGTTGCCGGGGCCACAGGCTATTTCCAGTATCTCTGCATTTTCAATTCGGATACTGTCGCAAAACAAATCAAGACTCCTCCCATAGTGGCTGACATCCATAAATTTTTGTTGGTAATCGGCAGCTCTTTTGTCAAATACAGCGGCTGCAATTTGTGATTTATCCATGCGATGCAAATATTAAATCAGGAAAACCTTGGGAGTGCTTTGTCGTTTTAAGGGTCAATTAGTTTTACATAACCCGTAGATTTAGCTTCATATCCCTGAGCAGGATAGAACTGATGCGCTGCAAACCGCTCGGCTCTGTTACCACTGTTGAGCGTAATTAATTTGGCACCAATAGCTCGTCCCCATTTTTCGGCTTCCTCCAGTAAAGTTTCGCCTATTCCCTGTCGCCTCGCGCTGCTGCTTACCACTAAAGACTGCACTTTTATATAACAACCATTTTGCTCCCAAAATAAGCATTTGAACATACCGATATAGCCAAGGACTTCTGTTTGACTGGTAGCCAGGATGGTTTTGTAATCTGGGTTTTGGAGTATGCAATTCATTCGTTGTTTCATCTCATCGGCTGTGGTAGGATAGCCCAATTCTATGGTCAAGCGGCATAGTGCTTCGACATCATTTGGCCGAAAATCGCGTATGAGCAGCTCACTCATGTGATATTAAATTTTGTAAATGAGGGTAACAACGGTGCTGATTTTTGAAAGATTTTAAATGTCTGCTTAAGCAGAAAGAGCCTCTTCAATTGCGTTTTTCTGTATGGCGTTTGCTTTTTCGTTGGCCGAAAGTAAAATAGTAAGAAATGTCTCGCTGACAGCTATTTCATCAATTCTGTAGGGCGTGTGCGGCTGATCAATATATGCAGATAACTGAAGCTGAAACCATTGCGTGTCGTGCCAGTTGCCATGTTTGTAGCCCACTTTCTTAAAAATACCAATTTCTTCAAATCCTAATGCTTTATGAAAACCGATACTTTTTTCGTTAGGTAAGGCTACCCCTGCAAAGACATTAAAGTATCCCTGAAACCTTAAAATAGAAAAAAGGGCTTCGTACAAAATACGGGCAATACCTTGTCTGTGTACTTTGGGTGCCAGATATACAGTACACTCCGGCGACCACTGATAAGCAGTACGGTATCTGTGTTTGCCGGCATAGGCAAATCCGATTATTTCATCGTCGTACAAGCATACAAGCCATGGATACTCGGCTATAACATTATGGATACGCTCCTGATATTCCTGATAAGAAGGTACCTCATATTCAAAAGAGATAACGCTGTTTAATACATAGGGACGATAAATCTCTAAAACTGCAGAGGTGTCTTTCTCTGTAATTAATCGTATTTCAAACCTGTTTTTCAATGGTTTTAATTTTATGAGCCAGACTCCGATGTTTCTTTTCGGGTCAAGAATAGTTGGTTATAATAATCTTAATCGTATATACAGTTGGTTAATTATATTCTCCACTTTTGTTTAACTGTCTCTAATTTATCTCGGCAAGCCCTGATTTTCTGTAACTACTTACAAGCAAGAGTCCAAAAAGCGGAATTATATTCCATATTCAAAAATAAGGTCTTTGCTCTTTAAATAATCATGAACTTTCTGAATAAATAAGAATTTACCTGTTGGGTATCGAACAAATTGGAAATAACACTGTTATATACAAAAACCACAAAACGAATTCTGTGGTTTTAGGTTCTGTACGAAATCAATCTGGTACAAAACTATAGAGAGCAAAAAACTGAATTTTAAGCCCTTCGGCCTTGAATAACTCTCAGCAAAACTGAGATGATGGCTAATACCAGCAACAGATGGATAATAGATCCGGCACTATAGGCAAAAAAGCCAATGGCCCAGAATACAACCAGAATAACTGCGATGATATACAATAGACTGCTCATAAAATAAAAACATTTAAAGGGTGAGTAAATAAAATGAGTTGTAATGTTTTTTAATAAACTAATTGAGGGATAATGCCAGATATACATTCAGTACGCTGTTTTTGGCATCCGGAAATCTATATACTGTGCCCAAATAGTCTTTTTCTTTTCCTACCGTAGTAATTCCATAATTGTACCTTAATCCAACACTTATCTTTCTTATGTCGATGGCTGCACCAACAGCAACACTTGCTTCCATTTTGTTATAGTCATTGACATCAATATTCTTTTCAAAATCAAAAATCGGTGCCGAAGATTCGTTAGTGACATCTCCGCTCAATAAGTATCCGATGCAGGGTCCGCCATGTATATTGAAGTTTGAATTGATATTCCAAACCAGCAGCACAGGCATTTCAAGATAACTCAGGCGAAATCTTGCATCTCCCGAAGCAAATAGATTATTGTACGATACTTGTGAGCCTTTGGTAGTAAAATAAAGCTCTGGCTGAACAGCAAATGATTTGGTAACAGGCATTTTAACAAATAATCCGGCATTAAAACCAATCAGTGCATTTTCGTCATCTATATCCTGTGTAAAAAAATTGGAAAGATTTAATCCTCCTTTGAGACCAATTCTGGGCAAAATTCTGCTGGATGTTTCCTGAGCTCTTAATAAGGATGTCTGCAATAACAACGTGAAGAGTAAAGAGAGATGGATTAGCTTTTTCATATAGTTCCTGTATTAAGTATGCGACAACAAAAAAACCTTACAAAAGAGGTGCTCTTCTTTTGTAAGGTAAAGGTCAGGCGATTTTCAAACAGGCTTATTACACCATTTTATTTATATTTTATATCATTCGTACCCGATGCTTTTTTGCAGCCACCTGAAACGGTACGTTTTCAGAATCAAAGTGACTATTTTCGAAGGACTTAGCTATTACAATTCCTTTTTGGGGGCTGAATGAATGCGGTAATAGCACCAATAAGAGATAATTAATAGAACAAAAGCAACAATAGGGATTAAAGAAATAGCCCCAAAACCATCTGTTGCCGAAATACTGATAAACGCAGCTAAAAAATCAATAGCAAACCCCGCATAGGCCCACTCTTTGATACGTGCCGGTACTTGTGGGATAATCAATGCCAGCCCGCCTAGCAGTTTGAATATGGCCAACATCAGGATGAAGTAGGCAGGATAACCCAAATGGGCCATAGCCTCTTTTGATCCATCGGCATTGGTAGTAAAAATGGGCATTAATCCTTGGGTGAGGAAGAGAAAACTTGTGGTAATCCAAAAGACAATTTTTGTTGCTTTCATTTTGTTAGTTATTTTTTTGTTGAGTTAAATAATGTTCCAGTTGATTAAATGTACCATTGAAACCTTGTTCCATGCTTTCGGTAATTGCATAGTAGGTAGCTTCCTGTTCTGTTGTTGCATTGAGAGGGTAACCTTTCAGCGTCAGTGTAGTTTTGTTTCCGGATTCTTCCAGTATCAATTGGTTGAATATCTGTAGTGGAAAATCCATATCAAAGGGTGCTTTGCATATATTCCCTTCTTCGTCAGAAAAGGAAACAATAAACTCAATCAGGTCAGGTCTTTTGATTTGTTGGTAAACAAATAAGCCCCACATTACCTGATCACCATTTTGCATTTTGTAATGAAATCTGCCATTGACAGAAAAGTCATATTCCATTACAGTGATATTCATCCCTGTGGGTCCCCACCATTGCGCCATGGCATCTGCTGTTGAGAATGCGTCGAAAACCATACTTACAGGTGCTTCGAATGTTCTCGAAATCGAGAACTGTTTTGTTTTTTCAGTCATATTATTGTACGATTTTAGTGAGATAATCTGATAGCATTTTGGTCAGTATTTCATTCCAGCCCGCCACAAAATTTTCCATTCTTAATTCTTCGATTGTAGAGTCAAAAGGTGTTTCGAAGAAATGTGTCAGTTTTATTTTGGTGTGCAGAGCGTCAATCTCTTCCAGTTCCCAGCACAGTATTGAGTTGCCCGAAAATCCGGGATAAGCCCAGCTATGAACTAGTTTTTTATCGGGTATAATTTCTATCATTTCTCCTTTGTGTACCCATTTGTGACATTTAGTGTCTTCTGCCGACCATTCAAATTGGGCGCCTATCTCCAGCTTCCAATCTTCAGCAAAATCAAAATACCATTGTTTTAGATGCTCCCTTTGGGTAATTACCTGCCACAGTAGTTTTATGGGTGCATTGTATATTCTTTCTATGATAAAAGTGTTTTGATTGTCCATTCCTGTTTCTTTTATGAGTAATGATTAAGCTTCTGTGCAATTAAACATCCAGTTGATGCCATACCTATCTGTACAACTACCGTAGTATGCTCCCCAGAACATATCTTCCAACGGCATAGTGACTTTTCCTCCATCAGACAATGATTCAAATAATCTCTTGGTTTCCTTGCGGGTATCTGGTTCCAGGTTAATATGGATGTTGTTGCCTTGTGATACGGTAAAACCCATGCTGGCCGGAGCATCTGTCGCCATTATAATATGTCCCCCCAAAATTTGAATTTCAGCATGAAGTACTAACTTTTTGTCTGTTTCAGAAAGTGGTGGCATACCTTCTTGAGCCGGAATATCTCCAAATCTTTGGATATTACCACCCACAAAATCTGTTTGGAAGACCCTGGTATAGAAGGTCATTGCTTCTTCTGTGTTTCCCGGGAAATTGAGGTAAGTACTAACTCTTGACATTTTAGTGGTTTTTAATTGTTGATGAATAAATAAGTTAGCTTCCAGATATGCAATTAACTTTTCGGTATTTTGCTTTAAGCCTTCATCTGCCTTAAATGTTTTGACTACTTGTATCAATTGTTCGGCAGTCTCAAATTCCATTTTCCAATGCATCATTGTCTGTTTTTCCATTGCTTCAAAATCAATGGTTGCTGTAAACCTTGGTGTTGAAACATGCTCGTACACCAGCTTTTTGTGCTTGATAATTTCTGTAAAAATGCTTTTGTTGTGATAATCTGTTCCATCAGGTCCATGCATGATTAGCAGCCACTCGCCATCTTTTTGCAGGTTCATGGACTGTATAGTGGTGGTAAAATCAGTAGGCCCCCACCAGTTTTTGATATGTTCCGGATTAGTCCATACTTCCCATACCAATTCGACAGGGGCATTTAAAAGTCGGGATATCTTTATTATTCTGTCTTTAGTGATAGCTTGATTATTGTCCATTTGGTTTTTCATTTTGTAGTTTGTGTAAATAATTTTCTAAAGCGTCAAATTTGTGTTCCCAGAATTGTTTGTATTGCGCTATCCACTCATTTACCTCATTTAATTTTTCGAGGCTGGCAACGCAGTATCTTTCTCTGCCCTGTTCTTTTATAGTAACAAGGCCACACTCATTCAGTATTTTTATGTGCTTTGAAATAGCGGGCCTGCTGATGCTGTAGTTTTCTGCAATGGCATTTAAGCTCAGGGTTTGCATTGCCAATAAGCCCAAAATCGATCTTCGTGTAGGGTCGGCTATTGCCTGAAATACATCTCTTCTCATTTGTGTAATATGTTTGTGTAACTATTCGGTTACAAATATAGTGTAACTGAATGGTTACGCAAATTTTTTTAAGTTTTTTTTGAATCAGGATTGTTTAGCTGTAAGAGTATTGGCATAAAAAAAACGACTGAACATTGTTCAGTCGTTTTTTTTATTAAGAAAATATTTTTAAGATTAATGAATCGAAGCACCACTTATAGAGGAGTTCAAACCATTACCATCACTGTTGTTTGGGTCTATTGACGGAGAACAATCCATCAAACCATTGATGGCATATTTCCAAAGCAGCTTACCACTCGTGTCCAAAGCGTATCCGTATTTGTCATAGCTTCCAAAATAAACATAATTTTTGTAACAAATAGGGGAAGAGGCAATCAAGCCACCCGTAAGGAATTTCCATTTAATAGAACCATCAAGAGCATTAACCGCATAAAAACCTTTATCGTAACTACCAAAATAAATGGTTTGACCATATAAATAAGGTGAAGAACGAACGCGGTCATCCACTGTGGTAATCCAACGTGGTTTTCCGAAAATATTTTCCAGGCAGTATAATTTGCTGTCATCATTACCGAAAATAATATTACCACCGTACACTACCGGAGAAGACTTAATAGGAGCTGCTGTCTGGTAATTGTAGATTTCCACACCTGTTTTTCTTCTGAAAGCATACATAGCACCATTTTCGGCACCTAAATATATTGCACCTGTATCTTTAGTACCATCTGTATTGGTATGGATAATCGCAGGATCCATATTAGGTGAAGATTGGAAAAGTGTACCATAAGCTTTTGTTTCCCAGATTAATTTACCTGTTCTGTTATCAAGCATATAGACCTTGCCATCATCGCAGCCAAATACAAGCTGGGTATCAATAAGATAAGGTGAGCTGCTGATAGTGCCACCTGCTGTAAAAGACCATTCCAATGTATCTGGTTTGATATCAATGCATTTTACATCAGTACCGGTAGTAAGAAAAAGAAAATTATCCTTACCTATAGGAGTGGTTCTGATACCTGCAGGAAATCCAATTTTGGATTGATTTCTGGCTCCGGTATTGGGGTCAACTTTAAATAATATAGAAGAACTATTTCCTACAAATAAAGTACCTCCATATAAAACAGGAGAGGCTTCAATATTTGCATTGATAAAGCACTCCCATTTTTTGATGCCTGTAATAGGGTCAATGGCATACACAAACTGATTTTGGCTGGCCATAAATACAGAAGGTGATACTGCTTGAGGAAAAGGAGTGTCAGTGTCGGGTTTGGGTTTACATGAAGTGAATAGCGTTGCTACCACAGCCGTAGAAAATAATACTTTAGTCCAATTATGTTTCATGTAAAAATAGTATAATCACGAAAGTAATACTTTCTGCTCAGTCTTGCAAGAGATGAGAAAAAAAAATCCGATTATTTTCATAATCGGATTTTGAGGCTTTTATCTGTAAAAATTAAGCAATTATTTTTTCTTTTCTTTTTTTGATTTGATTGACCAGAGCGTCAAAGGCTACATCAAAGGATTCTTCAAAAACTTTACTCTCGTGTTTTACAAAGAAAGTATGTTTCGGAATCAGTACTTTTATTTCGGCTACTTTATCTTTAACCTGGTGAACTACATTGTCTAATTTCAGGTAAACTTCTACATCAAGGATGTTGTCGTGAAAGGTTTTGAGTTTGTCTATTCTTTTGTTTACATGGTCTATCAATTTAGTGTCAGCATCAAAATGTACTGTTTGGATTTGAATGTTCATCGTCTATTTTTTTGAAGGTTTAACAATAAAATGTTGCTTTTTTATCCTCTTGGATGGTTCAATTTATGGACTTTTTTTAGTTCGTCAATGTTAATGTGTGTATAAACCTGTGTGGCAGCAATACTGGCGTGCCCCAGCAGTTCTTTGATAGCCTGTATACTGGCTCCGTTGTTGAGCAAATGTGTGGCAAAAGTATGCCTCATGATATGAGGACTTTTTTTCTTTAAAGTGGTTATTTGTGAAAGATATTTTTTTACGGTGCGATACACATATTGTTCATATAGCTTTTCTCCATTTGCCAATACCAATAAGCTGTCGCTGCTTAAATGTTCAGTTTCTTTTGCCTTGATATAATCCCTTAAATTATCGAGCATCACCGCACTCAGGGGTATCAATCTTTCTTTATTCCCTTTTCCCAAAACCCTCATTTGCTGCAGGCTCCATTCAATATCTCTTTCCTTCAAATTAATGAGCTCAATACGGCGCATTCCGCTAGAGTAGAGCAATTCAAGAATAATCCTTTCAGTAAAAGACGCAAATCCTTCACCAAAACTGATGTTTTCAAGCAGATTTTCGGTCTCACTTTCTTTAAGAAATGTAGGGAGTCGCTCAGGCAAGCGCATGGCATGAATCAAGGTAGTTGGGTTTTTCCTTGTCAAACTATTGCGCATCAAATATTTAAAATAGCCGCTTAAACTCGAAATTTTTCGGTTAATACTTCGCTCGGTTTGCCCGCTTTCCTTAAGTTCGGCCAGCCAGCTACGGATATGCAAATGGCTGACTTCTTTGAGTAAAGTGTCCTGATAAATGTCTGAAATATACTTTGTGAATTGCTCCAAATCCGTAATATAGGCTGTGAGCGTGTGGACAGAATAGCGTTTTTCGAAACGTAAGTGGTGTTTATAATCTTCGAAATATTGCTGAAATAGTGCGCACATAAAAAACCGATACCACAAATATAAGCATAAGTGGTATCGGTTGAGAAATTTATTTTTTTAGCCTTAAAAGCCGGACTTAAACGTACTACTAGTCTAGTTGACCTGTAGTCATTTGTTGCACATACACGGCTTTCAGGATTTCGAAACGACGTTTTACAGATGGTTTAGTAAAAGCCTGACGTTTGCGCAATTGAACAAGAGTACGAGATTTTTCAAATTTCTTCTTGTACTTTTTAAGCGCTTTATCAATATTTTCGCAGTCTTTAGAATCGATGATTAACATAAAATGAATATACCTCCTTTTGGTAGAATTTTTTTGAGACGGCAAAAGTAAGATATTAATTCCTTTTACCAAATTTTTTTATTTATACTTTTGCATACACTACTGCGTTATAATATCTATGATACACCGCCACCTAATATATTGTTTTTCAATGCTCGCCCTGCTTGCCTTTTCGGCGTGTGATAAATGGAAAGATACTCCTGCCAAAGACCTGGGACTTACCCGTAAATATTGCAATATCCCTTCTGCCATTAATTACAATCATGGTTTCCCTGGCGTAGAGGATAATTCGGTTTGCTTGTTACCTTCTAGTCCATTTATTGGTAATTATCGTTTCAGAGATACTTTTTATAACAATGCCGAAGAGCTTTTTGTAGGCGATTCTATTAATTTCAGTATCGGAGCTATTGATACTTTCAGAATCAAAATCAGGGATTTTTGCGCCAACGGAAATGAATTGGGCTTTGTTGCCAATCGTTATTACCGTGCAGAGTCGGACAGTATTATTGGTAATGGCACTCAACTGATGTGTAGGACAGCAGATACTTTAAGCGGATTGGTAGAATATAGAAGTTCGGATAGTTCACTATTCATTGAATGGACAGTGGTAAGTGATACAGGTATTTTTAAACACAGAGGAAGAGCCTACAAAAAATAAAGAAATGTTTACAGGAATTATAGAATCAACTGCTCGTATTGCAGATATTATCAAAGAAGGCTCTAACACTGATTTTTGGATAGAAAGTGATTTGACCGGTGAATTTAAAATTGACCAGTCAATTGCACACAACGGGGTATGTCTTACTGTTGTAGAAATCGTGGATAAATCATATCGTGTAACAGCCGTGGATGAAACTTTACAAAAGACCAGTCTCAATACCTGGCACGTCGGTGATACGGTCAATCTTGAGCGTTCTCTACGTCTGGGTGACAGGTTGGATGGGCATTTGGTGCAAGGTCATGTAGATGCAACTGCAGAATGCATTGAAAAAAGAATTCTTGAAGGAAGCTGGTTATTCCGTTTCCGTTTTGACGAGAAATTTGCTGCATTGGTTATTGAGAAGGGCTCAATCTGTCTCAATGGAGTAAGTCTTACTATTTTCAATGTAGGTAAAAACGAGGTGACGGTAACAATTATTCCTTATACCTACCAACACACCAATTTTGCAACAATCGGGGAGGGGACAATTGTGAATGTAGAATTTGATGTAATGGGTAAGTATCTTTTGCGTCAGCAGACATTGGGTATTACTTCCTAAAAATATTTCTTTTGAAAAAAGCACCTGCCCGTTTTATTAAGGTACTAAAGTACAGTGGACTTACTGTAGTGTCGCTGTTATTTATTTTGTTTTTGTTGCCTTACCTTTTTCCTAAGACAATAGCTAACGGCGTTAAGTCGTGGACGAATAATAACATCAACGGGAAGATTAATTTCAGCAAAATTCACCTTTCCTTTTACAATCATTTCCCTTCGCTCACACTTACTCTTTATGATTTTTCGTTAAAAGGTTCGGTCCCATATCCAAACGACACTTTGATTGCTGCAGATGAAATAGCTTTTGGCGTCAATTTGGGAAGCGTTTTTTTTGAGAAGAAGGTATTGATTGATCAGGTATATCTGGATGATGCCAAACTTAATGTTCAGGCCGATTCTCTGGGCAATGCCAACTACAATATTTTAAAAACAGAGTCTGAGAAAAAAACATCGAATACCAATGATTCTTCGAGCGCCAATCTCAAGATAAAAAAGATACAGATTACTAATTGTCATCTGGTGTACAACGACCGTTCCATACCGCTTTATCTGAATGCCAAAGGCTTTGACTATACAGGAACAGGCGATTTGAGCAATGCAATTTTCGACCTCAACAGCGACCTTGATATTGATGCCTTGGATTTCCGCTTTGACGGAGAAGATTATCTGCATGAAAAGAAAATAAAGGCCGAGTTGGTTACCCAAATTAATACCAATTCGTTGGCATTGATTTTTAGTAAAAATGATTTACGCATCAATAAACTAAAGCTTGATTTTTCGGGCGATTTCAGATTCCTCAGCAATGGTTATGCCCTCGATTTTAAGGCAGGGGCTGATAATATTAAACTCTATTCTCTGGTCACGGCTTTGCCACCCAAATACCTGAAATGGCTTGACAAAACCGAAGTGAAAGGTAATGCTGATTTGTTGTTCACACTAAAGGGTAATTATATTGCTTCGCAAAATGAAAAGCCGGATGTACGGTTTAGCATGAATATCCGTGATGGTTTTGTTGCTTATAATGATAACAAACCGGCATCTGATTTACAGTTCAAGTTGAACACTATTTTACCCTCGTTAAATACAGATAGCCTGCGTATAGACATTGATACATTTGCCTTCAAAATGGACAAAGACTATTTTGATGCAAAAGTGCATACAACTGGTTTGGCTTCACCATTGATAAATGCCAGTCTGAAAATGGATATGGATTTAGACAAACTCCAGCATGCGATAGGGTTTAATGCAGCGGATGTAAAAGGACGTTTTAAGCTGGATGTATTGCTGGATGGGCAATATAAATTTCATTCTGCTGCTAACGGACAAAATGTAATTGACCAAATACCTAAACTAAAAGCCAACTTAACGATGAGTAATGGCTATTTCAAACTGGCACAATTACCTCAGGGTATCAGTAATATAAATTTTGATATTAAGGCAAAATGTGAAGACGGTATCTATCAGCATAGCCAGATACATATTGATGGACTGAGGGCCAATGTGCTCAATAATTTTGTGCAGGGAAGAGTATGGTTGGATAACCTTATCGATTATCCTGTTGATGCGGATTTTCATTCCAAAGTCAATCTTGCGGAGATTAAAAACTTCATTCCTTTGGATAGTCTGGTGTTGGATGGACAGATGAATATGAATGTTACAGCCAAAGGGAAGTATGCACCGGAGAAGAAGTTGTTCCCTACCATAAAATTTGATTTAGGGCTGCAAAATGGTTCTGTACAAACCAAGTATTATCCAAGACCTGTTAGTAATATTCAGGTGAATATGGATATTACTGATGCTACAGGGACGGCCAAAGATTTATCTGTTGCTATTCATCCGCTCACTTTTGATTTTGAAGGGAAGCCATTTTCTATCAATATTCTATTAAAAAATTTGTCGGATGTTCGTTATGATGTGGCGGTAAAGGGCGAATTGGATTTTGCAAAAATCTACTCCGTTTTTGCTCAAAAGGATATTAATGTGAGTGGCTATGCCAAAATGGATTTGAAAATGTCGGGCTTGCAAAGTGATGCTGCTGCAGGGCGTTACAACCGTTTAAATAATTCTGGTTCATTAGTATTAAGAGATGTTCAGATACAGCATCTGGGTTATTTGCCTTTGCCATTTGTATTGCATCAGGGTGAATTTTCTTTCAGAAATGACAAGTTTTATTTTGATCGCTTCAAGGCAACTTATGGCAAGTCTGATATTGCTCTGGATGGTTATCTGAGCAATGTGATTAATTATGCACTCAATGACAAGGAAAGACTAAAGGGTAGTTTTAATTTCCGTTCCAGCTATTTGTTGGTAGATGAATTGATGCCTCAAAAGGGAACAGTGGTGGATAGCAATTTAATAGACACTTCGGGTGTATTTGTAGTGCCCGCCAATCTTAATATGACTTTCAGTGCCAAAGCCAAAAGAATAGATTATGACGGTTTGAAATTGGATGATTTTACCGGGCAAATGGTTATAGATTCTGCTAAATTAAAGCTTAATAAAACTGGCTTTAAAATGATTGGTACAACAGTTGTTATGGATGCTGTTTACCAAAACCAACAAACGAAAAAAGCCTTTTTTGCTTTTGCTATTCAGGCTCAGGATTTTGATGTGCGCCGTGCTTACAAGGAGGTGAAGCTGTTTAAGGAAATGGCTCCTTCCGCCGCCTCTGCACAAGGAATTATTTCTATTGATTATGTATTAAAGGGCAAACTGGATAGTATGATGAGTCCAGTTTATCCATCGCTTGAGGGTGCTGGTGTTTTATCTGTTCGTAATGTAAAATTCAAGGGTTTTAAACTGTTGAACAATGCCAGCAAAGAGAGCGGAAAAGAAGGGTTGAAAGACCCTGATGTCAAAGATGTTAAGTTAAAAACTACGGTCAAAAATAATATTATTGCTTTGGAGAAGGTAAAAATCAAGATGGCAGGTTTTCGTCTCCGGGTAGAGGGCGAGAGCGATTTCGACCACCGTCTTCGGTTCAAAATGCGTCTGGGATTACCACCTTTGGGGATAATAGGCATTCCAATGACGGTAAGCGGAACTACTGATAATCCTAGGATAAAAGTGGGTAAAGAGGAGCAGGATGAATTGCCTGAGCAGGATGATGAAGGAGTGCCAGTTGAATTGCCCAAACAAGAAGGCGGTAAGCCCGCTTTTCAAATGCCTAAATATGCTGATGGTACAGATGTTTTACCTAATTGGTAAAAATAAAAGCTGAATAGACATTGCTTGCCCTGACGGAGTATTTCGGCTTCGTTCAGTATAAACTACAGCCTTAGTTCAATAGCAAAGCTAAGTTGAGCCCACAAAAAATTAGCGCTACATTTGCAGCCTAATATTACTGAATGAAATCAGCCATTCGCATCCAAAAATATATTGCCCTCTTTTCGGTTTTGCTTTTTACCGGAAAAATCTGGGCCTGGTACCTTACTCATTCTGTTGCTATTCTTACCGATGCTTTGGAGAGCACAGTAAATGTAATTACCGGATTTATAGGATGGTACAGTATTTCGCTGTCGGCAAAGCCCCGGGATGCTAATCACCCTTATGGACATGGCAAGGCAGAGTTTATTTCGGCGGCGGTAGAAGGAGCTTTGATTGCATTGGCAGGCCTGATGATTATTTATCAGGTGGTTTATACTTTTTTTCATCCGGTACCGCTCAATAAACTGGATATAGGCATTGTTATCACTCTTATCACCGGATTACTCAATTACCTTTTTGGTTGGTATGCATTGCGTGTGGCCCGCCAAAACAGGAGCATGACGGTGGAGGCTGCAGCTACTCATCTCAAATCGGATGCCTATTCTACTTTCGCTATTGTTGCAGGTTTGATTGTGCTTCATTTTACTGGCTGGAGCTGGATTGATCAGCTGATTGCTGCCTGTTTTGGATTGGTAATTATCCTTACCGGTTACAAAGTTTTGCGCAAATCTCTCGCTGGTATTATGGATGAGGCAGACGAGCAATTGCTTAGGGATGTGGTGGCAATATTAAACGAAAAACGAAATCCTTTCTGGGTTGATTTACACAATATGCGCGCTATTCAATATGGTCCGGTGTTGCATATAGATGCACATTTAACATTGCCCTGGTATTTTACAGTGCAGCAGGCCGAAAAAGAAATTCATAGTTTGGAAAGTCTGGTCTCTGATGAATTTGGTGGCAAAGTAGAATGCTTTATTCATATAGATGCATGTAAGGATTTTTCCTGTACTATCTGTTCTGTGCAGGAATGCATCGAACGCAAGCATGCTCTTAATATGAGTTTGCCATGGGATTTCGAGAATGTATTGACAAACAGACAACACGGCAAGCCTCAAATTTAAAACGATTATTTTTACATCCTGATGAATCCAAACGATACAATTGTTGCTGTTGCTACTGCGCCCGGAATGGGGGCTATAGGTGTGGTGCGCCTGAGTGGGAAGGACGCGCTAACTATTGCCAACGCTGTTTTTAAAGGCAAAGATTTAAGTAAGCAATCAACACATACCATTCATTTCGGACATATTGTTTCGGGTAAGGGAACAGCAAGCGAGCAGGTAGTTGATGAAGTAGTGGCGAGTATTTTTAAGAACCCCAAAAGCTATACCGGCGAGGATGTAGTGGAAATCAGTGGCCATGGGTCGGCATTTATTTTACAAAATATAGTTCAGGTTTGTGTGGCCAATGGTGCAAGAATGGCGATGCCGGGCGAGTTTACACAACGTGCATTCCTCAACGGAAAACTGGATTTGGCTCAGGCCGAAGCAGTGGCCGATTTGATAGCGGCAGACAGCTCTGCGGCACAGCAAACAGCCCTGAGGCAATTGAAAGGAGGCTTCTCTTCTGACCTCAAGATACTGCGTGAACAGCTGATTACATTTGCTGCACTTATTGAGTTGGAACTTGATTTTAGCCAGGAGGATGTAGAGTTTGCCGATCGCAGTCAGTTGGCGCAACTTATCCATAACATCAAAACGGCTACCCACCAATTGATTCAATCATTTGGACTGGGTAATGCAATCAAAAACGGTGTCAGTGTGGCCATTATCGGTAAACCAAATGCCGGGAAAAGCACTTTGCTCAATGCCTTGCTCAATGAGGAGCGTGCCATCGTTAGTGATATTGCTGGCACTACTCGTGATACTATTGAAGAAAGACTAAATATCAATGGTATTATTTTCAGATTGATAGATACAGCCGGTATCCGCAACAGTAAAGGTGATGTGATAGAAGATATAGGTATTGAACGCTCTAAAGCCAATGCAGAAAAAGCAGATATTATTATTCATTTGGTAGATATGGGTGATGACTCCCAGGATAGTATGGATTGGCTGCAACCTTTTGCGGATAAGACAATTGTGGTGTTGAATAAATTTGACGAATGGCAGGCCCGAAATCAAAGTATGGGTATCAGCCCGGAAATCAATTCCTCGGGTCATTGTATTTCTGCCAAGAAAAGGGAGGGTATTGCCGAACTGAAACAAGTACTTTTTGATAAAGTAAATAACGGAGCCGTCCATACAGAAAGCAGCATTGTAACCAATGCACGCCATCATGATGCCTTGCTGAAAGTAAGTGAATGCCTTACTGATATTGAAAGCGCAATGGAAAACAATATCTCGGGAGAACTGCTGGCTTTGGATATACGTCGGTGCCTGCATTATCTGGGTACCATCACCGGACAGGTAGAGGTAGACCGCGATATACTCGGGACGATTTTCGGTAAGTTTTGTATCGGAAAGTAATCTTACAAAACAAGCATAAAGTAAACAATTACTATCTCTGCCAAAATTTTGATCGTGTGTTTATTTTCCGAAGTATTTGTTTATAGCTTCGGTTCTGTTGTCTACATTAAGCTTGGTATATATCCTGTATACATGCGACTTTAGGGTATTAATGCTAATGAATAATTTCGATGCGATTTCATCATAGGTATTCCCTTTGGCCAAGTATTCAAGTATTTCTTTTTCTCGCTTCGAAATTCCAAGGCTTGCATCAGTTGGGAGGCTCTTTAACTCAGGAAGAAGGTTGAGTAGTTTTATAGCAATTTCACTACTGATGGCTGCTCCTCCATTAAAGATATCCCGGATGGCCTCAATAATTTGGTGAGGTTTACTCCTCTTAAGCATATATCCTTTCGCTCCTGCTTTTAATGCTTCTAAAATATGATTATCATCCTGATGTACGGTCAGAACCATGAGCTTTACATCAGGGCATAGTCTTGCCAGTGGTCGGAACCTCTATGGCTGCTCCTCATGTCACCGGGGCTGCAGCTTTATGGGTATCAGCATTTCCGGGTAGTAGTGCCGCAGGAATTAAAAATGCTATCACCACTCTTGGCACTGTTACACCAACTTTAAAAGGTAAATGTGTTACAGGCAAAAGATTAAATGTGGGTAGATTTTATAAGTAACCATCAAGTATATTAAGAAAAGAGGGGGCGAATATCATTCGCTCCCTTTTTGTGTGTAATGACATTATTTAAATCAGGGTAATGTCATCTGCAGGCTTTGGTCTTTAAGTAAACGTGAAGTAAAATTTGAATTGGCTATTAAAACACCCATCTTGTTTTTTGCTCTGTCTTATTGCAGGAAAATCAGTTCACCTATTTGATTTCTAAAGAGCGGGCTATGATGCAGTTAAAAGAACCCGAAAATATTCTACACCCAAAATAGTAAAACAATTGAACCGGATGCTCGTCTCCTAAATGAAATGCGAAAATGGAGGTTTCCCCTTTTGTCTGTTTACTTTTTGAGTACCTGATACAGTATATCCACCAACCCGTTTTGGGGTTTGTCCAGCACCAGCTCCCAAAACATAATACCGCCCAGACGAAGGTCTCGTACATATTTTGCTTTCTCCTCTATCGAGCGTTCATTATCGAAGGTGGCAAATAGTTTCTTTTGGGTATTGTACTGATAAGGAGCCTTGGCCTTTTCGTCCCAGTGATATACAAAGCCCGAACTGTCGCTGAAGTACTGATGGAATTTGTTGTAATCCACGGCTTCTTTAAATACACCGTTCTGATACAAGCCATTGTTGTCGGCGCTTACTTTTTCCCATACTCGGGCATAGAAAGCGGCACCGGTGATGAGTTTATTGGCTGGTATATTTTGATTCATCAGCCAGCTCACACATTTGTCGGTAGACTCCTGATTGGCTCTGTAGCTATACAAAGGGGTATGATGTCCGGTTACGGTTGCGTATCCACCTACCAAATCATAAGTCATCAGGTTGATAAAATCTACCATCGGTGTTACTTCCTGCCAATCAACCGATTCATCCAGATATTTTATAAAACCTCCCGCAGCAAAACTCAGCAGGTATTTGTTGCCCATTTCTGCTCTCAGGGTTCTGATGAGTTCGGTAAAGTTTCTTTTGTCAGATGGATGGTATTTATGCCCGGGGAATCCTTCGATGGCAGGATATTCCCAATCCAGGTCTATGCCGTCCAGATGGTATTTTTTGAGGAGGGCAACAGTTGTTTTTGCAAATGTTTTACGATGTTTTGCATCGGCAAACAAATCGCTACAGGGGGCACAGCCACTCCAGCCGCCCATAGACACCATTATTTTTAGCTGAGGGTATTTCTTTTTCAGGGCAACAATCTGCGTCACTGTTTGTTCCTGCCCGGCATCACGCAGCATCAAAGTATCGTTTTGGAGTTTGACAAAGCTGTAGATAATATGAGTCAGTTTGTGCAGCGGATATTGCTGCAACTTTTCTGCATTGCCGGTATAATAGGCTATGATTTTATAGTTTGTATTTTGCTGTGCCTGGCAAATGTTGGCCAACAATACAAAGAGAAGGAGGAGGTTTTTTTTCATCGCAATAAAGATAGCTATTTGCCTGACTCTCTCTATCTGTTCTAATTTTTAATTTGGCTACGCATTTTGCAAGTCATAGCAGAATCTAATTGCTGCCCTTTATTCTGCATTCAGATTAAAACGTTTTGATGATTGGTCTTTGAGGTAAGTGTTTTTCTTCTTCATTTCAAAAAGCCTGTTGAGTCTGTTGCCTGCACAATCGTACAGAGAGCCGGAGAGTTCTAATTGTATTTTTCCTTTGGGCCAGGTTTCATCAGGCTGTATCCTGACAGTATATTCTTCGTATTGCTGAACAGTACAAGTCAGAGATTTGCCTGCAGCGTCATACATAAAAATACCTTTACAGGCAGCCGCATGATCAATTCCGTTACAAAACTTAATTTCTATTGCTTCCTTTGTTCCGGCTTTTACTGTCTTGGGTACGGAGCATGCCAGTAGTTTTTGGTGATGCTCTTCTGTAACTACATATCGATGATGTGCGGAAGCTGTTAATGGCCGTCCATACTGATCTTCCATGCTACTGTCTACTTGTATGTTGTAGGCTTTACCTATTGCAAAGACAGGTCCTGTATAATGAATGCCACTTTTTACCCTGCCGGGGTGTATCATTAGTACCAGCAATCGGCCACTGTCCAGCCAATAGCTTCTTTGTCTCCAGGTTCCGGGTATTTTTTCTCCTCTATCATTTATGATATGCACTTTTTTCCAGGCATCTCTATCTTCTTTCATTGGCTGGCTAAAGCGTACATGAAAGAAGAGGATGTTTTCGGGTATGGTGTCTGTAAGGGGGTAGATGGCTTTTACAGTACTGGCCTCAGTGGGAATGGACATTTTTGCAGCGGCTATAGAAATAATAGTATCATTATAGCCTGCAGTACGCAGCACAAAACTGTTGCCTTCGGCCAAAGGATAAAGGGGTTGAAAGCATATCTTTCCATTGGCTTCGGTATAGTTACCTGCTACCGGCAATTCGGATATTTGGGCACCAGACATCAGGTACAGGAAGGGCTTTTGCCCTTGCCTGCCTGTGTCGGAACCTGCGCTGACTTGCGGTATGCAGATATAAGGTTGTCTGTTATTACCTGATATTTGGTACTTCGCCTGGCCATATGCCTGATGCAACTGAAGGCATAGGCTGGCGAAACATAAACAGAGAATTGACTTCATGTAATGGAGATTATTGTACTACAAAAATTTGTTGTCCTGCAAGATTCTCGCCGGATGTCGCTTTCAATATATATTGGCCTGTGGCTAATGTGCTGATGTCCAATGTTGCACTATTACCATTTACTATGCTGCTTTGAATCATTTTGCCTTCCATAGAGAATATTTGTAGTGTAGTTTCTTCTTTGGCAGAAAGACTCACATTCAAAGTATGATGTGCAGGGTTTGGATAAATGCTGAAGTTGTTGCTTGCCTGAATGTTTTGGATAGCAGTAGGAACAGTGGTGGCTGTTTGCATTAGTTTCAAGGTGCCTGCATCTTCAAGAACCAGCAGACGATAGTTGTCCCAGAAAGAAATGACTTTATACAGACCGGTATAACTTTTAAATACATCGGCCACAACACCCGCAGAGACAGCTCCACTAAAATCGCGGGTCAAGAGTGAGTTGTTGTTGTGTTGGCCTGCAGTAACAGGGCTGCCGTCTATCAGGGATTCTCCGATACGGTATAATTTGTTGTCGTGCAGGTCAAAAAGCCAGTCTTTGCTGTCGTGATGCTGGAAGACTACTTTTTTTGAAGTACCCATGTTGATGTTGAAATCTTCGGTTACCTGTAGTGCTCCGCTACCGGTAAGGCCTGCTATGTCCAACGAAAAGCCCGGTGCACAGGTAGTGACACCCATCAGGCGATGTTTGGTTTTTACCATACCGTAGGTTAGGGTTTCGAGCGGTGCGGTGGTAAAGTAACTGCCGCCCCAGTTTGACTTAAACATAGAGGTAGATCTTTGGCTGATGCTGCTGCCATGGGCAAATGGAGAGGCTACTGTTGCTACAGAACCATTGAGCGAAAAGCTACCTGATGAAGCATATAATTTGTTGTTGCCCCAGGTCATATCCATTACTTCGAAAGAAGCACCCCAGCTTATGGTGCTGTGACTAATGGATGAGAGGTTGACCAAGGTAACTGTAGCGCCATTGTTGCGCACTTTGAATACATAACTGGTGCCTGCGGCTTCTGCCAGCACATACACAGATTTAGAGATAGGGTTTACTTCAATATCCAACACGGTGAGGGTGGCTCCTCCTGCTACGGGTTTTAGTTTGGTGTCTACAAAATTGGGGATAGAGGTAATGGTGTTGGCTGTGGCTTCGGAGGCTTTGTTGTCATCAATGTCCAATGCGTACAATGAGGTCTTGTCGGCCAGTAGTAATACTACATCGGTGCCATTGGCGGCAATGCTCATGGCGGCCAGTTTGGTGTGTCCTAAGGGCCCTGCAACAGGGGCGCTGAGCAAGGAGTTGGCTGCTTTGCCGGATAGGGCTGCTGCCAGTGCAAAACAGAGGAATACAGTTTTTTTCATAATGTGTGGATTTTAAGATAATGATGAATAAATAGTTTGTTGACCCGATGATTCCTTTTAGGGCAATACATCTTGTCACAGGCTTTAGGACGTAAAGTTTGCCAATATGGTTGGTAGATTTTACACCAAGACACTTAATAAATGATAAACGCCTTTCGTCATTTTAGCATCCGGATTCGTTTATTATCCTTTATTTTACGTCACCTTATTTAAACATTTACCATGACAGTCACAGAAAAAGTGATCCGGCGGTTGGCCGGCAGTTTTGTACTGCGCAATCTGATTATCTTTCTTATTTTGCTGAGCAGTAATACCGGCGTTCCGCTTGTGTTAGGTCAGATGACACCCAAAATAATTCTGATTGAAGCAACTTTGCTGGCTAACAGTTATGGTTCTTTTTTGCTTCACAATCTTGTGTTGTATCATTATCTGCTCAAGAAGCAACGCTTTCTTTTATATGCTCTCTCTGTGACAGCCCTGCTGATGGGCAGCAGCTGGTTGTATAAAGCTATGAAGAGCTTTTTTCTTGATGAAGCATCCGATTATCCCTGGCAAAAATGGGTTGCAATGTGTTGGGTAGAACTTATTTATTATTGGGCTGCATTAGGTATTTACCTGGCCTATATTTATTATCGCGACCGGGAAAGATTGTTTCAGGTAGAACAGGAAAAGAAGGAATTGGAATTGAAGCAACTGAATGAGCAACTGAATCCTCATTTTTTGTTCAATGCGCTCAATAATATTTACAGTCATATTTTACAGCAATCTTCTACGGGCAAAGAACTGATATTGAAACTGAGTGAACTGATGCGCTATGTGCTGGACAGCAGCAAAAAGAAGCAGGTGCCTCTGGCGGAGGAGATTGCTTTTATAGAGCATTATATCGCTTTCGAAAAGGAAAGGCTGGGGCAGCGGTGCAGGGTGTATTATGAAGCCGATATTGCTCCGGCTACTAATGCCTGCATCGTACCGCTGGTGCTTTTTAATTTTATAGAGAATGCTTTCAAGCATGGTACTACTGCCATTAAGCCTACGGAGGTGCATATCCGTATAAGGGCCAATGAAGAGGGGCTGGAGTTGTTTGTGCGCAATGAAATCCATCAAGGGGGCAGCAAGTCATCTACTTATACCGGAATGCAGAATACTCGCCGCCGCCTGGAATTAATCTACCCGGAACAGTTTGTACTGGACCTGCAGGAAGAAGACCGTTATTTTACCGTATTACTCAATCTATCCGACCTCAAATGCTACTCCGCTGCCTCATAGCCGACGACGAACCGGGTTCGCATATAGTGCTGAAGCGCTACCTGACCGAGCTGCCCAATACAGAGTTTGCGGGTAGTTGTTATAATGCACTGGAGGTGTATCAATTGCTCAAGACGGAGCCTGTGGATATATTGTTGCTGGATATTAATATGCCGGAAATAGATGGATTTGCGCTGTTGGATATGTTGCCCAATCCTCCTGCGGTTATTGTTACTACTGCTTACTCGGATTATGCACTTAAGAGTTATGAGTATGATGCGGTGGATTATCTGCATAAGCCTATCCGTTTTGAACGGTTGATAAAAGCAATAGAGAAAGCGGCACGGCGCATCAGCGAAAAGAAAACACATTTGCCTGCGCTGTCTTTGGCTGCACTGGAGATAAGGGTAGACGGGCAGTTGAAGGAAATAGCACCGGAAGAGATTATCTATATCCAGAGTATGGGTAACTATGTCAAAATAGTGTGCGACAATAAGACTTTTGTTACGGCGCTTACTACTAAAGAGCTGGAGGGCCGATTGCCAGCACCACAGTTTATCCGTATTCACAAATCGTTTATGGTGAACACGGCGCATATACAGGAGGTGAAGGGTGGGGAGGTTATTATGCCTAAGGCTGTATTGCCTTTGGGTAAGACTTTTAAGAAGTATCTGGAGTTGTTTTATGGTAAGGGCTGAGGGCTAATCATTTTCCATATTGGGTTTTCTAGTAGTTTATCAGGTTTCCTTGTCGATTCATCTAATGAGCGGAGCCAAAGAAAAAATGTCATCCAGAGCCTGACGAAGGATTAAAGACATTTTTTCTTTGTTCTCTTTGTCAATTTTTGCTTCTCCAAAAAAGCAATCTAAATTATGCAGGGTGATAATGCGGGACTCAGGGTTTTGGTGGGATGGTATTCTATTTTTGTCAATTTTTGCTTCTCCAAAAAAGTAACCTGATTGCTTCGTGCCTCGCAATGACGTTTTTTGTTTTGCTCCGCGCTTTTCCCGTGGCTCTGCACCGGCACTCTACAACTCATCGCGTCGTCTTCGCTCCAGTGGGAGCTTGTGGTATTTCGTTTTCTATAAGACATTCCATTCGGCAGTAGGAAGTTCTGAGTTGGCAGTAGGAAGTTTCAGGTCGGCAGTAGGGAATTCTAAGTTGGCAGTAGAAAGTTCTAAGTTGGCAGTAGGAAGTTCCAGGTCGGCAGTAGGGAGTTCTGAGTTTGCAGTAGGGAGTTCAAGGTCGGCAGTAGGGAATTCTAAGTTGGCAGTAGAAAGTTCTAAGTTGGCAGTAGGAAGTTCCAGGTCGGCAGTAGGGAATTCTAAGTTGGCAGTAGCGAATTCTAAGTTGGCAGTAGAAAGTTCTGAGTTTGCAGTAGGGAGTTCTAGGTTTGCAGTAGGGAGTTTTTTATAGTTCGGGGTATTTATATTTCTTTAACTCATTTATTCTCCATTACACATAATAAAGGGGCAGATGAATCAACTGCCCCTTTATTAAACCATACAAAATTGCAAATCAGGTATTAACTGTTTTAAATTGAATCCCACTGATTTGTTTATACTCGGCAGACTTGGAGCCGAAAACGGATTTTACATAATTCTTGACATCGAGGGACAGGGCAACAATACCTGTCTCGGGGTCGTAGAGGGTTTTGTTGCGGGCAATGCGTTTGCTGCTTAGCAGGGCATAGGCGGTTTGGGCATTGTTGTTGGAGGTGGTCATCATTTGTTTGAGGCTTTCGAGGTTTTCTACCTTCAGGTCGCCTTCGTTGGGGGCATAGCTGTCTTCGACCTTCAGTAATTCAAGCAGGTCGCTGAGGTGTTGTATTTGCTGGTCGAAGGATAATTGTGCGGCAGAGATGTTTTTGGGGCTTTCAGTTTCCTGGGTGTCGGGGGCGGGGCTGGAGATGGGGGTGGCACGTCGTCCCTGGATTTTGCGGTTGAGGCTTTTTACGTTTTGTATGGCTTCTTTGCTGGCATTGGTGGCCTGAAAGGCGCTAAGGATGCGGGTGCTGAGTGGACGAAGGGGAGAAAAGATGAGTATACGGGCATCGATGGCGCTGTTGAAAGCGGCGGTTTCTGCACTGATTGCCTGTAGCTCGGTATCGGCCTTAGCTTTGAGGTTGTGGAGCGGGCCGAGTTGGATATTTTCTTTGCTGGGGTTGTAGGAGGCTCCCATGGTTTGGCAATACTGGATGAGTAATCCGAGGTTGGCGACATTTTTGGCATGTCCGGTTTCGTTGTTTTTCATAATTTTTTAGTCTTTTTAAAATGAATTTATTGATGCTAAAGTACTGACAACTATGTTATATATTAACAAAAAATATTCGCAAACTTTAAAGGTGCTTTCACAAATTTTGAACCCCGTTTCACAAAGTTTTGGGCTATACATGGTGAATATAAATATTTCAACTTTTTTAAAAAATCGTGGAAATTTCCCCGCCGAGGGATAGTACTTGGGTTGTATGTTGCGCTGAAATTTGAGGTAGCCGTAAAATTCCCCCCGGCCGGGCTTTCGGTTTGTTTTGTTGCCCGGCTGGTTTTTACGGTGTTCGATTTTACTTCTTGATGAACAACATGGTTATGATCCCCCGCCAAACAGCTTTGGTTTGGTCGCTTCAGGTTTGGCGGGGTACCATGGATGGGTTTTGGTTGAAATACCCCTCTCCCCCAAAAAAATATCTCACCTGTAATATTTAAAGTCATGAACAAACTTACCATCAATAGAACATAAATAGAATTTGAAATGACTGAAAAGCAAAAATTTCCAACCTATAAGGATCATCTCAACAAGACATTTTTAGAAGAATTAAATTATAAGATTTGGTCTACCAAAGGTGCGAGATTTCTTGCCAGTCGTAGATTGCTTTTGAGAAACGATTGGTCTAACAAGGCAATTGCATTTTTATCCGCTTACTTAATTATTTTGGGATTATTATCCGTTTATCAAATATCTCTGGCAAATGAAGATGTTGTTAATCCTAATATTCTCGCCTTTGGCTCTACAGCTATATCCATATTAGTGCTACTTTATAGTCAATTAGAAGCTTCTCAGGATTATAAAATGAGGGCGCACCATTTTCACGACTGTTCTTTAAAATTAGCACCTTTATATAATGAAGCGAGAATTTTTAAAACATTGAAAATAGCATCAGATGTGGAGAAAGAGGCCTTTGCTCTAAAGCTTGCAAATCAATATCAGGAGGTTCTGAGCCATTATGAGAATCATAGCGATATTGATTATTTAATGTTTAGAGCAAGTGAGGCTTATTACTTTCATTTTGATAGATGCAAAGTGTATCGAATTAAAGTCAGCTATTATTTTCAAACATTGTTCATTTACCATTCGATTATTGCACTTCCAATATTAGTTATGATTATTCTGGTTATGAGAAATAAATTATAGAGAATTAATTTAATCGTTTTACAAAATTCAAGAAGGTAAATTTGCCCACATAAAATTTGCCTCAACGTATAATGAATACAGCAGTACACAACAAATCAGTTTCTTTTATTTGGTCTATAGCAGATGATTGCCTCAGAGATGTCTATGTGCGGGGGAAATACCGGGATGTCATCTTGCCAATGGTAGTCTTACGCCGGCTGGATGTTTTATTGGAACCAACCAAAACAGCCGTGATGGAAGAATTGGTATTCCAAAAAGAGGAAGCCCAATTTACAGAATGGGACGAAAGCGGATTGAGACAAGCCAGTGGCTATGTTTTTTACAATACCAGTGAATGGACTTTACAACGTCTGCACGATACCGCCACTAATAACCAACAAATACTGCAAGCTAATTTTGAGGATTACCTGAATGGCTTTAGTAACAATGTGAAGGAAATTATTGACAAGTTTAAGCTCAAGGCACAAGTACGCCATATGGCCAGTAAAGATGTATTGCTTAATGTGCTTGAAAAATTTACTTCTCCTTATGTCAATCTTACTCCCTTTGAAAAACTAGACCCAGACGGCAGAAAACTACCTCCACTTACCAACCTTGGGATGGGCTATGTATTCGAAGAACTGATTCGGAAGTTTAATGAAGAAAACAATGAAGAAGCAGGGGAGCATTTTACTCCAAGGGAAGTAATTGATCTAATGACTCATATTGTATTTGAGCCTGTAAAAGATAAATTGCCACCGGTAATTACCATCTATGACCCGGCTTGTGGAAGTGGTGGTATGCTGACAGAATCTCAAAATTTTGTAAAAGATGAAGAAGGTGAAATCCGTGCTAAAGGTGCGGTTTACCTGTATGGTAAAGAAATAAATGATGAAACCTACGCCATTTGTAAATCGGATATGATGATTAAGGGAAACGATCCCGAAAATATCCGTGTTGGTTCTACTTTATCTACTAATGAATTTGCTGGTACAACTTTTGATTTTATGCTCTCCAATCCGCCCTATGGAAAATCCTGGGCCAGTGAGCAGAAGTATATCAAAGATGGTAAAGAGGTAATTGACCCACGCTTTAAAATTAAGTTGAAAAATTATTGGGGAGAAGAAGAAGAGGTTGATGCAACGCCACGTTCATCAGATGGACAATTGTTGTTTTTGATGGAGATGGTGAGCAAAATGAAACCACTTTCTCAAAGTCCATTGGGATCAAGGATAGCCTCTGTACATAATGGCAGCAGCTTGTTTACTGGTGATGCTGGTGGAGGAGAAAGCAATATCCGCCGTTATATTATTGAGAATGATTGGTTGGATGCTATTGTACAAATGCCCAACAACTTGTTTTATAATACGGGTATCACTACTTATATCTGGGTATTGAACAACAATAAATCGCCGGAACGTAAAGGGAAAGTTCAACTAATAGATGCCGGGCAATTGTTCCGCAAGCTGCGTAAAAATCTGGGTAACAAAAACTGTGAATTTTCGCCCGAACATATCCGTGAAATAGTATCCGTTTATACTGATATGCAAGCTGTAGAACGAACGCTAAATACCGCCACTAATGAAGAGGAAGGTATTGCTGCTAAGTTGTTTGACAATACCGACTTTGGCTACCATAAAGTGACGATAGAGAGACCTAAACGATTGAAGGCACAATTTACCGAAGAACGTATCGAAGAACTGCGCTACGACAAAAGCCTGAAGGAACCAATGCAATGGGCATTTGAAACCTTTGGTTCGGATGTCTATAATAAGCTTGATAAACACGCTAAAGCTATTAGTGAATGGTGCGATAAGCAGGAGCTAAATCTGAATGCGAAACAAATTAAAGCCTTATTGAACCCTGCTATCTGGGAAAAGCAAAAAGAACTAATGCTAGCTGCCATTAAACTGACTCGTGAGATAGGACAAGTAGAATACAATGATTTCAATAAATTCCGTGATGAGGTAAATGCTGTATTGAAAAAAGAGAAGATGAAGTTATCTGCCTCTGAATTAAATACGATTCTCAATGCGGTAAGTTGGTACGATGCGGATGCTGAAAAAGTAATTAAGGGCATTGTAAAACTATCAGGAGCCAAGCTGGAGCAGTTGATGGAGCGATTGGATTGTTCAGATGTAGAATTGGCAGACCACGGGTATTTTCCTACAAATAAGAAAGGAGAGTACCTGCAATATGAAACAGAAAGTGATTTGCGAGATACCGAAAATGTACCGTTGAAAGAAAATATCTATAACTATTTTTTACGCGAGGTAAAACCTCACGTTACTGAAGCCTGGATAAATATGGAGGCTACCAAAATTGGTTATGAAATCAGCTTCAACAAATATTTTTATCGCCATAGACCATTACGCAGTATTGAAGAAGTGAGTAGTGATATACTCAAACTCGAAGAGGAAAGTGATGGCCTTATCCGTGAAATTTTAAACCTTATATAATGGAAGCAGTGATGGAAAATATACAGGTTACGAAATATGATGATTATAAGGATAGTGGAGTAGAATGGTTGGGGGAAATTCCTGAGCATTGGGAAGTTTCAAGATTAGGATTAATTCTAAATCCAATATCGACTAACAACAGATTAGACCTCCCTTTGCTCTCGATTACAAGAGAAAAGGGAGTCATACTTCGAGATTTAGATAATGAGGAAGAGAATCACAATTTTATTCCTGATGACCTTTCTAACTATAAAGTTCTTTTGAAGGGACAATTTGGAATGAATAAGATGAAGGCTTGGCAAGGTTCTTACGGCATATCAAATTATGATGGGATTGTTAGTCCAGCATATTTCATTTTTAATTTAGACAGCAGATTATATTCAGCTTATTTTCATTCAGCCATTAGAAGTAAACTGTACGTTTCTTTCTTTGGAGCTGCGTCTGATGGTGTGAGAATTGGTCAATGGGATTTATCGAAACCCAGAATGAAAAATATTCCATTTCTTATCCCTCCACCAAAGGAGCAAAATGCAATTGCTGAATTTCTTGACCGGAAAACGGCTTTAATAGATCAGGCTATTGGTATTAAGCAAAAGCAAATAGAATTATTAAAAGAGCGTAGGCAAGTTCTTATCCATAATGCAGTAACCAAGGGTTTAAATCCTAATGCCAAAATGAAGGATAGTGGTGTGGAGTGGATTGGTGAAATACCTGAGGGGTGGGAGGTTACAAGACTTAAAAATAAAATCATTCTGTTGACAGGATATCCTTTTAAGAGTGAAAAGTATGTTGATGAAGGTATAAAGCTTGCAAGGGGAATAAATGTAAAAGAAGGAGTTTTGGACTGGAAAGAAACAAGGTTTTGGCCCTCTATTGAAAAACATTTAGAGCCGTATTTGTTAAAAGAGGGAGATGTTCTGATTGCAATGGATGGCTCTAAGGTTGGGAAAAATTTTTGTAAAATAAAAGAACAGGATTTACCAATTCTTTTACTACAAAGGGTGGCTCGATTAAGAACAAAATTAAATCTAACATCGGACTTTCTCTATAATAATATTGCTAACCAGAATTTTTTAAAATGGGTTGAGATGACAAAAACAGACCCAATGGTACCGCATATTGCACCAGCAGATATAAATAATTTTCAAATTGGGCTGCCGCCATTACAAGAGCAAAAATTGATATCAAAATTTATAAATACTTTATCGGCTAAAATTGCCACCGCCATTTCCTGCAAAGAGAAGGAGATAGAGAAGCTGAAGGAGTATAAATCGACGCTGATTAATAGTGCTGTAACAGGTAAAATAAAAGTGGGGTAGGATGCAAAAGGCTCAACTTATATCAAATAGCACTAAAGGCAATCACTTAAAATATATTCTTGAATGTTTTAAGGATGCTGATGAGGTTTGGATGGCCACAGCTTTTCTGAAAAGTTCTGGTCTGACGTTATTGTTGCCATCAATAAGTAAACACATAAGAAGTGACAAGCCCATTACAATTGTAACTGGCCAACACTTTGCCTTGACAGAACCAAAGGCATTGTACACCTTGCATCATTTGTTTGAAAAGAAAATAAATGCTCTTCTTTACCTTGATAAAGCAGAAATTAAAAGTCAAGTATTCCATCCAAAACTTTTTGTTTTCAGATATGGTAAGAAGGCGCTTATTATTTCTGGTTCTGCCAATATTACAAGTGGTGGATTAACCAGTAACAACGAATTTTCTATCTGTATTGAAACGGAAACCTTTAGTGTACAATGGAAGGAAGTAAATCAATATTTTGGTGATATTACTGATGTTGTAAATGCTAATTTGGCGTCACTTGCAATTATAAAACTTTATGAAAAGTTTTATAAGGATCAGAAACAACTTAAGGAAAAGCAGAAGTCAATTCCTGATAAAATGGTGAGTGAACATACTTTTAGTATAAACAATTTAAAGGTCCGAATAAAAGTTTATAGAAAAGATAAAACCTACCTTGAAGAGCTTAATAATCGGATCAAAGATTATAATGAAGCTAAGAAAATTTTGAATGAAATGGCAGTTACTTCAAAGCTAGGACAAAAGAGATTTGAAGAATTAATTGATATGCTTGTAGGGAGAAGTGGACAAGCATCACTTTGGAAAAGCGGAAGTCTAAATAGATTACGGCACGACGTTTACAAGTGCAAAAATGAGTTTCAAGAATTAGTCAGAATTATTAAAGACAATCAACAATTGCCTGCGTCTAAAGTTTTCAATTGGGCAAAAGAACAAGTAAAAAAGGTTGATGGTGCACGAATGAATTATGTGGCAGAAATTCTGATGACTTTTCAACCAGATCGTTTTGCGAATCTTAACTTAAATCCCATCACAGTATTGAAAAAGGAAACCGGCGTTTATTTTAAGGCGCATAGTAGCTCATTTAATGGCGAAGATTATGAAAATTATTGTGTAATAATTTCTAAAATGGCGAAAGAGCTAAGTCTTAGAAATATGTTGGAGGTGGATACTTTCTTCAATTTCGTTTATAGGAAATTAATGGAAGAAGAGAAAGAAGCGAAATTGTTGTTTAATCAATCCGGAAAATAAATTTTATGTGCGCTACCTACTCTGAAAAGCAAAAACGATCTCATTTTGAATCTTTTGCAAACAAAATTTTTACAGGGATTAGAGAGATTAATCCTGAATATGCTGAAAAAAGAGCTATTTGGGAATTGTTTCAAAATGCATTAGATACAGTCGATAAAGATGGAGTTATAGATATTATACAAACCAAAGATGGTTTTATGTTTAGACATAATGGAAGGCCATTTAAGGATGACGAATTTGGTGGTTTGATAAAGCAATTTAGTGTTGGTAAAACGTATGGCGATAACAAAGAAAAATTAGGGCAATATGGTACCGGTTTTATCAGTACTCATGTTTACGGAAAGAAAATTAAAGTAAACGGGGATATTCTAACAGACGATGGTACCTATCGGAGCCTTCACAATTTTGACTTGGACAGGGATGCAGAAACAGTCGAAGCACTTACGGATAAACTTATTCTTCAAGATGATATCATTACTCAATTGTGTGAAAGCCCAGATGCCACTTCGCTTTCACCAACTTGTCTTACAACCTTTGAATATGTTGCAGGTTCAGGTAATAGAATTCACATAAATACCATGCTTGAGTATGTGGAATCTATCTTACCTTATATTTTTTGCTTTAATGATAAACTTCTAAAAGTTTGCCTGCATTGCAATACAATCAAAAATGATTATTGTAGAAAAGAAGCATCAGATGGTATTACCAGTATTTTAATTAACGGAGCACCTTTAGATATTCCTTACGTTTATGATGCACAAAAAAGTGTAAAGGTTATATTGGGTGCCGAGAATAGAAATCTGACTAAGATTCCCAAACAGTTTCTCTTTTACCCTTTAATGGATACCGTGAATATTGGAGTCAATTTTATAATCCATGCTAATAACTTCAAACCTAATAGAGAAAGAGATTATCTATATAAGGACACAGGAAATCTGGATGTGAAGGCAGATGTAGAAACCAATGAATCATTGCTAAAAGTTGGGTTTAATTTGGCCATAAATGAAATAATTAGAAATGAAAATTTATTAGTAATGGACTTTGCTAATATAAGATTTGTTGATTCCGATTTGGAATTTGAGAGAGGGTTAAAATCAGAGTATATCTTGTCAATATCCGACTTGGCTCGAATTGATGTTAATAGCAGCAAGAAGTCTTTGTCTAGCCTCCAATTTTTTGATAATTTAATTCTTTTACTCGATGATGTCCTGAGAAGTTCAGTATATAAATTATTATCTCAATTTCGTCAACTCCCACCTTATGAAGACTATTGTAAGCTTAGTGAATATGTCAATAATTGGAATAGTATAATTGAAAGGAAGTTTGAGTGTCTTTCGTTAGAGGATATAGGAGAAATCATCGTTAATGAAGGTGGCGGTAATTACTATTATATTAATGACAAGGTTTCCTATAAAAATTTCATTACAGCTATATCTGCAGACATTTCACTATTGAATAGATTGGCCTTGTTACCTAATATTCACGGCAACTTTAAATGTTTTGAATTTCTTGTAAAATGGGAGAAAAAAGAACCAATATTAATCGATATTGTTGATAAAATTGAAGCACTCATTACTGATAAATTTATTCATCAAGACTTTGAAGACTTAGCCAATCTAAATATCTATAATAGAGAAAAGTTCAAAGACGACTTTAGTAAGTTTTGCAATCAATTTTCAGATATTATAGATAAGGAAAAGGTAGAATTCAAAATTTCGACAGTTAGATTTATAATGTTAGTTGAGTCTCTAACGAATTTTGTTGCTTTAAATAAAAAGACTCAACTTAATATTGATGTCGTTATTTTTTATGAAAGGGTATTTAAATTAGACGCATTTGAATCTGAGATAATAGACCCTTCTGTAGATATTAATTATCAGCCAGCCATAAAATTACTAGCAAATCTGTACATAAATAATATTGGTGGGACTGAAATTCAAAACCACACATCAGATTTATTAGAAATAATTTCAGTGATGTTTAGGAATACAAACCTAAAAGAAGAATTATTACAAAAGCTAGCTTGTTTACCTAATCAGAATTATGTTTTAAAGTCCCAAAAAGAACTAAAAAGAGATGAGGTGAAAGATAATGATTTTAAAAACCAGTATGATACTCTCACTAACAATAAGATTCGAACAGATTTAGCGTTTGACGGATTTGAAATATTTTTACAACACGAGGGTAAAATGCTAGGATTTGAGTTAGGCGAGGCGATTGAAAATTCCCTCAATGCGGAGAAAAAATTTATTCCAGTAGACCTTAATGTCATCGACTCATTATTAAAACTGATTGAAAAAATTTCGGAGAAACCCTCCACTTGGGGGCAATGGCTACCAAATATTAATAAGGTTAAGGAAGAAATTCTGATGCACAAATTTAAGGATGAGAAAACAAGATCAAGTTTGTTTTCTATACTTACAAAAGATGAGAAAACTATTGAGTTGTTAGGTAATTTGGCTAAGATTGACGATTTGGAAGGTCTTATTGAAGCAGGCAATCAGAAATTAAAAGAAGCCGAAAGAGCTAAAAATCATCTTGATCATATTAAAAAAGTTGGGCTTAAAATTCAAGATATAATTCAACAAGAATTAGACCTAACTCTTGCAGAAACTATCCAAATTATAAATACTACTACTGGTGAAAAATTAGATAATGTAGAACAACAAAATGGTCAAGATTTTATTATCTATAAATCTGGCATCCCAATTTACTATATTGAAGTCAAGTCAAGATGGGATTCAGATGGAGTAGTTGCTCTTAGTAAAAGGCAAATTGAATGTTGTGCAGCTAATAAAGATAAGTACGCCGTAATTACTGTAAATGTTGCCGACTATAAATCTAGAAATAAGGGAATTAGTGAAGTGGTGTCATTTGAGGATTTATATAACGATATCTATATAAACATTGACTTGGGGGAAAACTTCGAACAATTAATTAAAGAAAATCAACAGTTTGAGCGAATCACTGATAATACCAAATTAATAGAATTTAGGGGGCATATCCCTCAAAGTAGAATTAGAAATCAAAGCATAGGCTTTACTGAATTCATTACAAATTTGAAAACAATAATTGTTAACCATGCCCAGCCAAACTAACGAACAAGCCTTAGAATCATCCATCGAAAACTTCCTGACCGGCTCTACATCTGAAGAGCTGAAAGAGAAAGTAATTGATGGTGCTGATGTTGCTGAAAGACCAACAATTTATAAAGCCTCAAATGGTTATCATATAGGATTACCGGATGACTTTAATACTCAGCTTGCAATAGATGAAGTAAGGTTTTGGGATTTTCTACAAACTACTCAAAAGGATGAACTGGCTAAGCTTCAAAAACAAAGTGATTGGAAGCTGAAGATACTCGAACGGCTTGACCGGATGATAAAAAAGTATGGAGTCATCCGCCTATTCCGTAAAGGATTGGATGTTGATGATGCCCATTTTGTAATGATGTATCCTTTGCCTTTGGCCAGCAGTAGCGAAACAGTCAGAAAGAATTTTGAAAGTAACCAGTTTAGCGTTACCCGTCAATTACGCTATTCCATTAGTAATCCCAGAGAGGAGATTGATATGGTTTTGTTTGTAAATGGTTTGCCATTTTCTACAATGGAATTAAAGAACCATTGGACAGGGCAGAATGCCAAAGTACACGGTCAAAACCAGTATAAATTTAAACGAGATACTACACAACCCTTATTGAATTTTGGTCGTTGTATCGTACATTTTGTTGTAGATACAGACGAGGTATATATGACTACAAAACTTGCTGGAGCAGGTACTTTCTTTTTGCCTTTTAACCTCGGTCATAACCACGGGAAAGGCAATCCTCCTAATTCATTTGGTCATAAGACTTCTTATCTCTGGGAAGAGATTTTAACCCGACAAAGTGTAGCCAATATTATTCAGCACTTTGTTCGTTTTGATGGTAAGGATACCGAACCATTAAGTAAAAGGAACCTTTATTTTCCTCGCTATCACCAACTCGATGTTGTGAGAAGATTGGTAGCAGATGCCGGTAAAAAAGGTGTTGGACAAACTTACCTGATACAGCATTCGGCAGGTTCAGGGAAATCAAATTCAATCACCTGGGCTGCTTATCAATTAATAGAGACCTGCCCTGAAAGTGACACCATTCCAGGAAGTAAAGGCATATCCAATCCTTTGTTTGATTCTGTAATAGTGGTAACCGACAGACGATTATTGGACAAGCAATTGCGGGAGAACATCAAGGAATTTTCGGAAGTAAAGAACATTGTTGCTCCGGCTTATTCTTCTGCCGATTTGAAAGTAGCACTTGAAAGTGGAAAGAAAATAATTATTACCACCATTCAAAAATTCCCCTTTATAGTTGATGGGATTGCTGATTTGAGTGATAAAAGATTTGCAGTAATCATAGACGAAGCACATAGCAGCCAAAGCGGTACCGCCGCTGGAAAGATGAATGAGGCAATGGGAGGAAATGCTGAAGAAGAAACAGAAGATGATACTCAGGACAAGATTTTATTAGCCATACAAAAGCGGAAGATGCGTGGTAATGTTTCTTACTTAGCTTTTACAGCTACGCCAAAGAATAATACACTCGAGCGTTTCGGAGAATTAAAGGAAGATGGAAAATTCAAACCTTTCCATTTGTATTCGATGAAGCAGGCAATTGAGGAAGGATTTATTCTTGATGTATTGGCCAATTACACCACTTATAAAAGTTATTATGAGATTGAGAAATCAATAGAGGATAATCCGCTGTTTGATACGGTAAAGGCTCAAAAAAAATTGAAAGCATTTGTAGAAAGAGAGGAGCAAACCATAGCAACAAAAGCGGAAATAATGTTAGACCATTTCATCAAGCATTTGGTCAATCCAAAAAAAATGAAAGGAAAGGCAAAAGCAATGGTAGCTACACAAAGCATTGAATCCGCCATTCGCTATTATTTCGCGCTAAAAAAACTCCTTGAAGAAAGAGGCAATCCATTTAGGATTGCAATCGCATTTTCAGGTTCGAAAAAGATAAAGGGAATAGAATACACGGAGGATAGTATGAATGATTTTCCTTCGAATTTAGATACCGCAAAACCAACCGATCCTGGATATATCAGCGATAAGATTGCCAGATATTTTGATATGGACGAATACAGAATGCTGGTAGTCGCTAATAAATACCTTACAGGTTTTGATCAACCTAAGTTGTCAGCAATGTATGTCGATAAGAAATTGCAGGGTGTAATAGCGGTACAGGCATTATCAAGATTGAATCGCTCGGCTGATAGATTAGGGAAAAGAACTGAAGATCTTTTTATCCTTGATTTTTATAATTCAACTGAGGATATTAAGAAGTCTTTTGACCCATTCTACACAGCAACAAGTCTTAGTGGAGCCACTGATATAAATGTATTGCATGAACTCAGAGCACATTTAGACGAAACAGGAGTTTATGAATGGAGTGAGGTGGAAGATTTTGTTGAGAAATATTTCAGAGGTGTAAACGGGCAGGAATTAAGTCCGATAATAGATGTTGCGGCAGACAGATTTAACAATACGCTTGAGCTTGAAGATAATCAGAAAGCTGACTTTAAAATTAAGGCCAAGCACTTTGTTAAGATTTACGGGCAAATGGCATCAATAATGTCTTATGAAGTTTTGGCTTGGGAAAAGTTGTTTTGGTTTTTAAAATTCCTGATACCGAAATTAATTATCATTGACCCTACACAAGATAGCCTTGATGAATTGTTGAATTCTGTTGATTTGTCGACATACGGATTAGAGAGAGTAAGGCTAAATAGCTCAATTGGACTGGATGATTCTGAAACAGAGTTAGATCCGCAGAATTCTAATCCACGCGGGGCACATGGTGTTGACGTAGAAGAAAATGAATTGGATATGATTATCCAAAGTTTTAATGAAAGGTGGTTTCAAGGTTGGGAAGCAACACCAGAAGAGCAAAGAGTTAAGTTTTTGAATTTAGCTACTAGCATGCAAGCTCATCCTGACTTTAAGGATAGTTATGCTAATAATGCCGATAGCCAAAATAGGGAACTCGCATTCAAAAAGATCTTTGATGATGTAATGGCTAAGCAGCGTAAAAATGAATTGGAACTCTACAGAATGATTTCAAAAGACGATTCTTTTAGAATTGCTATGCAGGATACTTTAAAACGAATTTTGGGTGCTGGTGGGCGTAGTTAATACCTCTAATAATTGATATCCTCGCTCTTCAGTATATTCCGAATGGTTGCCCGCTGCCGGAACGGATGGGCATCCTGCAGAATAGTTATTGTGGATTTGCATGATAAGCATAGCCCGGCAAGATACAAGCCGGTGGGTACAGGATGGAACGGATAGCCCGCAGCGAAGCGAGGACTATGAGTGACAGCCTGAACCAGTACTCAATAGCAGCAAATAGATGAGTGCCCCCAAAGCACGGCGTGCAAGTAATACTTTTTCGCACACAGTCATTCATTAGAGGGTGGCACATCCCGCACACAAAAGCCTTTAGTGTTTGGGTTCCCTCTGCGGCCCAAACACTTTCTTGGGAGGACAGCGTGAAGGATAGTAGCGAATATCCTCCGTCCCCCTTTTTTTTGGGGGCGGAGATAGCAGCGGATAGCCTGACCCGGCCCTTGGTGCGGCTGAGGGTGAGAGGGGCGGGGGCACGCCCTAAAAATATCTTCTGTCTAGAAATCTATGCCCGGAGGGGCGCTGAATTATATAAATTTTTGTGGTGATCTTGTAATGCGGGGATGGGCTCTGTATGCGAAATTTGTAATAGAAGAAGGGGTATTTAACTCTCTAAAGTAAATGACGATGAAAAGGCCGGGTGTGTATCTATTGTTGTGTTGTCTGTGTACGATGGCTTTGGTGCATAGCAGTATTCATCTGTATGGACAGGATGAGCAGGGGCGATTGCCTCCGAAGAATCGTCTGGCGGATAGTATGAGAAAGCTGGGTATGAGGCCGGATACTACGCGGGCATTGTTGTATAACGAAAGGGCAAGGCCAATAGATAGTGTAGGGCAGCGCGAGCATAACGATAAGCAAAGAGGGGTGAAGGATAGCGAAATGAAAACAATACCAAGGAAGAGGCGTTAAGCAATCTTTGGTACCATGTTTTATTTTGTGTTTATGCAGGAAGGTAAAGGGGGATTCTCTTTTGCTTTCCTGCTTTTTTTTGTGGGGCTATCCGGGTTTTCGGGTAGTGTTCTCCTTCGTCAGGCTCAGGATAAAACAGGGAGGGGAATGCCACCCCGCCTTTCAGGCACCCCTCTCCTTCGTCAGGCTCAGGATAAACTCAAGGAGGGGAATGTCACCCCGGTCTTGGGGCAAGTGGGGGATAACCACCCCGCCTTTCAGGCACCCCTCTCCTTCGTCAGGCTCAGGATAAACTCAAGGAGGGGAATTGGGCGGTTTTCGGGTAGTGCTTTCCTTCGTCAGGCTCAGGATAAAACAGGGAGGGGAACCCACCCCGGTCTTCGACCACCCCTCCTTGGAGGGGATTAAAAGGGGGTGTAGCGGAAGTAGATTAGGGGGCTGCGTTGTACGGGGGCTTGGGGCTGGGCTGTCTGCTTGCTTATCTGGAAATAATCGCCTTCGCCAGGGTGATAGTCTGTAAAAAAGGTATCGTAGAATCCGTCGGGCCGGGTGGTATAGCCATAGGATGTTCGGGCGAGGATTTGCTGAGCGCGGTACCTGCCGGAACCGCAACCATAACTGTCGTAAAAGAAAATAGGTTCGTTGAAATCGGCTCCCTGGGTCTGGTATTTTCGCTGGTCTTTGCTGCCTGCTTTTTTGGCGAAGGGGTGGTTTTTGAGGTGTATCCTGTCCAGGTCTTTCTTGCCCGAGTCGGTAGAGGCATAAAAGTTGATGTCCTGAATGGCACGGATGCAGTTGTACATCTTGCTGCTGTCGTAGTTTGTTTTCAGTCGGCGCTGCAGATAGACTTGTGCTTTGTGCTTGCTGCCATAAGCGATGTCATAGACGATGCTGTGGCTTTGGTTGTGCTTGATTTTTTTGTTGAGGAATTGCTTGTTATAGTATTCGTTTTGCTCGTTGACGAGTTCGCCATTGTACCAGATGCTGTTGTACTGGCGGGAGAAGGATATGGAGGTGTCGGCATGGACGTAGCGAAAGAATTGTGTGATGAGTGTGTCGCAGCGGAAGAGCTTTGAGAGGCGGTAATAGTTTTGGACAAGGGTGTCGATATGCTGTATGGTGTCTGCGAGGCGCTGTGTGCTGATGAGGAAGTAGTTTGCTTTTTTTCTTTCTTCGAGTATTCTGCCGCTGCTATCGAATTGGACGCTGTAGAATAGTGTGGAGTCGTGGGCATGAAAGAGTTCTACTTTGCGGATATGGTGCTGATGATACAATGCGGTGTTTAATAGCTGGACGTTCAGATAGCTTTCTTCCTGGAATCGTCTGGCGAATGCATTGTAGTTGTAGCCTGGGCTTGTGCCATTTCGGACATATACAGTGATAGGAGCCTGCTGGCTGAAGAGGAGGAGTGGGCAAAAGAGGAGGGCGAGGAGGAGGTTGGTTTTCATGTGTGGGTTTTTGAGTGCTGTAAAGGTAATGGAATGGGGGGCGTTTTTGCCGGGGGCAATTTATTATTCAAGCCGCTGAGTGAGGCAGCGGCTTGAAGGTTGTGTTTTTGTGGGGTGTTCTATTAGTTTAGCTTGCAGTTGAAGTAGCCATCTGCGGCTCCTCCATCGGCAGCGTTGTAGTCGTCACAGGCTTTTTCGGCTTTGCTTTTGGAGGGTTCTTTGATGGTGATGTTGGCGCCTCCCTGCAGTCCACCGTCGCAATGACAGGTGTATTCTTTGTGGTGGCAGGAGCTGAGACATATTGCTGCGCCGAGGATAGAGAGTAGTATTGTGGTTTTCATATTTGCTATTTTTTTGTTTAAACGTGAACTGATGTTTTTTTAGTATTGATGGTATTATGTTTTGCGTGGCTCTGCACTGGGACTCTTCAAGTCTTCGGGTTGTCTTCGCTCCGGTGGGACCTTGTGGTATTGTGTTTTCTATAGGAGTTTTCGTTTGACTTGTTTATTCTCAAGGGTAATCCCCACACGCTTACGTCATTGCGAGGAACTGCCTTTCCCGAAAGTATTCGGGAAAGCAATCTTATTCTTGGTTATTCAGAGATTGCTTTGCTTCGTGCCTGGCAACCGTCGTTCCTCCTCCGCGCGCCGAAATAATCGGCATCTTCGCGCCGAAAGCTTTCGGCATCTTCGACAGTGACGTGTTTGCTTCGGTCTTTGCTTTTGCTTCTTCGTCTATACCTTGCTTATCTCTCAACCCATTCCCCTCCTATGGAGGGGTGGTCGAAGACCGGGGTGGTTCATCACTGCAAAAGGATGCATGAAAGTCATGATACTTATTTCTTTCCCAAAGTCTCAGAAGTTCTTATCCCGTATTCCAAAACAATATATTCTTCTAAACCTACAAGGACATCAGCCATCCGTTTCATTACATCATGGACCTTTATACGATAAACTCTCAGTCCTAAAGAAATCAGGTAAGCTTCTCTTTTGATATCATACTCCTGCTTGTAGTGGTGACTGGAGCCATCTATTTCTATTACTAATCCAAGTTTCCTGACATAGAAATCAACAATATAATTTCCAATCACTCTTTGTCTGTCGAAGTCTATCTGATGGAACTTCTTTTTGTTTACTTGCATCCAAAACAAAACTTCCGGCAAATTCTCTGCTTGTCGCAGTTTTTTTGTTCTTGCTTTGAGATCGGGATTGTAAGGCAGCACCAAAACAGGGTGTAGCTTTATTTCTGTACCGTTGATGTTGGGCATTTTGTTCTATTTACATTTTTAAGCATTCTGGTATTAACCACCCCGGCCTTCGGCCACCCCTCCAGGGGAGGGGAATTAGCACCCCGCTATTCGGGTATCGCTCCAAATTAGGTGAATAGCCACCCTGGCCTTTGGCCACCCCTCCAGGGGAGGGGAATTATTTTGCTCAAATGTAAAAAAATATGGAGTGCCAAAACATGCCACTTCTCTATCTTTCTAGTGAAGGATAAAGACCTCTTTTTGCTCTTTCTGTTCTTTAGCTTTTCCAAAACCAAAGTCTACATAAAAAATAGCCCGGCACGCGAGGTGACAGGCTATGGGGGTCTTTTTGTATGGACCCTTTCCCTTCCTGATTTCCATAATTATACGATTTTGGTCGGGAAACTTGGCTCATAGTCAATCCTTTGATCAAACTTTTTACTGCCCTTCTTTCACAAGGGTGGTATCTAAGCGACTGGGGATGACTCTTTTTTAGAGAGCCTATATATGCAAACTACTGGTTACAATTTTTTGACGGGTATTTCGGGGTCTTTCACCAAGGGGTCTTTGACATTACGAATGACATGACGCCAAAAGTATTTGATGAAGCAGAAGAGCATTGCGCCTGTAATGAAGAGGTAAAATGACACGACTGTGATGATAATGATATAAACCAAATCGTCTACCCAAAAAACCAATCCTCCGATAAGGAGCCCTAATACAATTCTCAATATGCCTTCTCTGGGACCCACATTCAGATAAACGTCTTTGCCCAGCCATGTTTTTTGTGGAAACTCGGTGGTGGGATGTTTGTTCGGTCTCATAACAATTAGATTTTATTGGTGAATAAATAAATTCCTGATTACAAATTTCAGTTATAAAAGTTCCTTGGTTATTACAGTATTCTCTGGTTTTATTATATCATTATCATCAGTGTTCTTTGTCTCTTTGCTGATGCCGGCTGTAAATCTTGAAACAGATAAGCTGAATCGTATAAACGTTCGGTAGGCTTTTTGTCCATCTTTGTTGCTGTTCTCATCTTATCAAAAAACAGCAGCAATGAAAAAGACGACATTCCCCCCGCAAACACAAAAGCGACCCGGCAAGGAGTCTGCAATGAGTCCGCAGCCGGAGTATATCCGTGATGATTATAAGGGCAGTGAAAAGCTGAGTGAAAAGGTGGCACTGATAACGGGTGGTGATAGTGGTATAGGACGCAGTGTGGCGGTGCATTTTGCCCGGGAGGGTGCAGATGTGGCGATAACTTATCTGAATGAAAAGGAGGATGCACTGGAAACGAAACGCCTGGTGGAAGAGGAGGGACAAAGGTGCCTCTTGCTGAAGGGCGACCTGAAGAAGGAGGCTTTTTGCAGAAGGATAGTGCTGGATACGCTTCAGACTTTTGGTACATTAAATATACTGGTCAATAATGCGGCATTGCATTATCCCAAAGAGCATTTGCGTGATCTGGAGACAGAGGACATTCATCTGACTTTCGAAACGAATATTTTTCCTTTGTTTTTTACGGTAATGGAGGCGCTCAAAACAATGAAGCAGGGGGACAGCATTATTAATACTTCGTCGGTAGTGGCTTATCGTGGCAGTGAGCATCTGGTAGATTATGCCAGTACCAAGGGTGCTATTGTGTCTTTTACCCGCTCGCTGGCGATGCAATTGGCCGAAAAGGGCATCCGGGTGAATGGGGTAGCGCCGGGGCCTATCTGGACACCTTTAATACCTTCCAGTTTTGATGCTAAACATGTATCTGAATTTGGCAGCAGTACGCCAATGAAGCGTGCGGGTCAGCCATCAGAGGTGGCGCCTGCATTTGTTTTTCTGGCAGCGGAGGATAGTTCTTATATCACAGGCCATTTTATCCATGTGAATGGCGGGGATGTGATGAGTAGTTAGTTTTTATGCCGCATTTATTTTGTGGTATTGGGTACTGGCTTTGCGGGGGCGATTTCGGGCCCGGGAGGAGTGTTGGGTTTGATTTCCGGAGTATAAGGAGGAATCTGGGGTATATCGGGCTGTGGGACAGGTGGTTTTTGCTGGCCTTTGTCCAATTCCTGCTGTTCTTTATTTACTTCTTTTTGCTCCCGCTCCGAAGGGTTTTTAATCTCGGGTTTGTTGGGTATAAGTGGTTCTGGTTTTTTCTCTGTTTCCTGTTTCATTGTATTGTGTTTTTGAGGCTTACTTCTAAATATAATCTAGTTCTTTGTTGATGAGCTTGCTGTATGGATAGCTGAGAATGCCGTTGAGCAATGCTTTCCATTGAGAGGTGAACAAGCCTATGTATGCAGCAAAGGTGACGCAGTAATTGCGGAGCTGGCTGAAGGTGGAATGGCTTTTGAAACTGGCCATGGTATGGCGGCCAAGTTCCAACACCCATATTGTTTTGTTTTTGCGGATGACGGCGAAAGTGCTGGTAGCGTCGATGGTATAGAGGCTTGCATTTGTTTCCTTTTTTTTATCCAGTGGGTTTTCGATAGGGCGAACGCTGAGTACCAGAGATTCTTTTTTCTTAAACCTGTCTTTTTCTCTTTCTATTTTTTCGATGCGTACCCAATCATAACCGCTGCCATCGGCATTGGGCGGACCGGGTAATTGCATGCGGATAAGGTTGCCTACTTCGGGCTGTTTGTGCGAAATGGAGCCACCCTGATTGTCGGTGAGTGAAAATATAGCATTCATTTTGCTGACAAAGAAGCCCCAGTTGTTGATATCCAGCAGTCTTTCGGATGCCATGCGGAACAGTCGTACGGCTTGAATTTCGCTGCTGCATTTTTTGCGCAGGATGGTTTTGGTTTCGGCAGCTCCGCTTTGTTTTGGAATAATGTGATTGAACAGATTCATCGGTTTGGGAATTAAGAGTGAAACAGAATTGTTGTACATGCCGGTAATAAAGAAGACTCAATGCAAAAGAACGTAATAGCAGGATGGAAAGTCTTACACTATTTTGGAAGGAGTTTATATAGTTTTGGCAAGTGTATCAGAGGAGGTTGAAAATGAGGCGGATAATTTTTTTTGAATAAAGAGGAAAAAAAATTTGGAGAATAAAATTGAGCGCTTATCTTTGCACTCCCAAAACGATAGAAACATATAGCGTTGAGGGATAAGTTCTTACAATTGGGAGCATAGCTCAGCTGGTTCAGAGCATCTGCCTTACAAGCAGAGGGTCCGCGGTTCGAACCCGTGTGCTCCCACACTTTTTTAAAACCGTACTCTTATCGAGTACGGTTTTTTTATGCTTAATTTTAAAAAAAATAAATCATTATGGAACAACTTAAAAGTTTAATTCAGGCGGCTTATGCCAACAGAGAACTGGTAAAGGATGCTGCTTATGAGAAAGCTATTCACGATACGATTGCGCTTGTGGATAAAGGTGAATTGCGTGTTGCAGAACCTACAGCAAGTGGAGACTGGCAGGTAAATCAGTGGGTAAAGGAAGCGATACTGATGTATTTTGGTGTGCAGAAAATGCAGACCTGGGAGGCAGGCCCCATGGAGTTTTATGATAAAATGTTGCTGAAAAAAAATTACGAGGCATTAGGAGTAAGAGCTGTACCTCATGCGGTGGCTCGTTATGGCGCTTTTATTGCCCGTGGTGTGGTACTGATGCCCTCTTATGTCAATATCGGTGCTTATGTAGATGAAGGTACAATGGTGGATACCTGGGCTACTGTAGGCTCCTGTTCACAGATAGGCAAGCATGTGCATCTGAGTGGTGGTGTAGGGATTGGTGGCGTATTGGAGCCTTTGCAAGCTGCACCGGTGGTTATAGAAGATGGTTGCTTTATCGGTTCGCGTTGTATTGTAGTAGAAGGCGTGAGGGTGGAAAAGGAAGCCGTTCTGGGTGCCAATGTAGTATTGACACAGTCTACCAAGATAATTGATGTTTCGGGTGCAGAACCTGTAGAGTATAAAGGTAGGGTGCCTGCCCGCAGTGTGGTGATACCGGGCAGCTATGCGAAACAGTTTGCTGCAGGGGAATACCATGTTAATTGCGCCTTGATTATTGGTCAGCGCAAAGAGTCTACGAATCTGAAAACGAGCTTGAATGACGCTCTGCGTGATTTCAACCTTTCAGTATAAGTTTTATTAGAACGGTATTTAATACAAAACCCTTTGAGCGAAATGCTTAAAGGGTTTTTTCAATAAGAGCAATTAATATGGTTAGCCTTTTGGCGATGGTGTTATTTGTGTAATGAGTATTAGTTTAAAAAAAGCCATACATGTCTTTTTCTTTCTTGCTTTCTGCAATCTTAGCTTTCTTGTTGGCATAATCGCATTCCATACATACTTTGGCGCGCCAAAGGTTGGCTTTGCGATAGGCTTCTTTGGGTTTATTGACGTTGCATTTTTTGCAGACTAAAAAATCGGGTTCGGGTACGCTTTCTTTTGATAATGGTGTAAGTGTGATTTGATGTGATTTTTTCATAAATCAATTTTTGTGTTTCAGATGGTAAATATAGATTATTTTTTTCTGCCTCTTTGCTGATTTTTTCACCAAGTTTTCCCCATTTTACAGCATTTAACGTTATACTTACATTTCAAAATGCCTCAAAGAAAATGCCCTTAATACTTCCACAAAGACATAATGCCTCCGATACGACCATTTTTACGGTGATGAGTGCTCTGGCAAATCAGTACAATGCTATTAACTTGTCTCAGGGTTTCCCCGACTTTCCTATTGATTCTGCTTTGGGCAACTTGCTGCATGAAGCTTCGATAAATGGTTTTAATCAATATGCGCCGATGGCTGGCCTGCCCATGTTGCGGGAGGCTATAGCCCGGGATTTTAAACACAGATATGGTGTTGATGTAAATCCTGAGGCTGAAATAACGATTACTCCGGGAGCTACTTATGCCATTTATACAGCATTTACAGCCATCCTAAGTGCGGGCGACGAGGTGATTGTATTAGAGCCTGCATACGATAGTTATATACCTAATATAGAAATGAATGGAGCCAGGGTAGTGCCGGTAAAATTGCAGGCCGAGAGCTTTGCTCCCGACTGGCAAGCTATAAAGGATGCTATTAGTGCCCAAACGAAGGCTATTATTATTAATACGCCCCATAATCCGAGTGGTACTGTATGGAATCTGACAGACTGGGCTCAGCTGGCAGATTTGGTAAGAGGGACGGATATTTTTATCCTCTCGGACGAGGTATATGAGCAATTGGTATTTGATGGTATGAGCCATTACAGCGTGTTGCAGCATCCCGAATTGAGAGAACGGAGTTTTGCGATTTATTCTTTTGGTAAGGCTTTTCATAATACGGGCTGGAAAGTGGGTTATTGTATTGCCCCTCCTGCTTTAATGCAGGCATTCCGTCGCTTGCACCAGTATATGAGTTTTAGTGTTAATACACCTGCACAGTATGCTTTAGCTCATTATTTGTCTACAGCTGACAGGGAATCGCCCAACAGGATGCTGGAAGCCAAAAGAGACTATTTTCTGGAATTGATGAAGGAAACGCCTTTTAAAATGCTGGCTCCTTCTTTGGGTAGTTATTTTCAGTTGGCTTCTTACGCGCATATCAGTAATTTACCTGACACCGAATTTGCCCGCCTGCTTACCGAAAATTATGGAGTAGCAACGATACCCATCAGTGTATTTTATAGCGACAAGCACGATGATAAAATCCTGCGGTTTTGTTTTGCCAAAAAAGAGGAGACCTTGAAGGCTGCGGTGGAAAGGCTTGTGAATATATCCTTGTAATTTATTACTATAGTATTCCGTAATTCACATAAAAAAAGAGCCCAATCAATAAGATTGGACCCTTAATTGTTGTCGAAAACCTAGTAGAATTTTAGTCGTTGATATTTTGAGAGATAAACGGAATCAATTCCATTTCAATAGTAGAACGTAAAGAATCAATAGCGTCGATGGCTATTTTAGTATCGGCTCTTTTGAAATAAATAGCACTGTCTAATGGCATTTTGATGGCTGCTAAAGCTGAATCAACTGCTGCCATACGGGTGCCGATTTTGCCATCCAGACCATTGTTTTTATCTTTTACAATATCTTTTAATCCGTAACCGGTAGAGTTGTTGTAGCGGCCGGTGTACACATTTTTTACAGAAGCAATATTGTAAGCAATATCAGAAAATGACATTTGTGAGTAAGGAGATTCTACTATTGTAGAGTCGATAGCATCATATGGTTTACCCAGATTGTCAGCTACCAGTTTTTTGCAGAGGTCGTTCATGTTGTTGACCATTGCAAAGAATAATTCTTTCTTTGTTTTAAAAGCTGTGCTGGTAGTACCAGTATAGATAATGCCATAACCATAAGCACTTGTGCCAGATGTCCAGTCGTTGAATATACTAAGACAGTTGTTCTGAATGTCTCTGCTGAGGCTGAGCATGTATTGTTTATCGCGGGAGTTGTAGTCTGCAGCTGTTCTCAGACTGTTAAAACCATATATCATATACTCAATGGCATGAAAACCTTTCAAATCATTGGGTAGTTTTTCGATATCACTGACTTCGAGATTATTACTTCCGGAAAGCAGGGACTCGATATTGCCAAAATTGGTAGGCCATGTATCCAGTTTCGAACTATAAGAGCCTTTTTTTACTGGTCCGAAATGAAAACTCTCACTTTGTTCCCAGGCAGCACGTAATGTTTTGTAATTGGCTTTTACTTTGTTAAGGTCTCCCTGCAGCCCACTGATATAGAAATTTTCTACAGAAGTATTAAATTTAATAGCAGCATTGTTTACATCCCCATAAGTTCTCATCGCTACATCCTCTGCAAAATTGAAAATCACTCTGGTTTTCAATTCGTCAAAATTTTTAGGTTTTGTATCGACTTCTTCTTTTTTGCAGGAGCCCAACAACAAAACAGAAGCACTTGTAAATAAAAGGATTGTTTTTTTCATAAAAAATGGTAGTTAAAAAGATTGTTTTTGTTCAGGTTGTATCTTGTTCGGTTGACGTTTATTTTTATTCGATTATGCGGGATAAATCATATTGTCCTTCCCAATTAATAAGGAAATATGATTTCCCAAAGCCTAAAGATATTATAATTCTCAAAAAGTCAATATACAATTTAAGAAAATAGCAGATAATCTGTGGATTTGCATCTAATTGTGGCTATCGACAGATTTTGTTCTTTGATTTTTCGGACAAACACAAAAAAGTGAAATGTGTGTTGAGGGAATTGAAAATCCGAAATCAAAATTACATTTGCACATCTTTTAAAAGATAGAAGGAGAATATTAAAATGGCAGAACAAGAAGTAATTTATAACGAAGACAGTATCCGGTCGCTGGACTGGCGGGAGCATATCCGTCTGCGTCCGGGGATGTATATCGGTAAGTTGGGCGATGGTAGCAGTATGGATGATGGTATTTATGTACTCCTCAAGGAAGTATTGGATAACTGTATCGATGAGTATATGATGGGCCATGGCAAGCGCATCGAAATTAAACTGGATAATGGTGTTGCAACGGTAAGGGATTTTGGTCGTGGGATACCGCTGGGTAAGGTGGTGGATGTAGTGAGTAAAATCAATACCGGAGCCAAATACGACAGCAAAGCATTTCAGAAATCGGTAGGGCTGAATGGCGTAGGTACCAAGGCTGTCAATGCATTGAGCAGCCGTTTTGTGGTAAGCTCTTACCGCGAAGGCAAAATGAAAACGGCCGAATTTGAGCGTGGTGTTTTGATTAAAGAACACAAAGAAGTAGCCACTACCGAAGCCAATGGTACTTTTGTGACCTTCACACCGGATGATACCATTTTCAAACATTACAAATACATTTTTGAATACGTAGAAAATCAGATCTGGAATTATTGTTTCCTCAATGCGGGCTTACAAATCAACTTTAACGGACGCAATTTTATTTCTAAAAACGGTTTACTTGATTTGCTGCAACGCAAGGCCAATCCGGAATCCATGCGTTATCCGATTATCCACCTGAAAGGCAATGATATTGAGGTGGCCATTACCCATACGGGTGATTATGGCGAAGATTTGTATTCTTTTGTCAACGGGCAGCATACCACACAAGGGGGTACCCATCAGGGTGCTTTTCGTGAGGCTTTTGTAAAAGTCATCCGCGACTTTTTTAAAAAGGATTATGATGCTGCAGATGTACGCCAGAGTATTTGTGCTGCAATTGCAGTAAGGGTTCAGGAGCCGGTTTTTGAGAGCCAGACCAAGACAAAACTGGGTTCTCAAACTGTCTCTGAAGGCGGACAAAGCATGAAGGCTTTTGTTCTGGATTTTCTGGCCAAAGAGCTAGATAATTATCTGCATAAAAATACAGTGGCTGCCGATGCGATTAAAAAACGCATTGAGCAAAGCGAGCGTGAGCGTAAAGAATTGTCGGGTATCCGTAAACTGGCCAATGAGCGCGCCAAGAAAGCGAATTTGCACAACAAAAAATTGCGCGATTGCCGTATTCATTATAATGGCGAGCCCCCTGCCAAAAACAAGGAGGAATATGTGCTGAAACAGAATGAATCGACAGTATTCATTACCGAAGGAGACTCGGCCAGTGGTTCTATTACCAAAAGCCGAAATGTGGAGTCTCAAGCTGTTTTCAGCCTTCGTGGTAAGCCATTGAACTGTTATGGCCTGACAAAGAAGATTGTGTACGAAAATGAGGAGTTCAATCTGTTGCAGCATGCCCTTAATATCGAAGAAGGGCTTGATGGATTGCGTTATAACAACATCGTTATCGCTACCGATGCCGATGTGGATGGTATGCACATTCGCTTGCTGATTATGACCTTCTTCCTGCAGTTTTTCCCCGATTTGGTGCGTAATGGACATGTGTACATATTGGAAACGCCTTTATTCCGTGTACGGAATAAGCAGAAAACAATTTATTGCTATACCGACGAGGAGCGCCAGCGAGCCATACACGAATTGGGTAACAAACCAGAGATTACCCGATTTAAGGGTTTGGGAGAGATATCGCCCGAAGAGTTTGGTAAATTTATCGGGGAAGATATGCGTAAAGTACCGGTGATGCTGAGTCAGGATACTCAGATTCAAAAACTGCTGGAATACTTTATGGGCAAAAACACACCCGACCGTCAGATTTTTATTATCAATAATCTGGTAGTAGAAAAAGACCTCGCAGAAGAATTGCTGGCCTTGAAGTAATAAAGAATTCAGGTTACACTAAAAAGCCAATAAACAATTTTGTTTATTGGCTTTTTGTTTTTGTATTTGGGTGTTGAAATAATTATTCAAGTTCGAAGCTCTCGATAAATTTAGTCGTGAAATCACCTTCTCTGAATTTTTCGTTACGCATCAGTTGCTGATGGAAAGGAATGGTCGTTTTAATTCCTTCGATTACATATTCGCTCAAGGCACGTTCCATTGTACTGATGGCTTCTTCCCTTGTTTGCGCTACAGCAATGATTTTGGCAATCATACTGTCGTAATAAGGAGGGATAGAATATCCTGCATAGATATGAGAATCCACACGAACACCGTGTCCACCGGGAGTATGCAATACTTTAATCATGCCCGGACTAGGACGGAAATCGTTGTAAGGATCTTCAGCATTGATACGGCACTCGATGGCATGCATCGTTGGCATATAATTTTTACCGCTGATAGGGATACCCGCTGCAATCTTGATTTGTTCTTTAATCAGATCAAAGGTGATTACTTCTTCGGTAACGCAATGTTCTACCTGAATACGGGTATTCATTTCCATAAAGTAGAAATTGCGGTACTTATCTACCAGAAATTCGATGGTACCAACACTTTCGTAATTTATGGCAGCAGCAGCTTTGATAGCGGCTTCTCCCATTTTGGTACGCAATTCATCGGTCATAAAAGGAGATGGAGATTCTTCCACCAATTTCTGATGACGACGCTGGATAGAACAATCACGTTCACTCATATGACATACGGTGCCAAACTGGTCGCCGGCCACCTGAATTTCAATATGGCGTGGTTCTTCTACGAATTTCTCCATATACAAACCATCGTTTTTGAAGGAAGCTGCAGCTTCTGCTTTAGCATTGTTGAATGCTTTTTCCAGTTCATCTTCGCTCCACACTACACGCATACCTTTTCCACCACCACCGGCAGTAGCTTTAAGGATAACCGGATAGCCCACTTCGGGTGCCAGTTTCTGGGCATGCTCAAAGCTTTCCAATAAGCCACCAGAGCCTGGTACACAAGGTACTCCTGCAGCAATCATTGTTTCTTTTGCGGTGATTTTATCACCCATTTTACGAATCATTTCGGCAGTTGGACCGATAAATTTGATTCCGTATTTACCACAGATTTCGGCAAAATTGGCGTTTTCGGCCAGGAAACCATAACCAGGATGTATCGCATCTGCATTAGTGATTTCGGCAGCGGCCATTATCGCAGGGATGTTCAGATAAGAATCGCTGCTGGCTGGTTTGCCGATACATACAGCCTCATCGGCAAATTTTACGTGTAGGCTATCTTTGTCGGCAGTAGAGTATACTGCAACAGTTTTGATGCCCATTTCGCGGCAAGTACGGATCACACGAAGTGCTATCTCGCCACGGTTGGCAATGAGTATTTTTTTGAACATTGAAAGTTTTTTTGAATAAAGAAAATTTGAAAAAATGCTTTGGGGCATCTGCTCAAATTAGTTTAGCTCAACAAGGAACATTGGTTGATCGTATTCGATAGGGGAAGATTCGTCTACCAATACTTTTACAATTTTACCGCTTACTTCGCATTCAATTTCGTTAAACAATTTCATCGCTTCAACAATACACAATGTTTGACCGGGTTTTACCTCGTCACCCACATTGACAAAAGCTGGTTTGTCTGGTGAAGGGCTACGATAGAAAGTGCCAATCATTGGCGATTTAATGGTATGCAATTTGTCATTGGCAACAGCAGGAGCGGCTTCGGCAGCCGGAGCGGATGGTGTTGCAGCCGGAGCGGCACTTGGTGCAGCAGCAGGAGCAGCCATTTGCATGGGTTGAGCATATACCGGAGTACCGGTTAATCCATTTTCCTGTTTGATGGTAATTTCAAATTCCCCATCTTTTATACTTAATTCACTGATGTTTGATTTGTTAATCATTTTCACCAGTTCTTGTATTTGTTTGTATTCCATCTGAACTTCTTTTTTTTGAAAAAATTAAAGTGAATAAGGGACGAATTAAGCTTTTACGCGCTCCATATAAGCACCTGTTTTTGAATCTATTTTGATGATGTCATTTTCGTTTACGAATAATGGAACCATTACAGTAGCGCCGGTCTCAACAGTAGCAGCTTTAAGCGTACGTGTTGCTGTATCACCTTTCATTCCCGGCTCTGTATAAGTTACCTGCATCACTACGTTGGCAGGAAGCTCAATAGTTAAGGGCAATTCTGTTTCAGTATTTACCAATACAAAACACTCCTGACCATCTTTGTACAATTCAGGGCGGTCAATCATATTTTCATTGATCACAATTTGCTCAAAAGTTTCGGTATCCATTACATTGAATCCGTTTTCGTCTTTGTACAAAAACTGATAATTGCGACGTTCAACACGAACAGGATAAATGGTTTCGCCTGAGTTCCACGTTTGCTCAATAGTGCGGTTATTGTCCACACCTTTAAGTTTTGCCCAAACTTTAGCTGCTGCACGGGCAGTTTTGTTCTGTCCGAATTCGATTACTGAGTAAAGGCTGCCATCTATTTTTAAGATTAAGCCATTGCGCATGTCTGCTGTATTTGCCATAAATTTATTTTACTAATTGGATTGTAATAAAGGGCAAATGTAAGGATTAATGGCATAAAGTAAAACGATAGGCTAAGGGATTTCCTGACCAGACTGGTTTAATAAAAAAGCGACCCAAACAAGAGTCGTTTGAGTCGCTTTATTTTTTGTTTTAATTTGATTAGATAGCAAATGGTTTTTCCTGACCAAAACCACTGACAGTATTGCCAATCACGTAATGATTTGGTGACTGGTAGCTGGGCATAAAGGTCATTATTTTGCTGAAAAACTGGGTGTAGTTGCCTACAAATGCGCCATTATTCCATGCTTTCAGTAAGTTGGCGGTAAACAGACCATTAAAAGTTCCATCGTAAGAGACCTGATTGTCCTGACAACCTGAAATTAAACGAACATTTGGTTTGACATCACTGGCTAATACATATTGAATTCCGGACGTAGCTACAGCAGCCTGAATTTTGTCATAAGTAGCTTTGTTGTCGCGGTAGGTTTTCAACGCTATTTCTGAAGGCATGGCTCTTGGAGTGCCCAGATTATTTTTAGCGGCTTCGCGCACTAATGCATCTCTGGTTACTGTACCACTGTGGCAGCTATCCGAAAGAACAAAGATGCGTACACCTTTGGCAAATTTATTCCATTGTAATTTTAACTCATCGTCGGTCATCTGACCATCATACAGACACCAGGTTTCATCCTTGTTATCAGCTTCTTCGCCCGAATAGTCTGGTATCTGACCACCATGGCCTGAATAAGAAACAAATAAGATATCTCCGGCCACCAATTTGGTAGCATAGCTATTTAATGTATTAATCACTCCTGCTCTTGTGCCTTGGGCGGTAAGTAATTTGGTGATTTTGGTATATCCCTGCGACTGGGCAATTTTCTGCATATCGTTGGCATCTGCTTCACAGGCTTTTAGTGGACCACTCCAGCCACCATAATGCGATGGATTGACACTGTTGAGTCCGATGTGTAAGGAATAGCCTTTACGTTTAGCTAAAGTAAAAATTCCTCCCAATAAGGACGGATTTAAGACAATGTTGGTGGCTAATTGTTGAGGACTTGGTTTGCTTGCTGTTGTTGATGCTTTGGTTTTTGAAGCGGTACTGCTTTTTTTTGTAGTGGCCATTTTTTGTAGTTTTAATTGGTTTAGAAAAATAATTAATACAAATGTAGCGGTGCAGTAATTTATACACAAGGGGGAAAACACCCTTTTTTTATGATATTTATCAATATTTGAAGTGTCGTTTTAGACTATCTTTCCGAAATGTTTATTGCTACAAAAAAAAGCCCTTCACACATGTGAAGGGCTTTTTAAAAGATTGAGAAATTATAGTCTTAAAAATTAAACTTAATGCCTTGTGCCAAGGGCAGGGTAGAACCATAATTGATGGTATTGGTCTGACGACGCATATAGGCTTTCCAACTGTCAGAGCCACTTTCGCGACCACCACCGGTTTCTTTTTCACCGCCAAAAGCGCCACCGATTTCGGCTCCGCTGGTACCGATATTGACATTGGCTATACCGCAATCACTGCCTTGTGCCGAAAGGAATAATTCCGATTCACGCACATTCAGGGTCATTATGGCTGAAGATAATCCTTGTGGAACGCCATTTTGTAAAGCAATAGCTTCCTCGAGAGTGGAGTATTTCATCAGATACAAAATAGGTGCAAACGTTTCGTGCTGTACTATTGGCCAGTGATTCTCCACTTCATAAATACAGGGTTTTACATAACAACCGCTCAGGTAATTTGCTCCTTCGCAAACACCTCCGGCCACTACTTCTTTACCGCCCATATTTTTCACTTCTTCAATAGTTCTTAAATAGGCTGCAACAGCATCCTGATCTATTAATGGACCCACATGATTATTTTGGTCCAGAGGATTGCCGATGTTTAATTGGGTATAAGCATGTGCCAGTTTGGCTTTAAAGTTTTCGTATACTTTTTCGTGAATAATCAAGCGGCGGGTAGTGGTACAACGCTGTCCTGCAGTACCTACTGCACCAAATACACAACCAATCAAAGACATATCAAGGTCGGCATGTTCCGAAATGATTACTGCATTGTTTCCTCCAAGTTCTAATAATGAACGACCCAAACGACCCGCAACAGCTGCCGCTACAGCTTTACCCATACGGGTACTACCTGTAGCCGAAACCAAGGCCACACGGGCATCGTGGCTCATCAATTCGCCAGTGCTTCTGTCGCCGATGACCAAACCGCTGATGCCTTCGGGAACATTGTTTTTCTCAAATATTTCACTCACTAATTTTTGACAGGCAATAGCCGTCAAAGGTGTTTTTTCTGATGGTTTCCAAACGCAGGTATTGCCGCATACCCAGGCCAGAAAACTATTCCAGCTCCAAACGGCTACGGGAAAATTGAAAGCACTGATAATGCCTACCACACCTAATGGATGCCACTGCTCAAATAAGCGGTGATTGGGTCTCTCGCTTTGAATGGTCAGGCCGTATAGCTGGCGTGAAATACCCACCGCAAAGTCGGCTATATCAATCATTTCCTGTACTTCGCCCAATCCTTCCTGTAGGCTTTTACCCATTTCGTAAGAAACAAGCTTACCCAGGGCTTCTTTATTATGTCGTAATGCATCGCCTATCTGACGAACAATTTCTCCTCTTTTTGGAGCAGGCCAGTTGCGCCATTCCAAAAAAGCCTTTTCGGCTGCTACAATAACAGCATCGTATTCTGCATCATCTGCAGTTTTTACAGAGGCAATCAGTTGTCCATCTACGGGTGAATAAGAGTCTATCTGTGCACCAAAAGTATTGATCCAATGAGCGCCTGTAGATGCGCCCTGATTGATTTGGTCTACATATAATTGTTTCAAAATATCTTGCATCATAAAATTTGATTTTTCTGAAAAGAAGGGCAAAGGTAATTGGAGGCTTTAATATGCCCAAAACAAAAAAGGAAGCTATTTTGCTTCCTTTTTTGTTTTTTTTATTTGTGTTACAATCAAATGTGTAATCAAACTTATTGCTTTCCATTTGGCATAACCTGTTACCATTTCGGTGGCGGCCTTACCCAGTAATTTTCTGGCGCTCTTGGCAGCTGCCTGTTTCAATATATAGGGTAGTGCAATCTGGGTTACAGTATTCACTATATCCGCATATTTTGAATTGCCCATCAGACCCTGTGTAATCGCATTGATTTTTTTTGCCAAAAACTCATCAGCGGATTCGTCATCTTTTTTAGACTCAGATGCCTGTAATTTTTTTTTCGCACTTTTTTTCAATGCCAATCGTTCGGCCTGCAATTCCTCAATGCTGTTTAGTTTTTTATTATAAAACATAATTATAGGTTGCTTTTGGCTGTTGAATCTTCCTCTTCATCCTCCTCATCTTCGTCTTCACGCTTTTCGGTCAGCACACTGACAAATTTATCCGACAAATTGCGAATGATTTTTTTGCGAAAGGCAAAGAAAATAAAACCTAATAGCAGAAATGAACCGGCAACTGTCAAATAGCCGAGTATATAGCTGTCCATTAATTCGGATAAGCATTCGGCAATACCCAAACCAGCAAACAGAAATACTGCAAAACCTAATAAAATAAACAGGATGATAAAAATCAAAAAACTCAATACGCCAGAGGCTCGCTCAATAAACTCGAGCTGCATCAGACGCACTTTAGTTTCTACCAAAGTGGATATTTTGTCCTTCCATTTTTGAAAAATGTCTAACAAAGTAATTGATTTTAGGCGTTGAAAATATCTTCTTCTAACTCTTTGCTTTTCTTACCCAATTTGTTTTTCAAATCGTTGAATTTGTCTTTAATACTAGACAGGTCTTCCTGACGCTTTTCTTTGTCGGTAGCTAAAACATAACCTAATGCTGCTCCAATAGCTGCTCCAATAATAAGGGTTGCAACTGTTTTTCCTGCTTTTGCCATTTTGCTCAAATTTATTTTGTGAAAGAATAAAACAAAGGTAGTACTACTGAGAAGAATACACTTACACAATCTCTTTTTTTATTTATATTTTAAGATTATAATCACATTATTATTCGCATCTAAACAGAACATTTTCGTCTCAGTTTGTTATTGAATATAAAAAGTCTATTTTTGCTCGCTTTTTAAAAAAACACAATTTCAAACTATGGGCGTTTTAGTCAATAAAGATTCTAAAGTAATTGTACAAGGATTTACTGGTACAGAAGGTACTTTCCACGCTACACAAATGATTGAATACGGAACCAATGTTGTTGGTGGCGTTACTCCAAACAAAGGTGGTTCTACTCATTTGGACAGACCAGTTTTTAACACAGTTAAAGATGCGGTAACTCAGGCGGGTGCTGATACTTCAATCATATTTGTACCACCTGCATTTGCTGCTGATGCTATTATGGAAGCTGCTGATGCCGGTATTAAAGTCATCATTTGCATTACAGAAGGAATTCCTGTACAAGATATGGTGAAAGCAAAAGCATTTACTGCAACCAAAAATTGTACCTTGATTGGCCCTAACTGTCCTGGTGTTATTACTGCCGAAGAAGCTAAAGTAGGTATCATGCCTGGTTTTGTGTTTAAAAAAGGAAGAATTGGTATCGTTTCAAAATCAGGAACTTTGACTTATGAAGCAGCAGACCAGACTGTAAAATCAGGTATGGGTATTTCTACTGCTATCGGTATTGGTGGAGACCCAATTATTGGTACCACTACCAAAGAAGCAGTTGAATTGTTGATGAATGACCCTGAAACAGATGGTATCATCATGATTGGTGAAATTGGTGGTGGCATGGAAGCTGAAGCGGCTAACTGGTTGAAAGATAATATGCGTAAACCTGTTGTAGGCTTTATCGCCGGACAAACTGCTCCTGCAGGTCGCCGTATGGGTCACGCAGGTGCTATTGTTGGTGGTGCTGATGATACAGCTGCTGCAAAAATGAAAATTATGGCAGAATGTGGTATCCATGTAGTGGCCAGCCCGGCTGATATCGGAAAAACAATGGCTTCGGTTATTGGTAAATAATTTTTTCAATAGAATAATCATTTGAATTGGTAATTGGGCTTTGTCCGGTTACCAATTTTTTTAAGCACAAGCCTCATAAATATTTTATTATGGTGTACAATGTAATCGGCTTAATGTCCGGCAGCTCCTTAGATGGTTTGGATATTTGTTTTGCACAAATAGAAGAAACAAGGGGTAAATGGTCTGCTCAGATTCTCAATGCAGATTGTTATCCTTACGACGAAGAGTGGGTTAAAAATCTACGCCGAGCAACGCAGTTAAGTGTGCCTGAGTTTTTACGTTTGCATACGGCTTACGGACGTTATACTGCACAATTGGTTAACCATTTTATCGAGCAGAATGAATTGCAGCATAAAGTTCATTTTGTAGCATCGCACGGTCATACTGTTTTTCATGAGCCTGAGGCAAATACAACTTTTCAGTTAGGAGATGGAGCCAGCATCGCTGCAGTATTAGGTTTGCCGGTTATTTCTGATTTGCGCTCGCTGGATGTAGCACTGGGTGGACAAGGAGCACCTATTGTCCCTATCGGAGACAAACTGCTTTTTGGTGATTATGATTTGTTGCTCAATGTTGGTGGCATATCTAATATCACTTTGCGTAAATCTGATAGTAATTATGTGGCATTTGATATTTCTATTGCCAATCAGGCACTGAATTTTCTGGCACAAAAAATGGGTAAAGAATTTGATGAGTCGGGCAGTATCGCTGCTTCCGGAACATTGATTGAAAATGAGTTAAGCGCTTTATCTGCCGACGAATATTATCAGATAGCTGCGCCAAAATCACTTAGCAATGAACGTGCAATGGCTCTGGTAAAGAGTTTTATTGAAAATGAAGCTTATCCCATTGAGGATAAAATGCATACAATGGTTCATTTTATTACTGATAGAATAAAGCAATCTATCCTTCAGCATCTACACGAAGATGCTTTGGTAGGTAAAAAACTTTTGGTTACCGGAGGAGGAGCATTTAATACCTATCTCATGCAGGTATTGTCCGATAATCTGGCTTCTTTGGGTATAGAGTTGACCATCCCAGATGCCGCAATAGTGGCCTATAAAGAGGCATTGGTTATGGCACTTATCGGTACTTTGCGATGGAGAGAAGAGGTCAATGTGATGGCCGAGCAGACCGGTGCAACAAAAGATAGTATGGGTGGTGCTTTCTGGATTGGTGCCTAATATTGGCCAGTAGAAAGCATCACTAATGTACAAGCTTCGATAGTCTTAATTCCGGCATTTTCTGCAAGCTCTGCCAGTTCATCATTTTCGGTGCCAGGATTAAATATGATGCGTTTAGGCTTTACAGCTAAGATATAATCGTAATAAGGCTTTTGGTTGGTAGGATTAAGGTATAATGTAACAGTATCTACGCCTTCTACAGCAGGCATACCATTATCAATTTCTACAGAGGCTATTGCCCCTTTTTTGTTTCCTACAGCTATTACTTCATGTTGGTGCGCCAATAAACTATTTACTGCCAGAAAGCTGTATCTGGCTGGATTGGTAGATGCACCAAGCACAATCGTTTTTTTGGAGCTCATGTTATTCGAGTATGATTTTATGATTGGAGAAAGATTGTCCTTTGCCAATGCTAATGTAGTAAATGCCTGAAGGATAATTGTACCTCGGAATGTTAATTTCGTTCGTATAGGTTTTCTGATTCCATAGTTTTTTACCTAACAGGTCTTGAAGTTGTATACTCACTTCTTCATTTTTAGGGTTAGAAAATTGTAGATGAATCGCTTCTTTGGCAGGATTGGGATAAATAGTCAAAGTGGCTTCAGAATTGGTATGGCTGCTTTGAATGTCGGCAAGTGTGGAGAATTGATCGAGGCTATATTGGTTAAAAAAGCGCCAAATTTCGGCACTGGCATTAAAATCTTGATTGGTGATACCCGTGCTTACTGCTGCCCCTGGCCAGGTATGCCCGCCATCTATTATTTTATAGAATTCAATACTACTGGATTCTTTACCGCCAGTCCACACATAATGTTCTGCAGTACAGCCGTCGGTAGTACTCGTATTGGGCAAAATAGTCTTTGACGCACTTGTTCCGCAACCATTAAACTTTATCCAATATTGCATCAGAGAATCAATATGCGTAAAGCCCGGAGAACCGCTTAGATAATTTGTGCCATCATACCCCACAGTGCTGTCTGCCGTGCCATGTATCTGCATGATGGGCGTTGCATGTTTTGCATCACACTCTATTCTTCTCTCCTCGGTCATGCTGCCTGTCACAGATGCTATTGCGGTTATACGATTATTCATAAAGCAAGCCAATTCATAGCTCATAAAGCCACCGTTGCTCATCCCTGTTGCATATACTTTGTTACTGTTGATAGGATATTTGGCCATTACAGTATCCAGTAAGCGGTTGATAAATCCTAAATCATCTGTCCCTGTACCAATAGTATTGAAGGTGTTCCAGCCTTTGATAGTAAAGATGACATTTGAACCATTCGGGCTGACAATGATAAAATTAGCAGTATCGGCAATAGGCCTGAAATTGCCATATAGTTCCTGTTCCAACGCATTAGAGCTCAGGCCGTGCAGATTGAATACCAGTGGGACTTTTTTTACACCATCATTGATAGCAGGTATATAGATTCTGTAGGAGCGATAAATGCCTTTATGCAAAAAGCTATCTACAACGATAGTTTGCGCAAAGGCAGGTGTGAAAGCCAGAATTAAGCTTAATCCCCAAAAAATCTTAAGAATAGAGTATTTACGACACATATATAAACGATGAAAGGCTAAGTTAATACACTTAGCCTTTCATATACTGTTTATCTCAGGAATAATTATTATCCTTCGTCTGAGTCTTTCTTTTGTTTGGTTTTGAATCCTACTCTAAAACCAAAGTAAAAATCCATTTGTTTAGATTTTGAAATCATCATGCTCACGAGGCTTGATGAGCCGGCATACAATGGTCCTGCACGGAATCCAAGTCCAATAGTCATTTTTGACAAATTGCTGTAATTAATAGGTAAATAAGCCGCCACTAATTTACTTTCATATCGTGGGGTAATAGTGACAGCATTTACTGCTCTTGGGTTATAGGCTTTGGTTTCGTTATTGCTCATAGCCAATTGTAGGTTTGCAGCAACATAAACTCCTTTCAGTGCACGGTAGTCACCGCCAATTTGTAAAGTATGGGGGAGTGCTACGCGATAGCTGCTTGCAGCGGTCTTTTTAGTAAAGTACTGTGGATTGTTGTCAAAGGTTTCTTTAGTGTCTCCATCGAATTCAGACATGTTAAAGTATTGACCAGTTGGGATGTTTACTGTATATCCTGCAGTCTGGTTGGCAATGACGTCATATTTTATACTACCAATATCCAATAATGCTACACTTCCCTTGAATAGATAGGGGATAGCTTCTCCTTTCAATTCATCGGTACGGAATTCATATACCGCTCCCAAGTCGGCTCCAAAACCAGCGGCATTGCCACCCATGCTAAACTGTGGGTCGTCAACATCAATGCCTGCTGCACCCATTGATACTGTACCGGAAGCCTTTGTGGCTACTACTGAGTTGCCGTTTGAATCAAGAGTTGCATTTATTTTGTCCAGTTGCAGGTAGGCGTTTCCCACTCCCGAAAGATATTTTAATGTCGCACCAACTTTTACAAAATGGTTTCCTTCATTGTATACAACATGCCCTCCAGAAACACCATATTCCGAAAAAATGTTGGTGGATATGCGCATGTTTTGGTTTGAATTTAAAGAATAAGGTAAGGCCAACTCATTGCTAGAATCAGTAATGCTGCTTAGTAAGGTGCCATCAAAATCATGAACATTAAATAAGATTCTGGAGCGTGTAACTAATGCAACTGTGGTTTTTTCGTTTATTCTGTAAGAAATTGAAGGAAGATGAAAAGTCGCATTTACCAATATGCTGTTGGCCTTTCCTTTACCCAAAAGATTATTTAATACATCATCATCTCCGATATCAGACATTGTGCCAAAGCTGAAGTCCATGTTTTTATTACCCGCAAAAATATTCATACCAAATAATCCAATATCCAGTTTGTAAGGACTATTGCCAAGGTTTGCCGGGTTAAAGAAGGCCCCGTTTACTCCGTTGTAATTGTCTGTTCGGAAACCGTTCATTTCTTGCGCAAAGGCAGTGCTGCCCAGTAGCAAACAGGCCGAAAGTGCTGTAAATTTTAATCTCATTGTGTTTTGTTTTAGTTGGTGCAAAATTAAAATAACTTTTATCAATACTGCATTAATCTTTATAAGATAAGTAGTAAACAAGTAGTAGCATTTTAGTAATTATTGTTCCTTTGTATACCAATCATCCCCAATTTTCCGTTAAACAGAATTGATGTTGCTCAAGAGTTTCTACATTAGCAATACGATAAACAAACAATAAATAAATCACAGATATGGTAAATACTTCTTTGGGTGAGATACTTTGGGTGGATGATGAAATTGAATCTCTGAAATCTCAAATTCTGTTTTTAAGCAATAAAGGCTACAATGTTACTCCGATCTCTAATGGTTACGATGCATTAGACATCCTCAAAGAAAAGCAAATAGATGTGGTATTGCTGGATGAAAGCATGCCGAGCATGACTGGTCTGGAAGTACTGCAGAAAATAAAAGAACAATGGGCTGATTTGCCGGTAGTAATGGTGACCAAGAACGAGGCCGAGAATATTATGGAGGAAGCGATTGGTGCACAAATATCAGACTACCTGATTAAGCCTGTAAACCCAAATCAGGTATTACTTTCTCTCAAGAAAATTATGGAAGGCAAACGCTTGGTTTCTGAGAAAACCACTTCAGCCTATCAGCAAGAGTTTCGTAATCTGTTTATGGCACTTAATGACAAGCCCAATCACGAAGAATGGAAAGAACTGTATAAAAAACTGGTGTTTTGGGAGTTGGAAATGGTAAAAAGTGGCAGCACCGAAATGATGGAAATTCTGCATTCGCAGAAAGGAGAAGCTAATACAGAGTTCTTTAAGTATATCTCTAAAAATTATGCCGACTGGATTGCCGGAAAATCAGATGCACCTTTGATGTCTCATCAGGTGTTCAAAAACAAAGTGGCGCCTAATCTGGTTGCTGGCAAACCTACTTTCCTGATAGTGATAGATAATTTGCGTTACGACCAATGGAAGGCCATTCAGCATATCCTCAGCGATTTGTATCGAATTGTTGACGAGGATATGTTCTATAGCATTTTACCTACATCTACGCAATATTGCCGTAATGCACTATTTGCAGGATTATTACCAATCGACATCGAAAAGAAATACCCAAACGAGTGGAAGAATGATGATGAAGAGGGAGGAAAGAATCTTTTTGAAGATGTCTTTTTACAAGGGCAGTTAAAAACTTTGGGACTGGATAAACTGAAGACGCAGTACGTTAAAATTACCAATAACGAGCACGCCAAAACATTAGAAGACAATATCCATAATTACCTCAAAAACGACCTGACAGTAATTGTATACAATTTTGTCGATATGCTGTCGCATGCACGTACCGAAATGGAAGTATTGAAGGAGCTGGCTGGTGATGAAGCTTCTTATCGTTCGCTTACTGTGAGCTGGTTTGAGCATTCTCCGCTTTTTGGTGCATTGCGCAAAATATCCGAAAAGGATGTGCAGGTGATTATCACTACCGACCATGGTACCCAAAAAGTAAAAACACCGAGCAAAGTAATAGGGGACAGAGCCACAACCACCAATCTGCGTTACAAACACGGCCGCAATCTGCAATACGAAGACAAAGATGTATTGGCTTTCCGCGACCCGAAACTGGCCGGACTCCCTCGCCCTAATGTAAGCTCAACCTTCATTTTTGCCAAAGAAGATGTCTTTTTGTGTTATCCCAATAACTATAATCATTATGTCAATTATTACCGAAATACGTTCCAGCACGGAGGTATTTCAATAGAAGAAATGATTGTACCTGTGGTGCGATTACAGTCTAAATAGTTTTATTTATTTTAGTAATTCCTGACAGCATACTGATTCAAAAAGTCAAATGCTGTCAGGATTTCTGTTTTATCTGCAAAATAGAAATCATCACGGTCTTCAGTAATGATAACGGTACAATGGGCATGTAAGGCCGAATAATATTCCAGTCCATCTTCAAAGTCATTGACCTTCTTATTCGTTGCAGCAGCCATCACTTCTTTTTCTCCACAAGATGCAATTTTGATATGTTTGGCCAACAAAGCCATTCTTTCTTTGGCTGATACCGAGCCATGTTTTTTCTCTGCAAAATAGAAAGCAATGGCCAGACAAACAGGTGATGTATACAGCGTGAATTTTCTGTTGTCGGCAAGACTCAGCAGTTTTGCTGCATTGGTGTAGAGTGGATATTCTTTACACAATACAGCCACTAATATGTTGGCATCCAGAAAGACTTTCATTTTTTGGATTTAAAGAATTCGTCTTTGAGGTCTTTGCGCGATTTCTTTGCTACACTATATTCGGCGCTGCCTTCGGCAACAATACCCACCCAATCTGATATGGGGAGGTTTTCAAGATTGTAGAAACCTGTATTCGTGCATTTGCGCAAGAGTAGCTCTACAAGACGGCTCAGGCTCATATTGTTGGCTTCGGCATAGGCTTTGGCTTGCTCTATTACAGTGGTATTGAGGCGTAAAGTGAGTTTGCTGTCCATCATTTTATTTTTATACGGCAAAAATATTATTTCTATACGGAAAAACAAATTTTCTTCAGCTTTTTTCATTTGTGCAACGTTTTCAATGCTGATAATTATCTATTATCTTTGCCACCTAACGAATAAAATGCCCTTTATGCTTAAAGACGCTGTTGCTGCTACAAATCACAAAATTTCTTTCGAAGAACTTAAAGCTGAAGTCCTTAACGATTATCGTCTCGTGGTATCCAGCCGCGAGGCTAGCCTCATCGGGCGAAAAGAAGTACTGACCGGAAAAGCAAAATTTGGCATTTTTGGCGACGGTAAAGAACTGGCACAGATAGCTGTAGCTAAATGTATGCAGCCGGGTGACATCCGCTCGGGTTACTACCGCGACCAAACCCTGATGTTTGCTACCGGTATGAGCGATATCGAAAAATTCTTTTCGCAACTCTATGCCAACCCTGATGTAGATGCCGAGCCTTCTACAGCCGGACGTATGATGAACGGTCACTACGGTACACGCTGGGTAGACGAAAACGGAGAATGGAAAGATTTGATGCAGACACCTCAGTCTTCCAGCGATATCTCGCCTACGGCAGGACAAATGGTGCGCGCTTTGGGTATGGCTTATGCCTCCAAAATGTACCGCAATGTAGAAGAATTGCAAACAGGCTTTGAGAAGTTTACCAACAAAGGAAACGAAGTCATTTTCTGTACCATTGGCGACGCCTCTACTTCCGAAGGGCTTTTCTGGGAAACCGTCAATGCCGCAGGAGTATTGCAAGTGCCTTTGGCTATATTCGTTTGGGACGATGGTTATGGTATCTCCGTACCCCGTAAATACCAGACTACTAAAAACTCTATTTCTCAGGCCCTTGCCGGAATGAAATGGGACGAGAAGAGTGGGGGAATTCATATCGAAACAATAAAAGGATGGGATTATGCCAGCCTGGTGAGCACTGTCAAAAATGGTATCCAGCGAATCCGCGAAACCCATGTACCTACTATCTTCCACATACAGGAAATTACACAACCGCAAGGACACTCCACCTCAGGTTCGCACGAGCGTTATAAAAGCAAAGAGCGTCTTGAATTTGAAAAGGAAATGGATTGTGTGGTGAAGATGAAAGAATTCATCATCAGCAACGAAATAGCCGACGAGGCAACAGTTACCGCTATCGAAGAAGAAGCCAAACAAGCCGCCCGCGAAAGCAAGCAACGTGCCTGGGAAAAGTTCATTGAACCCATCCGCCAGCAGGTAAGCCAAACGGCTACCTTGTGCAATCAGGTGGTGATGCAGGGTGTGGCCAATGGCGAACAAATTGCTGCTTTGGTGCAAAAATTGGTGGCAATAAAAGAGCCGATTCGTAAAGATGTGATGCAGGCCATTTACAAAGTTTTGGCTTTGTGTGTAGGTATCAACAACGAAGCTACACGTGCTTTGCGCAATTATTTTGATGCGCTTAAAGCCGACAACGAAGATAAATTCAGTTCTTTCCAACAGTCTCAGTCGCCGTATAATGCGCTGAAAGTAGCGGAAGTAAAACCACAATACGACGAAGCCGCTGCTCAACTCAACGGCTACGAAATCCTCAATAAATATTTCGACCAGTTGTTTGCCTCCAATCCTGCTGTTTTTGCCTTTGGCGAAGACCTGGGCAAGATTGGCGACGTGAATCAGGGTTTTGCAGGATTGCAGGATAAATATGGCGAATTGCGCATTACCGACACCGGTATCCGCGAGGCGACTATTGTTGGTCAGGGTCTGGGAATGGCTTTGCGCGGATTGCGCCCCATTGCCGAAATTCAATACCTCGATTATCTGCTTTATGGCCTGCAACCACTTTGTGATGATGTGGCCACCTTGCAATACCGCACTTATGGCGGACAAAAATGCCCATTGATTATCCGTACCCGCGGACACCGTCTGGAAGGTATCTGGCACAGTGGTTCGCCAATGGGGATGATCATCAACAGCATCCGTGGAATGTACCTTTGTGTACCCCGCGATATGAGCCAGGCTGCCGGTATGTACAATACTTTACTCGCCAGCGACGAGCCGGGCATTGTGATAGAATGCCTGAACGGTTATCGCCTGAAAGAAAAAGTACCCACCAACCTCAGCACCTTTACTGTGCCATTGGGCGTTCCCGAAATAGTGCAGAGCGGAGACGATATTACCATTGTTTCTTATGGTTCTACACTGCGGGTGATACAGGAAGCCATCGATCAATATCTGGCTCCTCAGGGTGTTTCCTGCGAAGTAGTAGATATACGTACGCTATTGCCTTTTGACATTAACCATGCCATTGTGGAATCTCTGAAAAAAACCAGCCGCATTGTCTTTATTGATGAAGACGTACCCAGTGGTGGAACAGCCTATATGTACCAGCAGGTGATGGAATTACAAGGTGGTTACCGCTATGTAGATGCTGCACCACGCACCATTTCTGCCAAAGCGCACCGACCAGCTTATGCCACCGATGGCGACTATTTCTCCAAGCCTAATGCCGAGCAAATAGCTGACGTAATTATGGATATGATAAGGGAATAATCATCAATTCAGAAAATATTTAAAGAAGAAGGCCATCCGATAAGGGTGGCTTTTTTTTGCCTGTAGGAGAGGTGTTTTTTATTTTTCGTAAAATAATTAACGATTATCGTTAATTATATAATTCTTTTCATTAGTTTTGTACTGCCTTCAAAAAAAACGGCTGTTCAATGAAAACACTAAAAAACGTACTGGTTATCGGCATTCTCTTTGCCCTTGTCATTCTTTCATCAGGAAACATGATTGTTCTTTTTATCCTTGCTACTTTCAATGTGATCCTGCTCAGTTTTAATCTTCTTGCGCGGAAATCAATTGCTCTTAAACCCTATTTTCTAAGTCCCTACAACGTTTTTTCGGCCAAGTATAGCAAAGAATTCAAAGTAGATATTCCTGCCCATTTGGCTTTTGATAAAATTCTGGAGGTGATAGCCGAAAGCGGTTTTAAACTCATTACACAAGACAAGGAGCAACTGCAGATATTGGCGGTTTCTTCAATGGGTTTTAAATCCTGGGGCGAAAACATTTACTTCAGCCTGAAGGAAGTAAATGGCAGTACAGTGGTACAATTTAATTCTGCTGCTTTGTTTCAAATATATACCTGGGGCAAGAACGAAGATAACTACAGCTTGTTTTTTAAGAAATTAGAAGAATCATTTATAATCTGACCCTATGCCCATAATAGTAAACTTAGATGTGATGCTGGCCAAAAGAAAGATGCAGCTCAAAGAGCTTGCCGAGCAAACCGGAGTGAGTGTGGTGAATTTGTCTATACTGAAAACCGGAAAAGTAAAGGCTGTACGATTTTCTACCCTCGAAGCCATTTGCCAGGTGCTGCAATGCCAGCCCGGCGATATTCTGGAGTATCAGGATTGACCAAGAAATTTTATCAATAAACAAAGGCCATCCTTGAGGGTGGCTTTTGTTATGTTGGATGATAATATTTTATATCTTAAAAAAATTACTCGCTAATGTCATTCCGACGAAGGAGGAATCCCAAATGAGAAGAGCTTTTAGCAACTTTGGTTCCCTCCTTCGTTGGGAAGACAGCGTGTGGGAAAGTTTTATAGCTACTTAATATTTTATTCTTTCTCAAAAACCTCATCCAAATGGTATTCTAAAAATTCCTTTCTAGGGAAGTAGTTTAGGGGGGCTGTAATTTTTTGTTTTTCTATTGGTGCAAAATATTTGAAATAGAATTCGTTTTCTTTTTTGGCCTTAAGCTTTCTGGATAAGATAATTTCATAATTCGTATTTACTCCTATTAGTCCTTTGTCAAAAGCTTTGTCATATAGTGGGGAAAGGCAAATTCCATTTTCAGGGTTCAATCTTTCCTTTTCGTTTTTTGACCAAGGCACAATATGACTCGCCATTAATAATTGTGGAATGTCAATTTGTGTGATAGCGCATTTTGAATCATAATTAGCAAGCACCATTTCTCTAAAGACACATTGATTCACTCTAGTTTTTACCGCACGAATGACTGTTTCTCCTTTTAGGTCTTTTAAATCAAACAATACATCCTTGTATTTTCTTTCAATAGTAGTGTTTTGTTTCTCTGCTAGAATCTTTTCGCTCAGAAATACTAATTCTTCTTGATTATTGAAAAATTCTTCCCAAATTGGTTTAACCTGATTCATCCCGCCTTTTAATCCTCCAACACTGCGCCCTTGGTGGTAAGGGTCTACACTTGCAAAGTTTCCTAATCTCATTCCTATCGAGCTGGGTGTTCTTCCTAATAGAGTAGCCAATTCGATGATTTCGGGCGTATGCTTATGCATTTTCCCAAAAGGTAATTTTAAATAGAGGTTAAAAGCAAGAATTAATTCTTCGCGTGTCCAGAGGTTACGGGTAGGCATCTGTATATTTCCTCAAAAATAATCAGGAATATAATCACTAGGCGGGGAAATTTCCACGATTTTTTATTTCTGAAGATTAACCACTTCAACTACCGCCAAATGATTCACGCAATAATCAGAAAAGATATCTTCTAACAACTGCTTTTTAAAATCTGAACTACCTAATAATATGGTTGAAAATACTTCAATCCTATCATCAACACTTAAGCTGTTCAATTGTTCTGTGTTTCGGAAGAAATTCATGAAATCATTTCTGTTCATTTGATTTTGCTTGATTAGTTGTCATCAATATTTTTCTATTCAAACTTATCAATTTAAATTAAGCAAAAGGTAATTAACCTAAGCTTTTAGCCCAAACCATTACTCAAAACCCATCCAGCTTAGGTGGGTACACGTATCCACGATAGGTTCTGAGCCTAAGCAGCTTAGCTTATCAACGTATCCAGCTTAGGTTGGTATACGTATCCGCGATAGGTTCTGAGCCTATCGCGCTTAGCTCATTAGCGTATCCAGCTTAGGTTGGTATACGTATCCTCGATAGGTTCAGAGCCTAAGCAGCTTAGCTTGTCAACGTATCTAGCTTAGGTTGGTGTACGTATCCGTGATAGGTCTGTAAGCTATCCGGCTAGTGTTTTTAACGTATCCCGGATAGGTGGGTATACGTATCCAAGATAGTTTTTTTAAGCTGTTTTGTCTGCCAAAGATTTTTTCAGACGGGAGCAATCTCCCCTTGCCAAAGCCAAAAAATCAATTTTATAGTACACAGATAGCAGGGATGGCGAACAACAAATGCGGTATGCAAAGCTAAAAGGAATGATATGCCCTGACGGTGCGACGCAACCCAAGGTTAATAGAAAAGTGGCAGATGACCCCCCTAAATCTCCCCCTGCCAAAGCCAAAAAATCCCCCTAATTTTAGCCTTCAAAATATTTATGCCTTATGAAGCATTTTTCTGTAAAACTTTTTTCAGCAATGTCACTGAGTCTATTAGCTTCCTGCGGAGGCAACAAACAGCCCGAGCAAAGCAGCAAACCCGATAATCCGCTCCTGCAAAGAAGTACTTTGCAATATCAGGCTCCGCCTTTTGATAAAATCAAAGACGAACATTTTAAACCGGCCTTTGATTATGCACTCAAAGTACACGATGCAGAAATTGAGAAAATTGCCAACAATACGGAGGCTCCTACTTTTGCCAATACGGTTTTGGCCATCGAAATCAGTGGCGAAGATTTGAATCGCGCTGTATTGGTGTTCAGCAATCTGACGGGCTCCAACACCAATCCTACCTTACAAAAGATTGAAGAGGAATATGCGCCTATCTTTTCGGCCCATAACGATAAATTGTACCTCAACAGCAAAATCTACCAACGCATCAAAGCCCTTGATATCAGTAAACTGGAGGGCGAAGACAAACGTTTGACAGAGTATTACCTGCAACAATTTGAGTTGGCCGGTGCCAATCTGGATGATGCAGCCAAAGACAAGGTGAAAAAAATCAATGAGGAAATGGCCACATTGAGTACTCAGTACACCAATAAACTGTTGGTAGCGCGCAAGAATGCTACAGTGTATTTTGATACTGAAGCAGAACTGGATGGTTTGTCGGCAGACGAAATTGCCGCAGCCAAAGAAAAAGCAGGCAAAGAGGGTAAGGCAGGAAAATTTGCCATTGGCATTATCAATACCACACAGCAGCCTCCGCTGATGACGATGAAAAACAGGGCTTCGAGAGAGAAACTGTTCAAAGCCTCATGGACCCGTGCCGAAAAAGGCGATGATGGCGATACCCGTGCTATTCTGGAAAAACTGGCCCGCCTTCGTCTGGCAAAAGCCAAACTGATGGGAAAGAAAAGTTTTGCTGAGTGGAAATTGCAGGATCAAATGGCCAAAACGCCCGAACCTGCGATGAATCTGCTGGCCTCTATTGCTGCTCCAGCGGTGGTGAAAGCCAAAGGTGAAGCTGCCGAAATTCAAAAACTGATTGATGCCCAGAAGGGTGGTTTCAAACTGGAGCCCTGGGATTGGGATTTCTATGCCGAGCAAGTACGCAAAGCCAAATACAATCTGGACGAAAGCGAAGTGAAACCTTATTTTGAAGTAAAAACTGTATTGGAGAAAGGCGTGTTCTTTGCTGCCGAGCAGATGTATGGCATTACCTTCAAAGTGCGCACCGATTTGCCAGTGTATCACCCCGATGTAGTGGCTTACGAGGTATTTGACAATGATGGCAGCAGCATGGCTATTTATTATCTGGATTTCTACACCCGCGACAATAAAAATGGTGGTGCCTGGATGAGCAATTTTGTGAACCAGTCGCATTACCTCAAGCAAAAACCGGTGATCGTTAATGTGTTCAATTTTGCCAAACCGGTCAATGGTAATCCATCACTCATCAGCTTTGATGATGTAACCACGATGTTCCACGAATTCGGACATACACTGCATGGTCTTTTTGCCAATCAAAATTATGTGACCCTTTCGGGTACCAGTGTTCCCCGCGATTATGTGGAATTCCCATCGCAAATCAACGAGCACGCAGCTCTTGACCCTGCTATACTCAAAAATTATGCGCTTCATTACAAAACCAAAGAAGTGATTCCCCAGGCTTTAATAGATAAAATTAAAAAAGCAGAAACCTTTAATACCGGTTATACGGTGACGGAATTATTGGCGGCTGCCACTTTGGATATGGCTTGGCATTCGGTAGAGAACGAAGCAGATTTTAAACCTGCCTTGCAATTTGAACAGGAGGCCCTGACCAAATATGGTTTGCTGGTAAAAGAAGTACCGACACGTTACCACACGCCTTATTTTGCCCACATCTGGGGTGGTGGATACAGTGCAGGATATTATGCTTATACCTGGAGCAAAACCCTTGATTATAATGTGTATGACTGGTTTAAAGCCAACGGCGGAATGACCCGTGCCAATTGCGAGCGTTTCCGTACCTACATCTTGTCAGTAGGTAATAGTGTAGACCTCAACAAAGCTTTTGTAGATATGATTGGCCACGAAATGAAGATTGAGCCATACCTGATTAATGCAGGTTTGACCAATACCACGAAATAAGATTCCGACAAAGTGCAGCTTTGACTGCACATTAAGAGTCCGCAGCCTTACCGCTGCGGATTTTTTTTGTTGCTTAAGAATCGTTTTGGTTTTTTCTGTTCGTCAGCCAATTGTCCAGAGGTAAAAGCAGGGCATTGATAAAGAGGATGATACCTGTAGCCATAAATGTTTCCCGAAAATAGCCTACAGCCGCCAGACAACCAATGGCGGAACTGCACCAGATAGTGGCGGCAGTAGTTAGTCCATGAATATTGAGACCTTCTTTGTAGATAATACCTGCACCCAAAAATCCCACTCCCGTTACCACCTGACCCAATACCCTTGTAGGGTCTGCCTCTCCCTTGATCAACTGTGTAGATAAAATGACAAATAACGCCGAGCCTACTGCCACCAATGTATTGGTGCGCAATCCTGCCGATTTGTGATGCCATTGTCTTTCAAATCCTATGGCCAGTCCGCAAAGTAAAGCGCAGCAGATTCTGAGGCCAAAATCCAGAGTAGTGAGTTCCATAATCGATGTTTACCGAAAGGTAAGCAATTAAGGGAACAGAGTTAATGCCTCCTTCTTAATCTGTTTTACGAAGGAGTGGCTGTTAAATATATTTTGAAAAAAATCCGTTAAAAGCCCTTGCAGGTATAGCTTTTAACATTTTTTAAAACTCTTGTTTTTTATTTTTGAGGGACAAAAAAATTATTAACCTCTATGAAAAACAACATCATCCCTGTAATGCTTACTGCAGCGCTTACCTCAGTAGGCACCTTGTTTGCAGTAAAGCATTTTTCTAAAAATGAACATTTGTTTGGAGGCAATCAGCAACAGCTTCCTGTTAATTATGTCAACTATAATCCCGAAAAACAAGGTATCAGTGCACCACCCATAGATTTCAGAAATGCAGCCGAAGGCAGCGTAAAAGCAGTGGTGCATATCAAAACAACCGTTAATTCAAAAACCATACTGGCGCGCGATCCTTTTGCCGAATTGTTTGGTGATAATTACCTGCGCCAATACCGCACACCTGAGCAGATGGGCTCGGGCTCGGGAGTGGTGATTTCGCCCGACGGTTATATCGTGACCAATAACCATGTGGTGAGTGGTGCCGATGTGGTTACCGTTACCTTCAACGACCGAAAAACTGCCCAGGCCAAAGTAATTGGTACAGACCCTTCTACCGACCTTGCCGTGCTGAAAATCGATGAAGATAATCTTCCTTATATGGAGTTTGGTAATTCCGACAATGTACACCTGGGCGAATGGGTACTGGCAGTAGGATATCCGCTCAGTCTGGATGCTACTGTAACAGCAGGCATCGTGAGTGCAAAGGGCAGAAGCATTGGTATCAATGCCCAAAAATCGCGCTCGGCTATTGAATCTTTTATTCAGACAGATGCTGCCGTCAACCCCGGTAACAGTGGCGGACCATTGGTAAACAGTACCGGTCAGTTAATCGGTATCAACTCGGCCATTGCGTCGCCAACAGGTAGCTATGCAGGTTATTCTTATGCCATTCCTGCCAATATTGTAAAAAAGGCTACAGCTGATATCATACAATACGGAACGGTGCAAAGAGGTTTCCTCGGTATAGAACCCAGAGACTTTAAAAATGCCAGTCCCGATGAAATAGCGGCTTACAAACTTGACGAGGTAGAAGGTGTATATGTAGCCAATGTATCGCCAATAGGTGGCGCTAAGGCCGCGGGTATACAAAAAGGTGATTTTATTACTGCAGTGAATAATATTTCCGTAGCGACGATCAATCAGCTGAACGAGCAGGTATCCCGTTTCAAACCCGGCGACCATGTCAATATTACCTATCTCCGCAGTGGTAAAACCCTGACAGCCAATGTAGAATTGAAAAATATAAAAGGTACAACAGCTGTAGTAAATGATAAAGATGCTATAGCCTCTTCGGTAGGTGCCGTGCTGAGGGCATTAAGCAGTGATGAGCAAAGAAAATACAACAGCAAGAATGGGGTAGTGGTGAGTGATGCCGGAAAGGGAATACTGGCTCAGGCCAATATCCGCAAAGGTTTTGTCATTACAGGTATTAATGGTAATCCTGTAAAGGAAACTACAGAAGTGGACAAAGCGCTGGGCTCTGGCGAAATGGTGCAATTGGAAGGCTTTTATCCCGACCGTACCGGTATGTATTACTATAATATTCAGGCCGGACGAGATTAAAGTCAGGCTTTCAGCATAGAGAAAGGCATCCAAAACAGGATGCCTTTTTTATTGCAGGTTGTTTTAAGAAAAAATTACCTCTTTTTCTTTTCCACATTTTTCATTTTAAAATTTCGATAATGGAAATTTTGTTGCAATTTTGCACCTTAGTATGAATCAACTAAACAATCTCCCTTCTACACCGGCTTATTTATATCTACAGGACGGTACATTATTAATAGGAAAATCATTTGGTGCAAAAGGTACATGTGGTGGAGAAATCTGCTTCAATACCGGTATGACGGGCTATCAGGAGGTCTTTACCGACCCTTCCTACACTGGTCAGATGCTGATAATGAATACAGCCTATACAGGTAACTATGGCGTGGCTGATATGGATGTGGAAAGTGATTCCGTTAAAATCAGGGGCTTGATTGGCCGCAACATGTCGTCCAGATACTCCCGTTTTATGGCGAATGATTCTTTTGAAAATTATCTGGTAAAGAATAACCTTATTGCTATTCAGGATGTGGATACCCGTGCATTGGTGCAACATATCCGCAGTAAAGGAGCCATGAACTGTGTTATCTCGACAGAATACAGTAGTGTGGAAGATTTGAAAGCACAATTAGATAAGGTGCCTGATATGGCTGGTCTGGAGCTTTCGAGCGAAGTGAGCACTAAAGAAGCTTATACAGTGGGAGACGAAAATGCAGCTATACGTATTGCAGTGTTAGATTTTGGGGTGAAAAAGCACATCTTAACCAGTCTGGCACAACGCGGAGCTTACCTCAAAGTATTTAATGCTCATACTGATGTGGCCACATTGGAAGCTTTTAATCCTACAGGTTTCTTTGTCAGCAATGGTCCCGGCGACCCTGCTTCTATGCCTTATGCTGTAGAAACGATTAAAGGGCTATTGGCCACTGATAAACCTTTATTTGGTATTTGTCTTGGACATCAGTTGTTGGCTTTGGCTAATGATATCCCAACTTTTAAAATGCATCACGGACATCGTGGATTGAATCATCCGGTGAAGAATTTGATTACCGGAAAATCTGAGATTACCACCCAGAACCATGGTTTTGGTATTGTACCCGAAGCAGCCAAAGCATCAGACCTGATTGAGATTACTCATGTCAATCTTAATGATGATTCTATCGAGGGTATCCGTATGAGGAATAAACGTGCTTTCTCTGTACAATATCATCCGGAGAGTACACCTGGTCCTCACGATTCCCGCTACTTGTTTGATGACTTTATAGCTATGATGAAATAAAATAGTTTAAGCAAAATATTTAAAATGTAATAGCCGCTTCACGTAGAAGCGGCTATTTTCGTTTGAAGAGGTTAATTATCACTAAATGAGTTTTACAAGTACTTTCCGGTATAACTTTCTTTTACTTTGGCCAATCCTTCTGGTACTCCAGAGTACAGCAAAGTGCCTCCTCCCGAGCCTCCTTCTGGCCCTAAGTCTATTACCCAATCGGCGCTTTTGATTACATCTGTATTGTGTTCGATAATGATAATGGAATGACCTTTTTCTATCAGGGCATTAAAAGACATCAACAGTTTAGAGATGTCGTGTGCGTGTAATCCGGTGGTGGGTTCATCAAAAATGAAGAGCATTTTTTCTTTACCTGCACCTTTACCCAAAAATGAAGCCAGCTTAACCCTTTGGGCTTCGCCACCACTAATAGTATCGCTGCTTTGGCCCAGCTTGATATAGCCAAGACCTACATTAGATAAGGGTTGTATAGCAGCGGCAATTTTCTTTTCATCTTTAAAGAATTCAAGTGCTTCATCCACACTCATATCCAGAATGTCACTGACATTTTTGGTTTTGTAGGTCACTTCCAGCACCTCGTCTTTGAATCTTTTGCCTTTACAGCTATCACATATTAAATGTACATCCGCTAAAAACTGCATGGCTACCACTACTTCACCATCTCCTTTGCAGGTATCGCATCGTCCGCCATCGGTATTGAACGAAAAGTGTTTTTCGGCAAAGCCCCTCATTTTGGCCAATGGCTGTTTGGTCAATAGTTTACGCACCTCGTCCCAGGCTTTGATATAAGTAACGGGGTTGCTGCGTGATGATTTGCCAATAGGATTCTGGTCTATCAATTCCACGCCGTCAATCAGTTTGAAGTCGCCCTGCAATTCTCCATGCGCTCCCGGCCTGTCGCTACTTTCGCCAAACTGGCGCAACAAGGAAGGGTATAAAATCTGTTTAATCAGGGTTGTTTTGCCACTTCCGCTCACTCCGGTTACCACACATAATAAACCCAATGGAAAACGTACTTCAATACCTTTCAAATTGTTTTGTGTGCAATCAGTAAGGTCCAGAAAACCGGTAGCCTTTCTTTTGATTTTGGGCACTTCAATTTTTAATTTGCCTGAAAGGTATTTACCCGTAAGGCTTTTGTCATTTTTGATGATTTCGTCAAAGTTGCCTTCTGCTATCACTTCTCCTCCCAGATGGCTGGCCAATGGCCCCATGTCAATAATATGATCGGCATGGCGCATCATCATGTCATCGTGCTCTACTACGATAACGGTGTTATCTAAATCACGAAGGTTTTTGAGTACATTGATTAATCGTTCTGTATCCCGGGGATGAAGGCCAATACTCGGTTCATCCAGAATGTATAAGCTGTCGCTCAGGTTACTACCCAAAAAGCGTGTCAATTGTATTCTCTGGCTTTCTCCACCACTCAGTGTATTGGCGGGACGATTAAGGCTTAGGTATACCAGGCCTACATCTATCAATGTTTTTAATCTTTGCTTGAGTTCAATCAGGATTCTCTGGGCTACCTGTTCATCGCTTTTGGAGAGTTTTATTTTATTCACCCAGTCATTTACCTCCGAAGCCGGCATATTGAGCAAGTCGCCGATTGTAGTGCCATTGATTTTTACATAAAGTGCATCTTTGCGCAGGCGTGTACCATTACAAGATGAGCAGGTGGTGCGTCCACGGTAACGTGCCTGCATGATGCGGTATTGAATCTTGTACAGATTCTGTTCTACCATAGTGAAGAAATCTTTAATTCCGTCTACCGTTTTTGTGCCTTCCCAAAGGATTTTATATTCAGCTTCACTGAGTTTACCTACGGGCTTATGAATGGGGAAGTCTATTTTGGCAGCAGTGCGCATAAATTCCTTTTGCCACTCTATCATTTTTTCGCCTTTCCAGCAGGCTACTGCACCCTCGTACACACTTAGCTTTTTGTTGGGCAAAACCAATTCGGGGTCGATGCCCAATACCTGTCCGTAACCTTCGCAAACAGGGCAAGCACCATAGGGATTATTGTATGAAAAAAGATTAGGGCTGGGCTCTTCAAATTTCATGCCATCCGCTTCAAAGCGGTTGTTGAAATGATGGATCTTGCTGTCATCTACTTCCAGATAACAATCTCCTTCGCTCTCGTAAAAAGCAGTCTGGATACTATCGGCCAGACGATGCAAATCGTCTTCATCAAAGCTTTTGACAACAATACGGTCAATCAGCAGAAAGGTTTTTTTAGCGTCGGTTTTGATTTTATTTTCTTCTGACAACAGGTCTTCTATACGAATAGGTTTATTGTCATTTTCGCCTTTGATATATACACGCGAAAATCCTTTTTGCATTAAAATATCCAGTTCTTCCCTCACTTGTCTGCCAAAGCGTGTAGTGAGCGGAACAATAATTTGCACCTTGGTTTTGGCGGGTAAATCTTTAATAAAATCCACTACATCACTCACCGTGTCTTTCTTGACTTCTTTGCCCGAAACCGGGGAATAGGTGCGGCCAATTCGTGCAAAAAGCAAGCGCAGGTAATCGGCAATTTCGGTCATAGAGCCAACGCTGGAGCGTGGGCTGCGTGTGGTCACTTTTTGCTCGATGGCGATGGCCGGGCAAATGCCCTGAATGTAATCAACATCCGGCTTGTCCATCCGCATCAAAAACTGGCGGGCATAAGCACTAAGGCTTTCGGCATATCTTCTTTGACCTTCGGCAAAAAGGGTGTCCATTGTGAGGGAAGATTTTCCGCTGCCACTGACGCCGGTTACTACTACAAATTTGTTCCTGGGAATGCTGACATCAATATTCTTGAGGTTGTGCATTCTTGCTCCTTTGATAAAGATAACGTCTTGTTTTTTGCCGGATTGGGGAGATGCTTTTTTGGTAGATGTAGCCGATGCTTTTGCCATGCTACAAAACTAATTCAATTGAGCGATTTTAATGAAGGATAAATGCCGGATTTTTGCTCTTGTTTCATCAATAAAAATGATGAATGCGTTTATTTAGAATGTAGACTTTCTATAATGACTTAGGTCACTTGTTTGCGGTATAAGATATAAGCAATAATGCCAAAAATGAAATTGGGTATCCATACGGCAATTAAAGGATTGAGCTCTGCTTTGATAGAAAATGTTTGCGACAATTGAAGTAATAGCATATATATTGCGCTGACCAAAATGCCAATGGCAAGGTGTAATCCGCTTCCTCCACGCACTTTTTTGCTGGCGATGCAGGCTCCGATAATGACCAGGATAAAACCAGCGGCAGGCTGTGCTGTACGTCTGTATTTTTCGATATAATAAACATTGAGGCTTTCTCTTCCCCGAAGCTTTTCCCTTGCTATAAATTTGTTTAATTCGGGTGTTGTCAGTGTTTCCTTTACCGCATCATCTTCGTAGAGGTCTTTGGGTATAAAAGGATAGGCTACGGTCAGTTCCGGTAATAATTTAAGGTCTTCTTTCAAGCCATCGTTTTTACGGACAACAACATTATAGAGCGTCCATAGTTTTTTGACACTATCGTAGGTAATCCTTTCGGCCGTGGTCTTTTCCAATAGCAAAATGCCATTTACTTTTTCAGACGAAAAACGGTATCCTGAGTTGGCGTTGTAGTCATAGTTCTGCACATACACATACAGATTGGGCGATAGTCGGAGATGTACATTATGGTCGGAGTAGGCAACCTTTTCGTGGACAAATTTGTTTTCAAAATCAATGCGGTTTTTATTGGCTTTTGGAATGAGCCAATGATTGGCAATCAGAAACAGAGTACAAAGAAATCCCCCTCCAATAAAATAGGGTCTTAAAAATCTGTTGAACGATGCGCCTGTTGCTAAAAAAGCAATAATCTCGGACTTGTAGGCCAGTTTTGATGTAAAGAAAATAGTAGCAATGAAAATGAACAGTGCGAAAAGAAGAGCAATAATATGTGGGATGAAATTCTGGTAATAGCCAATCACATCCATCGTGGTTGGTTTATGTTTTACAAAGTCCTTTACCTTTTCGGAATAGTCTATAACACTGGCTATTACGGCCATAATCAGTAAGGCGTACACGAATGTTCCGACAAATTTCTTAATAAGGTACCAGTCCAGTTTTTTGATCATCGCGACCTAGTCTATAATCTTTGTTTGAGTTGGGGGATAATATTTTCTTTCCAGGATTTAAAATCACCTTCCTGAATATGCATCCTTGCCTGCGCTACCAAATGTAGATAAAAGCTGAGATTTTGTATGCTGGCAATATTGAGTGCCAGCAGTTCGTTGGCAACAAACAGATGTCTTAAATAGGCTTTGCTGTAAAAATTACTGCTGTGGCAATCCAATCCATCATCAATAGGAGAGAAGTCATTCTCCCATTTCTTGTTTTTAATATTGATAACCCCTTTGGTAGTAAAGAGCATTCCGTTTCTTCCGTTGCGGGTGGGCATCACGCAATCAAACATGTCTACACCCAGAGCTATACATTCAAGGATGTTCCAGGGCGTACCAACACCCATTAAATACCTTGGTTTGTCCTGTGGCATGGCGTCGCAACAAAGTCCACACATTTCATACATCATATCTTCCGGCTCGCCTACAGATAATCCGCCTATTGCATTTCCGTCACATTCCATAGAGGCCACAAACTCTGATGAAATTTGTCTTAAATCCTTAAAAGTACTGCCTTGAATAATGGGGAATAAAGATTGTTCATAACCATAGGGACATTCTGTTTCCGCCATACGTTTGACACATCTGGCCAACCAACGATGTGTCAGTTCCATGGATTTTTTGGCATAGGCATAATCCGAAGGGTAGGGCGGGCATTCGTCGAAAGCCATGATGATGTCGGCACCGATTTTACGTTGGATATCCATCACGCTTTCAGAAGAAAACAAATGGCGTGAGCCGTCTATATGGGATTGGAACAATGCACCTTCTTCTGTTAGCTTTCTGTTGCCCGACAATGAAAATACCTGATATCCTCCACTGTCTGTAAGGATAGGCTTATCCCAGCCCATAAAACGATGTAATCCGCCTGCCTGTTCCAGAATTTCTGTTCCTGGCCTTAAATAAAGGTGGTAGGTATTGCCTAATATAATTTGTGCTTTTACTTCTTCTTTTAGCTGTATTTGAGGAACCGCTTTTACAGAGCCTACAGTGCCCACCGGCATAAAAATAGGCGTTTGAATAGTGCCGTGTGCAGTAGTTATTTCTCCGGCTCTGGCTTGTGAGTGAGGGTCTTTGGCTTGTAATTTAAAATCCATAATGTACTTGTGGCGGTAAAGGTACTTTCAGGAAAGGATAAAAAGACCAGTAAATTGAAAAGAAAATGATAAGACTTAAATACAGAATGAAGTATAAGCACAAAAAAACCGCTGAATTCAGCGGTTTTTTTGTTGTGCCCCTGAGGTTACGCTGAACGAACTTTTAGAGCTGAGTAAACTGCTTGAAGCTTCTTAAAACGTTATTCCTAATATGACAATTCTCAAATCGACTTGTAGAAGATTTAAGATTTCCGCCAAAGCTGTTTAATACATTGGATCAAGCGTCTTTAACTCTTTATCCTTTCATTTATAATTTTTTCTTCGCAATATTTTCCTATCAAACTATGTTGTTTAACAAAAAAATCTTCTGGGTAAACTTCTTTGATTAAATTATGTAAAAGTATTGAATGAAAGATTAGATGCTCAAAGGATTCTACAATCCGTTTTTCTCTATCTTCTTTGGATTGACGGATCATTTGATAATGAATTAAAGTAAAGTGGTCATACTTTGAGAAGAACTCATATTTATTAACAATGTCAGAAAGATTTTTCAGAGTTGCTGAATTTGCAATAGTTTCGTAAAGCTTTTTTTGTTGTATGTTTTTATGCTTTACCGTTGGTTTGCTACCGTCATAATTATACTCTTTAAAAAAGGTTGGATACTGTCTAACTAAGTTATTATAAGTATCACTTAGCTCTTCAGCAGCAAAAAAACCATTGTTTAGGTCACGTTCAAGGTTGTTTATTATTTTGTCAAAACCATCTCCTAAGTATTTCTCTGCAGCTTCCTCTAACATGTTTTTCAACTCTTTCTCAGGGTGCTCTTTATTTTCTTCAAGGATATTAAAAAGATTAATTGAAATTATAGTATCCAATAGAGCACTGCGTAATATTATCCCAATTGCAAATTCATGAGTTGGGTGTTTAGAATATTGATTCAACAAAAGCTCTAAAGATTTGGAACTATTGTGTAGTCGATCTAACATGATCAATAAAAATATTTCAAGATTATTATTCTTTGTGCCCTTTACAAAGTTCAATGTATCAAATGAATGCTGTTTAAGCATTACAGCATGGCAAATCGCTTTATTTATCATTTTCGAGTATTTGATTTTATTCCAAAACATTATGCTAGATAGAAAGTAAATAATAATTAGCTAGTTGCTATGTACGCAAAGCGTTAAATGTAACAATATTTGATAAATGAAAGACATAGCGGTTCGAAATTCCTTATTGTAGATAGTAATTGAGTTGCATCAAATACCCCTAACGGAATTTGTAACGAACCCTAAGAGTTAATCTATTGATTTGAAATGAAAAAGGACTTATTGTACAATGAGTAGTTTGACTAAAATGATGGCTTTATCCTCATTACTTTAGATTTTAAGGTTTTTCGTGAATTTCTACTGAACCACTTAAACTTAGTATGTTTTTTACCGTAAATAATTGATATTAAATGAAAAAGCGGTTTCTTGAATCTCAAGAAACCGCTTTTATTAGGGATTTTCTCCCGTCAGTGCCCCAGGCGGGACTTGAACCCGCACTTGCATTGCTGCAAACAGGATTTTAAGTCCTGCGTGTCTACCAATTTCACCACCAGGGCGGAGGTGTATTCGTCAATAAATGTAAAACAATTATTGAGAATGTAATCAAACAAAAAATCCAAACCGAAAGCGGTTTGGAACTTTTGTTTTAGAGCGAAAGACGAGACTCGAACCCGCGACCCCAACCTTGGCAAGGTTGTGCTCTACCAACTGAGCTACTTTCGCATTTGTTTACTCTAAAAGAACTTTTGTTTTCCCGTTGTTTGGGATTGCAAAGGTAAAATAACTTTTCAATTTGCCAAATTTTGTTGCAAAAATTCCAAACATTTTTTTCAATAAAATATTGATACTGTGGATGAGGGCTTGTTTGTTAAGCTCTTGAAATGAAAAAGCCTGCTTCTTTTTTTATTGAAGCAGGCTTGTGGGGGGATTTGAAATACTGATTTATTTACTCAGCAACAATCGTTACTTTATGTGTTTGGATTGTTTTATCCATTTGTATCACCAACAAATATTGTCCGGATGTCATAGCTTTTGTATCAATGCTGTATTTAGCAGCACCTTTAGTAACAGGTACCGTGCTGATTAATTTTCCGGCAATGTCGTAAAATGCTATGCTGATATTTTCAAAGTTTGCTGATGGCAAAATGACATTCAACACGTCAATTGCCGGGTTGGGGTATATTTTTGCCAATTCTTGTTTCATTTCGGCAATGCTACTGACAACACCTTCTTTACCTTCATAAATAACCAAGTCGTCAACTCCTGCTTCTACAAGACCATTGAAAGAGCCTGCACCTGCTATGACTGTTGGTGTTTCGGTAGCCAGAAAGCGCAATTGCATTTGCTTGGCAGTACTGATTAAGTCAAGAGGTTTAAATATTTTTCTGCGCCACTGATGGTCTGATTGATTGGTGTTTTCAACGTCTTTGGTGAATATTTCGCTACCTGCAGACATTTGCACTTTCCAAATCTCTTTCTTGGGGAAATAGCCTCTGTCGTTGCTGTACCAGCGGTAATATTCTACTATAGGATTGGTATATCCTGTCAGGTCATAAAATGGAGTACGAACACTGGTCAAGCCATTTTTTACACTTTGAGTAGTGGCGGTGCCTGTAATATTTCCGGTAACCAAACATTTTCCACTGGTAGTGGTATGGTCGTTCCCTGTCTGAACAATAAGGCTTCCACTAAATGTGGCAATTGGCACAGCCTGTACCCATTTGCCGGCAGTAGCCGCATCTACGGTACTTACACCAATTTGCCAGTCAGGATCCAATGTGCTTTCGAAGTCAACCATTCTCATTTTTGATACTCCTACTGCAAACTGATAAGGCAAGGTTACTTTGTTTTCGGGCAAAATTACACTTGGGAAGTAATTTGCAGGAGCAAAAATGCCTTCATTATCCAATAAGTCTTGTGCAGAAAAATAATAGTCGATAATAATACCTTCTGGTTGTGCAGGAATCTGAGCATTAAAGCTGAATCCACCTGCATCTACCATTTTAAGTGTATCCCAAGCTGCACCACGTACGCGATAAACCAGATTAAGGTTTTGGAAGAAATAAGGATTGGAAATTGTTAAGTTGGCTGTTACATCAATTGGCTTTCCTGCTGCCTGATGAGCCAGTTCGTTGTGGCCAATTTCAATATCCTGCAACAAATAAATTCCGTGTTTTGCAAAAGCGCTAACTATTTCGCTAAAGTGAGGAGTACCGTTAGAAAGTATGGCATCATTATCATCATTCATTAAGGCAGACATCAACATTTCAAAATAGACCTCTCCTTCGGTACCGTTGGCACCATCAGGTTTGTCGTTAAGCAAGCAATCTGCAAATAGTTTTGCCATAGAATCTGTACTTCCCACATTTATTCCATAATCCCACCATGCTCCTGCTATGATTTCGCCGTCGGCATGTACTTCACCTACCAAATCCATTGGGTAAACTTTAGGGTCAACATCATATCTTCTGATATAGCTTGATGCAGTACCATTAGAACCTTGAGCCAATATTGCATTTTTGGTAATAGACATACCCCAAATATCAGCCTGTCCTTCGTTTAGCGCGCCATTTTTCATTCCTCCGCTATACATTTTACTGACAATAGCATGGCCATACTCATGGTACACAACGTCTCTTATCTCTGCAAAAGAGACGCAACCGCCACCTGCAGGGTAAAAATTAATAGAGCTGCTGCCTGCAGAAGTATAGAAGGCATTACAAGTACCTGATGCATCAACATTGGTATTTAGCGAATAGTCCATTCCTGTAAAAGAAGTACCATAAAGGCTCTTCATAAAATCATGTACTGTATTGACATGGTAGTATGCGTTAATGTGTCTGCTGCTTGATTTGCTGGATGTTTTAAAAGAATCTGATGTACCTAATGCTGTAATCGACTTTGAAAAAGAAGGCGTTGCATTGGCATCAGGGACAGACCTTACTTTCGACCAGGGGCCTTCAAGGCTAATGGTAGCTGTAGTGGGTAGAGTAAAAGCACTAGTTGTAATAAACCCAGTATCATCAGCCAATAAAGTGGTCGAAGTACCAATTTTAGCTGTTACATAAGGTAGACCAACTATTTTTGTTGGATTCAGAAATCCGTCTGTGTAGATGCTACCTACGATTTTTATATCAGTGGCATCTTTGGTTTCGTTGTCACGATAAAGTAATGTGCCGTCTATTGCGTCTACAAAACCAAACATATTTAAGGGTATGCTACTTGATTCCTGCACTTTACCTTCAACCAGAAATTTATATGCAGGGTGCAAAATAAATCCGTTGGGAGTAGGAATCGGGAACCATTCCATATCAGTTTCAATAGATTTAGCAGTAACGATAGCTCCATCCAATTCCTGAGTAGCTATATCCAATGCTTTAGCTTCGCTAATAACAGGAGTCAATGAAGCATCAGGGCTTCCATAACTCTTCATATTAATACGAGCTATTTTACCATCTGGTGTAAAACGGAAATGCATTTTTGAAAATGCTACTTTTTTGCCGTCAACTGATTGGTAGAAGTACAAAAAGGTATAACCTTTACTGTTGGTAAATTGATGATCTAATTTCCATTCTCCGGCTTTGATGCCAGCAACAGATAATTGATTCGTCATCAGGTTATTTGCTTTTTCGGATAACGTTTTCCCGGAAACCACTATCGGGCTACCGTTTAGATCTTTAAAACCACCTGTCCAGGGGTCTGTAGCAATATACCAGCCTGGAAACTTGGCGGCAAGTTTGGTGTTTAATCCGATATCTGCACGCTTTGCCGGACGCAGGTTATGACTGTTAGCAAAAACGGTCACACCATACTTATTTCCTGTATGCTGATGTTGAACATTCTGCTGAGCAAAAGTGCCAAATGATATTGCAGATAAGCCAAAAAGAAAAAATAGTCGCTTCATTCTTAAATTTTAAAATTATTGAATGAGCAAATTAATGAATTTATCTATCTAAAATGCATAATTAAAGTCTATACTAATATTGCTAAGGGTGCCAAGGCTTTGTAATAAAAAAACTATAGAATTTTTTTTCCTTTCATAGCATCTTTTAATGCTGCATCCATCAGTCTTTCGGCATAAGGGCGTGTAATTTCGTTGAGTACTTCTGTCTCTTTTTGAATGAGGTTTTTATCTTTTACAACAATACTATCCTTTAGTATACCCATTTGCTTTTGGGTCAATAAGTACTCATCATTATTGAGCATATTGCTGTTTTTTTCCAGAAAGCGTTGAACAGTATCCAGCATTTGTTGGGCTTCAGTACTTGCCTCTACCAGCGCTCGCGCCTGCATATCTTCTTTGGCGTTGGTCATAGAATCCAGCAACATTTGCTCCATTTGTTCGTCGGTTAAACCGTATTTGGGGCTTACTTCAATACTTTGTTCTACGCCACTTCGCAGCTCTTTGGCGGTAACTTTCAATATGCCATCGGCATCTATCAGAAAGCTCACTTCAACTTTTGGTAATCCTGCCGGCATACCGGGTATTCCTGTAAGATTTAATGTGGCCAGAATACGATTATCTTTTACCAAATCTCTTTCTCCCTGAAAAACAGAGATACGCATACTGTTCTGTCCATCAATATGGGTTGTGTATTGGCGTCCTGCTTTATTGGGTATTTTTGAGTTGCGGGGTATTAAAACATCCATTAATCCGCCCATCGTTTCGATTCCGAGACTTAGTGGTGTTACATCCAGCAAGAGCATTTCTGTATTGTTTCCTGCTAAAATGTCGGCCTGGATAGCAGCTCCCAAAGCAACAACTTCGTCGGGGTTTAACTCATCATGTAAGTGTTCTTTAGCAAAAAACTTCTTGACGGATTCTTTGATCACTTGCATACGCGTGCTGCCGCCTACCATTACCACCTCATCAATCTGATTGATGCTCAATCCTGCATCATTCATGGCTTTGGTGCAACAATCCAAACTGCGTTGTACCAAAGGCATTACCAGAGATTCAAATTGGGTTTTGTTCAAGGTTACTGTATAGTTGGCCACATTTCCTTCAAAAAGTTCGTTATTGGAAAGGTGCTTTTTAGCTGCTTCAGCAGTCAACCTCAAATTTTGTTTCAGGTCTATATCCTGAATATTCAGGTCTTTAATCCAATGGTCGGCAATGGCTTTGTCAAAGTCGTCGCCACCCAGATAGGTATCGCCATTGGTGGATAGTACCTCGCAAATGCCATTATGGATATGGAGAACAGACATATCAAAAGTTCCGCCACCAAGGTCATACACTGCTATTGTCTTTTCTTCGTCGGCAGCCAGCCCCATACCATAGGCAAGACTTGCCGCAGTTGGTTCGTTAACGATACGTAAAACATCCAGTCCTGCCAGTTTCCCTGCATCCCGAGTTGCCTGACGCTGTGTGTCGTTAAAATAAGCAGGAACAGTAATGACGGCTTTGTTTACCGGAGTTTTGAGAATATGCTCTGCTCGGGCTTTCAGCTCTTTTAAAATTAAAGAAGAAAGCTCGACAGGAGAGTAAAAACGGTCTTTGACCTGAATTTTGACCAAAGAGTCGCTGTTGTCATCAATTACTTTATAAGAAAAGAAGTTGCTTTCGCCGGCAACATCTTTATAGCTTTTACCCATCAGTCGTTTTACCGAATATATTGTGTTTTGAGGGTCTGAAATGAGTTTTTCGGCGGCAGCAATGCCAACGCTGGGATTGCCAAATTCATCAAAATGTACTACTGATGGCACAAGTGTAAGGCCATCTATTTCGCGGAGTGCAATGGCTTTTTTTGTGTCTCCACGCACAATGGCTATAAGGCTGTTGGTCGTTCCAAGGTCAATTCCTACAATAGTTTCGGTCTTTTGGATGCTGCCAGTGGCTATGTTGATGGCTATTTTGCCCATAATTGTATTTTTGGAACACGAAGGTAGGCAAAGACACTACAATAGAAAAAGTGGAACCAAAGAGAACTTGTTAAAATCCTCTTTTCGAAAATCAGCCGGATTATGATTTTTCTGTTCTCTGCAGCCCATTTCGAATACCAGCACAGATCATTTTCCCATATCCATCATTGCTCAGGTACTGCAGATAAGAAAGCGCTAACTTATAGTTTTTATTTGCATTAAGATAATTGTTCAAATCTTCATGGCATTTCGCAATATTTAAGTACAGGGAGGGTAGTAAACCCTTTATTTCTTCTTCATTTATAGTTAAAGCAATATTAAGTGCTTTTTCATCCCATTCTAATTTTTCTATAACAGTATTTTGATGACGGGCGATGTAATGTGCTGAAATACATTTTTCAAAATCTGTCAATGATGTATTCCATGCTTTATGGAAACACTTTATGGCCTCTTCTTTTTTCCCTTCACCTTCGAAGGTCATTCCTTCGGCAAGGAGTTTAATTACCGGATTGGCTGTATCGAATTTCATAGGATAAAGATAGAGAACCTCCTCAAGTAAGAAAACTACCGAATCAGAGTAATATCACCTTTAAATATTTCTTCCTGTGCACCTGGTTTCCGAAACTTCACTTTTATCATATAATAAAAGGTTGCGGTATTGAGCGGAAGCCCTTTGAATGTCCCATCCCAGGATAAATTGAAATTGTCGCTACTAAAAACCTGCTCGCCAAAACGGCTGTAAATGATAATGGAGAATTTGTCTATTAGACAAGCAGTAAGTACCCTGAACTCATCATTGATTTGGTCATTGTTTGGCGTGAATGCATTGGGAATATGCATACAATTTTCGCATTGTACCACATCTACATAAGCCTGTTTATCCACTAAACAATTTCCTTCTTTAATCTGTACTGTATAGGTGCCCTTTTTATTGGCCAGAAAAGTAGAGCCTGTGCTGCCATCCTGCCATAAGTATTGAAGGTTTTTATCCATCACTTCCAGTAACACACTGGCTCCTTCACAAATGTTGGTATCTGCTTCAAAGTTAACGGGAAAGCTCTTTTGGAAGACAATGAACTCATCCTTTCGGCTGCATTTACCCACTGTTACATAAGCCCAGTAACTACCTGGCTCCTTTACAATGAGGCTGCTGCCCGTAGAATTGTCCTGCCATAAATAAGTGGCAATGGAGTCTACTTTGGCATCGAATATCAGTGTTTCGCCTTTGCATATAAAAGTGTCTTTCAGGTCAACATCGAAATCGGTAAGTTTTACTTTAAATGTATCGACATAAATGTTACAATCTCTATTGGATGAAATGACCCATTTTTTGCCTGAAGCAAAGAACTTATTAGTGGGTGATGTGCTACCATCATCCCAAAGGAATTCCAAGGCAGATTTTCGGGGCTCTGCAACAAATTCTTTCAGAAAGCAAAGGTCATAGCTGCTTGAAGAATAAGCAAATTCCTTCTCCTTAATTCCGATATTAAGGGTGTCAACATATTGGGTACATCCCAGCATCGAACTTACCCAGTATTTGCCTGCAGTGGTAAATATTCTGTTTTTTTGTGTGCTTCCATCATGCCATTTAAAACCACTTCTTTTTATATTTCCCTGATAGGAGAAGTTGTCACCGTTACAAATGATGGTATCTTTTCGTGAATAAAGAAATGTATCAGAGCCTGTAAGAGGCATCATAGTTCTGTTACCGAATATAATATAAACAGTAGAGCTGCTATTGGATAAAGAAGGCACATCGACTTCTATATTGCAAGCAAGCCCTGCATCATTGGGGTTATTAATTCTTGATATTTCTGTGAAATAATTATGCCTGTTGACATAAATTTTATCATCAGGACCTCTGCGCAAAGAGGTATAATTGTCTCCGTTTAATTTGATTTTGGATGCTAACACAGCACTTGTGCTAGGCAACAAAGAGACATCGTATTGATATATAGATGAATCCCAGTCGGCGATATAAAACTTACTATTGTCTGGCGAATACTCAATACTATATGCAAAGTTGGATGAGTCTATCGCTTTGCCATTAGCTATTTTCCCTGTTATTCTATCAAATTCAAAAATCTCTACAGGTGATTTTCCCGAAAGTCCATAAACAGGGGAAATCCAATTGGCAAGCGCTACACTTTTTTCATCGGGAGACAATTTCATTTCTCCTACATAATAGAGCCCCTCGCTTACCCTTCCTCCTGTATTTGAAATGATTGGACGACCTACATATAATGGGTTGTCAATTTTATAAGCATAAAAAATAGGACTGTCTATATCATGGGTAATCAGCCAAAGCCCGTTACAAGCCGGTGCGATAATCATTTTTTCACTCATGCCGGTATCCAATGTGTTGTTTTTAATACCCGGCATCACATCTCCTTTGCCACCATTAAGCGACATATCTATGACTGAATATCTTAAATATCCCGACTTCGCCATATTAAATTCATCAAGTGTAAATAGATAATATTTATTGGGATGGCCATACACCGGTGCTATAGCGACACCTTGAGTGCATGAATTGCCTGCATGCCCAATAATACCTGAACCATTTGGCATCACTGTATGGGTACTATCCCAAACCTTTGCTCCATTAGAATAAAACAGAAGCTGGCCGGTAGTCGCATCACAAATGCTGGCACATCCTTCTTTCGCTAATATTCTGGATCTGAAAATAGTAGGCGATACGCCGTTAAAATCCAGACCAAGTTCGTTGCCAAAAGTCCAGACATTATTTTCTTTTTGGGCAGAAGCCCTGAAGTGTGTGATCAGAATTAAAGGTAATAATAGTAGATATCTGAGATTCATATTGTTTGAGCAGATACTTGTTTGTTTTCAATAGGATGCCTTAAAGTTATTATTTTTTGTTAATGTAGAAAAAAATCAATAATCAGTCTGGAATTTGCTTTGAAAAATGAAATTTGAGTTAGTCCTTAAAATCTAAGTTAAAACCTTCTTCGCCAAAGGAAAAGGTTGTAGGTTTGACTGTAGTAAATTGACCTATGAAAATACAGCGTTCCTCATCGGTAAACGAAACCTTAGCTAAACTCGTGTTTCTTGTAGTCCCAACGGTTTGTGTGGGGTATTTTTTATTGTGGAATGCCAATAACTACTTCTCTATATTGCTCAATCAGGCTGTAGAACAATCGTTGTATTTACTGGCAGGCATGTCGTTGTCACTGGTTTTTTATGCCTTTCGTTTTCGTTTTCTGTCCACATTTGCCATTCTCCTTAGTGTTTTTTTCTTTATTTATAAGGGTTTGGATGCAACAGCTATCGGCGAGTTTGATTCTTTTTTTATTTCTGTTCGTTTTCTGATTTTCAGTTCATTGTTTTCTGCAGGATGGCTATTGGGTGCATCATTTGCCCGGTGGAGATATGCTCACTATATGATTGCAGCTACTATGCTTGTCTGCAGTATTTTACTGATTGCAAAGCAAAAAACAGACACCGTCAATCAATTGCTACAGGCCTTCCTGCCAGCTGTTTTATATTCGTTTTATATCATTTTTGCTGCAGAACAAATCTATAATTATAAGGATAAATCACAACGTTTTTGGTGGTTTATGAGCAGAAGGATTGTGTTATTCTTATTGTTGATAGGTTTTGTTGGTGCCATTGTTACCCATCAGATGCAGCGCAAATTTGAAGCCGCTGTTGCAAATGCCGGAGGCAAGGGTGATAAGGGTGGCGAAAATGGAATGTTGAAAAAGAACAAAGACGGAAATTTTGATCTTAAAGATTACTCTCAGCTACGCAGCAATCAGGGAAGAAGTAACGAATTGCTTTTTGCGGCCCATATTGATAATTATTTCCCGGGAACAGATATTCCCAATCCCCTTTACCTCACAGCGTTTTATTATACCAAATTTGATACTGCTACAGAAACCTTTGAGCGGGATGTAAAGATTCCCAAAAATGATTTGTTTGAACCTAACGTAGCTAAAATTCCTTTATACAGCACAAGAGTTGACTCATCGGTGATCAAAAACGGAATGGGTGACAAGGGCAGAAGAATAGTAGAAATGGAGGTGTATAGTAAAAAGCTGGCTCCCGAAACCTATCTGGCACCTCATATTGGTTTCTTTGTTCAGCCTATTGCTATTGAAAAAGATTTCAGGGGTGAGTTCCGTTCTGCCTTTCGGGCCAAGGGTTATGTATCGGAGCTAAATAGTGCCTATTTTATTTATAACGCCAAGGACCCTCAAATCAAGAAATTTCAGGAACAACGATTTGAAGTTTTGAGGCAGGTGCAAGGTTTTGATGAAATTGACCCAAAGTTCATGGCCTATTATACCCAGATGCCACGTGATGCTAAATTTCAACGTATCACCGCTTTGGCAGGGAAAATTACAGCTGGTGCCAAGACCCCGGTAGATAAGGTGTTGGCACTGCGTGATTATTTTCTCTCGAAGGATGAAGATGGGAATCCGCTTTTTTCATATACAGACAACCCTGGAGTACCAGATATACCTAGTGCTTCCAAATTGATGTATTTTTTATTTGATAACCACAAAGGTTATTGTGCATATTATGCCGGAGCCACCTTGTTTATGTTGCGTTCTCTGGGTATTCCTTCGCGCATCACTGTTGGTTTTATGACTATTGACCGCAGTGATAAGAATAAAGGTTGGTATTGGTATTATGCCGATCAGGCACATGCCTGGGTTCAAGTTTATTTCCCCGGATATGGCTGGTTGGATTTTGATACGACAGTTGGTAATGATGATGCACAGCAAAGCCCCACTCCAGATGGAACTCCTCCAATGCAGCCTCCTCATGCCTGGTTTGCTGCCGAAGGGGAGATAGTAGCAATTGATACTTTTAAGAAAACAATGAAGTTGAAAGTGGGAGAACTACTTTTTCATGATAAGGAATTTAAAGTAAAACAGGGTAGTGCGGATGTATTGATGGATGTTAGTATGGCTAATATTCAAAGAGACAGTATCAATATTAATCTGAATCAGGTGCATATTGGTGATTCTGCCACGGCAGTCAGTTATGCCGAAGCCTTAAAGAAATTGGATGACGCTGGTAACGGAGCAATTGCAGAAAGTATAATAGAAAAATTACCAGTGCCTGCACCAATGGATGATATTTATCTTAAGAAAACGCCGGAGCAAGTAAAAGAGGAACAATTACAAAAACAAAAAGCTGAAATGCCCTTTTCGTTCAACCTTTTTTTATTAAAGACAAGCATAACTATTCTTATTCTACTGCTGCTATTTCTATCTATTCCATCTATGATATATGGCTATTATAAGATGAAGGCTCGACGTGCTGATACCCCAGAGATATGTGCTTATTGGCAGTATATGGCCGTTGGCTTTTATTTGCACCAGCTTGGATACTTCAGAAAAGATACTACTCCTCTTTATTATGCGCAGCACATTATTGATGTTCATTTCGGCACGCATTTTTCGTCGTTTATGAATATTTATTTGAAAATGAAATATACCGGCCAGAAAATGACTCCTTCTGAAGCTCAACAGGTAAAATCATTTTTACCTGCAACAACTCGAAAGATTAAAGATAAAATTTCACAGAAGGAAAGAATACTTTGCTTTTTACGACCTTTGCGTTCCTTTGCTTTTTATGCCAATAAATCGCATCGCTAATTTTAATTGTTTCTTTATGCTTATCGGACTTATCAGAGAAAGAAAAAACCCGCCGGACACCCGAGTACCATTTACCCCAGTTCAATGCAGGGATATTATGGACAAATTTACAGGAGTGAAAATTATTGTGGAACCATCTCCCGACCGTTGTTATACAGATGATGAATACCGTGCAGAGGGTATTGAAGTTATCTCAGATATGAGTGGGTGTGATGTTTTGTTAGGCGTAAAGGAAGTACCGGTTGATGATTTGATAGAAGGTAAGGCTTACTTTTTCTTTTCGCATACAAAAAAAATGCAACCATATAATCAGCCTTTAATGCAGGCATTTATACGGAAGAAAATAAGGATGATAGATTATGAATGCCTTACCCATACAGACGGGCAACGTATTTTAGGTTTCGGATTTTTTGCAGGAGTGGTAGGTGCGCACAATGGTATCCTTACTTACGGAAAAAAGCATGCTTTGTATGAATTACCAAAAGCGCATGAAATACATAATTATGCCGAATTGCTTTCGTTTTATCATCAAATCAAATTGCCGAATATAAAAATAGCCGTTACAGGGTCGGGTAAAGTAGCATCTGGTATTTTGGAAATTATGTATCATTTGGGCATTCAATCTATAGAGCCGGGAGATTTTGTTTCTAATGAGTATGACTATCCTGTATATACTCATCTTAAAGGCGGATATTTATATCAGCATAAGGTAACCAAGAATTACAACAGGGAAGATTTTCATCAGCATCCCGAAAAGTATGAAAGTCTTTTTCAGCAGTATCTTCCGCATACAGATATGTTGATGAACGGAATCTACTGGGAGAAAAAAATTCCTCGTTTATTTGAAAAGAGTGATGTTGAAAATGAAGATTTCAGAATCAGTGTTATTGCAGACATTACTTGTGATGCTGATGGTTCTGTACCCATTAATGTAGGAGCATCTACTATAGCCGATCCTGTGTATGGCATTGATAAAAAGACCTTGAATAAGGTAGCCCCTTTTCAAAACACAAATGATACCGTAGATGTAATGGCTGTAGATAATTTGCCCAATGAGTTGCCCAGAGATGCTTCTAAATATTTTGGTGCTCACTTCGAAAAATATATACTGGAGCCACTTTTAGAGGGTTTTGAGAATGATATTATCAAGAGGGCAACATTATGTGCTAATGGAAAGTTGATGGAACGTTATGAGTATATGAAGGATTATGCTTATCCCATTTCTGATTCTTAGTTCAGTAATTTATTCTTGATAAGTTCTATTGGCAGATGATCGCCTAAGTATTTAGCATAGTAAACTAAAATAAAGTTTCCGTTTTCGTCGATTAAAAAATCAGCGGTTATTCTGTTTGGTTTTCCGTCTTGTTTTATTGGTTTGCCAAATAGCTTTTTTCCGCGATTGGTTTTTTGTTTTGCTCCGTGCATCATCCCTCTTGCAATTTTACTCTTGTTTTCTTCTACCATATATTTGTAGTACAACATTCCTTCAGGATCGGCTACCAACCTCTGATAGAAGTGGTTGGTGTCAGCAAGTAATTTTACATTCTCGATAGAAGACTCATAAATAGAGATGAGTACAACGCCTTTTTCTTCAAAAAATTTACGTTCGGTTTCTAATTCATGTAATCGGTTGTTGCTAACCGGACAACCAGCGTTACGATAAAAAGTAAGAAGGATTTTCTTTCCTTTATATTGTTCAATGGAATGAGTTCTGCCTTCTATGTCTCTCACTTGAAATTCAGGAGCAAATTGACCCTCGTACAGAATCTTATCATCATCCTGTGCATTTGAAGGGATACAAAAAAGGAGCCCAATCACTAAAACAAATAATGATTTAGAAATACTTGTATATAGTTTCATATTTCAAATTTATTCTTAAGGTGGTTTTTAATATTTAACATTATTAACTTGCTTCATCATCTCAAATGTTGAAGAATTGAGCGCAAAATAATTGATATTTGCACAATCTTAAACAGTCTTTTAAAAGAATGCAGCAATCTTGTCACAAAAGGACTTTATTTTTTTTGTTTTTTTGTGTACTCAGTTTATCTTATTCAATTGCAAGGTCACAGTCATTGATTGAAGTTCAGAAAACATTGGATACAACCTACATTGCTGATTATCACAATGAATTGATTGTTCGTGGATTTGGGTCAAGAAAGTATACTACCTACACATTACAAGATAAGGGTTTTAATGAAAAATTGCGCTATAGACCCAATAGTCCCTTTAATGTTGGGGTAGGTTTTAACTATAAAATGATTGGTATTAATCTGGGTTTTAATTTGCCTTTTATCAATGATTCAAAAATCTATGGAAAAACACGTTTTTTAGATTTACAATCACATGTCTATGGCCGTAAACTTATTGTGGATTTGTATCTTCAGCGTTATAAGGGCTTTTATTTGTCAGACAATGACATACAGGTTAGCAACAATCAGATTTATCTCAGACCGGATTTGATTACATTGAATGCCGGTGTTGAGTTTCAGTATCTGATGAATTGGAGCAAGTTTACTTTTCGGGGAGCATTCCTTCAAAATGAAGTTCAGCTCAAAAGTGCTGGCTCGCCCATCATTGGTGCTTATTTGGGTAGCATAACTATAGACGCAGATTCTTCAGTTGTCCCTCAAAATCTGATTCATGGTAGTTTTTTTAACGGTTACAAATTTTTTCATAGCAATGTGAGAAGTGCAACCCTGAGTGTTGGGTACGGCTATACATTTGTATTACCTTATCACTTTTTTATTACTATGGCGGCTAGTGGAGGTTTTGGGGTCAACAATACAATTCTACAATCCAAATTTGTGGGTTCTACTTCCACATTTGGCACTAATGCTTCAGGTACATTGCGCGTAGGCTTGGGGTATAATTCCCGTCGTTTTTTTTCAGGGATACATTATGTTGGCACACAATCTGGTAATACTACGCCTATTGCCCATGCCAGACAAGTTTTTGGAGCAGGAAATTTTCGGGTTTCAGTTGCTTACAGATTTACCTTAAAGCAGAAACTGCTTGGCTTTTATTGATATTTATTAAGGCATTTGAGCATTATATTTTTGTTTGTCTTATGCATTGAGTGAAGCTTATAATAATTCCTCAATTTCAAAGTCTTTTTATGGGTATTAGAATTTACATTTGCCGAAATTATTTCGGAGCGAATGGCATTAGCACCCGAGCAAATGGAATTACTTGAGCAATTCGAGCATTTCTATGAAGCACAAGACAGAGAACAATTGATCGCCTTGCTGGATGAACAACAAATCAGTGATATCGCAGATTTGTTGAGCGAGGAGGCGGACTATGCCTTTACTGCATTTGATCTGATGCCCATTCATCGTGCAGCGAGTGTTTTTAAAATTCTTGACCAACAGGTACAGGAAGATGTTATTAAAGAACTTCCTCCGCAGAAAGTAGCAGAATTGCTGAATGAACTACCTGCCGATGACCGTACCTCATTTTTGGAAGAATTGCCCAGTAATACGGTTAAGGAACTGATTAAATTACTGGACCCCGACGAACGCCGGAAAACCCTGATATTACTGGGTTATAAGGAAGATTCGGTTGGACGTCTGATGACTCCCGATTATATAGCTGTGTATGAGAATTGGTCGGTGCAAAATGTATTGGATTATATCCGGAATTTCGGGATGGATTCTGAAACGATTGATGTAATTTATGTTATCGATGAGCAAGGGAAATTTGTTGATGATGTCCGTATTCGCGAATTTATCCTTCGTAGCCCTGATACACTGGTAAGTGATATTATTGATGGTCGCTTTATAACACTTAACGTTGATGACGACCAGAGTGTTGCCAATGATGTCTTTAAGATGAACAACCGTGTGGCTTTGCCTGTTGTGGATAATAACAATGTATTGCTGGGTATTGTGACGATTGATGACGTATTGTGGATGACAAATGAAGAGTACACCGAGGATATCCAAAAAATCGGGGGTACAGAGGCATTAGACGAGCCTTATCTGGATATAGCCATTAATAAACTAATTCGAAAAAGAGCAGGGTGGTTAATTTTATTGTTCTTTGGCGAAATGATTACAGCAACTGCCATGCAATTTTTTGAAGGAGAAATCCAAAAGGTGGCATTTTTATCTTTGTTTATTCCTTTAATTATCAGCAGTGGTGGTAACACAGGCTCACAGGCATCAACATTGATTATTCAGGCTATGGCCTTGGGTGAAGTTACGTTGAAAGACTGGTGGCGTGTAATGAGGCGTGAATTGATTTCAGGTAGTATGCTTGGGCTTATTTTAGGCTCAATTGGTTTTATTCGTATTGCTGTTTGGCAGTATTTACACATTTACGACTATGGCCAATATTGGTTGCTGGTAGGATGCACTATTGGTTTTTCGGTTATGGGCATTGTGCTTTGGGGTAGCTTGATGGGGTCTATGTTTCCCATTATCCTTAAGAGGTTTAAACTTGACCCTGCTGCTTCCTCTGCCCCGTTTGTGGCAACAATGGTAGATGTGACAGGAGTTGTGATATATTTTTCAATGGCATATTTGTTCTTAAAAGGTACATTATTGTAATGAAGATTTTTTACGGGACAGAGAATTTGCCAGAGCTTAAAAAAGCGGTATTGACCATTGGTACATTTGATGGTGTTCATCAGGGTCACAAGAAGATATTACAATCGGTAGTGCATGAGGCTCTTGCAATTGAGGGTACGAGCGTACTCATTACTTTTAATCCACACCCAAGAAAACTTCTTTTTCCCGGAGAGTCGCTCAAATTATTAAGTACTTTGGATGAACGATTGGATTTGGTAAGAGAGGCTGGGATAGATGTTACAGTTGTAGTGCCTTTTACTCATGAATTTGCCGGCTTGTCAGCTCAAAGCTACATTGAGGAATTCTTGATAAAAATTTTCAATCCCGCTCTGATTATCATTGGGTACGATCATCATTTTGGTCATGACCGTACTGGCGACATTTCAATGTTGCGCAGTTATTCAGGAAAATATGCTTTCGAGGTCAAAGAGATTTCTGCACAATTGATTTCGGAGGCAGCGGTAAGTTCTACCCAGATACGTAAAGCATTGGTTGAAGGTTCAGTAGAAGTAGCAAGGAAAATGTTGGGTACGTCTTATAGGATTAAAGGTAGGGTGGTTGAAGGAGCTCAAAGAGGCCGAACAATTGGTTTTCCTACAGCAAATATTGCATTACCTGATGCTGATAAACTTGTGCCCAAAGTGGGTGTATATGCTGTTGAAGTTGTTGTAAGAGAGATACACTATGGCGGGATGATTAATATTGGGTACAATCCAACTGTTACAAAGGATGACAGCTTGAAAATTGAAGTACATATCTTCGATTTTGATGCAGATATTTATGGTCAGGATATCACTATAGGTTTTATTGCCCGTTTGCGTGATGAGTATAAATTTGATAGTTTAGAGGGGCTGAAAATGCAATTAAATCAGGATAAAGCGAATGCATTATTGGCGCTAAATACCCATTTTTAAAAGCTTTATTTACTCAGAAATATTTGTCTCTAATTGTTTTTAAAAGAAATGCCCTTCAACTATCTGAAGGGCATTTCTTTTAAAGTTAGTATTCAATGTACTGAGTTTGTTATAAAGTTTCTTTTAGCCATTTAAAAAATTCACGTTGCCAAAGAATGCCATTTTGTGCATGCATTACCCAATGGTTTTCGTTAGGAAAATAAAGGAATTTACTTTTCAATCCTTTTAATTGAGCTGCCTGAAATGCCTGTTGCCCCTGCTCTATTGGCACACGAAAATCCAGGCCACCTTGAATCACCATTATCGGAGTGTTCCATTTGTCTACATAATTGCTGGGATTAAATTTGCTGTAGCTTTCCGGTGCATCTTTTTGCCAGTAATTACCTCCGATATCCCAATTGGCAAACCACAACTCTTCAGTCGTTCCATACCAGCTTTTAAGGTCAAATAATCCGCAATGAGAAATAAAGCTTTTAAAGCGATTGTTATGAATGCCGGCAAGCATAAATACACTATAGCCACCATAGCTGGCTCCTACACATCCCAAACGGTTCTTATCCACAAATTTTTCTTTACTGATATCGTCGATTGCAGATAAATAATCATCCATGGCTTGTCCGCCCCAGTCTTTACTGATATCAGCGTTCCATTTTACACCCCAACCTGGCATACCCCTACGATTTGGCGCTATGACAATATAACCCTGGGCTGCCATAAGTTGGAAATTCCAACGGAAAGAATAGAATTGAGAAAGTGCTCCCTGAGGTCCTCCCTGACAATAAAGAAGGGTAGGGTATTTTTTCATCGGATTGAAATCAGGCGGATAGATTACCCATGCAAACATTTCTTTGCCATCCGTTGTTTTGATGTAACGTTTGGCAATTTTACTCTTTTTGATTCCTGCGTAAAGATTATCATTCTCATGCGTAATGGCTCGCATAGTTCCGTTTTCTTTGTCTGCGGCAAAAAGTTCAGTAGCATGATTCCAGTCTGTGCGACTAACAATCAATTCGTTTTTTGTTTCGCCAACAATACCTGTAACGTCAAAATCTCCATTGGTGATTTGAGTAATTGGTGCTAATATTTTAGCCATCAGATTAGAAGGAACATTTACCACAAATAATTGTTCTGTTCCTTTCCATGGTGCAGTGAAGTAGATTTCATTTCCATTTTTACTCCATCTGAAGCCTCCAACCGTTTCGTCCCAGTGACTGGTCATGTTCCGTTTGTATTTGTTGGACAAATCCATCACAATAAGGTCGTTTTTATCCGCTTCAAAGCCGTCTCTTTTCATGCTGGTAAACGCAAGGAAATGACCATCAGCACTAAAAGATGGATTCATATCATAACCCATCATTCCTTCGGTAAGGTTAACAGTACTTTCTTCTTTGATATTATAAAGATATAAGTCGGTATTGGTACTCAGTGCATACTCTTTGCCGAACTTTTTTTTGCACACATACACCAGATTTTCACTGCCCGGGCTCCATACAAAATCTTCAGCACCTCCATGAGGTTTTTGCGGACAATCAAAGGGAAGGTCTTTTAATAAATCTTTAGCCGCTCCACCCTTTAGGTTCTCGATAAACAGATGAGAGAATTTACCGTCACTCCATTTATCCCAATGTCGGTAATTAAGGTCTGTATAAATTTGGGCCGTAGTTTTGTCCAAATCTTTATAAATGTCTTTACCATTGGTTGGAGAGACTAAAACTTCTTTACTATAGGCAATATATTTACCGTCCGGAGATATTTTTAAATTTTCAGCATCTTTTATAACAGCGCGAATATTTGCCCAGGTCGCCCCTTCATCTGTACTACGATAAATGAATTTTTCATCAGAAGCATACCATTCATTTTCGGACTGTTGGAAAACCGATTTGCCTTTGGATGCATTGTTTTTTGTTTTTTTGCCTGTTGCAATATTGGCGATATACTCTACAGTGCTTCCTTTCTCGCTTTTGATATCATATTTCTTTGTAGAGTAGTAGACACTTTTGCCATCTGCACTTAGAGCATTGGCATTTACTCTATAAAGACTCCATAGTAATTCGGGCGTCATCACGTTTTGTGCCATTACTGTACTGCTGGCTATCAATGCAGCGCTAAGTAGTTTTTTTTTCATTTGAAAAGAGAATTGATTCTGTTCAGGGAATTTTTTGAAGTATAAGAATGTTTAATATTCTGTTCCTTGGTAATAGAATTTAAAAAAGTTGTTGCCAATCTGATACATTACAACATCATAATTCAAAGACCAGTTGGCTTGGTTAGGTTGTAAAGCACTCGTTACTTCATTGACTGCACCATTGCTGTACAGTTTGAGCACATTATTCCTGTCGAAGTAAGCAACAGAATTATATTGTGCTACATATTTTTCAGGCATATAAGGTTCAAGTGTGGTAGTTATACCATCCTGAAAGACCTTACTGTAACCACTAGGATCCTGATAAAGGCAAACGAAATCCGAAACCTGATAATTTGGTTTGAAGAAGCCCATTTTATGCACTTTCCCTTTATGAAAAATATTGAAATTGCCATCAACTGTCACATAAGCCACCATATCGCAGCCTACCTGAAAGTTTTGTGGAGGAAAACTCTCTAAAACCTGAGTTTGCCCATCGTTAAATACTTTAAATGTATTGTTGGCGTCTACATAGGCTACAGTATTTCTTCCGGTTTTGAAAGAGCTTACCGGGTAAGCTTCCTGATTAATAATAGCTCCGTGATAAAAAAGGTGAAATTGATTGGCATAATTTACATATGCCGCAATGTTACTTTTTAGTTCTACCTGCCCAACACCGTTATTAGTAGCAGCCAAAAAAGGTTCAACCGGTACAGTTTCTCCATTATAATAAGCATTGTATTGTTGTGTCCGACCATCTAAAAAGAAAATCAGGCTATCACCAGCAAAGTACTGGGTACACATACGTGATAAATTTTTAACTTCACCTCTGTCAAAAACATTAAGCGATGTGGCATTTAAAAAAGGTATGATGCAATCTGTAGCTTGAAATTGATTAGTAAATCCAATATTCAGTTTCCTCACACCACCCCTATAATACACCTTGAAGTTATTGGAATTATCTATATACGGCATCGCTATTCGTCCGACCTTCATTTCTATGGGTTGGAGGTAATCTACCTTTCTGATTACTCCATTATCCCAAACCATTACTTGATTTTGAATATCTGTATAAACAGATAATGGTTGAGAATCAGCATACTTGCTTATTAATAATATAGGTATCAGCAGCAAAAGTTTTCTAAACATAAAGAAAATTTGAGCCAAGTTAATTGTTTTTATGCAAAATCCGGTTAATGATTAGGACTTCATATACTTTATGAGTCGAAATATAGATAGAGGTTATTTTTACTAAAGTATAAAACGTATATTAATAACAATATTTACCTAATTAAATTGCTAAATAATTATATTTAATGTTGAATTTTATTTTCCAGATTTTTTTAAATTGTATAAATAATTGAATGTAAAAAATATTTATTTATCTACATTTTAGTAAAAATTTTATAACAGCAAAATCCTGAAAAATCTTTTTTACTAAGGCTTTAACCCTTATCTTTGTGTCAAGTTGTGAATTTAATGGGTTAGTAAGTGAGCCGTCCTAATATCTATTAGGATGGCTCTTTTTATTTTGATAAACACCTAAAAGTCTTTGCCAAAATAGCGGTTTTTATTTTTTTCTTCGAAACATTTACCCAAACGACGAAACGGATCTTTAAGTTTTCATTTCACTAAATGAATTTCTTTTTACAACTAATTTATTCTCTGTCTAATAATCAACTATCTTTGCAATGGTGCCAAACCTCGAGGATACCGTGGGCGCAAGCCTTTACTGTATCATTCAAAAATTTAAGCCATTGTAGCAATACAATGGCTTATTTATTTTTTGCTTCGGACGCACATAGCAGGATGTTTTCCCACAATATTTCTGCGGCTTTATCCCAGGTGAAATTTGATGTTTGTATCAGTGCTTTTTTTGAAAGTTGAAGATGTAAATTTTCGTCTTTATATAGCATACTCATTTTGTCGGCAATATCATGATAATCATTGGGGTCAACAATTAAAGCGGCATCTCCTGCCACTTCCGGCATACTCGATGTATTACTCACTATTGCCGGAACACCACATTTATAGGCTTCTATAATAGGAATACCAAATCCTTCGAATAAAGATGCATACACCAAAGCATAAGCAGCACCCATAACCGATGCCAATTCATTTACATTCAGATAACCCAGCCAGATAACCTCTTCTTTAAAAGGCATTTCGTTTTTCATCTCTACTACTTCTTTATAATTCCAGGCCATACGACCTACAATTACAAGTTTCATGTTGCTGCCATTCCTTTTCTTGAAACGGATAAATGCTTTTAATAAATTCACCACATTCTTTCGTGGATGCAGAGCACCGGTGAAAATAAAGTATTCACAGCCATCTGTGTATTTTGCTTTTATTCTTTCTTTGCTTTCCCAGTCAAGCGGCACATATTCATCATGTGCTGCATTATTGCTTACCGCAATTTTTTCAAGTGGTATCTGATAATGTTCTGAAATGTCTTTTTTAGAATATTCCGATACTGTTACAATCCTCTTTGCTTTACGTGCAAAACGTGGTGTAAATTTTCTAAAGTAAATGCTATGGCTTGTTTTGAGATGTTGTGGATAATGCTCAAATGCTAAATCGTGTATCACCAGACAAGTGGGTACCCGCGAATTGAGTGTGCCAAATCCATCTGGACTTAAAAAGACATCGGCTTTATATTTACGCAATACAAAAGCTACACTCCAGTCCAGCCATAGATAAAACAAAATTGGATGCCGAGCCGGCGGACCAACAACAACAGGCGTTACATTATTGCCGAAAATAAATGATTGATCATAGGGTCTGTCAAAGATAAAAATGAATTCATGTTCCGGATGATTTTCTACGATTCTTTTCAGCGTCTGGTAGGTATACCAACCGATGCCTTCTAATCGACCTTTGAGTAATAATCTTGTATTGACCGCTATCTTCATATTATTGCGTGCAAAAGTATATTTTTACTTTTTGTTTTCAGTCAAATTTTCAAAAAGGGTAACATCCATTATTTCTGTGCGGCAACAATTAGTCAAGAATCTCTTATTTGTCTTAGTAGTGAATATCCTTGTTAAGGCGATATGGATATTTATGATAGACAGAAATGTTCAAATCCGTGTTGGTTATGAAAGTTATGGTGCGTTTCAGGCATTGCTTAACCTTGGTATGATTTTTCAGATTGTTCTGGATTTTGGCCTCACTCAGTATAGCAGCCGTGAGATATCTGCTGATGTTCAAAAAATAAGTGAACTGTTTTCGTCTATGTTCTGGACCAGAGTAATGCTTTGCTTTGTTTATGGCATTATAGTTATAGCCGTTGCGTTGCTTTTGGGATACAAATGGGAACAAATAAACCTTTTGATGGCTGTTTTGGGGATTTTATCTCTTAATTCAATGTTGTCTTTTTTGCGGAGTAATGTAGCAGCGTTACATTTTTTCAAACTTGATGGAGTTCTCGCTGTAATAGACAGATTGCTGATGATTATTATCTGTGGTGGATTATTGGTATTGCCTCAGTTTGCCGATAGTTTCAGGATTGAATGGTTTGTTTGGAGTCAAATTGCCTGCTATGGCTTTGCTGTTCTGGTTGCTTTTTTTGCCTTGGCAAAAATTAGTCCGGTGCCCATTCATTTTTCCTTTCGTCCCAGAATCATAAAACTGGTCATTATCCAAAGCGCCCCTTTTGCCCTGTTAGTATTCCTGATGTCGATATACATGCGTGCAGATTCTGTAATGATTGAACGTCTTTGTGGTGCAGAAGGTAAAATGCAGGCAGGTATTTATGCATCGGCTTTTCGTTTGTTGGATGTAGCCAATATTTTCGGAATAATGTTTGCTGGTATGTTGCTTCCGATTTTTTCAAGAATGTTTGCACAAAAGGAAGACATTGCCCTTACCGTAAGGACAAGTGTTAATATTATGATGCCCATTGCTTTCGTTGTTGCCTTGGTTGCTGTTTTTTGGGGGCGGGATATAATGCAGTTTCTGTATCATAAAGCAAGCAATGGTGCCGATGGCGAAATCTTCGCTTTGCTAATGTGTAGTTTTCCTGCATATTGCCTGATGTATATTTATTCTACGCTGCTGACAGCAAAGGGCAAATTGCCCCTTCTGAATAAGCTATCTGTAGCAGTTGTTATCGTAAATCTATCTTTACATGCAATCCTTATACCCAGATACCAGGCAATAGGTGCAGCCTGGGCTGTATTGATAACTGAGTGGTTGGTAGCTCTTTTAGTGATTTTTTATGCGCATCGTAATTGCACATTACCTCACAATTATCGTTGGTTAGGCGCACATCTGGGCTTTGTACTCAGTGTGGTTTTGGTTGCATTTGTTGCTAATAGTTTATCACTTGATTGGTTTTTGAAACTAAGTATACTACTAGTGGCAACATTGTTGCTGTTATTCTTGTTTCGTTTTTGGTCTTGGGCAAATATAAAAGGACTCCTAGCTAAAGAGGCATAGCATTCGAGGTTTTTATGTCGAATCTTTTTTCAATGGCTAGATAAGTTTGGTATTGAGTCAAAACTCTGATAAGTGTAACAACCATAAAAAATGCCATTGCTGTAGTAAATAACTTTGGGTCAAGTTGACGATACAAAAATGGGGTTATAAAAAAAATAATCAAAACAGGCATATGAGGGACAGCAAATCTTTGCCTCTGCCACAAATAAGTTGTTTTCTTTTTTTTGTTTCTGTCTTTAGTTAAGCCTTGATGTTTTTTAAACATAATAATGGCATAAAGTGATGAAACAAGAACTATAGACAGCAGACTAATCAATTCCATGTCAAAGAACCAGTGGTTGCCAATTTTACTGCCAAGTAAATTTAGAATGGGAACAAAAATCAGCCCAAAGGAAATTATAAACAACACTTTTGGCGATGACAACACTTTTTTAAGCTCCTGCTTGAAAATGCTATTCGTCACTTGTTCCAGATGGTTTTCATATTGAGCAATCAGAGGTCGGAAGCCACTGGCACCAAATGATTGATGTGCTAATTGCATCACTTTTTCAAGGGATAAATTCTTTTCTCTACTCCAAATTTCTTCCACTTTACAGGCAAAATGATCCAGTATTTCATTGATTACATCGGGTTCTTTTATCCCTCTGTGCATAATAAATTCCCGTAACTGCCACAGTTGATCTTCATTAAGTTCAATATTATTCATAGACAAAACGGTTATTAAGTTTATTGTTCATTCTCTTCATTGTTTCTTTACGGGTAAAGCTATTTAATAAACCACCCAAGCTTAGAGTCATAAAGATTATTATAAAGTAGTTTGGGTCGACTTTCAACAATATGAAGGAAAGTATAAAAAGCAGGTTTAATGAATCAATCCTGGGCATTTTAATCACTTTCTTTTGCCACATTTTGATATTTTTGTCAAAAGCCATGTCAGCCAAGCCGGCTTTAGCAATCATTGAACCGTGAAATCTTATCGCATTGAATATAATAAAGCTAATTACGGCGCTATAAGTGACAAATTCGTGCATCCGATTTTCTATTTTATTCCATTCAATATAGAACATCAGCATAAAAAGTGAAGTGCACCAGACGAAGGAGCAAACGATAAGTTTTGATTGCATCACCTTTAGTAAAGCCGGTTTAAACTCAGTCCAAACCATTTGTGTCATTCTTTTTTCATACTGCAAACTAATTTTTTTGAATCCGTTGTATCCGAAACTAAAATATGCATGCTCAATTGCTTTTTCAAAAGAGAGGTAGATATTATCATTCATTACTTCCTCTACTTTGCAGGCAAAATGATCGAGGATTTCATGGATTACATCCTCTTCTTTTATTCCTTTTGAAATGATAAACTTTTTGAGTTGCAACAATTGAGTTTCATCAAGTACTATCTTATTCATAACTGAGTTTATATTTTAGTACGTTCTGAAGTGATGTAATGGCTTCTTTTAAAATGCTCAATTGGTCGATGCTTTCCTGATTACCTTTTTGAGTAAGCCTGTAATATTTTCTCATTCGGCCATTCACCAATTTGCTTTCGGTTTCTATCATGCCTTCTGATTCCAGTTTATGCAGGGAAGGGTAAAGCGCAGCTTCGTTGAGCAGCATTTTGCCTTTGCTGGCTTCCTTTACGGCTTTAGTGATTTCATAACCATACATTTGCCCGTTATTTTGAATTAATTGCAAAATGATAGTTGATAAACTGCCTTTGATGATTTTTTCTTTATCCACAATACGAAGGTAATGATACCTAAGTAAATTAGGTGTTTTTGACGTATTATTTTTAAAAATAAAACCATTAACTTCGTTAAACGTTTATTTAAATTATTTTAAAGCTATCATTTTTATGAAATTAAAATTATACAAACTACTACCTGCATTGGCATTGGCTTCAATGCTGTGTACTTCTCAAAATGTTTTAGCCCAACATAAAAAGCTTAAAGTATTATTTATTGGGAACAGCTTTACTGCTACCAATAATTTACCGATGATTGTCAGAGAACTGGCAGTTTCTGCAGGGGATACCCTAATTACAGATTGGAATGCTCCGGGGGGAATGACATTTGAAGGACATACAAAAGACCCTGGTACTTCTGCAAAAATCAGTGTTGGAGATTGGAATTATGTGGTTTTGCAAGAGCAAAGTCAAAGACCAGCACTTAGTGATGCTGATGTAGCAACAGATGTTTTTCCTTATGCTGCAGAGTTGGATAGTTTTGTACATGTTAGAAATAAATGTGCCCGCTCAGTGTTTTTTCAAACCTGGGGATACAAATTTGGGGATGCTTTAAATTGCCCTACTTATCCTCCTATTTGTACTTATGAAGGAATGGATAGCTTGCTGGAATTGCGTTACCGTCAAATGGCTATTGCTAATGAAGGAATTATTTCGCCTGTGGGTTTAGTATTTAATAAAATCAGGGCAGGCATGCCGTCTTTAGAGTTATATTCTCCTGATGGAATGCATCCTTCTGAGGCTGGCTCTTATGCAGCGGCAGTAACATTTTACACAATATTGTTTGGCAGCGACCCTACAAAAATTAAATTCAACTTTTCACTTTTCCCTGGCGAAGCAGATTATGTTCGTCAGGTAGTATTGCTTAATGTATACAATAAAATTAGTAAGTTCTATGTGGGCGATTATGTGCCGGATGCTAATTTTAGTTATTCTGTTGCTGGTAAGACAGCCACTTTTAATAGCAGTACCTCTAAGTATGTGGGCAACTTCGATTGGAGTTTTGGTGATGGAGGAACCTCTTCTTTAGCCAACCCTGTTCACACTTATGCAGCTGCTGGCACATACACTGTTCGTTTGATTGGTGATGATTGTCAAATAAGAGATACTACTACACAATCTGTTACGGTAACTTCAACAGGGTCAGTTCAACATTTTTCTGCTTTGAATGCTATAAAAATTTACCCTAACCCATCAAGTTCAGTTTTGAATTTGGAGTCTAATTTTTCAATGACAGATATTCAGCTTACGATTAGTAATATGATGGGTGCTGTAGTTATGCCTAATATAAACTTTGAGCATAAGCCTGTTAACATTGAAGGATTGGCCAGCGGTGTTTATTTGGTGCAAATCAAAGATGTTCAAACCGGCGAATCAATTACACGGAAATTTGTAAAAGAGTAAGCTTTTTAGTTTTTGTTTTAAAAGGAGCAATAAGCCTCAGTATAATTACTGAGGCTTATTGCATTTCAATGAATTTCTATTTGTACAACACATTGTTTCCAGTATTTTTGCCTCAGGCATAACCACAAAAACGCATCATTATATTTCTTTCTGAGAACATATTGAACACTCCCGTAGAATACCTCAAAGGGGTAGGTCCTCAGCGTGGGGAGTTGCTGCGTAAAGAATTAGAGATAAGTACTTATGGAGATTTACTCCAGCATTACCCCTTCAGGTATTTTGACAGAACAGGAATTACTAAAATTGCAAACATTAATGATACAACAGAGTATGTGCAATTATCTGGTAAGATTGTCAATATTTATGAAGAAGGAGAAGGACGTAAAAGAAGAATCTCTGCCACACTATATGATGATACCGGGCGTATTAATTTGGTATGGTTCCAGAGTTTGACCTGGGTAAAAAAGAATATTGAAGAATATGGTCAGTACGTTGTTTTTGGAAAAGTAAGTTCCTTCAATGGTTCTTATAGTATCACGCATCCTGATTTGGAAACTTATGCCAGAGCGAATGCTTTGGCCGGTATGCAACCGGTTTATTCTACAACAGCAAAGTTAACTGCTGCAGGTATTTCTAACCGGTCTTTTGCTAAAATCACTCAATCTCTTTTTGAAAAAATTAAGCCTTCTGACATTGAAGAATTTTTGCCTCCTCAGTTGATACAGCAGTATGGATTGATGGACAGGTATAATGCGTTGAAGCAAATCCATTTTCCGGAAAACGAGCAAAGGATGCAGCAAGCCCGTTACAGACTTAAATGGGAAGAACTTTTTATAATGCAGATGCAGATAGCAAATTTACGCCTGCAACATACGATTCAGCAAGGATATAATTTCGAGAAAGTAGGAGAATATTTCAACAGATTTTATACTGAATGTCTTCCCTTTGCTTTAACCAATGCCCAAAAGCGTGTCTTACGCGAAATCAGAATTGATACTGCCACAGAAAAGCAAATGAACCGTCTGGTACAAGGGGATGTGGGCAGTGGAAAGACAATAGTGGCCACCATGAGTATGTTGTTGGCTTTGGATAATGGTTTTCAGGCATGCCTGATGGCCCCTACCGAAATTCTTGCCCGACAACATTTTCAAGGTATCAGAGATTTGCTGGAACCACTAAATATCCCCGTTGCCATACTTACAGGAACCGTAAAAGGTAAAGACAGAAAAGCCGTTTTAGCAGGCTTGGCAAACGGAACAATTCCCATTGTGGTAGGGACCCATGCTATTATCGAAGATAGTGTTCAGTTTAAGAATTTGGGTATGGCCGTTATTGATGAGCAACACAAATTTGGTGTTGGCCAACGTGCCAGGCTTTGGGCTAAAAATGAAAAAGCGCCTCATGTCCTTGTTATGACCGCAACTCCCATTCCACGTACTTTGGCTATGACCTTATATGGCGATTTGGATATTTCTGTTATTGATGAACTGCCACCAGGCAGGCAGGTGATTAAAACAATTCATCGCACTGACAATCATCGTGCACAGGTAATGGGCTTTCTGAAAAATGAAATTGAAAAAGGCCGTCAGGTTTATATCGTTTATCCATTGATAGAGGAATCAGAAAAGATGGATTATGAAAGTTTACTGGCTGGATATGAACAGGTCAAATCATGGTTTCCGGAAGGTAAATTCAAAATAGCCATGGTACATGGTAAGCAGGATTTGGAAGAACGTAAACGTAATATGGAACGCTTTGTAAAAGGCGATGCACATATTTTAGTTGCCACCACAGTTATTGAAGTGGGTGTAAACGTGCCTAATGCCTCGGTTATGCTGATAGAAAGTGCAGAACGCTTTGGCTTATCTCAGTTACATCAGTTAAGAGGCCGGGTAGGCAGAGGTGCCGAACAATCTTATTGTATATTATTAAGTGGTCAGGGTATATCAAAAGACAGCTATGAAAGAATGCGCATTATGGTGAGCACTTCTGATGGTTTTGTTATTGCAGAAAAAGACCTTGAAATGCGTGGCCCCGGCGATGTGTATGGTACCAAGCAAAGCGGCGCATTAAAATTGAAAATTGCCGATTTGGTTAAAGATACCCCCATCTTAGAACATAGCCGAAATGCAGCATTGCAGTTAATTGCTCATGATCCCGGATTGAATCTTCCTGAACATTCTAAGCTAAGAATTACCCTTGGTCTGGTTGGTAACAAGACCGAATGGAATAAAATTAGCTGATTTCACTTCCCTCCATTTGTCTATTGAAACGGTGCGGTAAATTATCGCCTAACAAATCAATAACAAAAAATTAATTAAACGTTTGTTTAAAAAATCAAACAAGTGTTTAACTTTGCGTCCATAAATTTTTAGAAAATGGAATCCCATTTCATCGAAAAGCAAATTCAAATCATTTCTGCCGCCGAGCAATTGTTTTCAGAGCACGGATTTAGCGGAACATCTGTAAGAGATATTGCTTCATTGGCCAAAGTCAATGTTGCGATGATTTCCTATTATTTCGGTTCAAAAGAAAAACTTTTGGAGGCCATTTTTGAATACAGGATTGGTACAACTACCATACAGTTGGAATATCTGCTGGCCAATAAAGAGATTGATCCCTTAGAAAAAATAAACATTTTGGTTGACCATTATGTAGAGAAGATGGTAAACAATACCTGCTTTTTCAAAATAATGCAAAGCGCACAATTTGCCAGTCAGGAAAACAAAGAATTATCTGAAATTATCTATAAGAGTAAAAAGAAAAATTTTGAACTCATTTCCGCATTAATTGCTGAGGGTCAAAAGTCCGGTCAATTCAGGAAATCAATTGATGTAGCTATGATGGTCAGTACTCTGGTGGGTGCTGCCAATCAAATTTATAACGGACGTAATTATTATAAACGTCTTAATAATATGGAGGATATGGATGAGGATAAATTTCATCATCTCCTGAAGAAGAGAATGAAACTTTATCTGAAAAACATGTTTAAAGCAACACTTACTTATGAATTATAGAATAAAAAAAATTAGTGCAATGTTTTCATTGCTGTTGTTAGGGTATTCAGTTACCCTGGCCCAAAGCAATAAAGAACTTAGTTTAAAGGAAGCCATAAAACTCGGTGTTCAAAACAGCAAGCAATTGCGGCAAAGTGCTGCAAAAATTGCCAGTGCTGATGCATCTCTTCAGGAGTATAAAGACAGAAGGTTGCCCAATGCCAGTATCTCAGGGTCATATTTGCGTGTATCTAAACCAACCCTTGCTATCTTGTTGAATACCGGTCAATCATCTGGAAGCGGAACAGGTACCACTGAAAAAGGTGCAAGTGCTCCAAATGTAAAAGAAGCGATGTATGCCTTGGGCAATGTTTCATACACCTTATTTGATGGGTTTAAAAACTCTGCAGCTATTAAATCAGCAAAATATTTGCAGGAGGCTTCCAGGCTGGATGCCGAGACTGACCGTCAGCAAGTCGTTCAGAATATTATAGCCGCGTATAGTAATTTATATAAGGCCAATAGTTCAGTGGCTTTGGTAAAAGAAAACCTGAAACAATCACATCAGCGTACTATGGATTTCGAAAACCTTGAAAAAAACGGATTGCTCGCACGAAACGATTTATTAAAGGCAAAGTTACAGGAATCAAACGTGCAGCTTTCTTTGTTGGATGCAGAAAGCGATTTGCATGTGGCCAACCTGAATATGGACCTGATGCTTGGTTTGCCTGAGGAAACCAATCTGGTGCTGGATACTGCTTCATTTCAACAAATGAATGATGCTCAGGGCTTAGCTTATTGGGAGCAACAGGCCATGGATAACCGTTCTGATTTCAAATCTGTTGACCTGCGCCAAAAAGCTGCCTATGCCAATATCAAGTCCGCAAAAGGTGGTTATTATCCTTCGTTAAGTCTTACAGGCGGTTATGTTGCACTTAATGTTCCAAATGTTATTCAGGTTTCAGATGCATGGAATGCAGGAATAGGATTGCGTTATAACATTTCGTCTTTGTGGAAAACCGGTGCTGAAATCAGCGCTGCTAAAGCCCAGCTGATGCAGGTTCAGGCACAGCAAGCAATCCTTGGCGATAATATTAAAGTTCAATTATACCAATCTTATGAAGATTATCTTGTTAGTCTTAAGAAAATTGAAGTGCTGAATGTAGCCGTGGAACAGGCTAACGAAAACTATAAAATTACCAAAAACAAGTACGATAACAGTTTGGCTACAACCACAGATTTACTTGATGCGGATGTACAACAATTGCAGGCAAAATTAAATTATGCCTATGCTAAAGCTGACGCAGTTGTAGCGTATAATAAATTATTGCAAACAGCAGGAATAGTTGCTCAGTAAACAATACCAAATTTTAAACTAAACAATTCTAAACTTAAATAAAAATAGATGGAAGCTCAAATTGATCCACAGGCACCGGTTAAAAAGACCAACAAGAAGTTTATGATTATCCTGACTGCAATTGTGCTTTTGGGTGGAACTTATGGTGTAGTAAAATATAATCATAGTATCCACAATGTCGATACCGATGATGCGCAACTGAATGCCAGCATTAGCCCTGTAATACCAAGGATTCAAGGTTTTGTCAATGAAGTGCGTGTAAAAGATAATCAATACGTAAAGAAAGGCGATACTTTGGTCATTCTTGATGACAGGGAAATGCACAATAAAGTATTGCAGGCAGAAGCTGCTTTGGAAAATGCAAAAAGCTCTTTGCTGGTTACACAGGCAAACTCTGTGGCTGCAAACGCTTCTGCACAATCTTCATTGGCCAATGTTTCTACTGCTGATGCCAATATTGAAGCAGCAAAAGTAAATGTATGGCGTGCTACGCAAGATTTTGACCGATATGCAAATCTGATTAAAGATCATTCGATTACACAACAACAATACGATGAAGCACTTGCTTCAAAACAAAGGGCTGAACGCCAATTGACCATTTTGAAAGAGCAAAAAAATGCTGCCTCAAGTCAGGCTAATGCTGTCCGTTCTCAAAGTCTTGCTACAGGCCAACAAAATGCTGTAGCTAATGCAACCATAAAGCAGCGTGAAGCTGATTTGGCCAATGCAATGCTGAATTTGTCGTACACTGTTATTACCGCTCAGGCTGATGGAAAAGTTTCTACAGTGAATCTGCAACCAGGGCAAACCGTTCAGGCGGGTCAGCAATTGTTCAGTGTAGTGGTTGACGAAGCCGTTTGGGTTATTGCGAATTTTAAAGAAACTCAGTTGGATAAAATGAAAGAAGGTAACGCTGCAACTATTTCTGTTGATGCACTTTCTGGTCACGAATTCAAAGGAAAAGTGCAATCTCTGGCACCAGCTACAGGATCTCGTTTTGCATTGTTGCCACCAGATAATGCCAGCGGAAACTTTGTAAAAGTGGTACAGCGTGTACCGGTAAAAATTTTACTGGATGCTGCAACTGATCCATTATTGAAATCACTTCGCCCGGGTATGAATGTACTGGTGGAAGTGCATCTTGACTAATTGAATTATTTCAATCAGGACAAGGATTTTCTTTTCTTTTAAAATTTATTTATGTCATTTGCTTCCTCAGAGTCTTTGGTGGAGTACGGCAGCAGGAGGGCGATTATCACCATCACTGCCATATTCTGTGCCTTGCTCGAAATCGTAGATACCACTATTGTCAATGTGGCGCTACAAACGATGAGTGGAAATATGGGTGCAACGATTGCAGAAATCAGCTGGGTCATTACGGCTTATGCTATCGGTAATGTAATTGTTATGCCTATGACTTCATGGTTGGCCCAACAGTTTGGACGACGTAATTATTTCGCTGCTTCGATTATTATCTTTACAGTGTTTTCTTTTATGTGTGGCAATGCCACCAGTGTTGGAGAGCTTATTTTGTTTCGCTTATTGCAGGGAATGGGCGGGGGAGCACTTTTAGTGACTTCCCAGACCATTATTACAGAATCTTATCCGCCAGAAGACAGAGCTAAAGCCACTGCTATCTATGGTTTAGGCGTTATTGTTGGTCCTACACTTGGTCCCCCTTTGGGTGGCTATATTGTAGATAATTTCTCCTGGCCTTACATATTTTACATCAATATTCCAATCGGGATTATAGCTGCAATCCTTACACTGACTTATGTGCGTAGTCCTAAGTATGCAGAGAAAACCAAAGCTGCAGATGTGGATTGGATTGGTATTGTTTTATTGGCTGTCAGTGTTGGTTCATTACAATATGTATTGGAGCGTGGACAGGAAGATGATTGGTTTAGTAATACAGCAATCCTTGTATTAAGTATTACTGCAGGCTTTGGATTGTTCTTTTTTATCTGGCGCGAAATGACTTATCGTAATCCGATTGTGAATTTCAAAGTTTTAAATAACTTGAATCTACGTGTCGGGACAATTCTCTCTTTTGTACTTGGTTTCGGGCTTTATGGCTCCACCTATATTATTCCTTTATACACACAGCAATTGCTGGGCTGGACGGCCTTGCAATCCGGAATGCTGATGGTTCCTGCAGCGTTGGCAACAGCCTTTATGATGCCAATCGTTGGGAATATGATTAAGAAAGGAATTCCTGCACAGTACCTTCTTGCGGTTGGTATGACTACCTTTTTTATGTTCTGTTTTTCGGGTTATTCTATACTAACTCCGGACACAGGACGTGATGCTTTCTTTGGCATGTTATTGCTGCGTGGTGTTGGCTTATCCTTGTTGTTTATTCCTATTACCGCAGTTTCTCTTTCTACATTAAAAGGACAAGAGATAGGGCAGGGCGCTTCTTTCACCGGATTGATGCGTCAGCTGGGCGGCTCTTTTGGTGTGGCTATTATCAACACCTATATGTCGCGGCAAAATGCCCAACACCGATCGAATCTTGTAGCTCATCTTAGCACTGATAATCTCAGTGTAATGCAACGTGTAAAAGGGATGCAACAAAGTTTTATAGCAAAAGGAATGAATACTCAGGATGCTCTCAAAGCGGCTTATAAATCAATGGAAGGCTCGGTAATGAGACAGGCCGCTGTTCTGTCCTATATGGATGTGTTTCTGATGTTGGGGCTCATGTTCCTGATTTTTGTTCCGATTGTGCTGATTGTTGTCAGGAACAAGAAAGCAGCTCCAGTTGATTTATCCAACGTTCATTAGATAGTTTTAGTTCAATATAGAATTGGACCTCCTGAATTAATCATTCAGTGAGGTCCATTCTTTTTCCAGTCTGTTTTTGGTGGCCATATCTGTAAGATCAAACTGTACGGGAACGATAGAGGCATAAAGATGTTCCAGCGCATAAATATCTGTATCCAGACCATCATCTTTACACATAAAATTGCCTACCATCCAATAATAATCCTTGCCATGTGGGTCTATTCTATGCTCAAAACTTTCGCCCCATTTGGCATCTGCCTGACGGCAAAATTTCATTCCTTTGAATTCAGCTTCATTTACCTTAGGAATATTGACATTGAGCAATGTTCTTGGTGGTTGTTTTTCAGCAAGCATTTTTTGAACAATCTTTCTGGCTACAATTTTTGATACAGTAAAATCTGCTTCAAAACTAAAGTCGGCCAAAGAAAACCCTACTGAAGGCACTCCCTCAATAGCGGCTTCCATAGCAGCACTCATTGTACCGGAGTAAATAACATTTATAGATGAATTCAATCCATGATTGATGCCACTGACACATATATCGGGCTTCCGATGAAGGATTTGATTGGTAGCCAGTTTGACACAATCTACTGGTGTGCCGCTGCATTGATAAGCGTCAATTCCATCAAAAATATTGACTTTATTCATGCGCAATGGTTTGCCAATGGTAATGGCATGGCCTGTTGCTGATTGTGGACTATCCGGTGCTACGACAACAATGGTACCAAGGCCTTGCATTGCTTCTATAAGATTGGCAATGCCTGGTGCTGTAATTCCGTCATCGTTGGTGACCAGTATGATTGGTTGATTGGTATCGTATTGCATAGCGCAAATTTAGTCCTTAAGGTCATTTTATCATTGTTAAACTGTCCACATTTTGCACACATTAATTAGTCATTGCCTTGTTTCCACTGACTAAAATTGTACTTTTGAATTTATGTTGAGAATTGGCAAATTAGTAGCCACACACGGATTAAATGGCACTTTGATTTTATCCCATATTGTGGGCAACAGCAATTGGTTAAAGAATGATCAGGTCATTTTTGTATCTGTTCAAAAGGACAGTCATATCCCTTATTATGTCACTAAATTTAAGAAGCATAATGAGGAGGAATATCATATCCAGCTTGATGATGTTGATACTGTTGAAGCGGCCAAAAAACTTGTAGGAAAACAAGTTTTTGTTCCTGCAGAAATATTGGGTGAGGCCAAAACAGACAGTCCTTTATTATGGATTGGTTTTAATGTAGTAGATGCGGAGAAAGGCAGTCTGGGACCATTAGTAGACATCTCACAGACAGGTCATCAATGGGTAGGCACTGTCCTGTATAATAATAAAGAGGTTTTATTGCCTATGGTCGAACCTATTTTGCAAGAGGTCAATTTGCGCAATAAATATATCCGTATGAATCTTCCTGATGGTTTACTGGATTTATAAACATTTTTTTATTCACCAAAAACCGGCAAATCATCCATCCAAAAGATGTTATTGATATCGCTGGCATTTGCACAATGAGAGGTAGCTCCATTGCTCAGCAACCAGTATGGGCAAGGTATCTGGCTATGATATTGGAGCAATTGATGTAAAGTGTTTTGGTTAATAGCTACTTCCGGTGCTTTACATTCCGCCAATAACCAAGGTTTTTGATTTCGGTCATATAAAACTATGTCATACCGCTTGCTCAGACTACCGTATTTTAGCTGCTTTTCCACGGCCAAAAGACCCGATGGGTAATGCATCTGATATACAAAGTAATGAAGCAATGCCTGCCTGACATATTCTTCCGGAGTCAATAGAATCCATTTTTTACGAACAATATCCCATACAAAACGAATATTATTTTCGGTTTTGATTTTAAGTTCCAGATTATTGAGTAGGGGCAGTTGCAACATAAATGAGGGGCAAAATACGTTCATTTTGTAGAATAGCCTTAAAGTTCTAATATTGTTCTACCAATCTCATTCAAATTATGGTTTTGTCTTTTGCTACTTGTGCCGTAAGTGTGTTGCCGATGCGCAAAGAGGCTGCTCACCGCTCCGAACAGGTCAGTCAATTGCTCTATGGCGAGCGAGCAGAAATTCTTCAGGTCAAAGATGATTATTGGGCTTTTATCCGTAGCCTTAATGATGATTATGAGGGTTGGTGTCTGCTGGGACAATTAAATATAATTAGCAAAAAGGAATTTAATAAATCACCAAAGCATCTGGTATCTTCTTTTGGTCATAAATTGACCAGCGATGAGGCTGAAATTGTTTTACCATTTGCCGCCTGCTTAAAATCCGGTACACAGCTATTAGGTGGTCATAAGGCAAAATTCAAAGGAAAGAAATTAAATTGTACTGAATTAAGTCCTTCTGCCGAAAATATTGAACATGTAGCAACTTCCTTTCGCTATGCTCCTTATCTATGGGGAGGTCGAACATTGGAAGGTATAGATTGCTCGGGTTTGAGCCAGATAGTGATGCGTATGAATGGTATCGCTATTGCCAGAGATGCTTCTCAGCAAGCTCTTCAGGGCGAAACCATTTCTTTCCTTCAGGAAGCGCGCTGCGGCGATCTGGCATTTTTTGGTAATAATGAAGGTAAAATAAATCATGTAGGTATTTTACTTTCAGAACATACGATTATCCACGCAACTGAAACTGCAGGATGTGTAGTAATAGATAAGATAGATCAGGAAGGTATTGTAAGTAAGTTGCTGCGAAAAAGAACCCACTCACTACGTTTGATTAAACGATATTTCTGAGTATCATAATTCTGTTGATACCAATTGAAATAGTATGTTCAACTGTAAAAACAGATTGAATATTTTGAAGCGCTACTTCCCATTTTTCCTGATTGTTGATAATGTAGTTGAAGACCAGATGGCTTTTTTCATTTTGGAGCAGCCGGCTACATTCTTTAAGGAACTTTATTGAGGTCACAAATTGAGGAACCAATCTGTCCTGAAAAACATCCAGCACAATTAAATCATACAATAATCGGTGCTGACCGACAAAGTTTTGGACATCTTCACAAAGCCATTCACAGGGAATATGAGTTTCTGAATTGATGATTTCTTTACCCCATTTAATTATCTGAGGGTCAATATCCACTAGGGTTGAGGATACTTTAATGTTCATTTTGTCTAATACAGATACCGCACTTCCAAGCCCCGCCCCCAAGACCAGCATATTTTGCTTCCCGGGCATTTCTTTTTTAAGGTATCCAAAAGCTTCTTTAAGGGGTCTGTAAGCTGCACCGTCAGAATAAATAGCGGTGGAGGCACTAAGTTGCCATCTTCCCTGATAACGGTAAAGGCTTAAAAGAGGGGTAGTGATTCCCTTGGCATTTGCCACCCTAAGCGGTAGCAAATAACTAAATAAATGTTGAAGAAGGTTAAGTTTCAAGAGCGAACAACTTAATCGTTATTGCGACGTCTTTTGTCCCTTTTTTTAAAGATGGGGACTTTGCTTTCGCTGCCGGTAAGCAGCCTGCTTATATTCTTGTGATGAGTTAATACTACCAAAGCTGCAGTACCGATGGCAAATATCTTATAACTTAACTCGGGTTCACGAAAAATAAATAGGATTAATAATGGGAAAGCTATACTGGCACTGATAGAGCTTAAAGATACATAACGAGTAGCCAACAGCATCAACATAAAGACTCCTACTAAACTAACAGCTACAAGTGGCTGAATACCTAGTATCATACCAAAAAGTGTGGCAATTCCTTTTCCACCACGAAAACCAGACCAAATAGGAAATATATGACCCAATACCGCTGCAATACCTAAGATAACCTGAAGGTTGACAAAAGGTTCAGATGTCCAGGTATAATAAGAGAAAATAGATAATTTTACAGCGAGGAAGCCTTTTAATATATCGGCAATCATTACAATAACACCGGCATTCTTGCCCAGAACCCTGAAAGTATTCGTTGCACCGGCGTTTCCGCTACCATGTTCACGGATATCAATACCATAAAAACGCTTACTTACCATTACAGCTGTAGAAACAGAACCAAGCAAATATGCAAGAACAACGAGCAAAATATCGAGCATTGTTATCTTCAATTTTATTGAGTTACAAATATAATGCTATTTTTGAGAATCGGAACATATAGAAGTGGTAATGATTTGTGAGCAGAAGATTACTCTTTAAACGATTTATTATGAAAAAAAAAATAGCTTGTTTTGATTTGTATAAATTGTTTTGTGCCGTTTTATTCATCTCAATTTCTACTCATTCCTGGGGGCAAAAAGCGGCAATTGTATATATTGAAGAGCATAAAAGGGTAGCTGTTATTTTGAAAGATCAATCCGGAATTCCTGCCAGCATTATTTTGGGAGTATCTATGATTGAATCGGCTATGGGTAAAAGCAGAAATTGCAAATTGCTCAATAACTATTTTGGAGTCAAGGGTAAGAATAATTTACCTAAAACGAAGGGAGCGCCAAGATCTTCATATAAACAATATCCCAACTCTTCAGCGTCTTTTAAAGATTTTGTAAGAATTGTGAAAAGTAAAAAATATTATACCGAACTAAGGGGCGATATGGATTACAAAAAATGGTTGGTAAAAATGAATCAATATGGTTACGCTCAAGCAAAAGGGAAGTGGATTAGTGATATTACCTCTGTTATCAAAAAGTATGATTTGGACACGTTTGACAGAGAAGCATTGATTTTCGATGACGATACTTATCCTATCTGGGGGGCCGACACTACACTAATTCAGTTGCAGGAACAGGATTAGATTCAGTGCTGTCTTGGGCAAATTTCATTACCCAAAGCATACAGAATAAATAAATAGAAACTCCAAACTGAACCTCTAGCATCGCTTCTACCATTAAACATAATAATAACCCAAACCAGGTAGCAAAGAGAAATAGGCCAGAACGATTCTTTTTGATTTTTCGGATTGGATAAAACAACCAAACAAGAAAAACCGAAAGGGTTATTATTCCGCCAGCCAGACTAACTTCCATAATTTGATTATGAGGGACTATTCTTTGCTCCGGTTTTGTATTGGGTGAATATTGTTCATATTTTTCTTTCATTTCTGATCGGATATCGCCTGCTCCAACTCCTAGTAAAGGGTTTTCCCTGATGATTTTAGCAGCCAATTGGTAAGAAATAATACGGCCGATATCCGAGAAATCTGCAGTCACATTCCCTTTTCGATATTCATTGAGGCTATACATACCATAATATAACTTCCCTCTGAAGGATGGCGTTGTCTTGAATAATGTAAAAACAATCAGACTGCTTCCCAAAACCAAAAGGGAAGATAAAAGAAATTTTCTTTGCAAAAACAAAAAGACAACATAAACAAAGGCAAAGCTATAGAGCATTAGCAAACCACTTCGTACTGCTAATATGTGCAAGTAGATAGAAAGATAGAACAAGGCACTTATCAGCAGGGCTTTAAGAATTTTATTTCTGATTTTGGGTAGTATAAAACATGCCCAGATAACCACCCAGGCAATGAAAATGCTGAAACGGATGTGATCTTTATAGGCAGGGGTGCGCAATACTTTTGAGTAAAAATAACCATTCAGTACATTTTCTGTGTCGTTAAAATAAAATGAGAGAGAATAGGTGCAGGCACATATGGCCAAAAACACTAAGCCATAAGTTAGCCAAATAAAGTGTTTTTCCTTCAATCGTGGTAGACAAGCCATAGCTATAGGGAATATCAGAAAGGGTAGCTTTACCTGTACCCGTTCCTGCCAATAAGGAATATCTGTACTCCAGAAATAAGAAACTGCATAGAGCCCCAGCCAGGCAAGACCCCATAACCACCATTTTTGTTTAGCCCAAAAAGCAGGTTTTGTATTCCAGATAGAATTGAGAAAAAACAAAAACATACTCAGGGATAAAATTGCCCTTCCGGCCAGAAAACCATATATCATGCCAAGGCTGGTAATAATGGCAATTTCAGGTTGATATCTTATAAAAAAATCGTATAATTTGCTATTTTTCACTAATTTTGGATTCATCTGAAGAACGCAAATGTCGTCAACTTATTATCAAAAATGAAGGGTAAATTGGATTCTTTTTTTTCTTTAAAATTTATTCTTCGGCTTTTTTATACACTACGCTATTTAAAGTGGCAACAGTTTTTTTTCAGAGCTTACTATCCTTTTAAAAGACTCTTTTTCACACCCGGGCATATTAGTCAAGAATGTTTAAACCATTCTTTAGGGCATGCTTGCATTCAATTTCCTTCATTTTCTATTGATCAAAATCTCTATAAAGCTCATAGTAAGAGTTTCGTTTTTCTCAACAGAGAAAAATCATTTCCTGAAATCATTGACTGGGAGTATAAAGATTTTGGGTTACTATGGACTTTCCATTTACACTATTTAGATTTTCTGAATGACGAAAGCGTAGACGCTGATAAGCGATTGGAGATTTTATTGCAATATGTAGGGCAATATAAATGCAGTTATCTGCATTATCATTCTTATCCGGCTTCGTTACGCATCATAAATTGCATCAAGTTCTTAGTGCAGAATAATATTAAAAATGAGGCTATATCCCGAAGTTTATTCATTCAAACATCAAGATTGCGCGCTTTTCCGGAATATGAAATAATGGCTAACCACTTGTTAATGAACGGAATTGCATTAGTATGGGCAGGAATTTATTATGGCTATCCAAAATTTGAAAATTTGGGTAAAAAAATCGTCCGTCAAGAGCTGAATGTACAGGTTCTGGCAGATGGTATTCACTTTGAAAAATCTCCTGCGTACCAGTCTTTACTAATCAAGGATTTGCTTTGCTTATTGAGTTTTATCAAAGGTAAAGATGCTGATAATCAATTTTATGTGCTTCTGCAAAACAAATCCCAACAATTACTTTCGGGTTTATCCTGCTTTGTAAACCCTGATGGGTCATATATGAATTTCGGCGACTCAAATCAAGAGATGTCTATTTTGTTTAGAGAATTGTTAATTGTGGCACAAAATTTGCATATAAAAGTTTATAGATTTAAGCCAAATACAAGTGGTTTCAGAGATTTTGATTCAGGCTTTTTTCACTTGCTCTTAAACTTGGGGAACATTACTGCTCATTTTCAGCCAGGGCATAGCCACGCAGATGCATTTAGCTTTTGCTTGAATGTAAATGAAAAGCAGATAATAGTAGACAGAGCTGTTAGTACATACGAACAATCTTTGCTTAGGCTTGAAGAGAAAGGTACTGCAGCCCATAACACCATTTGTATAGGAGGTGTAAATTCGGCAGATATTTGGTCGTCATTCAGAATGGGGAAAAGGGTAGCGGTAGATATTTTTGAAGATACTGAGAAATTGATTGAAGTTGAGCATGATGGGTATGTACAAAATTTTGGAATTATTCATCGCAGATTACTTGATTTTAGAAAAAACAATATCTATATTTGTGACCAATTAATAGGGTGGAATAAGCAGCAGGCATATTTTTATTTGCATTTTCATCCTGACGTGGTTCTTGAAAAGAGTGGTGATGAATGGCTCCTTAATAAGGATTTAATTAGTATTAAAGTGGATAATTGCGATACTTATATAGAAGATTATCAATATTGTAAAGGATTTAATAAAACTGTTACTGCGAAGAGAATTGTCGGAAAAATTCAATCGCCAAACATAACTACCGTTATAAAATTTTTTAATGGAGAAACTAATTGATATTATAGTGGGTGCTCGCCCAAACTTTATTAAAGTTGCTGCAATTATCAGAGAATTAGAATCTGGTTTTCGCCTCAATCTAGGTATAAAGTACAGATTAATTCATACCAGTCAGCATTATGACACAAAAATGAGTGGCGTATTTTTTGAAGAATTAAATATCCCGGCGCCAGATATAAATCTGAATGTTGGAAGTGTAGAAAGTTCCAAACAAATTGCCACCATTATTTCCCGTTACAGTAAAGTGTTGGAAGAAAAAAGGCCTGATATGGTTATCGTTTCAGGTGATGTTAACTCCACTGTGGCATGTGCATTAGCTACCAAAAAGACAGATCCCACAATACCTTTAGTTCACGTTGAAGCAGGACTCAGATGTGGCGATAGACAAATGCCAGAAGAAGTAAACCGTATATTGACTGACTCAATAACCGATTATTTTTTTACTACATCAAGAACGGCCTCAGATAATCTGGTGAATGAAAGCGTGATGCCTGATAAAATCTTTTTTGTGGGCAATACAATGATAGATACCTTATATAACAATGAAAAGCGTTTTAGGAAGCCTTCATTTTGGGATAATTATGGATTGGAAAGTAAAGGTTATTTTGTATTAACACTGCACAGACAAGGCAATATATCCGACGGTGCAATATTAAGCACTCTTTTGGAAGCCGTTTGTGAAGCCGCTGGGGATACGCCAATTATTTTTCCTGTTCATCCACATACTGCAAAAATGATTGAAAATTTTGGCATTACAGTTTCTTCAAAGATGATTATGACTGAACCTATGGGCTATCTGGAATTTAATTATCTGGTGAAAAATGCATGTGCTGTAGTAACAGATTCCGGAGGAATATCAGAAGAAACGACTATTATGAACGTGCCATGTATGACATTGCGCAATAATACAGAACGCCCTGAAACCTGTACAATTGGTACAAATTTACTTTTAGGCAATTGTCCTGATAATATCTTTAATGCGTTTGAAATGCTAAAGTCCGGAAACTGGCAATTAGGTAAAAATCCTGAATTATGGGACGGTCATGCTGCAGAAAGAATCGTAGATACTATTTGTGAGTTAATATTAAAACCAGCAGAGCGCAAAAGCTCGGTGTTAAAGTCAAAGTCTAAATCTTTTGGTGAAATAGCGTATAATACAATTTTTCTCAATTAATTACATCCATATTGTGGATTTTTTACTTGGAAATCTTTTGGTTTAGTTCTACCTTTGTAGGAAGTTAATGAGAGTTTTAAGAAAACTTTAATATAATTTATGGGAGCATTTTTACTTGAAACAAATAAATGGTTGCTCTATTCCGCGTCTGTGGTTCTTTCTATGCTTTTGTGCATGAGTGCGATACCAAGAATTATTTACATCAGCAAAAAGAAGAAAATATTTGACTTGCCGGATAGTGAACGAAAAATCCACACAGACGTTATTCCAAATTTAGGAGGAATCGCAATATTTCTTGGATTCTCTGTCGTTACTTCCCTCTTTATTAATCCTGCAGAATTTGCAAAATGGAACTATATAGTTGCAGCTATACTTATTTTGTTCATTACAGGAGTAAAAGATGATTTAATCAACGTAAATCCTTCAAAAAAATTAATCGCACAGGTAGCTGCTTCGGCCATCATAGCAGGTCTTGCAGATTTTCGTCTGGATAATTTGTACGGACTTTTCGGCATTCACGATTTACCATATTGGGCCAGTTTGCTGATTACTATTATAGGATGCACATTTGTAAGCAATGCCTTCAATTTGATTGATGGAATAGATGGGTTAGCTGGTACAATTGCTGTTATATGTACTTTCTTTTTGGGCACTGCTTTCGCCATAAATAACAGCTATAGTCCGGCAATTATTTCGTTTTCTCTAATGGGAGCGGTAATAGGATTTTTGCGTTTTAATTACAATCCTGCAAGAATTTTTATGGGAGATTCCGGTTCGTTGGTTATTGGCTTTATCATTGCAGTGTTATCTATTATGTTGACCGATCACGTCAGCTCACTCCAGAATAATCTATTGTTTCATAGCCCAAAAGCTGTATTGCTGGTAGCGCTGGCCTTACTTTTTGTGCCTGTTTTCGATACGTTCAGGGTATTTATTACCCGGATTATGAAGGGCAAATCTCCTTTTGCGGCAGATCGTACTCACCTTCATCACTATTTGCTTGATTTAGGATTTTCACATACCAAAACAGTTATTATCCTTTCATTCTCCAGTCTGATGATTATTTTCATCGCAATTATGATTCAGGATTTACCGGTTAATATCTGCTTGTTCGTAATTATTATGAGTGCTTTCGCACTATTTTCTTTACTCTATTTTATCCGTCGCAGCCGCTTAAATGCTGAGATGGGAGTAGAGCCCAAAAAGAACAAGCTTATTCTTTAAATAACTTTCTCCCGAATTCTTTATATCTCTTTCATCAAAAAAGCACCTTAAATGTTTTAAGGTGCTTTTTTGATTCACTGTTAATCACAGAATTAAGTATAATAAGGGGAAATCAGGATATATACCAATACACCTGTTATGCTCACGTACAACCAAAGTGGGAAAGTATAACGGGCAAGTTTTTTGTGGGTGCTATATTCACCAGTAAGACCTCTGTAAGCTGTAAATAGTATGAAGGGTAAAATGATAGCTGCTAAAGGAATATGAGTCAGCAGTATAAAGTAATATACAGATTTAATTGTCCCTTCACCACCAAATTTAGTTTCTCCATTGAACAGGTGATGAGCAATATAACTAACCAAAAAAAGTACTGAGAGCAGCATTGCGGCTAACATAAATTTCTTGTGCAATAGAAAATTTTTGCCTTTCACGGCTATCAGTGCAGCGACCAATAAGATACTCACTATTGAATTAATAATGGCATTAGCGAAGGCAAAAATATGAGCATCAAAACCTAAGTCTGCCTCTAATTTTACTTTGCTCAAAATAACTACTGCGGCAAATACCACAAATGAAACAGTAAGTATGAGTAATCGGGCCTTCTTGTCGTCTTTTTTTATAGATATCGGGAGCACAATCGTTTGTTTTTATGAATGGCGAAAATAAGAAATCAGTTCAGAACCAACTATCTAAAAGCTTGATGTTATCATAGCACGTACACCACTAAAAGCCGGCTCATAACGACACACACCACCTGTACAGTTAATACCCGCTATTTGCTTTACATAAGCCAGTGAAAAGCGATGCGGACCTTTAGTATAAGCAGTGAAAATTGTAGGGTAATTGAAATTTTCATGCTTGGCATAATTTGGCTTGAAAATATACATATCAGATACGGCAAAAGACCATTTCGGCGCAATTGAATATTCAAGCAAGCCAAAAAACATAGAGCCCATATCCTGCTTCTTATCCTGATATTCAAGTTCTACCCTTATTGCTTTTTTGTCGTTGATACGGTAAGTAGCATCTACAAACGGTGTAATTGAGAACATAATAGGCTCTGGGAAAAACTCATTTCTGTATACCTGAAGGTTGTATTCGAGGTATTGTGCGCCAGCACCCAATATCCATTTTTTAAATCCACGATATTCCACATCAGCAAAAATTTCCTGATACAGCTTTTGTCCGCTGATGGTATTCATATTCGTGTAGTTCAGATTGATGTTATAGTCATCATTTGGTGCAATAAACACATCCGTCTTATAAGCCATTTCCGAAATGTCCTGAGATGCAGGTGAATAACGTGCCAGTAAACGGTGAGGACGAATAATAGCAACAACCGGCTGCCAGTTTACCATACCTTCCAGTAACGTTAAGTTAGGTGCCGTGCGCATCAAAAAATACTCGGTTCTTTTGGCACTAAGGTTAACAGCAAGGCCTTTTCTCGCCCAACCCAGGGTAGAATAAAGGGTTGAACCTGGTTTGTTCATGTATTTACCGTTAGCATTAATTGCTTCAGTTGTTTTATAGGCTCCTTCGGCATACCAGGATATATTCTTGTAGGTAAGGCTATTGTATGCTGTAAAAGCGTACATATTGAATTTTGGTATAAAACGTTCGCTTGATGGTAAGCCGTTAATCGTGGCTACAATACCGTCCATTGAATTTTGATCCAGAGTACGGTTTAATGTTGCAACACCCGGATTAATGTGTACCTGACCGATGTTGTAATCTCCTTCTACTGTTGCAGATTTAAAAATCGGTGCATAAAAAGTATTCACCAGATTATTATTCTTTTGTTGACCAGCAAAACCTTTCACAAACAGATGTTCATTGATTCTGTATTTTAAAGACACACCAGCCAGCGCATTGTCAATAAGCAGACCTCTGTCTTCGTAGGAGCGAAACAAGATACCACTTCCTACCTGCTCATAAAGATAACCTGCAGTGATGCTCAGATCGCCAATATCCTTGCTCAGACTGAAAGCTCCGATACCAAAAGTAGTCATCGGGCGGACAAGGTATTTAAGATTTGAGTTTTGAAAAGCATCCACACGCAAAAATGCTGTAAAGCCATTTTGATTATATCTCAGGCTGAGCCAACCTTCACCACCGTTTTTATAGTTTTCGTACAATGAATTATTAGGCTCAATTATTTTTTTGTCATTTTCATAAAAATTGACGTTTGTCATAATGTCGCCACTTAGGGTGCCCTGTGCAAAAGCGCTTGTAAATGATGCCATTGCCACGGCGGAAAGCAGATATTTTTTCATTATTTACTGTTAAAATCTTTTAAAAATATCCACGAAATTACTTTTCTGATGTAACATTAACAACTTAATTTTGTCTGAAGAAAAACTAAAACAAAAAACAATGAAAAAACTAAGCATGCTTGCTTTATCCCTTTTTGCCTCAGCTACACTTTGGGCACAATCCGAACTACCCAACACTTCAATCAAAGATGTGAAGTCCGGCAAAAAAATCGCCTTCAATCAAACCTTTGAAAAAGGCAAAGTGACTGTTGTAAGTTTTTGGGCTACCTGGTGTGCACCTTGCAAAAAGGAAATTGTCAATGTTCGTCGTAAAATAGGAGAGTGGAAAAAAGAAGCGGATTTTAATTACATGACCGTTTCTATCGACGAATCCCGTGCCGAAGGACTAGTACGTAGTTATGCTATTTCACAAGGTTGGGATTTTCCTTACTATCAGGATTCAAATTCAGATTTAAAACGTTCTTTAAATTTCCAGAATGTTCCTTTTACCATTATCGTAGATAAAAACGGTAAAGTAGCCTGGATGCATACCGGTTATGAAGAAGGTGGAGAAAATGAAGTATTTGCCAAAGTGAAAGAAATTATCGCACAATAACCTTAGTTATTATTTGAATTAAAGCAGCCGTTCATATACAGATATGAACGGCTGCTTTTTTTAAGAATTAACGGAAGAATTAATTAAAACCCGCTTTTGCATGAGGATGGTCTCCTCTTTACTTAATTCCAGATTTCATTCATCTCTGTCAATACAATGGGTTTCCCGTCCGTAACAACAATTGTATGTTCGTGCTGAGCCATAAAACCCCCTCTGTTTCCTACCATTGTCCAACCATCATTTTGCGTTTCGGCATAGGTCGAAGTTGTTGATATAAATGTCTCAATCGCTACAACAGAGTTTTTCTTAAATCTGCTCAGGTTAAAGCGGTCCCGGTAATTGGCTATTTCGGCCGGCTCTTCATGCAGGCTTCTGCCTATTCCGTGCCCTGTCAGGTTTTTAATCACTTTGTAACCCCTCTTTTTCGCTTCAGTTTCTATCAGATGCCCGATGTCGGCAATGCGTACACCACCTTTGATGTTGTAAATGGCTTTTTGCAGAATCTGTTTTGAAGCATCTACCAGTTTTTGGTGTTGGTTGACATCATCGCCCAGTACAAAAGAAGACCCATTGTCCGACCAAAAACCGTTTAGCTCTGCCGAAACATCGATATTCACTAAATCTCCTTCCTTCAGTATTCTGTTTTCTGAAGGAATGCCGTGGCAAAATTCATTATTTACACTAATACAGGTCCATCCCGGGAAATGGTAGGTTAAGTAAGGAGCCGATTTTGCCCCTAAATCAGAAAGTACAGTGGCTCCATAATCGTCCAGTTGCTTAGTCGTCATGCCAGGGCGTGCGTAGTTAATCATTTCTTTCAAAGTATAAGCTACCGCTTCACTTGCCTTTTTCATGCCATTTAATTCGGCTTCATTTGTTATAGACATATGTATGTAGGTCTGTTTGTTATTTGGTTTTTAAGATTGGCTTTTCAATAATAACAATGTCTTGCCAAAGGCAAATGTACTTTTACTACGCTAAATCCTTAGTAAAGTTTATGCCTGAAGACGTGTTACACCGTATGGGGAAAAGAATAAGTTATTCTGACCCAATAGCAGATAGCTGTCTTTTAATGTCCTATTTGTACATCTTTGACTCTTGATGTCTATTTGACAAAGCCAAAATCAACCTTTTGTAATTCGCTTACTGACGTTTGAAACTGCAAAACAGAAAATTCTGTGTCGTATCAAACGGTGTTGTATGATCTTCGGTAATACAACGTAATTTATCAAAACCATTCTCCAGTTCGGCGCTTAATTTTTCTTCGCTATATTGTTTGATTTGTAGTCCACTACATTTTTCCGGACCGTTTTCCGAAAACGTTCCGATGGTCAAATAGCCGGCAACAGCGTTTCTGGCTATTTCCATATACTGTGCAATTTGATTGCTTGTGGTAAGAAAATGAAAAGTTGCTCTGTCATGCCATACATCATAAGTTGTGTTTGGCTTAAATTCTGTTATATCACTGACTACCCAATTTACTTTTACAGATTTGTCACCCAAACGTTTTTTTGCCTTGTCAAGTGCTTCTGCCGAAATGTCCAGCACAGTAATATTTTCAAAACCTTCCTCCAGCAGATAATCCACAAGTTTGCTGTCACCACCGCCAATGTCTATGATTTTTGCTGTTTTTGATAAGCCAAAAGAATGAATAAAGTCCAAAGATGTTTTGGGGATTTCCTGTGTCCAGCTTACCTGATCTGGAGCTTTTGTTTTATATACAGTATCCCAATGAGTTTGTGTTGTATTGTTCATAGTACAAATGTGCAAATAAAAAAGCTTACTTTCTGTGACCAATGTTGCACAAGCATGCACACTAATCGATATTCAATAAAGTACGGTACAGTTCGACCTGCATTAGGCTAATGGTTATTCACCAAGTCTGTAAAATTGCTGATGAATTGCTCTAATTGCTGTTGCGTTTTGGGCTCTGTTATATTACCTTGTTCATCAAATTTTCCTTTCACACCCTGAATGAGTAAAGTGGTTTCTGGATTGAATTTTGCCATAAGGGTGTTCATAATCAGTTGCAGTTCTTCATGGCCTTTTACACCACTGGCCGAAGCCGTAATCAGTCCGCAGGCTTTGTCTGTAAAAAGGGTAGTGGCTACGCACCATTCAAGGGCATTTTTGAGTCCGCTCGGGATGCTGAACACATATTCCGGAGTACAGATAATGACCCCTTCAGCTTCTTCGATAAGCTTTCTGAAATGGACAATTGATTCGGGAGTATTGTCCAGCGACAATTCCGGGTCAAAATGAGGAAGCGTTTTTAAGCCCTGATAAATTTGGAATTCAAATTCATGCTTTGTCAATGCAGCTATTTTTTCTACCAGTTGCAGATTGGCAGAATGTGCAGAGGCGCTGCCGATGATGGCTAATATGTTTTTCTTTTGGGTCATTGGGGAATGGTCTATAGCAGCAAACGTATTCTTTTTTATGTTTTAAATTAGCCAATATCAGTTTTAACGCCAATGGGATTAACTAATAACGGGTGTCACAACACCAAGTGCTAATTTTTTGTTGGTCAGAATGATATTTGATTGGTCATAAATAATGCGGCAAATATCATAATAAACAATATTGTAATGCTTGTCAGGCTTGCTATTGCTACTCTCCAAAACGGAAAAAATAATCCACCATTTTTTTCGTGATCATTTATTTTGTTTTCCTGATATTTCTGAGTTAAGTATGTTGCTATACCTGAATATATAATTGGAAAAATAATGCTGGGTATATTTTCAATTCCAGGGATAAATAATGTTCCAATTATGAATGCCACAGCTAATGCTGTGCATATCCATGTCTTATTTGCATTATTTTCTTCACCAAAATGTTTAAAATTCTCAGCTATAAAATAACCTCCAACTAAGGGGCCTGCAAGAAACGTGCTTATGGTAATTGTACTCTTTTTGTATAATCTGAAATTCACAATTTTTGGTAGAACATCTACTTCCATTCAATTTGATTTTAAGGTTGTTTTATTAAAGCTATGTTTTCAAAAGGTTTCACTAACAAGGGTTTTCGCTATTTGGATAAGTATGGGGCAATAGACTTGGAGACATTTCCAAGTTTTTCGGAAAAATATCATTTTCTTGCCAAATTATCAGGAAGAGGCAATAAAAACACTTCAAATGCCACAGAATAAAGCATTGGGTATTAAACAAAAAATAAATATGGCGGCTACGTTATTAATAATTTCACCATATTTCATTAGGAAATTGACAGCTTTTGCTAAAAACAGAGCAATTTGATTTCTATCCATTGAACAAAATCAGATACTGAGCCCCAAAAAGAAAATCCCAAAGCCTTTCGGCTTCGGGATTTTCTTAAACTTTTATATTTAGGGTGATGGAGTTTTCTTAGTTCATCTTCAGGTCAAAAGGCAGCAACATCATCGAGCGGCCATTCATATTCTGAAGGTTTTTGAGGTACATGATTTCTTTGGATTCTTTGCCCAATTCTTTCATCACGGCTTTACCCACCGCTTCTTCGGCTGATGAATTGTCTTTGAACATTTTCATAAATGACTTGAATTTGTCCACTTTCTCGGGGTAAGTGCGTACTTCATATTCTTTTACTTTGGCCATACTGGCAGCACTTTTTATCGCACGGTCCAAATTACCAAGGTCATCTACAAGACCATTCTTTTTAGCAGCAATACCAGTCCATACACGTCCCTGAGCTATAGAATCCACATCTGCTTCGCTCATTTCACGGCCATTGGCCACACGGCGTTTGAAGAGGGCATAGATAGAATCCACACCGCGTTGCATCATCGCACCCTCCTCAGCAGTCATAGGGCGGGTACCATTCGGGAAATCGGCATATGGAGCATTTTTTACTTGGTCAAAAGTGATACCCAATTTGTTGGTCATCAGTTTTTCGGTGTTAAACATCATCGAGAATACACCAATGCTTCCCGTAATCGTCGTTGGCATTGCAAAAATACTATCCGCTGCACAGGCAATATAATAACCACCACTTGCGGCTACATCACCCATCGATACGATAATTGGTTTCTTCTGGTGCAATAATTGCAACTCGCGCAGGATAATTTCAGAAGCTCTGGCGCTACCACCCGGAGAGTTGATACGCAATACAACTGCCTTGATTTTATCATTATTGCGCACCGTACGGATTGTTTTGGCCATATCTACATCTGTAATTTCATAATCGTCATTGGCTTCTCCGTCTTTGATTTGTCCTTCGGCAAAGATGACCGCAATACGATTGTCCTTGTCTTTACCTTCATGAATATCATGTTTGGCATAATCATTAAGCGATGCAAAATTGATTTTTTTATCCTCTTTTACGCCCAATTTGTTTTTCATCATCGTTTCTACCTCATCCCAATAGCGTACACCGTCTATTATTTTGTGGTTTAGCGCATCCTGAGGAAACTGAATAGCACCTGCCTGAGCCAATTGATGAATACCTGAGTCTGTTGTGTGGGCATGACCCGCAATGGCTGCAGTAAATTCATTCCAGATATCAGCCTGTATTGCCATCACCTGTTGGCGGTTGGGTTCGCTCATTTTCTCGGCACGGAAAGGTTCTGTAGCACTTTTAAATTTACCGGCATAGAAGATTTGAGGCTCTACTTCCAGTTTGGCCAAAGTATTTTTGAAGAAAGCCAGTTCAGTGTGCAGTCCTTTTAGTTCCACATCGCCTGCTGGGTTTACAAAGATGCTGTCGGCTGCCGAAGCTACGTAAAGTGCACCCTGAGTGACGCTTTCGCCATAGGCATAAACAAATTTACCCGACTTTTTGAATCGTAATACTGCATCTCTGATTTGCTGCAGTGTAGCAAAACTGTTGGGGCTTGGGGCCAGTTTGATATACAAACCTTTAATTTTGGCATCTTTTGCTGCAGCTTCCATAGCATTGCCTATTTCGTAGACACCAGCTTCTGAGCCACCACCATTGCCCATAAAGGAAAATGAATTTTCTTCTCCCTGCTCATGGAATGATTCGCTGAGGTCCAGACGAAGCATACTGTTGTCTTTTACCACAACTTTGTCTTCGGCCTTGTCTGATACAGCACTGGTGGCAATGCCCACGATAGCACCAATGAACAGTCCTACCAATACCACACTGGCTACTATTATACCCAGCATCGAGGCGAAAAACATCTTGAAAAACTCTTTCATAAATTTGATTTTATTTTTTATGAATACAAAGGTATCATTGTTTATATCTTCACGGCAAATTAAATCGGTAATAAATCGGTGAGTTCTATTTACCTACTATTAGGCGGCAATCAGGGTGAGCGCGTCTCTGTTTTGGCAAAAGCCAGACAATTGCTGGCAGAGCAATTGGGCACTATTATTGCATATTCTCCGCTATACGAAACTGCCGCCTGGGGCAAAACAGATCAGCCTGATTTTCTCAATCAGGCTATTCATATTGATACAAAATTCGGTCCGGTTGAATCGCTTGCTATTATTCATGATATAGAGCAATTGTTGGGTCGCCAAAGGACAGAACATTGGGGACAACGAACGCTGGATATTGACATTTTGTTTTATGATAATGCCATAATTCATAGCTCGCGACTGGTGATTCCGCACCCCGAAGTGCAGAACCGCAGATTTGCCCTTATTCCGCTAAAAGCCATAGCAGCAGAGCTTGTGCATCCGGTTTTGGGCAAAGACATCAGCACTCTGCTGGATGAATGTCCTGACAAACTCGAGGTTTTTTTGTTTGAAGATTTTTGATTTTTAATTCAATAAGATACCTTTGCGCATTCTTAACAACGAAAAAAAGGAAGGTTCACTATGCGCGTGCTACACAACCGAATTTCGAACGAAGAACTCAAGCGTCGCCTCTACGAAGAGACAGAGCCACGTACCACAGTTTCGTTCTATCAGTATTTCTTCATCGCCGAGCCACAGGCATTCCGCGATAATCTTTTTATCCAATTTGAAGCTTTAAAAGTTTTTGGACGTATCTACGTTGCCAGCGAAGGCATTAATGCACAAATGAGTGTGCCCACCAGCAACTTTGAGGCTTTTAAAGAAGCTTTGTATGCTGCAGATTCTGCGTTGAATGGCATTCGCCTCAATGTGGCCGTAGATGATGATGGCAAATCCTTCTGGGTTTTGCGGATGAAAGTAAGAGAGAAAATAGTAGCGGACGGTATCGATGACCCTACATTTGATATGGCTAATAAAGGCAAATACCTGAAAGCCGCCGAAGCGAATGAAATGATGGCCAAGCCCGATACCATTATCGTGGATATGCGCAATCATTATGAGTACGAAGTAGGTCATTTTGAAAAAGCCATTGAAGTGCCTTCAGATACCTTCCGTCAGCAATTGCCGATGGCTGCTGAGATGCTGGCCGATAAAAAAGACCAGAATATAGTAATGTATTGCACTGGTGGTATCCGCTGCGAAAAAGCCAGTGCCTATATGTTGCATCAGGGTTTTCAGAATGTGTACCATATAGAAGGTGGCATTATTGAATATACCAACAAAGCCAAGCAGGAAGGATTGCCTCTGATGTTTAAAGGCAAAAACTTTGTGTTTGATGAACGCCTGGGTGAACGTATTACAGATGATGTGATTGCAGAATGCCATCAGTGCGGAAGCAAAGCCGATACCCATACCAATTGCAAAAACGAAGGTTGCCATTTGCTTTTTATCCAATGCCCTGAATGTGCCGCTAAATATGAAGGTTGTTGTTCAGAAGCTTGTCAGGATACTCTGAAATTAACTCCTGAAGAACGTGCAGAACAGCGCAAAGGAAAAGACAATGGTCAGATGATATTCAGTAAATCCAAAGATCACCCGCTGCGTAAGCACCGCGATGAATGGAAGAAAGAAGCAGAAGCCAAATCATAATAAAGAGGGTCACAAACAATTTGTGACCCTCTTTTTATTGCTTATAAATTTGTCTCAGATAATTTCCATTAGCCGAAATAAAATAGAAACCTGAAGTTAAATGCTGCACATCTATTGTAATTTCCTTCGCTCCAATATCTTCTTTAAAATACACTTTTTGTCCCAAAGCATTATGAATACTGATTGATGTTAAACTAATTTCCGACTCAAGATGCAGCAATTGATGAACAGGGTTGGGATACAGTTTATAATGTGTTTGTGCTGTTTCTTCGATGCTTACAGGGTCTTTGGGCAAAGAGAAAATGAACTTCAATATAAATCCATCATCCGCACCACTTAGGCTGCCTTGGTGTGCAGTACTTGTGGCAATACCGCTTACACTGCCGCTTAGCCCGCACATATATAATGCTGCTCCATTCACATGAATACCTCTCCCATACTCAGATTTGGCACCTCCATAATAAGAGGACCAAACCCTTTTGCCGCTATCATTAAAATGCAGGAGCATTGCATCGTAACCGCCCCCTAATGTTTTTTGAAAAGCAGAATCTGAGGCAATGTTGAAGTTACTACTGCTATAACCTGATATAAATACATCCTTTATGCCCCTTACTGCTACATCATAGGCAACATCTTCTCCAATAAAACCATAGTAGGTACCCCAAATGCGCATGCCGTTTTTATCCAGTTTAGCAATAAATGCATCAAAAACCCCACCTCCCCAGGAAGTCTGATAAGCAGCTGTACTGGCAATCTTATCAGTACTAAATGTTGAACCAACCAGATATACATTCAAAGAGTCGTCAATGGCGGCAGCATAAGCGATATCAGAACCCGATCCTCCATAGTAGGTACACCATTGTCTTAAGCCACCGGTGTTGAACTTAGCTACATATCCATCTGTTGAAGTACTGCCTACCGACCCGGCATAGGCACTTTGATGTGTACCCATTGTGGCAATTGCAGAAGGGCTATTGGTTTGCCCGGTTATATACACATTGCCCATTTTATCTGTTGTCACTTTATAGGATCTTTCTATCGAAAGTCCACCATAATAGGTACCCCATTGCCTCACGCCAGAACTATTAAATTTTGCGAGAAATGCATCATTAAAATCCGGACTGGCAAGTGAAGTCTGGTGAGCACCAGCGGTAGCAATGCCGGTGCTGCTTTTGGTGTTACCGCTTAAAAAAATATTTCCCGAAATATCTGTAGCCACAAAAGCATCTCCCTCATTCTCTTCTCCGCCGTAGTAAGTAGCCCAAATCAAACTTCCTTCATTACTGAATTTTGCCAGATAGGCCTCCCCCTCTAAACCTGAAGAGGCACTGACGGTTTGATGTGCACCGGCGGTAGAAATGCCTGAAGTGCTATTTGTATTTCCGGATAGATAAACAGCGCCATTATTATCCAAAGCAATACTTGTTCCGTTTTCTCCTCCAAATCCGCCAAAATAAGTGGCCCATTGCCTTACTCCGTCACTATTCATTTTGACAACAAATGCATCGGCCCCTCCACCCGGGTTGCTAAATTTATAAGCACCAATTGTAGCGATGTTAGAATTGCTTAATGAACTACCGGAGCAGAAAATCGAATTACTATTACTCACCACAGCACTTACATGGTCAAAGTTAGTTCCGCCATAATAAGTAGACCAGGAAAGGCTGGGGTCAATGATTAATTCACCTTTGAATTCAACCACATCATAGCGGAGTTGTTGATGGTCTAGCAGGAATTTGGAAGCTACCAATTGTCCATTTTGATGGAATGAAACAGGGGCAGATTCAATAATCTGACCCAAACTGCAACTTGCAATTAAATTACCATTGGGGTCCAGTTGTAAAGATTCTGTTCCATTGTACTTTAATTTTATATCCGAATACTGACCACCAGGGTGTACGTGAAATTCATGTTTCAGATAATCACCTTCAACATACAAGACCCAGTCAATTTTGGGATAAATATCCTTGTACACAATTTTTGAAAAAGCCGATGCCTTCAGGTTTCTGAAGCCCAAAGTATTGTATTGCTCATAATAGGGCGATGGCTGCTCCTTTATGATAATGGCATCAGGATTTGCCCCAATCAATTCTACTTCCATCCTTGACCAATCTATGGCTGTATTTGATTGCTTATCCATTGGATTATTTGTCAAGGCTTCTTTTGAAAATTGATACAGGATTTTATTATGCCCAATAAAAATGCTCAATCCTTTATTGGATGACAGCTTAAAATCAATGTCGCTTCTTGGTTGCCAATTCTGATCGGTAATTTGTCCTTTGTTTTCAATGAAGCAAAGTTTGTTTTGGCTATTCAAATTTGCACTGGCAGTTGCGTTGATTCCTGACATGGAAATACAAAGCACCAAAAGATAGTTGAGAAATTTTGAATTCATGGCAGACGGATTTTTAACAAATCTAACCAATTAATTATTTTTCAATACGATTTTTTTTTATTTCTGGTATTTGCCTTCTTGTTCTCGAAGAATATGAGAAGGTGCAAATGATATTCATAAGGGCCCAAAAATATTTGCCACAACAGCACCATGATGAATGAAAGAGGAACGAAAGGCAAGGAATAATGAATGTTTCCTGTGCAAAGCAAAGCCACAACTCATTTAGTTGTGGCTTTACTTTGAAGGATTAGATATACCTCATTTTACAATGAATCTGAATGCTGCCTTTATTGACAGTGAATACAAATTGGTTCAGTTTGGGCTTGCTAAAACCTGTGTGGTAATAATTGGAAAAACCAAAACCTTCTTTGGGCATACGCACCATATTATAATCCATTTTGGTATTGTTGTTCTCGTCATCCAGAACAGAGATGCCATATGTACCATCCGGTAGATTAATCAGAGCTGTTAGGTTATTGTTGTTCAGTTCGATTTTCGGAATGCTGATTCTTTTGAAAGGTTGTTCGCTTTCAAATTCCTCCTGCGTTTTGAAGATACCCAGACGCAGGCTTCCTTTGTTGTTGCGGATATTGGAGAAAGTTATCCTAACGGGACTTTCATTAGTTTGGGCAAGCGTATCTGCTATAGATGAAAATTGTAAACAGAGTAGGGTATAGATTAAGAATTTTGTTTTCATGGCTAAAGTGATTTTCAGATTTCACTGTAAACTAATTATTTTTTCAACCCTTCCCGCATCTCTTTGGTTGTTTGTGTGCTGCCATCATGGCTCCAGCCAGGGGGCATAAACAGATATTTGAGTTTGGTGCCAATGCTGACAGGTTTGCGCAAATCTCGTCCAATAGCCTGCCATTCGTGGAAAATGATGTGAACGGGGTGTTGGGGTTTGTCCAGTGGTTTTACGATACCATAGCGGATTACTTCATCTTCCTGTTCGTCGGCAAATGTGCCAAATATTCTATCCCAGATAATCAATGCCATGCCCATATTCTTGTCGAGGTAAGGGATATTGCTGGCATGGTGAACACGATGGTGGGCAGGCGTGACAAGGATATAACCCATCCAACGGGGTGTTTTTTTGAGATATTGTGTGTGTACCAAAATGCCATACAGTTGAGTAATGGCATACATAAACAGGATGTCCATTGGCCGGAAACCCAGTAAGGCAAGTGGTATAAAATAGAGGTAACGGTAAAAAGGCATGAATGCCGAGGAACGGAAACCGGTAGTGAGGTTATATTCTTCAGATGAGTGATGAGTAACATGTACAGCCCAAAATAAGCGTACATGATGGTCGACAAAATGCTCCAGCCAAAAAAGAAAATCTTCACATATAAAGAGGATAAACCAATAGGCAAAAGGGCTGTAATGAATCTCTATTCTGTATTGATAAAAGAAAATGAGCACAAAAAGAGCCAGACCACGCAAGGTGATATCGACACCAAAATTGACCAGATTGAGGTAGATATTCATTAGTGTCTCCTTGACAGAGTATAGTCTCAGGCTATTAAAATGACTGAGCAGAATCTCCAGAGGAATAAAGAATAAGTAAATGGGCAGGGAAAACAAGAGCAAAATATGTTCCTGATACTCACTCATAGTAATTATGATTTAATAAAAACAAAACGACAAACGGTTGTAATGCGTTTGCCGTTTTGAACTTGATTTTTAATATTTTGAAGCATTGCCGAACAAGTTTGTAAACTTATACAGTCATAATTTCCTTCTCTTTCTCTTTGCACACACCGTCTATAGCAATGATTTCTTTGTCGGTAATGGCTTGTATATCTGCTTCGCCATCTTTTGCAGCATCTTCACTAAGGCCATCCTTTTGCATCTTTTTAATGGATTCAATACCATCGCGGCGGATAGAACGAATGGCTACTTTGGCTTGCTCGCCTTCACCGTTTACGCGTTTTACCAGTTCTTTACGGCGTTCTTCGGTAAGCGGTGGCAAAAATAAACGGATGATATTGCCATCGTTAGAGGGGTTGAGCCCGATATTGGAGGCAATAATCGCTCTTTCTATGGGTTGCAACATGTTTTTCTCCCATGGTTGCAAAGTAATAGTTCGGGCATCTGGTGTAGCAATATTGGCTACCTGTGCAATAGGTGTCGGATTGCCATAATATTCCACTACGATACCATCCAGAATTTGAGGATTAGCCTTGCCCGCACGCACACGGGATAGCTCCAGTTCCAGATGCTGAATGGCTTTGCGCATCAATTGGGCGGTATTGCTGATGATACTTTCTACTGTGTCGCTCATAAAATCATTAATTTTTCAGTGCGCAAATGTAAATAATATTGTGCATTTGAAGAATGACCTTTTCAGGCTATTAAGGCATTAACTTTGCCTACATTTTATTTATGCAGCAACTTCGTTTCAATATAGCTCAGGCCTTACGCACGATTAGTGCCAACTTGTTGCGCTCCATTATTACGATTCTTATTATTACACTGGGAATTACCGCATTGGTAGGGATATTGACCGCAACCGATGTGATGAAGGCTGGTGTGAGCAGTAATTTCAGTAGTATGGGGGCCAATTCTTTTCAGATAACCAACGAGGTCATCAAGACGAAAAAGGGCAAGAGAGGGATGAGCTACTCATCCAATGAGGTAAAGAATATTAGTTACGATGATGCAAAAGCTTTTAAGGAGCGGTATGTTTTTCCCAACACCACTGTAGGCTTGTCTGTAGTAGGGTCAATGGTGGCCACCATAGCCAGTCAGAGCGAAAAGACAAATCCCAACATCAGGGTAGTAGGGGTAGACCAAAATTATCTGAGCATTGCACAAACAGCTTTGGTAGCCGGCAGGAATATTTCGAAATATGAAGAAGAAAATGGCAATTACGTCTGTGTAATTGGCTTTGCTATTGCTAAAAAATTATTTAAAAAACCGAATAAAGCTATTAACGAAATGGTTTCGGTAGGAGCCAATAAATTCAGGATTATCGGAGTGGCCGAAGAAAAGGGTGGTAGTATGATGATGGATCAGGATAATATGGTTTTTTTGCCACTGCAGACAGCCAGAACGGTTTATGGAGGTGCTAATTCTTTTGCCATAAGTGTTTTGGTAAAAGATGTAGCTGTAAAAAAAGTAGCCAGTGAAGAGGCTGAAGGAGTGTTCAGAGTAATCCGTAAAATTCCTTTAGGTGCCGAAAATAATTTCGCAGTACAAGAGAATAATAGTTTGGTGGAAATGGTGAATGATTTGGTAGGGCAAATAGGTATTGCGGCAATGGCTATTGCAATTGTTACCTTGCTGGGTTCTATTATTGGACTGATGAATATTATGTTGGTTTCGGTGGTAGAACGCACCCGCGAAATTGGTATCAGTAAAGCTTTGGGAGCTCGTTCGTCTGTCATTCGTCAGCAATTTTTGCTGGAGTCTGTGCTCATCAGTTTGTTGGGCGGAGGACTGGGAATTATATTTAGTTTACTTATCGGCATCTCATTGTCTTCTTATTTTGAAGTGGCATTTGTGATACCATGGGCCTGGATATTGCTGGGTGTAACTGTTTGTACTATAGTTGGCGTTGTGTCAGGCATTTACCCTGCGCTTAAAGCTTCCAAGCTAGATCCGATAGTAGCACTTCGAATTGCATAATTTTTAATTGAATCTTAATAAAAACACCTAAAGAAATTTTGCAAGGCATTATTTATAAATCTACAGGTAGCTGGTATCAGGTAAGAGATGAGCAGGGAAAGCTGTATAAAGCCCGTATCAAGGGTAAGATGAAGATTGATAAGAATATTTCTTCTTCCAACCCCGTGGCTGTAGGCGATGTGGTATTGATGGATATGGAAGAGCGGGAAGATGCACAGGCAATGATTCATACAGTGAAAGATCGGCGCAATTATATTGTCCGTGTTTCGCCACATAACAAACATCAAAAACACATTGTTGCTTCCAATCTCGATCTCGTTTTATTGATTGCAACTATTGCCCAACCTCAGACTTCCTTAGGTTTTATTGATCGCTTTCTAGTCACTGCAGAGGCTTATCAGGTACCAGCAATATTGGTGATTAATAAAACAGATTTATTGACTCAGGACGACGAATATACCTTACAGCGCTGGGATAAAATCTATACCGAAATTGGCTATAGGGTTATGCCCATTTCGGCGCACAAGCCAGAAACTTTACAAAATCTGAAGGATGCTTTAAAAGGCCGTACAACTTTGTTTAGTGGCCATAGCGGGGTAGGGAAGAGCACACTCATTAATCAGCTGATTCCGAATCTTGAATTGCGTACCGAAATTGTCTCGGATTATAGTGGGAAGGGCCAGCATACCACCACCTTTGCCGAGATGTTTGACCTGCCCGATTCAGGCCATATTATTGATACACCTGGCGTAAAAGAGTTTGGCCTCATTGATATGACACAGGACGAACTGGCGCAGTATTTTCCGGAAATGCAAAGACTTTTATCGCAATGCCGCTTCAGTAATTGTAAGCATATCAACGAACCGGGCTGTGCAGTCAAAGCTGCTTTGGAAAAAGATATTGTCTCAGAAGAACGATATATAAGTTATCTCTCTATCTGGGAGTCCATCGAAAAAGTCTGGTAGAAGAAAATCATTTTAATACAAGCTAATTTTATACATACACATGCAATCATTTTTATCTGCTCGTTATCTTAAGTCTTTTACTGTATTGCTACTTGTTGCTTTAATCATCAGTTCCTGTGGGGGCGAAAAATTAAAGCCATTTGTTTCTTTTTATTACTGGAAATCAAATTATCAATTAGACAGTACAGAGCTTAAAGCCCTGAAAGAAAATAATGTGCAGCAACTATATGTGCGTTATTTCGACATTGTATATGATGAGACCTTAAAGACTGCTATTCCTGTTGCTCCGGTTCAGTTTGCCAAAGCTGATATTGTAAATCCCATAGTACCTGTGGTGTTTATTAAAAACAAAGTATTTGAAGAGCTGGATTCTGTGTCGATTTATAAGCTTGTGGATAAAACAGTGACCTTGCTCAATCAAATCAACAAATCTGTGGGCATCAAATGCAGGGCCTTACAAATTGATTGCGACTGGACCAGTAGTACAGCTCCTAAATACTTTTATTTCCTGAAGCAAATGCGCGAAAAACTGGATGCACATGAAGATGGCGGCACTTTTGCTTCTCTGGCTATGTTGTCGGCCACTATTCGTTTGCATCAGATTAAATATCCCGAAAAAGCCGGTATCCCTCCGGTAGATAAAGGTGTATTGATGTTCTATAATATGGGTGAAATCAATACAAGTGTGCTCAATTCTATTTATGACCAAAAGACCAGCCAGAAATACCTTTCTTCTCTTTCTGCTTACACTTTGCGATTAGACATTGCTTTGCCGATATTTGCCTGGGGTATTCATATCCGTGAGGGGAGGATTGTTGAATTACTGAATAAAATGAATTCAAGAGATTTTCAAAACCAGGAAGAATTTGTGCAGTTATCAGCGAACAGATATAAAGCGGTCTCGGCTTTTTTCAAGAAAGGCTTCTATTTTCAGGCAGGTGATGAAGTGAAAGTAGAAGAGATAGATGAAAAGACCTTTGTTCCGATGATTGCAGATTTGAAGAGAAATTACCCTAACCAGTTTCAACAAGTTATTTTTTACGATTTAGATTCTGCGAATATTTCCCGTTATGCAAAAGACTTTTTTCAAAAAACTGTTGCTGCTTTTTAGTGCAGTAGCTTTTATATCATACGGTATCATTTGGGCTTGCGCCGGAGGCGACTGGGATGAGTATTCCTATTCTGCATTTACACCGGAAGCTTTTGTTGAGAGTAGTTATAAGCCTTTCTTTTTTTCAGAAGAGTTCTATTACGAAATTGGTCATGATGAAAAACACGTAGAACGTTTTAATGATGCCATTGTAAAAGAATGGAATGATTATCTGGGTGCTTCTTATCCTGATAAGGAAGTTCGTTATCTGTTAATCGATGCTTCGAAATCTATGATAGATAGCATAAATACAGTTCCGCTGTATTTTTTACCTCCTTCAATTAATTCTTTGAAGTTGGTACAATCAAAATCAAAAACCAATGTTGCTGCTTTTTTTGCTTTTTTGGGCTATGCCAAAGCCAATGAAAGTTATGCTGCTGCCCGCTTTGATTATTGGGATTATGATGATGACAAGCCCCGCAAAGCAGCATTAAGTAAAGAGCAAAAGGATGTATTGATGAATATGGATTTGGAATTCCAAAAGACAAAAGACAATTTCATCAAACAGCGCTATTTTTTCCAGATTTTGAGGGCGCAGTTTTTTGCAGGAAATTATCCAGGTTGTATTAATTTCTACGAAAAACATAAGACACTTTTTCCCTACAATATCCTTGCTGCACGTTGCCTTAGTTATGTTGCAGGATGTTATTACAAGCAAAAAAACTATGCACAGGCCAATTATTTGTACAGCATGATTTATAATGTGGGTAACGATTTTAAAACGGTAGCTCATTTTAGTTTTCATCCGCAAAACGAAACGGATTGGAAACAAACATTAGCCCTCTGCAAAAACAAAGAAGAGCAAATAACGCTATGGCATTTAATCGGTATTTATTTTGATGAACAGCGCGCTATTAAAGAGATTTATGCCCTTGACCCTAAGAGTGACAAGCTGGATTTGTTGTTGGCAAGACTGGTTAATCTTCAGGAGCGCAAAGTAAACGGCGATAGTTATTACAATTCTGATTTTATAGGGAAATTAGATTCTTTGCCCTCTTCTGCTATTAATTTAGTAAGTACCATTGCCGATCAGCAAAACTCAGCAAAACCTTTTTTCTGGCATTTGTCTGCGGGTTATCTGCATTATTTAAAGACGGATTATAAAGCCGCACAGGCATATTATGATAAAGCAATCAAATCAATGCCAAAAGACAATTTGTCGAAAGCGCAACTTCGTTTGTTTGTTTTTATGAATCGGTTAGCCGCTGCTCCTAAATTGGATGGAAAAACGGAAGAATTATTATTACCGGATTTGCTTTGGTTGCAAAATTTGAATGTGTCATCCTTACCTGTTTTCAGGTATGATTATGCATATAGCTGGGCAAGAAATTTGATGGCAAGGAAATATGCTGCTCAAAAGGAAATACTTAAATCGGAATTGTTTCATCACCATGATTCTTTTTATGCAAAACCTGCATCAGTCAATCTGATGAAGGCCTTTTTACTAAAACAAAACCACAGTCCATTTGAAGCTTATTGTAAATCAATTTACCCCATTAAACTGGAAAGTGTAAGTGAGTATCAATCGATTTTGTTGGCTTATGAGGATAAAATTGATGAGGCAATTCCATTAATCCAAGAAGCAGGTGTATTAAAAGATGGTCTGTTGTTGGGCAATCCGTTTAATGGAAATATAAAAGATTGTCACGATTGTGAGCATGCAGCAGCACAAAAGGTAAAGTACTCGAAAATTGCATTTTTACAAAAGTTGAAAGAGCTGAAAGCCAATGTAGCAGCAGCGAATGATGTTTATAATAATGCACTTCTGCTGGGTAATGCCTTTTACAATATGACCCATTTTGGCAATGCCCGTTTTTTCTACGAAGGTGAGGTAATCGGGGCTTATCATAGCATGCCCGAGATTATTCCTGATTGTTTCAGAACCATGTTATTGGATTGTTCAATAGCACAAAAATATTACAGAATGGCATTAGCATCGGCAAGCACCGACGAACAAAAAGCTAAAGTCACGTATTTGTTGCTCAAAATTGAACGAAATAATCATTACTTAAAATTATTCTCAAAACCAGATTACAGCAGTTGGGATTATGCAGATATGCCGCCCACAAATTTCTCTGTTTTGAACACATTCAAGAGTACAAAATACTATGCAGAAGTCATTAAAGAATGCGGTTATTTCAGATCATATCTGGCAAAGCACAAATAGAAAACTAATAACGTTTTAACAACTAAACAGTACACAGGAAAAGGCATCTCGACGAAAGAGGAAGCCTGCATGTGAATGGCTTTTAGAGTTTGGGATCCCTCCTTCGTCGGGATGACTGTTGAAATTGTAAAAGAGCCCTGAAAACAATTGTTTTCAGGGCTCTTTTACCTAGAAAAATACTTTTGACTTCTATCCCTCTAAATGAATAGAAAATACAATAGAGCGTGTACGGATTTGGTCAATGGCATTAGTAAGCGGAAGACTTCTGTCAATATAGATTTGATTCATCAGGCCTTCACTCAATTTGATTTCAGGAGAAAAGATGAAGTTGGGATAATAAAATTCCAGACCAAAGCCCAGTTCATAACCCAAATCCATAGGTTTAAATTTCAGGAACTCATCTTTTTTACGGGAATTGGCATTGGCCGCCATATCATAATCAAATTTTCCACCTGCCAGTGCATAAAAACGAAAATTGTGAATACGGTCGCTTTTAAACTTAAACTGAAGGGGTAGGTGAATGAATATGGACTCAATACTCTTATCTGCCATATCATTTGGTTTGAGTGGCTGATTATACCTCAATTTCTTTTCTGCAAAAGAAATTGATGGAATTAAGCGAAGGTCAATAAACTTATTCAGACGCAAATTGCCCATAATGCCCAGATTTAAACCGGAGCCCCATCCTGGCTGAATACTTAAGAAAGTGTCTGTATTAGCAAACGCATCTGAATATTTAATTCTATGTCTGGATTGATTAAACCCAAATGTCAGACCAAAATAATAGGATTTATCATCATGGTCTTCCATATTGACAATATGAATTTGTGCTTTTGCCTCATTAAGAAATGAAATGCAAAATAAAGTGATAAAAAAGTATCTAAAGTATGCCTGCATAAGTGGTTACTGTCTCTTTAACGTGCACGAAGATATAATATTTCGCTTCGAGTCCATTAATTTTATTGTTTTAACTTCTTTGTAAAAAATATATGAAACAGTCATTTTGTGTGGCTGCATAGCTTATTTTTGCGCCCTTATGAAAAATCAACTGACCAACGAACAATTAATCGCAGCGGCAGAGCAGTTTGGATCACCTTTGTATGTTTATAATACAGAGAAGATTTCTGAACAGTACAATAAGCTCGTCGATGCATTTAGCGGACATCCGACCCGATTTTTTTATGCCTGTAAGGCACTGACCAACATTAATATTCTGAAGCATCTCAAGTCATTAGGTTCTAATCTTGATTGTGTGAGTATCAATGAGGTAAAGTTGGGTTTGAAGGCTGGTTTTGAACCAAAGGAAATCCTGTTCACGCCTAATTGTGTGGCTTTTGATGAAATTAAAGAAGCTGTAAGTCTGGGTGTTAATATCAATATAGACAGTATCTCTATGTTGGAATTGTTCGGCAATTTTTATGGAGATTCTTATCCTATTTGCATTCGTATCAATCCACATATTGAGGCTGGTGGAAATTACAAAATATCTACAGGACATATCGACAGCAAATTTGGTATTTCCATTCATCAGATTCGCCATATTGTACGCGTAGTCAAAACCACCAATCTGCATATTCAGGGTTTGCATATGCATACCGGCAGCGAGATTAAAGACATCAACGTGTTTCTTCAGGCGATGGAAGTGTTGCTTTCGGTAGCAGAACATTTTAAGCAACTGGAGTTTTTGGATCTGGGTAGCGGTTTTAAAGTGCCTTACAAAGAAGAAGACCGCGAAACAGACATCAAATCTCTGGGTCAGAAGCTTACAGTGGCCATCAAGGAATTTGAAACAGAGTATGGCAAGCCTTTGGAAATTTGGTTTGAGCCCGGTAAATACCTGGTGAGCGAGTGTGGTTATTTTGTAGTCAGTGCCAATGTGATTAAGCAAACAACGGCCACGGTTTTTGTTGGCGTTAATTCCGGCTTCAATCACCTCATTCGCCCGATGTTTTATGATTCTTACCACAAGATTTCCAATATCTCTAATCCCAATGGTGCAGAACGTATCTATACTGTGGTGGGTAATATTTGTGAGACCGATACATTTGCCTGGGATAGGGTATTGAACGAAGTGCGTGAAGAGGATTTACTGGTGTTTCATAATGCCGGTGCTTATGGATTTGAGATGAGCAGTAATTTTAATTCCCGCCTCAAGCCTGCCGAAGTGATGTTTAAAGACGGTACATTCAGCCTCATACGCGAGCGTCAGGTTTTTGACGATTTGCTGATTGGGCAGGTAGTTTTATAGTGCTTCATGTTTAATGAATAATGAAAAATGCTGTGCGTGAGTGCAGCATTTTTTTTTGTCAGCATTATCATATTCTTTGAGCAAGCGTGGAGCCTGTCCAGAGGATACGAAGGGTCGCACCATCGGGGTAAGCAACATTCTTGGGGCTTCTTTTTATTCAATCACTTCATCACTCATTCACACGCTGTCACCCCGACATAAGTGTAGCTTGCGACCGTAGGTCAAGGGAACCCACATCTGAAATGCTTTTAGTGCTGCGCCTCTTATTATTTGAATTGTATTCCTTTCGTTGGATGCATTTCATCAACAATGAATAGGTAATCAAAAGAACGTTTTAATTTTATTTTCTCAGTGTAGAAATTTTCTTTTTTGGCGGTGATATAACTATAGACCGCCCCTACATCATTGATAACTTGGTTTTCCGTTATCAAAGGATGATGAGTATTTACCCCTATATCAATGCCTAGAATGCCTTTATTATTAGCGGATAATATTGCTCCCAATGTCTGAGGATTTTCTCCGACCCTGAAATCAATCAGATTGCTTTTAACCTTGCTGCTATCTATTGCGCTTGCTCTAAAACTTCCTTTGTTGAATTCAAATCCTATTGCTTTATACTCATCTTTGTAGGCTTCGCTTAAATAGGCACCTAAAGATTTTCTGTGCGTTGAGTGTTTTGATATATGTCCGTTGTGTGCCCAAATCATCACTTTTTCCTGTGGGGATAAGGACTGAATATGATATTGGGCATATTGGAACAATAATAATTCCCTGTAGCCGTAGCGCTTTCCTCCGTGGCTGATATTATAGCATATTTGCGACTCTATCATGTTTATTGCCGAGATAGAATCTATGGCTGTTGCATATTTTTTGGCCGAATATTGTTGGAGCAAATTTTGATATCCATCCTGTTTTTCTTTTTCACTTCCTTTGATTTCTTCCAGTTGGCACAAGAGAACCGTGTCGTTATAGCCGCTTATTTTATGGAATTTATTTAACTCCCAGCGCATAGCGTTCAAGGCTCTGGAGCCCTGTATATCACAGCCATAGAAGTGCACTTGTTCCTGCGCGCTTTTATTTTTATTATAGTCTTTCAACCAATCCAGCATATGGACAAATCCACTGGTACTGAATGGCCATGAAACATAGCTAGCCAATACAAACTCTGCGTTGCCCTGGCCAGAGCAGATATATTCGTTTAAAGCCCGGCATTGGGCCAGACTTGCTTCCAGAATGAGGTGCCTGTAGTGGTATTGCAACACCAGGGTTTTGACAATTTCGGTTTTGATTTCTTCAAATTCTGCTGTTCCATGAGTGGCTTCTCCCATCCCAATGATTCTGGCCGATGTTGCCATATCTTTTAATTCCTTTGCATAATCAAATGAATCAATTGTGGGAGCAGTTGCAAACTTCAAATGATCAATGTTTGCATTCTGTCCGAAGCCATTTATAGACAGCACCAATAAGAAAATGCAAAAAGCGTGTTTCATATCAATTGTAAAATTAGTATTGTACAATTTAGGAATTTTTTCAGAAAATACCGGCTGATGTTCGAGATGTTCCGAAGGGCAGCCTGAACTAAAGGTAAAGAAGATTTTCAATCCAGTTAATATTTCGCCCAACAGTGTGTGGCACAAACTACGGCTCACGAAGAGCCGTTTTTGCATCGGTGGAATACCACGGAGGATATTCTGGTATAATTTCAGGATGTCACGGAATATTGGCAGGATGTCCTGGTGTTATATATGGGCGCCCTGAAATCATTTATTGACGCCCTGATATCATGCATGGATGCCCTGATGCCATGCATGGATGCTCTGATAGTATGTATGGATGTCCTGATAGTATTTATTGACGTCCTGGTATCAAGTATGAATGCCCGGATAGTATGTATGGATGCCATGATGCCATGCATGGTTGTCAAGATATTATATATGGTTGTCAGGAAATCATTTCAGGACGTTAATAAATTATTTTGAGAGGGCAAGCTGTGTGTGCAGCGTTGGAATAGCATGGTTTATCCAATATTAAGTCAAACATGCAGTCAAATTCAATTCAAAAGAGAGGAAATTTCCACGTTTTTTCACTGATATGCTAAAATCATCATCCTTAGCTATGTTTTCATCGGGCAGAATGGCGCCTTCATCTTCCGGACCTTCATTTACATCCTCCGGATTTTGGTTTTCGTCCTCCAGACTTTAACATACGCCTTCCCGTCTTTAAAATTCGCCTTCCGGATTTTGTTTTTCGCCCAGGCGTATTGGGCATCCTGAGGCTCATATTTGTTCTGCAACAATAAAAAAAGGGGTTCCCAATCGTGGAAACCCTATTGAAATGTATGATTTGAAAGAATCTTAACAGCTAATCTTATTCACCCTGTTTTCGTGACGACCACCTTCAAAGGCTGTTGCCATGAAAGATTGCAGCATTTGCTTCGCCAGTTCTTCAGAAACAAAACGAGCAGGCATACAAATCACATTAGCATTGTTATGCTGGCGCGATAACTGAGCCACCTCATCATTCCAGCATAAGGCAGCACGGATACCCTGATGTTTATTGGCGGTAATACAAACACCTTCGCCACTACCGCAGACCAATATACCAAATGCAGCTGCGCCTTCTTCTACTGCTGTTGCTACAGGGTGTGCAAAATCAGGATAATCAACGCTATCCAGGCTATAAGTGCCTTTGTCTGATACCTGCCAGCCATCGGCTTCCAAAACTGCTTTCAGCATTTCTTTATACTCAAATCCTGCATGGTCTGCTCCAATAGCTACGGGTAATTGTTTGTTGAATGTTGTGGACATATGTTTATATATTATCGTATTTGGTACTTCTTAATTGCTTTCCTTTTTGTACTCTTGCGGCAATAATGATACCGGCTTCATAGAGCATAATCAATGGTACGGCCACCATCCAGATACTGAACCAATCGGGTGGGGTAATCACGGCTGCCAACACAAAAATAATCAATACAGCAAAACGTCTTTGGGCACGCATGATGTTGGGTGTCAAAATACCCACTTTGGCGAGGAAATAAACAACAATGGGAATTTCAAAGACAGCACCCATTCCCAAAACCAAATCGCTCATGGTGTCATAATAACTGCCAATGGTAATGATATTTTGAAAGGAAGGACTCAGCTGATAATTGCCAAAGAAATTGACTGTAAAAGGTACAATGATGAAATAGGCAAACAAAACACCTGTCAAAAAGAGCAGGGAAGACCAGAAGACCACACCACTGGCATGTTTCAATTCCTGCTCCTTAAGTGCCGGCTTGATGAATTTCCAAAACTCCCAGAATACATAAGGGAAAGCAAGAATAAAGCCCAGCATAAAGGATACGGAGAAACTCATCGTGAATTGCCCAGCCATTTCTGTATTCTGAAACTGTATTTTCAAATCCTGCAGGCAGAGCCCTTCTACTTTAAGTTCTTTGCCTATCCAGCACATCCAGCGGTAGGATATAAAATCGGCATGAGCCGGGCCGAGAAGAATTTGATCGAAAATCCACTCAATATTGAGCCACATCACTATTGAAACAAGGATTACAGCAATAAGGGCGCGGACAATATGCCAACGCAGTTCTTCGATATGATCGGTGAAATGCATTTCGGCATTAGGGCTTTTTTGCCTTTTGCTCAGGAAAGAATCAATAATACTCACTGTATAGTGGTCTGTGTTGTTTGAGGCCGCAAAGTTAGTGGTTTCTGCATTCAAAGAAGAACCTGAAACACATTTTTAATAGGGCAATTGAAGCTTGCGCAAGCTGTCGGTTTTCAGCATAAAGTCTTTGTAATTATACCTGATCCACATTTTGAGCTCTAATGGTGTGGCCGTTCGGGCATAATCGTAAGGTATTTTATAGTTATTCATAAAATAGGCGAGTGTATCACCATTGAGATTGGTCAGGCTGCTGACCAATTCGGGAGAATAACGACTGTCCGAGAATTGTTCCTGCTCCAGGTTGGCAAAGTTTTTCTGAAATTTGAACATAGCTCTTTGACTGGGGGATAGTTTTTCGGCCAAAAGGCTGAAAGGACTGCTAATACCTGATTTTTGCCTGGCCAAAACCCTGCTGTGTACCGCTCTTCTTTCTGCCGAATCGACCTGATATTTGGTTTTATACTTTTGGGTCACCACTACCTCTTTCAGTTCACGACTGCTTAGCCTCATAGAGAAGTTGAGTCTTATTCCTTCCAGACCTTTGATAATAATATGAGTTTCTGTACGGTAACCGGGACAATAAAAACTGACTTTATCACCTTCGTTTCCTTGTATATCGAATTGGCCTAACTCGTTGGTGAGTACAAAAAACTGAGAATTGATATTGGTGATGGTCACACCCTGAATAGGATTTTTTGAGTCAGCGTCTACAATAGTACCCCGCCACACCACAGCTTTGCCATTAAAGGCACAAAGCAGCAAGAGGCAAAGGAGTAAATTGTGTAATTTCAATAGTATGTGTTTGAGTGGCAAATATACGCAGCCGCAGAAAGTATGTATAGGCAGACTGCTTAAATAAACGTTATAAAAAAATCAGATTCTTTGAGGAAGCTTATACTAACCGCGAATAAATTTATTTATCGTATTGCTTTGTCCATTCGGTATAAAGCTCAGCCCTGGCCGATTCGTTGAATTGGCATGTCCCATCATATTTACCCTGCAAGCTTCGTTGACGAAGCGCTTCATAGAGGCTTACAGCACAGGCCACTGAAATGTTTAAGGAGTTAATCATGCCCATCTGGGGAATGATGAAATTGCCGTCACAATGTTTCAGCATTTCCTCGCTGAGTCCGCCTCTCTCGCGGCCAAAAACCAAGGCTACAGGTTGGGTTAGGTCAATAGAATAGAGGGATTGAGCATCGGCACCCAGATGGGTGGCCCAGATTTGCAGCCCTTTTCGTCTTAGCTCATCTACACATTCCTGTACAGAATAAAAGTGTTTTAGGGTCAGCCACTTATCTGCGCTGCCGCTGCTGCGTTTTTTTCGGAATTCGTGAATGCCAATGAGGGTATTGATGACATAAATTTCCTGCACACCTACTGAATCAGCTGTGCGCAAAACTGCACCAATATTATGTGGATCTTCTACATTCTCCATAACAATCACTAAATCCGGCTGACGCTTGTTGAGTACTTCGTCTATTCTTGCTTTTCTTTCGGGTCGCATGGTTGTTTCTGATATTTTTTTCCGTGTTGAAAATGTTATCTGCGTGAGGGATAGCAGAGGATATCCCCCGCTTTTTTGCGGGGATAGGAACGGATAGCCCGGCCTCCGGCACGCCCTGCACTTATTAAAAAGGCATCTCTTGCGGAGATGCCTTTTTAATATTATTTATGGTCAAATTAATGTTTGAAACGATTTTGACGGTAATGATATGGGTCGCGTCCACCTCTGTGTCCGCGGTAATCCGAGCGGTATTGATTTTTATAATTACGTCCTTTAGTTACCGTTCTTACTCCTTTTCTGTTGTATCCTGTTGTATTGATACGGGGAGGTGGAGCTTGTCTGTATTGAGGTTTGCCCCGATGTCTGAACATAAAGCAAGAAGAGACAGTCGCCGATAAAGTAAAGGCAAAAACCACTAAAAGGAACAAAGATAAAAACTTACGCATTGGCTTAATTTATTAAACTAAATGTTTTGATTAAAATCGACAAAGGTTTCAGATACAGAAACAATTGCATCGGGAACGAAGATAGAAATAAAATTTTCGGAAAGCAAAACTTTATACTATCAATTTTTAAAATCAATTAAACAGAAGCAATCTGGCTTTCGTCATATATTTTTATTTCATTGTATTTTGTGTCACGTTCCACTGGTAATTTGCCCACCATTCTGATTAAATTGCATAAATCGTCCGTACTCATAGCCGGGCTTTGCTCTTCTGCTCCCGCCATTGAATAGATTTTTGTGGTGTCGTCAATAGTCCCGTCCAGATCATTGACACCAAAAGACAAACTTAATTGAGCACTTTGCCTGCCCAACATTGGCCAATATGCTTTTAGGTTTTTGAAATTGTCCATGAAAATCCGTGAAATGGAATACAGCCGCATATCTTCTATTAAACTCACTTCGCCCAAATGGCTCATGTCATTATCTCCACTTCGGTATTTGAGGGGTATGAAACAATTGAATCCGTTGGTTTTATCCTGCAGTTCACGCAATTGATTCATATGGTCTATGCGATGGGCATAGTTTTCATAATGACCATACAGCATGGTGGCATTGGTAGGCATTCCCAAATTATGAGCTGTTTCGTGGATGTGTAACCAACCATTTCCATCTACCTTATCTGCACATATTTTTTCCCTGATTTCGGGCGCAAATATTTCAGCACCTCCGCCAGGTAAAGATTGCAGTCCGGCTTCGTTCATTTTTTTCATCCCTTCTTCTACACTAACTTTTGCTTTGCGGAACATATAATCCAGTTCTACCGCTGTAAATCCTTTTATATGTAAATCCGGACGATGGGCTTTTATATTGCGCAACAGTTCGCAGAAAAATTCAAGATTCATTTTAGGATGTACGCCACCCACTATATGCACCTCAGTAACTGGTTGGCCATCATACTTTCTTACCATATCCATCATCTGCTCCATGCTTAACTCCCATCCTTCATCCCTGTGTTTATATAAACGGGAGTAAGAACAAAAATGACAGGTGAAAACGCAGACATTGGTAGGTTCGATATGGAAATTTCTGTTGAAATAAACTTTGTTCTGGTGTAATCTCTGTGCTATAAAATTGGCAAGAGAGCCCAGAAAACCTAATTCTCCTTTTTCGAATAGAAGGACTCCTTCGGCAACAGAGATTCGTTCATTATTCTTTACTTTTTGGGCAATGCTTCTGAGGTCTGTATCCTGAGTATGCTCAATTATTGATTCAATTCCGGTGTTCGTAGCAAGCATTTATTCTAAAATTATTTTTTGTTTAATCATTTCTTTCTCAAACTGGCAATGCACAAAGTAAAGACCTTTGGCCCAGGCTCTCATATCGATAGAGTTGATATTTTGGTTGGATATTTCAATCAGTCTTTGACCTAAAATATTGTACACTTCTATTTTTTTCAATGGATTCTTGGTGAAGTCATATTCAATGGTAATCATTCCCTGAGTAGGGTTAGGGAACAATCGGATGGCAATCGGAGCATTGTATTGGGTGTCACCCAAATATTTATTGAGCGTTAAGGAATAGGAGCGTCCGCCTGCGCTAATCTCTTGATTGATAACAGCAGCTTGTTCTGCGGTAAACATATACATGGACGAGTCGTTTGTGTAATCCATATAATTCATAAACATGATACCATTTCCCGTTGGGGTACAGGCATCAAATCTCGGAAATGTTGGATCACCAAAAGTAGCATCAGCCTCTTCGGGAGTGTCTGCAATATCGTCATCGCTTCCTCCACTGGCTACACAAAGGCCATTATCATCTCCCCAGGTGTGTACTAAATAAAAATAATGTCCCAGCTCGTGTGTGAGTGTTCTTCCTTTGTCGATATTCGTAATGAATGTTTCGCTCCAGCTGCTGCGCACTCCGAAAGAATAAGTATTCAGGGTGATTCCATACTCCGGTGCGGTATAAAAAGGTGTAGCAGGAGGTACTGTAACACCGAGAATATTAGACCCCCCATCTTTAATATTGGCAATCCAGATATTCAGGTATTTAGTATTGTCCCAGGCATCTGTGCCTCCGCTGGCAGCAAATTTTGCTGCCTTTGCACCATCGGTTACTATGAATGTTTTGCCGTTTGGAACGATTTTAATATCGTATCCCGGAGTAGGGTTGCCGCTCGGGTCAATACGTGCCAGTCCAAATTCAAGTCCTACTGTTGCAAAAATGGGTGTCCAAACGGAGGGGACTTTTATTTTGTCGGCATTGTTTCCGTTAAAGTCGTCGTTGATTACTTTCATTTGCGACTTTATTCTTTGTTCAATACCGCTAATGCCATTAAGCTGCTTAAATTGAGATGAATCAATGACAAAATGAAATACAACGGGAATAAAGGCTGTTTCGGTAGTTTTATAAAATGCAGAATTTGTTTTTTGTTTCGCTGAAATGCCGGATTGCACTTTTGCCCTGTTTTCTTCAATTACAGACAATGCACCCGGATGCAATGTTTCCAAATGTTGGTACATCGCAGCTTGCCCGCAATTGCGTTGCCCCTTCACATTTAACTGAAACAGTAAGCTCAGGACAATAAGAGTTAATGAGGTTTTCATATAGAAAGCAGCCTTTATTTTGTGATAGGGGTATTGTTTCGTAAGTGAATTTTAATCCTGCGTACCTCTGTTATTGATTTCGTCACGTATATGTATTGCCCTTACGTAATCTTCCTGTTCCAAAACTTTTTGTAAGAGCGTATTCAATTCTTCAAAACTCAAATTTTTCAAGTCGCTGCCAGACTCTGCTTCTTCCTGAAAAGCATCAGGAGCCGATTGGGCTTGTATGGCCCTTTTACTGGGGCGTTCTTCATTATTTAAAAACTGTGATGCAGATTCAATTATACTCTCATAAGTGTAAATCCGGCAATTAGCTCTTACTGCCAATGCAAGTGCATCAGATGTTCTGGAGTCAATCTCAATAATTTCGGCATGATTTTGTAAACAAACCAGTTTAGCAAAAAAGATGCCTTCTTCAAGTTTGTAAATAATAACTTCCAACAAATCAATACCAAATTTGTTCATGAAGCCAAAAAACAAATCATGTGTCAAGGGGCGGGTAGGCTGCATTCGCTCTAAGGCAACTGCGATAGCCTGTGCCTCAAAAGCACCAATTACAATAGGCATTCTGCGTTGTCCATCCAGTTCGCCCAACACTATAGCATACGAATTGTTTTGTGTAATGCTATGCGACAATGCTACAATCTCTAATTCAATTTTTTTCATTACTAAATAGGTATACTATTCCCCTTAAGATATTTTATTCTGGTGTTTAAAGGTAAAACTTTTTCTTCTAAAATAATGTTGGGCTTTCAGCATCTGACTCCTCATTCGGTATCATTGCAATCTCTTTGATGTCAGGAATGGTAAGTTTTTTGCCTATTGCTTTCCATCCGGTAACTTCTGTAAATTCATGTAATGCGATTTGCTCTTCAATCCATTCGCTTTTTTTCTTGCCGCTGCGGATAATTGCACTGGGTTCTGAGTTGGTGCTCACTAATTTCAGTTCATTTCCTGCACCATCCTTAATAAAGGAGAATTTGTTTTTTAATGTTTGTGTTTCTACCACAAAACGTTTGCAATAGTATTGATTATTAGCGGCATCCAGATAAATAGCTGAAATCACATTTTCCGGATGGAATTTTTCTATAAGAAGTGTATCTGCGGTTTCGTAGCGGTTGGTTAATTCAAAGTCAGTGAGTTCGTAAGTTCCATCCTTATAGAAAGCAATTATTTTATCCCCTTCAGCAAAACGTCCCAACAACTGACCATTTTCGTCTTTATTCAATCTTCCGGTATTTGGGTCGAACCATATTTTGAGTGCCGATAAGGTAGACTTACCTTTTTCTTTCAGCTTAATAGATTTAATAGGGTATTTAGTTACCTGATTTCCTCCTGCACCTCGTCCTTTTATATCTAAGGTTTCAAAGAAGAAGTCTAAATTCTTTACGCGGGCTTTGCTGCCTGGCGAAAGAACAATGGATATTACTTCAGCTTCGCCATTTGGGTTGGCTGTAAAATAAAGTACTTTACTATTCGGGTTGCCTTTAGTAAGGTCATATTCCTTATCGCGGGTTACTCCCGTTACGTTAAAACGTTTTCCGTAAGCAATTCCGGATTTGCCGTCCAGATAGACCATATTGTAAGTAGTGCGCTCGTCATTCTTTTTGAAAATATCTACGTGCAAAATATCTTTACCTACAAAGGTTTTGTCGGACACTTTTGTAACGCTCATTTTCCCGTCTTTACGGAAAACGATGATATGGTCAAGGTCTGAGCAGTCAAACAGGAATTCATCTTTTTTCAATCCTATACCTACAAAACCTTCCTTCCAGTTTACATATAATTTTGCATTGGCAATAGCTACAGTATTGGCTTGTATGGTTTCAAACTGACGGATTTCGGTTTTACGTTCCCGCCCTTTCCCGTATTTTTTCAGAATGCCTTCATAATATTTAATGGTATAATCATTAAGGTGTTCAATGTTATGGGTTACTTCTGCAATGTTATCATTTACACCTTTAATATGCTCATCGGCTTTAAAAGCATCAAATTTCGAAATACGTTTGATTCGGATTTCTGTCAATTTAGTAATGTCATCCTGAGTAATCTCTCTTCTGAATTGTTTTTTATAGGGCTTCAATCCTTTATCGATTGCAGCCAAAACGCCTTCCCAGGTTGTTTCTTCTTCAATATCCCGATAGATACGTTTTTCAATAAATATTTTTTCCAGCGACGAAAAATGCCAGTCTTCTTCCAATTCTCCCAGCTTTATTTGTAATTCGCGCAACAGCAGGTCTTTCGTTTCATTTACAGAATGTTTCAATAGGTCTGTAACATTCAGAAAATGAGGCTTGTCGTTGACAATAACACAGGCATTTGGAGAAATGGAAATTTCACAATCAGTAAATGCGTAAAGCGCGTCAATTGTTTGGTCGGTAGAAATACCTGTGGCCAATTGTACCACCAGCTCTACATCTGCTGCAGTATTATCGTGTACACTTTTGATTTTAATTTTACCATTGTCATTGGCTTTCAGAATACTATCTGCGAGTTGCGAAGTAGTAACTCCATATGGTACGCTGCGAATGGCAATGCTCTTCTTGTCAATGTCTTCAATACGGGCACGTACGCGCACTTTACCACCTCTGGCACCGTCATTATAATTTGCTACATCAATTGTACCACCAGTACTGAAATCGGGATAGAGTTCAAAAGGCTTGTTCTTTAAATGTTTGATGGACGCTTCCAGTAATTCACAAAAATTGTGCGGTAATACTTTGGTAGAAAGACCAACGGCAATACCTTCGGCTCCCTGTGCCAGCAAAAGCGGGAATTTCATCGGCAGAGCAAGTGGCTCGTTCTTGCGTCCATCATAGCTGAGTTGCCAATTTGTTGTTTTCGGATTAAAGGCTACCTCTAACGCAAATTTTGATAAACGAGCTTCAATATAACGAGCAGCTGCAGCTCCGTCACCTGTGCGTTCGTCGCCCCAGTTTCCCTGAGTTTCAATGAGTAAATCTTTTTGTCCGATGTTGACTATAGCTGCACTGATAGAGGCATCTCCGTGTGGGTGATATTGCATGGTTTGTCCAACTACGTTGGCTACTTTGTTGAACCGGCCATCGTCCATTTCTTTCATGGCATGAAGGATACGTCGTTGTACCGGTTTAAGACCGTCTGTAACGGCAGGTACTGCACGTTCCAGAATTACATAACTGGCATATTCCAAAAACCAGCTTTGGTACATATCGCCAATCATTACCGATTCATTTCCCTGTGGTATTAATTCTTCGTTGTTTTCGTTCATTATTGTGGTCAAAACTTCTTAAAATAGTAAGCAGGCTGCAAAAATATCCTTTTATCCGAAAAATGGATGTAAACAAATAATTCAACTTTTCTCAGGTAATAAATAAAACGAATGTAATCAGGCTAAAACCTGCAAATAGAAAATAAAACAGATGAAAATGACCCCACATAAAATACCTAAAAGCAGGCCTGCTCTTGCCAAACCTCTTAGCATCCTGCCATTTTGTGTGCCGATTGCACCACAAATAATGGCAAAAGGGAAAAGTCCGGTAAGTGCAAATATGATGGATAATATGCCAAATACACCAATATCTTCGGTGTGAGGATTACCTCCATAGCCAGGCATGGCCGATTTTTGATAGGCAGAAAGTATTTTCTCTTGTGCTATTGATTGTGAATTAATTTGCCGCTTTTGCTGCTCTTTGACAGGGAATGCTGCGAAAACATCGTGGGCAAGCAGTGAAAAAATCAAGATAAACAAAAGTCTTTGCGGCATTGGCTAAGTGAATTTTAATCCTGGAATTTCAAGCAGACAGCTTTTGGGGCTATTAGTTAAGTATTGTTGCAAAAATATTCATTTATCCGATATTGTTTACCTACAAAAATAGGAGAGGGAATTCATAAGATTCCTTTTTTGACATAGGCAACAGATTTATTACGAATTTAAACATAAAAATATATTATAGTAAAAATTAGCAATATTATAAGCAAAGTACCAATTCCCATTATAAGACCTGCTATTGCCAGTCCTTTTAGTTTTCGTCGTTTTTGAGAACCAATGATGCCAAATACTATTGCAGCCGGGAAAATACCCAGATACCCTGTTACAAATGCCAAAATGCCATAAATCCCTTTATCTTCTTTTTGGTTTTGATCATTTATCGGAAGAGGAGCACTCTTGTAAGATTGAATATTTGTAGAAAGTGTGTTGTCTCTGCGATTTTTTTCTTTCTGTTTATTTTGAGTGTTACAAATGGGATATGCTGCCCGAACTGAAAATGCTGGCAGAAATAAAAGGGTGCATAGAATTGAAATCAGGAAGAGTCTTTTTTGCGAATAAGGTATTTTCATTAATGACATGGTATTACTGTTGTCGAAATGTACGGAATATCTTAATCCTGAAATAGTAACATAGCAAATTTCTTTCCGGATTGCACTGCTAAAACTAGATTACGTATGTTTTTTTAATCCATCCTTTGTCTGCTAATTAGATGATTCCGACCTGTAATTACATGGATTTTGTTGTTTTTGTGCGTAGAGACTGCTGTTTCTTAATAGGAAAATTTAGCCAGTTTCTTTTTTGAAACTCAGGATTAAATTCATTACTTTGCTACTAACCTCTATTTACTCATGCGCGAAGGCCAATTTATAAAACAACATAAAGAAAGGTGGGATGAGTATCAGCATAATCCGACTGACGACCCGGACGAATTAGCCAAACGCTTTTCTTATCTGGTTGATGATTTGGCATTTGCCAAGACATTTTACTCCGGAAGCAATACTGCCAGATTTATTAATGGAATGGCAGCCCGCATTTATCTGGACATTTATAAAAACAAAAAAAGTGAATCACATAGAGTGTTTACTTTCTGGAAAACAGAGCTGCCTTTAATTGCATTTAAGTATCGAAGAATTTTATTGTTTTCATTTTCGTTGTTCCTTACTTTTTATTTATTAGGTGCATTAGCATCGGCGATTGATCCTGCTTTTGTAAAAATGATATTGGGTGCCGACTATGTAGAAATGACAGAAGAGAATATTGCAAAAGGAGACCCATTTGGCGTGTACAAAAGAGGAGATTCTTTTACTATGTTTTTATTCATAGCCTGGAATAATATCCGTGTTTCATTAATGATGTTTGGCTCAGGGATTTTTATGGGTTTAGGTACGCTCTTTTTTTTATTCAAAAACAGTATAATGGTTGGCGCCTTTGATTATATGTTTTATCAGCATCATTTAGGAGGAAAATTTATTCTTGTGGTTTTTATCCATGGTACTTTGGAGCTTTCTGCTTTGGTTATTGCTTCCTGCTCTGGTTTTATGTTGGGTGCGTCTATTCTGTTTCCCGGCACATATACCCGTCTGCAATCATTGAAATTTGCAGCAAAAGATGCCATAAAATTAATCATTGGTCTGGTACCCGTATTTGTTGTGGCCGCAATTTTCGAGAGCTATGTAACCCGTTATACCGAAATGCCTTTGTTTCTCAGTATTTCCATTTTACTCAGTTCTCTATCATTTATACTGTTTTATTTTGTTTTTTACCCGGCCCGATTATTCAAAAAATATCAAACAAAATACCTTGAGCAAGTTGTATAAATTTTGTATTATTTTCTTTTCAGGGATTGCTTTAATTGTTCAGCTTTCTTTTGCACAGTCGGGTAATAGTGAATCTTCCATTGCTGACAGCTCGTCTATTGCTACACCTTCAACAGATATTCAATCCAGGGAAATTACTTTACAGGATTGGAATGTATTGACAAGGGATTCAGCCTTTTCTTATAAAAATATGATTGAGTCTGAGGCTAAACCTCATTCGCCTTCAAAGTTTGAATTGTGGCTGGCCAAAGCAGGAGGGCAGTTGTTTCAGTTCTTTTTTTCTGTAACGGGGCAAATTGTATTCTGGGCTTTGGTTTTGATTATTTTGGGCTACGTGTTATTCAGGATTTTTAAAGGAGATGTAAATTTCCTGTTTAACAGAAATGAGCGCTCTGTAAATACCATATCTGAAATAGAAATAAGTACTGAAGATTTAACCACAGCAGACTGGGATGCTAAAATTGTTGATGCTTTGAAGGACGGAAATACAAGGCTGGCAGTGCGATATTTATTTGTAAAAGGATTACAGTTATTACATCAGCAACAACTCATTTTGTATAGTCTGGATAAGACAAATTATGATTATTACAGAATGCTTGAAAGAGAAGATTTGAAAGTATTATATCGACAATTAATGGTTGCATTTGAATATGCATGGTTTGGAAAAATGGAAGTGGATGAACAACAATGGGCTAGTGTACAAAATGTATTTGAACAATTAAAAGCAAGACTTTAATCTTTGAATACTATTAATCTACATAAGATTTTTTTGCTTTTGCTTTTGCTGCATTTTACCAGCTGCAATCAACTTCAAAAGAAACCAATAGATTGGACTGTCAATCTGAACAGGGAAGGAAACGAGCCTTATGATACCCGTATTGCGTACAATTCTGCAAGGTACTATTTCCCCGATGCACAGGTCAAACCAATATACAGCGACTTCGATTTTACCCGCATCAATACAGGTCATAATTTCAGCCAAATGGGTAATTCTTTGCTTGTTTTGGTAGGAAGTTCCATTCAGTTTTCAAAACCTGAGTGGGAATCAATTATCCGCTTTATGAATAAGGGCAATGAGGTAATTTTTTTGGCTACTGATTTTGACCCTCAAATAGAAAGACAATTTTTAATAAAGCATTTAGCCGGGAAACAAAATTTGCCTTTATCCAAAAATAATAGTGGCAAGGATAATGTAGAAGCGCTTATATTAACTGATTTTCCGGAAAAGCATTTTGGTTTTCATGGCAGGGATATTAAAGGTTATTTTGAGTTTGCTCCGCAAGATTCTATGGCAATAAAAATGCCCGAAACCGATTTCTCTATTGATAAGACACCCAGGATACTGGGCAGCACAAAACAATTCAGTCACAATGGAGGCTTCTATAAAGATAGTGGATTGAAAGCCAATTTTATTCAGTACTCTGTTGGTGCAGGGCATCTCACCCTTATCGCTACACCTCTAGTCTTCTCAAATTACTTTCTGCTACAACCCAAAAATCGACCCTATCTGGATGCAATATGGCAATCGGTAGATGGTGATATTTTTCAAATCTATTGGGGCAATTTTAAATACAGAACTCCTGATGAATCCTTGTTTTCAATACTATGGCGTAATAAAGCCACTCGATGGGCTCTCATTGTTTTTTTTGTGTGTTGCCTTAGCTATTTGATTTTTCAGACAAAAAGAAGGCAGAGGGTAATCCCAATTATTCCAGAACTTACGAATAGTTCTTTAGCATTTATTGAGACAATAGGAATATTGTATTATAACAAGGGGGATAATCATAATTTGGCCTTGAAAATGGAGCAGCATTTTATGGACTGGGTTCGTACAAGATTCAATATAAATACACACGCACTGGACAATAATTTTGCATTTCAATTAAGTGTTAAGTCCGGTATTTCTATAGAGAAGGTCAATCAGCTGTTGGCCCTTATCCATCAGGTGCGATTAAGTTCTGATAAAATTTCAGATGAATTACTTTTTGAAATGTATCAACAAATACAGCAATTTTATAAAACAAATTAAAGCAAATGGAGACTCCAAATTTTACTGAGACGCAATCCGCTAATAGCCCATGGGTTTCGATGCTGGCGCAAAAAATGCAAGACCAGATGTCCAAGGTAATTGTGGGACAACATGAGATGGTTGAGCTTTTATTGGCAGGTATACTGGCTGATGGTCATGTATTGATAGAAGGAGTACCGGGAGTAGCCAAAACACTAACGGCAAAACTTATGGCAAAGATGCTTGCAGTAGATTTTTCGCGTATACAGTTTACGCCCGATTTAATGCCTTCGGATGTTACCGGTACCAGTGTTTTCAATGCGCAGACTGCCAGTTTTCAGTTTCGCCAGGGACCCATATTTTCAAACATTGTTTTAATCGATGAGATTAACAGAGCGCCTGCCAAAACTCAGGCTTCTTTGTTTGAAGTGATGGAAGAACGGCAAGTCACAATTGATGGACATACCTATAAAATGCAGGCACCCTTTATGGTACTTGCTACACAAAATCCTATTGAACATGAAGGTACTTATCGTTTGCCTGAAGCGCAGCTGGACCGTTTCCTGATGAAAATAATTGTTGGGTATCCAAGTCTGGAAGAGGAGATTAAAATATTGACCCAGCAAAACGTGCAACCAATATCGGAATTGGTCATGCAAATTGAAGCATTGATTTCTCCAGAGGACTTAATTGAGGCGCGAAAAAATGTACGGGCCGTTTTTGTAGAAGAAAAAATTATTTCTTTTATTGCCCAGATTATTTTTGCTACCAGAAACGATCGTTCACTATATATCGGTGCTTCGCCAAGGGCTTCAATTGCTTTATTAAATGTATCAAAAGCAATTGCTGTCTTGAGAGGGAGAAATTTCGTCATACCCGATGATGTTGCTTATGCCGTGATTCCTGTATTGCGACATAGGGTAAGTTTAACTCCCGAACGCGAAATGGAAGGAGCCACTGCAGATGATGTAATTAAGGAGCTGCTCCGAAAAATTGAAATACCCAGATAGTCCTTAAGTACTGTCTTATCAATAAAACAAAAGGAAGTCAAATAGACTTCCTTTTGTTTTGAAACTAATGTTTTCTGTAAGTATCACTTTTCTGTGTAAACCCTCTCTCTTATTTACACAGGCAACGATCAATGTTTTACAGGTAATTTTTCATTAGTTTTATGGTACTACTCTAATCTTTCTTAGTATTGTTCCAACATGTATTTGATTACATCAGTGGTTGTTACAATCCCTTTCAACTCTTTGCCTTCAACAACCGGCAGTGCATGAAATCCCTTATGTGCAAATATTTCAGCCACCTCTTTGATTGAAGTTTCTGCATCAACTACTTCCGGTTTATTGGTCATTACCTGTGGTACGGTTAGCATTTCCAATACTGCTTCATCCGCACCTTCCTGATTGGCAAATAGTGCACCGAAGGTCAATCTGTTTATATCAGTGCTGCTTATAATTCCGGTAATTTCATTTCCCTTGGTAACAGGTAAATGCCTGAAGGAATTTTTTCTGAAAAGGGCTACAACATCTTTTAATTGGTCTTCCTCTTTTACGCTCAGTACGTTATTCGTCATGATGTGTTTAACCGGTTCTCTTTTTTTCATTGCTACGTTGTTTTATGTTTGAATTAATATGCCAAAGGTCCTTTGGAAATATGATGTAGCCAATGAGAGAAATCAGGCAGGAATATGATATTACTTTGTTGTATTGAGCAGAAAAAGTTGTACCTTATTTTCGTATTGTAGAGAAGTTTTGAGACAAAAAAGACCGGCTTAGATTGCTCAAAGCCGGTTGGTCAAAATAAATGGTATTCGCGTGTTACTTTAGAATAGTTGTCTTTCTTGAAATTGTTTGGTTACCGTCTGTTATACGGATGATGTAATCACCAATGTACAAAGTTTTGGTGTCAAAAAAGGCAATTGTACTTCCCTGATTCAAAACGGTTTTTTGTACCAGTCTTCCATTGATGTCATATAATTCAATGCCAATATTCTCAGTTATAATATCATTGAACTGTATCGCTATTAAATCGCTTCCTGGATTAGGAAAGATATTTACACTTATTTCTTTGGCTGTTTTGTTGGCAATGCTGGTTGGCGAGACGTAAGTACTTACTGTTTCGGTGATTGATGTTACTTTGGCTGCTACTTTGTTACCATAGAATGTAGGTCCAACTGCATAAGGATAAGCAGAATTCCATTTATCATCTACTGTGCAGAAGTAGGCATAAGTTCCAGACGGGTATTCAGGTGTAACACAAAACCGACCATTGTGTTCGTCCAGATTTTCGGGGTTGGTAGAGCTTATGTATTCATAGTCTTCTCTGAAATAACCCAGTGGGTAAGTGCTGCTTATAGCCGGGCCATCTGTTACATCTGTACCATCAGCATAATGAGTGCGCACTGTAATACTTCTTAGCTTGTAGCTGGATTGCATTCTCACTATTCCTCCGGTGCCGTCAGTATTCTTATAACCATAAGCACCATAGATTGGAAATCCATCATAGGCAAAGCCAATCAGTGGAGAATGTTTGGTATCATCTATTACATAAAGACCATCAGCATCATAAAGATTACAAACTGTTGAAATGACAGTTAGATCCAGTTTGTAAGCACTCGGATTTTGGTGATGATGATAATTACCCATTGCAGGATGTCCTTTAGAACAATCAAAGCCGCTTCGTTCTGCCAGTACCGCATCTCTGTTCCATACATTATCTCCCATACAGGCAGGCATAATAGGGCCTCCGCACAAGGTACCTGTTGAGTTTTTCCAGGAAACACCATCTCTGTAATCAAACAATGCTACGCCATTAATAAACACCCCAATATTGCCTCCATTTGTAGGAGTGGGAGTTCCTGTGTTTTTTGTTGGGTTCAATGGAAATTTGAAAATCGCATTTTGATTGGAGGCCAATGAAGGATTTCCATCAAGAAAAGGACCTGTTATGTAAGAGGGTATTCCTTTGGTGCGGATATAAGACCAATTGGCTGAGTATAGAACCGTTTGCACATTGGCAGAATCAGCATCTGTAAAAGGGGTAGAGTTGCCGGCTACATAATGTCTGCCCATAATGCCGCTTTTGTTTTGGAGCCAGGCGGTTATTGCTGGATTTGTTTGTGCATTGCTTGCAAGGCTGCTTGCCAGCAGTAACGATAGTATGAGTTTTCCTTTCATTGCTTTGATTTTATGTGCTTTGATGAGTTTAGACGCTGTTTTCTGATTATTCCTTCGCGGGAGTTAACAAATTTTTTTTCGGGAAACTATATTGTGGGTCAAAGAGAAATGATTTGTCGGTGAGTGTAAGTAAAAAAGCTATGATGTCTACTTTTTCATTTGAGTTTAACTTGATCGGGGCTTGTAGTTTCGGGGAGAGATTTTTATTCATGACTATTCCGCCGGTGTAATGATCCATAACTTTAGACAAACTCTTGAAACGACCGTCATGCATATACGGGTATGAAAATTCAATATTACGAAGGCTTGGAACTTTGAATTTGAACGAATCAGCTGGATTTTGCGATATCATTACTCTTCCATAATCTTTCAAAAAAGTATCAACCTTAAGACCATTGTTTTCAATGGCTGAATTGGTAAAGAGAGGTTCGCTGTGGCAGTTACTGCAATGTTTCCTGAATAATACATATCCCTTAGCTTCCTGTATGCTGAAGCTTGCCTGTTTTCTCATCACGCTGTCATATTTGGCATTACAGCTTACAAGGCTAAGCATGAACTGTGCAATTGCTTTTAGCATATGTTCTCCTGTAATAATGCTGTCTTTGTAGGCCAGGTAGAAAAGGCTGGGGTAGAGTTTGCTATTTTGAAGCTTTTGAATCAGATGTTCTGTTTTTTCATCCATTTCGTCAGGATGATTAATTGGGGCCAAAGACTGCATATCCAGATGGTTGATAGCGCCATCCCACATAAAGCTCTTATTCCATGCCAGATTTATAAGCGATGGTGCATTTCTTTTACCAATTCTATCCTCAATTCCATGGCTCAATGCATGATCAACATGCGCAAATGCAGTGTATTGAGAATGACAACTGGCGCAGGAAATGGTATTGTTACGGGAGAGGATGGGGTCATAGAAAAGCGCTCTGCCCAATTGTATTTTGTGTTCATCCGGAGGGTTTTTTGTAAAATCATAATTGGGTGCCGGCCAGCCTTTAGGGCTTAGTCCCCAACTCGTTTTGTCCGCACTAAAGGCAGAAATAATCAGAAATACAATGCAGGATAGTGTAGCTATTTTTTTCATCTCGTCAATGTTGTACTAAATGCCTGTGCCACTTTTTGAGCCAGTAGTACACTTTCTGCACATGGTGACATAATGCTGCTTTTTTTTATCCAGTCAATGTGTTTGAGGACTTCCTCAATATTAAGGTAGATGATTATACTATTTTGTTTTTTTACTTTTAGATTTACCGTCTGTAAAGATTGATAAGGATATTGATATCCACCCAGATGAAATTGAAATTCTTTACTGACTGCTGTGCAAAGGGGATGTTTGCCTTCCAGTTTGAAATTAATATATCCACTTTGCCAGGTCCAGTACATTCCTTTAGTGGGGTCTAAGTCTCCACCCATTGCACCGGATGTATTAGTGATACTATCAATCCCTAAATCGAAACTTACTCTGTTGAATGTTGCGTTGATTTTTTGCCCAAAGCTAATAATGCTAGTCGTTAAAGTAGAACAATCAACCAAATGAAAACTATTTCCTTCCTCCCAAATAATTGTTTCGTCCTGCCAAAAACGGATATTGCTACAGTAAAACTTTAGCCCGGATATTTGAATTTCTTCTCCTTCTGCGCTTTTGAAACTATGTTCTCCAACTATTAAATCCTCAGACCCGAATTTAGCTTTGAATTGAAGCTGGGTAACTTGTGCAAAGGAATTTGAACAAAGAAGCAGCAGGAAAATAAAAAGCTTAAGTGGATACATTTTAAACACGGTCAAAATACAAATGATAAAGTCCAAGATAACCACTCTGTTTAAAGCAAAGAGATTATTTTGGACTTTTTTGACGACGAATATTGAATTTCCCCTCGGTTTACTCTTCTTCAGATTTGTTTTTCAGAGACATCAGTAAAGTATAAGCACCTTGAATTACTATTTTTTTATTAGAAAATTCACTGCCATTCCTGATTTCTACAAATCCGTTTTCTTTAAGTCCGGGTATTACTTCAATCATCTCAAATTGACTTTTGCCTGTTTCTGTAAAAATGTAATGCTTCCCTTCATAATTGACGATTGCATTTTCTGGTAAGGCCAAAGTTTTATCGCTTTTTGTCTCAATCTCAGCATTCATGTACATTCCGGGTAAAAGCGTTTTGTCATAATCTTCGAAATGGCAATGCACTTCTGCGTAGTGTTCAGCACTGATGTCTTTGCTAATCAGAATTATTTCGCAGGGATGTTTCAATTCGGGTTTGTTATTGGTATAGGCAATCAGTTTTTGACCAATCGATAATTGATTCAGGTCTTTTTCAAAAACCATCAGATTTAGATGTATATCGCTTGGGTTGACCAGTTCAAAAAGTACATCTGCCGGGTTTACATATTTGCCAATATTGACATTTACCTTAGATACAAATCCATTAATAGGTGCATAGATGTTGACGCTTTTTGAAATGTTGTCTTCAGTAATGCTATTGGGATTTATATTGATTAAGCGAAGTTTTTCTGATAAAGCTTTCAATGCGATTTTCTGATTGGTGTATTCCATTTGTATCTGTTGAAATACTTTGTCGCTGCTCGCCTTGCTTTGGTTTAACTCTTTCTGTCTTTCAAACTCCATTTCGGTATATAGCAATTTTGATTTTATAGTCAGGTATTCCTGCTGCAATTGAATGTATTGTTGGTCTTCCATCGAAGCTATCACTTCTCCTTTGTTGATATGCATTCCCGGCAATAGTTTGGTGCTTTTCAGGTAGCCACCAAGAGGCATACTTACCGAAACCATATTTTGAGGTGGAACGTCAATTTTTCCATTCACTTTAATTATTGTAGCAATGGATTTTTCTTCTATTGCTCCCAATTGAATGCCGGCTGCTTTCAGTTGAGCATCGCTCAATCTGATAATGCTTTCATTTGCCGGGTTTGGTTTTGCACTGTCTTCCTTTTTTACATTTGAAGTACATGAACTTAACAGTGTAACCGTAATTATAATATAGAGGATTTTGCTCATCTTGGTAATTATTTTTGATTGAGAAATTGAATTTGAATAGCACTTTCATTGAGTGCTCTTATAGCGTCGATATAGCTGTTTTCGATACTGATGGCCTGATTGGTAAGGATAACCCAATCCAGATAATTGATTTCGCCATTGATGAATTGTTTGGAAGCTGCATCATAGATTAATCTGATATTAGGAATACTGTTTTGCTCTAAATACGCAACGTTTTCAAGATTGCTTTTGTATCTGAATTCCGCCGACGATCGTTCATATTCCAGATTTTGTTTTACCTGTAAATAATTTTGCTCTTCAATTCCCTGATTGATTTTGGCTGCTTTTATTTTTGCATTTTGAGTGCCACCCAAAAGCGGAATAGCCAGACCTATCTGTGCAGATTGGAATCGGGTATTGCTTTTGTATAGAATATTATCAGCGCCATTACCGATCATAGACATGTTGTAATAGCCCATGGTTATATCCGGCAGAAGTTTTGCTTTTTCCAATCGAGTATGGGTTTTACTTTGCTCCATTTTTTGCTCAGCTAATTTCAAGCTTGGATGTTCGGTTGTATTTATAGCCGATTCTGTGCCATTAAATTTCAGTTCCGTAGACACAGGGATATATCTGTTATTGCTATTAAGCAACAACTGAAGTTGCAACAACATCAGTTCTATTTCCTGTTTCAGTTGCTGTAATTGCATTTTGATGTTTCCTCTTTGGGTTTCAGCAGTAGCTTTTTCAAGTATATTACTTTCTCCCTTGTTGAATCTTAATTGAGCTTTACGGGCGAATTCTGCATAAAGACTATCATTTTTTGTCAGAAGTGTTTCTTTTTCTTGTAGACAGAGGATTGTAAAGAAAGTTTCATTCACCAGTTTTTTGAGCTCAGCTTTTTTTAAACTGCTATGGAGAATACTTGATTTCCAATCATCTTTTTGAAGATTTCTTTGTCTGACATATACAGTCGGGAAACTTAGGTTTTGAGTCATGGCTAATCTGTTATCACTATAACTACTGTTCAGTTGGCCAAATTCACCCGCTATGTTTGTTGGTGCAATGTTTACTGAAGTTCGGATTAATTGCTTTTGATAGGCAACTTTTAATTCTTCACTTTTAATATTCAAATTGTTTTTTAGTGCTGTATCAATTGCTGCCTCCAGAGTAATGGCGTTTTGAGCTTTTGTTATAGTTGCAATCCCTGAAAATATCAGACAAAGGATGACGGTATTCAGTTTTTTAATTTTCATAACCTTTGGTTCGATTTTATCAAAAATGATGTAGAGTATAGGCAGCACAAATAGTGTTAAGAAGGTAGCAATCATCAAACCTCCGATGACTACAGTGGCCAGCGGCCTCTGAACTTCTGCACCTGCACCTTTACTTAATGCCATGGGCAGAAAGCCCAGCGATGCAACAAATGCTGTCATCAAAACTGGTCTTAATCTTAGTTTTGTTCCGGTAATAACGATTTCCTTCAAGTCATTTATGCCATCTTTCCTCAGACGGTTAAATTCTGCAATGAGTACAAGTCCGTTCAGAACCGAAACGCCAAATAGCGCAATAAAACCGATACCTGCACTGATGCTAAAGGGCATGCCCCGCATGGCCAGAAAGAAGATACCTCCTGTAGCCGATAATGGAATTGCAGTATAGATTATTAATCCTTGTTTTATAGATTTAAAAGCAAAAAAGAGCAAAAGGAATATGAGGAAAAGCGAAATTGGTACCGCAATCATTAATCGCTTTTTCGCTTCATTCAGATTTTCGAAAGCACCACCATAAGTGATGTAATATCCGGCAGGTAATTTGATTTTTTGATTCGTTTTTTGCTGCAATTCATTAACGATACTTTGTACGTCTCTTCCATGAATGTTGAATCCAACTACAATACGCCTTTTGGCATCTTCTCTCTGGATTTGATTGGGGCCGTCTTTTATGGATACATCCGCCAACTGATAAAGTGGTATTTGTGTTCCCTGAGGTCCTGGGATAAGCAAATTCTGCACGTCTTCCAGATTTTTTCTTTGGTTGTTTTGTAACCTAACCACCAAATCGAATCTTTTTTCACCTTCAAAAACCAGTCCACTTGACTGTCCTGCAAATGCGGTGTTGAGTACTTTGTTTATATCTTCGATATTCATATTGTACTGCGCAATAGCAGCTCTGTTGTAAGAGACAATAATCTGTGGCATTCCTGTTATAGGCTCAATAAATAAATCCTGACTCCCTTTTACGGTACTGACAATTTTACCCAATTGGCTGGCATATCTGGCAAGTGTATCCAGATTTTCACCAAATATTTTACACACCACATCCTGTCTGGCACCGGTCATCAGTTCATTAAATCGCATCTGAACCGGAAATTGGAAACCAAAAGTTACTCCCGGCACATCTTTCAATGCTTCGCTCATTTTCTCTGATAATTCATCAAATGTTGCTGCGGAGGTCCATTCGCTTTTGTCTTTCAGAATGACCATTAAATCACTTGCTTCCATAGGCATTGGGTCAGTAGGTACTTCGCCACTTCCTATTTTTGATACTACCTTCTCTACCTCTGGGAAACGGTTTTTGAGGATATATGCTGCATCCTGACAGGCTTTAATAGAGGTATTAAGATTGCTTCCTGTTAATACTCTTGTTTCGATAGCAAAGTCACCTTCTTCAAGTGCAGGAATAAATTCACCTCCCAGAAACGATAGGGTAATAATGGATAAGACAAATAGTGTGCTAACCGCAGTTAAAACTGTTTTTGGATAACCTAATACCTTTACAAGCGCATTTTGGTAAACCTCTTCAACTCTCTTCATTGCTTTGTCCGAGAAGTTAGGGCCTGATTTTCTCTTTTTACTGAGCACCAGTGCACTCATCATCGGAATATAGGTAATGGATAGCACAAACGCTCCCAGTAAAGCAAAGGCAACGGTTTGTGCCATTGGTTTAAACATTTTACCTTCTATACCCTGAAGCGTAAATATGGGCAAATACACGATTAAGATGATAATTTGCCCAAATACAGCACTATTCATCATTTTGCCGCTCGAACTCCTTACTTGTTCGTCCATGCTTTTTTGGTCAAGCTCCGGTTGTAGCATCAGCTTTTTATTGTGCGACAAACCATGCATTACAGCCTCCACGATTATTACAGCTCCATCTACAATCAAGCCAAAATCAAGTGCACCCAAACTCATTAAATTGCCACTGATGCCAAAGGTGTTCATCAGAATAATGGCAAATAACATGGCAAGCGGAATGACCGAAGCTACCAGTAAGCCTGCACGAAAATTACCCAAAAACAGTACCAGTATAAAGACAACAATCAATGCTCCTTCTGCAAGGTTTTTCTCTACTGTACCAATAGCATTGTTGACCATTTTTGTCCGGTCAAGGAAGGGCTCAATGACAACACCTTCGGGTAATGTTTTCTGAATTTGCTCAATTCGTTCCTTTACATTTTTAATTACCTTGCTACTATTAGCACCTTTCAGCATCATCACAACTGCTCCTGCTACTTCTCCCTTGTTGTTGAATGTCATTGCCCCATAGCGTGTGGCAAAACCGATGTTTACATCAGCTACATCCTTAATGAAAATTGGAGTTCCATTTGATGTTGATTTGATGACAATCTGATTAATATCATCAGTATTGCCAATCAAGCCTTCACTCCGTATAAAAAGAACTGTTGGTCCTCTTTCGATATAGGCACCACCGGTATTTTGATTGTTTTTTTCAAGTGCTGCAAAAACATCATTGATGGTTACATTGTAGGATTGAAGTTTGTTGGGATGGACAGAAATTTCATATTGTTTCAATTTCCCTCCCATACTACTCACCTCGGCTACTCCCTCCACTCCTAATAGTTGGCGGCGAACAATCCAATCCTGAATAGTACGCAATTGTGTTTCATCATATTTGCCTTCATAGCCATTTTTTGGTCTTAATACATACTGGTATATTTCACCCAGCCCTGTGGTAATAGGCCCCAGTTCCGGTTGCCCTATTCCTTTGGGAATTTCATTTTGCACTTTTTGCAGACGCTCCGCAACTTGTTGTCTGGCCCAATAGATATCTGTTTCGTCGTCAAAGACAATAGTGACTAATGAAAGGCCGAATCGCGAAAAGCTGCGGATTTCTTTCATTCCACTGATATTGCTGTTTGCCTGTTCTATCGGGAAGGTAACCAGGCGTTCAATATCTGTAGCACCAAAGGATGGGGCTACGGTAATCACCTGTACCTGATTATTTGTAATGTCGGGTACAGCATCGATAGGTAATCTTGTGGTTTCGTATATACCATAGCCAATTAGTGCAAGCACGAAAAGGCCAATAATGAGTTTGTTCCGTATGGAAAACCCAATAATATTATTCAACATATTATGTCGGGATTAATTAATTGTTTTTTGAAAAAATACAGTTTGCCGCAAAAGCAATTTGAGCAGCTTTGCATCAATCCGAAAAGTTAAATTCCAATTATAATTAATTAAGTCTTGGCGGTTGCCAGATATTAGACAGAAAAGAGTCGTTAAAGAATGTATCGCTGATGATGGCAAATGATAATGCCTCGCGATACTCCGGTCTTATTTGTAAAAAAATATTTGCAACAGGTTGAGCAATAAAAGCCACCACATTCATACTGTTACAACAATCATGAGATTTGAAAGGTAATTTTCTGTCTTTCTCGTAGTCGGCATCCTGAACATCACCCAATGCATAATGACTGTACAAAAACTGCCAAAAAGTAATCTGACTGTTTTGCTCCTTATGTTCCATAAAATGCTCTGCCAAGAAAGGCAACTTCAACAACTGATGCAACTCAGTTGTTGAAAACAAGTAAATAGACAAAAGCGATATGGCAATGAATCTTTTCAAGAAACCAAAGGTAGATAAATATTTTAGATTGATAAATTCAATTAATGCTGAAGAGGCCTTTTCTTAATCATGCCCCCTTTAGTGTCTTTTACACTACTCATTACTACAAAAGCATTTTGGTCAATCAACTCAATCTCTGTATTCAGTTTGTTTAATTCGAGGCGGGTAATGACGGTATAGATAATATCAGTCTCTTTGGCTTCTCCTTTTTTACCGTATCCTTGTTTGCCGCTATAGACTGTTACCCCGCGTCCCATTTTTTCAATAATCATTTTTCTGATAGCTGAGCAATGCGGAGAAACGATAGTTACCCCAATGTACTCTTCGATGCCCTCTACAATAAAATCTAGTGTTTTTGAAGCTGAGAGATAAGTGATCATAGAATATAAGGCAATTTCTACTGAAAGAAAATAAGCTGCCGTAGAGAAAATTAATACGTTAATAATGATAATAATATCTCCAAGAGTAGTGCCAAATTTTCGGCTGAGGTAGATGGCCAGTACTTCTGTTCCATCAATCACAGCACCGCCTCTTACGGCTAATCCTATCCCTGTGCCCAGAAAGAATCCACCAAAAACGGCTACCAATAGATTGTCGTCAGTAACATTCGGAAAGGTAACAGAAGCCAATACAATAGACAACCCGCTAATGGCAATGGCTGTTTTAATGGCAAAGGTTTTGCCTAAAATTCGATATCCCAGCAATATAAATGGTATATTGATGAGGATAATGGGTATGTATAGCGGAATTTTAGTCAGGGCTGTAATAAGCAGTGATATTCCGGTAGCACCTCCATCAATAAAATGATTGGTCAACAAAAAACCTTTCAATCCAAAAGCCGCAGAAAATATCCCAAATAATATCAATAAGCTATCCTTCAATCCTCGTCGTGCAAAGATTTTTAGAGCACGATATTTCTTGGCAAACTGATATTGGGAGTATACACCATCATTAGCAAGACCAATAGTATTGATACGTAATATCTTTTTTAAAATGATTTGCTTCCAAAATTTTATCATATTGATTCAATTGTTTGGTGTTCGTTCAAAGAAAAGCATATTGATGGGCTAATACAATTAACTAACAAAATTTTAAGGACATTCTCTATTGATCTTTTATTTTACGGATACGCTTTATCCACTTGATAATCTCATACCACAATACACTTGTTAAACCAACGAAGATACTCAGTGATATTGCTTGTAAATCCAGCGCTTTGAAACCAAAGAATGCTGCAGGTACAGGGATGTAAATTAAAGCAATTGTCAGCAGAATCGTTACAGAAAGAATCAATACCACCAGATTGTTTTTGTAGAAGAGGGTAGTAAAGACCGAGTAGTAAAATGAACGATTAACCAGTGTAAGCATAATGTTGGCTGCAATCATTACTGTAAAAACCATCGTGCGCGTAGTTGCTTCATCCCATCCCTGCGCAGTTGAATATTGATAAATGATTAATGTGCCTGCAGTAATAGCCAAACCCTGAATAATACTGGTATATAATTCTGACCAGCTAAAGAATGTGCTGCTAAATGGTCTGGGGCTGTTATTCATTGTGTTTTCTTCCATTGGCTCGTTCTCGTAAATGATAGAGCAAGTAGGCCCCATTATTAATTCCAGAAAAATTACATGCACAGGAGTAAAGATATTGGGGTATATCCAGCCCAATGCCAATGGAATAAACACTGTAAGAATGATAGGAATATGAATGGATATTACGTATCGAATTGCTTTTTTGAGGTTGGTGTAAATCCTTCTGCCCATAGCGACAGCATCTACCATTTTTGACAAATCATCTTCTGTAAGTACAAGTGATGCTGCCTGTTTGGCAATTTCAGAACCTCTTTTGCCCATGGCTATGCCAATGTGAGCAGCTTTTAATGCAGGGCCGTCATTTACACCATCACCTGTCATTGCTACTATTTCGTTATTGGCCTTAAGGGCATTGATGATGCGCAATTTAGCTTCAGGAAACATTCGGGTAAACACATTTATTTCGTTAACTTTTACCTTTAGTTCGTCATCATTCAGTGCCATTAATTCGTCTCCGCTTATTGCTTTTTCGGCACCTTCGAAACCTACCTGACGGGCAATTGCCATTGTTGTTACAGGATTATCTCCGGTAATGATTTTTACCTTTATTCCTGCATTATAGAAGGACTGTAATACTGTTTCTATGTTGTGTTTGGGAGGGTCAGAAAAAGCTACAATTCCCAAAAAATTAAATTTGAATTCCTGTTGTGTTTTTGGAAAATCATCTCCACGGAAAATTGCTTCAGCAACCGCCAGTAATCGATAGCCTTGATCAGCAAGTTTCTTTATTGCCGATAAAAGATGCTCTTTTTCCTGATTGCTCAATTCACTGACTGCCATTAAAGCTTCCGGAGCACCTTTTGCTGCAATAATCCGATTCCCGTTTTTATGTTCATAAATGTGGGTCATCATCGGAGGTTTACCATCTAATGGGTATTCAAAAATCATTTTGTATTCAGAACGCAAATCCACATCCGCATTTTCAAGGTAAGAAAGGTGCAGAGCAATCTCCATCGGGTCAAAGGGAATGGGTTCGCTGCTCCACATGGCTAGAGAAATTAATTCTTTTTGTACTTCATTGAGTGCCTTATTGGGTACGGTGATTTTATTTTCACTCAAAACATACAATTGAGCAAGACTCATTTTGTTCTCTGTTAAGGTGCCCGTTTTGTCAGTACAGATAACAGTTGCACTACCAAGAGTTTCTACTGTTTTCATCTGCTTTACCACAATACCCATTTTCATTAAGCGCCAGGCTCCCAGAGCCATGAAAGTGGTAAATGCCACCGGAATTTCTTCGGGAAGAATACTCATGGCTAGTGTCAATGCTTTGAGTAGGCTATCCAGTACATTTCGGGACAAACTGTAGTTAATTGCCCATACAATTGCGAATACAATAGCCCCTAGTATCACCATTATTTTTACAAAATGTTCAATTTGTAATTCTAAAGGTGTTTTTTCATCTTCGATAGCTTCTATGCTTTTACCAATTTTACTCAGTTCTGTATTATTTCCTATAGAAATAACCCTGGCAATTGCCTGACCGCTGGCCACACTGGTGCCACTGTAGATTTTATTATTTTCGGATTGAGCATCTTTAAAAACAGCTAAAGATTCACCGGTGAGGATAGATTCATTGACAGAAAAATCGTTGGATTGGAGAATGACAGCATCTGCCGCTATCAGACTGCCTTCTTCTACAATTATACAATCGCCTATGACCAATTCGGTGCTGGGTAAAGCTATTTTTATTCCATTTCTTATTACTTTAGACTGTTCCTGAGTAAAGCTCTTCAGTTTTTCCAATGCTTTTCTGCTGCGAGAATCCTGAAAAAGTGAAATTGTGGCCACCAACACAATAGATATTGCCAAAAATACCGCATCTCCTATATCACCGCTGATGAAATAAATCACAGAAGCCAATAATAACAGCAATACCATTGGTTCTTTGATAATACTCTTAATAGAGTCTGCGATGGGGTGTTCTTTTTTAAATTCTATTTTGTTAGCCCCATGTTTTTCTCTGGAAGATTGCACAGCATCTTCGTCCAAGCCTTGTATCGTTTCTTTAGATTCGGTCATTTTTTACAGTTTTACAAAGTTGATGCTCTAAAGAACATTGTCTTGTAAGGGCTCAAATATACTTTATATCGCTTTTTCCAACCGACTACTTTCGGATATAATGATAAATTAATAATTATATTTATTAAATTGCATAATAAAACACACAGTTATGAGAGGAGGAGCAAGCTGGCTGGGATTTTTATTAATTCCATTGACAGTAATTTTGGTCTATTATGTTATCAAATTTATTGCTAGAAAGTTGCACAAAAGAACAGCAATGAATGATTGATTTTTCGAGCGGGCTATCTAAGCGTTATCTCTTGGCGTTTGCCGAGTGATTGTTTCTTTGATTGAATTTTGACCTGAAATTCTTCCTTTTTTTCACTGATTTCTTGCTGAAGTTTATAGCATTTTCTAATCCCTTTATAGCAAATTCCTAAAATAAAATTCATTTTGTCTTCAGGAATGTCAATGCTGTTTTGTCGATTAATTTGGTTTTTCTTATAAAAAACAGAAAACAGAAAAGTGTCTTCTGTTTTTCAAAGTATTGCTAATAAAAGCTTTCAGGCTTTCTGATTGTATTCATCTTCTGTAGCCGATATTACATTTCAACTTGGTGATTCCAATCTTTTAATTCATTTGTATTAGTTAAATATTTTATTTGAATTTAAGGCTTGGCTCCGGCCCGGAGCATCGGCAGGCTTTTGTTATCGACGCTTATTATTTAGCTTTGTTGCATCAGTTCTTTAAAGAGTAAAAATTATTATTTTCAATAAAATATCGAATATGGAAAAACAAATGGATTCGAATAATGTTTACAACGTAAACGAAGCTGGGGCAAAATGTCCTTTCTCTGGTCATAGTTCAGCCCCGGTTGCGGGTAATGGTACCTCCAATCGTGATTGGTGGCCTAATCAGCTTAAATTAAATATCCTTCGCCAAAATTCATCTTTATCTAACCCGATGGATGAATCCTTTGATTATGCTAAAGAATTTAATTCTCTTGATTTAAATGCATTGAAAGCAGACATCAATGATGTGATGACTCATTCGCAAGATTGGTGGCCGGCAGATTTTGGACATTATGGTCCCTTCTTTATTCGTATGGCATGGCACAGTGCTGGTACTTATCGGATTGCTGATGGACGTGGTGGCGCAGGAAGTGGTACTCAACGTTTTGCTCCATTAAATAGTTGGCCGGATAATGGTAATCTCGATAAGGCACGATTGTTGCTTTGGCCAATTAAACAAAAATATGGCAAGAAAATATCCTGGGCCGATTTGATGGTGTTGGCAGGTAATTGTGCATTGGAATCTGCAGGATTCAAGACTTTCGGTTTTGGTGGTGGTCGTGAAGATGTATGGGAACCAGAACAGGATATTTACTGGGGTTCGGAAGGAAAATGGCTGGATGATAAAAGATATAGCGGAGACCGTGAACTTGAAAATCCTCTGGCTGCAGTACAAATGGGTTTGATATATGTAAATCCGGAAGGACCTAATGGCAATCCTGACCCAATCGCAGCTGCCCGCGATATCCGCGAGACTTTTGCCCGAATGGCTATGAATGATGAAGAAACTGTGGCTTTGATAGCCGGTGGGCATACTTTGGGTAAAACCCATGGCGCCGGAGATCCTAATAAATATGTAGGCCCCGAACCAGCAGCAGCAGGTATTGAAGAGCAAAGCCTGGGATGGAAAAACACTTTAGGTAGTGGAAATGCTGGAAATACCATCACCAGTGGATTGGAAGGTATCTGGACAAAAACACCCACCACCTGGAGCAATAACTTTTTTGAGAACCTGTTTGGTTTTGAATGGGAATTATTTAAAAGTCCTGCCGGAGCACATCAATGGCGCCCGAAAGACGGTGCCGGAGCAGATTTGGTGCCCGATGCACACGACCCCAACAAGCGTCATGCACCAACGATGTTGACTACAGACCTTTCTTTGCGTTTAGATCCGGTTTATGAAAAAATATCCAGAAGGTTCCTTGAAAATCCTGCTGAATTTAATGATGCATTTGCCCGAGCCTGGTTCAAGTTGACCCATCGTGATATGGGGCCGATTGTTCGTTATCTTGGTCCTGAAGTGCCGAAAGAAGAATTAATCTGGCAAGACCCAATTCCTGCTTTTGCTCATCAGTTAATCGACGCGCAGGACATCAGCAATCTGAAGGCGAAAATTATGGCTTCCGGACTTTCTGTTGCGGAATTGGTGGCTACCGCCTGGGCATCGGCTTCCACTTTCCGTGGTTCGGACAAGCGTGGAGGAGCCAATGGAGCACGCATTCGTCTGGCACCACAAAACAACTGGGAAGCCAACAATCCATTGCGTTTAAGCAAAGTGTTGAAAGCGATAGAAGCAATTCAATCTGAATTTAATGCAGCCAACAATGGCAAATCAGTTTCAATGGCCGATTTGATTGTGTTGGGGGGATGTGCTGCTATTGAAGCCGCTGCAAAAAATGCAGGTCATTCTATTACTGTTCCTTTTACACCTGGCCGAGCGGATGCCAGCCAGGAACAAACAGATATTGAATCCTTTGCAGTGTTGGAACCAACAGCAGATGGATTCCGCAATTATCTCAAAAAGAAATACAGCGTTTCGGCAGAAGAAATGTTGGTAGACAAAGCACAGTTATTGAATTTGACTGCGCCTGAAATGACCGTATTGGTTGGTGGTTTGCGTGTACTGAATGCCAATTATGATCAATCCCAATTGGGTGTATTTACACATCGTCCTGAAAATCTGACCAATGATTTCTTTGTGAATTTGTTGGATATGAGTACTACCTGGAAAGGTATGGCGGGTTCTGATGATGTTTTTGAAGGCCGCGACCGTAAAACGGGTGAAGTAAAATGGATGGCGACAAGAGTTGATCTGATATTTGGTTCCAACTCTGAACTTCGTGCTCTTGCTGAAGTCTATGCCTGTGCCGATGGTCAATCAAAGTTTATTAATGACTTTGTAGCCACCTGGAACAAAGTAATGAATCTCGATCGTTTTGATTTGTCTTAATTTTTCGATTCAATTATAATGAGAAAAGCGCTGCTCCGGATGGGGTGGCGCTTTAAATTTTGAGAGGAGGTGTTGAAGCGGATCTTCTACAACACCAACAAACCCATCCTCCTCAACTCCTGTATTTCTTCGCTATTCCAAAATGCTTCAAATGAACCTAAATTGTTTGCTTCAAAATCACTTTGAAATTCGCCAAAGAGCTCTAGCTTTTTGTTTTGGATGCTCAGTTTATTCAGCCATAGCATCAGCCATTCGGCAATGTTTTGCTTTAGCTCAATATTCACCACTTCACGGCCAGAATGAAGCATGATGGACGCTGTTGTTTGTCCTTTTTTGCTGTTGGATCTCAATTCAGGTTCTGCACCAATCCATACTATTTTACTGCTGGCTTTGGGCTCAAATTCAACATACTGTGCCAGTTCTTTCTCGATATGACGTGGATGAATGCTTGTTTTGGGTACTTTGAAATCAAACCATTCCTGCAAAGGAAAATCAAAGCACATGCCGTGCATAAAATTAAATAAAGATTTGCGCAGACCTTCGCTAAACAGTTCGTGTCTTGCACCTGTTGGGTCAATATGTTCAATGTCATTATTGGCAAAAGTGCCGATTGCTTCTGTTACTTTTTTTACTTTAAACTGCTCAGGCATCAATCCTACCGGACTATGTGCTGTCATGGCAAACTGGTGCCAGAAGCCGGATTGCAGAATATTATTCTGAAATAACTGACGAACAATCTCCAGCGAGTCGATGGTTTCTTGAGCCGTTTGTGTCGGGAAACCATACATCAGATAAGCATGTACCATAATACCCGCCTCTGTAAAATTGTCGGCCACTTTAGCCACTTGAGTCACTGTTACACCTTTTTGTATCAGTTCCAACAACCTGTCTGATGCCACTTCCAAACCACCCGAAACAGCAATACAACCGGAAGCTGCAAGCAACTGACAAAGGTCGTGGGTAAAGCTTTTTTCAAATCGGATATTCGTCCACCATACTACAGAAAGACCGCGACGCAGAATTTCCAATGCCACTTCACGCATCAATGCCGGCGGAGCTGCTTCGTCTACAAAATGAAAACCATTGTTACCCGTTTGGGCAATTAATTCCTCAATTCTATTCACGAGAATTTCTGCCGATGCCGCTTCGTAATGGCGGATATAATCCAGTGAAATATCACAAAAAGTACATTTGCCCCAATAACAGCCATGTGCGAGGGTGAGTTTATTCCATCGACCATCGCTCCACAGACGGTGCATTGGATTGGCTATTTCGATAACAGACAAATAATCGTTTAAGCGTAAGCCTGAGTAATCAGGTGTTCCGACATCCTTTTGTTTGAAATCGGGCATCAAAGAACCGTTGCAATAAACTACTTTTTGTCCGTCGCATAGCAATGTTCTCTTCAATAATTCCTGTGGTAACTTGCCTTCTATAAATTGTAATAATTGGGTAATGGGCGCTTCTCCGTCATCGAGTGTAATAAAGTCGAAAAACTCAAAAACCCGTATATCGCTTACCGAACGCAATTCCGTATTGGCAAAACCGCCCCCAAGGCAGATTTTGGTATGGGGATAATGTTTTTTAATCCACTGTGCGCAACGGAAAGCACTGTACATATTGCCCGGAAATGGCGCAGAAACAGCAACTAAATCAGGTTGCACTGACTTCATTTTTTCGCTCAGCAATTCAAGTGTTATCTCATCGATAAAGGTTTCGCTTTTATGCAGTTCAGCATACAATTCATCAAAGCTATGCGCGCTTCTGCTCAGTCTTTCGGCATATCTGCTGAATCCAAAATGTGCATCAGTAGTGGCAATAATAAAGTCGGATAAATCTTCCAGATACAAAGTTGCCAGATGCCTTGCTTTGTCCTGAATACCCATTGCGCCGAATGCCCATTCCAGATCACTGATTTGCTCAAAGCGGGAAGCTTCGGGTAGATAATTACCGGTGCATATCAAATGCGCCAGGGTAGGGTTTTTATTTTGGAGAAATTCAATGACTGTGTCAATGGTTTTGAGGTATAATGGTCGCAGTTTGAGGATGCGGCTGATGTTTGCATTATGTGATTTATTCTGCGCTTCTACGCTGTCAAATAAATGACTTAATCCTTTCCGGGAAAACAAATGCAGAATCACTTCAATTCCCAAATCTGCCTGGGCGCTATTGATATCTTGCGTGTTTAGAAAACCTTTGAGATAGGCAGTAGCAGGGTAGGGCGTATTCAGCTGCGTAAATGGAGGTGTTATTAAAAAGACAGTTGAATTAGTCATGGCTGCTTCCCTCCAAAAAAATCATGGCTTCTCCTACTACAAAAAAACTACCTGTTATCAGTAATGCATCATCTGCACCCATGTTATTTTTGGCGGCTTTTACAGCTTCGGCAACAGTAGGATATGAATTTCCTTTTAGGTTTAGTTCCTGCGCAATAGCTTCAAGCTCCTTTGCTGGCATGGCTCTGGGGATTTGTGCATTGCAGAAATAGAATGTTGTATCACTTGGAAATTGCATTAAAGCGGCATGAACGTCTTTGTCCTTCACAAATCCGATGATAATGTTCTTCTGTGCAGCTTTCACCAATTGCCATTGGTTCATTACTTCTTTTACCCCCGCCTTATTATGGCCAACATCTGCTATTATCAATGGTTGTTCCTGAAGTTTTTCCCAACGGCCACGCAGTCCGGTGAGCTTTTTGACTTTCGATATGGCGTGTAAAGTGGTGGGTAAATCTGTTTTAAAACCCATGCTGTACAATACTTCGCTTGCTGTAAGTACTGTTTTTATATTGTGCAATTGATAGGAACCCAAAAGGTCTGTTTGTAAATCATACATTTCTTGAGCCGCCAGTTTCACTGCCTTCAGGTATTGACAGGCTTCATCCTGCTTTATCTTTACCAATGCCCATTGAGCATCGGCATAGAAGCTGGCGCATTGTTTATGAATAGCATGTTCAAAGAAAACCTGTTCCGTTTCTTTTTGTCTTTCTCCAAGGATAAATGGAACGCCATTTTTGATGATGCCTGCTTTTTCTTCAGCTATTTCAACCAAAGTTTCTCCCAGCACATCCATGTGGTCGAAACTGATATTGGTGATAATGGAAAGTATGGGAGTAAGAATGTTAGTGCTGTCCAATCGCCCGCCTAATCCGGTTTCAATCACTGCAATATCACATTCCTGTTCGGCAAAATATTGAAATGCCATTGCAACGGTTACTTCAAAAAAAGAAGGTTCAATTTGCTTGAACAATTCTTTGTGTTGCGCAACAAAATCAATTACCCATTGCTGCTCGATTTCCTGGCCATTGATTTTTATGCGCTCTCCAAAATTTACTAGATGGGGTGATGTATAAAGGCCTGTTTTATAACCAGACTCCTGCAGAATTGCTGCAAGCATGTGGCTGGTGCTGCCTTTGCCATTGGTGCCGGCAATATGAATACTTTTGAATTTGCTCTGAGGATTGTCCAAAGCTTCGCAAAGCAATTTGATATTATCCAATCCTACTTTAATTGCACCCTTACCATATTTAGAAAATACAGGTAATTGGGCATACAAATAGTCGAGGGTGTCCTGATATTGTTGATGAACTTGCAAACTCACTTGTGGGCGCGTGTTTTGAATACAAAAGTAATGTCTCCAAATTGTTCGGGTGGTGCCGTTTCACTTTTACTAAAACGAACTTCTTCGATTTTTCTTAAAGCAATTTTACCCAATTCAGCATTGGCTGCACTTTTTACTCTTTTTGCGATAATCTGCCCCTCACGATTTACAGTAACACGAACCACAACTTTTCCTCCTTCTCTGAATTCTGCATCAGGTTTGGGTTTAGCCACCATTGTTCTGTCGCTGAATGAGTGACCAATTCCTCCTGTGCCATTTCCTGGTATTCCAGAATAATTGGCTGCTCCCGGAGTGCCACCTGCAACGCCTTTATCTCCATTCCCATTCCCATTACCTTCACTTCCTCCAGCCTGATTAATCGAAGCTGCATTGCCTCCTTTTCCATTACTTGCAGGAAATAGAATTTTTGGTTTTTGCTGAGCAATTGGCTTCGATTGATTATCTGTTTTGGTGGTTTGTGTTTTGTTGGGTTTGGGATTGGTTTTTACCACAGGAGCATCTGCATCATTGTCATCCGTAGTCATGTCAGATGGTGTCTCAGCATCATTATTGTCAACCGAAGTCTTGTGCATTTCCTCGGGTTGATAGGCTGGATTGTCGGTAGAAAAAGGTTGGTCGTCACCACTGCCATCGTCACTGCTTCCCAGATTTACTTCCATACCCATTTCCTCTGCAGGTGCAGAAGTGGCAGGGAGGGTGTATCCAATAAAAAGGCATAGTAAAAGCAGCACAATATGTGCGCCAATACTGAGCAATGCAGCCTTAGGATTGAAATTGTCTCTATTCATTTTTTGCAAAAACTGATATGGTATAATCCCAATTGAGAGATAAAGGTAAAGGATTCCGGATTTTTATTGCGTCCGGGAAAATATATTCAGTACTATTTGTAATTTTTTTGGTAAAAGTTTAAATAATTACTCAGTTTCTTTTCAGATTTCAACTTTAAATAATTGGCCTCTGAAATAATAAAGTACTGATAGGAGCCTGTCGGCATTTCGCGAAACAACAATTTTTCATTTTTTGCTGCATTGATGAAAATTTTGGCCTGCCCGGCATTCCCAAATGATTTGGCAATCACCATGCTTTGTTCGGCATTGAGCATTTCTATTTCTGTTGTTAATTCAATACCACTAAATTTCATTTTACTGTAGTCAAGTAATCCTGATTTGAATCCGGCAGTTTTTTCATCAGGCTTTCCGAATACAAAGATGCAATAATGAGGTTCTTTTGAAGCATAGATATATTGATCCGGTATGCCTTTATTTGCAGCAGCAGTGTCTGCTTTGGCAGCGGTCGAATCTTTAATGGTAGCGGTTGAATCTTTTCCTAATGAATCTGCTGCTTTTTGTTCATTTATAAATTTAGTAATGGCTTCTACCCACGGACGCAAAGAATCTGAAGGGAATTCTTTAACATAAGAGTTGAGCAGTGTGTCAGCTTTTTTATAATTTCCGTTTGCAGCATAGGACTGCGCTTCAAGAATTCTGAATTTTCGGTTGTAAGTAACATCTCCATAAATTCTTTTGGCAATAGCTACTCTTTGGATGACTTCTTCATATTTTCTTTCACTTGTTAATTGATAGGTTGTTTCGTAATATGAAGCGACATTTTCAGAGCTGTTGTTTTTTGCCTTGGTGGTATCTTCTAAGTCATCTGTTCTCAATGCAATAGAGAAATTTGAATTAGGATAAGTAGAAAGTAATTTTTGTCTGATAACTTCTGCATCTTCTAGCTTTCCCTGACGTAATGCTGCGGTATACCTGATAGACAAAACTTCGTCCGGATATTCATGATTCGGGAATTTTTTATCCAGAGAATCCAGTATAGCCAGTCCTTCTTTGAATTCTTCAAGGTCTTTTATGTAAGCCTGACCAAGATTGATATAAGCTCTTTTAAGTTTTTTATTGGCCGATGCCAGTTGAGATTCGGTTTTGGGTATTGCGGCGAGTAATGAAGCTTCACTTAGTTCATTTTCATCTCCCTCATTTTCTCCTGAATTGTCTACTCCAATAAGAGCATCTGCTCCAAAAGCCGATGCGGAAGCTCTTCTCCAGTTATCTGTAAGCGGTCTGTTACCCCATTTGCGCTTGAATTCATTAAATCCCTGCTGAACAGCTACTGTACTGCTGAAATACCAATTATTAGTTCCTGCACCTGTACCTGCTCCGCCAGCCAAAGAACCTGATTTAGCTGTAGCTTCCGCATTGGCAAGGCTGTCCTCTTTTTGTTTTTCTAAATATTTCAGATATTTTTTAACAACCGATTTTTGGTCTTTTTCACTCATAGCTGCCAGGCGTAGTAAACTGTCCTGATAGCGCAGGGTATAGTAGGGCTCTTCAATTTTATCTAATGATTTTCCGCGTCTGAGTGCCAAATCCAGCTCTGCATTGTCCTTTATCCCTTTAGCAAAATATGAAGCGCTGTCAAACGATTTTTTTGCCAGATTGTATTGTCCGGTTTTGTATTGAAGATTACCCATTGCAGCAAATGTGATAGCCTTTTGCTTAGGTGTGGTTTTAGTTTGTTGTAAGCTTTTTGTATAAAAAGCGATTGCCTCCTCTGTTCTGCTATCGTTTGCAGACAATTTGCCCAGTAAATAATAAACCTGCTCGTGATAGGGAGCATATTTTCCATCTTTTAAGAGACGTTTTAAAGTTGAAATAGACTTAGATTGATCTCCGCCACCTTGTGCCACAGCATCAGCCTGATATTTATGAGCATAAAAATCCATTTCAATTGGTGGATGCAGCGCTAGATTGTTTTTAAAGCTATTTGCTGCACTATCGTATTGGCCTATCTGGTAATGCAACTGACCATTCAGGAATGAGGCTCTTTGTCTGGTATATTTTGAAATAGCTTTTGATTTCAGAATAGAACTTAATTGTTTACTCGCATAGGCATATTCACCTCTCCTTACATGTAGGTTTGCTCTTTCAAGGGCGATTTTTGCTTTCATATTCTTTGAAAGTGCTGTGCCCGCATCTATTAAATCCAATATTGCTTCTGCTTCAGCTTCCTTCTTGCTGTCTGCATAGGTTCTTGTGAGCCATAGAATGGCATCATTATGTGCTGGTTGATGCTGAAGTAGTTTGCTTAATCTGCTTTTTTCTTTTTTAACCAATTGTTCGTTATTATCAGAAGCCTTCTTTTTCTTTAGCTTCAGAGCTTTATTCATGCCAATAATATACTTGAAACTGGCATCTGCATGCTCAAAATCTCCCTTAAAGTAATAGGCTTGGCCCATCAAAAGGTATAGGTCATCAGCCCATTTTGTTCGTGGATCGTGGATTTGCAGACCCAAAGATGCTTTGCGGATTATAGTGTCCATATCGGATGCAAATACCGTGGAATCTTTATTGGGGTCAAACGGGAACAAATCAATTAACTGCTCGAAATTGTCTTTTTTCCGACGCTGCATATTACCATTAGCTTCTTCCATTTTCCGGCGAGCATTGTAGTAATAGTTATATCTGGTGAACATGTTTTGAAAACCTCTACGGACAAACGTCCATTTTTTCTTCAACATTTTTTCATTACTCCATGCCTCGTGCTTCTTTTTTATTTTGAGCTCAAACTGCATTTTCATTTTCTCTTCCTTCTTCTTCTGCTCCGCTTTAAGTTGCTTTTCTCTGAATTCTTTTTTCTTAGCAAGGCTGTCTGCACGTAAATCGCGGGCATTCTGAAGGCTGTCAGCTTTTATTTTGCGTACTTTGGTAAGACTGTCCAATTTTTGCTTACGCAATTTTGTAAGACTATCCAATGTCTTTTTCCTGGTTGAAATAATATTATCACTGTATGTTTTCCTTACAGTTCTAATGCTATCTAATCTTGATTGGCGTGTTACCTGAACACTATCCTTATAACGCCTGCTTTCTTTGTATTTTCTTATTTTGGTTAGGCTGTCTGTGCGTATTTTTTGTTTGGCACGTAGGGAGTCGGTAATTTTTTTTCTGTAGCCAAATGCAGAGTCAAGGCTTTTTTGACGAATTGATTTCAGTGAATCAAAATAGAGTGTGCGGCTGTTACGCATACTGTCCAGTCTTGCATTTCTGATTTTTGCAACGCTATCCTGATACCTTTTGCTTTCTTTGTATTTTCGTATTTTGGCTAAACTATCAGCACGGGATTTTTGTCTTTGTTGGGTCTGCTCCGAAATCGTTTTTCGAGCATTTACAGAACTGTCAAGCGCTTTTTTTCTTAGCCCGTTCAGTGAGTCTAGATTTCTTTGTCTCGTATCTTTTTGTGTTTTAAATGCAGTATTTCGAACTGCACTGACACTGTCCTTGTACCTTTTGCTTTCCTTGTATTTGCGGGTAGCAGCGATACTATCATTTTTTTGTTTAAGCAACTGTTTATTGCTGTCAATCAACCTTTGGCGGGCAATTTTGGCACTATCAGTTTTGCTCTGTTGTGCAAAAGCCAGCTGCCCGGGCAGCAAAAAGCACAGGAAAATAAAAAGTGTAGTTAGAATCTTAAATGGAGTCAATGGCGATAAAATGTGTTTCAATAATTTTGTTAAAAACGTTTTATTTGGTTTCTTATTGTATTACAAACACCTCATTATTTTTCTTATTTCCAGACCTTTTGAATACAACAAGACCCAAAAATAAGAAATACTTTACTGCAATCATATTTAATGTACGTATATGGGATGCTTAATTGATGAAACTGGTCACTTTCTGACCATTTTGGAACAGTAATTTTGATACAATATTGGATGGTTTTTTAAGCTAAATACGATTAACCTTTGGTAATGCAAAACTGTAGAAGTTGATTTTTATTTGATTATTTTAAATTTATCTGGCTAGTTCTTTACCAAAAGGTAAAAAAAAATTTGTTTTTAACTTGTAACGCTTACATTTGCGTCAATTCAATAATAAAATAAAAATTAATTAATATGTTTTGGACTTTAGAATTAGCATCACATTTAGAAGATGCCCCATGGCCAGCCACCAAAGATGAGCTGATTGACTATGCTATACGTTCAGGAGCGCCCTTGGAAGTGGTAGAGAATTTGCAGGAATTAGACGATGAAGGTGAGGTTTATGAAGGGGTAGAAGATATTTGGCCTGATTACCCAACTCAGGAAGATTTCTTTTTCAACGAAGACGAGTATTAAGGTTTTTTTTAAAACGATTACTATAATTCATTCTTACTTTTTGTAGGGATGAATTATTTTTTTTGCCAACAATTATTATCTTGGAGAAAATATATTTAATATGAAAAGACTTTTTCAATTTTTAGGGATAGCAATTTTGCTGTTGATTATCGTTTTTATTAGTTCCGCAATTATTCAGCCGAAAGATTTGGTAGTCGAACGCAGCATTATTATTAAAGCACCACAGCAAGCTGTTTTTAATCAGATTCAATTTTTTAAAAATTGGCCAAATTGGAGCCCCTGGATAGCTAAAGAGCCTACAATGAGGTTGACATATGTTGGTATAGATGGTCAGAAGGGTAGTAGTTATAGTTGGGTAGGAGATGAAATGGGTGAAGGTGAAATGAAAAGCACTAATGTCACTTACAAGCAATTGGATTATAATCTTCATTTTATCAAACCTTGGGAAGGCAAGGCTGAAGGATATTTATTGGCACAAGATCAAAGCAATGGGACTACTAAAGTAAGCTGGCATATGGTTAACCATGGAGGTTTTCCTTTGAATGCGCTTAATTATTTTATAGAAAAGATTATTGGGAATGATTTTGAAGAAGGATTGGAATTGTTGAAGAATTATGCTGAAGCCCATCCGGAGGTCGCTTTAAGTAAATTGAATGTGGAAGAGAAGGAATATCCAGCTACCTTGTTGGCCAGTATACGTAAAAAAATTCCATTTACTGAAATGCAAAGTTTTTCTATTGAAGCATTTGGTACTTTATCAAAAGCTGCAGCTGGAAGAATTTCCGGACCGGCTTCCACTGTTTATTATGTTTGGGACGAAAAGGCTCAGACTACCGACATGGCACCTGCGTTTGCCGTATCTGGTACTGAACCTATCAAAGGTGTTGACATGGTAAATGTGCCCAGAAGTATTTCCTGCACAATTTTGTACAAAGGTGGCTATGGTAATTTGGGAAAAGCCCATGAAGTATTAAATCAATACATCCTTGAAAAAGGAAGAAGGCTTAATCTGATACTAGAAGAATATATCGTTGGTCCTGCCACAGAATCGGATTCAACAAAATGGGTTACCAATGTGGTTTATTTGGTCAACTAAACATCTTTGGTGAAAAACATTTTACTGCTGAAGCTTTTCAGCAGTATTTTTTTGCAATAAAACGAAGGCTGAATGGTCTTATATTTGCTCATCCCTATTATCCGAAAAACAAAATACTATTGCCTTTATGAAACATTTATTCTTCCTCTTCTTTATTTTATGCAACCTAAGTAGTTATGCTCAATTTGATGAACGAAATGCACTACAAAGAACTCAATTTTATAATGAAGGAATTAAGCAATCGGTTCATTATTTCGATTCTGTAATAAATCAGCTGACAAAACAAAGGAGTCAAAATAAGTTAACCGAAGCAGTTTTTTTAAAGAACTATGCTCATATCGAAAGAGAATACCGAAGCCAACAACAAATAGTTGCTCAGATTGCCGAAAAATGGACCGTATTGCAGGTTCAGAGGCCAGGGAAAAACATAAAAAATGCACTGGCACTTGTATTGAATGGCAAAACCAATTCCGCTATTCATTCTTTAAATACGAAAGCAGCTGGCCTGAATAAGTTAGAACGGGAATGTCTTGTCGATTTGCACCGTTTCTCCGGTCAAATAGAAAAGGCAAATGCTTTGCTACCCCTACAGCTCAGAGACTCAATGGAAAATATCTGGAAGAATAAATTTGAACCATTTAGTGAGCAGGATACCCTTGCTTTTGTCCTGAAGAAAATTTATATAGCACAGAGATTTCATGAAGAAAATGAAATAGAGTCCGCTATTGGCACATTGCTCGAAGCTCAAAAATGGAATGATTACAGAGTGCTAAAAGACAATGAACAACAGAAAATCGCTGCAGAGATTGCCTGTTGTTTGGGAAGATTGCAATTAGGAAAATCTGATATAGATAATGCCTTTCGCAACACGAAAATCAGTGCAGATATTTATAAGTCTTTAGTTAATGAGAACGTTCAATCTGAATATGCTGCAGCTTTACATCTTTTGGCATTGGTGTATAGAACTGCCGGTGCCAATAGGGAAGCAGATACAATATTTAAAAAAGTATTTGTTGAGTATGAGCAATTAGTAAAACAATATCCTGAACGTTATCAGCCATTGTTTGTACTTGCATGGGATGATTATGCTCAGGTTCAGAAATACTTTGATCAGAATGAAGCTTATGATAATAATCTAAGAAAAATTATTGATTGGCGCAAACAATTATCACTGAGTGGTTACCCTTTCTATCAGTATGACATGGGACGGAATCTTAATTTGTTAGGTCAAAAATTAATGAATACAGATGTGAAAATATTTCTTGCGCAAGAGCAATGGAGCAAAGCCAAAGAGGTTCTTGAACCATTGCAAAAAAGATTGCCGATGTTGGCCGGTAATGAGTTGTGTGGTGTTTTATATAAATTGGGTGGGGCAAAAATTGCGCTAAAAAAACGTAGCGAGGCACTTCCTTTTTTTATACAGTCGTTGAATGTCCGCACACAATTATATCAATTAGCTCCCAGTCTCAATAATAAAGATTACGTTGACGTACTTACACAAAATGCTACCTTGAATGCTCTGGAACAAAAGAAGGAAGTAGCTTTGCTGCAATTGGATATGGCGATAAAAGTTGTAGAAGAATTAGGAGACAGGAAGTACGCTGATGAAATTAAAAAATTTAAAAAGGACGTTCAAACGCATTAAAACTCATGGCTGTTAAGTTTACGCTGGAACAATACCAAAACGGATTACTACAAGGTAATATAGCAGTACTGAGTCGTGCCATTACTTTGATAGAATCTACGCGTGAACAGGATAAAAAGCTAGCATCAGAACTGATAGATGCCATATTGCCCTATACCGGCAAATCTATCAGGATAGGGATTACTGGTGTGCCTGGTGTAGGTAAAAGTACATTTATTGAATCCTTTGGTATGTACCTGCTTTCAGAAGGAAAAAAGCTTGCTGTATTGGCAATAGACCCCAGTAGCAGCATTAGTAAGGGTAGTATATTGGGTGATAAAACCAGAATGGAACAATTAGCTATTCAGAAAAATGCATTTATCCGACCCTCTGCAGCAGCAGGCAGTTTGGGTGGTGTGACTTACAAAACCTACGAAACCATTTTGCTTTGCGAAGCTGCAGGTTTTGATACCATAATAATAGAAACAGTGGGGGTGGGTCAAAGTGAAACCGAAGTCAGCCATATTTGTGATTTCTTTTTACTGTTGATGCTGGCTGGTGCAGGTGATGAATTGCAAGGTATCAAACGAGGGATAATGGAATTGGCAGATGGGGTAGTGATTACCAAAGCTGATGGAGAAAACACTGCTAAAGCAAAAGCTGCCAGAAATGAGTATGCCCGTGCCTTACATTTTTTACCCGCAACTATCTCAGGGTGGATTCCGGAAGTAAAAGTCTGTTCCTCTTATGACAATACTGGTATTCAAGAAGTTTGGGCAATGATAGACAAATACAAAACACATCAAGATACCAGTGGTTTTTTTACTCATAAAAGGCAACAACAGAATGTATTTGCATTTCAGAGATTGCTTCAGGAGCAATTAAGAGTTCTCTTGCTGAGCAGGCCCGGCTTGAAAGAAAAAATTCACAGAATTGAAGCCGATATTGTGACTGGAAAGATTAGTCCTTATTCTGCAGTGAAGCAGATTTTAGCATAAAGTTTGTTTTTTTGTGAATAAGAATCTCCGTTTTTGTTCGTTATTCCTGAAATCCTTATTCGAGGCACAGACTTTCATTATTAATAATTCTAACCTTCATACTCTTTCCTTTAATCCATTTGCAACAACCGATTTAGACAAATAGCTACAGCCTTCTAATCAAAACTATCGTTTTCAAATTTTGGAAGGATATGAAAATGATTCTGATGAGGATGAGAAAACGACAATGGGTAATATCCTGCTATTGGCAAGTTGATGCAGTCATTTCAATTCGCAAATTTTGATAACAAAAAAACCACCCAAAAATGATTCTTTTTGAGTGGTTTCTAAATTGAATTGTATTTGTTTATCGATATTCGAAAGTTCCTTTTTCAGATTCTATAATGACTTCTTTTTGCTCTGAAGTAGTTACATATCCCGATATTTGGGCATCAATATTGAAGCTTTTTGATATTGCAATTATACTTTCTGCAGTATCCTTGTCAGTATAGATTTCTAATCTTTGTCCCATATTGAACACCTGATACATTTCCTGCCAGCTGGTACCAGCCGCTTCCTGAATCATCCTGAAAAGTGGAGGAATCGGCAGTAAGTTATTTTTTACAATACGCAAAGGCTTGGGCACGTAATGCAATACCTTACTTTGGCCTCCTCCGCTGCAATGCACAATGCCATGTATTGCATCAAAGTGTTTTTTCAGGATTTGTAAAATAACAGGAGCATAAGTGCGGGTAGGAGACAAAATCATTTGCCCGACATTCAATGGTGTTTCAGTCGCATCAGTCAGGCCATAATGGCCGTTGTAGACTACTTCGTCCGGCAAATTAGGGTCAACACTTTCGGGGTATTTTGTTTTATATTCTTTTCGCAGCATTTCATGGCGAGCGCTGGTTAAGCCATTGCTGCCCATACCACTGTTATAAGTATCTTCGTATGTTGCCTGACCATAACTGGCTAAAGAAACGATTACATCTCCGGCCTCCATTTTTTCTGTAGTTACCAATTGGTCTCTGCGCATACGGCAACTCATTGTGCCATCAACTATTACAGTGCGCACTACATCACCCACATCGGCTGTTTCTCCACCCATCAAATGTACATCAATGCCATATTGTTGTAAACGGTCAAAATAAGACTGAGTGCCGTTAATAAGGGCAGAAATGACTTCTCCCGGAATGAGATTTTTATTACGGCCAATGGTAGAAGAATAGGTGAAAGGACCAGTTGCTCCTACGCATAACATATCATCAATATTCATTACTATAGAATCAATTGCGATACCTTCCCAAACACTCAAGTCACCTGTTTCACGCCAATAGAGATAAGCCAGAGACGATTTTGTGCCAGCTCCATCAGCGTGCATAATATTACAGTACTCGGGGTCATTGCCCCAATAATCCGGGTAGATTTTGCAAAAAGCATTAGGATATAATCCTTTGTCGAGCTTGGCTATCGCTTTATGCACGTCTTCTTTTTGAGCAGAAACGCCCCTGAGGTTGTAACGATTGTTATCGGTCATTGAATAAATTTGTATGCGAAGGTGCAAAGATAATTAAAAGGCAGGAGCAATTACATAGGAGCTATCCACAAGGATGGATTGAGCTTGTTTGCACCTTTCCATACCTGAAAGTTCATTACCGCCACGCCATCTTCATTGTTTCCAACTGTACCTATGATTTGTTTTGTATTAATAGCGTCACCTTTTTTAACATTTACACCATTAAGTCCTGAGTAAACTGTGAAATAATTTCCGTGATTCAGAATAATGGTTTGCCCCAGTCCGGCAATACTGATAACATTGGTAACGGTGCCATCAAATACAGCACGTGCTTTTGCTCCCTGGCTGGTTTGTATGTCAATACCATTATTATCGATTTCTACTTTAGTAGCTACTGCATGCTTGTGCTTGCCAAATTGGTCTATAACCACGCCACTGGCTACTGGCCAGGGTAGTTTCCCTCTGTTGGTTTCAAATCCTTTTGATAATTCTGCAACTTCAGGGGTAACACTTGGAGTATAACTCGGTTTTGTTCTGTTAGCAGGTGTTGTGTTTCGATTTACTGTTGCTGCTACAGGGTTGTAGGGATTGTTAGTCGTTGCTGGTTTTGTGCCGGCACTGGTGCCGGGTTTGGCAGCTGTTGTGGTGCTTGTCGGTACCGGTACATCATATTTAGCACTACCGGCCAATGTTACTTTGTTTGCACCTGAGCCATATACTGTGCCGCTATTTGTGGCAGCTTTTGCCGCAGCCAGTGCCGCAGCTTTTCTCTCTTCCTCAATTCTTCTTTTACGTTCTTCTTCCTCGGCTTTTTTACGTGCAATTTCTATTTCCTTTCGGATTGCTTCACCAATAGCATTATCCAGTCTTTTAGTTACTTTTCTCTTATTCTCAATTTCATTTGTCAGGTCTTTTTCACGTCCTTTCAATTCTTCAACAATTTTACTGGTCTCTGTTCTTTCTTGTTGAAGCACCAGCTTTTGTTGCTGTTCGGCAGTTAATAGTTGAACTTTCTGGTTTTTTACAGTGCTGAGTACATTGATTTTTTGTTCAATTTTTGTTTGGGTCGATTTTATTTCGTCTACCTGATTTTTACGAAATTCCCTGTATTTTTTCATGTACTTCATTCTGCGTAAAGCATCATTGAAGTCTTTGGCAGAAAATATAAAAGCCAGCGTGTTATAAGAGCTGCGATTGGCATAGGCATATCTTATTGATTGTGCATAGCGCTCCTGTTGCGTTTTTAAGTTCCCACGTAAATGCTGTACTTCATTTGAAGAGTTTTTAATGTCATTATCCAGATTATTCATTTCCTGATTAATGTTATTAATCAGTTTCTCTCTGCTGTTTAATTTAGCCTGCAAAGCATTTAACTGGCTCATTGTGGCTTTTTTGTCTTTTTTTGTGGCTTCAAGCTGTGCCTGAGTTTCTTTCAGCGATTCCACAATTTGTTGCCTGCGCTTTTCAAGTTCAGAGCGTGTTTGCTGCGCCTGACCTGTTGTTGATAAAAGAAAAATAAATATGATTAAAATGCTGATTAGACGCATAACAATTAGTTGTAGAAATGGAATTGCAACAAAAATACTTAATTATTCTGCAACATAGTTTTTAGTGTTTTAATTTTGGATTTACTTAGGTTTTATTGGCTATTTTTATACTCTATTTTACAGTTTATACTCATTTGTCCACCAATAATGAATAGATACATACTCTTAGTTTTTACAATCACTCTCATGCCTGTTTTTTCATCAGCGCAAACAACGGAGATTTTATGCAAACAGGTTAATGATATAGCCCGAAATGAAATGCGTGCAGCTGAAAAAAAGCAGATGCTGCAGTATTATAAAAAAACGGGTTCAGAATTGATTGATATTAATTATCATCGCTGTGAGTGGTTTGTTGATCCTGCTATACAGGCTATTTCAGGGAAAGTGACTACTTATTTTACTACAAAAACAAATGCTAATCAGGTTGTTTTTGATTTGAAAGATAATATGATTGTAGATGCTGTCACGCGTAAAGGCTCGTCACTTTCCTTTTCTCGTAAGAATCATACAGTCATTGTTGATATGGGTTTTGAAATGCCCGCTCATTATTTTGATTCGGTCAGCATACAGTACCATGGATCGCCGGTTGTTACCGGGTTCGGTTCATTTACAAAATCTACTCATTCGGGCGTTCCTGTATTGTGGACTTTGAGTGAGCCTTATGGTGCCAGAGATTGGTGGCCATGTAAAAATACACTTGACGATAAAATTGATTCAATTGATGTTTTCATTACCTGTCCCAAGGCTTATAAAGGGGTTTCTAACGGATTAAGGCAAAGCACTATTCTTTCTTCTGATGGTTTGTCATTGACCACGCATTGGAAACACCGTTACCCTATTGTCAGTTATTTGATATGTATGGCTGTAACTAATTACGAAGAGTTTAACCGAACCATTCAATTAGGTGATGTGGCTCTTCCGATGCAAACCTTTTGTTATCCAGAAAATCTTGAATCTTTTCAAAATGGCACACAAGCAGCTATGGATGCTATGCAATTGTTTCATTTTACATTTGGCGCATATCCTTTTATCAAAGAAAAATATGGTCATACTCAATTTAGCTGGGGTGGTGGCGAAGAACACCAAACAAATTCTTTTATGGCAAATGTTGGCGAATCTTTGTCGGCACATGAGTTGGCTCACCAGTGGTTTGGAGATAAAATTACCTGCGGTTCCTGGCAGGATATATGGCTCAATGAAGGTTTTGCAACCCATCTGGCCAGTATGTTTATGGAAATGAAATATCCTGAAAGTGCCATTAGTAATCGACGCAGTGAAATTATCGCCATTACAGCAGATAGTTCGGGGTCGGTAAAGGTAGATGATACCAATAATGTTAATCGCATATTTAGTGGCCGATTAACTTATACCAAAGGGTCTCATTTGCTTTATATGCTGCGTTTCAAGTTGGGTGATGATGTTTTTTTTAAGGCAATTCGTGCATATCAGAATGATCCGAAAGTGGCACATGGTTTTGCAAAAACAGCAGATTTGCAACGCAATCTAGAAGCTGTTAGTGGTGTGAAACTTGATTCTTTTTTTCGTCAATGGTACGAAGGACAAGGGCACCCAAGGTACAAGGCTCTTTGGTCTCAGATTGGTAACAACACAGTAAAAATTAAAATTTATCAGTCCACCTCCCATCGTACTGTTACTTTTTTTGAAATGCCTGTTGCATTAAAATTTAAAAATGCTCAACAGGAAAAGACTGTAGTTGTCGATGTGAAGTTTAACGGTGAAACATTTATTCGGGATATTGGTTTTGTAGCAGATAGTGTAATTATTGACCCTGAATATTGGTTGATTTCAAGAGATAACAGTAGTGAAAAGATGGATGTTTTAGATCCGGTTAAGAATAATGTTCTGGTTTATCCAAATCCTTTTCAAGATCAATTCTCTGTAATGATTAGTAATTTTAAGGGCTCATCAATTGCGTTGGCGATTTTTGATGCTGCCGGAAAAAGAGTGTTTACACAAAACTATAATCTTTATCAGGGCAGGGAATTTATTACTATCCCTACAAATCATCTGGCCAGCGGACGTTATACTTTAAGTATATTGGATGAAAGCGGCGAGCCAAGTACCATTTCAATGATTAAAAATTAGTAGGTTCGCTATTCAGATTTGCTCCATTCAAAATAGCTGTCGATGTCTTTTTTGAACTGAATCATAGAAGGCTTGTTGATATAATACATATGCCCGGATTCATAAAAATAGTGTCGAAGATTACTTCTTACAGAAGGGTGCAATAACATATGGGAGATATCGTATTTGGCAGTAAAATAAGGTGTAGCGAAATCATAATAACCACTTCCAACGTACACCTTTAAATGTTTGTTTTTTGTCATGGCATCTCTTAAGCTCTCTGCAACATTCAAAAATCTGTTCTGCACATTATTATAATTCCACGGATGTACATTTCCGAAAATATTATATGGATGATCTTCTTTAAACTCTAATGTATTGATAAAGTATTCATTAATAGTAGTTGTAAAAGGACCATCAATATTTGTGAAAGAAGGGTCGAAATCAACATGTTCTCCTGCATTGTCAAAATTATGACCGGTAAATCTCGCATCAAATCGCCCTACAGACAAGCCTTCATTTCGCAATAATTCTTTATAGTAACGATAATCTTCTACTCTCAGATTAGCCCGAAGTATATACTCTTTATTAAGACCTGAAAAATAGCTGAGTTTTTGTGCAATTTTCTCTTTTTGTTCCTGATCCAGTAATTCTCCTTTTAGTAATGCAGGGGCATACTCGTTAATTGCAAAAGCTTCAGATTCTTTTAGCGTTTTTTCGAAATTTGTCTGAAGTTCTGGTGCTAATTTTTTGTGATAAAATGCTGCAGCAGTATAGCTGGGCAAGTACAGAGCTAATGGTAAATCATTACCTATTTGATAATCGTTGGTTCCAAAGTTAAGTACGGGCGAAATCAGTAAAATGCCGTTTAGGTAAATGCGATAATTGTCGGTTAAAAATTTGGCCAAACCCGATGCCCTTGTAGTTCCATAACTTTCTCCGCAAAGGAATTTTGGAGAGCTCCAGCGGTTGTACTCTGTAAGGAAATTACGGATAAATGAGCCAATGCTCTGTATGTCTTCATTATATCCGTGGAACTGATGAGGGTTTTCGCCTGAAGCTGCTTTGCTGTATCCGGTGGCTACAGGGTCAATAAAGACTAAATCGGTTTTGTCCAGCCAACAATATTCATTGTTGGTAATTTGATAGGGTGGTGCAGGGGCAGTTCCGTCGTCTTTCAATACTAATCTGCGAGGGCCTAAACCTCCCATGTGTAACCATACAGAACAAGAACCGGGGCCGCCATTAAAGGTGAAACAAACCGGTCTTTGGGCATCTGCACTGGCATCTTTTTTGTAATAAGTAAAAAATACTTTAGCGATAATCTTGCCGGTATCATCCTTTAAATTCAAGTATCCTGTTGTAGCAGTATAATTAACTTTTTGACCGTTCAACAAGCTTACACTATTGTGCGTAATTACCTTTTTACTACCTGCAGCAATCAATTCGGGCAGTGAGTTTTCCGTTCCTTTTTTTTGAGCAAGAAGTGTCGCATGACTAATAAAAAGCAATAAGCTAAGTAGGTAACGCATAATGTCTTTTTTGGATTGAATTTTGAAACTAAAGTAGCAGATAATTCTTAAAACTAAAATTGAACCCACATTTCAATGCAATAGTTTTGTTTTTTTCTCTAATTTGCTCCCAAATTAAGTTTATGTATCAGGATAATACATCTATTTTTGAAAATATCTTAAGCGAAAATTCAAAAGCTCATTTGCTCGAAACAACTCGTTGGACAAAGTTTTTGGCTATTATGGGTTTTATATTTATAGGCTTAATGTTGTTGGGGTTAATATCAGTTTTGTTTTCACAGTCCAATGTTTTCAATATTGCACCCGGAATGGCACAAATGGGCATATTATGGATGATGATTTTTTTTGTTCTATTAATAGGTCTTTACATTTATCCTATTTTAATGCTCTACAAATTCTCAACAAATATTAAATCAGGCTTGCTGACAAATAATACTACTTTGGTAGAAACCGGTTTAAGATGTCAAAAGAATATGTTTAAATATCTGGGAGTTGTCACTATTTTTACTTTGGCAATGTACGTTTTGATGATTGCTGCAATAGCATTTCAATCAATTGTGTAGTATTATCCTTTTATTTCAAACAAATAAGCACAATTTGAAATCCAGCCGCTTACCTTCGCAGCTCTATGAGTTCTACTATTGCATCACATTGGCCTTGTCATAAAGTTGCCCTTTCTAATGGTTCTTCGGTTAGTTATATTGATGAGGGAAATGGCCCATATACTATAGTTTTTATTCACGGGTTGGCTACCTATGGTGGCACCTGGGCACATAATATTGAAGGATTACAATCTTCGTTTCGTTGTGTTGCACTTGATCTGCCAGGAAATGGATATTCAGACAAAGGAAACTTACCCTACAGTATTCAGTATTATGCTGCCTGTGTTTATGATTTTATTCAACTTCTGAAGTTAAAGAACGTTGTGCTTTGCGGACATTCTATGGGCGGCCAGATAGCGATGACTCTGATGCTTAATGTGCCTTCTGCAGCAGAGAAAATGGTGCTTTGTGCGCCTGCAGGATTTGAACAGTTTAATGTTTTTGAAAAGACAATGTATCGCTCTGTTATAGGTTTTGCTGATATGTTTTCTTCAGACGAGAGCAGTTTGCGCAGCTCCATTTATAACAGTTTTTATAAAAATCCCGGACAGGCAGATGGGATGATTGAAGAAATGACGAATATTTTGAAATCATATCCTGCTGCAACCTACAAAAAAATGCTGGATGCCAGTATTCAGGGAATGATGAATGAACCTGTATATGATAAGTTGAGTAAGATTGAATTACCTACTCTGGTTATTTTTGGAGAGCTGGACGCACTTATACCTAATAAATTGTTACACCCGATATCTACCGATCAGCTTGCCAGAAATGCAGTGGCCCGAATGCCGGATGCTCAATTGGAGATGATACCTTTAGCAGGGCATTTTGTTCAATGGGAAAAAGCCTCTAGAGTAAATGAGTCTATAATTAAGTTTTTATCTCAATAACAGAGTTTTTCATTAGACTTCTTTAAGAACATTAGCCTCTAATTATTATTATGATTGATTTATAAAAAAGCGAACACATCTATTAAATTGGATAATTACCAACAATCTACCGTACATTTGTTTGCATTTTTTAAAAAAAATAAAATTCATTTTATTTACAACAATTTTTTGTCGTTTCGCTACAAATGAACAAACCAACATACCACGACCTCGTAAATCAAACTTTTGATTTTCCGCAAGAGGGGCTTGCAGTAAAAAATAATTACCTGCACTTTAATGGATTGGACATCAAAAAACTCATCGATAAGTACGGAACACCGTTTAAGTTGACGTTTTTGCCAAAAATTGGTTCGCAAATCAACAGAGCCAAAAAATTGTTTAATGATGCAATCAAAAAGCATAAATACGAAGGCAATTATTATTATTGCTATTGCACCAAAAGCTCTCATTTTTCTTTTATTGTAGAAGAAACATTAAAGCACAATGTGCACATCGAAACTTCGTTTACTTATGATATTGAGATTGTAAAACAATTATATCGTCGTCGTAAAATTACCAAGGAAACCAAGATTATCTGCAATGGCTTTAAAACAAAAGCCTATACCCGCAACATTGCAAAGCTGATAAATGATGGCTTTAAGAATGTAACTCCGGTATTGGATAATCAGGCGGAATTTGAAGATTATAAAAAAATGATTCGCGCCAAAGACCCTGTCAATATTGGTATTCGAATAGCTACCGAAGAAGAACCGACTTTTGATTTTTACACTTCACGCTTGGGAATCCGTAATAAAGATGTCCTTGAATTTTATGTAGACAAGATTAAAGGAAACACCAAATTCAATCTTAAGATGCTTCACTTCTTTATGAATAAAGGCATCAAAGACGACATTTATTATTGGAGTGAATTGAATAAAGTTTTGCATTTATATTGCCAGTTAAAAAAGATTTGTCCTGAGCTGGACAGTATCAATATTGGTGGTGGTTTTCCAATCAAGCATTCTCTGGCTTTTGATTATGATTACGCTTACATGGCGAATGAAATCGTTGCCACAATCAAGAAAGTTTGTAAAGCCAATAAGGTAGCCATGCCGGATATCTATACGGAGTTTGGTTCTTTTACAGTCGGCGAAAGTGGTGCTGTGATATACAGTATTCTGGACGAGAAAATGCAGAATGACCGTGAGATTTGGTATATGATTGACAGTTCTTTTATTACAACTTTGCCGGATACATGGGGCATTGGTGAAAAATTTCTTTTGCTGCCAATTAATAAGTGGGATAAAGAATATCAGGAAGTGCACCTTGGTGGGCTTACCTGCGACAGTCACGACTTTTATACTTCAGAAGAACATATTAATGCTGTGTTTTTGCCCAAAAACGAGCATCAACCACATACACGCACCAAAGATCCAAAAGAGATGCTGGAGCAGGAACCACTTTATATAGGTTTCTTTCATACCGGTGCTTACCAGGATCAACTTGCAGGTTATGGAGGAATTAAGCATTGTATGATTCCTTCTCCCAAACATGTAGTGGTGGAGTTAAATGCTAAAACAGGAGAATTGGAAGATTGGCTTTATGCCAAAGAGCAAACCTATCAGAGTATGCTCAAAATTCTTGGATATATCAGATAGAATTTTACAAAAAAAAGTCTTTGCAATTGCAAGGATTTTTTTTTGTCATTAATTAAGCTGTTCAATATTTTCAACAAAAGTAAGTACACCCTTAGTTTCTATGTTGTTCATTTCAACTGCAGGCGTTGGGAGCAAGGTTAAATCTTCATTGTCCATATAGTATGGATAATTGGGGAATGCGGGAAAGCCAGGAGGGATAAAAAAATCATCTTCAAATTGGTTTGCCATTGTATATTTCTTTATTTACTTACCGTTGAAATATGTTGTACTGTTTTTTGAATAAAACTCAATCTCAAAGGTGATAATTAGTTTTGAAATAATTTTTATAAACTCAATCAATTCGCTTACAATATTCACACTTTTTATTGTCATTTCCTCTTTTATTAAAGTGATATTCTGTTTTTTGCTTTTACATTCAAATTTTGTGGAAATTATGTGGAATTTTTTCTTTGAAGACCAATCGTTGATTATATTGAGCAGACTTAAGGAATAAGTGAAAGGACTTTGCACATAAAAACTCTTTTGTTGGATAGAAAAGAGCCAGTTCATTTTTATTTCCGGATACAAATTATATATATTAAACTAAGACAAATTGTCCATATCTGATTTTTGGGAGATTCTTGCCGGTTTAGGCTTGTTTTTGTACGGTATGTTTCATCTGGAAGATTCGATGAAACAAATCGAGGGGCGTTCGTTTAAGCTGTTTTTGCAAAAACATACGCAGAGCAAGTTAGGAGCAATCTTCAGTGGTACTCTTGTAACCGGAATTTTGCAAAGCAGTTCTATTGTTAATTTAATGGTTTTGTCTTTTGTGGGAGCAGGTATGCTCAGTATGCGCAATGCTATGGGCGTTGCTTTGGGTGCAAATGTTGGAGGAACCTTTAATAGTTGGCTGGTTGCTTTGTTGGGTTTTAAAGTAAATATAACGGCTGCTACTATGCCTGTTTTAGGTATTGCGGGTATTTGTATGGTTATTTTCCTGAAACATAAAATTGTCTATCAGATTGCTAAATTTTTTATGGGTTTTGGATTGTTGTTTTTAGGCTTGGACTTGATGAAGACAAGTATGGACTCCATGATTCAATCGTTTGACTTTACTCCTTATCTTCATTACAATCGCATTGTCTTTGTTTTAATTGGTTTTGGCATTACGGCGCTAATTCAAACCAGTTCTGCAACAGTTGTTTTGGTTTTGAGTGCTCTGTATGCTCAAATAATTCCTATAGAGACTGCCGTTGCTGTTGTGTTAGGAGCAGAATTGGGAACCACAATTAAAATAGTAATAGGCTCTATAGGTGGTATTGCCGCTAAGAAACGAGTAGCATTGGGTAATATCATTTTCAATTTTACCACTTCATTAATTGGTTTTGTATTTCTTGGGCCAATTATCTACTTCCTTGACAAAGCTATTGGAATTAATGATCCGATTTTTATTTTAGTTAGTTTTCAGACATTTATCAATTTAGTGGGAATTGTTTTGTTCTATTTTTTTCTTGGTTCTTTTGGCGATTTTTTAGAGAATAGATTTGTTGAGAGCAAATTGGTGGCTACCAGTTTTTTGCAGAACACCAGCCCGGAAATTACTGACACTGCGTTGGATATGGTAGAAAAAGAGGTTGGGCTATTTATATATAGGGTTATCCATTTCAACATGAGTTCATTTCAATTGGACGCTATTCCGGAGTTGGAAAAGCAATACAATTCGTATAGCAAACAAAATAGTTTTGCACGTACTCTTTCTTTCAAGGAGCAATATGGTTTGATTAAACAAGCCGAAGGCGAACTATTTGCTTTTTATGCTGCTATGGGAGGTCAATCTTCAAGTAAGGCAACAAACTTGCGCCTGAATCAATTAATGGCTGCAGTAAGAAACGCCATGTATGCTGCCAAGGGAATTAAAGATATTGTCGAAAACCGAATTGAATTAAGTAATTCCATAAATGTTGTCAAATTTGATAATTATACAGAATTTCGCAACAAACAAAATGTTTTCTATCATGGATTGATTAAGGTGTTTCTAGATGTAAATCAAAGCGAGAATTTCAAGGCTCTTCGGGAACTATTGAAAATGGCAGAGCTGCACTATCAGGAAGAGATGGTAGATGCTTATAAAGAGGCAGGTCTGGGTACTTTAAAAGAAATAGATATTGCCACCTTGTTTAATGTTAACAGAGAGCTTTATAGCTCCAATAAAGCTATTGTATTTGCACTGAAGGATTTTATATTTAATGTGGATATTGCAGAGCATTTTGAACAATTGGCCTAAATGTTTTTTTTGCTGTTTTGAAAAATTAAAAAAAACAATAACTTGTGGTAGGCTTTCTGGTCTATATGTTCAATTAAAATAGAATTTTTATGTCGCAAGTAACCGATGTGGCTCCATCTCTTTTAGTACAAGCTTTAAAAGAAAATTGGACTATGGAGCTATTGACTGACAAGTTAATGCTTGATGGGCACGACGAGGTATCTGTTGATTTGCTGCTTCGTGAGTATAAGAAACTGAAGAATACAAAACGTCAAAATACAGGTTTTGTTTTGCTGGCAATTGGAGCTTTTTTGGGCTTGTTGAGTTGCTTACTCACCATTTTCAATCCTTTCCCCGAATTGTTTGATCTTATTCTCTATGGATTTACATCTATAGCAATAATAATAGCCTTTATAGGTCTGTATTACATCTTTGAATAATTTTCGCCAGCGTTAACCGACAACGAAAAAGAAAGTTGGTTAAAAGGATTATGTCCTGTGCTATACTTATACTCAAATACCATTTCTGGCAATATTATCTAATTGTATTTTGATTTAGTGTTTTTCGGTTTTTGTATCTCTTATTTGGGCTAAATAGGAGATGCATCAACAACTTGCTATGAAAGCATTTTGTAATTTGAAACTAATATTTAATCCCAAAACAGTCTATTTTTTTTTCTTTTTCTGAAATTCCAATTTGTACAGAAGCCATCCGAAACCTAGTATCAGATGCAACATAACGATAGACATAATTAATGTAGCCATGCTGCAAAGCTACAAGGAAGCGCTTATTCAGAAAATGACTTGCATCATATATGCAGCGATAAATCGAGCTGTTCTATTACGGGTAAAATTATGTAAGACTAATATTTAATCGTGTAACATTTGAGTTGTTCAATGTTGCCACCTTTGTCCTTGTAAATACCGAGTCATTTATCAATCTATAAAATCAAGCAAAATGAATACTACAGAATTAAAAGGAAACTGGAATGAGTTAAAAGGAAAGCTTAAACAAAAATTTGCAGACCTAACTGATGATGACCTTTTGTACGAAGAAGGTAAAGATGATGAGTTGTATGGCCGTCTTCAGAAAAAATTGGGTAGAACAAAAGAACAGGTTCAGGATATATTTCGTGATTTGAAGGGATTGTAGTCCAAATGATGGAATTGTCAAACCAATAATCAACTAACATTTAAAAAGCAAAAAGAATGAAAAAGACCATTTTAGGATTATCTACAGCAACATTTTTATGTTTCGCTTTATTAACAAGTTGCTCATCTCCTTCTCAAAAAGAGGAGAATGCAAAGGAAGAAGTGCAAGAGAAAAAAGAAGAATTGGTAGATGCCCAGCAGGAAGCTACACAGGCTGCAGTTGTTGCAGCTAATGCTGAGGAATGGCAGGTCTTTAAAAATGCTACACAGGCCAAAATTGACGAGAATCAGGCTGTTATTGCAGAACTACGCAAGAGAAAAAGAAAAGCGAGCGATGAAATGACTGAAGATGCTTACAAAATTAAAATTGATGAGTATCAAATGGCTAACAAACAGTTGCGTCAGCGTATGGATGACTATGAGCGCAATCAGAGTGATTGGGCAACATTTAAGGGGCAGTTTAACCGAGACTTAGACCAGTTAAGCCAGTCTATCAAAGACATGAAGTAAAAGCCTAAAAGGCAAAATGAGAAACAGTACAGATAAACCTAAAGATGAAAAATGCATAAGGAAGAACAATGATAATTGAATAAAAAACAAGTGTTTGGTTTGTACTGAAAACACCACAATGGCTTTTGCTGTTGTGGTGTTTTATTTTGCACTACACCTAAGTTCTTTTCAATAAACCCAACCTTGTTATTTGGCATTACGTCTTTTTTCGTAAGGGGCTTACCCGGCCTCTTTTTTTTGAAAACAAATTAAAACTCACATCTCACCATGAAAATTGTAATCCCCCATCTAACTATTCTCCTTATCTGAGAAGGTAATTAATCACATATTGTCGTCTGTATGTCAAGTCGGGATAATCTATATCCGATTTGCAGATTTGCTATGTCTTATTCTCTTTCGCTAATTATTCATAATCATCAAAACCCCTCAAATCATGAAAACAAATAGTACATTACTTACCATGCTGGCGATGGTTTTTGCATCGTCGATTAATGCCCAGTCGCCCTCCTACAAATGGACCAAAACATTTGGTGGTGCAAAAAGTGAGTATATTAATTCGATTATTGCTGATAAAAACGGCAATGTTCTTAGCACCGGATCTTTTGAATCCAGTATCGATATTGATCCCGGAGCAAGTGTCAAGACTATTGTATCAAATGGTGGCTCTGATATTTTTGTTACTAAAATGGATGCTACCGGCAAGTTGCTTTGGGCGAAAAGCATTGGTGGTTCTGCCAATGATGTAGGTTATTCTATTGCTGTAGATACTGGGGGAAATGTATATGTTACAGGGTCTTTTCAGGATTACGTTGACTTTGGTATATCTACTCCTCTTTATTCTTCGGGTAGTGAAGATGTCTTTGTTGTAAAATATGATGCTGCTGGCACTGTACTTTGGGCAAAATCTATTGGGGGAAGCTACGCAGATTATGGCCGCTCCATTTCTTTGGATGCTCTTGGAGGTCTTTATGTAACAGGTAAGTTTTTGGGAACTGCAGACTTTGACCCCAACAGTAACTATGTTTCTTTATCTTCTTCTATGGGTACCGAAGATATATTTATCGTAAAATGGGATCAGAATGGTATTTATCAATGGGCGAAAGCTATTGGTTCAGCAGGGTATGATGTAGGAACTGCAATTGCTGTTAATCCTTCCGGTGATGTATTTGCTACAGGTATTTTCTCGGGCCCTGTGAATTTTAATCCTATGTCTGCTGCAGTTTTTGCCAATTCGGTAGGACTGCAGGATGTATATTTTGCTAAGTATGATAAGGATGGGATTTTTCAATGGGTTAAAAGTTTTGGAAGCACGGATAATGATTATTCAAGAGGTATAGCCATTGACAATAAATCCAATATTTACGTAACCGGTTATTTTTCCGGAGTAGCATTTTTTGACCCATCTGGTTTGTCTAAAAAAGTATCTGCCGCAGGTGGTTATGATGCATTTGTGTGCAAATTGGATAAGTCTGGAACATTGGCATGGGCCAATCCTTTAGGTGGTGTTTATTCTGATTTTGGATATGCAGTTTCTGTTGATGATAAAGGCAATGTTTATACTACAGGCTCATTTGAGTCTACTGCTGATTTTGACCCTTCTCCTACAGCATCAATTAATTTGTCTTCCAATGGTTCTTCCGATATCTTCATTTCGAAACTGGATGCAAATGGAAACGGTTTGTGGGCCACAAACCTGGGTGGTACTGCAAATGATGAAGGTTCGTCTGTTTTTGTGTTTAAAAACAATGATATTTATACGGCGGGAGATTTTAGAAATACAGCTGACTTTAATTATGAGGCTGCAATAGACAATTTTACTTCTAACGGTAGTACAGATGCTTACATCCACAAAATATCCATGGCTACCAACAGTATTAGCCATAATAGTTTGGATATCAAAATTGAACTTTTCCCAAATCCTACAGATGGCATAGTCAATTTGCAGATTAATAATGCACAACAGGATAATCTTACTTTAAGTGTATATGATGCTAAGGGTTCTTTAATTCAGATACAGAATATAAAAGGAAATCAGGCAAGTATTGACCTGTCTGGACAGGCATCCGGTATTTATTTTGTCAAACTGTCTACTACAGATGCTACCGAATCCCGGCTCATAAGTGTAGTAAGGAGATAATAGTAAAGGATACAAGATATGAGGTTTTACTTTTGATGATTGCAGCCCCCACAATTCTTTAGAGTTTTGTGGGGGATTTTTATTGGTATAATCCGATTAGCTACCTTCGCCATTAAGTTGTTATAAATAATCACTCATGTTTTTTACGCCCGAAGATTTAGAAGAAGATTTGAAAAATGAACAGGAGTTCATAGATTTTTTTGAAAGAAAAAATATGGAAACATTGCATCTCTTTGCAGGAAATAAAAAGTACAATAGCCTTAGCGATTGTTTTTTAATCAAGCATTATGAAGCCATGCCCCGGATAGGGCTTACTTATTTTGCTAAATCCATTGCATCAGACGATTTGGCTGACCAAATTATAGGCAGATATAAATTATTATTTGGTAAATGGGCTAAATATAGCGTTGATAGAAAAAAATAGCATCTCGCTTAAGACGCAAGTTGAACTATTGAACTTTGTTTTTTCTGGTTATTGCAAATAGAAAATATAAAAGACTGGTCAATAGAAAGACAATGTTAATCGTCTTTGCAAATGGGGGAGCGCCTTCTGGCCAAACCTGACCTAAAAGCACCATTACATTGAGTATAATCAGAACTAGTAGTGTTAGCTTTCTATATGTGTTCATGGTCTTTTTTTCTTTTAAAGCTCCTTGTTTATGAATACTAAAATTTATTTTCTTTCTGTTTTTACAGAAGGTTTATTGCTTAGCTAAAAAGGTATTAATTGTTTTGGTAATTTCTTCCTGGCCTGAGTTGCTCATCAGGTAGTTTCTATCCTTTTCATTTGATAAGTAGCCAAGTTCAATAGCCATTGCAGGACAATTGGCATTGCTCAAAAGATTGAGGTTTTTGTCCAATATTGTAATATCGTTTTTGCCTTGACCCGTCCATACTTTCAACAGTAGTTGTGCCTGATTTGAAGACACATCGTAGTGTTTGTTTTGTTTCGAAATGAATATTTCAGTTCCGGATTTTGTTATGTCTTCATTTGTGAAATTGGCATGAAGAGAAATGACTAATGACGGTTTTAAGTTCTGGATTTTTTTATTTCTTTGTTCCAGACTCATATCTTCATCCTGATTTCTAATCAGTACAACTTCGATATCCCTATCATCGTTTAGTGCTTTTATTTTTTGCGCAATGCTTAAGGTAATTTGCTTTTCCATTACGTTTGGTGTTACAGATCCATTATCGCTTCCACCATGTGCAGCATCAATAACAATGACAGATTTTGTTGATGGACTAAAGGATGTGCTAATGATTAGTGCGGCAATCCCTAGAAGTACACGGTATAATTTCATGATTTTATCTTTTAATTTATACGAATATGATAAAAAATAGCAATGATGCCAAATTTAATTACCAATTATTCGCCAAATCCTGAGGGATTACAAAAGAAAACCCTCAATCCAATTGTATTGATTGAGGGTTAACTGATTGTTGAAAATCGACTTAGCTTTTATCTTTTTTGTTTATAAAGCGTTCTGCGCGAGTACCAGCATCTTCCAATATTTCCTTCTGATGCTTATTTTCTTTTTTATCAAAAGCTTCTTTTTTTGTAAGCGCCGTTTCTTCAAGCTTTTGTCTTTGTTCTTCCGATTTTTCCATATAGTCGGCCAATTTTTGTTGGTGCTCATAATGCTTTACCAGGCTTTCCATTAAGCCTTTATTTCCTTTTAGATAGGAAGCATAATCCATTATCAATTTTTGTTGTGCCTCGTAGGCAGATGTATAGGTCTTTAACTGTTCTTCGTATTGGGATAAAAATTTTGCATTACTCCTGTTCCTGCGCTTGTATTGTTCAAGGTCTTTAAAGTTCTTATAGTATAAATCCAGGTACTTTGAATAGGAGTTGCGAAGAGTTTCATAATGCACCAATATGGAATCGTAATCTGCGAAATACCGCTTTTGTATAGAGTCTGCATTTTGTGTGCGTGCTTCTTTATAAATAGCAGACCATTTCTTTACCTGAATATCGTAATTGTCATGCAGGTTAATTCTGCCTATTGTTTCCTGTATCATGGCAGAGTCTGCCAAGGATAAATAGTGTACCAAGGTGTCCAGACGACCATTATTGGCCTCTATTAGCTTGTCAACAAATTGGTGCTCACGTATTAATTCTGTATGTTTTGCATCCAGTCTGTTCAGTCTCACCATTACCGAATCTTCAAGTGTAACTAGTCGGGGATTGTTTGACTTGTCTTCGGGCGCAATAGTCTTTATAGTTTCAAATTCTTTTGGTTTTACTTTTTTGTGTGCTGCAACAGCATCACCTGCTTTTTGCTGAAGTTTTTTATATTTATTGTCACTGCTGTTTATTTTGCTTTTACATTTAGTTATCGCCTGCTTGTTATTATTGTTTACACCAGATATATAAGCTTTTGCTGCAGTATTCTTCTTTTTGTTTTTCTTTTTCAGTTGTGTGTATTCTGTAGAGATACTTTCTTTTTGCAGCGCTACGTATTTTTCGGCAGATTTAAGCTCTTGCTTTACCTTTTCAATGACTGCATCTCTAATGGCTGGTGGTGAATTTTTGTCCAATATTGCTATACTATCAATGGCGTTTGCCTGATGTTGCATGGCCATACTTACATGAAATCGTGGATTGTATTTATAAGCTCTTTCTGCTTCTTCTATTACTTTGGTATGCTCGGGCAAATTACTGAATCTGTTTACTTCTTTTGTACTGATTCCTTTTCGTCCATAGGTCTCATTGAATTTGGCAATCTGGATTTCTCCTGCTTCAAAAATGGATAGAGGCATTAAAGAATCTGTTAGCTGCCAGATAGGGTCATAGGGTAGATGTTTTAATCGAAATTCTGCAGGTGGCATCATAAACCAATCGGCATCGTATTTAAATTTAAATTTCAATTTACCTACCTGCTGTGCCGGATTTTTGGCAGCATTTTTCATTGTCTTTTGTATTTTATTCGGGAACTGGCCGATAACACCCGCACCCCAGGTTGCATCTACCAGATACCAGTTGTTGGCAATATATACTGCATTCCAGGCATGCCTGGGCGTATAGAATTTATCACTGTCGTCAAACATCCAATCTCTTGCATAACCGCTTATGGTAAGCGCTTTTACCCCAATTTCATTGCTCATATCACTAAACAAGTCTGCATAACCATCACAAAGTGCTTTTTTCTTTTTAAGGATTTCTTTAATTGAGGGTCTTTTGAGGTCTCCTCTTTTCATCGCCTCAACATCATATTTGATGTTATGCGTTATCCAATTATAGATGGCATTTGCTTTAAGGAAGTCTCCATCCAGCGTGTCGCAGAGATGATGAGCCAGTTTTTTATAATCACGGCTTACGCTTTTGGGGGCTTTGATGCCAACAGTTGTATCCACTTTTGCAGATGCCGTGATACTAAAAAGGAATAAATACAGGGTGGTAAGGTAGAAGTGTTTCAACATAAGGTGTGATTTAGTAAATGTGGTACAATATAAAATAATTGAATAAACCACACAAGTTTTACGCGCTTTAAGTAAAGGATTGTTATAAGAAATCATTTGCAGATATTAAATCGTGCATGATGCTAAGACTAGATTACTGTTTTGGATAAGCCAATGAAATATTAAACATTATTTATCTGCTTAGCATTTTTATATCCACTCTTAGTTGATGAATATAAATGTCCTCTATACTTCCCATTAAGAAGAGCTTATTTGTAGTGCTGATACAACCAACATTAACTACCCGCACTTCCAATTGATTTTTATTAACTCCTTTTGCAATTGCCAGATTATACAGTTCTTCCTTTCTTCCTTCTGCTGTGGCTTCAGGCTCAATTCTTTCCATGTCAAGGTTTTGGGCTGTGGATTTATCTTTCATTTGGCAGGCCACGCAGATTTTATGTGTATTAATGATTGCTTTCATGCATCGGTTTTTGAGTAATGCATTGATGATGTTATTGAATTTTTTCTGGACAGAATCTTCCATCTGGATGTACTCAAAGCGGTAATAAAATGAATGCAACTGTTCTTTTATACCTTGTTCAGGACAGGGTAGACTGGAGTTTATGATCAAATCCACCCTCCTGCATTTGCCCAAAGCTGTCAACGTATTGGCCGATGGCTGGACACCTTGGTTATGACTGATTAAATTACTGTCCTGCATTCCTTTGCTGAGTAAATAGGTCTTTACAGCAGCAATTCGGTTCTGAGCAAGACTCAAATTGCTATTGTTTTCACCTCTCTGGTCTGTAAAGCCATATAAGTTTATTTTTTCATTGCCTTTCAAAATTGTTCTAATCGAATCCAGCTTTTTTTGGGCTAGCTGATTGAGCGAATAATCGCTTACATCAAAGTAAACAGAGAATGTATCATATTTATTCAGCCGGCTTTCCACAATTTTATATACCCTCTTTTGTGCTGAAAGAATATTGGAGCATAAGAGGTAAACAATTATTAAAGCAAAGCGTGAATACATAATTGTATTTTTATTTAAAGATAAAACCTGCGAGTTTATTTTAACTTAGGATCTATTGAGAATAAGATTTAAAAATAAACCACCAATCAGCATCTGTCAATTGGTGGTTTTAATATTTTGGGATTCTTTTTCCTATTCAATCAACACTTTACCAGATCCAACAACTCCATCGCTATTGCTTAATCGATAATAATACATTCCACTTTGTAAGCCATTTCTGTCAATCAGAATCTTGTCGTTTTTTATGTTTTCTATATTTAATATCGATTGACCTAAAGTGTTGAATATGGACAAATGATGAGCTTTTGCTTGTGGATTGTCAAATTCTAAAGTTGCATTATCGGAGAATGGGTTGGGGTAGAGTTTGATAGTTTGGTTTTCAATCAACTTTTTATCAGAAATGCTTAAACCTTTATAGCAACCGCTGTCCATCGGCATAAAATTAACGAGACCGTACTTTATATCGATATAGCCATCGAATATTCTTGGTCGTGTGCTTATGGAGTCTGATGTGCAAAAATAGTTGTTGGGGAAAGATGAATTAGTACCAAATGGTACATTGTAAAACAAATCGTAGTTTTTATTGCTACATATTTTATTGCAATAAATATTGTCCAGATTTCGGTACTCTTTAATATGAATACCTACTGCGTTATAGGATATCGAATTTTGTTTTATACAGTTATTGTAGGTGTGATATCGAATAAAAAGCCCGACTCCATTAGAGTCTATAATACAATTGATTATTGTGTCTTCCCAAACTTTTATGCCAACAATTGAGTTGTTTTTAATAATGCAATCTTTTATTACCGGATGACCGGAAGGTGTAATTCCTGGGTGTTCCAATGACGGAGCAATTGTATTTGAAATCCCTGCTTTGCCGTTGGTTATGGAGCAATGCTCTATTAATCCTCCTCCGGTATTTACAATTCCAGTTATAACTGAATCAATTAAAATGTTTTTATAAATAGTTTGGTTACCGGTTCCACAAATACCACACCAACTATTTTGTATAATACAATTTGAAACATAAACTGGCGAAGATGCTAATGTGCTCTCTGAAAAGTAGATGGAAGTGGTATTATCCTTGAAATAACAAGAATCTATTAATGCATATCTCCCCGTCTGATAAATCGCATATTCATTGTTTGTAAAACTTGAATTTTTTACAATCACAGGGCTAAATGAAATGTAATTATATTGAATTGGAACATATAATAAATCGAATTTGCAAAAATGGAATTCATTAGTATCAATAGTCTTGCCAATGTTGATGATTATAGTTCCTTGTTTAGCTAGGCTGTTACTTGTAAAGATAATGGAGTCGGTTGTCGTTCCTTTTGCTGTTATTTTAGCTTCCCTGATTTCGATACAACTTGTATCTGTAAACTTTACTGTTGCTCCCGGCTCAATCGTCAGGGTCACACCGGGAAATACAACAACTGTGTCCGTTAAAACATAAGGGCTCGCAGCTTTGGTCCATGTGGTATTGGAATAAATACCTCCGCTCACATAGGTCTGAGCATTTGATTTTATTATCGGCAATAGTATGAGGCTTAAAAGTATTAGTTTTTTCATAAGAGCGGATTTTGTATAAATCTAAAAGAACTTTTATAAATTTCCTATCTTAGTTTGTAAACGGTAGCATTTTTTGGATAACCGGTAAATTGGGCAAACAAAAACCACCAATCAGCCATAGCCAATTGGTGGTTTTGATATTGAATTTCTAAAGATTATTCTTCAGTTTCCGTTACATCATCTGTAGTTGTATCAGGAGCAATGATGTCGTCAGAAGGGGTTATTCCTTCCTCTGTAGCAGCAACAATCGGGTCGCCGTTTTCGTCCAATTCCACTTCTTCTTCCTGCTCGTCGATGCTGGCCAATGCTGCAATTTCGTCGTTGTTATCCAGATTGATCAGTTTCACTCCTTGTGTAGCACGGCCGGCCTCACGGATGTTGCGCACCTTCATACGGATGGTCATTCCAGATTTACAAGTGATCATCAAATCGTCTTTTTCTTCTACAGCAAGCAATCCTACCAAGGAACCGGTTTTCTCGGTAATATTGATGGTTTTTACGCCTTTACCACCACGGTTGGTTACACGATAAGCCAGTTGATATTGCTCTTCGCCACCTTCAGCATTTTTAATCATTACGGTGTTAGACATATCGTCGGTGTTTGTTCCGTCTTCCAGTTTTTCTAAGAATGGAGTACGTTTACCCAAGCCTTTTTCTGAAACTACCAGGATTTGTTTACCAGTATCAAATTTGTTAACACAAACCATACCAATCACATAATCCTTGCCATCAGCCATGTCTATGCCATATACTCCTATCGCACCACGACCAGTTGGACGTACTTTCTCTTCAGGGAAACATATCGCACGGCCACTGTTCACCGCCATCATAATGTAGCTGTTACCATCAGTCAAAGAAGCTTCCAGTAATTGGTCATCTTCACGAATAGTAATAGCATTTACACCATTGCTACGTGGACGCGAGAAATCTTCAAGCGATGTTTTCTTGATAATACCTTCTTTGGTACACAACACAATAAAGTGTTTGCTGGTATACTCTTCTTTTTCCAGATCCGGCACATTCAAAATTGTACGGATTTTATCATCCGGTGGCAATTGAATCAGATTCTGAATCGCACGTCCTTTCGCATTCTTGTCCGTTTCGGGTATTTTATACACACGCAGCCAGAAGCATCTTCCTTTTTCGGTAAAGATGAGAAGGGTATGATGTGTAGAGGCTATGAACAAATGTTCGATAAAATCTTCTTCACGGGTTTTGCCTCCGCGACTGCCACGGCCACCGCGGCGTTGTGCACGATAATCGGCTTGAGAAGTACGCTTGATATAGCCCAAATGAGAAATGGTAATCACCACATCTTCATCGGCAATCATATCCAGCATATCCATTTCGCTTGCACCGTAATCAATTTCTGATTTACGTTCGTCGCCAAATTTCTTTTTTACTTCAGCCAGTTCATCTTTGATGATTTGGTAGCGACGGCCTTCGTTGGCAAGAATGTCTTTCAGGTCGCCAATCGTACGCATGATTTCCGCAAATTCTTCACGTACTTTCTCGATCTGCATTCCGGTAAGGCTTTGCAAACGCAATTCCAACACCGCTCTTGCCTGAATTTCGCTCATCGCAAAGTTTTCCATCAGGCCTGTACGGGCTATCTCCGGAGTATTACTTTCGCGAATCAATTTAATTACCGCATCCAGATTGTTCAGGGCAATGATATAACCTTCCAGTATATGTGCACGTTTTTCAGCTTCACGCAATTCGTATTCGGTACGGCGCACCACTACTTCGTGACGGAAGCGGATAAACTCAACAATCAGTTCTTTAAGGTTTAGTGTCTTAGGACGGCCACCAACCAGAGCAACGTTATTGATACCATAAGAAGTTTGCAATTCGCTGTATTTGTACAGCATATTGATGACCACTTGTGCTACTGCATCCTTACGGATTTCAACTACAAGACGGGTACCTTCTTTATTGGATTCGTTGGCAACATGCGTTACACCTTCAATAATTTTATTGTTGACCAGATGCCCGATTTTTTCGGCAAGAGCATCACGGTTGACCTGGTAAGGAACTTCGGTAATTACGATTTGTTCTTTACCGTTTTTCATTGTTTCCACATTCACCTTACCACGCAATACTACGCGGCCACGGCCTGTATGAAAACCGGCTTTGATGCCGTCAATACCATAGATAATACCACCTGTAGGGAAGTCAGGAGCTTTAACGTGCTTCATCAGCTCGTCAATAGTAATTTCATTATTATCGATATAGGCAACACAACCATCAATCACCTCACTAAGGTTATGAGGCATCATATTTGTAGCCATACCTACTGCAATACCCGATGAACCATTCACCAAAAGGGTAGGAACACGTGTAGGCATTACTGTTGGTTCTTTCAGCGAATCATCAAAGTTGAGGGAAAAGTCAACTGTTTCTTTTTCCAGATCATCCAGCATACTTTCTGCCAGCTTTTGCAAACGGGCTTCGGTATAACGCATAGCAGCCGGACCATCACCATCCTGCGAGCCAAAGTTACCCTGACCATCCACCATCAGGTAGCGCATACTCCAGGGTTGGGCCATACGCACCATGGCATCGTAAACAGAGGTGTCTCCGTGCGGGTGATATTTACCCAAAACCTCACCCACGATACGGGCAGATTTTTTATAAGGTTTATTGCTATTGTTGCCCAGTTCATGCATTGCAAACAGTACACGACGGTGAACAGGTTTCAGGCCATCTCGTGCATCGGGCAAGGCACGACCTACAATTACCGACATCGAATAATCGATGTAAGCGGTCTTCATTTGTTCTTCGATATTGACGGGTTGAATCCGTAATTTTTCGGGTTGTTGGTATTCGTTGTTGTCTGTTGGATTTTCTGACATATATAGAAATACTTGAACTTGCTTTTAAAGTAGCGCAAATATAGCGTTTTCAGAGGGGATTTTGGCTATTATTTATCCCAATATTTATTGGATTTTGTGGATAAAAAGAAGATTAGATATTTTATATTATTTAGTTGATAGTTATATGGATTTTAGGTTTTTTTGAACGCTGCTGATTCAACATTGTTAACCTTTCATAAGCTGTATTGATTTATGAAATCTGTGAAATGAAAAGCAGGTCTTTAGCATAGTAATTCTCATAATGATTTTTGGGTATAAAAAATCTCTTTTTTATATGTAAATATAGTTTTATTTGTAAATAAATCAATCTTTTTTTAAATTATCCAATTTCATAGTTATAAAGTAATTTTTATTACTATTTTGCGCCACTTTAAAAAAAACAAACATGAACAAATTGTATTACAAACTTTTTATTTCAGCAGCATTAATTGCTGTTTGCAATGTTGCTCAAGCCCAGAGCTATGAGTTGAAGGTAAATGAAATGGAGAAAAACAAGGTTAGGCCAAGTGAATTTATAGGGAAGGATAATCAGGGTAACCTGCTTGTTTCTGCCACAAGTCCTAAAATCAAGATGTATCTCCCGCTTATGTTATTTAACTATGTGAATATTGATGTCAAAAAATATATCAAGAAGTATGATAAGGATTTAAAAGTCATTGGTGAGCAACAAGTAACCAGTCAAAACCCGTTAATCAGACAATCTCAAATTAATGGTAAGGCAACATTGACCAGTGTTCTTGGCTGGGTACAAATTGTGGAAACGAATACTTCTCTACCCAATTTTATGCTTGGTGGGAAATACTATATGGTTATTCAGGATGCAAAGAAACCTAGAAATAATTACTCTATTGCTGAAGTAGATATGGAAACCGGTTTTGTTACTCAATCTACACATATTCTTAGTCTGTCTAAAAGCAAAAATGAGAAAACACTGAAAGTTAAAAGTTTCAGTGTGAAGTTTTCTCCCGACAGCAGTCATATTCTTTTTATGGCAACTTATCAAAAAGATAAGGCTACAAAAACAGGTGTAGCATACTCCTCTGCAGTATTTTCCAAAGATATGAAGCCTGTTTTTGCCTCCAACTATTCCTTGCCAAAAGCATCTAACAAGTATACCATTAAAGATGCTAAATTAACGAATCAGGGAGAGGTATTGATATTGGGCCGCTATTTTGATAAAAAACAAAAACAAAATCCAGGTTATATTTCTGTTTATTCAGTCAATCAGGCAAGTATTAAACCTAAAGAAAGCAGACTTAAGTTTTCAGGCAATTATGTTAATGATGCTGTGATTTCATTAAACAAGAGTAATGAGCCTTTGGTAATGGGTTTTTACAAGACCAAGGCCAATGCAAAGGGTTATGATGGTATGTTTTATGCAGCTCTAAATGAACAAAGGGAACTGTCTGAAATGACCAAACAAAAATTTAATGCAGAGTTTATCGCTTCTGATCACACAGAAAGTTATGCCAAAAAATTATCCAAGAAAGAAAAGAAGGGAAAAGCAGTGAGAGAGGATAATGATTTTGGATTTTCAGAATTTATCCCCACAAGTGATGGTGGATATCTGGCAATTGCTGAAAATTATTATGTTCAAAAGGTGACTAGAACTACGACATCTTCAAAGGGGGTAGTGACTAAGAGGGAAGTTGATTATCACCATCATTATGATGATATGATGGTTTTTAAATACGACAAAGAAGGCAATCTACAAACCATGAACAAAGTGGCAAAGCAGACTGTTTATATCAGTAAGTTTCCGAACAAAATGTATGAACGTGATTATACCGCTTTCAGTATAGAAGGTGAGGTCTACTTGGTTTTTAATGATGACCCAAATGCTGTAAATAATAAGAGAAAGCTTGGTGACAAAAACAGAAATAATGATGCCACTTACATTGTAAATATAAAACCTGATGGAACTCTAAAGAGAGATGTGCTTATTGCTTCCAAGCAACTAGGCTCATATACTTTCGATCCGCATAAAAAATTACAAATAATGGACAATAATAAGATTGCATTTATTGCATCCAAAAACATCCGAAATAAAAAAACAATGATGGGCTATTTTAGTATCAGGAAGAGTTAGAGATATTCTGGAATTAATCTAAAGGGCCTGAGAGATATTTCAGGCCCTTTAACTTTATTAAAACTACCTAATTGCCTACAAACCAAGCTGATCTCCCACCAAGTTGATAATTTTGTTTACAGTAGTATGTTTTCCGTTGAATGAACTTCCTTTTCATGAAAATTTTCTAATGTTTATTTTAAAATTTGCTAGGTTTTACGGATAAAAATAGAGATTTTGAAAAGTTGGTATGAAAAATGCTTTTGTGCTGTAAAGAAGCAGGATATTGACTCTCTGGAGATAAAATTTAAAGCCCATTCTCGTAGTGTTTATACTAAAAAAATGGACCTTAAGGGGGTGTATAGGTTTTATAGGGGCTCTTGGTAATTGTGATAAGGTTATTCTGTTATTTTATGAATCTTAAATACTTCCGATTCTCTTGTGGATTCGTCAAATATTCTCAGCAGGTACATGCCGTTTGCCTGATTGGAAATGTCTAGTTCTGTTTTAGAGGATTCAAGTTTTCCCTTTAACACTCGTTGGCCAATTATATTCATTAGCTCAAAAGATTGTTCCATTCTGATTTTTGAATTGATAATGTTGATTTTGTCTTTCGTGATATTGGGAAAAACCTTGAAAGTATTAGGCTCAAACGTTTTAATGGTTGCCGTTGCAGAAACGCAGGCAAGTGAATCAAAATAGCCCGGGTTAATAACATAGCAGAGGTCATTATATGTCGTGTCGTTTGTATATGTGCTGCAGACAAAGTTTGTTTGCTCAATTGTTAACGGAGTGAAGTTGATTTTTTCGGTAGTAATGTCAACAGAACATTCTAAACGCCCCATACTGTCTGTTTGTATTACAAAAGCTTCGGTAACGGGGTATCCTCTTGTACTTGTACGGTTGCTAAAGCTTCGCGAAATGCCCCATGCATACAACTTATCCTGTTCAAATTTGATAGAACTCAGCGCATCATCTTCTGTCGTTCCGTATGCTTTAACCCATTTTTTTGTTTCGGTAGTAAGGTCATATTTTGCAATATAAGCGTCTATACCTCCAACTGCTTCATCCAAACCTGCTGCAATATAGAGACTATTGTTTTTTATAGTCAAATCAGCAATAAAATCACCGGATACAAATTTTGATGATGATAACTTTTCAGGATATATGTATAACCTCTTAGCTAAGCCAAAATTAGTATTATAATCACCAATAATAATTGGGGTATTTTGGTCGATTATGATTTTTGTACCCCAACCATATGAATAGCCTGGATTTGTTATTGTAAAAAAAGAAGATTCCAATACATTAAGTGAGCTGTCTAATTTGACCAGAACAGGCTGCAAACTGGATGGCGCCCAACCACCCGTGTCTCTATATCCGGTAAGGATTAATTTATTTTCAAATATTCTACCATTAAGGCAATTGACATCATTGAATGTTATGGAGGATATTTTATTTAAATCCTGATCAAATTTTTGAATTGTGCTGCTTTTAGGAGTAGAGTATGCGTCGTAACTGAGGACATAAAAATAATTGTTTGATCCTATAATTGAAGCTCCAATCAGGTTTAAGTTTTTATTAGAATATCCTTTGTGGCTTACTAAGCCACCGCTTTTATTTAGTTTGATTATTTGAATGCTTTTTTCTCCAGCTTTGTACACATCTGCCAAAACTACTATAGAACTATCTGGCAACTCATACAATCCACAGGGCTGCGCTTCAGAACATTCCAAAATCGTTTTCCATTTTAGCTTTCCTTCAGATGATGCTTTGTGTATTATTAAAGCGTCAACTTCTGCAAAAACTGTATTGTGCCAAACTGAGGTGGTTATTATTGAATTGTCTTTTGCAATACTCAAATTTCTTGCCTCCGTATCAAAATTCTCACCGCCATAGGTATAAGCAAAATTTGTACTTTGGCCATAAGTTAAGATGCTGCAAAACATCGATAGCATAAAAATTTTGGTTCTTTTTCTGTTTGATTTCATAGTGTATTTGTGTAGGATGCCTACTTTTTAATAGAGTGTTCGGCTTGTCTCTTAATAATTGATAGGTAGGGTAATAGAAAAAAATCAAGAGTGCTTCGCATTAGTTGATTCTGACACTCATTTGCATCATTAGATAATCCCGGGAAACAGAATGAGTAGTATTTTGGTTAATACCGACCAGACTTTTACGATACATGATTCCGGCATTGATTTTGGTTGACACTTGATAATTAGTTGTGAGTAATGTGCCGAAATCCCAAAGGGGCTGGGAGCCAATAAGAGTTCCCTTGTCGTCAATAATGCGTGCTTTTGATGCTGAATTGATAAGCTTCTGCGCATCTAAGCCCCATCCAAAGTAAAAACCTCTTAATAGTTCGTAGCTGATTGATGGTGCTGCCTGCAGGTAGAAAATATTGTTTGTCGTTGATTCGAATTGTTCTTGAGCATTAGCCTGAAAACTATCAGCAGGGTTAAAGCCTTCCTGTGCTTTGTAGGTTTTATTATATCCACCTACTAAGGCAATGCTAGCCTCCAGCCTTAATTTTTTATAGACGTTTTTTCTTAGATTGATACCGAAATTGAAACTGTTTTTAATATTGTTGACATTATAACCACCCAATAAGTCAAAGTATACTGTTTCTCTGTGTGATGGAATTTCTTCAAATTGTAATGCATAATCATCTTTAAATTTATTAGAGTCTCTTACTTTGTCATTAATTCCTTGGGTTAATTCTTTGTTTTGTGCGATGGAATTATTTATCGTGTTGTCAATTAATTTGTTGAGATTGTTGCTATTTCCGGTTTTAAACGTGGCTATACCGGATGAACTTTGTTTTTTTTCAATTAAATGGCTTACTGTCTGAGCTTTTACTGCTGTTGTCAATGCTGTTGTATCAATATTCGATGTTTTCTTATCATTAAAATTGTTTTGATAAGCGATGGGGTGCTTAATCTGATGTTTTTCAAGCCCACTTTTAGCAAAATGTGTATACAGGACAAAACCAATAATTCCACTGGCAATGGCTAGTATTGGCTTTAAGTAAACACTCCATTTTTCTATTGCTATATTGATTAATATTCCAGCTTTATGCTCCTTCTCTTTATTTAACTCTTTAGCCAATTTTTCCCACTGTTCTGCCTCATAGGGCAAATGCCCTTCCTTCATTATTTCGCGAAGGCTATTGTCAAAGTCCTTATTTGTCATTATTAGATTTTTTAATTCTCGACTTTAAATATTCTCTTGCATAATTAAGGTGCCAATGGGATGTTCCTTCACTAATACTCATTGTTTTAGCGATCTCTTTATGTGTGAAACCTTCAAAAACATTTAGATTGAAGACTGCTCTACTCATTTTTGGCAAGGATTGTATTAGTTGCGACAATTCATGCATGCTCAGTTTACTAATCGCTTCGTTATCTAAATGTGACTTACTAAAAATTGTCACATCGCCATCTTGTTGTCTGACAAGGTTTTTATTATAGTTTTTATTACTCCTTATGTGCAGAAGACAAGTATTGATAACTATTTTGCGCATCCATCCTTCAAATGATCCAATCCCTGAGTAATCGTCAATTTTTGTAAATATTTTAAAGAAGGAGTCATTAAGAATTTCATTTGCAGATTGTTTATCGGACGCGTATCTGATACAGATTTTCATAAAATCACTATAGTATGATTTGAAAATTGTTTCCTGAGCTTTACTATCTTTAAGCTTACATTTTTCTATTAGTTCATTATTTGTACTTTCCAATCGGGCCGATTAATAATTTAATATATCAAAAATATCAAAACCATATTTTTAGTAGTAGCCTATTCTGAGGTTTTCATTTTATTATTAAAAGTTTGGCACTACTTATTTATAGCTTGTTTTTGTTAATCGACTTTGTTTCTCCTGTCTTTGGAATATTTTGTTCATCATGATCGCGTTATTATATCTGGGGATATTCTCATTCTATAGTAAAGACACCCAAAACGTGCAAAACCTTGGGTCAAACAAAAAAAAAATTAAAAATTTTGGGAACTGGAGTATAGAGGTAGAAGAGAAAATTCAAATTCCAGAAATTCAGGAATTGAAAGTTAAAGAGGAGATTATGCCAATAGATATTACTATAGCTGGTATGCTTTCTATAAATCACTATTGATTAGTTTATAGAAATTAAGGTTAATCAGTACTTTGATGATCTTTTGTAATTAGATATTGACTTTCACTAACCCTGCAGCTTTTTTCGCATCTTCCACCACTTTATTAATGTCGGCTCCCAAGGGGGCATTGACCAATGCTACACCCATTCTACGGTACGGTCTTGATGTGGGTTTGCCAAACAAACGAAAATCGGTTTTGGGTAAAGCAGCAATTTGCTCTATTCCTTCAAATGTTGGATTGTTCGAATTTTGTGAAGCCAGAATAACAGCACTTGCTCCTGCTTTTTCGAGGGTGATTCCTGCAATTGGTAAACTTAATATAGCACGCAAATGCAATTCAAATTCATTGAAATTTTGCGTTCCGGCAAGTGTTACCATACCTGTATCGTGAGGGCGGGGGGAGAGCTCAGAAAAGTAAACACCATCATCAGTCAGAAAAAACTCGACACCAAAAATACCTGCACCTCCCAAAGCTTTAGTCACTTTTTCGGCCATCTCCTGCGCTTCTTTCAGTGCTTCATTGTTTATTACAGCAGGTTGCCAGCTTTCCTGATAATCGCCGCGTTCCTGACGATGACCAATGGGAGCACAAAATAAAGTCGGGTTATTGTTTTGGGCAACTGTCAGTAAGGTGATTTCAGAATTGAATTTCACAAAAGCTTCTACAATCACTTCTATTACATCTCCGCGCGAGCCATCTACGGCATATTGCCAGGCTTTATCAATATCTTCTGCTGATTTTATAGTGGATTGGCCCTTACCCGAAGATGACATAAGTGGTTTTACTACACAAGGAATTCCTACCTCTGCCACAGCTTTATTCAATTCTTCAGCAGAAGTGGCATAACGGTAATTAGCAGTTTTGAGTCCTAATTCTTTTGCCGCCAAATCACGAATCGCTTTGCGGTTCATAGTATAATTTGCTGCTTTGGCAGATGGTACTACTACAATTCCCTGCTTTTCATAATCGTAAAAACGTTCAGTGCGTATTGCTTCAATTTCCGGTACAATAAAATCCGGTTTATGTTTGGCTACAATTCGGTCCAGAGCTTCACCGTCCAACATGTTAATGACTTCAAATCCGTGAGCTACCTGCATGGCTGGTGCTCCTTCATAGCTGTCAACTGCGATAACAGTCTGACCAATGCGCTGCGCCGCAATTACAAATTCTTTTCCAAGTTCGCCTGAGCCCAAAAGAAGTATTTTCATGTTGTTGAGATTATTTTTTGATCGGGTAAAGTTCCTTTAAAAAAATAAAAAACAGCCTGTAAATTTTACAGGCTGTTTGGTCTTAATATTTAAGTTTAATTCACTGTATTTAATGTATGCTCAACTGTGATTTTTGTGTTCAGCAATTTCGAAATTGGGCAATTTTCTTCAGCATCTTTTACCAAGGCGGCAAATTGAGTTTCAGAAATATCTTTCACCTGAGCATTCAAACTTAAATGAGATTCGGTGATTGCTCCATTTTCAAAAGTGATGGTACAGCTTGTCTCCAGTTGATCCGGCACAAATCCTGCTTCGCTTAAGTTGAAACTGAGTTTCATTGTAAAGCAGCCTGAATGTGCTGCAGCAATGAGTTCTTCAGGATTGGTTCCTATACCATCCGCAAACCGTGTATTAAAGGAATACTGAGTTTTATTCAATACCGTGCTCTGGGTGGTCAGGTTGCCATTACCTTCTTTTCCACTTCCTTGCCAAATGGCTATAGCTTTTCTTTTCATTTTTATTTGTTTTGAAAAATTCCAAAATTGGTATAGCAAATTTCGTAAAAAGCAGTATTTAAAAAATTAATTTTATTGAACCATCATTACAGTAGTTGATACTATTTGGCTATCTTCATGCAAACTGACAAAGTACATCCCCGGAGCAATTGAGGAAAGGTGAATTGTGTTTTGAACTTCAGCATTGTTTAATTGATAGATAGTTTGGCCTAGAGTATTTTTGATTGAAATGCTGGCTTTAGAACTGTTTTCAAGAAGGCGAATGCTAAATTCTCCCTGATTTGGGTTTGGGTATATCTTGAACAAATTAGGGACAAGCGATTTTTGCTCTTCAATTCCGGAGGGGAAATTGCTCCATTTTACCGTAAAAGCATCTGATACTCCTGACGGAGAAGCAGATACATTAGCAATAGCAGTGCCTGCATCGAAGTCTGCTGTACCCGAAAAAGAGCCGGTAGCGTACATATCGCCACTGCTACCCATCTGCAAAGAATAGCCATTATCGTATTTGCTACCACCAATCTTGTTGGCAGAAGCATATTTGCCGGATGGATATATTTTTACAATAAACACATCTTCGAAACCCGATGAACTAAGGTTAGCCACTCCGGAACCTGTACCAAAATCAATGGCAGAATTGAAATAGCCAATCATATAAAAATTACCAAGATGGTCTAGTGCTCCGGATTGCGAATATCCGGTAACGGATGCATTAAAACTTTTAGCCCAAAGATAATTTCCGTTAGAATCCATTTTTTGAATAAAGAGCGCACTTGATGTGCCAGGATTCAAAAACGCATCCCCGGGACTGGGGTCAAAATCAACATAATTGGTAAAATACCCCAGAGTGTATGTGTTGTTAGTGGCATCAGTAAGAATTGTTTGAGCCCCATCAAAACCTTTACCACCCAGTATTTTTACCCATGTAAAGTCTCCATCTTTATTTAATTTCAGAACGTAGGCATCTCTTGCGGCATCTGCGGCTCTGTAAAAATCGGCAGGCCCTGGATTAAAGTCGACAGAGCCGTTAAAGAATCCTGTTACCAATACATTCCCACTTTTATCTATACTTACTGATTTCCCTTCCTCGTCACTCACACCTCCTACAGATTTAGACCAGACATAATTACCTGATAAGTCCATCTTAGTAATAAAAATGTCTGAAACTCCTTTAGTGGTATGTTTTGCGGTTGTAATGGCGGAATTAAAATTTACAGTATCAGTAAAATAACCGCTTACTAATAAGTCTGGACCTTTAATATCCAGAGATATTCCTTTATCATCTTTCGGACCACCAAAACTTTTAGCCCAAAGCATATTGCCCGATACATCAAACTTTACCACAAAAATATCTCCCATTCCTTCAGCGGTTTGGTTTTTGGTTCCTGTGTTAGGGTCAAAATCTACTGTTCCCTCGAAGCTGCCAGTTAAATATGGATTTCCGGCTCCGTCTAATTTTAGTTGATAAGGGATATCGGTACCGCTTCCCCCAATGCTTTTGGCCCAGATATATTCACCTTTTGAATTAAATTTTGTGAGAAAAATATCTTCTTTCCCGTTTGAACTAAGATTTGCTGTACTTAGATTACTGGGGTCAAAGTCTGAAGTACCATCAAAAGTGCCTGTAGTATAGACGTTGCCTAATATGTCTACAGCAACCGAATTGCCGACTGTAGTAAGAGATCCTCCTATACTTTTTGCCCATTCATATTTGGGGGCTTGGGCGTAGCCGGAAAAAGCACTGCCCAAAAGGCAGAGTAGAAATAATGATTTTTTCATAGGGTAGTTGTTTTAGGTATAACAAATATAAAGGTTCAAGGCATTAAAAAAGGCTCTTTTTGAGCCTTTTTTAAACAAAAAAATTACTGCACTATTAATTTATCCAGTTTGCTTTGAGCCAATGGATGATAGTTGCCTCTGTATTTGGTATAGATTACTTTGGCCATTTCTTTTTTCCCGCTTTCTATCATTTCTGTGTAAAGGGGAATAATAAATTTTTGACGACCTGTTACACTCAGAAATTTATCTAGTGATGAATAAGCTGTTTCATAATTTGCTCTCAGAGCCATGATGTACCATAAATCAGCTATCTCGCTATTTCTTGCAACGGTAAAATGATAAGCTTTGTCCAAGACAGTCATTTGTGAAGCGGTTAATGATTTGGGCATTTTACGCAAAAAATGAAGCCACTCGTGTGTAGACCAGTTTTGGGTATTGAGGCTTTGTGTATTGCTTTCTTTTAAGAACTTTTCGCGTTCAGTGTTTACTTTTTCAAATCTTTCCATATCCGCTCGTGGTGCATTAGATGGGATTCCCGGACCATAAATCCAGGCATTAAGATTTAATTTTTTGTAAATGGCGCTATCTCCTTTCAGTAAATGCTCGTCCAAATAATTAAGGAATTTTTCTGTAGTTATGGTTTGAAAAGCATGTTCTGCAAAGTATTGTTTCAAAAAGATATCCCATTTCTCACGACCAACATTTTGTTCAATTAACCAAAGCAGTAAAGCTCCCTTTTCGTAGGGGATATCCGATAATCCTTCATCGGCATCTTTTCCTTTCAGGTCTTGCTTTAACCATGTCTCCCTGCTGTCCTTGCCCATTTCATCTACCTCAGCTTCAAGGTCTTGATAACCCAATTCCCAAAGCATATCAACATAAGTTTTATCATTCATGGCTTCGCTGATACGACGTTCGAAATATACTGTAAAGCCTTCGTTCATCCAGATGTCATCCCATGTGGCATTGGTAACAAGATTGCCACTCCAATTGTGCGCCAGTTCATGTGCTATTAAATTCACTAATGAACGATCACCAGCTATCACTGTAGGTGTACAGAATGTTAATTTTGGATTTTCCATTCCGCCAATGGGGAAACCAGGAGGTAAAACAATTACATCATATCTACCCCAACGATAAGGACCATACAAGCCCTCGGCTGTAGTGACCATTTTTCCCATATCAGCAAATTCGTATTGCACTTTATCAATCATTTCCGGCTCGGCATATACTCCTGTTCTTTTGTCCACTTCTTTAAAACGTATATCGCCAACAGCCAATGCTAATAAATAAGCAGGGATAGGCTGTTTCATTTCAAAATGGTAGATCCCTGAATCATTGGCATTTTGAGGATTGCCATCAGCACTCATTACAGCCAACATGCCTTTGGGAACTGTAATTCTTGCCGAATAAGTAAAGCGAATGCCTGGACCATCTGCGCAGGGAACCCAGGTTCTGGCGTAAATGCTTTCGGATTGGGTATACAGGAAAGGATTTTTTTTACCTGATGTTTGTGCAGCGCTGAGCCATTGTAATGCAGTCGCTCCTTCAATTGCAGCATATTTAATGGCAATCTTTTTGCTGTTTTTTTCTATCGGTATCAGCAGTGCAGCACCCAAATGCTCCTGATAAGACCCAAGAGAAAAAGTTGCTGGTTTGCCATCTACCAAAACGGAATCAATTTTTAATTTATTTTCATCCAAACGCAATGTTGAAGTCCCTTTGATATTTTCAATATCCCAAATTGCCCATCCGCCTAATTGTTTAGATTGCAAGTCAATTTTTAAATCCAGGAAGAGGTGCTTCATTGAAACACTGTCAGCATTACTCAGTGTATGCAAATCCTTTGCAACACTTGTGTCAGCAAGTGAGGTGTTGGTTTGTACAGACTTATCATTTTTATTCTCGCAAGAAGCTAAAAGTATGATTGCTGTAGCGAAAATGTTTATTCCTTTATTTAACATTCTAAAAAAATTTGTAGTATAAAATCCTATTTATTTTACCCAGTTTTTCTCGTTTGTATGGTTTACCTCCACTTCCAGATTGTATTTGGATTTTAAATGTTTTGCCAGTTTTTCGGCAGCAAATACAGAACGGTGTTGACCACCTGTACAACCAAAATTAATACTGAGGCTATCAAAATCCCTTTGTAAATAATCCGTTACACTGATGTCTACTATAGCATTTACATGCTCAAGAAAATCCGGCATTTTTGTCTCTGTCAGTAAATAGTATTGCACTATTTCGTCTTTGCCACTCAGTTTCTTATAAGCTTCTGTACGACCAGGATTTAATATTCCTCTGCAATCAAAAACAAAACCTCCACCATGTGCTGAATTGTCTTTGGGTATGCCTTTTTTATACGAAAAGCTGTTGATGATTATTTTTAGCTTGGCATTTTCCTTTGCCTGTACCGTTTCGTATTGTTTCTGTATTTCTTTGCTGCTGATTTTTTCCAACAAACCACGCAGTTTTGGATATGCAGGTATTTGTGGATTATCATTCAAAAAAGTTTCGAGATTTTGCAGTGCCGGGCTGATACTGCTGATGAAATGTGGCTTACGTTCCAATAATCCCCTGAATCCGTATGCCCCCAAAACCTGCACTAACCTTAGCATTACAAATTGAGAGTATCCTTTGCGCAAATACATTTCATCAACTTTTGCCATGGGTAAATTATTGAGGCTGGTGATATAGCTGTTCAGCAATTCGTCCTTCCATTTCTGAGGCAATTTTGCTTTTGCCTGCCATAATAATGAGGCAATATCATATTGTGGCGGTCCTTGCATGCAACCCTGATAATCTATGAAATAAACTTTTCCGTCATGCAACATAATATTCCGGCTTTGAAAATCACGGAACATCAACATTTTTGGTTGAATTCTGCCAAGATCTTTACTGATTTCTTCAATTTCTATGGTTAATTCAGTTTTGTCATATACGATTTTTTGAAGGTCGGCAAAATAGTATTTGAAGTATAAAAAATCTGAACTGATTGCTTTTTCATCAAATTGCTTGGTGGCAAAGCATTGATTATAATCGGCCTCTCTTCCTGCTATCCATTGCAATTTTGCCAATTGCTCCAGGCTCATCCGGTAATATTCCTTCACCTCGTTGGTAAAGCCTTGTTTATTTAGTTCATCAAAAAGGGTAATACTTCCTAAATCCTGTTGGAGATAATATCGACGGTCCTTACCTGTTTTATAGATTTCTGGTACATTAATTTCATGTTTATGAAACAAATCAGTAAAATAATAAAATGAGTTGTTCTCTGATATATTTTGATTGAAAGTGCCAATAGCACTTGTTTTTCCTGCAATCAGGCGATAATACCTTCTGTCTGAACCAGACATAGGAATTATAGTCACCGCTTCTGCTTTGATACCAAAATGGTCTTCAAAAAGCTGCTCTAAAATTTGGGTATCTGTAATTGTTTTACTCATAGTTTGATATTAGGGTAATCGTAAAGTTCAATTGTTTTTTTTGCTGTTGGAAAGGACTGCCAGTTAATTGCATCACAGCTAAGCACAACTAAACCCGATGTAGGTAAATCTATATGTGGTATTTGAGGGCATGCTTCATAAATGAAATCACTAACTCCCGGGTTATGACCTATAATCATGCACGTTTGTAACTCATCTGGTAATGCCGTAACAGTTGCTTCAATGATTCCTGAATCGCATAGATACAATTGTTGCAAGAGATTAATTTTTGAAGCATTAAAACCAAGAGTTTCGGCAACGATAGAAGCAGTTTGTTGTGTGCGATTGGCGCTGCTGGCGATAATTGCTTCAGGTTTTATGTTTTTCAGAGCCAGATTTTTACTCATATACAAAGCGTCCTCTTGTCCTTTTTTAAGCAGATTCCTTTCGAAATCTTTCTGACTTATTTGCTGAGGTTCAGTTTTTGCATGCCTCATGACGATTAAGGTTCTTTTCATCGCATACCTATTTTGCAGATTGATAATATTGGAGTTTTAATTCTTTTCCATCAAACACTGCATAACTGTTGAATGTAATCCAATCACCCAGATTGATGTATAGACTTTTTTGTGGTAAAGGGTATTCCAGAGCTAAATGTCTATGTCCGAAAATGAAATAATCTAAACGTTCTGTTTTTAAAATCTCCAGACAGTATTGAACTAAAAATTCTTTGTCTTCACCCTTAAAATGTTCTTCAACTTCTCCTTCATGTTTTGGCCCTCTTCTGCTGAAATAACTGGCAATCCCCAGGCCTGTATCCGGATGCACCCTACGATACAACCATTGACAAAAAGGATTTCTTAAAATACTTTTTAAAAATTTATAACCATTATCACCGGGACCTAATCCGTCGCCATGTGCAATCAAAAATGTTTTTCCATTAATTGTTCTGCGTATCTCTTCGTGATGCACCGGAATGTTTAACTCTTCCTCAAAATAGCCGCGCATCCAAAGGTCATGGTTACCTGTGAATGCCTCTATCATAATACCAGAATCACGCAACTCTGCCAGTTTCCCCATAAAACGCACAAAGCCTTTTGGTACTACATTTTTAAATTCCAACCATGCATCAAACATATCGCCCACAAGGAAAATATGTGCAGCATCATGCTTGATTTCATCCAGCCATTGACAGATGCGTTTTTCTCTCACCAAACTTGTCGCGTGGTCAGGTATTCCCAGATGGAAATCAGAGGCAAAATATATTTTCTTTCCTTCGGGAAGCGTCATTAATTATAATTCATTTTTTTTGTTGTCAAGCTCCGGCGATGCGTCAATTCTCGAAATAAAATTTGTTGTTCCTTGTTTTTTCCAGATTTTTGTAGCCCATAGCATACCAATTATTCCTCCAATAACAGTTGTAAAAATACTCAGTAAAAATCCATCCTCACCCATTTTTAAATAGATTAAGCCGCCAATTAACGCACCAATTAATGTTGGCGAAATAGCAATCCTTAGCCAATTTATTAATTCAATTACAATCTTCATAGGTTTGATTCGGCATTAATCATTTGTTTTACGTAGCAAAATATTTGCCGTTGCCACTATTCCTTCCTCACGTCCTATAAAACTCAATTGTTCTGTGGTTGTCGCTTTAATGGAGACATCCGTTGTTTCCAGTTCTAAAATTTTGGAAATGGCTTCCTGCATTGCTGGTACAAATTTCATGATTTTTGGAGCTTGCAGCAGAATCGTGCTGTCCACATTTACCACTTTGTAGCCGCGCTCTGCAATCAGTTGATAAGATTGTTGTAATAAAATTTTACTGTCAATATTCTTAAAGCTTTGGTCTGTATCCGGAAAATGTTTGCCAATATCACCTAAGCCAAGAGCACCAAGAAGCGCATCACAAATAGCATGCAACAATACATCGGCATCACTGTGCCCCAAAGCACCTTTGCTGTGTGGTATCAATACGCCACCCAGCCAAAATTCACGTCCTTCAACCAATTGATGAAAATCTATTCCCTGTCCAATTCTATACACTTTTTCTAATGTTTAATGATGAACTTTTAATATTCAATTGCCACACCAGCTTCCCCTTCATGCAAGAGACGGGATGGGTTTTACAAATACTTGTAATTATCTTTTGGCGACAATTTCAACAACACTTCATACATCAACTTAATGCAGTTTTCAACATCATTCTTATGGATAGTTTCTACTGTAGTATGCATATAGCGCAGCGGCAAAGAAATTAAGGCACTTGGCACACCCGCGTTAGAATAAGCAAAGGCATCTGTGTCTGTACCTGTTGAGCGACTATCGGCCTGCAATTGATGAGGGATGTCGTTTTTCTTGGCGGCATCAATAATTTTTTCGAGTAGGATATTATGTACAGCGGGTGCATAAGCCAATACAGGCCCTTCGTTACAAAAGGTTTCCCCATCAGTGGTTTTGCTCATCATCGGGGTAGTGGTATCATGAGTCACATCAGTACAAATTGCCACATTTGGCTTGATATTATCAGCAATCATTCTGGCACCATTTAATCCCACTTCTTCCTGTACCGAATTGACAATGTACAAGCCAAAAGGTAGTTTTTTCTTGTTTTCTTTGAGTAAACGCGCTACCTCAGCAATAATTACACCGCCCATTCTGTTGTCAAATGCACGGCCAATCCAATAACCAAAATTGAGTTCCTCAAATCCTTCTGTAAAGGTGCAAACACAGCCTACATGGATTCCCAATTCTTCTACCTGCTTTTTGTTTTTTGCTCCAACATCTATCCAGATAGTCTCTACTTCTGGCTTTTTCTCAGTACCTGGTTTGCGCACATGTATTGCTGGCCAACCAAATACGCCGCGCACGATACCTTTTTTTGTATAGATATTCACTCGTTTACTTGGCGCAATTTGGTGGTCGCTACCACCATTTCTACACACATGTATAAATCCGTCGGCAGTAATGTATTTTACAAACCAGGAGATTTCATCTGCATGTGCTTCTATCACTACTTTATAGGCAGCCTCAGGATTAATAACGCCTACCACAGTGCCGTAATTATCTACAAAATGACTGTCAATGTATGGTTTCAGGTATTCCAACCATATTTTTTGCCCACTCGATTCGAAACCGGTTGGTGAAGAGTTATTGAGGTAATTTTTGATAAAATCCATTGATGCTTCATTCAATAAGGACTTATCTTTTTTCGCTTTTGCCATTTGTTATTCTTTTTATGAAATCAACTTACTCATTTCTTCAAGTTCGTTGCGTCGCACACTTCAGGGCATTTCTTTTCTTCAGCTTTGCTCAGCCAGTATATTTGATCTTTTACCAAATATCTAATCCAAATTTCTCCGCATTTTCCTGCGCATCTTCATAACCGGCATCCATGTGACGCAATACACCCATTGCCGGGTCATTGTGCAATACACGTTTCAGGCGCTCGTCGGCATCGGCTGTGCCATCGGCAACTATTACCATACCAGCGTGGAGCGAATAACCCATACCTACACCGCCTCCATGATGAAAACTTACCCAACTGGCACCACCTGCTGTACTGATTAAGGCATTCAAAATCGGCCAGTCTGCAACAGCATCACTACCATCTTTCATCGCTTCGGTTTCGCGGTTGGGCGATGCTACTGAACCACAATCCAAATGGTCGCGGCCAATCACAATCGGTGCTTTTACTTTACCTTCACGCACCAATTGGTTGAACAATAAACCTGCTTTTTCGCGTTCACCCATACCCAGCCAACAAATACGTGCAGGTAAGCCCTGGAAGGCGATTTTTTCTTTCGCCATTTTCAGCCAACGCTGCAAACCTTCATTCTCGGGGAACAACTCGGCCAGGGCTTTGTCGGTTGTATAAATATCTTCGGGGTCACCACTCAAAGCCACCCAACGGAAGGGGCCTTTTCCTTCGCAAAACAATGGACGAATGTAAGCAGGTACAAAGCCTGGGAAGTCGAAAGCGTTTTCTACACCGCGTTTGTCGTGGGCTTGTCCACGCAGGTTGTTACCATAATCAAAGGTGATGGCACCACGGCTTTGCAATTCCAACATCAGTTTGACGTGATGTGCCATTGTATCGAGTGACAATTTTTTATACTCTTCTGCATTTTTCTCACGCAACACATTTGCTTCCAGTACACTCATTCCCTCGGGGAAATAACCAATCAGTTCATCATGTGCTGAAGTTTGGTCGGTGAGGGTGTCAGGGGTGATATTTCTATCAATTAATCTTTGTAATAAATCCACTACGTTGCAGACAACGCCAATAGAAAGGGCTTCGCCGGCGGCTTTAGCGCGAAGGGATTCATCAATCGCTTCGTCAATATCATGAAACATTTTATCGATATAACGTGTATCCAGACGCTTTTGAATACGCCATTCTTCCACTTCAGCAGCCAGACAAACACCTTCGTTCATCGTAATGGCCAAAGGCTGAGCACCACCCATTCCGCCAAGGCCTGCAGTTACGTTCAATGTGCCTTTCAGCGAACCATTAAAATGTATTTTGGCAAGCGATAAATAGGTTTCATAAGTACCTTGTACAATGCCTTGTGAGCCTATATAAATCCAGCTTCCGGCAGTCATTTGGCCGTACATCATCAGGCCTTTTGCTTCCAGTTCGCGAAAGTGCTCCCAGGTTGCCCAACGACCTACAAGGTTAGAATTGGCAATCAACACACGCGGTGCATTTTTGTGCGAGCGCAGCACACCAACTGGTTTGCCGCTTTGCACCATCAGGGTTTCGTCTTCGTTGAGATTACGCAAACAGTCTAATATTTTATCAAAGCTTTCCCAATTGCGGGCAGCTTTTCCGATACCACCATACACCACCAAATCCTCCGGGCGTTCTGCCACTTCAGGATCAAGGTTGTTTTGAATCATTCTGTAAGCGGCTTCCGTCACCCAGTCTTTGCAGGTGAGGGTAGTGCCGGTTGGTGATTTGATAACGCGTTTGCCAGTTTGTATTGACATAAAATTTCTGTTTTATCCTTAAGTTGATTACAAAATAGTAGCCTTAATATTTTCCAAAATGTCCGCCGTTTCTTCTTTGCTGTTCCCTTCGGCATATACACGCAATAATGGTTCTGTACCAGATGCACGGAGCATCATCCAACCGCCATTATCCAGATGGTATTTTACACCATCAATACTTTCTACCTTATTGAAAGTGTATTTACCAAATTGCTTGTATTCGCCGGCCAATGCACTTTTGATGATACTTTCTTTCTTTTCATTTTCAATGGTCATATCTAATCTGTCGTAGCTAAATGTACCAACCACAGCATACACTTCTTCGCACAATTGCTTCAGTGTTTTGCCGGTTTGTGTCATCAAATCATAGATGAGTAGACCATCATAAATACCATCGCGCTCAGGGATATGGCCTTTTACGGCAATTCCACCACTTTCTTCGCCACCCACCAACACATCCTCTTGTGTCATGATTTCAGAAATGTATTTGAAGCCAATTGGTGTTACTTCTACTGGCAATCCATAAGCTTCGGCCATACGTTTTACACGGTCTGTTACCGAAAAGGCAATCGCTACTTTGCCGCTCAGGCCTTTTACTTTGTGTAAATATTGAATGAGCAACAAAATAATATGGTGAGAATCTACAAAATGCCCATCTTCGTCATAAAGGCCAATTCTGTCGGCATCACCATCGGTAGCCAATCCCAGTTTTAATTCCGGAGTATTTGCCATTGTTGCTGATAATTCTTTCAGGTTTTTGTCTATTGGCTCTGGAGCTTGCCCCAGAAAACCAGGATTGTCATCGCAGTGAATCAGTACCGCATTGGGCAACAGTTTACGAATCACATTCTGACCCGCACCAAACATCGCATCGTAGGCCAGTTTGAAAGGAGAATTGTTTAGTTTTTCAAAATCGAATTTTTCTTTCAGGTAATTGATGTACATCAATTCAAGATCTACATATTCCAATAAACCTGCATTTTTAAAATGCTCAATACTGTCTTTGGTGATATTGATTTCATCAGGAATCAGGGTTTCCACTTCCGCTATTTGCGAAGGGCTGGTTGGCCCGCCATGTGGGCCTTTCAATTTAAATCCGTTGTAGCCTACAGGGTTGTGAGAAGCAGTAATAACTACGCCTTGTTGGGCTTTCAGATGTAATACCCCCATCGAAACCATTGGTGTACTCACAAATCCTTTGGCCAATAACACTTTTATACCATTGGCGCACAATACTTTGGCTGTGGTTTCGGCAAATAATTCGCCACCAAAACGGCAATCATGACCTACAACAACAGTATTGTTTTGTCCTTTATTATTGAGCCAGGTTGCTAATCCCTGAGCAACACGGGCAACGTTATACACTGTGTATTCCTGAGCGATAATGGCACGCCATCCGTCTGTACCAAATTTGATTTTTTCAGTTTGCATAAATTGGTAATTTGAAATCAATAGTTTTGAGTGGGCAAATGTACGTTTTTCGGCTCATCGTTTTTAGTATAGTGGCTATACAATTATTAAAATCATTGATGCTGCATGAAACCAACAAATCACTTACCTTTATTATCTAAATCAGACTTTTGTTTTCTCAACAAACGATATGTAATACTATGCCATTTTCTTGCTTACGCGTGTTTTTATTGGTTTTAGGAGTCACTTGCAGCAATATTTCTTTTGGACAAGTGTATTCGAGCAAAGACAGTACTGCCAAGCCTAGCCCTTTGCCAAAGCCTGTTATAAAAAGACCAAAGCCTATCACTAAAGAGACTAGTGCAGGTTTACGTCTGAATACAGATGGTTGGACAGCTTTTTTTGAAAGGGGAAGGGTGAAGGCTCAGGATGTCAAAAGAATGGATATGTTTCATGATGTTCGGATTTTTCAAATAGAATTCAGCGAGCGACGTCACCCTAAAGAATTGAGAATGTACGGTTGGGATAGGGACAGACAAAGCGACGAAATGTATGTATTTGGTAAAATAAATAACTTTTATGCGCTAAAATTTAATTGGGGAATGCGTAAAATGCTGGCCGGAAAGCCTTACCCCAAAGCAGTTTCGGTTCATTGGGTTTATGCAGGAGGTTTGTCATTGGGTTTGTTGAAACCGTATTATGTGAATGCCTACAACGGAGTGGGACAGAGAGAAATGATGAAATACTCTACCGAAAATTCACCTTATTTTCTCAATGCTTTAAATGTAGTAGGAGCTGGTGGTTTTTCTCAGGGCATAGGAGAGATTAAAATCAAACCCGGATTGCACCTCAAAACAGCATTGCATTTTGATTATGCGTCAGACAAATTTTTGGTGTCTGCTGTAGAAATCGGAACTACAGCCGAAATCTATGCTTCTAAAATAGAGTTGATGGCGAGTCAAAAGGCAACTCCTTTCTTTTTTAACCTTTATGCAGGCATTCAATTTGGCAAACGCAAACGTTAGCCTTAATTTTGCCTTCAATTTTTATGCAAGAACTTAACGTAATCAGTAATACAGTCAATATAGAAGAGCCAAGGGTAAAGAAACCAAATTGGTTGCGTGTCAAATTGCCTACGGGCGAAGGATACAGGCATGTTCGTGGATTGGTGGATACACATAAATTACACACTATTTGCGAAAGCGGTAATTGTCCCAATATGGGCGAATGCTGGGGTGCTGGTACAGCTACATTTATGATTTTGGGCAATATATGTACCCGCTCCTGCGGTTTTTGTGCGGTAGCTACCGGCAAGCCTTTACCTCCGGATTGGGATGAACCTCAACGTGTTGCAGAGGCTATCCATCTGATGAAGGTAAAACATGCGGTTATTACTTCTGTAGATAGAGATGAATTGAAAGATGGGGGTTCAATTATTTGGGCCAATACCATAAAAGCTGTTCGCGCACTAAATCCCGAAACAACTCTTGAAACCCTGATACCAGACTTCAGAGGACAATGGGAAAACTTACAAAACATAATAGATGTAGCGCCGGAAGTGGTGTCTCATAATATAGAAACAGTAGAGCGTCTTACCAAGCAAGTGCGTATTCAGGCAAAATATCATCGTAGTATGGAAGTATTACGCCGATTAAAAGATGGGGATATGCGTACCAAAAGTGGGATTATGCTTGGGCTGGGTGAAGAAAAGGCGGAAGTGTTGCAAACAATGCAAGACCTTGCTGATAATGGACTGGATGTATTGACTATAGGTCAGTATTTACAACCTACACCAAAACATTTACCTGTTGCACGTTTTGTACACCCCGATGAATTTGCAGAATATCGCGAAGCTGGTTACCAAATGGGACTGGACTTTGTAGAAAGCGGACCATTAGTGCGCTCGTCTTATCACTCCGAAAGACACCTGATAAAAGGGGAGGGTAGAGCCAAATGGATGGAAGAACAAAATGCCTAGAAATATCAAAAAATGGAAGCCTATTTATAAGCTTCCATTTTTATTTTGTGCTGACAAAAGTCATATTCCCGTTCTTCATTTGACGCAATAATTAATAGCCTGTTTTTGCTGTATTGCTTCACCCAGTCGCGGTATTGTTCTACACCAGCCTGGTCCAGATTGGTACAAGGCTCGTCCAGCATTAATACCGGAGTATCACTAAAAATGGCTTGAGCTAATTTGACCCTTTGTTTCATACCTGAAGAAAAGTTGCCAACAAACTTATCCTTTGCGGCTTCCAAACCTATAATACCAATGATTTCAGCGACGCTCAGGTTGTTCAGTATTTTCTTGAAAGAAAAATGAAACTGAAGCATTTCTTCGAGGGTCATTTCTTCTATTAGTTCGATACCAGGGGCGCAGAAACTGATTTTTTTGAAAATCTCATCAGAGGGAATGAGTTTTTCTTCAAGCGAATACGATACTGTTCCTTTTGTAGGAGCCTGCATTCCTGCAATGATTCTCAAAAGAGTAGATTTTCCACTACCGTTTGCCCCTAATAAGGCATAACTATTGTTTGTTTCAAAATTGAGCGAAACATTTCTGAAAATATTGTGTTGAAGAAAACGCTTGCTAATTGCCTCAACCGAGATCTTCATTGTTGCGTCTTGTATAGCCTCTCATAATACCACGGCCTGTTTCACGGATAAAATTTACGATTTCATCTCTCTCGTCCGAGACAGGAATTTCGGCTTCAATAATATCCAATGCTTTACTGACATTGTACCCTCTTACAAACAGAATCCGGTAAATATCAAGAATATGATTGATTTTTTGTGTGTCGTAACCGCGACGTTTTAAGCCTACCGAGTTAACCCCTGCATAAGAAATGGGTTCGCGTGCAGCTTTGATATAAGGAGGTACATCTTTACGAACCAAAGACCCACCAGTAACAAATGAATGAGAGCCAATCCGTACGAATTGTTGTACAGCAGTAAGTCCTCCCAATACAACATTGTCTCCAACAGTAATGTGCCCGGCAAGGGTGGTATTATTGGCAAAAATGCAATAATTACCTACCGTACAATCGTGAGCAATATGCGAGTAAGCCATAATCAGACAATTGTTACCAATTTCTGTCTTTTTACGATCAACAGTACCTCGGTTGATCGTCACACATTCACGTATCGTACAATTGTCCCCAATGATGGTCAGTGTGTCTTCGCCTCTATACTTAAGGTCTTGTGGAATGGCTGATATTACCGCACCCGAAAATATCTTACAATTTTTACCGATACGGGCACCCTCCATTATGGTGACGTTTGAAGCAATCCAGGTTCCATCACCTATTTCCACATTTTTGTGAATTGTAGTGAAAGGATCTATGGTTACGTTAGCTCCTATCTTCGCTTCAGGATGTATATACGTTAGTGGATGAATCATTATTTTTCTTTTCTTACGAGTTGAGCAACTAATTCTGCTTCTGTTACCAGTTTGTTTCCAACATAAGCAGTTCCTTTCATTTCAAAAATACCTCTTCTTACCGGACTGGTCAATTCCATATTGATGACAAGCGTATCGCCGGGTATCACTTTTTGTTTGAATTTTACTTTATCCATTTTAAGGAAATAAGTATCATAATTTTCAGGGTCCTGATAATTGTTAAGAGCCAATATGCCTCCTACCTGAGCCATTGCTTCAATTTGCAATACACCTGGCATTACCGGGTTTCCGGGAAAGTGCCCGGTAAAGAAATGTTCGTTCATCGTAACATTCTTAATACCCACCACATGTTTATCAGACATCTCGATAATCTTATCCACCAAAAGAAATGGGTATTTGTGAGGTAGTATTTTTTCAATTTGGTTTATGTCATAGACAGGGGCAACATTGGGGTCGTAACTAGGTACGCCAGCCAGATGCTTGTTGGCTTTAATGTATTGCTTTATTTTTTTTGCAAAGGCCACATTGGAGGCGTGTCCGGGACGACTGGCGATGATATGTGCATTTATAGGATAGCCTATCAAAGCTAAATCGCCTACCACATCCAGTAATTTATGCCTTGCAGGTTCGTTGGGGAAATTAAGTTGAAGGTTATTTAAAATGCCTTCCTGCTTTACTTCCATTGTTTCTTTATTGAAAACCTTTGCCAGATGATTTAATTCCTCCTGACTAACGGGCTTATCTACTACCACAATTGCATTGCTGAGGTCGCCACCTTTTATCAGATTGTTTTCAAGTAAGTATTCCACTTCGTGTAAAAAACAAAAAGTGCGGCAATTGCCAATTCCGGATTTGAAATCAGAAATGTGTTTTAAAGTTGCATGTTGCGTACCCAATATTGGCGAATTAAAATCAATCATGGTAGTGATTTGATAATTCTGCGAGGGAATGGCAAGCATATCTACATTTTTTACCGGATCGTAATAATGAATATTGCCGTCCAAAGTATAGACTACTCTTTTAGCATCCTGCTCCTGTATACCAACGCTTTCTATTGCTGCTATAAACTCTCTGCTGCTTCCGTCTAAAATAGGTACTTCAGGAGCATTGATTTCAATCAGTGCATTATCAATATGGCACCCTACCAAGGCAGCCAATAAATGCTCAATTGTACTGATGCGTGCTCCATTTTGTTCTATTGTCGTTCCGCGTGATGTGTCTACTACCAAATCGCAATCTGCCTTAACAATGGGCTGATCTGGAAGATCAATTCGCTGAAAACGATAACCCAGACCAATGTTGGCTGGCTTAATAGTAATCTTTACGTTTGCTCCTGTATGTAAGCCCACCCCCGAAAGAGTTACGGCTTCTTTAATGGTGTGCTGATTAGTAGAATTAGGATAGTTGTTTTGCAAAATAAATATTTTTTTATTCGTCAAATTAATGCTGAAAATCAGTGTTATTTAGTTTCTTTTGATATTTCATTATTATTAAAGTTCAATTCGGTTAGCTGCGCAACAATTTTCTCCAGTTGAGCAATTCTTTGCTGCATCTCTGGCAAATGTCTGAAAATTGCTTGACTTTTCAGTACGCTTTTATAATCAAATGCAGGTGTGCCGTTCAAAACAGTATTGGGAGTATCTACAGATTTTGACACACCACTTTGTGCGTTAACATTGGTATGGTCGGCAATATGTAGGTGGCCAATGAAACCTACCTGACCACCAATCATGCAAAATTTGCCTATTTTAGTACTGCCTGCAATACCCGTCTGAGCAGCAATGACAGTACTTTCGTCAATTTCTACATTATGAGCCACCTGTATCAGGTTATCTAATTTCACCCCTTTCCTTATTATGGTATTGCCCATTGTTGCACGGTCAATAGTGCTGTTGGCACCTATTTCCACATCTTCTTCAATAATAACATTGCCTATCTGAGGTATTTTTTGATAAGATCCATCAGGTTGTGGCGCAAAGCCAAAACCATCACCCCCAATTACTGTACCAGAGTGGATTACGCTTCTGGGCCCAATTACACAATCGTCATATATACGGACGCCAGAAAATAAAACTACCTCATTCCCTATTTGAGCTCCTCTGCCTACATAACTGTTTGGGTAGATTTTTGCACCATCACCAATTACTGCATTTTCAGCAATATAGGTAAATGCTCCTATATACACATTTGCACCAATAACCGCCGTTGGTGCTATGAAACTGGGTTGTTCTATCCCTTTGGGTGCCTGAGCAGAAATCATTTCATTATATTTCTGAAGTAATAAAGCAAAACTTGCATAAGCATCAGGAACCCTTATTAAAGTGGCTTTTGTTTCTTTTGTCAGAATTAAAGAATCATTGACCAAAACCACAGATGCAGGCGTATGGTATAAGTATTCTATGTATTTCGGATTCGAAATAAAGCACAGCGAACCCGAGCTTGCTTCTTCTATTTTGGTGACTCCGGTTACTTTGGCGTCAGGGTTTCCTTCTATCTGGCCTCCCAAAAGGGTAGCTATTTGTACAGCGCTAAATTGCATTCAAAAGTTTAGATTGTGGTGTAAAACTTAAGTGTCGGATTCTTTAGTTTTGGTTCAACCATAAAATCGAACGATAAAGGTAATTAAAAAGGTAGCATCACAAATTGGTTTAACATTTGTAAAACAGAAAACGGGGACAAATGAAATTTAGTATACTATCTGAGCAAAAAAGTTGATTCGAAAATCCTGATTTTATGTAGGTTTGCGCTATGTCTATTAGTGTTCAGTCGCTTACCAAAATTTATGGTACGCAAAAAGCGGTCAATAATATTTCTTTTGAAATACCTAAAGGTCAGATTGTTGGATTTCTGGGTCCTAATGGTGCCGGGAAATCAACGACAATGAAAATGATAACCGGATACCTTCCTCCCACCAAAGGAACTGCTGTGGTTTGTGGTTTTGACGTACAAAGTCAGCCAATGGAATTAAGAAAGCATATCGGTTATTTGCCTGAACAAAATCCTCTTTATTACGATATGTATGTGCGGGAGTATCTTGAATTGACTGCGGGCATTCATCAAATTGAGAAAAGTAAGAGAGCTTCTACCATCGAGGAAATGATAAAAATGACCGGACTGAGCAAGGAGGCACATAAAAAAATCGGTACACTCAGCAAAGGATATAAGCAAAGGGTAGGACTTGCTCAGGCTATGATTCATAATCCCGATGTATTGATTCTGGATGAACCTACTTCAGGTCTCGATCCAAATCAGATTGTTGAAATACGTGACCTGATTATTAATATGGGTAAAGAGAAGACCGTATTGCTTTCTACTCATATTATGCAGGAGGTTGAAGCTATGTGTAGCCGCGTAATTATCATCAATAATGGTACCATTGTAGCCGATGATAATATTCAAAATTTACAGAAGATAGGTAACAGTAGTACTTTAATTGTCACATTCGAAACAATTGTGAATCAATCAGTATTGGAGAAAATAAAAGGTATAGGCAGGATAGAGGATATCGGCAATATGCGTTGGAAACTATATACCACCAAGCCTGATGAACTTCGTAAAGCTGTGATGCAATGGGCGCTGGATAATGATATTAATATCAGCTCACTTCAATCGGAAACCCAAAGTATGGAGGATGTGTTCCGGAGTGCAACACAGGTAAACAAAGCAAAGTAATAACGTATAATCTATCATTAGGGTAATATAGATATTGCCTTCAATTAAAATATTCAATAATCATGAGTCATCTTGACATACTTAAAGAAAAACAAAGACTAGCCTTATTGGGTGGTGGTGAAAAGAGAATAGAAAGCCAACATAAAAAGGGTAAATTGACTGCTCGCGAAAGAATTCAGTTATTAATGGACGACGGTTCTTTTGAAGAAATTGGCATGTTTGTAGCACATCGCAGTAAGGACTTTGGAATGGAGAAAGAGATATATCTGGGCGATGGAGTAGTAACCGGTTATGGTAAAGTCAACGGACGCACTGTTTACGTTTTCTCTCAGGATTTCACTGTTTTTGGAGGCAGTTTGTCCGAGACTCATGCCGAGAAGATTTGTAAAATTATGGATTTGGCTATCCAGAATGGAGCTCCTGTTATTGGTCTCAATGATAGTGGTGGTGCCCGTATTCAGGAAGGGGTTGTTTCTTTGGGTGGCTATGCTGATATTTTCCATCGTAATGTGAAAGCCTCAGGTGTTATCCCGCAATTGTCTGCCATTATGGGTCCTTGTGCCGGTGGTGCGGTTTATTCTCCCGCCATAACAGACTTTATTTCCATGGTAGAGCATACTTCTTATATGTTTGTGACCGGGCCTAATGTTGTAAAAACGGTAACCCATGAAACAGTAACCAGTGAAGAATTGGGTGGGGCATCTACACACGCTTCCAAGTCGGGGGTTACTCATTTTACCAGCAGCAACGAGGTAGAATGCATCAATCATCTCAAGAAATTGCTCAGCTATATGCCGCAAAATTGTGAAGATGATGCTCCGGTATATCCTTACGAAGCCGGAGATGAAATCCGTACAAAACTTAATTCTATCATTCCCGAAAACCCCAATCAGCCTTATGATATGAAGGAAGTGATTGAGGAAGTAGTGGATGGAGACTCATTCCTTGAAGTACACCAACATTATGCCGAGAATATTGTAGTTGGTTTTGCCCGCATTGGTGGACGTAGTATTGGTATAGTGGCTAATCAGCCGGCAAGTATGGCAGGTGTTCTGGATATCAATTCCAGTAAAAAAGCTGCCCGTTTTGTTCGCTTTTGCGATGCATTTAATATTCCTCTTTTGGTATTGGTAGATGTTCCGGGGTTCTTGCCTGGTACAGATCAGGAGTGGAATGGTATTATCACCAATGGAGCCAAATTGCTTTACGCATTGAGCGAGGCCACAGTGCCTAAAATTACTGTGATTACCCGCAAAGCATACGGTGGGGCTTATGATGTAATGAATTCAAAACATATTGGCGCAGACCTTAACTACGCCTGGCCCAGTGCCGAGATTGCTGTAATGGGAGCCAAAGGTGCAGCTGAAATTATCTTCAAAAATGAAATCGCAGCATCAGAAGATAAAGAGGCTAAGTGGAAAGAAAAGGAATTGGAGTATACAGACAAATTTGCTAATCCCTATGGTGCAGCCGCCCGTGGTTTTATCGATGAAGTAATTGTTCCTGATGTTACCAGAACTAAATTAATCAGGGCATTCAAAATGCTGGAAAACAAGGTTGTACTTACACCTAAACGCAAGCATGGTAATATTCCGCTTTAGATTTTATGGATATTGAAAGATTACAAACTTTGGCCAATTCATTTAAGGCAGTTACAGAAGACATCAAATGGGAAGATCATTTGTGTTTTTCGGTAGGTGCCAAAATGTTCCTGCTTACCTCGCCTGATGAGCTACCTGTTAATGCCTGCTTCAAGGTCAGTGAAGAAGACTTTGATGAATTGATTGACAGGGATGGCTTTTATCAGGCTGCTCATTTTGCCAAACGAAAATGGATTGCCGTTGATGATATCAGTAAACTGAGCAGCAAAGAATGGAAAGTGTATTTACAACGTTCTTATGATAGCGTTGTGGCCAAACTGACCAAAAAGCTGAGGGCCGAGTTGGGTATATAAGACTAAGAGAATTTTTACTTCAGCAGATTTTTTACGTTTTCAACCATGTTTATATTGTCAGGTAGAATGTTGACGAAGTAATTAATTTGCCATTTTTGTGTTCCCAACGCCTGTTTACTGCTTGTTGTATCCCATGGTGGATAAACACGGACGCCTCTTTTACCACTTCTTTGTTGAGATGTAATAATTCCTTGCTTTACTAAAGCAGATTTCGGGAAAATGAATTGCCCCAGACCATTGTCTTTTCTGCAACTTATAATAAGGAAATCAAAATCGTCTTTTTCGTTATAGGGCGCTGTTACTCCTGTATCATCCCTTTTCCATATTGTTACAAACTGTCCGGTTTTTGTCGGGGTTATTTTTGATGCCCTGTAAATGATTTTCTTTCCATTTAAGGAAAAAGAACAAGCCTTGTATTCCTGACTTTCTGTTTCGGGCTTTATTGAAGAACTTGTAAAATTACAAGGCTCATAAATCAATTGTTGAGCCAGTATAAGGTCTTGATCAAAAAGATAGAATTCTTCTGCTTTGTGTTGGTTCATGCTGTATTTGGCTTTTTCTATTCTCTGGATGTAATGGAAGCAAGAGTTATTTTACCCTCCAAGGTGGATTAAGCCTGTTTTCTCCGGCATAGTACAGAATGAGTTGATTGTTATCCGGGTCTTTTAATCGGGATTCCCTCCACAGCCATTCTTTATTGTTAGGTAATTCTTCAAATACAATACCTTTCTCTATCAATGATTGCACATATTCGTCTAAGTTTTGCAATTCAAAATAAATCCAAATTCCATCACCTTTCGGGAGTATATCTGCCTGATGCAATGAAAAAGTAGATGTTCCGTCCGGGCATTCAAACCGGGCATAGTTGGGTAAAGATTTTACAATAAGTTTTAATCCTAGTTTTTGATAAAAGGATATCGATCGCTCCACATTTGTTACCGGAACCGTTATTTGATTTAAATTCATAAAGCCCCTTTTATGTTTTGTTGATGGTTTTTTAAACGGATTTTTCAAAACACACACTGCTCGCTACCTCGGCATATTGGCCGTAATTTGGGATTAGGCTATATTGATTTTTTTGGTATAAACGGATGGCTTCGGGCTGTTTTATACCGGTTTCCAAAATACATTTTTTATAGCCTAATTCTCTTGCCCAGATTTCCAGCTCACCCAAAACGACAGAAGCAATTCCCTTCCCTCTATACTCCAGCGGTACAAACATTCTTTTTACTTCCATTGTATCAGCTTCGTATTCCTTGATTGCTCCACATCCCACAGCTTGCCCGTTTTCGTAAGCAAGCACTACATACTTTATGGCATCTATATGGTTAAACTGATGAAAAAAATCATGTTCGGCTCCATCTCTGATGGCTAAGTCTTTGTCCAGTTCTGTTACCAAACTTCTGAAGTCGGCATTGTTGGAATCTGTTCTGATAATCTGATACATTTTTTGGTGCTTTTTATAGGGAAATGCAAATGTAACTTTTTGCTTTTGTTGCCCGAATTGATTTTGATGAAGTGCTGAATTTTCAGGATTCATTAAGACTTTAATTTTCTGATTTAAGCTGTTGCAAAGCTTTTTTTCTCAACAGCATAAATGGTTTTTCAATACTGAAATGCAGTAAAATAGCTGCTGCCAGACAAGTTGCGATGCAAATAAGGAGCAATAAATTGTCGTTTAGATTGTAATTGCTCAAGAATTGATGAGTCATATGGATTATCCCTTTATGAGTCAGGTAAATTGCATAAGAAAGACTGGCAATCAAACTGCTTAGTGTCGAATTCCATTTGTAGAGAAAACTTCCCGGACTAATAGCGCCCATTAGCATACATCCATATCCAACTGCTATTAAAGGAAATCCGAAAACGGAAGCATTAAATGTTTGTTGCTCATAACATAAATAATATGCTCCGGTCAGGATTCCTAAACCCACAATAAGGAAGACATGACCATAATCAGATATTTTACTCCAAAATATTGGCCTGAATTTTACCATTGCAGCGATGGATACACCAACCAGCAATCCATCCAAACGATTATAAGTAGGGTAGTAAATGTATTGATACCAATGCACTCCTGCATTTTCAGAATCAATATCGGGAAGATAAAAATGATTGTAGCTGAAAATCCTTGCTGAAAATCCCAATGAAAACAAAAGGAGCACCAACCAAAAGGATTTTTTTATTCCATTGCTTCTTTGCAAAACAATTAAAAGTAGTGGAAGTACCAGATAGAAATGTTCTTCAACACAAAGCGACCATGCATGAGAGAAGGTTCCTGAATTTCTCAAATTCAAACTAAAGTTCTGCGTAAAGGTCAGAAACTTCCAAAGAGGAGGCAGGCTTTCTTTTTCGCGGAACACCGGGAAACAAAAGTAGAGTCCCAAAGTAAACAGGAAGGCAGGTACAATTCTGAAAAAGCGCTTTAGGAAAAATGTGCTGAAGGAAATTTTTTGCTCCTGATTGATTTGTTCAAACAGTTGAGAAGAAATCAGAAATCCGCTGAGCACAAAGAATAAATCAACGCCAGTCCAACCAAATTTTGCAAAGTCGGGCAACCATTCCGGCTTTCCTCCACTCAGTATAAAATAGTGAAACAGAAATACAGAAAAAATGGCCAGGGCACGCAGGTGGTCCAGTCCATAATATTTTTGAGCGATTTCTTGATTCAAAGTCTGGACTGTTTGTAAAAACGGGAGAATAATTCTTTATCCCAATATTATTCTATTTACTCCAAATTCAGTCCTTGAAAAAATTCAGAAATTGTTTTTCTTCTGTTTCTTTCAGTTTTAAAAGCGAGTCGGCCGATTTTTTGGGCAGCGATTGCAGTGATAAAAAATGAATAGCTGCAAAGGTGTCATGCCAGTCTCCCAAATCTTCCTGCTGCCTGTCAATAGCCACTTTGTCAATTTTAATCTTCTGCTGTAGCGTTTCGGGCAAAGCATCATAGATATACATGATTTTTTTGAGGCTCATTCTGTATTGGTGCAGGCTTTCTTTATCTCTGTTTTTGAGTTCTTTGTTTGCCCTTTCCTGTTCTTTTTCAAAATATCGCTTCACTATTTTCTTCGAGGGCAATGTTTTGGGAAAATCAACCATTTTGTGCGTTTGATTGACCATTTCCAGATGCAATAGTTCATTTTGCACAAACTGTTGTCTCAGTATATTTTCTTTATGCTCTAATTCGCTAATCAATCTTTGTGGCGGATGCGGGAACGCTTTAAGTATCTGTTTGTTGATCTGGAGTTCTCTGATGATACCTGCTTCTTTAAATAAGGGTTTAAGCAAAGCGGCCTTGTATTGTCTGTTGTACACATAGCTGGCAAAAGAAAACAGGGCTCTTAATTTTTTGATACTAACCCTGAGGCGATGCAGTTGTTCGGCTTCATTGTCTTTGTTGTAAGACAATAGGCTTTGTTCCATAGAATGAAAGAGCTCAGTAACATAATCGTGCAATATTTTCTTTTTCATGAGCTCTTGGGTACTTAGCTGTCTGTCAGGATTGAAGCATTGTAAAAGTACGAAAGAAATTAAAGGCCATCAACATAACTATCAATAGCTGTTGATGGCATTTGTTCTGGCTAAATTTTATACCTTTTTATCCTGCACTCGGTCGTTTTACAAATAGAATCCGCCTGCTACTTCTATACGCTGACCATTAATCCAACGGGCATCTTCTGTACACAAAAATGCAACTACACCACCAATATCGTCCGGCAATCCTACGCGGCCCAGTGCTGTAAGTCCGGCCAGTTGAGCATTTATTTCTTTATTGTCTCTTGTACGTCCGCCACCAAAATCAGTTTCTATAGCACCAGGGGCTACTACATTAGCGGCTATTTTTCTAGAGCCCAATTCTTTGGCCAGATAACGGGTCAGCGATTCTACAGCAGCTTTCATTGAGCCATAAGCCGATGAGCCGGGAAAGGAGAAACGTGCCAATCCTGATGAGATATTGATAATGCGTCCTCCGTCGTTGATAAAAGGCAATGCTTTTTGGGTAAGAAAATAAACGCCTTTATAATGAATGTTCAAGGCTGTGTCAAACTGTTCCTCCGTTGTTTCGGCAAAAGAAGAGTATAAGGCCGTACCTGCATTGTTTATCAGGAAATCAAAATTTGTATTTCCTGTTTGTGCTTTCAGATGAGCCGTAACCTCTTGTATAAATTGGTCAAAAGATTTGATGTTTCCTGCGTCCAGCTGAAAAGCAGCAGCATTTTGCCCGAGTGACTGAATCTCGCTCACTACTTTTTCTGCCTCAGTAAGATTGCTGTTATAAGTAAGTACAACATCAATTCCCTTTTTGGCCAGTGCAATAGCCATGTTTTTACCTAATCCGCGGCTGCCGCCGGTTACCAATGCAATTTTGTTTCCTGTGTTCATGTCTGTATTTTTTATACAGCAAAGGTGGTTCAAATTACATCTTTGGAATTGTATTCATCAATCCATTGTTTGCGAAAATCAAATATTTGCTCAGGAGCGGAAGGTCATCGGCGAAATGCCGGCTTGTCTTTTAAAGAAATTGGAGAAATGGGCTACTTCCTCAAAACCTAAGGCATAGGCCACTTCCGAAATGTTCCAATCTGTTTGTTTCAGCAATATTTTGGCTTCCTGTGCCAGACGGCCTGAAATAAATTCGGTAGTGGTTTTTCCTGTTTGCTCTTTCAATACCTTGTTGAGATGATTGACATGAATAGCCAATCTGTCTGCGTAGTCTTTGGCACTCCTTAATTCTGGTTGCTGAGCTGTAGAAGTAATAGGGAATTGTCGTTCCAGTAGCTCTACAAACAAAGCGACCACACGGGTAGTGGCATTGTGTGCAGAATACATCGTAATATCAGGTTGCAGTTTTTGGCCATAATGAATCAACTCCAGTACATAATTGCGCAGTAAGTCATATTTATATACATAATCTGAGGCCATTTCCCGAAACATCTTGTCATAAAGAGCTTCCAATTCCTTCACCTGTAGTGCCGTCAGTTGAAAAACAGGATAGCCACCTGCTTTGAAGATAGGTAGCTTGTCCAATGCCAGACCGCTATGAGATGCTGGCAAAAAATCCTGTGTAAAGATGCAGAAATAGCCGGATTGCTGCTCATCTTGCGGTACATAATTGTAAGGCACTTTGGGCGAAGCAAACAACAAGGCTTGTTCTTGTATATCAATTATTTTATCGGCATACTCTGCGCGGTTACGCCCTTTTATCAAGCTGATTTTATAATAAGTCCGCCTGTTGTAGGGCATTGTTTTGGTCTCCTTTACCTTCTTACGCACTGTGGCAGTATTAAAGACATTAAAATGCCCCATGTCTTTATTGATGCCTTCGGGTAATATGGTATTGAGTTCATTATGGTCATTAAAGCCCATATCTCTGTAGAAATCCTGTAGCGAAACTATCCCGGCCATTATTTATTTGTTTGCAAAATTCAAATGTAGCTATGTTTTTTTATAAGCACCGGCAATTGTTTTGGTAATAATTCTATAACTTAAAATTGATATCGTGTAATCAGAGGGCGCTCCTTTTTTGATAACTTACACCAATAAAACCGGGTATTATGGAAAAGTTACTTCTTGAAGCTATTTACGAACTCACACAGTCTGTACAGATACTGGCACTCAAGGTAGATGAGCTGGATAAGAATACCGCGCGCCTTGCAGAACATAAGCTGGATGTCATCAATCTGAGCGAGAAACTGGGCATTATTGTGCGGAATATTGAGCAGAATAATCAGAAAGTAGAGTAGGGTTGTTTATCAATCATTTTCAAATTTTTAATTCAAAAACAATTGATATGGCATCACAAACCAAGAGTAGTCGAATGCAATCATTGCTCGCATTGTATGATATGCACAGTATGTTTTTCCTAAAAGCATTAGACGATATTTCTGATAAAGATGCACACAATCGTTTAGGAACGAAAGCAAATCATGTGGCATGGCTGGCGGGCAGTCTTGTTGAATCCCGATACTGGGTAGCTAATGATGCAGGATTAGATATACATCAGCAGGCTCACGAATTGTTTAAAGATGGAAAAGGAATTCAGGATGGCCTTATCTATCCTTCATTGCAACAATTCAGAGATGATTGGGTGGCGGTGAGCCCTGTTACACGTCAGGCTTATATTGATGTAAACGATGAACAATTGGATGAGCTGCAGGAAATGGGCGGCATGAAGATGAGTCTTTTTGATATAGCGTCATTTACCATTTACCGTGAAGCCAATTGTATTGGTCAGATTGCATTATGGCGCAGATTGCTTGATTATCCTGCACTTAAATATGATTAAGTGTATAGCCAGCTTTTATTATGCAACATTGTATTGAGCAAAAAAGTGCGAATTTTTGAATTTAAGGTCAATCAATAATTACCAATTTGTTGGTCGTAATAATATTACTGTCTTGCGAAAGCCGTAGGATATACATACCGGAAGGCAAATCATCCCTCTTGACAACAATTGCCTGCCCCGAGATATGCTCTATCTTTCTGAGCACCTGTCCATAACAGTTATGTATAGTGAGTGTAGCATTATATAGAGGCTCTCCGGCATATAAAGTGGTCATTCCAGCAAAAGGGTTGGGGTAAATATTGATTTCTATACCTTTTTTATTTGCAGTACTGACTTTCGTTGGCTCTGTGTTGTAGCGGGCAAGGGCAAAAGAGCTGTAGCCGAAAGTTGGCATACAATAACCTGCTGCTACAATTTTTCCATCACTTTGTATGACCACTGCTTTTGCATGATCCAAATTACTCTTAATCTGTGTAGTCACTATTCCATCTGCATCAAAGCTGCTATCAGGATTTCCATTAATATTATAACGCATTATTGTAAAGCCACCTGCACTTTTTCCTGCGACTATAATTTTTCCATCAGCTTGTAGAGCCATCGCATGGGAAGAAGCATTTTTAAATTCTATTGCTGTGGTAACTATACCATCATCATTAAAACTGCTGTCCAGACCACCAACTGAATGATAGCGGACAAGTGCAATTTTTTGTACACCTTCGTTTGTATATCCTGCCAGTAAAATCTTTCCATCACTTTGTATCGCCAAAGAAGATAGTTGATCATTAACATCCCCTACTTTGGTAAAGGCTATTCCGTCTGCATCAAAACTGCTGTCAAGGCTTCCAATGCTATTGTATCGCAGCACTACAAAATTAGGATAGCTCACACTACTGCTAAAACAAGTTCCTCCTACCACTATTTTTCCATCAGTTTGTAATACCAAAGATTTTACGTTGAGTACTCCATTGCCAATACCCTCAGAGGTAGTAGCTATGCCATCTGTATCAAAACTATTATCGAGACTACCATCTATATTATAACGTGCTAACGTAAACTGATTCTTTATGAAACGACTGATGCCGGCAACTACAATTTTACCATCGCTCTGAATAGCCACAGCATAGATTTCTGAATCTTTTAATCCAATTGCTGTAATAACAATTCCTGTGCTGTTAAAACTATGATCCGGACTCCCGTCAGTATTGTATCGTACCAGAGTGAAGGTTTTATAAGTGCCATTGTGACTCGTTCCTGCCACTACAATTTTTCCATCGGACTGGATCGCTACTGAGTGAGCACTAGCGGATAATCCGGCTCCAATAGCTGTAGTAACTAAGCCATCAGAATCAAAGCTGTTATCCAGACTGCCATCTTGATTATAGCGTGCTACAGCAAAATTGATACTTGTTCCATTTTCACTGGCTCCTACTGTCACTAATTTCCCATCAGCCTGAATGGCCAGTGAAGATGCCCATGCGCTGGACTGAATAAGGGTGCTCACCATTCCTCCCGTACCAAAACTGATATCTAATGAGCCGCTTTGAGCCTGAGACATATAGGAAGATATAAAGCAGATACCTGAAATAAAGGCCGTTCTGACGAAGAAAAAGATATTGTTCATTGTTAAGTTTTTGAATTAATGGAGTATGATTTTGTCCCCTTTAGCCTCCTAGCCTCTGACAGTAAATGAAGTATGTACTTTGAAGTCCTGCTCTGGCTTGATGATTAATGTAAAGGAGAATCTTTATGCACCTAGCAATAGCATATACACAAAGAGCAATGATAAAATTATTGATGCAGAAGAAGGCTTTAGCACTTCTTACGTAAAATGGAACAAATACTTGGTAATAGATGGTTTCCGACAAAATAATCATTAACCTCTTCGAGACGATTGGGCAGTTTTTGGATTTGCCAATAAGCAAATTATATCAGACAGATTGCTTTATGGCACCGTTTATTGTATTATCCTGCACTTAAGTATGATTAGTGTGCAAGTATCAACCGCTAACAGAATAGTTTTAAAATAATTAATTTTCATATAGCCAGAATTCCTTGATATTGTGATAGCCGTAAACCTCAACTTCTGGATACTCGTTCATCAGCTTGCCCATTTTGTCCATTCAGGCTTGTACACAAACCTTTGATAGCATCACCCTTGCATGCCTACAGCCAAAGCGATTTTATGGGTTTATTGTTATGTTATTGTATTCTCTGATTTATAAACATTAGGATTAAACAGCTCCATATACACTTCGGGTTTGGGTAATTTGGTAAAACCATACTTTTCGTAAAGCCAATCTGCTGTCGAAGTCAATAAAATCCAACGCCTCAATCCTTGTAAGTTCGGGTGTGCCATTACAGTGTCCATTAGTTTTTTTGACAGACCCTGCCCGCGATAATTGTCCAAAATATAGATGTCACCCAGATAGGCAATAGTAGAAAAATCGGATATTATCCTTGCAAAGCCAATTTGCCTGTCGTGGTGAAATAATCCGAAGTTTAAAGAATTATCTATAGAGGTCTTTACTCTATCAAAAGGAATATTGTCACTCCAGCCCGAGTGTTTTGAAAGGAAGTCGTGAATGGCAACGACATCCATTTTTAATTTGTCCGTCGTTATGCTAAAGTCATCAAATTTTATTTCAATTATTTCCATTTTTTGGCGATTGGAGGTTTAAGAAGTTTCAAAAATAAGAGCTTTTAAAATAGTCCTCAAAAGCAGAGGCAGACAGGAGGGCAATTTCTTGATTATTGTCTGGGATGTTTACCTCAATTCTTCAGTTTATATGATTCTTCTTGTTGCTCCGGATTTTCATAATTGGAGTGCCACGTGTAGAGTTTGTTAGACTAGACTAAAGAGAGCTGGGGCATTTTCAAAAGACTTAGAAAAATACTCTTGTTATTATGTTTTCTTTCATCAATTCCCAATGTTTAATTCTCAAGATATTCTGATGTACCCTTTTCATTTTTATCACCCAACCATTCCCAATTTAATTTGAGTCTTATTTTTTTACTATCAGTTAAGCTGATTTCGGCAATGGCTTTTCCTGCTTTTAATTCATTTTCTTTTGTCAGGCACTGATAAAGCATTGTCAATTGATTGCCCTCCAAACGGGAAATTATTTTGCCGTAAATTATACTTCCGCCATAATAGTCGGCTGTAACCAAATTGCCTTCCTGTTTGTAATGAAAAATTGTTTCGGAATTCACCTTTCCGCTTTCCGAATTTTCTACCAGTGAAAATGTTTTGTTATTGAAGTTGTATGATTGCATTTATGTAAGTTTTCTACTGGTCACAGTTATTTAATAGTATTCTTTCATAACCCGTGTATGGCCTTAACTCTATAATATCAAATTGTATTTTCCTTTTTTGTACCAAAGGCAAAGTGTCGAGTAATTTTATTGCAGTAGTTTTATCATTAGTCTCCAGTATGAGCACGGCATTTTTTTCTTCCGTAAAATATATTTCTCTTAAGTTATCCGAAAGGTACAATCGAAAAATATGTTGGGCTTCTTGCGCTAACAAGTCATCTAGACTGTCCCATTTTACACCTTCAACTTCCTTTTCTATTGCAAGTATTTTCATTTTAGTCTAAATTTATTTCCCCGGTTAAGTACAATCGGGCTTTCCCTCCAATCATGCAGCGCTCATTTTTAAACTCACCCAAAAGCTGTCCTCCGCGCTTCGACAATTGATGCGCAATCATTTTAGTTTTACCTAGTCTTTCTGACCAAAACGGAATCAATGAAGTATGAGCAGAACCTGTTACAGGGTCTTCAATTATCCCTGACTGAGGGGCAAAGAATCGGGAAACAAAATCTACGGTATCTCCTTTTGCCGTAACAATCAAACCTCTTCCATTTAACTTTGCTATTTCATTAAGGTCGGGTTGAAGATTTCGTAGTGATTTTTCATTTTCGATTACAACCATATAATCTGTTTTCCCTTTGAATAATTCCATTGGTTGTACCCCAATGCATTTTTCTATTGAAATGTTTTTCACTTCGCTTATTGATTCCAATGTATCGCTGGGAAAGTCTAAAAAAAGAAGTTCATCTTTCTTCTCTACGGTTAGCAATCCGCTTCTTGGAGAATGAAATCTAATTACAGAATCAGGATGATCTAGTATGTTGAACAGCACAAAAGCCGAAGCTAATGTGGCATGACCACATAAATCAACTTCTACAACCGGAGTGAACCACCTGATTTCAAAGTTCTTTTCATTGGGGACTACAAATGCTGTTTCTGCCAAATTATTTTCATCGGCAATACACTGCATTAAGTCGTCGCTAAGCCATTTATCCAATATGCAAACAGCCGCAGGATTGCCCGAAAACAGTTTGTCGGTAAACGCATCTACTTGATATATCTTAATCATTGTCATTGTTTTTCTGAATTTGTAATGCCTTTTTTATTTGTTCGTTGTGAGATTGATTATGTAATGCCACTTTTGCAAATTCAATTTGCAAGGTTCTTAAGCCCGTTTCGTTGTGCACAAATTCTTTTTGATAGAATCTGTCGTAATATTTTTCAATAAGTTCGTAATTCATTTCTCTGCAAATTGAAAAGAGTTCTTTCTTGCTGGTCAGTGGCTCGTTCAGATAATCAAAAGCCTTGTTCCAATCATCTTGATTGAAAGCCCAAATCACTTGTTTGGGCTCGGCAATTATTTTTTTCAATCTCCCAATAAACAGATACTCGGTGTCAGTTAAGTGATGAAGGATTTGGCGAACCGACCATTTACCATCTCCATAAGTTTTATTCAACTCAGTTTCCGGAAAATCAAAGTATCGAATTGTTTCAGATTTTGTGTTCAGCAATAATTCAAGAATTTCTGTTTTTGTCATTTCGGTTATTATTTAAGGCAAAGTCAACAGGTCTTTATGATGTCAATTTATTGTGAAACAGCATTGATAAATTTTTCTTTGTATCATTCCACTCGCTGTCTATTATGCTGAAATAAACAGTATTTCTTATCGTTCCATTTTCTCTTATCCAATCGTTTCTTAAAATGCCTTCGTATTGACCACCAATTTTCATAATCGCTTTTCGCGAACGAATATTATTTTCATCTGTTTTCAACTGCACGCGAATCGCTTTTAATTCTTCAAAACAGAAAGTCAAAAGCAATAATTTGCATTCCAGATTCACTGCTGTCGACCAGTAGTCGGGGTGCAACCAGGTCCAGCCAATTTCAATCTTTTTATGTTCAGGTTCAATATTCATCAATCGTGTGCTACCTATTATTTTTTGACTTGAATGTTGAATTATTACAAAAGGATATTGTTTTCCCGCCTCCCTTTCCAGAATTGCTTTTGCAAAAACCTGTAAACGCTTTTCTGCTGTACTCATATCAATGGGAATAAATTCCCAAATTCTTTTCTCTCTTGCTATGAGTTCTAATTCCACGAAGTGCTTTTCTTCCAAAGGAATGAGTGTGACTAATTCTCCTTTTAAAATTGTGTTTAACTTAATCCAACTCATTGGGGCTTATTTTTCTCAGCTTGAAATATTCAACTCTCGAATGTAAAATTCAGTCAAAAATTTTTATGGGTACAGATACAATTCTGTTTATTTTAACCAGTACAGTTGTGTTGGCCAATATGGATTAAAGAGAGCTTTTGTATTTGCAGATTGCAAATAATGTTGAACCTCAGCTTGAAATTGATGTTTTAAAAGGTGGCGATATTTAGCCACACTGGCTGCTATGAAGTAGTGCAATTCGGTCGGTGTACTTGTGCCTTTTACTTATTACGATGCCCTATAAATACTATCGCTGATTAATGCGCCAGAGGAAGATTCTTGCTTCCGCGTGTTTGCTCCAATTTGCAAAATTGGAGAGTTGATTGTAGTGTTTGGGTAAGCTAAGGAGAAGGGGGCGATTGGAGGTTTATGAAGTTTCAAAAATGAAAGATTTTAAAATAGCCCTCTGTAAATAGGCTGGTAGGAGACTCCTTTTTAATCATTGTATTGGATGGTTACCCATAGTCTTCCGCTTGAATTATCCAGAATTGTCTGCCATGTTTCGCCTTTATAAGAGCCCTTGGTGTAGTATAAGTCTGGTGATGCCATTAAGCTATCTACATTCGTTTCCTTTTTTAAGATGTTGTCAAACGAAATCTCATTTACCGAATTTAATTTTCTGAAATTATTTAGTTTGATATACCTGTCCATGTCCACATTGGCTTTGTCTATTTCAAACATCGCCATTTTGGTGTTTAGCTCTTTCTTATATATGCAGTCAAAGGTTTTTATTTTTGGAACGTCTACTTCAGCGTGCATTTCGATATTGTCAATATTGGCCCATTCGCAAGTTCGCTGCTTATATATACTGCGGGTAAATTGTCTCAGACCAAAATAGCTGACCGCAGCCAATAGGATTATCGATGCAAGGGAGATAGTTATAATTTTTATTGCTTTATTCATGCAGTTGCTTTTTTAGCTAACGTACAGACGCTGCAAAAATTGTGATAAGGAATTGCGTAATAGCTGGTGGAGCCTTTTTTTAATAGTCCCAAATAGCTGTTATTATTCTCTTTTGGTCGTGCATATCCGTACCGCTTATCCTATCCCAAAATCGTCCGCCAACAAGTTGCTCTGCATCATAAGTTTTTACCAGATAGTCTTCTATTCTGCCATTTAATTCTTTATTCTCCATTAAAAAAGTCCAAAGTGATAATCGACCTTTAATATCTTCGGCAAGTACACTCTTAACAAAAGCGTGTGGTATGGGAATATCAATACCTAAATCGTCAGGTTCTCCAATAGTTTCAATGGGTTTTTGAAAATAAAACACTGGTGCGGTAAGAACATAAGTTTCTAGTATTTCTGGTTTGTTGTTAAGGACCCTTACTTTATCTTCTAACTTGCTCCACATACGTCGATTGAATTCTTCTTTTTGAGGTGACATATTGGATAGCAAAAAGGTTTCACTATTTTGAATAGATTGATTTATTTGATCGGCACTTGATACAAGATGCCCTCTGTCATATCCACTACCTTTATATTCATCCAGGCCTGCTCTAAATCGTTTCGGAATTCTAATATCTGCCCGAAAATTATCCAATCTATCAATTTTAGTGAGCACTTTATCCACCAGATAATCATTTCTGTTTATAATTTCCAGAGTCCATTTAGCTTGTCTGAAATACCAGGAGTATCCAATGGTAAAAAACCTTCCGGTTAAAATTTCATCACAAACGGGTGCTCCATAACGGAGTTCGGGTTGCATGTAAAAAGGGTTGCTCATATGTATTAAATTTTAGGTTATCAAATTGGTCAAGCATAAAAATGATGCTTAACATTTTCGCATTTTAGCTAGTCTGCTCACTACTTTCTTATTCACTAGCATTTTCAAAATTGGAGAGTTGTGGTATATCCTTTCTTATTGAAATCGGAATACGTATCCAATGGGATTCCAGTTTGCATAATTAACTACTTGTCCAAAAGCGTTAAAGATTGGTCCGATAGGATTATAGATCTTTCCATCAAATCCAACAGCATATCTCCAATTTGCATTCGGCAAATCATACGACCAAGCTACTTGTTGCATTAATGGTGGGGTAGAATACCCTATATGTTGCCAGAATCCATTTAGTGGGTTGACAGCAATTATTCTTCCGTAATTGGTTACCAAATACATTGCTCCAAATCTGTCTTGAGGAAAAATGCATTGTGCTACATAATATTCAGGATTTTGTTGATAGTTGGTTGTTGACTGAGCACCACTCATGTCAAATGACCCTACTTTAATAAATGAACTGGATGCACTATAACTACTATTTGTAATCCTGTTGGCATTATTTACTGCTTCACTTTCGAGTGACCTGCCAAAGTCTCTGATATAATTAAAGGAAAATGTTTCGATGCCTAATTGTTCATATTGTTGGACATGGGTTATTTCATGAGCCCACCAATTTGCATTACTTGAATAGGAACCGGGGTCTGAATTAAAAACGATGATATTATCAACAGTTACTGCATATCCGTCATTTCCCATAAACTTAGCTCCTTGCCCAATAAAATTTGGCAGCGTAATTTCAACTTTCCCAATTGCATATCTTGCATTGTCTAATGTCGTTTGGCTAAAATAATTTCTCAAAGCATTTTTAACATCATCTGGCAATGGTCTTGCAGACGAGGAATACCTTTCTTTTGCTGCCCTGATTGCAGCAGCTAAAGGGGCTGCCGTCAATTGAAAAGGGTTTTGACCTTGTAAAATTCCATTAATATTTTGTGCACCGGCATTTGCCAGTTCGGAATAATATCTGTTTGTGAAAGTGCCAATGTCGAAAATAAATGCACCCGTATTACCACCAATTGATGTAGCATACTCTTGTGCTTTTTGTGTTAAATATTTTTGAGGCTCATTTAATACCTCAACTACTCCCGGTAAAGTCGAACCTGCAGTAGTTACAACCTCCTGATAAGGTTTATAAATGTCGGCTGGTTTGGCATTTCCTATAATTACCTGACCTGTATTTGCTAGGGCCTGATAAGGTGCTGTCGTTACTTTAATACCAGTGTTGACCACACTTCCAACAGCGTCAGTTATTTTTTTAAAAAATTGCGCATAGCCCGAAGTCAACACAAAGATTGCTAAAGTCAGCATTATTAATTTCTGTTTCATAGAGTACGTATTTTGTGAAGTGATTGAAATATTTAGGTTGTTTCATGTATGAACATTCACTCGTCAATAGTCGCAAACACTCCAATCATTCAATTGAAACCCAAGCTTTGTCTATTGCGCATTTCGTATATTCACCATCGTCTTTAGTCGTTTTTGTGCACCTCAGGAGTGAAAGAAATGCTATTTGTTCTCCGCGCGATTGCATGCTGATTGGGCTAAATATCCGGTTTCGTCCATATTGTCAAAAATTATTTTTACCCTTTTCCCTTCTGTATTAATTACGCAATTAAGAGATTTTCAGGCATCTCTATTTGTAATCTGCTGTTTTTGCATAAATGCTCTTTTCGGTATATCTGCAACATCAACAGCTCACTAATTCCTTTAATAATTGTTGTTTGGTGTAAGTAACTAATGCAAAAGTAATTTGCCTCGCGGGGCAAAAGAAGAGTAGAATTACGCAAAATGGAGAGTAGAATTACGCAAAATAAAATGCGGTCATTATAGACACAAAAGCGCAAAGTCTTTGGTACAAAAAGACGTTTGAGCTTTTGGGCTAGGGTATTGATGCTGGCACCGCATTAGGCTCAGATATGATGCCCTTCGAGACATACCGAACTGCGGAATGAAAAAAGCCCCTCCCCAAAGGGAAGAGCCTTTACTACATAATCTTCTGTTAGATTTACCGCCGGATTTTTCTCCGCACTTCTGGATAAGTCTATATACAGTCTTCTCCGATTGTGCAGGATTGTCCTTCAATAATATCTGAACCCGTAGCCTGGTCTTCAAGCTGCCATTGTGTAAATGTTCTTTCCAATGTTTCAGCAAATACCACACTTTCCTGAGCACCCGAAAGACGGGTATTATTATTAAACACAAAATGAGGAATACTTTTGATACCCGATTCTCTGGCTTCTGAAATGTCTTTAATCACACTATCCGTATATTTTGCACTTTCCAGCATGTCTTTTGTTTCGGTGGCATTTAATCCTGCTTCAAGGGCCAGCCGGATTAGTGTAGGAATATCATCAATGTTTTGCCCTTCGGAAAAATAGGCTTTAAACAGTCTTTCCTCTACTATGTTCTGCATTTGATGTTCTTTGGCAAAATGCAAAAGTCTGTGAGCATTAAAACTATTGGCCGGAATAGCTATATCCAAATCATATTCCAGACCCACATCCTTAACCATATTGGTTACATGGTCTGTCATTGCGGTGGCCTCACTTAAGCTGATTCCCTGCAATTCGGCCAGGAAGCGGGGTAGCTTTTTTTCGGGATGGGTAATGAGACCAGGTGCTAGTTCAAAGCTCTTCCAGATAATTTCTATTTTTTCCTTGTCTTTAAATTGGCTCAAAGCAGTTTCCAGTTTTCGCTTGGATGTATAGCAATGAGTGCATGTTACATCGCTCCAGATTTCAACTTTCATTTTTTTCATGTGTTCATTTCTTTTGATTAACATTGCAAACTTAAATATAGTGGCTATCCTATTTATATTACTATCTCTTCAGATAGCGCTATCCCGACGGATAGCTATGTTAATTAAGGAATGAAAGCCCTCAAAAATTTCTGGTTATGAATGATTGTGAAAAATGCATCAGGGCGGTAAGCGATGCGCTCGAAGTTTTAAATGGCAGATGGAAACTACCCATTCTTGTATCTCTGAGGTACAGCAATAAAAGGTTTAAAGAGATTTCAAAAGATGTGAACGGAATAACCGATAAAATGCTGTCCAAAGAATTGAAAGATTTGGAGATCAATCAGCTCATTACCAGAACAGTCTATGACAGTTTTCCACCCAAAGTAGAATATGCGATAACAGCACATGGCGAATCTCTTGATACTGTTATAGGGTCTTTAAAGATTTGGGGTGGGCAGCACCGAAAGAAAATTATCGGTAAATAGAGGATTAAAAATCCACTTTATCTGTGATTTGGGATGCCCTTAGGAATATCCCGAACAGCGGGGCTATTAGTTATTCCATTCCAAAGTGTTTTTTTATTCGTAGCATTCTTAAGCTGTTCCATTTACTGGGTTTTCCTGCTTTCTCCATCACAATATGTACTTGTCCCGGATGAGCAGCCTGCAAGTTCCAGGTCCCATCTTTATTTTGTTTTTTATTCAAGAAGCTTATCGCTTCGGTCATTCTGTTGTCCCATTGAATAGCGGCATGTTGAAAATAATCCATGGCTCTGAGTGCGTCATAATGCCATCGGCATGGATAGCTTAACTTCAAGAAGTTTTTATCGATGATATGCCCTGTCCGGTCTGATAAAAATAAACGGTGCATTAGCATGAATTCAATTCCGGTTTTTATGGCATCAGAAATTTCTTTTTTCCTGTAAGTATATCCGGCTTTTTGAAATTCGGTAAATCCTTCAAGAACAGAGATGGTGGAATGCAATGAACTGTGTATGGCTCCACTTCTAGTTGTCCGGCAGTTAAAACCTCCGTCAGGCATTATCTCAGCAAGAATGCTGTCAATAACAGTCTGGAGTTTGCTCTCTGCTGTTTTGAAATAGGAGGCATAATTTAGAAACATACCGTTTACGCATACATCGCTATGTTGGGCTGTGCTCGGACCTAAACGTATACCTCCGTCCTCCGCCATGTTATTGCCTAAGACCAGTTCCAAGCTGTCTTTAACGATTTCATTATTTGAGGGGAGATTTAGATTGCGCAGGTCAAGTAAAGTATAATGGGTCGAAATCCATTTAGGTTGATAGAAGCTGTCGCCCCAATGACCATCTGAATTACGCTCCGATAAAATGTTCATAGCCCATCCCTCATTTGCTATTTGGGCCTGAAGGTTTTTTTTGTCAGCTCCCAGCAAATCCCGCCAAACCTGATATTGAATAGAGACATCCCCATCCAGTAACCAGTCTATGATTTCTTGCTTGTTCACGTGTTGCTTTTAATTTCGTATTGCTCTAAATTAAAAAAAAATTGGAGAGCCGATTGTAGAGTTTTGGTGTACAAAGGAGAGCAGAGGATTAAAAATCCTCTTTAGCTATGGTTTGGGGTGCACTTCGGAACATCCCGAACAGCGGACATTTTAGTAAATTTATTGTTTCTTTTTAGGTGCAGGTGGGGGTGTACTGGGTTTTGAGGGAGTTGTCTTTGGTGGATTATTTCCTCTACCAGGTCCGGATGGTTTCCCCGGGTTTTTGCTCGGGAAATTTGGGTTGGGTGGTGGTGTCTTGCTACTCATTTTTTATCTTTATTTTTGATTTATCCTACTCGTTAGGCTTTTCGGTGTCGCCCCGTTTTTATAGTGGTTGCTGGTCTCCACGTTTATTTTATTGTCTCACTGTTGGGTGGTCAAGCCCAGCAGCAGAGCATTAGCTCAGCGTAGCAACAAGCTTTTGTTTAAATTGTTTTTACTTTTAACTTTTTACTTTTTACTTGTTGGTGGGCTACTCTCACAGCTTTCACCTCAACACCAACAAGGGCGGAATGCCAAACCTAATGTTGGTGGCAGCATTTGTTAAAATTTTGTAATCATATTACCAATTACCGATTTCAGCATTTCATCCGAAATATCTTTAATTAAGCGTTTGTTATTTGATGGTAATTTGTGTAAGGTTTCATTCTCTTTTGTCAAAGCTTCAATTCCAAATTGTTCCCTAGAAAATCTAACAAGGTCATAATATTTGTCATAGTACTTTTTATAAGCATTGGAAACTCTATCATCATTCATTGAAAGATATTCTAAATAGAAACTGGTAATTTCTTTAAGCGTGTCTTTTGAGACAGCTAAAAAGTCATTAGATAGAATGAATTCTAAGCTGTAAATTAAAGCACTAGTTTCATTTTGTAAATTTTCAACATAATTATCGTGTCTTTTGTTTGGGTTGTTAATAACATCATCAATCTCTTGATTAAGTCTAGCGAATTTTTCAAAAATTTTATATGTATTAGCAATCTGCTCTTTATATAAATGCTCACGTATAGAGTTTCGTCTATTTTTTATAATATAAACCAAATTTACTATGCCTAAAATCACAGCAGAGATAATTCCAATTAGTGTTATTAAGTCTTTTGTTTCCATATAATGAACGTATAGTTAAATCTGTTTGAAGTTTATTGCCTGTAACGACCGAGTATTGAAGAAGGCTGGGAAATAGAATTCTATCCAGCCCGGCTAACCGATGTTGAAAATATAAATAAAATTTGATAATTAGTACTTAGTCCAGAGTTGCTTGTCAAGCCCGAACTACTAATGCATAGAGATACAAACGATGCCACAAAGCTTCCGTCTGCCCAGCTTTTGGCAATACCTTGTTATGCGTAGTTTAAATCTCGTATGGTCTAATATAAAAAAATGGAGCATCCCAACTTTCATCATCAATGCAAATACTTTTCCATTCTTTACCAGTATTAAATTCTAGTTCACAGTATTCTCCATAACAAACATCAGCATTGAATATTTGCATCATTGAAATAACCGCAATTGGATATAATACCATTTCATCAAAGTCATAAGCTAATTCAATTATACTTTCTGAATCATTGTATAAATCAATGAAAGTCTTAAACATTCTCCATGATTCGTCTTTGCTTTTATCTAAATGTTCAGTTCGTCCAATTTCGTCTTTAATTCTTTTATATAATGTTCGCCAGTATCGTTCTAGTTCGTTCTGCATTACTGGGATAAATTTGGACTTCTCTATGCCGGCATCGATATAGATTTCTGACCAAATGTGTTTGTCTGTTTGGGTGTATATTTCACTATAACTGTAATCGTCAATATAGTTTTTCAAATACTCTGTAAGACTTTGATAAGAACTAATTTCAAAATTTCCCTTTCTAGTTTTAATATTAATTATGTAATCAAGTGCCTGAGCTTCATATTGTTTTCTTGTTAGTTTACTACGTAATTCAAATGCTTTTAAAAAATCTGAATATTGTGGGACATCATTTTCTCTATTGTTATAGTTAAAGATAAATTCCTGAACATTTTCAATATTATTATTAATAATAGATTTTATTTCTGAAACTAACTTGTTAAATGACAAGACATTTTTGTTCATTGTGTCAAATAACAAGTGAATATATCTCTTAAAATCAATTAGCGAATAATGATATTGGGACTCCCAGCTTAAAAAAGATTTTTCTCTATCCCATTCTTTTCTTTTTGGTTTATAAGATAAATCAAGTGTAACAGTATTTTTTCCATATTCAATATTTATAATAATCGTATCTTTCTTTTCGTGAGATTTACTATAATATATGGTTAGTTCATCATTTTTTTTCTGAACGAAAGGTGGAATAGCTGATATTGTAGGCTTAGTATATTGAAATTCAATTAGTTTCTCTAAAATTATTTCCTTTGAGTCCTCATTCAGAATATTTTTAAGTGGAACATCAAGTTTCCAATTTTTAGAAGTTTTTGAAATGAAGTTATGATTGTATTCCTGCCAATAAATTTTATTTGAGTTATTGTCTTGAAGTATAATGAGTAGTGGGTGATTTTCACTAATGGCATTCCAGTAATGATAGTGCCTCTCCGAAAAGTAAAATGTCAAGAAATTTTTCTTCCGCTGGAAATTGCTTTCTCCGCCTTTAATCTGTAATGCAAAAATATTTATTTTACCATTTTCGTCTATTGGTGTTTCTACAAGTGCATCGACTCCTAAATCAACTACGGTTTGTTCACGAAAAATCCAACCGCATTCGGTGAAATATTTTGCTGCGGCATATACTGCTTTTCTTTCGGTTCTAAAATGGTTCAACTTTCAACTCTGAATTTTAGTGGTTCAAGTAAATTACACATAACTTGTATATAGGCGCTACTCGTATTTTGATTTAATTGAAAATCAATACAAATATAATTCGTATTTTTTGTTTCTTTAGTTTTTAAACGTTTGTAAATACGTTATACAAATATATCCCTCAAACATAATACCAAACTCATTTCCCCGGCGGGGAAATTTCCACGATTTTTAAAAATATTTTTAATACTTCCTAAAACCTATCGCCGATAGGTCAAAAACTCATCGTCGATAGGTCTGGAACCTATCGTCCTTAGCTTAAGAACCTATCATCGATAGGTCAAAAACTCATCGTCGATAGGTCTGGAATCTATCGGCCTTAGCTAAAAAAGCTATCGTCGATAGGTCGGAAACTCATCGTCGATAGGTCGGAAACTCATCGTCGATAGGTTGGGAACCTATCGACCTTAGCTAAAATAGATATCGCCGATAGGTAGAAAACTCATCGCCGATAGGTCATGAACCTATCGTTCTTAGCCAAAAAAGCTATCGCCGATAGGTCAAAAACGTATCGCCGATAGGTCGGGAACCTATCGACCTTAGCTAAAATAGCTATCGCCGATAGGTCAAAAACTCATCGCCGATAGGTCGGGAACCTGTCGACCTTAGCTTAAGAACCTATCGTCGATAGGTTGAGAACCTATCGTTTTTAGGTCTGGAACCTATCGATGATAGCTATTGAGGGTCAAAAAAAAGCCCCTCCACAATGGAGGAGCTTCATGCTTTAAGAAAAATGTTTATTCTGTCGCTTCTGTTTTCGGGGCTGCCTGATGGCCTTTGGCATTGGGGAAGAACTGTTTGATTTCCTCTACTTTGGTGGTATAACCTGCACCATTGCTGGTGCTGGAGGCCTTATACTTGCTGTAGTCATAATCTACCAATGCATAATGGTACAGGCGGTAATCGTGCAATATGCGCGGATCGCTGCACATCTCCATTATGGTATTGCAGAGCATCTCCAGTTCGGCAAAATGATTACGGCTGGTCCAGCTTTCCTCAAAAGTAGCCCAGTCTACATCGGGGCTGCTGAGGCTTTCTTGCTGCATTCGGTAATCGCGCACTTTGGAGACCAGGAGTTTGTTGCGCTCGTGGATGCTGCCATAGGTCTGGCGCTCCTCGGGTGTCAGATTGGTACTGATGCTGCTCAGCTCGTTGATGATACTTCTCATAGCAGCAACGCAGTTTTGATACTGATCATTACTCATCTGACTGCTGATTAAATCATTGGTGGGCATTAAAAGGATATTTAGTGAATCCGCAAATTATTTAAGTAGGCAATAAATAACAACTTAATTTAATATCTATTTATAAAAAACTACTTAAATAATTCCATATATGTTTTTTAATGCTATTTATCCCTCTGTCTGATAGGATATCCTTGTTAAGTGTATGCGCAAAACAGCAGGCAGATTATTGTGTATGCTCATTTATCCATCCTGCAAATGCAGATACCCTGGTCCATTCCATTGTCTGGCCATAATAGCCTGTTTGTAATAATTGTATAACATTGGCTCCTCCACCAGAGCAGATACCCAGCAATTGCCAGTTTTTGTCGTTTTTTCGGAATATGCCTCCACCACTGTCTCCGCCCGAGCATACATATTCTAAGGGTCTTGGTATCGGGCTTCCCATCTTGTTGCAGTCTTTTCTTTCAGGATGGTCAAAGTCGCAAAGGAGCAAGGTTTCAGAGCCCGAGTATTGAAGTCCTCCTATACTGTCTATTACATTTTCGCCCGCAATTTTCTTATTGTAACCCGACACTAATTTCGGATTGTCGGCCGGACCAGAAGCCCCATAGCCCACACCTATAATGAGGGAATTTAATTCGTCAAAAGCTGTATTCACTGTTGCCGGTTTAATGCCGTTCACCGCTTGCTCCAGTTCTATAAGGGCAATATCGCAGTTCCCTTTAGTAGCAGCATCCAGATAATAAGGATGCAGGATTACATTTTTGACCTTTACCTTTTGTCCATTAAATACCAGGTACAGTTTAGCTGCACTGATTACTCCTTTTTTGTGCTTGTCCATAAAAACATGAGCAGCAGACAACACAAAGTGGTCGCTGATTAATACACAAGAGCCTATGGCTGTAGTCTCATTAAATACCTGGCCAACGCAGTCAAATTGTTGTTCGGCAGCCAGGTTTAAATAGGCTTTCTCATCAACATCGTGCCTGCTGATACCCGACGAAAAGGTCAAAAACATACATGCTGCCAATGACCAGCTGATTATGCTGTTTTGTTTTATTACCGTGATTTTAATAGCCATATGTGTAGGTTGTTGTAAAATCCTCTTTAACTGTTTGATTACTGGTTTTAGTATTTTTTGACATGTTAAAAAATTAAAGTTTAATCACTGTCGAAGATGCCGATTATTTCGGCGCGAGGCACCTGGCACATCCGATTATTTCGGGGAAGCTTCTTTATTATAATGTACGTCACTGCGAGGCACGAAGCAGTCTGTTTTATCATTTGCTTTACTGCCAGACTAATTTTAGATTGCTTTGTCGTCGTTCCTCCTCTGTGTACCGAAATTATTGGTATCCTTGACAATGACGTGGTGCTTAGATACCTGTCACGGCTACGTCACGTGCGAGGCATCTGGTACATCCCGATTGTTTCGGGGAAGCTTCTTTATCCTTTGCAGCAATGCAGAATTATTCTACACACAAAAAAAAACCACAGAATCTATCTGTGGTTTTGCTGTAAAAGAAAGGTATTGAGTTTTACTTTTTCAGGCTGGGTAGAAGTGCATCTAAACCTTCCATCGCCATAGCAAGGCCTTCTTTGAAACCCATCTCTATCGTGGCTTGCAATTGTGCCAGGTCGGGGTAAATGATATGGAAAGATACCTGCGTGTTTTCACCTTTGTCGCTAAAATGTACATCCCATTCCGACTGGGGCATATCCTTATTGATATTCCCTTCGGCATCTGCAAAAGCATCCAGACCCGTAAACCTTTCCTGCGGACGGATGATGACATAATTGGCCACAGCCCAGTGTTCTTCGCCATTGGGGCCTACCATTGCATAATGCCAATGTCCGCCCTCGCGGAAATCCATGGTCTTGGTGCGCGCCTTCCAGGGCTTGGGTGCCCACCATTGGTCCAGAATCTCTTTTTGGGTATAGGCGTCCCATACCAATGCACGCGAGGCTGCAAATTCTCTGCTTACTGTAATTGTTTTGTTTTCCTTGTCGACGGAAAAATTGAAAGTCAGATTCATAATATTTGTTTTTTAATCGTGAGAAAACTTGTTTTTATTCCTGTTTAGCTATTCTTTTTTGCCTTTGAAAAGGGCATAGATGGCCATAGCATGACCATGACCCAGTTCAAATTCTTCCTTCAGCCAATTGGTGATTTCGGTGGCCTTCACCGTGGCTACTAATTGTCCCTTTTTCAGGAAGCCTTTTTGTTCGGCCAGCTGTTTAAACTCTTCAGGTCCTTTGCCTGTCTTTTGTTGGATATTGTCCAGATAAGCTTGAAACGACATTTGTTGCTTTTTTATAATGATAAATATGTTTTTGCAATGAAGATTAGCCAACCGATATAGCAGAGCACCAATAGCCTGTTGGCATAACCATTGATACCGATAATACCTGCAGGCAATACTTTGGGCGGTTCGGCATTGGGCCCCATAGGCAATCCTGCTTTTTTAAATCCCGAGAAAAGCAACTTCATAGAGACTGCCATCAATACCATACTGAGCCATGGCAAGTGAGCCGCCAGGAGCATGCTGTTTTGATGAGCGCTCCAGCCCGGCAAATCAATAATATGATAGCTAATGAGCAAAGCCCCGATAGGCAGAGTGGGGATACCCAACAGAAAGGAAAATCCATGAAGTTGGTGTTTGACATCAAAGAGTCCGCCCATAAAGGCACCGATGCCCGAGATAAATACCAATAGCACACCAAACACCGCCCATTTGTCCGGGACAATATCCCAGAGTAAAAGAGCCAGTGATACAGAGCTCATTGCCCAAAAGGAAAAGAAAAGCGTGAGCAGCCATTTGTGTTTGCCCAGAGCATATTCACTAATCATACGCCAGCTCATTTTGTATTCGGGGCTTGCAAAGTGTAAGCTCAGCAGACAAAGCAGGGAGAGTATCCCGCTGTATAAGGCCAGATTGGCTAAGAGATGTTGTTGTTCCATTGTGCTATTAGTTTTTATGTTGTTGTTGTTGTTGTTGTAATGCGGCCAATACCTGGTCCAGTTCGTTGTAGCGGCTTTCCCAAATCTTTTTGAATTGTTGCAGCCATTGGTCTATTTCGTTCATTTTGTCTTTTTGTATGTGGTAATAAATTTCTCTTCCGCTTTGTTCCTGTTTCAGCAACTGGCATTCGCTGAGGATGCGCAGGTGTTTGGAAACCGCCTGTCGGCTGCTGTGGAAATGCTCGGCAAGGGCATTGGGTGTCATGGCCTGCGAAGCGATGAGTAATAAAATAGCCCGTCGGGTAGGGTCTGCTATAGCCTGAAAAACATCTCTTCTCATTGTTTTGTTTGAATGTTTATGCAATCATTCGGTTGCAAATATACGCAATCATTCGGTTGCGCAAAATTTTTTTGAGATTTTTTTTTGAAGATGTTTCGGGTGCTGTCATTCCGACCTTATGTGGTACATCCCGCTTATTGCGTGGAGGAATCCCTAATGTGAAGGGCTTTTTTGAGTTTAAAAAGTAACAATGAAAACAAAGAAAAAATGTCTTTAATCCTTCGTCAGGCTCAGGATGACATTTTTTCTTTGGCTCCGCTCATTAGATAAATCAACAAGGAAACCTAATCAACTATAGAAAACAGAATACCACAAGCTCTCACCTGAGCGGAGACCACGCGAAAGAAACAGAATTAAATTTTGTCTATCGCTGCCAATAAAATACCACAGCCTTTGCGGATTTCATCCAAAGTAATAGTCAATGGGGGAGCAATGCGCACGCAATTATCGGCAAACAAAAACCAGTCGGAGAACAGACCAAGCTCCATAGCTTCGGCCAATACAGCCAAAACTGTCTGATTATCTTTGAGTTCCAGTGCCATCAGTAAACCTTTGCTGCGTAAGGCTACTATTGCAGGGTGTACCAAAAGCTGATGAAATAATTGTTCCTTTTCTGCTATTTGTTCAATCAGTTGTTCTTCAACCAATACCTCGAACGCTGCTAATCCTGCCGCACAACATACCGGATGCCCACCAAAGGTGGTCATGTGACCCAGTACCGGATTATGCGTTAAGGTATTCATCATGGCATGGCTGGTGACTACAGCGCCCATAGGCATTCCTCCACCGAGGGCTTTGCCCAGCAATATCATATCGGGTATGATGTCAAAATGTTCAAAACCCCAAAGTTTACCGGTACGGCCAAAACCTGTTTGTATCTCATCCATAATGAGTAGGGTACAGTTGTCCGTGCATTTTTGACGAAGGGCTTTTAGCCATTCTTTATTTGGGGCTATAATACCCGCTTCGCTCTGCACCGATTCTATAATCACACAAGCGGTATCCTGATCGATGGCATCAATCATCTCCTCACTGTTGTAATCGTAATGACCCACACCGGGTAATAAAGGTCGAAAAGCATTGCGCCAGTATTCGCTGCCCATAATGCTGAGTGCCCCCATCGAATGACCGTGGTAACTGTTGTTGGCTGCAATGACATTGGGTCTGCCACTGATGCGGTGACTCAGTTTGATAGCGGCTTCGCAGGCTTCGCTGCCCGAGTTGGTAAAATAGACACAATTAAGAGCCTCTGGCAATAAGGCTGTAATGCGCTGTGCAAAAGCAATGGGCGGCGTTTGGATGAGCTCGCCATAGACCATAATGTGCAGGTATTGTTCGCTTTGCTCCTGAATCGCCTTCACCACTTTGGGATGGCAATGCCCCACATTGCACACACTGATGCCACCAATCAGGTCCAGATATTCCTTGCCATCTGCACCAATCAGGGTATTGCCTTTTGCAGCTGTGATATGAAGACCGACCGGTGCGGGGGAAGTTTGGGCAAGATGTTGCTGGAATAATTGACGTGTGTTCATTGCGCCACAAAGATATTAGCTTCTGTCGCTCAAAAATCAATCCAAATCAACATTTCAGGCCCTTGTTTACAATAATTTATCGAAAAAATAATCTTGGAAAATCCCTCATTATCAGTGATTAAGGCTCAGGTAACAATTCGGTAATATACAGTTTACACTGTGATAACATTGCGCGGGGACATTTGCAAAAAATATACAACACATGCGTTTTACGTTTACTTTAATGTTATGCCTTACACTGGTTGCCAATGCTTTGGCACAAGGAACATTGAAAGGAAAAATTACAGATGAAAAAACAGGAGAAACATTGGTGGGTGTTACCATCACTATTCCTGAGTTAAAAACAGTAGCTGCCTTCTCTGACGAGGATGGTGATTTTGAATTGAAAGCTCCAGACGGTACTTATACCGTTGAGGTTCGCTATATGGGATATGTAACCAAGCAGATTGCTGATGTGAAACTGGAAAATGGAACCATTACCCCCATGACACTGGCTATAAAAGAAGAAGGTAAAACTAATGTACTGAAGGATGTAGTCGTTCGTTCTACCCTTAAAAAAGAGACATTGAATGCTCTTTATATTGCACAAAAAAATTCGGCATCGGTGAGTGATGGTATCTCTGCCGAGGCTATCAAAAAATCTCCGGATAAAAGTACAGGTGAGGTGTTGAAGCGTGTGAGTGGTACTACTATTCAGGACAACAAGTTTGTGATTATCCGTGGTTTGACTGACAGATACAATACTGCACTTATCGATAATGCGTTTTTGCCCAGTACTGAGGCCAATCGTAAAGCATTCTCTTTCGATATCATCCCTTCTTCATTGATTGATAATATCATCATTTCTAAATCGGCAACTCCTGATTTGCCAGGTGATTTTGCAGGTGGTGTGATTAACATTCTGACCAAAGAAATTCCTGACAAAAACTTTAATTCAATCTCTATTGGTTCTAACTACAATACCTATTCTACTTTCAAAAAGTTTGAAACAGGTTACAAAACATCTACAGATATCTTAGGTTTTGATAACGGTGATCGTCAATTACCTTCTTCATTGCCCGGATACAAGCAATTAACGGCTAACACTCCCAGCGCTGCAGATGGCATCAAATATTTATCAGCACTGAACAATAATTTTGACATCACTAATCGTAAAGCATTACCTGGTATGACATTGCAAGGTAGCCTCGGAAGATTATATGAATTGAAAAAGAACAGAAGAATAGGCGTAACAGGAGCTATCAATTATGGCCACAATGAAACTGTAAAACGTGATGTAGACCGTATATACGGTAATTACAATTACAGAGATCAGGTGTACAACTACAATACTACTGTCGGTGCACTTGCCAACATCGCATTCAATACTCCAAATTCTAAATTTGCTTTCAAGAATTTGTACAACAGAACATTTGACGACAACTTCCTGTACCGCGAAGGTTATGATGCAGGTTCTACTACTTTTCTAAAATATTATGCCTTTGATTTGATTCAAAAGTCATTGCTCAAAACTTCATTGGAAGGAGAGCATACTTTGGGTGGTGATGCTCAGAAAAAATTGAACTGGGTAGCCAGTTATAATAATGTAACCAACAATCAACCCGATCAGCGCAAAGTGCAGTTCAGTCCGGATGCAAATGGTAATTATCAGGTTCAGCTTGGTACAGTTGGTAAAGCCAATAATCGTTTATTCAGCCAATTGAATGAGTCTATTGTCAATGCAAGCGTAAACTACAGCACACCTTACAATTTGAACTTTTTGTACAAAAGCAATTTGAAAGTGGGTGTTTTGGGTATGTATCGTTACAGAGATTTTACAAACCGATATGTGGGTGCAACTTTAGTGAGTGGACAGACATTACCTGAGAATACGAATTTGTCAAATGTGTTTTCAAAATCAAATATCAACAACGGATTGTTCAATTTTGTAGACCAGACCAACCCGAGTGATTTGTACAATGCTACAGCTCAAACTTATTCTGCTTATGTAATGTCGGACAACAGAATTAATACAAGATTGAGAGCGGTATGGGGAGTTAGAATGGAATCATATAATCTGGATTTGAATGCTGCTGATCTGACTGGTAAACCAATTGTGGTGAACCCTACATGGAACGATCTTTTACCTTCATTAAATCTGAGCTATGCATTGAATGAGAAAGCTAATTTGCGTATGTCTTATTTCCGCAGTGTAGCCCGTCCTGAACTTCGCGAAATTGCTCCTATTTCTTATTATGATTACGAATTGAATTTGTTGATTAACGGTAATGATCAATTGACCAGAAGTCGTATTGACAATATTGATTTGCGTTATGAAATTTTCCCTCGTCCGGGAGAAGTGTTCTCTGGTTCTGTATTCTACAAACAATTTGATAAAACGATTGAGAACCTGTTTATTTCTACCGGTTCGCCAGAAGTAAAAACGGTTAATTACAATAGCGCTTTTGCCCGCGGAGTGGAACTTGAGGTTCGTAAAAATCTGGACTTTATTTCTTCTAATTCTAAGGTCTTGAAAAATTTGACCTTCTATGCCAATCTGGCCATTATACAATCTGAAGTGAAGTTGCAGGGTGCTGAAAAAAATTACTTAATCAGTTCATCACGCGATACAAGACAATTGTCTGGTCAGTCTCCTTATGTGATCAATACCAGCCTTGCTTACAGTGCGTTGTCAGGTAAATTGAATTTTAATGTATTGTATAACCGTATTGGTCAGCGTATTTTCCTTGTAGGAGGTAATGGTCAGTTTGGTGATGTGTACGAAAGTCCAAGAAATATTTTGGATTTCCAAACTTCATTGACTGTGGGTAAAAGAAGCGAGTTCCGTTTGAATATTAAGGATATGCTGAATTCTCCTACCTTATTCTATTATGACCAAAACAATAATAAGCAATGGGATAAAACAGTGTTTGAAAAAACAACTGTTGACCCAAATAAAGATTACATTTTGCAGAGATATCGTCAGGGTACCAATTTCTCTCTGACCTATACGTACAAGTTTTAATCAACGCATTTTTATATCCAAAAATCCTGCTCTTTTTGAAGAGCAGGATTTTTTTTGAAAGCTTGTGTTGAAAAGGCTTTTGCGGAATTAATATTGAGATAATGTACCCATAACATTGCCGTAACCTTGCCCGGATACTTTTGCATAAACAAATAAAAACAATGAAAAAGTATTTACTCGCCATTTGCGCAACAACTTTATTATTCGGATCATGCAAACAAAAAGAAACAGATCCGGCTCCAACGAATCCAACAACTGATTCAGTGATTACATTATCTGGTGATATCTCTGCAGATAAGACATTGGATGCTTCTAAAAAGTATTTATTGAAAGGTTTTGTGTATGTAACAAAAGGTGCTAAATTGACTATACCTGCTGGTACTGTAATCATGGGAGAAAAAGTTTCTAAAGGAACTTTAATTATCACCCGTGGTTCTAAAATTGATGCTCAAGGTACAGCTACTAAACCAGTTGTATTTACCTCAAATCAACCAGCAGGAACACGTGGTGCAGGAGATTGGGGTGGTATTGTTATTTTGGGTAAAGCACCAATCAATCCAAGCGGTGGAACAGCGAAAATCGAAGGTGGTTTGACACCAACATCAGGTGGTACTGAAACAGATTATATCTGGTATGGTGGTACAGATGCTAACGATAATTCTGGTATCATTAAATATGCTCGTATCGAGTTTGCCGGTATCGCTCTTACTCCAGACAACGAGTTGAACAGTTTGACAATGGGTGGTGTAGGTGCAGGTACAACCCTTAGCTATATCCAGACTTACCGTGCCGGTGATGATGCATTTGAGTGGTTTGGTGGTACAGTAAAAGCAGATCACCTTGTAGCTACTTATACTTGGGATGATGATTTCGATACAGACTTTGGTTACTCTGGTAGTGTACAGTTTGGTGTTGCTCACCGTTACAAAACTCTTGCTGATATTTCTGGTTCTAATGGTTTTGAATCTGACAATGATGCAAATGGTTCTGATAACAACCCACGTACAACAGCTGTATTCTCTAACATGACAATTGTTGGCCCTATCGTTGCAGGTAATTCTACTTCAGGTATCAATTTGCAATTCCAAAATGGTGCTCAAATTCGTCGTAACTCTGCACTTTCTATCCGTAACTCAGTAATCATCGGATTCCCAATAGGTGTTTATATCGATGGTTCAAAAGGTACACCAACACACAAAAATCTGGGTACAGGTACAGATGGTCAATTACAGTTTAAAAACAACGTAATTGCAGGTTGCACCAGCAACTGGAAAGTGATTGGTTTGGCTACAACTGCTGCTGATACAGCAATCTGGAATGCTTTCAAAGGTCATACATCAAATACTTTGGTTACCAAAGCTGAAGATGTATTGTTGAATGCACCAAACAAGTATGCTTCAATTTTGTCTGCTACACCAGGTGTGCCAAGTTTCTTATTAACTGCTACTTCTCCTGCTATTTCTGGCGCAGATTTTACAGGTATGTCATCATTTACTTCAGTTGCTTACCGTGGTGCATTTGATGCTTCTAACGATTGGACTGCAGGATGGACTAACTGGGATGCAGAACAAACTAAATACTAGGATTTGTCTTTATAGATTTTTTCAAAGGGTTATTATTTTCAGTAAAGGCTTGCACTTGTTGCAAGCCTTTTGCTTTTAGCGGAAGAGCTCTTTCGGGCAACAAAAAAACCGAAAATGAATCTTCATTTTCGGTTTTTGTACTTATGGGTGATGTCTTATTTTTAAGACAAGTCTTTTTTGATTTCTCCGGCCTTTTTTTCAACTGCCTCGGCAGAATGAGCCAGCGTTTCTTTGGTTTCATCTTTGATATGCTCCGCTTTTCCCTGAATAGAATCGCCGATGTCAGTTACTTTTTCTTTGGCTGCGTCCCAGATGCCTTCGGCCTTGTCTTCTATCTTTTCAATAGCGTCGCCAGCTTTATCTTTCAGTTCTTCGGCTTTGTCTTTTGCCGCATCCCATATATCTTCTGCTTTTTCAGACAGGTTGTGCAGAGCGTTTTTAGCTTTATCCAAAAAGCTTTCTTCATTATTGTTTTGTGTGCTCATCTTACGTTATTTTAAAGGTTAAAGAAATATTTCTATTTCCTGAAGTTAGATAAGTATAGGCACAATAAATGCCAATTGTCTAATCCTAACAATATTGTAACGTAGGAGATTACTCTCTCCACAGAAAGGGGAAAAGAATCAGGCTAAGGATGATTACCAACAGAATGAGCAGGCACAATACTAATGCCAAAGACCACCAGCCTTCCTGATAGACAGGCATAAGTGCTTTGGTGGCCAGTTTACTTAATATCATCAGGACAGGTGTGATGATGGGGAAGCCCAATACAGCCATTAATGCAGCATTTTGGTTGGCTTTGGCTGCAATGGCCGAGAGAAAGGTAAATACTGTAGATAAGGCCATCCCACCGAGAAAACTGACAAAAATAAACAAACCCGATTGAGTAAGTGGATTGCCCAGCATCAACCAGAATAAGCCCAGACTGACCAGACTGATGGCCAGTTGCAATACTACATTATAGAGGAGTTTTGCGGCCATAAAATGTGCCGGTGATACAATGCTGTAGTAGTAACGGTAGCGAGCCTGCGATTCTTGCAGGAAGCTTTTAGCGACAGAATTGACGGTGACAAATAATTGAATCAGCCAAAAGAGAGCATTCCAAACTTTAGGCTCCGGTTGGCCATTCATCATATAAACAGCAAAAACTGTAGATCCGACATAGAGCAATACACCAAACAAAGTATGTTTCTGCCTCCATTCAATGGTTGCGTCTTTGCGGATTAATGTGAGGATTTGTTGGATTTGCATTTTGCTATGGAAGGGCGAAGATAAAATTAACCCACGAATAAATATCCGTGGGCTTACTGAATTAAATTAATCAATGAAAAACTACCAGACATATTGTTTTTTGTTGAGCAGCATAGCTTCTCCTGCAATGGTTCGTTCTCCGCTGCTTACTTCAAACACTTCACAATCGTAGAGGATTCTGTTCTTCTCCGGGAAAATTTCCTTTACCGTTACTACAGCTTCGTATTCTACATCTGTAAACATGGGTTTCATCCATTTCATACTTTGGCTCATATATACGTGCCCGTCTGCATACCAGAGTGCACCAAATATTTTGGTAAAAACACTGGCTCCTAGAAAACCATGTATGATACATCTGCCAAACATGCTGGCCGCGCCTGCAGCGGCATCAATATGCAATGGATTGGTATCTCCACTGATGGCAGCATATCCATCAACATCTTTTTGAGTATAGCTGAATTTGTGTCTGAAAGAATCTCCGATTTTAAGCATATGTATAAAGATTTGAGGCGAAAATAATAGATTTTAATTAAGATTTTAGTTTATTGATAAATTATAAGAATAAGGTAATCATTGTAAAAAAGGCTGCTTTATTAGCACTATCATATATGGTTAAATTATTGTTAGCAAACTAAATTATAGCATCAATTAACAATTTTTCTTGTTTTAAGCTTCTACCTTTGCGGCGCCTAAAGGGACTTTTTTGATATATATCTTTGGTTTTTTTGAAGGCGACACTCATTTTTAAATAAATTTTTCTCAAAAATAAAAACTAAAACAATGGCTAAGCTTAACGGTAGCAACTTGATAGAAAGTGTGCTAGAAACGCAAAAAAGCATGGTAGACAAAATGGTGGAAAGCACTAAAAAATTGGCTAACGGCAATACAATAGTGAATGAAACTATTAATAAAGGAAGTGAGTGGTACAACAACTGGTTGGAAAGCCAGAAGAAAGCAATGAATACAACGCAAGAAAAAGCAGAAACTTTTGGTGCAACTGCACAGGAAAAAGCCGGCAAAATGAATGAATTTTTCCAAAACTGGCAAAATCAACAATCTTCTGCTGCAAAACAAATGTGGGACATGAACCAAAATTGGTTCAAAGCAACTACTGAGCAGGCAAAAGGTTTTGATATGAGCAATCCAATGGCACAGTTTAATAACTGGAATGGCCAAATGAACAATATGATGAATGCGATGAACAATCAAAACATGATGAACCAATTTCAAAATTGGAGCAAAGGTTTGATGAATCAAAATCCATTCTCTATGGATTCAATGAAATCTAACACAGATAGCATGACCAATTTGTTCAATCAATATTTTGAAATGTTGAATTACAATTTTGCTTCAATGCAAAAGTCAATGCAAGCTGGTACTCCGCAGGATGCCTTCCGCAATATGATGAATGTAAACGAAGGTTTTGTACGTTTTACTGAAATGTGGTCACCAATGTGGAATTCTATCCAGAATAAAACTTTCAATATGGAAGGTTTTAAGAAAATGGTAGAGCCAGCTATGTACAAAGAAGTAATGGATAAAATGTTTGGTTTTATGCCAGAGCATACCAATCAATATTTCCAGAATTTCAGCAAAATGATGCAGGAGCATATCAAACCAATGGGTGGATTGGGCAACTATAGCCAAATGAAATCTATGATGGGTGATATGATGCCAAATTTCAACAGCGGTGATATGATGAACGGTATGATGAATGGTTATCAGTCAATGAGCAACTCATTGAACAGCATATTTTCACCAATGGCTAAAATGATTACACCAAACGAGCATACTAAAAATATGGCTGAGTGGAACGAAATCGCAGATAAAATGGTGGTTTATAATATCAAAAATGCAGAGATGCAATATATGATATACGAGAAAGGCACTAAGATCATGGATAAAGTTGCCGAAATGGTTGCTCATAAAATTGAGAATGGAGAAGAGGTAAACAGCATGATGGCTTTGTACCAGGAGTGGTTGAACATCAGCGATGCTGAATTTGTGAAATTGTTTGAAAGTGATGATTATTCTAAAATAATGGCTGAAACAGCTTCTTTGCAAATGAATTTGCGTAAAGAAATCAACCTTAAATTAGAGAAATCATTAGCTAACGTACCTGTAGCTACCCGCAGCGAAATGGAAGAAATGCACAAAGCTATCTATGACTTGAAAAAGCAAGTGCGTCAATTGGAAAAAATGCTTGAAATGGAAACTGAAGTTGAAGAAACTCCGGCTCCAAAAGCAACTGCAAAAAAATCAACCGCTAAGAAATAGTTGTAGAATATAAGATGAATATTGGTGTAAGCCCCTGCAAAAGCAGGGGCTTTTTTTTGACCGAGAGGGCTTATACGAAACAGATTTAACTCCAATGTTATGTAATTATTAAGTCTTGGTTATTTCTTTTTCTATCTCAATCGGGCGTATACCTTTGCGCAAAATTAATCAAAAGATAATGCGCAGAATTTTATTTGCAACTGTTTTTTTAGTATTTGCGGCTATTGTTACAAACGCACAGCACAATTCTATTTTAGATCCACCAAAAGTCCATCCCGATTCGGCAGCTCAGGTACCGGAGAAAAAATGGTATCAAACATTTGCCATCAGAGGATACATGCAAGCACGTTACAACCGGCTTCTCGAAACAAACGAAAATCTGGGTAATGAACAAGGTGATAAATCTTGGGGAAAAGACGGTGGTTTTTTTATCCGTCGGATGCGTATCATATTTTATGGTCAGTTGAGCAAGCAGGTGTATTTCTATATTCAGCCTGATTTTGCCAGTAGCCCCAGTTCAGATAAGCTTCATTTTGCCCAAATAAGAGATGCTTATATGGATGTGGGAGTGGATAAGAAAAATGAATTCCGTTTCAGAATAGGGCAGAGCAAAGTCCCTTTTGGATTTGAGAATATGCAATCAAGCCAAAATCGCTTAGCACTTGACCGTCATGATGCTTTAAACAGTGCTGTGGCCAACGAGCGTGATTTAGGTGTTTTCTTCTATTGGGCACCAAAGAATATCAGAGAGCGTTTTGCCTATCTGGTAAGCTCAGGGCTTAAAGGAAGCGGAGATTATGGCGTATTTGGTTTTGGAGCTTATAATGGTCAAACAGCTAATAATCCTGAGTTGAATAACGAACCACATTATGTTGCCAGAGTTTCATATCCTTTCATGATTAAGAAGCAAATTATTGAAGCAAGTCTTCAGGCTTATACTGGTCAATTTGTATTGACAAAATCAAATCTAAGTACAGGTGTGAAATACATTAAAGATCTGAACTATTTAGATCAACGTATAGCTGCATCCTTTATTTGGTATCCCCAGCCTTTTGGTATTCAGGCCGAGTATAATATTGGTAAAGGGCCTGAATTTAATAAAGTGACAGATTCTATTGAAGTCCGTGACCTTTCAGGTGGCTATGTGACGTTTAATTTTAAAACTCAGTATAAGAAGCAACTTTTTTATCCATTTGTGAGATATCACCAATACAAAGGTGGCAAGAAGCATGAAAAGGATGCCCGTAGTTATGAGGTGAATGAAACGGAAATAGGGCTTGAATGGCAACCGGTGAAAAATTTTGAACTGGTAGCGATGTATACTATTTCAAAGCGTCGATACGAAGATTTTGTCAAGCAGGATAATCTGCAGAAAGGAAACCTTTTGAGGCTTCAGGCACAACTTAATTTTTAAATTGTATAGTTCAACTTAGGGCTAGGTTATGTAATTATTAAGTTTCCAAACAGGACTAGCGACGCAAATATTAAAAATTACCTTTGCAAACAAATTCAAAACAATAAATAAAACAAACAATCATGGGTTTAAATTCATTTGTCAAATTCTTCACCCCAAAAGACAGAATTTTCTATAGTTTATTTGAAGAAGTAGCTGATAATCTTTGTGATATGAGTAAAGTTTTTCGTGATGCAATGTACGAAAAAGAAGATAAAAAGCGTGATCAGATGTTGAGCACTTTGGAGGATTTTGAGCACAAAAACGATGATGCTACCCATCGCTTATTTATTGAGTTGGGTCAGAATTTCATTACCCCTTTTGATCGTGAGGATATTCACTATTTGGCTACTTCATTGGACGATGTTGCTGATTACATTTGGGCATCTGCAAAAAGTATTGTCAATTATAATATTGATGAAGTCAATGATACCATGCGTGCATTTGCTGATGTTATTCATAACTCAGTTGCTTCATTACAGGTTGCCCTGAAAGGTTTGCGCAACATGAAAGATTTGAAATCCATTACTGATGCTTGTGTCAAAGTGAACAGTTTTGAGAATGAAGCTGATGATATTCTTGACAGTGCTTTGAAGCAATTGTTTTTATTAGAAACTAATGCAATAGAATTGATTAAAAGAAAAGAGTTATACCAGGATATGGAAATCGTAACAGACAAATGCGAAGATGCTGCAAATGTTATCGAGTCGATTATTATTAAATATTCCTAATTCTATTTCTTTACTCAGGTTAATTTAAATATACTCATGACGACATTACTTATAGTCATCATTGCGCTTGCCCTTATTTTTGATTATATCAACGGATTTCATGATGCGGCAAATTCTATTGCCACAGTGGTTTCTACCAAAGTCTTATCGCCATTTCAGGCAGTAGCCTGGGCCGCATTTTTCAACTTTGTTGCATTTTTCATTTTTAAAGATCACGGGGTCGCTAATACAATCGCTAAAACCGTTCACGAAGCAGATATTACTCTGGAAGTAATTCTAGCCGGTCTGATAGCTGCAATTGGCTGGAATTTGCTTACCTGGTGGTTTGGTATCCCATCCAGTTCATCTCATACCCTTATTGGTGGCTTTGCCGGTGCAGCTATTGCACATGCCGGATTTCATGCAATTGAGGCGGCAACCATTGCTAAAATTGCCAGCTTTATTATTCTGGCACCTCTAGTAGGGATGCTTGTTGCCTTTATTATCTCGCTTTGGTTTCTCAATTCTTTCAGAAAAAGCGTTATTCCTAAAATAGTGTCCCTGCTGATTATTGTTGGTACAGTGTATTTTGTTTACTCATCTTATGAGACCAAAATGACTAAAATTTTAGGTTTTAAGAAGGTTGAAGAAACGAGTAAAGGGATAGAAATACTGGATGTTCCGAATAAGACTCCGGCCAAAATAATGGGTTTGAAAAAAGAAGATTTATTGATTTCTCTGGATGGACAAGCTATCAGTAGCAAGAAGGAATTGAATAAGGCTTTGGCTGCTCATCGTTATGGTGATTCTATAGCTTTTACGGTTATCCGCAAAGAGGAAACAAAAGAAATCAAAACGACATTTCAACCCCGTTTTGAGAATAATACACTTAATTATGTTACCTACGGGGAAAATGTAAAATGGCTATTAATAGGCTTTATTATAATTGCTATTGCATTATTTACATTGTTCCTTAATATGCTCAACTATGCACAAAGTGAGCGTTGGTTTAAAAGAATGCAGTTAATTTCTTCTGCTGCATTTAGTATTGGTCATGGTGGTAATGATTCTCAGAAAGTAATGGGTATTATTACCGTGGCATTAATAGCGGGTAATCAGATTACCAGTTTTGATCAAATGCCCAATTGGGTTCCCTTGTCCTGCTATACTGTCATAGCACTTGGAACAATGAGTGGCGGTTGGAAAATTATTAAAACAATGGGTTCGCGTATTACAAAGGTGACACCATTCGAAGGTGTAGCTGCAGAGACTGCAGGTGCATTAACCTTGTTTATTACTGAAATGCTTAAAATACCAGTTTCTACCACACATACCATCACCGGTTCTATTATCGGGGTAGGTGCTACCAAGAGACTTTCAGCTGTTCGTTGGGGTGTAACCATTAATTTGCTTTGGGCATGGATATTAACCATTCCGGTAAGTGCGTTAATGGCCGCATTTGTCTATTTTATTATCTCTCTGTTTTAATTATTATTAGTCTCCAAAAGTGCGTTCTGTAAACAAATTGTTTGCAGAACGCACTTTTTTATGCATGGGTAAATATGTTTTTAAAACAAATTTCTTAAGCCAAATTACCGTTCAGAAATTATTAGTACTTTCACCGCTATACAATTTCAATTATCAAAAATCAATGAAACAAGAAAAAATTCTTATAATAGGTGCTTGTGGCCAAATAGGTGTTGAGCTGACATTGGCGCTGCGCCAGCAATACAGTAACAGTCAGGTTATTGCCAGCGATTTGCGCGATCAGGCTCATCCTTTGCTGGAAGGTACAGGACCTTATTATACTTTAGATGCCACTGATATTAAAGCTGTATCTGAATTGGTACAAAAAGAAAGTATTACCCAAATTTACTTGCTTGCCGCACTCTTGTCTGCGACAGGAGAAAAAATGCCTATGAAGGCTTGGGATATTAATATGAACAGCCTTTTGCAAATCTTGGAATTGGGTGTTGAAGTAAAATTGAACAAGATTTACTGGCCAAGCTCTATTGCGGTGTTTGGTACTACCACACCAAAAAATGATACTCCACAAAAGACAATTGTAGAACCTACAACAGTATATGGTATCAGTAAATATGCCGGTGAATTATGGGCACAATATTATCACCGTCGCTGGGGATTGGATGTGCGCAGCCTGCGTTATCCCGGATTAATCAGCTGGAAATCGGCACCAGGTGGAGGAACCACAGATTATGCTGTTGAAATTTATCACGAAGCTTTGAAAAATAAGCAATACACTTCATTCCTGTCAGAGAATACTTATTTGCCGATGATGTACATGGATGATGCCATTCGTGGTACTATAGAGTTGATGGAAGCTCCGGCAGAACTCATTAAATCTCGCATGGCTTATAATCTTTCGGCGATGAGTTTTTCGCCCAAAGAAATTGCAGCATCAATACAAAAGCATATACCAGACTTTAAAATAGATTATGCGCCTGATTTTCGTCAGGCTATTGCCGATTCCTGGCCATCCAGCATTGATGATACCGATGCCCGTAATGACTGGAATTGGAAACACAATTTCGACCTCGATAGAATGACGGAAGAGATGTTGAAGAATCTGAGTAAATAAGTAATTTAGTATTAAACCAGAGAGTCGATACAAACTTTTTGTATCGGCTCTCTTTATTCTGATATGATTTGAAGGTAAAGATTTTCAACTTTCTTTCTGGCCCATTCCGTTTTTCGTAAGAATTTGAGACTTGAATTCATACTTGGGTTCTCGTTAAAACATTTGATGTTGATATTATTGCCCAGTTGTTCCCAACCATCATAATAATCAAGTAAAAACTCCAGAATAGATTGAAGGGTTTTACCGTGTAAAGGATTGTTAGGTTGTGTGCTCATATTCTTTTGTCGTTTTATTACTCTTGTTCCAATCGTACCACAAAGAAACAAAAGTCAAAGTAAGAAGCGTTATAGCCCCTGAAATAAATATGCTCCATGTGCTGTTAAAAACTATTTTTATTAAGGTAAAAGCAATAAACATAATTGTACCATACAATAAAAATTTACGAATTAATGTCCCTCCCGGAATAAGTGCTGCAATGGGCAGTTTTATGATTTTGGATGTTTGTATCAGGTAATATGCTGCCTGCCAATAGGTACTGATGACAAAGCTCAAAGCGACGCCAGGTAAACCCATTAATAAATAAAGAGGGTACATGAGGATACAGGCAAGGATAAAGTCAATTACAGCTCCTTTGTTGATAATATCGCCTCTGTGTTCGCTTTGTAATAATGCAGTAAAAGGGTAGGCACGAACCGGTAGTACCAATTGTGTGCAAACAAAAATCCATGCAGCAGATATATAATCGGGTGAGAAAACAACGCTCAGGAATTCGATTCTGAAAAGAACAAAAAAGAAAAAAAGAGGAAACATAATTGACGAGAGTATTCGTGAACTGTAATGCAGTAAGGGTATTTTACTATGACTTTCATTGGCTAAACGATTGTTGGCCCAATGCTGAACTGCTGCACTGCTGACGGCGGAGAACAGTATCGGAAGAAAGGGTATTTCCGTCGTTCCGTTGAAATACACGGCAAATAACTCCTTTGCTATTATAAACGACAAAATGAATTTGTCTGCCCAACGAAACAATACGGTAATTATATCATTTATACCCAATTGTATCCAGAGCGATTTGATTTTTTTCCATTCCTTTTCAGGAATTTCTTCCAAAGTGTTTAAGCTGTCGCTATAGGTTTTTCGAATAAAAAAGATACAAACTGCCAATCGCACCAGGCAAAGAATCAAAAGGCCGGATAATATTTTTTGAAAGTCATACCCTTGTTGAATAATCTGAAAATGGATAATGCAAAACAAAATGGCGTATATGAAATTTATACTGATGAGTGCCTTGAAAGATTTAAAGACAAGCATTAGAGAATCGGCAAGTACAACAGCAATAAAAGCAAGGCAGAGTACAAATGACAGTATCCCTGATCCAGCCTGATTTTGTTCCTGAAACAACGCAAAGATGCCAGCCAGTATTCCTGAAAAAATAAGGTAATAGCCAAAGAATTTTCTGTTTAATTGACGGATGATTGTTACAGCCTTTGCAGGTGCATAGGTGAGAATAAAAACCGGAAAACCTATAGTAGCGATAGCATAAAAAACAAAAAGCTGAGTCCAGAATTTTTGGTAAACACCATATTGAGTTGTATCGATTTTTTTGGAGACGACCATCCATACTACGCTAAACGCCAAGGCGGGAAAGAACTTCGCTGCAAATATGTACAGAGAATTTCCGGTAAATGATTTAGATGGATGGTTTTGTTTTTGCAAAATCGATGCACTCTTTTGGATTGAGTTCTTTTATTTTTTTTGCCGGATTGCCAGCTAATACGGCATAACCTTCAGGAAAGCTTTTGCTTACTATAGCACCTGCACCCACAATGGTAAAATCTCCTAACACAACTCCGGGAAGTATGGTGGCTCCTTTTCCTAACCAACAATGCTTGCCAATGATAATTGGCAAAGCATTGTCTGTTATGTCGTTATTTATAAAGTTGTGATTGGCCGAAATTAAGCCGACATCAGGACCAATATTGGTATAATCGCCAATGCTGATACCATTTATGGCATTGATATAAACTCCCGGAGAATCACCAGGAAATACATCAATTCCACGCTTTATTTTTTCTGGCGAATGAATAGTGCTGGTATGATGCACGGCCCAACGGGTATCTGCATTTTGTCTTAAAATTTTCCGAAACAGAAAATCACACAGATAAAATCCAATACTCATAGAATTGCGCATACGCATCAATTTTCTGAATACATTAGGGTTCTTTTGTGTCAATTTTATTTGATACTTTCTTTTTGAGCTACCATTGTGTTATCCTCATCTTTCTTTTTAAAAGCCATAAACAATGCGGCTCCAAAAAGCAGATAAAGCAGGATACTACTAATCATTGCGTAGTTATTGGTTTGGTAATATTTTTCAGGATGAAATTTAAATTCGATTTTGTGATTACCCGCAGGCAACAATACTGCGCGTAAAACATAGTTTGCCTTAACAATTGGTGTCTCTTTTCCATCCACATAGGCTTTCCATCCTTTGTCGTAATAAATATCAGAGAATACAGCTAAACCTTCATGACTATTACTTGAAACAAAGCTGATTTCATTCAAGCCATATTTTTCAAGGCGTACACTAGCAAGACTGTCTTTAATAAAGTTTTTAGTATTATTCAGTTTTGATGCAAATGTGTTTCTTATAATAGCTGTCTGATTTGCTTTCCAGCTATTGGGCATAACTGTGGTGTCTCCTATTCCGGGAGCATTCATTGACTTCATCTCCTCATCTGCATTGTTCACATATTTCACCTCATTGACAAACCATGCGTTTCCACAAGTACCGGGATTAGGTTGGTAAGCTGGTTGCCCGTTTGGTCCGCCATTGAAGATGACGTATTTAGTATTGAGCATATTGAGTACTTCGCCATTAAACGGACCACTCAAGTGTACATTAATAAGGTCTTGATAAGATTCCATTTTTACTGCACTATAACCTCCTATTGTTTTGTGATGGTAAGATTGCATCGCATCATTATAGGTATCGCGACTGAGGTCTAAAACGCGATAGTATGGGTCTTTATCTCTAAGTATTTCAGCATCTACCGGGCGAGGATTAAACTGAGCCTGATATTCTTCAGTATCAATATAGTTATTATCATTAAGATATACACGTGCAGTAGGCAACATGTCTAACGCAACTAATAATGCCAAAACACCAATTGCCATTTTGTTATTTACTTTATTGGTGTTGAACGCATATAATACAGCAGCTGCAGCCAGAATAAAAAAAGCACTCAATAAACCGCTATTCATGGCCATTGTAGCCCTGTCCTCACTTAATGCTTTGAGTACTTTAGAAGCTATAGCCTCATTACCGCCATCTCTGTTAAACTGTTGGGCTAATTGAGCGTCAGCCATATTAAGGCCAGATGCTTTAAAATCAAAAAAGGCCTGTCCACCAATTGCCAGTAATAGGCAAAGTCCTGCAGTTGCAATAGTGGCGATTTTTAAATTTTTCCAAAGCTCATCACCTGCAATTTTTTTAGTAAAAATATCGTTTAGTGCCCAAACGCCCACCATAGGGAATAGTAATTGTGGGACTACTAAGATCATTGATGGTACACGAAATTTGTTGTACATAGGTAAATAATCGAACAGGAAGTTGTTCAGTAAAGGCAAATGACGACCCAGAGACATTAAAATAGCAAGGACACATGTTGCCAATATCCACCACTTATGTGGTGAACGAATAATCATCATGCCCAATACAAACAGAAAGCAAATGATAGCTCCGAAATAAACAGGCCCTGCGAGGAAAGGTTGTGATCCCCAGTAAGTTGGGGCATTTTCAACAAATTGTTCTGCACTCGCTTCAGGTAGTCCAGCTTCTGTCAAAGTTTTAAATAATTTTGAATCGGTACCAATATTTTGACCACCGCCACCACCATATAGCTGAGGTACAATCAGACAAAAAGTTTCGCCAATACCATTGCTCCAACGGAAAGCATATTCTACATCCAATCCTCCCTCCTTTTTGGTATCACTACTTTTCAATTGTTTTAATTCACTACCACCCCCACGCATGGTGTATTGCGCGTATTCTTTAGTTAACAAGATAGTGGGAAGAGAAGGTCCGAGAGATAAAACACCTGTTAGGATAGTAATAGCTGTACCGATTAGGAGGTTGTTCAGACGACCATTTCTCAATTCATTAATGGCTATGCCTATTCCAGCAATAAATAACATAATAACGGTATAATAAACCATTTGATAGTGAGATACACTGACCATCAGTGTGAAAAACAAAGCCATTATTGCAGCACCACTTAAGCGTCTTCCGTTATATATCATGATAAAACCTGCCAATACTCCAGGCATTTCAGCTATAGAAAACATCTTTGTAACGTGTCCGGAAGCTACAATCCCAAGGTTGTATGTGGCAAAAGCGTATGCTATGGCGCCAATGGCGCCAATCCATTTGTTGATTTTAAGACTGCAAGACAGTACAAAGAAGCCCAGCATTGCAAAAAAGAAAAGAAAGGTTGGAATTGGAATTACCTTGCTTATTGCTGTCTGGAATTTAAAAACATAGTTTTTTACACCGGTCAAATAATGGGTGTAAGTAGGCATTCCACCAAACATCGCATTACTCCACAATGGTTTTATACCAGTTGAGTCCTCATACATTCTAGGTTCCTGACTGGTTGATTCCCATGAAACACCATCATGCATATTTATTGTCTTACCCTGAAATTGCGGCAAACAATAAATGATTGAAACGAGAAGGAATCCAATAATAATCCAAATGTAAGAGGCATTCTTTTTGAAAAATGAAGTTTGCATAGATCGCTTATTTTTAGCCCAGCAAATATAAGCGAATTGGTCAATTAGTCTATGCAACAATTCTGTTTTCAAAAACTTCTTTTTTCTGCTACAAATTTTGGCTGAATAGTGAACAAAAACAGGCTGACCTGTTAGGGTCAGCCTGTTGGTAATATGCTAAATAAGAAAGTAATTATGATGTAAATTGTTTACGAATAATATTCAATGCTGCACCTTCTTTAAACCACTCAATTTGCTGATTGTTGTAAGTATGGTTAACACTAATACTATCGCTGGTTCCATCAGCATGATGGAAAACTAAGGTCAACGGTACACCAGGAGTGAAAGTGGTCAATCCTAAAATATCGATGGTGTCATCTTCCTGTATTTTATCGTAATCAGCCTTGTCTGCAAAAGTCAAAGCCAACATCCCTTGTTTTTTAAGATTGGTTTCGTGGATACGGGCAAAAGATTTTACCAATACAGCACGTACTCCAAGAAAACGCGGTTCCATTGCAGCGTGTTCGCGGCTGCTACCTTCGCCATAGTTTTCATCTCCAACCACCAATGTGCCAATTCCTGCAGCTTTATATGCTCTTTGAGTGGCTGGTACAGCTGCATATTCGCCGGTAATCTGATTTTTGATATTGTCTGTTTTTTCATTGAAGAAATTCACAGCGCCAATCAACATATTGTTAGAGATGTTGTCCAGATGACCGCGGAATTTCAACCATGGACCCGCCATAGAAATATGGTCTGTAGTACATTTTCCTTTTGCTTTAATCAAAAGTTTCAAACCTTTAAGGTCTGTTCCTTCCCATGCAGTAAATGGAGCCAACAACTGAAGGCGGCTTGAGTTTTCATCCACAGCAACATTTACCTTGCTTCCGTCTTCTGCTGGTGCCTGATAACCGGCGTCTTCTACTGCAAAACCAGTTGGAGGTAATTCATATCCTGTTGGTTCATCAAGTTTTACCTGCTCCCCTTTTTCATTAGTCAAGGTGTCTGTCAATGGGTTAAAGCCCAAATCACCGGCTATAGCTAACGCAGTCACCAATTCCGGAGAACCTACAAATGCGTAAGTATTTGGGTTGCCATCTGCACGTTTTGCAAAGTTGCGGTTGAAGGAATGGACAATCGTGTTTTTTTCTTGCTTTTCAGCACCCATTCTGTCCCACATACCAATACATGGTCCACAGGCATTAGCAAATACTTTGGCACCAATCTGGTCAAATATTTCAAGGAAACCATCTTTTTCAATTGTATAACGAACCAATTCAGAACCCGGAGTGATGGTGAATTCTGCTTTGGTTTTCAAACCTTTTTCTGCTACTTGTTTGGCAAGACTTACAGAACGGCTAATATCTTCGTAAGAAGAGTTGGTACAGCTACCAATCAATCCTACTTCGATTTTTGTAGGCCAGCCATTTGCAGCTGCCATTTCTTTCATTTTAGAAATCGGAGTAGCCAAATCCGGTGTAAAAGGACCATTTAAATGTGGTTCCAATTCGCTAAGGTTGATTTCGATTACCTGATCAAAATACAATTCAGGATTAGCGTATACTTCAGCATCACCGGTTAAGTGTTCGCGAACAGCATCTGCAGCAGCAGCTATATCAGCACGGTTAGTAGCATTTAAGTAACGGCTCATACTGTCATCATATCCGAAAGTAGAAGTAGTAGCACCGATTTCGGCACCCATGTTGCAAATGGTTCCTTTACCAGTACAGCTCATACTGGTTGCTCCTTCACCAAAATACTCGACAATAGCACCTGTTCCGCCTTTTACAGTAAGTATACCTGCTACTTTCAAAATGACATCTTTTGGTGCAGTCCAGCCATTTAATTTGCCGGTCAGTTTAACACCTATCAATTTAGGGAATTTCAATTCCCATGGTAGACCTGCCATTACATCACAGGCATCAGCTCCACCAACACCAATTGCCACCATGCCCAATCCACCTGCATTTACAGTATGACTATCTGTACCAATCATCATTCCGCCAGGGAATGCGTAATTTTCTAAAACTACCTGATGAATAATACCTGCACCTGGTTTCCAGAAACCGATACCATATTTATCTGATACAGAAGCCAGAAAATCATATACTTCTTTGCTTTCGTGAACCGCTCTATCCAAATCCACAGCACTATTCTCTTTCGCCTGTATTAAGTGGTCGCAATGCACTGTACTTGGTACAGCCACTTTAGTACGGCCTGCTTGCATAAACTGTAGCAAAGCCATTTGCGCTGTTGCATCTTGCATCGCCACGCGGTCCGGAGCAAAATCTACATAACTGTTACCTCTTTGATAAGGAGCCGTGGGAAATTTATCCCAAAGATGGGAATACAGGATTTTTTCAGTCAATGTAAGCGGACGGCCCAATAATTGGCGCGCCTCGGCTACACGGGCAGGTAGGTTTGAATAATGTTTTTGGATTAAATCGAGGTCGAAAGCCATAAAATATTGATTGTTTTAAGATTGAATTTCGTTTGTGCTCCGCAAATTTATTACAATTGAAAGACAATTCAATTTTGATTTCAGGCTTTTTATCAAATTTTAAGAAGAAACTATACTTAATCAGCAAATAAGTAATTACCCGATACCTATCAACAACTTTTTATTCTTCAAAATTCTATTTTAAAGGCAATTATTCTAATTCAGAATATTGAATTGAAAAGCTATATTGGTTATCAATAGTGCCTTTCTTGTTTGAAGATTAAAAATGCGAAAATCATTGTATTAGTCGAATGCAGCTTTTACGACCCTTTTTATAAACACATTTCCATTATCATCTCTTACTTTGAGCAAATAAGTACCTGTGGGCAGTACCTCTAAATGTAAATTGTTCACATTGCTCCCTTTTTGCATGATTATTTTTCTCCCTTGCAAATCGTACAATTCAACTTCATTGATTTTGGCATTGGTGCGTATATGCAAATCTTCTTTTAGCGGGTTAGGGAAAACCTCTAAAGAAGCGGATTGATTCAAAGTGTTTATTCCTAATGGGTCGGGTTCAAATATCATAGGGTCAAATGGGATTTTAAAAACCGAACTATCCATAAAAGCAATCCACAAAACGCTAATCTTTTTACTTGCGGCATTTGTATAGAAGTAATAGGGCTCTTTAATCACAACACTATCATCCTCAGCCAGAAAAGTTCTAAAATGCCCTCGCGTATCAAACCAGCCTCCTGGATGCACATCTGTAAGAATGGTGCCAATACGACAACTGTCTTTAAAAAGACTTTTATCCCATTTAAGAGTTATGGGATAGTTTTTACTGTCTATCTCAATTGACACGCCAAAATCATTGAGTAACCAATTAGGACACTTATTGGCTATAATTTGTTTTTTGGACTGATAATTGGGCGATAATTTTCCGTTAACCAAAACATCTGAAAAACGAACATTAAAACTGCTGCTATGAGGTACGGATAGAATATCAATTTCTCCAAATGCTGCATCAATGCTATTAGTGGCTGCAAGGTCATAGCCGTAGTTTAAGGAATCTTTATTCCCCAATGAATCGTTAAACAATAATTTGAATTCAAACTCTTGTGCATGGGCAACAAAAGAAAGCAGTGAACTTAGGCTTAAAAGAATAAATGTTTTCATGATTATTTTTAAATCCGAAATTAGGCTTAAATCTATCTTGTTACTAGTCGTTCTTTATTTTTTAACTATATTTTTTTTAACTATGTTTTTCATTAAACTTACTTACATTATCTCAGTCATAGCAACAAACATTCAAAATATGAAAAGCATACTATTCTTTCTGGGTTTTGGCTTAATTATAAGTACTAGCTCATGCGTTAAAAGAGACAGATACATTGAACCTGGTCTTGTGCCCTACACTTTTGTTGATGATTTTGATAACAACAGAAACGACTGGCAATTTGCGGATGGCAATAATCTTGCATATGGCATCATCAGTAATGGTACTTTCAAAATAGATTACAACGACAATCTGCATGAAGCTTATTATGTGTCCAAAGCGATTCAACTCAATACCTATAATGACTTTACCCTGACTACTCGTATTGGCTCCAATAAAAACATGGGTCTGCTGTTTGGCTATAATGGAAGTAATGGTGCTTACGGTTATAGTTTTACCATTGATTATAATGGATACTTTGCCTTGTATGATGAAGGAGGAAATGGCTATGGTAATGATATCAGCGCAATCGTTCCCCGGACGAAATTGGGTTTTGTGCACATTAACGGAGATTGGAACGATGTGAGAATAGAGCAACGAAACAGAAGCTGGATTGGTTATATAAACGGGAATCGTGTATTTAGTGTTCCGGTACAAAACTTAAAAGGTAATGCTGTTGGCTTTGTGGTAGAAGCCAATACTCAGGGCGAGGCCGATTATATTCAGGCCGATTGGTATGAGTAATCATTTGCTTGAACGAATGAAAGCGGTTTGGGAACACATTCCAAGCCGTTTTTTTTGAGCCAATTTTGGCATTTTCTTCAGCGTTGATTGCATCGTCCCGTCCGAACAGATGCATCCGGGCGGGCGAAATCAGGGAGCTTATTTTTCTTCACCATTTTCGTTTGGAATCTTAGCAGTAAAGGGATATTTTTGAAAACAAGCTACCCGGCGGAAATATAAAATTAAAACACAATCTCTTTTTTCGATGTCTGTTGAAAAGCCATTGGTTGATAAAAACTATTTGTTGGAGCGTTTTCCGGGAAAAGGAGGATGGACTTATGCCCGTATTCCTGAAGTGTTACAAGACAAACATGCTCATTTTGGCTGGGTAAGAGTTAGAGGTAGTATTGAAGGCGTTGAAATTAAAGGTTATCATTTGATGCCCATGGGTAATGGTCAACTTTTTCTTCCAGTTAAGGCTGCTATCCGCAAAAAGATAAGTAAGCATGAAGGAGATTCGGTGCATATTGTGTTGTATGCAGATAGTTTACCCAATGAATTGCCCTTGGAATTGAAAGAAATTATTGAAGAGGAACCGAATGCGTATGATCGTTTTCTGAAATACAGTTTAGGAGAACAAAAGGCAATGATTGAATGGATTTATGCCGCCAAAAAAGAGGCTACCAAGGCAGAGCGAATTGCGGAACTGCTCAATAAACTGGAACGTAGCTGATGTAGTTGTTTTCGGTCTTTTTGTCAAATAGTGCAAAGCTCCTCAGAAATTGTGTAACAATAGGCATTCAAACTAATTGCATCTTTGTGTCGTATTTAGATTTGAATCACTTACTCTAATTCCATGCCTTATTTAGCTGCTATTTCCACTATTGATTTTCCACACAAAGTTGCCCAGCAAGAAGTGAAAAAATGCGCGCAAGCCATTTTTGAGCCATCCTTTCCACAAGTACAGCGAATGATGAGTGCTTTTGATAACACTGAAATTATAACCAGAAATTTTTGCAAGCCACTGGACTATTACAGCTCAACACATAGTTTTCAGCAACAAAATGATGAGTATATCCGCATAACACTGCAGTATTCTGTACAGGCAATTGAAGAATGTCTGGTAAAAGCCGGCCTGAAAAAGGATAGCATTACAGATATTATTTTTCTTTCTACTACAGGTTTAGCCACACCCAGTTTGGATGCTCTGATTATCAATACAATGAGACTCAATCAAGATGTCTCAAGAACCCCTGTTTTTGGTTTAGGTTGTGCAGGAGGTGTAGCTGGTTTTGCAAAAGCCAATATTGCAGCCAAGGCAAATCCTGATGCTGTGGTTTTGCTGGTAGCTGCAGAACTATGTTCACTTACCTTTCTCCGGAATGACTTCAGTAAAAGCAATTTTATAGGCTCCAGTCTGTTTGCCGATGGCGTTGCTGCATGTCTTATTTCAGGCGATAATCATGTACAAAAGGGTTCAACTGAAATAAATTATTTAGACAGTCAGAGTAAACTCTATTATGATTCTTTGGATGTAATGGGTTGGGAATTTCAAGAGAAGGGCTTTAAAGTTTTGTTTTCGCAAGATATTCCAAGCCTTATTTCAGAGCATATTTATGAAGATATCAGTAGTTTTTTGAAAAAAAATGGACTTGAAATTAGCGACATCAAGAACTTTATTTTTCATCCTGGAGGCAAAAAAGTTTTGACAGCTTATGAAGAAGCGCTAAAATTAGATTTTGATTTTTTATTCAATACAAGAACAGTGATGAATGAGAACGGCAATATGTCCAGTCCTACAGTTTTGTATGTTTTGGATAAGTTTTATCAACAGGGCTTTGCCAATGGTTATGGATTAATGGTGGCTATGGGGCCGGGTTTCTCCTGCGAAATGGTCTTGCTCAAAATGAGTAAAAATGACTAATAAGATAGCTTTTATATCGTTTATTTCTTTTGTTATTCTGTTGCGAATAGTAGAATTAATAATTGCCCGCAGTAATGAAAAATGGATGAGACGCAATGGCGCAGTTGAATATGGACAAGCTCATTACCCATTTATTGTTTTATTGCACAGTCTGTTTTTTGTCTCCCTTATTATTGAATATAATGTAAAGGAATCGACGGCTTTTTTCCCCTTATTTGCAGTCATTTATCTGATTTTAGCAGTGTTGAAATTTTGGGTGATTAACAGTTTAGGCAAATTTTGGAATACAAAGATATTGCGCATTCCTTCTGCAATTTTGATTAATAAAGGCCCTTACCGATTTGTCAAACACCCTAATTATATCATTGTTGTTTCTGAACTTATAGTTATTCCGCTAACATTTCAGTTGTATTATACTGCCGTTATTTTTACTTTACTCAATGCCTTAATGTTGTTTGTGCGCATCAGGGAAGAGAATAGGGTATTGGGCTACTAATGGGTAAAGCTATTTTTTGATTAATATTGTTGCTGGAAAGAAGTGGCAATTCAAAAAATAAAACAACCTTTTAGTGCTATTCAATTCATTTGAGTTTTTACTTTTTTTACCGATTGTTTTTGTTCTCTATTGGTTTGTCTTCAACAAATCTCTGCGATGGCAAAATGTATTGGTATTAATAGCCAGTTATTTCTTTTATGGTTGGTGGAGCTACAAATTTCTTGGGCTTTTATTACTGAGTACAGTCTTAGATTTTAGTTATGGCTTTGGGGTTGCATCGCTTGATAAGCGAAAAGCTAAGTTATTTCTATGGCTAAGTATTATCAATAATCTGGGTATTCTCGCAGTCTTTAAGTACTATAATTTCTTTGTGGTTCAATTTCAACAGTTATTTGATAATTGGGGATTGCACACCAATCCCTTATTGCTTCAAATCGCATTGCCGGTAGGTATTTCTTTTTATACTTTTCATGGAATGTCTTATGTATTTGACATTTACAGAGGGCAGCAAAAACCGGTAACTGATTTTGTGGATTATGCCGTATTTGTAAGTTTTTTCCCCTTATTGGTGGCAGGTCCTATTGAACGTGCCACTCATTTATTGCCACAGGTGCAGCGCAAACGCATTTTTGATTATGCCCAGGCTGCCGAGGGCTGTCGTTTGATAGTGTGGGGTATGTTTAAAAAAGTGGTGATTGCTGATAGTTTGGCTGCGACTGTGGATGAAATTTTTCAAAGATATCCTGAGCAAAGCGGAACAACATTGGTTTTAGGAGCAATTGCATTTAGTTTTCAGATTTATGGCGATTTCAGTGGCTATTCGGATATTGCTATAGGAACTGCAAAGCTTTTTGGATTTGAGCTTTTGAGTAATTTCAAGTTTCCTTATTTTTCCCGAAACCTCGCCGAGTTTTGGCGACGTTGGCATATCTCATTGTCTTCCTGGTTTCGAGACTATTTATACATTCCTCTTGGTGGGTCTAAACAGGGTAAAGCAAAGGCAATTCGAAATGTTTTTATTATTTTTCTGGTCAGCGGATTTTGGCATGGGGCCAACTGGACTTTCATCGTTTGGGGAGCTATTCATGCCTGCGGCTTTTTGCCGTTATTGATTTTCAATAAGAACAGGCAGCATATTACTGAAGTTGTGGCATCGAACCGTTCATTGCCTGGTCTGAAAGAATTGCTTCAAATGCTTAGTACTTTTGTTTTTGTTGCATTTGCCTGGATTTTTTTTCGTGCAGATAATCTCAATATGGCGACAGGATATATCCGGCAAATGGTCAACAGTTTTGCTACAAAGCCTCAACAACTATGGCATCTGCCTTATGGTATTTCGGTATTTATGTACACTATTCCATTTGTATGGATAGACTGGTGGTTGCGCCGAGATGAAAGGCGACTAAGGGTTATAACTCTTCCTGTTCTTCGATATATTGTTTATGTTTTGATGATATTGGGTATACTTACGTTTTTGCATTTGTTTTCCAATAATCAGAAAATGGATTTTATTTATTTTCAATTTTAATTATAGTATGAGAAAGTTGATCAGTAAGTCCGGATTGATATTGCTCATCGTTGTTTTGATTAACCTCATAACAGGTTTGCTTCGTTTAAATGCAAAAGATGATATTCCGTATGTAACGAACAGAAGGGAGACGTTTGTAACAGCCAATCAATTCTATGGGCGCGCTGATACTGCAGTTTATATTAAAACACGGACAGATTTGGGGCATGATTCTATTAATCTAACAAAAGGTATTTTGAGGGTCTGCGACCATTATGGCTTTAGTAATATTACTGGCAATCAAGAACCTGAGATTCTTTATTTGGGAGACAGTTTTTTTGATGATCCGCATATAAGTAGTACAGAAGGGATACAAGCTCTAACAAACAAAAAGATGAAGAGGAACTGTTCATACAATCTTGGTTCCAATGGTTGCAGTGGGTTCAGGGTATATAATGAACTGTCTTCGAAATATTTTACCAAAAAGCCTAAAGTCATTTTCTTTGAAACAGTAGAGAGAGCTCTTGCCAGTAATATTCATGAGGCAGCACAACAATTAATCAGCAAACAGTATAAGTCTGTTGTTCATCATTATTATGGACTTGATTTATTATTGGGTGCAAACTTTAAAGAAATACAATCTTCAAATCTTTTCACCCAAAAGAGTGATAAAAGGTATGGCTATGTCAGTACAATTGATGGGAAAAAGGTTTGGTTTCTGCGTAACAGACTCTCAGAATATGCTGAGTTAAACAGTATTTCAGGAAGCATGGAGAAAATTACCAAAGTTTTTCAATCACAAAATATTAAAGTGGTTTTTATTATAGCTCCGGACAAAGAAAGTATGTATCCCGAGTTGTTCGGTGTCTCTAAAATCACCTTGTTGCATCATTTAATGAAGTCAAAAAAAATAGAGTTTATTGATGTCTACAGCGAGTTATTGAAAAACAGAGATTCATATTATTATACTACAGACACGCATTGGAATGGCCAGGCAATAGATTTACTCACAACAATGACAACTAATTACTGTTTAAATTCAATAGATGCAATGCATTAAAGCAGACTGAGGCATTCTGTTTCCAGTTCAGCTTTATCAATGGGTAAAACACCCACTTTTTCGCACACCAATCCTCCCGCAATATTGGCGATCTCTGCCATCAGCTTGATATCCCTTGATAGGGTATAGACCAGTGCTGCTGTGGCGATGACAGTATCTCCTGCTCCGGATACATCTGCTATGTTTCGGATATGGGATGGAGTAATAAATTCCTGTACACCATCTGTTGCAAAAACCCCTTTTTCGGATAAAGTAATAAAGGTAATTTGATGATGTAGAGAGTCGTTTAATTTTTGATGAGCTTCCTGCAGTTCTTTTAATGAAACAGAAGCTAATTCAAGCCCCAAGCCTTCACGAACCTCTTTAAGGTTGGGTTTGAAAATACTGACTTCTTTGTAAGCCAAAAAATTTTGTTTTTTGGGGTCTACCATCGTGACAATGCCCAATTCCTTACAATGTGCTGTAATACGCTGAATAATATTCTCTTTCAGCACACCTTTATTGTAATCTTCAAAAATCAAAACCTGTGGTTTCTCTCTCTGGAGCATGCGTAGCACCAAATCAATAAAAGGATGCTCTTCTTTAATGCTTAATTCACTGATTTGTTCATCATCAAGGCGCATCATTTGCTGATTACGGCTCAGGACACGGGTTTTTGTTGTTGTTTTGCGCTCTGAGCTTTGCATCAACATTGCGGTTTCAAGACCCGATTGGCCAGCCAGTCGAATCAGTAAATCTCCGTCTATATCTTTGCCCAATACAGAGGCCAAACTGACTTTTGCCCCAAGGCTTTTGCAATTTAAAGCCACGTTTGCTGCTCCTCCCAACCTACTTTCTTTCTTTTTGATATTTACTACCGGTACAGGTGCTTCCGGCGAGATGCGCTCCACATCTCCCCACCAATAATTGTCCAACATTACATCGCCTACGACTACCACGTGTAGGTCGTTCATTCTTTCAAAAAGGTCTTTGATTTCTTCTTTGTTCATCTATGCTTTGTCAGCTTTGCGCTGAATAAGGTAATAAATAGGAATGCCAAGCAAAACAATGATTAAGCCGGGCCAGGTAAATTGAGGTTTGAACCAAATCAACAAGGTACAAAAACTGATGCCCAAAATAATGTATAAAGCAGGAAGCAGAGGGTATCCAAATGCTTTATAGGGTCGTTCAGTATCTGGTTGTTTTTTGCGTAATATAAAAATGCCCGCTATGGTAAGGATATAGAATAATACAACCACAAACGAAATCATGTCCAGCAAATCGCCATATTTACCGCTAAGGCAAAGAATTGCGGCCACTATGCATTGCGCCCAAAGCGCCCATTCCGGAACTCCGTTTTTATTTAAGCGGGCTGCGCTTTTAAAGAATAATCCATCCTGAGCCATGGTGTAATATACCCTTGAACCTGCAAGTATCAGGCCGTTATTGCAGCCAAAAGTAGAAACCATTATCATTACAGCCATAATCACAGTGCCTATTGTTCCAAAAATGGCATTTGAAGCCGATACCGCAACTCTGTCTTTTGCAGCATGTGCAATTTCATCCATTGGCAAAACCGCCAGATAGACCAAATTGGCTGAAACATATATTACCGTTACAATTAGGGTGCCAAAAAACAGACTTAAACCAATATTTCTTTGTGGATTTTTCATTTCACCGGCAATAAAGGTTACATTATTCCAGGCATCGCTGCTAAAAACAGAACCTACCATGGCTGCAGCTATTCCACCCAGTAATGTCGTTCCGCTGATACTTATCCAATTGCCATCGGAAACCTCTTTTGTGGCAGTGAAGGATGTGGCCCAGTTCGTATTCCAGATTTCTGGTTTGAACATTACAAAGCCTGCAATTATCAAGCCAAAAAGAGAAATTAACTTAGCCGAAGTAAAAACATTTTGAATCACTTTGCCCCCTTTTACTCCCCTTGTATTGGAATATGTAAGCAAGGATATAATGGCGATGGACATGATTTGGGCTGCAGAAATAGAAAACCCGCCTCCTTCACTTACAAATAATTTATTGTCCTCGCTTAATGCAGGAATCAGGTAGGCTGCAAATTTAGAAAATGCGACACCTACAGCTGCTATGGTACCTGTTTGAATTACGGCAAAAAAGCTCCAACCATATAAAAAAGCAATAAGTTTATTATACGACTCTTTGAGGTACACATACTGTCCTCCTGCTTTTGGGAACATTCCACTTAATTCGCCATAGCTGATAGCCGCGGTCATAGTCATAAGGCCTGTAATTACCCAAACTGCAATCAGCCAGCCTGCGCTGCCGACATTGCGCACAATGTCGGCACTGACAATGAAAATACCCGAGCCAATCATAGAGCCTATGACCAGCAGCGTGCCGTCAAATAAGGATAAGGAGCGCTTAAAATCAGAATTGTTTTGTGGTTCCAAAAAGCAGAGATTTAATTAGTTAGATTTACTAGTATCTGATGCAGACGACGATTTGAATTCATTTAATCCTTTTACTACATCTGCAGTGATATCCAATGATTTATTTGCATATAATATTTGCCCTGCCTTAGTATAAGACATGATGTAGTCATATTTGTTGTCTTTATTGTAAATGGCCAGATATTCATCTATGTTTTTTTGCAATCTTTCGCTGAAAGCTATTTGTCTGGCTTGTAATTGTTCTCCAAGAGTAGTTCTGCGAGTTTCAAGAGATTGCTGCATTTGCGCCAGACGCTGCTGTGTTGCACGACCTTCAGCCTCTGATATGTTGCCCGACTGAGCCTTTTGTTGAAATGCTGCATAATCGCTTTGTAGCTTTTGAGCAGAACTTTGCAATTCAGACTCTATTTTAGCTTGCTCTGCTGCCAATGCATCAGCTTCCGCTTTCCAAAAAGTATATTTAGATTGTAGGGTATCCAGATTGATGTAAGCAATTTTACCGGTAACAGGAGCTCCGTTGCTGCTTGTTGCAGCAGTACTTGTACCCTTATTATTGCAGGAGCTGTTAAATGCCAATACTGCTATGCTTGCTGCCATCAATAGGCGATTGCCTGAAATTTTCTTCATTTTGTAAGATGATTTTGAAATAAATAATTGGGGCGAAGATAATTTGTAAATTTGATAATCCGTTAAATAGCCGGAGGGTTGTTATTAAGCTGATTTTCAGGTTTGAAATTATTGCTATGTGTTGTGATTAAACTTTTTTAAAAAGAAATAGGTTTTTGGCGTTCATTTTTATACTTTTGCACTCCAATTTTGCTTTAAGAAAATCTTCAATGGATTCATCAGTAAAAATATTTTCAGGTACTAAATCTCATTACCTCGCTGAACAAATTGCCAAAATGTATGGCAAAGACCTTGGTAAAATCGACATCCCAAAGTTTAGTGATGGTGAATTTCAGCCGGTTTTTCAGGAAAGTATACGTGGTGACTATGTTTTTTTGGTTCAATCTACTTTTGCTCCAACAGATAATTTAATGGAGCTTTTGTTGATGATTGATGCTGCAAAACGAGCTTCTGCAGGCTATATTACGGCGGTAATTCCTTATTTTGGTTTTGCCCGTCAGGATCGTAAAGACAAACCTCGTGTTTCTATTGCATCAAAATTGGTCGCTAATTTGTTGACCACAGCCGGTGCAGACAGAGTAATGACGATGGACCTACATGCACCTCAGATTCAAGGCTTTTTTGATATTCCCGTTGACCATCTTGATAGTTCGGCGATTTTTATTCCTTATATCGAGCAGTTGAACATCCAAAACCTTTGTTTCGCTTCTCCTGATGTAGGAAGTACAAATCGTACAAGAGAAGTAGCTCAGTATTTTGGTGCCGAAATGGTTATTTGCGATAAAGAACGTAAGCGCGCCAACGAAGTAGCCTCTATGACTGTCATTGGTGATGTAGTAGGTAAAAACGTAGTTTTGATTGACGATATATGTGATACTGCCGGCACTTTGACAAAATCTGCCGGAATGTTGAAAGAACGAGGTGCATTGAGTGTTACAGCCTTCTGTACTCATCCTGTATTGAGTGGTAAAGCTTATGAGAATATCGAAAATTCAGTTTTAGAAAAATTAGTAGTTTGTGATACTATTCCTCTTAAGCAGCCATGCTCTAAAATTGAAGTATTGCCCACTGCAGATTTATTTGCGATAGCGATTAGAAATACATTTGAAAATAAATCAATCAGCTCCTTGTTTTTGCACAGCAAAAGAAAGAGTTAATAAAATATTGAATAACAAAACGACTGTTTAAGCAAAAAAACCTGTCCGGCAAGATGCCGAAACCCGCAAAGGGTTTTTTAACTAAAAAAATCATTCAAATACCAAACGTTCGATAGGTTGTCGATTGGGTTTGAAAGAGAAAAAACAATACAAAGCTATGAATAGCATTAAAATCGAAGGACAAAACAGAACCGATTTCGGAAAAAAGGCAACGCGTCACCTGCGTTCAGAAGGTAAAGTACCTTGTGTAATCTATGGTGGTACAGAAACAGTATCATTCAGTGCTCCTACTGCAGCATTTCGTCATTTGGTGTACACACCTGATTTTCAATTGGCTCAAATCTCTGTAAATGGTAAAGAATACCGTTGCATCATGAAAGATTTGCAATTTGATGTAGTAACAGATTCTTTGACACATATCGACTTTCTTGAGTTGGTTGATGACAAAAAAGTTGTAGCAAATCTGCCATTGAAATTTGTAGGACAACCAGAAGGCGTTAAAGCTGGTGGTCGTTTGGAAATCAAAATGAAAACTGTTCGCGTTCGTACTTTACCAAAGTATTTGAAAGCTGCAATCGAAGTGAATATCGCAGGTTTGAAATTGAATGAGAATATGCGCGTACAGGACATTCCTTCTGACAATATGGAATTAATGAACTCTCCTCGTATTCCTATCGCTTCTATCGTAATGACTCGTGCTCTTAAACAACAAGAGAACGCTGATGCGAAAGATGCTAAGAAAAAATAGGTTTCAAAACATTTTTGTTATTGACCATAAAGAAATAGCCTCCAATTTGGAGGCTATTTCTTTTATTGGCTTTTAGATTATTTGCCGTTTAATAATAAATTATCGATTGTTTTTTTTGAGCTAAGGAATGAAAATTTAGCTTTGAGCTGTCCGTAATTTGTCCGGTCACTCACTCTGGGGTAAGCCCATTTTGCAAATTCAAGTCTGCTGCCTTCAAAGGTCAGCCAATCAAGCATAATACTGATTTGAGCAGTACTCATTATTTTGTTTTCCAAATCTTGCTGCATCAGTTTTTGCTTGTCAGTATCAGTTATTTTTTCTTTCACTGCCAGAGACAATTGGCTCATTTCGTTTGCACTCAGGGTTAGATTTTGGGCTTTAATATTATCCTTCGGTTTGCTTTTGTTATTGAAAATTACATCTTCCAATTCTCTTTTAGAATTTTGAAAACTTAAAAGACTACTTACCTGCAAGTATTTATCCTGATCGATAGTACGTGGATAGCAGAATTTGGCGATTTGTAATTTGCTGTTTTCAAAACTTAGCCACCCTACAATTGTCTTTACCTGTTCGGTTGTCATTTTTTTGCTTTGCAGAAAATTTTGTATCAGGCTTACTTTATCATTGCTGCCCACACGCTCCTGAACAGACGATTTAAGGATATACAATTGTTCATTGGTCAGTAGGGTGGGGTCGACTACATTATTTTCATTACGGTTATTGTTCCAATCTCTATCGTTATCCCTATCTCTATCTCTATCATAAGATCTATCTTCCCGGTCTTCGTCAAATTCGGGTTGTTCCTCTATTTTATAACTTCGCTCATCTACGTACAAGTCTTCGCGCGATTCACGGATACTCATTGTTTTGTACTGTGGGTCTACTGTACAGAAGTATGTTGTAGCAGGAGCAATGCGCATTTTGCCTTTATATATCAATACAGCCCTCGGTCTACTATCTGAATATCGAGGGTCATCATTAGGATAATAACGATATACTTTGATATCGTGATTACCCGCCGGGATATCTCCAAAAGTAATAGTTCGGCCAAATCTCTTGTAATGTCTGCCATCAAGCACAATAGTAAGTAATTTGTTATTTCTTAAACGGATTTGTAAAACACTTTGGCTTAGTTGAGCCAGACTGTTTTCTGCTAAAGAGATAAGAATGATTAAAAGAAGGCTGAGTTTTTTCATACAGATACTTTTATTTGATTAGGTGATTTTCTGAATTTAAAGACTATAGAATTGAGATAAAGATTAAAGTTGCTTGAAAAATTTATTTCCCCAAAAGCAGAGCACACAAAATACCAGTCGAAACTCCTGCATTTAGTGACTCAGCTCCACCTTTCTTTGGTATAGTGACTTTGTATTTTGCCAGTGCAATAATTTCTTCGCTGATACCTTTTGCTTCGTTGCCAATGATGATAATTCCTTTATCTGGTGGGGTATTCATCTGATATACATTTTCGCCACCCAACACCGCTGCTATACCATCTAAAGGGCTTTCTTTTATAAAATCCGCCAAATTTGTTTCATGAATATTGACGCGTAAATGGGCTCCCATACCGGATTGTACCACTTTTGGACTAAAAGCATCCACACAGTCCTGCGAGCAAATGACATCGCCAATACCAAACCAATCTGCAATACGAAGAATAGTACCCATATTACCTGGGTCACGAATGCCATCCAAGGCAATACACCAATTGTTAATATTATTTAATTGTGGTTGACGCTTGTTACGAACAACCAACAAAGCTTTATTAGGGCTTTGTAAAGTTGAAATTTGCTTTAATTCATCTTCTGAAACGCCTATACATATTGCCTCGGGGTGTTTTTGAATCAGTAGGGTATTCTCTGAAATCCAGTTATCCAAGCCAACAATCAATTCCATTTTCTCGTCTGAAAACAACCATTCGGCCACAATTTTTTCGCCTTCGGCCAGATAGCTTTGGTGTTCTTTACGAAATTTTTGCAGCGCTAATGAACGAATGTATTTACTTTGCGTTTTTGAGAGCATATTTTGCAAATCTAATTAATTGCTGACAACCAAAATAATGATAGAAAGGAGAATAAGAAATCTCAATTCAGAATGGCTGCACTTCAAGTGTTTGTTATTGCTGTTATTGTTGTTGTTGTCCTGCAATACAACCAAGCATGTACAAGAGGGGCAATATTTACTTCGCTCTAATTCGCTGAAAATTAAATCAGATAAAACGATTACAAATAAAGGGGTATTGCAGGATCAGCTTGAGGTTTTGGTTTTGCAAAGTCCCAACACTTATTGGAGTGGTATTTTCCCTTTCAGGCTCTGGAAGTATAATTTACGTTCCGAAAAATATATCAACGACCCTTTGATAGAACTACCTAAATCGATTGAAAGGCCAGTACTTTATGATAGTATTCTGCAAAAAAGATCTGCAGCCAATATGAGATTTTTTCTGACTAATCAAGGTTACTTCAAAGCCCAGGTCTCCGATACGGTTCGTTTTTCGGGCAAAAAGGCATTTGCCCAATACAAGATTACTACCGGAGTTAATTATTTAATTGATAAGGTATTTGTTGAAGCCGATGACAGCTTGATACAGTCAATAGTATCCGCCAGTATGAAAAATACGCTTTTGACGAAAGAGAAGGCTTATACCAAAGTTTTGGTTGATGAAGAGAGGAGCAGGATTATTACTCTAATGCAGAATATCGGATATTACAAGTTTTCTCAGGACAATATCAGTTTTGTACTGGATACCGTCAACAAAGAGAAGTTTCGGGACGCCGAAAATTTGTTTGAGAGTGCTATTAATTTTATTACCCTGCAAAAAAGACAAAAAAAACTTTCTCTTGATATCAAGATATCTATTAATAGCAGCTCTGATTTACAATCATATCAGCAGTATCGCATTGGCAGGATAATCGTATTTCCTGATTTTATTGACCGGTCTCTGGCTTTTGATTCAAATATGATTGTTAAAAAACTGGACAGCATTACTTTTCGTTATAACAGATACTTTGTCAGGGAAAATATCCTGAATAAACAAATTTTCTATCGCCCGGGAGAGCTGTATTCCCGAAGCAATCATGAACTTACTATTAATAAACTAAATGAGTTGGGCATTTTTCAGATGGTCAATATTTATTTTGTTGAGGATACTGTTCACCGAGAGCAGCATTTATTGAATAGTTACATTACACTTAGTCCTGCTAAAAGGTTGGATGCAAGTAGTTCTTTTGAAATTGCAACATCTCAGACATACAGGCTTGGAAATTCAATTGGAGCAGTGTACAGAGATAAGAATTTTTTCAAAGGTGCTAATCTCTTTTCTTTGTCGGCAACTGGTGGTATTGAAACAGGTTATTTTGATACATTGGGCTCTGGTTTTTTAGAACATTTTTACCTGCAGAGTACTAATATTGGAGTTAATGCTACCTTGTTATTTCCCAAATTTCTTTCTCCCTACAAGCCAAAGTGGATAGATAACCGTAACCTTCCTCGTACGCAATTGCTGGTTGGTGTGAATGTGCTGGACAGGATTAATCAATTCCGCCTGGCTAATATTTCATCCACCTTTTCTTACAACTGGCATAAGTCCAGTACTCAGATGTGGGAATTTGCACCTGCATTTGCCAATATAATTTTGCCTACTATCCGACCGGATTTTCAAAAGAGGCTGGATTCTAATGACTTATTGCGCAACACCTACCGCCGAACCTTTATTGAAGGAGAAAACATAGCTTATACTTTCTCTGACCAGCAAAAGAAGCAGAATCGTAATTTTAATTATTTGCGTATTGGTTTGGAGGAGGCAGGTATAATCATGGCTGGGATTAATGCTGTTCAGAAAAAAGTTAGCAGTAGTCAGGGTTTTATTTTTGATCAGTATTTCAAGTTTGATCTCGATGCCCGTCGTTATTTTAATGCTAGACATTCTCTGTTTGCGCTGAGGTTTCTTAGTGGTATTGGCAGCCCTTACGGAGATTCCAGAACCCTTCCTTATATTAAGCAGTATTTCGTAGGTGGTCCCTACAGTATTCGTGGCTGGCGCCCGAGGTCATTGGTTCCGGATTCTTTAAAATCGAGTAGTACAGACCGTACAGGGGATATAAAACTAGAAATGAGTGCAGAATATCGTTTCGATATGATTAAACTCTTTTCGGGTACACTAAATGTCAATGGAGCCTTATTTGCAGATGCGGGTAATACATGGTTGGCCAAGAAATCTGAAAATACCCCCAATGGTCAATTTGATATCAGTCGTTTGGGTCAGGATATAGCGGTAAGCACAGGTGCTGGTTTGCGTGTAATTGTTGCAGATTTTTTCACTGTGCGTATGGATGCCGCATTTCCCATCAAGGACCCTTACATTTTGTCAAAGAATGGATGGGTAATTAGAAAAGTAGATTTGGGCAATAGCACCTGGCGTGCAAAAAATGTAGTGGTAAATCTGGCGATTGGAATGCCATTTTAAGAAATTTTCAATAAATTTATTCAAATAAACTTTATGGAAAAACAAGTTCAGCTGGCGGCTTTAGGAGTGTTATTGCTAATAACTGTCCGATGCAAAACGCCCGAATCGAATATTGATTGCCGTTCTGTAATGTGTACGATGGAATTCAGAATGTTGAATATTGTACTTAAAGATAAAGTAGGGTATTTCTATAAAGCCGATAAGGTTGAAACTTATGATGAAGCGGGTAAATTGATTTTTTCGCAAAATACCCCTAATCATTTACCTGATACAAATTATACCGTTATTGATGATGGTAACCTGAAAGATCTGAAAAAAAATGTTGATAATGCCTTAGAATTTAAGGTTTACAAAGGTGCTTTAGTTGTTAAGACCATAAAGTATGTGGTAACAGCGGACTGCTGCCATGTATCAAAAGTAAAGGGAGACGCTGAAGTGCTGATTGAATAAAGGCTAAGTGATTATTTATTATTATTGGGCAATTGCATTATTATACCACCGTTGCCACTTTGTACCTGAGGTAATTCCCCATTCCATTTATTTACCTTTAAGTAATCAATATAAGTTGGGTTGAGTGAAACCTGTTTCCTGCGAATGGCTTCTGCCTCGCCGGACGCTGCAATTACCTGTGCAGCGCTATCTGCACGGGCTTGGGCTATTTTTCTGTCCCCTTCGGCAATCGCTACCAATCTTTGGTTTTCGGCCACCTGTACTTCCTGAATGGCTTTGGTTTTTGCTTCAATAGATTGCTGTAATGCCTGAGGAGGAATAATATTTGTTCTTAACTGAGAAATAGAGAACCACTTGGAAACTCTTTTGTTAGCTTCAACGATAATATCACTTTCAAAACGTTCTCTCTGATTAAAGATATCATCAACTGCCCATTTGTTGGCTACATCGTTAACGGTACCTACAATAGCCGTCTGAAGCCATTGCTGCTCAATACTTCTGATATCTAATCGTAAGTTTTGGAACATATCGCCTACTTCACCTGCTTTGAGCGAGTAGTTAAAAGAGGGTTTTATGGTTGCCGAAAATCCTCCTTTTGTAATTACCTGCTGCTCCGGAAAGTCAATGTGCTGCTGGAAAGTAGGAAATTCATATAACTTACTAATCCAGGTATTGTAAATTACCCAGCCAGTTTTGTATTCAAATTTGCTGATACCGCGGTTGTCCCCTGTCAGGTTTACTTTTATGCCTACATGCCCTGCATCTACACGTTCCATCGTCATGGGTTGCACCAGAGCTATTAAAATACCAAAGAACAAAATTCCAATACCTGTAAATATTTTGGACGTTCTCGAAGATTTATCGGCGCTAACCAAGTTCTTTTTAAAGTAAAGGAAGCTGATGAGGATAGTAATAAGGATGAGTACGGTAGTAATCATTTGAATAATTTTTTGATTAGAGGAATGATAATAATAACTACAAGTGCAATTTCGATGATAATGCAAAGGATTGTACTGAGGGTACTGCTTTGTCTGTTAAGCAAATACTCGAAATTTATTGTGCTCAGTAGTATAAAGAGTAATATTTTTAAAAGAGTGATTACGAGTTTCATAATGATGCAATTGCTGCTCATTCGAAAGTATGAAATTATCTCAAACACACAAAAAAGTCGACAACCATTTTAATGATTGTCGACTCTCTATTTAAAAAATTTGAATTATCTATCCAATTCAGGAATCACTTCAATATGCTTTTCATTCATCATTTTTTGTAACCATGAGCTGAGGACAAATAGGATGCCTGCAGCTGCGCCTGTCATAACAATAAACAGCATAAAGAACTCGTAAAGATTAGTAATGGCCACACCCATAAAAGTAGGGTACACTACTGGTACGCTTGGGTCTATATCTGCACCACTGGGAGGTATTAAGGCACTTAGGGTACCAGCAAATTTATTAGCAGCAGCATTGGCCAAAAACCATGTACCCATCATCAAAGAAGAAAGACGTAGAGGAGCCAGTTTAGATACCATAGACAGTCCAATTGGCGATAAACACAACTCACCCAATGAGTGAATTACATAAAGACCAAATAGCCACCACATGCTTACTTTGTCTCCGATACCCAAGCCTTTTACCGCAATGGCAATAATCAAATAGCCCAATGCCACTAAGGCAAGACCGATAGCCATTTTATAAGGAGAAGATGGCTCAAGTTTTCTTTGGTATAAGAATCCCCATATAAATGATACTATCGGAGCAAGAATAATTACCGACAGTGGATTTACAGACTGGAAGTAAGAAGCAGGCATTTCCCATCCAAATATTGTACGATTAGTTTGCCTGTCGGCAAATAAAGTCAATGACGCACCTGCCTGTTCAAATGCTCCCCAAAAGAAGATAACAAAAAAGGCAAGGATGAAAATAACGATGATTCTTTTCAGTTCAAATGATTTCAGGCTTTTATCGCTCAGGATGATGACAGGCATCAATATCATTGCCCCATAAATAAACCAACTGATAATATCCTTATCACTTTTAAACATTTGCTTGAAATTAAGCATAAAGAAGATAATGGCTATTGAGCCAATAATAGCCAGAATGCTTTTTAAATCCAGCTTTTTAACAGGCAGTCCAATATGCTTTCCTTCTTCTGAAATAAGGTATTTTTTCTGGCCAAATATGAATGCAACCAAACCCAATAACATTCCTATACAAGCTGCAAGGAAACCCCATTTAAAATCCATGGAACCACAAACTAATGGAGAAAAGAATGCTCCAAGATTAATACCCATGTAGAAGATGGTAAACGCACTGTCAATTCTTCTGTCTCCTGCAGGGTACAATTGACCCACCATTGTTGAGATGTTTGGTTTGAAGAAACCATTTCCAATTATGATAGAAGTAAGGCCAATCCACATAATTGAAACACCGCCTTCCGAACCTACGCTGGCACTAAGAAACATAAAAAATTGCCCTAACGCCATTAATAAGCCTCCTATAACAATACTTCTTCTGTTGCCTAAAAATTTATCACACAAATAACCTCCTAATAAAGGGGTCAAATAAACTAAACCTGTATAGCTGCCATATATTTCAGAAGCACTGGCATCATTCATCATTAATACTTTCGTCATAAATAGAATGAAGATTGCTCTCATCCCGTAATAACTAAAACGTTCCCACATCTCAGTGAAGAACAAAAAGTATAATCCTTTAGGATGACCCTTTTTTGGTGCTGGCGTTACAATATTTTCAGCCATAATTTCTGCTTGATTTTTTTTAGAATGTTTAAAATAAGTTTGAAGCAGCCAAGATAGTGTAAAAAAGCAAACCGTAAAGGGTGATTTTTTTAGTTTCTTTGCATCCTAATATTTTTTTAGAAGATGAATATACTTTTATTAGGCTCGGGTGGCCGTGAATCTGCCTTAAGTTGGAAGTTAAGCCAAAGTCCGCTTTGTGAAAAACTCTTTATAGCAACCGGCAATGCAGGGACAGCCGCATATGGCACTAATGTTGCTATCGGAATTAACGATTTTGAAGCGATTAAAGCTTTTTGTCTTGATAATAGAATTGATATTCTTTTTCCGGGTTCGGAGGAGCCATTGGTAAATGGGGTATATGATTTCTTTAAAAATGACCCTGCTATTGCACACATTATCATTCCAGGTCCCAGCAAAGAAGGTGCTCAACTAGAAGGGAGTAAGGCGTTTTCGAAAAAACTGATGGCACGCCACAATATCCCTACTGCATCTTACGCCGAGTTTGATGAAACTAATTTTGAAGAGGGAATTCGTTATATAGAGAATCACTCAACACCGATTGTACTTAAAGCGGATGGATTGGCCGCGGGAAAAGGTGTGGTGATTACCACCGATATTTCCGAAGCCAAAGAAGTATTTACGGACATGATTCGTAATGCGCAGTTTGGCGATGCTGGGAAAACGGTGGTTATTGAGCAATTCTTAACTGGTATAGAGCTATCTGTTTTTGCCTTTACTGATGGTGAGCATTATGTTTTACTTCCGGAAGCTAAGGATTATAAGCGTGTGGGAGAGGGTGATACAGGACCCAATACAGGTGGTATGGGCGCTATTTCCCCAGTTCCTTTTGCTAACGGTGATTTTATGAAGAAAGTTATTGAGCGCATTGTAGAGCCTACGGTTAATGGATTGAGGGCAGAAAATATTATTTACAATGGCTTTATCTTTTTTGGTTTAATCAACGTTGGGGGAGACCCTTATGTAATAGAATATAATTGTCGCATGGGAGATCCTGAAACGGAGGTGGTGATGCCCAGGCTGGAAAATGATTTGGTAGAGATGGTACTTAAGATGAATGAAGGAAGGCTAAACGAAGTTGAGATAAGACAAAGTGAAAAGGCTGCCGCGACTGTAATGTTGGTAAGTGGTGGTTATCCTGGTGATTATGCAAAGGGTAAGCAAATGACAGGTCTGGATAAGGTAAATGATAGTTTATTGTTTCATGCTGGTACAAGAGACAATAATGGTAATGTTGAAACATCTGGTGGACGTGTAATTGCTATAACTTCTCTTGCTCAGGATTTAAAGTCGGCTTTGGCAATCAGCTATAAGAACGCAGAGCTGATAAAATTTGATGGAAAGAATTACAGAAGGGATATTGGCTTTGAATTCTGATTTTCAGATAGTCATAAACTTTTGTGATAGAATAATTTACTTCAGCTTATTAAATTAATATTGCTTTAAATATAAATCTTATGAAAAAATTATTACTAGCATTCACTTTGTTTTCCGGACATTTTTGTTCTGCTCAGCAATCATTTGGTAATTATGTACTCAAGGTACAGACGGCGCAGCCTTATACTCCTTTAACTACAGGAACCAATATTTCGAGTTCAATTGTCTGGGATGATGAAAATTTTAAATTCCCGTTGGGCTTCACACTTAATATAGATGGAAAAACGACTACAGATTTTTCGTTCTCTGCAGGCGAAGGTTTTGGTCCTGGATCAGATACCATGGGAGTAGTAAATACATTTTCCAATTTTGCTGCTTCTGATTTGATAGACAGAGGGGCGCTTTCGGCTACACCTAAATCTCCTCTTCGTTATATTACAACAGGTACCAGCCCAAACCGCATTTTCAAATTTGAGGTATATAATGCTGGGTTTTTTGACGAAGCAGACCTTTACGGAACAGTTGATGACTCAGTAAATTTTCAGATTTGGGTGTATGAAACATCCAATATTATTGAGTTCAGATACGGCTCTTCAAAAATCTCCAACCCTGGTGACTACTTTTATCTTGGCGGTTCACCTTTGATTGGATTGGCTATTGATTTTGATTTGGATGCAACTACATTTGCCAAAGGCTATACATTGGTGGGTTCGCCAAGTGCACCAACAGTAGATAGCTTTGTCGACTTTTCTACATTGCCACCAGTAATGTCATCTTATCCGGCAAGTGGAACAGTTTATCGTTTTATCCCTAAAGCAGTAGCTGCTTCTATTGGCGAGAGTAGTATCGCTCAACAATTTAATGTTTATCCTACTATTACTAAGGAAACCTTAACTGTTGATTATAATTTAAATACAAAAACTAAAGTTGACATATATACTACTTCAGGACAAGTTGTGAAATCAACTTTTATTCAACAAGGATCCAATGTTTTGGATGTTTCTGCATTAGCTAGTGGAAATTATTTGTTGCAGCTTTCCAACAATGACGGAAAAGCAGCCTTTAAGTTTATGAAGCAATAAATTAATGATTTTCAAATAAAAGTCGCTCGAAAAAATGACATTCGAGCGACTTTTTTGTTTCTTCAGATTTGTTCTATTATCAGACCTTTAGCTCTATTTTTGCAATCGCATGAAAGCAAGTATCATTTCGCAAATTAAACATCGTAACGCAGCTCAGTTTTTGCTGGGAAAGGATGTTCTTGTTGTTGATGCTCATAAATGGACTCCCAATCAGCATATTACCATTCAAAGTTGGCAGGTTAATTATCCCGAAGAACAATTGCCTAATCAGTTTGGTCAGATTATTTGTCCTAAAATGGATAATGGTGAAATGGCTATTCAGTTGATGTATTTACAGCATCATTTTACACACAAGAGTACCGCAATTATCTATTCTGTTTATTTCGAGCCCGAATTTTTGTCTCAATGGGATGCCCAGACAATTTTTTCCGAAGAAGCATTTAATGAAAATAACGCTGGCTTACAGGTAGCATTTTGTTCAGATACTAAAAAAGTGATACAGGAATTAAGTGGTTTTTCTACTCAGTCTATTTTTTCGGAAAAGCTTCGTCAAATGGAACTTTCAGTGTTCTTGATGCGTAAAGCTATTGATTATATTGGTGCAGCCAATGATACTTATTCTGTACCTGCCTGTAGTTTTTTGAACAGCAATAGCGAACGGGATAAAGTTTTACAGGCTCGTGAAATACTTGAAGAAGAATTCGAGCAAATGCTTTCTATAAAAGAACTTTCCCGTCGCGTGGCCATTAATGAATGTTATCTCAAAAAAGGTTTTAAGGCAATGTTCGGAAAAACCATAAATGAATTTCAGCAACAACTTCGTATCAGCAAAGCCAAAAAATTATTACAAATAGAAGGGCTTACGGTGAGCGAGGTAGCCAATACATTGGGTTACAGCAGCATTTCTCATTTTAGTACGGCTTTTAAAAAAGCTACCAATATGAAGCCTTGTGAATTGCTAAGATAACAACAACTTCTACCACTTTTAAAGATCAGCACTTGTTACATTTCCCTAACGCTAAAATCAATATAGGATTATTTGTCACCGAAAAACGAGAGGATGGATACCATAATCTGGAAACCGTTTTTTTTCCTTTGCGGATGCTCAAAGATGCCCTTGAAGTCTTGCCTGCGGAAGAAGGTAATGATTCCTCCATTCGTATTTCTGGTAAAAGCATTGATGGAGATGTACATAATAATCTGGTTTGGAAAGCTTTTCTATTGCTTCAGAAACAATTTCCTGATCGTATTAGCCCCGTTCAGATTCATTTGCTTAAGTCAATACCCATGGGTGCAGGTTTAGGCGGTGGCTCCGCAGATGGCGCTTTCATGCTATCTCTGTTGAATAAGTTCTTCAATCTTGAACTTAGCGACGAAGATTTGCTGCAGCTGGCTTTACAATTGGGTAGCGACTGTCCTTTTTTTATTCATAACATACCACAGTTTGCCCAGGGGCGAGGTGAAGTTTTGTCTCCTGTGGCATTAGATTTAAGCAATTACAGTATTCAGGTTATTTGTCCCAATGTGCATGTTTCTACTGCGGCGGCATTCAGTAAAATAACACCAAAACCAGCCCCGTTTAATTTATTAGAAATGCAAGCGTTGCCTGTTGAGCAATGGAAGGATTTTGTATTTAATGATTTTGAAACCCCTATTTTTGAAAGTCACCCGCAATTGTCTGAAATGAAGCAGAAGTTGTACGATGATGGTGCTTTGTTTGCCTCAATGAGTGGAAGTGGAAGTGCTATTTATGGTATTTTCAGTGAAGGAGAACGAAGCAACTCTTTTGCTGAAAATGAGGGTACGGAAATGTATTATTTTGAATAGATAACAGAAAAGGATAAACACTGGTTTATCCTTTTCTGTTAATACCTGACATATCTATCTACCTCTGAATCTTTCTGTTTGTGGATTGTTATTTGGGGTAGAAGGTTGATTGTTTCTTTGTTCTCTCATTGCCGGTCTTGATTGCTCTGGTTGCGTTCTTTCCATTTGACGGGCAGGTTGCGCTTCTCTTGCACGACGATTTGTCTGCTGGTCATTCTGTTGCTGCATTCGCTGTCTGTTACTTTCCTGCTCCCTTTGTTGCTGAATTTGTGCATCTCTCATTTGTTGCATCCTGCGACGGCCGTCCTCTTCTGTTTGATTAGATCTTTGCTTGTTCTGCTCATCATTACGCTGCTGTATCATTTGGTTGTCCCTCTGTTGCAACAATTGTTGTCTTTTGTTTTCCTGTTGTATTCTTTGTTGTTCATTTTGCTGACGCATTAGTTCATTGTCCTTTTGCTGTTGCATCTGGCGACTTCTATATTGCTCCATTTGAATATTAGACTCCCTTTGCTTTTGTATTTGTTGTTCACGAACTTCACGGTTTTCACCATTTTGTCGCACTGGTTTTGCTTCGGGCAAACGTTCATTCCTTATTTCTGCTTGCCTTGTTCGATTTGCAGGGCTAGCATTCATTCTGTTATTTCCTGTATTTTCTATAGGTGTTTGTCTCAATACTTTTTGTCTTCCTTCGGGTTGAATATTATTACCAATGAAGGTTTGCGGACGTTGGCTGACTCTGCGATCTGTTTGTACAATTTTTCGCGGAGCAGTATTCCCTCCATTACTCATAGTTGGTCTGTAAATATTGATTCTATTTCCTCTTACTACAGTTGTACCTCTTCTTCTGTTATTGCTAATATTAAACATACTAGCTTGTCTGCCAGTTCTTTGTCTGTAATCATCAGCTCTGGGTCCTGTGTAGTAAACGCTTCTCCGGTCGTTATAAGTGTAATTTATATAGTTTGTCTGGCGATAAACACCACGGTTGAAGCGCCAATCATTATTGCAATATCTGTGAAATCCGGGTTCGTAGAAATATGTAGGGCTCAAAAATACCCACCAATCGACTGGTATAGAATTTAAAGAAACATTGATATTGACACCGGGTCCTAGTGGTGCCCAACCATAATAATCATTGTTACTACGCCAGCTTACCCATGCCGGAGCCCATTGAGTATCAGGTATCCAGAGCCATCCATAATAATTGTCAAAGGTCCAACGGCCATAGTGAAACGGTGCCCATCCCCAATCATAATTTGATACCCAGGTATTGCCATATTGAGTCATTGCCCAGTATCCATTGCTGTAGTAAGGACGAAAATCTGAACCTACGTCTGGTAGCCAAACATAACCGTACATAGGGTCATTAATCCATTGACCATAAGGTGCCAATCCATCGTAGAAATCCTGATAACTGGCACTGTAGTCGTTATACTGATCGTCACTTCTGCTATCATAATTACCCTGAGCTGCTATTTTCGCGCTATTTAAGGTAAGTACCATTATCAGAAGGGTTAAGATTGTTTTGATTTTTGAAGTTGCCATGATGTTTAATTTTATGTTATTCCAAGTTATGACTATTTAGAGTGTACTAAAGATTAAATAATCATTGTTATTGATTTGGTAAAACTTTGACCGCTTTAATTAAAAACGGATTAAATCCAAGTTATATAATTATTATTAAATATTTTAACTTACGCTTTACGTCAACAAGCTTACCTTTGCAGTTCTGGTAAAATTCAAATAGTAGGTTAATTATCCCAATGGGGGGTGTTTTAGTCTTCTAAAATGATTTATTCATCCGCCAATGTTATGTAATTATTATTTTTTTCAAAAAAAACATTAACATTTTACTTGGAATTATGCATTTTGTTTTTTACTTTTAGATAACCGTTTACAATTCTGAATTAAAATTGAAACACTTAATTCAGGTTTTACAATTGAAGATTTTTTGCCTAAAGTGCTTATTGATTTTTAATTGATGAAATGAATAACTAACCAATAAATAACTGTTTGAAATGAGAATATTACTATTTCTTGTTTTAGCTCTTTGCTCTTGCAAAGACTACAAACCACCAGTTAAAACCTGTGTTGCAGGTATTTATTCCGGCGAAGACAGCGCACTGAATGTTTATGACAAATACGGAGCCAAAATGTTTGGCAAATGCGTAAAGATTCAGAAAAATGAAGATGGGATCCATTATTTTCTGGACAAGCAATTAGAACAAATTGGTGAAGACATTTTTAAATTCGACTACACAACGAGAACAGATTTCGGTGTGGGCCTTGATAGCGATATCCATTTCATTCGCCGTACCGGAACATTGACTTTTAACAGTAACAGGGTAGAGATTGAATATTCTGTTGGCGACACCTGTTCACAAATGTCTCATTTTAAGTTTTCGGGTTGGCGTTAAGCAATCTGTTTTACTCTTATCAACAATTAATGCAGAATTTTAGGCATTATCCTTACTCTCAGGATAATGCTAATTGCTTATCTTGCAGCCTCAATTAAGTGAATGAATTACAAAAGAATTTTAGTGACGGCTGCATTGCCATATGCAAACGGCCCTGTACATATTGGACATCTGGCGGGCTGCTATTTGCCTGCCGATATTTATGTTCGTTATCAGCGTACTCAAAAACGTGATGTTCAATTTGTATGTGGTAGTGATGAACATGGTGTACCAATCACTATCCGCGCCATGAAAGAAGGAGTAACTCCTCAGCAGGTAGTGGACAAATACAATGCCATCATCAAAGAGAGTTTTGCCGAAATGGGCATCTCTTTCGATATATATTCCCGCACTTCCAGTCCTGTACACCATGCTACTGCTCAGGCATTCTTCAAAAAATTGTATGATGATGGCGTGTTTGAAACAAAAGAAACAGAGCAGTATTATGATGAGGAAAAGAAAGTATTTCTGGCCGACAGATACATTATTGGTACTTGTCCTGTATGCAGCAATACCAATGCATACGGAGACCAGTGCGAAAAATGCGGCTCCACGCTTTCTCCCGAGCAATTAATTAATCCCCGTAGTGCTTTAAGCAATGCTCCTCTGGTAAAACGTCCTACAGTTCATTGGTATTTTCCTTTGAATAAGTATGAAGCATTCCTCAAAGAATGGATTGTGGATGGTAAAAAAGATGAATGGAAATCGAATGTTTATGGACAATGTAAAAGCTGGATTGACAGTGGATTACAACCTCGCGCTATGACCCGAGACAGCAATTGGGGCGTTCCTGTTCCTATCGAGGGGGCAGACGGAAAAGTACTGTATGTTTGGTTTGATGCTCCAATAGGTTACATTTCGGCAACAAAAGAATTGACACCGCATTGGGCCGATTATTGGCAGCAGGATGACACCAAATTGGTTCACTTTATTGGTAAAGACAACATTGTCTTCCATTGCATTATTTTTCCGGCGATGCTCAAAGCTCATGGTGGTTTTGTGTTGCCCGATAATGTTCCGGCCAACGAGTTTCTGAACATTGAAGGCGAAAAAGTATCTACATCACGTAATTGGGCTGTTTGGGTACATGAGTATATTAAAGATTTTCCCGAGCAGCAGGATATTTTGCGTTATGTTTTGTGTGCCAATGCTCCTGAGACAAAAGATAATGATTTTACCTGGAAGGATTTTCAAACCCGCAACAACAGCGAACTGGTAGATAAGTTTGGCAATTTTGTCAATAGAGTGATGGTGTTGATGCATAAGCTTTGTGGTGGTAAAGTACCTCAATGGCATGGTAATATTGCTGATGACAGAGACAAGGAACTGATTGAAGAAATTCGTCTGGCAAAGGGTAAAGTAGAGAATAATATTGAAGCCTATAAATTTCGTGACGGGCTGTTTGAAATAATAGAATTGTCTCGTAAAGGAAATGTGTATTTGCAGGAAAAGGCTCCATGGAAAGAAGCATCTGCTATTGAAAAAGGAAATCTGAGCGATGATGAAAAAGTAATGGCACAACAAAGAATAGACAATTGCCTTTTTCTGGCCCTACAACTCACCGCCAATCTGGCTATTCTTTCCAATCCCTTTTTACCTTTCACCGCAAAAAAGATATGTCACCTTCTAAAAGTTGTTGAACGTATGCTTGATTGGGAAAATGCCGGTAAGATTGACTTGTTGAAAATTGGATATTCATTGCGTGCTCCTGAATTATTGTTCCGGAAAATCGAAGACAGTGAAATTGAAGCACAAATTATTAAATTAAAAGAAGGACTTGTGGCAAGTACTAATGCACAGGCAAATGCAAAACCTGAAGAAGTGAAAGCAGAAGAAGCATTGAAACCGGAAATTACAATTGACGATTTCAACAAAATTGATTTGCGCACCGGAACAATTCTTTCCGCTCAGAAAGTGGAAAAAGCAGATAAATTGCTGCAATTGGAAATTGACCTGGGTTTCGAAAAAAGAACTGTTCTTTCAGGAATTGCCCAACATTTTTCTCCGGAAGAAGTAGTAGGCAGGCAAGTAGTAGTGGTTGCCAATCTAGCTCCACGAAAAATGAGGGGTATCGAAAGTAAAGGAATGATTTTGATGGCCGAAAATGCAGAAGGCAAATTAGAATTTGTATTACCCAAAGATGCGGTGCAAAACGGTGCATCAGTAAAGTAACAGTAAAGTAACAGAAGTATTATAACTCAGTTTTTATAGAATTAAATAATTCAGATGAAACAAAAGAATAAAAAATGGTTGTGGATTGGAATCATCTCGGTGGTTCTGCTTATCCTGCTAATTGTTATGGGCAAGTCCGATGACGAAGGAACAAAAATTGCTGTTGAAAAAGTAAGTACCCATACTATTACCGAGACGGTAACTGCCAGTGGAAAAATTTACCCGGAAACTGAGGTGAAGATTAGCCCTGAGGTAAGTGGTGAAATTATCGAACTCAATATTGAAGAAGGGGATTCTGTGGCCAAAGGACAATTGCTGGTCAAAATTAATCCTGCTATTTACAGCTCTCAGGTAGAGCAGGCAGAAGCATCTATGCAGCAGACCAAGTCGGGCGTTTCCAACTCTCAGCAAATGTCTGCCCAGTCAAAGGCTAATTATGAACAAGCTTTGGCAAACTACAACAGAAATAAAAGATTATATACTGACAAAGTAATCAGTGCTACCGAGTTTGAGCAAATTGAAGCCACTTACAAAGCTGCACAAGCCACTTACGAAGCTGCACAGGCTAATATTGCCGGTGGTAATTATGGTGTCAAAGCCTCAGCGGCCAATCTTAGTCAGGCGCGCGAAAATTTATTGAAAACGAGCATCGTTGCCCCTCGTTCTGGTATTATTTCTTCTCTGTCTGTCAAAAAAGGCGAACGCGTATTAGGTACATCTCAAATGCAGGGAACCCAATTACTAAGTATTGCTGATATGAGCCGCATAGAATTGAGGGTAGATGTCAGCGAAACAGATATTGCAAAAGTAAAAATCGGAGATACCTGTATTATTACTGCTGATGCTTACCGTAACAGAAAATTCACTGGTACGGTTTCTAAAATTGCAGTTTCCAGTACTACTTCATCTGCATCTGCTACCGATCAGGTAACCAATTACACTGTTCACATCCTTATTCTGCCCCAATCTTATGCCGATATTGTAACAACCGGAAAATACAAGTATCCTTTCAAGCCTGGTATGTCTGCTTCTGTTGAAATTCAGACACGTAAAGAATACAATATACTTTCTGTACCTGTGAATGCTGTTACTACCCGCGATTGGGCAGACAGCACAAAGAATACTGATTCTATTCGTCAGGTAGTTTTCGTGTACAATGGAACTGAAAAGAAGGTTCATATCCGTGATGTACAAACGGGCATCCAAGACAATAAATTTATTCAAATCTTAAAAGGTCTGAAAGAAAACGAAGAAGTGGTAGTAGCACCTTATGGAGCTATTGCCCGTCTGCTTAAAGACAAAGCGAAAGTAAAGACTGTTGCTAAGGACAAATTATTTGAAACCAAAGAACAGTAGTTTCTTTACCTAAATCATAGCATATTTTGCAGCAAATAAAGAAACAAATAGGCATTATTGGTAATGGTAGCTGGGGTACTGCTTTGGCAAAAATCCTTACAGATAATGGACAGCAAATTTGTTGGTGGATAAGAAATGAAGAGGCTATTGGCTATCTGAAAAGCCGCAAACAGAACCCTCATTATCTGCAATCTGTTAAGTTTCAGGATGGGGTATTGCATCCTACATCCAAATTGGCAGAGGTGTTTGAGCATTGCGACCTGATAATATTTTGTGTACCTGCTGCGCATGCCCAAAATGTGCTCAACCAATTTAATAAGGAACAACTTCATGGCAAAACAATTATATCTGCTATAAAAGGAGTTTTGCCTCAAAGCAATCAGTTACTTAACGACTATCTGACCTCAGAGTTAGGTTTTGACCTTAATAATTATGTTTCTATAACCGGACCTTGCCATGCCGAAGAAGTTGCTGCAGAGCGCCTTTCCTATCTGACTTTTTCTTGTCTGCAGGAATGGAAAGCGGCCGAAGTAGCAGCATTGTTTAATAATCAATATTTGCGTACCACCTATAATCATGATATCTGGGGGGCACAGCTTGCCTCCGTACTCAAAAATATCTACGCATTAGGTGCCGGTATTGCACATTCTCTGGATTATGGAGATAATTTTTTGAGTGTTTATATCACCAATTGTTATCGGGAAATGTATCATTTCCTCAACCAGCATTTTGACAAGGTACATCCATCAGAAGATAGGCCCGATTTTCATACCAGTGCTTACTTAGGCGATTTGTTGGTTACAGCCTATTCTATGCATAGCCGTAATCGCCGTTTTGGGGTAATGATAGGTAAAGGATATTCTGTAGAAGCCACCACTCTGGAGATGAATATGGTGGCCGAGGGGTATTATGCATCAAAGTGTATGCAGGTAATCGGGGCTCAGTATGGAATTGCTTTGCCTATTGCTCATTGTATTTTCGAAATACTTTGGCAACAAAAAAATCCTGCAGAAGTTTTCAGCAGAATTGAAGGGATGCTTTCTTAATTTACCCTTTTTATCCTTGTTGGTAAATAAGATTACTAACGACCTGCTGTTTTTTTCGTTAGTTATAAATCAGGTACAATCATTTTTCGTATAGGTACACTTACCCAAATCATAGGCACGCCTAACCAAACCATAGGCGCGCCTGTCAACTTAGCAGGCTCGCCTATCAAAAGTATAGGCGTGCCTACCAAAACCATAGGCGGACCTGTCAACTTAGTAGGCTCGCCTATCAAAAGTATAGGCGTGCCTACCAAAACCATAGGCGGACCTGTCAACTTAACAGCTCCTCCTACCAAAACCGTAGGAACTCCTACTAAAACATAAGGAGGAGCTATAAGAAAGATAAGATGACATGGAAAGCAGGTTGGTGAACCTGGAAATAAGCTAGAAGTGCCCCTTCCTAGAATAGCTTTAACACATTTTGATGGTAATGTGAGTGTTTAAATAGAAAGAGCCGGACAAATTTTGTCCGGCTCTTTCTATAAATTATATCAGAAAACGACCTTAAATACTAGCCATGTGTACTTTTTGTTGCAGTTCGTCCACTTTTTCTTTGTATTCGTTGTCTGTATCCATCAAGTCTTCTACTGTCTGGCAGGAGTGAATCACTGTAGTGTGGTCAAATCCGCCAAAATGTTCGCCGATATTTTTCAATGAGCTTTTGGTAAATTTCTTGGCCAGGTACATAGTGATTTGACGCGCCTGAACGATTTCACGTTTACGTGTTTTTACCAGTAGCTTGTCGTAAGTAATATTGTAATGCTCGCACACCATTTTCTGGATGCTTTCTATGGTTAGTTCGCGTGTGTTCATCTTCACCAGATTTTTCATCACGCGCTTAGCCACATCAAGGTCAATCTCTTTTTTGTTCAGTGTTGCTTGAGCAAAAAGAGAAATAGAAGCCCCAATCAGGTCACGCACATTGTTCTGTATATTATAAGCAATGTATTTAACCACATCGTCAGACAATTCCATGCCATCCTGCTTCATCTTCATCTTCAAAATCTCCTGACGGGTTTCGAAATCTGGTGCCTGAATATCGGCATTCAATCCCCAGCGGAATCTGCTCAACAACCTTTCCTGCATACCTTCTAAATCTTTTGGAGGGGTATCACTGGTCAGTATGATTTGTTTTCCACCCTGATGCAAATGATTGAAAATGGCAAAGAAAACTTCCTGAGATTTTGGAGCGGTAGTGAAAATATGGATGTCGTCGATAATCAACACATCTATCAATTGATAGAAATGGATAAAATCGTTGACTTCGCCACTTTTGGAGTGGTCGATGAATTGGTTGATAAATTTTTCGGCACTGACATATAATACTGCCTTATTGCTGTGCAGGCGGCGAACTTCGTTACCGATGGCTTGTGCTATATGTGTTTTTCCCAATCCTGTTCCTCCAAAAATCACTAAAGGATTAAAGGAAGTTGCACCAGGCTTTTGTGCCACATTTAAGCCGGCAAGTCTTGCTACTCTGTTACAATCACCTTCTACCAGATTGTCAAATGTCAGGTTAGGATTAAGTTGCGGATCAATGACTGTTCTTTTCAACCCCGGAATAGAGTAGGGATTTTTAATATTCATTGGGTCTTTGATATGCAGTGGCAAGTCTACCATATTACTTCCTACAGGAGGCTTTTGAGTGGTACTGCCCGGCATATTCATTACACTATTCAATCCTCCGTTGCGGGAAGAGTTGCCATCTACCATTACTACCCTGTACTCAAGACCTCCGTTGTTACCCAAAACACGTTTGATAGTTTTGCCCAGCAAATCAACATAATGTTCTTCCAACCATTCGTAGAAAAACTGACTTGGAACCTGAAGGGTAAGAATGTTGTTTTCGAGAGCAACAGCTTTAATCGGATCGAACCAGGTATGAAAGGCACGTTCATTCACATTATCTTGTATGATGGACAAGCACTTGTGCCAAGCGGCAATTGCTTCTTCTACGTGCGAGCTAATATGTGATTGTTGCTTTTCGATCATTTTAAGTAAGCGTATCTAATGCTGGTTTTTTAGTCTGAATCCCACGTCAGTTAGGCTTTTCAGCTTGTAGGGTGTTTTTTGCGTTTAAACACCTTTTCTTAGTGGGGAGGACGAAGTTGCTAACATTTTGTTGAAAAAAAAACCAAATTTTATTTTTTTATTTCACGATTTCTACAGTTTGGGCATTGGACGATAAAATATTTTTTTTGGTAGAAAAAGCGTAGTCAATTCGTCCCAAATGAGTACCTCCCCAACCCGCCTGTGTCACTAAAATTTCCTGTCTTTTTTTGTTGAAAAATTTCATGGGTTTATTCAACAGTGTATGTGAGTGGCCGCCGATAATTAAGTCAATATGCTCAGATTCTTTGGCCAGAGTTTTGTCGTTTATTAAATTGCTTTCATTGTCCATTATTCCCAGATGAGATAAGCAAATGATGAAATCACAATTTTCCTTTTTCTTCAGATGGGCTGCAGTTTCGTTTGCGCTTTTTATCGCATCGTAGTAAATAATCTCTTTACTCAGGTCTTCTGATATAAGATTTTTCATGTCTAAACCGATACCTGTTATTCCTATTTTTATCCCCTCTTTTTCGATAATATTCCAGGCTTTAATTTTTGACTGTAAGTCTTTATTCTTGAATTGATAATTGGAACAAAGTACAGCAAAGCGAGCTTTGGCTATCTGTCTGGCAAGATTTTCTACACCTCCATCAAATTCGTGCTCACCGATGCATGCCGCATCATATTTCATTTTGTTCATTGCTTCTATTTCGATACTTCCCTTAAATGTATCGAAGTATGGTGAAGCCTGAAAGAAATCTCCTGCATCAAGTAACAGAACATTTTTTTCTTCAGCCCTGATTTTCTGAATTAAATCAGCTCTGGATTGTATCCCTCCCAATCCGGCATATTTAGGCACTTCTGGCCCAAATGGTTCAAGTTGGCTTTGGGTGTCATTAGTATGTAGTATAGTAAGTTTAAGGATAGATGTTTCAGCGAAGCTTTTAAATGGGAAATTTCCTGCAATAGTCAGTCCGGCTGCAATGCCACATTTTTTAATAAAACCCCTTCTATTCAGCATAATAAATTCTGTTTTCCAGCTTTGTATTTATTTTTTCGTTTTGTTGTTTCATGGCAAGTGCGTATTCCAATAGGGTGTTACAAAGCCTCATGTGAGTGTTTTTGTACGTAGCATTTGCAAACAGATTGTTGAATTTTTTACTCTGCCACAGATAGTCATTCATGGCAATTGTGTACATCATATGGTTATTTACGGGTTGATTATTAATCAGGATGTTGCTTGCTTTATTACCATGAATGGCAAACGAAATCCCTGAAATTGGCGCTCCATTCATAATTGCGATACTATCGCACAAATAATGTAATGTTTGACCATCTAAGTTCACTAAAACAATTTTATTATCCTTGGTAATCAAATCATAAAAATCGATACGTTTTATGGGGCCGGGAGCCAGATACTCTTTTTCGATAATGGAGTAACTTAGAATACAAGCATCTATTTTTTGTTTGCCCTTCTGAACACTTTTTCTTACCGCATCAGTTATCCAATTACCCAGAGTACATTCCGGCTGGGCTTTGCTTAATGGTAGAGTAGTGTATACAATGATTTCATCCATTTTTTCATCCAGATTTTTCTTGCATTCTTTCAGGTAATTTTGGATAACGGTATCTTTTGGAGATAAGTCATTATTGAGTAAGTATTGAGATGAGGATTGATAGTAATGGTATTGTTTTTTACTTTGAGCTACCAACTGCTTTGAATATAAAGCCGCTGTTACGTAAAGACAGAAGTAAAACAGGCTACGAAGAATGGGCATAAAAGTTGATAATTATATAACTTGAGTATGGTAAATAACTTGATTGTTTATCTGCAATGTTAAATAATTTCATTGCTAAATGAAAGTGTGCTGAACCACTAAGTTTTTTTACCTTTGCGCTCCTATTTTTAGTTTCTAAAAAAACAATAGAAAAATAACAATGGCATTATTAGGTTCTCTTATATCCCGTTCACTGAAGCTACGTAAAAAATTTACGCCGCCGGTAGCAACAGGTATCACCTATCAACGCCACACTTTGAGGCAATTGCTGGAGCGCGGTCAGTATACTGCTTTTGGAAAGCACTACGGATTTGATGAAATTTTGGCCCATGAACTTGATTTTGTAAAGGCTTTTCGTGAGCGTGTCCCCTTTCATACATACAATGAAATGTATGAAGAATGGTGGAAACGATGCATTGCTGGCGAAGAAAATGTTACCTGGCCTGGCAAAGTGAAGTATTTTGCCCTTAGCTCAGGCACATCAGAGTCAGCCAGTAAGCAAATACCTGTGACGCAGGATATGATTAAAGCCATCAAAAAAATGGGCTTTAAGCAATTGTACAGCATGGCCAATTTTGATGTTCCTTCAAATGCTTATCAAAAAGGCATATTAATGCTAGGTGGTACTACTACTTTGTTTGAAAAAGGCGAGCATTACGAAGGTGATATGAGTGGTATTTCTGCTAAGAATATGCCGAAATGGGTGAGCAATTTGCTGTATAAACCTGGAAATAAAATCTCAAAAAGAGAGAATTGGGAAGATAGAATCAAACTGATTGTCCGTAAGGCAAAAACCTGGGATGTTGGCACTATTTGTGGTGTTCCGGCATGGGTGCAGATAGTGTTGGACCGTATTATCAAGTTTCATAAAGTAGATAATATTCATGAGATATGGCCTAATCTGAGTGTTTATATTCATGGAGGTGTTTCATTTGAGCCTTACAAAGAGAGTATCAATAAGTTATTGGGCAAGCCCATCACCTTTATTGAGACTTATATGGCTTCTGAAGGTTCTTTTGGTTTTCAGGCACGCCCTAATGAACAAGGAATAAAGCTTGTATTGAATAACAAAATTTTCTTTGAATTTGCGCCGTTTAATTCTGAAAATTTTGATGATGAAGGTAATCCGAAAGAGGGTTTGAAAACTGTTTTGATCAATGAAGTTCAGGAAAATGTTGATTATGCTGTGATGATTAGTACATGTGCCGGAGCGTGGCGATATTTTATCGGAGATGTCTTGCGCTTTACCAATGCCGCAGAATATGAAATAATCATTACTGGCCGAACAAAGCAATACTTGAGTCTTTGCGGAGAACATACTTCAGTTGATAATATGAACAAGGCAATTGATACTGTTTCACGCAAATTGGGCATATCAATTAGCGAATTTACCGTTGCCGGACTGAAGCATGATGATTTGTTTGCACATAGGTGGTATATCGGTACTGACAGTCCTGAAGTAGATGCAGATGAGGTAAAGGAAATTTTGGATAAGACATTGTGTGAAATCAATGACGATTATGCAGTAGAGCGTACTTCGGCATTAAAAGAGGTTTTTGTGGAGATATTGCCTACTAAAACTTTCTATGATTATATGCGCTTTAAGGGAAAAGAAGGTGCCATGAATAAGTTCCCACGAGTTTTGAAAGGCAAGACTTTAGATGATTGGCAAAACTTCCTCAATAAACAAGCAGTTCTTAATTGTAAATAATATAGTTTTTATTAATTCGTAAAAAATAGAACAATGCAACATAAAGAAGGATATGTATCCCATACTTTAGATCATGGTATAGCTACAATTGAATTTTTTCATCCTGCCAGTAATTCATTACCAGCAGCAATTCTTAGTGATTTAGCCAAAACAATAAATGATATTGGTATCGATGACCGTGTTAAGGTTATCGTACTTCGTAGTGGTGGTGATAAGGTTTTTTGTTCCGGAGCATCTTTTGATGAACTGATTGCCATTAACTCAGAAAAAGACGGAACGGCTTTTTTTAGTGGTTTTGCCAACGTTATTAATGCAATGCGCCGTTGTCATAAGCTGATAATTGCACGTGTTCAGGGCAAAGCAGTAGGTGGTGGAGTGGGACTGATTGCTGCTGCTGACTATGCTATTGCTACCGACGCTGCTGCAATTAAATTAAGCGAACTTGCAGTAGGGATTGGACCATTTGTTGTTGGCCCTGCTGTAGAAAAGAAAGTAGGTCCTTCGGCTTTTTCGCAATTAGCTATTGATGCTACAGAATGGCGTAGTGCCGAATGGGCAAAGCGAAATCGACTATTTGCTGAAGTTCATACAACTGCTCAGGAAATGGATGATGCAGTTTCTCGTTTGGCCAATAAATTGGCTCACAGTAATCCTGAAGCGATGTCAGAGTTGAAAAAAATATTTTGGAAGGGAACAGAAGATTGGGACAAATTGTTGATGGAAAGAGCTGCTATCAGCGGAAGATTGGTGTTGAGTGATTTTACACGTAATGCCATCAATTCTTTCAAGAAAAAAGATTAATAACGATTTATTCATTTTACTCAACAAAAAACAAAGCAATTTCGCTTTTTAAATAAAAACATTTATTCAGAAATTATGAGAGGTCCGGTTTCTAATTTTATTGAACATCATTATCGTCATTTTAATGCCGCAGCTTTAATGGATGCGGCAAAAGGTTATGAATTGCATCTTGCCGAAGGTGGAAAAATGCTTGTATCGCTTGCAGGTGCTATGAGTACTGCCGAATTGGGTATTTCCCTGGCAGAAATGATTCGTCAGGATAAGATTCATATGATTTCCTGCACAGGCGCTAATCTTGAGGAAGATGTGATGAATCTTGTTGCGCACAATAGCTATAAGCGTGTACCTAATTATCGCGACTTAACTCCTCAGGATGAATGGGATTTGTTAGAAAATCACTACAACCGTGTTACTGATACCTGCATCCCTGAAGAAGAAGCTTTCCGCCGATTGCAAAAGCATTTAGTTGATTTGTGGAAAGATGCTGAAGCAAAGGGTGAACGTTATTTCCCGCATGAGTTTATGTATAAAATGGTGAAGAGCGGGGTTTTGGAACAGTATTATGAGATTGACCCAAAAGACTCATGGATTGTTGCTGCAGCCGAAAAAAATATTCCGATTGTTGTGCCGGGATGGGAAGACAGCACTACCGGTAATATCTTTGCCAGTTATGTCATTAAAGGAGAATTGAAAGCCAGCACTGTAAAAAGTGGTATTGAATACATGGTTTGGCTTACAGAACTATATCGTGAGTATAGTGTAGGAAAAGGTTTGGGCTTTTTCCAGATTGGTGGTGGAATTGCAGGAGATTTTCCTATCTGTGTTGTACCTATGATGTATCAGGATTTGGAATGGCATGATGTTCCTTTCTGGAGCTATTTCTGTCAGATTTCTGATTCTACTACCTCTTATGGTTCTTATAGTGGAGCCGTACCCAATGAGAAGATTACTTGGGGGAAACTGGATATTCATACGCCAAAATTTATTGTTGAGTCAGACGCAACAATAGTCGCTCCATTAATCTTTGCGTGGTTATTGAAAATGTAGTGAATGATTTTATCATTTTCCATTTATCTTTACCCATTCATAAACAAAAAAATTACTCAAACTAACTGATTATAATATGCGTACAATAGCTTTCCGTCAGGCACTTCGCGAGGCAATGCAAGAAGAAATGCGCCGTGATGAAAATGTGTTTTTGATGGGTGAAGAAGTAGCCCTGTATAACGGAGCATACAAAGTAAGTCAAGGTATGCTTGATGAATTTGGTGAGCGTCGTGTGATTGATACTCCTATTGCGGAGCTTGGATTTACAGCAATCGGAGTTGGCGCTGCAATGAATGGTACTCGTCCTATTATTGAATTTATGACTTGGAACTTTGCTGTTCTTGCATTTGACCAGATTTTGAATCATGCTGCAAAAACTGTTTCTATGAGTGCAGGCCAATTTACTTGTCCTATAGTTTTTCGTGGACCTAATGGTTCTGCAGGACAACTTGGAGCACAGCATTCTCAAGCTTTTGAAAGCTGGATGGCTAACATTCCGGGTATAAAAGTAATTTCTGTATCTAATCCATACGATGCAAAAGGTTTGCTTAAATCTGCTATCCGTGATAATGATCCTACTGTATTTATGGAATCTGAAGTGATGTATGGTGATTTGGGTGAAGTGCCTGAGGAGGAATATTTGATTCCAATCGGTAAGGCAGATGTAAAGCGTGCCGGTACTGATGTAACGATTGTTTCTTTCAATAAAATGATGAAAGTAGCCCTGGCTGCTGCTGAAGAATTGGCTAAAGAAGGGATTAGCGCTGAAGTGATTGATTTGCGTACGATTCGTCCTTTAGATTGGCAGACAATTCTTGAATCTGTAAAGAAGACAAACCGTCTGGTAATTGTTGAAGAGCAATGGCCTTTTGCCAGTGTTTCTTCGGAAATTTCTTATCGCATTCAAAAAGAAGGATTTGATTATTTAGATGCACCTATTCGCCGTATTTGTTCGGCAGATACTAATATGCACTATGCACCAAATTTAGCTGGATTATATCTTCCTGATGTTCCACGTACAGTAAAATTGGTGAAGGAAGTAATGTATATGGTCAAATAAGGAATTTATAAACATTTAAAATAAGCACTGCAGTATTGTAGTGCTTATTTTTTTGATAAAAAATTATCGGATAGATTTAAAAATTATAAAAACCGATTATCTTTGTGGGGTGAAATGGGAAATGAACATTCAGGATATTCAGGAAATGCAACAGCATTATGAACGAATCCTCTTTAAAAAAAGTGAACTGAGCAGCAAAAGGCCGCTCACTGGCTTTGCATTGTCCCGCATTCAGGAAGGTCTTTCATTGGAATGGACTTACAATTCAAATAGTATTGAAGGCAATACCCTTAGCCTTCAGGAAACACGCAGAGTATTGATGGATGGGATGACCGTAAAAGGTAAAAGTATGAGGGAGCATTTTGAAGCCACAAATCACCACGAAGCCATTGAGTATTTGGAATCTTTAATCAAAGAAGACTATGTGCTTAGTGAGCGAGATATTCTTGAAATTCATTCTATTGTTCTATCTAAAATAGAAAAAGAATTTGCAGGGCGTTATCGTAATGGGGCAGTAAGAATTATTGGCGCTAATTTTATACCCCCAAATGCTCTTAGAGTAAGTGAGCAAATGGAAGAATTGCTGGATTGGGTAAATGCGAATCCAATGCAGTTAAATGAAGTTGCACTTTCCAGTATTTTTCATCATCGATTTGTGCATATTCATCCATTCTTTGATGGTAATGGCCGAACTGTAAGGTTGGCAATGAATTTGATTTTGATGCGGTCTGGATTTCCACCTGCAATTATCCTGAAAAATGACCGAAAAAAATATTATGATGCGCTTAATCTTGCGAATAAAGGTAATTACAGCAAATTACTTTTGCTGATGGCTCAGGCTAGTGAGCGCTCTCTGGATATTTATCTGAATGCTTATCCAAGTGAGAGTCTGGATGAAGATTACCGATCTATTGCTGAGATAGTTTCGGAGCCTGATATGCCTTATGGACAGGAATATGTGAGCTTATTAGCACGACAAGGTAAGATTGATGCTTACAAAGAAGGTCGTAATTGGGTAACCAATAAAAAAGCTATAAAAGATTATATTAATAATAAAAATGCCAACTGATTTCAGTTGGCATTTTTATTAAATTATTTTTCAAAGGGGTTTACTCTAAAAAGTAGCCATTTATCATCTCACCGCCATTTCCGCACAGCGTTCACCATCAATGGCTGCACTAACAATGCCACCTGCATAACCGGCACCTTCGGCACAGGGGTAGAGGCCTTTTATTTGTGGGTGCTCTAACGTTTCTTTATCTCTGGGGATGCGGACAGGGCTACTGGTGCGGGATTCGGTAGCTACTAATATCGCCTCATTCGTAAAATAGCCTTTCATTTTTTTACCAAAAGTTTGTACTCCTTTGCGCAAAGCTTCATTGACTTCTTTGGGTAAAATATCTTTCATCTGTACAGAACTAACCCCTGGAATATAGGAGCAATCGGGCAGGGTAGATGACGATTTGCCGTTAACAAAGTCCACCATCCTTTGTGCTGGTGCTACAAGATTTTCTCCACCGGCATTAAAACAATTCTGCTCCACCATTTGCTGAAAGTGCATTCCGGCAAGGTTTCCGCTAAATCCATATTTTTGGAAATCAATTCCATCCACAGCCACTACAGTACCCGAATTGGCATAGGGATTATTGCGTTTGGACGGGCTCCAACCATTCACCACTAATTCTCCAGGGGCTGTTGATGCTGGTGCAATAATGCCTCCGGGACACATACAAAAGCTAAAAACTCCCCGCCCATTTTCCTGGCTCACTAATGAATATGCTGCAGGAGGTAAGTGCTCTCCTCTTGTTGGGCAGGAATATTGGATGCTGTCAATTAATTCCTGTGGATGTTCAATTCTTACGCCTAATGCAAAGGGCTTGGCTTCAATCAAAATATTTTTCCGTTCTAATAATTCAAAAATATCTCTTGCCGAGTGCCCCGTAGCCAGAATAAGCTTTGCACAATCGATTTTTGTCCCATCCTGGCAAATAACCCCTTTAATAGCGCTATTTTCAAGTAATATGTCTGTTAGTTTTGTTTCGAATAATACTTCGCCGCCGCAGGCAATGATTTGCTCGCGCATAGCTGTAATGATTTGAGGCAATTTATTGGTCCCAATATGTGGATGCGCTTCAATCAGTATATTTTCTTCTGCACCAAAATGCACAAAAAGATTGAGGATGCGTTTTACATCGCCACGTTTGGTAGAGCGGGTATATAATTTACCATCGCTGTAAGTACCAGCACCTCCTTCACCAAAGCAATAATTGGATTCCGGATTGACTATACCAGTCTTGTTCATTGTGGCTAAATCTCTACGACGGCTGCGCACATCCTTACCACGTTCCAGAATAATGGGTTTAAACCCTAAATTGATTAAACGTAAAGCCGCAAATAAACCTGCCGGACCAGCACCTACAATCACTACAGATGCTTTATTACTGACGTTTTGTAATTGCGGGTCGAATGGCACATTTTGAGGAAGGGGCTCGTCAATAAAAGCCGAAACCTGCAGTTGGATTTTTACTGTTCGTCCGCGGGCATCAATGGATTGTCGTTCGATGCAAAATCCATTAAGTCTTGATGATTTAATCCCTAAATGGGCAATAATCTGCTTGCGAAGAACCAAGTCTTGAGAGGCTTCTTCGGGCAAGACCAATAGATTGAATTGTTGTATCATTTGCGTTAGGTTTTTATCCTAAAATGCGGAATTGTTTATTGCCAAATCTCCCCCGCTAATGTCATCCCGCAGGGATCTGTAAATAGTCTTCCAGATTAATTTAGAAAAGCCCAATTAGGATTTGTTTGATTTATTAAATCTTCCTTTACTTTTCTGCTCCAACTTTTAATTTCCTTTTCTCTTTGGATAACATCGTTTATGAACATATACTCTTCTAAAACCAGAATATATCTACAATTATATTTACCCGCAAAGGTTTTCTTTAAAGATTCAGCATCTAAAATGTGTTCGTTGATTCGCTTTTGCCAATTGTTGGTTACACCTGTATAAAGTACTGTTTTAAGTGCATTTGTGATGATGTAAACGTAATATCTTTTCATCCCATTTTCTTGTTATCAGCGCTACAGATCCCTGCGGGATGACAGCGTGTGGGAAAATAAATAAAAAAACTTTATGGTGTTCAACGTCGATTTCCTACGGATTCAACTCTTTATACTTTGCTGTAACAGAATCCAGGTGTTTGATGAATTTATCTACATCAGGGTCATAACCCACACCTTTTTCGGCCAGGTCGCGGTCCTGAGCATCAATAAAGAAATATAATGGTTGCCCTTGTGCATTAAATCTTGTAGCCTGATAATCTGCATTTTTATTGCCCACCGTTACCACTTTAGAACCTAAGGCTTTGGAAACATATTGTTCTGCATCCGGAAGATCTTTTTCGTTGTAGTCACAATACAGAGATAGTACAACAAAATCGTTTTTCAATCGGTTCATTACTTCCGGATTGCTCCAAACCTGGCCTTCCATTTTACGGCAATTGATACAATTGATTCCTGTAAAGTCTATCATTAATGGCTTTTTCAATAATTGTGCCGCTTCTTTTGCTTCATCCAAATCGTAATAAGTGACTAGGCCATATTTAGTGGCGATTTCCGGTTCATAAATTTTCAACTGCTCTACATATTTTTTCGGTGGTTTAGCGCCATTGTCATGGCTGGCAGCTGCTCCCCCATTCGATATAAAATCCTGAGTACCCATAGGTGGAACAAAAGAACTGATAGCTTTGAGCGGAGCACCCCACATACCCGGAATCATATACAAAGCAAAGCTGAATGCTGCAGTAGCTAAAAGCAATCTTGGGATAGAAACATAAGGAATGCCAAACATGTTTTTAGGTAATTCGTCGTCGTGGCTAAAACGTAATTTGCCCAAAAGGTATAATCCTAAAAGGATAGATAAAATCACCCATACAGCGATGAAGATTTCACGGTCCAACAATCTCCATCCTTTTGCCAGGTCGGCATTAGACAGGAATTTCAACGCAAGCGCTAATTCTAAAAATCCGAGTGTGACTTTTACTGCATTTTGCCATCCGCCGGGCTTTTCCAGATTTTTGAGGTAAGAAGGAAATAAAGCAAAAATGGTAAAGGGCAAAGCAATTCCTAACCCAAAACTGGCAAAACCTACTAAAGGTCCCCAAACTCCACCTTTACTGGCCAATACCGCAATACCTCCGATAAATGCAGATGTGCAAGAGAAGGAGACAATCACCAAAGTGAGTGCCATAAAGAAGATACCAGTAAAGCTGTTGGTATTGGCTTTTGAATCCACTTTATTGGTCCAGGAAGAAGGTAGTGTCAGCTCGAATGCACCCAAAAACGAGAACGCAAACAAAACGAAAATTGCAAAGAAGAATAAATTCGGAATCCAGTGGGTAGAAAGTGTATTCAATGCATTGGCACCAAAGGCTGCAACAATAAGCATCCCCAGTGCTGCAAAAATAAAGATGATAGAAAAAGAATAGAATGATGCGTTGACAATACCTTCTTTACGCGTTTTGCTTTTTTTGGTAAAAAAAGAAACTGTAATGGGAATCATTGAGTAGATACAAGGAGTAACCACTGCAGCTAAACCAGCACCAAGACCGGATAATAAAATCAACCAGATAGATTCAGGAACATCTTTGCTTTCCTGATTGGAGTTATCTTTTGTAGTACTTGGTTTTTCAGGAGTTTTTGCTGTAGGAGTATTTACTACAGCTGCAGTAGTAATTGTAGTATCCCTTTGAGTAATTGTATCAGTGGCTGCAACTGGTAAGTCTGTTATTTCAAAACTGAAATCAACCGTTTTGGGAGGTAAACAAATACTTTCATCACATACCTGATATTCGTGTGTGCCTGTAATTTTTTGATTTGACTTTACTTCAATACTTTGAATGTAGTCCACATTATCATGGAATTCATGCACTATACCATCCACGCCTTCTCTTTCGCCTGAAATCATTTTACCCTGCTCTTTTATCTTACCCAGCAGGGTATAATTGCTATTCTTTTTAAACTTAAAAGTCGGAGGTATCTCCATTCCATCACCACCTGGGTTTAAAGACCATATGTGCCAATGTTCATCAAGCTTAAGATGAAAAATTAAATCATATTTATTTTCTCCTTTTTTCTTTACTTCATATGTCCATTTTGCAGGATTTTTGAAGCCTTGTGCTTGCATTGTAATGCTACTCAATAATAAAAATGCCAGAAGCAGACGGAATTTTGTAAAATGACTCATTCGGGATTGTTGTGTATTAAATTACAGGATTAATTATTTTAAGATAAAAGTAAAAGGCTTTGCGGTGGGCGGAAGGCACATCATATCATTACAAACCTGATACTCATGAATACCTTTAATTGTTGTGCCTGTGGGAGCTTTAATCTTCTGTATGTATTTGACTTCATTACTGTAATAATTCACTTTCCCTTCTATTCCTTCCATCGTTTCAGTAATCAATTTGCCTTGTTCTTCTATTTTACCCACTAAGACTAAACTTAAATTCTCTTCAAAGATAAAGCTGGGAATTACCTGAAAACCATCGCCTCCGGGTTTTAGCGACCAAATATGAAAACCTTTGTCTAATTTTAAGTTAAATATGAGCTGATACTCATTATTTCCTGTTTTTTGAGCTTCAAAGGTCCAGGTTGTAGGGTCTTTCATTGCCTGTGCATTGATGTTATTGCTCCAAAGTAATCCAATAAAGCATACATATAGAATGTGAAGTAATTGACGCATGTTTAATGTCAGTTTAAGGGGCTAAATGTACTGCAAAATCTTATCTTTGTGCAAAATACAGTAACTGCAATTATGGCAGAATTTTTAGAAAAGAAGATTGAAGAAGAAAAACAGGGCACGGCTTTGGCTCCGGCCGGGGTAGAGGAATTGTTGCTGACCAAGAAATTTTATATAGAAAGTTATGGCTGTGCTATGAATTTTAGCGACAGTGAAATTGTGGCCTCAATCTTAAAAGATGAAGGTTTTGGGGCTACGACCATAATGGAAGAAGCCGACCTTTTATTGATTAATACCTGTTCTATTCGCGATAAAGCTGAACAAACAGTTCGCAACCGGCTACATATTTTCAGAAGAGAAAAAAAGAAAAAGACAGGGGCACTTATAGGGGTTTTAGGCTGCATGGCCGAACGGCTGAAAGCAAAATTGCTGGAAGAAGAGAAACTTGTGGATATGGTGATAGGCCCTGATGCTTACAGAAGTCTTCCTGCACTGATTAAAGAAGCCGAAAGCGGACAAAAGGGCGTAAATGTTTTGCTCAGCAGAGACGAAACTTATGCCGATATTTCTCCCGTCAGATTGGATAATAATGGTGTAAGTGCTTTCGTGAGCATTATGCGTGGATGTAACAATATGTGTACATTTTGCGTAGTGCCTTTTACCCGGGGCCGCGAACGCAGTCGTGATGCAGTGAGTATTTTGCAGGAATGCGAAGCTTTATTCAATGATGGTTATAAGGAAATCACTCTTTTGGGCCAGAATGTGGATTCATACCATTTTACACCTGAGCATGAACAAGACCAAAGTAATTCGGTAACTTTTGCGATGTTATTGGAGAAGGTCGCCTTAATCAGTCCCAAGCTGCGCGTACGTTTCAGTACCTCGCACCCCAAAGACATTACAGACGATGTATTGCATACTATGGCCAAATACCATAACATCTGTAAATGTATCCATCTGCCGGTACAAAGTGGCAATACCCGTATTCTGCAAATGATGAACCGCACTTATACCCGCGAATGGTACCTGAGTAAGGTAAAGCGTATCAAAGAAATAATGCCGGATTGTGATATCAGCACAGATGTTATTATTGGTTTTTGTGGTGAAACAGAAGAGGAGCACCAAGATACTTTAAGCTTGATGGATCATTGCAAGTTCTCTCTGGCCTATATGTATACCTATAGCGAACGCCCTGGTACCCTTGCCGAACGACGTTATGAAGATGATGTGCCGGAAGAAGTGAAAAAACGAAGGATTGAAGAGGTGATAGCAATGTATCGTGGTCATTCGCTGACTAATTATCAGGAATCGGTTGGTAAAACCTTTGAAATTTTGATAGAAAATACCAGCAAACGTAGTGAAGAGCATTGGAGCGGGCGCAACAGTCAGAATAAAGTAGTGGTTTTCCCTAAAGAAAATTATGACTTGAAAAAGGGCGATTACGTAATGGTGGAAATTACCAGTGCAACATCGGGTACACTGTTAGGGGAAATCGTTTCAATCTAAATTTGATTTAAATGCAGCCAAGAATAGAAAATTTACTTGAAAAAAAGCTGATTGGCAAAAGACTTAAAATGAGTTTTGCCGAAAACAGAACAATGGAATTGTGGAAAAGCTTTATGCCAATGCGCAATGAAATTAAAAACAGAGTGAATCAGGATTTGATTTCGATGCAGGTTTATAATGATACATTTAGTTTCAGTCATTTTGATATGAACGCTTCTTTTGAGAAATGGGCTGCTGCAGAAGTTTCAGATTTTGATACTATTCCGGATGGAATGGAAAGCTTTACTTTGGCAGAAGGATTGTATGCGGTATTTGAATACAAGGGTTTGAATACGGACACATCCATATTTCAATATATTTTTGGAACCTGGTTGCAGGCATCTGAATATGTATTGGACAGCAGGCCTCATTTTGAAGTATTGGGTGCAAAATATAAAAACAATGATCCAGAGTCAGAGGAAGAGATATGGATACCGATTAAAATAAAGGAATAGTAACAAGCATTAATTATTTTTAGAAGAATACCTTCATGGAATTACAAAGCATAAAAAACAGGTTTGGTATTATTGGTAATTCAGCCGGGCTCAATCATGCATTGAATGTGGCTGAGCAGGTGGCTAATACCGACCTTACGGTATTAATAGTTGGCGAAAGTGGGGTAGGAAAGGAAATTTTTTCTCAGATCATTCATTCGCTTTCGGCACGTAAACACAATCCTTTTATTGCCGTAAACTGTGGTGCCATTCCCGAAGGAACGATTGATTCCGAATTATTTGGTCACGAAAAAGGTGCTTTTACCGGAGCTGTTGATAGCCGTAAAGGTTATTTTGAAACGGTAAATGGTGGTACCATTTTTCTAGATGAGATTGGTGAAATGCCTTTGGGCACTCAGGCGCGCTTGTTGCGTATGCTGGAGACCGGGGAATATATCCGTGTTGGTTCTTCTAAAGTGCAAAAAGCTAATGTGCGCGTAATAGCCGCTACCAATAAGGATTTGCTGGAATTAACTTATCAGGGACGTTTCCGTCAGGATTTGTATTACCGATTGAGTACTGTGCCTATTCGTGTTCCTGCTTTGCGCGACAGACAGGAAGATATTCCGATATTGTTTCGCAAGTTTGCTGCTGATTTTGCAGAGAAATACAAGACTCAAACCATTTTATTGGATAATAGCGCCAAGCAGCTATTGCTCAGCTATAAATGGCCAGGTAATATTCGTGAGCTTAAAAATATTGCAGAACAGATTTCTGTTCTGGCCAAGGATTCAAATATTTCAGCCGATGTGTTGCAAAGGTTTTTGCCTCAGGCCAATGATCGCACAGCCAGTATGGCTTTGATGCCATCCTCTAATGGTCATCAGTTTAATAGTGATAGCCTTACGGATACGGAAAGAGACATTTTTTACAAGCTCTTTTTTGATATGAAAAAGGATCTGAATGATCTGAAGCAATTAGTTTTTGATATGGCTCGTGGTCAGGCTGTTAATATTAACGGACAAAATATGGAGCACATTGTCCCTAACAATAATAGTAATTACACCAATTCAACAGAAAATGTAACGCCAATAATTGCTACCAATTATTTACCGGGAAATCCTTTGTATTACCCTCAGGCCGATCAATTGGTAGATCATCATGAAGAGGTAGAAGAAACATTAGCTTTGAGCGACCGCGAAAAGGAGTTTATTGTCAAAGCATTGAGAAAGCATAAAAATCGAAGGAGAGATGCAGCGAATGAATTAGGAATTTCGGAACGCACCTTGTACCGGAAGATTAAAGAATATGATATCAAGGACTAAATCTATATTGCTTTTATAACCCTGTTTGATGAAGAAATATCTTGTTTTGTGTATCGTTTTATTTACTGTGGCTTTTACGAGCTGTGGGGTGTATAGTTTTACGGGCGCCAGTATCGAAGGAAAGAATATCAATTTCCATACTTTCGACAATCGTGCTCGTAACGTTGTTCCTTCTTTGACCGCAACACTTACAGACAAAATCCGGAATCGTATTTTATCTCAGACAGGACTGGCTCCTACCAGCAGCGAAGAAGCAGATTATGATTTATCTGGTACAATTACTGCCTATGATGTAACAGTAACAGGAGTGCAAAATACACAGACAGCATCGCTGAATAGATTGACGATAACTATTCAGGTAGACTTTAAGAATAAGAAAAACCCAAAATCCAGTTACAAGCAGTCTTTTTCACGTTTTTCGGATTTTGCAGCAACGCAAGCATTGCAGAATGTTGAAAATCAATTGATAGAAGAGATTGGCAGGCAATTAGCGGATGATATTTTTAATAAGGCATTTGTTAATTGGTAATAAATATTGATATAAAACCAGGATTTGATACTTAAGCAGGGATAGCTTTTATTTGTAAAATATTTTGATGACAGAACAAACTACTTTAATTACTGAATGGCTAAAGCATCCTCACCGATTGTCGGTGAAGGATCAACAGCACTTGAATGTATTATTGGCAAAATATCCTTATTTGGTTCCTGCCCAATGGATGCAAAATAGTGAGGAATATGCAGTAGATGGATTTTCGAAAAACCTGTTGCATAAGGGTCAGTTATTTATGGGGAATTGGCTACATTATTATTCCGGCTTGCAAGCATTGAATGAAGCAGTAGAACCTTTAAAGGTTGTCGTAGAGCATCAGGAGGAGCTTGTTTCAGAACAGGAGAGCGCTGAGTCTATTTTAAATGAGGAGGAAACTATTATACTGGACGAATTGATGATAGGACAAACCGAAAAAACTGCATATAAAGCCGATGATTTGATACAACCATTATTTGTAGATAATTATTTTCAACATCAGGGTATTGAAGTTTCTGACGATATACCTGAAGAAATTGATGAATCTGAAGCCGAGAAATCACTAATGGTGATGATGGGTTTTGATGAATGGTTGTTGTTTCTTAAAAAGAAAAATGAAGCTAAAAAGAGCGAGGAAGAAGACAAGGCCATGCTTCGCTCTATGTGGCAACGCGAGAAATTAGCAGCAGCTATGGGAGAGGAAGACGACAATATTCCTGAAGCCGTATTTGAAATGGCCATAAATTCTATTGACAAGCAGGATATTATGGTTAGTGAACCTTTAGCAGAGATTCATGTCAAGCAAGGGCGATTTGATAAAGCGATAGAAATTTATCGAAAATTAAGTTTGCAGAATCCTGAAAAAAAGACGTACTTTGCCGCCAAAATTAATCATTTAAACAAGGAAAACTTATTATGATCACCCTTATCACTGTAGTTATATTATTGACTTGCGCAGTTCTAGCTTTTTTCATTCTTGTTCAAAATCCAAAAGGTGGTGGCTTGTCCGGCAGTTTTGGTAGTATGAGTTCTCAGATAATGGGCGTTAAACAATCAGGAGATGTAATGGAGAAAGGTACTTGGACTGCTATGGGTTTGATTGGTGTTTTGTGCATAGTTTCTGTTATGTTCTTTGAAAAGCCTAAGAAAATAAAAGAAACGAAAAAGCAGCCAACTGAACAAACTAGTCCAAAACAAACTCCTGCTAAAAAGTAATTGGACATATACTTTATTTCAAGCCGACCATTTTTGGTCGGTTTTTTTTATGTCCATAGCAAATCTGGTTTGTTCATCCCTTAACTTGCAAGTTCACGAAATACCCATGGCAACAAGTACCAAACGCAAAAAATCAAAAGGCAAAGTTTTTAAAGTAATGGCAGCAATATTTGCATTGTTTTTTGCCATTGGTCTTTATTTATTTTTTCTGCCCAATACCGGCGCATTCACTCAGGACGAATTTCTGTATATCAGAACAGGATCTACCTATGATGAAGTAAAACTGACCTTGAAGGAGCAAGGCTTTGTCAAAAATATCAGCAGTTTTGATTTGTTGGCAAAAAATGCTGGTTTGGATAATAAAATACTTGCTGGAAAATATAAGATTGATAAGGGAATGAGCAATTATAACATTGTTCGTTTATTGCGTTCCGGCAAGCAAAGTCCGGTAAAATTGGTGATTACCAAGTTACGAACAAAAGACGATTTTATTCATTTAGTCAGTAAGCAATTGGAGGCCGACTCTAATGTTATGAAGCACATTTTCAATGACGCAAATTTCCTGTCACAATATGGTCTTGATACCAATACTGTTATGTGCGCTATTATGCCTGATACGTATGAGTTTTATTGGAACAGCAGTGCTGAAAAAGTATTTAGAAAAATAGCTGCAAAGTATGTAGCCTTTTGGACAGAGGAACGTAAAAACAAGGCAAGTCAACTGGCATTGACACCTCAGGAAGTGATATCGCTTGCATCAATAGTAGAGGAAGAATCAAACAAGAATGATGAGCGACCAACCATAGCAAGTGTATATATTAACAGGTTAAAGAAGGGTATGAAACTTCAGGCCGATCCAACAGCACGATTTGCATATGGTGATTTTATGATTAAGCGAATTACCGGTGTGCAAACCAGTGTTGAATCTCCGTATAATACATATAGAGTAGAAGGCCTGCCTCCAGGACCTATTTGCACCCCGTCAGAGAAGAGCATCAATGCAGTATTAAATGCACCCAGAAATAACTACCTGTATTTTTGTGCCAAGGAAGACTTTAGCGGTTACCACAATTTTGCATCAACATTACAAGAGCATAATGCTAATGCGCGAAAATACCATACAGCATTAAATGCCAGAGGAATTAAATAATTACTACTAAAAATAAAGCCTGCAAATAAATTTGCAGGCTTTATTTTGGAACTTATTTTTTTGATTAGTTTTTCATCAATTCAATATTAGAATTTAGGGCAACATCATCGCTCAACATTGCACTTTCTTCACCAACACCAAAAACCGAACGTTTGATTGTTCCACTGATTTTAAATCCAGCCATAGTTTTTTTACTCATTGGGTTCTCACCAACACCATTGAGTTTTGCAGCCAATACAACTGGTTTGCTTACACCATGCAGCGTAAGAATTCCACTAACTTTATAATTATTTCCACTTGTTTTTTGGATAGAAGTGCTTTTGAAAGTCATGGTTGGGTATTTGGCCGCATCAAAGTAGTCAGCACCTTTAATATGACCATCACGCATATCGTTATCAGTATTGATGCTGTTAACATCAGCAGTCAATTCAATTACAGCATCTGTAAAATCAGGTTTTGAAGAGGTTACTTTTACGTCAAAGTTCTTGAAAGCACCTTCAACTTCAGAAATTTTCATGTGGGTAATTGCAAAACCTAATTTTGCATGTGCTTTGTCTAATGACCATGTTTGAGCATTAGCTGCAGTTGCAGCAAAAAGTACGGTTCCGCAGATAAGAATTAGTTTTTTCATAATTATAGTTTGATTCAAATTTTTGTGAATGGCAAAACTACAGAAAATAGTATACAATATATACTACTTACCTATTGTATAGCAGTATACTTCTATAAACTATACTTATTGCCTGAAAAACAATTTGTTGAAAGCAACTTAAAATGAACCCAATAGAAATTGTGAAAATTTACTCAGCAATTAATATTTATGAATGTCTTGAAGACGGTGTTTTTGCGACTTAATGATTATAGTCTTCATTACCTTTTATCAGTGTATAAACAGCCATGTCAGAGAATTGCTGATTGAAGAGTACTCTATCCACAAAATGGGCTTCTTTTTTGAAACCAATATGCTCCAGCAGGAAAATGGCACCTTTGTTTTCAGGAGACACTTTTGCCTCAATACTATGGAGATTCATTATCTCTAATCCAAATTGTATAATCGTTATTACAGCTTCTAATGCAATATTTTTGCCCCAATAATCAACACTTAATTCACCGCCAATTTCGGCACGTAAATTGGCAAAATCAATTTGATTAAAACCACATGTACCAATAATGTCATTATTGTCACGCAATATTCCTGCCCAACCTATTGCCTGTCGGTTCTGATATGCAAGAATAGTTTTTTCTGCAAGTTGAACAGAAGCATTAATATCAACCATATTATTGCGTGATATAAATTGATTGACACGACCACTTGATCGCATCCTGAATATTTGTTCGGCATCCGAAACCCGAATATCACGAAGTAATAGACGGCTTGTTTTTAAAACAGGAAATTGTTCAAATACAGAAAGGTTGACACTCATTTAATAATTGATTTTATGGTAAATAAGATTTTTTATATCTTCAATCATTACTGGATTTTTGATATCCAGACGAATGCCTCTGCCTTCAGCATATACTTTGGCTGCCAGTATTTCTTTTTTTATTTCCTCTGCAATTTTGCTTTTTAAAATCTCATCTGTTGCTTTTTGGCCAAAAACAAAAGCAACCTTAAAAAAATTGTCCCTTGGCAACAGGTATAGTATTACTCTTTTGTTATCACTGATTCGGTAGCTCCACCCATATTTATCTCCGGAGTAATGCCAGGCCGATTTTGCATCTGGATAAAGCTCCAAACAATATTCTGCCAAAACCTGCCAGTGTTTGTATTGTAGTCCTAAGGCGTTTTTGAGTTCTTCATTTGAGGGCAGAACGGCCTTGTTTGTAAATATACTTTTCATTTAGCCTTATTAAAAGAAAAATTCTAAATGCAAAAGTAGGCGTTTAATGAAATCTAAGATGAATTTGTGTTAATTCTCCCTGATCAATTAATTGATTTAGATTTCTGTTTATGAGAATATCAATGAATAATTCAGTTAAGTTTGAACCCTCAATTTGGATATCACTATCATTGTAGTGAAAGCCAGAAACGGGTATCTCGGCAAGCACATAGCCATTTTCTATCTCAGCAGGATTCACTCTTTTGTTACGCTTATTTTGATAGGTAAAATAATGATGCGCTTCATTATTGATGAAAAGGAAAGGATATTTATCTTCGCTGTCTGTTGCCAGACCGGTTCCCGGAGCAAAATATGAAACATCCGATATTATTTGCCCCGCCTGACACATGCCTGCATTGGTATTTCGAACGGCCATTTGTATTGCATAGTGTTGCTGTTTTTTTTCTTTATACTTTATAAGCTTTGTTCTGATTACAAAGGGTTTCCTTTCTAAAAGAATACTATGGCTTTGTGGCGAAAGCTTATAAGTGCTGTCTCCTTGAATAATGCTGATATTGTCTGTCTGAGCCATCGATGTAAGTGGGTTTAGTGCCAGACAAAACAACAGGAATAATACACTGGTTTCTTTCATTTATTCTTTGTTTTGCTAAATGTATGAAAAGGGTTGCTGTCAACAATGTTTTAAGAACCACAGAAGCTTGTTTACCTTAAAAATTACACTTGTATATATGCACCATCACCGCCTGCTCCAATAAATAATCCTTTATGCCTGCAGAAAATGCGAGAAAACAAAATAGTTGTTATTGTTTTTTGTCAGGTTCTTCTATAATCACAGTTTTTTCGTCCTTTAATGTGCTTTCCTGAGTTTCAATTTCTATTGTTTGTGTAGATACTGCATAATCATTCGGGTGTATTGCAGAACCATAACGGATAGCGTAGACTTTTGTGAACTCTGCACCTAAATACAAAATTATAGAGGAGTAGTATACCCAAACAAGTAATACTACCAAAGACCCGGCGGCACCATAAGTACTGCCCACCTTCGTTTTTGAGATGTAGAATGAAATTCCAAATTTACCGATAAGAAATAATATTGCAGTAACTACAGCTCCAATAAAAACATCTTGCCATTTTATTTTGGCATCCGGCAAAACTTTGAATATAGTAGCAAAAATTAAAGTACTGATTCCGATTGTTAATATGAGATTGATAATATAAAATACGACAATGGTTACTTCGGGGAAATAGTTTTGAAGCTGATTGCTGATAGCCTCTACTAAAGCCGAAAGAGCCAAAGAAACCAATAATAGAAATCCTAAGCTAATGATAATAGAGAATGAAAGGAAGCGATTTTTGAGATATTTCAACCAGCCTTTACGAGGTTTCGGTTTAAGTCCCCAAATAATATTGATTGAATCCTGTATTTCTGCAAAAACAGATGTTGCGCCGATTAACAAAGTAACTAATCCAATAATCCCTGCAATCAGGCCTTGATTATCAACTGAGGCACTTTTAATTATTTCCTGAAGTTGAGCAGCAGTATCACTTCCTACAAAATCAACCAATACAGCATAAACTTTACCTTCGATTGCTTCCCGCGATAAGAATACCCCTGTCAGCCAGATAATCATGACCAAAAGTGGCCCCATAGAAAAGATGGTAAAATAGGCTAACGATGCACTCAGTTTTGTAATCCGGTTTTCTGAAAGCCCTTCGAAAGTGTCTTTTAATAATGGCCAAATGCCTTTCCAATTTAATCTTTTTTTCATCTATCAGTCTTTTTACGCAATTTGTCACTTATGTAATATTAACTTTTTCATATTTAATTTCGGCCCTAATTAATGTTAAAGAATCTCCTTTCGACTACTAAACAAAAAAAAGAGCCACATTAATGGCTCTTTTCTAATTTAAGTAAATAGTTCTATTTGAAAGCATTAAGTCCTGTTACATCCATTCCGGTAATCAGTAAATGGATATCGTGTGTGCCTTCGTATGTGACTACAGACTCAAGGTTCATCATGTGGCGCATAATGCTGTATTCACCTGTGATACCCATTCCTCCATGCATTTGTCTGGCCTCGCGGCAAATATTAAGGGCAATTTCACAGGAATTGCGTTTAGCCATACTTACCTGAGCCGGAGTAGCACGCCCTTCGTTCATTAATACTCCAAGGCGCCAAACCAGTAACTGGCCTTTGGTGATTTCAGTAATCATTTCTGCCAGTTTCTTTTGTTGCAATTGAAAACCAGCAATTTGTTTGCCAAACTGGCTTCTTTGTAAAGTGTAGCGCAATGCAGAGTCATAACAATCCATCGCTGCGCCCAAGGCTCCCCAGGCAATACCATAACGTGCTTTGGACAAACATCCTAAGGGACCTTTAAGGCCTTTTACATTAGGTAAAATATTCTCTTTGGGGACTTTTACATTGTCAAATACCAATTCTCCGGTACAGCTGGCGCGAAGACTCCATTTTCCATGAATTTCGGGCGTTGTAAAACCTTCCATTCCACGTTCAACAATCAGTCCGCGTATATCACCTGCTTCGTCTTTTGCCCAAACAACCGCTACCTGAGCATATGGCGCATTAGAAATCCACATTTTTGCTCCGTTTAAGATAACATGGTCACCTGCATCTTTGATATTGGTGAGCATACTACCAGGATCGCTTCCGCTATCTGGCTCTGTAAGTCCAAAACAACCTAGCCACTCGCCGGAAGCTAATTTTGGTAAATATTTATTTCGTTGTTCTTCACTGCCATAAGCATAAATCGGAAACATAACCAAGCTGCCTTGTACGCTGGCTGTACTGCGCATACCGCTGTCGCAACGCTCAATTTCCTGCATCATCAGGCCATAACTGATATAATCCAGACCGCCTCCACCATATTGGGTAGGTACTGTCGGGCCAAAAACACCCAAATCGCCCATCTGAGGAACTAAATGTTTAGGGAATTCGCAATCCTGCGCCCATTTTTCTATATTGGGACTGACTTCTTTCTTGATCCAGGCACGTACTGTATCACGAATCAATTTGTGTTCATCGGTCAATAATTCGTCTAATTGGTAATAATCTGGGTGCGTAAAGAGGTCTTGTGACATATTCTTTGTTAAAGTTGAATTATTAATGGTCGCAAAGGTAGCATTTTTGAAATACAGAATATACTTTTGTGCTTAGTTAAAATAAACCCATGTTCTTTGTTTTTTGTGTCAACAAGAAAATGCAAGATTACTGTTTAACAGACGAAATAGACTTCCCGAAAAGTTCTCAATAGTGTTAATCTGCTGCAAAATTTTGTACCCAAACAAACGATGGCCTATATTTTGACGTTTATGTATTAAACTATCTTTTTTTGCAGAGGCAGGAAAAGAAAAAATTTAAAAAAACTATGAGACAATTAAAGATTGCAACCCAGATTACCAATCGCGACTCCCAGGCGGTAGAAAAGTATCTTCAGGAAATCAGTAAAATATCGATGATTACACCTGAAGAGGAAACTACTTTGGCTCAAAAAATCCGTATGAATGATCAATGGGCTTTGGAGAAATTGGTTAAATCGAATTTGCGTTTTGTGGTTTCGGTAGCTAAACAATATCAGCATCAGGGTCTTTCTTTGAGTGATTTGATTAATGAAGGAAATCTTGGATTGATTAAAGCTGCACAGCGCTTTGACGAAACAAAAGGATTTAAATTTATCTCTTACGCGGTTTGGTGGATTCGCCAGTCTATTTTACAGGCATTGGCCGAACAAGGACGTTTGGTGCGTTTACCTCAAAATAAAATTGGCACTTATAACAAAGCTAACAAAGCATTTATTGCATTTGAACAAGAGCATGAGCGCGAGCCTTCTACTGAAGAATTAGCAAACATCCTTGAGATGAGCGAAACAGAAGTTACCAATATTTTTACCAGCAATACACGTCATACTTCATTGGATGCTCCTGTACACGAAGCAGAAGATGTGGCAATGGGTGATTTGTTGGAAGGTAGCAGCGATACTGATGATGACGTAATGAAAGATTCTTTGCGTGCTGAGATTCGCCGTATTCTTAAATCATTGAGTATCCGCGAAGCTGAGATATTAGCTGCATACTTTGGCCTTGAAGGCGAAGCCGGACCATCAATCGAGGAAATAGGCGAGAAGTACGATTTAACCAAAGAGCGTATCCGTCAAATTAAAGAGCGCGCTATTAAAAGACTTCAAAAAGCACGTTACAGTAATGCTTTGAAAGTTTACTTAGGGTAATTTCCATAAAGATATATTTCAAAAAATGCCTCAGTAAAAGCTGAGGCATTTTTTTGTTCGTTAATAAGTACATTTGCTTTACTCAATTTTACTATGAAAAGAATATTCAAATTCCTTCCCTTACTCATTCTGATGGTCATTATTTCCTGTAAAAAGGATAACCCAAACACTCAGGATGACTTGCAAAGATTCGCAACCGAAACGAAAATCTATAAACTAAGCGTAATGGGCAATGAGGCCATAATGTCTTTTGTTGAAAGTCATGGACAAAAGGATATTGTGGCTAAATTTCAATACAAGAAATCTTTTGAAACTACCTGGCAGGATGCGGTTTTTACAGATAAAAACAATATCCCACTCTCGGGTCTGGCTACCAAAACAATGTATCATGTTCGCGTGGCCTTAAGTAAAGGAGCAGAAACCAGATACAGTGCAATAGATTCCTTCAAAACCAAAAGCTATTTTATCAATTATGAAAAATTCTTTGATGGTCCTGCCAATTTGCACGATAATGATAACGGGATTTTTTCTATTGAAAGTGCAAAGCATACTATTTATGGTGGTGGTTTTAGTAACGAATCTGCAATCAAGATATCTTTTACATCAATAGATAATTCAACTGATGTTTTCAGTGTGGATGCAACTATCATTGATGATTCTACATTATATTTTTTCATGCCAAGAGAGGTCGTTTCTAACGCCCCTTATATGCATCACAAGGTGTTTTCTTGTTTCATAGGTGATTTGCCTTTAATTGGTTATAAGTCCTACAAGGAAAGAAATTTTGCTGTAATGGGTGATGTTAGTATTGCCAACAGGGATATTTATATATCTTCTTTTACAACGGACCCCACTTCCTGCAGAGTAGTTACTTTGAGTGGTTTTTTTGCCACACATGAGACAGAGAGCGTTTGTCCGGAGAGCCTTTATAATGTATCTATGCGATTAAGGGAAAGAAAACTCATTATCCGCAATGCAACAACAGGTGATTTTATCAGCGAAGTGTTTTTGAAGCCAACAGGAACTCCGATATGTGATTGGGACGGCAGAGCCTATGCCGATTTCGTATCACTTAATAAAACGATGATTTATTATCACGAAGTATTGAATGTGGTGTTTAAAACTACATTAGCTTCCGGTAGCTATACTGTTCAGCTCAAGCAGACTTCTCAGGATGAATCTGTGGTTTTATCCAATGTGTTTCCAGTTTCTTTTTAGTTCTATTCTTTATTGTTTCTGTTTAATGAGTAACCTTTAATGTAATCAATGAAATCAACCATTAAACTCAGAAAGATTCTGGAAGAGTATGATTGTACCTTTACCCTGGACAACAATCAGCAATTTGAAGTTTTTGTGGCTACAAAGTATGCAGATGAAACCGGGGTCTTTAATGGCAAATCTTTTAGTGTGGTTGTTGGTCACATTTATGCATGGATGGAGAAGTCCAGAAAACAAAAGAAAAATTCTGACAAATAAAAAAGCGACAACATTTCTGTTGTCGCTTTTTTTGAGGTCGAGAGCGGGTTCGAACCGCTGTACGAGCTTTTGCAGAGCTCTGCCTAACCACTCGGCCACCCGACCAAATTAACACTGTGTTGAGTGGAGCGCAAATGTAGGGAATTTTACACAAGAACTCCAAAATATTCTACGCAATTTTTTCTTTTTAAAGCGATTAGCTTCATTTGGACTTTAAAGTCGCAATAAACTCTTCAATCTTGTCATACCGGCCTGGCTTACAGAGATTTTCATTCCGCAATGCAATAATGCAATATGACTGTTTTTTTCGTAAGGTTCAATGCTTTGCAGTTGACTGATGGGCATCAGATAAGAGCGATGAACTCTGACAAACAAATTGGGGTCGAGGATTTTTTCGATATTGGTCAGGGTATTCTTTTTGAGGAAAGAACCTTCCTTCGTTACAATCTTTACATAATCGTCATTCGCTTCGATATAATGTATTTCTTCGGCAGGTATAATGCGAATATTGCCCCTGTCTTTTACCACAATACGATGCTGGTAGCCTTCGTATACCTGATCCTCGATAAGATTCGAAACGGCCTCAATATTATTACTCAGTGCCTGATGCTGACATTTTTGGATAGCCTTATCAAAACGTTCGCGGGTGACTGGTTTGAGTAGATAATCAACTGCATGTATTTCAAAAGCTTTCAGTGCATATTCATCAAAGGCGGTAGTAAAAATCACCGCTGGCGGTTTATCCAGCATTTCCAGTAATTCAAAGCCATTGATACGTGGCATTTGTATATCCAAAAACAATAAATCAGGATTATGTTTTTGAATGCTTTTAAAGGCTTCAAATCCATCAGGACATTCGTCTACAACTTCAAAATTCGGATATGACTGCAGCAATTTGATGATGAGGGATCTTGCTAATGGTTCATCGTCGATTACAATTACTTTATACATTGTTATTGAGGGATTTTTACAATGGTTGAAAAAATATTGTCTTGTTTTTTGATTTCCAGTAAATCTGCACGGGCAAAAATGATAGTGAGTCTTCTCGAAATACCTTCCAGTCCAAAGCCCGTACCTCTGGGAGGTTGTGTTGTAGCGTCAAATGGGTTTTCGATATGGACATGAAGAAGTTTGTCTCTGAGATTAATATTGATTTTAATGACTACCTCGCCAGTATTGCCATACAATCCAAATTTAATGGCATTTTCCAGTATGGGTTGTAAAATAAATGCGGGTATTTTGGCCTTTTCCCAATCCTCACCCGATTGCACACTTTCTATTTTTAACCGGTTACCAAAGCGAACAGATTCAATGGCCAGATAGGATTCTATGTAATTGAGCTCTTCCTGAATATTGATAGACTCTTCAACATCTCGCTTTACCGACAGTCTAAGAAAGTCTGATAATTTACCTACCATTTCCTGAGCTTTTTCCGGGTCAAGCTGAATCAGTGCATTAATTGAATTGAGACTGTTATATAGAAAATGAGGTTGTAGTTGTTGCCTTAATCTGAATAATTCTGCCTCGCGAAGACTGATTACCGCATGTTGGTGTAATTCTATTTCTTTCTGATTATCATCCTGATGCTTGCGAAGGACAGTAATATGTGCTACCCAGCCAAGGCATAACCAGGACATAATTAAACGCATAGACTCTGTATCGTCAATGTGAGCCAGATAAATTTTGTCATTGAAGATTAGCGTGCACAAAAACAAGTCGGCAATGACAAATAGGAGAATAGCACTGATAAATGCTAATAGCGTTGCATGGGCAGTAGCCAATACTTTTGTTGGATATCTGCGAATGCGCCATTCCAGAAAAAAACTGGCAATTACTACTAAAATCAGGTGGATTCCAATGTCAATGGAGAGAGATTTCCATGTTGCATCTATACCCGAAGAAAAAGGTAGTGTAGCTATCCCAAAAATGAACAATAGGATAGGCAAGGGTATTAAGCGACCGTATTTGACAAAGCTTTTAAGCAATTTACTTCAGAGGTTTAGTATGATTTCAATTCTAATCCACCAAAAGTAACTGAACCACGTAACAATAGTTTTTTAGTTTCACCAATGTCGGATGCTGTTCGTAAGTTACGTTTATCTTCGATACCTCCCAACAATACATCTACCTCATTAATGATTTCCCAATGTGAAGGGACAATAATTTCAATGCCACCAAAAACAACTCTCAGGTCAATGACCATTGGTTGATTGATATTATCGGCCTGCATTAAATTGATTTCAGCACCACCACAGATGGCTGTTGCCGTACATCCACTGAACTGCTTTGACGTAATTATTTCTTTACGACCACCAAAATAAGCTTCAATATTGAGGAAGTTTTCGTTTGTGGATGCATTTGCAGAGTCGCTTTCAGGATTATTTAAATCAAAGCGTTTAGCAAAATTTTCCCTTTCGGCATTCAGGTAGTTGTGTTTTTTTTTAGGTTTGAAAGCAATAAAGAGGCCACTAAAGATAAGCAGAACAGGCCAAAATAGTTTGTCGGATGAAACTCCGGCCACAGTAAAATCTGGTATCATGAAGGCAATGCCCACGGTGATTAATATCAAAGGTGTTGGTCTGGAGAAGCCTTTTTTCATTCCGTTAATTACACCACCTGCTATCAGAAACAATGGCCATATATGGAAATCGAATTCGATAACTTTAAATTGCTTCAAAAGAAAAAGAACTCCGGCAATTGCCAATATAATTCCGAATAAAACAGAAGTGTTATTACTGTTTCGTTGTTGTGTTTGAATTGTCATTTTGGTTTGTTTTTATTTGTATGATACAAAAGTAGTCTGGACTTTACTAGTGTAATAATACAAATAGGCAACAAGAAGGACAATGTCGGTAAAGACAACAAAACTGTCGGTAAAGAATATATGGCTTTTGAGACTTTTATTCAAAGCTCTGGAAAGAACGCAATTTGTCTTAGTGAATAACCTGAAATGCTCTTTTAACCTGCCCTTTAATCTGACCTTTACATTCAATGAAATACTGGCCGGAAGTCAAATGACTAACAGGGATTGATGTAATATAGTTTTGCGATTCAGGCGTATTCCATTGGGCTATGATTTTTCCCTGAATATCATAAATGCAAACCAGTGTTTTTTGAGATACTTCCCACTGTAGATTTACATTTACTTGTTCGGAAGCAGGTGTAGGAAATAGCTTTATGTTTCCACTTGCAGTGGTCGATTCATTGAGATTAAGGCTAAATTCCTGATAATAATAATGAAATTTTTGATCTCCGTTTACATGTTCCCAAAATCCTGAACTGTTCCATCTTTCGTAGGTGTAAAATGTATTTTGATTGTAGCTATTATAATTATAAGAGTCTTTTTGGAGGCTATCCCAGGCATTGGTACTGGTGTTCCATATAGAGCTTACTTCAGAAAGAGTATTGTCATTAGCATCAAATGTGTAAGTGAGCTGTTCTCCGTTGACAAATGCACTAATGGTATTGTCCCAATTCTGCCAGTAATTATTAAGCATATTGTCTTTTACATCATAACTGTAAAGTCTTTTTCTGAAATTTTCCCACGAAGAACTTGTGGAATTCCAATTTTGTATCAGGTGTTCAAGCAACAGACCTTTTGTATTGTTCGTGAAAGCAAATCTTTGAACATTGTACCACGATGATATAGTCGAATTCCAGCCATATTCAATACTTTCAATTTCATAATCGCTGGCATCATAAAAATGAGCAAGTTTTCTATTGCTTTTCCATGTTGATGAAGGCTTATCCCAAACCAGATTGTAGTATACGGTTACTTTATCTGTGCTATTGTATTCAAATGAATCAAAAAACACATTCTCCCATGCAGAGCCTGCAGCGTCCCAGGATTGAAAAGTCTTATTTAACAGGTTGTTTGATGCATCGTAAGTATAGGTAATTTTTTCAGAAGCTACCCATGAGGAAGATGTGCTGTTCCAAGTATTCAAAAGATATGATGTTCTGTTTTTTGCTGCATCATATGTAAAATTTTGTTGAATCGTGTTATCCCATTTTGCCGCAGATTGATTCCATGTCTGGTCATTTTGAGAAGTAATACTATCATCAATTGTCGTGTAATAATAAGATGTTTCGTTGTTCTCCCATGCGCCAATTGATTTATTCCAATTTGAAGTGATTAAAACACTTCGATGTTCTTTTGAATCGAAATTTTGAACCGATAGCTTCTCTCTTATGATACTACTGCTTGCATTGTCGTATTTGAAACCATTTGCAATATCGAAAGAGATGTATTTTGAGTTTAAATCACCGCCTCTTTTGCTGCTTGTATAGGTATAATTTGTAGAATCGGCAAACGAGAATGACCCACTGTCATAGTTGTAAGATGATTGCGCTACAAGGCGGGAGTCTTTTTGAGCCAGACCTTCCAGACTTGAAATGATAATTGCAAATGTCAGTAAACAAGATATTTTCATGGTTTGTTGTTGGGACTAAGGTGTTTCGGACTTAAAGTTAATGAAAACTTGAAAACTAGCCGAGAATAAGCTGCTAAATGTAAATAAGTAAAGCCGTAAGAAAATATTCTTACGGCTTTGCACACAAAATATATTAGACTAAAACTATTTGGCTTTAACCTGAACGGCTCTTTTCTTTTCCTGAATACGAGCACTTTTACCGCTACGTTCGCGTTGGTAGTATAATTTGGCTCTACGAACACGACCAGATTTATTTAAAACAATTGTTTCGATGTTTGGAGAGTAGAATGGGAATACACGCTCAACACCTATTCCGTCAGAAATTTTACGAACGGTAAAAGTTTGAGTTGCACCTGTACCCTGACGTTTGATTACATCACCTTTAAATGACTGAATACGCTCTTTTGCGCCTTCAATAATTTTATAGTTTACAGTTATATTGTCACCTGATTTAAATGCAGGGTAAGATTTATTTGCGTTTGCGTTCAATTGCTCGTGTACGAAAGCTATAGCGTCCATTGTTACTTATTTTTAGGAATGCAAAAGTAGAATTTTTATCTCATTTGCCAAAATTATTTTTTAAATAATCTTCTTTTAACAAAAAGTAGTAAATGCTTAATTGTAATTATTTGTCTTTCAATAAATCCGGTCTTAGTTCCTCAGTTCTTTTTAATGCTTGCTCATATCTCCATTGCTCTACTTTCTTTGGGTCGCCACAAATCAGTATTTCAGGAATTCCCCAACCTCTGAAATCTGCAGGTCTGGTATAAACAGGATGAGAAAGTAAGTCATCCTGAAACGAATCAGATAAGGCTGATGTTTCATCATTCAATACGCCGGGTATCAAACGTCCAATTGAATCTACAACTATTGCCGCAGCCAGTTCACCTCCACTCAACACATAATCCCCGATTGAAATCTCCATAGTGATAAAATGATCGCGGATGCGCTGGTCGATTCCTTTATAATGTCCGCAAATAATCATCAGGTTTTGCTTCAACGACAAGGTATTAGCTGATTTCTGATTCCAGGTTGGTCCATCAGGAGTCATGAAGATGACCTCATCATAATTCCTTTCTTTTTGTAAAGTTTCAATGGCTATAGCCAATGGTTCCGGCATCATCACCATTCCGGCACCACCACCAAACTGATAATCATCAACCTGTCCATGTTTGTAGGGGGTATAATCCCGGAGGTTATGCACCACAACTTCCAACAGGCCTTTTGCCTGAGCGCGCTTCATAATAGAATGCTCAAAGGGGCTTTTGAGTAAATCGGGTACTACAGATATGATGTCGATGCGCATTCGCAGAGTTAAATGGTTAATGGAGGTAATTGGGTAAATTAGTTGTGAATACTCGCCACATTATTCACTATTCATTTTTAATTATTCATTATAAAGCCTTGCAGATATTTGAAGCAATCGCCGGTCCTTCGTATATAAAGCCGGTATAAACCTGTACCAAAGAAGCACCTGCATCTAATTTCTCCTGCGCATCGGTAGCGGTGAATATTCCGCCAGCAGCAATGATTTTAATACTTCCACCACTTTTTTCATGCAGATATCTGACTACTTCTGTAGAACGTTTGGTCAATGGTCTGCCACTCAGGCCACCAGCACCAATAGCTTCCACCGTTTTTGCATCAGCTTTCAACCCGCTTCTTTCGATGGTGGTATTGGTGGCAACAACACCTTGAATCTGTGTTTCGCCAACAAGGCTGATGATGTCATCCAACTGCTCATTAGTAAGGTCCGGAGCTATTTTGAGCAAAATGGGACGGTTTTTACCCATTGTTTTATTCAAATCCTGCAGACGATTAAGTATGCGGGTTAAGGGTTCTTTATCCTGTAAGGCTCGCAATCCGGGAGTATTGGGACTGCTGACATTGACTACAAAATAATCCACTACATCGTATAAAGCGACGAAGGCTTTTTCGTAATCATCTATAGCTTTTTCGTTTGGTGTGTCTTTATTTTTACCAATATTACCGCCTACGATGATGCGCTCATGGGGTTGTGCAAGGCGCTTAGCCGCTGCAGTTGCTCCTTCATTATTAAAGCCCATACGGTTGATAATTCCCTGATCTTCGGGCAGACGAAACAAACGTGGTTTGGGATTACCTGGTTGAGCTAATGGCGTAACAGTGCCGATTTCAACAAAACCAAAACCCAGGCAAGATAATTCATTGATCCAGCGGGCATCTTTATCAAAACCTGCTGCCAAACCAACCGGATTGGGGAATGTAATGCCCCAAAGTGTGCGTTCGAGCGAAGGTTTTTGGTAAGTAAACATTTTACGCATCAAAGCGCGTAAAAGGGGATTTTTGTATGCAGCCTGGAGCTTAGCCATGGCCCAATAATGTACTTCTTCCGGGTCGCGGCGAAATAATACTTTACGAATAAGTGGGTACATAGCCGCAAAGATAAGCGGATTTTTGATGGGGAATTTTTGATTTCAGGATTCAAATCAAGATTTTACAACGGAAAAAAAATCAGGAGTGAATTTCAAAGAAAAAGCCCGGGATAAATTCCGGGCTTCATATTTACAAACTGTTTTGATTTCTATTTCAAGTATTTCACTACTTCTTCTTTGGGAGCATATCCGACATTATGCCACCTCATCGTTCCTTTTTTATATACAAAAAGGGTAGGGAGCGCTTCAATAGATAAGTCTTTGCAAAGTTCAGGGTTTTGGTCTGCATCTATTTTTATAACCACCACTTTGTCTTTCATTTCATCAGATATTTCGTGGAGGAAGGGCTTCATCATTTTGCAGGGCCCACACCATTCAGCATAAAAGTCAATGAGTACAATTTTATCGTTTTTCAGTAGTTTATCATAATCTGCTCTGCTCATTCCACTAGCTTTTATAACTGTATTATCGGTGGTCAAGGGCAATTTGGCAGCTGTCCATTTCAATGTTCCTCCGTTCATTTCATACACTTCTTTAAAGCCATCTGCGCGCATTTGGGCCGCTGCAGACGAGCTTCTTCCTCCACTAAGGCAATAAACAAAAACCGGTTTTGACTTATCGATGCCCGCAATTTTCTGGTCAAAATCTGGGCCATTAAAATCAATGTTTTGCGCGTTGGCAATATGTCCTCCCGCAAATTCTCCTGCAGTGCGTACATCAATTATAGCTGCTTCGGGCAGTTCTTTTATTTTAGCCGCAAATTCTGTGGCGTTTAGATTTGTGTTTTGTGCCTGACCGTTTGAGCAGCTTTGCACTACCAAAAGGATGGCTAATAATGGAAGCAGGACGACTCTTTTCATTAAATGATGTGTTGATTAATAATTTGTTCTAATTGTTTTGCAGGTACAACGCCCGAAGTTCGCCATTTTATTTCACCTTTCTTAAATAAAATAAGGGTGGGTACTCCTTGAATCTGTAATTGGTTTGCAATTTGTGGATTTTTGTCCACATCAATTTTAAGAATTGTTGCTTTGTCACCAACTGATTTCTTTAAGTCTTCCAAAATCGGTTTCATCATCTTGCATGGTCCGCACCATTCTGCAAAAAAGTCTACCAATGTTGGTGTCTCGCTATTGATAATGTCTCCAAATTTACCGGCCATTGTATCAGAAAATTATATTGGTTTGTAAAAATACTTTTGCCCTAATCGAATTCGAAATTAAGCATGCGGCTTCAGACTTTTGCAAAATCCGTTCTGCTTTTTCTTTATCGGCTTCATTGCTGATTTTTAATGTAGCTTCAAGCAATACTTCGGTCATTAAAAATTTACCTTCCAGCTGTTCCAGTTTTCCTTTGGCCTGACATTCAAAATTGCTGAATTCCAGTCTTGAATTTTCGGCAATGGCCAAAAAAGTCGTCATGAAACAACTATTTACAGCAGCTGTTAATAAATGCTCTGGCGACCAGATGTCTTTAATACCTTTGGCAAATTGGGGTGGGGTAGCTACTTCAATCTCTTCTTTAAGTTCCGGCGAATAGATAATGCCTTTTCTGTCCGTCATCCATTTGAGGTCTACGTTATAATAATGTGCTTCCATTTTTTTATTTTACTTCTTCAAAATTGATGTCCTCGATAGTGTTATTGCTACTTTTTTTGGGGCTGGTAGCACAGCCATTTGATCCACAGCAACCTTTGTTGAATAAGGCTTGATAAAGTAGTGATGTCCCAATTGCTCCAACAAGTTTATCACTGGTTTGGAAAAACTGAATGGTCATTAAGGTGCCCAGTCCAAGACGCAGGAATCGCATAAAATGCCATCCTGTAAGCAATGTTTGTTTCATTATCTGAGTTTGCTTTGTAGATTACTCCATCCTCCGCCATTGTGCACGTTGGTGTAGCCATTTGACTTTAATAAACTTTTGGCCGAAGCACTTCGCATACCAGATGCACAACAAGTAATTATCGGTTTGTTTTTATCTTTTAACTGAGATAAATTTTTACCCAATTGGTCTACAGAAATGTTGATGGAACCTTTGATATGGCCGCTGGCATATTCACCTTTGCTGCGTACATCAAGGATGATGGCACCTTGTTTGGCCAAATCTGCTAAATTAACAGATGGTCCACCCATTCCGAATAGTTTTTTGATTGTATTGATCATGTTTTTTGTTTGCTTTTATTTTGCCTGTAAATAATTTACGTCCAACCAAGAACCTCCATTAACACAGTCCATGCCTAATTGAGCTAAGTATCTATGTGCCTGTCCGCTTCTGTTGCCAGATGCGCAACATAACACTAATGGTGCCTGCATAGATTTGATTTCTTCTACACGATTGGGTACATCCTGCAAAGGGATGTTGATAGAACCTGCTACATGCCCGCCCATATATTCTTCGGGACTTCGTACGTCAATGATTGTTGCAAGGTTTTGTTTGATTGCTTGTTCGATGTTCATTGTTTTTGTTTTTAATGTTATTGAATTTTTTCTTTCTTAAAAATATTAAAGAATAACCCACCCATCATAGCACCATAAAGAGTGCTATTTAGTGGTTTTGAAGTGATAGCACAAGAGCCGCTTTCACAACCGACAAATCTATAATACAGATATCCGGCTAATGCCCCAATAATCAGGCCTGCTAATGTTAGTTTGTGTTTTAGTAAGTAGTTCATCTTGTCTATAGCTTCGCCACTACCGATATTTCGGTAGTGATATTGTTTATTCCGTGTTTTGAATTATTTCAATTTTCTTTTACAGGTTGAAATGCCAAAAGGTGCATATAAAGGGCAAAAGCTGATGAGGCTTGTCAGGATAAAAATCCCCGCAAGAATCAAAAGACCAATGGCCACTGTTCCTGAAATCTGATGGGTGAAATACAATATTGCAATGACAATGGCGACAATGATTCGTATCATTTTGTCTGTTGTGCCCATATTTGCTTTCATAATTTGCTTGCCTTTAAATGTGAAATAATAATTTGATACCACAAATGTCTTAAAGCAATCAAAGTAATTTGGTCACTTTTGTTACATAAGGATAATTTTATTTCGCCCCAGTTTTACCTGCCCTTCTTCTTCTAATTGCTTTAATAGGCGGGAAATCACTACGCGTGCGGTTCCCAGCTCATTAGCAATATGCTCATGCGTAATGTTAATTATCTTTGTTTCGTTTATTTCACTTTTTCTTTTGAGGAAGTTAAGCAAGCGTTCGTCCATTTTTTTGAAGGCTACCTCATTGACAACTTCCAGTAATTCTTCAAATCGCTTGTGATATAGCCTGAATATATAATCAAGCCATTGAGGATACTCTTTGATGAGTTGATTGACTTTTTCGGTAGGGATAAATAATATTTCAGTCTCCTCTTCAGCAATAGCTTTTACCTTACTGGTGTCGTTATGAATTCCTCCCAGAAACGACATAATGCAACTTTCTCCTGCTTTGATGTAGTATAATAGAATTTCACGACCATCATCTTCTGAGCGAACGACACCAATACTTCCTTTCAGTACAATAGGTATGGATCTTATGTATGCGTTTTCATTCAGGATGATGTCTCCTTCCGCAAAGGTTTTCACCGTTCCAAATTCATTTAGTTTTTCCTTTAACTGAGGCGAGTATTTAAATTCTGAGATATTATCCAATAACATCCTTCAAAGTTAATCCTGTACCACCACATTTCGAAACACAATCAGAAATCAAATACAAATCAATAGTACTATCAATTTTATCAATTAGTTCGCAGTGCTAACTGTTAGGCCTTTTAACTACTTTCGGTTTAGTTATCGGAAAGAATGTCAGACAATATTTGTGAATTTTTACCCTTTGGTCGTTCTCTTGCCTTATTGGCCAAGAGTTATTTTGGCGCGATGGCCAAAAGAATTGAGCATCTCGAAATTGAACGTTATTATTCCATACTCATTATAATTGACAAGAGCACCATTCAATGTTCTCAGCAATACATTGCCGAAAAGCTTAAGATTGATAAGGTGTCTATGGTGAGGATGATAGATTATTTAATCAAAAAATCTTTTGTGCAAAAAGTACAGAACCCTGACGACCGAAGGGAGTATTTTGTAGCGCTAACACCAAAAGGCAGCGGCTTAATGCCCGAATTGTATGCGGCCATTGATGAAGTCAATAAATCTGCATTAAAGGGTCTGACAAAAGAGCAACAGAAGGTTTTATTTAAGAATATCAGTACAATTCAACACAATTTAGACAGCCTTCCTTCTGAAAAAATATTTATCAATTACAAAAAATCGAATAAGAAAATATGAAGCCCAAAAGTATCATCATTATAGTTTCAGTTATAGTTGCTTTGGCATTGATAAAGGTTTTTTTCTTTAAAGGGGAAAATACAGATGCGCCCAAAGGCGGAATGCAAAAAGGACAATCTGTTAAAGTGTCCGGATATGTGGTTGGTCTTCAATTGCTGGAGCAAAAAATATTCTCTTCGGGTTCTGTAACGGCAAACGAAGAAGTAGAATTACGGCCGGAGGTATCCGGCAAGCTGACCGGGATTTATTTTAAGGAAGGAAGTTCTGTACGCAAAGGAGCCTTGTTAGCTAAAATAAATGACGCAGACTTGCAGGCGCAGCTCAGAAAATTACAGTTACAACTTAAACTGGCCAAAGAGCGCGAATCAAGAATAAAGGGTTTGCTGGATATTAATGGTGTTAGTCAGGAAGAGTACGATGCTATTGTAAATATGTCTCAAACTATTTATGCGGACATGGATTTTACCAAAGCGCAAATAGCCAGAACAGAAATCAGGGCTCCATTTGACGGAAAAATAGGTTTGAAGCAAAAGAGTGAGGGGAGTTATGTGAGCGGACAGGACATTATAGCCAAGATCCAGCAAACTAATTTATTGAAGATTGATTTTACTGTTCCGGAACGTTATTCTGCTATCATTAGTGCAGGTGATGTAATCAGGTTTTCTGTTGATAACAAGTCTGAATCTTTCGAAGCGAAAGTTTTTGCCATAGAACCCAGAATTGATCAGCAAACACGTAATATCAATATCAGAGCAGTATATGACAATGCGAAATCCACAATATTCCCCGGTGCATTCGCAAAAATCGAGCTTGTTGCCGCAAAAAATGATTCCTCAATTATGATTCCTACAGAAGCCGTTATTCCGGAATTGAAAGGGAAAAAAGTCTTTGTGAGCAAAGCGGGTAAGGCGGTGCCTGTAAAGGTGGAAACGGGAACGCGAAATGATGCTAAAATTGAAATTTTGAGTGGACTGAATGTTGGAGATACGGTGATTACAACCGGAATTATGTCCTTGAAACCGGAAGCAGCGATACAAATTATTCAGCTCAAAAAATAGACAATCAGACGAATGAACATATCATCAACCAGTATTAACCGTCCGGTGCTTGCCATAGTGATGAATATCATCATTATCCTGTTTGGCGCAATTGGATATACTTTTTTGGGGGTTAGGGAATTCCCTTCCATTGATCCGCCCATTATTACTGTGCGTACCAATTATGCCGGAGCAAATGCCGATGTCGTGGAATCACAGATTACCGAACCTTTGGAGAAAGCCATTAACGGTATTGACGGAGTTCGAACTATTTCCTCCTCCAGTAATCAGGGCTCCAGTATTATTACTGTAGAGTTTAATTTAAGCTCAAACCTTGAAGCCGCAGCAAATGATGTTCGGGATAAGGTTTCTCAGGCTGTAAGACAATTACCGCAGGATATTGACGGACTACCTACTGTTACTAAATCTGATGCAAATTCTGACGCTATTGTATCGCTCACTTTGCAGTCTGACACCCGAACCCAGTTGGAAGTCAGTGACTTTGCAGAGAATGTTTTGGCAGAAAGACTTCAAACGATTCCTGGGGTAAGTACCATTCAGATCTGGGGACAAAAAAAATACGCCATGCGTCTTTGGCTTGACCCTGTTCGTCTTTCGTCTTTTGGTTTGACGCCTCAGGATGTGCGGCTGGCATTGGATAAAGAAAATGTAGAACTGCCTTCAGGCAAAATAGCAGGAAACAGTACAGAACTGACTTTGAATACTGTTGGCAGACTTAAAACAGAAGAAGATTTCAATAACTTAATTTTGAAAAATGATGGCGACAAGGTGATTCGTTTTCAGGATATTGGAACTGCTGTTTTAGGACCAGAAAATGAAGAAACTATTTTGCGTCAATCCGGTACACCTATGATTGGTCTTGCCTTGGTTCCTCAACCTGGTGCCAATTATCTGGAGATTTCAGAGGAATTTTACAAGCGCCTGGAGCAGATTAAAAAGGATTTGCCCAAAGATTTTAAAGTAGATATAGCCCTGGATAATACACTGTTTATCAAGAAATCGATAACAGAAGTAATGGAAACTCTGGCTATCGCAATTGTTTTGGTCATCATCATTATCTATCTCTTTTTCCGTGATTGGCTGATTGCTTTCCGACCGCTGATCGATATACCTGTTTCCCTCATTGGTGCCTTTTTTATTATGTACATTATGGGCTACTCCGTTAATGTATTAACCTTGCTGGCAATTGTGTTGGCCACTGGTCTGGTGGTGGATGATGGTATTGTCGTCACAGAAAATATTTACAAGAAGATTGAAGAAGGGATGAGCCCGATAGAAGCGGCTCATAAAGGTTCCAAGGAAATTTACTTCGCTGTAATTTCTACTTCCATTACGTTGGCCGCAGTATTTATGCCGGTGATTTTTCTGGAAGGTTTTGTCGGCCGATTATTTAGAGAGTTTGGGGTGATTATCGCCGGTGCTGTATTGATTTCTGCTTTTGTATCACTGACTTTGACACCAATGCTCAATGCCCGAATGGTGAAGAAGAATCCAAAGAAGAGTAAGTTCTATGAAGCGACTGAGCCCTTCTTTGTCAATATGACTGATAGTTACAGCTCTTCTCTGAAGTCCTTTTTAAAGAAAAGATGGTTGGCTATTGCTATTTTACTGGGAGCTATTGTTTTGATTGTAGGATTGGGCAGCACTTTAAAAAATGAACTATCTCCCCTAGAAGACCGTAACTGGATGCGTGTTCAGATTACTGCACCCGAAGGATCTTCTTACGAGTATACAGATGATTTTGTCAAGTCATTTACCCAGTTTGTTGAGGATTCTATTCCTGAGAAAAGAGTTTTACTTACAGTTACAGCACCTGGTTTTGCTGGTTCTGGTGCGGTTAATACGGGTTTTATTCGTTTAGCCTTAAAAGATGCCAGTCAAAGAGAACGAAGTCAGCAACAAATTGCCAATTATGTTTCTAAAAATACCGGAAATTTTCCTCAAGGTAAATTATTTGTGATACAAGAGCAAACTATATCAGCAGGTGGTCGTGGTGGCTTACCAGTTCAGTTTGTGCTTCAGGCACCTAATTTTGAGAAGCTAAAAGAAAAATTGCCTTTATTTCTGGAAGAGGCCAATAAGAATCCTGTTTTTCAGGGCGTAGATGTGAATTTGAAGTTTAATAAGCCCGAGGTCAACATTGCGATTGATAGGGATAAAGCAAAGAATCTGGGCATATCAGTGGCAGACATTGCACAGACTTTGCAATTGGCACTTAGTGGACAACGTTTTAATTACTTTACCATGAATGGCAAGCAGTATCAGGTAATTGGCCAGTTTGCCCGGGAAAACAGGGATGAAGTACTGGATATTAAATCTTTGTATCTGCGAAATGCAGCGGGAGAATTAATTCAGCTGGATAATATTGTGAGCTTCAATGAAGCCAGTTCTCCGCCACAATTGTATCATTACAATCGTTATCAGTCTGCAACAGTATCTGCAGGTTTAGCTCCCGGAAAAACGGTGGGTGATGGTATTCAGGAGATGGAGAAGATTGCTGATAAGGTTTTGGACGAAAGTTTCACAACAGCTTTGACAGGTGCATCCCGCGATTTTGCAGAAAGTTCTTCCAATATAATGTTCGCATTTTTATTGGCATTGTTGTTGATTTATCTGGTTTTATCTGCACAATTTGAAAGTTTTGTGGATCCCTTTATCATTATGCTTACAGTGCCTCTTGCCCTTGCAGGAGCTGTTTTATCTCTTTGGTATTTTAATCAGACACTGAATATTTTCAGTGAAATCGGTATCATTATGCTGATAGGTCTGGTGACAAAAAACGGTATCTTGATTGTAGAATTTGCCAATCAATTAAAAGAACAGGGAATGGCTACCAAAGAAGCCATTGAAGCTGCAGCTGCAGCCCGTTTACGCCCCATTCTTATGACCAGTATTGCTACAGCATTGGGTGCAATGCCTATTGCATTGGCATTGGGTGCCGGTGCCAAAAGCCGTATGGGAATGGGTGTGGTTATCGTTGGTGGAATTATGTTTTCTCTGATTCTGACACTTTATGTCATTCCTGCTATTTACAGTTATTTATCAAAAGACAAGAAACACAATGCTCAATAGAATCTTACTATATATTTTGTTGTTTTTACCATACACTATATTTGCTCAAAGCACTTCTGTGCTCAGTTATCAGCAAGTGGTTGCTATGGCGCTCGAAAGTAATTTTGACATACGAATAGCCGACAATAATGCACAAATTGCTGCAAAGCAAAACACTTTTGGCAACGCTGGTTTTATGCCCAAGCTGGATATTGTTTCCAATGGAAATTTTGCCACCAATAACACGAATCAGAAATTTTCGAGTGGACTGGAAGTGAAGCAGGATAATGTAAAATCAAGCACATTGAATGCGGGAGCTTATTTAAGCTGGACCATTTTTGACGGTTTGAAAATGTTTGCTACAAAAGAGCGTTTGAATCTTTTAGCGCAGCAAGGTGAATTGGGATTCAAAATGCAAATTGAAAATACGATTGAAGAGGTGACTTTGTTGTATTATCAGATTGTCAAGCAGGAACAGCTGATTAAAGGAATTAATGCTGCAATGGGAGTTTCTGAAGAGCGTATTAAAATCGCAGATAAGAAAAAGGCTTTGGGTAGTGGTTCCAATGTTGAAGTCCTGCAGGCAAAGCTGGATTTGAATGCACAGAAATCAAATCTTATTACTCAGAAGTATGTGCTGAATGAGTATAAAAGCAATCTTTTGGTGTTGATTAAGTCTGATGTAAGCACCCGTTTTTCGGTCGATACCTTTTTTACTTTTGATGGATTAAAATCGATGGAAGAAATAAAGGCTGAGGTAGACAAAATGAATACAGCCATCAGATATGCAGACCGAAATGTTTTAATTTCCAATCAGAATATTAAAGAGCTACAATCTCAGCGATTTCCTACGATAGGTCTTACTTCCAATTACCTTTTCGGGCGGTCGCAAAATGAAGCAGGATTTGCTTTACTCAATCAAAATCTGGGTTATAATACCGGCTTTACATTTAGCTGGAATCTGTTCAATGGCTTAAGAACCAACAATCAGATTAAGGTGGCCAAAATGCAGAACCTTAATGCAGCATTGGAAGTAGAACGAGCCAGACTCAATCAATTTTCTGCTGCACAAATAGCTTATACCCGATGGTTGGGCGATAAAGAAATTATGTTGCTGGAAGAAGAGAATATAAAACTGGCCGAGCAAAGTTTACAAATTACTACCGAACGTTTGCGTTTGGGATTGGGGAATTTTCTGGAGACCAAGGAAAGCCAGAGCAGTTATGAAGCAGCAATTACCCGTTTAGTCAACGCACGATATAATTTAAAACAATCGGAAACTGCATTGAAAAAACTGACAGGAGCATTTGTAAAGGTTAATTAGCTCAACAATTGCTCATGAAATCCGCCAATACCAAGCTCTTGGTCGATAAAGTGTATTTCATAAATCCAGAAACGCTCATTCCCGTTTTTATCTTTTTCGCTCATTAATTTGTTGTTTTCGGGATGGATGTAATGGATGATTTCTTCACCCACAATTTGCTCGTGCGGGAAGTTGCCGATTAAATGTCCGCAATGTTCGTTGCCATATTCCCACCCATATTTTCGGGCCAAGTCTTTTGTGTACTGGTAAAAATCAGCTCCGCTAAGTTGTGCTTTATTGGCCTCGTAGTATTCTTTACCTTCAGCCCAGGCATCTGCCACATCTTTGGACAGTTTAATCTTTTGAGGATTATTTCCCAATACATAAGTTCGTCCAAAATCAGCTTCCCATTCTTCAAATACCGGTCCGAAATCAAAGAATAAAATATCATCTTCCTGCAGCGTCAGGTCCGCCGGATTTTCGGCATAGGGTAGTAAGGTGTTTTTACCCGAACGGACTATGCGCTTGTGCCAGAATTTTCGGATGCCAAATAATTCAAAAGCCAGATCAAAGACCTTTTGGTTCAGTTCTTTTTCAGTGACACCAGCCTTTATGAGGCCTCTTGCCTCTATTTCTTCAAATAATGTGGCTGCTTTATGTTCTGCTATTTGCAACTCTTTCAGTGCATCGTTCATTATTGATTATTTATTGAAGTAATCCACCATGTATTGCCAAATGGGTCTGTAACACCGCAAGTCCGGCCATAATCCTGATTACTTAATTCCATCACTTCCTTTGCACCATTGCTAATCGCTTTATTGTATCTGGTGTCCGCATTGTCTACATAAATAAACAGATTGGCAAATTGAGGCTTCCACTGTTCTGTTGCTTCGGATAGCATAATGGTACATCCTCCGATTTGTATTTCGGCATGCATGATTGTGCCATTTACATGCATACGCTTATTGAGTAATTGAGCATCAAATACCTTTATGGCGAAATCAATAAAATGGGCGGCCCCTGTCAGCATGAGGTAGGGCATTACTGTTTGGTGATGATTGGGTATATTCATTGTTTGGTTTATTTAAAATAGTACGTCGCTAAAATCTTTCTCTTTGTCAAAAACGGCTTGTGCAAAAGGGCAAAGCGGCATAATTTTAATACCTTTTTCCCTTGCAAAATTTACTGCCTCTATTACCAGTTTTTTTCCTACACCCTGTCCTTTAAGGCTGATATCTACTTCTGTATGATCAATGATAATACGTGTATCTCCTGCCCAGACGTATGTCATTTCGGCAATTATTTTATTATCCTTTTCAATATAAAAACGACCTTTATTTCCTTCTGATTTATGTTTGATTTCCACGGAGCTTTAATTTTTAAAGGATAGCTTGTTTTCTGATAATTGATTTTTTAATTTTTTAATGGTAGAAGGCCCCATTCCGTGCAATGCTGCTATTTCCTGTTCACTATACTTTGCCAATTGATGGAGTGTTGAAATGCCTTTGCTTTCCAATGCCCTTCTGGCTGGTGCCGCTAATTCAGATAAAAAACCAATGTTTGGTTTGTTGTTCTGTTCGCAAATAGGGCAAACCGGACAATCGCTGCTTTTTACAAATTTATGTCCATTCGGGCAGGTTTTGGTCTTATTTTTCTTTGAATTCTTTTCTGTGTTTTCAGCAACCCTGAATTGTACTATCTGGCTAATTAACGATGTAGGTAATGGTTTGCCAATCGGAAATTGTATAGCGCCTTTTGATGTCACAAATACAGAAAGTTCTTTTTGAAATGCTACTATGCCTGATGGGGCAGGGTAGAATCCGATATGATTTTTATATCCCGCAAAGTGCACCAGATTGCCCCATAACTTGAAAGTGGGCATCCCATAATTAATGGTTTCTTCAGCATCAGGTGCAGATTTTTTTATAGTTGCTTTCAGCTCATTTAACTGCGCCTGAACTTCTTTGGGAAAGTTGCTGATGTATTTGTCAATCACCGTTTTTTGTAAGGGCATACAATATGGTTTTTGTAAATGTTGTTTCAGAATCTTATTTCAAATATACTATTTCAACCGAAGAACTGGACATAGAAAAAGGCACAAATACTTTGCATCTGTGCCTTTTGTTTAATAGTATTTTATTTACCAGCTGCCACCTGCTCCTCCTCCTCCGGAAGAACCTCCTCCAAAACCTCCAAAACCACCACCACCTGAAGAGCCACCTCCCCAGCCGGAGCCGGAATTTCGGTTGCTGAGCATACTGGCGGCTATCCACCCGGCACTATTTAATAGTCCTCCACCACCGCCACCGCCACCACGAGATGCGGCAAGGAAAATTAAAACGACAATAAAAATAAATAGAGCAGTGCCGATACCACCACCTTTCTTGCCTTTCTCTTTAGGCTCGGCAGTGTATTCTCCACGAGCCGCGTCCATCAATGCATTGGTTCCTGCTTCAAATCCGGCATAAAAATCACCATGCTTAAAGTTAGGTTCTATTTCATCTCTGATAATTTGCCCGATCAATCCATCCGGTAAAGCACCTTCAAGCCCATAACCACTTGTAATCCATATCTTACGTTCATCCTTAGCAGCAAGTATAAGCAAGCCATTATTGTTTTTCTTTCCTCCAATTTTCCATCTGTTATAGAGTTGTACCGTATAGTCAGCAATATCATACTGACCTATACTTTGTACAGTAACAATAGCAATTTCATTAGAAGTAGAATCTGAATAAGCCAAGAGTTTCTGCTCCAGTGCAGCCTGCTCCTGAGTACTCATAAATCCTGCCAAGTCACTTACCAGTCTTGGAGGATTTGGCAGGGGTGGAAAATCTTTTTCTCCGGCAATACTATTGGAAAGGACAGATGTCATCGCCCCTACAAAAAGTAAAAATGCAATCAGGTATTTATTGATAAAAGTCCTCATTTTCCAAATACAATTTCGTCTGGTAATTCATTAATATTCTCTGCTCCGTTATCAGGAAAATACTTCGTGAGGCTTTGACCAATTTCTGTAATACAATAACAGATGCCTTCTTTGATATTGCCTGCTTTAAAATGTTCTTTGAGCTGAGTTGCTATATATTCCCAATATTGATTACCACCTACTTTTTGATTAATTCCCTGGTCGCCAACAATAGCAAATTGACGGTCCTGAAGTGCCAGATACAGCAATACGCCATTTCTCTCCTTTGTTTCGTGCATTTTCATTTGTACAAAAATCTGTTCACAACGGTCAATTGGATTGACCAAGCTGCAATGTGATTCTACATAGATGCGAATCTCTCCGCTACTTCTCTTTTCAGAAGAAGCAATAGCAGCAATGACTGCGTCCTGAATCTCTTTCGAAAGCAGGGATTTGTTTTTTCGGAACCAGGAAAACATAAACGGATATGATAAATTGAGCGCAAAACACCAAAGCCGTTTTTGGCAAGAGTATTTTGCGCCCTTGTGATTTGAAATTAGAATTTAACGCTTGGAGCTTTTTGAGCAGCAGCATCAGCTTCGAAAGTTCCACGGATTTTGAAACCAAGCATTCCGGCAAAAATATTATTAGGGAATTGTCTTGTTTTTACATTGTAGGCCTGTACCGATTCATTGTAGTTTTTACGCTCAACAGCAATGCGGTTTTCTGTTCCAGCCAATTCGTCCTGTAATTTAAGGAAGTTAATATTTGATTTTAATTCAGGGTAAGCCTCATTTACTACCATTAATTTGCCAAGAGCTTGTGTCAACTGACCTTGTGCAGCTTGAAATTCTTTAAGTTTTTCAGGAGATAAATCATCTGCATTTACTTGAATTGAAGTTGCTTTGGCACGGGCATTAATTACATCAGTCAAAGTGCTTTTTTCAAAATTTGCCGCACCTTTTACTGTTTCTACCAAATTGCCAATAAGGTCCGAACGACGTTGGTATTGGTTTTGAACCTGACTCCATTTTGCTTTTACATCTTCGTCAAGGCCTACAAGACTGCGTTGAATATTGCATGACATGCAACCACCAATAAAGATGATGGCTAATAAAACGAGGATAACTGGTAATGACTTTTTCATTGTTTTTGTTTTGTGTTTAAAAATTTGAGACAAAGGTATTATTAAAAAGAAATGCTTGTGTTAAAGCTGATAAAATTCGCCTACAAATCACCGAATTGTGGCCGCATTATAATTGTTTCCAAATTAGTACTTTCGGCCAAATTGTAGGCTGTCCACAGTATTTTGGCCACATCATCTGCTGGCATAATACGCTCTACTGGTACGCCACTTCCTTGCCAGGAGCGGCTATTGGTAGCTCCAAGACACAGCGCTGTAACTTTGATATTATTCATTTTTAATTCTTCACGCAGATTATCTGAAAAACCTAACAATGCATATTTGCTGATGCTGTAAGAGCCTCCCATGGGATAGGCTTTAAGACTGGCTACAGAACACATATTAAAAATGTGTCCTTTTTTTGATTCTTTCATTGCAGGGGCAATAACTCGGGTAATGGCGTAGGCCGAATAGACATTGACCTGCATCATTTGTTCTAATTGGCCTTCGGGCTCATCACATAAATTGCCTGGAATAAATACTCCTGCATTATTTACCAGAATATCAACGGTCTTTAACTGTTTCAGAGCAAATAATGCAAAATTTTTGGCGGTTTCTTTATCCGATAAATCTGCTGCTTTTATGAAAACCTCCGGACTGCCTAATGCTTCAAGCTCTGTTTTAAAATTTTTAAGTTCGCTTTCATTGCGCGAACAAATGCATAAAATAAACTTTTCTGAAGCCAGTTGTTTGGCAATAGCGGCTCCAATACCTTGAGTGGCACCGGTAATAATAGCTGTAGGCATTTATATTAGTTAGTTAGTAAATATTGATAATTCGGTTAAAAATAATTATTTCAACTTTTCATTGGTTTTATGCCGTTCGGCATCACGAATTGTTTTCTTTTCCATGTTTTTGGTAAAAGCATCTGCTAAATCCACCCCAGTTTGGTTGGCCAGACACATCAAAACCCATAATACATCAGCCATTTCATCGGAGAGGTTTTTATCCGTTTCGTTTTTTTTGAAGGACTGATCGCCATATTGACGTACCATAATGCGAGATAACTCACCTACCTCTTCCATCAATATACCCAGATTAGTCAATTCTGAGAAATAGCGTACACCAATAGTTTTAATCCACTTGTCTACTTCCTGCTGTGCCTCATTTAAGCCAATGTCTTTCATAAATTTTGCTAAAAGTTTTTGTTTGTGTACTTAAAAAAACAGACCTTACGCATCCTAAAATAAACGATTCCTATTCTATGTCAATATATTCATCAGATGTTGAAGCTGCTCAGGCACTAAAGGTACAATTTGAAGCATTGAAAAAAGCCATTGGCGCAGTAATTGTCGGACAACACGATGTGGTGGACCAGTTAATTATTTCGATGCTCTGCAACGGGCACAGCCTTTTGGTAGGCGTACCGGGTCTGGCAAAAACCTTATTGATTAAAACTGTTGCCGATGTAATGGATTTGTCTTTTAAGCGTATCCAGTTTACACCCGATTTGATGCCGAGCGATATTGTAGGTGCCGAAATACTGGATGAGCAACGCAATTTTAAGTTTGTAAAAGGTCCTTTGTTCGCCAACATTATTTTGGCAGATGAAATTAACCGTACACCACCCAAAACGCAGGCAGCCCTCCTTGAGGCGATGCAGGAGAAGAATGTAACCGCAGGTGGGGTTTTATACAAATTACCCAGTCCTTTCTTTGTATTGGCAACGCAAAATCCTATTGAACAGGAAGGTACTTATCCGCTACCAGAGGCTCAGCTGGATCGTTTTATGTTTATGATTCACTTGGATTACCCCTCCTTTGAAGAAGAAAAGAATATTGTAAAAAATACCACCGGAGCTATAAACGCCACTGTGAGTAAAGTGATGGATGCTGCTACAATTGCTGCTTTTCAGGAATTGGTGCGCCGTGTGCCGGTTGCAGACAATGTGTTGGAATATGCAGTTTCTTTAGCCCAAAAAACAAGACCATCCAACGATAATTCGCCTACTGTCACTAAACAATACATTGCTTATGGTGCCGGACCGAGGGCTTCTCAATATTTAGTATTGGCGGCAAAATGCTATGCTTTATTAAAAGGCAAATACTCGCCCGATATTGAAGATGTCAAAGCAATGGCCTTATCTGTATTGCGGCATAGGGTAGTGCGCAATTACAAAGCCGAAGCCGAAGGCGTGAGCCAGGAAGAATTGATCAGGCAGTTGTTGTAATTTTTTTTATCCCAATTAAACCTCCTTTTGTTCTTGTAGTCTTAGCTGTGTATTTAGAAAATATTATTCCTCACACAGATAAAAAACTACAATTATGAAAAGTAAATTCTTCTTAGCTGCTTTTGCCCTGATGATGGGAGTAGCAACATTTGCGAATGCGCAAAACCATGGCCGTTACAATAGACACAATGGTGGCGGTGGCTATAACGGTAACAATGGCTATAATAATGGTAATGGTGGAAATTGCAATAACAACAATGGTTACTATAACAATGGTAACGGCGGTAATTGCAATAATGGTGGCTATAACAACAACAATGGTTATCGAAGAGACAGATGCGGTAATGGTTATGGAAATCGCAGGGTTTATCGCCGTCCGGCAAATTACTGCCAGCAAGTGCCTGTAGTGGTTTATCAGCAACCGGTTTATTGCCCTCCTCCTCCCCGAGTTTATGTAGGCAGACCAAGAGTGAATATTAATATTGGTTTTTAATTTTTTACAAAAACAAGCTGGCCTCGGGATTATTTACCGGGGCTGCTTTTTTTTATAAGTAGCTCATTCAATCTGTGGATTCAAATTTTAAGCTTTGATATACAGAAGAATTAGTACATAGAACATATATTTGTGGCCTTACTTGTGAAACGATTCCTTAAAATATTTCGAAATATTTTTCTGTCACTGATAGCTCTACTCATCTTGCTATTGGTACTGATTAATTTGAACTCGGTTCAGACTTATCTGGCACAAAGAGCTGCAAACATCCTTTCAGATAAACTTAAAACAAAGGTCGATATACGCAATGTTCGTATTGAGCTGCTGAATCATGTAACGGTTGAAGGTCTTTATATTGAGGATCAGCAAAAAGATACTCTTGCTTATATTGGTAAAGCACAAGTACGTATTACTGACTGGTTTTTCATGAAAAGCACCGTGCCCGTTATTCACTATGTTGGTCTTACAAATGCTTACATCCATCTTTACCGGGGCCGAAATTCAAATAAATGGAATTATGCTTTTATTGAAGACGCTTTTTCATCAGATTCTCCCACAAAGAAAAGTGATACGAAGCAGGAGTTTGAAATAGATCTTGAAAAACTACTCTTTGATAACGTCCGTTTCCATATGGATGATGCCTGGGCCGGATATGATTATGATTTGGATTTTGGCAATTTTGTGACCAATATTGATGACATCGATTTTAAAAAGAAAAAAATAATTGTATCGAACATCAAGCTAGGTAGCTCATCTGTAAGATTACGTGATTATGAGGGCGGAAAGCCGCCCTCTCCTAAAAAAGCCACGGTAATTGACACTACGGCTTTTAATCCGGATAACTGGAAAGTAAATATTGCTACAGTAAGATTTAATGACATTCATTTTGCTTTTATCAATAAAGAGACTCAGCCTTATCTGAATGAATTTGATCCGGAATATATAGAAGTAAAGGAACTGAATACTGAGATCAATGATTTGAGAATAGTAGGGGATACCTTGCGGGCTCGTGTCGACCATTTTAATGCAAAGGAAAGAAGCGGCTTTGAAGTTAAAGAGCTTCAAAGTGTGGTAAGTGTTTCTCCACGTGCCTCTATATGCAGAGATCTTTACTTGAAAACCAATAACAGTACTGTAAGTGATTATTATGCCATGCATTATGATCGCTTTCCTGACTTCAATGATTACATTGCTAAAGTGAAGATGGTGGCGCATTTAAAGGAATCTAAAGTTGATGCCCGGGATGTTGCATATTTTGCTCCACAGCTAAGAAAATTGCCTTTGGGTATCACCAAGTTTTCGGGCGAAGCAAGTGGTACGGTAGATGATTTACGTTCGAAAATAAATGTCAGTGATGGTTTTAGTACTATAAAGGGTAATTTGGCTATTAAAGGTTTGCCCGATGTTGATGTCAGTGTTTTTGAATTTATGAGCGGCGAAATTTTTACGACCGGCAATTCAATCCTCAGATATGCACCTGAATTGCAACGTAATCCAAATCTCAATCTTAAGACTCTTGACTTTGTTTATTTTAAAGGAAGTTTTAAAGGCTTATTGACTGATTTTATGGCTCAGGGTCAGGTTAAAACTAATCTTGGTTCTGTTATAGCAGATATTAAAATGAAGATTCCGGAAAGACAGAAGCCTACTTATTCCGGAAGCATTTCGTCACAATCTTTTAATGTTGGACGATTATTTAATCAAACTAGTTTAGGAGTAACAACTTTCAATGCCAAACTGGAAGGTGCAAGTTTTGATATGTCTGGTTTTCATATCAAAGCTAAATCAACTTTTGAGTCATTTACATTTAACGGCTATACTTACAAGAATATCATTGCTGACGGAGTGTTTGATAAAAATAAGTTTGACGGCCAGTTATTACTCGATGATTCAAATATTGCTCTTGGATTTTATGGCAGTATCGATTTGAGTCAAAAGGACATTGTAATTAATGCAACTGCCAATTTGCTTAAAAGTGATTTGCAAGCATTACACTTTTCTGATGTGCCCGTTACCTTATCCGGAGATTTTGATTTGAATTGTTCCGGCAAATCAATTGATGATTTTATAGGTACAGCAAAGCTGTATAATATTAATTTGCAGAGAAAGACAAAAAGGATGGATTTAGACTCTATCAATATCAGGTCTTATATGGATGCTAATGAAAAGCATATTGACATAGAAAGTAATTTACTTAGTGCTGAAATTAAAGGCAGGTTTTTATTGAGTGAAATACCTAATTCTATGCAATATTACTTAAGCAGGTATTTACCCAACTACATAAAAAGTACCGGTAAGGTAGCAGCGGATCAGGATATTAATTTTCGCATTAATACCCGTCAGGTTTCTGATTTAATTAATGCCTTTACTCTATCCAGTGGATTTGACAGTTCTTCTCTTGTAGGTAATTTGAATACAATTAACAAGACTCTCAGTTTGAAAGCTCAGGTTCCGTACGGGAAAATTAGTACATTAAAGATATTTAATACAGTTCTAGTTGGTGAAGGTGATTATAATAAACTCAATATCAGCACAAATATTGAGCATTTAATCCTGAGCGATAATTTACTCAACACATCGTTAAAACTTGACGCCCGTGTTGCCAATGATACCTTAACCTATACTCTGGCATCCAAATCTGACCAGCAATATGGCACTGCTACCTTGAGTGGTTCTGCATTTGCAAAGAATGACACATTGTTTGCTCATTTTCTTCCTTCAGAATTATATCTCAACAATGAAAAATGGGAAATTCTTTCTGGAAATAAAATAGTGTATGCCCGAAATTACTTGTTGGTTGATCAATTAAGTTTTAATTCAGGTTTGCAAAAATTACTTGTAAATACCGATCAATCTAGGATTGGTCAGCCAATGGTAATAAAGGCAACCAATATTGATATCGGTCAATTGGCCAGTTTGACCCCGGCAGCATCATATAATCTTGATGGAAGAGTGAATGGCGATATACTGATTGAAAACCTGTTTACTCAACCATTGGTGACAAGCAATCTCGAAGCAGTTGGTGTAAAAGTACTAGGTGATACAGTTGGTTTGGTCAGGATTAAAGGTTCCTATGATATGGGGAAATCATTAATTGTAATGGAAAACTCAAGCGGTATTTTTAATGACAAATTTTCAATGACTACAGTGGGAAATATATCTCTGGATACAAAATCAGAGGAACAGTTAGATGGTCAGATATTCATCTCAAATTTCCCATTGAAGTTTCTGGAGCCCTTTTTAAAAGGATATACCAGTAGTATTGGTGGTATACTAGATGGATCTGTAAGCATTAAAGGTTTGATTGAAAAGCCAAATCTGAATGGAGAACTTATTTTGCGTAATGTGGCTGCAAAAGTTGATTATACGGGTACTTTGTACACAATACCTTTGGGCAGAATTAGTTTAGAAAATCAAACAGCTACCCTTAATAACATTGAGTTGTTTGATGTTTACAAGAATAAAGCACTTGCCACAGGAACCGTACGTTTTGCTAATTTAAGTAATCCTCAAATGAATATCCGTTTAAAAACGGATCAGTTTGAGGTTGTTAATTTACGAGATTATGAAAACGACCTTTTTTATGGACACGTGATTGCCAAAACAGATTTTAGTATTAATGGCTTTATCTCTGATATGAATATGAGCATTAATGCTACTCCTACTAAAAAATCAAGTTTATACTTGCCATATAACTCGGCAGGGGATTATAGCACTAATACGTATATTTCATTTAAATCATACGATGTTGAGCCAACCAATAAAATTACTAAGGTCAAAGACAGACTTAGTGTCAAAATTTCTGCTGTGCTCAATTCGCTAATGGATGTCACTTTGGTTTTGGACCCCAATACCGGAGATCAGATTAATGCAACCGGAAATGGAAATTTAAGTATTAACGTCCCAGCAAATGAAGATTATTCGATGTTTGGAAATTATAATATTGAAAAGGGTAGCTATACCTTCACTTTCCGTCAGGTACTTTCAAAGACTTTTAATATTAATTCCGGTAGTTCTATAGCATTTAATGGAAATATTGCCAATACTCGTTTAAATGTATTTGCTACTTATCCTACCACGGGGCGGCTTTACGATTTGTTAGACCAAAACAAAGCTCAATTGCTTTCAGAAACTGAAATAAAGGATGCAAAGACTACACAAATTGTGAATGTTCAATTGAGGATGCGAGGCACCTTGGCCAGTCCCGATTTGTCTTATGAAATTGAGCTGCCAGAGAAGCGGTCAATGGGTACACCTGCTTTTGCCGAATTGAACCGAATTAATACAAGTGATAAGACAGCATTGACCAATCAGGTAAGTTCATTATTGTTTTTGGGCTCATTTATTCCTTCGCAGGGTATTACCAATACTTTGGCTGTAACAGGTGCGAAAAATACATTGGGAGAAACCATAGCCTCTCAGGCATCTCCTTTGCTTACTTCGGCACTCAACAAATTGTTGGGAGATCAAAAGCTACAGGTAATGGTTCAGTACAAGAGTTTCGGCCAGGAGGCAAACACTACTGGCACAGGTGGGGTAGTATCTTCTGCAGATAGTCGCAATCAATTAAAATTTGGTCTCCAAAAAAATTATTTTGATGATCGCTTAAGCTTGCAGGTAGGAAGTGCTTATGATTGGGGAAGACCTACTACTACCAATCAAAGCGCAAGCAGTTTTAATTTGGCAGGGGATTTTAGAGCTCAATATTTGCTTACTTCAGATGGTGGGGTAAGTTTAGTTGGGTTTCGTGCCAGTAATTACGACTTGTTTTATGGATATAATATTGCCCGTCAGGGAGTGGGGCTTACGGTACGTAAAAGTTTTGACAATCTCTATGAGTTCCTTCATTCTAAGAAAAGGATACTACGGGAAAAGCAGGAAAAAATGAATGGTGTAAAACCATAGCCGGATATTTTATTTCTCTGCTTTACTACCAAAAAATCTGTTTAAAGCTTCCGTTCTATTCCCGGCATTTAATTTTTGATAGATATTGTAGGTGTGTTTTTTTAGGGTTTTGACACTTATATAAAGTTCATCTGCCGCTTCCTGATATGATAACCCTCTTGACAGAAGATTGAGTATTTCTTTTTCTCTTGGTGTGATATGATACGACGTGTCGATTGATTCTGCCTTTATTTTGGGCAATTGGTTCAATACTTTTCTTGCAATGTCACTGCTGATTGGAGACCCACCTTCATGCATTTCAACAATTGCATCAATTATTTGATAAGGTTTACTCTTTTTTAGTATATAAGAGTTGGCGCCTGATTTTAATGCCTCAAAAACATTTTCATCTTCGTCGTGAACAGTACAGACCATAAATTTTATATCAGGACAAATTTTGGATAACTGAGCAATACATTCTATGCCATTTATGTCATTTAATCCCAAATCAATCAATACAACATGCGGATTTAAACTAGGAATGTTTGCAATTGCATCTCTGCCATTGTCAAAGACATCTAAGCAGCACAGTTGTTCATCCTGATCGATAATCGTCTTAAAATATAATTGGTGAATAGGAAGGTCTTCTACGATTACTACATTTATCATTTTGCTATTTTAAAATTATCTAAACAATCAAATTGGGATAGAGAATATTATCATTGTCCCGTTATTCTTTTGAATTTCTACACTTCCATTTAGTTTTGAGATTCCTTTGCGTATATTATTCAATCCATTTCCTTCATTTCCGTACAGTCTGTTTGCCTCTTCATCTAAACCTACACCATTATCCTTAATTGCAATATTCAAGTTCTGATTTTCGTATACTATTACTATACTTACTTCTGTCGCTTTTGAGTGTTTTACAACATTATTAAGTGTCTCTTTAAGAGTTAGAAATATACCTCGCCTTACATAACCCACCACGTTTCTTCCGTCATCAAATGCTCTTTGCTCCCAAGTTAGTTTTATTCCTGCGTCAGTCAAAAAAATCCTTGCAAATTTTCTGAAGTAAGCAATTAAACTCTGCAAAGTATCATTGTGTACATTTAGACTCCATACTATATCGTTTATTTTGTTACTCAGCTCTATTGTTGATTGGTTGATTATTTGTATTGGCAATTGGTTATTGGGGTAAAGATTAAAAAGCTCTACTGCAATAGAAATAGTAGTTAGGGTACTGCCCAGATCATCATGCATTTCCTGTGAAATCCTATTCCTTTCTTCAATCTGATATTGTACCAACAATTTTTCATTTTCAAGTTCCTTCTCTTTCTGTATTTGATTCCACTTCAATAATTCAATTTTCTTTATTTTTCTTAAATGCTGGTAAAATAAAAAAGCTATAATGCTGAGCAGAATACATGTTACAAGCAGTATAATTGAATAAAGTCTCTGTCGGGTGATTTGATTGTTTTTGGCAATGATAGTCTTTTCAGATGAAAGTCTTATTAATGCTTTTTCGTGATTTAATAATTGCTCATCTTTTGTATTAATATTGATTTTTTTTTGTATTTCGTTTTGTTTTTCTAATGCTTCCAATGCTTCACTATATTTTTTTTCGGCTTTGAATAATGAGCACATAGATTCGTAATAATTGGATTGATCAACTAGTTCAATTTGTTGTAATTGAATATTTTGAGTCACCTCTTTTAAGGTTTTTTCTGCATCTTCAAATCTTTTTAAATCAGTTAATAGTTGAGTTTTTAGGATTAAAAATTTAATTGAATTTTCTGGAGAGACCTTCTTTGAATTCTGTTCTTTTATTGCATCATCCACATAGAATAATGCACTATCAAAATCCCCTTTTAAAGAATGATAAATTGAAAAATTGAAAAGCAGAATATGATGCAGCGATTTATAACGGGTGATGTCAGTTAAATATTTAGCCTTATATAAGTATTCAATAGCCTTTTCCTTGTTTTTTGAATGTGATGTATAAGAGTAAAGATTGAGATAGTTTTTTATCATGCTTGCCGTGTCTCGCATACGTTCATCATAAGCCATCAATGGTTTGTAGTATGCTACGGCCTTTTCATAATCCTTTTGCAGAAAGTATATTTTTGCTAAGTCAGAGTAGGTTACGAATAAGATAAGAGAATCTACAGACTTTCTTTGTGACTTAATTGATTTTAGGAAACTATTGCTAGCCAGGATTATATTATCAATGGCAAGATAGTAACGTGCTTCAACAAAATAGGCCAGATACTTTAATGAATCATTCCCGCCGCTATTAGCTAAAATCCATACACTATCCAGATATTTTTTTGACTTATCAAAATCTTTTAATCGTATTCCATAAAACGCAGACATCGTTTTATAGTAGTTCATCATGACTTTTACTGAATGACTATTACGGGATAATGTAGCTATTTCTGAATAGATGTTCAATGCACTGTCAAGGTTTCTATACTGAAGTTCGAAAGCGATATTGTTCAACGAGGCAATTCTTAAAGAATCTGATTTGCTGTCGGGTTCTTTGTGATTTGGATCTCTTTTGCAGGAACAAAGCAAGAGAAACAGTATAGAAATGAAAGCCTTATTCATGCGGTAAATGAAGCGATTTTTTTTATTATTTCCACAGCTTTTTATATTCTTATTGTTATATAATTTTAAATTAATTGCATAAAACACATAGGTAAATACCTTATCCTTTATCCTCCTTTTACCACATTTTATGGCTGAGAGGTTTGACTACTAGGGTCGGTTTGCAAATTATTTTGGTCATTTTACAAATTTACACTGCTCTTTAGCAAATAAATACTAATAAAGGAGTATTGCTAAAAAATTATATTTAATACAATTTTGCGAAACCAATATTTATTAAGTATAGCTAATGTTTTGAAACTATCCAATTGTTATGTGTTCTGTTTCCTATTCCTTAAGGAATAGTTGAGCCAGATTCTTTGGCTTTTTTCCTATAGCTTATTGTATTGCAATATATATGTTTGCAAATATTTGTTTTTTTACCTGAAATAATCAGCTATTATTCTTTATTATAACATACTTAAAACCAGCAAATTTATGTGACAATATTTTTACAACATGTGCATTTCGCAAATTTAAAACTGCATTTCACAAATTTAAAAGTGCATTTCACAAATTTTCGGAATGATTTTTGATGTGATTATAAGTTTTAGATCAGTGTACCCATAAACTAGTTGAATTAAAAAACAAATAATTTAAAATATTAATTTTATGCAATATCTATTAAATGACTTAATAAAATTACCGCTTAATGAGCGATTGAAGGTTATTGAATTAGCGATAAACTCTTTCTCGTTAAGCGAAACTGATCTAAATGAAGACAATAGTGCAATTGTAAACAGAATTAAACTTTGGAAATATCAAAATTTGGATCATGTAAAAGCAAAGCATGACTTAAAATTAATATAATCAACAATATATAAATTTAAAACTCACACAATTTCTACAGTAATGAAGAAAATTTTATTCCTTCTTTTATCAGTTTTTTTAATTCAAACGGTAGACGCACAGTGTCCCGCCCTCGTTGCCCGAAAGACAATGGCTTCCAGCTTCCATAGCTCGGTTCTCATTTCTTATGATAGTGTTGTTCGTTATTGGGGTGATGAAGCAGACATTGATGGAACTGACGATATTTTGACTCCTGTTACATTGGCAAAATCGAATTACGGTGGCGCATCTGCAGTAGCCTTGTCTGTTGCCGGAGGTAGTACTGGTGCTGGTACCCACCAATTATATGTACACTCTACTGTTGGTATTTATGGATGGGGTGTTAGTGCTAATACTATTGTTAGTGGTAGTTCTGGCCAGGTTGGTATTACCAATATTGCCTTACCTGGTGGTGTTTCTATCAGTGATGTAAGTTTCATTGAGGCTGCTGCTGGTGGTCTTTGCCTTGTTACCAATGCAGGTGCCTTATATGTGCGTAAAGGTAACGGAGCAGGTGGTCCCGGACAGATTTATGGTGATGGTTCTACTTCTTTAGATGGGGCAGGCTCAACTGCCTGGCATCAAGTTTTGACAGCCGTCGCTACTCCATTAACCAACGTAATCAGAGTGTCTATGTCTGGACGTGGTATGATGGCCTTGACTTCAGGTGGAAATATATATGTATGGGGTAACGCCGTTTTTCTTGCAGATGGTAGTGCTGCAAACACTTTCGCTTTTGCTACATTAATGAATAATCCTACTGGTGTAACCGCTACTGATGTAAACATTAGTTCGCACAATTCTGGTGAAAATGCAGCGCAATATATTTTGGGTAATGATGCCAAGATGTACGCTGTGGGTGAAAATAATTCGGGTAATCTGGGGCAGGGTACAACTACTGATGCTACCAGTTGGGTTGCAGTATTGGGTCCAGGAGGTACAGGTACTTTGGATAATGTGGTGTTAATCGGTTCAAATAATGCCTGGCAAGGGGTTACGACATTTGCATATTCTGTGGGCGCACTTACCTCGTCAGGTAATTTATATCTTTGGGGGAATAATAACTCTGATATGGTAGGAGGTGATACACTATCATCTTTGACCACTCCTCCACTATTGGATAGTGCTCAATATACAGTTCCTCGTATTCCACCTAACTTTTCTTATAACCATTCGGCAATAGGATATTTTGAAATGGGAGGACACACTACAGCTGCATTTCAGGCTGGTACCAGTAAGTTTTGTTATATAGGACACAAAATCAGAGGTAGTATGGGTGATGGTTCAGGTGCAACAGGTACTCGTAAATCATTTGACTGTATTAATACTCCTGAAGAATATGTCTGTCCTCCATCACCCGCAGTTGGTTGTCCTTTACCTACTGCCAGCGAGATTTTTGCATCTTCAAATCATGGGTCTTTAGTAATGAATGGTACTCCCTCTGTTACTTTTTGGGGTGAAGCCTCAAGTTCTGCAGAACCAGGTATTAATGTTACCGCTCCTCTTACATTATTTGAATATAATGGTGCACCTAAAGGGGTTGCAGCAAGTGGGGTAGCATCTACTCCATCTGCTTTAGCTACTCAGATGTGGCTGCATACAACTGCAGGTATCTGGGGTTGGGGCTATAGTGCCAATACTATTTTAAGCAATCGCGCATCAGTATCCCCAATGGCAGAATTGCCTTTGCCGGGTGGAGTGTCAGCTGCTCAAATCAGCTTTATTCGTTCTTCTCGTGGTGGTATTGCTTTAGTTACTACAACTGGTGAGGTTTGGGTTCGTGCGGGAGCAGCCAGTTCTTGTTCTCCACGCATTTATGGTGATGGTTCTGCTAGTTTGGATGTTGCAGGAAGTACCGCATGGCATCAGGTAACTACAGCAGTTGCAACACCACTTACAGGTGTTGTAGAGTTGAGTTTGGGCGGTACAGCTGCTATTGCGATTACAGCAACTCAGGCTTATGTTTGGGGTGATAATACTTACCTTGGTGATGGTACAGCTGCAGCCAATAGAAACAGAGCTGCATTAATGACTTTAGCAGCAGGTGTAAGACCTCGTACGGCAGAGATTATTCAGTCAGGCTCTCTTGAAGCAGCACAATTTATATTAGGAAAAAATAATAAAGTATATTGTTTGGGTAGAAATGCTAATGGTGTATTAGGTATTGGTAGTGCTACGACAACTTTAGTTAATACAAATTGGGATTCTCTTGCATTGGTAGGTATCAGAAAAATTTCCAGCAATAATCCATTTGCAAATGGTGTTTACAGTATGGGAGCTATTACCTTATTAGGTAATGTTACTCTTTGGGGAGCGAATGATAACAACAGATTAGGTTTTACCTCAACAGCTGATGTAACCTCACCTACAGCTGCCACCACAGTTCCTGCCGGTGATGCAGCAAACTTCGAGATTGCTGGTCAACATACCATCATCTTCTCAAAATCATCTGCCCAATTTTACTTTGCAGGCCAAACAGTTGGTGGCTCTCGCGCTGATGGAAGTGCCGACGGTATTACAACAAATTTTACATTGGCTGGTACTGTAATTAACTGTGCCAATACTGCGTTTAACCTAAGTGGTAATTTATATCAGGATAATAATGGTTTGACAGATAATTTGGTAAATGGTACTGCAATCAGTAGTGTGGGTGGAGTAGCTATTCACGCTAATTTATTAGATGAAGGTGGCTATGTTATAGCAACTACACCAATAGTTGGTGGTGCATATTCCTTCACCTCTATTCCTTTTGGTAATTATTCTATTCAGATTTCTCCTACAGCAGGTACTGTTTTTGCTTTGGCACCAACAAGTATTATTTCTGGAGGTTATGTATATGGCGGCGAACAGATTGGTACTGTAGCTGGTGTAAATGTGGATGCAACTCCTGACGGAAAAATTGCTGTTGCATTGTCAGAAACAAAAACGAATGTCAATTTTGGTATTACGCCTCCTCCTCCTGTTGCCAATAACATTGCGGCACCAAGGATGAATAATAGTGTTGGTATTACAGCTATTCCTCAATTACAAGCTTCAAGTCCTATTAATATAACTATTGATAGTTTCTTTGTTGCAACTATTCCTGCTCCTGCAAGTGGGGTATTGTATTATTGCGTAACACCTGGTATTGGTTGTGCTACCAGTCCTGTAACAGCAGGAATGAGATTAACATATGACCAATCAAAAAGCTTATTCTTTGATCCGGCCGCTACATTTACGGGTACTGCATCATTTACTTATAATGTTCATGATAATAATAGTCTTGCTAGTAATACAGCAACCTATACCATTCCTGTTTACAATAATCCTCCGGTAACACAGAATGTTACAGCAGCCCAAATGGCAAATACCAATGCTGCTACATTGATTCCAGGTTTAATAGGAGCTGATGCTGATGGCACAATCTCTTCTTATACCGTTTCTAGTATACCTTCTGCTTCTCAGGGTGTTCTTACTTATTGTACTACAGGAGACGAACCTTGTACAGGTGTAGTTACCACAATTTCTGGTTCTACCGTACTTACACCAGCACAAATGGGTACTTTAAAATTAGATCCAGATCCTGGATTTACGGGTAATTATGTCTTTAATTACATTGCAACTGACAATAACAGTAATACTAGTAACACCAGTACTTATACTGTCCCTGTAGTTGCTCCTTTATTGGTAGGTGGTAATTTGCCACCAGTTGCTACAAACATTATTTCTCAGAATATTAATAACAGCCTTAGTGCTACTCCAATACCTAACTTACTAGGTACTGATCCGGACGGTACAGTGGTTAGTTATACCATAGGTGCTTCTGTACCAAACACTGTTACAGAAGGTACTTTGTCTTATTGTACTACACCCCCTGCTACAGGTTGTGGAACTGCAGTAACTGCCAGTTTGGTAATGACTCCTGCCCAGGCAGCCACATTAAGTTTTGATCCGGTATCAAGTTTCATAGGTACTGCCAGTTTTACCTATACTGCAACAGACAATTATGGTACACCATTGACCAGTGCTCCTGCTACTTATCAGATACCAGTAGTGAATACTCCTCCTGTTGCAAACCCTGATAAAGTGGCTCCGATTGCCAATACTTTGGTAACACCTACATTATTACCACCATTATCTGGTAGTGATTATGACGGAACAGTGGTTTCTTATAATATTACCAGTGTGCCTGCAGCAAGTCAGGGTACTTTGCAATATTGTGTATCTCCAGGTCCAGGATGTGCTTTGACAACGATAACTGTTCCTGTTTCTGGTTTAACACCAGCTCAAATTGCCACCATGAATTTTACTCCTGTAAGTACTTTCACTGGTGACTATGTTTTCAATTTTACAACGGTTGATAACAATAGCCTGGTGAGTCAGCCAGCGACATTTACTATACCTGTTGTTGCTGCACCAGTTACTACAGGCCAACCTCCAATTGCTTATAGTTATAATAATGCTCCCATCAGTAGTTTAGGAACAGCTGCTTTAACAACTGCTTTATCAGGTACGGATCCTGATGGCACAATTGCCAGTTATCAGGTAAGAAGCATTACCCCTACAAATGAAGGAACATTGACTTATTGTACCACACCTCCTGCTACGGGTTGTGGAACAGCAGTTACGGTAGGGTTGAGTTTAACTCCTGCACAGGCTGCAACAGTGTTATTTACACCTAATGCTAATTTTACAGGAACATCAACTTTCACTTATTCTAATACTGATAATAGCGGTAATCTAAGTAATATCGCTACTATCACTATACCTGTCGTAAATAACCCACCAGTTGCGCGTAATATTACTAATGCTCCGATTGAGAAAACGGCAAGTGCAACTACCCTTAATCCTTTGGCTTCTACAGATGCTGATGGTACAGTAGTTAATTACACTATCTTAACTATTCCTACAGTAAGTCAGGGTACTTTAAGGGTTTGTACTTCTGCACCAAGCACCGGTTGTACACCAGTTACTGCAGGGCAAGTATTGACACCTGCTCAAATCAGTCAGTTGGCATTTACTCCTAACCCAACAGCAACATCGCCACTTGTTACCTTCTTATATTCTACTATCGATAATAGTGGGAACACAGGTAATATTGCTTCAGCAAGTTTATCCTTGTTTGATCCATTGATTATACCACCGGTTGCAAATAATATCTCTGCTCCGCCGATGAATAATAATGTAGGTCGTACATCTATACCTCAGTTGCAGGCTTCCAGTCCTGCGGACGTTGCTATTGCATCATACTCTGTTCTTACATTGCCAGCAGCTTCTGAAGGTGTTCTTTATTACTGTGCTACCGCTCCAGCAGTTTGTGCTCTAGGTTCGTTAACCGCAGTTTCTACTTCAACTCCTTTGACTCCTGCTCAATCAGAAAGTCTCTACTTTGATCCTGCGGCTACATTTACAGGTAATTCTACATTTACCTACAATGCAACAGATGCAAACGGTTTGTTGAGCAACACTGCTACTTACGCTATTCCTGTAATTAACAATCCTCCTGTTACGATTAATGTTCGTACAGCACAATTGATTGATACAACTGACCGTATTTATTTACCTGAATTAGTAGGTGCTGATAAAGATGGTAACGTTGTAAGCTATACTGTATCCAGTATCCCTGGTGCAGGTGCTGTACTTACTTATTGTAGTACTGGAGATGTTCCTTGTACTGGTGTAATAACTACTATATCAGGAACTACAGTATTGACTCCTGCTCAGGCTATTACTTTAGAGATTGATCCTACAACTGGATTTAGCGGTGATTATATCTTTAACTACATCGCTACAGATAATAATGGTAATGTAAGTAATACAAGTACTTATACTATTCCAATTGTGCCATTTACAAGTCTTGGTGGTAATATGCCTCCTGTCGCTACAAACATTACTACACAAAATATCAACAGTAGTGCAGGTGCTACACCTATTCCGAATTTGTTAGGTACTGATCCTGATGGTAATGTTGCCAGCTATACTATTGGTGCTACAGTGCCTAATACTGTTACACAGGGTACACTATCTTATTGTACCACTCCACCTGCAACTGGTTGCGGAACACCGGTTACAGCTACCTTGGTATTAACTCCGGCTCAGGCTGCTACTTTAAGTTTCGATCCTGTTGCTACTTTTACAGGTACGGCAAGCTTTACTTATACTGCAACTGATGATAATGGAACTCCATTGACAAGTGCACCTGCTACTTATCAGATTCCCATAGTGAATAATCCTCCTGTGGCTAATCCTGATAAAGTTGCTCCTATTGCCAATACTGTTGTAACACCTACCTTGTTACCTCCTTTGTCCGGAAGTGATTATGATGGTACAGTTGTTAGCTACAATATCACTACTGTCCCCCCATCTACTCAGGGTACACTGCAATATTGTGCAACTCCAGGTCCTGGATGTGTATTGTCTACAATTGCTGCTCCAATTACAGGTTTAACTCCTGCACAAGTGGCTACTTTGAATTTCATTCCGAACAGCGGATTTACGGGTAATTATATTTTCAACTTTACAACCGTAGATAATAATAGCTTAGTAAGTCAGCCTGCTCCATTTACAATTCCGGTAGTAGCCTTTGATGTTACACCAGGTGAACCACCAATCGCATACAGCTATAACAATGCTCCTATTAGTAGTCTTGGTACTGCAGCATTAACTACAGCGTTGACCGGCACTGACCCTGATGGAACTATCGCCAGCTATACAGTTACAAGTATTACTCCTGCAAATGAGGGTACACTTACTTATTGTACCACTCCTCCTGCAACGGGTTGTGGAACGGCAGTAACGGTCAGTCTGGTACTGACTCCAGCTCAGGCCGCAACAATTTTGTTTACTCCTAATGCTAATTTTACAGGTACCTCAACATTTAATTATACAAACATTGATAATGATGGTAATTTGAGTAATACAGCTACTGTAACTATTCCTGTAGTCAACAATCCTCCGGTATCTACCAATATCAATAATGCTGCAATGTCAAGAGTTGCTCCAGCTACTTCTTTACTTCCCTTGTCTTCAACAGACGCAGATGGTTCAGTTGTTAGCTATACCATTCTTACTGTACCTACAATTGAGGAAGGTGTATTGCGCGTTTGTACTACAGCTCCAAGTACAGGTTGTACTCCAGTAACAGCTGGTCAGGTGCTTACCCCTGCACAAATTGCACAATTGGCTTTCACTCCTGAATATTGGAACCATAGCCCGGTTATTACATTCCTGTACTCTACAATTGATAACAGCGGAAATCTGAGCAATATAGCTGCAGCAAATATTCCAATGTTTGATGTACTTCCGCTTCCTATCGAATTGCTCGATTTCACTGCTAAAAAGCAAGGAAAGAATGCATTGATTGAATGGGAAACAGGTATTGAAAAAGCTGGTGTTAAATACTATTTGCAACATAGCATAAACGGTAAAGATTGGTCTGTTATCAATACACAGAATGCTAAATCACAAGGTAGTATCAGCAACAAGTATGACTTTGTCCATACCAACATTACAAACGGAATGCAATACTATCGTTTGAAAATTATGGATATGGAAAGCAACTTTAAATATAGCCTTGTTAGAACATTGAATTTTGACCAAAATCAAAACTACAGTATTATGGTTCATCCAAATCCTGTAACTGACAACGTTGTTATCAGTACAAGCGACGGTACACCAATGTCACAAATCTCAATTTACAATAATGAGGGTAAGAAAATTCAGGAATTCACACAAGTAAACTCCGGAACTTCTATTAATATGAATGCGTATACTTCTGGTCTTTACCTAATTAAAATACAGGATAAGAATGGAGAAATGCAGGTTATGAAAATTACCAAGAAGTAATTTCTATTTGTAAACTGATTCAAAAAAGGCAGTCGCGATTAAATCGTGGCTGCTTTTTTCTTTAAAGTGCTTTTTGTTACATAATTTGGCACTTATGTTTTGCATCTTTGCCTCCTAAAAGTGATTTATGGAAATTTTGGGGTATTTATTCTCAGTTTTAATTGGCATTTCTATTGGACTTATAGGTGCAGGAGGGTCTATCCTTGCTGTCCCCATTTTGGTTTATTTGTTTTCAGTTAACCCTCAACTGGCAACAACTTATTCTCTTTTTATTGTAGGTGCTACTGCTTTCTTTGGTGCAATCAGGCATTATCAAATGGGAAATCTCAAGTTTCGTCTGGCTTTGTCTTTTGCTTTACCCTCAGTGGTATCTTTATTAGTTGTCCGGAAATATATTTTACCTATAATACCAGATCAAATCCTCAGCTTTGGAAATTTTAGTTTGACAAAAAGTATGCTGTTGATGCTGGTCTTTGCTGTATTGATGATTTTGGCATCGCTTTCGATGATAAAGAGTTCTGGTGAAAAAAGTATAGATGGTTCTAAGCAAAGTTTAACTAAACTGATGATTATAGGTTTCGGGGTTGGTATGGTGACAGGCTTTCTTGGTGCCGGTGGTGGATTTCTTATTATTCCTGCTTTGGTATTATTTTCTGCATTGCCCATGAAGCAAGCTATAGGAACTTCACTTCTTATTATTTTTCTTAATTCTTTTATTGGATTTGCAGGAGATATTATTAATGAGGTACAATTGGATTATTCTCTGTTGATTTCTGTAACTTTAATAGCCATAGCAGGTATGCTTATTGGGGTTCAATTATCTAAAAAAATTTCCGGAGCAAAGCTCAAGCCTGGTTTTGGTTGGTTTGTTCTGATTATGGGTTTATACATTATAGCTAAGGAACTGTTATTAAAATAGTGATTACGAAATTGTGTAACAAAAATCACATTTCAGCTCATATCACCAGTTTACTTTTGGGTATTCAATTTTGAATTAAAATTTTAATAGTAAAATATTTTACCATGCAAATAGAACAAATTTATACAGGATGTTTGGCACAAGGTGCTTATTACATAACATCAAATGGCGAAGCTGCTATTATTGATCCATTGCGCGAAATCAAGCCTTACCTTGATAGAATAGAGCGAGACGGGGTGTTTTTGAAGTATATTTTTGAAACACATTTTCATGCCGATTTTGTAAGCGGGCATCTGGATTTAAGTGAGAAAACGGGTGCGGCTATTGTTTATGGCCCCACTGCACAACCCTCGTTCGAAGCAATCATTGCAGCAGATAATGAAATTTTTAAAGTTGGGAATATTACAATTAAAGTTTTGCATACTCCTGGTCATACAATGGAAAGTTCAACATTTTTGCTGATTGATGAAGACGGAAAGGATTATGCTATTTTTTCAGGTGACACACTTTTTCTTGGCGATGTTGGTCGGCCTGATTTAGCACAAAAGGCAGCAAATATGACTCAGGAAGAACTTGCAGGTTTGCTGTACGAAAGTTTGAAGAATAAAATATTGCCACTTGCAGATGATGTAATTGTTTATCCTGCTCATGGTGCAGGGAGTGCCTGTGGTAAAAATATGATGAAAGAAACTGTAGATACATTAGGGCATCAAAAACAAATGAATTATGCCTTGAATCAACCCAGCAAGGAGGCTTTCATTAAGGCAGTTACTGATGGATTAACCCCTCCTCCTGGTTATTTTGGAATGAACGTGGCCATGAATAAAAATGGGTATGAAAGCTTTGAAACAGTATTAAATAAAGGAATGCGGGCATTATCACCTGCCGAGTTTGAAGCTATTGCAGAAGAAACGACAGCTCTAATATTAGATACCCGTTGTGCAGAAGATTTTTATAAAGGATTTATTCCTCAATCCATCAATATCGGACTTAATGGTGATTTTGCACCTTGGGTTGGGGCATTAATAGTGGATGTGAAACAGCCAATTTTGCTGATAACTGATATTGGTAAAGAAGAAGAAGCCGTTACCAGATTAAGTCGAGTAGGATTTGATCATATTCTGGGGCATCTGAATGGTGGAATAGAATCATGGAAAAATGCAGGTCAGGAATTAGATCAAGTCAACAGAATTTCTGCTGATGAATTTGCCCAAAAGGTTAAAGCAGGTGAGCGTAAAGTAATTGATGTAAGAAAGGAATCGGAATATGCATCAGAGCATGTAAATGATGCTTATAGCAAGCCTCTGGCTTATATTAATGATTGGATTAAAGATATTAACCCGGACGAACATTTCTTTTTGCACTGTGCAGGTGGTTACCGCAGTATGATTGCTGCTTCAATACTACAAGCCCGTGGTTATAGAAATTTTTCGGAAGTAGCGGGAGGGTTTTCAGCGATTGCTAAAACCGATGTTCCCCGCACTGATTTTGTTTGTCAATCAAAGGTGTTGAATTAACAACACCTGCAAAAATTATTTGAGTAAATGGATAAATTGAAATCTGGTAATACCAGTGAAAAAATATTAGATCAGAATTATTGGGATACTCAATACAAAACCAATTCTACCGGTTGGGATTTAGGCAAGGTTTCTCCTCCTATTAAAGAGTATATTGACAAACTTGATGATAAGAACCTCAGAATTTTAATACCCGGCTGCGGAAATTCTTATGAGGCGGAATATCTGTTAGAAAGGGGCTTTACCAATATTACTCTAATAGATATAGCGCCTTCATTGGTAGAGAATTTGCAAGTGAAATTTCAAGGGCAAAGTGCAATATAAATTATTTTGGGTGATTTTTTTGAACATCAGTCTGTTTATGATTTGATATTTGAGCAGACTTTTTTTTGTGCCCTTCCACCTACCTTTCGTATGCAATATGTTTCAAAAATGCATCAGCTTCTGGAGGCAGATGGAATGTTGGTTGGTTTATTGTTCAATAGAATTTTTGAACAAGGTCCCCCATTTGGAGGAAACAGAAATGAATATATTGCGCTCTTTAGTCCGATGTTCGAATTGATTCAAATCGAAGTTTGCCAAAACTCAATTCTTCCACGTGCTCAAAATGAACTATGGTTTGAGTTTAGAAAGAGGTAAACTTTTAAGTTTAATAGATAAAGCCGCCTGAAGTTTTCATCTTCAGGCGGCTTTATGATTTACAAATAGTAGGGGCTATGAACTTCGGTAAGCGACCTCATGATAAGTCTTGATATGGGGTCCAAAAAAGACTCTCGCAAAAACACGAATAATAGATAATCCATCTATTACAAAACAGAGAGAAACAATAATAGCCAGCACGATTTGATTTTGATGCATGTGGCTGAACAGTAAATCCTCACCAATAAAAGTGGGTGTAATTGGGAATCCGGTTAAACCCAGGCAGGCAATCAGGAATACAAATGCCTTTACAGGATATTCATAAACATGTCCGTGAAACATAGACAAATCAATATTTGGCTCCAATTGGCTCATTCGTCGGATAATAAGGATACCAATCACCCCGCTGCCTATAATCCCGCTCAAATAGATGTAAATTTGAGTAACACTAAAAATGTCATTATATCCAATAGCCAAGGCTGTCCAAAAATGACTCATCAGAATGAGTAACCAGGTATGCATAATGTTTCTTTTTTCGGCGAAGGATTGCAATACCATAGCCAGTGCAATAAATGCAAAAAAGACAGGCAGATAAACCAGTATTGTTGGATTTAGTAATTCCTTGTGATACAATCCATATAAACCAATAAGGTAGCAGGGTACAAAGAAAATATAAATTGCTTTGGGTGGTAAAATAGTTAATCTTCTTCCTGCCCTTTTTAATGGATTCCAGATTAAGCGATACAAATACTCATCCAGATTCCATTCCTTAATACAAAGTATGTATAGGGTATTCTGAAGCTTTAGTGGGAAGCCAGATTCTATGCTTTTTTCGTGAGGTGAATAATTATAGAATTGCTCACGAATAAGATAACTTACTACCGAAGGAGACACTAGTAACTGATATGTTCTCAGAAAGGCGTTACCGGCAAAATGAAAGAGTGCAAGATTCTCAAAACCCAGGGCAATCTCAATAAAAATTATCCCTATCTGACCAATTGACGAGTAAGCAATCTGACTTTTTACCGATGATTGTACTCTGGCAATTCCTGTAGCGATAATCATTGTACTTAATCCAAGTAATACGATGATTACACGCACAATTGTTTGATTTTCCCAAAAAGGAAATGTACGTAACAATAAGAATGCTCCAATATGTACAGAAAGTGAGCCATAAAAAATTGCACTGGAAGGAGTAGGGCCCTCCATAGCACGCGGCAGCCAGGATGAGAAAGGTAATTGTGCTGATTTTGCGGCAGCAGCTACCAATATCATAATCGAAATAAAGACCCCTACATAACTATGACCGGCCAGATGTTCGTGTACCAGCGTGTAATTATTAAGTTTGAGAAAGGTAATATTCTCGTGCCACAGATGGTGGCTCATCCACATTGTGAGCAATAGACCTATATCACCAAGTCTGTAAACAGAGAAGACTTTTATCGCATTCTTTACGGGTAAAAAGCGATTACGGTAAAAAGCTATCAATAGGAATGAAGAAATTCCCAGAATTTCCCAACCAATAAACAAGGTTTCGAAATTACCTGAGCAAATAGTAATATTAAAACCTGCATAGAAGAAAAGTATTGTATTGAAAAATCGCTTGTAGCCTTCTTCGCGATGCAGATAATATCGACTATACAATATGACCATGAAACTAAGAACTGCACCAACTATTAAATAAGTGGCAGTGATTTTATCGAAATAGAAATCAATCAGGAATTCATAATCTTCGTTACGATACAAGACGATATCCTTCAAATTGATGCCAGGTTGTCCTTTTATCAGCCATATGCTTACAAAAGTAATTCCCAGAAACAGCTGCAAACCGACAGTGCCAATGGCTACATACGACAGTGCCTTTTCATTTGTTCTTTTTAATAATAAACTCATCAGAAACCCTAGTAAAGGAATCCAGATAAAAAATTGAAGTGACCAGTTCATAAGAGTTGAATTAAATGTTGAATGGTGAGTATTAATGTTGTTCTATCAGAAAAATCGGAAAATTCTCTTCGTGAGATTCTACAAGCTTTTCGATATTGCTGACCATTTCCGGTTTTTGAGAAACGGTAGAGTAGGGTTTAAAATTTTCGTTTTTAAACAAATACATCTCTTTTGTCTCCGGATGTACAACTACCAATGTTATCCAATCATTCCTATACCATTCGTAGGTTGCTGGATTTCGTTTGATTGTATTAAGGACAACTTCAGGCAGATGCTCTACAATCATTAATAGTCTGACCGGGTCGTGTACTTCAATCATTTGACTTGGAAGGCCAGGTCTTAAGTCTCCATCAATACCATTTGCAACGCCAAATAGTCCCATTACATTATGAGGCAGTTTTGTGCCGGCTCCCAGTTTTTGATTGTCAACTCTGGAGAAGTAATACTCAAGATTAATACCACCACAAACCGGTGTGGCCGCATTTAGTATATTTAGTAAATAATTGCCTTCCGGGTCAATACTGTAGTCATAAGAATTCAGAAATGATCGTCTGTCTAAAAATACACCTTTGGACAGTTCCCTTCTTCCTACAATGCACATAGCATTCGTAGCGTGATTTAGCTCTGGTCGGGGCTCAAATAAGGAGACCGAACGAGTGAGAATTTTCTGATGGATTTTCTGCGCAGATTGTTTAGAATCTATACTGTCAAATCTTCTGGAGCGCTCTTTTGCATTATAGTCAAGAGCCTTTTCGAAAACAAGGCTGTTCTTTTTATGTAACACCACATTTTCGGCAATTAGATTTTCTGTATCAAAAAATACAATTTCATCTCTGGTGGTGTCGCTTATTGCTCCGACAAATTGTGTCTTTGCAGGAATGTGTATTTCTTTCCCTGCTAAAATTTCCCTCACAGCTTTATGATTAGCCATAAAAGAAAATACTCGGGCATTAACTGAACCGGCTCTCCCAGAACAAGCTCCACAATCGTAAGCAGCATAGTGAGGATTATTGGTGCTGCTGGCTCCATGCCCAACTATATAAATAATGGGAGCAAAATCTCCTATCAATCCAATGCTTTTCAGCACATTCTCTACACGGACAGCCATTTCTTCTATTGTAAAACCAACTTGCAGATTATGCTCTTTATGATTCAGGTCTTTATTTTCGATAACCAGCGAAGCATTCTTGTCCATATGCTTTAATGACGATGCTGTAGCAGGACTCATTGTTGGTTTGAAAATATTAATCAACAATTTGAAGGCCGACCAAAAACCAATTGTTTGGGTAAGAAACCAACCAAAGATAAAGTTGTGAGAATGCTTTGAAAAATGAATGTCCTTTTTGGGTCTGTTGCCAGCACCACTTTCCTTGATTAAATATTTTGGAGTTATCGGGCCTGGGCATACTTTAGTGGTGAATTTTCCTCCCTCTGGTTGAAAGTAAAATTCCACTCCAAAAAAACCGGGCGTACCATAGGTTTCAGCATTAAGGTCAAAAGACTCTATGTATCGCCTAAGTGAGCATTCTCTGTCATCAATACAAAAAGCTGCCTGAAAGCTCTTTTGCTCAATTGTATGATTTACTACTTTCTCACTTTGAATCCCGGTTAGTACCTGATCATAGAAACTCCATTCAAATGCTTGTTGCCAAAGCATCAATACAGTATCCAGCTCACTTTGGGCACGTTTATTGAACAGTGCTTCCGGTACATTATCAACTAATTCGCAAAGAGGTTTCCATTTTCCTTTAAACCTGTCATCCAGAGTATCAATTTCTAACAGCAGTTCGAAAATGATGATTTCCCGAAGGCTTATTTTCTTGGTAACAAGCAAAGTCTCTGGCATGTCTTCTACTACAGATACCATGCCAGACCAGCCTTGATGCGAGAATTGCTGGTCGAAAATATACTGCTCAAAATAGCTTTCTTCACCAACAATCAATTTAAGCAATAGAGTAATTGAGGTGTTTTCATTGAATAAAAGCTCCTTGGCTTTCTTCCCTTTGAAAAAACTGCTTGAACTGTTTTCTTCAATTTGTCTGATGGTAGCAAGAAATCCATCTTTATGTAAAGGGAACTCCCATATGGCAATGCCTTGATCCAGATAGCTGCAGAGTATTCGGAATAAAAGTGGTTGCACAAATGATTCCAGATCAATACCTAGCTTCTTTTTCCAAAACGCCCGAAGTAAACCAATATTTGGCTGAATATTTTCGTCGTAGCTTTCCTGAGTTAATTTGTGTTTCCAGCTTTCTGTCAGATTTTTTCCTACAGAATCCTCCAGAATACGATTTAGAATATGGTCATTTATTCTTCCTTTTTGATGAAGTGAGCGGAATTCACCTAAAGATAGAAAAGTCTTGTAGCCAAATATGTCTGATGCACTTTTCAATGCTTCAAAAAATGGTTTTTCCTGAAATGCGTGTAAAGAATTATGATGAATAAAATCTTTTAACGGTGCCTGTGCCGGCAGATAATGCTTGAGTTCGCGCAATAGTTCACGTTCATCAAATACTGATGTTGTTCTTTCCATAGCTTTTGATTTTTAAAATCCCTTGTAAGAATTTGATGATTAAAATGAAACTTGATATTGCATAAGCAATGCCGTTTTTCGTTCTGTTACATGGTATTCATTTGCCGGATTTCGTACAAATACAGGCCTGTTTTGGAAAGCAAGGGTTAATTTCGAGTTGTGTCCTGAAAGCAACAAATTCACGCCACAATCATAATACAACATTGGATCTTTGAGTTTCTGAAACTGTGAATATTGAACACTGGCATATGGCATCAATGTTCCCGCGTCACCCAATAAATTGTTCTTCATTTTATAGCCCAGTTGCGCATACAAATTCTGCCCCGTTCCATATAGTGGAGCCCCATTACCTGAACCATTCAAAATATTGGGATTGTTATCGCCATTAACCGGGTTTAATGGAGCAGTAACACGTACATAGTTTTTGCCAAAATCATAGTCTGAAAAAGATGCGTAAGCACTTATTGCCGTCCCTTTGCTTTTATCAAGAGGAGCATCATAATAAGCATCAATTGATAACAACCTCATGGCAGATTTCATCGTGTCTACACCATTGTCTGCTATTCTGGCCATGGCTTCGGGTTGATAAATAAATCCCGCCCCTATGTTGAATACTCTTTTGCTGCCTAAATAAGTACCCACACTATAGGGCAACTGATTGGATTCCTGATCAAAAAACTGGTACTGCATATATGCTTGTGTTTGCAATTTTGGTGTCGCTGTAGAGAAATTGCTGGCAGCACTTGATAATTGTGTGAATGAAGTGGGATTAGCAATGTATGCTGCAGATTTTTGAATTGAAAGTGGATTTGTCAGTACAACACGATAGTCCAATTTACCCAGTTTGCCTTTGGCATAAACACTTAGTTTTCTCAAAAACTGGTCATTTACATCATTCGTTGCCTCCTGATATAAGGGTAAATCTATACCCATGATAGAACCCACAGATGATGATGCAAATCTGGATAAACCTGTCCATCCTGACAAGCCTGCTCCAACAGAAAGATGTTTGTTGATGATTTCATATTCGCCTACAGCGTCATGCAGAAAGAAGCCTGCTTTTCGGTCCGAAAGAGAATTGAAGTTGTTGATGCCTAAATGGACATACATAAAAGTTCGCTTTGCAACAGGACCATAAATCTGTAATCTTGACCTCCTTACGCCAATATCTGTTGAATTGTCTTTAATCTGGCCGTTCAGCGTTGACCCCGGATTGTTTTGATTGTATCTCATCCAAAGTTGATTGAGCATGCTGATTTTGATATATCTGGAGCCATCATCATTCAGGGTTAGTTTGCCGTCCCTAAATGTTTGTGCTTGCATTATAGTTGGCTCCAATAAAGCCATTAATGCAATTATTATTGTTAGTTTTTTAGCGTTTTTCATTTAAAATTTATTTTAATAGATTAAAAATCTTTTTTAATTCTTGCCTTCTTGTTTTGGTAAAAAGGTAATTTCAAAAACCACAGCTTTCTGGCTTTTGCTAAAATTATTGGGTATCTGATATCCACCAGAAAGAACCCATTTTTTTGAAATAAAACAAGCTGTTCCGACAATCAAATCACCAAAGTTGTGTCTTCCGCTTATGTAATCGCTTTGGAAATACCATTTATCTTTAATGATTGATTTTTCAACACCTAATTCAATACCAGGACTATTGCCTATTAATCTCTTTCCATAACCAAAGTAAGATTTAGTGGCATAATATAAGCCTGAAACCATCTTAAAGCCGAAATCATCAGAAGATGTAACGAAATTGCAATAATAATTTCCACCAAAATGAATCATTGAAGCTAAAGCAAAGCCCTGCTGAAATCCAAAGGAAACAGCTATGTAACGACTGATATCAATTCGTTTTTGCGCATTAATCATCGCGTAGTGAATATAAGGAGCCAAATTGGTTTGTTGTTCCCATGGTTGTTTTGCAGCACGATTGAAATTAAAAGCAAACAGATTAAGCCCGATTTCAAAATTATGCCCAAGTCCCTTGCTTATCGTCGTATTGCTTTGCAATTCTTCTTTAGTCATGTTGATTTGTTGTTGAAAAAATAATTTGTTCTTTGCCGTTATATCAGAACTAACAACATTGAAAAAATTCTGCTGTGCTTGAATATCCAATGTTCCACCATATATAAAGCAGATAATCAAAACCCATACTTTGCTCACAATATTTATTTTAGAGTGAACGGTTTTTCTTTTTCGTAGATAGATGATGATCAGAAAGTGAACGATGGTCGTCAAGTCCAACAATTTTGACGGTACCACCAGCATTTGTATAACTGTGTTCAAATTGATGGATGTTTTCCATTACAGAATGGTCTACCAATTTTGTTTTGCTAAAATCGATAGTGATATTCATTCCTTGAGGAATCGCTTCCAATCTGCTTTTTATCCCTAAAAAATTGGTAAACAATGCAGACTTTTCAATCTCTAAAATGTAATTATTATCATTAAAGGAAACTGATGCCGGTGCCTTGAATAAAGAACTAAAAGGTGCGCCATTCAATAAATGAATAATAATTTTCAATAACATCCCGGCTGCAATACCAACTAATAAATCTTCAAATAAAGTAAAGAAGATAGTGACCAGGAATATAGCCAATTGCTCTTTTCCTATTTTGAAAATATGTATAAATTCGCGAGGGTGAGCTAGTTTAATGCCAACTGAAATAAGCATAGCGGCCAAAGCAGTATTGGGTATTAACTCGATAAGATGAACGGCAAATAGAACAAATATTAAAATGAAAAAACCATGAAAGAAGTTTGCCCACCTTGTTTTTGCACCATTATTGACATTGGCCGAGCTTCTGGCCACTTCAGAAATCATAGGCAGCCCGCCCAGGATTGCAGAAATTGTATTACCGACTCCAATGGCAATGAGATCTTTATTGGCATTGGATTTGCGTTTGTAAGGATCAGTAATGTCAATAGCCTTTACAGTCAGTAATGATTCCAGCGAACCAACCAGGGCAAACATGATGACATACTTGATAAAGACTCCGGTTTGTGCAATACCGTCAAAGCTTACATTTACTTTGATGTTGTCCATCAGATTGCCAATATGCACCAATGCATAACTAGGTTCTGTATGCTGAAAATCCATAATGAGTTCTGCGGGAATGGCAATGATTAACACAACCAAAGCTGCTGGAACTTTTTTAAGAAATGCATTGGGTATTTTGTTCCAAAACATCATAATGGCAAAACTAATGAGGCCAACAATAGTTGCCTTGGGATCCAGATGGGCTATGAAGTTGGGAACATTAGCAATCAACTCAAGTGGCGATTTGCCTTTAGCCATAGCCGGATCAACATCCAGTAGCACCGGGATTTGCTTAAATATGATAATCATACCAATAGCAGCAAGCATTCCGTGAACGGCAGAAAGTGGGAAAAAATCAACCAGTTTCCCTAATTTAAATACGCCAAACATGATTTGTACCAGTCCAGCTACAACCATAGCCCCCAATGCAAGGTTCCATCCTGTTTCTCCTCCGCCAAACGCTGCCACAGCACCAACTACAATTACAATTAAACCAGCAGCAGGACCTTTAATGGTCAGGCGGGATCCTGCAATAAAGCTGACTACCAGCCCTCCAATGATTGCAGAAATCAGTCCCATAAGCGGAGGGAATTCAGAAGCTTTGGCAATACCCAAACTTAAAGGTAAAGCCAGTAAAAAGACAATAAATCCGGAAGTAGCATCGTTGCCTATGTTTTCTTTTAAGCCTTGGAATCCATCCTTAGGCGTTAAGTTTTTGTTCATTATTAATAATATTTTAATTTATGAATGTGATTATTTTATATGCATATAGATATAGCATGCAACTTCATTGCAATCGCATTGCTATGGTGCATAGCAGCAATTGAATCATTTAAATCATTCAATTAAAATATCAAATAAGGAATTGATTGTCCCTAATAAATATAGGGGTGGATGATGTTATTCTCTGCCTGATTTTTTGTTTGGACAGAGGGCATTTTTTTTCAAGCAAGCTACGCCTGAAGGAAAACCGCAGGCAACTAATTGCACCGGTTAGGGGAGAATCGTTTTCGTCAACTGTATCTTCTGTCGTGTCTTCAACAGTGTAGTTTTCGAAAAATGAAAGAGGTAAATTGTCAGAATGACCTTTATGTTTAATGCTAAAACCATGCCCAACATTATCATGAGGTATGGTCCAACTACTAAGCTGTCCGCTTGTAGTGGCGGATAGGTTGGCAATAAAGACAAGTATGAGAAATAGGTAACGCATTATTATCAGGAAGGCAAATGTAGCTACTTTGATAGTACGTTTTAGCCCGTTAACATCCGCTTTGTATAAAAGTATATTAATGCACAGTAATAGATAGCTTTGATTAGCTTTTTATTACCGCTAGCAGACTATAGACCCAACCCAGAATAAAAAACACACCTCCGATTGGAGTAATGATACCAACACCTTTCAGTCCAACTATACCATTCATTTGCAATAAGGATAAAGCATACAATGACCCGCTAAAGCAAATAATACCTAAAGTAAAAAACAAGGTAGCGTATTGTATGTTGCTGTTATTGAGTTGAATACTGAGAAGTCCTAACATTATTAAGGCGAAACTATGGTACATTTGGTAGCGTACTCCCGTCTCAAATGTTTGTTGTTGGCTTAATTCCATCATGGGTTTAAGGCCATGCGCTGCAAAAGCACCAATAATTACGCCCAGTGCAGCGCATATAAATCCGATAATTAATGCTGGTTTATACATCAGTTATGTTGTTTTTTGTAAAAGAGTTTTTTGCCGTAAATGAACATCAACTTTGCCACTATATAAATAACACCTAAAATCAATAGCCATAAGCTAAAATTCGCTACCGAGTTGATAACTAATGTGGGTACAGTGTAATTTCTGGGCTTGTAAGAATACAGAATCCAGGTAATAATGGCGGATAAAAGTCCAATAATTACAAAGTCTCTTTTCCTAAACATAGAATTGTTGTTTTATTGATTAAACTACAGTTCCTTCAAGGTCAAAATCATAAGCTTTATCAATCTTCACATTCACAAATTCTCCGATTTTGATGGCTTTGTCTGAGTTAACAATCACTTCATTATCTACATCTACACTGTCGTATTCTGTGCGACCCAGATAGCGTCCTGATTCTTTTTTATCTACCAAAACTTTAAATGTCCTCCCTACAAGTTCCTGATTCTTTTCGTAGGAAATTTCCTGCTGCACTTCCATGATTTCTTGTGCTCTTTTTTCCTTTTCGTCGGCCGGTATATTGTCCACCAAATCGTAAGCGCTCGTGTTTTCTTCGTGTGAATAGGTGAAAATACCTACACGGTCAAAACGTTGCTGCTCCAAAAATGCTTTTACTTCTTCAACATCGTCTCTGGTCTCTCCTGGAAATCCTGCAATCAAAGTAGTACGCAAAGCAATGCCCGGCACTCTTTCTCTCACTGCATCCAAAAGGTCAAGCATTTCCTGCTTATCCATTTGGCGTTTCATAGCTTTGAGCATATTGTCGGTAATATGTTGCAGTGGCATATCGAGGTAATTACAAATATTGTCACGCTCGCGCATCACATCCAGAACTTCAAGAGGAAACTTTGATGGGTAAGCATAATGCAGACGTATCCAATGCAATCCCGGAATATCGCTCAAATGCTTGAGCAAGTCGGGTAGGGCACGCTTTTTGTAAATATCCAGTCCGTAATAAGTGAGTTCCTGTGCAATCAGCATAATTTCCTTAACGCCCATTTGCACCAGCTTTTTAGCCTCTGCAATCACTTCTTCAATCGTTTTACTGACATGCCCACCGCGCATCAGTGGTATGGCACAAAAAGAACAGGTGCGATTACACCCTTCAGATATTTTTAGATATGCGTAGTGTTTGGGTGTTGCCAAAAGCCTTTCGCCCACCAATTCTGTCTTATAATCGGCTTCCAGTTCTTTGAGTAACATCGGTAATTCCATCGTTCCAAACCATGCATCCACATCAGCTATTTCTTTTGATAAATCACTTCTGTACCTCTCACTCAGGCAGCCTGTAACGTATACTTTATCCAGTTTGCCTTGTTCTTTAAGCTCCAGTTGTTCCAGAATAGTATTGATACTTTCTTCTTTGGCTTTGTCAATAAAACCACAGGTGTTAACTACAACAATATTATGATCCTTCTTGCTGTTTTCATGCACTACAGCAATGTCATTAGCGGCCAATTGACCACTTAGCACCTCACTATCCACCAGGTTTTTTGAACAACCAAGTGTTATTATATTGACTTTGTTTTTTTTGAGGGTTCTACTTCTCACAATATTTTTATTTACTATTTTTTTCTAAAATATACACGAAGCGGAACGCCTGAAAATTTATAATGTCCACGCAATTTATTCTCCAGGAAGTTGCGGTAAGCACTGCTTAAAGCTTCAGGATAATTGGCATAAAATGCGAACGATGGCGTTTTGGTAGGCAATTGACGAACAAACTTGATGCTTACATTATGTCCGCGCGACATTGGTGGCGGAAAACGTTGAATGTCTTTCAGCAATGCTTCATTCAATTTTGAGGTTTGAATTCTGCGTTTCTGGTTTTCATGCACTTCAATCGTTTTTTCCATCGCCTGAAAAATACGGGTCTTGTCCATCGCCGAGATGAAAATAACCGGCACATCGTTAAATGGAGCTATTTTCTCTTTGATTTTTTGCTCGTAATCGCGGGCTGTATTGGTTTCTTTTTCAAATGCATCCCATTTATTTACCAAAATAACAATCCCTTTTCCTTTGCGTGCGGCAAGACTAAAGATATTGATATCCTGCATAGTGATGCCATTTAAGGCATCAATTACCAACAAGCAGATATCTGCTTCGTCCATGGCACGGATAGCACGAATTACCGAATAAAATTCAAGGTCTTCGTGAACATTCTTTTTCTTGCGCAATCCTGCGGTGTCAATTAATACAAACTCCTTGCCAAATAACTTATAATGGGTATGAATGCTGTCTCTGGTAGTACCAGGGATATTGCTCACAATTGTTCTTTCTTCGCCGGTTAATGCATTAAGCAAAGTCGATTTACCTGCATTGGGTTGACCGATAATCGCAATTTTTGGTACATATTCATCAAATTCGATGACTTTGTTTTCTTCATCAATTTGCTCATAATCTTCGGTATAAAATTCTTCCTCATCTTCTTCCTCTTCGTCACCTTCTTCCCATTCTTTCTCCAAATCGCTATCGCTGCGTTGTTTCTTTGCCTTTTTGATGGTTCTTTTGACATTTGGTGTAGCCATTTCAGCATCATCGGGCATGAGAGCGGTTACTTCATCCAGCAATTCTCCGGTACCACTACCTGAAATTGCAGAAACAAAGAATAATTTATCAAAACCCATAGAATAAAATTCCGTTGCTTCAAGCATCCGGGTGTTATTATCTACTTTGTTGACCACCAATAATACCGGCTTTGTGCTTCTGCGCAACAAATCGGCCATATCATCATCGAGGTTGGTAATACCTGTTGCGGTATCTACGACAAACATTAAAAGGTCCGCTTCATCAAGTGCTATAAGCACTTGTTTTCTGATTTCTCTTTCGAACACATCTTCACTTCGCGAAACGAAGCCACCTGTATCAATAACGTTAAATGTTTTACCATTCCAGTCGGCTACACCATACTGACGGTCGCGGGTTACCCCGCTTATATTATCTACGATTGCCTTGCGTTGCTCCAATAATCTGTTGAAGAGTGTTGATTTTCCTACGTTTGGACGCCCGACTATCGCTACTGTAAATCCTGCCATTAACTTTAAAATTAGGCTGCAAAAGTAGTGCATTCCGAGCGGAAAACCACTGTAGATTTGACTTGTATAGATAAAGGAATGCTGAGAGGAGAGACTACTTAATGGTTAATTTTATGCGTACAATGCGCATTTTATCCAGTTCGGTAACGGTAAATTCATAATTTTTATAAGTAATTACATCACCAACTTTAGGAAAGCGGCCATAAATCTCCAATACAAGACCAGCTATGGAGTCGCTATCACCTCTGGCTTCATCAAATTCATTGGCCGAAACAGAGATAATACGGCAAACATCGTTGATTAATGTCTTGCCGTCGATAATGTAATTGTTATTGTCTATTTTTTTGTAATGTAAATCATCTTCGTCAAACTCATCTTTAATATCTCCGATGATTTCTTCCATGATATCTTCAAGTGTAATAATCCCACTTGTACCACCAAATTCATCCACCACGATGGCAAAATGAATTCTTTTCTGTTGAAATTCTTTTAATAAATCTTCAATTAGCTTGCCTTCATGGACAAAATAAGCCGGGCGGATAAGCGTATGCCAATCCAGCTTCGGGTTTTCACTATGGGGCAAAAAGTCTTTGGTGTTCAGCATTCCCACTATTTTATCCAGATTGTCTTTGAATACAGGCAATCGGCTATAACCCATTTCTACAGCATAGCTTTGTACCTGTTCGAAATTGAGCTCTTCCGAAACGCCACTTACGTCCATTCTGGTACGCATAATCTGCTTAGCTGTAATATTTCCAAACTTCAGAATCCCTTTAAAGATATTTACCTCTTCAGTAGTTGCAGAAGGGCCCACAGTAAGTTCGATAGCTTGCTCAAATTCTTCTTTACTGTAATTATTTTTTTTACCTCCTATTCTGGTCTCAATATACCTTGAGGAAGAAACAAAGAGACCGCTAACAGGTTTTAATAAATGGGATAAAATGCCGATAATAGGGGCCGAAAACAAAGCCATTTGCATATTGTTTTGGGTGGCGTACACTTTTGGTAAGACTTCCCCAAAAAGAACTAACAAGAAAGTCACCGCTACTACTTGTATCATAAACGATGCAAAAGGACTAATATCCTGAAACAAGTCTTTAACCAACAGATTTGTGGTAATAACAATAGCAATATTCAAAAAGTTATTGGTAATTAATATTGTGGCAAGTAGTCGTTGGGGCTGATCCAATAATTTTATTGCTTTTCTGCTCGAAGAGTTGTCTTTGGTAATCAGCTCATTTATGTCTTTTGCTTTCAAAGAGAAATAAGCAGTCTCTGCACCCGCAGAAATAGCTGTCAGCAATAAAAGAAATGTAATGATGATGAGTAATATGGTAAGCTGAGATGATGAAACCGCCACTGATGCGTTCCATAAAATACTGTTCAGAAAATAAAAGCCGGTGGGGATACTATCCAAGGGGTGCTGTTTTGGTTAACTGTACCAAAGATATAGAAAGCGAACAAAACTTCGTTTTTATTTTCCAAATACTTACTTTTGAAAAAACAAAATTACTATGAAGAAAGTATATACAATTATTGCTGTTCTTGGATTACTTAATGCAGCAAATGCTCAAACTATTGTCAGTGCAGATATGGAAACATGGAATACTTACAAATCTGGCTCTATCCCTGTTACAATGGAAAAACCTACAGGTTGGGCTAGTTCAGATTCGGTAATATGCCCTATTGTTTATCTGATGACGAGTTCTTACACTCCCAGGGTGTCAAAATCCACGACCGTTTTTCATAGCACCACTACCTCTGCTAAATTGGAAACTCCTTCAACAGATACTTTCCCTACATTAATTACCAATGCAGCGATTAAAATAAATCTGACTACCTATGCATATTCTTACTCAGGTGGTACTCCTGTAACCAAGAGAATCAATTTTGTCAAATCCTGGGCTCAATATCAGCACGGTTCTGCAAATGATACCGGACGCATGTTGGTTTATGCAACAAAAGTCGGTATTGCCGCAGGTGGCAAGGATTCTGTAATAGGTCAGGGTGAAGCCGATATCACTAGCACATCTACATTTTTGCAGAAAACGGTTTATATTAAATATGTAGATGCAACTACAGTGCCTGACAGAATTATTGTGGCTTTTCAGTCTAGTAGACTAGCTGTCCGTCCGGCAGGTACCATTTTATATGTTGATGATGTGACTATCTCTGATCCTACTGGTATTGAAACTCCATTGATTAATGATGAAAACATTAAAGTATTTCCAAACCCTGCTTTAAATCAATTGCACATTAGTGCTGATATTAATGAAAGTCTCAACATTGTTCTTTATAACACTACCGGTCAGGCTGTATTGCATCAACAAATAAATCAGGAAGCTGATATTAATGTTTCGGCATTATCTGCCGGCAATTATGTTTACGTAATCAGTGGAACAGATGGGCACAAATTTTATAGTGCCACTTTTACAAAGCTATAGTAATATCAATATTTTTTCAGCCCTTTGACCTGACAGGTCAAAGGGCTTTTTTATTTAAAATCCCCCCAATTGGGTGGTAGGATTTGGCAGATTAACAATTACATTTGTGCTCTCAAAAAATAAATAAATATGAATTTTAAACCAACCCTCCTGGCATTAACTGCCGTATGCACGATGGCTGCTTGCGGTGATGCTAAAAAAGGTGGCAAAGATGATACTTCGGGTGTCAAATTGCTTGATCCTGCTAATATGGACACGAGTATCAGTCCTGCAGAAAATTTCTTTATGTATGCAAATGGTACATGGTTCAAGAAAAACCCAATACCTGCAAGTGAAACGAGATGGGGTAGTTTCAATACCTTAGAAGAAAATAACTATAAAATTCTTCACGAACTGCTTGAGGCTGCAGCTGCAAATAAAGGTGCAAAGGCAGGAAGTCCTGATCAAAAAGTGGGTGATTTTTACCGTAGTGGTATGGATACCGTTGCTATCGAGAAAGCAGGTATCAGCCCTTTAAATCCATGGTTGGCGCGTATAGATGCTGCAAAAAATGCTGAAGAAATACTAGCAGAAATTGTGAAACAACATTCTGAAGGTATCGGCTCTGTATTTGCCTTTTATGTTTCTCCTGATGACAAAAATGTGACTCAACAAATCTGTCAGGTTTTTCAGGGAGGCTTAGGTATGCCGGACAGAGATTATTATTTTAATAATGATCCCCGTACTACTAAAATCCGCGACGCTTATAAAGCCTATCTGACCACGATTTTTGGCTTGATGGGTAATGACGAAGCAACGGCTATTAAAAATAGTCAGGCTGTTTTTGCATTGGAGACATCTTTGGCTAAAGCCTCTATGACCCGTGTAGAAATGCGTGACCCTTACAAAATGTATAATAAATTTAACCTTGCAGGATTGAGCAAAACCACTCCAAATATGGATTGGGCAAGCATTTTCGCACAGCTGGGAGTAAAAGGTCAGGATAGCTTGATAGTTGGACAACCAAAGTTTTTGACCGAAGTAGGTAAGCAACTAAAGGCAACCCCTGTAGATGCCTGGAAAGTGTATTTGAAATTTCATCTGGTTAATGGAATGGCTGCATTCCTGAGCAAAGATTTTGACAATGCCAGATTTGATTTTTATGGCAAAACAGTTCGTGGACAGCAAGAACAAAAAGAGCGCTGGAAACGTATTTTAAAAGTTGTAGATGGTTCTGTAGGTGAGCTGTTAGGTCAAATGTATGTTGACAAGACATTCAAGCCAGAAGCTAAGAAGCGTATGCTGGATTTGGTAAATAATCTTCAAAAAACATACGGAGACCGTATTATGCGCCTTGACTGGATGAGTGATGCCACCAAGCAAAAAGCAATGGGTAAATTGAACACATTTATCAAAAAAATCGGATATCCTGACAAATGGAAAGATTATTCTAAATTGGATGTGGTAGGAAATGATTTTGTAAAGAACGTAATCGCTTCTTCGGCGTTCGAGTATAATTACAATATCAGTCGCCTGGGCAAACCGGTAGATAAAACAGAATGGGGAATGACTCCTCCTACAGTAAATGCTTATTATAATCCTGCATTTAATGAAATCGTTTTCCCGGCAGGTATACTTCAATATCCTTTCTTCTCCGATCAGGCAGATGATGCTTTGAATTATGGTGGTATTGGTGGTGTTATTGGTCACGAAATGACTCATGGATTTGACGATCAGGGCAGCCAATATGATGCTGATGGAAATTTGAAAAACTGGTGGACTCCTGAAGATGCTACTAAGTTTAAGCAAAAAACCGGAATGGTTATTTCACAATTTAATAGTTATACTGTTTTGGATTCGGTACATGTCAATGGTGAATTGACTTTGGGTGAGAACCTTGCAGATCTTGGTGGATTAGCCATTGCTTACGAAGCATTCAAAAAGACAAAGCAAGGCCAAAGCAATGAGAAAATAGACGGCTTTACTCCTGATCAACGTTTTTTTCTGAGCTGGGCACAAGTATGGAGGGCTGCTACCCGCGACGAAGAAATGTTTAACAGAATCAAAACTGATCCACATTCTCCTAATCTTTGGCGTTGCAACGGGCCTTTAAGTAATATGCCTGAGTTTTATGCAGCATTTAATGTTAAACAAGGTGATAAAATGTATCGTCCTGATAGTCTTAGAGCAAAAGTTTGGTAAAATTTAATCCTTATAAAGAAAGGGGATATGCTGTAAAGCATATCCCCTTTCTGATTTTATTCATAACAAACGGCTAAGGCCGGAATAAAAGAAAGAGGCTGATTACTAAAAAAAATCCAACTAAAGCACCTGATACAATTGCTAATACCATGCTCTTTCTACGATTGTATTTCTTTACATAAAATGTATAGAATAGTAAACTGATAATATAGGTAGGTATAAAATAAATTAACAGCGCAACTAAGTTGCCGGGAGTTATTAAATCTGCAAAACTATGGGTCTCTCTATCTAAAGAGAATAATAAAAGGCACATCAGTAAAATACTAATTGCGATAGAAAAATACTGTTTTAAAGTAATTGTTTGTCGATAATTCATATTAGATACTTTTGAAGGTAAACGATTTTAAATTTGTTTTATTGCAAGGATTCAAAGGAAATGGGTTATTAAATTTGATTCGACAACTATTGTAGTATTAAAATTGCTTTTAACTATTAATCGGTCTTAGATATGCATTCGATTATTAGAAAATACCTGCATATTTAGCTAATCTTTTTTCAGAAATAACCGGGATAACTATTGAGCATTTCATTATTATGCATAAAATAGAAAGGGTTAAAGAGCTATTAATCTATGATGAACTGAACTTTACCCAGATTTCTTATAAACTTAATTATAGCAGTGTTGCACACCTCTCTTCTCAATTCAAAAAAGTAACCGGCCTTACGCCTACTTTTTTCAAACAATTAAAGCATAAACGAAGAAAAATGTTAGAAAATCTTGAAATCATATAAATACCTCAAAGAATGATGTAACATTTATTATTGTTCATTTCCTCACTTTTACAATCGGATAAAGGACTACACTACCGCTATTCTACTAACTAACTACCGTTTGATGGCATTGCTCATCAAACGGTTTTTTTTGCCCGCTGAATTTGATGATTGAGCAGTTAATGATGTAAGCCATATTGTTAATTGTGTAACACTGGACTGTTTCTTATTTTCCACCTTTGTGTATTGATTGTAAGGAATAATGACCTTAATATTATTTAATACAAAAAACAGAAAATATGAACAAGATGAAATCAGGTATTGCTATTGTTTTGATGTTTTTTGCAATAAGGGGACTTGCCCAGGAAAATCATGACAAAAGGGGATTTGTTGTTGCCAGCGCAGGAATAAAAGGGGGGCTGAATTTATCTAATTTATATACTGATGACGCTGAAAAGGAAAAAATGCTGATGGGTTTTAACATTGGATTATTTGCAAAATTACCCATTGCCAGATATTTAGCTATCCAACCAGAGTTATATTTTACAACAAAAGGGGCAGAAATAACCTATAATAATCCTTTCGTTAGTGGTGTTGGGCGTTTTCGATACAATTACATTGAAATGCCAATATTATTAGTAATAAACTTAAACGAAAACTTCAATATTCATGGTGGTCCTTATGCTGCCTATATGGTAAGTGGCGATGTGACTAACAAATCGGGCAATTCGCTTTTTAATTTTGAGGATAATATCAATACAGATGATTATAACAAATTTGATGTAGGAGTAGCTGCTGGTGCAGGTATAGATATCGGAGCTGTGGGCCTTGGTGCCAGATATTCTTATGGAATAGGCAAAGTAGGTAAGGAGCGAACTTATCTGGGAACCACCACCTATACTTTCCCAAACGCTCATAATAGCGTGGTTAGTTTATATATCACCATTTCTCTCAACTAAAAACAAGTTTTATGAACAGTTTACTCTATACAATCGCACTTATTTTAATTATCATTTGGGCGGTCGGATTTTTAGGATTTCATGCCGGAGGCATTATTCATATATTGCTGGTTATAGCCATTATTTCGGTGTTGCTACGCGTTATCAGCGGCAACAAATAGGCCGACAAGAACATTGATAGCAGAGGCTGTCAGTTTTGTGAATAAGAATAAGAATAAAAGATAAAGCAAAGCACAACGTCTGACGTTGTGCTTTGCTTTATATATACAAGACGGTCATTAAAGTCTAAAGTATATTAGGCTAATCGGTTTTCCTTTTGACAAGGACGCTTGGTTTTATGACAATTATCATTGTCTGAAAAGTTTGTTGGCAGTAATTTTGGGCTTTGAATTAACAGACAAATTATGTCGATTTCTCTAGTACAAAAATACAATGTGCCCGGCCCTCGGTACACGTCTTATCCTACAGTTCCTTACTGGGACGATAAAGGTTTTTCTATGGGGTCGTGGCAAAGTACTTTGTTGCGTTCTTTTTCGGAAAGCAATAGTAGCGAAGGTATCAGTCTTTATATTCATTTGCCGTTTTGCGAAAGCTTGTGTACTTTCTGCGGCTGCCACAAGAGAATTACCAAACGTCATGACGTGGAGCAACCATACATAAAGGCATTGCTCAAAGAATGGTCCTTGTATTGTGCTCTGTTTACCGAAAAACCCAATATCAAAGAAATACATCTAGGTGGCGGCACGCCTACTTTTTTTTCATCACAAAACATCAGAACACTAATCAATGGCATTTTAGCTCATGCTAATGTGGCGCCAGCCTACGAATTTAGTTTTGAAGGCCACCCTAATAATACATCAAAAGAGCATTTGCAAACATTATTCGATTTAGGTTTTCGAAGAGTAAGCTTTGGTGTGCAGGATTACAGCCCCAAAGTACAACTGGCTATACATCGTATCCAGCCTTTTGAAAATGTAAAGCAGGTGACCCATTGGGCCAGGGAAATAGGTTATACTTCTGTATCACATGATTTAGTGTTTGGATTGCCCTTACAGACATTAGAGGATGTGTTATTTACAATCAATAAGACAAGTGAACTGGCTCCTGATAGGCTTGCCTTTTACAGTTATGCGCATGTGCCCTGGATAAAAGGTAATGGCCAGCGGGGCTTTAATGATGAGGATGTACCCCGCGATGATGCCAAACGACAGCTTTATGAAGAAGGGAAAAAGCTTTTGTCTGCAAATGATTATCAGGAAATTGGTATGGATCATTTTGCCTTAAGTTCAGATTCAATGTATCATGCCTCGAAAGAAGGAAAATTGCACCGAAATTTTATGGGCTACACCTCCTCCAAAACACAAGTGATGATTGGTCTGGGTGTGTCTTCTATAAGTGACAGTTGGTATAGTTTTGCTCAGAATGAAAAGGATATTGAATCTTATTATGCTTTGTTGGAGCAAAATATTATACCAGTAGTGAAAGGACATATTCTCACTACCGAAGATTTAATTATTCGTCAGCATATTCTCAATCTCATGTGCCATTTTCAAACATCCTGGCAAAAGACCGGAATGCAGTTTGAAGGAATCGAGTTGATAGTGTCTCAGTTAAATGAAATGCAAGAGGATGGTTTGATTAAACTCATAGAAAAGGGAATTAAAGTGACCGAAAAAGGGAAACCATTTGTACGAAATCTATGCATGGCATTCGATTTGAGATTAAAGCGCAAGGCTCCCGAAACCAGCTTATTTTCAATGACTGTATAATAAATCTGTTTGACTGACACTTTAGTCCAAAATTGCCAATCCGGTTTTATCCAGACAATCAATGATATTCTTACTGACAGCTGCTGATACATATTGGTCATAGGTGTTTCCTCCTGTCAATATAGACTGTCTTATAATATTCTGAAAACGGGTAATTTTTATAATCTCGGAAATGGTAAAGTACGCGCCATATGCACCTATGACAGTTATGATTAACTTTACAGTCCATAACACAAAATCTAAAGAAGTGGAAAAATAAACGAGAGCTATAGTTGCTGCTGCAAAAACAAGAATTGATTTCCAAAAATTGTCCTGATTGTCATCCAGATACATAAATGGAAACAGGAAGCTTACCAAAGGCGTTCCAATAACAAACAATCGTTTACTCCAGACATTATGCACATATTGTAATAAGTAGCTTAATGGTTCCTGTTTCTCTTTCTTTAGTTTCCCCCATAATAGCACGGTATGTCCGCTGTTAGCAGTATTGGGTAGTTTTTGGTCTTTGGTATGTTTAATAATAAAAACCGGCTTCCGTTCTGTTGAGGCATATAATATTTCTGAATCTACATAGGATGGATGATAGGGGTCTGGTATCACCACCATTGCATTACAGCTTCGCAGCATTTCCTGTATTTGAAAATTTACCTGATCGTGATGGAGCGTTTTTGTATATTCAAAAAAGAAGACCTTAAAACCTTTTTTTTCAAGGAAAGACTTGATGCTGACTGCCATTTTTGTTGTGTCAACGTCAGAGTCTTCATTTGTATTTTTATAAGAGATAAACACTTTTGGTTTGCGCCATTTACTGGATATCAAAAAATAGAAAAGAGCAAAAATTTCGAACACCAATACAAAGAACATTATGTACACCACGAAAAAAGCAAACAATAAAAACATTACTGATTTTAAACCCTTAATCCAATCTTGTTTCAGTAAAGATTTTAATTGCCCCATTTCTTTGATGTCTCCAAAAAAATAAGACTGGATGTTTTCGGGATAACCTAATTTTTCAATAATAAATAAGGTCAGAAAAGCTATCAACAAGCTGGCAATTATCAATAAAGGTTTATTTGCAGAAAGCATATTGGAGTGAAAATTACATTAACGTCATACTAATATTAAGCTAATATAATATGAATGATTTGTTTTTCAAAGCTTTTTCTGAAAATGAAAGCCCAGAATTCTATAACCTTGGTTCAGCCAGAATCGATGACCTCCACTATTGACTACATAAGCATTGAGCTCAAGTGCTATGCATCCCTTTGAACGTGCATAATTATCCACCCATTTCATCATTTGCTCTCCAATTCCCTGATTACGATAATTCGGATGGATAGTAACATTGTCAGGCTCAATATGTCTGCCTGCATATATTTTGGTTAAAGTCCAGATGCCACAGATGCCGATTAACTTTTCGCCGTCATAAACACCCAGGCACTCATAACCACGTTCAATCATTTCTTCTAACCTTTCTTCAATCAGTTCAATCTCCATTTTTTCATTTAATAATTGAAGCAAAGTAATGATACTATTCATATTCTCTTTTGGAATGAGTTGGAATTGGTACATAGCGGTATTTTTGATTTAATAAAGATAATATGTCTTGATTTTTTCTTCATCTTTTCTTTGAAATTGTCCTCAAAAAATTCAATCTTGTTATTATGAAATTGGAAAGGGTCTTCGATATTCTTGAACATTTGAAAAGCTATGCGCCCAAGTCAGATATTTTGAATGCCAAAATCAATAAGAAATGGCAATCCTATAGTCTCAGCAATTTTATAGAGAATGCAAATTTTGTAGGTTCAGCATTACTTTATCTGGGCTTCAAACCGACAGATAATATTGCAATAATGTCTGCTAATATGCCACAGTGGAATTTTGTGGATTTTGGTTGCCAGCAAGTTGCTATGCCAACAGTGCCAATTTATCCTACAATAAGTAATGAAGATTTGAAGTTTATATTGAATCATTGCGAAGCAAAAATTATATTCATTTCAGATAAATCGGTTTATCAGAAAATTGAGGCAATCCGCAGTGAAACGCCTTATCTACAACATATTTACAGTTTTTCTCAGATAGAAGGCATTCCACATTTTGATACATTTTTAGAATTGGGCAAATCAAATCTGGATACGGAGCGTATTGATAGAATTAAACAATCTGTTTTGCCCAATGATATGTTCACTTTGTTATATACTTCCGGCACCACCGGAACGCCAAAAGGTGTGATGCTATCACATCATAACATGATGAGTAATGTGGAAATCTGTAAAGATATTGCTCCGTTTACCAATCAATGGAGGGCGTTAAGCTTTCTGCCTCTTAATCATGTATACGAACGCTTTCTGAATACCTTGTATCTGTTTCATGGAGTTAGTGTTTTTTATGCCGAGAGCTTTGAAACCATTGGTGAAAACTGTCGTGAAATTAAGCCACAACTATTTGTTGCAGTACCCCGCGTATTGGAGCGCGTATTGGAGCGTATTACCATTGCCGGAGATAATCTGAAAGGGGTTAAAAAAGTGATTTTTGATTGGAGTATGCGTATCGCCGAGCGTTACGAATTGGAAGGAGTAAACGGATGGTGGTATGAATTTCAGCGAAAAATTTGCGATTTATTTGTGTATAAAAAATGGCGGACAGCTGTGGGTGGTGCAATTAAAGTGATTGTGAGTGGGGGAGCAGCGCTCAATCCTAAATTGGAACGCATTTTTACCTGCGCCCGATTGCCTTTGCTACAAGGTTACGGACTCACAGAAACCTGTGTGGTGGTATCTGTCAATCGCTGGGAGCAGGCCGATAGAATGTTTGGCACAGTAGGTATTGTCGTTGAAAACTCTGAAGTGAAAATTGCTCCTGAGGATGGTGAAATATTAATGAAAGGTCCAAGTCTTATGCTTGGATATTATAAGAACCAAGATGCAACCGCTGCAGTAATAGACAATGATGGATGGTTTCATACAGGTGATGTGGGGACTATAGTTGAGGGTCGCTTTTTGAAAATCACGGATAGAAAAAAAGAAATTTTCAAGAATAGTGCGGGGAAATATATTGCACCTATTGCTGTAGAAAATAAACTGAAAGAAAGTAAGTACATTGAACAAAGCATGGTAATAGGTGAAGGTCAGAAATTTGCTTCTGCACTTATTGTTTGTGCCATCGTCAATTGTAAGTTATATTTTGAAGAACAACAGACCGAATGGCCTGGCAGTAATGATTTTACAGAACATGAATTGACGAAAAAATTAATTTCCGAACAGGTGAAAAAAGTAAACGCTCAATTAGCCCCTTATGAGCAAATCAAGCGTTTTCAAATTTTAGATACTAACTGGACTGTAGAAACCGGAGAAATTACCCCAAAACTTAGTCTTCGTCGCAAAGTAATTGCCGAAAAAAACAAAGCAATTATTGATAAAATCTTTGGTTTGGAAGATTAATTAAACTAATCAATCAACACATCACCGGTCATTTCTTTAGGTATTGGTATACCCATATAATGCAGGACACTTGGAGCGATATCGCCTAATTTTCCAGAACGTAAAGCTCCTTTATAATCATTACTGATAAAGAAAAGCGGAACAGGGTTAAGTGAATGTTGCGTGTTCGGAGAACGATCCTCGTTAATCATATTGTCAGAATTTCCGTGATCGGCTGTTAAAAAAATAGCGTAGTCATTGGCTAATGCAACTGGCACAATCTCTTTTACACATTCGTCAACAGTTTTTACTGCCTTTACCACAGCATCCCAAACGCCGGTATGACCCACCATATCTGCATTAGCAAAATTCATACAAATAAAATCGGCACTTTTATGTTTTAACTCATCTATAATAGCATCCTTCAACTCGTAAGCACTCATTTCAGGCTTCAGGTCATATGTGGCCACATCCTTTGGTGAATCGCGCATAATGCGTTTCTCTCCATCAAAAACCAATTCTCTTCCTCCGGAAAAAAAGAAGGTTACATGAGGATATTTTTCTGTTTCCGCAATCCTGATTTGCTTTTTGCCATTAGCGGCCAATACTTCTCCGATTGTATTATTTAAGTTATCTGTCTGGAAGATTACATGCACACCATCATAAGATTTGTCGTATTCTGTAAGAGTTACATAATGCAATGGTATGGTCTTCATTTCTTGTTCTACCACATCAAATTGTGTCAGCACTTCTGTAATCTCACGACAACGGTCTGTTCTGAAATTAAAGCATATCACTACATCATCTGGCTGAATCGTAGCTAATGGTTGATAGTTGTCATCGCACATTACTACAGGCTCAATAAATTCGTCTGTAATTCCTGCATCATAAGAAGACTGAATGCTGGACAATGCATCTTTGCTAAAATGCCCAACACCATGCACCAGTGCGTCGTAAGATTTTTTTACACGTTCCCAACGCTTGTCGCGGTCCATAGCATAATATCTGCCACATACACTGGCCAGAGTACCACCTGTTTGACTTAGCGTATTTTGTATTTCCTTTATAAAGCCATATCCGCTTTTGGGGTCGCAATCACGGCCATCAGTAAAAGCATGAACCACAAACTTGGGTACACCAGCATTTTGTGCATAACTGCACATCGCCTCAAGATGTTTAATGTGAGAATGAACTCCTCCATCACTCACCAAACCAATAAAATGCAATGTTTTATTCGTACTGACTGCTTTTTTAAAGGCATCCTGCAATACTGTATTCTGTTCCAGATGTCCATCACGAATAGCTACATTAATGCGCTGCAATTCCTGATAAACGATTCTGCCTGCGCCCAGATTTAAATGTCCGACTTCAGAATTACCCATTTGACCTTCCGGTAAGCCAACGGCTTCTCCACAGGTGATGAGTTCAGAATTGGGGTATTGAAGGTATAATGAATTGACATACTCTGGATGAGCGAAGGCTATGGCATCGGCTTGAGGGTTTATTCCTTTTCCCCAGCCATCCATAATGATGAGCATTGCTTTTTTTGACATAAGGCTGCAAAGATAATATTTTCTGCAGGCTTATAAAAGGGCTTGCACATAAGTGTGTCAATTCTATTCAGATGGTCAACCTATTGACTTTATCATGTCAACCAATTTATCCTTGGTAATGGGTTTTATAATAAAATCAGATACTTCACTAATAATTTTTGCCCTCGCTATATCATCTGGTGAAATGGAAGAGGAGCATACATAAATAGTGATTTTTTTTCCAATATCCCCATTAATTTTTGTGAATTCATCCAAAAACTGCCAACCATTCATAATGGGCATACTCAAGTCTAGTAAAATGATTTCTGGTAATACTTCTGGATAATTAATGTTTTCTTTAATAAAATTTAGGGCATCCAGGCCATTGCCGAACACCTTAATGAGTTCCACAAGATTTGTTTGTTGAATTATCTTTTTGGTTAAAAAAACAAAAACATCATCATCATCTACTAATGTCAGTGATTTAATCATATCTATAATCTGTTTTAATTTTTGAATTCAATAAAAAATGTACTTCCTTTATCAATAGTGCTTTCTGCCCAGATTCTGCCATTCATAGCGTCTACCTGAGTTTTAATCATAAAAAGGCCAAAACCTTTAGAGTCGGGATGTCTATGAAAAGTTTTACGGATTTTAAATATCTGGTCTTTGTGCAAGAGCAGGTCAATGCCCAAACCATTATCTTCAACACTAAGTAATAAAGTATGCTCTTCATTTCTTTTTGCCCGAATGACTATTGATGGTTTTCTATCAGGTGATTTATACCTGAGCGAATTGCTGATTAGATTAGTCAAGATACTATCCAGATATTTTGGTGGATAATAAAGCATTGTTCCCTCTTCGAAATCCAATTTTATATCCGCTTCATAGGCTTTTATTTGAGTATCGAAACCTATCAGAATCTTGTTAATGCATTCCTTTAGGTCAACATATTCCTGCTCAATTTCTGTGTCCTGTTTTATCTGAATAGATTCAACCAATTCATTAAATACTTCCATTAAATGATTGACTACTGGCTTGATTTTTGCCTGAATCTCCTTCCTCTCTTCATTATCATCAGTTTGGTCCATGTAATCTACCAGCATAGAGATGTTAATCAAAGGAGCCCTCAGGTTATGTGAAACAATATTGCAAAAGTCTACTAGCTGAATATTTTTAATCTCCGATATTCTGGCATGTTCGACAGCCCGTTCGTTGTTTTGTCTGATTTGCTCCTCTCCATTTTTACGTTCCGTTATATCAGAACGAATGGCTACATATTGATATGGCTTTCCGGCCTGATTTAAAAAAGGAACAATAGTCGTATCTACCCAGTAATTTGTACCGTCTTTTGCAAGGTTTTTTAATTCGCCTTTCCAAACTTTGCCATTGGCAATAGTAGTCCATAGTGCTTTAATAAACTCCTTGGGATGATGACCGGAATTGATGATCCGGTGGTCTTGACCAATCAATTCTTCAGAAATGTATTTAGATATTTTACAAAAATTATCATTGACATGGGTAATGATTCCCTGTTGATTGGTAATAGCTACTATTGCCGATTCGTCCAATGCATATTTATAGTCCGATATTTCCCTAAGTATTTTGCGGAGTTCTTCTTCGCTTTCTTTTCGGCTGGTTATATCAGAACGAATAGCCACATATTGATATGGTTTTCCTTCATTATTTAAAAATGGAACAATAGTAGTATCTACCCAATAAACGGTTCCGTCCTTGGCCTTATTCTTTAATTCACCTTTCCAAATATGCCCATTGGCGATGGTAAACCAAAGTTCTTTAATGAATTCTTTGTTGTGGTAACCGGAATTGATAATCCGGTGATCTTGTCCTATTAATTCTTCGGCTTTATACTTAGATATCTTGCAAAAATTATCATTGACATGAATAATAATTCCTTTTTGATTTGTTATGGCTATGATGGATGATTCGTCAAGAGCATATTTGTAATCATTTATATTTTCCATTCAGGAAAGTTTAGTATGTAATATTTTGCTTCAATATCTAAGAAAGTTATTCGGCTTGCTTTGCAACCTTTTCTATTTTAAGAACCTTGTTTTCATTATCACTAAGGATAAAGAAGTACAAGCCATTTGCCCATTTACTGATATCTATTTCAGTGGCGTTTTTTTCTGATAGAATTAATTTGCCTTGCAGGTCTTTTACCAAAACATTAAACACTCCATTGAAATGTACAATATCTCTGGTTGGATTAGGGAAAATCAAAACTTCCATCGTGGCTGATTGTGCAATTCCTAATTCTCCTCCTACCTGAAATTCGTCAGAAATATTATAACAACCATTAGAGTTACTTACTTCTACTTTGTATTTTCCATCAAATACTATGTCGAAGAATCTTTTATTTGCACCTGCCAATAATTTTCCATTTCTATACCACTGGTAGCTGCTGTAAGAACTGGTAGAGAGTTGCATCCCTATTTTCTTGATTTCCGGTTTAACTGGCAGTGGGTATACTGTTACCACAACTCCGTCAGACATGGTTTGGCAATTAAAGCTATCCTTGATTTCTATTTTGTAAATACCGGAAGTACTGCTGATATGTGTTTTCAGGGTATCGTCGGTCAATAAAACTCCATCTTTATACCATTGGTAGGATGTATAGTATTTGTCTGATAAGGTGTACATAATTAAATTTCCTCCCTCACAAAAAAACAGATCTGAAGGAAGAACAATCGGTTTGGCTGATGGTGTGAGCAATGCTACAAAGGAATCAGAAATTTTGATACAACCGTAGGCATCTGTAACTTTTACAACATAAGCTCCGGGACTGGTAGCAGTAAGGTTTTGTGCAGTGGCACCAGCTATTGCTGTTCCTCCCATGCTCCATTGATAAGTATATCCTGTTGTTCCGGGAGCCTGTAACACCAAATCACTGCCCGATGGGCAAATTCTTTGAGTTGTCCCAACACTAGTAATTGTAGCGTTAGGTAAGGGTAGCAATTTGACTTTCAAAATATTGCTGGTATCCTTACATGAGCCTGCTGTAGCAACTAACATATAATTGCTGGCCGATGACGTTGTCAAAGTGCTACTTGTTTGTCCGCTCATTATTCCAGCGCTGTTATACCATTGAAATGAAATGCCTGAGCCTGTACTGGTACTGTTTATGGTTGTTGATAATCCTGTACAAATATTGATACTGTCTGCAGGACTGATTGAAACTGTCGGAGCGGGAGTCCCGATAATTGTAGTAACATCAGAGGTATCCTTACATCCGTTTGTTGTATTGGTGATTTCTAAGGTGTAAGCCCCTGCAATACTGGTTGAGTAGTTTGTTAATATGGCACCACTTATATTAGTGCTGCTTTTAAGCCATTGATAAGCTCCTGTTCCGCTGCCAGTCAAAGTAGTTACCTCGCCATCGCAAATAGTAATAGTAGGTGTTGGATTAATAGCTGCTACAGGTGCAGGTTTTACAGTTACATTAATGGTGTCTGCACTTGTGGCACCAGCCGCACATGATGCAGTTGCTACTTTTACCGTATATCTGGCAGAGCTGGTTGGTGTGTATTGGTTAGTAGTTGCTCCGGTAATGGCAATACCTGTAGTTGCATTTATCCACTGATAGGTATAAGTGGTGTCTGTTGCTGTTGATAAAAAGAATATCTGGTTATTGCAAAAGCTGGCAATACCTGAGCTGTCAATTGTTGGTTTTTGTAAAACATCTATAGTTTTAGTTGAAGATGTAGAGCTTAATCCAGAATTGGTGCAGGTTGTTATTAATTGAAAATCTGTATTGGCAGTAATACTGGTAATCAATGTGCTTGATGTAGCACCTGTAATATTGCTAAACAAACCAGTACTTGCAGGTCTTGATTTCCATTGATAGGTTTTTCCTAACTCAGGACTGGCGTTTTCACTCAATGTAAAGTTTACTCCTGAACAAACTTTTTTGGATGGTCCCAACGGTGCAAGAGAGCTGGGTGTACCACTACATTGTGGTAATGGAGAAAATTCATAAATCTGACCCGAAGCAGGTTTGGTAGTAATGTCGGTTTTAAGAGTTGTTGAAGATGCAGAAGGGGATGTTCCTGTGCCATCGAGTGAAAGGAAATCCGTTGTAGTGCCACCACTAATTCCTATTGTAGCTCCCGAAGTGTAATCCCAAAATGGAACACCCGATTCCTGCTTGTAAATAATCTGTATTACATTAGTTCCTTCAAATAATTTTATTTGATAAGAAATGGCTGGGGTGGTGGTTGAGTAATCCCACAGCCAGTTTTTGAATTCTATAGTAAATACCTGATTAGGGCTAGTGCCGCTGAGATTATAGGTAGCAACAGAGGTAGAGCTTAATCCGCTTAGATCGTCCCAAAGGGCCATCACTGCTTTTCCAATACCACCACTGGTTGCCAGGTAACTTGTACTGCCCGGATAGGCCGCCGTGCTAGGTGAGGTTCCAAATGAAATAAAGCCATTGGTACTGGCATAAATATTTGTGTAGTCTGTTCCACAATATTTAAAAGTGAATCCGATAGAAATGCTCGAAGAAATAGCATCATCTGCATACATTGAAGATATAGTGGTTCCGCTGCTCAAATAGCTGAATGTGCTGCTTTTGGCAAGGAAACTATAGCCTGCAGCTGTGGTGGACTGAGCAAATGATTTTCCACCGGATATTGCAAATATGAAAAATGCAATCAATAGGATAAATTTCGTTTTCATAAATTATATGTTAAGAAATGATAAAATTCAGATTTGTTAAAACAAATATAACTCAATTATGTTTTAAAATATAACTAAATTTTTTTTCAAACGTATAATAAACGAAAAGAGAATTAAAGGTGGAGTTAAACTATTGGTGGACAACTGGTTTATCTAACTATTGTCCTGAAAGTCAGATTTATTCTTGGACCAAAGACTTTTTGGGTTGGTGGTAAACGATGAAGCCAATTGCTTTGTGTGCATCCTTTCATTACCAAAAGACTGCCATGTTCTAGGATTAAAGAGACCGTTTCTTTGCTTGCTTTATTTTTGAAGGCAAATTTTCTTTCGGCCCCAAAACTTAGTGAAGCAATAGCTCCATTTTTTTTCAGATCTTTTTCCCCATCACTGTGCCAGGCCATACCCTCAGTTCCATTATGATAAAGATTCAGTAAACAGGAGTTGAATTTTTCTCCTGTTTTTTGCTCAACCAATAATTTGAGTGTCAATAATTCTGCTGTCCATGGCAGAGCGCTTTTGGTGATATTGGAATAAGTGTATTCAAAAGTAGAATCGCCATACCAGGCAACTTTACGTTTAGTAACAATATGCTTACCAAAGATAACTGCCTCATCATTTTTCCAAATAATCGAGTGGAGCAGTGCTTTTAAATATTCGTCTGCTTCATCTTGCCTAAGTAATTTGCCATAGTAATTTACTTCTCCGCCTTTTGGTAAAAGATTTCCGGGGTCTTCGGGTACTAAACTGAATAAATCCATAAAAAAGTGGGCTTAATTTCTACTTGATATCCTTTAAAATATCTTGTAGAGAAATTTTATAAATTCTGCTTTGTCCATTTTCGTATTGATTAATGGCTTTTTCAAAATCTTTGAGTGAGGTATAATTCTCGGTTTTAATATTGCTGCGTTTGCTGGTAAAATAGAGCATATTATTTCCTATGTCCACAAAAGGGCAATAATCCATTTGTTTAGAATTGATAATCGGGCCAAGATTTCTGGCTTTGCCCCATTCACCATTTTGTTGCCTGATACTGATATACAAGTCGCCACTGCCCAGTCCATCTTTTCTACCGTACATAGTATAAATAATAAAACGCTCATCTGGGGCAACATAGGCATTAAATTCGTAGCCTGCACTATTAATGTTGCTATCCAGAGGGAGGGGATTGTTGTACTTTTCTCCTGTCCAGGTACTCAAAAAAATATCATCCTTACCAGTTGAGTTTGGTGCATCGGAGGTATAATATATACTCCGGTTGGCTGTAACTGAAGGGTAAAATTCGTTGTACAAAGTATTGACAGGTGTACCGATATTTATGGCTTTTGACCAGTTATCAGTTATGTTTTTGCGTTCTACATACCATATATCATAGTCTTTGGTAAAAGTGTCTGTTTCTGTTGTTGGTCTGTTGGAAGAAAAATACAGTCTTAATCCATCATTACTAAGAAATGGCTCTATATCTCTGTAATATCCAGTAAAATGAACCAATTCTGGCTTCGACCATTGACCATTTATCTTTTTTATACAAGCAATTGATGAGATATCTTCATTGGGGCTTTGGATAGTAAAATAGACCTCTGTCTTATTAATGGTAAAATCCCTTGTATTACTAAATCGTGAAAGCCAGTCAAAAGCAGGGGCAACCTTTTGTGCAGGAGCAGAAATGGAAATGCATAAAAGAATAACAATTGAATACCGTGTCATCATTTGCTTTTATTTGCTTTGATTAAGAATAGAAAGGTTGGAGCCACTATTATGATGATACTCATTGGTAAAATCCAAAAGGCTAAACCATTTTTGATTCCTTGAGCAGTATGAGCACTCGCCCAAAAAATGCAGCTGAAAATCAAAACGATGACCAATCTTAAATAGCGGATTAATCCGGTAGCCATCTCATAGTGTTTTTGGGCATTTTCAGTTGTAATTATATTCAGATAATTGAACTGATGAGGATAACGATTGAGGATGGTAAGACCAATTAATAGTATCGTGGAAATTATGGGAAGACTGATGATTGATACTTTGCTTCCATATCTGTCGGCTTGCCCCGAAATGCCAAAATGAATAGCAATTATATCAGGTAATTTTTTGTAGAAATAAAAGAATAAAATCCAAAAACCTGCAAGGGCCAAATAGCCTGAGATTTCAAAAAAAATATCAATTCCATTAAGCTTTAACTTTACCTGAGGACGATTATGGTTTGTCATATTCCTTAATTATATTTTTAAAAGTCAACTGCTTTGAGCCTCCAGAATTATTATATTGATTTAATACAAACCGGAAAATGAGCATTCAAATAGTCAGGGCTTATTTGCTTTTTTTCAGTTCCGTCAACATTAATTATAAAAATTTTCGAAAGCAGATTACTTTCCTGTGCATAGAGAAGATGTTCATTGTCTGATGTCCAATCCGGGTTATTCCCGTTTTCTTCCAGCATATACAATTTAGCACCATCAATATTCATAATGTATATACCTGTCTTTTGATTGCGCTCCGAAACAAATGCGATTTTTTTTCCGTTTGGAGACCACGCAGGGAATTTTTCCCAGGTATCAGTAAACGTTAATCTTTTAATCTGCAGGGTAGATAGATTTTCGATATACAATTCATAATTTCCGTCACGCAGAGAGGCAAAGACAATTTGTTTACTATCCGGTGCCCAGCTTGCATTTATATCATTGGCTGGATGGTTCGTAAGTCTTTTTAGCTGCTTGCCATTTTTATCCATTAAATAAAGTTCTGTATTCCCATCCCTCAATGTTTCAAATACAATCCATTCTCCGTTTGGCGACCATTTCGGATTACAATCATCGGCAATATTATTGGTAAGTCTTTTTAATGTATTGCCGTTAGTGTCCAAAATGTAAAGTTCAGGATTACGCTCTCTGAAAGATCGGAAAACCAGATGCATATTATCCGGACTCCATGATGCAAGCATGTCAGTAGAATCTTGGTTACTGAGCCTTTTGAGGCCGGAACCATCTGATTGAATTATATATAAATGGCCAAAACCATTTTCAAAGGCAGTAAAAACTATAGGGTATTTGGTTCCTTTTTGTCCGGAAGAATTACAACCGAAGCATAGTATTAATGATAGTAATGCAATGTGTGGATTCAACATTTGGGGGAAGAATTGAATTTTTCGTCAAAAGTGGAAGTTAATCTGTCTAGAAAATCTTTATTTGAGTTTTACGTCAAGTGCAGGATTTTCTCGTTGTGACGATTTTTTGGATAGGCAATTAGTAGTTTTTCTATATGTTTGATTTATTAATAAACTGAATAGCTTCCTCCTGCGTTATGTAAGAGAAGTTTCGATATCTGTGATGTACATCTATGATTTCCTCAATAGCATCTGCCACCAATTGTTTGTTTTCCCAAGTCTTCAATTCTGCAAGTACTTTGGCAAGACAACCTTTTTTATAGGCAATTTGCCCCAGTACATGAACCAACGTGTTCCGAACACGAGCAGTTTGGTCATGCTCCAATTCTTTGAGTAGGGGCAATATATCTTCAGGATACTTACGGCCACGAAGTTCAATGCCATGACAAATTTCCCTCCGAATCTCCTTGTCGGGATGATGAAGGTATTTTTTAGACCAGTCCAAAACTGGTTTTGGGTTCACTTCTCCCATTTTTTTGATAGAACCAATAACTGCGTTGCGCGGGGCATGATGCTTGTCGAATAAACCTGTATCGAAAAAGTGCTGTACAATTTCAAAATTCTGCTTGCCAATTTCGCCAGCCGAATTAATTACAGTTTGGCGTATATAATACAACTCTTCCTTTAGTAAAACTTCAAGTAACAGTATTATTTTATATTGTAAATGAATATTTTGCAAAAATAATTTACCTATAATTATATATGCGTTCTTACGAATATAGGTGTCTATAGTGCCAAAATAATTATATATTAGCTTATAATTATTACAATTGATTTCTGCAAGAATAGTAGCGGACATTTCTGCAACAACAGCATTTCTTTCTTCTTTTGATAAATCGTAATAGGCCATTAATTATGTTTTGCAGCTGCTGGTAATTGATCAATTTCATAATAAACGGGCAAACCTTTTTCTTCAAAAAGCCTTACTTCAGCATCAGCACCTGATGATTCACCATCAATACGAAGCACAGCATCACAGCGTTCGGAAAGCGCCAAGGAAATAGGGAGCATCAGATTCTGATATTCATCCATTCCGGCTGATTGAATAATGGGCAAGGCCAGATTTACACCAATCATTGGAATATGTCCTCTAAGAAATACCTGATAGGCGATGGAATTCAATCTTTTCAGATTTGTTTCCCACACCTCAGGATTATCAGAATTTTGGCGGTAAGGACCAGCAATCATTATCCACATGAGTCTAAAATTTATATATGAATAGGGTATTAATCCTCAAAATTAATCTTGTTGTGGCTACCATCGCAATAGGGCTTATTGCCTGAGGCTCCACAGCGACAAAGTGCAGTTACTTTACTTTTCCTTGTTTCGCTGCCGTCTTTGTCTTTTATTGTCACATTTCCATAAACCAACAGCGGACCTTTAGGTGAGACTTCTATGATGTTTTCGACAATAACCGTATCCGTTTTCATTTTTTCGGCTTCAGCGTTCATAAAATAACTCAGCGCTCCGGAAGGGCATTTGTCCACCTGGCTGATAATTTTCTCAGTTGAAGCACCTTCAGGATTTATCCATGGACGCTCTGCAGGGTTGAATACTTCGGGCAAACCGGTAGCTTGCTTCCAGCAGATAGTAGAGTGTATGCAGAGATCGTTCTTCCAGACAATGGTGACTTCGCCATTGGAGTAGTGTTTGGTTAGTGGTTTCATATTTGCCTGATTTTAAGTATAAAGTTAGGACATGAGATAAAGACCGCAAAGCTTATTGTTTAAATTCTTTTACTTAACATAATGTAAATTATAGGACAAAATAACAATTAAAGACTTAGATATTGACTTTAAAGATATAATTTTGTATTATTGTAAAAAAATATACTGAAATGAAAAAACTACTACTTTCTTTATTCCTGATTGCAGGATTGAATGCCCAAACTGAGGCTCAGGACAAATACACTAATGTGAAGGTGACTTCGATTAAAGTAAATAAAGTTCCTTTAGAGCGTTTGAATGGAACCCCATTTGATGCTGATGGTTATCCGGATTTGTATGCCACATTCTCAGTGCATAATGAAAGCTGGTACACCACCAATTATTATGACCATTGTTGTATGTATCCACTTACTTTTGATTTGGTTCGACCATTCAAAGTGGAGAATCTTGACATTCCATATACATTAAATATAATGGATTTGGACAGATATGGCGACGACGAAGTTGTTCAGATTTTTAAAGACATCAAATTTGCTAATTATAAAGACTACCCCTCAGAAATTGTGCTGAAATACCAGAATCGTGCTGAAGTAGTTTTATCTGTAAAATGGTACTAAGATTCATTTTAGATATTGTGTAAAAGGGTTAATCATCAAGATTAACCCTTTTTTTATAATAGTTTTCCATTGATAATCATCTGTTTCACCGGATTATTGCCAAAATCATAAGGAATATAATCCAAAGAGTTCATTGGTTTTGTAATGATTAGATTTGCTTTTTTCCCTACAGCAATTGTTCCCAGCTCCTTTTCCAGCTCCATGGCTGTAGCTCCATTAATGGTAATGGCATTTATCGCTTCCTCAGGTGTCATTTTAAGCTGTGTACAGGCAATCGTCGTCAGTAAGTTCATATTTCCTGACGGACAGCTGCCAGGATTATAATCGCTGGCCAGACAAACCGGTAAACCGGCATCAATGATTTTACGGGCCGGTTGGTATTGAATGCCCAGAAAAAAAGCAGCTGCAGGTAATAATGTCGGCATAGTGCTACCCGATTTTAATGATTCGATTTCAGCTTCACCTACACATTCAAGATGGTCAACTGATATAGCTTTATGCTTAACCCCAACCTGAACGCCGCCCGAATAATGCAACTGATTGGCATGAATCTTTGGTTTCAGGCCATATTTCCAGCCTGCTTCCAATAGTCTTTCTGTATCATCCACACTGAAAAAGCCCTCTTCGCAGAATGCATCCATATAATCTGCCAGACCTTCATCGGCCACTTTGGGTAACATTTCTTCGATAATTAACTTTATATAAGCTGCTTTATCTTCTTTATATTCAATTGGATATGCGTGTGCAGCTAAAAATGAAGCCTTGATAGAAACGGCTGAATTTTCCTTTAATTTCCGGATCACCCGCAGCATTTTCAATTCAGCTTCCAGGTTCAAACCATAGCCGCTTTTAATTTCTATTGCACCGGTTCCTTGTGCAATGACCCTTTGTAATCGCTGAAAAGATTGGTCATATAGCTCCGATTCATTCATTTGCCTTAGTCTGGCAGCCGAATTCAAAATCCCCCCGCCATTCCGGGCAATTTCTTCGTAGCTCTTTCCTTTAATCCTGTCTACAAACTCCTTTTCGCGTGGCGCAGCAAAAACCAGATGTGTATGGCTGTCGCACCAGGCTGGCAGAACTAAACAATTACTTGCGTCAACCTCTTGAGTAAAATGATTACCAGTTAATTCGGTCATTTTTCCGAATGAGTGAATGATATCATTTTCTATCAATAGCCAGGCATCTTCAATAAATGGTACCTGCGCCATTGCTGCACCGGCTACTACTCTTTTACGTTCACTACCCTCCTCGGTTTGGTAGAGATATTTAATATTTTTTATTAGTGTCGTCATCATTTGTATAGTTTAATACAGATTTCCATTGTTCCGTTTCCGCAAATTCTTTGATGATCTGATTTCGCTTTTGCAGCAATTCGGTCATATATTGAATCAGAAATAATTTATCCGCCAGTTTTCCTAAAATGCCTAATGGTGATTCAAATGCAAAAGTATCACTCATAACGACAAAACCATCTTCTTCTTTATAATAATGGTCGTGTTTCATTGATTTGAATATTCCCTTTACCTGTTCTCGTCCCGAAAATAAAACGGCGATTCAAAAGCTGTGATTTTTGTGGTCAATTTCTGCTTTACACCCAAATGCACCGCTTGCCAGGTTACAAACTCATTCAGGCCGATTAACCCTACAGTACAACCACCAATAGCGTCTTCTTGTGTTTCCCTTGTTGATAGTTTATGCAAATCAATGCTGCGTGATAAATCAAAGCAGATTTGAATCGAAGATTTGATGATGGTTTGGAGTTGGATTGTGGGCATAGGCATATTGATTAATTCTCCACAAAATAGCCCTTCTCCCCTATTCCTCCAACAAAAAAATGAGCACCCAAAAGGATGCTCATTTTCTATTTTTGACAAGATTGTGGGAAAACTATTTGTCTTCTTCGTCTTGTTTCATTTTGTCTTTCAAAGCGGCCAAGGCACCGATATCACCCAAAGTTGATTTCTCTACTTTTGCCTGGATGTTTTTCACTGCAGACTTCGTCTTGTCAGATTCAGCTTTCGCTTCTTTCTTTACAGCTTCTTTTTCTTCGATTTTACCTTGCTCCCATACTTTCGTATGAGAAACCATGATGCGTTTGTCGTTACGATCAAATTCGATAATCACGAATTGAGTTGTTTCGTCAGCAGCAACATTGCTTTCGTCTTCTTTGCGGAGGTGACGTGCAGGTGCATAACCTTCAAGACCGTATTGTAGCTGAACTGTAGCTCCTTTATCGTCTTTCTTCGTTACTGTACCTTCGTGTACCGAACCGATTGGGAAAACTGTTTCAAAAGTATTCCATGGATCATCTTCCACTTGTTTGTGGCCCAAAGAAAGTTTGCGGTTTTCTTTGTCGATACCCATAATAATTACTTCGATTTCTTCACCTACTTTAGTGAATTCGCTTGGGTGATTAAAACGTTTGATCCAGCTAAGGTCGCTGATGTGAATCATACCACCGATACCTGTTTCAAGCTCAACGAACACACCATAAGGAGTCAGGTTTTTCACTGTTCCTTTATGACGGCTGTCGATTGGGTATTTATTTTCGATTGTTTCCCATGGATCTTCTGTCAATTGTTTGATAGAAAGACTCATTTTGCGCTCGTTCTTATCAAGAGTTACAACCGCAGCCTGGTATTCATCACCCATTTTGAAGAATTCTTTAGCGTTGATTGGCTGAGACGACCAGGTAATTTCTGATACGTGCACCAAACCTTCAACACCCGGCATAATCTCAAGGAATGCACCGTAATCTTCGATATTTACTACTTTACCCGTTACAGAGCTACCTTCAACGATTTCGTCAGAAAGGTTATCCCATGGGTGAGGAGTCAATTGTTTCAAGCCAAGGCTGATACGTTTTTTCTCATCATCAAAATCAAGTACTACTACGTTCAGTTTCTGACCGTTAGACAATACTTCTGTTGGATGAGTGATACGTCCCCAGCTGATGTCAGTGATGTACAATAAGCCATCAACGCCACCAAGGTCGATAAATGCACCAAAGTCAGTTACATTTTTCACGGTACCTTCAAGGATTTGTCCTTTTTCAAGTTGGCCGATGATAACGCTACGTTGAGCTTCCATATCGCTTTCGATAAGAGCTTTGTGCGAAACCACAGCATTACGGATTTGTTCGTTGATTTTCACCACTTTGAAATCCATAGTTTTACCCACATATTGATCGTAATCCGTAACCGGTTTTACGTCAATTTGTGAACCTGGCAAGAATGTTTCCAAACCATGAACGTCTACAATCAAACCGCCTTTTGTTTTTGAGGTAATGTTACCTGTAACAATTTCGCCTGTTTTGTAGAATTCTACGATTTGCATCCAGCTGCGTGCAGCTCTTGCCATTTTGCGGCTAAGATGAAGATGACCATTACGATCTTCTTTCTCTACCACCATTACTTCGATTTCGTCACCGATTTTCACGTCTAAATCACGGAATTCGTTTAAAGAAATCATACCATCAGATTTGAATCCGATGTTCACGATAACATCTGTGTTGGTTTTACCCACCACGATACCGTTCATCACCGCAGACTCATCTATCGGTGTGAAAGTGTTGTCATACACCTCTGCGTATTTAATACGGTCTTCTTTGGTGTAAGAAGCAACATTGCGTTTGTCAACGCTCCAATCAAAATCATCGTGAGCCGACTGAACTGACTGTACTTGTGGAATTGTGTTTTCTTCCAATTTTTGTTTCCTCCTTTTAAGTGAAATTTTGGACGGCGAAGGTAAGACTTTAATTTATTGTGGAAAAAAATATTTTTTTGTTTTGGGAAAATGATTTGAATCTTAGAAAGATTTTGTTTATCTCTTCAAAAAATCGGGCCTGCCCATGAGTGTACTCATAGTCCTCGCGCGGCTGCAGGCTATCCACCTCCATCCCTCACGCATACACACATTACAAACATTTTACTTTGTTTTTGTTTAAAGATGTAAATATTTTTGTATCAAATAATTAGTCAAATTATTATACAAATTGAACTCACAATAGATGTAGTAATTGTATTTAACCCACTAAATATCCATGTTTAGAATTCTTCTGACAATTACAATATTATTGATATTTAATCACTCAAATGCCCAGCAAAAAAATTATATAAAATTGCATTGGGGCGATTGTATTAACTGTGTAAATACAATTTCTACAATAATAAAGAAAGATCCGAATGTAATTTTTATTGCTCACGAAGATTACAAATCAGATTCAAGTGAATTATTCGAAAAATTCTCTTTAAAATCTTATTCAAGGCAATTTATATGGAGCAGCCCACTCTATGATTCGTTTTCTAAACAATTAGAATCAGAATTCATACAAACTTATGATGGTCAAATCTTTAACAGAAGTGCTTTAAGGAATTTAAACTTTAAAACACTCAGATTAGAATCAAATAATAACAGCCAAATTGAATTATTACCCAATTCTTCAGCATCAAAAAACAGCAATCATACAGACTTATTACCCGACCACTTAGAATATAGGGATTATAAAAAACATACTTTATTAGATGCATATATATCCAAAAAGAAATTTATATTTTTTAAGGACTTGGGTGAAATTCGAGAAGTAAAGATAGATTCGAATTGGTTAAAGAGAATTTACTTTGAATATCTTAAGGACACGGGTATGTACTACACATACATGGCTGATATAAAAACAATGGCATCCATAAAGCCCAAAATAACTTCCCTTTGCCCTTTTGATGATAGTACTGTAATTGCCGTCCTTAGGACCTATGTCACCGATATTGAAGGTACTGACACTTCTTACAAAAGCTTAATTACACTGGTGCAATATCGTAAAAGCGGCAAGCATGAAATGATATTCGTCAACAATAAAATTCCCACACCATTCCATTATATGAATGAAATGGTGTTATACTCAAATAAAAAATTTTACATACCAGTTGTTTTTGGAGCCAATAATTTGCCTATAGAAAAAAATGATTTTCGAAATATGGTACAATTAAAAAAAGAGAAAAATGTTCTACAATTTGAAAAATATTTGCCTAGCGAACTAAACAAGTATTTAATAGACAATAAGGTCTTTCATAATTGTAATCTTTATTTTATAGACAATGGTTATTTTCTGATGTCACTATCTGATCATTTATTAGATCTAGAGACAGGTGATAAAATTGCGCTTCCATTTGGACGCGATTTGTTTAATGGTATTAAATTAGGTGGGCAACTTTCATGTACCCAATACAATATTTGGGATTTTAAATACAATCCAAAAGAAAAGAAATTTTATTTGCTGTATTATAACGACAATAAATATTATGTGGCCAGTTTTAAAAAAGGTGCAGCAAGTTTTGAAACTAATGAATTGCTATACACATTTGATAGCCAATTGGGAAAATCCATTAAAAGCATCTGTTTTAGTTGGGATGCCAAAAGTATAACTTACCAATTTAAAGGTGACAATACTTTTAAATATTCTACGATAGCTGATTTGCAAAACTTAGCTAAAACATATAGTTCAGAACAAAATAAAACGAAATAATTCGCAGCAAATCAAATTTTCCTAAATAGCCTCAAAAGGTATCCTGCTTAGGCAATCAACCTATCGAAGATACGTGGGTAGACCTTCCTGATTAGGTTAATAACACATCTCAGGATGTATAAATAAGGTTCCAGCTTAGTCAATAAACCTATCAAGGATACGTGGGGATGTATCCCCGATAGGTTAAAATGGCATCTCGAATGTGTGGATAAGGTTTAAAAAATCTTATCCGAATAAGAAATTTATGCAAATTGCCAAGGGTCAGCCCGTCCATCCATGTCAGAAATTTTCACAACTAAACTTCATTTCGCTTTATTTCCCTTCTTAAAGTTAGTAACCGAACCTTAATTTTGACCAGCAATTTGATACCTATGTCTACAATCTCCGATTCAGAGTCGCTCTATAATGTTCCCGTCAAATACCGCAAACTGGAAAACCTGCATATCGTCTTTTGGCTGCTGAAGGATATCAGTTGGTGTATGTTTTGGAGACCAATTGGTATTGCAATGGTAGCGCCTACCATTATAGTAGCCTTTTTTATTGCATGGCGCACGAGAGAGATGAAAAGCGAATTGATTCATAATCTCGCTATTATTTTTTGGATTATCGCCAACTCCTATTGGATGATTAGCGAGTTCTTTCATTTCGAAAATATTCCCATTTATGGCCGATTTGAATACAAACATCTGGCCAGCATACCTTTTGCAATAGGACTGCTATTATTGGTGTTTTATTATGTTTACTGGAAGCCCAAACATAAAGACGAGGTGGAAACCATGTAAATACTCCCCCAAAATCTCACGCTGTTCTACTCCACTCCCTTAACTATTTTTTAATACCTTCGCCGAAATTTCAAAAAACAAAATCTTTAGCTTTTCTACAATGAAAAAAATCATTTTAATGATTGGCGCAGCCTTAATGCTGCATACAGCCAAAGCCGACGAGGGAATGTGGATTCCATCCTTAATTGGTAAAAACTATGAGGAAATGAAACGCCTTGGTCTTAAACTGACCAAAGAAGACCTTTACAGCATCAATAATGCCAGCCTCAAAGATGCCGTGGTGCAGTTTGGTGGTGGGTGTACCGGTGAAATTATCTCTTCAAAAGGATTGTTGCTGACCAATCACCATTGCGGTTATGGCGCTATTGCATCATTAAGCAGTGTAGAAAAGAATTATCTGGACAACGGATATTGGGCTAAAAGCCAAAGTGAAGAATTACCAGCAAAAGGAATTACAGCTTTATTTCTTCAGAAAATCGAAGATGTAACTGCGCAAATCAATGCCGCTGTAGGTACTGCAAAAGGTGATGAAGCCACAAAATTACTCAGTGCCGAAATTAAAAAAATAGAAAAAGAAGCTTCAAAGGATGGCAAATTGATAGCCAATGTGAAAGAATACTTCAATGGCAATCAATACCTTCTATTGACTTACAAGAAATACACTGACGTTCGTTTTGTAGCGGCTCCGCCAAAATCTTTGGGCAAATATGGTGGTGATACCGACAACTGGATGTGGCCACGTCATACTTCGGATTTCTCTATCTTCCGTGTGTATGCCAACAAAGAAAATGAGCCTGCAGAATTCTCTAAAGACAATGTGCCCTTCAAACCTAAGAAGTACTTTCCTGTTTCTATCAAAGGAAATAAAGAGAAAGACTATGCTATGATTATGGGTTATCCTGGTCGTACCAACCGTTATGAAGTATCCTATGGTATTGACATCGCAATCAACGAATCTAACCCTGCTATTGTTGATATCCGTACAGAGCGCTTGGCTATTATGAAGAAGCATATGGATGCAGACAAGTCAGTTTATCTTCAATTGACTTCACGCTATGCGAGTATTGCCAACTATTGGAAGTATTTTATTGGTCAAACCGAGCAATTGAAAAGATTGAATGTAGTGGGTCAAAAAACAAAGGAAGAAGCTGCATTTACACAATGGTCTGTGTCTAAAAATGCCGGTTACAATACCCTACTCAGCGACTACGAAAAAATGTATGCTGATTACAGACCTTATGCCAAGCACGCCACTTATTATTCTGAGGCATTTCGTGCAACTGCCTTAGCGCGTATTGCCGCTGCTGCCGAGCCTTTAGAAAAAGCTTTGAAAGCTGAAGTGTCTAAAGATTCTATAGACAAATTGGTGAAAAATTTGAAGGCTGCCCGCAAATTTGCTATGGCGGATTACGTTCCGGTTGTAGACAAAGAACTTTTTGCTAAAATGACTTCGATGTACTACAGTAATGTAGCCAAAAATCAATTACCAGGAATATACGAGCGCGTTATTTTGAAAGGTGCAGGCAACGAATCTGCCGACAAGACTTTCAAAGCCTATACCAATTATGTGTATAAAAACACACAATTGTTGGACAGTGCCAAATTTGAAGCGTTTGTAGCTAATCCTACCTATAACTCAGTAAGCAGCGAACCGGCTATCCAATATGCGGTAAGTTTTGTGCGCAATTTTGATAAAAACTATATGCCTAAAATAGAGGCGATGAACAAACAAAAAAGAGATTTGAGCAAGCAATATGCTAAAGGTCTGATGGAAATGAAAAAAGGTCAGTTGTTCTACCCTGATGCCAACTCTACAATGCGTCTTTCTTATGGTCAGGTATTGGCTTACGAACCACAGGATGCCGTTTATTACAAGCATTTTACCACATTTGATGGTTTGATGGCAAAATATAAAGCTGGTGATGACGAATTTGATTTGCCACAGCAATTGCTGGATATGTACAAGAAAAAGGATTATGGCCAATATGCAGATGCTGATGGTTCATTACACACTTGTTTTATCACCAACAACGATATTACCGGTGGTAACTCAGGCAGCCCTGTTATCAATGCAAAAGGCGAATTGATTGGTTGTGCATTTGATGGCAACTGGGAAGCGATGAGCGGTGATATTGCTTTTGACAAAAAATACAAACGTACCATTGTTGCGGATATTCGTTTTATCCTTTACCTCATCGACAAAATGGGCGGTGCTCATAACCTGATTGAAGAAATGGATGTTCGTAAATAAACCTACATTTTAAATTGTTTGAGAATCGCAAACCTTGATTGGTTTGCGATTTTTTTTATACATCGGATTAATGAATTGAAATCAACTTGATAGTATCTTTCACGGGATTTTGTAATAAGCATTAAGACAAAAAACAACATCAACTTTACGATACAATAAATAACTATGTCCACTAATCGTCGTTCATTCCTGCAAAAGGCAGCAATAGCTTCTGTAGCATTCGCATTAGACCCTTTTCGCAGCAATGCCCAAACTACAACAAGCCCGGGATTCACCCGAAAGCCAATAGTACTTTCTACCTGGCGTTTCGGCCTTCAGGCCAATGAAGCTGCATGGGAAGTGCTGAGTAAAAATGGTCGTGCCCTGGATGCCGTGGAAGCCGGAGTACGTGTGCCGGAAGCCGACCCCAATGAGCGCAGTGTGGGATATGGCGGGCGACCTGACAGAGATGGACGTGTAACACTGGATGCCTGTATTATGGATGAAAATGCCAATATTGGTTCAGTTGCTTGTCTGGAGCACATCAAGCACCCCATCACTGTGGCCCGGGCAGTAATGGAAAAAACACCACATGTTATGCTGGTAGGTGATGGTGCTTTGCAATTTGCTCTGGCCCAAGGACACAAAAAAGAGAATTTACTGGTTGAAGCATCAGAAAAGGAGTGGAAAGAATGGCTTAAAACGAGTGAATACAAGCCCAAAGCCAATATCGAAAACCATGATACCATTGGTATGATTGCACTGGATGCGCAAGGCAATCTATCAGGAGCATGTACCACCAGCGGTATGGCTTATAAAATGCATGGTCGTGTAGGCGACTCCCCCATTATTGGTGCAGGACTTTATGTAGATAATGAAATTGGTGCTGCTACCGCCACTGGTCATGGAGAAGAAGTGATTCGGATTGCCGGTTGCCATCTGGTGGTAGAATTAATGCGCCAGGGCAAATCGCCACAAGCGGCTTGCGAAGAGGCCGTAGCAAGGATTATCAAGCTTACAAAGCAACGCAATAAAGACCTAAAAGACATTCAGGTGGGATTTATTGCTCTGAATAAAAGCGGCTTGCATGGTGCGTATTGTATACAAGGTGGTTTTAATTTTGCTTTGCATGACAATAGCGGCAACAATTTGATTGATGCTGATTATGCACTTAAATAAAAGATAGAAATGAAAGCACAATTAGAAATAGCTTGTTTTGATGTAGAATCTGCGGTTATTGCAGATGCTGTACAGGCAGACAGAATAGAACTTTGTGAAAACCTTGCCGAAGGTGGTACTACCCCATCCTGGGAAATGGTATTGGAGGCAAAAGACCGAACGAAGACCGAATTATTTATGATGATTCGACCGCGTGGTGGCGATTTTTGTTACAGTGATGACGAATTTGAACAGATGAAAAATGATATTGTGATGTTCAAGCGTCTGGGGGTAAATGGTTATGTCTTCGGCATATTGACCGAACAAAACGAAGTGGATATTGAACGTAACAGAGATTTGATAGAATTTGCCTACCCTTTTCCCTGCACCTTTCATCGTGCTTTTGACCGAACCAATGACGTTTTTCAATCGCTCGAAATAATCATTGGATTAGGTTTTCAGACCATATTGACTTCGGGCGGGGCAGAGAATGTAATGGAGGGCTTAGCTACGTTAAAAGATTTGGTAGATAAAGCTGATGGTAGGATTTGTATTATGCCTGGAGGAGGCCTTCGTTCCTCAAATCTTGAATTAATCCAGAGTGAAACCAAAGCCAGCTATTATCATTCTTCTGCCATTACAGATGTTAGCTTACAGGCAAATGCTGAAGAAATTATAAAATTGAAGCAAGTCTTAAAATAGGCGATATTTTATATTTATTTTTACTACAGATATATGTAATGACGGTGTAAATTTAAACCAGTATTGCATTTACCTTGGATTATTTCAGGGCTATAAAATTATACTCAGATGAAATTTTATATAAAGAACATGGCTTGCGAAAGTTGTAAAATAGTAGTGAGAGAAGCATTGAAGGATTTGCAAATACAACCTGTCAAAGTGGATTTGGGTGAAGTTGAAACAACAACGGAACTTACCGATGAACAAAAGAAAAAATTGAATAGTAAAATAAAAAAAGCAGGCTTAGAATTACTGGAAAAGAAAGATGGTGTTCTTATTGAAAAAATCAGGAAAGTAATGATTGATTACGTCTATCATTCAGATGAAAAGCCAGAATTGAAGTTTTCTGTTTTATTGAGCGAAAAATTAAATCATAATTACACGTATTTATCCAATTTCTTTTCAGAAGTTGAGGCCACTACTATTGAGCAGTATTTAATATCCTTAAAAATAGAGCGCATTAAAGAAATGATTATTTTGGAGGAATTTACATTGTCAGAAATTGCTCAGAAATTACATTATAGCAGTGTGGCACATTTATCCAGTCAATTTAAAAAGGCTACAGGTCTTAGCCCAACACATTTCAAAAAATTAAAAGAAAAAAGAAGGCTAACCATTCAGGAACTGTAGATTTTGTAAAACATAAGTTATCGAAATGGGAACTGTGAAACGAAAACAAGCCACTTTCCTTCTAAAGTCAGGCCATAGCCATTTTATTGTATTTGTTTCGATACTCAACCGGAGTTAAACCAGTCATTTTTTTAAATACAGAACGAAATGCTTTGGTATCTGTATACCCTACCTGATACATAACCTCATTAATGTTGTTACGGCTGTTTTCAAAACTCCGTTTTGCGGCCTCTATTTTTACTCTCTGAATATATTCCAGAACTGAATTATTGGTTGCCTGCTTGAATCTTCGCTCAAAACTTCTGCGTCCAAGGCTCACTCTGTCTGCCAGATCATCCACTGATATCTTATCCTCAATGTTATCTTCAATATAGTTTTGCGCTGTTTTAATACATTCGTCTTTATGATCTTTTTGTCCCTGAAACATGGCAAAGGCTGCCTGGCTGTTCCGGTCGATATCCACGGCAAAGTATTTGGAGGCTAAAACAGCCGTTTCCCGGTCTGTATATTTTTCTACAAGGTGCAACAATAATGTCCAATAAGAATTGGCTCCACCGCTGGTGTATATACCTTTATCTTCAGTAATCACAGAACCGTCAACTAATGTTACATTCGGAAACATTTGCCTGAATTCATTTGCTGCATTCCAATGTGTTGAGCACTTCTTTCCTTCTAGTAATCCTGTGGCGGCCAATAAAAAGGCACCTATACACAATGAGGCAATTTCCGATCCGTTTTCATATTGTTTCACCAGCCAAGGCAGCATTTTTTTATTCATTCTTAAGGCTTCGTTTATATTACCACTTATGGCCGGAATGAAAATCAAATCTACCTTACCAACTTCCTTAAGCAATTTGTCCGTATGCACAGTAAATAAGCTTCCGTTAAGTTTGACCTCCTTCGTCATCCCTATTAATTGCACTTTAAACAATGGAGCTCGCCCAGAGTGTTGTAAAAACTGATTTACGGCATTAAACATATAATGTGGGTCGGCAACAGCCTCGATGATTGCGGTTTCGGGAACCAATATGGCTATGTTTTTCATGGCTCAAATATACTTTATTTTGACTGTCGCAAAACACCCCTTTATTGTCATTTTTGCACCCCCGAAGTATCGGTAAGCCAATGTAAGTTTGCACTATATATTTTTCAATTCAAATTTTATACACATAAATTATGGAAAAGATAATCATTGAAACTACGGTAATGGCACCTTCAAACAAAGTTTGGAGTCTATTTACAATTCCTGCACACATTACTCAATGGAGTGCAGCGTCAGACGATTGGCATACCACCAAAGCAGAAAATGACGTTCGTGAAGGGGGTAGGTTTTCTTCGCGAATGGAAGCAAAAGATGGCAGTTTTGGCTTCGACTTTTCCGGTACGTATACCTTGGTAAAAGAGCCGCACCAAATTAATTATACACTGGATGATAACCGAAAAGTTGAAATTAAATTCACTTCAGATGCTAATAGCACCCGTATAGTACAGGCTTTTGAACCTGAGCAGACAAATCCCAAAGAAATGCAACAAATGGGCTGGCAGGCTATATTGGATAATTTTAAAAAGTATGTTGAACAAAAAGGCCCCATTGAAACATTACATTTTGAAATAAAAATTGACGCGCCTTCAGAAAAAGTTTTTCGCTTAATGACAGAAGAAAAATCATACAATGAATGGACTGCTATGTTTAATGAAACATCAAGATTTGAAGGTTCATGGGGAAAAGGTTCAAAAATTCACTTTTTAGGAACAGATAATGAGGGTAAAACAGGAGGAATGGTAAGCAGAATAAAAGAAAATATCCCCAATCAATTTATCAGTATTGAGCATCTTGGCGAAATAAAAGATGGTATAGAAATAATGAGCGGGTCTGGTGTGGAAGCGTGGGCTGGCTCTCTTGAAAATTATAGTTTCGTTGACAATAATGGTGCAACACTTCTCAAAGTTGATTTGGATTCAAACGCTGAATTCAAAGATTATTTCGAAGGGATTTGGCCAAAAGCACTGGAAAAGCTGAAAGAAATCTGTGAACGATAGTTCATTTGGATTTACTGAGCATTTAAAACATCATTCCTTAAATAAAAATCAAAAAAAATGGCAAAAGTTAGCACCTATCTCAATTTTCCTCGTAATACCGAGGAAGCGTTTAATTATTATAAGAGCATTTTCGGAACAGAATTTAGTGCTCCGATTGCGCGTTTTGGCGATATCCCACCTATGGAAGGTATGCCTCCAATGCCTGAAGCAGACCTTAAATTGGTGATGCATGTTTCATTGCCAATTCTAGGAGGTCATATGTTGATGGGTACGGATGCTCCGGAGTCTATGGGCTTTAAAGTGAATATCGGGAACAATGTTTATATCAATCTTGAGCCTGATACAAAAAGTGAAACTAAGCGGTTATTTGATGCTTTGGCCGAAGGTGGTCATGTGGAAATGGAATTGCAGGATACATTTTGGAATGCCTACTATGGTAGTTGTAAGGATAAATATGGTGTTCAATGGATGTTTAATTGTACAGAAGGTAAATAATCGCTATGACACATCAACTATATCCATGCCTTTGGTTTGACGGCCAGGCTAAGGCTGCTGCAGATTTTTATTGCAGCATATTTCCAGACTCAAAAATATGTTCTGAAAATCCGATGGTAGTCATTTTTCAAATAAATGGTAGCAAATTTATGGGGCTGAACGGAGGTCCTATGTTTCAATTTAATGAGGCTACATCATTCGTTATCCCTTGTGATACGCAGGAAGAGATTGACTTTTACTGGAATGCACTGACCGCTGATGGAGGAATGGAAAGCATGTGCGGATGGCTAAAAGACAAGTTTGGCTTTTCATGGCAAGTCATTCCCAGCTTTATAGATAAAATCATGAGTGACCCTGATAAAGGTGCCAAATCTATGCAGGCAATGATGCAGATGAAAAAGCTGGATATAGATAAGTTGCTCAATCCTTAATGAACAACCAATGAAGATTGCTGCTTACTTAAGCTTCAATGGTAATTGCCGTGAGGCAATGTTGTTTTACCAGCAATGCCTGGGCGGTGAACTTGTTTTTCAAACAATCGGAGATTCTCCATTATCTGAAAAAATGCCTGAAAAAATGAAAAACTGTATTCTCCATGCGACACTTAAAAAAGGCCGCATGGAACTTATGGCAACAGATATGATGGGAGTAACCGAGCGTTCAACAGGTACAGCACTTTCATTGATGTTGGAATGCAAAACCAAAGAGGAAATTGTGACAACCTATAATTTGCTTGCACATGGAGGTGTCAGATGCCATGAACTGGAAAATACTTTTTTTGGAGCCATTATAGGAGATATCAAAGACCAATATGGCATTCAATGGATATTGTTTTTGCCCCAAGAAAAATAGCACGGCTTATGGTGGAAGTTTTTGTTACAGATATTCCTACAATTGATTTTGCTAATCAAGTGTATCAACAAATTCAAGGGTTGCTTCCGGCTGCACGGATAACATTTGATTTAGAGGATTGTGATAGAATATTGAAAATTGAGGACAATGATATTGATTCCGAACAAGTCATTCATTTGTTAAGTACGCTGGGCTTTATGTGTCGGGTGCTTGTCTAATCAAAACATTAAAGCCTTGTCTGTTTCCAGACAAGGCTTTAATATCAATAAAAATAAATAATTAATATTTGTAAGCAATACCTTTTTTAATCACTTGCGAGCCACCCAATTGATTAGAACTTGAACCAACCGTAGTTTTATCAGCAGTCATAAAAACAAAAGGACAACCCATAGCTGCTGCAGCCATTTTTAATTTTTTATCGGCTTTCTTATCTCCGGTGTTTCCCGTTTGAAAATTAATTAAGCCTGTTTTTCCTCTGATTTCTTCTACTTTTTTAAGCCCTGCTATGTAAGATTTTTCTTCAAACACAACAACCTTATCCCAATCATCTTCAGATCTAACTACAATTTTTTCAGTTACCTCTTCAACACGGCCACTTTTACCATAAGTGATTTTTTCAACAGCGTATTTACTGAGTGTATTTTCTGCTTCTTCACCGTCATAAACAAACACGACAGTATATTCTTCAATTCTTTTTACTTTACCATTTACGGTTTCTCCATTGTGCTTTTTGATTACATCAGCTTGAGCACTAACCAGTAAAGGAAACATTAAGCTCATAAGAGCGAAAGCAATTTTTTTCATTCTGTTCTTTTTTGGGGTTTTAAAATTGGTTGCAAATCTATGGTCTTAATGAATAATGTCAAAAAATTAATAGTGTAATTTTCATTTTTCACATTTTGTGATAAGCATCCTTACTCAATAAATGTGGTACATTTGCTCCTGAATTGGTAAAAAGAGTATTTCATATTGTCGTTGTAGGATGCCTGTCCGTATTGTTGATTTTTGGATCAACAGCAAAGGAATTTGTGCATTTATTTGCACATCACACAGATACAATTCACAATCCTCACCACATTTGTCCTGAAGGGGAAGCTCATTTCGAACACGAGCATCATCATTGTGCTTTTCTGCATTTTGTATTGGAGCCTTTTGCAAATGATGCATTTATTCCAAAATTTACTTTTTACGACAGAAGTTTGTTCGTCCAAACAAAAAGCCTGCCAACAAGCTTATTTATTCCACGGTCAGTTGACCAGTCTTTTTTAAGAGGGCCCCCAATAGTTTAATCTACCCATTTCTTGTTGTAATGAGCATATCGATTTATCGGTTACTGCTCTGTTTTCTTTTTTATAATTCAACGATTATGATTCGTTATTACGTCGTCATTTTAATGACGATATTATGCTATGTGCCACTAAAGGCACAGGTTGCTTGCGATTTATCAGTAAGATTAATAGTGACAGAAATGCATAACAATGAGCCGCTACCTGATATTATGCTATACATTTCGGATGCTAAAATCAATGTTCAGACTGATGAAAATGGAATCGCTGCTATTGAACACTTATGTCCCGGAAAATACAGTGTTCATATTCATAGTGTCGAAATTCAAGATACCACTATAGATGTCTCAATAGACAAAAGTGCTTCATATCGTTTAGTGGTCAATCACGCTGCTGCTCAAATACTTAATATGGTCGTTGTACGTGATAAGAATGAGAAAACAATACTCCAAAGTAAAGATGAACTTGATAAAGCGATGCTTAGGTCTAATAGTGGCAAAACCATCGGTGAGCAATTAAAAAGCATCAATGGAGTAAGCACATTAAATAACGGGGCAACAATTTCTAAGCCGGTAATCCATGGCTTACACAGTAATCGCATTTTAGTGCTCAACAATGGAGTAAGACAGGAAGACCAGCAATGGGGCTCAGAGCATGCTTTGAATATTGATCCTTTTATTGCAAATCAGATTACTGTACTCAAAGGTGCGGCAGGTGTACGCTACGGAACAGATGCTATTGGTGGCGTAGTTCTTGTTGAACCTAGCCCACTGGGGCGGGATATTGGCTGGAGCGGTGACATAAATCTTGCTGCATTCAGTAATAACCGTATGGGGGTAATTTCCGGTATGCTGGAGCATCGATTCAACAAAGTTCCAGAACTAGCATTTAGATTACAGGGCACTTTGAAGCAAGGTGGAAACTATCGAATACCAGGTGGTTATTGGGTGGCAAATACAGGTGTTAAGGAGCAGGATTTTGCTGCCACCCTTTCCTATCAAAAAGTGCATAGCGGTGTCGAGTTATTCTTTAGTCGGTTTAGTAATACCCTTGGTATTTATCGGGGTTCACACACGGGTAGTCAGCAAGATTTATTTAATGCAATCAATAGTGATAAGCCCTTAGTTTCCTCAGGTTTTAGCTATACTATTGAACGGCCGAGGCAGGAGGTAAATCACCATTTGCTGAAGCTAAAGACCTATCTGGACAACAAATCGGGTTTGTGGACGCTGATTTATGCCTATCAAAACAATTTTCGGCAGGAGTATGATGTCATGAGGATAGATAACGGAAAGCCACAGTTAAATCTGACCCTCAATACACAAAGCCTGAACCTGAATCTTGACCACAAAAAAATCAGGAACTTTAGTGGGCAAATGGGTATTGATCTGCAATACCAGCACAATACCTTCAAAGATGGAGACAGGGTCTTTATTCCCAGCTATTACGCTTATACTGCTGCTCTCTATGGCATAGAAAGATACACCAAAAACAACTGGACTCTTGAAGGTGGAATGCGTTTTGACTATAAGCATTTTGACATGTATAACCCTGAGGGACAGCAATACAAGAACATTCGCTACCTGTTTGATTACAGAAATCCTTCTGTCACACTTGCTGTCAAAAACCGTGTTAATCAAAAATTATCATGGATTGCAACATTGGCCAATGCCTGGCGCGCTCCACAGGCTCCCGAATTGTTTAGTGCCGGCTTTCACCAGGGTGGAGCCAGAATTGAGTTGGGAAACAAGGACCTGAGACCAGAAAAATCATATAGTCTCAACCTAAGTGGACTGTATGAAATTGACAAGAAAATAAGAATTGAAGCATCCCTGTATGGACAGAGCATTCGAGATTTTATTTACCTCAAACCAGGACAGGATGTATTAACAATCAGGGGCTATTACAAGACCTTCAATTACATTCAGACAGATGCCTTAATGACAGGAGCGGATATTTCGTTGAAATATGATTGGAGCAAAAACTGGACAAGCGATGTGCGCATTTCAATGTTAAGGGCTAAGGATATCACTCAAAAGGATTGGTTGATTCTGATGCCGTCAGATCGCGGCACTTTGGGCCTTAAGTATCACTTTGATGTAAATCGTCAATTAAAAGATGGCTATATCAGTATAAACGGACAATATGTAATGCAACAAAATCGTATTCCGTCCAATTTCGACAGCATTGACTACCCGCGTCCTCCCATGGCTTATTACCTACTAAATGCCGAAGCAGGAGTAAATGTCAAAATTCATCAACAAGCTTTGTTTTTCAGTATTTCGGCTAATAATCTATTAAATGCAAAGTATAGAGATTACATGGACATCTTTCGCTATTTTATTGATCAACCCGGAACCAATATCTCACTGAGAGCAAGTATTTATCTTAATTAAAACCATTTTCAAACTTTAAAAAAAACTACAATGAAAAAGCAATTTATAGCAATTACAATTCTTGCCATTTTATTTACCAGCATTATTTCTTCATGCAATAAAAAAAGCGATCCGCCCACTCCTGATGAACAAGAGCTGATTACTACCCTCAAAATTCAGGTGATTGAGGAGTTTTCCAGTTTTGTACAAACATTCGAGTATAAAGTTGAAAACGGATTTGGTGGTGCTGGTGGAACGGTAAAAATTGATACAATCAAATTGAAGCCTGATACAAAATATGATGCGGTGCTTACCGTTCTTAATGAAAAGGCTACACCAACAGAAGATTTAACCAATGAAATTATTGAAGAAAGTAACGCCCACCTTTTTCTTAAGAAATCGGAACCCGCAAGTGGTAATGGTTCAATATCGGTTGGTCAGGGAAATAAGGATAAGGCAGGAAATCCTCTTAACCAAACTTTTAAACTCACAAGCGGAACTAGCGGAAAAGGATCATTCAGGTTGGTTTTGCTTCATCAGCCGACTAATAAGAATGCCACAAGTGTGGAAACTGCAGGTGGCGAAACTGATTTAGATGCTATATTTCCGGTATTGATACAATAAAGAATAATTGAAAAGGGAGACAGTTCAATCTGTCTCCCTTTTTTTAAACGATTTTTTTTATTTTATCCAGATGCTCCAAAAGCTTTTTTTGGTAATTGTGAAGGTGGTTTTTGGAGATATTTTTTCTTGTTTTGAACGCCAGTTCGTAGTCTTCATGAGGATAGTTTTTGCGCGCCCATTTCTTTCTCCATTTTTTATCGGTCCATTTCATCAACCAATCATCAAGTTTATCAGTACTAAATTGCTCTATGAGCCTGCTCAAAAAGGTCTGATTTAATTTTTGCTTTGTAATAGTATGCTTGAAATGATAATTAGGCAAAACAGAGTTGATCCACTTAATGTTTTTTTCAATAAGCAGCTGATGATAATTTTCTGCATCAACCAATGGCTTTAGTGTGATTAACTCTATTGCAGTGAAGTAATTTTGCTCTTCAATTTGCATCGCTGTTTCGTCCACAAAATAGTTCATACAATACCAATGCTGAGAACCTTTTAAAAAGCTGATTTTTTTAAAAAGATGAAGTATTGTCCGACAAATCCAAAGCCTGTTTTTTTTAGTAACAATAAAAAGATCTATATCGGCATTGTCTGAAGCAAAACCCTTTGACATTGAGCCCGAAAGGCCCACAAATTTGACAAATGGAAAATAGCTGAGTCGCTTTGTGCTTTTCTCTACCCTGTCCTGAAGTTGTCTGAAACGTAATTCTCCTTCAAGTCGGTTTGATACAAATTGCTCAATATTCTTAATGGAAAAAAAATCATCTTTTTGTTCGATTTTGTCTTCCTCAACAAGTTTTTCAAGCAGTTCATCAAGAGATTTTATATTTTCAATCCTCGAGCCAAGAAATAGAAAAATCTGCATGCGGCTAAGGGGGTATTTGAAATAATCAAAATACCCGATTACCTTAAGTACTTCTGCGCTGCACAGAGATGGATAGATGCCAGAATTCAAAACAGTGATTGTGTTAGAGGTAAGATTGATAGGCTTCTAATGTCTTTTTTGCAGCAATTTCCCAAGTATATTTTTCCTGGATTTCATTTTTCATCATGTCAGACAAGGGTGCATTCATTGCCTCATTTACCGCTCTAAGTATATCCTCTTCATTGTCCGGGCTACAATACCAGACATTTTCCTTAAAGTAATCTGACACATCGCCCTTGTTGCAAACTACAATATTGCAATTGCAAAAAGCCGCTTCAAGGCTGGACAAACCAACGGTTTCAAACCAACTGGCCAAAACATGTACTTTAGCTTTTTGGTAGTATTTGATTAATTCTTTTTGCTCAATATTCTCTATAAAGGTCACTCTTTCATTAGCAGCTTTTTTACAGGCCTCATAATAGGCTTTATGATTTGGAGAGGGGTTTCCAATAATCACTAGTTGATAATTTGTATTGTAAAGTGCTCTTATCAATGACAATTGATTTTTACGCCCTTCTATTCTACCAATACACAGAATCAGATTTTCGTCCTTTTGGGGTACCGCAACTTCAAAAATTTCGGTATCCACTCCACATGGAATAACCTCGTAGTCTCCCTTATATTCAAAGTGATTTTGAATCCGCTGGTATTCCGAAAAAGAATTGGGAAGAATAGCATTGCATTTTTTTAATAATTTTTGCATGGAATTAAAATGTCCCAGCAGAAAATATTGCCAGCTGTTAACTTTTTCCCCGTTGCGCATATACCGAGCAATACACTTCAAATACTCTAATCTCGAAGAATTTAAAATTCTTGCAATCAGCCCCTGAACCCCCTTTCTGTTTCTGGTTTCAAATTCGTCTAAATCCAGATAAATAGGTGAAATAAAAAATGGTTTTTGCGATTTCAAAACATGGTTCAGCATATCTGCCGGCCGAGTAATATTGAAAAAATGAAAAACGTCAAATTCTTTATAATCAATAATTTCATCACTCCTAAACACCTTTACATTTTGTCCTAAACGATTCAGGTACTTAGCAGTCATTTCAATTTGTACGGTATCGCCACCCGGAGAACTATACAGTGTACTTCGGGAAACAAATCCAATATTTAAAGGCTTATCGATATTCATCTTTTATATTCTGTTGTACTTGGTTTTTTTATTTCGAATTGTTTAAATGCAGGAGAAAATGCCAAGACCCATATGGTCCATTCGATTAAATTATTATAATAGCTCCCGGTAAACTGGTAAATAAAGAGGAATACAAAGAGAGCAAACCGGTAATGATTTTGATAAACTCTGGTACGGAAAAACAAAATTATCTGCAACACTATCCTGAATGTTAGTCCCATCATGCCATAAACAATCAGTGTATCTGCACAGGCATTTGGTATTCTGATATCTGTCACATTTCCTGAATATTGATAAAAACTTAGTAGCAATTCCTTACCTAAAATTTTAAACTGACCGGGGCCAATACCAAAAAACCAACTGTCGTATTGGGTCAGCACTTTACTGGCAAGTGCAAACGATTCAATTGTTCGACCTTTTGCAGAGGTATCTGAACCGGAAAGGATATTTCTGAGCCTTAAAACCACAAGATTGTCATTGTCTAAGTATACCCAGCTGGCCATTAACATAAATAGTATTACTGTAATGGAAATAAACTGAAGAGTTGCTTTTTGCGATAATAGATGCTTATGAAAGAAAATAACAGTCACTATAATTGAACATCCAATGACTAAACCGACACCAAAAGAAAATGACAGTAAAAGGGGCAAAACTAAAAAGGAGAAAAAGGAAATACTAAATAAGTTTTTTTTGTCTTTAAAATAATGAAAGAAAAAATAATGAAAAAATGGCGCTATTATTAACGAATAAACGGATGCTTCAGATTGAAACATTTTTAATCGAGGAACAATGCCACTGCCTTTTGTAATAGGTATTAAATACCAAAAAAACGGCTTTAGGACTGGAATAAAAAATGCGATTAAAGCTAGAATGACCAAGCAAAAATTGAGGTAAACTATTTTTTTGAATATAGAGCTAACACAGAGTTCATTTGCATTTTTAAAATAATGATAGCAATTTGTCAGAAATGCAATATTGATTAAAGTTATCAGGCTGGACTTTAAATAATGAATAGGACTTATTGGTAAAGAAATATGTACGGTCCAATAAAAGACCATTATTCCAATTATAATTAAATAAGCTTTAACAGCTCTGAAATAAATAGAATTAATAAAAAAAACCGGAGAAAGTAACATTGTATAATAAAGGCCGCCAGGCAATAAGAACGCATTGAAAAAAACGTACAAATACGCGACCCAAAGAGGCAAATTATATTTTGTATTTACAGAATCCAATTTATTAAAGGAGGTTAGAATTTATTTTAAATTTAGATTAAAGCGCCAGAGATGACCGTGAATAGGGAATTTTATAAAATAAATATATGCGAAGGACATTAAGCTGATTGCCCCAATAACAACACTCAAGATTGGATTTTGATAATCTAGAAGAATAAACAATGAAAGACTTACAGTTGGTATCATTATACCTACTGTTTCGGAAAATAAATTAAAGCCTTGAAATATGGCAATCATGGTTTGTTGTATAATCATTGATATAAAGAATGAAATAATCAAACCAAGTATTAAACTATCAATATTTGGAGATATAAAATACCCAATTGACATCCCTATTATAGACAGGATGCTATAAATAAAAGTATTTAAGGTGGCTACTTTCCCTTTACCAATAGCATTAAGTAAATAAAATGGTGAAATAGTGAAAACAAATATCAATTCAAAAACCATAAAAAACCTTAGATAAGATGAAATTTGAGACATCATATTCTCCCCCATCCAAATAGTAAATATTAATTTGTACACTAATGAAAAAAACAGAATGCCTATATAAGAAATGCTATGTATAAAACTTCTCATAGAATAGTAGTATTCATTTGTGTTTTCGTTACGAGCATATAGCTTAGTCAATTGTGGTAGAGCCCATGGTGTTAAGGCCATTATTGCTAGATGGATGTAGTTGAAGATAGTACTGACTATTGAATAGTAAGAAAATTGAGTAACGCCAAACCAATGTGCGACTAGTAATTTATTACATTGAAAAACCAGAACTACAAGAATTGATTGGAACCAAATCCATTTACCCGTTTCAAACTCTTTAAAAATTACTTGTCTGTCAAATGAAAAATTAACACTGAATTTACCAATCGATTGTGAAACAAAAAAATGCAATAACCCTAAGCCAACAAGAAGGACAATTATGTTCGACACAAAAATAAAAACGATACTATTACCCCTATAAATTAACAATAACACCACTACTAGCATTATTATCCTTAAGATTGAACTATACACTGACACCAGTACAATTCTCTCAAATGCTACAAGTGTATTTGTAAATATTTGTTCAATAAATTTCAGCGCAACTATTATTCCCGAAAGACAAATAGAGAATACTACAACAGTTGCTTTTGCTTTTGATATATGAAAAGTGTTAAACTGGTTTTGCATTAGGGCAAATCCAACAGCTAAAATGACACATATCAAAGAAATTACCAATGTTGTCGTAAGGTTAGTTGAGACAATTTTGGGAACCAATGATACATTCTTGTTGCCTAATGCTATGGCTACACTCCTTTGAGTGTTTACTCCCAAACCGAAATTGAATATTTGCATGAGAACAATAAGAGTATTAATCAACATCCAAATCCCATAAGTCTCTACACCTAAATGTTGTACAAAATATGGTGTAAATAATATGTATATTGTAGGATACAATAAAACATCAATAATGCTCCAAACAGAGTTTTTAAGATTTTTAGAGTTCATTTGGTTTTATGGTTATTTCGAAGCTTTAATAAGTCCAAATAGTATCAAACCAAGCAACAGAAAACACTCCACAAAGACCGTAATTAATATAGCACTTTTAATATGTGAACCTCTGTTTGAAGACTGAATTATGGAAAATCCATTTAGTTTTTCAACACTGGTATAGTTATTCACATAATAAATATAATCGGCCAAAAAATAAGACATTGAATCTGATAGTTTGAAAATGTCTACAACAGAGTTGTTGGGCTGTGCCAAATCAATTCTTGTATTTTGAAGCAATAAAGATTGCCTGATTACATTTTTCAATGAATCAATTTGTAATAACTGTTTTTGGTAAAAATCAATACGGCTATTCCATTTCTCTTTTTGCTTAATGTTTAGCTTTAAAGAATATGGGTTATTATTCAGGTAATTAATGAGCCTTTCTTCCAAAAGTGATTTCAATGATAAATCCGAAAGGGTGACGTAGATATAAAATGGATCTTTATTCTTTGAATAATCCTCATCTAATTTACCCAAACTGATATTCTTACCTTCAATTGATTTAATAACTTTGATTTTATCAATATCTAAATCAAGTATTGTGGATAGTTCTTTAAAGTTGCCTATTTCAATCAAATAATTTAATTGACTTAACATCTCTCCAAATACCCTTGGATGGTTGTCATTGTATATACAACTCATTCTCAACGTCCAGACAGGTTGTTTTTTATTAAGAATGTAATAGCTCGTTGAAATACAAATTACTGTTGAAACAACAATAATGAATCTATATCTTTTTAAAGCATTTAAAATAAAAAACGTGAAACGTTTCATAAACTCAGTGAGGGATGAAATATAGCTTTTCAGCTCACTAAAATTCATTTCATTAAACTCAGTATTATTGCTCATTGGTCGGATAGCATTTACTTGAACTTGCAATTTATATTCAAACAGGAATTAAAAATAATTTTTTAGTCTAAACACGAAAAACATGCCGCTAAATAAGGAAAATGCCTGTACGAAATCGTTAAGTCGGAATTATTGAAATATTAGAAAGTCAATTTCCTTTTAATTTGCATTTTGCAATAATCTAAAAGAGATCTATAATCGATGAGTAATATTTTGCTTCTTGGAGCCAGTGGATTTATTGGAAATTCTATTCTTAGAAATGGAGTTGAAAATAAATCAATTAAATCCATAGTAGCTATTCAACATAAAACTAAGGTTAAACATTACGAATCAGATAAAGTACGCATTATTAATGGATCAATAGATCATATTGAGCTACATACCAGTGGGTGTGATTATTTAATACATGCTGCAAGGCAATCATCTCAAAAAAATAAGATTGGCAGAATACTTCTATCACTCAATGGAAAAAATAAGAATCAAAACTTACTTAGAGAATTTGGTCTGCTACAAAACATTAAAAGACTCAGCTATGTTTCTGGAAGTTTGATGTACGGAAATCAGGGCCATAGTTTAATTACAGAAAGCAACTCCATTAATCCAGTAAGTTTTGCCAAAGACTACATATATGCAGAACAACCTTTTATACGCCAAAGTAAATCAGACCAAAGAATACAATTGATACGCGTTCCATGGGTATTCGGTAATGGTTCATGGTTCAAAAAATTTTATTTAGACTTTATGTATAAAAACAACAAAGTTCCTTTATATGGAGATGGTAAAAATCTAATGACATTCATTGAAATTGATGATGTTTCGAAAGGGATTTTGTATGCAAATCAAAAAACGGAAGCATCAGTTCTAAATTTATTTATGCCGGATTATATCACTCAGGAGAATTTCGTTAACTTAATAAGCAATTTTACAGGATTAGGAATCCACAAGTATTCAGATGCTCAATTAAAAAACAGCTTTGAAAATGCCGTATATCAGGCATTTAATACGAATATCAAACTTGGTTCGGAGCTTGATTTGCAGGAACAGATTATAGCTAACATGCAATTCAAAACTGTTTCAGAAATGCTGTCTAACAAACTCCCTATCTACTTTCTTTAGAATCCTTGTGCTTCATGTGATAAAGAGCATATTCTCCCAATTGCCAAAACATAGTTTTGTTTAATAACATATCAAAAGACCACAGTTTCTTTAAAAGAGAGGGTCTGGTTGTGAATTTCTGATATTCATACCAGGCCGGATAACTTATAGAATACCCTCTTTTTGATAGTATATCAAAATTTGAAAAGACAGTACGTATTTCTTTATAACTGTAACACCGGCTATCCAAATGTCTGTAAGGAGAATAACCGCCCCAAATTTTTCCTAATCGAGCGAAAGCTGCTTTGAATCTGCCGTGAACTAGGTTTTTGATAATCAATGACAAAAAGTACTTATTAATAAACGTCAATGTCATTTTGCCTTCCGGAGTTAATAAGTCTTGTAAATGTTTAGCTATTACATCTAAATGCTCAACGGTGTTTAATGCTCCAAAATAAACATAAATAAAATCAAATTTTGTATTTGGGAAGTTGGTAGCGATATCTTCAACACTACCAACAGAAACATGTACATTTTCAATATTAACCCCTGTAGTGTTTTTTTGAGCCAAAAGCATCATTTCTTCTGAAATGTCAATTCCATATACTTCTGAATCTGGGAATGTGGTGGCAAAATAAGCTAAGTCAAATCCGGGACCATAACCAATCTCTAAAATTTTTTTCCCAACATAAGGTTTACTCTCTTCTCTAAAACTTTCTCTGATTTGCTGTAGCAATGGGTTATTACCATAGCGCTTTTCGAAATTAGCAGCATCATTGTCATAATAACTACTAACATTTTTATAATATTCCATGTTCATAAGAATTCAAAAATACTATGAATACCCAACTAAAAAAAAATCAGGCTAAAACTTGAGACTAATTTAATATTTCATTGAGATTATACTATTTCTCCCATTTTTAAGTGTCAATTTGTTGGCTGTCTGCAATTAGCAGATGCACACATTCTCTCAAATCAGATGTTTAAGATTTAATTGTTTTAAGCATCGGAATTAATTAGTGACAGGTGATTATGAATGGTTTCCCATACCTCCATTTCACAATATAATAGGATATTTTAAAGTCTCGAAATCTAGGACAGCTCTATTATTTTACTACCTTTGCCTCAAATTAGATTTTTTATGAATTGGAATGCTACTAACATGATTGAAGAAATGAACAGCACTTTGACCAAATTGGCTAAAGGCTACGAAACATTACAATCTATTGATGAAGTAGATGTTGCCACTACACCTAAAAAGTTGGTTTGGCAAAGCGATAAAGTAAAAATGTATCATTACGAGCGTGACACTCCTGCTATTTGCAAGATTCCGGTTTTGGTTTCTTTTGCAATGATCAATCGCCACGATGTGCTTGATTTGCAGCAGGACCGCAGCCTGATGAAAAAGCTTCTGGAAAAAGGACTAGATGTCTATATTATGGACTGGGGCTACCCTACCAAGTCAGACCGTTACCTCACGATGGAAGATTATATTGATGGTTATATGAACGATGCAGTTGATTTTGTACGCAAATACAACAGCGTTCCCAAAATCCACATGATGTCTATCTGTCAGGCAGGTACTTTCTCCATGATTTATGCTTCTTTAAATCCTCAGAAATTACAAACCTTAACTACTTACGTAGCTCCTTTCGATTTTTCTACCAATAAATGCATGTTGTTTAAATGGACAAAACATGTGGATGTAGATGCTATGGTAGATTCATTGGGCGTTATCCCCGGCGAATTGCTGGATGAAGCTTTTGGAATGATGAAACCAAGTATGAACATCAGTAAATATATTGGTGTGATGAACTCTCTGGAAGACAAAGATAAAATGCTCAATTTCCTGCGTATGGAGCATTGGAAAACCGATTTACCAGCCATTCCGGGTGAGATGTATCGCAAATACATTAAAGATTTGTTCCGTGATAATAAGCTGATTAAAGGTGAATTTGAATTGGGTGGTCGTAAAGTGGACTTGAAAAAAATGACCGTTCCTTATCTGAATGTTTATGCAACCGAAGACACCATCATTCCTAACGAAAGCACTTTAGCGATTATGCCAAAAATCGGCAGCAAAGACAAAACAGAGTATGCTTTCCCTGGCGGACATATTGGTGTGTTTGTAGGCAGTAAATCTCAAAAAGAATTAGCCCCAGCTGTAGCAAAATGGGTAATTGAACATAGCTAATCTGTTATCGAATAAAATATCCCCCAAAAGGAGGCACTTATGTTGCCTCCTTTTTTTGTATCCTTGCAGTTCATACTATTCACAATACAAGATTTATGTCCAATACAAAGCACCCTGCTGCACTACGATATCTATTCCTTTCCGAAATGTGGGAACGATTCGGTTACTATCTGATGATTGGTATTTTCACGCTTTATCTCAAGGATGTAAAAGCAGGATTTGCAATGACCGAAGCTGAATCTGCCGACCTGTACGGAACATTTATTGCCCTTGTTTTCCTGACACCATTTCTGGGTGGTTTATTGGCCGACCGTTATTTTGGATACCGAAAATCCATTGTTTTTGGTGGAATACTGATGGGGATTGGTTATTGCCTGATGGGCATACACAGCCTGCCGGTATTGTATATCGCTATGACCCTCGTTATTCTGGGTAATGGCTTTTTTAAACCCAATATCTCTACCCTGCTGGGCAATGTCTATTCTACCGAAGAGCATAAACCGCTTAAAGATGTTGGCTACAATATCTTTTATATGGGCATCAATGTCGGTGCCTTTATCTGTAATTTTTTCGGTGCTGCTTTACAAATTATGCTCGGTTGGGAATTCGCCTTTCTGGCTGCCGGCATCGGAATGTTCATTGGAGTCATCATTTTCCTTTTGGGCAACAAACACTACGTAGCTTTTGATGTAAAAAAAGGAACTCAGGAAGGCGATATGCCTTTCACCAAAATCCTCCTGCTCATTCTGATCCCTTCGGTGATAGCCGGTATTGTAGGCTGGATGTTACCTGATAGTGTTTTTGGAAGCGACAGCACAGATGCTTTTATTTTTGCCTGTATACCCGTTGTCTATTTTTATGCCCAATTATATTTCAAAGCAAAAGAAGATGAGAAAAGACCAATTGGAGCACTTCTGGCCATCTTTGCCGTAGTGATATTGTTTTGGGCTGTCTTTAAGCAAAATGGTTCGGCACTCAATACCTGGGGCGACAGATACACCAATCGTGAGGTAAAAGGTGCCACAAAAGAAGTGTTTGGTTCGCTATATTTATCCAAAGAGTTGGTTTATACCAAAGATTCTGTGGGTAAATATGATGAGAATTTTCGTTTAATGAAAAATGAGCAAGGCGATGTAATAAAGGAATGGGCATACCCATTGTATTTCCGAAACATGAAAACTGAAGCCCAGCCTCAGGAAGGAGAAACCATCAGTGTTTGGTCCTCCAATCTCAGCCAAAGCATCAACCCGGGCTGGGTAATTTTGCTTACACCATTGGTCGTAGCATTTTTCTCCTTCCTCAAAAGCAGGCAAAAAGAACCTTCTACAGCTTCTAAAATTGCCTGGGGATTGTTCATTTCTTCATTGTCTGTATTAGTAATGTTCGCGGCTGTAAAAGCAGGCAATAATGGTGCCGAAAAAGTAAGTGTCTGGTGGCTGATTGCCAGTTATGGTGTCATCACTATTGGCGAATTATTCCTCAGCCCAATGGGTTTAAGCCTGGTTTCCAAACTCAGTCCACCCCGTTTAACTGCTCTTTTGATGGGAGGATGGTTTCTGGCCACCTCTATTGGTAATAAGCTGAGTGGTGTTTTGGCCAGTATGTGGGACCGATACGAAGACAAAGGCAATTTCTTTATGCTCAACTTTGCACTTTTACTATGTGCCTCTGCAATGGCATTTGCTATGCTCCGTTGGCTGAATAAGATTATGAAGGAAAAAGGATTAAATTAGTCTTTAAATTTTCTAAAATATCAAAATACAAATCTTATGAACTCAACTTTAAAAAACATTCTTGCCGTAGTTGTTGGCGCTTTAATTGGCGGCTTTTTAAATGGAGCGCTCATTTCGGTAAGCAGCTCTATTATTCCTCCACCAGAAGGGGCAAACCTCGCTACCGAAGAAGGATTGAAAGCGGCAATGCATTTAATGGAACCCAAACATTTTTTGTTTCCATTTCTTGCCCATGCTTTAGGGACATTGTTGGGCGCTTTTATCGCTTATAAAATGGCCGCCACTCAAAAATTAAAAATGGCTTTGTTAGTGGGCTTTCTGTTTTTAACCGGAGGTATTTACATGGTATTAATCCTGCCTTCTCCCCTTTGGTTTACTTTGCTCGATTTAGTTGTAGCTTATATCCCAATGGCTTTCCTTGGTGCTAAGATTGCCACCAAAAAACAATAGTTTCAATACGAATGTAGTTTACAAAGCCCATAATCATCATGATTATGGGCTTTGTACCTTATTTACTCATCACAATGCTGTACACCATCGGAATCTTATTCTCCAGATGGCTGATTCTGAATTTTCCTGCTTCAAATTCTTCCATCTTACTGAAACAATTGTAAGGCGAATAATCATATTCGCCAAAATGCTTTAAGTTCAGACCTTTGCTCAATAAGGCACTCAGTATTTCTGTTAATGGGTGATTCCAACCAACTTCCGACTCCTGAATAGGTGCATCTCTGTCGGCATATGTTCCGCTGAGTGTTTCTATGATGGCTTCCTGATTAAAATAAGGATATTGTATATGGCTGAATTCATTATCAAACATCCATACCACAGGATGAAAATCAACAATAATGAATTTGCCTCCGGGTTTCAGGAAACGGGATACTACCCCGGCCCACTTGTCCATATCCGGCAACCAGCCTATGGTGCCATAACTGGTAAATACGATATCATATTGCTTGTCCAACACTTCGGGCAATTGATAAATGTCTGTACAGATAAATTGTGCGTCTGCATTTGTTTGTCGGGCCAGTTCAGTGGCCTTTTCAATGGCGGCATCTGAAAAATCAACTCCTGTCGTGGAAGCTCCCATCCGGGCAAGGGAAATAGTATCCTGCCCAAAATGACACTGCAGATGCAACAGCGATTTACCCTTGATATCGCCCAGCAAGTCAAGCTCAATAGCTTTCAGGCTTGATTTGCCTGCCAAAAAACCGGGCACATCATAAAAAGCAGATTCAACATGATGAGCCACCTTTTTATTCCAGAGGTTTTTGTTGACTTCAATATAATTGTGTTCCATTTTTTTGATAAGTTTTCAGGTCAAAGATACTGTTTACAGCTATGTTTCAATAAATTTGAAATGGAATTACTTTCCGCCTTTTCAATTATTTACCTTCGCTGAAATAAGCTGAAACATGATTCTACTCTTTATCGATTTAGTAAAAGAACAATTACTCGGTGTGTCGCTAATGGTGTATTTGCGTGCTGCTATTATTATTTTGGCAGCATTGTTTTTGCGTCGTTACCTGGCTATCATTGTAGCCAAAGTTTTTTTTACCGTTTTCAAAAGAATAGCAGATAAGGAGCATATCCAAAAATTCAAAGAACTGCTGCGGATGCCCATTCAGGGAATGGTAGTCAGTATTCTATTCTTTGTTGCGCTTAACCAGTTTGGATTTGTATTGGAAAAAATTGTCCTGTTTGAAAGACATAAAATCAATCCTGATGAGCGCACTGAAACCATTATTTCCAGCTCTTTTTCGGTAATGGATTTGATAGATCATCTTTTCTTCCTCAGTTTTATTTTCTACGGTGTTTACCTTGCCGCGCGCATCATTGGATTTTTGTTCTTTGTTTGGGTAGAGCGTGCCCGTGCCGTTAACGACAGAGAGCGTCAGCAATTATTGCCTCTGTTAAGAGATGTATTAGTCGTTTTAGTCTGGGGCTTCGGATTTTTTACCGTTTTAGGAGTCGTATTTCATGTAAATGTACCTACCCTCATTGCTGGTTTGGGCTTTGGAGGTGTGGCTATTGCATTTGCTGCCAAAGAAAGTCTTGAAAATTTATTGGCCTCTTTTATGATTATGGTAGATAAGCCTTTTACTATTGGAGACCATATTAAAATAGGCAGTGTAGAAGGTCGTGCTGAACAAATTGGTTTTCGCAGTACCCGCATCCGTACTATGGATCAAACGCTCGTTTCTCTACCCAACAAAAATCTGATTGGTACCAATCTGGAGAATTTTTCAGAAAGAGGAAAAGCCAGAGTCAAACTCAAATTAAATGCCAATTACGGTTTGTCTCAAAATACCCTCAAAACTTTAATACAGGAGTTGAAATCTGTAATTGATACCAATCAGGATACTATTGGTGAAGCCGTTGTTTATCTTGAAAATTTTGGAAGTACGATTGAAATCAATACCAGCTATTTTGTACAAGTACCTTCTGCCAAGCCTATAGAAGAGATAAAACAAGACATCAATTTAGATATTTATAAAGTAATGTACCAGCATGCCCAGGGTTTTGGTTTTCCGGCACAGGTATCTATTAACTCTGAGGCCAAAAACGAACTGGAGGACAATTAACCGCTTATCAGCTATGATATTCTATAAGTCCGTCCAGAGGATTTTGAAGTATCCGGCCGAGTTCAAACTCGTATTGATGACACAATTCTTTAATGACATCTTTGAATAAAAAAGCAATAGAACCGGTAAAGTAAATAGGGTTTTTCCAGCTTTGGCGATACTTGAATAAATGCTGTTGGAAAAACTCGATAAAGGAATCTTCGATAATATTTTCCACCATAAAATGCCCCCGGTTGGCTACTAACAGCGGAACAAAACTGGCTAAATAACGGTTAGGAAAAGGTTGTTTGTAGAGCCTGTCGATAATCTGGGTCATGTCATTACCAAAATGCTCTTCGAAATACATGCGCAACTCGGTGTCAAAAGTATTGTAGGCATAATATTGAAGAATTCTTTTGCCCATATGGTTTCCGCTACCTTCATCTCCGGCTATATATCCCAGCGATGGCAATTGGTCTTTTATCTTTTTGCCGTCGTAGTAACAGGCATTACAGCCGGTACCCAATATACAAATCATCCCTTTTTTGTCCTGACTCAGTCCTCGTGCGGCAGCAAGCATATCGCTTTCCACTTCCACTTTTTTTGTCTCAAAAAATGATTGTAAAGCCGATTTGACAATTTCTTTATTGCTTTTGGAATGTATGCCTGCACCATAAAAAAACACCTGGTCTATAGACTCTTTGTTTACCCATTGGGTTTCCAGCTGTGCTATAATATCTGCAGTAGTTTGCAAATAAGGATTGATACCCTCGGTTTTGAAGTACTTGTGCTTCTTGCCTTTTTGTAAAAGCACCCAGTCTGTTTTGGTAGAACCACTTTCTGCAATAAGTTTCGTCGACATTATATTGGTTGTTTGACTTAACAAATCTAACCAGATTAGCTTAAAAAGCAAACATCCCCGAAGGGATGTTTCTGTTAAAATAAAATAAGGCTACAATGCTCTACTTGAGCTTGTCTTTGAATACTTTTTTAAACTTCTCCATTTTGGGCTGAATGACATAACGGCAATAGGGTTCGGAGCCATTTTGGTTATAATAGTTTTGGTGGTAATCCTCAGCAGGATAAAATTGTTGAGCCACACTTACTTCTGTCACAATATCAACAGGATACACCTTTTCCTGATTCAGTTTTTGGATATAACCTTTTGCCTTTTCTTTCTGTTCGTCGTTATGATAAAATACCACAGAGCGGTACTGCGTGCCCCTGTCATTGTCCTGCTGATTTAGCTGAGTTGGGTCGTGACTCACAAAGAAGGCCGCCAGCAGCTCGTCGAAAGAAATAACAGAAGCGTCATAATACACATTGGTTACCTCGGCATGGCCGGTAGTACCCGTACATACTTCTTTATAGCTTGGGTTATTTACTGTTCCGCCCATATAGCCGGATACTACTTTGCTCACGCCCTTTAATTGTTGAAACTGGGCTTCGGTGCACCAAAAACATCCGGCACCAAAAGTGGCGGTGTCTATATTCGCTGTTTTGTCTTTGTTGGTCTCGTTCATTTTTTTAAAAGTTCCGGATTTTTCAATATTGGATTGCTGGCCGCAGGCAGCCAGCTGCAGCAAGATTAAGGAAAATAAAAAGAATTGCTTCATCATAATATCAGGTACGAAAGAAATTATTTTATGGATTCAAAGGTGCTGAAAAGCGCGTTAATACTTATGTTAAAATATAGCGGCGAAAAATATGTACGGAAAAATGAAAAAAGATTTTGTAAATCATTCTGTATGATTACTTTTGCAGCGGAGAGATGGCAGAGTGGTCGATTGCGGCGGTCTTGAAAACCGCTGACTGTAACAGGTCCGGGGGTTCGAATCCCTCTCTCTCCGCCCTCAAAGTTTAGACCAAAACTTTTAAATAAAAAACCTGCAAAGCAATTTGCAGGTTTTTTTTATTGGGTTTAGTTTCTATTTTATCCAAATGGTTCGGCAATTGTTCTATTCATTCAGCTATTTTCACAATAGAGAACCATTGGCAATCAGCAATTTTTTCAAAACTGCCATTATTGATTGGTATAGAAAATACGGAAGGATTACGGCATAAAGACGTGGCCTAACTCATTTTGGGGGATATTAATGTTACATTATAAATAGGACATTTGAATTCTAATAAAATTTGTATTAAATTTAAATATGAATATTTCGAAATACAGTCTTGGGTAATATCTGAACTGTTTATTGCAAGTGATTTTAAAAAATACAGCATATGACAAACTTCTTTTCTATTCCCGATAAGGAAAAAAATTACCAGAGTTATATGGTATATGTGCTTTGCATTTTGTGGACAGTTGTCATTATAGGCATAGTATCAATCGGGTTTATTTACTTTCCTCAGATATGGTGGCGCTGGGTGATACTAATTGGTATATCTCTTTTTATTGCGATTTGTACACTTACCTTAAATTATTTCCGCTATACCCGGCTGGCAAGCTGGACTTTAACTATTATGCTATGGCTGCAAGTTACCATTCCATGCTACAGTGCAGGCGGTATCATGGCTCCCGGCATTTTACAGCAAATGAGTGTAATATTAACAGCCGGTTTTTTGTTGGGTTGGCGTGGGGGGCTGGCTATAGGCCTGTTGAGTATTATGGCCGATTTTTACTTTGCTTACCTTGAGATGAAGGGTTATTTGCCCATCCCAACAGTACAGCATAACCCCATGAGCCGATGGATTGTGGCTATTATACCCTTTGGTACTATCCTTGCTTTGCAGTACTACGCCACCAAACACCTCAACAGCAGTCTCATTGCACTTCGGCATGAAATTACAAAGCGCGAAGAAGCAGAAAAAACAATTCAACAAACAGTGAATCATCTGGAAGAACGGGTGAAAGAACTGAAAACACTTTATGCAGTAAGTCGTGTATTACAAAATGAAGATTCTACGATTAAAAATCTGGTTTGTCAGCTGGCAGAAATACTACCAGCTGGCTGGCAGTATCCTCACTTAGCCGGAGCCCGGGTTTGTATTGCCGATTCAGAGTATAAAACAAGTAACTACCAATCATCAATATACAGCCAACATGCAGAAATAAAAACCAGTCATGGTACCATGGTGAGTATTGAAGTAGTGTATAGCCCACAGGTTGCGGAATTAGACGAGCATCCGTTTTTGCAGGAGGAGCAAAATCTGATAGGCATGCTTGCCGAAATGGTTAAAATGAATATAGAATGGCGAGAACATACAGCCGAATTAAAAGATTACAAGTACGCGTTGGATGTAGCATCTATTGTAAGCATATCCAACGAAGAAGGTCAGTTGATTTTTGTAAACGACAATTTTTGCAAATTAAGTAAGTACAATGCTGATGAATTAATAGGCCAACCATTCAGTTTGATTTCCTCAGGGTTTCATTCGCAGGAATATTTTATGGAATTAGGCATCGCTATGCAGGATGGCAAACCATTTAGGGGAGAATTTTGTAACAAGGCAAAGGATGGCTCTCTTTACTGGGTGGATACCAGCATTGTTCCATTTTTGAATGAAAACGGGAAGGTGTACCAATACTTATCCATCAATCATGATATTACCAAACGTAAAGAAGCAGATGATAAAATTAAGGAAAGTGAGCAATTGCTGAAAAAAATCACCAGCCAGATTCCCGGCAATACCTATATGTTTGAAATTGAAGAAGACGGACACATGTTGATGCACTTTGTAAACAAGGGTACTGATACATTCAATCATTCTTATGGTTTTGACGAACTATCAAAGAATCCCGAATTGCTAAGAGAAATATTGCATCCTGATGATAAGCTTAAATTTAACGACACGATGAAAGAAGCCTACCAAACAAAATCAATCATTAGCTTTCAATACAGGATAATTGTAGATGAAGTGATCAGATGGCGTTGGATGCAGGCCGTTCCCGAAAAAAGTAAAAATGGAAAGATTATATGGTACGGAGCTACAAATGACATAACACCCCTTGTTGATTATCTTACTTCTATCGAACAGATTATTTTTGATATCGGACACGTTATTCGCAGGCCGGTTGCTTCTATTCTGGCTATGTCAAAACTGATTACAGAAAATGAAATAAATGAGGCAGATATAAAGGTGGTATCTGAGAAGTTTCACAGCATTGCAGAAGAAATGGATAAATTTATAGGGGAATTGAATCAAGCCTACGACCAGAAGAGGAAGGAGACAAAACTGAGCATTGATATTTATCCGATAATAGACAAAAGAAGCTCATTGTTCAGTTGATATATAATTTTCACCATTTCGGATGTTGAGAGACAAAAAGACAAAAGGTGTTACATCATCTGTTATTTACCAATAATCACGCCTTTAATAAAAAACCTGCAAAGCAATTTGCAGGTTTTTTTTATTCTGTTACAAACCAATGGTTTCCTTATTCTCATAAATCATATTCCTTCTGCTGTCTTCAATAAACCTATTTTCGCCGTACAAATTACGCAACACAACATGCAATACGGCCCTATACTGATTATTGAAGACGACGAAGATGATAAAGATTTTCTTTTCGATGCTCTGCGCGAGATAGGCATCACCAACAGAATCATATGGCTAAACAATTGCATTGAGGCATTTGAACTGCTCAATAAAACCGACGAACAGACTTTCTTAATCCTCTGTGATGTCAATCTGCCCAAACAGACCGGAACAGAATTTAAGAAATGCATCGATGAGCATCCCGAACTGCGCAAAAAAAGTATCCCTTTCGTATTTTATTCTACCTGTGCCGACCAGAAAACAGTAGATGAAGCCTATACAAAAATGACCGTGCAAGGCTTTTTCAAGAAATCGAATAATTACGAAGAGATCAAAAACCACATGAAAATCATTACCGACTATTGGATGCATTGCAAACATCCCAACAGGTTGTAAGCTACCATTGTCGCTTTGTTCAATCTATTTCGTTCGGAACAGCGATGCTCCGCAGTATTTGCAATGCCTTGCATCGGCATCATGCCCGTCACGGCTGCAATTGGGGCAAGACTCATAAAGCTCTTTGCTTTTTCGTCTGGCTATCGCAAAATCGTGGGTGATGATACCCGTAGGCACAGCGATAATCGCATAACCAATCAGCATTACGATGGAAGCTACAAATTTCCCCAGAGGGGTCACCGGTGAAATATCGCCATAGCCCACCGTAGTGATGGTGACAATGGCCCAATAGATACTTTCCGGAATGTTGGAAAAACCATTTTCCCTTTGTTCTACCAGGTACATGATCGAACCCAGTATCACTGTCAGCATCAGCACCGTCAGCAGGAAGATGCTGATTTTGCGTGCACTGTTGATCATCGCTTTCTGCAGAAAATCAATCTCCAACAGGAAATGCCCCAGCTTAAAGATGCGGAACACCCGCAACAACCTCAATGCCCGGAACACCAGCAGAGATTGGGCACCCACATAAAAAATCGCGAAATAAGAAGGGATTAAAGCCAGCAAATCAATGATACCCAGCAGGCTGAATACGTAGCGCATCGGCCGTCGGATGCTGATAAGGCGCAGGATATATTCTATCGTAAAAAGGAGGGTAAACAACCATTCCAGCTGGCTGAACAATTGACCGTAAGATTCGTGGATGCTGCGCACACTATCCAGCATCACTACAATGATACTCGTAAAAATAGCCATCAGCAAGGTCACATCAAAGGTCTTTCCGGCCACCGTGTTCGACTCATAGATGACCTCGTGCAGCCTGAAGCGCCAATCTTTTGGTGGTTCTATCGCCATCGCTCAACAATTAGGGTTTATTATATAATGGCAGGAAATAAGTTTAGATTTCGTCTTTTGTACTGCGGATTAAACCAATGCCCGCACCAAAAAACAAAAGACCCATCAGGCCATACACCACCAGCGCTTTGATATTGCGTTCTGTACTGCTGTTGTTCACAAACAATACAGCTACATAAATCAAAGCGCCAATACCCAAAAGGCTCAGTAAGGCTCCAAAAATTCGTTTTAAGTTCATAGTAAATCTCTTTAGGTATAATTCTTAGCAGCTGTTCCTTTATTTGGTAAAGGTGACAAAGCTTTATTCTAAATCCTTATACATTTTCAGGCAGGGCTTACAGAATTACTGGTTTTTGCCGCTTGGGGCGGGAATGACAATGTGGAGAGTAAGATGACTACATATATCGTCATCAGGTCAATATTTCAGTATTCACTTAATTTCTATTTCAGTTCTTTGACAAAAACATGCTGCTTTGGGGCACGCATCTGTATGCTTCTATTGAACACCAGTTCAGGCTGTCACTCATAGTCCTCGCTGAACTGTGGGCTATCCGTTCCATCCTGTGCCCTTCGGCTTGTATTTTGCTATTGGGCTATGATTGTCATATTCATTTTACGGATTACAAATCGATGATATTTAAACTTCTGGATGTTTGTCCGCTCAGCTAAGACGGACCCTCCGGAACATCCCAAAGAGCAGTGTATTCCTTAGTGTACAAACCTTTGCTTATGATTTAGATGTGCTAATGAGAGTTGAAAGTGGAGTTGTTTAGGCAACCAGAAGGTATTCTGCGCAAGAAGAAATGAGATTTTAAGAATTTAGGCTGCAGAAATAGGTTTGGTCTTTTTACCGATTTTTGAAATCTTTTCAATTCCTGTATCTAAAATCATATCCAAAAAGGAAGTTGGATTAAGGAAATGATTCGGGTTCTCATCAGTCTTTTCTCTAATTAAAATCAGGCCTCCATTCGTGTAAGATTCCATTGTTTTAAGCAGATTTTTTACGGCATCATCCTCACTTAAATCACCTTTTTCAAGAGCAATTAAGTCCATTTCAGTTTTTGCAACCAGAGCAATGAACATGTGTTCTTGCAGCTTTGTGAAATCTTTACGAGTTGTTATGGTAGTCTTACTACCCCAATTTTGAATAGCATGGCTAAAATCAATTTTTTTCTCTTCCTCGGGAATAGGTGCAAATTCATTATTGTAGAGTCCTAAAAAGAACGCATAGATGTAAAGCTCATAGTTAGTACTAAAGTGCTTTCCAAGGTTTATTTTCTTTTCACCTTCAGCACCAAACTTTTGGGAAAGAGAGATGAATAACTCTTTGTGAACTTCACTATATTTTGGAATTTTTGTTTTCCATTTATCAAATAGGCTATTCATTACAATGTGATTACTTGTGAGTTTATAGTTTTTAAGTTGTTTGGGTCAAAAGGTCTTTCTAATTTGACCCAAAATGCTTTATTTCTCTTTACATTTTCAAATTCCTTTTTTATTGAGAGGTTCTTGGTTAATTTATCTGTGAGAAGAAAATCCTTTATCAGCAAAATCTTTTGATTCTCTGTTTCGTGAATTAGATTTAAGAATTGTGTTGTCTTGTTTTCACCAAATGATGAGGTTGGTGCATCAAAAATCATAGGAAAGTTTTCTGCTTTTATCTCAGACGCTAATTCGGAAATTGCAAATAGGATTGAAATGTGCATTGAGGTTAACAATGACTGGTTTGGTTTGTAGAAAGTCCGGCCATCTTCTTGTAGTTCAACTTCAACAATTGGACGATTAGAAAAATTTTTGGGCTTGAAAATGATAGTCCCAGTAAAGGCATCAATATTAATTGTTTTGAAAAAATTGTTTGATTTAGTTTGTAACTTATCAATAAACTCTTCAAATTTTTGTTTTTTAGTATCTAAGAAAACAGTTTCAATGTCACGTAAAATATTTCTTGTTTTAATCAAAAATGAATTAGCAGAACTAGTATCAATTTTATCCTTTTCTTCTTTTTTAGCCTTCAGATCGATTTCAATATTTTTCAATAATGCTAAGTAATCTACATGGTTCTTATTCTGACTTTTTAAGTCCTTCTGCCAGGCAGTGTAATTTTTCAGTACATCATTCAATTTCTCTTCAGCAATACTCGAGTTACCTAAAATCTTTTCTCTTTCACCTTTCTCTTTCTCTAATTGTTCAGTATGTTCTTCAATTTCCTTCTTTCGGTCATCATTAAATGCAAAAAGGTCTTTGATTCTGGTTCTGGTAAGTCGAAGGTTTTTAAGATTATCCTCATGACTGATACACAGGTTGTCTAGTCTGTTTGTATAATTGAACTTAAATAAAGGTTCATCGTTCGCTTGTTCTTTCTCCTCAACAACTTGACTCTCTAAATAAGTTTTTAACCTATTGAACATAAAATCATATGGTTCTGATCCTTTCTTTGCTTCGCGATTACATACTTTGCAAATTTCATCATTAAGCATTTCTTCCATGTGTGATTTTGAAGGCACACCTATTGGAAGCGGTATTGCATTGTTTAATAAATCGGCTTTTGTCTTTTTCGCTCCTTCTTTGAATCCTTTTTGCTGATCAAATTTTGATTGAAGTTCTCTTCGGGCTTTACTATGGGCTGAAACTTTATTGGAAAATTCTTTATGGTATGATTCAAAGTTGACTAAAATCCACTTTTCATCAAAAAGGGAGGTGGTGTACTCTTCGTCTATTAGATTTGTCTTTCGCGCAATCTCATCCTCTATTTTTCTAATCCGGTTGTTAAGTGTTTGTAAGGCCTCTGCATTATTAACATGGCTTTCTGCTAATTGCAAATTACCTTCTATTTTACTAATCTCCTCCTCAGTAGTACTTAGATAAACTTGATAATGATTTTTTTGAAAATTAAGTTGAAGTATATCATTTTCAAGCCTCGAATATGTTGCCTCGTTTTTTTTGTCCTGCTTTGAAGATTCTTCTACAGCTTTTTCAGCCTTTTCTCTTAAGAAAGCTCCTTTTTCTGAATACTTGTCATAATGTTTAGCTTCCGAGAATAGATTTATCAAGTTGGCTAAAGCACTATCGCTTTCAAAAATATTAAGTTCTGCTTCACCCTTAAACATGGAATATTTCCGAATTTGAAAAGGAAATATTCTATCAAGAAGAGTAGCTCCGTCTACTTGATTACGCTCCCCAGAGTTATTTTCTTCAATTCCTTCTAGTAAAAAAGTTGAAGTTGAACATTCGTTTACTTTTTCTTTTTTAGCTAGAAATGACCTTGTAATGATACTTTTTACGCCATATTGCTCTACGGTCATTGCTACTCCAACTCGAAAACTGTCTCCCACTTCTGTTTCTTCCAGCTTTTTAGCAGAAACAAGCATTTCCAATTCTCGATTCGTACCATTAAAAAGCCAATCTACAGCTTCAAAAAACTTTGTTTTTCCTTCACCATTTTCTCCTAAAATGATGTTTAATCCTTCTGATAATTCAAAAATATTTGAATCAAAGTAACAGAGATAATTGTCAATTTGTATTTTTTTGATAATCATAAAGCCTCGTTTAAAAATTGGGTAACTTGATTTCGCAATACAGAGTCTGTAACAGGAGAAGTTCCATCTAGTCCTTCAACTATTAATGCAATAGCATGAATGATTGGTATCTCTGATTTAATAGCTTCCCTGATTGTGGCCGGAAGTTCTTCTTTCGGAATTTCGTATTTTGTTTCAAGAAGTGGGTGGGTTAAAAAACTCTTGAGTATCTCGTCTTTTCTTGCCATTTGAATGATTTATAAATCGTTTAGGTTTAAGTCGTAATAATCCAAAATATCCTTTAGGGTTTCGTAAGTAGCAGTTTTATTCATTGCTAAATTCGCAAAGTCTACTACTCGCTCCAGCTCTTTTCTTACTAAACCCTTTTCCATCTCGTAAGTGCTTTCGTCTGCAATTTCCGGTACGACAACCAAATCGTGTATGGTTGCGTGTATTTTATCTTTATGTAATCGCAGAACCCTTCCTCTTCTTTGTATAAACTGCCTTGGATTACCTGTGCTTGCACAAAATATTGCTAGTTCAGAACGAGGAACATCAACCCCTTCATCCAAACATTTCATTGAAGTCAATACGTGAATTTTATTTTCTTCAAAGTTTTTAAGCATTTCCTCCCGGTTCGTTGAATTCGAAGTGAATTGTTTAACCATTATAGAGTCGTCTGTATTACTTACTGCTTTGGTATACTCATCAATTAATCTGTTTTCATCTTCTGTTTCAATTCCAAAGTCATTTTCGTCAAAGTTTGTTTCGATCCCTTCAGGAACATACACCAAGGTGTATTTTAGGTTTTTTCTTTTATCAAATTCACTTTTTAGAATGCCCTTAAATGCTTCTAATTTATTAGCTGCCTTGTGAATAATGCGTTTTCTTTCCAGGAGCTTTTTCTCTATTTCAGGTGAACTTCTGAATGCTCCTGTTTCCTTATCAAATAAACCCATTTTCAATAACTGGAGGGATAGCTCCTTATACTTTCCCATCTCCAGATCTGTTAGTTTTACAATGTGGGGATAATAAGTGTATTTACAAAGCCAACCAATATTCAATGCTTCTTCCATTGAATAAGATACAATGTAAGGTGGCTTATCATTAAAAAACTCCTGAATAGTATTGTTCCCTTCTTCATCAAACTTCCTATGTGGTGTTGCTGAAAGACCAATTCTTTTTTCAAGATGAATATTTGGCAGTAGTCTTAATAGTCCCTGAGAACCTAAATTGTGCGTTTCATCGGCAATGAAAAGGGTATCCTTAGGAAGTTGTAAAAAGTAGCTTTGGAATCTTTGCCTTGGTAACGAGGCATAAGTCACAATGACAATGTATGAGGTCTCAATCAGTTTGGACGCTGTATTGAAAAATGCAAGATTTTTATCCCAATTCTCTTTTGAACTTACCGCAATGATATTTTTAAAGTTGAATTTTGCGCATTCCTTTTTCCACTGCTCTACTAAGGCTGTTGTTGGAACTATTATAATTGCCCTGTAAATGCCGGTTTTCTTGTATTCATTTAACAAACAGTTGAGAGATGTCAAAGTTTTACCCGTGCCTGTCGCCATTGCAAACATTCCTTTGAAATTGTTTGCAACCCAATTATTGTATGCATTAACTTGATACTCTCTTGGTCCTTCAGGGTAAGGGAATTTTGGCGTTCTTCGGATTATTTCGATATCGCTGAAAAGTTTAGTAATAGTTTTTTTAAGTTTAGGATTTGAAATTAAATTTTGTTTCTTTTTAAGAAGTTGATCTTCATGGACAAGTAATTCATTGAGGTCTTTTTTGCCAAACCTATCCTTAAGAACTACTTCTATTTCACTTACTGAGATATATTCAACATCTTCATCCCTCTCTGCAAAATAATCATCAATAATTTTAAGTTGCTTTTTAATGAGTTTATTGGACCTCCCATTTTCCCAACTTAAAAATGCTTCTAATTCTTCTAAATTTTCTGATAATCCATATAGGGTAAAATTGCAAGAAGCTTTATAGCCAATACTATCTTGGCCATCACTAAAAACACCGGATTTGTAATGAGCAATTCCTTTTCCGCTTTTTGGCTTGATGACTTTTATTTGTATTCTCTTTTCGGAAATTAAATAAGCCAAACATTCAAAAAAATGTGTGTCATATTCATCAAGCACTTTGCCTAAAGAAACTACATCCGTTAAATCAAAAACCTTATTTATAGAATCTCCGCCAGCTTTTTCTACAGCTTCTTTATCTTTTGAGGAAAGCAAATGATTGATAACCATTTTCATTTTTCCTCCTTTACTGATAAATGTTGCAAAGCCTACAGAAAGCAGATTGATAGCAGAAGAACTGAAATAACCTAACAATAAATTGAACTCATTGCTATTCGCCAAGCCGTCTAAATAGAATTGCATAGGTTCATTTTCAGAACCTGTTTTATAGTCCCTATCAAGTGACCAATCGCATTCTTTAAGCATATTTATAATTAGATTGTATTGATGGAATTCTTGTAAGTATAATCAAACATTGATTTTAGTATTTGCTATTTTAAAGGCAGAAACTCTAAATATTCAGCCCTAAATTTTGGAATTTGTCCATTTCAGAGCGTTCTGTTTTAAAGTGTATTAACTGAAAATTTTTTTAAGTAATCAATTCCATCTGAGAGGTTATTTAATACAACACCGGATGGTTTGTACAGTATTTTAAAGTACTTAGCAAACGTATCATTGACTTGAGATTTTTCATCAATTAGAATTATGGTTTTATTTAAAGCATAAGCTACACCTAATTCAAAAGACAATCCATATCCTGACGGGTTTGAGTCCTCCATATAAGCAAAAAAAATATCACATTCTTTTAGAAAATGAATATCCCAAATTGTATAAAATTCTGAATGTTCTAATTCGTGCTCTAGTGGATTAAAAAAAATAAAATAATCTTTCAACAAACCAATCACATTTGCTTGCCAATTACTTTTAAATCCTCCTGATAAAAAAACTTTTGCTCTATAACTCATTATTTGATTGCATTTGCTGTGTAAATGGAAAATGGCAAACCAACTGAAATTTCATAAAATTTATTTCTTGTTAATCTTAAGAGAAAATAGCAGCATATTAAGCATGTATACAATATGCAATAATTAGAATCAGTCTTAAAAACTTGATAGGGTATAGATTTGAAAAATGAAAATAGAATCCCAAAGGCAGCAACTATTATGGAAATATTGCCAGTATGATTTGAAATTTCTGAGCGGAATGTAAAAGTGTAAATTTTATGGTCATGTTGAGGAATAAAACTCATAGCTATACTCCGTAAATCTCTTACTGATGCAATACTTAAATCATCAGTAATCCCTTTCGCGTTTAGAGCATTTGAGATAAGTTGTTTTGATAAGATGAATGCCTTTTGTGATGAAATTTGCCTTTCAATTTTGTTTGTGTATGAACATTTACCTAGTATACCCTCTTTTAAACATGCAATGCCATAAACTAAATGTCCTAACAAATAAGATATAGAAATAAATATAAAAGGATATAGTTCCTTTGTGTTTTTTCCGAAGGATGGGTGAATAAAAAACTCCTTATTCACACAAACTGATAGTAATATCAAGGCATATGCTCCTGGCAATAAATATCCTACAATGTCCCAAGTGAATTCCTTAAATGATTCAAAAAAACTTTTTACATTTTCCATAGTAATTTTTTAAATAAAACAAGCTGCACAGCCTTCGCCTTCAGCTTCATCCAAGATGTCTATAAGATAAGGTGATTTTACTTTTGATTTTCTTTCCATTTTTTTTACATACTCTTCCTTGATTTGTGCCATTCTTGTTGGTTGGATCAATTGCTCTAAACTTTCATGTTGGCCCCAAGTGTAACCGTCCTTTTCATACTCCATTGCTTTCTTATAAAGGTCCGGATGTTGTTCGTACAACCATACCCATTCGATTTTTTGCTGAAAGAAACAGAAATAACACCCTGAGCGACTTCGGGAATATTGTCCGGTTTTCCCTTCAATTTCAAAGTCTACCTTTTTGTAATAGGCTGGTACACCCACACCACTTTCTTCTAAAATTCTAAATATATCATCTCGCACCAAAACTTCCTCATTTTCTAATAGAGGAAAAGTATCCTCTGTGGCCAAGGGATAGTCGGTAGATTTTAAAAAATCAAAAACTAGGTGATTAAATGCTTTTACATTGGTATCAAGTAAAGTATTAAGCTTTTGGTCAAACGTGAAACTCGTATCGATTTTCTTTGAAATAATTTGAAAAGCTTTTTCCTGATTTTTACCAAAATCTATATTCTTAGCTATAGATAAAATCTGTTCTGAATTTTGATTGGAGAGAAGCTTCAAAACTACATCCTGGCTCCATATATTTTTACGAAAAGGGAATATTGATTGAATGTTTTTCTTTGTAGAAATGTATCCTTCTCGTTCTTCGTCTCCTCGGATTCCAACATATGAAATGACCGGGTCTGAACCTACATAGTTTTCGAATGGCTCAAGTTTGAGTTTTTTCGTACACCAGCGTGCGTTTGAAGATGGAAGAAAACCTCCATACATTTTCAAGAAATGGTCAAATGGGTCTTCAGAACTGTTCAAAGCTCCTTGAAGGAGATTGATTTTTATACCGAGATAGACTTCCAGGTTTCTAATTAACTGATAGGTTTCTTCCAATTCTTTGCCTGTGTCACAGGAATAAAAATCCAAATCAATGGAAGGGTATTTGGTCTTGACGTAGATTGCCAATGCAGCACTATCTTTTCCTCCTGATATACCCAATACGTGTCTCACTTTACTCATTGCAATAGTTCTTTAAGTAGGTTCAAAACTGCTGCAATATTCGACGTATTGTCATTACCCAGTCTGTTTTTTAATTGCATTTTTAATTGTTCAATTTCTTTACTCTTACTTTTTGGTACACGCACAACTTTCGGGTCAATCTTGTAAAAAAAAGAATCAATTTTGACACCAATCACTTCTTCCTTGCTTTCATCAATGTCCGCTTTAGAAATTTTAGTTAAGCTATCTAATTCTAAAATCATTGATTTGAAACGCTCATAAAGAATAATTTCATCTTCGTCAGAGAATATTTCAAGCGTCTTGCCTGTAATTGCTTGCGCAATTGAGTTTAACCAGGTTTTTTTGTCTTCTAATGGAGAATCCAATCGTTGTACAAATGTCTTTTGATTGCTCAAAAGCATATGCTTTTTCAATTTTGAAAAACGCTTTTGAAGAAGCTCCTTATATTCATCAAAGTCGGATGATTTTCCAATAAATTCGTTACTGATAAAATCTTCAAAACGCGTAATCAATTCATCATAAGCGGTCCGCAATTCTCTTACCGCATTTTGAAGGTTTGTTGTATAGGATTGTAGCTTCCCTTTATCTTTCTGTAAGGTTGCCAAGGAAAACCCTAATGCATTAGGAAATGCGTCAAAAAATGTTTGCTCCGGGTCTTTACTATTTGAGATCGCATGACGAATTTTCAATGCTGCAGGCGATAGTCTTTTTGTATTTTTTGTATAACCAGGTAACTGCTTAAAGAATACAATGAAAGGTTTTATGGTCTCAATAAATGAGTTGTTATCAAATTTCTGCTCAGTAGACTGGTTTAAAAAAGTTCTGTAACTATTAAAAATATCAAGTTTTACTCCTTCAATGTCGAAGGTTTTGATTGAGTATTTATCAGGATATTTTGCAATCAATTCCAAGTTTTGTTCTGACAAATTGGGAATGTAACCATCATCATTAAATATGGCAAAATCGTCCCTCTTCAAAAACAAAAATGTGGGAACCCAAAAATCTATTAACCCTTGTTTTAGTTTGAAGGGTCTCTTGGTGAGCATTTCGGAAAATTCTGAAATCTTTAGCTGTTCTGTTTTGGCACTTTCTAAAAAATCTTCAGAGGCTCTCCACAACCTATTGAAGGATGATTTTTTGTCAATTGAAATTACATCCAAAGAATTTTCTCTGATGGGTGAAATGCCGTTTTCTTTTAGGAGGGATAAATAAATTGTTTTTTCAGGTGGAAATTTAGAATCCTCAAAGCCTAAATTGTCTTTATCCCAATCGTTTGCTAATGCCTTAAAGTAATTTTTTTTCGCTGTGTGAATTGAAGTCGAAATCCTGTGCTTATTAACCATTTCATTTTTATACAATGGTGTTGCATCATACACAAAAGAGCAGACTTGCGATAACAATTTATTAAAGTCCTTTTTATCAGCAATTTTCTTTTCTTCCCCATTAAAATACCATTTCACATCTTTACTTCCGGAATAAATACTTTCTGTAATGTAGTGATTCAGTAATCGAATTTGAGATTCAATTATATTTTCAAGTTCCCTTTTTGCAACCTTATCATCCTTGTTTTCTTCAAGAACATTTTGAATTTTCTCAATTTCAAACAATAAGTTCTTTATTTCAGCGGAATTTTTAAAGAAACAATAAATAATTGCTTCCTCTTGGAACTTCGATTTGCTTTGAATGTCACTTTCTTTCAACTTGCTATTGAAAACGAGATTTACAAACCCATCAATTTCTCCTTCCGGAGTCTTTTTGATGTCAGGATGGTCAGTAATTACAAATTCAAAATACCTTGGCGTACCCGTAGCAAAAGAATGTTGTTTTGCAAAAACCGGACTGAAATGGATATGCTTATTTAGAAGTGAGGTAATGTCCACAACTTCCGAAATTTTATTCCCAGCCTCAATCAATGCAGTTTGAATATCTAAATCTGTCCCTTCAAATAGAATAAATCGCTTTGAGTGCGAACGGTAACGGATAATTTTCTTCGCTTCGAGATTTTTAATTATATCATTAACATCTGAAACGCCACAAGCAGTTTTCAAATAACCTACATAGAAATCCAAATCCAAGACAGAACCAGTAGCTGAAAAGATATTTAAAAGACCAATTGTTTTAACTGCCTTTATGTAATCGTTGATATTTGAATCAAATGCCCTTTCCACTTCTTCAATTGAAGCCCTAATAGAACTCCATGCCGAAAAATCGGGGTTGTATTTAGATGTTAGAAAAGAATAGAAATTGAAGTTTAGATAATCGTAAACATTAGATAAATTGTAAAATGGATTTTCCTGCTTATTGAATTTGGATAAACCTGTATGGTCAGATGATTCGAGAAAGGAAAATAACGAACGTTCATTTTGCCCATATCTCTGCAATGATAACGTAAGAATATTTGCAGAAAGAATGTCAAGCGGATATAGTTTGGCAGCAATTTCTTTAAGGAAATCTTTATTGAAATTAAATCCTTTTGTATCAGAAGTGAGTTTTAAACATTTCTCAATCTCAGATTTGGAAGTTTTAATTTCAAAATTTTCCGAAACGTATTCGGAGGCTAAATACAATAATTGTTCAACTGGCTCATTAAAAGTTATTTCACGAAAGCGTCCTTTTACTTTCGTCCACTCTTGTTGCTGAGTTTTGCTTAACGAATATGCATATGATTCTAAACTTTGATGAACTGTGGTTATTAAAACAATGTTGTGCTTTGGATTATTACAGAATTCTGCAAGTTGCTGAACAAAGTATAATTCCTTTTCAGGGTTGTGTTTACTTGCATATTCTAAGAGTTTTCCAAATTCATCAATTAGAATAAATAGGATTTTGTTGTCTTTACCAATTGAGTGGTATTTGTTGAATATTTCTGAAAGAATAAAATCTTGTTCATTCTTGCTAGTTTCAACCTCAAAAGAATCTGCAAATTGTTCAACAATAGAAGTGTATGAGCCGATAATTTTTACAAAATCAAACTTAGGTTTAGCAAGAAAATTGGACTCAAAATAGCGTTTAGTTCCTTTTATACTTTGTTCAAAAGCTAATAGGAAAGAGGATTTACCCGTACCATATGTTCCAACGATATTAAACGAACGGATACCTTTCTTGAAATCATTTACTATCTGACCAACAACTTGTTTAGCATTGGGCGTTGGGATATAATTGAAATCCCTATCAGTATCCCTGATAATATTAACAGATGTTGTGAAATTATTTGCCATAGTAATGATCTAAAATTGAGTAAGCGTCTACCTTATTTTTGAGTTGCAACTCCTTAATTCCTGCCTGGTCAGTAAAAGTGATGTTTTTAAATTCACTAACTATTTCAGCGATTTTATTTGTCAAGCCTGAACGGTTTAATGCGAATATTGAACCTGGACTATTCAAGTCAAACTCTAAGGAATTTAAGCTGATAGAATTTCCATAGTTCGAATTATCAAGTATCGTGTACAAAACAATAGAATCTGGAAGATTATCTCTTTCGGCATTTTCAATGTAAAATTGCTCTTCCTTTCCTCTTCCGGTTGTTTTTAGAAGTTCCATTTCCGAAAGTATTCCTGAGAAGCTATCTTCAACATCTTTACTTTCGGGGTCGCTTTTATATAGGTTGCAAAAAACAATAAAATCTTTTGCTATCGTATTTTCATTGAAATTCAAATCAGGACTACTTTCTCCAATTCTTTTAAGGTAGTTTACAAACGTCTCTTTATTAAAAAATAATTTCTCCTTTCTAAATTCATTAAAAATGATGCTGTAAATGGAAGAGTAACTATTTTTTACAAGTTGGTAATGCAAAAGCCAAAGACTTGCTTCATCTTCCAAAAATGGATCATAGCCATTTTCATCATCAAATAATCTTTTCCCAAATTCAGTCGGAGTGTCTTTGTTGTCAATAACATTAAAAGCCTTCAACCAGAACCTTATGGATGAAACCATATTTTTACCTACACCTAATTGTACTACTGCATCTTCTTCATTAAAACTTCTTCCTTCTTGAACGTAATCAAATCCCTTTTTCAACCAAAGTTGCCTGCATTGAAATGAATCATGACCTGAGAATGTATATTTTGTAATTGCTGTATTTTCTGTTGCCATAATCTTTGTAGGAGCAAATTTTCTGTTCACAAAAGTAACCGAATTATTCTCTATTCTCCTTAAAGGCCGAATTGAAAATAATACCATCATCTTAAGCTTACTCTATACTTTAATATTTAAAAACAAACCGGGAAACCAAACAAAGTAAAACCCGGCCGGCATTTTCACTTTAACATCAAAATTTCCCCCACAACATACAACCCAAAACCTATTGCCCGGCGGGGAAATTTCCACGATTTTTAAAATAAAACGGGAGAATTATATATCTAATCAATGAGTTGATAGATAAAGTCGCCAACTGTATGTATAAATTCGATGACTTTATGTATAAACTCGGCGACTTTATGTATGAATACAGCAACTTTATAGATAAAGATGGCGACTTTATGTATAAAGTTGCCGGGTTAATGTATGAATTCGATGAATTTATACATAAAGTCGCCGTATTAATTTATAAATTCTTTCTCGAAAAAGAAAAGTAAAGCAATTGCTGACGATAATTTCAGACAAAAATCTATATATAGAAAATGTAATTATAATTTTTTTAAAAGAAATATTAATAATATTTTAAGTTTAATCTAAATACTGAAAATAAATATTTTGCGATTTGATAAAATAATAATATGATAGCTTATGTTTGGCTCCAATTTATTTCTTAACCTATAAAAAAACAGAAAAAATGGCCAAAAAATCAGGCAGGGTTGTCGTATCCCAAAATGCCAAAAAGAAACTGGAATTAGCAAAAGCAATTTTCACCAAACACATCACAGAAGGTGGTAGTAGCCCTTTATTGCAATTGCAGGATGCAGAAATTGGATTAATCTCTTCAAAAATAGAACCTGCTCTCGCCCTGCACGAAACAGCAGAAAACCTTAAACTTCAGACAGAAAAAGCCTACCAGCAAAGAGATGTAGCTGTGGATGAAATTATGGAACTAACCAGCAGATGCATCAAATTGCTAAAAACCGTGTATGCCAAATACCCAAAGAAATTGGCTGATTGGGGCATCAATATTGATGACAGTATTAAACCAAAAAAGAAAAATACGGGCGATACCCCATCAAAATAGTTTTTTAGGTGGTTAGAGAATGAGAGAGCACCGAGACCCAAGGGTTGAGGTGCTTTTCTTTTTCAGGACACTGTATTATTGCTGCCCCTTGAATGCTGCGCTGTGGAACAATTTTTGCTTTACTTTTACAGAAGTCGATAAAAAAGAAATCGTTGTGGGTATCCTCATCAAGCATTCAACCAATTAAAATACACAAACATGAAAAAAACAGTCTTGACCTGCATGGCTCTTGTAGCTTTATCTCAGGCAAATGCACAACGTTTTACACCCAATCTGTCCACCAATCCTAATGGCCCCTGGTCTTTTGGTATGGGTGTAGTAGGTGGGCAGTTTGCTCCGTTTACACAGAATATTACCACAGGTGCCACATCTGATGTGGTATGGGCCAAAAGTGTACCCGAAGATGATGCCAATGCTATGCAGGCTATCATACAGCACCGCAATGCTGCAATCATTCCTGCATCGCAGAGTGTATCGGTACCCATCAAACAAAATGATGTACTGATGCATCCCGGTAATACCAAAGAACACCTGAGCATTATTCGTTTTACGGCTCCTGCTGCGGGTAATTATAAAGTAAAAGTGGTGTATAATGCCATTCATCCCAAAGCTGCCAAATCCTATACTTATGTCTATACCAATGCAGCATCCCAGCAAGGCAAGTCTTACAGCTTTACCCCTGCAGGATTCAAAGAGATTTTTACTCAGGCACTGAATGGCCCTAATGCCAAATCGGTTTTCGAGCGTAGCATACAGTTAAAAGCCAATGAAGTGCTTTCTTTTGAAGTAGGTAATGGTGGCGATAGTTATGTAAACGACCTGGTGAAAGCTGATATTTCTGTAGAAAAAATATAGCTTCATTTATTGACAAAAGAGAATGCCTGTCTGATTGCAGACAGGCATTCTCTTTTGATACAATCCAGAGCATCAGCTTTATTTCTGCTTGTTGGCTTTGCTGCTTTTGGGTGCCGCAGGTACTTTTGCTCCCTCCTTTCTGGCTTCCGACAAACCAATGGCAATGGCTTGCTTAGGCTCAGTTACTTTTTTGCCGGTACCGGTTTTCAATGTCCCTTCTTTCATTTCGTGCATGGTCTCTTCCACTTTTTCCTGCGCTTTTTTACTGTATTTGGCAGCCATTTTCTACACATTTTATCAATCTCTACGAAAAAAAACACCCCTTGCTCTTATCAAAAAAAGTAATGGGTGTTTTATGTTACCAAGCCTGATCAGGCTTTTACATTCGGTTCGTTTTGAAGTGACAAACCAGTAGTACCCGCTATTTTTTTACGTACAAATTCTTTTATTTTTTCTTTGTCTTCTCTTTTCAGCCTTTTGGCCAACGCAAATCCTCCGATAGCCAATACTGTTCCTAATAGAATCATGCCTGTGCTTTTCATAACCTGTGTTTTTAAAGATTAATAAATGAATAAGACACAAAGGTGAGGTATCAGCACTGTCCGGGCATTATACGATTCAGGTAAAATTTTATATCATTTTACGGATGCAGCAAGCGCCGTTTTTATGAGTTGAGAAACAAGAGCTGAATGGCTCAACACCATAAAATGCCCGCCACCATTTACAAGGTGGTCGGCTTTTACAAATCGGGCAGGTAAAAGTCTGTCGGATGTGCCATGGATATGAACAAGGTTATGAGGGATAAGTTCATTTTGCCAATTGAGCACCTGATGGATGGCCCATTTGAGGAAAACGGGCTCCATATCATTTAAGATTTGCCTCAGCAGCTCTTTCTCAAAAACGCTATGAACGCCAAAAAACCAATTAACTACTGCGTTAGATTGTTTTAAAACAGGAGCAGGAACAATATTATCCAGATGAGCCTTGCCTAATTGTTTTAAATAAAAGGGTATTTCATGCCTTGTCTTGGCCGACGAAATCAGGATGATTTTTTGAGTGGGGATTAATTTAGCAATTTCAATGGCCATCATCCCCCCAAAGGAGAGTCCTATTAATATGGGATGGTCAGCGTCAATCTGCTGCAACAAACGGGCTGCATAAGCCTGTATACTTTCGTTGGGATGAGGAGTAATCCATTGAACATATACCACTTCAAAACCAGTAAAATCCAGTAGTTGAAACACCCGCTCATCGGCACCCAGACCACTGAGCATATATACTTTAGGATTAGACATTGCTGTGACAGGGCATTAAAACACTTGGTAAACAAAAAGAATTGGATAGTACTGGCACTACTTTTTAAAAGTAAATACGTAACAGAAGTTTTCGTAGTAATCTGTCTGTGTCAGAAACTGCTTTACCTCATCGGTATGTCTATTGCGCAAATCAGAGCCTCCCCCGGTGAAAATAAAAAAGGACCTGGGAGTACTCACTTTTTGGGCCACCTCTTTATAGTTATCGTCACTCCAGTCAAACAGGTAAGCCCCTTTGAGCATACTGTACCTGTCCTTTTTAGGATGAATCTCGGTGTAATAAATATAGGTATCCACACTGGCACAGTCTACATACAGTTCTTTGCCCTGGCCTCCTTTGCTTTTAATATAATCCATGCCAGTGGTCAATTCCTGAAAATTAAACTTTTCGGAAAACAGGGATTTAAGATTATACTCATTGAGCACGTATGCACCAAAGAGGAATACAATTAATTGTACAGACTTAAAACCTATACCCATAATCAGGCTAAAGCCGTAGCCCATTAATATCATGGTAAAAGGAAGAATAAAAATCACTACCCTTTCTATCAATGAAAATTGAGAGGCAGCTGCAGCAATGAGTGTAAAGACAATCGGGAAAGCCAATAATGCAAACAACTTAAGTGATTTCTCCAGCAAGGAAAGGCTACCGATGAGGATAAGAAATATACAGGCATAATGCGAATACTGATTGTATCCTGCAGTATTGTGCAATATTTCCTTCAGTCGCTCCCAGTTATGCTCCCATTCGGCATCTGTAGCGGGTGAGGGAAATAAGAAATATTCCCGATGATAATTTTGCAGATAAGCGGAGTTGATTTGTGTTTTTAAAATCAACTCGTAATACAATCCGAACTGGGCAAACCAAACCAGGGCAATCAATGAAAGTGCTTTTAAGTCATCCCATCTTTTTTGTTGAACCACCTGAATAAAATAATAAAACCCTACCGATGCCAATATGAATACCGAAGGCTGAGAAGCCCAGATGGCAATGCTGCCGATACAAATCCAGGATAACACAAATTTCCTTCTGCTGCTGCTTGCCAGATCAATTTTTAAAGCGGCAAAAACAAGGGCAATGGCCACAAAAGCATCGGGCACATACTGTTTTACTTCTGCCGAATATCTTACTAAAATAGGTGCGAAGCATAATAATCCCAAAGGAAGCCATAAACTGTTTTTGGGCAGAACTTTTGTCAACAAGGACCAAAACAAGAATAATGAACCAATACCACATAGCAAAGCGACCAGCCGCATGGCCTGCTCAGAGTATCCAAAAATAAAACTGTTGATTTCTAAAGCCCAAAGGTATATGGGAGGAGCGTACTGCTCGTAACTGAGGGGTTTTAACAAACCGAAAAAATTACGTTCGTAGATATTGCGCACCACATTGGCTTCGTCAATAATCAAATCTCTGTTTTGGTAAAACATCACCAATCTGAAAATGATTCCTAATGCAATCAGCAGCAGGGCAACAAAATTGTATCTGAAATGAACAATCTTATACAACAGAGAATTTTCTTTCATTCTTTAAGACGATTATTTGAATTCTTTTATTCCCTTCAAAAATATTAAATAAAAATATCCTGAGGCAGGAAATCTGTGGGCAATGGATTAAATAAATATTTCCCCTGCCATAATCATGGCCTCAGCAAAAGCATCCTGATTGAGGCCAAGGTCAATCTTCTTTTCGGCACACCATTGCAGGATGTTTTCGGTAGCCACATTACCTACCAGCTCATCTTCGGCCATGGGGCAACCACCAATGCCTTTGATAGAACTATCAAAACGCCAGCAGCCATTGTTGTATGCTGCTTCAAATTTTTCGCGCCATGTAGTGGCAGTAGAATGGAAATGGGCACCGATTGCTGTATTGGGGAATTCAGGAATCAAATGTTGGTAGATGTATTCGATAGTGTCTGGCTGAGCTACTCCCACCGTATCGGCCATAGCAATGGTCTGAATGCCCATTTGGGTCAGTTTGCCTACCCAATCTATAGCCACCTGTGCCGAGTATTCATCGCCATAAGGATTGCCAAAGCCCATAGAAATATAGACCACCAATTGCTTACCATGGCGCACACAAAGGGCCTGCATCTCCTCTACCTGAGCCAGTGATTGGGCAATGGTTTTGTTGGTATTGCGCAATTGAAAGGTCTCGGAAATAGAAAAAGGAAAACCGATATAAGTGATTTCGTCGTATTGCATAGCCTCTTCGGCACCGCGGGTATTGGCTACAATAGCCAGTAATTTGGTTTTATTGTTGAGTATAAGCTGAGGGATGACCTCTTTGGTATCTGCCAGCTGGGGTATGGCTTTTGCCGAAACAAAAGAACCAAAATCGAGCACATCAAAACCAACTTCCAGTAGTTTGTTGAGGTATTTTACCTTTTGCTCCGTAGGGATAAAATGAGCCCAGCCTTGCATGGCATCGCGCGGACATTCTACCAGAGATATTTTTTGTGCGGTCATTGTTTATGAGTTTTGAGCAGTATTAATTTTTTGCAGAAACAAATCTAATCCTTTCTTTTCGGCGTCGCCCAATTTGTAACAAATATTGTCCTTATAATAAGTCTTGAGGCTATAATAGGGTACCGAATTGGCTTCGGCTATTTCATCCAGATGATCCAATCCCATGGCATTGGCAGCATTAAATTCAGCCAAAAAATCCTGCGGTAAATCCTTGTTGGATACCCAGGCGGCAAAAACAAAAGGCAAACCTGTATAGGCTTTCCAGGCAGCAGAAAGGTCGTAATTGTACTTAAAATTGGGTAGTTGAGCCAAGGCACGGTCGCCTATAATGACTGCAGCAGTGTTGCCCTTTATTTCGTTGATAAAATCCGGCCCTGCAGCGACAAATTGTACTTCCTTTTTCCAATATTCTGCAAAGAGTAATTGTGTCAGTCGTACAGAAGTACGGGATTGGTAATCCAGAATAACGGTATCAATCTCTTCTATCGGCAGCTGACTGAACAAGGCCACCGAAACCACATTTCCATTTGCAGCGATTCCATAGTCGGCAACAATTCTGGCTCCCTCTATTTCCTGCAGTGCAGCTACGGGCATCAGTGCCATATCTATACTACCCTCTTTTAATTGCTGCGCCAGCTGGGCCGGATAAGCCAGGCTCAATTCAATTTTATCTTTGATATCCGAATCTTCAATTCCATATAATAAGGGTTTTGTATTCAAATAACTTACAGCACCAACTTTTATTTTGCTCTTCAAGGACTTACATTTGTGCGCAAATATAGCGCAATAGAAGATTCACATTATGTCAGACCAACTCCTCATTTATACAGACGGTTCATCACGCGGCAATCCGGGTCCGGGTGGCTATGGTGCCCTATTGATGTGGGGCAACAAGCGCAAGGAATTATCGCAGGGTTATCGCCGTACCACCAACAACCGAATGGAACTGATGGCAGTTATTGCCGCTTTACAGGCTTTGACCAAGACAGGAGTCAACATTATCATTCATTCGGACAGCAGTTATGTGGTCAATACCGTAGAGAAACGCTGGCTGCAGGGATGGTTGCGTACCAACTTTAAAGGCAAGAAAAATGCTGACCTCTGGAAGCAATATCATCAATTATCTCTGGCGCACAACATAAAATTTGTTTGGGTAAAAGGTCATGCCGATAATCCCTATAACAACCGCTGCGACGAACTGGCCACTGCCGCCGCTGACAGCCGCCAATGGCTGATAGACGAAGGTTTTGAACAGGAAGAAAATCATCCCTCATTTGTATAAATAATGAAAATAGCCATTATCGGTGCCGGAGCTGCAGGCTGTTTTGCGGCTGCCAATATTCCTTATCACGCGGATAATGAAGTGGTGGTATTTGAAAAAGCAGCCCGTGCCATGCAAAAAATCAAAGTGAGCGGCGGCGGAAGATGCAATGTGACTCATGCCTGTTTTGAGGTAAATGAGCTGGTGGAGAAATACCCGCGTGGAAAGCAATTGCTACGCAAAAGCTTTCATCAGTTCAGCCCAAAAGACACGATAGCCTGGTTTGAGCAAAGGGGTGTAAAAATAAAAGAGGAAGCTGATGGCAGGATGTTCCCGGTTTCAGACGATTCGCAGACGATTATAGATTGTATCTGGGCCGAAATGATGCGGCAGAAAGTGCAGGTGCGTTTTAGTAAAGGCGTGTTGAGGATAGAGGCCAAAGGCGAACAATACCTGATTCATTTTGCCGATAAGAGCCAATATCTGGCTGATAAAATACTCATTGCAACAGGTGGTTTCCCTAAGTTGGACCAATACAGCTGGATAGAAGCCCTGCCCCAAAAGGTAGAAGAGCCTGTACCCTCTTTGTTTACCTTCAATCTACCCAAACACCCGATTACCGAATTGATGGGTGTAGTGGCCGAAGCTTCGGTAAAGATTGCTGGAACAAAATTCAAAGAAGAAGGTCCGCTGCTCATTACGCACTGGGGTTTTTCGGGACCCGCAATATTGCGTTGCTCGGCATGGGCAGCCAGGGCGCTGAGTGAGAAAAACTACCATTTCAATATCAGTATCAACTGGCTCAAAGAAGCTACAGACAACGACCTGAAGGAGCAAATCAGTTCCTTGAGACAATATGAAGGCAAGCAATTGGTATCGAATAAAAATCCTTTTGGATTGCCCAAACGGCTCTGGGAATACTTTATCCAACGCATCGGCATTGGAGAACAAACCCGCTGGGGCGACCTGCCTGCCGCACAGCAAAACAAACTCATCGAAACCTTGCTGCGTGATGTATATGAGGTAAATGGCAAAACGACTTTTAAAGAAGAATTTGTGACTTGCGGTGGTGTGCAGCTCAAAGATATTGACCCACAAACAATGGAAAGCCGCAAACAAAAGGGCATTTATTATGCCGGTGAAATCACTGATGTGGATGGTATTACAGGTGGGTTTAATTTTCAGAATGCCTGGACCAGCGGCTGGATAGCGGCGAAGGCAATAGTCGGGGCAGGTCTTGTACCTGCCCCATAAAAGAATAAAATGCTCAGGAGGCCTTTATCAGTAAACAAGAATAAGCCTCCATGCTGTCATCCCGACGAAGGAGGTATCTATAAACAAATCTGCAATAAGCGTGAGCAGATCCTTCGTTCCTCAGGATGACAGCATGTGGTCGGTTTTTTGGATAGTGTAGAAAGTAATGATGAATTGATCCTTATATTTTTTGAACAATTATATTCAAGCATTGTAAACCTGATATTTTATTGCCAATTTTGCTTTAAAAAATTTCGAAATAACATTTTAACCTAATCTATGAACCTCATCGGCAATCTTATCTGGATCATCTTCGGCGGACTCTTCGCCGCATTGGGCTATCTCTTTGGAGGAATTATTCTGTGCATCACCATAGTAGGTATGCCTTTCGGATTTCAATGTTTCAAAATTGCAGGATTGGTTCTTGCCCCATTCGGACGCAAAGTAGTGACAACAGAAAGCTCTTCAGGATGCCTTTCTCTGTTTGCCAACATCATCTGGCTACTTTGTGGTGGACTGTATACAGCATTAATGCATTTATTTTGGGGCATATTATTGGCCATCACCATTATTGGCCTGCCTTTTGCCCGTCAGCATTTCAAATTAATAGAGATATCCTTGATGCCTTTTGGTAAGAAAATTGTCTAAAAGGTAATTTGAATATAATCCTGAGCAACAATCTGCTAAAAAAATATAGACCGGCATAATTTGTGTTGGGTCATTCCTTACATTTGCGCATCTTTCAAAAATCCTAAAACAACACATATCAATGTCACAGCATATTACAATGGGAACAAATGGAAAAGTTATTGTTCCTGATAATCCAATTATTCCATTTATAGAAGGTGACGGTATTGGTCCTGAGGTATGGGCAGCCAGCAAAATGGTATTGGATGCTGCAGTAGAAAAAGCGTACAAAGGAAAAAGAAAAATTGAGTGGAAAGAAATTCTTGCCGGAGAAAAAGCTTTTAACCAAACAGGCGAATGGTTGCCTGTAGAAAGCCTTGATGCCTGCAAAGAATATTTAATTTCGATAAAAGGTCCTTTGACCACGCCAATTGGCGGTGGTATCCGTTCTTTGAATGTGGCATTGCGTCAGGAGCTGGATTTGTTTGTTTGTCTTCGTCCTGTAGAGTGGTTTCAGGGAGTGCCTTCTCCTGTAAAGCATCCTGAAGATGTGGATATGGTTATTTTTCGCGAGAATACAGAAGATATCTATGCCGGTATCGAATTCAATTACGATAGTCCTGAAGCTAAAAAACTGTTGGATTTTCTGACCAATGAATTGGGTGCAGGTAAGAAAATCCGCTTCCCGGAGACAACTTCATTTGGCATTAAGCCTGTGAGTGTTGATGGTTCGGAGCGTTTAATCCGTGCTGCTATCAATTATGCGATAGAACACAAAAAGCCTTCTGTTACCCTTGTGCATAAAGGCAACATCATGAAATTTACCGAAGGTGGTTTCAAGAAATGGGGATATGAAATGGCTGCCCGTGAATTTGGAGACAAGGTATTTACCTGGGAGCAATGGGAGAAAATCAAAAAAGAACAAAATGAAGATGCGGCCAATGCTGCACTGAAAATAGCCAAAGCAGAAGGCAAAGTGATTATTGACGATGCTATTGCGGATAACTTCCTGCAACAAATCCTATTGGCGCCTAAAAATTATTCTGTCATTGCTACACTTAACCTGAATGGTGATTATATCTCTGATGCATTAGCAGCTGCTGTAGGTGGAATTGGTATTGCTCCCGGAGCCAATATTAATTACAACACAGGTCATGCAGTGTTTGAAGCCACACATGGTACTGCTCCACGTTTTGCCGGAAAAGACATGATGAATCCTGCTTCTTTATTATTGAGTGGGGTGATGATGCTGGATTATATGGGTTGGGATGAAGCTTCAAAAATGATTGTAGAATCATTAAAATTGACCATCAAACGCAAGCGTGTAACGGTAGATTTTTATAATCTGATGCAGGATGCAACCTTACTCAAAACAAGCGAATTTGCATTGGAATTGGTGAAAAACCTGTAGTGGATTTTTGAATATGCATATTGAAGCGACAAGCATTTTGGTTGTCGCTTTTTTTTATTAATATTATTTTTGGCAATTATAAAGAACTATTATTTGAATATCTTTTCATTTGCTTTGCAATAATCTATACAATTATATAGTATTGTGCTTGTGAAAAAAAATCTCTTTCCTTACTTCCAATTTTCCCGCAAGGAGCGCTTTGGTATAGTTGGCATTTCTACATTGATTTTACTCATTTACACGATAAGTTTTGGTATTCGATATTTCGCCGAGCCCAAAGTAAATCTTGAGGAAGAAAAACTGAATATTGCCTGGCAAAAATTACAGGCAGCGCAACAAAGCGAATCATCCGAAAGCACAGTATCAACAACTTTTTCTGAACTATTTTATTTCGACCCGAATACGCTGGACAGTTCAGGATTTATCCGCCTTGGATTGAGTGCCAGAACCACAAAATACCTCCTTAACTGGCGCCGGAAAGGAAAGCACTTTTACAAAAAGGAAGATTTAAGCGCATTATACTCGCTCAAAGAAGGCGAATACCAGCGTCTGGCTCCATACATTCAAATTGAAGAACATGATAATCGTAGCAATTATTCGCAATATGAACATCTTCCGCCTCTACCCGACCATATCAATCTGAACAAAACAGATTCTACAACATTGGTACGGCTGAATGGAATCGGCGCTATTCTGGCACATAAGATACTGGAAAGAAGACGCAATCTGGGGGGCTTTATCAGGCATGAACAATTATTGGAGATATACAAATTTCCGGATTCTACCTTTAGATACCTGAAGGAAAAATTGAACATCAATCCTGCTGAAATTCAAAAAATAAAGTTGAACTCATGTACCGAAGAGCAACTTGCAGCCCACCCCTATATTGGCGAAAAAATGGCCAAAAACATACTTTTGTTGCGCAAAGGGTTAAATAATTATCAAAATATAGCCGATCTAAGGCAAGTTCCTTTGATGAATGAGGAAAAATATCGTAAAATTGCAGTCTATTGCACAATTGATTAAATATTTATATGAATTTCACACAAACAGAAACCCAAGCGCAAATCACTGAGATGATTCGCGATTTTGCGAACAAGCACATTCGTCCGGATATGATGGAATGGGATGAGACCCAAAAATTCCCGGTTGATGTATTCCGCAAATTGGGAGAATTAGGATTGATGGGCGTACTGGTTCCTACAGAATATGGTGGAAGTGGCCTGAGCTATTTTGAATATATTACTGTAGTGAGTGAAATTGCGAAAGTTTGTGGCTCTATTGGTCTTTCTGTTGCGGCTCATAATTCTTTGTGTACGGGTCATATTTTGTACTTCGGTAATGAAGAACAAAAGCAAAAATATTTACCAAAACTGGCTACTGCCGAATGGATTGGTGCATGGGGATTGACAGAAGCGAATACAGGCTCTGACTCAGGAAACATGCAATGTGTGGCTACAAGAGATGGTGATGATTGGGTAATTAATGGTACTAAAAACTGGATTACTCATGGTATTACTGGTGATGTAGCTGTGGTGCTTTGTCGTACTGGCGAACCTCGTAGCAAAAACAATGTAACAGCTTTCATTATCGAGCGTGGAACACCTGGTTTTGCAGCAGGTAAAAAAGAAAATAAGTTGGGTATGCGTGCGAGCGAAACAGCAGAATTGGTGTTTGACAATTGCCGTATCAGTGACGCACAGCGTATGGGTGAAGTAGGTGATGGTTTTAAACAAGCCATGAAAATCCTTGATGGCGGCCGTATTTCGATTGCTTCTCTGGCATTGGGTATTGCTAAAGGTGCTTACGAAGCTTCTGTAAAATATGCTAAAGAGCGTCATCAGTTTGACCAGCCAATTGCTAATTTCCAGGCTATTTCTTTTAAACTTGCAGAGATGGCGACCAAAATTGAAGTTGCTGAAAATCTGATTTATCAGGCTGCGGATTTGAAAAACAAACATTTGCCTATGACTAAAGAATCGGCTATGGCTAAGTATTATGCATCTGAGGTGAGTGTTCAGGTGTCAACAGAAGCTGTTCAGATTTTTGGCGGATATGGTTACACCAAGGATTTCCCTGTAGAGAAATACTACCGTGATTCTAAATTATGTACGATTGGTGAAGGAACTTCAGAGATTCAAAAACTCGTTATTTCCAGAGCTATTCTTTCTTAGAAAACAGACTATTTAAATAGAAAAGCCGTTGCAATTGATGATTGCAGCGGCTTTTTGTATCAATACTTTATTTACCAGGTTGTTTTGGCCGTCTTGGAATATTCTTCCCAAGGCGTGGATTTATAATGATTTTCCCCAAGATATTTCAAAATAGGCTCGATTGCTTTGACATCCTGATAGCCTGGAATAATTTGCGGATTCTGGAAATTTTCTTCCATAATAACTGTTGTAGGGTAAGACATTTGTCCGCGGAGTAATTGAACAGCAAACTGATTGGTACGTCCTTCCATTCCATAATGATTGCCCATAAAATGGATACTGTCCGTTTGTTCGGCATCCAGCTTAACAGCATAAAAATTCTTGTTGATATAACTTATTACCCCTGGGTTGGTAAAGGTTTTCTGATCCATTACCTTACACCAGCCACACCATCCGGTATACACATCTATGTATACTTTTTTGGGCTTGGTTTTCATTCGTTTTTGCACTTCGTCCAGGCTGATCCAATTTATTTCCTTATCCGAAACTGCCGCTTCTTTAGTGGCTTTCGGTGCAGCTTTACCAGTCTTTTTCTGTGCCATTACAGCAGTAGAAAGAGTTAATAATGAGAGTGTGGTGCAGAGTATTTTTTTCATAAAAATTTGCGATTTCAAAAACGAATTTACAATTATTTTGCGTGTAGCTTTGTTCGTGTTAACAAATGATTCAGATAAAATGAAAATTGCGGTTGCGATTACGGGTGCGAGTGGTTCTATTTATGCAAAAGTACTGCTGGACAAGCTGTCAACTGTAATGAAGCCTGGTGATGATATCTATCTGGTGTACAGCGACAATGCCAAAGATGTATGGCTCCATGAACTGGGCTATACCAGTTACCAGGATTATTCTTTTCCTGTCAAAGAAAAGAACGATTTTTACGCTCCCTTTGCTTCGGGCAGTGCAGGATTTGATGCCTTAATCATTTGCCCTTGCAGTATGGGAACATTGGCACGGATAGCAGGAGGAATCAGCAATGATTTAATTACCCGGGCTGCAGATGTGATGTTGAAAGAAAGAAAAAAACTGATTTGTGTGGTTCGCGAAGCTCCTTATAATTTAGTACACTTGCGCAATATGACCGCAGTTACCGAGGCCGGTGGTATCATCTGCCCGGCAACACCTTCATTTTATAGCAAACCCCAAACGATAGAAGAAGTAGCAGCTACAGTGGTTGACAGAGTGTTGCAATTGGCCGGCATTGACCTGAATACTTATCGGTGGGGAACAGAATAAATAATATCAATTTTCAATGAACGCATTATTCGAAGAATTTTCGGCAAGCAATGCCCAAGCCTGGAAAGAACGCTTAGCCAAAGACCTTAAAGGCATCACTTTTGAAGACCTGAGTGTACAGGATAGAAATGGCAATACAATCCGGCCTTTTTACACTTCGGAAGAAATCAGCAAAGCAAACAGAGCTGTTTTTAACCATAAAGACTGGACCATCTGTGCACAGATAAAAGTAACCAATGAGAAAGAGGCTAATGCAAATGCATTAAGCGAACTGGAAAGCGGGGTGTCGGGTTTGTATTTTATCATCAATACCCGGGTGGATATTTCCGTTTTACTAAAAGACATTCAACTACCCTATATTCAGACACGCTTTGTGCTTAGTGAAAATGCCCTTGCATTTTTTGGAGATTGGAATGAATATGTAATAACAAATAAGCTCAGTGACATTGACGCTCTACTTATTTATGACCCTATTGCCAGCTCGCTGAAAACAAATCAATGGAACCTGAATAAAGATAAGGCTCAATGGTTGAAAAGTTCAGGTACTACCCTCTCAGTTGATGCTACCCTCTTTCAAAATGCAGGAGCCTGCAGTGCTTATCAGATAGCCTGTACCCTTGCTCAAACCAACGAATACCTTAATTGGTTAAGTGAGGAAGGAAAAATCAAAGAGCTGAAAAGAATTAATGTCAGCATAAGTACAGGTACAGATTTTTTTGAGGAGATTGCCAAACTAAGAGCACTTCGCCTGACCATCCACAATCTAACAGCAGCATACAGCATCAGCGTATCGGTGGAGCTTCATGCAGAAACCAGTGATGCTTATCGCTCTGCGTTTGATGCTTACAGTAATTTATTGCGGGACACCTTATCCGGTATGGCTGCTGTATTGGGTGGCTGTGACTCATTATTGATTCATCCCTTTGACCAAAACAAAAACGAAGAATCAAACTTAAGCAAACGCATGAGTCGCAATCAGCAGCTCATTATGAAAGAAGAATCTTATTTTAATCAGATTGCAGATGCTTCAGCAGGTTCATTTTATATTGAAAACCTGACAGAACAACTGGCAGTTCAAGGCTGGGAATTGTTTAAAGTCATAGAGCAGGATGGTGGCATCATTGAATCGTCATATAAAATCAGACAGGAAATAGAACTTCAGGCAAAACAATGGGTAGAAGAATATAAATCAGGAAAGCGGGTTTTGATAGGTGTCAATAAATTTGTAGATGCGAAAGATCAGCCTAAACCCTTTAGCTCGGAGCATTTTGCCGGCATTCAACCCATTTCCTTAAGCGAACAATTGATTTAAAATTTAAGCCTTGTGAAAACAATAGAAACACCCAGACTTTTAATCAGAATTGATACTCTTGAAGAATATATAGAGTTATTCAATACCCATACAGATGATGAATTGAAGACGCTTTTTGGATTCAGGTCTGATGAAGAATTAATGAAGCAGAAACTAAAAATTGAAAAAGGACTTAAAACACATCGCACCACTTGTTTGTTTTTTCATTTAATTGAAAAGGAAACTAATAAAGTAATTGGAGGGGTTGCTTTTCATAATTGGTATCCGGATCATCGGCGCTCTGAAATTGGTTATGACATGAAGTATGAAGAGTATAAGAACAAAGGCTACATGAAAGAAGCGGCAAAAGCAATTGTAGCCTATGGTTTCAACGAACTTAACCTCAACAGGATGGAAGCTATTATTGCGCCGGATAATATCCCGTCGCAGAAAACAGCCGAAGGAGCAGGTTTTGTGCGTGAGGCTTTATTAAAAGAACATTATAATGATGATGGCATTATTGGCGACTCACTGATTTATCGCTTATTATTATCAGAATACAACAACAGAATTGTATAAAAGACATTTTAAGATATAATGCGTAAAGATTTTTCCAACATTCCGCTCAACAAAGAATTGATTACTGATACTCAATCATCAGCTGAAACATTTATCACAGCTGAAGGGATTGACATCAAAAGCAGTTATAACAGCGACGATGTAAAAGACAAAAAGCAATTGAATTTTGCAGCAGGTATTGCTCCATTTTTGCGGGGTCCCTACAGCAGTATGTATGTTCAAAAGCCCTGGACCATCCGTCAATATGCAGGTTTCAGTACTGCCGAGGAAAGCAACGCCTTTTATCGACGTAATCTGGCTGCAGGCCAAAAAGGACTTTCTGTAGCATTTGATTTGGCCACACACCGTGGTTACGACAGCGACCATGAACGTGTGGTGGGTGATGTGGGCAAGGCAGGTGTAGCGATTGATTCGATTCTGGACATGAAAGTACTCTTCGACCAGATACCTCTGGATGAGATGAGTGTGTCTATGACCATGAATGGAGCAGTATTACCCATTTTGGCTTTCTATATAGTTGCCGCCGAAGAACAGGGAGTATCTATGGAAAAACTAAGCGGTACCATTCAAAATGATATTCTGAAAGAGTTCATGGTGCGCAACACTTATATCTATCCGCCAGAGCATTCAATGAAAATCATTGCGGATATATTTGAATTCACTTCTCAGAAAATGCCGAAGTTCAATTCAATTTCTATCAGTGGATATCATATGCAGGAAGCCGGTGCTACAGCAGATATTGAATTGGCGTACACGCTTGCAGATGGTGTAGAATATATCCGTGCCGGAATCAAGGCAGGATTAAAAATTGATGATTTTGCACCGCGCCTTTCTTTCTTTTGGGCAATCGGTATGAACCATTTTATGGAAATTGCCAAGATGCGTGCCGGTCGAATGCTTTGGGCAAAATTAGTCAAGCAATTTAATCCTGAAAAAGAAAAAAGTATGGCTTTGCGTACGCATTGCCAAACCAGCGGATGGAGTCTTACGGAACAAGATCCTTTTAATAATGTAACAAGAACTGCCATTGAAGCTTTAGCAGCAGCTATGGGACATACCCAAAGCCTGCATACCAATGCACTTGATGAGGCCATTGCACTGCCAACCGATTTCAGTGCAAGGATAGCGCGGAATACGCAGATTATTTTGCAGCAGGAAACTGATATTTGTCGCACTGTAGACCCTTGGGGTGGCTCTTATTATGTAGAATATCTAACGGAACAATTGGCTCAAAAAGCCTGGGCGCTGATAGAGGAAGTAGAATCTTTGGGAGGAATGGCGAAAGCTATTGAAACCGGTGTGCCTAAAATGCGCATTGAAGAAGCTGCCGCACGCAAACAAGCAAGAATTGATGGAGGAAAGGATATTATAGTTGGTGTAAACGAATATAAAACTGATGAACCTTCTAATATTGAAATACTGGATGTAGATAATGCCAAAGTACGTATACAACAGTTGGAAAGACTGGCTTTATTGCGCAGGGAAAGAAATCAGGATGAAGTTGATAAAGCACTGTATGCATTAACAGAAGCAGCAAAAACTGGTAAAGGAAATTTACTGGAGTTAAGCATTAATGCTGCAAGAGTGAGGGCAAGTCTGGGTGAAATTTCATCCGCACTAGAACTTGTGTATGGACGTTATCAGGCTCGTATCCGTTCGATAGCGGGAGTTTATTCAAAAGAAATAGCGATGGACAAAGATTTTCAGGAAGCCCGTAGAATGGCAGATGAATTTGCCGAAATGGACGGCCGCCGACCAAGAATTATGATTGCCAAAATGGGTCAGGATGGTCATGACAGAGGAGCTAAGGTAATCGCCACCAGTTTTGCAGACTTGGGTTTTGATGTGGATATTGGTCCATTGTTTCAGACACCTGCTGAAGCTGCCAAACAAGCTGTTGAAAATGATGTGCATATACTAGGCATCTCCAGTCTGGCTGCGGGACACAAAACCCTCATCCCACAGGTAATTGAAGAGTTAAAAAAATACGGACGAGATGATATAATGATTGTAGCAGGAGGCGTGATTCCTCAGCAGGATTATCCTTTTCTTTATAATGCCGGAGTATCCTTTGTATTCGGGCCAGGTACAATTATTGCCAAAAGCGCAATAGAAATACTTCAAAAACTGATGAAAGCATAAATCGTCATACTAAATGACAACAAAAAACCTCGAACTTAAAGTCGAGGTTTTTTTATTTCTTTTAAAAGAAATTGTTGCTGAATCAATTAAGCTGCTTTTTTGCTTTTAGCTTTAGATGCCTGCAAAGGACGTGATAAACGGCTTACACCGAAACTTCCTTTTGTACGCTTACCTTTCACGGTACGTTTGTCTCCTCTTCCCATTTTGATTTGTTTTTATTTAGAATTAAAATTGTTGCTTGAGTATGATTTAAATAAAAAAGCAAGCAGCTATAAAGCAGCTTGCTTTTTTATGGGCAATGATAAATTATTTTTTACCGCTTGCGATTCTTGTTGAAAATTCTTTACCAGCTTTGAACTTAGGTACTTTACGAGCTTTGATTTTAATCACAGCACCAGTCTGTGGATTACGGCCATTACGGGCAGCACGGTCAGATACAGAGAATGTACCAAAACCTACCAATGTTACGCGATCACCTTTTTTAAGGGTAGCAATAACTGTGTCAGTGAAAGAATCCAAGGCAGCATTAGCTTGAGCTTTAGTGATGTCTGCATCTTTCGAAAGTTTGTCAATCAAATCAGCTTTGTTCATAATTGTTTTTTGTTTTGTTGAGAGAAAATATTGTTTGTGTGTAGAGCAAATATACAGCCTATTGTTTCATTTCAAAGTTTTGAAGCAATTTTTTTTTTGGTCAAATCCTTTACCACAGCGGAATCCATTTTTTTCTGACTTGAAGAAGGCTTAGGAGTGCAACTTTGGAGAAGGGAAATTATTGAAATACAATCTAATTGCTGTTTTCAGCGTTGTAAAATCAGGATTGCATTTGCATCAAACTTCTAAAAGCAACAAATTTTCCACCCCAGTTTTTTTGTGTTTCAGCTCTCATTTTCTCTGCAAAATTTTCGATATAGCTATCATATTCTGCTCTTGTGTTACAAAAATACTGTGCACAGAATGTAGGACCATCCGTATCATCCTGATCTAATAGGCGAAACAACTTAGCGTCTGTAAAACAACCTGTTTCCAATAACATCGGAATATGCTCACTTAGCATCCATTGTCTCCAATCGGCAGCAATTGAATGCTCTACTTTTATTGTCACATTGTATATAATCATGTGTTGAAAAAAAAAAATTTGGACTAATGGGAAATTATTTATTCTGCAAGATAATGCATCTTTTTAACGTCGACATTTGAACCGTCAATATTGAGTACATAAGTGTAATAACCAGGTTTGATTGTACTACCGTCTCCCAAAGCATTAGAGATATCAATATTCTATCAATCATCTAACAGCACTTCTTAATTGCTTAAACAACTTAAAGCCATGTTTTACAAAGGAAAAAGTTTTGACACTAGGAGACCCTCCACTTCTATCTCTGAAATGTATGGGGATCCACTTTATTTTTTCTTGTTTATTGCACAAAACCGAAACAAGTATATTAGCAAGGTGAAAGTCAGCAGGAACTTTATAAGCAATATTTTTCATCAGATTGGCATGAATTAAACGATATGGAACATTGCCATCATTTATCCACTGTCCGGTAGCAATTAAAGTAAAGAGTAGCACAAACTTAGAAATTACTATTCGTTTCGTTCCATCGTCACGAGTAACTCTTTGTCCATAAATAGCTTTATGTAATGATGATTCAGCAATTAAATTCTTAAAGTATGCCGGATCACATTGACCGTCTGAATCTATTTGAAAAATCCAGTCAGCACCAGCTTCTAGGCCTAATTGATATCCCATTACACAGGTTTGACCATGTCCGGAATTAGGTTTATTAATAATCTTTATTTGTTCATATTTTGAGGCACAATCCTGAAGAATCGAAAGTGTCTTATCTTTTGAACCGTCGTTAAGAATACAAAAAGTAAAGTTCAATTCAGAAGAAATCAATACTTTGTGCCATTCGTCTATTACGCCACCAACAGCTTCTTCTTCGTTATAAACAGGCATTACTACCCAAAGATGATTAATTGCCATGGTTCGCTTTGATTTTTTCAAAAGTTTTCAATGCCAATTCCATAACCTCATCTGTATTATAATATTTATACTCTGCCAATCTCCCACAGAAATAAACCTGATTATTTATAGTTTCAACATCAGCTAATTTTTTATACTCCAGATATAATTGATGATTTTGCTCCATCGGTATCGGGTAATAAGGATCTCCTTCAGCTTTGGGATACTCATACGAAATAACTGTTTGAGGATGGACCTGACCGGTAACATGCTTAATCTCGACCGTTCTTGTAAATTCATGCTCGTTAGGATAATTAATTTGAACGCAAGGCTGAACGAACTCAACATCTTTTTTTACAAAATCAAACTCCAATGAACGCCAAGGCAATTTACCTAGTCTACATTCAAAATACTCATCTATCGGGCCAGTATAAATTGTCGCTTTCATTGCTTTGTTTTCCTTTCTGACTTTTAAAAAGTCAGTTTCTAATTGAACATCAATATTAGGATGATCCACCATTTTCTGAAACATAGCGGTAAATCCCTTTGCGGGTGTCAGTTGGTATTCATGATCAACATAACGTTCATCTTTATTCAGTCTTACAGGAATGCGCCCACAAACAGACGGTGCTAAATCTCTAGGGTGTATAGACCACTGCTTTAGCGTATAACCTAAATAAAATGCTTCGTACATTTCTCGACCTACCCTTGATAATACAAACTCTTCAGAATTAGCAGGATGTTCAATTTTCTCTCTTTTTTCTTCCAATAATTGAGTTGCAGATTCAGCAGTCAAGTCTGAAATTTTAAAAAATTGCCCGAGTGTCAGCAAGTTTATAGGAAAGGGGAATAACTCGCCTTTTGTACTGCTTTTGACAATATAATTACCTGGTATCCAATCAGTAAATTGAGTAAGGTACTCTATTAGGCCTTTATTATTGCTTCGAAAATAGTGTGGACCATAACGGTGAATCATCAAACCAGATTCGTGATATGTATCAAAACAATTTCCGGCAACATGATTACGCTTGTCAATAAGTAAAACCTTCCAATTGAGTTCGTTGGCAAGCCTTTCTGCAAGCAGGCAACCAACAGGTCCTGCTCCGGCAATAATTACATCATATTGTTTTTCAATCGTTGTGTTCATAGTGTTTTATTATAAAAAAAGGTATAACATAACAAATACATTATACCCTTATTATTAATTCTTTAAAAGAATTACAAAGTACGCTTGGTTTCTACTTCTTCATATCCTTCAACAATATCTCCTACTCGAATATCATTGTAATTTTTAATCATCAAACCACATTCGTATCCATTATTCACTTCTTTTACATCATCCTTATAACGTTTCAATGATGACAATTCACCTGAGTGAACCACAATACCATCACGGATAATGTTTAATTTGGTCTGACGCGTCATCTTACCATCAAGCACATAACAACCTGCAATTGTACCTACGCCACCAATCTTGTATACTTCGCGTACTTCGATATTGCTGACAATTTTCTTCTCCACTTTTGGTTCAAGAAGACCTTCCATAGCACTTTTCACATCCTGAATTGCATCATAAATGATAGAGTAATTACGGATTTCAATATTCTCCTGCTCTGCCAGTTTACCAGCCTGTGCAGAAGGACGTACCTGGAAGCCGATGATAATCGCATCGGATGCAGTGGCCAACAATACATCACTTTCGGTAATCTGACCTACAGCTTTATGTACAATGTTCACCGCAACTTCTTCAGTGGATAATTTTTGTAATGAGTCACTCAATGCTTCAACAGAACCATCAAAGTCACCTTTAATGATAATAGCCAGCTCTTTAAAGTTACCCAGTGCCAAACGACGTCCGATTTCATCAAGAGTGATATGTTTGCGGGCGCGGATACCTTGCTCACGTAAAATTTGAGCACGATGGGTGGCTATATTTTTAGCTTCATTCTCATCATCAAATTGTTTGAATTTCTCACCAGCCTGTGGTGCTCCGTTTAATCCTAAAATCTGTACAGGAGCGGAAGGACCGGCTTTTGTCACCCTTTGGCCACGTTCATTGAACATCGCTTTGATTTTACCATAATACTGTCCGCAAAGAATCATTTCTCCTTGCTCCAATGTACCATTTTGAACCAACACTGTAGATACATAACCTCTTCCTTTATCAAGAGATGCCTCAATAACACTACCGGTGGCATATTTATCTGGGTTAGCTTTTAATTCTAACAATTCGGATTCAAGAACAATTTTTTCAAGCAGCAAGTCAATATTCAATCCTTTTTTGGCCGAAATCTCCTGACTTTGGAATTTACCGCCCCAATCTTCTACAAGGATATTAAGACCTGCTAATTGTTCTTTAATTTTTTCAGGGTTTGCGCCTTCTTTATCCATCTTATTGATGGCAAATATCATAGGCAAGCCTGCTGCCTGAGCATGTGAAATCGCTTCACGTGTCTGAGGCATGATGGCATCATCTGCAGCAATAACAATAACAGCCAAATCTGCCACCTTAGCACCACGCGCACGCATTGCCGTAAAGGCTTCGTGACCCGGAGTATCAAGGAAGGTGATTCTTTTTCCTGTTGGAGTTACTACCTGATATGCTCCGATATGCTGTGTAATTCCTCCTGCCTCACCCGCAACCACATTTGCTTCGCGGATGTAATCCAGCAATGAGGTTTTACCGTGGTCAACGTGACCCATAATAGTAACAATCGGGGCACGCTCTACTAAATCTTCCGGCGCATCTTCTTCCTCTACTTCTTCTTCTTCGTTTTGGTCAAGATTAATAAACTCAACCACATAATTTAATTCACTGGCTACCAATTCGATAATCTCAGCATCCAAACGTTGGTTAATGGATACCATGATACCCAAACTCATACATTTACTGATAACATCCGTAAAAGGCACATCCAATATACTGGCAAATTCACTTACCGAAATAAACTCAGTCACCTTGATGATTTGTCCATCTTCGTGTTCGGCAGCTGCACGTTTTTCAGCCATCAATTCGCGCTTATCACGACGATATTTGGCTTTTTGTGCTTTATTAGCTCCACGACCTGTAGCTCCGGCAAGTTTGCTTTGTGTTTCGTGGATTTTTTTCTGAATTTGTTTAGCATCAATTTCCTGAGGTTGTTGCTGTTGCTGTTGGAATCTACCTCCACCAGCATTTTGTCCTCCGCCTCTGCGATCATTTTGACCACCTGTTCCTTGATTTCTGTTATTATTGGGATTTCTGTTTCCCATTGGGCCAGTACCACTTTGTCTTGGGGCACCACCTCCTGCAGGAGCATTACGAGGAGCACCAGCAGCAGCATTATTTCCTGCAGCATTTCCACCACCACGCTGATCAGGGCGGAATGATTCAGGTTTTTTCTGAACAGGAATGCGTTTACGGTTTCGTTTTTCGCGGTTATCACGACTATCATTTCCGTTATTTACCGGCAATTCAATTTTACCAATAATTTTTGGCCCCTCCAGTTTGGGTGCCTTCATTTCAATATGCTCCTGTTTAGCATCCTCTGTGGCTTCCGGCATAGAAACGGGAGTGATTTTCACTTCCGGATTAATGACTTCAACTTTAGGGGCTATTGCTTCGGGAGCTTCTGTAACCTTTGATTCGGTTGTTTTTTTATCTGCCTTAGGCTTTTTAATTTCTACTTCTTTTTCAGTTTCAGTAGGCTTTTCTTTCACGGCTTTTTTCACCGGTAATTTTTCTGCTTTCGCCTGAGGTTCATCTTCCTTTTTCTTGGCAGATTTTTTCGGACGGGTAGATTGATTTATTTCATCCAGGTTTATTTTACCCAGAATATTAGGTCCGTCAACTTTCTTAGACTTGATTTCAATGTGCTCTGCTATATCATCTTCTTTTTGCTCGGGAATATTCTTTTCCACACTTTCAACAGGCACTTCTTCCTCTTTTGATACAGTAGGCTCAATAGGAGCAACAGTCTTTTTAGCTGCTGGTTTTTCAACTTTCTCCTCAACTTTTGCCTCTTTCTTCTCTTCCAGCTTACCTACCACCTTAAGTTCTACCTTAGGAGCAGCAATAACTACTTTCTCTTCTTCCTTGGCAACAGGGATTTCTGCTTTTTCAGGAACTACAGGAGCGGCGGCTTCAGCGGCTTTTTTGCGCGCTTCAGCGTTTTGCCCTTTGGGCAAAGCAATTTCATCACTCTTCTTTTTTACCAGCTTATCTTTCGCAAACTCAGCCTGAAGTGCAAAATACATCTCTTCTGTGAGCTTGGTATTAGGATTACTGGCGTTAATTTCAAATTTTTTATTGGTCAAAAACTCAACAAGAGTTTCCTTTCCAATATTAAATTCTTTGGCTGCGGCCAGTAATCGCGGTGTAGTATTTTCTGTACTCATTCGTTATTTTAGTCAATAAAAAATTGTCTTATCCTTTCTTCTTTTGCTGCTTTTTGACTAGTGTACAAATCTACACATTTTAGACCAATTGTAATGGAATTGTCGCTGCAATAAAAGTTATTAAATTGTATACTATTCTTCTCCTCTGTCAAATTCTTCTCTCAAGATACGCTGAACGTCACGAATTGTTTCCTCCTCAAGGTCTGTTCTGCGTGCTAATTCTTCTACACTTGGCCCTAATATACTCAAGGCTGTATCATAACCCACTTTCTTAAATTCGTCAATTACCCACTCATCAATCTCATCACTGAATTCTTCCAGATCGATATCAAATTCATCAACTTCTTCTTCAACCACGTCACGATAAACATCAATGGTATATCCTGTAATGTCTTGAGCCAACTTGATATTCACTCCTTTTTTACCAATAGCCAGAGATACCTGATCTGGCTCCAGATAAACATCTGCATGATGCTTTTCGGTATTAACATCCATACGGTTAATCCTTGCAGGAGTTAATACACGTTGTATCATCAGGTTGATATTGTTGGTGAAATTAATCACATCAATATTTTCGTTTTTCAATTCACGTACAATACCATGGATACGACTTCCTTTCATTCCCACACAGGCACCAACAGGGTCAATACGGTCATCAAAGCTTTCTACTGCTACTTTTGCTCTTTCACCAGGTTCGCGAACTACTTTCTTAATCGTAATCAAACCGTCCAAAATTTCCGGAACTTCAATTTCCAGTAATTTTTCCAAAAATGACTCGTGTGTGCGGCTCAGGATAATCACCGGAGTATTAGCACGCATTTCCACTTTTTTCACAACTGCACGAACAGTCTCTCCTTTTTTGAAAAAATCAGAAGGGATTTGTTCTGTTTTAGGTAATACCAATTCATTGCCATCTTCGTCCAGAAGCAATAATTCTTTCTTCCAGATCTGGTATACTTCGCCATTGATGATTTCGCCAATACGATCGGCATACTTTTTCATCAGACTTGTTTTCTTCAAATCACCAATTCTAGCGGCAAGAGTTTGTTTTGCAGCAAGGATAGCTCTGCGACCAAAGTCTAAAACATCCATTTCCTGATACACTTCTTCACCTACGCTATAATCCGGCTCAATTTTGATGGCTTCAGAATATTCGATTTCGGCATTATCATCTTCGGAAAATCCATCTTCAACGATTATTCTGCGACGGAAAATTTCCAAATCGCCTGTTTGGTCATTTACGATAACATCAAAGTTGTCATCACTGCCATATTTTTTGCGCAGCAAGGTTTTGAAAACATCTTCCAATACCTTCATCAGGGTCGGGCGGTCAATATTTTCCGCCTCTTTAAATTCCTGAAATGATTCGATGAGATTGATACTAGACATGATTGAACATTTTTTTAAGGGATTCTATTTTTGAAAAATTTAAAAGGATATTTGTATTACAGCTTGCTTAATTGTATTAAAAGGTATTTCTATTATTGAAGTCTCTTTTTTCTTCGGTGAAATCAGCACTTCCAAAACCACTTTTTCTTCATCTGCCGAAATCATTTTACCCGTAACAGGCTCTCCCTCAACAGGAACGATTTCAATACTTCTACCAATATTTTTTTGATACTGACGGATAAACTGCAGAGGCTCATCTACACCCGGACTACTCACTTCAAGGCTGTAATCTCCTTCCGGAAACATTCCTTCTTCGTCAATCATCCTGCGCAATTTTTTATTTATCCCTGTACTTTTAGATATAGGGAAACCATCATCCGCATCCAAAAAAATCTTTATGTTATTAGTAGGCTTTACTTTGATGCTGATAACAAAGATGTCCGTACCCTCAATTAAGGGCAATAACATCTGTTCTATTTTTTGTATAAGTTCCATATTAGGTATAAAATAAGGGGACACTTTTTGTGTCCCCTCCTTCCAATCTAGTGCAAATATAGGTTGATTTAAGCGTCTGAAAAAATTTATTTTTAAAAGGGAGTAATAATTTACTTTCCTGTGAATCCAATTTTTCGCTTGAAGAATATTCCTGTACAAATGCCGATAAATATTCCCAGAATAGCCCCACACAAAACATCAAGCGGAAAGTGAACTCCTACATAAACCTGCGAATATGCTACTGAAAAAGCCCACAAAAGCGAGGGGATCCAAACCCATTTGTACTGTTTATATAAACTGATGAGCATAAAAAAAGCAAGGGCAAAATGATTGGCAGCATGTGCTGAAGGGAAGCTATACCCTACTCCACAATCAATTAATAAGTGAACGGTATTTTTCAATTCTATGTCATTACAAGGCCTGATGCGCTGTACCAATGGCTTAATAATTGAAGCGCTGGTATAATCACTAAGTGCAAATGTTATTAAAAATCCAATGCACCAATAAAAACCTTTTCTGCCAAATTTGTAAGGAATAAAAATGGCCAGAAATACATATAGCGGAATCCATGTATTCGGGTTGCGCAAAACAGGAGTTACTATATCCAACAACTCGTTTTGCCACAAAACGTTAACCATATACCAAACACTTTTGTCCAGGCGCACGAGTTTATGCAATATTCCTACGGCCATTATTTACTTTTTGAATTCCATAATTAGACGCGGAGAATGAGTGCTGTCAAACGGAGCAAGATTATAGTCGCCAAAGGTAGCGTTCAGAGTTAGTCCTGCCTTTGCAAACAAGTCTGTAAAATCCTGAAGCGAAAATGCAGAAACACGCTCTGTGTAATGGCGTTTTACGCCTTCAGCATCCTCAAAACGGATATGCTTGATGATATGCCGTCCATCATAGTCCTTTTGAATGTCGAATTTAATACCTTCTTTTTCTACTATCGCATGTGGCTTCAATTGTTGTAATACCCAATCTCTGTTTAAATAATCGACAATCAGACGTCCACCTTTCTTGAGCCCACTTGCAAAAGAGTTGGCTGCCAATTGGTTGTCTCTTTCAGAATTAAAATAACCAAAACTGGTGAATAAATTAAAAGCTAAATCGAAATAATTAATATAAAATGGCAAACGCATATCATGCACCATGAAATGCAAATTCTCTCTTTCATGTTCTAAAGCCTTTTCGATACGATTGGCAGCCAGATCTATTCCGGTCACATCAAAACCCTGATTGGCAAACTGAATAGCAAAGCGACCTTCCCCACAACCAATGTCTACGATTCTACAACCGGACTTGGGTTTAAGATAACCCAACAATGCTTCTGTGAAATCTTCTGCTTCTGTTTCATCTCTGTCCTGATACAAAACCTTGTAATACGGCGAATTGAACCAGGATTCAAACCAACTAATTTTTTCCATAACGTGACCACGAAATTACTGTCTTTTATAGTTTTGATTGCACAAATTGCATCTAATCTTTTCAATTATTCAATAATTGTCAATTAGTAATTTGATTGGGTAACAAAGGCCCTTGGCCCAATTTGTCTCTTTTATGGGTTAAAATGTTATTCTTATCCAATAATAACAAGGCATAAAACAACAGATAAAAGGCAAACATCGGCAGGCGAATCAATGATTGAGACTTGCTTTTGCCCCAAAGTTCACAAAGTAGTTTGGTACTTTCTGAAGTGTCAAAAAATTGTATAAATGCTCCATGGGAGTTGAATGTGGCATATTCTACAATATAGGTAAGTGCTAAAATCACATAACCAACAATCATTATTCTTTGTCTGAATTTATCGACCATAAAAAAATAGATTACGCTTAAGGGCAAGAACCACAGAATATACGGTGGAGAGTATCCCGGACCAAAGGTGGGTAAAAACACCAACAGGCTTAATAACAAAATCAGCAATTGGTAGGGCGACAATTCAATAATCTTGCGTACTCTCAATGTCACCAACAACATTAGCAATAGTATAATAAACGGTGAAATTGCACTGTATTTGTCTATCAAATCAATTTGTCCGATTAAATTAAGGATTCCTGAAATGCCATACCATCCTGCCATTGACCTATACCCCAAAACATTTGCAGAAACCCCCTCAGGAGCCAAGGTATAAATGATACTTATGCCAAGGGTTATAGGCATCAAAATCAACATTAGTCCAAACAAATTCGTGAATTTGTTTTGCTTTTGAATACCGATAAGCATTACCGGAATTAAAATAAAGGGAATTGTTTTGGTTAGGATTCCTATCCCTAATACAAAGCAAGCCATTAGCCAACTGACAGGTGAATTATGTTTATAAAATTCTGATAGAAAATAGAACAACAATAAAAGCCATAAACCAATAAATACATCAAAATTTCCATGCTGACAATTAAGCAAAATACTTACCGGGTTAATGCCAAAAGCAATAACAAATGGCACAAGTAAATTTCCCTTTTTTTCTAAACAAACAAGAATAGCATAGGAAACGAGCATTACTATGGCCTCAGCAGATATAAGTATTGACTGAATAATATGTGTAGCTGATAGCTTAGTAATGAGAGATAGCTTATAAACCACATATAGGATCTGCATCCAGAAAGGCGGGTAATTTAGGAGACTGGCTTCTCTGTAAGGATTGGCTCCTCTTTTCAAAATTTCAATAACCTCTAACCAACCATACATGTCTTTCGAATATGTTGCAGGCATCAACAGAATAAAGCCTATGCGACACAAAAGAAATGCCGATAGCATGAAAAATATTGGCTTGATATGTTCTTTGTAGTTAAAAACTAATTTCAAAAGAGAATTTGCTTTGTTAGAAAAAATGAATGAACTAATGCAATAATACAAGAAAATTAGCTTGTCTGGCATTCCATTAACTCTTATAAACAAGAAAATATTTGTTTGTTGGTATGGGGGTATAAAGCAATCAGGTTGTCATAGCATAAACATTGAATTTATGATTAACAATATGACTCTCTTTAAACAAATTCTTCCTTGCATTCTCATAATTGCATTCACCCAAACCCAAGCTCAGGTACTTACCCAAACCATTAGGGGACGTATAATTGATGCAGATTCCCGTTCTCCCATTTCTGATGCAATACTGGTTATCAGTGATGCAATCCCTCAAATCTCTTCGGTCTCAGACAGTAATGGAATATTCAAAATAAATGAGGTACCTGTGGGACGAAGAAATCTGAAAATAAGTTTATTGGGTTATGAAGAGAAGCAAATGAGTAATTTATTGGTTGTAGCTGGTAAAGAAATGGTCTTAGAAATTGAAATGCGTGAATCGTTTAAAAATTTAAAGGATGTAGTCATCAGTTCCAGACCCGACAAAACGCGCGTAGCCAATGATATGGCTTTAGTCTCGGCGAGAGGCTTTAGTGTTGAAGAAACCAAACGCTATGCCGGCGCTATTAATGATCCTGCAAGAATGGTGGCATCATACGCAGGTGTCAATTCTGATGGTAGCGGCAATAACGATATAATCGTCAGAGGAAACAATCCACGCAATATTCAATGGAAACTGGAAGGAGTAGAAATTCCCAATCCTAATCATTTTGCTTCAGAAGGATTAACAGGCGGACCCATTAATGCATTAAACAGTCAAATGCTGGCCAATTCTGAATTTTACACCGGAGCCTTTAATCCTCAGTATGGTAATGCTTTGGCCGGCATTTTTGACATGAAATTGCGCACAGGCAATAACGAAAAAAGAGAATATAGTTTTTCTGTTGGGGTTTTGGGTACAGACATTACTGTAGAAGGACCATTTCAGAAAGGAAAACGGTCAAGTTATCTGGCTAATTACAGATACTCTACTTTAAGTTTGCTGGATATGGCAGGAATAGTAGATTTTAATGGTGTTCCAAAGTATCAGGATGGGTCATTCAAAATACTTTTCCCCACCTCAAATGCAGGGACATTCACACTCTTTGGGTTGGGAGGACGAAGCACGCTGAATGCGGAATATTATGATGAATCAGACGAAACAAAAATGATAGAAAAATGGTCGCAAACAAGCAAACTTGCTGTTGCCGGGCTCAGCCATTATTACCCTATCAATGACAGAGTATATCTTAAAAACACAATCTCATTTTCCAATAATGGAAGTGAAGGCGTTGGTCAAAAACCATTTGTAAACCAAAATGATTTTAAAGACTATTTCAACGCAAAGCTCGATAACAATACTTTCAGAGTTACCAGTGCTGTTAATTTCAAAATTAATGCTAGAAATCAATGGCAGGCAGGCATTGTCGCCTCTCAATACAATTTCAATTTCAGGAGTAAATCTTTTGATGAACCCACCCAGAGTTACATTACCGAACAGAGTAACCAGGGAAATGCGCAATTATTTCAGGGTTTTATGAGTTGGCGATGGAGAATATCAGAGCAAATTACTTTGGTAAATGGACTTCATAGCCAAAAATCTTCATTAAATTCCAAGATAAGTATAGAGCCAAGGTCTGCCATCAGGTATGATTTTACCAATGGACAAGCCTTTACTGCAGGTTTTGGAATGCATAGTAAAATGGACGCATTGCCCAATCATTTTGCTTTGATTAATAATACTAACCCAAATAAAAATCTGGGTTTTTCTAAAGCAAACCACTTTGTATTGGGTTATGAAAACAAACTAAGCAAACAACTTTTTTTGAAAGCTGAGGTTTATTATCAATCATTATACAACATTGGTATTGATTCAGGAAGCAAAAGCACCTACTCATTACTTAATCAGGACGAAATATTTACAACCAGAGCGTTGGTTAATAAAGGAAAGGGTAAAAACATAGGGCTGGAGCTCACTTTAGAGCGCTATTTTCAGAATAATTATTACTTCCTGATTACCGGTTCTGTATTTGACTCAAAATACCTCGCTGGCGACGGAATATGGCGAAACACCAGGTATAACGGTAATTTTACAAGTAACTTTTTGTTCGGTAAAGAGTTTGTTCTACGCAACAAAAATGGCAAAAACCGTGTATTAGGCATCAATACCAGAACTTCTTATCTAGGTGGAAGAAGATTAATGCCAATAGATTTGGCCGCTTCACAGGCAGCAGGGAAAGCAATTTTTTTGGAGGCAAAAGCATTTGAACAAAAGAATGATGATGTATTCTCCATTAATCTGGGGATTGTATATAGGATTGACCGAAAACGCACGAATCATGAAATAAAATTGGACGTACAAAATGTAACTAATAATCAGGCCGATATTGACTATTACTACAACAATACCACTCAAAAAATCAGTACTATAAAACAGTTATCTACATTGCCTGTATTGAGCTATACTATCAATTTTTAGAAACTAAATTATAAAAATCAGGAATGGGAGGGCAATTTATGGCAACACAGCCTTACTTTTGTCCTTCCATAATTCATCTTTGAGTGATCCTGAAATTAAAAAAGTTAATGCAACAATTTGGATTATCAGCTAAATTGTTATCCTCAAATGACCCTTTGAGACTTGCAGGAGCAACTGCTTTCTTTGCCACATTCGCTCTTCCTTTTATTCTAATTATTCTTGTTCAAATTTTAAGCCTGATTTTTAATCAGCGAGAAATAAGTCAGGACATCTTTATCCGAATCTCCTCTATATTAGGTAAAAAAGGAATGATTCAGTTAGTTACTACCATAAAAGGTTTTCGCGGACTGGTAGACAACAGATGGGATATTGCTCTTGGGTCTGTCTTTATGCTTTTTGTTGCCACTACCCTTTTCAGGGTGATTAAAAACTCCATGAATCAGTTGTGGATGATACGTTTAAAACCTGAAAAAAGACTCAGAACATCTTTGGCCGGACGATTTCGTTCGGTGGTTTTAATCATTTTTACAGGAATATTATTTGTTACAGGAGGTTTGTTAGAAAGCCTTCAATTGCTTTTTGGTAAAAACATCAACGAAATAGTCCCTGGGAATCCAATTATACTATCTGGTTTTTTCTCGTTCTTGATTTCTATTACAATTACATCTGTATGGTTTGGCATGTTGTTACATTTTATACCGGATGGCAGACCACATTGGAAAGTAAGTGCTTCCGGCGCTTTGCTAACCAGCTTATTATTCGCTATTGGTAAATTTGTATTGAATGTCCTTTTGGTCAAAAGCAATATTGACCAGATATTCGGCGCTTCAGGTTCTTTTGTACTGATTTTGCTTTTTGTATTTTATTCTTCTATAATTCTCTATTTCGGGGCTGCATTCACAAAAGTGTGGAGTGAGTATGTTCAATTGCCGATTAAATTATTGCCCCACGCTGTATTTTATCATCTTACAGATATCGAGGCTAACGAACAATTTGATTAAAGAATCAACAGTGCGTCAATCTTCTTTGCCAGATTAATATCTTTATCTGTTACAGCATTTTCGCTATGGGTATTGAGTCGGATATGCACTTTATTGTACACATTACACCATTCAGGGTGATGATTATCTGTTTCACAAAGGAAAGCAACACGGGTCATAAAAGCAAAAGCTTCGCTGAAATTGGTGAAAGCAAATTCCTTTTCAATACCTATATTTTTGTATTGCCAGCTTACTAAATGCTGGAGCGCCTGCTCTTCGGTATAATGTTTCATCATTCTTAAAATTTGCTCTAAATTAGCCATCATTCATCAATTAATGGCATAAAAAAATGGTAACGAAACCGTTACCATTTTTTATTAAAGGATATTGAAAATCAGAAATTAAGCAACTTCTACTTCAGCACCAGCTTCAATCAATTTTGCTTTGATATCTTCAGCTTCAGCTTTGCTTACACCTTCTTTGATTGCTTTTGGAGCACCATCAACTAATTCTTTAGCTTCTTTAAGTCCAAGACCAGTAAGATCTTTAACTACTTTTACTACGTTTAGTTTAGAAGCACCTGCATTTTTCAAGATAACATCAAATGCTGTTTTCTCTTCTGCTGCTGCTGCTGGTCCGCCACCTGCTACTGCAACTACTGCTGCTGCTGCTGGTTCGATACCATAATCAGCTTTCAAAACGTCAGCTAATTCCTGAACGTCTTTTACAGTCAGGTTTACAAGTTGTTCTGCTAATGATTTAATGTCTGCCATTGTTATGTGTTTTAATGTTGTTTGTAAAAATTGTTATTGTAAATATTATGCGAGCTTGGAAGCCAAATTTGTTTGTGCTGATAGCAATCATCTGCTATCAGCAGGCAAATGCAAAATTATTCTGCAGTTGCTGTTTCTCCTTTTGATTCTGCATTGTGCAACAAAGCTGCAATAACGCGACGTGCAGGAGATTGAAGTAAGCCAATAACTTCGCCGATAAGCTCGTTTTTGGTTTTGATATTTTTAAGAGCAGTTAATTTGTCATCGCCCAAGAAAATATCTTCACCGATAAAGGCTGCTTTCAAAACAGGTTTTTCTTTCTTTGATTCAGTGCGGAAAGCGCTGATGATAACCGCTGGTTCTTTTGGAGAATCAGAGAACATCAAAGCTGTAACGCCATGTAAAGATTCGTAGATGCCTGCATATTTCTCATCATTAAGCGATTGTAACGCTTTTTTGATGAGGGTGTTTTTTGCTACTTTCATTTCGACATTCTTCTCGAAACAAACGCGACGTAGCTTGCTTATTTGTGCTACAGAAAGTGATTCTGTATTGGTGATATAGAAGTTACTGTATTGAGAAAACTTTTCTTTCAACAGTTCTATTGCTTCAGATTTTTGAGCAGTATTCATTGCTTGAATTTTTTAAATGATTTAGGAAAATTTAATCGCTGGTCTTAGGCTACCGTTTTAGTATCAACCATTACACCAGGACTCATTGAAGTAGCCATGCTTACACCTTTAAGGTAAATACCTTTAGCAGTTGAAGGCTTCATTTTAATCAATGTGTTCACTAATTCCTGAATGTTTTCTGCAAGTTTAGCAGGCTCAAAAGAGATACGACCCACTGATGCGTGTACGATACCTGCTTTGTCTACTTTAAATGCGATTTTACCACCTTTTACTTCAGTTACTGCGTTAGCAACATCATTGGTTACAGTACCTGTTTTGGGGTTGGGCATCAGGTTACGAGGACCTAACACTTTACCTAATTTACCGATTTTAGGCATTACAGATGGTGTAGCGATGATTACATCGATATCTGTCCAGCCACTTTCGATTTTTTGAACAAACTCGTCCAAGCCAACGAAATCAGCACCAGCTGCTTTTGCTTCATTTTCTTTATCAGGTGTACAAAGAACCAATACACGCTTGGTTTTACCAGTACCGTGAGGTAATGATACTGTACCACGCAATGCCTGGTCAGCTTTTTTAGGATCTACTCCAAGGCGAATATGCACATCTACTGAGCTATCAAATTTGGTGCAGTTTAATTGTTTTACCAAGGCACTTGCTTCGGTAAGTGAGTAGAATTTATTTTTATCTACTTTAGCCTCTGCGGCTTTTCTATTTTTAGTGATTGCCATTGTTACAATGTTTTTAAAATAAATGAAATGCCTATGGATTAATTATTCATCCAAGGAGCGTCGCCTTCAACTGTGAAGCCCATGCTGCGTGCTGTTCCGGCTACCATTTTCATAGCGCTTTCTAGCGTAAAGCAATTGAGGTCACTCATTTTGTCTTTAGCGATTTCTTCTACTTGAGCCCATGTAACTTTACCCACTTTCAAGCGGTTTGGCTCTTTAGAACCTTTAGCAACTTTAGAAAGTTCCATTAATTGAACCGCTGCCGGAGGAGTTTTGATAACAAAATCAAATGATTTGTCGGCATAAACTGTAATAAGAACAGGAAGTATTTTACCTGGTTTGTCTTGGGTTCTAGCGTTGAATTGCTTACAGAACTCCATAATGTTTACACCTTTAGAACCTAATGCAGGTCCGATTGGAGGTGCTGGATTTGCTTGGCCGCCTTTACATTGCAGCTTTACATAGCCTGTGATTTCTTTTGCCATGTTTTTTTAATTTTTTGGTGTTAACGAATTGTATGAAACAAGTCTTCCAAATGCAAACTTAATATAAGAGCAATCTTAAGAATTGGAGTGCAAAAGTAAAGCTTATATTTTATTCACCAAAAAATATTTAAAATTATTACTTGAGAATGCTTTTGTGCTTATCTGATTGAGGAATTCTAATCCGAAGGCCAATTTCGACAGTTACACTTCTGAATCTTTGTTGAAAAGATTCCACGATTTTTTGCACTTTTTGTTTAAAAAAGGTCTGCTCTTTATTTATGTCAAATTTCAATGACGATTCAACTTCTGAATAGACCTGAATCCATTTCTATCCCTGATAATTAATTTTATGGTTCGATATGATACTCCAGCAATTCGTCACCATAATCTTTCTTAACCAGAGAAACGCCAGCTGGTGCAACATCAATATTGCCTTTATCTTTGATAATACCCACACCTTTCTTAAACCAAACTTCCAACGAACCACAACTTACATAGGCGGGCATTACTACAGACTTGGCTTTTAAATTATTGTACACATGAATAACATTTTCATAAACCTTTCCATTTACAATCAAGACCTCATTGGCGTTGATTACCTGACTTTCAATAAGCATATTCAGGTTCCATCCCTGAATTTTCTTATCTTCTGTATTCTGCCAGGTTTGCCCGGTATAGGCACCATCCTTTAAGATAACATAAGTGATATAATCCTTTTGTTTACTATCGACATCAATCAAGGAAAGATATTTACTATCATTTTTACCAAAATACTCAGGTATCTGTTCTTTCATTACCGAGGTAGTATCAACTCTGTAAAAATAATCGTAATAAAGCCCGGCAACAAGTGAATCTTTGCCGGTAGCGTAACGATAAAACACAGCACCATCGTCTGCCTTGTACAACCACCAAGAACCAGCCTTGGTAGACATAATATCAAAAGGTTGTCTGTTTTTTCTGTCCAGATTTTGATTCTCTCCATCTTTCTTTTTGCAGGCGCAAAAGCATAACAAAAGAAAAGCGGCTAATAAGGGCGTTTTTTTCATAGGTGCTGAATTTTACTTCATCAAAATAAATTTTGATTGCATTCTTGGAAAACTATTATCTGTAGAGTATACAGTTACAAAATATACTCCATTAGCAAATTGTTTAGCATCGAACTCAAGCTGATTTCCTTTAATTGTCTGACTAAACAGCACTCTGCCAAAATTATCTCTGATAACAATGTTAGCGGAAGTTACCTTAATTCCTTCAATAGTGAAAGTTACTTTATCGCTGGCAGGATTTGGAAAAACATTGAGATTTACTGACGATTCAGCATTTACATATCTGATATCAGTGGGGTTACCAACCCTGAAATATTGCTTAAAACCACAGCCAAAATCTCCGCCAAAATTTCCTCTCAAAGTATATGAAGTAAACAATGTTGGTTTTATCTGAATAGAACCCGAACCTCCAGATGGGTTTGCCCACCAACTTAACCCGTCACATCCGGCATCTGAAATCGTAAACTTATAAACACCTGTGGGCAGATTTAAAGTATCCTCGTAGGTAGTCTCTGGTGTATTGTTAATACGGCTTTTCACTACAGTACCGCTTGTTTCATCCGTAATCGTCCATTCTGTTTCGCTGTAACCAGTGCCTGTAAGAGATTTATTGGTACGTAAAATTACCACTGCATTTGAAGTCAATGGTAACACTGGAGTAAATACAGAATTTATTTTATTGTTTGTAGCATCATCATCAACCGAACCATTTACTTTCAAAATTTTCACTTCATAAGCAAGATTAGTCCCTGTGGCTTTCAATAAAGACTCGGCAAAGGGAAGGTCAATTATGGTATCCTTAAGTGAAGAAAGACTGCCTGTCCATGTTGCAATAGTGGATGGCTGACCTGTAACCCCATACTCAAACTGAATATTACTAATAGTTGTACTTCCGCTGTTACGTATTTTAACTGTTGTAAATCCAATTCTTGCATTTTCCCTGTAATGGTTTTCATTATTTGTCGGAGCAATAATGTCTTCAAGCGATGCATCCAGACTTTTATTGATGCCACCATAGAATACTACATTTCCAAAAATAGTATAAGAAGCTGCTCCGGTTGATGTATAGGGTTCAAAAGCCATTGAAAGGTTGAAATTACTACCAGAACTCACTGATGGAATAGCATGAAAATTGGTATAAACCAAATCTCCAGGACACCAGTTAGCTCTGTCATATATCCAGGTACCGTTTTGAGGGTAAAAATTATTAAAGCCGCAATTATCTCTCCAAATATCTTTTTGTGCCACGAGGGTACCGTCTTTAAGTAACTGATAGTATTTTGAACAAAACTCTGAACAGTAATTAGGATCACTGCCATGGCCGGTTATATTAAAACGATAAACTGCCGCTTGTGTACCTGTGGGTGCAGTAATTGCTTTTGCGGATACTTTTGCATCTATAGGACTAGAGGCATTTCCATAAGAGTAGCTACCTGCCCACATTTTTGTTACGCCCAGCACATTACGTTCAGGTGTTCCTTCAATCATGGCAAATTTTATATCTCCGGTAAATCCACCTGAATAACCAGAGAAGTTAATTCTGATTTTATTAGAATCTCTCAAAACTGTTGCAAAGTCAGTCACATCAAAATAATAGGGCTGAGTCCACGAGGCAGACATTCTGGAACTATTGGCGTATGGAGTTATTAACCTCCCAAGTTCTACAGTATCACCCAATTTATTCATTGCATAGGTTTGTACGGTATAATCCCAATCTGAGCAATATGTAGGCGAACCTGGACATGCATATTTACCCAATGTAAATACCATAATTATCTTACGATACTTCGTAGTACCGTCAGGAAAATTAATCATAGTATCAAAATTGGCAGGAGAGGCACCCAATTGTTTTACAGTATGTGCCTGAATCCATGTTGTATCTCCCGGAGCAGCACTTGAATTGAAATAAAGACAGATCGTTAATGCTAAGAGTAAAATATTTTTCATTAATTATTTTAGTTTTAAATGTTTATTGGCAGAATCTGCCGTTTTGATTTTGCTAATCTGAATAGATGTTTATTTTCCTTCCCCAATAATTCGTTTACGATGTTCGGTTCCCCACATCTTCAATTCATTCATCAGTTTTTTAAGTGTTTTACCATAAGCGGTTAAACTATATTCTACCACTACCGGCGAACTGTCATATACAGTACGACTCACCAAATCATTCATTTCAAGACTTTTAAGCTCTTGCGATAACATTTTAGCCGTTATACCATTTATATCACGTTGTAAATCTTTGAAACGTTTATTACCCTGAAGCAACGAGCCAATAATGTGTAATTTCCATTTACCATTGATGACATCCAATGCATCTCTTATTGGTATTAAGGATTTGGTACACTGCTCTTTTGATAAATCTTCCATTCGATACTAACTATTGTATAAGGGATAAAATTACAATAATATAGCATTATAGCAAAAGTCAAATTTATCAAAGCCTGACCTTTACCTTTGATACAGTTAATTTAACAAGACTTAAAATGGACAATAAAAAACTGATTGCTGATATTGAAAAATTTGGTTGGACCATTGTAGTACTCGATGCTACTGATTATTTACCCTCTTATGCCTATACAATTGGTCTTTGGAAAAATTATCAGCATCATGAAATTATTGTTTTCGGATTACCTGTTGGAATGCTACATACCGTTTTGAATGAGGCTGGAGCAATGGTAAAAGCCGGTCAGAAATTAGAACCTACGGAAATATACGATGACTTTTTTGAGAATGGAAATACCTGTTTCATCTTGGTTGATGAACGAAATTTAAAGGATTATATCAATTATGCTAGTGAACTGAATGATGTAAACTCTTTTTCTGCTTATGAAATGATTTGGACTGACAAAAAATTAAAATTCCCTTGGGAAGATAATTTTGATAAAGAATTGAAATTCAAGCAACCCCTACTTGATCGTAATGCCGATTTCAAATTTTTTGAAGAAAAGAATCTGGCCGTTTTTACAACTAAACAATTCATAGAAGGAAAACCCATATTAAAGGTTGTACACGATTCAGACGGTGAATGGCAATTTCTGACTGGTGACCAACAAATTGAAGATGCCAGGATTGTTTGTCTGGAAGAGATGATTTTAAAAGACCCTTCACTAAACGATTTATTCGATCTGGATTATGGACAGGAAGCCGAAAGAAAAAGCATCACAGAAAAATGGGAACGAAGATTAAGTTCCTAAGTTTCACTATCGTATCTTTATGAAAATCAAATAAAAATGAAACAGAATTATCAAAATCACAAACGATACTACACTCCACATCACTTTATATTTCTTCCATTACTCGGTATTTTAGGTGGCATTGCTGTTTATCAAATCTTTACTGATAAAATGCATCAGCTTGAGTGGGCACTGTTCGGAATTTGTATTTTCTGCATTCTATACCTTACACTCATGTTGCGCCAACATTATGCCTTAGGCAACCAGAATAGGATTGTCCGTCTTGAGTTTCGTTTACGATATTTTGAAATGATGGGTGAAACATCAAAAAAAGTGGAGCAGCAACTTTCATTCAGTCAGATAGCAGCACTTCGTTTTGCTCCTGACGAAGAGTTTATGCTTTTGTTGGATAGAACTTTACAAGAAAAATTAAACTCAGATGAAATAAAAAGGAGCATTAAAAATTGGGAAGCTGATGCAATGCGTCTGTAGTCCAAAATTTAAACAAATAGAATTTTCTTTTCCTTTCCGCTAACTATATTACCTATTTTGGAATAGAACTGATTTTGGCTTTTAAGTAAATAATCTACCTCTTCTTGCTTGTCAGGCGAAACACTAAATAACAATCCGCCGGAGGTTTGCGGGTCGCAATAAAGTATAAAATCCAAGCCTGTCATACCTTCTATAAATGGCAATTGTGCATTGTAATTTCTGGTTGTATTATCTGGGAAAACAAATTGTGCAGCAAAGCTTCTGGCAGATTCCATTATAGGTAAAGCTTCCTTTTGAATTAGCGCAGAAAAGTCATTTCCTGAAAGCATTTCTAATAAGTGACCAGCAAAACCAAATCCTGTTATATCGGTCATTGCGTTTACCTGTGGCAGATTTGCCAAAATACCTCCTATAGAATTTAAGCTGGTTGTATGCTCTATTAATTCACTGTATTGCAGTTCATCCAGCTTAGCTCTTTTGAGTGCGGTAGCCATTACTCCAATTCCCAGAGGTTTTGTGAGATACAATATATCTCCTTCTTTAACTGTATTATTTTGTTTGATATTTTTCTTTGTCACCAAACCGGTAACAGCCAGCCCGAATAAAGGCTCAGGAGTATCTACGCTATGTCCTCCGGCAAGAGGAATACCTGCTTCTGCGCAAATGGATTGAGCTCCTTTGATCACCTGCTGAGCAATTTCGGCAGATAACTTTTCAACTGGCCAACCCAATATAGCCACTGCCATTAATGGTTTTCCTCCCATTGCATACACATCGCTGATTGCATTGCATGCTGCTATCCGACCAAAATCAAAAGCATCATCTACTATGGGCATGAAAAAATCCGTAGTACTGATAATACAGTTTCCATCTTCCAATTCATAAACTGCCGCATCGTCTTTTGACTCATTGCCTACCAATAATTTTTCAAAAAAAATGTCCTGTTTGCAACCATTCAAAATTTCGTCAAGTACTGCAGGCGCTATTTTACAGCCACAGCCTGATGCTTTACTGAACTGGGTTAATTTTATTTCCATAGTAGTTTAATAATCTAAATGCTGAATGATTTGTTTCACTTTTAATGCATTTACTTTTGCATCAATAGTCTCCTGAGTAATGCTAATAATAGGTTGATTTTTGTTTTTATACAGAAAGTCATAAGCCTTATCATAATAAGACAATGATCGCCTGGCTACATCAGCCAATTTACCTTCATCAAGATATTGCAGACAAAGCTTTGCATTATCGCCCCCAAGTTTCTCTGAAATTTTAAGCACACCGGTTTTCAATGCTTCAATATCTGTGGTGCTGTAATCTTCAACCAGTTTTTGAACCCTTAGTTCAAAAGGTATGTCAAACTTAATGATGGTTGCATCTTTCATTTGCAACCATAACGGATAAGGTATTTTATTAAAACCAATTGTCATAGACTCATCTTCAAGAACAATCAACTGTTCGTCATCCTGTTTATTGAATGCGTTAAATAAATTATGTTCAAAGAGTTGTTGCGGATCTTGTTTTTTTTCATTTATGGCTCCAAATGCCGAACCCTTATGATGAGCTATAGCCTCCAGATCTACAGACTGAATACCTAAAGCCTGAAGATGCTTTAAAATCTCAGTTTTACCAGAACCTGTGCTTCCTCCGATGAGTACAAGCTTGAATTTCTTTTCAAAATACTGTAATACATGGTTTCTGTATGATTTATAACCTCCTGTCAAAATCTGAGCATCCAATCCCGAAGTATTCATTAACCAGGCAAAACTATTGCTCCGCATACCACCTCTAAAGCAATAGACAAGGACTTTTTTCCCTTCAGCTAAAGTTTTTACCTGATTGACAAATGAAACCATTTTTGGAGATACAATTTCGAGTCCCCGTGTTACTGCTGTTTCCTTTCCCTTTTGCTTGTACATCGTTCCTATTTCGGCCCGTTCAGTGTCTTCAAACAGCGGGACATTGACTGCGTCAGGAATATGTCCTTTAAAAAATTCAATGGGAGAACGAACATCAATAACGATAGCGTTTTTGCTTTGATTCAAAAAATCTTCAACTGGCAATCCCTTTGCTTGCATGAGCACAAAGTAACCATTTATTCAGAAGAAATAGTGAGTGACATTATGCAAATCAAACAGATTCTCTTTATTAAAATTTTCAGAAGGACATTAATGTTCTTTGTATGGAATCTCTCAGGGCGACATCGACCTTACATTGCTCAGCATAGTATGTCCAATTATTTACTATTGCTGCTATTTGACTGATAATAAGGTTGGATTTTTTTATTCCCATATTTTTCGCAATGGCCAGTAAATCATCCTTGGTAAAATCTTTTCGCTTGCCATTAATACTCATAATATGTTGGCTCACCCAAGGATGTCCGGCCTGATAAGTGTAGCATAAGTCATATGCTGGAGCAAAATTCCATTCACCTTTTAGATTCATATAAAAGGCAAAATTTTTGGTATGATCATCGCAATTGCGTGCCATTACATTAAAAAGCATCCGACGATACAATTGTTCTTTTTGTGGATATGGCAAGGCCAGTATCCTGATAGTTTCGAAGAGCTGCTCATAACTGTAATAACCCAACTGATTAAAATCGTAATGCTGTAATGCGCAAAAAGTCTGTACATGAAGTTTATCCTTTTCATTTGGACGGTCAAACCTGCGCGTCATAAAATGTGCCCTTCCGTTTTCTTCCAGCAATTGGCATTCACTCATCTCTATTCCACAGTCTGAGGCCATCAAATGATAAGCCATTTCTACCCTTCCGTACCCCTGGCTGTCCACCAGTGTTTGTTGACTGACACCATCAAATTTTATCAGCCAATGACTAAAACCTTGGGGCGCATTTGCCTGTCCGCTTTTTACTTCTTTGGTCAAAGGATTGTAAGCAATAATAGCCTTGGCTCTTGCGCCACCTGCACTGGTACCTATCTTGAGCATATCCATCATGGCACGCTCTTCATCGCTATTTAGCTGTGTACTGAAATCCTTGCGCTCGCTGAGAATGTCCTGAGCCGTTTGCACCAGGTTTTCTATACTGATTTTAGTAGCATTATTACTCGTTTTGGGTGTAATGGGCTCAAATTCCAAAGCCCCCATTCCTCTTTTGCCGATAAAACAAAGTGTTTCGACAGGATTCAAACTGTTGGACGGTCGCCCTTGCCGTGCCAGCCAGGTGTTGATTAACGTATTCCCATACTTATCAGGCAATACATCTGCAAGTAAACCAGGCATTCCTTTAAAAGTTTCGGTTCGTGCCAATTCCGGAAAGTTGTAAATACGCCCTTTATTCAAAGGCATTTTTATTGGCGCTAATTGCAATCCGCTATCAACAAAGGCTTTTTCGTACTCAAAACTCGCTTCGCCCTTTGTGTCATCATAAGCAACAGCTCCAACAGTTTTACCCCATATTTTTACAATAGCTGTGTTCATGCGATTAAGATTTTCTACTGGCTCTTTGTCTTTTGCTTTGTTCAATTTTGGCCAACAGCAAAGGGCTTATTTGCTCCTTAATTTCGAAATTAACCAGCAGTTCCAAATGATCAATTGCGCGCAAAACCTGCACGAAACTCAGCATATTGGCTGATGAACCGTTTTCCATTTTTATCAAAGTGGTTCTATTGATACCCGCGGCTTCGGCTACTTCTTCCTGAGTTTTATTTTGCCTTATTCTTTGCTCTTTTATAAAATTGCCGAGCATCGTCAACAAAGCTTTATCACTCATTGCTCTTAGATTAATGTTGCTTTTTTCCATCATTAATGTCTATTTATTACGCTAATGTAGTCTTTTTTGCACAATAAAATAAAATATAAAGTTGTTTTTATTCTACATTAATATAAAAAATCAATAATAATGTTTCTTTTTCGCAACATTATGACGCACTTTTTAATAAGTTTCGAATAAATAGACAACAACGGTCAAAACAGATATAAATGCAATACTTATGGGAAAAACCTAACTATATAAGACGCTATTCATAAACCTTCACCACATTCTTCAGCTCATTGAGTTTCATCAAGGCCTCTACAGGGGTGAGTGTATTAATATCTGTTTCGGTAAGGATACGCTGCACCTGACGTAAATCGTCAGACAAACCATCAAAAATATTCAGTTGAAAATGTTGTGCTGGTTTCAGCTTTTTCATTTTCTCTGTGGTGTCTTTTACGCCTCCATGCTTTTCTTCCAGCTGAGCCAGAATCTCATCAGCTCGCTCGATGAGGCTTGGTGGCATACCGGCCATACGGGCCACCTGAATACCAAAGCTATGCCTGCTGCCTCCTTTTGCCATTTTGCGTAAAAAGATGACCTGATTGTTGGTTTCCTTGTGTGTGATGTGGTAGTTTTTTACCCCATTCAGTTGGTTTTCGAGTTCGTTAAGCTCATGATAATGCGTGGCAAAAAGAGTCTTGGGTTTTTCTTTACGCTCGTATAAATGCTCTACAATAGACCAGGCAATAGAAATACCGTCATAGGTACTGGTGCCACGTCCAATTTCATCCAGCAAAACCAGACTTCGTTCAGAAATATTATTGACAATACTCGCCGTTTCATTCATCTCCACCATGAAGGTACTCTCTCCCCCACTCAGATTGTCGGATGCACCTACGCGGGTAAAAATCTTATCTGTAAGCCCGATGATGGCTGAAGCAGCTGGCACAAAACTACCCACATGTGCCATCAATGTAATGATGGCTGTTTGGCGCAGCAATGCCGATTTACCACTCATATTCGGCCCCGTAAGAATGATGATTTGTTGCTCGTCTTTATTTAATAAAATATCATTGGCTACATACTGTTCTCCGACTGCCAAACGTTGTTCAATCACCGGATGTCGCCCATCTTTGATATCCAGAATGGGTTCTTCTACCAAAACAGGTTTACGATAATTATAACGTTGTGCATTGTAAGCGAAACACAAGAGGCAGTCCAATTGCGCAGCTATGTAAGCATTGTTTTGAATGGCGCCGATATATGGGTCAATGGCAGCTAATAATTGCTGATATAAATCCAGTTCGAGTGCAAGAATTTTATCCTCAGCACCCAGTATTTTTTCTTCGTATTCTTTAAGTTCCGGTGTTATATAACGCTCGGCATTTGTCAATGTTTGCTTTCGTATCCAATCTGCCGGAACTTTATCTTTATGCGAATGCGTCACTTCAAGATAATAGCCAAATACATTATTAAAAGCCACTTTCAGCGAAGTAATACCAGTATTCTGACTTTCTTTTTGTTGGATAGCTAACAAATAATCTTTTCCGCTGCGCGAAATATTACGAAGGGCATCCAATTCCTCATGAACACCATTTTTTATCATCCCCCCCTTAGCAGCAACAGCCGGAGCATTTTCGTCAATAGTTGCTATTATTCGTTCCTGCAATTCCTTACAAGCCTGCATCTGTTGAGACATTTGCCTCAAAATATCATTATCAGAATCAGCACATAGTTGTTGTATCGCTTCTATATGATGCAAGCCTTTGGCAAGTTGTAACACCTCGCGTGGACTTACCTTTTTAAGAGGAACTTTTGAAATCAAACGCTCCATATCCCCTACTTGTTTAATATTACGGCCAAGTTCTTCTGTCAGTGATTGCTCTTTTATAAGGAACTCGACCAAATCTAATCGTTGATTTATTTTGAACAAATCAAATAATGGAAGAACAACCCAGCGCTTTAGTAATCGGGCGCCCATCGGTGTTTGGGTATTGTCCAAAGCCTGCAAAAGGTTAGTTCCATTATCCTGACCATTGCTCAGTAATTCCAGATTTCGAATGGTGAATCTATCCATCCACAGATAATCGGCAGCTACAATGCGTTGAATGGCATTGATATGTTGAAGATTGGCGTGCTCCGTATCCTTGAGATAATGAATGGCTGCTCCTGCGGCAATAATTGCAGAACGTAAATCTTCTATTCCAAAACCTTTGAGAGACTGGGTATTAAAATGTTTGAGCAGTGTATCGTAACAATAAGTATCCTGAAAAATCCAGTCTTCCAGTGCAAATGTGTAGGTCTTATTATCAAAGTTTTCTTTAAAATGCCTTTGCTTACCCTTAGACAAAACAATTTCAGAAGGCTGGAAGCTTTGCAATAGCTTGTCCATATAAGCCTCGTCACCCTGAGCGGTATATAATTCTCCGGTACTGATATCAATAAAAGCGATGCCACAAATCTGATCTGTTAAATAAAGCGCAGCAAGGAAATTATTGGTTTTGTTTTCGAGTAATTTGTCACTGGTTGCCACACCTGGTGTTACCAATTCGGTTACTCCACGCTTTACAATTCCTTTTGCTTGCTTTGGATCTTCGAGCTGGTCACATATTGCTACACGATAACCAGCTTTGACTAATTTATGCAAATAGGTTTCCAGAGAAAAATGGGGAAATCCAGCCAACTCTATACTGGATGCAGAACCATTGGCGCGCTTGGTTAAAGTAATACCCAATACCTGAGAGGCAATAATGGCATCACCTGCAAATGTTTCATAAAAGTCACCCACACGAAAAAGCAAAACGGCATCCGGATATTTTGTTTTAATCTCCCGATGCTGCTTCATTAAAGGGGTTTCTGCTCCTGCTTCTTTTTTGGCCATTTGATGGCAAACTTAAACAAAAACATAAGCCTTTAATACCCGGGTTTTCAACATTGGGGATAACTTCGGCATGTTAAATTTAATTTCAGCGTTCATCAGTCCATGATAATGTATAATCGCATGATTGATTCTGGCGTAAAACTTTGATTCATCCACAGGCAATAATCATCTTACAAAAGCTTGTCTTGCCAAAGTAATTTGCAGATTTGAAAACCTGGGAAAACAGACAATTGGTGGCTGGTGCTATTGAAGAAATCATTAATGCACCTCTCAGGCATTGAAACTTCCATAATATGACTCAGAAAGAAGTCATTCGCTTTTATTGACAAATCAGGTATTTAGAGTCCTATTGTAATTATCATCTTTGTAATTAACTCCCTGAAAAATCTTTTTTGAGGGATATCTAGTATTTCCTCAAACCCGAAAACCTACGTTTCGCACTTCATTTTCTCCATTTGATACATCATATGCATTTCCATGTTTTAACAACATTCTACTTTTGTTTCATCAAAACATTCACACACATAAAATTAAATCAAATGAATTTTTTCAAAAAACCACTTATTTGGGTAAGCTTGCTATTACTATCCCAAACTTTGCACGCTCAAATCATTTTTAAAGACGACTTTAATGGAACTGTACTCAATTCGGCGTGGAAAATAGTCAACCCCAATCTTGCGAGTAATATAGAGTTGGATGGTGATGGTTTCTTAGCCGCAGTAGCTTCGCCTATGCTTGGCGGTAGCGATCTCGATTCTATATCAAATTTTAACGCTCCTAGAATGTATATCTCTGTTGATCCAAAAATCAGTTGGATTGCAGAAACAAAAGTAGCCCTTTTAGGGTTTTATGATTTTTCGGCAGCAGCAATGTTTGTCGGGACATCTAAAAAATTAACTGACTCTGCTTCACATAAAATTATTATCGCCAAAGGAACTGAAGGCATTGACAGCGGAATATACTCACGTTGTGGTCAGAAACCTTTTGATTCTACTTATGCATTCTTGAGGATTAAATATGATAAAAAAAGCATTACCAGCTATTACTCGGCCGATAGTATTAATTGGTTTTCTACAGGATGTGTTGTTACAGATAGTGTCTATAGTGTAGGTTTGGCAGGTATTCGTCAGGCATATGATGATGACACAGTTGTATTTTCTATCTCTGTGTTCGATTATTTTAAAGTTGTAAAGACGGCCAGCACCAGCGATATTGAAGAGATAACAAGCAATAGCCAACAAATTGACTTGATTATCTCACCAAACCCAGCCAACGATTTCACGGAAATTGAGTTTAATTGCCCTGTGACAGAAAAGTATGAAATATCCGTAATTAATTTATTGGGCCAGGAGATATATCAATTCCCTTTCAACGCTACTAAGGGCGAAAACAGATTAGCGCTGGATCTCAGCAGTTTCATACCAGGCAATTATTTTATCCGCTTGCATTCAAACAATTTTTTAGCTACCAAACAAATTATTAAGCAATAAAAACAGAAAAACATGAATAAGACAATAAAATGGATACAACTCACGGCAATAGCCTTCATGATTATTCCACTCAGCCTGGCTTCATGCAACAAAGATTCATCATGTGGAGTATTTCCCGATGAGTGTTATAATGAATCCCTTTACAAAAATCATAAAGATGATGTTTGCACCACAGATTGCCCGGGTATTTATGGTTGCGATGGAAAAAGATATTGTAATGAATGTGAAGCAAACCGAAAAGGAATTTCAGTAAAAAAGAACTAATAATATGTTTGGTCACCTTCATTTAGGGTGGTCAAACATATTAATAAATAAAAAACCACATACATGAAAACATGGTAAACCAGTAATTTTGTACTATGAAAAAAAATGTTGTCTTCACCATTATCATCTCATGCCTAGTATCTTTCGGAATACTGGTAATCTACGATAGTTGTCAGCATCCAAGAAAAGAAGATGTTGTCAAACAAAAGGCAACTATATCTTCTTATAATGATTCATTGATCTGGAGAATTGAAAAGTTGGGCAATACTAATCCCGATTCAGCTATGAAAATGGCTTATGATGCAGAGAAAGCTTTATCCAAACAGCCTGATTTGGAAAACTGGATTAATACATTGTTACTTATTGGTGAGCTTAGCGAAAGAAAGGGTGATTTTGAAAGCGCATTTAAGCAATATTCAAAAGCCTATAAAATTACTGATTCACTTTCCATAGATTCAATTCAACTTAAAATTCTAAGTTTTTATGGGCAATATTATTCCCGAAAAGGAGAAGTGGAAAAAGGTCTGGAATACTTTATAAAATCTAAAAATCTAATAGAAAAAAATGATGCATATGAATTAGCCAATGCCAATTACAATATTGGGCTTTCTTATGGTTTTTTAAATAAACTGGATACAGCGGTTCTGCATTTTAATGAAGGAATTGAGCAGGCCATTAAGGGCAAAAACACCAATAGTCTTGCGCTTAATTATTCAGGCTTATTTATTATTTATAGTAAAAAACAAGACTTTTCGCTAGCCGCAAGATATGGGAATATGGCTGATTCTATTTTCCAATTGTCTGGCAACAATGATGCCCGTTTCAGTCTTCAGGCCAATTTAGGTGTTATGGCTTATGACCAAAAGAAGTTTCCTATAGCTATAGCACATTTTAAACAAGCCATTAATATTGCCCGACTCACTAAAAACACAAACTCACTACCCGACCTTTATAGAAACATTTCTGTTGTATACAAAGATTTCAAAGATTTCGACAATGCCTTTCAATACTTCGATACTGGGTATCAATTATATGTTGAAAACAACAGTCTCGAAAAATCGAAAATCACCAGTGATGCCGAAGCCAAATTTCAGGTGGATGTAAAAAATAAAGACCTGAAGATTTTATCGCAGGAAAAAAAATTACAGGAACTTAAGCTCAACAAACAAAAGCAATTTATTTTCATTCTTGTTTTACTTAGTCTATTGGCATTAGCTTTATCCATTATCTTTTTCCGAAATAGTGAACTCCGCAAAAAACGAAACCGTATTCTGGAAATAGAGAAGGAAAACGAAACTATGTTGCGTAAAAATCTTGAATATGACAATCAGGCTTTAATACAGGAAAACCTGCAAACAAAATACTCAAGTCTAAAAACTCAGGTTAATCCCCATTTCCTGTTTAATAGCCTTAATTCTTTGAGTGCACTCATTACCTCAAATCCCGAACGTGCAGAAATTTTTCTGGAAGAAATGTCGACCGTTTACCGATATTTATTGCGTAGCAATGAGCAGGAGCTTATTCCACTTGAGGAAGAAATAACCTTTATCAGGTCTTATGCTCATCTGCTCGAAAACCGGTTCGATAAAGGTTTCAGGATACAGTTCTTGATAGAAGAAGATTTCATGCATTACAAATTGCCGCCTTTGACCTTACAATTGTTGCTGGAAAATGCAGTAAAACACAACCGTTTATCTGAAACTGAACCTTTAACTGTTATTTTTGAAACTAAAAAGGAAGGCATATTGATTGTTAGAAACAATCTTCAAAAGAAAAACAACCAGTTGTTTTCCAATAAAATAGGCCTGAAAAACATCATCAGTAAATATGAACTACTCAAGGAAAGACCAGTTCGTTATGAAGAGACGGAGTCAGCGTTTATTGTCTATATACCATTAATTAAATAATCAGAAGAATGAAGGTATTAATTATTGAAGATGAAAAGCTGGGGGCCGAGCGTCTTCAAAAAATGCTCTTGGATATCGACGATACTATTGAGGTTACAGGTATTTGTCCGGGTATTAAGACTAGTGTCGAATGGCTTCAAAAAAACCCTCTGCCCGATTTGATACTCATGGATATTGAACTATCGGACGGTCAGTGTTTCGAAATTTTTTCGCAATTCAAATTAAATGCACCTGTTATTTTTACCACTTCTTATGATGAATATGCGTTGCAGGCATTCAAAGTAAATAGTATTGATTATCTGCTCAAGCCAATTAAAAAAACAGAACTGAGCAATGCATTAAGTAAATTCAACCAATTGAAAAATCAATTTACCGGAACGAATTTCAATGTAGAGAAGCTACTGGCACAATTAAGGCAGACAAATAACAGCTATCGAAGCCGCTTTTTGGTCAAGAAGGGACAAAAATTAATTACTGTTGAAGTCAGTGATATTGCATACTTCTTTGTTGAAGAAAGACTAAGTTTCTTTATTACCTGGGAAAATCAAAAATTTATAGCCGATTATACCCTCGAAGAAATTGAATCGATGCTCAACCCAAATGATTTCAATCGTATCAACCGCTCTTTTATTTTGCACCAAAAATCTATTTCTGCCATTCATAATTACTTTAACGGCAAACTAAAGCTTGAACTCAAGCCTGCAACTGACAAAGAAGTAATCGTCAGCAGAGAATCGGCAATGGATTTTAAAATATGGATGGGGAAATAGTCTATTGCTCCACTACAAGGCTTTCTATATTGGCACCCAAATCCAACAATATTTTCGAAAGATCCTTTACAAAATCTTCAGGACCGCAGAGATAAAAAAACTGGCTGAAATCTTTAATAGCAGCAATCAGGTAATTCCTGTCAATTCTATTGTAGCCAAATCCGATTTTATTTTCGTGAGAGAAAAAAGGAATTAAATCTGTACGCAACATCTTTTGCAACTCTTGAAAAAGGATGACATCTTCAATAGTACGGTTGGAATATATCAGTTTATTCCCCCGCAAATGATTGGCTTTGTACAAATGACGGAAAATAGATAAGAAAGGAGTGATACCTGACCCTCCTGCAAGAAAAACTCCGGGCCCTTTGTAATTGATTGCACCAAACGGCTCACCAATAATAAATTCTGCACCGGCATTGGTTTTCCCCAATTGTTTCGTAACACCATTTCGGTCATTGTAAATCTTGACCATAAACTCCAGATAGTTTTGGCTATTGAGGTTCGTAAAGGTAAATGGGCGCAATTTATCTTTCCAATCTGGCAGATTAATGGCTATTTCAGTTCCTTGTCCGGGTATAAATATATACTCCGGCGGTTTTTCAACGATAAATCGTTTGACATCATGATTAATAAATTCTGCGTCTAGAATCTTGACTAAATATTGACCCACTTCTTGATGTTTATATAAATTTAAAACTACTATTTTTTCTTCTTTTCAATGCGGGTAAATTGCATTATGCCTCTGTCTCCTGCTATTAAATCCAATTTGTCAGCTTCAGAAAAAGAAAATGTCTGAGCTTTTGCCAATGCTTCCATAAATTTTTGTTCGCCATCTCCTTCACAGGCCCTCAAGGTCTGTATAAATGCTTTGGTAAACACTATTTTATTGTCATCAATTTTAATGGGGCCTGAAAATGAATTGCAACTGTTATTACCAGAAATCAGCATTTTTCGGGTGTCAAAGTTGATTTTCGGCATAGCTTTTCTGTACAATTTCGTCACATCTTCACCTTCAAGATAATTTAATTTCCATGCCCCCGCTATTGAGGATTGGGTTTTACAAACCGATTTTGCTTTCTTATTATTGCTTTTTTGGGCAAGCAATGTATTGCTGAATAAACTGCTGATTAACAAGACAACAAAAATCGGCTTCTTCATTTTTATTTTATTATTTCTATTCACAAACTTATTCCTTTTTAGTGAATTATCTTTGCTAAAATCAACTCAAAAAAATCAACTTGGATTCTTCAATCAGTCTTAACAAATTTATCAGCGATACAGGTTATTGCTCCCGTCGCGAAGCAGACAATTTAATCAAGGCAGGCCGTGTATTAATCAATGATGAAATCGCCCAGATGGGCAACCGTTACGACGTTGGTGATGTTGTGGAAGTAGATGGCAGTATTATTAAGCCCCCTAAAAAGGATAAGCTGATTTATATTGCCTTACATAAACCTGCGGGCATTACCACCACATCGGAATCTCATATTCCCGGAAATATCATTGCCTTTATCAAACACCCCAAACGTATTTTCCCGATTGGCCGATTGGACAAAGACTCAGAAGGTTTGATTTTTCTGACCAATGATGGAGATATTGTCAATAAAATTTTGCGTGCAGGCAACAAGCACGAAAAAGAATATGAAGTGCGTGTGGGTAAACCAGTAGCCGAGGGTTTCGTAGCAAAAATGAGCAGCGGAGTACAAATACTGGACACGGTTACAGCACCTTGTAAAGTACAAATGACTGGACGCTCAACGTTTAAAATCACATTGACCCAAGGACTTAATCGTCAGATACGCCGTATGTGCGAAGCGCTGGGTTATAATGTTTTGACGCTTCGCCGTACAAGGATTATGAATATCAGTCTGGGCACCTTGCCATTGGGCAAATGGCGCAACCTGAGTGAAGCTGAAGTTGCTATACTGAAAGATTCGGTTGCCGACTCCAACAAGACTTCAGCAGCATCGCCCAAAGCCAAACGGGTGAAAAAAATTGAACCAAAACCTAAGCCAATCATCGAAAAGAGTGATACAAAAATAAAGGCCAAAACAAAAGTAAAAGAAGAAATAATTGACCCGAAAAAGATAAAACCCGGCTCTTTTAAAGATTTCCGAAAAAAAGGAAAATCACGCTAAAAAGAAAAGCTTGCTTCATAGTCGAAGCAAGCTTTTTTATTTGTTATAATTGATGAATTAAATTCCGTCACCATCCAGTAAATTGCCAAGGCCACCGAGGATACTACCCTCTTCTTTGCGTTTGAAAGTGCCGTAGGACAATATTCTTCCGGCCAAACGACTAATAGGCAATGTTTGAATCCAGACTTTACCCGGACCGCGCAATGTGGCAAAGAATACACCTTCGCCACCAAATAAAGTATTCTTGATTCCACCTACAAACTGAATGTCGTAAGACACGCCATGCGTAAAGGCAACAATACAACCTGTATCAATTTTCAATACTTCGCCAGGCATCAATTCACGCTCCAATACATGTCCACCAGCATGTACAAAAGCCATTCCGTCACCTTCCAGTTTTTGCATAATAAAACCTTCGCCACCAAAAAGACCTGTACCTAGTTTGCGCTGAAATTCAATACCAATAGAAACGCCTTTGGCTGCGCAAAGAAAACTATCCTTCTGACAAGTAACTCTACCACCCAGACGCATAAGGTCTAAAGGAATAATTTTACCCGGATAAGGTGATGCAAATGAAACATGTTTTTTACCCTGCCCAACATTGGTATAAGTGGTCATGAATAAACTTTCGCCTGTCAATACACGTTTACCGGCGCTCAATATTTTACCAAAGAAATTGGTGTTGGGACCAGCATTGCTGCCATCACCAAAAATAGTAGACATTTCAATTCCTTCGTCCATCATCATAAATGATCCGGCTTCGGCTACAGCCGTTTCATTGGGGTCCAGCTCTACTTCTACGTATTGCATTTCCTCACCTATAATTCTGTAATCTATTTCGTGGTTATTCATTGTCTTTGTGTTTTAGAATTTGTTTTGAAGTCCAAAATTATCAAGAAACTAAATGGAAACTAAAATTCAGGATGAAATTTCGGTGAAAAATCAGTGAGAATATTTAATCTTTATCAAAAATTCATCTTCAAAATGCAAGTCTGTAGCAGCATTGGGTAATTTTAATTCTTCCCAATCAAGACCAACAGTGTGTTGAACTAATTTCCCATCCATTTTATAATTTAAGGGCAATTCAAAACCAGGAACTATATTCTTCAACCGAAACTTAAAAGTGCGGTGATTCTTTACACATTCTAATTCTGGTACCATTGTAGTTCTTAAATATTGCTCAAAAATGGGCTGTAATTTCAGACCCGAAAAGCCAATAATAAAATCCTCCATTTGCTTTGTGGTGATTTGCTTGTGGTAGAAAGTATCATTCATTTTGTGCAGCATGGCACGGAATTTTTCATCATCATTCATCAGCAAGCGAATGGTATGCACCAAAGCACTCCCCTTGTCATATTTGTCACCACTACCCGCATCGTTCACCCCATAATTCCCGATTACGGGTCGGTCGTTCGAAATGTTTTTCCATTCTCCACGGGTGTATTCAAAAGCTTTTTCCTTACCAAACCAATATTCTGCAAACAAGGTTTCGGAATAAGTGGTAAAACCTTCGTGTATCCAATTGTCAGCTATATCAGCAGCTGTAATGCTGTTACCAAACCATTCGTGGCCACTTTCGTGCACAATGATGAAGTCAAACAATAACCCCACACCTGTGCCGCTGCGGTCTTTACCCCGATACCCCATTTTGTATTCATTTCCATAAGCAATCGCGCTTTGGTGCTCCATGCCCAGGAAAGGGGCTTCGACTATTTTGTAACCATCTTCATAAAAAGGATAAGGCCCGAACCAATACTCAAAGGCTTCGAGCATTTTTGTGACTTGTTTAAAATGTTCGCGGGCTTGATTCTCATGATATCGAAGTACGAAATAATTTAAATGTAGCGTTTTATATCTGATTTTGGTATGGTATTGTTGGTATTTGAGAATTTGAGAATTAGCCCGATGTTGATCGGTAAAGTTTACATAATCTCCAAGATAAAATGTAGCGTTGTAAGTGTTGATGGGATTTCTAACCTTCCAATAGTTCACTGTATCCTTAAATATGTTGCAATTTTCAATATCTACCGATTCTATTATCTCCCCATTTTTAATTTTTTTTCCATTCGAAATGAATTCAGACGAACGGTAATAGAATCGAGTTTCGTCAATTTCCATCCCTCTATCTGGTTCATCACCCTGAAAGTCCTTACAAGGCCACCAACTGCTTGCACCTAAGCCTTGACAAGCAACAGAAATCCATGGATTACCCAGGCTATCTTTTGTCCAAATAAACCCTCCATCCCAAGGGGGATTGACTGCTTGGCGTGGTTTTCCCTTAAAGCTCAATTTAATTTTATAATCATCATACCGTGGTGATATTTCTTTAAAACCCATAATCCAATACACGTTTCCTTCGCGGACAAAATTCACCTTTTTGCTACCTTCAAAATGTACTTCGCTCAATTCCATTGGCTCTTGTAGGTCTATTTGCATCGAGTCGGAAATGTTGGCATCGGTTATTTTAAATTCGATTGTGGTTGTACCCCCAATACTTCGGTTTGCTGTATCAATATAAAAACTCAAAGAATAATGCTGCACATCCCACCAAGCCCTTCCGCGGCCATTGCCGCCGCGCAAAGTATCCTGCCGGTTAAAAGCAAACAGGGCATTTGCTGTAAGCAAACACCCTGTAAGAATGGTTATCAGTTTTACTGAAAATTTCATAGAAAAAGATTAGTGGTTGTGGCCGTCGCCAGGACCATGTTGCTCTGCAGCAGGTGCATCAGCAGCTTCAAGATTGGTAACTTCCACATCAAAAATCAGGATACCGTTTTTTGGAATTTCAGCACTTGGACTACGCTCTCCATAAGCCATTGGGCTAGGAATGTACAATGTAGCTTTAGAACCTTTTTTCAACAAAGAAACGCCAACATCCCATCCCGCAATTACTTGACCCTGACCCAAGGTAAAGCTAAATGGTTGAACATGCTTGAAAGTTGTATCTACGTTAGAATCAAAAGTTTTGCCTTCGATTGTTTTACCAGTGTAGTTAACGGTAACTTTCTGACCCGATTTTGCAGTATCACCAGTACCTGGTTTGTTGATTTTATAATACAAGCCAGATGGATGTCTTTTTGCACCGGTAATATTATTAGCCTTGAAGTATTTGTTAATGGCAATAGAATCGGCTATCATCTGAGCTCTTCCTTTTTGTGCTTTTTCTTTAAAAGCATCTGCCTGTTTCTTTTGTTTTACAATCACTACATCCTGATCAAACCACATAACACCACCTTTTTTCATCCAAGGCAACTCAGGAGCACCCAGAGCCAAAACGGTATCCAATGGCATACGGAATGTAGCACTATCTCCTTCGCTCAACAATTGGAATCCTTCCATCAAATCAAAACGAGGTTGTTGAGGAGGACGAATTTGTAATTCAAATGGCTCATTATTGTTTGCTTGTCTTGAGCTGAACAAAACACTGTCACCAACACGGGCACGGGTATGAATAGTGATGAAATCACCTACCTGAGGTTTGTCTCCAGATACATCTTTCCAGATTCTGAATTGTAAACCATTGCTGACTTCTGTCCAGCCATTTACCGTTTTACCTAATGTAATTGGCTGCGAAACAAAACTTTGATTTTGAGCAAATGAACTATTGGCAAATGCTAAGCAACCAACAGAAAATACGACTAATTTTTTCATTGAAAGAATTGAGTTTTACGTTTTAAATTTATGGTAATAAATGTTTGAAGATTGCAAATTATTTAAAATCTACCAATTCAACATCAAATATCAATATAGCATTTGCAGGAATGGTTGGTTGACGTCCTTCGGCACCGTAAGCCAATGTACTTGGAACAAACAATGTAGCCTTTGCACCTTTGTTTAACAAAGAGATTCCTTCATCCCAACCTGGAATTACTGCACCTTTACCCAATGGGAATTCAAGTGGTTCTGTATGTTGGAACTGAGGATCAATATTAGAATCGAATACTTTACCATCAATTAATTTACCAGTGTACATTACTTTCACATTCATACCAGGAGTTGGGTTAGCACCTGCACCTGGGTTTGTGATAATATAATAAAGGCCGCTGGCAGTTTTTTGTGGTGTGATACCATTTTTAGAAAAATAATCGGCTAAAATTTTATCGTCAACACCAATTTGAGCCGCTGATTTTGCTTTCAAATCTGCTTCATGTTCTGCTTTTGTTTTAACAGAAACCATCATAAACTGGAATTCCAATTTATCTGTTGGCTTGGCAAAAGAATATATTTTGCGTGCTGTAGAATCAAGTTCAACGCGGATTACAGCGCTATCACCTGCAGAAAGCATAGTGATTACTTCAGTTGGATCCATTGATTTGGTTGCATTCGGATTTTCCTGCAAAGCCATTTCAACAGGTTTGTTATTCATCATTTTACGACTATCAAACATGATACTGTCGCCGATTTTAACAACCATATTATACTCGATAATATCGCCCATTTTGGCGTTTGTACCTTTTTCGTCTTTAACAATCAGGTACTCAACACCATCTTTTGTTTTCTTAAATGTTTTGTTGTCTTTACAAGATACAGCGCCAATAAGTACTGTAGCCATTGCGGCAGCCGGTAGAATTTGTTTGAACATAAATTTTGGGTTAGTTATTATTATTTTTTAATTGGGGGTGAAATTCGGATAAAATTTTCTTAAAACATAAAATAGTTTCTGTAAAAGATTGTGAAGATTGACCTCCGGAAGCGTTAAAATGACCTCCGCCACTAAAATGTTCCCTTGCAAAAGCATTAACATCAAAGCTTCCTTTGCTACGGAAAGACATTTTTATGCCGTCCCTCCGCTCGATTATTAAAGTCGCAAACTGTATTCCTGCAATGCTTAAGGGATAATTGACCAAACCTTCAGTATCTCCGGTTTGTACATTGTGTTTTTCAAGGTCTTGCTGATTGATGGTAATTAATCCAGAAGCTAATTCAGGAAATACCTCCATTTTTTCGTTCAATACATAACCCAAAAAACGCATGCGCCTTTCACTCCATGAGTCATATATCTCATCATGAATAATGCTATGTTGTAATCCTTTACGCATCAAATCACCAATCATATCATGCACACTTGCTGTACAGGCAGGATAACGGAAAGAACCGGTATCTGTCATTGCACCGGTATAAATACAAGTACCAATTGTGGCATCAATTAAGTGGTTATCTCCAGCAAGATTGATAAAATCATAGACCATTTCGCAAGTACTGCTTTTGCCTGCATCACTTACGCCATAATCAAATGTTGGCTTCGGAAACATATGATGATCAATCAGTACTTTGGGCTGGACTGCATTGACCAAAAGATTTTCCATGCTCCTTACCCTGCTCAGGTCATTAAAATCGAGGCAAAATACAATTGTAGCATCAGCCAGTACTTTCTCTACCAGCTTGGGCTCAGCCTCATAATTCATAGCCAACTCTATACCTGGTATCCAACCCAGAAAATCAGGAATTTCGCTGGGGGATACAGGGGAGACTTTATGGCCTTTCTTAATAAAATAATGAGTCAAAGCCATCATGCTGCCGATGGCATCGCCATCGGGCTTATGATGAGTAGTAATAAAAATATGCTGTGGGCTTTGCAATAATTCAAAGCTCTCTTGTATAGATTTCATGTCTTGTTTAAATAAAATGCAGCGTGATACTAGTTACCAAATTCACTGAGGAATTTAATTCTCATCAATTGTAAGGTTTCTATACTTACATCGTTGTCTTTAAATTCTTCGTATACATCGTTGAGGTCGTCATCCTGACTATTGCGGAAATAATCAAAAATATCTTCCTGTTCCTCCTCATCCAATTGTTCGTCAATACAATAACTGATATTAAGCTTAGTGCCACTACCTACAATAGTTTCCATTGCAGTCAGCAATTCTGCCATTGTGATGCCTTTGTTTTTGGCTATTGTTTCCAGTGGGATTCGCTTGTCAATATTGGTGATGATAAAAACTTTCATTCCGCTTTTATTCACCACACTTTTCATAACAAACTCGTCCGACTTCTCTATGTCGTTTTCCTCAACATAATTGGCAATTAATTCAATAAATTTCTTACCGTATCGGATGGCTTTACCTTTATTGACACCAACAATCTTTTCCATCTCCTCCATTGTGGTTGGATAAGTAGTAGCCATATCTTCGATAGAGTTCTCCAGAAAAACCACGAATGGTGGCACTTTATGTTCCTGCCCTACTTCTTTTCGAAGCTCCATCAGCATTTTAAACAACGTTTCATCAAGGGCTGCACCGTTTGCACCACCGGTATTGACAGATTCGTCTGTTTCGGTTTCGTCAGGATATTTATGATTCAATGAAACTTCAATAGAGAAGGGCTTCTTGAGGAATTTATGTCCTGCATCTGTTATTTTCAGTAAGCCATATTCTTCAATATCCTTGCGAATCATACCTTCAAGCATCATCTGGCGTATTAGTGATTGCCAGAAATTGGCATCCATTTCCATGATAAGGCCGGCACCAAAAGATTTTAATTTATTGTGTCGGAAGGTGACAATCTGAGGATTGCTAACACCTAATATGACATTGACGATGTAGTCAATACCAAATCGTTCGTCCATTTCTTTGATGGCATCCAGAACAATTTTGACACTATCCTTTACATCCAGTTTTTCTTTGGGGTTGAGGCAATTGTCACAGTTACCGCAATTACTGCCTTTAAGGGTTTCTCCAAAATAATGCAGGAGCAATTTCCTGCGGCACACACTGCTTTCTGCATAAGCCAATGTTTCTGCTATGAGCTGTCCACCCATTTCTCGTTCGCTCAAAGGCTTGTCGCGCATTAAATGCTCCAGCTTTTGCACATCCTTATATGAATAGTATAAAAGGCATTTCCCTTCCAGTCCATCTCTTCCTGCCCTTCCGGTTTCCTGATAATAATTCTCAAGAGATTTTGGAATATTGTAATGGATAACAAATCTCACATCAGGTTTGTCGATACCCATCCCAAATGCAATGGTCGCTACAATGACATCCACTTTCTCCATCAGAAACATATCCTGTCTCTGCGAGCGAATATTGGATTCCAAACCCGCATGATAAGCCACTGCACTCACACCATTGGCCTGCAACAGACCAGCCAGCTCTTCAGTAGTTTTGCGGTTAAGGGTATAGATAATACCACTTTTACCACGCATACTGTGTATAAACTTTACAATGCTTTTCAGCGTTTGCTCTTTAGATAATTTAGGGACAATCTCATAGTAAAGATTGGCTCTGTTAAATGATGAAATAAAGATTTTGGGATCACGCAATTCCAGATTCTTAACGATATCGTCCTGTACTTTAGGTGTGGCAGTAGCAGTAAGAGCAATAATAGGGATTGTAGGATTGATAGCTTCAATCATTCCACGCAGTTTCCTGTATTCCGGACGAAAATCATGTCCCCATTCCGAGATACAATGCGCCTCATCCACAGCTACAAATGATATATTGAGGTCGGCAAAAAATTCAATATTTTCAGCTTTGGTTAAAGTCTCAGGAGCTACATAAAGCATCTTTGTTCGCCCTTCGGTAAGGTCTGACTTCACTTTACGCTGCTGTACTTTGCTTAGTGTTGAGTTGAGAAAATGTGCAATATTATCCTGATCGCTATAACCGCGGATTAAATCCACCTGATTTTTCATTAAGGCAATCAGCGGTGAAATAATAATAGCCACACCTTCGCTCAATAATGCCGGTAATTGATAACAAAGCGACTTGCCGCCACCTGTAGGCATAATAACAAAGGTGTCTTTTCTATCCAATACATTCTGGATAATTGCTTCCTGTTCTCCTTTAAATTTGTCGAAACCGAAATGTTTTAATAACTCTTTTTTTAGATTATACTTAGACTTGACAGTGCCAGTAATAGTGCCCATACTTAATTGGATAATTTTATTATGAAGCTGATATCGGTATTCAACCGAATAGATATTAAAGGCCTTCAAATATGAAGGTCTTTTTCAGCATATTTACAAAAATAGCACAATAATTGGTATTTAATTGCATCAATACAGCAGCTTTGGCATAATTTTAAAGTTCTGTTTTTGGCCCGAATGAATTAATTTCGTGCGACAGATTATTCACGTTCAATCAGCAAAACTGCATCCCCGAAAATGAAAACAATAAAGAAAATCAGTCTGACATTATTGGCCACTTTAAGTCTGGCAGCCTGTAAGAAAAAAGAAACTCAACTATTGACCGTTAAAGATGGTTTAGTAGGCTCCTGGAAACTGGAGCGACAAGGTAGCGACCTTAACAAAAACAACAAATTTGATACAGAAGAAAAAAATGTTGTTTTGGATACGGCAAAATTCACTTTCCAATTATTTAAAGAAGGTAACGGATATAAGGTAGGGGCAAACAATACTTATGTAGACACAATGACTTGGATATTATTTAATAACGAGTCTACATTACATTTTAAAATCCAAAATCAGGGCTTTATCAATAATCAGTTTTTCAAGTTTGAATATGGTGCAAAAACGTTGATATTAGCTGATACAACGGTTTCTCCGGTATACTTCCGATATTTTGAAAAGCAGAACTAAAAAAGAAAATCAAATTATTTTTTGAAAATCAAAATCCCTTTCTTACTTTTGCAATCCCAAACGGGGAAATGGTTCCGTAGCTCAACTGAATAGAGCATCTCACTACGGATGAGAAGGTTTCAGGTTTGAATCCTGACGGGATCACCAAAAAGGACTTACATATTTGTAAGTCCTTTTTTTATAATGCTATTTGGGATGAATTTCATTTCTGTCCATTAGAGCCCAGTTCTGTACCCTATGCCGTTTTTTAAATGCGACAAATAAAGGTATTTGAATTGTGTTTTAAGAGTTCTGACAAAACAAGTTTTCTTAGAATTTAGAGCTTCAAAAAATAATTATCCGTAAAAAAAAGAAGTAATCAGCGTCTGTTAAGCCAAACAAAAGCACATTTAGTCGTATTAATTTCAATTCTTGACATTTTTTCAATGATTTTTTTAATGATTTTTTTAATATACCATAATATTGCTATTTAAAAAATACCGCTTTCAGAGAGGATTAAAATATGGTAAATGAAAAATTTCTTTCTCCAAAAATATTGCATCAAATCACAGTTAAAAATCTAAAACAATTGATTATATTTGCTAAAGTGGTGAAAAGATAAAAACCGACACTGGGGGGTGTTAACAATAAAGGAATAACCACTGCCAAACATATATCTAATGAATTGTTGAATAAATACAACGCTACCCTTACCGGGTGGCGTTTTGTTTTTCAATAATAATCGTTTAATTAAGTTCTAACACAAAGCGCACTCTTTGAGAGTGCGCTTTGTGTGTTTTCAAGAGAAGTAAGTTTTAAACTATTTCTGCACTACATCGGCTTTTACACTGTTAAGTATAGTACCCAAACGTGCGATAATGTTGTCGGGCACACCATTCTTTTTTGCGCCAACTACTATGTCTCCTACAAAAAGGTCAAAGTCTGCAGCATCAGCTTTTTGAGCCATTCTGCTATTTTTTGCAGGATCATGAGCATCTTTCATATTCATACCCGTATAGGTATAGTTTTTTGCCCCTGTAGCAGTAGCCACAAATGTGGTAAAATTGTCACTCAGTGTAGCAAAGCCTGTAAGATTTCCAGCTCCTACCTCGGCCAACAACTTAGTAAAATAGGGTTGCATTTTAGGGTCGCCTGCAATTACAAAAATAGAACTGTCCACTACACCTCTAATGGCAAGTCGGCCTTTTTCTATCATCTTTCCGGGATTTGAGGGGTCCGCTACCATAGTAGTTCCACCTAATGTGTCATACAAAGTCATCACTGCTGGAGTGCTTGGTGTTTTGGCATCATCTTTTTTACATGATGTAACCAAAGAAGACATACCTAAAAAGGCAGTGATTGCGATAAAGGTCAGCTTGTTACTTTTCATTTTGTTTGATTTTAATTGTGATTGTTAGAGAAAATAAATTTGAACTTTATGAGCAAGAGACATCAATAAATTTTTGTCATTCATAACTGGGCATTTGGCTGTTTTTGCCATTTCTTCAGGAGTGAGATAAAAACGTTTGGCATCTACATTCTTTTCTGCAACCAGCTTTTCATACACTTCTTGCCCACTGATAACATCTAGTTGATGAGCAAAAACAATATTATTATTTTCCTTACTGTACATTATACTCCCAACACCTTCTATTGACTTTAGATAGATGCAAACTTCATCAACCTGTTTTACGTCTAAAGGCGAATTGAAATCTATACGGCTCAATTGAACTCCGTAATGAACTTTGTTTTTCGGATTACTGACCATGGCAATATGTACCACCAGTGCTACAAAAAGCAAAAGACTGATAGTTGAGGTAACTATCACGATTCGGATAAGTTTTTTTCTGGTCATTATATTTGGTCATTTGTGGTGTACGACTACAATTACGAAAGAGAACAAAATTTGGTTTTTACTTTCCTGATATTTCTTTCGAGATTGTATATGTTCGGTGAATTAAATCCGAAAATGTTTTTGGTTTATTTATCTTCGCGGCACAAAAACAATAACATTTCTGATGCTTCAACTTCCCAATCAAACCGCATTTTATAAAGGTAAAGTCCGCGATGTATACACTATTGGCCAACACCATCTGGTGATGGTTGTCAGCGACCGCATTTCAGCTTTCGATGTAGTACTGCCCCGCCCTATACCCTTCAAGGGACAGGTATTGAATCAAATTGCAGCCTGGGCCTTAGACGCTACAACAGATATTTTACCTAATTGGAAGATTGCCAGCCCACTGGCAAATGTGAGTATTGGTCTAAAATGCGACACCTATCCTGTAGAAATGGTTGTAAGGGGAAATCTTACAGGACATGCATGGCGCACCTATAAAAGTGGTAAGCGTATTTTATGTGGTGTGGTTTTACCAGAAGGGATGAAAGAAAATGACCCTTTCCCTAATCCTATTATTACTCCAAGCACAAAGGCACACGAAGGCCACGATGAAGATATTTCGCGCGAAGAAATAATTGCAAGAGGTATAGTCAGTGAAGAAGAGTACATTAAACTGGAAAATTATACTTTGGCCTTATTTGAGAGAGGCAGGCAAATGGCTGCAGAAAGAGGACTTATTCTTGTAGACACCAAATATGAATTCGGACATATTGGAAAGACTATTTACTTAATTGATGAAATTCATACTCCCGATTCATCCCGCTATTTCTATAAAGAAGGCTTTGAAGAACGTCAGGCAAAAGGAGAAGCACAAAAACAACTATCTAAAGAATTTGTCAGGGAATGGTTGATGGCTAATGGTTTTCAGGGGCAGGAAGGGCAAGTAGTGCCTGAAATGACCGACGAAGTAGTACGGTCTATCTCTGAAAGGTATATTGAGTTATTTGAGAACGTTACAGGAAAAACGTTTATTAAAGAAGAATTAAATGAAAATGAATGGATTGCGCGATTAAATTCGTCAATCCTGAATCTGAACATATAACTTTTGAAAAATAATTTAATCTGATTATCAATTATTTATGATTTATCAACCCTAATTTTTTTACTTTTTTTTAAAAATTATTGATTTTCAACCCAACTATTTCAGTCCTTGCTTCGTCTATTATATCAGAACGCAGCAAAAAGTAATTAACCCTAGCTTAGAAATAATATACCCCTATTCATTTTTCTAAAGCCCCTAATTTACTCCAAGCTCGGTAAGTATCGGATATTTATCGACGTTCACTTTGAAAACACCCCTATATACCCTATCACAGCACCCTCCCCTGAGCGGTGCTTTGATTTTTTATGTACTTTAGCATCAGAAACACGTCTGCAAAGCGTGTTTTTTTTGCTTTTTGCACCATTACAATCTTTAAAAACTTACTATAGTTTAACCCAAGTTTCACATGCAGAGCAGAGGAAACAAAAAAACGGACGACTATATTTGGGAATTATTATTTTAGTTTGCACTTCATTAATTAAAAAAGGCACAAATTTTTTATAAAAAACAGAGTATGAAAAAAGTAATTATCATTTTAGCTGCCATGTCATTAGGTATTGGCGCTTCAGCACAAAAAGCAAAGATTTATACCGCCAAAGAGTATATGCGTAATGGCGATATGAAAAAGGCCATAATTGCCATTAATGAAGCCACAAGTAGCGAAAACACAAAAGGTGATGGTGATGCATGGTTTACAAGAGGTGAGATATATGAAAAACTGGCAGAAACAGACCCAACCGCTATTGAAGAAAGCACAAAATCTTATATGAAAGTATTGGAAGTAAAACCAAACTACGATAAAGATGTAATTGACAATAAGTTGGTACGAATTGCTTACAAAGCATACAATGCGGGTGTTTTGGCTTATGCAGGTGACGCCAATAATAATGTAAAATCAGACTATGATGCGGCTATAAAGTCATTTCAACAGGTGGTGGATATCCGCGAAATTCAGGGTGGAAAACATTATGCCAGTAACAAAAAATTTGATACGGTTGCCGGCCAGGCGCTGAAATTTCAGGCATTGAGTGCTTACTATGCCAAAAAAGATGATATGGGGCTTAATACATTATTAAAAGCAAAAAACAATCCTGTTGCCCGCGACCCATATATATTCTCTACTTTGGTAGACGTTTACACGGAAAAGAAAGACAATGCATCGATAGAAAGAACTTTGGAAGAAGCAAAGGCGCTATACCCCAAAAACGCAGAAATATCACGTCAGGAAATGAATTATTACCTGCGGGCCAATAAAACGGATGTTTTAATTCAAAAAATGGAAGAGGCTGTAAAATCTGATCCTGACAACTCTTTGTTACAATACAATCTGGGCGTTTTATACAGTTCAATGGCCAATCCTATTGATGATGCAGGAAATCCAAAAGAAAAACCAGCCAATTCAAAAGATTATGAAGCTAAAGCTGTAATGGCTTACAAGTTGGCTATTGATGCAGATCCAAACAAAGCTGAATATTCATATAATTTGGGTGCCTTATATTTCAATAATGCTGCCGACATTACCAAAAAAATGAATGCTATAAGTGGCACTACAGAGGCCGATAATAAAAAATATGATGCTTTAAAGGTATTACGTACAGCAGAATTTACAAAAGCACTTCCTTATTTTCAGAAGGCTTACGACTTGTTGAATCCAAAATTAGCAAGCTTAAATGCAGACGACAAATCTACTTTGCGCAATACTTTGGTTGCTATGCAAACAATTTATGAAGCATTTGGTCAGGCAGAAAAAGCAGATGCAATGGGTAAAAAAATGGCAGAATTAGGCCAATAATTTCCCGATACCCTTCAGAGAAGAGAAAAGCCTTTGTTTAACACAAAGGCTTTTCTCTTTTTTATTACCAGAATTTTAAAATGGGCTTTTAAAATCTTTTAAAGACACAAAATTTTTATCCCGATCGGACATAACGGGATTAGGGCATTCCCAGTCAAAACTCAGACTATCAAAAGCAATTCCGGTATCTGAGGCTGCATGATATTCAGACGAAACTAAATAGTAAGTCAATGAATCCTGAGTCAAAGAACGGAAACCATGTGCAAAACCTTCGGGAATATAATATGCCTTGTGATTTTCTGCAGATAAGATTTGTGCAAAACATTTGCCATAATCTGGCGAGGTCATGCGTAAATCAACAGCAACATCAAGAATGGCACCAACCGGGCAAAAAACAATTTTAGAATGGTGATGAGGAGGTAATTGAAAATGCATTCCCCGAATAACGTTTAATTCTGAAATTGAATAATAACTTTCCCGAAGTTGAAATTGAATACCCAGTGATTGAAACAAGCTTTCATTAAACGTTTTGACAAAGGAGCCCCTTATGTCTTTAAAGGCAGGTAGATTTATAATTTTCAGTTCTGTCACGGGTCAAATTTTATAATTGCTGCAAAATACAATTAATCATTCATAGATTAAGTCTGTTTTAAAATCGACTTTACTAGCATAAAAAAAATCGGGGTGCTATAGTATTTATAAAAATATTTTCTACTTTTAAAGGAATATTTTTCAGCAATAGCGACAATTATGAGAGGAGTAAACAAAGTAACACTCATCGGCAACGTGGGTAAAGACCCTGAAATACAGATATTGGAAGGCAATCTGGTAGTTGCAAAATTCCCATTGGCCACTACCGAAAACCATAAAGACAAAAATGGAAATACGGTGTCTCATACTGAATGGCATACAGTAGTTTTATGGCGTGGATTGGCAGAATTAGCGCAGAAATTCCTTCATAAAGGCAGCATGATTTATGTAGAAGGCAGAATTCGTTATCGTAATTGGGAAGATAAAGACAAGATAAAAAGAAGCAGCACCGAAATAGTGGCAGATAACTTTGTGATGCTGGATAAACGCAAAGAAACAGAGGGCAGAACAGAGTTGCCTGACAGTCCTACAGAAGTATCTTTTGACAAAATAGATGACAATTTGAGTTTTTAGTCTGTAAACCGATATATTTTTAAGCAGCAGCACCTATAGTCTGCTGCTTTTCTATTGTTAAAAATTCATTGCACAGCTTATCCACAATATTATTTTTGGGTTAAAAAATAATGCAGCCCGACGTTAAAAACAGTACCTTTGAAGTCTCTTATCAAATGATATAGTTAATGACTCCCCAAGGATTTCTGGTATCAGTAGGTGGCGCTGAAGACAAAGGAACTGACCTCGAAAAAGGAATTATAGATAGAAACAGGTTAGCATTTTTTGAACTCGGTATTCTCAAAAATATTATTTCTTTAATTGGACCTGAGCAAGAGCCTCGGGTAGAAGTTATCACCACGGCATCAATGATTCCTGATGAAGTGGCCGAAAATTACAGAGATGCTTTCAGCAAACTGGACTGCCTTAATGTAGGCCATATACGTATCCGCAACAGAGAAGACGCACTCAATCCAGAGTATATAGAACGTATCCGCCAATGCAATTGCGTGATGTTCAGCGGAGGCAATCAATTACGACTTTCCTCCATTTTTGGCGGTACAGATTTATTGACCCTCATCAAGCAAAAATATAATGATGAGCAATTTGTCATCGCCGGAACCAGTGCCGGTGCAATGGCTATGAGTAATACAATGATTTATGAAGGCAGTGCTGATAAAGCGCACCTGAAAGGAGAAGTAAAAATCACTACTGGTCTGGGTTTCCTGCAGGATGTGGTGATTGATTCTCACTTCGACAAACGTGGCAGATTTAATCGTCTGGCACAAGCCGTAGCAGCCCAACCAGGTGCTCTGGGTATTGGTCTTGGTGAAGACACAGGAGTAATCGTTCGTAATGGAACAGAATTACAGGTAATCGGTTCGGGAAGTGTGGTTATCATAGATGGCAAATTCATCGAGTACAACAATATTGCTGATATACGTTTTGGCCAACCAATTTCAATTGAGAATATCGTTGTACATATGCTATCGAAAGGTGATAAATTCGATATCAAAAGCAGACAATATACCGGCCTGGAAGTTGTCATCATTGATGACGACGAATCTTAAACAATCTAACTAATTATTTATAAATAGCCAATTCAGAAGCGCCATCACTTTTGCGCATGGCTCTGTACATGCCCGAACTGTTAAAGGGCATCTGAATATTACCTTCTTTATCAATAGCCACCAAACCACCTTCACCGTCAATAGCCACCAGTTTTTCCATCACTACTTTGTAGCAAGCCTCAGAAAGTGATAATCCTTTATACTCAATCAGGCATGCAATATCATAAGCAACTACACTACGAATAAATAATTCGCCATGACCGGTGCAACTGACAGCACAGGTACGATTATCGGCCCAGGTGCCGGCACCAATTAATGGGCTATCCCCTACTCTGCCATACTTTTTATTCGTCATTCCTCCTGTTGAAGTAGCGGCCGCCAAATTTCCGTTCATATCCAATGCAACAGCACCTACGGTACCCATTTTCTTCTCGCTGTGATCTAACTGAATCTTTCCTTCAGACAGGGCCTCCTTCCATTGGTCATACCTAAACTGACTGAAAAAATAGTCTTCATTTTCCATAGGTAGATTCATCTCCCGTGCAAAAACCTCTGCACCGTTGCCTGATAACAATACATGCTCGGTTCGTTCCATTACAGCCCTTGCCACCTGAACCGGATTTCGGGCACCTGCAATACCGCACACAGCACCCGCCGTTTTATCCAATCCGTTCATAATTGCCGCATCCATTTCATGCTTTCCTGCATTATTAAATACAGCACCTTTTCCTGCATTAAATAATGGGCAATCTTCAAGCTTCATTACAGCAAGCTCCACAGCATCAAGACTTGAACCACCTGCTGCCAGAAGCTCGTAGGCAGCATCCAAAGCATTTTTCAGACCCAGTGTATAAGCCTTGAATTTGTCTTCATTCATACTTTCCCGCGAAATTGTTCCCGCTCCACCATGAATGGCAATTGCAAAAATCTTGCTCATTGTTTAATTTGTTTTAAGCTTAAAGTAAATCAGGGCAACCTCTGAAAGAAAACGAAACCATTTTTTTCATAAAGAACCTTTAGTTTGGGCATATTCCGATATTGATCTGCATCCTGAATCTTTGTAACCAAAAAGACAGGTTTATCAACATTACCACCCAAAAGCCAATCCTGATTGTAATATTCTGGCCTGCTTATTACATTCTTCTGAGCATAAAACAAATAGGCATAACTTCTAAAACCCAAAACTTGAATATACACATCCCGGCCTTTCTTGCTTTCATAAAACTCTAATGCAGCTCCTTGCGAATAGGCTTCAATTTTAGGTGTAAAGTGGAGCATCGTTATTTGAATCATGACCACTTGCAGCAAACAAAGCAAAGTTATTCCTTTCTTAAAGTTGCTTTTTAGCAGCAATACAGACACCCAAATTCCAATCAGGTAAATCAAACCAATCAAGGATTCAGCTATACTCCAGGAAACATTTGCCTGTAAATTAGCTACTGCAAAAGGGTCTTTGATTAAAGGCAATAATTTGTCTTTATAAATACCGACGAGAGGAAGAGCAGTAAGCAAAATACCCCAGACAGACCCGATAATCAACAGTAAAACAGGTATCCATTTTTTGAGTTGTATTTGGCGTTCACTTAGCCGATACAACTGTATAGCAGTTAAAAATGTAAGCGGATAATAACAAAGGGATGAATAATGTACAATCTTTGTTTTGACAATCGAAAACAAAATGAGCACAACCCAAAACAAAATCCACATCCAGCGCGAAAAATCAGATCCACTATGCCTGTTGACATTTCGGTTCAATGTGTATTGAAACAAAAACAGGGAGGCTGGAAAACACCCTATCAGCAATACGATAGGGTGATAAAACCAAGGCTCTTCATGGTCAGCAATATTCTGAGAAAAAAGTCCTGCCTGATAGCTCAGGAACTCCTTAAGAAAGGTCGGGCCATTCTGCATCAATTCTATTCCAAACCATATAGAAGTAACAGCAAGCGCTATTATGGCAATACCTGACAGCTGCATCCAGTGATAACCCTTCGCCCCTCGGTTCACAATAATATATACGCCGAAACTAAGTACAGAAACCAATATAGCTACCGGACCTTTGGTTAATACAGCTAAACCAATAAAAATGCCTGCAAGCAGCACGTGCATAGCTTTTGAAGGATTCTGTCGGAGGCTATATACCTGAAAAAATGCAAGAAAAATGAAAAGATTGAAAAGAGGGTCAATAATCCCTGTTTTGAAATAGAAATGAGGTAGCCAGGATGCCACATATAACAATACCCACCAGTAAGCCACTTTTTCATTGGCCACTTTTTTTCCTACATAAAATAAGGACATTAAAGTAATAAATCCAGCTATTGCATTAGGGAAACGGGCGGCAAACTCATTGATGCCAAAAACCTTCATACTGAGTACCTGCAGCCAAATAAACAAGGGAGGCTTTTCGTAAAATGGCTTGAAATCTATTTGCATACGCAGATAATCCTTGCTGACAATCATCTCGCGGGCACATTCAGCAAAATTGATTTCATCCCAATCAAACAGATGAACTTGCCCCAGAAAAGGGACAAACAAAATGAGGGAAAGAAAAGCTATTTGTATGTATCGTATTGCAGAATTCATAAGGCTCAAATTTTAAGAAAACAACTATAATCGCTGTTCTCTTTTATCCTTAAAATAAAAAACCAATAAGCAGATAATAAAGGAAAATACAGTCCCTATTATAGACCCGAAATAAACATCCCGAAAAAAATGTGCTGCCAGATATACCCTTGCATATCCAACAGCCAATGCTAAAACAAAAAAAACAAAACCTATCGGCCAATACTTTTGTGGAATAACACAAGAAAGCAGACAAAGAAAACTAAATGCACCTGTAGTATGACCTGAAGGAAAACTGTTGTTATGCAATAAATCCCAATGATCCAGATGGTGTACCCAATTCTGATTTTGATAAACAGTCATTGGCCGTGGTGCAGCCATCTGAAATTTGATTAACTGCGTAATCAGAGCAGGTAAAACTGTACACAAAACCGCAGTAGCAAAGAACCAGGGGTTTCGAAAAGGTTTAAACAAAAAGAAAGTAACACAGATAACAGCAATCATCCATCCTTCGCCTACTTTACTGGCCCACTCCATTATTCTGTCGCTAGCCGGATTGTAATGATTATTAATAAAAGCAAACAAAGTGGTACTGTCAAAACGAAATAACAAATAAGCACCCACCATGCACCACAAAAAGAATGGAACAAAAAAGTAGAGATTAAAATGCTTTGAGAAAACAGATTTCACGAGAGAAATTATTATTTATTTTTTTTAAAACGCAAAGTCAATTTTTCTAAATTGCGCGTATACCAATCTTTGCTAAACATTTTTGAGTCATTAAGTGCTGCCCTGATAAAAACAAATGCAAATGGCAATAACATAAAAGATGACATCCACATACCCAAAAAAGGTGAAACATCCTTAGTACTGGCCAGAGATTCGCCCGTTTTGGATGTGATAAAATAAGCAACAAAAAACACAACAGCTACAATTAATGGCAAACCAATACCACCTTTGCGTATAATGGCTCCTAGTGGTGCCCCAATAAGGTAAAGCAACAGACAAGCAAATGATAACGAAAACTTCCTGTGCAACTCTATCGAAAGGTTAGTTAATTGATCATCATAAACCTCAAATGTCTTAGCCGTCACCTCTGTATACAACTTCGTGCTTCTTGCCTGAGACTCACTAATCTCCAAAACCTGTCTTCTTAAAGAATCTGGAATCCTGTTCAAAAAAAGGCCTTCATACTTTGACGATTTACTTTTTGCTATTCTCTTTTTTAACTCAGGAGCCAAATCCGATTTAATGCTCAGGTAGTTTTTTAGTTCGTAATTATATCTTTCGGACTCTTTGGGTTTAGATTTCTTAACACTATCTATATTTACAATGAGTTGAGATACATTCATCATTGCCTGACCTCCCTTCATCGTGTTCTCATCTGTCTTCTGCACTTTAAATGAAGACATATCAAAAATTTTGTCAGACTCCTTAAAGTGCATTCTTATCTGTGAATAGCTGTTTGCTCCGCCTTTCCCATTTATAGCTTCTTCATAACGCCAGCCATCTCTAAGTCTGAAAATCAGATATCGCTTATCTGGCGAAGACATCATTTCCCCTTCTTTGGCCAAAATCAATTTGTCGTTACCTACGCCTCCAGAGTTATCATAAATAATAATGTTCTTGATTTGCTTTCCGTCTTTGCTCTTGCTACCAACTCTTATTGCATAACCATTGATTTCATTATTAAATTGCCCCTCACGCATACTCAACGACAGTTTTGAGTTTCTCAAATCATAGAGTAATGTATAAGCTTTTAAACTGGCAACCGGAATCAAATTATTACTGACAAAAAAAGCAAAGCCACTAATAAAAATCATCAGTATGAATAATGGTTTCATTATTCGTAAAAGAGAAACTCCGGAAGACTTTATAGCGACGAGTTCATAATTTTCGCCCATATTACCAAATGTCATAATAGACGCCAGCAATACAGCCAATGGCAACGCAAGTGGAACCAGTGTGGTAGACATATACACCAGCATTTTCAAAATAAGAATCACACCAAAACCTTTGCCAATAAGCTCGTCCATGTACAGCCAAAAAAACTGCATGGTGAGCACAAATAGCATTACAAAAAAAGTAACGATAAATGGCCCAATAAAGCTTCTGGTAATAAGTATGTCAATCTTTTTGAACAAGTCCCTGAAAATTTGTACAAACCTAAATCATTTGAGGTGTAAATAGATGCATCACAAAGCATTATTCACTTTTCATAAAGAAGTCGCAGCAGGATGTTTGTATTAATCCCACAATAATTACTTGGTAAGTATAATATCAGTACCCAGCAAACCATAATGAACAGAATTGCGAAAGCTTACATTAAAATAAAAATCTTCTCTGAAATAGGCCTCCTGCTTAAAACCCACATCCAGCAATAATTGGCTTGAAGCCTTGTTATCGGCATCTACAATTGCCTCGATAGAATGTAATTGCATTTCGTTAAAACCGAATTGAATAATACGAACAAGTGCTTCACGCATAATTCCCTTTCTATGATGAGCCGCCGCCAAAGCATAGCCCACCTCTGCCCTGAAATGGTCTGGCTTAATATTTACATAACCAATCATTCCAACTAACTGATTGGTTTCCTTGAGAATAATACCCCAATTAATTCTTTCACCTTTTGAAAGAAAGGTTTCTAATAATTCTATTAGTGCATAAACATCATCCAACGTTTTGGCTATTGGCCTTGGTATATAACGCATCACTTCGGCATCCGAACGAATAAGAAATATATCTGCGGCATCCTTTTCGTCTATATGCCTTAATAACAATCTGTCTGTCTCTAAAACTGGAAATGGCTGAAAATTCATGATAATTGAAGGTAATGAAATTAGGCTAAAAACCAAAAACAGGTAACTGATTAGGTCACCTGTTTTTGGTTTTTAAAAGTTATTAATTAAGCTATTTTTTGAAGCGGCTACTAACAACCATTTCTTTGCTACCAGGTGTATACTTATAAAAACCTTCGCCGGATTTCACTCCAAGGTATCCTGCCTGTACCATATTGGCCAGCAAAGTTGCCGGAGCATACTTTTGGTTTCCAAAGCCCATGTGCAGTACATTCATTATGCTAAAGCATGTATCAAGACCAATAAAATCAGCAAGCTGCAATGGTCCCATTGGATGCGCCATACCTAATTTCATAATCGTATCAATGTCTTCAATATTGGCAACACCTTCCTGTAAGGCCAGAATTGCTTCATTAATTAAAGGCATCAATATTCTGTTCGAAATAAATCCGGGAAAATCATTTACCACACAAGGAACTTTACCAATAAATGTGGACAATTCGCGAATGATGTCCGTTACTTCCTGATCAGTAGCATAACCATTGATAATCTCTACCAATTTCATTACGGGTACAGGATTCATAAAGTGCATTCCGATTACTTTTCCCGGACGCTTTGTATGAGAAGCAATGCGCGTAAGCGATATCGAAGATGTATTTGAGGCTAAAATTGTCTTTTCAGGAGAAAGTTCATCCAGTTGTTGAAATATTTTTACTTTAAGGTCAATATTTTCTGTTGCTGCCTCAACTACCAAATCAGCATCTTTAACTGCTGTGGCCATATCTGTATAAGTATTTATATTGGCCAAAGCTGCTGCCTTTGCTTCTTCAGTCATTGTGCCTTTAGCTATCTGACGATCCATATTTTTGCCGATAGTTGCCAAAGCTTTGTCCATAGCAGCCTGATTGATATCCATCATGCTTACTTTAAAGCCTGCTTGTGCAAATACATGACAAATACCGTTGCCCATAGTACCAGAGCCTACTACAGTGATGTTTTTAATGTGTTGAATCATTATTGAATTTTAATTGATGAAATAAATTATTACTTTGAGTGGCGCAAATGTATGTTTTGCCTTTTAGAAATAAAAAAAGCGATAGAAATATTTCTATCGCTTTTTCAAAATTTGAATCATTTCAAAATTTAATTATGCTTCAGTTTGTTCTGTTGCTGCTTCATCTGCAGATGCAACTGGCGCATCTTCAACTACTTCTTCAGAAACTTCTTCAGCTACTGCTGAAGCAACTTTAGCTGCATTTTTCTCTTCTACTTTACGTACAGATTCAGAAGAGATTGCATGACGTTTGTCAGCTTTGTGTTTCAAGTGTGCTTCCTGACGTTTAGCAACTACTGCTTCGTGTTCTGCATTCCACTTTTCAAATTTTTCCTGAACGGCATTCTCGTCAAATAATCCAAGAGTTACACCACGCTTAAGGTGTCTCAGATACAATACACCTTTGTAAGAAAGTATATTACGACAAGTGTTAGTTGGTTGTGCACCATTATCTAACCAATAAAGAGCGCGTTCGCGATCAAGAAATACAGTTGCTGGAACTGTCAAAGGATTGTAAGTACCCAGTTTCTCGATGAATTTACCATCACGAGGTGAAGTACTGTTTGCTGCTACTACAAAGTAGAATGGTCTTTTCTTAGACCCATGGCGCTGTAGGCGAATTTTAACCGACATAATAGAAATTATTTAGTTATTGTGAAAAAAGATTTTAGGATTGCAAATGTAGGGATAATCTGTTCATTCCGCCAAAAAAATATTGAAAAAGCACTTGTTATGACTAACTTGCCTCCCGAAACAGCTCAATAGTATACATATGAATATTGCTATCATTAATGGCCCTAACTTAAATCTGTTAGGTAGTCGTGAACCGGAGATATACGGCAAAGAGACTTTTGAAGACTTTTTGAAGCAAATAAGAGCAAAAAACACTGATATTACTATTCATTTTTACCAAAGTAATGTAGAAGGCGAAATTATCAACGCCCTGCATAACTGCATTGATAATCAAACAAATGGAATAATACTCAATGCCGGTGCTTATACACATACCAGTATTGCTATTGCCGATGCACTTACCGCTATCAAAATTCCTTGTATCGAAGTGCATATATCCAATGTGCTGGCAAGGGAAGACTACCGAAAAACTTCATACATAGCCGAAAAATGTATTGGCAGCATTTCCGGGCTGGGATTACAAGGCTACGAATTGGCATTGCAATACTTCACTCAAAACAGAACAAAATAATGGCGAATAAGGAAGTACTCTTTTTACTACCCTATCCATTGCATCGGGCTCCTTCCCAAAGGTTCAGGGTCGAAAATTTGCTTTTTTTATTAGATGAGTCAAAAATAAGTTACCATCTGGAGCCTTTCATGAGCGAAGCTGTCTGGCAAATCCTGTACAGACAGGGAAGTATTTTTCAAAAAGCTATTGGAATCAGCAAAAGTTATATAAAGCGGTGGAGCAGCATATTATTTACAGCCCATCGGTATAATACTATATTTATTCACCGTGAAGCAGCGCCTCTGGGGCCTCCAATTATAGAATGGTATTTAAAAAAAGTCCTGGGCAAAAGGATTATTTATGATTTTGATGATGCTATCTGGATTCCTAACACCTCTGAACAAAACAAAATCGCAGGTATCATAAAAGCCTTTTGGAAAGTAAAATACATCTGTAAATGGTCTTACAAAATATCTGCAGGTAATGATTATCTGTGTGCCTTTGCGAAAGAATCAGGTGCAAAATCAATTGTCAAAATACCGACTGTGGTAAATACCGAAACCCGGTACAATCAATTAAAGAAGCACCACAATAAAAAATTGGTTGTAGGTTGGACAGGTAGCCATTCCACTCTTAAATTCATAGACGGGTTAATACCTGTTCTGCAACTATTGCAGGAAGAAATCCCCTTTACCTTTCTGGTTATCGCAGATAAAAAACCGGAACTCAAACTTAAATACTGGGAATTTTGTCCATGGAACGAACAAAGTGAAATTGAGGATTTACTCAAAATAGATATTGGTGTTATGCCACTAAATAATGATGCCTGGAGTGAAGGCAAATGTGGTTTTAAGCTAATACAGTATCTATCATTGGGCATACCGGCAATAGCCAATTCGGTGGGTGTCAACAAACAGATTATTGAAGATGGCAAAAACGGAATACTGGCAGATAATGCCGAACAATGGGAAAAGGCCATCCGCGTTTTGCTAGATAATGAAGAGAAAAGAAGGGAAATGGGTGAAGCCGGACGAAAAAAAATGATAGCCGAATACAGTATTGAATCTCAAAAAGATAATTTTATCGGCCTGTTCAGATAACAATTACTTACTGAATCTCATTTTATATATTCTGAAGAAGAATTTAGAAACAGCAACAGGCATATTCGTAAGCAATCGAACGACTCCTGTGGCAAATGGTCTGTAATCCCGAACAACCATCAATCGTTCCCTACAGGCAAATTTCTTTCCCGAAACAAGGTAGTATATGGCCGCACCGAGATATTTCTTGTTGATATAAGGCGGATAAACCTTTTCCAGTTTATATTGTTTGACAAAGTCGATTGAAATATCTTGCTGTAATGCAAATTTCAAAGAATTCTTAATGAAATTTTTATACGACGTAAGCCTGAATGGCGCATCAGCATTCACTTTTACAATATGCGAATTGAAAGTGGGAATGTGAAATTTAGAACTGATCAGCAACCAGGTGAGATGCTCACAACCCACACCAACTATTTCCGGATAATCTAAATAACGCAGATTATTTTCTATAAATATTTTGCGTTGCAAAACAGGGGTAAAATCGCCTTTAAGGCTTTCATCCATAATCTCTTTGGCACTGATAAGCTGAAAATCACTGGGAATAGAACCGTTGGAAGTAGCAAAAAAGAAAACTGGATATTGCTCTTTATTCTCCACATTCTGGATAGCATTGATGGCATCTGAAATAGTATTTTCCAAAAATTCATCATCATCATCCAACATAATTATCCAATCTCCCTTAGCAATGAAAATACCCTCATTTCTAGCTTCCTGAGGACCGCTGTTACGTATCAATCGTTTGTATACGATATTATCCCATTTGAATTCTGAAAGATTCACTTTCTCCAAAGAACAATCATCGATAACCACTACTTCGATAGAAATATTATTTTCTTTCTGGCGTAGCACAGAGCGTATGGCTCTGTTGAGCAATATCGGACGATTATAAGTGGGTATAACAACAGAAATATTAATCATTGATACTAATGTAAAGGTCAGCCCTTTTTAAGAGAATTTGCAGCTTTTCGGCCTGCAAAAGAAAACTATTTTGCTGAAGGAACATAATAATTGATGACTGAAGTTCATTTAAGATAGGCTCTGGATTAGCCAATGTCTTCCTGATTATGTCTTCCATTTCATCTAATGACTGGGTAATTATACCCAATTTTCTTCCTTTATTTATCTCAAGAAAATACTCATTACCAAAAGATATAAATGGCAATTTAAGATTCAAAGCTTCATGCAAAGCACCACTGGCACTTAACTGATACATCCTTTCGTCATAAAAAAACAAGGCCAAATGTTGACAGCTCAATTGCTCTTCCAATTCATTTTGCGCAATAAATTCATTTGGCTTAAAAGACCTGACAAGTGGATTTTGAAATAACTCCATACCCGAATGAACTATACCAAAAGTTTCAAAACTGACTAAACCACTTTCTACCTCATGTTGAAACCTTCCTGCCAACTCATATATTAAATGTGCCTGCTTTTCTGTTGTCAATGCACCAAAAGTGCAAATCCTCAATGGCCGTTTGAAATCAATTTCAGTATAACCTTCCTGATAAATAAATGGATGCTGAAACACAAGAACTTTATGAGCAAATGGCAAATCTAATTTCTGTAGACAATCTTTAATACTCTGACCCAAAACTACATACTGTGTATTGCTCTGGTAATGATTAAGTGCTTTCTTTAAGATAAAACCCAACATATCTGCCGATGCGCTTTTATGTTTTGGCTCTAGATATTCCAGCTCTCCATGAAGAATAACCAATTGCTTTTGTTTGGATAGAAACAATCCGGATAACAATTTTTGTAAAAAATGGCCAGAGGGAAAAAGACATAACCACACCAACAATTCGGGCTTTAGCTTTCTGGCTTTTAACATTATTCTGATTATCTCACTCCATTCACCCACTATTTTCTGAAACCAATAGAAAAACCCAGGGAAACTATATCGTTTAAAACTACTGAAATCTACATCCTTTACTTTATCACCAGTCTTCGATTTGATAGCCATAATATGACCTTCTTCTGCAACTACCTCAATCGTTTCAGTTGGAAAAACCTCTTTAAACAAGGCAATAAATGCTGCATTGACTTGCACATGAGTATGACCAAAATGAACCGGTTCTGCTATTAAAATCAACTGGATTGTTTTTTTGAGCTAAGTGTAAATTTCTGAATCAGCGTTTTGGCATCTAAAATACACCATAAAAATTTGAACAGACCAAAACGGGCAGATGAACTATGCTTCTTAAAGTAAAGCAACAGGCTATTAAAATAAAAAACCCTCAACAGACCTCTTTTGCCCACTGTGCTTGCCCCCTGAGTATGTTGTATAATAGGACCTTTAATAATCAAGGCATTTTTCCCTGACTGAGCCAAACGAAGCTGCATATCAGTTTCTTCGAAATACATAAAAAAACGCTCGTCAAAACCATTTACAAGCTCGAAATGATTTTTCGAAATAAACATATCAGCACCCGTAACATAATCTACTTTCAAATAGTCGCCTTCAAATAAAGCATTTGAGTTTGCTGCATTTTGGGAAATAAATAGTAAACGAAGGCTCAGGCTTTTCATCTTTTCTCCAATCAAAGACAACATGTTAGGGAATTTTCCAAAACTATGAATGTCATTACCACTGTTGTCCTGCAAGAGGCTACCCAGGCAAGCAATATTCAACGAATCAATATATTGAACCCAGAAATCAAGAAACAACTTTACAGCATTATTCTTCAGTTCTGTATCCGGATTAAGAAACATATAGTACTGCCCTTTCGCAATTTTTGTGGCTCTGTTACAGGCAGCACCAAAACCAATATTAGATTCCATTTGCAGAAAAACAATCTCCTGAAAAGGTCTTAAAACTTCTTCAATCCTGCGCTCTGGCGATTGATTATCTATAACAATGATTTCAAAACCAATACCCGAGGTATGCTCTAATATAGAACGAATACAATTTTCCACCCATTGGGCAGTATTATAATTAACGATTATAATGGATACCTGAATCATTTTAATCGAAGCTTTGATATTTTTTCTGCCAGAGATTTTACCAGACCGGACCAAATATATTGCTCCTCGGCTTTTTGTATACTAAACTTGATTTTTTCTTTCATTTTTTCCGGCTCATCAATCAACTCTTGCAATGCACAAAGCAATTCGGCTTCATTGGTCACTAACGTACCTAATTCCCCTTCATTTAAAATTTCATTAATGGAGGATACTCTTGTTGATACAATATAATCCCCCCAATACATAGCTTCAGGTAATACCACCGGAAACCCTTCCCTGAGGGAACTGATACAAAAAATCTTCGCTCTGTTATACCAGGAGCACAGGACATCGAAATCAACCACCTCTCCCACAAATTCAATTTGCTCGCTTAACTCAGGCTTATTCCTAAAAACTATTTCAACCTTTGGCTTAAAGCTTGCCTCCACAGGCCCCACAAAAACTATCTTCCAATCCCTAAACTTTAATTTCTGTGCTGCTGATAGTATCATTTCATGATTCTTTTCGGGCGCTCCTATACGTCCTACTACCAAAATAATAGGCTCCTTTTGTTCAAAAGACTTTCTCTTAAAGGCTAAACGTCCAATAGCAATATCATCAATGCCATTAGGCAATTGAATTATTTTATGTGCATCAATAGTATAAAAATCCATTAATGCCTGGGTCAATTCCTGATATTCGCTCGAGACAATAGAGACAATCTTTCTGAAATAAAAATTCCAAAACCACAAATGGCGCCGACGATTTTTACTCTTACTCAAACGATGGAGATATTCAATATTCATGTCCAGCTTCAGAAACAATATTCCGTCTGGCTTCAACAATTTATACAACAAGCCTGCAAAAAAAGAAAAACGACTTTGTCCATATATATTGAGCACATCAATATCTCGGGCATTAGCAATTAAATACAGGATTGTTGCCCACAAAGGATGTCCCTGATTTTTGTGCTTAAAAAACTCCAGTTTCAATCCCGGTACATCATTTTCCAAACTGGGGTAAACCGATTCGTTTTCAAAACAAACCATTCTGGCATCATACCCAAAATCCCTGTGCAGCACAAAGGGAATTTTGCCCAAACCTTTGCGCAAATGAACATTCCTGGCCTCAGGAAATATAGTAACGAATTTCAGGCTCATGGGGTCTTGCTAAATAGTTTTTTAAGAGCGTCAAATTCATCAAGACCAAATAATTTCATCAGCACCAAAACAATGACCAGCGAACTGACTCCTATCAAACCCAATCTGATTATAGGACTTAATTCTTCAAGAAAAGATAAGAGATAATAAGCACCAATAAGATTCGCAATAAGAATGAAGAGCAAAAGAAGCAATGATAATATGGCTGGTTGATGAAAAGAGCGAACACTCAAAAACATACATAAACCGCAAATATATTGTGCAATACACCAAGACATTCCGAATACCTCCAGACCATATTGACGATAATAATAGTAATTGATAACAATTGGTATCAACTGACAAAAAATCCCTATAAATGCGTAAAGGCCAGATTTTTTCTGCACCAATAAAGCCTGACCGGAGATAGAATAAAACACAACTCCGTAAAGCCCCAATCCAAACCAGCTAAGAGTATCGGCAGTTGGCTGTACCATATCTGCGCTAAAATTGCCACGATGCAAAAGAAGTTCTACAATATCATTCGAACCTGCTGAAAATAAAAGTACAATCGGACTGATGATTAATAATCCCAATCGTAAAAACAGGAAAAAATTATGCTGATAATGTAAACTATCCTTTTCCTTCACCCAGATAGCCGTAAGCATTGGTGTCATTACTATGCTGCCTACCGTAATGATGATGGTAACAGGCATGTCAATAAATTTCCGCGCATAATCCAGTGCCGAAGTATGACCAACAGGCAAATAACTGACCAAAACCCTTTCTACCCAGGCATTCAACTGGCCAGCTGTATACGAAAAATACAAAGGCAGGCTAAAAACAAGATATGGTAGTATTAATTGAAAAGAGAACTTAAATTCCCTTATCAAAATTCCTTTTTTAATCAGGAAGCGGACAAGTAGTAAAAGCAATACTATGCTGCTCAGATAATTGGCAAATACCAGCGTCTGTATCCCCCATATCTTACCAACAACAAGCAGCAGGATGATATTAAAAAGCACAGAAAATGAACCGAATATTTCTGGCAGATAAAACGATTGATAGCTATTGAGCAAGGCAGTAAAAAGTGTAATCAACTCGCTCAGTATCAGGGTCGGAATCAAAAACAAAATCATCTGCTCAATCACTTGAATCTCTTCTTGATTCTGATAGCCTGGAGCAAAAAAAGGAACTAATGCTGATCGAAAAACAAAAAACAGTACAATCAGTAATAGTGAAATGCCAAACAAAAAGGCAAGCAAGGAATAAGCCGATTGAAGCGCTTCAGCTTCTCCCTTTTCTTCTTTCAGATGTATAAACCTCGACCTGAAAATTTCGTTTATAGGGCCGAACAAAAATTTAAATACAATTACCTGTACCGACCATCCAATCACCCATGCATCTCTGTCTATACCTGTCCCGAATAATGATGCTGTCAGCATCACCAAAGCAATAGAAAAACACCCCTTCAATAGCTGCATGAAAACCATTCCAATGGTTATGCCTCTTGCAGATTGTAGTAGTTTATGCTTTAGTTGGAGCATGCAGCAGATGGTTTACTTTAAAACAACAGTTTGCTTGTAAGAGGTTTGTTTTTGTAATAAATAAGGACCAAAGCCATTATATACAGTGGGATACAAGGAATTTTATAACGGGAAAGCGAACCGAAATTATAAGTTGAAATCCCAACCGAAAATGCAAATACAATTGAAAATATCAGGCAGAATTGAATATTGGGATCTGAAGAAATCGTCTTCCATATTTTTGATGGCCCGATAGTAACAATAATTTTGATAGTCAACAGTAAAATCAAAAGTGACTCCAGTGCATTCAGGAAAACCAGCGACTTACTCGCCTCCCACAGATATGGCCTGAATAAAGTGACATTTACAGCCTGCGGAAATTTGGACAATAGACCCTGAAATGTCGGTTCAAAATCACCCAAATCGTATGCCGAACCCTGATCGCCGGAAGTGTAAGCAATCCAATCCCTTGTTACCAATGATGTTTTTGCAATATTGTCCAGAGAATATCTGCCCAAAGAAGAGCCATAATACGAATAGACCGCACCAAACAAAACAAAGGCCATGACCATCACAATGGTCTTTGCAAAAAAACGAACGATAACCGGCTTGATTTTATGCGAATAAAAAAACAAAATCCATAAGGCCACCGCCGGAAGAAAAGAGATAAGGATATACACTTTTACTACCAGAAGAATGTAAAAACTCATCACCAAAAGCAGAATATTGACAAACGACATATTGCGCTCTATCAGCAACTGAAAGCAACTGTACAACATCCAGCCCAAAGCAAACATGCAGATTGTATCCTTAAATATACCCGAACCCCATATAAAACAGCTGGGGATAAACAGTGTAGCCATCGCAATATGCTTTGCCAGATGAGGGTACTGCTTGACAAAAGTCCTGAACATGGCCCAAACACCACTAAAAGAAAGGAAAGCAAATATTACCGAAGTGGGTAAAAACGTGTTTAATGTAAATACATTAAAGAATGCAGCAATACAACAAACCATATAGGAGCCCCTGTCATTGTACCACTCCATTCGGGATATATAATTAAAGTATTCACCATCGTATGACTGCGGAATATGGAACAACAAATTCAACCACTTTGTAAATGACTCAGAAAACGCACTGTTAATCACCTTCGAATGATAAAAATAATAAGACGTATCACCACCACCATAATAGTACTGATAAATAAGCCCGATAAATATGGCTCCAACTATTTTAACACCCAATCCATAAATAAAATACTTGCGCCATGGATGACCTACCGGATAATACCTGTTGCATATTGCTAATGCAATACGGTAAATAATAAAAATAAAAAATGGTAGTAAAACATAATCTACCCACGATATAAACTGAATCAAGTATAAAAAATTAAATTGGGTGTTAAGTTAAATTTTTAGCATCGGAAACAATAACCTGCCCTTCTCTTCAGCTTTATAATATATTAGTAATAATGACAATCCAAACATAGGCAAACAGGGAATTCGGTAACGCGACAGCGAACCATAATTACCGGATGTAAGCCCTACCGCAAAACCAAAGATGATAGTAAATACCAGAAAAAACTGAATATTCGGATCCTTCTTAATAGTATTCCAGATTTTCCGAAAACCAATCCTCCACACAATCCTTAGGCTCAGCAAAAGAAACAATGAGGCTTCCAGAGCATTTAATAATACAATTGCCTTCTTGGCCTGCCATACAAAAGGACCATACAAAGCCGTAATAAGAGCTTTCGGAAATACCTTCACCATACCTGCCAGCGAAGGGTCAATCTCTCCCAAATCATAGCCAGACCCATCATCGCCAGACTGTCCATACACGTAACTTCTGGTGGTCTCCGCTGTTTTCGCAATATTATCCAGCGAGTAACTGCCCAATTCCTGTGAAAACTTATTAGACAAAATGAAGAAACCAAGTGCTGTTATACCAATTAAGGAAACCTTAATCAAAAACTTCAGAAAGCTACTTTTCACCTTGTCGGAGTAGGTAAACACAACCCATAATGCCAGGGCAGGCACGAATGCCAAAAGGATATACACCTTTACAACAGATACAACATAAAATGACAGACAGGACAAAATGATATTGCCGACACTAAAGTTTCGCTGCACCAACATTTGAAAAACACCATACGTAAGCCAGCCCAGGCCAAACATGCACAAGGTATCCTTAAAAATTCCCGACCCCCAGATAAAGCAACTTGGGATAAATAATAAGGCAATAGCCACCTGCCTCAGATATTGAGGATATTGCATCGCAAATGTCCGGAACAGAGCCCAGATACCCGTAAAACTAAGACAGGCAAAAAATATAGAGGTATTTAAGAAGGTGGAAAAGGTAAAAAGGTTAAAGAAGGCACCCAAGGCAATAACCATATACATATTCATTCCAAAATACCACTCCATTCTCGATGTATACATCTGATACTCTCCATCAAAATGGGTAGGGATATGGAGCATCAGGATAAACCCTTTAGTTGGGTTTTCGTTAATCGCTTCGTTGACTATTTTCGATTGGTAAAAATAATATGCCGTATCTCCTCCTCCATAATAATACTGATACACCAATCCGATGAATACAGCACCGATAATTTTTACATTCAGCGCCGGAATAAAATACTTGCGCCATGGATGACCCGGCGGATAATGCTTGTTTTTGAAGTTGTTGGCGATGATATAAATTACTACTAAATAAAAAGGCAGCAATAAATAATCCATCAATGTTATAAATTGCATCCGATTTGTTCTGCTCTTTTAGTAGGACTATTCAATATTATACCTTATGTGTGGCATTACCGGTTTTTATTCTTTCCATATTTCTACTGCTCACACGGTAGCAAATGTACAGCAATCAAATGAAAAGTTGATGCAACGAGGACCTGATAGCGGAGATATTTTCAGTACTGAAAATGTGGCACTTGGACATCGCAGGTTATCCATTATTGACACCTCATCGGCAGCCACTCAACCCATGAAAAGTAAAAATGGCCGATATGTAATTGTATTCAATGGCGAAATTTTTAACTATCAGCAATTATCCACACAATACCTAAAAGAGTATTGGAAAGAAATTGGTCAACCCTTAACACACTCAGACACCGAAGTTCTACTGGGTCTGTTGATTCAATATGGCACAAAATGCCTCAGCTGGCTACATGGTTTCTTTGCCTTTAGCTTTTACGACCTTCATACAGGGCAAATGATACTCGCCCGCGACCCTTTTGGTAAAAAACCTCTGCTGCTGTATCACAATGCCGATGGATTTGCATTTGCCTCCGAAATGAAAGCCTTGCTGGAATGGAATGTACCCCGAAAAGTAAATTTCAGTGTCTTACACCAATACTTACAGTTAAATTATGTTCCGCAGCCCCAAAGTATGATTGAAGGGGTATCCAAGTTGAAACCCGGACACTTTATTGTTTTAAATAATAAAGGCTTAGAACAATACGAGGCTTTTTATAAGGCAGAATGTCAGCCCGAACAATACAATCAATATACCTACGAAGAAGCGAAAACCGAACTGGTGCAAAAAATGGACGATTCTGTGCAAGAGCGCATGATATCAGATGTTCCTTTAGGTGCTTTTTTAAGCGGAGGGATTGACTCTTCAGTCATTGTAGCATTGGCCAGCCGTCATACCCAAAAACTCAACACCTTTTCTGTCGGTTATAAAGACAATAAATTCTTCGACGAAACCCAATATGCCCAATTAGTTGCCAAAAAATACAATACCAATCACCACGTATTCTCTCTGTCCAACAACGATTTTCTGGATAATGTCTTTGGTGTATTAGATTATATTGACGAGCCCTTTGCAGACTCTTCTGCCCTACCCGTCTACATTCTAAGTAAAAATACCCGCAAACATGTTACCGTTGCCCTAAGTGGTGATGGAGCCGATGAGGTGTTCTCGGGATACAACAAACATGCTGCCGAATGGAAAATGAGGCAAACTTCTTTGCCCAAGACATTGGTAAAAATGGGGGCTCCGCTGTGGAAAGCCCTGCCCCACAGCCGCAACAGCAAAATCACCAACCTTTTCCGCCAGCTGGACCGTTTTGCCGAAGGTGCCAAACTGAGCACAAAAGAACGTTATTGGCGATGGGCCAGCTTCAATACAGTGGCACAGGCATCATCACTGCTTCAACCCAATGTATTGCAAAAAGTAGATTTCCCTCTGATGGAAACAGAAAAAGCAGCAATACTATCTGCCATAAAATCAGATGATTTTAACGAAGTATTACTGACCGATGTCAATCTTGTCCTGCTCAGCGATATGCTGGTAAAAGTCGATATGATGAGTATGGCCAACAGTATCGAAGTACGCAGCCCTTTCCTGGACAAGCGTGTAGTCGATTTTGCTTTTGGATTACCTGCCAACTACAAAATCGATGGCAGTATGAAAAAGAAAATCGTTCAGGATGCCTTCAGAGACATGCTGCCCGCCGAATTGTACAACAGACCGAAACATGGTTTCGAAATACCTATTCTGGACTGGTTCCGCAACGAACTCTGGAGCCTTATCAATGACGATTTACTGGAGAAAAACTTCGTTGCCCAACAGGCAATTTTTAATGTAGAAAATATCGAACAACTAAAGCTGAAATTGAAAAGCAACAACCCCGAAGATAGCCATGCTACCATCTGGGCGCTGATTGTATTTCAATATTGGTGGAAAAAATATATTGCTTAAAGCCTATGCCCCGAATTTTACGAATACTCAATAGGCTCATTATTGGCGGACCTTCGCTCAATGCCACTTACCTCAGCAGGTATATGGCGCCCGAATACGAAACAATGCTGGTCATCGGGGGTAAAGACGATCACGAACAGGATGCCATGCACCTTGCCGAAAATCTGGGTATCGAGCCAGTAGTGGTTCCCAGTATGAAACGGGCAATTAATATTGCCGATGATCGCCGGGCATACAACGATATTAAGAAACTCATTAAAGACTACAAACCGGATATTGTACATACACATGCAGCAAAATCCGGGGCTATCGGACGTTTGGCAGCCTCTGCCTGCAATGTACCGGTCATTGTACACACTTTTCACGGCCATGTGTTCCACAGCTATTTTGGCAAGGCCAAAACCAATGCCTTTATACAAATAGAACGCTATCTGGCTCGTAAATCATCGGGCATTATCGCTATAAGTGATATTCAAAAGCAGGAATTGGGCAGTATATACAAAATCTGCCCCGAAGAAAAAATCAGGGTCATTCCCCTTGGTTTGGATCTGGATAAATTTCAGCAAAATAAAGAAGAAAAAAGAGCCTCTTTCCGTACTAAATACCTCATTGAAGAAGACGAAATTGCCATTGGTATTATTGGGCGCATCGTTCCTGTCAAGAATCATAGTCTATTTGTAGCGTCAATTGCCCGTCTGATTCCGGCAAGCAACCACAAACTCCGGTTCATCATCATTGGCGATGGCGATATGCGCAGCCAAACCGAGCAGGAACTGAAACTGGCAGGCATTGATTATGCTTACTTTCCCGAAGAGCAAAGAGCGGCTCAGGCTATTTGCACCTCTTGGCAAACAGAAATGGATTATGTACTCGCAGGGCTTGATATTGTTGCCCTTACCTCTCACAACGAAGGCACACCCGTTTCGCTCATAGAAGCACAGGCTGCCGGAAAACCAGTAGTCAGCACCAATGTAGGCGGTGTGGCCGATGCAGTAGTACACCAACAGACAGGTATTATTACTCCTCCCGGCAACATGGAGGCTTTTTGCGAAGGTCTTTTACAACTCAGCGAAAACGAAATCAAAAGACAGGACTTCGGCATTGCTGGATTGCAATATGTCAAGGAAAGATATTCCTATCAGCGACTGGTAAAGGATATGAGTGAGTATTATGAGGGACTGATGAAAAGATAATGAAAAACAAAGCATTAATTACTACTACTTTACTGCTTTTGGCAATTGGTATTGCAGGTAATATTTATTCCTACTTAGTTGGTCCATTAGTGCCAAGTGAATTTTTTAATAACCCATTGGAATATTTTATTCTCAATGTTGCAATTTATTTGGCAATTTATCAACTAATTAAAGCTGGAACAATTACAAAAACAAAATATTGGCACCTCTTGAATGGTGCTTTTTCAATAATAATTTTAGGTGTCTTATTTAAAATCCAACATTGGGTTGTAGCCAATTATATTTTAGGATTCGGGCTTGGGGCTATTGTTCTTATTTATGCACTTAGGTTTAAAAATAAAACGCAAAAAAGAACCTTCGATTATTTAAAGCTAATGTGGGTTTGCAGTTTTTTTATTACTAAAGCACTTGTGCTCAATAAAATTATCGGTCAAGAATATTCGTATTTCAGTGTATTTATATTAATCATTACCTATTTATATTTTGTTTTTACAATTAACCCAAATTCAAAATTGAATAGAACATAATTCCCCCACGAGTGCGAGCAATGCCGAGTTAAATCACTGCGTGGCATATCCAGCTGTTTGAAATGCGCTTCGCTAACATCCCGAACCACAGATAAAGCGGATTTGCAATCCGCATATAAACAATACTACCACCATTCAGATTCTTTTCAAAGCCCATCTCACATCCAATATATTGCCAACCCGCCTACCGACAGCCAGATTTGCAATCCATCCGCTTATGGACACGCTATTGTAAATGTGTAAAAAAAAGAATATTTTACAAAAAAATTAAAGTACATATTTCATGAAATACACATTACTATTTCTCCTGCTCTTCATGAGTGCATTCAGCACAATGGCCCAAAACAAAGCAAAGGTTTCGGACAAAGAGTACATGCAAAAACCACTATGGATATCCATGATGGACGACCCCAATGCCAATTTTTTTGAAGTAGAAAAAGCATTCGACCTGTATTGGAGTAAACATGAAAAGCCCGAAGGCGAACATGAAGAAATCGGCGAACGTGCCGAACGTGAAAAAATACCCGGCAAAAGAAGACAAAGAAAAATTTCGGCCGAAAACGAATTGCGTTTTGCAGTGAAAAAATACGAGGTATGGAATGATCAAACCCGCCCTTATGTGCAGCCCGATGGCAGAATACTGAGCATTGAGGAACGCCTTCAGATCTTCAAAGAACAGCAACAACATTAATCCAAGCTCATTCATTCAAATAAAAAAACATTCAGATGAAGCAATTCTATTCCTTCAGAAATATATTAATACTGCTCAGTGTTTTGTGCTTAAGCACAGATGCAATAGCACAACCCGCAATAGGCAAATGGATCAATACAGGCCCTATACCCTTCCCTATCAACTCCAGTGGTCAGGTCAACGGACTGGGTCGTGTCAGCCAGCTCAAATTCCACGCCTCCAAAAAAGATAAAATGTATGCCGTAAGTGCCTCCGGTGGCCTTTATACCACTACAGATAACGGCAAAAGCTGGACATTTACCTCGGGCACCGAAACACTTCCCCAAACATCATGCTCTGCCGTTTGTATTGACTACACCAACGACAGCACCATCTACCTTTCTCTGGGCGATGCCGACTACTACAGCAACAGCTATGGTATCTACAAAACCACCAATGCAGGTGCCACATGGTCTGCTGTCACTACAGGTATAGGCACCAAAATGGCAGTTGAAATACTGATGGATTCTAACGACAATAAAACACTGGTAGCCGCTACCAGCAGTGGTATCTGGAAAACAACCGATGCCGGTGCCAACTGGACACAAACCAGAGTGGGTGGATCATTCAGAGACATGCATGCCCGACCATTGAGCAAAAAAACGCTGTATGCTGCAACATCTACTGAGTTTTTTGTCAGTAACGATTTTGGCAGTACCTGGACACAAATCACCAGTGGGCTTTCATTTCCATCAGGTAATACAGGCTTAAGAATTGGCGTAACAAAAGCAGATACCAATATTGTTTATCTGGCTACAACCAGAGGTAATTGCGTCGTATATAAATCCATTAACGGAGGTACCAGTTTTACAACAGTATACAACAGCTCCACCCAATGTCTGGTATGTTATGATGCCAACCCAAGCTCTGGTGGACAAGGCAATTACAATTTCGACATCAACGTAAACCCCGAAAACAAAAACGAATTATTAGTCATTGCACATAATGTATGGCGCAGCACAGATGGCGGTGCCACCTGGAACAAAAGAACAGCATGGTACGACGAATGCCATACCGATATGCACCAGATTGTATGGCATCCTTATTATAATAAGGAAGTGTATAATGCCAATGATGGAGGAGTATGGCTGAGTACAGACACCACCGCCCGCACATGGATACCCCGTTGTGATGGTATTGCCGCCTGCGAAATCTATCAGGCCGCACAAAGCCCCATCAGCCGCGATGTGCTGAGCATCGGCACACAAGACAATGGCGAATTATATTATAATGGAGATTGGCGCACCAACCGTGGTGGCGACTGGACCAGTAAATGTGCATTCGATTATGCCACTGCCTCTACCGTCTATTATTTGGGTAATGGCCAACGCCGCTCACTCGTACCTATGACAGGCGAAGTAAGTTACAATTCACCCTTTACGCCTACCAACAACTCCGCTATCGAATTTGTTCCTTCTAAAACAAACGTCTGCTTTCTGGGCAAAGACAGCCTTTGGCGCAGCGACAACATCAATACTTCCAGCCCCAGCTGGACACGCATCTTCAATGCCACAGACAGAATTCTGGAAATAGCATCCTGCCGTGCAGACAGCAACATTGTTTATTTCGTTACCAACAACAGCAAAGTGGTTCGCTGCGATAAAGCACTTTCCGGCAGTCCGGTGTTCACCACCTATACTACTCCGGTTTCTACTGCCGCAGCAGCCAGTATTGTCACCAGTTCAAAAGACACCAATGTCGTTTTCCTTTCCTGCGGAGCAGCTATATACCGCTCGGCCAATAAAGGTGCTACCTGGACCAACATCACCGGATCAGGCCTCAGTGGTCTCAACATCCGCAAAATATTGCACGACGACTACTCTACCAACGAAAGACTCTTTGTATATGCTGGCAACTTCCTGCACAGCAAAAACAACAGCACCACCTCCTGGACCAATTATACCCAAAACCTGCCTTCGGTATGTTCAGGCAAAAACCTGATGCTGTATAACACAGGCGATGCCGCTTCCGTATTGCGCATCTCTACCTATGGCCGCGGAGTATGGGAATGTGGTATCAACAACAACCTCAAACCAATAGTAGATTTCACTTCCGACAAAAAAGTGATTTGCGTCGGCGACACCGTACGTTATTACAAAAAAGTATATGGCGTAGCGTCTTCTGTTAGCTGGAGTTTCCCCGGAGGTACACCATCCACTTCTACAGCCGACAGTCCTGTTGTAGTGTACAATACCAAAGGTCTTTATGATGCCAGCTGTAGCATCACCGGAACAGCAGGTACAGATACCAAAACCAAAACAAACTATATCGAAGTATCCAACAGACCATCAGCCTTGCTGAGCGAAGGTTTTGAAGGCACCACCTACCCTCCTGCCAAATGGCAATTATCCAGCAAGAGCATTGGTGCATGGGAGCAAACAGACGATGCCAGCGGATTCGGAACTTCTACAAAATGCATCATTTTCGACAACAATGGTATCAATGCCGAAGGAAAACATGACAAAATCATCACCCCGATGATGGCCTTGAAATCAACTGTCTCTTACGCACAACTCACTTTTGATGTAGCCTACCAACCTTATTCCGACGCTTATCCGGACAGTCTCTTGGTGACCTTGTCTTACGACTGTGGCCAAACCTGGAATACCATTTACAGCAAATCAGGTTCAGCATTGGCTACCTCTCCCGCATCAGCTATTTATTATCGCTTTACCCCCAGCTCCTCAAAATGGAGAAAAGAAAGCATTGATTTAAAACCCTACGCAGGCAACGACATTCTCATAGCCTTCGAAAACGTGGGTTATTATGGTCAGGCCCTCTTTATTGATAATGTCAATATTAGCATGAGCCCTGCTGTAGATTTTGAGGCCGACGATACCGTCATCTGTGCCGGCAAGACCGTTACTTTTTACGATTCTACCCAAAATGCCAGCAGTATAGACTGGTCTTTCCCCGGAGGTTTCCCTAGCACATCCAGCGCCAAAGTAGTCACCATTACCTACCCCAGCCCCGGCAACTATACTGTTACCCTAATCGGTACCAATGCACTCGGCACATCCAGCTACACCAGAACATCCTATATCAAAGTATTACCCAATCCTGTTGTCACCATTACCGCCGCAGGCGGAGTACTTACCGCAGCCTGTCCTACAGCCACCGCATGGCAATGGTACAAAAACGGCGTATTGATACCCGGAGCAACGGCCAACACCTTTACCCCTACATCTTCGGGTAATTACACCGTTACCGTTACCGATGCCAATGGCTGCGGCAACACCTCGCCTATTTATCCATTTATACCCAATAGTATTGGCAAAACAAGTTTCCGCAATGCCGGATTTGAGTTATTCCCCAACCCCAGCAAAGGCCGTGTAATATTAAAAGCCAATGCAGTAAATGGTAAAGAAGTATCCGTTTACTTTTACAATGTAATGGGTCAGCAAATCGCCAGCGAATCCATCACCCTCATCAATGGTGGTTTTGTCAAAGAATTTGACTGGAGCGAATTCCCCAAAGGCATCTACGAAGTACGCATCCTTACCGACGGCAAAAACAGCATCAGCAACAAACTGGTGATAGAATAATTAATCAAGCAAATAACAAATGACAAAGCCTTCAAGAATATTGAAGGCTTTGTTCGTTTTGGTCTTTGCGGCGACACACACGCTTACGTCATTATCGAAGATGCCGATTATTTCGGTACGCGAAGGAGGAACGACGGTTGCGAGGCACGAAGCAAAGCAATCTGAAACAAAAAACACGAAGCTCTCCATTTACCCAACCCATCAACACTCTTACGTCATTGCGCGGAGGAGGAACGACGACAAAGCAATCTAAAACAAAAAACACCCAGCTCTCCAATTGCCCAACCCAACAACACGCTTACGTCATTGTCGAAGATGCCGATTATTTCGGTACGCAGAGGAGGAACGACGGTTACGAGGCACGAAGCAAAGCAATCTGAAACAATCCTCAAATTTTTTATAATTGGAGCGAGCAAAAAGTTACAATCAATTGATTTCGGTACTAATTTCGAGACCTCTTCCACGAAAAAAGAGACTGCTTCATGCCTCGCAGTGACGTACATTATATTTCGGCGCGCGGAGGAGGAACGACGGTTGCGAGACACGAAGCAAAGCAATCTGGAAAAACTGTTGGTTACCTTATCACATCAATCAAAATAAAAGCCAAAGGATCAAAAAAAACCAATCTCGAAAAGTAAAAATTAAACGAGATTTGAGCATGCAATACAGTAAGCCTTAATTCTATAATTTATATGGACATACAAGAACAAATCCGGGACTATATCGGCACTCAGCCCGAAGCAAAGCGCAACGACATGCAGGAATTGCACCACATCATTCCCGGGCTAAAGCCGGGGTGTAAACTATGGTTTCTGGATGGCAAGAACAGCGAAAACAAAACCGTCTCTAACCCCAATATTGGCTACGGACTGCAGACCATGAAATATGCCGATGGCAAAACCAGAGAATTTTACCAGATAGGCCTCAGTGCCAACACAGGCGGAATCTCGGTCTACATCATGGGTATCGAGGATAAAAGCTATCTGTCTCAAACCTATGGCAAAGACCTCGGCAAAGCCAGCATAAGCGGGTACTGTATCAAATTCAAAAAGCTCAAAGACATCAACCTAGATGTACTAAAGACCGCCATAAAAGACGGTTTTGAGGCTACACATGTCTGATAGAAAGACACTGTATAAAGCCTGCAAATTGCCCCATACAGCACATGATTGACCGATAAATTTTTAGATACAAGGAGAACAGGTAATCACCAAATGCCAATACAAGAACAATAAAAACATGAAAGGATTTAAACTCACTACACCACACGCTGTCATCCCGACGAAGGAGGGAACCCTAAACGCTAAAGTCTACATCCTCATACCCCTTTGAGTGGGATGGGCTGAGGTCCATTCCATATTTATCACAATACGCTAATCGTTGCAATATCCATCACTACACCACACGCTGTCATCCCCAGTCCGTACCGGCAGGGGCGGGCGACGAAGGTAGAATATCCCGCTTATTGCGGGGAGGGAATCCTAAACGCTAAAGTCTATATCCTTACCAACACATTATAAAGCAGAGAGGGAATCAAAAGAAGAGCTAATTTACCTATGGCTTGAATTCTGTATTTTAGCCAAAAAAACAACTAATAAATACCTCAAAACATGAAAGGATTTAAACTCACTACACCAGACAATACAGAAATACATTTCGAACTCTATCTCGATGCCGCACCACATACTTCAGAGGCATTTCTCAGCATCTTACCCTTTACCCGTACATTTCATCATGCCCGCGTTTCGGGTCAGGAGATATGGATAGACGATGTTCCACCCCTCGATATCATTCAGGAAAACGCCTCTGTCTTTACCGAAGCCGGCGAAGTAGTCTTTGGCCCCTCAAAACCATCCCGTACCAAAACGGCAGGCTGCTTTGGTATCTATTATGGCGAAGGAAAAGGACTCGACGCCTGCAACATTTTTGCAAAAGTGACACAAAACGACAGTCAAAAATTAGCCGAACTGGGCAATAACATCTGGAAAAACGGTTCGATGGAATTGACCTTTTCAGTAATCTAAATTCGATTGCCCTGCCAGACAAATAATTATTGCAAAACGTTACCGAAATTCAATCAGCCAAAATCATTAAACCAACACATACGATGTCAGTTAAAGCAAAAATAGAAGAGGCCATCACAAACTTTGTAAAAGGAGGAGACAACAGCGATGTCGCATTATTAGACAAAGTCTTGCACAAAGACTTTAGAGTAAGCAATAATGGCTTTATGGGAAGCGCAGGAGTTACCATTATCGACAAGCAAAAGTATCTATCCAACATCAGAGAAGGCATTTTTGGTGGTCTGCCCCGAAAAATGATGATAGAAAGCATTGATGATAGCGGAACCATTGCAATGGTCAAACTCCGTTTAGAGAGCTCCGAAAATGACTTTGTATCCTATAATTCACTTGTGTTGGATACAGACAATGAATGGAAACTGATTCATAATCTTGCAGTCGTTGAAGCAAAAAACTAATACCTCATTAGCTCTGCCGAACAATATTCGGCAGAGCGGGTATTGAAAAAGCCTTTTGAAATAACACTGGAAAATGCAGAAACCAGCGCCCCACAGTTTATCGAATAGACCCGCTTTAGAGTTTTTGCATAATAATTACCGAAACTTGCATAGTAGATTCCGGTAGTTGCAACCTCCATTCCGGAACTTGCATAGTCAATTCCGAAACTTGCAACTCCAATTCCGGAACTTACAACTCCAATTCCGGAACTTACAACTTCAATTCCGGAACTTGCAACTCCAATTCCAGAACTTGCAACTCCAATTCCGGAACTTGCAACTTCAATTCCAGAACTTGCATAGTTGTTCCCATAATTATCAACTTTACTTCAAGAATTTAAACATTAGTTCCCAAAATTTGCAAATTACTTTCCGAAAATTAAAGAACAGTCCGAAAAATTGACAGGCTTATTTGTATTTTCATATAGTTATTTCTGTATTTTAGCATCTTTATCAAAGCTTTTAATACAATCATTATGTTATCATTCAATCTGGCACCCATATTTAAGGCCCGCGGCATCGCAAGACCCTACGCATTTCTGGTCAAAGCAGGAATTTCTCCCCATTCAGCCAATCTCATCCTCAGCAGTGGCACAAAAAGCATGCGTCTTGACCACCTGGAAGTGCTGTGCAGAACATTAGTTTGCGAACCTAACGACTTGCTCCTCTTTACAGCAGACAGCGACAAGCCTTTAACACCAGACCATCCGCTAAACAACTTAAAGCACACAGAAACAGTAAAAGATATAAGGGAAACTTTGGCCTCTATACCATTTAAACAATTGAAAGAAATAAGCAAAAAAATCAACGATCTGACCTAGCCCTGTCCCCTACTGAAATGATAGAATAAAACCTAAAACTGACAATAAAAATATAATGGAATTCAGCCCCAACAACAGCATTGTCCGACTATGCCTTCAGGGCATGGCAATGGAAGAAAAAAATCATCCCGAAGAAGCAGCCAAAATATTCCTTCAGGCATGGGAGGAAGCAACAAACGACTTCGAAAAATACCTTGCTGCATATTATGTAGCAAGGCATCAGCATAATGCCGATGGCAAATTAAAATGGCTGGAGACATCACTGAGCTTTGCATTAAGTATAGATGACGAATCTATAAAAAGTGCTTTACCCTCTTTATATACCAACATGGCAAAATGCTATAATGAACTGAACAAGCCTGAACAGGCTAAAGAGAATAATGAATTGGCCGCTGCATACCTTAGCCATCCCACCGATAAAGGCCCCTTTTTTCATGGCACAAAGGCCGCTTTGCAGATAGGCGATTTACTCACCCCCGGCAACAAATCCAATTATCAGGCCGATTTACTGATGAACCATATTTATTTCACCGCCCTGCCCGACGGCGCAGGTCTAGCGGCAGCATTAGCTCAGGGAGAAGGTGACGAACATGTCTATATCGTAGAGCCCACGGCTGGTTTTGAGAGCGACCCCAATGTCACCGACAAAAAATTTCCCGGTAATCCTACCCGTTCTTACCGTACACTTGCACCATTAAAGATAACAGGAGAATTAAGCGATTGGGCAAAACAAACACCCGAAGCCATACAGCAATGGCGCAAAAAACTGGACAACAACAAAGGAGAGATTATTAATTAATTTGCATCGCCACTCACAAAAAAAGCAACATAACGATGACCGATATTCAGAAACAATTGCCCAAATGGATACTCATTGTAACCGGGATTTTTGCATTAATGGAGATAATGGTCAGTTTATCCTTATTCTTTTCACCCCAATCGGTAGTAGAAACAGTAGACCTCAAGGCCAAGGGTGTAGACTACCTGCTATATATGTGGGCTACGCGGCAGTTTGCCCTGGGTTTCATTTTTGCCTTTGCTGCAATTAAAAAGTCAGTGCCAATGCTCACCATTGCTTATGTTTTCTTTTTGGTGATGTTCATCGGCGATTGTATCATTGGCATTCTGCAAAAAGAAACACCCATGATTATTGCAGCAGTAGCGATGTGTCTGATATCTTCGCTAATGCTAGTTGCATTGAATAAGAGGAAATAACTGCAGAGCATCTTAAAAGTTTCCTTTATAAAATGCTGATATCGCAAAAACAAGAAAAGACAAATCGGTAATAGAAACCCCTACTCCAATCCCATTCTCTTTCTGGCCCAGCTCAGCACCATTTGTAATTGCTCTTCGCGGCTGATATGGCTATTGTCCAACAGGATAGCATCTTCGGCCTGCCTGAGCGGGCTTTCGGCACGGGTGCTGTCTACATAATCGCGGGCCAACAGGTTTTCATGCACTTCGTCTTTACTGATACCAGGATTCTTAAATTTCAATTCATCATAACGCCTTTGGGTACGTACATCAATACTGGCGGTAACAAATATCTTCAGTTCGGCATCCGGAAAAACAACAGTCCCGATATCCCTTCCATCCATTACAATACCCTTTTCAAGTCCCAGTTTCTGCTGTTGCGCTACTGCAAAATGACGAACAGCGGGCAAAGCAGCCACTTCACTTACCTTGGCAGCCACATGCATTTCGCGTATTTGCCCCGCTACATTTGCGCCGTTTAATAAAATGTCAGATTGTTGCGTTTCGGTATTCCATGCAAAGCCAAGATGAATTTGTGCCAATGCTTCTGCTACCCTATCCGGCTCATGAGTATTCACCTGATGCTCCAGAAAATAGAGCGTGATAGCCCGGTACATAGCCCCGCTATCGACAAAAATATAGCCCAGCTCGGCAGCCAGTTGTTTGGCCATCGTACTTTTACCGCAAGAAGAATAACCATCTATGGCTATCGTGATTTTTTTCATGTACCCAGATTATTTTGTACCCGAGCTACCAAATCCACCGGCACCTCTTTGTGTTTCACTCAATACATCCACCAACGAAAAAGTAGCCTGCTCGTAACGCGCAATCACCATCTGGGCAATACGTTCGCCATCTTCTATCGTTTGTGCTTCTGCCGACAGGTTAATGATGGGCACCATCAATTCGCCACGGTAATCACTGTCAATTGTTCCTACAGCATTCACCAAAGTAAGTCCGCGCTTGATAGACAAACCACTGCGTGGACGAATTTGTGCTTCGTAGCTTTCAGGCAAAGCAATAAACAAACCGGTTGGAATTAATTTGCGCTCCATGGGTTGCAAAGTGATACTCTCTGTGAGGTTTGCCCTTAAATCCATCCCTGCCGAACCGCTGGTTTGGTATTCGGGCAACGGGTGATGCGATTGATTGATAATTTCTATTTGTACAGCCATCTTATAGTTTGATGCGCAAATATATCATTTAGCTAAAAGCAAAGAAGAAATAGTCATTTTAATTTTACCACAACAAAAATTATTTGAATCCTTTAAAGATTAAATTTGCCACACAAAAACACAAAATAATGATTAAAAAAATCTTCATTGGCCTCTTAGTGGTCTTGGTAATCATACAGTTTATCCAACCGACAAAAAACAAAAGCACTACCAGTCAGCCCAATGATATTGGCGTAACAATGAATGTGCCCGATGATGTTTCCATTATACTGCGTAAGGCTTGTTATGATTGCCACAGCAACAACACCAATTATCCCTGGTATGCCAGCATCCAGCCTGTTTCATGGTGGCTCAATCATCATATCGACGAAGGTAAAGACGAACTGAATTTCTCAGAATTTGGTGCTTATAAAATGAAGCGTAAGATTAAGAAGTTTAATGAAATAGCAGGAGAAGTAACCGATGGTGAAATGCCTTTGGAAAGCTACACCTGGATACATAAAGATGCCAAACTCACCAAAGAAGAGGCGAATACCTTAATCAATTGGGCAAACCTGATGGCCACCAAACTGGAACAGGACTCTTTGCGTTTAGTTATTCAATAACAAGCCTATGTTCAGTTATTGGGAGCAACAATCTTTTACACAATATGCCCACATCGTCATCGGTGCGGGCATTGTTGGTATGAGTGTTGCTTTGGAGCTCAGAGCAAAATTCCCCAAAGAAAGAATCCTGATTTTGGAGCGCGGCATGATGAGCACAGGTGCCAGTTCTCGTAATGCCGGTTTTGCCTGCATGGGTAGTGTTACAGAGTTATTGGCCGATTTGAAAACAACACCAACAGATGAAGTCATAGCTCTTTTTGAAGCACGAAAAGAAGGCCTTGAAATATTAAGACACAGACTTGGGGATAACAAAATAGGCTATGCCGAAAATGGCAGTCACGAATTGATTGATGCTTCTAAAATTGAGGCCTTGGAGCAACTGGAATATTTAAATCAATTGCTGTCTTCTGTTACAGGCAAAGCAGCCTTTCGTCTGGCAAATGAACGTATTACCGACTTTGGTTTTTCTGCAGATTATACCAAAGCCCTGATAGAAAACTGTTGCGAAGGAGAGTTAAATACCGGAAAAATGCTTCGTGCACTGAGCGACCTTGCGCTGGAAAACAATATCGAAATCAAAACCAACACAGCAGTCAGTCATTTTGAAGAAAAAGAAAATGAAGTGCTTGTTTTTGTTCCGGATGGTCTGCGCAAAGAGCAGTGGGCATTACGCTGTAGACATCTGTACATCTGCACCAATGCATTTACTCCTCAACTGCTACCCAATGAAGAAGTTATTCCGGGACGTGGACAAGTACTCATCACCAAACCCATTGCTGCACTAAAGTTCAAAGGGATTTTCCATATGGATGATGGCTATTATTATTTCCGCGCCATAGACAACAGGGTTTTGTTTGGTGGCGGACGAAATCTGGATTTTGAGACAGAAAGAACAACAGAACTGAAACTAAATGATGCAATACAACACAAGCTGGATAAAATCCTGAGAAGTGTTATTTTACCCGATACAAAATTTGAGATAGAACAGCGATGGTCGGGCATTATGGCCTTTGGAAATACCAAAACACCTGTAGTCAAGGCCTTTTCGCCAAGAGTCTATGGTGCATTCCGTATGGGTGGAATGGGCGTAGCACTGGGTAGCCGGGTGGCCAAAACCTTGGTAAATACCATTGTACACAGTTAAAAGGCTTGTTCTTTTAGCCGTGTTATCATCAACAAAAAGCATACAATTAATTACAAAGGCTATGCAGCAAATAGCAGATTTTGCAGTACTTTAGCCACCGCAAAGAAATCGATTTATGACACACGACAAAGAAATATTCGGCCTCATTCGTGAGGAATTGGAACGCCAGCGCAGAGGCCTGGAATTAATCGCTTCTGAAAATTTTACCAGCTTGCAGGTAATGCAGGCAATGGGTAATGTAATGACCAATAAATATGCCGAAGGATATCCCGGCAAACGTTATTACGGTGGTTGCGAAGTAGTGGATAAAAGTGAGCAATTGGCAATTGACCGTGCAAAAGCTGTGTTTGGAGTAGATTATGTAAACGTGCAACCTCATAGTGGTGCTCAGGCAAATACCGCTGTAATGTTTGCTGTGTTAAAGCCAGGTGATACTATTTTAGGATTAGACCTGAGTATGGGTGGCCATCTTACCCATGGTTCGCCGGTTACTTATTCTGGTAAAATATACAATGCCCATCATTATGGTGTTCGTGCCGAAGATGGATTGGTGGATTATGATGCGATGGAACAAAAAGCGCTGGAAGTAAAACCACGTTTAATCATTTGTGGTGCATCCGCTTACAGCCGCGACTGGGATTATGCCCGCATCCGCGCTACTGCTGATAAAGTAGGCGCAATGGTATTGGCAGATATCGCTCATCCTGCAGGGATGATTGCTGCAGGCTTATTAAATTCTCCTTTCGATCATTGTCATTTTGTTACATCCACCACCCACAAAACCCTTCGTGGACCACGTGGCGGTATCATCATGATGAAAAAAGATTTTGAAAACAATTGGGGAGCAGTAGGCCCAAAAGGCGAAACACGTATGTTGAGCCAATTGTTGGATTTAGCAGTTTTTCCTGGTATTCAGGGCGGTCCATTGGAGCACGTTATTGCAGCAAAAGCAGTTTCTTTCTTTGAAATTTTGCAAGACGAATTCAAAACCTATGCCGTACAGATGCAACGTAATGCACAAGCTGCAGCCGAAGCTTTTCTGGCCAAAGGTTACAATATCATCTCAGGCGGCACAGACAATCATCTGCTGCTAATTGACCTCAGAAATAAAGACATTTCGGGTAAAAAGGCAGAAAACACTTTGGTTAAAGCGGATATTACATTGAACAAAAACATGGTTCCTTTTGATGACAAATCACCATTTGTAACATCTGGAATACGTGTTGGTGTGCCAGCCATTACCACCAGAGGATTAAAAGAAAACGATATGGCACAGGTCGTTAACTGGCTGGATAAAGTTTTGACCAATCCGGACAATGAAACTGTTATAGCGACCGTTAAAGGAGAAGTAAACGAATTCATGAGTGGATTCGTGATGTATCCTGAAATGGGCTAAAACTTACCTTAAATGAGATTTAAATACCAATTCCAAACAGGGGCATTATTATCAATGTCCCTGTTTTTTTTCGCATGTTCTCATCAAAAAGTTTGTCGGAATGCAAACCCTGTATTGAATGAAAAAGATTACAATACAGTTATTTATAAAAAGGCCATTAGGGAAGCCCTCGAAACAATTCCTAAAAATTCTGTCAGCTATTATTTAAATCATTATTTTATCAAAGATGGTAATGAATATCTTGTGGCAGATATAAAAAGCAAAAATCTGCTCTGTGCCAAGGCGGAATTCCTTGTCAATCCCGGGGTTTTTCTGTCAGATATCCGCAAAACAAATGGAATGGGATATAGTGGTGCAAAGCTAAACGGCCTTCAGTTTGAATCCAAACAGAAGGCCGATACAATAATTTTAATCATCAATAAAATTGAGTCAATAATTGACTAACTGGTAGTTTCGGTAAATACGATACCATACTTTTCTAATCTAATGAGTATTGGTCGGTAAATTTCTGGCATAGTGGGTATTAATACTCCTGTAGGAGCCTTTACCACTTTATTCATCACCAATTCTGCAAGAATAGCCATGGGCATACCTACTGTTTTTGCCATTGCCGAAAAATTGCTGTCCTCACCTTTTACCACCATACTACTCACTAATTTGTGGGAGATACCTCTGTGCATATATTCAATTTCATGCTGCATCACTACCATATCTTTGTCCTCCTCCTCCATTTTCCACTTTTCATTCAATATTTCTAATAAAATATCTCCTGAACTGATGTTGCCTTTATTGATTAATTCATCTGAGAAAATACCCAACCAAACAATCATATTTTTAACGTTATCATCCTGTAAGTCTATTTTTTTCCAGGCAAACTCCTCAACAGAGATATTGCTTTCGTTATACCCTATTAAGTCGCTTATCCAGGATTTAAAGCTAAGATTGGTGGTGTCTATATTTCTTTCAGTATCGGTAATCCCCATTTTTATGGCGGCATCCCAACCCTTACAAAAATCAGGATGACGTAATGTGGCCCTCATGAAATCTTTAGATTCATTCAAATTATACAAATCAATATAACTGAGCGAATCTCTGTTTGCATAGTAAGCCAAATCACCTACGCCTTTACAATAAATTGTCTCGTTATGAGAAAATAGTTGTTTGTATGGAACATGAATTTTTTCCCCATTCTGCAAATAATGAGCACCGTCTTTGCCAGCATTAATTATATTTTTGGGATTCCAGCTAAATTTATAGTGCCAGGGATTGTTGTCACTTTCGGGTGCAATAAGACCACCGCAATAAGATTTGAAAGAAGTAATATCGGATACAACCCGACGAATACTATCAAAAATACTGCTGGCTGTCATATGGTCTATACCAGGATCAAGCCCCATTTCGCACATAAACATCAAACCAGCTTCTTTTACTCTTTGGTTAAGAGCACGCATTTCTTCAGATGCATAGGAGGACGTAATCAGATTTTTTTTGAACTGTAAACAGTCTAATGCCAATAAAATATGTAGATGTGGGGGCATCAAGGAAACCACTAAATCCGCATTTTTGACTAACTTTTGTCTTTGAACTGTGTTATTAATATCAAGTACAACAGTCTTAGCATCAGGATAGTTGATCGTTTTGGCTTTTAGGTTTAATTCATCATTATCTGCTATTACAACGTCCCATTTTTTTGTTCTCTTTTGAGTGTTCTTTAGCAAAGCTTCAATCAGATAAGTCGAACTTTTTCCGGCCCCAACAATTAGAATAGAAATCATAAAATTTAATTGGTTAATATTTTCTTTCCAACTGTTTCAAAAACTATGCCAAGGAGGACATTGTGTCCTAATACATTTTCAGTATAATTTCTATTTCTTTTTTTTACAAATTATAAATGGCGTTTCACAAAGAAAAACGAGTTTTCACAGAAGAAATCAATATTTTAAGAAGAAACTACACCATAATTTTATCTCTCTGGTTTCCAATTCTGTCCGGGCTCTGCCATCTAGTCCTATTTTGGCATTCAAATATTGCTTCGTTGTTGGCAGAGAACCGATAATTTTGGCATACACAAACTTGCCGTTAGAAGGATTTACCACTTTTATTACTCTGCCTTTTGCAATATCATTACTAAAAGCATACATTAATTTACTGTTGATAGTTGTCTGGGGCTTAAAAAACACCACCATTCCATCAAGCGAATCCAGAAACTGGCCATTTGACGTTTGATAATTAAACTGCAACTCCAGTTCTGAAGGAGGTCCCTTTACCGTATCTTTTTTTACAACTGTGGCCGAAGGTGCTAATTGAGCAGTTGGAGCCACTCCAATAGGATTGATACCAACCTCATTTGCTTGAGGTGCTTCCGGCGACTGGTATAGTATCCAACCCATTGCTACAATCCCATTGCGTAATTTGGATATTTCTATGCTGTTATTCCAACCCAAAAGCATTTCTTCAGGTACTCCTAAACCTGAACTGAGCAAAGAATAACTCTCTTCGGCTTGGGATTTAAAATACAAAGGTTTATAACTTTTGAAATCAGCTGGTTTTGTTTTCAAAAAATTATAAGTTCCCATTGGGATATACAATTTACGTTTGGGTTCCAGAGTTTCATAAAAGGAAACATCATTATTTTGGCTCAAAACCACAGCAGGTACTGTATACTGTTGCGCAATAGTGTATAAATTTTCGTCTTTTTTAACCTCGTGAATTGCCATAACTCTTCCGTCTCGGAGGGCAACAAATACACTATCCTTTCCGTCTTTTTGCGCAAAAATCTGTTTAGAAGACAGTAATAACATCAATACTATTTTGCAATATTTAGTCATACTATAAGTAATTTAAAAAATGACGCTACTCTTCTCCGTCATCAAAGCCAGATACAGAATCGGCATTTTTGACAATGCTATAAAGAACGGGTGGTTGACGGTAAATTGCATTTGACAATTTATTGCCCAACACAATTATGGTAAAGTTATCTTTGATAAAACGATAAAAGCAGGTGTTATTGCCATGCCACCAACCATTATGATAAATGATTTTATAGCCATCAGGATAGCATAGCATTCGCCATCCTAAACCATAATTCTTAACGCCTGGTCTTTCGAAAGAACATGGACCGTATGCCAGCTCCAATGTTTCATTGCTTAAAAATTTATTCTGGTAAAAAGATTGATCCCAACGATACATGTCTTCTACTGTACTGTAGATTCCCTTATCACCATATACCCCATCCGAAAAAGTAACCGGATTAGGTACATAGCCACCCAAATAACTGATTGTAGCAGATTTAGGTAGACCTTTTGCAGGGTCATAAACAAAACTGTTCTTCATCCCCAAAGGTTGAAAAATATATTGAGATAAAAATGCATCATAACTCATCTCTGTCACTTCTTCTATTATACTGGCTAGTATCAAATAATTGGTATTACAGTATTTGAAACGGGAATTGGCCTTAAAGTCTATACGAGGCTTGTGCTTTGCCATCAACTGCAACACCTCATCATTATAGATTGGAGCATTACTTTTTCGATAAACTGGCACCCAATGCGTATAATCGGGTACGCCAGAGCGGTGATTGAGTAGCATTCTTACAGTAACATCAGCATATGGAAAGTTCCTTATGTAATCTGTAACTGGCTTATCTATATCCAAATACTTGTTTTGGTATAGATACAGTATGGCAGCACCTGTAAAAGTCTTGGAGACAGAAGCTAATTGGACAGAATTTTCTGAACTTAAGGGCATACCCATACTTCTGTTAGCATAGCCTACATATTTTTCATAAAGAATCTTTCCTTTATAACCAATCAATACACTACCATTAAATCCTGCACGTGCCTGAATGTTATAAAAAGAATCCAATCTTTTAGCAATAAGCTTCCATTCTGCACTATTTGTATCTGTATAAGTTAATTGAATGGCTCCCATCTCGATTGGTGGTAAAGCAAAATTTGGTTTTGCAACAACCTTTTCAGTACCGGACTGACAAGCCAGTAGTATTAGGGACAATAATAAGGTTAGTGTAGCTGTTCTTTTCAAAATAATGTTCATTCTAAGTTCCTAAAATCAATAGCTGCAAATATAAGTTTGACATTTAGTTCAATGGTTTTCCATTTCAATTTTAACAAAAGAAATTATGTCTTTCATAAACACATCATAGTACTGTTGCAATTCACTTTTATGGTTCTTTAAAAGTATAAACGCAGTGTCCACTTCATCAATTCGTTTAGCCTTTCGCAACAATCCTTGAAGGGATTGCTGAACCCCTTTCTCATGTCGGTAATGAAACAACCAATTGTGCCGAATCATACTTTGATAATAAGGAACAAAAGCTTCAGGGAAATGATCGCTTTGTTCACTTAACTGCCCGTAAACCTCCTGCACAAAATAAGTAAGCGTATCCTCATTTGCAAATAACAATGAGTCGTTGGCCACAAAATGATCCATTAAAGTGTCTACCACTGCACCGGAAAATAATCCGTATTTTGGCCTGAAGATTTTTTTTGCTTCACGAATAGCTTCGTGTTGGTCTGTATAAGTATCAATATGGCGATGCAAAATGAGACCTTTTTTTATTCCTTCCGGAAAGATATCCATGTTGGCCTGAGTCCCTTTTACAAAATCTCCCATCATGTTTCCACATAAAATTTCCGGGTTTCGAAAGGACAAAACAGCATGGCCGAGATAGTTCATAGGTAGTGAAGTGTAATTGAAAGCTAAGATAAGCTAATCCACCGAGACTCTTTTGCTACAAAATCTATTTATTCAAGCATTTTCAATGAATAAATATTCTGTAATTATTCGGAAATGATGCTTTGTGAAACCTGAAGCCAGGAAAACGCAATTTTTGACATTAAACTTGCTTCAATTGGCATTGACTGAGCATAATCTGTTTTATCCAGATTTTTGTACTTATAAATACTACCAGGTCTATCCTTTCGATGAATAAATAATAAAGAATCATTCATGCAAGCCAAAACATCGTCTGAAGAGAAAACAATATTGGGGTGATTTTCTGTGAATAGGTCAATGCCCAAAGTATTATTCTTATAATCCTTTGAAACCAATCCCATTATAGTTGGGAATACATCACTTTGCAAAGATAATTTGCTAAACGACTCACCTTTTCGGTTAAGTGGCGAATAGATGAAAAAAGGAATACGATGATAGCTAAAGGGGACTTCATAGGGGTCATTCCATAAAGGAACACCATGATCTGCAACAAAGACAAAGATGGAATTGGCATACCAGCTTTGACCTGAAGCATAAGACATAAATTTTTGGATTGACCAATCTGCATACTCAATTACTGCAATTGCTTTGTCCTCATTTCTTTTGATAAAGCCGGTATTTTCAGGAATGATATGTGGGTCGTGATTTGAGCCTGTCATAAAAGTCGCCAAAAAAGGTTTGCGATTTGAAGCCAGCTTGTTCAAACGTGAAATTGCAAAGCGAAACATGAATTCGTCGGGTACACCCAGAGTACTTTTTACTTCAGAACGAGGATAATCTTTCTGCCCAATTATTGTCTTGAAATCATTCGCCAATAAAAATCCACTCATGTTATCAAACAATTCATCGTGAGTAGTAAAGAAAACAGTTTGATACCCCTTTGCAGCCAAATGATTTGACAATCCGGACATTTTGGGAATACTGACCAAATCCATAGTATGTTTATTCATTAGTGCAGGATGAGCAAACAGAGTGGAATAAATTCCGTTGAAAGTATGTATACCTGAACTAAAAGTATTGTCAAAACTCCAACTCCTTTCCGCAAGACTATCCAAAAAAGGGGTAAAATTCCATTGGTTTCCATATCTCTTCATTCGATGGGCAGCAAGACTTTCCATTATAATGATGACAACATTGCTATTCTCATACTTTGGTAATGAATGTTGCATTCTGGAAATACTGGTGGAAGAAATCGGTTGCTTAAAATGTCCAAACTGAGTATTGTTGATAATTTCAAAAGCCTCATTGTCATTTATCCAGTGCAGTTTTTTGTACTCTGGTTTAAAATGGTCTAACATACTCCTTGAAAATGTATAAACCGGATTTAAACCCAACTGATTCAAAAAAGGATAGGAACAGAAGAAAGCCGAGCCTGCAATAATCGGAGATTTGTCAGCTATACGCCCCCTTATACCAATAAAAATCAATGAGAAAATAAGTATAACAGGAATAGCAGATGTCCTAAATCTTACCCTTGGAATATCAGGAAGCGCATTTGAAAACTCATTTAGAATTTTCTTCAGAATCAATAAAAACAAAAATAAAACTGTCAGAAAAAGGAAAAGAAAAGAATAAAATTTGGGCTCAGTAAATATCATTTTTATTCCCATCCCACCAGCATTGTTCCATAAAAGCAAATTATCATTCAGTCTCCTTCCAAAATAGCCAAAAAAAGGAATGTCTATAGAACATAATAAAAATGAAATGGAAGAAAGAACTGAAACATAGAGGAAAGCAAGCTTTAAAAATAATGGTTTAAAATAATTTAATACATAAAGTACTCCACCAGAAAGCACTATTAATGAAAGTATAGAACAAATTATAACAGTATCAAATCTAAAACCAATAAAAAAAGCTTGAAGCAACAAGTTTATTTTACTTTCAGTCACAGAATCAATTGCTGCAAAATTGTATCCTAAGACGAATAATCTGAAAAAAGAAAAGAAACCAAGCAACAAAAAATAGATCTTAAGCAGTAACTTTAAATGTGTCAATCAATAAATCAGATGGTGAATACCGAAGATACAAAATTGTGCAAATCTTTCAATACCATTGATAAAACAAATAACGAAGTAAGTATATTAAATCAACAGAAAACACAATGTATTATTAAAAATAATATTTTTTGTCACTTATATATTGACGACAAATATTGTAAGAGGTGATTAGTTATTTCTGATTGATTTCAGCATAAAATAATCAGCTTTTGTCAAACAGAAAATCACTTGTATCAGGGGGACTACTGGACGTGTAGAACAAGATGCTATTATGCACACACTAACAAAAAAAACCTTGTCGAGTGAGATAAGGGTTTTAAAATAAGTATCATCGGTATCACAAGACAGGATTAAAACAAAAAAA
>JAZKDB010000001.1:804823-888630 GCA_040387755.1 Bacteroidota bacterium | reverse complement strand
CCTCCTTTTCGTCGTTGGGAGTGCAAAGGTAAGCGGTTATTCTTATTTACCAAATTTATTTTCAATTAATTGCGCAAAACATGTTCTATTGCGCTAAAATCCTTTCTCAATAAGGCTTTCAGCTAAATTTTCTATCTTAAGAAAGGAATGAAAAGTTGAAGAAATGTCAATACTTGAGGTGTGCGACGCAACGTAGTGGAAGAAATGGGATAGTTGACTAAATAGAAGTACTGTTGGTATCAGACATGAAAGGTGTTAATCTTCGAAATAATAAGGGTTAAGATAAACCCTTTCCATATGATTTCGGCGAAGATATTGGTCTAACTCCTGATTTACACGAATATCGGGAGCCTGGGTGTGTGATGCCATTAACACCAGTTTTACTCTATTAGGATTATATCCGGTAACAGAGAGTGCCTTATTGTAGTCAGTTGTAGTCTGCATTTCTTCAATGAAAACTTCAAACTTTCCATCGTCTTCGGGTGCAATAACTATATTAATGATTTCAAGTCCTGAAATACTGGACTTGAAGGGTTTTCCAATCAGGTGTTTATAAAAGCCAATTATTTTCTCTGCCGTTTTGAAAGTAAATATCATTACCTGACTAAAAGATGGTTATTTAAGTAGTTCCTTTATTTGCTCAATAAAATTGTCAATAACTATGGGTTTAGGAATATAGAAATCGACACCTAAATTCATACTATCCTTAATAGAGGCTTCGTGGGTAATGGATGATATCACTACGACTTTGGAGTTTATTGTATTGGGATGTTTTTTTAATTCCTGAATTAATTCGAAACCATTAAGGTATGGCATCATAATATCTGTAATTACCAGATCAAACTTCATAGAATCCAGCTTTGATAAACCCTCTCTACCGTCTATTCCGAAAACAACATTATAACCATGCTGTTGTAAGATTTTGATGAGGACTTTCTGGATAATCTCATCATCATCTATAAGAAGGATGTTTTTCATTAATTGCAATTAATTTTATATTTACTTTATCATAGCCTGATTAACAAAGTTAATAGTAAAAGTGACATCTTGTATGCATTTTCAGTGATATTTTTTTTAAAGAAACAGGTGCCAGTAATTTATGTTTTTTGTAAAAAAAATGGAACTTAAGGATGCAAACTTACATTTGTGTTTTATCTTTGTCTAAACGACTATTTTAAATTCATCAACTTTAACCAAAACACTAAAAATGTCCGAGAGCAAAATTGTGATTCTTTATGTTGATGATGAAGAGAACAACCTGATAAGCTTTAAAGCAACTTTTCGTATCAAGTATAAGGTACATACGGCTATCAGTGGTGATGAGGCAATGAAAATTCTTGAGAAGAATAATATCGAAATTATAATAACCGACCAGAGAATGCCCAATATGACTGGTGTGGAGTTTTTAGAAAAAGTGCTTATAAAATATCCCGATACTATGAGGATATTATTAACGGGTTATACCGATATGGCTGCTGTAGTTGATGCTATTAATAAGGGAAAGATTTTCCATTACCTAACCAAACCATGGGATGAAAATGAACTTGAGATGACTATTAATCGTGCACATGAAGCCTTCAAGGAGCAACTTAAGATTAAGGAAATGAATGAAAATCTTAGTACCTCAAATGAGCAATTAGAGTTTCTCTTAAGACAAAAACTACTTTCCTAGTAAATTTACAAACTTGATAGGGTTACTTTAAATGTTGATCCAATACCAATTTTGGATTGCACGTCAATTTGTCCACTTAGTTTAACCAAGGCTCCCTTTAAGTTGTAAAGCCCAAAGCCAAAACCAACTTTTTGAGATGCAGATCTGAAATGAAGGTCGAAAATCTTGTCAATATCATCTTCTTTCATTCCAATTCCGTTGTCTTCAACAGTAATTGTGGCAATGCCATTTTTTACGTCAATTATTAATTTAACTTTCTTATTCTCCTCCTCTACTCTTTGGTACTTAAAAGCATTTGATAATAAATTATTGATAATCAGCTTTATAGAAATAAGGTCGCTATCAAACGCTTCCGTTTGACTAACATGTGATTCAAAGTCTATTTTCTGTGCATTTGCAAAAATGGAATATATATTTTTATTTTCCTGTACCAATTTTGAAAAATCAATTGGAAAAATAGAAACCTGACCTTTTTGCTGATTATAATATTGATGCATGGCAATAATATAATCGTCTAATTGCAACAATGATTTCTTCATTGTCGTCATTAAATCTTTGATTTCGTCAATATCATTAGAATGTTGAAGATAATCTATACCTGTTAACATGCCTGCCAAAGGACCTCTGATATCATGACTAACACTGTAAGCAAACTTATCCAATTCACTATAGGCATTTTTAAGTTCCTGATTCTTCAGTGTAAGCATTGAACTGTTATTGTAAAATTTCAATGCTTCTTCTATTGCAAACAAAACATCATCTTCCTTCCAGGGTTTTTTAATGTACTGAAAAATACTTCCTTTGTTAATTGCGCCAATTACAGAGTCAATATCAGCATAACCAGTTATCATAATTCTTACAGGAAGCGGGAAAAGGCTTTTTAGTTGTTCCAATAAGTCAACGCCGGAAATATCTGGCATCCTTTGATCGCAAAAAATAATCTTTATATCAGGATGGGCAATCATATGCATTACCGCTTCGGTAGGAACAGTGGCGGTGAAGATATCAAAGTGAATCCGAAAAGCAGCCTTAAAACTGATTAGGTTGTTTGGTTCATCATCAATGTATAGAATTTTTACTTTCAAAATTGGATAGTTTGTTGCACAAAATAACTAAATCATATTATATTTTCTGCGTCGAAGATAATGGGTAATTGTATTAAAAATGAAGTTCCTTCTCCTAGTTTTGAAACCAATTTGATAGTACCGTTGTGTTTTTTGATTGTATTGTACACAATAGACATTCCCAAACCTGTTCCTTCGCCTACATCTTTGGTTGTAAAAAATGGCTCATAAATTTTATGCTGAGTTACTTCATCCATCCCTACCCCATTATCCAGTATCTCTACGGTTATGTACTTTTCCAAAGCCTTGGTGCGGATAGTAATAATTCCGTTTCCACTTTCGCCATGCTTTTTGCGAATAGCATGGATAGCATTACTCATAATATTTAAAAAGACTTGATTTAGCTTACCCGGATAACACTCAATGAGTGGCATCGGATCAGTGTACTCTTTAATAATTTTTATTGTGCTGTTCAGCAAATTATTTACTATAATCAGCGTAGAATCAAGACCTTCATTGATATCTGCCTTCTTCAGGTCGTTCTCATCTACACGAGAGAAAATCCTAAGCCCTTTAACTATTTCGGCTGTACGTGATGATCCTTCATAAATTCCATTCAAAAGGTGATTAATTTCAATCTTAAGGTAATCATAGTCTAAGTCCTCCTTAAATGCTTCTATTTTCTTTCGTTTTTGCTCATCCGAGATATCTTCAAAACTTATGGTTTCGATAAATTCTATCGTATCAAATACCATTCCGACATCTCGCTTAAGGGGAGCCACATTGCTTGTAACGAAATTGATAGGGTTATTAATTTCATGAGCAATACCTGCAGTTAATTGACCCAAGGAGGCCATTTTCTCTGCTTCAACAAGTTGTGATTGGGCTTGTTTCAAATCTTCTAAAGTGACGCTTAAATCTTCGTTTGTTTCCTCTAACTCTGCGGTTCTTTCGGCTACCATTTTTTCCAGCATCACATTTTGCTCGCGTACAATTTTTTCATTTTCTCTGATTGCATTCAATGTAGCCAATTGCGATTGTTCTTTTTCCTTCTTAAGGATATTAAACTTATCTGCCAACGCTATCGAAAGCAATGTAACCTCAAGCGAAACTCCCAATTGCATGGTGTTATTTGTAAAATTGTTATGTTCAAGAATACCCAGATTTCTTAACACAAACAAAATTATTCCTGTCATAAACAATGTCCAGGCTACCAAAAAAAACTTTGCAGGTCGATATCCGTTATAAACTCTTTTGATTGATACTATATAGGTAATAATAGTAGAGAAAAGTGCAGATATATCAATCATTCTATAGGCCGCATGATCATAGCCTGAAATACGAAATATAATTGCAATTGAATAGAGTACTAAACCAACAGATAAAAGTTTATCAAGGCGTGGTGCACTGTCTTTGGTATGAAGAAAGTTTTTGATAAAAAATATGGCAAAAATACCTGCCAATGCAGGGAAGATAATTATCCCTTTATGAAACAACTCTGGTGTGTCATAAAAAATGTATCGATAGGTATAGCCAGATAAGGAGGTTTGTGTTAAACCTATGAAAGTAATGTAGAGTACGTAATAAAGATAATCAATATCCTTAGTAGACATAAATACAAAAAAATTGTACAATATCATTACAATTAATATACCTACAAATATACCCCAAAGTAAGTCCTTGGTAAGTAAGGACTCACTGATTTTTTGGGGCGATCCCAAAATTAATGGTAACACCATCTGCTCGCTACTTCTTACTCTAATGAAGAAGGTTGCAACGCTATCTTGAGGTAAGTGGATATCAAAAATAAAATTTTGATGTTTATACTTTCTATCTTTGAAATTAGTTCGGTCACTAGCTGTCACTACCCTATATTTTCCATTTTCTGGATAATAAAATTCACAAAGCTGTAGGGTTGGATATTCTATTTCAAGTAAAAGCAGCTCATTTTGAGTGGCATTTTTAATATTGAATTTAAGCCAAAAATCTGATTTACTTAATTGTAAATTCGGGGTTTGGCCGGTTGATGTTACAAAACCAGAAATATTTCGAATTGCTTCAATATCAAGCTGATTGGAGGTGTCTTCAAATATTGCAATTTGCTGACCAATAATTACGTTTTGCCCTTTAAAAATTAATGTCTTTTGCGAAAAAACAGAACCACTGATAAATATTTGAAATAGAATTAACGCGTAAATTATTTTTTTCATTTAATATACTGTATTAACTAAGTTCGGTTTTCTTTGCACTCAAATATAAAACACCCACTTTGTTGACTAATTAAAAAATAACACCTCTTCGATTGGTAATCTCAAAGTTTTTAAGATCGGTTCTTCAGCAACTGCAATTTTAGTGATAAATACTTCAGCAACATCATCTTTAGCATCAAATATTTTTTTGAATTCTTTTCTCAATTCAATTAATTCTTCCGCATCTTTGTCTGAAATCCCTTCTGCATTAGCATGTAAAACTCTTGGGAATAAATAAAGTGGTGAAATTAATGGGTGTATTGCAAATCCCAAATCTGTTGCCAACAGCCAAAAACGTTCCATTGAACGCCCTCCTTCAAAAAAACTTTTTAAACTATACTCAGGCAAAGTTATATAACACATAGCAGATGCATTAACTAAGCTTCGATTCGCCAATACTTCGAAAGCTTTACCACCTCCTAATTCTCTGAGCCCCTTAATTACATCGTGGTTTTTGATTACTTTCAGAGCTGCTAGTTGAGACTCATTCAGTCCAAGTGTTTTTATAAAAATACCATCCCTAGATTCTTCTGCCTCTTCTTCTGTCCATCGCATCTCTCTTTGAGCAAAATCAATATGGCCTTCGTCATTGAAAATGCGCATACGGTCACAAGCTCCAATAATTTTACCTAGTTTAGTAAAATCCTTCTCGTCTGTAATCCATTGCAATTTGGCTCCATCAATTGACTCTGCATAGTACTTTAATTTGTCAAGTTGACTTTGCTCTATATTCACTTTAATTGATGAATTTCTATTGGTATGCCTTTTTAAAATTGCAGCATCAAGTTTTTTGATATCAAGAAGTTGGTCACAATTTTCCTCACTGGCTTTAAAATTAATGGCGGCAACTAGTCTTTGATTTGAACTGATTGGAAAAAAATCATACTCAGGCTCAATACCAAACTTGCTTTTTGCATGAATGTAAAGATTTTCATAGGCAGACCCTAAGGTGATAAAACTTGCTATCTTCTGAAAATCTCCAAATGAACTAGATCTGTATTCATCGTGAAATAAGAATAGTGTACTATCCTTGTAAAGCCATTTCCAGGGTTGATCGTTACCAGTGGAGGGTGCTGCGCAAGCAGCATTTACTAAACTTGATATAGTGTGGTTATCGAGAAATATAGATTTAGATTTTGGAGAGACGTATTGATTTGCCAACATTTCCATTTCATCTAAAGTCATTGGACTGAATGGGACTTTTCTTGTCAGGACTTCTTTACTTTCTTTGTCATTAGTATTTTTTACTAATTCCTCAAAATCTATATAGTATCGTCCTGAATCAGAAAACTGATTTAGGAGTATTCTTCTACTTATATCTGTAACTAATGCACCTCCTAATGTGACAGAACTTGCAAGTTGAGGCCAAGTATTTATGCTTTGATTCACTTCAATCATGGAAACCTTTCCGCGAATTGAAATATTTTCAAGACCTAACAATTGGAGTATTATGGGAACTTTATCTTCATCGCTTATTTCTCTGATATCGTTTAAGTTAATATTCTCAATAAGTCCATGCAGGATAGGTCTATTTAAATTAAGGTCAAACCTTTCAACATCTAACATACCTCTATCACTCGTATCCATTAAAACAGGAATACCTAACTCTCTTGCTTTTAAACGAGCAATAATCTTCATATCCAACCCATCACATTCCTCTACAAGTAAATCCAACTTTCTATCTAATGTAAAAAAACTATTGATGTTATCTTCTTTGATTCCTTCAGTGTAACAGGTTACTTTCAAAAAAGGATCAATTTCCGCTATTTCTCTAGCAGCTAAAACAACTTTATTTATTCCAAGATTTTGAATACCACTTCGAATTCGGTTTAAATTACTTAACTCCAAATAATCAAAGTCTGCCAAAACTAATTCACCACATCCTCTTTCCATAGCCAATGTCAATGCCACAGATTGACCAACAGAAAGACCAATAATTCCGATTTTTTTTGTTGCTAAAATATCTCGTTCCTTCAGTGTAATCTTATATTGATTACGATTTGTTCGTACTTCAATAAATTCACCTTCATCTAACATGTGAATTAATCTGCCGCTCCAAGGATAAAAAACCCAAACACCATATTCATCAAATGAAGAACCATTGAGATGTTTTTCTGTCAAAGATTTATATTCAACTTCATTTAAGCGAATGCCTACATTTCTGCATTTAATCAACTCTCTTAGCTGTTCCTCAATTTTATTATAAACAAAAAGCACTTTCCCATTTTCCAGCAAATTTTCTAAAGCATTTTTATCGTCTGAATTTGAGATTCTAAAAAAAACAGGGGAGTGAATAAAATTTAAAGATTCGTTTCTAGATTGAATATCGGCTATGTGGTTTTTCATATTGGTAAATGCAAGAGTAATCAAATAGATTGACTAAGAAAATGAAATTATTATAAAATATTTAATGGTGAATCTGAAAATTTAGAGCCTACAGGCCATTGCTTTACATTTCTTATTATTTCCTTCAAATCCCATTTCTCAAGATTTGGAATCTTAATATCATAATGAATCTCTATCTCTTTATTGCGAAGCACTTCTACCCTATTACAAGTTTGATTTTTTCTCAAATCCATTATTGCAATTCGATTTTCTTCACTTGCAGTACTTAATGTATCCAAATCCTTAAGAATCATTGTAGTAGCTACCAAATCAAGTTTGGGATAGTAAAAGGTACCATTATTGCCAATACTGGTTTCTAATTGGTATCCTACGCTTTCTGTTAGCTTTACTGTGTAAGGTGCACACAAAGCAAAAAGTGACTGTATACCTATCTGGGGTGCAATAGCAATGGCTGCACGTGTAAGAAAAATACTACCAATACCATAACCCGAGATTTCTCTTGAATTCCATAAACCACAACCCTCTCCGGTGCCATTTTGTGCATAGTGCCAAACCAAATCAAAAACATTATCGTCCATCATTCCAGTTGCCTGCTCAATGGGTAGGGGTTCAGTACCTCCGGATACATGAATACGAGCGCCCCCATATACTTTAGATTTATCCAAAGACTCGACAATTAATACAAAGGCTGCCGGGTTTCTGGTCCATTCATCCTTTGAAGAGGTAACCTTTGTCACACCAATACTTGTCAAAACATGTTCGTGCCCTTCCAGAAACAACTGACACGACACAGGGTCATCTACGGCTCTGAATGCTCGCAGCCGCACAATTGGATTGCCTGTTTTACTATTAATGTCCATGTTTATACAGAAATAAAATTGTCGAATTTCATTTTTTTAACCAGCGGTCTTGAAAATCTTCTGTTCAAAACTCAAAGTCACATTTATTTAATAATGTAGATTCAAAAAACAATCTACAACTTTTCATTGAGTTATCCAATGATTAAAAAACAAATAATTAAAAACTAATTTCTAATTATTTGTTGATTCAACTGAAAAAGAATAAAAAAGACTGCTCATTTCTAGAGCAGTCTTTGAGTAAATAAATTTAAAATTACATTCTCGTCTTAAGATGAGCAATATCGTCCAAGCGCTTTTGAGCCATTATCATGGCAGCTGCTTGGGTGTGGGTATTTTCTTTTTCAGCCAAATCATATATTTCTAAAGTGCGAGCGTAAATTTTTTCAACAGCACTATTTACTTTTCCAAGATTGTAACCTTCCAGCTCAGCAGCAACATTAATCACTCCTCCGGCATTAATCAAAAAGTCAGGACCATACAAAATACCTTTTTTGACCAGCATTGGTCCGTGCACATTTTCGTCTGCCAGCTGATTATTAGCAGCTCCCGCAATAATTGAACATTTGAGGCGATTGATGCTATCGTCATTAACTGTAGCTCCTAATGCACATGGAGCATAAATATCCATATCCAAATCAAAAATACCAGCATTATCTACTACTTCAATATTCCTATATTTTTCTACTGCAGATTTAATTTTAGCAGGATCAATATCAGAAACCATAACCTTTGCCCCTTCTGCAACCAAATGACCAATAAGGTATTGTCCAACGTGACCAGCACCCTGTACCAAAACCTTTTTACCGGCAAGGCTGTCACTACCATATGATTTTTTTGCAGAAGCTTTCATGCCCATGTAAACACCTGTAGCAGTAAATGGCGATGGATCACCACTTCCTCCGGCATATTCCGGAACCCCGGTTACAAATTTAGTTTCCAAAGAAACGAATTCCATATCGGAAGTATTGGTATTAACGTCTTCTGCAGTAATGTATTTTCCGTTAAGGCTATTTACAAATTTTCCATATCTGCGCCAAAGCAATTCAGATTTCATAGAAGGGTCAGCAATAATCACTGCTTTACCACCACCGATATTCAATCCGCTGATTGCATTTTTATATGTCATACCACGGCTAAGGCGAAGTGCATCAATTATCGCATCTTCATCACTATTATAATTCCACACACGAGTTCCTCCTAAGGCAGGACCAAGAGTAGTATTATGAATAGCAATAATTGCGTTAAGTCCTGAATTTGGGTCATGACAAAACACAACTTGCTCGTGTCCCATCTGTTTTACTTTTTCGAAGAGTGATTGCATATCTTGATGATTACTTTGTTTGGAAATTTGGGGCGAAAATAAATGAATTGAATCAAAAAATGATTTTATTTCAGTGTGTAGTTTTTAGGAATTGAAAATGGATAGCTCAATTCATTGTCCAAGGCCATGTTAGAATAATTCATTTCGACCATTACGGCGTTACTGTCGTTGAGTATATTCAATTTTCTATCTACTGCTATTTTCATATTGTTCAATACACTAAAGTTGCTCATAGTATGCATTAGCGACTTATTGACATTTCCTTGGGTTATTAATTGACTTTTACGTAATGTACTATCTCCTTTATCAAATTGCAATTGTTCAATATAATTATTCTGTAACATCCGTATTATCCAATCCTGACCCTCTTCAGCAGCACTTGATGCTGTGGCATTGTTGAGCACAGGATTACCCATTAATACATTCTGCAACGAATAAAAGTCCAAGCCTTCAGGCAATATTTGATTTGCTTTAGATATTGGTCCCTGGTAAACTTCTTTTTCGGTATATAGCACAGCCTTAAAGCTGTCGGGAGTAATAATCGCTCTTGCTACCTGTACAATGCCAGCTACAGTTACTGAAACCCAAATAATACTATCTTTTTTTATTCTGATGTTGGCTACAAAATCCAAAGACTTTTCTCCTCCTTCATAGTGCATTTTTGCCTTTGCACTGAAAGTACTAAACTGAATTCGTTTTTGCCATATACCCTCTGTCCGAAGTAGTATATCATTGGCAATGAGACCTGCAGAATCCAAAGATCCTGAATCAGATACTTTTCCAACACTCAAAGAATCTGACTTTGAAACTTCTGACTTGATAGCCAAGCTCATAGAATCTGCCACTTGCTTGGCTCTCAGTGCAATTGCTTTGTCCTTTTTGCTTGTTTTGTGCTTAAACAGCTTACAGGAAGGTAAAGTAAAAGACATCAAAACCATTGCCAAAGACGCTATTATCCACCTGCTATTCATTAATTCGCTTGTCCTTGATCTTTCTTTGTAGTTCTTCATTATTTGGATCTTTCTCTAACGCCTTACCCCAATTTAATAGTGCATCAGGGAGCTTATTAAGTTTAAAAAAAATATCGCCCAAGTGCTCATATAGAGTAGCATCGGCATCAACTCCGTTCTTTTGAATAGCCTCTGCAATTAGCTCCTTTGCCCTTTCATACTTCCCTTGCTGGTAAAAAATCCACCCATAAGTGTCTAAAAAAGTGGCTTCTCCTGGCCTCAACTGCAAAGACTTTTCTGAGTATTTTTCGGCCTCTTCCAACCTTACTTTTCTAACAGACAAATAATATGCGTAATTGTTTAGTACCGTAGCATTATCAGGAGTCAACTTCAATGCTTCATTAAAACTCTTGTCTGCCTGTTCAAATTCTTTATTTGAATTATAAGCATCACCCAGAGAGGCATACATTTCGGCTAGCAATTCTTTCTTATCCGAAGGTTGAAAACTAATTGCAGTTTCAATTGCTTTAATTCCTTTTTTATAATTTCCTTTATTAACATTCCCGATTCCATTCAGGTAATGAATCATTGCCGAAGATGGGAAAAGGCTAAGAGCTTCTTCACTGTAAAAAATTAAAGAATCGGCATTGGATTTGTCTGTGAGATTAAATAATAGTTGCTGCCAGACATTGATATTATTGGCATCAATTTTTAATGCTTTTTTATATGCACTTATTGCCTCCATATTATGTCCGCTCATTGAAAGTAAGTCACCATAAATGCCATTCAAAGATGAATTTTGCGGATTGATCATCAATAGTTTTTCTGTCAGTTTGAGCGCGTTTATTCGAGCATTTGAATCCTTACCCATATCCTGCAGATAAGATATCAGAAGAGTAATCTGGGTTTGTTCATCAATAGCTTTGTTGGTGATAGATTTATTTACATATTCTGTATACTTTAAAGTATCACCTTTTTGCTTATAGTAACTTGCTAGTCCCAACTGAATCGAAATATCGTCAGGGAATATCCTCTCGGCATTATCATAAACTTCCTTTGCCTTGGTAATGTTCTTATTATTCAGATACATCTCTGCAAGTAAGGCCCGAAACCTTGCCTCATTAGGATTTGCTTCAATAATTCTTCCCAATGTTTTGGCTGCTTCGTCAATTTTATTTTCCTTCAGATAAAGTTGGTTTATCTGCATCAAAACTTCTTCATCGGGACCTCTTTGTTTTACAAGTTTTTCCAGTTCAAGTATAGCCAATCCATAATCCTTATTGCGCTGATAAAGCAAAGAAGACTTGAACAAATAATCTTCATTGGGGCTATACTTATCGGCCAGTTTAGTAAAGATAGCAGCAGCTTCAGCAAATTTATTGGTTGATGCCAGCAGGTTGCCATAAAATTCCAGATACCATTTATTAGTAGAATCCAGACTCATGGCCTTTTTAATATTTTGGTTTGCCTTCAAAACATTGTTTTCCTTGGCATTGATGCGGGCCAGTTCATAATAGGCCGCTGCAACATTGGGCTCGGCTTCAATAAAGCGGGTAAACAGTGCCTCAGCCTCTTTACTATTACCTAAAATATTTTCCTTAACCGCATCTGCATAAAGTCGACTAGACTTTGCTTTTTCGTTACTACTGGTGTCAAATGGTTTAATTTCGGCCAATTGACCAAGACTGTTTTTACAGGACAACAACAGCCCAAATCCAAAAATGAATACTAATCGCAGGTTAATCATAGTGTGGTAGAGAAATCACCTAAGCTTAATTCGTCGGATTTCCTGACGTAAGATACATTTTTACCCAACATGCTTTTGTCCAGGCAGGCATTTTTAACAATGCTATCGCATTGAATTATACTGTTTGAAATAACAGAATTTTCAACACAAACTCCTGATTCTAAAGAAGCATAAGGGCCAATAACAGAATTGGTAATTACTACGTTTTTACCAATATAACATGGCTCAATAATAGTACTATTAATAAGGCTTACAGAAGAATCTATTAAATTTTCTTTTGTCTTTTTTAATTCCAGAATCCGCTCATTGGTGTAAAGAGTTGCATCTTTATTACCGCAATCCAGCCATTCAGATACCTGATCTGTATAAAACTTCACTCCGTTTTGAAGCATATGTTCCATCGCATCGGTGATTTGGTATTCACCTTTCATCATAATATTGTTGTCTATTAGTCTTTGTAGTTCTGCCTTCAATGCCGCACCATCTCTGAAATAATAGACACCAATAATTGCCAAATCTGAAACAAATTCAGTGGGTTTTTCCACAAAAGCTTCAATTTCATTATTACTTTTCAACTTAACCACACCAAAAGCAGAAGGATCCTCTACTTTTTGTGTCCAGATAATAGCATCTTTACTCGTATCAATACTGAAAGTGGCATCAAAAAGTGTATCTGCAAATGCAATAAATACATTTCCCTGAAGTGTGTCAGCAGCACAAAGTATAGCATGTGCAGTGCCTAAAGGAGTTTCCTGATAACAAATCTTTCCTTTTGAACCCAGGGTTTCGGCAGTTTTCAATAACTGAGCTTCCACTTCTGCTCCAAAATTAGGACCAATAATAAAGGCAATCTCGCCCACAGGTTCGTTACATGTAGCAACAATATCCTCTACTAAACGCTGTACAATTGGCTTTCCGGCCACAGGAATCAGAGGTTTTGCGGTTGTAAGAGTATGTGGGCGCATCCGCTTACCCATTCCTGCCATTGGTATAATAATGTTCATTGAAAATCTATATTTAAAATTTAAGTCTTGATATTGTAAAAAGGTGTGCAAATGTAATTCGGCATTTTGACAATTCGATAATTTTCGACTAACAGTCAAAGAATTATTCCTTGGTAAATTACGAACCCAAATATTTCTATTTGAAGCTAATAAACTTCTCAAAATGTGTGTTACCGCACTCATTCAAAGCAATTTATTGGACTATAATATTTTTTTTACCAATCTTGTCAATATAACGCACTCATTTCGCTACTTTTGCGCAACATTTTTAGGCATTATACTTTTATGAATATAGCAATTATTGGTACTGGTTATGTTGGTTTAGTTAGCGGAACATGTTTTGCAGAAACTGGCAACAACGTAGTGTGCATTGATATCAACGAAGACAAAATCAATCAGCTTCGTCGCGGGGAAACCCCTATTTACGAACCCGGATTAGATGTGCTTCTTGAACGCAACATCAAAGAGAAACGTATTTCTTTTACAACTTCTCTATCCGAAGGAATTAAAGATGCTCAAATCATTTTTCTTGCATTACCTACCCCTCCGGGCAAAGATGGAGCGGCCGATTTGCAATATGTATTAGGCGTAGCAAAAGACCTGAGTAAAATAATTACATCTTACAAAGTAATCGTTAATAAAAGCACAGTACCTGTAGGTACAGCAGAAAGAACTGCAGCCGTTATGGCTGAAAATCTGAATAAATCGCTGTTTGACGTGGTCAGCAATCCTGAATTTTTGCGTGAAGGTGTAGCGGTAGAAGACTTCCTGAAACCAGACAGAGTAGTAATAGGTACATCCAGCGAAAAGGCCAAAAAACTTATGGATGAATTATACCAACCATTTGTTCGTCAGGGCAACCCGATTTATTACATGGACGAACGTAGTTCTGAAATGACCAAATATGCTGCTAATTCTTATCTGGCCATGAGAATTTCATTTATGAATGAAATGGCTAATCTATGTGAACGCGCCGGAGCCAACGTTGATTGGGTGCGTATGGGTATGGGAAGTGATGGCCGTATCGGAAAGCGTTTTTTATTTCCGGGAGTAGGATATGGTGGAAGTTGTTTTCCAAAAGATGTTCAGGCTTTGGCCCGCACTGCAGACGAACATGAATATGATTTTCAAATTGTAAAGTCTGTAATGGAGGTTAATGATCGCCAAAAATTGATTTTGGGTCAGAAAATTAAAAAATACTACAACAATGACCTTAAAGGAAAAACGTTTGCCATTTGGGGTTTAGCTTTTAAACCTGAAACAGATGATATTCGTGAAGCCCCGGCACTATACCTGATTGAAACATTGCTGGCCGAAGGTGCTACTGTAAAAGCGTTTGACCCTGAAGCAATGCCGAATGTAAAAGCTATCTTTGGTGATAAGGTACAATTTGTAGAAAACCAATATGATGCTATTATAGACGCTGATGCATTGATAATAGTAACAGAGTGGAGTGAATTCCGCAACCCTGATTTCAATAAAATAAAATCAAGCCTCCAGCAACCTGTCATTTTTGACGGCAGAAATGTCTATACACTTGAAAAAATGAAAGAGCTCGGATTTTACTATCAAAGCATGGGACGAAATACTATTGGTTAATGAGTCAAATTGCTCCATTAACCCTTTAACTAATTAACATAACACAATTAATAGCACATGTCAAAAAAAAGAGTATTAGTTACCGGTGCTGCAGGTTTTTTAGGTTCACATCTTTGTGACCGTTTCATTGCAGAAGGTTACGAGGTTGTAGGAATGGATAATTTACTAACGGGTAATATCCGCAACATTGAACATTTATTCCCCAACCCGGATTTCACTTTCTACCATCACGATGTAACAAAATTTGTACACGTGCCCGGCAAAATTGACTATATCCTACATTTTGCTTCGCCTGCAAGCCCTATTGATTATTTGAAAATGCCTATCCAAACCTTAAAGGTTGGTGCACTGGGAACTCATAATTTGTTAGGCTTGGCCAAAGCCAAAAACGCAAGGATTCTTGTTGCCTCAACTTCCGAAGTATATGGCGACCCATTGGTTCACCCACAGGTAGAAGAATATTGGGGTAATGTAAACCCTATTGGACCACGTGGCGTATATGACGAAGCAAAACGCTTCATGGAAAGTATCACAATGGCCTACCACAATTTCCATGGTGTAGAAACCCGTATCATTCGTATTTTCAATACTTATGGTCCTCGTATGCGTCTGGACGATGGCCGTGCACTACCTACATTTATGAATCAGGCGCTTCAGGGAAAAGATATTACCGTATATGGTGATGGCTCACAGACGCGCTCATTTTGCTATGTAAGCGATTTGGTAGATGGAATTTACCGTTTACTTCACTCAGATTATCATCTACCTGTAAACATTGGTAATCCTGAAGAAATCAGCCTAAAAGACTTTGCCGAAGAAGTACTGAAACTCACTGGTGCTCAGGTAAAAATAGTATATGAACCATTACCTCAGGATGACCCAAAACAACGCAAACCCAATATTACAAAAGCGCAGGACATTTTGGGATGGGAGCCCAAAATCGGTCGTGAGGAAGGACTAAAATCAACCTGGGATTATTTCAAAAAAGTATTCTAACAAGGAAGTTTTTATAAAATATCAAGCCGCGAAGCTCAATTGAGCTTCGCGGCTTTTTTGTGTTTCGTTCATTTTTAAAAAGAAATGTGGATACATTATGATACTTTAAAATAAATAGTATTTTTAGGATTCAATCTTAAATTACAATGAAAAAAATTCTATGTTCCTCAATTCTATTATTGAGCATTCATACTGCATTTAGCCAGACTACCATTACCGCCAGTGATATGCCGGTTTCGGGAGATACCTTACGATACAGTAATGCCAATATTACCAGCTCAACCTTTAGTATTGCCGATAGCGGTACTGCAAAATCCTGGAATTTCAGCAGTTTAACTGCACTTAATCAGGGAGTGGATACCTTCAAATCGGCAGGGGCAGTTCATTTCAGTTATGCTCTGACTATTTCTCCTTCGGCATATGGATATAAAGTGTCCGACAGTTTTCCGGGATTGAGTGGTATAATACCCGTTTCTGTCACCAATCTGTATACCTTCTTTAGCAAAAAGTCCAGCCCCTCCCGTTATGTGGCCGAAGGCTTCGCCGCAATGATAAGCGGTTTGCCCACACCTGTAAATTATAGTGATGAAGATGAATGGTATTATTTTCCGTTGAACTACGGACGTGAGGATAGCTCTACCTATGCACTGACATTTTCTATACCTTCCATTGCCAGTATTAAGCAAAAGGGATACAGAAAAAGCAAAGTAGATGGCTGGGGGACAATTGTTACACCATATTTCAAAACACCTGTCAACTGCATCAGAGTGCGTTCTGAAGTAAACGGCGTGGATACAGTGGATATTACCATCACCAAGATTGGCTTACCCCGTAGAACTGTAGAATACAAATTTTTGGTCAATGGCGAGCACTACCCTGCTGTCTGGGTAACTTCAACAATTATAGGTAGTACTGAAACAGTGACCAGTATCCGCTATCGCGATTCGGTGCATGCAGGCACATCAACAACAATTGCTGCGACTTCGGGTGCTTATTTCAGCGTAAAATGCTACCCTAACCCAATTACCAATAACATCCTTAACATTGATATCCCATCAAAATGGAACAACTATCAGGTAGAAATTTTTGACCTTGTGGGTAAAAGTGTTTTTGCTACCAGCAACGAAAGCAAACTCAATTTGCAACATTTGAGTGGAGGGAAATATTTGCTCAGACTCAGCTCGGGTAATGAAGTTGGATATTCTTTGATTGAAAAATAAGGATACAATCCTGATACAAAAGAAAGCGCGCGACTGGTTTGGTCGCGCGCTTTTTAATTTCAATTAAAGTGCCTATTCCTTAATTATAAAAGTTTTGTAGAACAAATAGTGAAGGTTGTACCATCAATTCATTCCTTTGCTTACATTTGCCCGATGGAAATTCAAGCTATTTTCGAAATTCTGAAATATACTTTACCGGCACTCATTGTATTGGCTGCCAGTTATTTGATTGTACAGAAATTTTTGGTGTCTGAATTGCGCCGCAAGCAAATTGCTTTGCTGCATGAAACACAGAACATTACGATTCGTATGCGTTTACAGGCTTTCGAACGCCTTACACTGCTGATGGAACGTGTACATCCACGCCAAATGATGCCCAAAGTATACAACAGCGCCATGACCGTTTCTTTGTTACAACAAGTATTGGTCACCACTATCCGCACCGAATATGAGCATAACCTCAGCCAACAGGTCTATGTATCGCGCGAAGTATGGGAAAGTGTAAAAACTGCTATAGAACAGGAAATTGGCATGATTCATCAGATTGCACAAAGATTAAATCCTGATGGCCCGGCCAAAGAACTGAATCACTACATTTCTGATTATCTGATGAGCCAGGAAGAAGATTTACCCTCTGAGATAGCCTTGAAAATCATTCATGACGAGGCAAGACGGGTTTTGTCTTATGGTGCCGTTTAACAAAAATTAATAATATCCGTTAAACTATTTACAAGACTCTTATAGCTTGTCTTTATAAGGCTATAATTTTTTTATCTTCGCCCACCTTTAATTAAAAAAACTTATCGTTTTTCCTTTTATGCAAACAACGTCTATCGACAAAACAACTTTACCCAAGCATATAGCCATTATCATGGACGGAAATGGCAGATGGGCAAAAGAGCGTGGACAAGACCGTATATATGGACATCACGAGGGGGTTTTAAGCGTACGTGAAGTAGTTAATGTAGCAGGTGAAATTGGTATTCAATATCTTACACTTTATGCCTTCTCTACCGAAAACTGGAATCGCCCGAAAGAAGAGGTAGATGCATTAATGGAGCTGTTGGTAGCCACTATACGCAAGGAAGTAGAAGAATTAAACAACAAAAATGTGCGACTGCACGTCATCGGTGATTTTGCGGCTTTGCCGGATATCTGCCAAAAGGAAATGCAGGAAGCCATTGACATTACAGCAAATAATACAGGCCTAAACCTGATATTGGCACTCAGCTATAGTGCTAAGTGGGAAATTATTAATGCAATAAAAAATATCAGCCAAAAAGCTAAAGATGGACAGATAAACATCGATGATATTAACGACGACTTTTTTCATCAACATTTATGCACCCATCAATTCCCTGACCCCGAATTGATGATACGCACCAGTGGCGAAACCAGAATCAGCAACTTTTTACTCTATCAACTCGCCTATTCCGAACTCTACTTTACCTCTACTCATTGGCCCGACTTCCGTAGGGAACAATTTTTGCAGGCAATTGCTGATTATCAGCAACGCGAAAGAAGATTCGGTATGATCAGCGAACAAATTCAATCAACAGAGCATGCTCCAAAACAATAAGCATCTTTCTTTTATTACTCTTCTCTTTTGTTTATTTGGCTTTGTCACCTCAAAGGCCCAGATAGCCATGCCTGGCTCTAGAGCAAGCTCAGGTATTGCTTCGTCAGAGGCTCAAGGCCCTAAAGAATATACCATTGGAGGTATTAGCACTGTAGGAGCAAACTTTCTTGACGAGGATTTATTAATTGCAGTAACAGGATTATCTGTAGGCAAAAAGATAAAATTACCTAATGACGAGTCAATTGCCAAAGCCATAAAAAACCTTTGGAAACAGGAGCTATTTTCGGATGTCAACATTACAGTAGACAAAATTATCGAAGACAAAATTTTCCTGAAAATCAATGTTGAAGAGCGCCCCAGGCTGAGCCGCTACAATTTCAGAGGTATCAGAAAAGGTGAAGCACAGGAATTAAAAGGCAAGCTGACATTGGTAAAAGCAAAAGTAGTTACAGAGGCCGCAAAAAAAGAAGCTGTAGTAAGAGTAAAGCGATTCTTTGAAGAGAAAGGATATGGCAATACTCAAGTAAAAATCAGAGAAAGACCTGACACTATTCTGGTTAATTCTGTCATACTTACATTTGATATCGAAGTAGGTAAAAAAACCAAAGTCAATCAAATTAATTTTTCGGGCAACCAAAGTGCCAGTGAAACCAGATTAAAGAGAGCACTTAAAAACACTAAAGAAGCCGGCCGTATTTCTCTGCACCGTTCAGATGATTACTCCATTTTTGACGATAGCAGCAAACGCTCTTTCGGTAAATATATTCGCAATTTTGGTTTCTTGTCTGTGTCCAAAACATTAGATGCAGTTGACCCTTATTTTCGTCCTAAATTCCTTAAATCTTCAAAATTCAATCAAAAGAAATTTGAAGACGACAAAGAAGCAATCGTAGAATATTACAATACACTTGGATTCCGTGATGCATCCATCGTAGATGATACCATCTATACCGTTCAAAATGGCAATATCAACGTAGATATTAAGATAAGCGAAGGCCGCAGATATTATTTTGGCGATATGAACTGGAAGGGTAACACCAAATACACCAACGAAACCCTTACCAAATTGTTGGGTATCAAAAGAGGTGATATCTATGATCAGGAGTTGCTGGCTAAAAGAATTGGTAGTATCCCCGACCCTTCCGGCCAGGATATCAGTAGTCTTTACATGGACGATGGTTATTTATATTTCCGCATTGACCCTGTAGAAACTTCTGTTGTAAACGATACTATTAACTATGAAATACGCATTGTGGAAGGTGCTCAGGCAACTATTAACAATGTAACAATAGAAGGAAACGACCGTACTAACGAGAATGTAATCAGAAGAGAAATTACCACCTATCCGGGTAGCAAATTCAGTCGTGCAGATATTATCCTTACTACCCGCCGAATTGCAGCACTAGGCTTCTTTAATCCTGAAAAAACAGTACCACAACCCAAACCACGCCCAGACGGAACAGTTGACATTAATTATTCTGTAGAGGAAAAATCAAGCGACCAACTGCAGATGTCAATGGGTTTTGGTGGAGGTGTTAGCTTTTATGGTCAGATAGGTGTTACATTCAACAACTTCTCCCTTCGCAATATTCTTAAACCAAAATTGTGGGATCCATTGCCAGTTGGAGATGGACAACGTTTTTCTGTCAATTATTCATCTAACGGGGCATACTTCAACTCGTTGAATGTGTCACTTACAGAACCTTGGTTAGGTGGCAAAAAACCAAATTCACTAACAACCAATTTTATCTACTCGAAGTATTCCTCCAATCTGAGTGATGGCTCCAAATCATTTATTAAAGTATTGGGCGGTGGTGTTACTTTAAGTAAAAGGGTAAAATGGCCCGACGATAACTTTATCGTAAGCTACGGTATGAATTACCAAAATTATCAATTGGAGAAGTATACAGGTTTGATTACTGATTTCACAAACGGGTTCAGCAATAACTTGTACTTCAAATTTTCTTTACAACGTTATTCTTTAGATCAGCCGCAATATCCCCGTAGTGGTTCGGATATCAGCTTCAGTTTTCAATTTACCCCACCCTACAGCAGCTTTAGCGGTACTGATTTTGCCACAGCAAGTCAAGATGTGAAATACAAATGGATAGAATATCATAAATATCGTTTCAAAGCAGATTGGTACAAAACAATTGTGGGAAATATGGTATTCAAATTCTCCGCTAAAATGGGCTTTCTGGGTTATTACAATCCAGATATTGGCTTGTCACCATTTGAGCGCTTCCAACTGGGAGGCGATGGTCTGTCGGGACAAAACTTCTTTATTGGTCGCGATGTTATATCTCAGCGTGGATACGATGTTTATGCTCAAAGTGCAACAATATTCAATAAATACGTAGCTGAAATCCGCTATCCGTTTTCGCTTAACCCTACAACAACCATTTATGGTTTGATGTTTGCTGATGCAGGTAATGCCTGGAATAATTTCAGTAGCTTTAATCCTACAAGACTGAACAGGGATGTAGGCGTTGGTATCCGATTGTTCCTGCCTATGTTTGGCTTATTGGGACTTGACTATGGTATTGGTTTAGATCGTTACCAATTCAATCCGAATGGTAGCAGCAAGACAAGCCTGAAAGATATGTCCAAGATTACCTTTATGCTGGGCTTTGAACCTGAATAAAGAATAAAAGAATAAAATTGTTAAAAGAAATCCGGATTTAAACGGCAGCGATAAAAAGCAGTCATAAACAGAATCTATTTTTATTATTAGAAACTTCTTTTTTAAAAAAACAAACAGAATCAAAATGAAAAAAATCATCTTGCCCATTTTGCTTGTATTGAGCAGCTTTTTTGCATCAAATGCACAGAAATATTGCATCATCGACTCTAAGTATATTTTAGAAAAAGTACCGGATTATAAAACCGCACAAACTCAGTTGGATGTCTTTTCGAAAAACTGGCAAACAGAGGTTGACAATAAGATGAAAGAGGTAGACAGGATGTACAAAAGCTATCAGGCTGAGCGTGCTATGCTAAATGATGACATGCGCCAAAAACGTGAAGATGAGATAATGACTAAGGAAAAAGCAGCCAAAGATTTACAAAAACAATACTTCGGATACGAAGGCGAATTGTTTAAAAAACGTCAGGAATTGGTAAAGCCTGTTCAGGATAAAGTTTATAATGCAGTTCAGAAAATGGCTGTGGCCAAAGGTTATGATTTAGTACTGGATAAGGCCGGAGGGGTAACGATGTTCTATGCCGACCCAAAACTTGACCGTAGTGATGATGTGTTAAAATCTCTGGGCATTGTCAAATAAAGTCTGAAGAACTTTGCATATTAATTTATATTTTCGCAAACTTAAAAACAAAACATACATTCAACTCTAATGAAAAAAATCATTCTATTATTAGCTTGTTCGGTAGCTTTCCTTACTTCGGTTAATGCACAAACATTGAAAATCGGTCATATTAATTCTCAGGAATTACTTGGCCTTATGCCAGAAGTTAAAAAAGCAGATGCTGATTTAAAAGCTTATGCAAAATCTTTTGAAGACCAGCTGGAAACTATGAGTAAAGAATATCAAAAGAAAATGGGCGAATATCAGGCTCAGGAAAAAACAATGACTGATGCTGTGAAAGAAGTAAAACAAAAAGAAATTACTGATTTGGGTGGTCGTATCGAGTCAACTCAAAAAAGTGCAGAAGAAAAAGTAGTAGCTAAAAAACAAGAATTATTCAAACCTATCTTAGATAAAGCAGAAAAAGCTATTAAAGATGTGGCTAAAGAAAAAGCTATTGACTATGTATTTGATGTTTCTACCGGTTCGGTATTGGTAACACGCGATGCTGATAATATGTTACCTGCTGTAAAAGCAAAACTTGGCATTCTATAATCCAAACAAATAATTATTATAGAAATCCCCGAAAGATAGTCTTTCGGGGATTTCTGTTTTATAAATGTATTTAAAATGCATTTTATCTATCTTTATTCTCAAAAGCTCTCTCATGACACGAATATTATTCTTTGCTCTAGCCATAATACTATTGAATCCTAATGCAGATGCTCAAAAACTTGATTGGGCAAAATCCATAGGGGGCATTGGTTCGGATTTTGGATCATCGATGGCAGTAGATAAAACCGGAAATGTTTTCACAACAGGTTCTTATGTTAATGTAATGGATGCAGACCCCGGACCAAGCATAAATAATCTCACAACACCTGGTCGTTCACCATTTGTATTAAAACAAAATGCTTCCGGAAATTATATTTGGGCCATTACTTTTCCTACATCAGGAAACTGCTATGGAACAGGTATTGTAGTCAGTAATACAGGCTCAATCTATGTGAGTGGTTATTTCGACAAAGCAACAGATTTCGACCCTGGATTGGGCAATACAAGCCTTACGCCCACAATTGGAGGTAGTATAGGTTCTTTTCTGAGTAAGTACGACAATATGGGAAATTTTGTGTGGGCAAAGTATATTGGTGAAGGAGCTTCCAGTTGTATCAATAATGTCCTTAGTTTCGATAATAAGGGGAATTTGCTGCTGGCAGGAGATTTTAATGGTAATGCAGATCTGGATCCCTCTCCCGGAACTACATTTATTGTAGGATCTACATCAGCCTCATTTCCTGATTCCTATATAAGCAAGTTAGATACTAACGGTGATTTTATTTGGGCAGTTCCATTACAAGGATTATCTGTAAAAAGTGCTGCAGCCTTGGCATCCGATACTTCTGGAAGTGTTTATTGTAGCGGAACATTTCAAGGGACAGTTGATTTTGATCCAACTGGAGGAGTTTTGAACCTTAGCTCAAAGGGTCTGGATGATATTTTTGTCGCCAAATATAATAGTATGGGGTTGGTCGTCTGGGCCAAAAGTATTGGTGGTATTGGAGCTGAAAAATGTAAAACCATTGCTGTTGATAAATGGAAAAATATTTATCTGAGTGGCTTATTTGCCAACACAGTCGACTTTGACCCCGGCACTCCCTACATTCCACTGAGTTCTGTAAGTGCGCAAGACCTTTTTATCTGTAAACTGGATAATAGCGCTAATCTGAAATGGGCAAAACAGGCCCAGTCAAATAGCAATGCAGGAACTTTTGTAGCGGTGGATACCTTGGGATATGTGTACAATACCGGTAATTTTGGCGGAACAGTGGATTTTGACCCCGGAACCAAAGTAGTGAATCTGACAGCTTCTGGAGGAGATGACATTTTTATTGGCAAATTCGATAGTACCGGAAACTTTGTCTGGTCAAGAAAAATTGGTGGTGTCAGTCAGGACATTGTTAATACAATTGCAGTCGACCAGGCCGTCAATATTTATCTCTGCGGTAGTTTTTATGATTCCTGCGATTTTGATCCGGGTGCTTCTGTATTAAACCTAAAAGCAGTAACAGTAAATGATGCATTCATTTTCAAAATGAAACAGTGTACCACACCCTTAAATAAAACGGTGACATTGAGCTCAGGAATACTGACCAGTGCGGAATCGGTACCAGCTACCTTTCAATGGATTAATTGTGCTACTAAAATGCCTGTGCCCGGGGCAACCAGTAAAACATTTACAGTACCGGCAACAGGCAGCTTTGCCGTGGTTATTGACAAAAATAATTGTCTGGATACTTCAGATTGCTTTTCGGCAAACGGCAGCGGTATCATCAATGTCAATAATATTCTTGACGGAATGATTTACTATCCCAACCCTGGTTCGGGCAAACTGACAATAGAATTAGGGGGTAAATACGATCAAATTGCCCTAGAACTTAGCAATCTTATTGGCCAAAAAGTTTCAGAAAAAACATATCAATCTACTGACCGATTAGATTATTTCATAGCCGGACCTGCGGGCATTTATTTTATGAAAATCAGCATTGGTACTGGAGCATCAAAAACGATAAAGCTGCTTAAAGAATAGCATTCTTTACAATCATTTGGAAACAATGGATTTAAAATATCCTTCTAATTGTTTTGAAATTATATCCCAGCTAAATTTGGACTGAATTACAGACACACCTTTAGTTCCAACATTTTGACGCATTTCGGCAGAAGATAATAGCTGTATAACACTTTGGGCAAATTCCAGAGGGTCGGTTTGCATGATGGCACCTTCACCATTTTGGATACATAAGCCTTCAAAACCAATATTAGAGCAAACGACAGGAACTCCCATTGCCATAGATTCAAGCACTTTATTCTGAGTTCCTGCTCCGAAACGTAATGGAGCAACAACCACGCTGGCTTTGTTATATTCATCAGCAAGATTGGGAATAAAGCCCGTTACTTTAATCGTATCGCTAGCTAAAGCTAATACTTTGGGAAGGGGTCTCTGACCTGCAATTACAAAAGAAATATCAGGAAATTTCCCGCGTATTGTTGGCAGAATGTCAGAAACAAAATAGCTTACAGCATCTACATTGGGACCATAATCCATATTGCCGGTGAACAACAAGGTGTGATTATGTTCATAATCATGATTATTGGCATAAAACGTATTAGTGTCTACCCCATTGGGTAATAAAGAAATATTATCGAAATGGTGCTCCTGCTCCAGGTATTGCTTGTCTTCGTCCGAGCAAACTAGAGCCATATTATAATCAGCCAAAATACGCTCATATTCCAAAACCCTTCGTTGTTCCAGTTGTTCAAAAAAACGTAATAATGGATTTTTAGTGGTTGCTTGTTTCCTTTTCCAATAAAGTGAAAAAGCATCAGGTAAGTCCAATATTCTTGGAATGTCTTTTCTGTTTGCCAGATATTGTGACATACGTAAATGTTGAACATGAACAACATCAAACTGAATCCTGTCCAACAATTTATCTAAAGCAAGCACCATTGCTTTACTCCGAAAATAATGAACCTGAAAAGGTGTTTGATTAAAAAAACCTGGTAAACAATTCAGTGCTGATTTCCATTTTGGTAAATCAATAAATTCGACACTGGTAAATATTTTCTCTAATTCCTCCTTATAGGCCCAATCCTCTTCATTCTGTGCAAATGTGAGCAAATGCAACTCATTAGTGGCACAAAGACGCTTGGCAAGATTAAATATCTTGAGTTTGTCGCCACGAAATGGCGGATAAGGAACGCGGTTGGCTAAAAATAGAATTTTCAAAACAGGCAAATGAAAAAAGGTGGGCAATAATAAATCAAGTCTGTGACTTATTTCATTATTTCGTGCCCAAGTTTATCGCGCTTTGTTTTAAGGTAAAACTCATTATGTGGATTAGATGCAATTTCAATAGGTACATTTTCAACAATCTCCAATCCATAACCCAATAAACCTGCACGTTTGCGCGGATTATTGCTTATAAGTCTTATTTTAGAAACGCCTAAATGACGCAATATTTGAGCACCCACACCATAGTCACGTTCATCATTCTTAAAACCTAATGCAAGATTAGCCTCTACAGTATCTTTACCTTCTTCCTGCAGTTTATAGGCTTTGAGTTTATTGGCAAGGCCAATACCTCTACCCTCCTGATTCATGTACAAAACCACTCCCTTACCTTCTGCATTAACTAATTTCATTGCAGCTTCCAGTTGGTCACCACAATCACAACGTAGGGAATGAAGAACATCTCCTGTTACGCAAGAGCTGTGAACACGCACCAATACAGGCTCATCTTTTTCCCAGGTACCTTTTACCAAAGCCAGATGTTGTTCACCTGTGCTTTTTTGTTTGAAGTCTACCAATTGAAAATCACCAAACTTGGTAGGCATTTCTACCCTTACTATTTCATCTACAAGAGATTCATGAGCCAAACGATATTCAATCAAATCCTTAATAGAAATGATTTTCAAATCATATTTTTTGGCAATTTCCACCAATTGTGGCATTCGTGCCATTGTTCCGTCATCATTCATGATTTCCACCAAAACCCCGGCAGGCTCATGTCCGGCAAGAATGGCCAGATCAACAGTAGCTTCAGTATGCCCCGACCGGCGCAAAACACCCTCAGGTCTGGCTCGTAATGGAAAAATATGACCCGGACGACCCAATTCTTCTGGCTTTGTTTCAGGATTAATTAATGCCTGAACTGTTTTGGAACGATCCTGTGCAGAAATACCGGTGGTACAACCATGACCTATTAAATCGACAGAAACGGTAAAAGGAGTTTGATGTAAAACTGTGTTGTTTTCCACCATCAAGTTAAGATTCAGTTCATCACAACGCTGTGCGGTTAAAGGTGCACATATCAATCCTCTTCCGTATTTAGACATAAAGTTGATCACCTCAGGGGTTGCATTACGTGCGGTAGTTACAAAATCACCTTCATTTTCACGGTCCTCATCATCTACCACTATCAGGAGTTTGCCATTTTTCAGGTCTTCGATTGCAGATTCTATTGTATCGAGCATTATCTATATCGCAAAATATTTTTTTTGCTGCCGCAAAGGTAGATAATTTGACAATTAGGTTATGGATGAATTTTACAATTATGCTATAGGTAAATTACATTTTACCCGCTTAAAGCAATCTCTAAAAAAGCTCTAAATAAATATTGTTTCAAATGTTACTATTTGAATTTTAAATCTAATTTTGCATTTGTCTTTTTATAAAAAATTTAAGACTTTTTTATTGTGAGTAAAACCGCTAATAAAGTTTCCGCTGCCGGATTATTAATCGCATTAGGCATCATTTTCGGAGACATTGGTACATCCCCATTGTACGTTTTCAACGAGATTTGCGAAGGAAAAGAAATCAGTGAGCTTTTAATTATTGGTAGTCTTTCATGTGTCATCTGGACACTGACCCTCCAAACCACTATTAAATATGTATCCTTAACACTCAGGGCGGACAACAAAGGCGAGGGCGGAATCTTCTCGTTATATGCCTTGGTGCGCCGACATGGCAAATGGGCTGTAATTCTGGCAATGATAGGAGGTGCAGCACTTTTGGCCGATGGCATGATTACTCCTCCTATTTCTATTACATCTGCGGTGGAAGGTTTGCGGAATATCCCAAGCTTACGATTTTTGCCAGATGGTATTATTGTTCGCATTGTGTTAGTTATTCTTTGCGCCTTATTTATTTTTCAGCAGTTTGGCACAGCATGGATTGGTAAAATGTTTGGTCCGATTATGTTTGTTTGGTTTGTGATGCTGGGGACATTGGGTCTTGCCAATATCAGTATGGACTGGAGTATCCTTAAATCATTTAATCCTTATTATGCTATTCAATTATTGACACAATACCCAAGCGGTTTCTGGATTCTGGGAGCGGTATTTTTGTGTACCACAGGGGCCGAAGCACTTTACTCAGACTTAGGCCACTGTGGTCGGGGCAATATTCGCTTTTCGTGGATATTTGTCAAAATCTGTTTAGTACTCAATTACTTGGGGCAAGGAGCCTATTTGTTAACACATAAAGGGGATATTTGGAGTTCTGCACAATCCAATCCTTTTTACGCAATAGTACCAAGTTGGTTTTTACCATTTAGTATCATCATAGCCACAATGGCCGCCATCATTGCCAGTCAGGCCTTAATATCAGGTTCTTTCACATTAATCAGCGAAGCAGTAAAATTAAACCTGTGGCCAAAAATGCGCATTCTGTACCCTACTGTAGAGCGCGGTCAGTCTTATATTCCTGGCATCAATATGCTATTGTTTGTAGGATGCGTAATGATGGTATTGTATTTTGGTAAATCTTCCAATATGGGCGCTGCCTATGGTTTAGCGATTACCATTTGCATGATCATGACATCTATATTATTTGCCTATTATATGTTTATACATAGGGTGAATACGATAGCAATTGTTGGATACTTAATGATCTTTTTGACGATTGAATTTTCATTCCTGATCGCTAACCTGAAAAAATTTCCGCATGGAGGATATGTGACTCTTGTAGTAGCGGGTTTACTATTTCTTTGCATGTTTGTATGGTATCGCTCGCGAAAAATCAAAAACCGTTACGTTGAATTTGTTCGTCTGGATGATTATGTAGGTATTCTACAGGAATTGAGTAATGATAAAACAATCCCTAAATACTCAACACACCTGGTGTACCTTACCAGTGCAGATAATCCAAAAGAGATTGAGCATAAAATTATTTACTCCATTCTTATCCGTAAACCAAAACGTGCCGATATTTATTGGTTTGTACACGTCAATGTAATGGATGACCCATATACTATGGAATATTCGGTAGATACTGTAATTCCTAATGAAATTATCCGTATCGAATTCCGACTCGGCTTCCGTGTAGACCAACGCATCCAGATGATGTTCAGGAAAGTTGTAGAAGACATGGTGAACAATAAAGAGGTAAACATTGTCAGCCGATATGAATCCCTGAGCAAAAACAATGTAAAAGGAGATTTTCGCTTTATAGTGATTGAAAAATTTCTTTCGTTGGAGAACGAATTGCCCCTTTATGAACGTTTGATTATGCGTGGTTACTTCTTCCTCAAAAAGTATAGCCTGTCAGAGGAACGCGGTTTTGGCCTCGACCCTTCAGATGTTACTCTTGAAAAATTCCCTCTAATTATTAAGCCTTCCAGTTTCTCCAAACTCATCCGAAAAGATTAAAACTAAGTCAGATTTGGCAGCACAAATAGTATAAAATCGGAAATTTTGGCATTAAAAAATAAAAAACAGGACAAAATGTCTTGTTTTTTATTTTGGTATTTGGTTTGAAGCATAGATTGTAAACAATAAAAAATCTAACAATCTTAAAATTTAAAAACTATGTACAACAAAACAAGATTTCATCATGCACCGGTTCATTTTGCAAACTTATTGGAAGGATTAATGAACCCTGAATCATCCTTTACAGATTACAAAGCAAAGCAAGGAGCTTCCGTAAACATCCGCGAAACAGCAGACCAATATGAATTGCATTTGCTTGCACCAGGATTAAACAAAGAAGATTTTAAAATTGATGTAGACAAAAATCTACTCACCATTGCATTTGAACACAAAGAAGAAAGTAAAGAAACAGACGAAAAATGGCTGCGCCAAGAGTTCAAAATGAGTTCATTCAAGCGCAGTTTCAGCCTCAACGAAAAAATTGATGCTGCTGCTATCAAAGCAACTTATGAAAATGGTATCCTCAATGTGAGTCTTCCGAAAAAAGAAAAAGAAGAAGCCAAAGCAGTCTCTATTGCAGTACAATAAGTAAATTGAGAAAAGTTTAAAAGTTTAAAAGCCGCCAAAAATAGTTGGTGGCTTTTTTTGCGCTCAAAAAAAAAAAGAAAAAACTACTTTTGAAAGCTATGGATGCCTTGTTTAAAAAACTAAACTTCAAAGAACAAAAACAAATCGTTGTGCTGAATGCGCCGGAATCATTCGATGCAAACCTGAGCTCAATAGAAACAAATACTTCCGTCAGAAAAAAAATAGGAGCAAAGGACAAAATAGAATTTGCAATTGTCTTCTGCATAAAACAAAAGGAAATTGATGAAGCCATAAAACTCATTGCACCCATGATGGAAGGGGATGCAATCCTGTGGATGTGTTATCCAAAAGGGAGTTCAAAAAAATACACTTGCGATTTTAACAGGGACAAAGGCTGGGATATGATGGGGAAATTCAATCTGGAAAGTGTCAGAATGGTAGCCATTGATGAAGACTGGAGTGCCTTACGTTTTCGGAAAATGGAATACATAAAGACTTTCAACAGAAATGAAAAAATGGCCTTATCTGCCATTGGAAAACAGATTGCAAAAACAAAATAAAAGCAAAAGCAGCTCAAAAATAAATATGCCTTCCTTTTGTTAATTAACACGCTGAAAATGTCTATTTTGCAGCTCTATTTTCAAAAGGCAATATGGCTCAAAAAACTACCCCAAAACACATAGCCGTGGCAGGCAATATTGGTGCCGGCAAAACCACCCTTACCGAGATGCTTGCCAAACATTATGGCTGGGAGCCTTATTTTGAAGATGTGGAGCACAATCCTTATCTGGCCGACTTTTACGATGATATGCCACGCTGGTCTTTTAATGTACAAATGTACTTTTTGAATAGCCGAATAAGGCAACAGCTAGCTATCACCGCCGGTCAAAAATCAGTCATTCAGGATAGAACCATTTACGAAGACGCTGCAATATTTGCTCCAAACCTATATGAAATGGGCTTGATGGCAGGACGAGATTTTGAGAATTACCAATCATTTTTCAATAATCTGAAGCAATTGATTAATCCTCCTGACTTGCTGATTTACCTTAAAGCCTCGGTACCCAAATTAGTAGATCAGATACAAAAACGTGGCAGGGAATACGAAGAGAATATCCGCCTGGATTATTTAAAGAGACTCAATGAGTTTTACAATAAATGGATTGATGGTTATAAAGATGGAGCGCTACTCATTATTGACCTGGACAAACTGGACTTTGAAGAAAACAAAGAAGACTTTGCAGAAGTAATCAGCAAAATCGATACGCATTTCCACGGCTTGTTTTAGAGCAAACTTTCGGTTAATATTCGGTCGATTACTTTATTAACCGGTTGTTATTGATTTGTTTTGCTGACAAAATTATCTCTTGCCCATGATTAGGTTCTATCAACAATCCCTCCTGTGCCTCCTGCTTGTATTAAATAGCTCTGGTTTTGCCATTGCCGGAAAAGTAAGTGGTAAAATACAAGACGAAGATGGCCTTCCTCTTGCCTTTGCCAGCGTACTGATAAAAGGCACCAGTCTTGGTACCAGCGCAAATGCAGATGGATTTTATACATTGAACTTACCCGAAGGAAAATATATTTTGCAGGCTCAATACATAGGCTATAAACAAACTGAATTTAGCCTTAATCTTTCTGCCAATGAATCTGCACAACACAATTTCACATTGATTGTACAGGGCTACGAGCTCAAAGACATTGTAATCAAATCAGGTGGAGAAGATCCTGCCTATCGTATCATCCGTAACGCAATTAAGAAGCGTAGTTTTTACTTAAAACAGATGCAATCATTTCAGTCAGAAATCTACCTGAAAGGTGTATTGCGCAATCGTAAAATGCCGGACAATATAATGGGCATCAAAATAAAAGAGGAAAACAAAAAAGATATGAATGGCTCTATGGGGCTTGACTCTTCGGGAAAAGGGGTTTTATATCTGGCAGAACAAATAGCTGATTATTATACCAGTGGCAACAAAAATAAACTGATTATCCGCTCGGTAAAAGAAAGCGGAGACCCCAATGGTGTAGGCATGGGCAGTGTTCCACCTGTTATAAACTTCTACGAAAACAATGTCAATGTATTATTAGGAAGTGGAGCAAATGACTTGGGGTTTGTATCCCCAATAAGCAACTCAGCACTTAATTCTTACACCTATAAATTAATGGGTGAGTTCAGGGAAAATGACCGCTTAATCTATAAAATAAAAGTAACGCCAAAAAGGAATTTTGAACGCTGCTTTACAGGTGATATTTATATTGCTGACGAAGACTGGGCCATACATAGTGTGCAATTTCTGCTCACCCAAAAACAAGGTCTTGACATGTTGGATACATTAAAAACCGAACAAGTCTATATACCATTAGGCAAAGATTTTTGGGTAATTAAAAACCAGGTTTTCTACCCTACCCTCAACCTTTTTGGTTTCGATATTTCCGGAAATTTTGTAACGGTGTATGACAACCAAAAAGTAAACCAACCAATCCCGGATAGCATCTTTAATAAGAAAGTGACCATTACTTATCAGCGCGATGCTACTAAAAGAGACAGTACGTATTGGCAATCTTTGAGACCTGTTGCATTGGAAGCAGACGAATTGAAAAATTATGATTATAAAGACAGCATCCATAAAGTAGACACTGACCCGAAACGGATTGATTCCCTCAGAAAACGCGCCAATAAAGTAAGGGTATCTGAAATCTTTTTGGATGGATTAAGCTTTAACAGCAAGGAATACAAAAGACGTTTTGCAGTATCCGGAATTGTGTACGATCTTAATTTTAATACTGTTGAAGGACTTAATTATGCACCAACAATTTCTTTTCGCCAACGAATAGACACTGGTAAAATTTTCTCTGCAGAAACACAATTGCGTTACGGCTTTTCCAACACACACTTCAACGCCAAAGGATTATTGCGCTATACTGAAAACAATAAAAGCTGGTCCGGACGCAATTGGTCAGCTGCCTTGGCAGGTGGTAAGTATATCAGCCAGTTAAACAATGAACAACCTGTAGGAGAATTGGTGAATAGCTACGTTTCTCTTGTCCAGCAACTCAATTATTTTAAAATTTTTGAACGTTGGATAGCAGGTGTACAAATAAAAAGAAATTTTGGCAATGGTTTTTCGTGGAATGCATCATTACAATACGAAGACAGAATCCCACTTCAGAATACGACCAACTATTCCTTCGTACAGAATAAAAACATACAGGCATATAGTGATAACCTACCAATAGAATTTGCTCCAGCTCCCATGTTACGTCATCAGGCCATGATTGCAGCTGTACACATATCTTTTCAGCCAGGAGTGCATTATACGCAATATCCTGAGCGCAAAGTACCACAAGGAAGCAAGGCTCCTGTATTCTCTATTCAATATCAAAAAGGGATTCCAAACTTGCTGAATAGTGATGTTGATTTTGACAAATGGCATTTTAAAATTCAGGATGAGGTAAATATTAAACGATTAGGAAGCTTTGAATACAACGCCATTGTCGGAGGGTTTTTAAATGATAAAAATGTTCAGATTCCAGACATGAAACACTTGCTGGGAAACAGCTATAATCTGGCAACTCCATTTTTGCGTTCGTTTCAATTGGCCCCTTACTATCGCTACAGCAATGTGGCCAAAATTTATGGCGAATTTCATATTGAATATTATTTAAAAGGTCTCATCTCCAACAAAATACCACTATTCCGTCAGGCTCACTGGTATTTCGTACTGGGGAATAACAGCTTTTATGTTGACCAAAAGCAATATTATACAGAAGCATTCGTAGGGGTAGATAATATTGGATACAAAATTTTCAGGGGTATTCGTTGTGACTTTATAAAGAGCTGGGATAGCTATAAGCAAAGCACTATGGGCATTCGTGTAGGATTCAAGTTGGGCAGTGCCATTAGGGTAAACGAACAGGATAAGGCAAGTATTTTTTAATATAATTGAAGGGAAAGGGGATATGAATATTTTGGCAATTGAAACTTCCTGCGACGACACTAGTGCAGCAGTTATAGCAGACGGAGTGGTATTGAGCAATGTTATTGCCACACAAAAAGTGCATGAACAATACGGGGGGGTCGTGCCGGAAATGGCATCTAGGGCGCATATACAGAACATTGTACCTGTGGTAGCCGTTGCACTTAATAATGCCCAAATGAGTATAGAAGGCATAGAAGCTGTTGCTTTTACCCAATCGCCGGGCCTGATTGGTTCCTTATTAGTCGGGGCAGGATTTGCAAAAGCATTTGCACAATCCAGAAAACTACCACTTATTGCAGTACACCACATGCAAGCTCATGTGTTAGCCCATTTCATTGCAGAGCCTAAGCCGGATTTCCCTTTTCTTTGTCTTACAGTTTCAGGTGGTCATACACAGCTGGTTTTGTGCAAAAGTCATCTTGAAATGACAGTGATTGGAGAAACAATTGACGATGCTGCGGGAGAAGCGTTTGACAAAACGGCCAAAATGCTTGGACTAGCCTATCCGGGAGGTCCTTTAGTGGACAAACTTGCTTCATCCGGAAATCCACTTCGCTTTCCCTTTCCTATCTCAAGTCTGCCCGGATATCAATTTACCTTTAGTGGTCTAAAAACATCTGTTCTATATTTTCTTCAAAAACAGAAAAAAGGAAATCCTGAATTCATCAGCGAAAACCTGAACGATATCTGCGCTTCTGTCCAATACACCATTATCGAAACTTTAATGTTGAAATTAAAAAAAGCAGCAAAAGATTTGAACGTAAAACATATTGGTATTGCCGGTGGAGTTTCGGCCAATAGCGGATTACGCAAAGCAGTAACAGATTTGGGAGAACAAAATGAATGGAAGGTTTATATTCCAGATTTTCAATATTGCACCGACAACGCCGCGATGATTGCTATTGCAGCACATTATAAGCAGTTGGCAGGCGAATATGCTGACTTATCCACGACCCCTTCAGCTCGCTCTACATGGCATCATGAGTAAAGATTATTTCCAATTCAAACAAATGCTCATTGAACAGGACCAATGCGCCATGAAAGTAAGTACTGATGCTTGCATTCTAGGTGCATGGACACCTATACCTCCTGAAAGCAAAACTGTATTGGACATCGGCACAGGGACAGGATTATTGTCTCTGATGCTGGCACAAAGAAATGAAAGCCTAAAAATTGATGCATTGGAAATTGATTCATCTGCAGCAAAACAGGCCAGTGAAAATATATCCAATTCAATATTCTTTAATCAAATTTCGGTAATAGAATATGATGCAAAAGCATGGCAAAATGACCTGCGATATGATTTAATCATTTGCAATCCTCCATTTTTTTCCAATAGCTTAAAAGGGAATAATCAAATCAGAAATATGGCGCGGCATAATGATGATTTTAGCTTTGATGACTTATTAAAAGTTGTCTCGGTCAATCTGAAGAGTGAAGGAACAGCGAGTATTCTGTTACCGATTTCTGAAATGACCAGATGTGAGACAGCCATAAAAAAAACCCAATTAAAACAATCAGGAAGCTTGCTGATAAAGCCTTTTGCACATCAGGAACCCAATAGGATAATTGTTCTTTTGAATTATAAAGATGATATTCCTTTTCGCGAAGAACTGGTGATTTATAAAGAACAGAAGCTATACACAAAGGAGTTTATAGATTTGTTGAGCCCGTTTTATCTACACTTGTAGTTGTTCGTAACGTATTTTGCCAAAGCATAAAAATGGAAATGCACATCCAACCTATCCAAAACAAATAAAAGCCTAAGTGCAAACGCTCTCCAGCCAGGCGATGTGATAAATCTGTACGAAAATCGCTATAAGTAAAATACAAGCCCAGAACAGCCAAAACCAAGCAACAAAGGTTCATCAAAAAAGCTTTTTGCTTATTCAATTTTGACTGCAACCAAATCTGTAAAACCAATAACAAAGCAAGTATTGTAAAATTAAACAATGCTCCTTTCCACCAAATCTTCATAAACGAATAATAATAGTATTTCTTTTTGAAAACACTAATAGCTGTGCGTGCCAAAAAAGACATACGTGAAAGCATATATCCAGCTATGAGCGACAATGCTGCAAGTAGAGAAATGAGAGGTAAATATCTTTTCATAAAACGGTAAAATTGTTGCCAAAAATACTTTAATCACAATTAGAAATATGCAACATAAAACAATAACTTTGCGCTCTTTGAAAAAAGCAAAGGCTTCGTAGTACAATGGATAGTACGAGAGTTTCCGAAGCTCCAAATCCAAGTTCGATTCTTGGCGAAGCCACTGTTAATGAAACTCGCACTCCCTGCGAGTTTCATTTTTTTATACAACAACATCCAGAGCTATTTCCTTTAAAAATTTAAAATTGTTGGCTGTCAAATCAATTTGAGTCAATAAAACCCAAACATATATGACATAAAAAAACACAGTTATTAAATCTGTGTCCTTCTATGGAATTAATTCTTTATTTTAGTTAGTTTAAAATGACAGAATGAAACTTAAATCATATTCTAAATTATGGCTTGTTTGCCTGCTAATAACATTTAAATCTGCCTTGTATGGACAGTCTAAATTTACTGATTATTATGTAGCGGTCAACAAAGCTGAACTGGCAATTTGCGATTCAAACTTTGATCTGGCAAATAAATTTTACAAGGAGGCATTTATCGTATCAAAAGGAAAAAGTTTCAACAGAGACCTGACAAATGCATTTTTGTCTGCAATGGATAGTAAAAACTATACTCTGGCCGAAGAGTATTTTTCAGGAATGCAAAAGAAAGAAATTGACTCATCGGGAATTAAAAAAATTCTTGACAATTACCAAGGCGACGCATTGGATAAGCTTAAGTCTTTTATAAACAAACAGTCTGACACGAAATATACTTTAAAATATCCCGCAATAAAACAATTAAAGGAGTTGGTGAATTGGGATCAGGGCGTTCGAGGGTATTATTCAAAATTATATGACGGAGACTACATGGTTGACTCGGTACACAGAGCAGACTCAATTATTGCACAAAGGCTGATGCAAATATTTAATAAAAATGGCTTGCCTGATGAAAAGACTCTTAATGAATGTGCTGTTATTATTCTTCACAATCAAGGTTCTTATAGTCTGCCCAACTTATTTGACACCATGCTATATAAAGCAGTTCGCAATTTTGATGTTGACGCCCGAAAATTTGTTTATTTAATTGAAAAGAGACAGTTAAGGCATTCTTTTAAATTCGAAGATGTAATTCTGAATTTTCCCCTAAGCATCAACGGTGCTTCTTATTACAAAGACGAAGAAACTGTTTACCTGGAATATTATGATGACAGCTCCGAGCAAACAATAGATGCTGAAAGACAAAAAATAGGCCTTGAGCCCTTGGCCGATTTTCGCAAAAAAAACGACACAAAAAACAGGGTGGAAAAAACACAGTCTATCCTAGCCAAATATACAATCGGAGCTCCTTACATGAAAATCGGAGTAGCAGAAAACGAGGATAAATTAGCAGAATGGATTGCCAAAAATGGTAAAAATGCACCTGTAAAAAAAGCATTATCCAGCCTGGCATTATTTAACGACAAATCAGACACATCCAACATTAATATCTTACGTAGATATATAATTGACCAAACTACCTTTCAGGACAAGATAAAATGGTACAAGACTTTTACCGTGGAAGAATACTACACAGAGAAAACCCCATACATGAATTTGAATGACAGAACAAAATTTTTGAATTGGAACTATCATACAGAGCTAATTGAAAACCCGAAAGAAAATCTTTTTAGTGACTCAGGACGCAGTAATTCAGCAATTTTTATAGATGGGTATAGAATTATTGCAGAATCAGGTATTCTTGATATCCTGAATTTTAAGGGTATTGAGTTATTATTTGACAACGAGATTTTGATTAATTTCACAGCACATTTCATCCCTAATCATTATCAAACATTTATTCATCATTTGGGTCAGCCGCATTCAACAACTATAGAAACAAAAAAAGTGAAATCAACAGCAAATGATAATTATTTTTTGATTCTAAAAACCAAAAAGATGATTTGGCAAAAAGATAATTTAAAGTCAGAAGTAGTAGTATATGATTTTATTGACAAATCGGGCAAAAAGAAAACAGATGCTATTTACAATTTGACGCAGATTGAAAAGCATAATGCCTATCTAAATAAAGTAAAATCAAAAAAAGCTTTATTAGACAAAATGTATAAAAAAAGTATTCAAAAACCTTCTACAGATAAATAAATGCAGAGCAATATGTAGCTGATTTTATAATATATATTTTCAACAACTATTCGGGATAATCTCGTTGATATCTCTAATAAAGAGTTTTCGAAAATGTTCCTGTTACCATCACCTAATTCACTTTACCTAAGAAAGAAATTTTACCATGAAAAAATCACTTCTTACTTGTGCCACAACTTTATATTGCCTTTCTGTTTTAGCGCAGGGAAAGGTGCAACAACTGAGGTCTGATACAAAGCCAAAATCCTGTCCCATGCTTTATCTGGGTATTAATGGGGGCATTAACAATCATAACGGTCTTATTGGTCTCAGTATTGAAAAAACGTTGGGCGCTCAATTTTCTGTTGGAACAGGTATAGGTTCCAGTTCATGGGGTTATAAAGCTTTTGCAGAGGGAAGATTTTATTTCAACAATAATTGTCACCGGAAATTAGCTTTGGGTATAGGTATAACCAGAAATTTGGCCACCAATAATTTCGAAACCAATATGGGAACCAACTATGGTAAACAAGATATTGTCCTGGATTTAAAACCTGCAACCAATGCCTTCGTTTCTTTATATCATTTCTGGACGATTGGACGCAGACAAAACAAATTCTATACCCAATTAGGCTATTCTATCAAAATTGAACCGGGAACTTATAGCATAGATTCAAAAACCACCAATAGTTTTCCTGCTATTGCCCTAACCGCCGAATCACACAATGTACTGCATGCGATAATGCCCGGAGGTGTAATTCTGGGAGTTGGTTGGTATTTTGGTTTTGAAAAAAATAAGGGTTAAGCGAGCTCGGGATAAATAAGCTGATCTAAAGAACTGATACCCGGAATATTCACAGAAATAAAGCCTTCGCCATATTTGGTTCCGATTTTTTTTCCCATCAATGAATCTCTGTAAATAATTTGCTCAGTAAAATTCTGTGTAGCAATATAGGTAACCGGCTCATCAGACCCTGCCTGATAAAACTGTGATGAATAAGCTTTGATAGCCGCCATTTTTGCCTCAAATGTCTCACTGATATCGACAATAAAGGTTGGCTCCAACTGACGATCCTGAATTAAAGAAAAAACACGCTTAGGACGCCAGGCACTTTGGGCCGTACCATCTTCATTAAATGTTTCAATTTTGCGCAGGCCTGCTAAAAAACAAGCATCGCTCACCAGTTGAAATCCTCTGCCGTGATCAGGATGCCTGTCTTCTGGAGCATTGGTAATTACTATTTCTGGTTGATATTTTCGGATGTATGAAATAATATGTCTTTGATGCTCTTCATCATTTTTAAAAAAACCATCTCTGATCCTCGCATTTTCACGAACGGAAAGACCCATGATTTCTGCTGCTTTTGCAGCTTCGGCATAACGATCCTGTACAGAACCCCGGGTTCCTAATTCACCCTCTGTCAAATCAACAATACCCACACGCTGCCCCATCAAAGCATGCTTCGTTAAAGTGCCACCACAGCCCAGTTCTACATCATCCGGGTGAGCAGCTATAGCCAATATATGAAGTTTGTTTGCGTTCATCTTTCCAAATTGTTTCAAAACAAAACGCAAAGCTAATTATTAAAAGCTTTGCGTTTTCTGAATTTAAATCTAAAATATTAGTTACCAAAAGACAATGCCTTTTCAACCAGTTTTTTAGAACCAATGTAAATAGGTGTACGTTGATGTAATTCTGTCGGTACTATGTCCAGGATACGACCTTCGCCAAAATCAGCCACTCCGCCCGCAGCCTCTATAATCAATGCCATAGGATTACATTCGTATTGAAGCCTCAACTTTCCTTTAGCATTTTTACGATCTGCCGGATAAATGAAGATTCCTCCTTTAATCAATGTTCTATGCAAATCTGCAACCATTGAGCCAATATATCGGTGAGAATAAGGGCGGCCTTCCTCTTTATTTTCTTCCATACAATAATTCAGGAAATCTTTCATTCCCTGATTGTACAAATTGGTATTACCTTGATTTAGAGAGTATATTTTTCCGTTCTCATTACACTTCATATCAGGGTGGGACAAGCAGAACTCACCGATTGATGTTTCCAATGTAAAACCATTTACCCCGATTTTAGTAGCATAAACCAGCATTGTACTTGAACCGTAGATAACGTATCCGGCAGCCATCAGCTTATTACCTGCCTGCAAAAAGTCGGCATCGGTACATGGTGAACCTAGCGGGCTAACACGACGATATATAGAGAAAATAGTGCCAATAGAGGCATTTACATCGATATTGCTGGAGCCATCCAAGGGGTCAAATAAGACAACATATTTAGAATTTACAGAGAAAGGGTCGGAGAAACATACATGGTCATCATTTTCTTCTGAAGCAATACCAGCACACTCTGAGCTATTCTGAAGGACATTAATTAATGTCTCATTTGCAAAAATATCCAGTTTCATTTGTTCTTCACCTTGCACATTTGTAGCACCATGCTTGCCCAAAATATCTACCAGACCAGCTTTGTTTACTTGCTTATTGATGATTTTACATGCCAAAGCTATATCTCGCAACAATGATGACAATTCTCCGGTTGCATTAGGGAATTTGCGTGTTTCCTGAATGGTAAACTCATCTAGTGTAATGAGCTTTCTCTTTTTTGTATCCATAATCTTAATTGAAATAAAATGTGTGCAAAAGTAGGTAAAAGTATGCTGGGAAAGAAGTATGTATCTGAAACAAATAATTTCAGAAAAGTAATACCTTTTTTAAAAAATAATACAATACTTTGTACTTATAAAAATTAATGTTCTATGCCATCAATAGATTCAAGAACGAGAATAAAGGCCATTCAAGCTAAACTAAATGTTGCTGAAAGCGGAATTTTTGATATCCAAACGGCTATTGCCTTTGAGCAAAAAGCCGGCTATCCTATGCGCCCGAATTCAGATTTATTGACGCATATTGTTTCCATTCAAATCTTCCTGCGCTCTGGCAGAACGGGAGTTTTAGACCCCGAAACATTGACTCGAATTGAGAATTTTCTAAGCATCAAATTACCTGTGCTACCTGCGGGCAGCAGTATGCACGTTTCCAAAAAAGCGATGGAAATGCTGATTGGTTTTGAAGTAAGTTCGGAAGCTCAGTACAATAAAAAATATCAAAAACCAATCTGGCCCGGAGGAGAAAGTGGTGTTACTATTGGTATTGGCTATGATCTGGGTTTTAATAACAAATCTTCCATTGCTGCAGCCTGGGGGCCTTTTGTTGATAGCCAAACATTGGATACACTTTGTTCTGTTGCCGGACTTAGCGGCATTAATGCAAAAAACGCATTAGCATCCACAAAAAGTATAATTATAGATTACAATACTGCTCTCTCAGTTTTCTATCAAACGACATTGCCTTCATTTGGCCGAAGAACGAAGAAGTTGTATCCTGGTATAGAAAAACTTCCTCCTGATGCTCAGGGAGCGCTGCTTTCTCTGGTATATAACCGTGGAGAAAGCATCAACGGAGCATCCAGAGCAGAAATGAAAAATATAATCCCTCTTGTTGCAAGCCAAAATCTAGCAGGAATTGCAAAACAAATCCGCAATATGAAACGATTGTGGGAAGGCAAAGGACTACCTGGATTATTGGAAAGAAGAGAAAAGGAAGCTAAAATGGTAGAAACGGCAACTTTCAATATTTTAAGTGAGGATATTATAATCCTTTAGCAAAAACTTATAAGAATATCTGAGCTATTGTCAACTACTTTCGCAGGCATTTAATTCAAAATTGCTTGCAAAAACCAAAATTCACAGAAAAAAATGGACTACAATACTCAAATACCTGCTAACAAAGTTCGACAAGTTTTATTTCTTGGCTCAATACTAACATTAGGCATCCTGCTCTTTTTGCAAATGACCTTTTTGCTCAGTTCATTTTTGGGTGCTGTTACCTTGTATATGCTTTTGCGCAAGCCAATGTATAAACTGGTTTACGAAAAGCACTGGAAAAAATGGATTGCCGCCACCATATTGATGATAATTTCATTTATATGCATTGTCATTCCATTTATTTGGGTGGGTTTCATTTTGGTTGAGAAAATTTCTCCTTTGATTTCCAACCCTGAAATTATCACCAAAACTGCCGATAAAATCCAACAATATCTGAATACCAGATTTGGAATGAATATTCTTTCTGAACCCAATATTGAAAAAATAACAAATGCCATTAGTTCAGTAGTTCCGCCCATTCTCAGTTCAACAGCCAATGCCCTGATGAATACGATAATTGCATACTTCTTACTTGGTTTTTTATTGACCAATGCAGGAAATGTTGAGCGTTGGCTGCAGAAAAGATTGCCTTTCAAACCTGAAAACAGAAATAAAGTGATATCTGAGGTAAAAGAATCTGTAATGAGTAATGCAATTGGACTGCCTATTATGGGTGTTATTCAGGGTGGATTAGCAATGTTGGGTTATTGGATTTTTGATGTAGACGAACCTGTATTGTGGGGAATTGTAACAGGTATTTGTTCATTTATTCCTTTTGTAGGGACAATGGCTGCCTGGGTTCCCATTGCTATACTGAGTTTTGCAGGAGGAGACGTAAATAACGGGTTGGGGCTTGTATTTTGGGGGCTGGTTGTCATTGGCATGAGCGACAATGTATTCAGAATGATTGTCCAAAAGCAGATAGGTGATACCCATCCGTTAATTACCATATTTGGTGTTATTGTAGGCTTAAATATGTTTGGATTTTTAGGGCTGATATTTGGGCCTCTGGTTATCTCCTTATTCCTGCTGTTGGTAAAGATATACGTAAGCGAGTTCGTAAGTGTAGCAGAAAAAACAGAAGAAAAATCATCTGCATAATTAAAAAGGGTTCGAAATGTTTCGAACCCTTTTTAATGTAACATAAGAATATTATGATTTGGCTAAAGAGCCTTTCAAAAAATCAATAACTTTTACTTCAGTGGCATCAACATTATGAAGCTTGGCCAATTCAATAGAAATATAATCAGTGAGGTGAATGAAATAAAAAATACGTTCAAAATAACTGTTGCCCTTTGAGTAAATTTCAAGAATGTTAGGAGTATACTGTTTGAACACTTTTTTATTAATTTCCATACGCATTTGTACACGCTCGTAATCGTTCTCATTACGTAGTATAACCACAATTTTGTTAGGATCTTTATCTCTCCAACCTACCAATTCATTATGATTCATTTCGGGAATAGCATGATGCCAGCAAAGGATTTTACTGTTTTCATTTAATTGTTGACGGAAACGAACAGCCATACCTTCAAAGTCAGCGGCTGAATAAATGATAGGCAACTTACCATTCAATTTTGCGGCAATAGATTTTGCTTTCTTGCGGATATCTTTTTCTTCTGCATCCAGCAATGCAACCGCCGGAGTAACCTCATTGGCAATAACATTCTTAATACAACCAAAATGCTCCAAAGCGCTAATCACCTGAAGCATCGAATAACCAATGCAGGCGCGTGGAGGCATTCCGGCAGGTAGTAAAATACAATCAATTTTTTTCTTGGCAGCAATCTCTGCAATTTGCCCTCCCGAAGTAATACAAACAACAGTTGCTTTTACCTTAATTGCCTTTTGCAACGCAGCAACTGTTTCTTCCGTATTGCCTGAATAAGAAGACACTATGACTAGAGAATCTTTGTTGACAAATGCAGGTAAGAAATAATCTTTGTTAACTACAAAAGGATACTTGCATTTATCAAAGACATAATTCTGAACAATAGAACCAGCGATACCACTACCACCCAAGCCTGTGAGTATAATATTGTTAAATTGCGTTTTTTTAGGGGCGATGAATTTGTAATTTTGAACAATATCCAAAGATTCACGCATTTGCGTCGTAAAGCGAACAATTAATTCTTCCATATTATTTTTTAGATGCTCAAACATACTGAAATAGGCACAAATGGCGAACAATTAGCCGCTATTTTTTTAAAAAATAAAGGTTATCTCATTCTTGAAACCAATTGGCGGGCAGGAAAAAAGGAAATCGATATTATTGCCGAAAACAGCGACAGTATTGTATTTGTAGAGGTCAAAACAAGAAGTAATTTCGATTATGGCTTCCCGGAAGAAGCTGTAACTGATTCTAAAAAAAAATCACTGAAACTTGCTGCAGAAGTTTACTATGAGCAAAAACAACCCGTCAAAAGCCCAAGATTTGATATCATCAGTATTCTGCAAAAAGGACAAAAAACCCAGGAAATCATCCATCTGGAAGATGCGTTCTATTAACTGCCTTATTCATCCAATACAAAGACTTGTAAATCCTTGTTGGTATCTTCATGTGCGTCTGCAATATGGACAACCTTGATGAAATCAAATTTTTTGCTAACAAAACTAACAGTTAATTGACCTGGAGATTGAGCATGTGACCTGCCTTTACCTATTGCACCTACTTTACCTATTGCACCAAATCTACCGGTAAAGGGTATGTCATAATGAGTCCTTTCTATATTTACTATCGGAAACCCATTTGCTTCGAGGTCTTTCACGGCCACTTCTATTGACTTGTTTTTTTTATTATGAGTAGCAATCACTTTATAAATTTGTACTTTTTGCAGATTGTAAATATTATAGGTTGTTTTAAAAACATTTTTTCCGGTTTTGGAAAAGCTTTTTGTGTATAATAAGGGTTTCTTCTCCTGAGTAGAAACTATATACTTTGCACCAGAATATTTTGGGGACTTTGATCCAGTGGTTCTTTTTGAATTATTAGATATTACTCCTTTTTTTTTTGTAGGATCAGGGTTTGCGGAAACAAAGTCAATTCTGAAAAACAGCAGACTCAGCAAAAGAATAGAATTTGTAAATATATTTTTCATTTTAAAAGTAATTTTGGTTATTATAAAGTTAGTCTATGCCCTCTTAAGGAAATGATAATTAATCTTACTAACAAACGTTAGTTAGTTTAATTTTAAAACCCATACTTTTGTATCATTAGTAAGTGATACCGATACTATATCAATGCCAATAGAAAAAATAAAAATCTCCAAACGGAATCTGATAATATCAGAGGCTTCAAAACTTTTTAAAGAAAGGGGGTTTGGTGGCACTACTATGAGGGATTTGGCAGAGAAAGTTGGCATTGAAGCTGCCAGTATGTACAATCATATCCGCTCGAAAGATGAACTGTTAGAAGAAATTTGTTTTGGAATAGGAAGAAAATATGATGAGCAATTAACCGAAATTGACAAAACAAAAATTTCGTTTCCTGAAAAAATAGAAGCTATTATAGCCTTCCATATTCAGATGATTATTGAAGATGGAAATGCAGTCTCGGTATTAAATAATGACTGGAAATTTTTGAATAAAGAGAAAATGGTGGAGTTTAAAGCCATGCGTAATGAATACGAAAAACACTTGGCCGAAATTATCACCGCAGGAATAAAGGAGGGCGCTTTTAAAAAAGTAAATGTAGCTGTAGCTTTATTTACCATTCTTTCCTCTCTGAGATGGGTGGAGCTTTGGTATAAACCAAGCCGCGGTGTCACAAAAGAAGATTTAGCAAAAGATATCAGTGCCATTCTGATGAATGGTGTAAAAGCATAAAACAATATATGAGCATCACATTTCATCCACTCAAAGTAAAAAACATCCGCCGCGAAACTGCTGATTGCGTTTCTGTAGCTTTTGAATTGCCTGAAAACCTGAAATCCGCATTTACATTCAAACAAGGACAATACCTCACTTTCAAAAAGGAAATGAATGGTGAAGAGCTTCGTCGCTCCTACTCTATTTGCAGCAGCCCATTGGACAATGAACTACGTGTTGCCATCAAACAAGTAGACGAAGGTGTATTTTCTACTTACGTCAATAATCAACTGAAAGTAGGAGATGTATTGGAAACAATGACTCCTCAAGGATTATTTACCACTCCGCTGGACAATGAGAACCAACATCATTATTTTGGTATAGCTGCAGGAAGCGGCATCACACCCATTCTGTCCATTATCAAAACGATCCTGCAAACAGAACCCAACAGTCAGTTTACGCTTCTCTACGGCAACAAAAACAGAGGAACCATCATCTTCAAATCTGAGCTGGAGGCGCTGAAGAATAAATACATGGAGCGTTTCAGTGTTTACCATATCCTTAGCCGCGAACAGGCGGATACTGAATTGATGTGTGGAAGAATTGATGCGGCAAAGTGCAATTACTTTCTGGAGAAAATTGTTGACCCAAAGACCATCAGTGCAGCTTTTTTATGTGGTCCCGAAGAAATGATTTTATCGGCCAAAGACAGTTTGATAGCCGCTGGTGTTCCGGAGAAAGATGTTCACTACGAATTGTTCTTCTCGGCAGTAGCTGCACAAAAACAACAGGAGCGCAAAGAAAAAAACCTGAGTGACGACATTATGAGTAATGTATCGGTAACTTTAGATGGCACTACTACCCTTTTATCTTTAGGATACCATGGTGAAAGCATTCTGGATGCGGCGCTCAAAAATGGCGCTGACCTTCCTTTTGCCTGCAAAGGTGGAGTTTGTGCTACCTGTCGTTGCAAAATAGAATCAGGAGTTGTGGAAATGGATGTCAATTATTCGCTGGAAAAAGACGAAATTGAAAGAGGTTTTGTACTGGCTTGCCAGGCACATCCGCGAAGCGAAAACGTTGTTGTCAATTTTGATGCACGATAAACCTTTATGTAAAACAATATTTCAAACAATAAAAAAACACAATTTTATGAGTCCTCAAATCAATCTCGAAGAACAGTTTCAGGCAAAAATTGATGCTGAAATAAAAATTGAGCCCAAAGACTGGATGCCGGATGCTTACCGCAAAACGCTTATCCGTCAAATATCTCAACACGCCCATTCTGAAATTGTTGGGATGTTGCCGGAAGGAAACTGGCTGACCCGTGCCCCATCGCTTAAGCGCAAAGCTACATTGCTAGCTAAAGTTCAGGATGAAGCAGGACATGGTTTGTATTTATATAGTGCAGTGGAAACACTTGGCATCAGTCGCTTGCAAACGATAGAAGATTTGTTGTCAGGAAAAGCAAAATATTCAAGCATCTTTAACTACCCAACACTTACCTGGGCCGATATGGGCGCAATTGGCTGGTTGGTAGACGGTGCTGCCATTATGAATCAGGTGCCGCTCTGCCGCACCTCTTATGGCCCTTATGCCCGTGCTATGGTGCGTGTGTGTAAGGAAGAAAGCTTCCATCAACGTCAGGGTTATGAAATTATGATGACCCTAATGAATGGCTCGGCCGAACAAAAAGAAATGGCACAGGATGCAATGAACCGCTGGTGGTGGCCAGCTATCATGATGTTTGGGCCTACAGATGCCGAATCATCTAACACAGAACAATCTGTAAAATGGAAAATCAAACGCCATACCAATGATGAGTTGCGCCAGAAATTTATTGATGCCACTGTACCACAAGCTGAATATATCGGCCTGACGATTCCGGACAAAGATCTGAAATGGAATGAAGAGAAAAAATCTTATGATTTCGGTGCCATTAACTGGGATGAGTTTTGGAATGTGGTAAAAGGTAATGGCCCTTGTAACAAACAAAGATTGGAAGCACGTCAGAATGCACATAAAAACGGAGCCTGGGTACGTGAAGCAGCCAGTGCTTATGCAGAGAAAAGAGCTAAACGAAATGCAGCAAAAGTTGAGGTGGCATAATTGACAAACAAAAAATTAAAAACCTTTTTAAAAATACTATTATGGAAAATAAAGATTGGCCACTTTGGGAAATTTTCATCCGCAGCCGCCAGGGACTGGATCATAAACATGTGGGAAGCCTGCACGCAGCTGACGCGCAAATGGCAATTGAAAATGCACGTGATGTGTATACACGCCGTATGGAAGGAGTAAGCATCTGGGCTGTGGAATCTAAAAATGTTCATGCTTCCAACCCTGATGAAGCAGGTGAATTTTTTGAACCTGCTGAAGACAAAATATACCGCCACCCTACTTTTTATGACATTCCAGAGGCCATAGGCCACATGTAATTTTTTATGACAAACATCGCTATTCATACCGATACTCAAACTGCCTTGTGCGATTATGTTTTGCACCTTGCAGATACGAATCTAATCCTCGGTCAGCGCATCTGCGAATGGTGCGGTCACGGCCCTATACTGGAACAAGACATTGCATTGTCTAATATTGGTCTGGACCTGTTGGGACAAACACGCAGCTTATACCAATATGCTGCAGCATTATTAGGCGAAGGAAAAACAGAAGACGATTTAGCCTTTTTGCGCAGCGAAAGACAATTCAAAAACCTGCTACTTTCTGAACAGCCTAATGGTGATTTTGGTTACACCATAGTCCGTCAGTTTTTGTACGAAGCCTATCAGCAATTACTGTTGGAGGAATTGAAAAAAAGCAGCAATGAACAATTAGCGGCTATTGCCGAAAAGTCATTGATAGAAACAAACTATCATTACAAATGGAGTGCTGAATGGGTAATACGCCTGGGAGACGGAACCGAAGAAAGCAAAAACCGTATTCAGAAATCAATCAACGAAATCTGGACATACAGCGGTGAAATGTTTATTCCAACTGCGGATGAGCAATTGCTGACCAGTATTGGTATCATCCCGGATTTAGCGAGTTTGAAAGATGCCTGGATGCAAAAAGTAACAGCAGTTTTTGCAGAAGCAACGTTGAACGTACCCGAAGAAATGTATATGCAACGTGGTGGCAAAACAGGTGTGCATACAGAACATCTGGGTTATATGCTTGCTGAAATGCAATACCTGCAAAGACAATATCCCGGACAAACATGGTAATGACAGAAGAGCAGATATGGGCATTGTTGGAATCGGTACCCGACCCTGAAGTACCTGTACTGAGTGTAGTGGATTTAGGCGTGGTGAGGGGTGTATCTACGTCATTGCGAAGAACGAAGCAATCTGATTTAAGTGATAGCCAAGAAGTCACAATTACCATCACTCCTACTTATTCCGGTTGTCCAGCGATGGATATGATATCTATGGGCATCCGGATGGCATTGATAGAGGCGGGTATTAAAAATGTGCAGATCGTACAACAACTCAGCCCTGCCTGGACCACAGACTGGATGAGCGAAGCAGGCAAACAAAAGCTCAAAGAGTATGGCATTGCGCCACCTTTGAGCAATACAATCGTTGATGAGTTGTTTGGTGAAGACCACAAAATACAATGCCCTCAATGCAATTCTATGAACACCGAATTGGTGAGTCAATTCGGTTCAACTTCCTGCAAAGCATTATACCGCTGCCTGGACTGCAAGGAGCCTTTCGACTATTTTAAATGTCACAGATAAAACAAGGAATTGCAATCAAATAAAAATTTGTTGTACATTTACTGTAAAGTATTTTAGAGTATATGAACACAAAATATCTGGTTTGCCTTTTTGCCTTAGTTGCTTCCGTTTTATCCTGTAAGAAAAAAGAAACACCCCAAACTATCGTTTCACTCAACTATCAAATATTTGATAGTTGCGATCTTTATAGTTCCAGAACTCCAACAATACCTTGGAGTGGATACTCCAGAGGAAAAAGATATTCATACAACAAAAACGAAGTTGTAAGTTTTGACACTATAAAAGGATTTACATGCACAATAAGGGGTGAGAAGTTTACTCACAATAGCATCAATGATTCCCTTTTTATCATTCACGATTCCAAACAATTTATTACATGGTATGACGGATTCCCCGAGACAGAATTAACCTTCAGAGGGGACAGCCTTTTTATTATCTCTGTTGCTACCGCAAAATATAGTGCAAATGGTTACGAATTGAGAGCAATAAGAAAATAGATTCTGAATCTTTCCTTTATCTATAGAATAAAAGTCTGTAGTTGTTCCTGCTATTTTAAAGAGATTCCTTTTACTAAATGCAAAGTATTGCATGCAAATCACCAAAAAAACGGGCATTCAATTGTGCAATAATTTACCTTGTCAATATATTCTTTTCTCTTTGTTGATTTAAAATAGCAGGTCAAATGACCTGCTATTTTTTTTTTAATGTAGACAAATATTTTAAGCAAATTTTATTTCCCCCTCGAAACTTCCTTTAGATAGCCAAGCAGCAATACACAATGTCAAAAACACAACTTGCATTATAAAGAAAAAATACATCAAAATAATACGAACAATGAAACCATAAATTTTATATGACTGAGCAAAAGCCATATAATAAACATAGCAGGGGAAAACAAACAAACAAAACATCAGGGCCAATTCAAGATATCCAAAAAAAGATTCTTGCCAAGATATTGGCAATAACCCTAACAGATTGATGAGCAAAGCCATAATGGTACAACCAAGTAACACGAAACCTCCAATAATGTGGTGTTCTGCAAAATTCAATTTTAAACGTCGGAAGAGAATCAAACCATTAATAGCAAATAAGGGAATAAAAGAAAGAATAATGTACTTTATATTTTTATTGAAAAAATCATATAATTTGGTGCCATCCTTGTTAACTTTTAACTTTAGAGCAGTGTCATTAAACACTTCGACATAGTGTACTACAACTAAATTAAGCCCTATTAAAACCAACAAGAGATAAAAAATATTATAGTAACTAATACGCTTACCGTTGATATAATCCATGGCTGCTTTACCGGGTCTGGTAAAGGTTTCTTTAATAGTAAAAAGGATGCCCTTATCCAAATGAAATACTCCATGCAGCAAATCGTGCTGAATAAAATGCTTTACAGTGATACGATGAGTATCGGCCTTCTGCCCGCAAAAGGAACAAAAATTATTAGATAGTTCGTGACCACAATTCAGGCAAGTTTTTGAAGACATAATACAAATAAATTAGTTTTAGTTATACAGCATCAACTCAACTGTATATTGTTTTTCTATTGCTTTTACAAAATTTTCAACTTAATTTTTTACCATACTCACTCTTTACTTTGTAATAATGACTAGTCACTGTTTTTATAAAAGTAAGTATCAGACCTACACCCACAATGATATAAACAATGTTAAACATCTTGCCCAAATCTGTTACCGGCGAAAAATCTCCATAACCAACAGTGGTGAGGGTAATCACACAAAAGTACACAGAATCCAACCACCTCCAGCCTTCTACAAAATGGAAAAAAACTGTGCCAAAAATAATGACAAATAAAGTGGTGAGGAGCAAATCCCGATAATCTTTATCTTTCAAAAACTCAATAATGACTCTGGTAACTAACATAACTTAATATTTACGATTGAATAAAAGTAAACTAATGATTGATAAACTGCAAGCAAGGGTGCAAAGCTTTATGATTGCATAACAAACATCAATCAATGCTAATTATTAATGGCTATAATTTTACCTTTATATTTAAATATAGCAAACAATCATGACCTTTCAAGAATACAAAGATTACTTTCAGGAAATACTCCATCAGCCTGCACCTTCTGCACCATACGACAATCCGGATTATCTTAATTACACCAAACTCAATTGGAGCAGAATGAACCGCTGGTTGAAAACCGGGCATTTAGATGAAAAAATTAAGAGCATCGTTGCTACAATTAATTATAAGCAAAATTGGATTGTCATAACAGAACCTTGGTGTGGAGATGCTGCTCATATTGTTCCTTTCATTGAAATGATTGGGCAATTAAACAACAACATTTCCATCAGTTATGAACTGCGTGATAGTGAACCTCACCGCATCGAAAAATATTTGACAAACGGGAAAAGCAAATCCATTCCAAAATTAATTATCCGCAATCAATCCGAAAACGATTTGGCTGTTTGGGGGCCAAGACCTGCAGCTTGTCAAAAAGTGTATGATGAACTATTAGCTAAAAATGCCGATTTTGATACAGTTAAGACTGAATTACAGCTTTGGTATAATAAAGATGAAGGAAAGGAAATATTGTTGGAGCTTTCCGCGTTATTGAATACAACTCTTGAAAACTAAATGCAAAAACGTTTCGGTACACTGGCATTGCTCATTATACTTTTACTGAATACAAAAACAAGTAAAGCTGACTTGTTTTTGATTGGCCTGTCCCTCAAACTGGAATGCCTGCAGACTACATTTAGTAAGGATGAGATTGTTCAATTTAATCTCACACTAAGCAATGCAAGTGATAAAGCTCATTCCATTCTTTTGCCTGGCAGTCAAAACCGAGGCCCAAAGCTGATTCACTTTTCTTTCTTTAGCGTAAAAAATAATTTCTACAAAGAAGTATACCGTGAATCGACATTGATAGATATGGATACAACAAAAGTAAGCTCGAGTACTTTTAAAAGATTGCCTCCAAAAGGGAGCACCATCATCCCTTTATTTTTGAACGATAAAGCAAACTACCGGAAGCATATTGAAGCCAATCATCCAATGCCCGATTTGCCTGCAGGACAATATGAAGTATTGGTTTGGTACTCCCCATGGGATGACTCTTTATGTAAATATGTCTATCACAAAGTGTCTGATTTCAAAACAGAAAGAAGCTTTGACCCTGAAAAACTAAATCTGCCGGAAGGTTCATTAAACAGCAATTATGTTACAGTAAATATTGTAGAAAAGAAGGTTATTCGCCAGAAAGTCAATTCAACATTTTGCCCTACCAATTGCAATTTCTGCGCTGCCATCGAAAAAAACAATTGGGACAAGGTAACATCAATTATTGACCGTCAAAGCTATTATGACAAAACAAAACATCCCAATTCAGATTCTGCCTGGCAGCAGGCCCACCAAAATGTAGCCTGGCTATCCGATGGCCCTGATGCGGTTCTGTCTTCCTTACCTACCTGGTATAGTAGAAACATTATATTTAAAAACAGTAAAGGATTTCATTATTATTCTATCACCTGGCAAATGGGAAAAATCTATCACAATCGTTCAAGGATTAAAATGTATGGCCGGATGATAGGAATTAGGATACCTGTCAAAACTGAGGAACTTGATTATTTCAGGCTGATTTCTTTTTTTCCCTTCTAATTGTTTGGCTTGTTTTTTACCTATTTTTGGGCGCAACAATTTTTTAAGTAAAAGAATGAAAACAGGAATTATAGGTAGCGGAGCAATGGGCAGTGGTATTGCTCAGGTATTGGCCAGTGCAGGACATGAAGTAGCAATATTTGATACAAATCCTGCGGCACTTGACAAAGCAAAAACAACACTTAAAAGTAGTTTTGACAAACTGACCGAGAAAGGCAAATTGAGTCCTGAACAATCTGCTCAATATATCGGCAACATCCATTATATCCAAACGCTTGATGGTCTTAAAGATGCTAATCTGGTCATTGAAGCCATCGTTGAAGACCTGAGCGTAAAACAGCTGGTCTTTAAAGATATTGAAGCTGTGGTTTCAACAGATTGTATTCTTGCAACAAATACCTCTTCACTGTCTATAGCATCGATAGCTGCCGCCTGCTCCAGACCTGAGCGTGTCATTGGAATTCATTTTTTCAATCCTGCGCCTTTAATGGCACTGGTAGAAATTATTCCTGCAGTGCAAACACGTGAAGGGCTGGCCGAAGAAGTAAAATTATGGGTAAGCGCTTGGGGAAAACTGCCTGTAATTACCAAAGACACTCCAGGTTTTATTGTTAACCGTGTGGCAAGACCTTTTTACAGTGAAGCCATAAGATTATATGAAGAAGGGGTTGCAGATTGCGCTACAATTGATGCAGCAATGACAAACATTGGCGGTTTTAAAATGGGGCCATTTACATTAATGGATTTTATCGGACATGATGTCAATTATCGTGTTACGGAATCGGTTTTCAGTGCCTTCTTTTATGACCCACGTTTTAAGCCTTCATTAAGTCAGAAACGTCTGTTTGAAGCAGGATTTTGGGGAAGAAAAACAGGTCGTGGATTTTATAATTATGCAGAAGGAACAGAACAACCAAAAGCTAATGAGGATGTTGCCTTACAACAAAAAATTGCTGACAGAATACTGGTAATGCTCATTAATGAGGCCGCTGATGCCTTATTTCTGAATATTGCCAACAGAGAAGATTTGGAAACTGCAATGACAAAAGGAGTGAATTATCCTAAAGGTCTGTTGGCGTGGGGAGATGAAAAAGGATGGGGAAATATCCTGAATCAATTGGATGAGTTATACCATTATTACCACGAAGACCGATATCGGGCAAGCGCCTGGATTAGGAATAAAGTGGCCCAAAATGAAATGATATAATGCCTCAGCTTTTTAATACTCTTTTAGCGATTCATATCATTGGAGGTGTTACGGCATTGCTAAGTGGCAGTATTATTTTGCTTCGTAAAAAAGGAGACAAACTACATAAGCGCATTGGAAAAATTTTCGCTTATAGTATGTTGTTATCTGCTACAGTTTCATTAATCCTTTCGCGCATTCACCCCAATGATTTTCTATTTATCATTGGTATCTTTTCCATCTATTTGGTTGGCACAGGAATGCGTATTTTACGTTTGAAAAAACTGAATAAGGATCAAAAACCCGCTATAATAGATTGGATTTTGTTTGCTACTATGGCGCTGTTTGCCCTGTTGTTCATTGCTTATGCGGGGGTATATTTTAAATCAGGAAATCTCTTTTGGATTGTCTTATTAGTCTTCGGTCTTATTAGTATACTGATGCTTAGGTCAGACTGGAGGACTTATAAAGGCAAAATTAAGTACAAGAATTATTGGCTTATGCTTCATTTGCAAAGAATGACGGGTGCATATATTGCATCTTTAACTGCATTTCTGGTAGTCAACAACACTTATTTACCCAGTATTGTCGCTTGGCTATTACCAACGTTTATCCTGACACCCTTTATCATTAAATGGTCCAAAGCATACGCAAAATAAAAAAGGGAGAACAAGTTTTTGTTCTCCCTTTTTATAAAACTCAAGCAATATCTATTGTTAACGTTGAGAAATCTTGGTTATCTTCTGCTGACTAATAAGCATGTTGTTATCGTCAGAGACCTCGAGAATGTATATACCGTCAGCGAGCTTACTCATATCAATCTCTGATACCTGCTGCTGAGCAATCACCATCCTTCCAGTTGCATCTTTTACGGCTACCCTTATTTTTATCGGGCTCTCTACAAATACTTTATCATTTGTGGGATTGGGATAAATTCGCAGCATTTCTCCGGCAATTGATTGATTAATACCTAGAGCTGCATCATTTACATCAAATGGTCCTGATTCGCCGGGACACCCATTTGCATCCTGCACATAAACTTTATAAACTCCGTTTTTGCTAAGAGACACAGTAGAAGTTTTAGAAACCGTATCAACACCATTGCGTACCCATATGTAGCCAAAATAAGGAGTGGATGTACTCAAAGTAAATCCGCCACGAACAATTACAGGAATTGGGGAAGGCAAAATGGTAACATTAATGGGCAAGGATAGACTGACACAACCTTCGGCATTACGCACTTTAACACGATACAGACCCGAATTTTTAATCAATTGCATACTGTCACTCCAACCAAAAACTGTACTTCCTCCTTTTGTCCATTCATAAGAAAATGCACCTACACTTGCTTTCAGTAAAACACCTTCATTCTCGCATGCTGTGGCACCACCACCACCCATAACAGATAATATAGCTGGTGGATTAGGATTAACAGTTATTTTAATACTACGAGACATAGCAGAACAAACAGAAAGCCCGTCGTAGGCACTAATGCGATAGTATCCTGAGGTGTTTACAAGGTAGTTATTAGAAACAGCGCCGGGGATTAAAACATTATCCTTTGACCATTGATAAGACAATCCGGTTTTACTACCAAATCCACTCAACAAAAGACTGGTGCCTTCACAAACAATACTGTCTGTCGGAGTACTCATTACAATGCTGTAATCAGGGTCGTTTCTTACTAAAACAACTTTATTGGAATATGCAGGACAAGGAGTAGCACTTGAGCTTACCCTTACATGATATACACCTGAAGTTGTAGCCGACAAGTCACTGAATTTCCAGCCAGGAATGACTACGCTATCAACCATCCAATCATATACAGAACCAGGAACGCTTGTGGCATTAAACTTCACTGTATCGCCCAGACAAAATGCAATTGGAGAAGTAGCCGGGGTAATAGAAACAGGTGGATGTGCCGGCAACAAAGGCAATGAATAGAGTGTGCTGAATGCAGTGTCACCCGTATTGGTACAAATAGTAGCCAAGCGATAATCGTATCCGCCCAAGGTATCTGAGCTAATCATTGTATCGATTGCTCCGGGAATGTTTTTCCACAAACCAACAGGAGTCACTCGGCGCTGCCATTGATATTTAATGCCAGGAATAAGAGGAAGACTTCCTCCACTACCAACAAGAGTAACGATATTATTGGGACAAACACCAATTCCGGAAGCAACGGTACCACTTATTGTAGTGGCAGTTGGCATACCATCGCAGGCCTTAAATTGCAATCCGATATCATCAATACTGAGATACCATGGCGCAGAACCAGAGTTACAGTAAATTCCAAAATAATATGTACCACTTGTTGGAGCTGTGAAAGTGTCAGAATATTGCAAATAACCAGAATTAATCGGAGCAGTAATCGTTCTTAATGTTGTGGTCATTGCTGCAGGAGTGGCATCTAAACCAATTTTTGCACTAAGCGTATTCCAACCACTCAACCCATCAGTGATATACCAAAAAGACAAAACATATTTTTGCCCCCCGATAAGGTTCATTTGTGGAGAGAAAATGTAATCATCACATGACCATCTGAAAGAAGCAAATTTACTACCGCCAGGTGTGTGATTAAATCTGTTTCTTACTGTCGGAGGAGGTGTAGCGGTGTAGGTCAATACCAATGAACCAAGGTTTGTGGCTGTCATACAAGTTGGCAACTGGTTATTGGAACTAATAGATTCAAAATCCTCAAAATAGGGAGGATTGAATGGGCCTGCATCTATTTTAAGCACTGAAGAAATAGCCGATTCGCCAGTCGTATTACAAGTTACAATGCATCTGAAATAGGTAGTATTAGAAAAGCTACCAGTTGCAAAAGGTGCTGTTGTACCGCCAAAACTAGGACGTCCGGGATCACTACCCCATGTAGAACCGGCAACTGAGTCCTGCCACTCATATTTATATCCAACGGCCAAAGGCAAGTAGGGTAAATCAAGCTCTACCGAACCTGTACCACAAACCCTTTTTGAAGAAGCTTCCGGAGCTCCGGGAGAAGGTATACCTGCACAAAGAGGAGCTTCCTGCAAACCAATATCATCAATACTCAAATACCAGGGAACACCGCTTGCTTTACAATAGATACCAAAATATTGTACCCCAGACGTGGCAGCTATAAAACGAACTCTATATTTTTTATATACTGTATTGGAAATGCCAGATAATGTTGCACCAATAGAAGTTGTCATGCCAGCTGCAGAAGGTGAAGAACCATAAAGAACCTTCAAAGAATCCCAACCTGTATAGCCATCTGCAATATACCAGAAAGAAAACTCATAAGTTTTACCAGCGGTAATATTGATGGCTGGAGTAAACATATAATCATTGGAGCCCCATCGGAATGCCGCATATTTGGCCCCACCTGGAGTGTGATTGCTTCTGTTATAAGTAGAACCGGCAAGATAAGTGGTGACCAAAGAACCCAAGTTGGTTGCCGTCATACAATTGGGCATAGTATTGGTAGCGGTAATACTCTCAAAATCTTCAAAATACGGAGGGGTCAATGCGCACTTTACACTCACCAAAACAGCATTTGAAGAATCAAAAAGACCACCTAATGTACAAATTGTTCTGCGACGATAATACATGTTTGTGCAGGCAGATGGACTTGCAAGATAGGTAGCTGCGGTAGCACCTCCGATTGGAGTCCATGGACCAGTTGCACTAACCAAGGATTGATCCCAGGCATAAGCAATTCCTGTAGCAATTGTAGAACCTGTTACACTAAGCGTTGCTGTTGCAGAAGGACAGATTGGGCTAGCACCTGCAGAGCTCGACAGAGTACCACCAGCTGGTTTGCCGGAACAAGGAAGTGGTGGAGACCAGATATAATTCAACCCTGACGCAGGAAATACTGTTGACGATAAAGTCATAGTTGCTGTATTAACTGCGCCGGCAGTAGATGCAGCCCAGTTGGAAGTACTGGTGCGATTATTAAAATCAGTCGTACTACCTCTGAGCCCCACTTGTGCAGTTGTAGAACCAGTTGCACTCATATTATATACCACACTGATGACGTTTGTAGAGGTATTCAATCTGATTTGAAAAGTAATAGTGTGTGCCGTGGAAGCAAAATTTGCCATATTGGTCCACTGAAAAATAACTTCAGAACCAATAGTCTGTGTACGCAAATTTGATGTTGCAGACTTACCGCCAATATCTCTGGAATAACCTGCTACTCCAGTTTTAGCGGCTGCTTCTGTTGAGGACAAATAAGTACGCATTGTGGTGGTGGTAGCAGTTGAGCCAAATTGAATGTATCCGTTTTCGCTTACGTAAACCTGTGTATAAGCAACACCTAAATAGGTGAATGATGGAATAGTTACAGAAAAACTGGCATCATCCATCGTCGCTCCTGAAGACAATAACGTACCTCCTGTTATTGCAGTATATGTACCGGAAGAAGTACTGAAAGAGTAAGAAGAGGCTGTTTGAGCAGAGCTTTTTTGCGCTACGCTCAAAACAATCATTAAAAGCAAAAACCGATAGAAATTTTGCATTAGAATGGAGAGTTTGTTTTTCATAAAAAAGTAATTAAAGGATAAGAAAAAAATATTTATATTCTAACACGGTTTTTGGCAATTCAAATTTACACAAAAATTTAATATTATCATTACAACAAAACTATAATAGAAAATACGTATAGTCGAGGCAACAAGTTGTCAATAAAACTTAGTTTTGCACCGATTTTAACAATAAACATTCAAACACAAATGAACAGCGCATATATCATTGATGGCATTCGTACTCCAATTGGTAGTTTAAAAGGCTCTCTTTCTGCAATTCGTACAGACGACCTGGCAGCCATGGTGATTAAAGAATTAATGCAGCGTAATTCAAATGTTGATCCGAAACTGATAACTGATGTTATTTTGGGTTGTGCTAATCAGGCCGGAGAAGACAACAGAAATGTTGCTCGTATGGCCTCATTATTAGCAGGCCTTCCCTATTCTGTACCCGGAGAAACCGTAAACAGACTATGTGCATCGGGCTTGTCAGCAGCCATATCAGCGTCAAGAGCTATACAAGTAGGTGATGCAGATATAATGATTTCAGGCGGTGTTGAACACATGACAAGGGGGCCTTTGGTCATGTCAAAATCGGCAAGCCCATTTGGCGGCGACACACAACTCTTTGACTCTACATTCGGATGGCGTTTTATCAACCCCAAAATGAAGGAAATGTACGGAGTAGATGCAATGGGAGAAACCGCCGAAAACCTAGCTGACAGAGACCATATTTCGCGTGCCGATCAGGATTTATTCTCTTTTAATTCTCAACAAAAAGCAGCAGCAGCACAGCAAAGTGGACGATTAAGTAAAGAAATAATGACGGTCAGTATCCCACAGAAGAAGGGAGATCCAAAATTGTTTACACAAGATGAATTTGTAAAACCCAATACTACAATTGAGGGCTTGAGTCAATTACGACCATCTTTCCGGAAGGATGGAACTGTTACAGCCGGTAATGCCTCTGGCTTAAATGATGGGGCAGCTGCAGTTCTATTTGCCTCAGAAAGTGCCATAAAAACACACAATTTAAGCCCCCGTGCAAGAATCGTAAGCTCAGGTGTGGCAGGTGTAGAACCGCGCATAATGGGTATTGGTCCAGTACCGGCTTCTGAAATAGCATTAAAAAAAGCAGGATTGACGATGAATGACATTGACATTATCGAATTGAACGAAGCATTTGCAGCTCAAAGCCTTGCAGTTATCCGTGCTTTCGGATTAGCAGACAACGACCCCCGCATTAATGTTAATGGTGGTGCTATTGCTTTGGGACATCCATTAGGGATGAGTGGTGCACGCATCCTCAATTCTGCCGCAATTGAATTACAAGAACGCAACAAAAAATATGCATTAATTACAATGTGTATCGGCGTAGGCCAAGGTTATGCAGTAATCATAGAAAGAGCATAGCATTTTCAAAAAAATGTTATAAATAAAAGGTTTTGAAGTTTTAACTTCAAAACCTTTTATTATTGAAATACCCTTGGTGCTCTAAATTAAAGCTCCAGGACCAATCCGTCGTATGCCAGATAGATATTATCAGGTAAGCTCTGATTTACTTCCTGATGAAGGCCCAATTGATGACTGATGTGCGTAAAATAGGTTTGTTCACAATTCAACTCCTGAGCTACTTCTATAGCCTCGGCAAGTGTGAAATGTGAAATGTGATGCTCAAGACGAAGCGCATTCAGTACAAGAACTTTTGAACCGCGAACTTTATCCATTTCCTCAGGTGCAATAAAATTCGCATCAGTGATATAGGTAAAATCGCCAATCCGGAAACCAAAAACTTCCATTTTATAATGCAGAACCCGAATAGGTATAATCTTCAAACCATTAATGTTAAAGGGCTCATTTCTCAAATCATGAATTTTGATTTGTGGCACTCCCGGATAACTTGAATTTTGAAAAATGTATTGAAATTCTCTATGCAATACCTCTTGTGTTTCAAGGCTTGCATAAATATCCATTTCTTTTTGCTGAAAATAATTGTAGGCGCGCACATCGTCAAGCCCTGCTGTATGATCTTTGTGGCCATGGGTAAATACAATCGCATCCAGTTTCGTCACCTTATGTCGCAACATTTGATAGCGAAAATCCGGGCCACTGTCAACAACAATGGAGACCTCGTCTGTTTCAATTAGAATCGAAGACCGCAAACGATTATCTCTGGTATCTGCTGAAGTGCAAATCGCGCATGGGCAAGCAATTACGGGTACACCCTGTGAAGTTCCGGAACCTAAAAATGTAATGCGCATACTTTCTAAATATCCATTTCGGTTTGAACAGAAATTGCGCCAGCCGAAGACTCGCCAATAACTTGTTTATAAAATTTTAACGATTCTGTACTGAGCTCCTCTTCTACCAGATGAATGGTTGGTAAAATCTCTACCAAAGCATTGATACGCCCTTCAATATTGAGAAATTTATTGACTACGACTACCCTTTTCTGCTCCAATACGCAATAACCAGAGTTGAAATTACCTTTCTCGAAACGAATGATATAACGAGCTTCTTCGAAAAGTTGCTCTAATTTTTTTAGTGTGTTTGGTGTAATTTTGAGATTCATTATACTGGTTACTTTATCACCGATGAATAAAAGTAGAAAATTAGGTACAATTTTAAGCGTTATCCTTTTATCAAGCAGCATTTTTTTTCGTGCTCAGGCACAAAACCCTTCCAGCTACTATGTAGAAGAGCCCAAATTGTTTAGTGGCGGGCTAGTGGCAGGTGCCAGTTTTTGTCAGGTAGATGGAGATAAATATGCTGGTTATTTTAAAACAGGTGTCAATGCCGGCGCCATTTTGTATGCAAGAATTGCTCAGGATCTCACTTTAAGTATGGAACTTTTATTTTCGCAAAAAGGTGCCCGTTCCAATTTCAGACAAAACTCCAGTAGTGATTCATTTACTATTGTCAATCAAAACATTAATTTTAATTATGCTGAAATACCCATCTTATTGAATGTGTATGACAAACGCAAAAGCCATGTTGGAGTGGGATTGTCATATGCTCAGTTAATCAGTTCTGACGAAAAAATCGTAACAAGTCCAGTCCGTCCGTATGATCAGAATAATTATCCTTTCAAAAAAAGAGATATCAATTTTATCGCCTCAGCGAATCTTCATTTGATTAAAGGATTATATGCCAATCTGCGTTTTCAATATTCCATTTTGCCTATTCGCGAAAAAGTTGATTCTGAGTTTGCCAGAGGCAAGCAATACAATAACATGTGGGTACTAAGAGTTATGTACCTGTTCTAAAAGCCAAAATGCACAAATGAGATTTCTAAGTTTATTATTTACCCTGTCAATTTTTGCCTTTAGCCCTCTGCTGTTATTTGCTCAAAACCCTAAAAGCTATTATGTTGAAGAGCCCAAAACCTTTGTGGGTGGATTTATTGGTGGAGCCAATTTTACTCAGGTAGATGGAGACAGCTATAAGGGATACCATAATATTGGCCTTAGTACAGGCGTTGTAGTTTATGCACACTTATTGCCCCAAATGTCGGCCAGTTTAGAAATATTGTACGCTCAAAAAGGGGCAAAATCAAATGGTGCCCAACCCACCACAAGTCAAATCGCCGTAATTACCAAACAGAATATTACGCTTAATTATGCCGAAATACCTGTTCAAATTAACTTTTTCGATCAGAAAAAAAATCATTTCGGAGCAGGTCTATCCTATGCTCAGTTGATTAATAGCAAAGAGGTAATTAATGTCAACAATCCGAGTATAAAATATGACCCTGATAAATATCCTTTCAAAAAAATGGATATCAATCTGGTCTTATCGGGCCAATTACACGTCTACAAAGGCTTATTTGCCGGATTGCGTTTTCAATATTCAATGCTTTCTGTCAGGGATGATGTAGATGCAGAATTCGGAAGATCACAACAATTTAATAATGTTTTTGCGTTAAGACTAATGTACTTGTTTTATTAATCGCAACAATTACCTTTAACCTTTAGTACAAGACAAGCTGTCCAGAAGAAAAATGTCAGACCAATATATCGTTTCAGCAAGAAAATACAGACCCCAAACCTTTGACACAGTAGTGGGTCAGGAGCATATTACCACTACGCTACGCAATGCCATGCGCAATAATCATCTTGCCCATGCTTTTTTGTTTTGCGGACCAAGAGGGGTGGGAAAAACAACCTGTGCAAGGATTTTAGCCCGAACGCTGAATTGTGAACACCCTACAGAAGAGATGGAGGCTTGTGGCACTTGTAACAGTTGCCAGTCTTTTAACAACAACACTTCGTTCAATATTTTCGAATTAGATGCTGCTTCTAATAATTCGGTTGATGATATCCGAAACCTGACAGAGCAAGTACGTTTTGCTCCACAGCAAGGCAAATACAAAGTCTATATCATTGATGAGGTTCACATGTTGAGTACTGCTGCATTCAATGCATTTCTCAAAACTCTTGAAGAACCACCATCCTACGCCATTTTTATCTTGGCCACAACAGAAAAACATAAAATACTACCTACTATTCTTAGCCGATGTCAGATATTTGATTTCAAAAGAATAACCACTAATGACACGGTACAGCATCTGGCTCAGATAACCGGCAAAGAGCATATTAATGCCGAAGAGGCTGCGCTGCACGTAATTGCGCAAAAAAGTGAAGGTTGTATGCGTGATGCCTTGTCAATGTTGGACAGAATATCCAGCTTTACCAATGGCCAGCTAACTTATGCCGCAACAATGGAGCATCTCAATCAATTAGATGCAGATTTTTATTTTAAAATCACTGATATCATTTTGGCTGGTGATGTGGCAGGAACCTTGTTATTACTGGATGATGTTTTGGACAGAGGCTTTGAGGGAGATGTTATTTTGAATGGGTTTTCTGAACATTTCAGAAATCTGTTGCTTTGTAAAGATGCCAGAATGGCCAAACTATTGGATGTACCCAATAATCACAAACCAATTTATCACGAAAAAGCGGCACAGGCACCTCCCTCATTCATTTTATCTGCATTAAATGTGGTTAATGAAAGTGAATTGGAATATAAAAATGCCAACAACAGAAGATTGCATACAGAGCTCTGTTTAATCAGACTTTGTTATGTATTGCAGGCAACTAAAATAGATTCTGGCACCGAAAAAAAAAACGATAGTCCAAAGCCTGACATCATAAACGATGCTCAAACGGCCCAAAAATCCGAAACAGAAAGACCTCTACCGCAGCTCAACAAAACAGAAAGCAATGCCAATCCGGTAATTCTGGAGACAGTTGTTACAGAAAGCAATAAAAGCTCAGAAAGCACATTGGATAAAGGTCTGGAGCCGCCAAAAAAGCCTTCTCCTTTTGGACAAAACGAGACTGGCTCAGTGCAAAGGAGAGTATCCAAAAACATGCTCAGTAACACCTCTAACCTTGCAATTGAGTCTCAAAAGATGTTAATGAGTGAGCTCTCAATAGAAATGGTGGAGCGCATTTTCAATAATTACAAATTACAACTTAAAGAAGAGAATAAAAGTATTCTATACAATGCACTTGAAACAGTAAAGCTGGAGATGCCCGAAGAAGGCTCACTACATTTAACCTCGCCTAATAGCATTACCGATAGCTATGCCCAGTCTGAGCGGGGTGCTATACAGGAATTAATTAAGAAGGAAACAGGTTTGTTGGTTCGTATCAGTAATTCATTTGTCCTTACAGAAAATGAACCCGGAGAAAGAGCATTAAGCAAGGCTGAAATTTTTGCAGCAATGGCAGAAAAAAACCCAATGCTACATCAGCTTAAAGATGCTTTGAAAATGAGTATCGATTATTAGAAATATCAAAGTATATAAGCATGCCCACTGAGAAAATTATTATCATCACTGCCCCTTCGGGTTCAGGAAAATCCACTCTAACCAAGCGTTTGATGGCAAAATTCCCTGAGCTTGCATTTTCCATTTCGGCTTGTACCAGAAGTCCTCGAGCGGGCGAAATTGATGGTCAGGATTATCATTTCATCAGTGTGCAACAATTTCAGGATTCTATTGCTGCAAATGAATTTATAGAATGGGAAATGGTTTATGAAGGTAAATATTATGGTACCCTCAAAAACGAGATTAACAGAATCTGGAATCAATCAAAAGTCCCGTTAGTAGATATTGATGTCAAAGGTGCATTAAATGTTCAGGGTCAATACAGAGAAAAGGCTAAATCAATATTCATACAGGCCCCATCTATCGAAACTCTTAAAAAGCGGTTAGAAAACAGAGGGACGGAAACTCCGGAATCATTGACAGAGCGAATTGACAAAGCTGCCTACGAATTAAGTTTTGCACCTCTATTTGACCATATTATTGTCAATGATGATTTAGAGTCAGCAACAACTACTTTAATACAAATCGTTGCTGAGTATTTAAAAAAATAGCACATCTGAAAGTCAATTTTTTATTATCAAAAAAAAACAGAATAGCATGGAACAGGTAAAATCCATACTTCAGAAATTAGAATCATTAAGTACATCTGCTTCAGTTTTGAGCACTATCGAAAGAGATTTACTGTTGCAGTATACGCGTGATTTGTACGAAGTGCTATTACAGATCAAAACTTCATCGGTGACTACAAATGAAGGGAAACCAACTGAAAATGAGATTGGACAAACAGAAGAATCTGCACCTACCATCATGCCTGACGAACAAGTGGGGGGTGAAAAAAATGAAGAAACTAAATTTGAATCCGAAGATATCGAAACAGAAAAAGAGCATTCTGGATTGAAGGAAGTGGAACAAGAAGACAAGAACGACGTCTATTCTTTTGAGGAAGAAATAAGCGATGATGAAGAAAATGTGGAAGAGAATGATTTCATTTTTGAAGACATAAGTCTTGAAGAGGAGATTTTATCAGATTTGGAAACCAGCACCGAAGAAAGTGAAAGAATCAACTTTGTGTTGGATATAGAAAAAGAAGAAACCCCAATAACCTCAGCACAAAAATCAATGAGTGATTTTAAGCTTTGGAGCAAGGATATCAGAAGTTATATTGGCATTAACGATAAGTACAATTTCATTTCAGAATTATTTGGAAATAATCCTGAAGCATACGACGAAATACTGAATGAATTGAATATCTGTGAAAGCAAGGAAGAAGCACATCAATTTTTAGAAAACTCAGGGATTACAACTTTGTATGGTTGGAAAGAAGATGGCTTTAGTGAGCAGATTTTCTACAATATCCTTAACCAGTTTTTTGCTTCTAAATAATCTATTATAACGGGGGTTGCCCCACCTCTGGATGCTACGTACTCCTTTGCTGCTATTGAATAAGATTCTGAGAAAGAGTCATCCACAAGTATTTTCATAAAGAAATCCTTAAACTGCTCAGCTGAATGGCAGCTAACAGCAGCCTGATTGTCAATCAGTTCTATCGCTTCCTGATATTTATGATGTACCGGGCCATAAGCACATGGTATTCCGTAAACGGCCGCTTCTAAGACATTATGTACACCACCTTTTCCCAAGCCTCCTCCTATCCAGGCCAAATGGCCATAGCGGTATAATTTTAATAACAAACCAATAGTGTCGATGACTAAAACCTGTTTATCCAGATTATTGTCCTGCCATTCAGACCATCTTTTAATTCTTCCTCCAAAGAGTTTTTCAACACTTAAAATTCGTGGCTCATCAACATCATGTGGAACAATAATCAATTTCCAGTCCGGAGGAAGACTTGGTAAAATCGTAGCCAGTAATTCTTCATCCTCGGCCCATGTACTACCTGCAATTAACAATTTGAAACGTCTGGATAATTGCTCAATTCTATCAATCGAGGATACAGATTGTGCCACAGACAAAACCCTGTCGAAACGAGTATCTCCTGCTACAGTTGCATGATGTACATTAATTGCACTTAATAACTGAATCGACTGCTCATTTTGCACAAAAATGTGGGTCAATAAATGAAGCATCTGGCGCTGAACAGCTCCATACCACTTAAAAAATCCCTGCTGATTACGAAAGATTGCATCAATCAATATGGCCGGAATCTGCTTTTTATTCAGCTCCGACAGATAGTAATACCACAAATCGTATTTGACAAAAATGGCTAATGCAGGATTAATATTTAATACAAATTGCTTGGCATTACTTGCAGTATCAATGGGTAAATAATAAACATAATCAGCGCCCTTATATTTCTTCATTACCTGATATCCGGATGGAGAAAAAAAGCTCAGAACTATAACATACTGGGGATATTGAGCACGTATAGCCTCCAACACTGGTCTACCTTGTTCAAATTCGCCCAATGAGGCACAGTGCATCCAGATGCGGGGACGTAGCTCATTCCCCATTTGCGCTTTAATTTTTAATAAAAGATCTTTTCTGCCATCTACAAACAACTTTGCTTTCGGATTAAACAAAGACGCTACCCGCAGCATTGAGGCATATAAAAAAATAAATAGTCTGTAGAATAACAACATAAGTCTATTCGAAGAAGAATTCTTCAGATTTTCGTTTAAACATTGGCAAATACCAACCGCCTCTAAATCCGAACAAAATATCAGTTCTATTCTCTGTACCTGATTTTCTTACATCATACAAAAAATCCCTTCGGCCTTGTGTAAAACCAATTGCTACATCCAAGCCCACATGAAAATTTATAAGGCCATTATCTGATAAATATAAATAGCCAAGATACTGCTCAATGTATATACCATTAGCCAATCGGTCATAGCCCTTTTTGTAGTCTCCTCTGATAGACAAAATCGACTCTCCCTTGTCCTGAATAAGGATTCTATGTTGCATAAAGCCCAATCCGGTCATCACCAATATACCATTATCAGAAATTGATTTGGAAGTATTAAAAATGTGACCAACTTCAATTCCAGTCATATATCCACGTCGGTAAGTATTAACGCCCAATCTTTGACCGTCCTGATTGATGAGCGTACCAGACTGATCTTTAATTCCGACGAATAAGGAGTCTTCTCTAATTTGATCACCGTTATTAAAATCAAATTTTACACCAAAAATCCAATTGTTCTTGGTTTTATAATGCATTGAAGGCCCTATACGATAACTGTTACCAAAACGATTGGCCAAATCAGCTCCAGGCATATCAAAACCAGCATTGGCACCAAGCAAAAAACCTTTTCTGGCAGGTAATTTTGTAGATTTAAAAAGGTCTTTTTGAGCATGAACAGCAAATGTCATAAAAAAGGCCACCAGCAAGAGGAAATAATTATTAGCTTTCATTTCTTTAATTCTTCAAATAAACTAGCTGCAAGATAAGGTACTTATTATTTAGTTTGTGAATTGCATTATTAGTTTACAGCTAAATGATTACTTTTGCCACGAAAATCTTTACACAAATTAGTATAAATTATATGGCAATAGTTGATTTAGTAATGCCCAAAATGGGCGAAAGCATTACAGAAGCTACCATCTTGAAATGGCATAAGAAAGTCGGAGACGTGGTAAAAATGGACGAAACTGTTCTTGAAATCGCAACTGATAAGGTAGATAGTGAAGTACCATCAACCGGTGCAGGAACCATTACTGAAATTTTATTTAAAGAAAATGATGTCGTTGCCGTAGGAACAATTATTGCACGCATAAGTTCAGAAGCCGCTGGCACTGCAGCAACACCTGTAGCTGCTCCGGTAACTAATACAACATCAGCACCGGTATCTGCTGCTCCATCACAAACTATGGCTGCAGCAACAGCTCCAGCCGGAACCAATAAATTCTACTCGCCTCTTGTGTTGAATATCGCTACTCAAGAAGGTGTGAGTATGACCGAATTGGAAAAAATCCCTGGTACTGGAAATGAAGGTCGTGTAACTAAAAAAGACATTCTCAATTACGTGGCTAACAGAGGTTCTGCCCCTGTTATGACTGCAGCAGCACCAGTGACTATTGCCCCGACAAATTCAGAACCAGCCAAAGCCTCTGCACCTATTACAGGTAATGTTGAGATTGTAGAAATGGATCGTATGCGCAAATTAATTGCAGAGCATATGGTGCGTAGCAAGGCTACATCTCCGCACGTAACAAGCTTTACAGAAGCTGATGTAACCAACTTAGTTAAATGGAGAGAGAAGGCTAAAAAAGGCTTTGAAAGCAAATATGGTGAAAAAATTACGTTTACACCAATCTTTATTGAGGCCATTGCAAAAAGTATCCGTAAATATCCTATGATTAATGTAAGTCTGGATGGTGACAAAATCATTATCAAAAAAGACATTAATATCGGAATGGCTGCTGCACTTCCCACCGGCAACCTGATTGTTCCTGTAATCAAAAATGCTGATACTAAAAACCTGATTGGACTAACAAAAGATGTCAACAGTCTAGCTAATGCTGCAAGAGCGAATAAACTAAAAGCTGATGATACACAAGGTGGAACTTTTACATTAACGAATGTAGGTACTTTTGGAAGTCTGATGGGGACACCAATTATCAATCAACCTCAAGTGGCTATTTTGGCCGTCGGTAGTATTAAAAAGCGTCCAATGGTATTAGAAACTCCTGAGGGAGATGTCATTGCCATACGTCACATGATGTACCTCTCTCTTAGCTACGATCATCGTGTTGTGGACGGTTCTCTGGGAGCAAGTTTTCTTACTGCGGTAGCAAATGAGCTTGAAGCATTTGATCCAGCAAGAGAGATTTAAACCTCAACAATATAAATAACAACTATAATAGCCTCTATTTTTTTTCTATGTTAATAGAAAAAATCTTAGAGGCTATTGCTTTTTCTAATTTTTTACTATCTTGTTGAATATTTAATTTAAAAAAAGCAAAATAACTTTTAAAAAATTATGAGAAAAGCCGACATTATTTCAAACATTTCTGATAAAACAGGAATTCCTAAAGTGGATATTCTTGTTACATTAGAGACATTTTTTAAAGAAGTAAAACAGACTGTTTTTGAAGGTGAAACAGTCAGTATTCGCGGGTTTGGTAGCTTTACGGTAAAGAAACGTGCTGCCAAAAAAGGAAGAAATATCAAGAAAAATGAAGTAGTGCATATTCCAGAGCACTACATACCAACATTCAAACCAGCCAAAGAGTTTATGGTTGCAATAAAGTCTGTGAAGGTAAAAAATGTTGAAATCCCTAAATCTTAATTATTTGTAGGAATCATTATTTTTTCTTGTGTTTTTTTTGCATTGATATTAATCCAATATCATCGGCGCATTGCTTTAATGCAACTGTATCAAGCCCGTTGTAATAACCTCTTATAAAGCGATTCTTATCGATAAGCACTAAAGTTGGTGTATGGTCAAGCTCTTCGGCTCCATTGTCTGAGGGCTTGACCATTAGTTTTAGTTCGTTATGAAGATAATTGAAAATCAACTTTCTGTCACCTGTCAGAAACCACCAATGATCCGGATTTGCTTTATATTTTTCAGAATAAGATTTCAATACTGCTACCGAATCATGTTCCGGGTCAATTGAAATTGAAACAAAGTGAACCGTAGTATCATTCTTTTTAAAAGCCTTGTGTAAAAAATAGCTGATATTATTTGTCAGTTTAGGGCATATGGTTTCGCAATTTGTAAAGAATACCTCTACCAGAATCATTTTACCCTTTAAATCTTCATTTAAAGACACAATATCCCCTGTCTGATTCTGCAACACTAAATCACCTACGACATGAAATGTCGTATCAATACTTAACTTTCCATTCTGCACCGTTGTATCAACCTTTTCGGGGTTATAATAACGAGGCATAGCCAGTTGATCTTTCTTCATTACTTTGGCAATAATATAAAAAGAAAACGGCAGCAACAATGCTACCGTTAACGCCAAAAAGAACTTTTGATTTTTAAACTTCATCACTATTATTTTGTTTGATGATAATCAAAACGGGCTGGATTGTTTTGATTAAATTCTAACCATGCACCACCGTCATATAAAAATGCAATAATGAACCAGATAAAAAGTAAAAGAGGAATCAATACACAAAATCTGAACCATTTTACTTCATCACCAAGGTGCATAAACACTTTTACAATAAAGTACGATTTATAAAGCGTAAGAATAAGAAAAGCACCATTAATTACCCATTTAGGTACATATTGATAAAGATACAAACCTCCGATAACTTCGACTATTGTAATCAATGCCAAAATCCCTGTTACTTTCCAGATTTTAGCAACCTGAGCTTTGCTTTCTGATGAATTAACATCATGATGATGAGCTAATACTCCTGAATAAAGCTTTGATTGATCTCCTTCGTATAAATGTTGTTCGCTTTCTTGACTGTGAGAACCGTGTGACATTGAATATAAATATTTTTATTTGTGTGAATTATTAGATGGATTAAAAACATTAATGCAAACTATAGCAAATAGAAGCAGGTAAATACGAATACCCAAACCAAATCTACAAAGTGCCAATAAAGTCCTACTTTCTCAATCATTTCATATTGACCTCTTTTTTCATAAGTACCATTAACGGTATTGATCAATATCATGATATTAAAAATAACACCACTTGTTACGTGAGCTCCGTGAAAACCGGTAATCGTAAAGAAGAAGTTGAAGAAATTGTTAGTTGATTGAGATAATTGTTCAGGGCTGGCTGCAGCTAAAGCATCTGCCTTGAAGAAATGTTCATAAAGTTCTTTGGGTGAAGATACATCCTGAAAAGAACCCCACCAGGCACCCAGATGGTTTAAATGCGTCCACTCCCAAGCCTGACAACTTAAGAAAGCGATACCACCAATAATCGTCCAAAGCAGCCACTTAATAACACCTTGTTTGTCGTTACAATGACCAGAATGCACTGCCAAAACCATTGTTACTGAAGAAAGAATCAATATGAATGTCATCAAACTTACAAACATCAAAGGCAAATTCGCTTCACCCATAAACGGAAAGGAATGGAATACATGGTTTGGGTCTGGCCATACAGCCGAAAAGAAACGTGTAGTACCATAAGAAATAAGAAAAGCACTGAATGTGAAGGCATCCGATAAAAGGAAGAACCACATCATTATTTTTCCGTAACTCACATTAAAAGGGGAACGTCCTCCGCCAAATGCTTTAGGTGTGGTAGCTGTTGTACTGTGCGACATAAATTGTTAAAAATTGAGAAAATTAGTTGGGTTGATTGCGAGCAAAAATAATACGGATTTTTTAGTCATCCAAATGTCTTTTTTTTTAATCTAGCCAAACATGAAAAACAGAAACAAATAAATCCATAAAACATCTACAAAATGCCAGTAATTAGCTACTATGGCCAATCCTGTACTGCTATATTCCTTAATATTCTTCCGGAAAGTACGTAATAAAACAACTATTAAGGCAACTAACCCTCCCGCAATATGGAGTAAATGCAAGCCCCAGATAATAAACAAAAAGGATTCACTAGGATTTCCCTCTACCCTTACCGGCTGAGGAAGATGATATAATTGGTAAAACCCAAAATACTGCAATAAACCAAAAGCAATACCTAAGCAAAGGGTTAACAGCATTAACCAGCGCGCCTGAATCATTCTCCTTGCCTTGAAAGCTCTCAAAGCAAGAGCTATACTGAGACTGCTGGCAAGGATGACGACTGTTGAAATCCAAAAAACTCCCGGCAATTCAAAAATCCGCCAATTAGGTTGCGCTTTTCGTACGATATAAGCACTGGTCAATCCTGCAAACATCATAGCAATACTTGCCATCGCAATGTATAAGGCAAACATTTGAGGATGAATCTTCTTTCTCGGAACTGTGTTCATATTCTTTTATATTTTAGTGAAGTAAAGTGCTAATAGCACTAATGGCAGATAGATGAATGAGGCGTACATTACTTGCTTGGCAGATTTGAAATCATTCCTACGATAAAAATTTACAGAAGCCAAAAAGTAAAATGCACCACCCAGCATCATAATCCACATACCCCAGTTGCTGCACATATGCAGGTAACGTGGCACTATTGCCAAGGGAATCAAAACCACACTGTAAAACATACATTGAAGCCCTGTAAATCTGGATGTACGCTCCTGTGAGGGCAACATACTTATACCTGCCTTCTGATATTCATCATACCCTACCCAGCCAATAGCCCAATAATGGGGAAATTGCCAGAAAAACTGAAATAAAAATAATACCCAACCACCAACACCCAATCCGCCTGTAGCCGCAGCCCATCCTAATAATGGAGGTAATGCACCTGGTATTGCACCTATAAAAACGGCAACCGGATGAACGCGTTTCATTGGAGTATAAGCAAATGCGTATAATAATAATGAGATAAAACTAAGTATTCCGGTAAGTAAATTAAAGTTTATACCCAGAATAACAGCACCACCAATGCCTGAGATTAATGCAATCATCCATGCTTCACTTTTACTCATCCGGCCATCAGGTATAGGACGAAACATTGTCCGTTTCATCATTTTATCACCTTCATGCTCCAAAATCTGATTGATTGTATTGGCACCACCTGTCACCAATAATCCTCCGAGGTAAAGCAAAAAGACTTTCTTAAGGTCAAATTCAACTCCCGGAGCCATCAAATAACCAATGACGCTCGAAAAAACGACCATCATACTCAAGTTGGGCTTGAGTAACTGAGCATAATCTTTTAGTTTTTCAACTAAAAAAAACGAATTGGATTTTGTATTAACAGATTCTTGTTGCAAATCTTTGGTATTGAAATTGAAAAGCTGTGCAAAAGTAATCGTATAAATTGAAAAAACGGCTAAAAAATAGCAATAAGTTAATGAAAAAATGAACAGAAAGTGTTTCTCAACTAGCAGCTTTAACTATAAGTAGGTTATGAAGTTGACATAATCAAATACTGTTAAAATAACTAAGTTTAACTAGGTAAAAATAATAACCACTACTCCAATATTTCTAGGAAACGAGTTGCAGAATTTCTTGAATGGATGAAATAATAGCCGGAGAGACCCTTTTTTGATATATTTGTAAGTACAATTCGATGCTTTGCAAATAGATAAATATACCAGTTGTAGTTCTTGTCCTGCCCGAATCAATTCTGTTTTTAAGGAATTGAAAGGAGATGATTTGGAGCAATTAGATCAAACTAAAATCTGCAAACAATACCACAAAGGGGAAGTGATTTTCAACGAAGGAACCTATCCGCGTGGTTTATACTGTGTTCAATCAGGCAAAGTAAAATTGAGCCAAATGGGTACAGATGGCAAAGAACAAATTGTGCATCTGGCTAATGATGGAGACATCATGGGCTATAGAGCAATTCTGGGAGAAGACACTTATTCCTGTTCTGCAATGGCATTGGAAGATTCCAAAGTTTGTTTTATTCCCAAAACGCAATTTAATAATCTGATAGAAAACAACAGCAAACTGACCTTGCAAATTGTACATCTTTTGAGTGACGAGCTCAAAGAAGCTGAGCGAAAAATCACCAATACCGCACAACAACCCGTAAAAAACCGTCTGGCTCAATCACTATTATCTCTAAAAGATAATTATGGAATGGAAATCGATAATCTTACTATCAATATCAGTATCAAGCGCGAAGAATTAGCAAACCTTGCAGGCACCACCCGCGAAACAGCCACTCGCCTGCTCTATGAGCTACAGGAACAAAAATCTATTGAGCTAGTTGGCAAAAAAATCAAAATAATCAACGAAATTCAGTTACTAGATTTGGCACATTCAGGTCACTAAAATTTATTATCATCGCTCTGCTCCCCTTTTATGGGAGCTGTCCGAAGGACTGAGGGGTAAATAAAACCAAATCTTAATACCCCTTCCCCCTTCGGGTACTTCCCCTTTGTAGGGGAAGAGTGATGAGTAAACTTACTCTCATTTTAGAAGAGCTGTCCGAAGAACTAAGGGATAATTAGCTTTACCCACAAAAAATGACATTAATCATATTGTGAGCATCGTCACATTTTACAGCTCAAGCCAAAATTACTTTTGGCTTTGTAAAATTTAAACAACGATGGACGCAACAGCAATTGAAAATGCTTTTCAGGAAAAGATTGACCGCGATCTGAATATAGAACCTAAAGATCAAATGCCCGAGAAATACCGGCTGCATCTGATTCGCCAAATGTCGCAACATGCCCATTCTGAAGTAATCGGAATGCAGCCAGAAGGCAATTGGATTACGCGTGCTCCAAGTTTGCGGGCAAAACAAATTCTTCTGGCAAAAATTCAGGATGAAGGCGGGCATGGATTATATCTGTATAGTGCCGCCGAAACACTGGGCATTTCGCGCGAGGAAATGATTGAGCAATTACACAGTGGCAAAGCCAAATATTCCAACATCTTTAATTATCCATCGCTCAACTGGGCCGACATTGGTGCGATTGGCTGGCTGGTAGACGGTGCGGCGATTGTCAATCAGGTATCGTTACAGCGCACATCCTATGGTCCTTATGCAAGAACAATGGTGCGCATCTGCAAAGAGGAAAGTTTTCACCAACGTCAGGGCTATGAGATTATGGCCAATATGATGAAGGGTACTGCAGAGCAAAAAGAAATGGCTCAGGATGCAATGAACCGATGGTGGTGGCCTTCTCTAATGATGTTTGGTCCTCATGACAGCGATTCTCCTAATTCGGGTAATGCATTTACCTGGAAAATTAAACGCCAAAGTAATGATGTATTACGCCAACGTTTTATTGACAAAACAGTGCAACAGGCCGAAGTTATTGGTCTGACTATCCCTGATAAAGACCTGAAATGGAATGAGGAAAAACAATGCTACGACCATGGCGAAATCAACTGGGAAGAATTCAATCAGGTAATTAATGGCAATGGCCCTTGCAACAAACAACGAATGGCTCATCACATCAAATACCACAATGAAGGAGCCTGGGTGAGAGAAGCCGCAGCAGCTTATCAGAAACACATTAACGAACTCAATTAAAAAACGATAATTATGTCAACAGATACACAATTAGATCTTTGGGAAGTTTTTATCCAAAGCCGCCCCGGAAGCCACTATACACACGCAGGTAGCGTTCATGCTTCTGACAATCAAATGGCATTGCAAAATGCACGCGATATCTATACGCGCAGAAACGAAGGCACCAGCATTTGGGTTGTTCCGGCAAAATATGTTACTGCATCAAACCCCGAAGATGCAGGTATGTTCTTTGACCCATCCAATGACAAAATGTACCGCCACCCTACTTTTTATGTAATGCCAGAAGGTGCTAAACAAATTTAAAATCCATAACAATGACAAAGCAAGAAGCTCTATATAAATACCTTTTGCAGTTGGGTGACAATGCCTTGATTCAAAGTCATCGCTTGTCGGAGTGGTGCAGCAAAGGTCCCATTCTGGAAGAAGATTTAGCACTGACCAATATTGCATTAGACTATATCGGCCGTGCCCAAAATCTGTTGCAATATGCAGGCGAAGTAGAAGGAAAAGGCCGAACATCAGATGATTTGGCCTACAGAAGGCCCGAACATCAATATTACAATAATCTTATAGCCGAAATGCCCAAAGGAGATTTCGCTTATACGATTGCCAAGCAATTGTTCATATCAACTTTTGAATTTCTGCTGTACACCGAACTTTGTACTTCAAAAGATGAAACCCTTGCCGCTATTGCAGGCAAAGCCATTAAGGAAATCCGTTACCATTGGACACATTCGCGCGATTGGTGCTATCGTTTAGGCAAAGGCACAGCTTTCAGTAATGACAAATTACAGCAAGCAATAAATGATTTGTGGATGTATACCGGCGAACAATTTGAAATGAGTGATGAGGAAGACATGCTTTGTACAGAAGGAGTTGCCTATGACAACAAAGCATTGCAAAGCAAGTGGCAAGAAATGGTAAGCAATGTATTAACTGCATCTAACATCATCACTCCAGTTTCAGGGTATATGCAAACAGGCGGCAGGAAAGGAATTCATACTGAAAACCTTGGTCATATTTTATCTGAAATGCAATATTTACAAAGAGCATATCCTGACGCAACATGGTAAACACGATGCTAGACAGAGAAGAAATACTGGCTTTATTGTCCGAGATTAAGGACCCTGAAATTCCGGTGGTAACTATCGAAGAAATGGGCATGTTACGTGATGTACTTATTTCTGAAAAAGGTTGCGAAGTATTACTGACCCCCACATACACGGGTTGCCCTGCAATGGGAATCATTGAACAGGATATACTCAGCACATTACAGGAAGCCGGTATTGAAAATGCCAAAGTAACCATGGTCTTTGCTCCGGCCTGGACAACAGACTGGATGAGCGAAAGCACTAAAGAAAAATTGATTCAGTTCGGTATTGCAGCACCAGTTCATTCATCCTGTGTCAATTGGTTGTCACCAAAAAATGTAGAAGTAAGTTGTCCTAAATGTCATTCAAAAAACACAAAACTAGTATCCCAATTTGGCTCAACAGCCTGTAAAGCATTATACACCTGCAACGATTGTCAGGAACCTTTTGATTACTTTAAATGCCATTAAACCTAAAACAAGCTAAAAACAGATAAAGACCCATTTCCCAATACAGGAATGGGTCTTGTGGTTTTAAATAGTGTGCGTCAATTACCACAACATTCATCAAAAAAAATGACTTTTATCATACTGTGAGCCTTGTCACATTTTAGACTTAAAGCACCTGCTATTTTTGTCGCATAATCAAAACAAAAGCAGATGCCTTTCTATCATAAATTAGGAGTTATACCCGATAAACGTCACGTAGTACATCGTCAGGCAAATGGCGAATTATATGCCGAAGAATTAGTGGGCACACAAGGCTTTGCAGGATTATCGTCTCTGGTCTATCACTTATACCCGCCCACACGTGTAAAGCAAAAAGACAAAGCCTATTCGATTATTCCTAAAATAGCTATAGAAAATGGCCTTGATGCAATGAGTTTTAAAGGATTTGACATCCAACCCGAGGCAGATTACATCAAAAGCAGAAAAACCTTGATGGTGAATGCTGCGATGCAGGTAGGATTAGCTGCGCCCACCACATCGCCTGATTATTTTTATAAAAATGCAGATGCCGATGAATTACTCTTTGTTCATAGAGGCAGCGGTACATTGTACACCATGTTTGGCGAATTAAAATTCCAATATGGTGATTATATCAATATTCCCCGTGGTACAGTATACAAAATAGAGTTTGATACTGCAGACAACAGATTATTATTTGTAGAATCTTTCGACCCAATATTTACGCCACGCAGATACAGAAATGATTTCGGACAACTGCTGGAGCATTCGCCATTTTGTGAGCGCGATATCAAAATTCCGCAAAACCTGAAAACGCACGATGAACAGGGTGAATTTGACATTTTTATCAAGAAAAAGGGCTTTATGTTCCCTTATGTATATGCTAATCATCCTTTTGATGTAGCAGGATGGGATGGATATCTTTATCCTTATACTTTTTCAATATTTAATTTCGAACCAATAACAGGGCGCATACATATGCCTCCACCCATTCACCAAACTTTTGAAAGTAAAAATTTCGTGATTTGTTCTTTCGTTCCCCGCTTGTACGATTATCATCCGCTTGCCATCCCTGCTCCATACCATCACAGCAATATAGACAGTGATGAAATATTATACTATGTAGATGGCGACTTTATGAGCAGAAACAACATCGAACAGGGGCAAATCACCCTTCATCCCGGTGGAATACCGCACGGTCCACACCCCGGAGCTATTGAACGAAGTATCGGCAAAAAAGAAACAGAAGAACTGGCTGTAATGATAGACCCATTCCAACCAATGATGATAACCGAAGAAGCGTTAAAAATTGATGTGAAAGACTATTATAAATCTTGGTTGGATTAACTTCGCGCCCCAAATCAAAATTTATTTCACATTAATTAACTAAAACAAAAAACAATGAACAACCTAATTGGAAAAAAGGCACCATTTTTCTCGGAAGAAGCAGTAGTAAACGGCAACGAATTTGCAGAAGGATTCTCTCTGGAACAATACGTTGGCAAGAAAAACGTCGTGTTCTTTTTCTATCCTCTGGATTTCACTTTCGTATGCCCGACAGAGTTAATCGCTTTCCAAAATCAGTTAGCTGAATTTGAAAAAAGAGATACAGTAGTGGTTGCCTGTTCCATCGATTCAAAATTCTCACATTGGGCATGGTTAAACACAGAACGCAATAAAGGTGGAATCAAAGGTGTTACCTATCCTATTGTTGCAGATTGCAGCAAAATGATTGCATTGAACTACGGCGTATTGGCGGGCGAATATAAAATGAACGACAACAATCAGGTTTCATTTGAAGGAAATCCGGTTGCCTTCCGTGGACTATTTTTAATAGACAAAAATGGTGTTATCCGTCACCAGGTGATTAACGATTTGCCATTGGGCCGCAGTGTTGACGAAGCACTTCGCATGGTTGATGCACTCAATTTCCACGAAGAAAACGGAGAAGTATGTCCTGCAAACTGGAATAGTGGTAAAGAAGCTTTAAGCGCCACTGCAGAAGGTATTGCAGCCTATCTGGAGCACACAAAAAACTAAATAATATGTCCACAGCTAATCTCACTCAAGTAGACAATTTTAATTACGGCATCGAAAAAATATTCGAGCAAGCTCAGGATTTTTTGCCCATCAACGGCACTGATTATGTAGAACTTTATGTAGGTAATGCCAAGCAGGCAGCCCATTACTACAAGACCGCCTTCGGATTTCAATCGCTGGCCTATTGCGGATTGGAGACCGGTAATAAAGAATATTGCTCTTATGTAGTTGTTCAGGATAAAATCCGTCTGGTACTTACTACTCCTTTTAATCCGGATAGTGAAATATCAGACCATATCCGCAGACATGGTGATGGTGTAAAAGTAATTGCACTTTGGGTAGAGGATGCTAAAAAAGCTTATCAGGAAACTATTAGCCGTGGTGCAGAATCTGTAATGGAACCAACCATTTACTCTGACGAAAATGGTGTAGTGGTAAAGGCTGGTATCAAAACTTATGGAGATACTGTTCACTATTTTGTAGAGCGAAAAAACTACAAAGGAGTGTTTTTGCCCGGATTTGAAAAATGGGAATCTGAATATGAGCCTATACCAACCGGACTGAAATACATTGACCATATGGTGGGAAATGTAGAATTGGGCTCCATGAATAAATGGGCTAACTTTTATGCAAATGTGATGGGCTTCGCCAATTTAGTCACTTTTGATGATAAAGATATTTCTACACAATACACTGCTCTGATGAGTAAGGTGATGACTAATGGAAATGGCCGAATCAAATTCCCGATAAATGAACCAGCACACGGTTTAAAAAAATCTCAGGTAGAGGAATACCTTGATTTTTATGGAGGTGCAGGTTGCCAGCATATTGCAGTGGCTACTGACGACATCGTCTTTACAATCTCTGAAATGAGAAAACGAGGTGTAGAGTTTTTACATGTTCCCGGCACTTATTATGATACTGTAGTAGACCGTGTAGGAACTATTGCTGAAGATATGAATATCCTTAAGTCTTTGGGCATTATGGTAGACCGTGATGAGGAAGGTTATTTGTTGCAGATTTTCACCAAACCTGTTGAAGATCGTCCAACTTTGTTCTTCGAGATAATTCAGCGTAAAGGAGCGAAGTCTTTTGGTAAAGGTAATTTTCAGGCATTGTTTGAAAGTATTGAAGCAGAACAGGCCAGAAGAGGAACATTATAATATCAGGCTACCCTTTTTTCACATTAAGAAAACGATTGAACAAATGATAAAAAACGTTCAGGAGCCAAAAACCAAGACAGCCATTATTATTGGTGCCGGATTAGTAGGTTCTCTTTGGGCAATATATCTCAGCAAAGCAGGTTACAAGGTTGATGTATTTGAACGTCGTGCAGATATGCGTAAAGCAAAGATCTCAGCGGGCAAGTCCATCAACCTTGCTACTTCTTACAGAGGTTGGAAAGCTTTGGATGAATTAGGTATTGGTGATGAAATCAGAAAAATTGCCATTCCAATGTTTGGCAGAACACTGCATCATCTGGATGGTGATTTAAAATACCAACCTTATGGCAATGAAGGTCAGGCTATTTATTCAGTGTCTCGTGGTGCTATCAATGCCCGATTAATGAGCATTGCAGAAGAAAGTGGTGTGAAAATACATTTCAATCACGAATGTATCAATGTTGATTTGGCAAAAGGCACAGCTATCTTCAACGATACGAATGCCGGAATATTTGGTGAGCAAAATGCTTCAGTTGTCTTTGCCACAGATGGGGCTTTTTCGGCTGCACGTTATAATGGTTTTCAAAAACTGGACCGTTTTAGTTACAGTCAGAATTATATTCCGGATGGATATCGGGAAATTTTATTACCCGCCAATGCTGACGGCTCTTACAAACTGGATAAAGAAACTTTACATATCTGGCCTCGAGGTCGCTTTATGTTGATAGCCCTACCCAACTTCGACGGCTCTTTTACCTGCACTTTGTTTATGCCTTTCGAAGGGGACAAGCATTGTTTCAATAACCTGACCAATAAAGAAAAAGTTACAGCCTTTTTTCAGGAAGTATTTCCAGACTTCTATACTATGATGCCTCAGGTGGCTAACGAATGGGATCAGCACCCCTTATCCTCATTGGCTATTATCCGTTGCTTTCCCTGGACATCGGGTAAATATGCTCTGATGGGCGATGCGGCACATGCTACTGTTCCGTTCTTCGGTCAGGGAATGAATGCCGGATTTGAAGATTGCAGTGTCATGTGGCAGCTCATGCAAAAACACCAGGAAGATTGGCCACAGATATTCAAAGAATATGAGTTGCTGCGCAAACCAAATGGTGATGCCGTTCAGGATTTGTCTTTGCAGAATTATATTGTGATGCGGGACAAAGTGACTGACCCGGGTTTTCTGTTGTTGCAAAAAGTAGAAAGGAGAATAAATTATCTGTATCCCGAATCTTATTTCCCATTGTATTCTATGGTTTCCTTTACCGACATTGAATATCAAACAGCACTCAGCAAAGGAAATGAGCAGGAAGCCATGATTCAGGGTTTAATCAGGCAACATCAGCTAAACGAAGAAAGTTCTGAAGAAATGATAGACAATATCATTCACTCGTTTATGAAAAATAATGTTTAAAAAAATAGCTGCACTATGGATAATATCAAAGAAGAGTTGCTGAAACGTATCAGCGAAAAATATACCGCCATCGATCAGAATCCCGATGTGCATCTGGAAGGATTGGTTTGGGCCAAACCCATTACCTATTGGGATTATATTATGCCTGAAGCTTTATTAAGTCTTCAAACTCAGCGCACCACCCTACCCGATGAAATGGTCTTTATTATGTACCATCAAATCAACGAACTATTGTTCAAAATGGTGCTTTGGGAAATAGATCAGGTGAGCAACACTGAATCTGTTGAGGCAGCTTTCTTTACCGAAAAACTGCGCCGTATCAGCCGCTATTTTGATATGCTATCCACTTCTTTTGATATTATGGGTGATGGCATGGAGCCGGAACAGTATTTTAAATTCCGTAACACACTGACTCCTGCCAGTGGTTTTCAGAGTGCGCAATACCGGGTCATTGAATTTGCCTCTACTGAATTAATCAATCTGATAGATTACCGTTTCAGAGCTACCATTAACCGCGATACTCCGTATGAGCATGCCTACGATCATCTTTATTGGCAGGCAGCAGGAAAAGACCACAGCACGGGTAAAAAGACAACCTTAATCCGTTTGTTTGAAGAGAAATATAAAACAATGTTTCTGGACAAAATGAAAGGCTATAACCAAAGCAACCTTTGGACAAAATTCAAACAATTACCTGAAGAGGTGCGCAATAACCCTGCACTTATTCAGGCAATGAGACATTATGATTATACGGTAAATGTAACCTGGGTAATGGCTCATTATGATGCTGCCGGCAAATATCTGGGTAATGCCGAAGCTACCGGAGGAAGTGACTGGAGAAAATATATGCATCCAAAATACCAAAGAAGAATTTTCTTTCCCGACCTTTGGAGCGCAGAAGAGTTAGAACATTGGGGAGAAAATCTCTAGCAGACATATTTTATGAATACACAAAAAGTAAGAGTTACCAAAAAATTCACTTTCGATATGGCCCATGCCTTGTATGGTTATGATGGGCCTTGTAAAAATATTCATGGGCATACTTATCATCTGAGTGTTACATTGATGGGCAAACCAATAATGGATAACAATGATGTAAAACTAGGTATGGTAATTGATTTTGGTGATTTGAAAAAGATTGTCAAAGAAAAGATTATAAATATCTACGATCACGCTCTGGTACTCAACGAGCAGGCTCCTTATTCCAAATCGGAGGTGATTGCCAATGAATTTGAAAAAGTAATTCTGGTGCCTTTCCAACCTACTTGCGAAAATCTATTGTTGCATTTTGTTGATTCCATCAAATCATTATTTCCTCCTCATATACAACTGGTGAGCATCAGGCTGGATGAAACACCCACTTCTTTTGCAGAGTGGTTTCTGAATGATAATTAGAAAATAGATTACCCATACACAACAAAAAACAGCAGCGCTAATCCAATTAGTGTTGCTGTTTTAAATTTTTAATCTCATCACTCTTCCCCTATTAGGGGAAATACTCGAAGGGGGAAGGGGTCAGCTAATTTCCATTTTATTTACCCCTCAGTCCTCCGGACAGCTCCCCTAAATGGGGGAGCAGGTTTACTCATTACTCTTCCCCTGCCTAGGGGAAGTACCCGAAGGGGGAAGGGCTTAGTTAATAAAATTTTATTACCCCTCAGTCCTCCGGACAGCTCCCCTAAAAGAGGGAGCAGGCTTACTCATCACTCTTCCCCTGCCTAGGGGAAGTCCCCGAAGGGGGAAGGGGTCAGCTAATAAAATTCATTTTAATCTCTTCAAGTAAATTTTCTAATTGCTGAAATACACGAATATTTTCGAAGCGAAGAACTCTTATTCCCTGAGCTGATAAAAAAAGATCTCTTTCATCATCAATCATTCTGCCCTCAGGAGTAAAGTGATGTTTACCATCAAGTTCTACTGCAATCTTTTGTTCGGGACAATAAAAATCGAGTATGTAATTACCAATACTAAACTGCCTTCTAAACCTTTTTCCATCTAATTGTTTATTCTTTAGACAAAGCCAGAGTTTAGCTTCTGCAGGTGTCAAATTACTTCTCAAAGTCTTTCTAAACTGCTTCAGGTGTTTTTGGTTGTTGATGTTTTGAGAATTATTCATTGCTATTAAAATGACATTTTATCCTTTATTGTATTAACAATTGCTGTTCGAAAGGGAACAACGTTACCCCTCAGTCCTGCGGACAGCTCCCCTAAAAGGGGGAGCAATTTAACCCTCAAATGAGAAAATTCCTACACCTCGGATGTGAGTAATACTACCCCTCAGTCCTCCGGACAGCTC
>JAZKDB010000001.1:3194-804723 GCA_040387755.1 Bacteroidota bacterium | reverse complement strand
AAATTCCTACACCTCGGATGTGAGTAATACTACCCCTCAGTCCTCCGGACAGCTCCCCTAAAAGGGGGAGCAATTTAACCCTCAAATGAGAAAATTCCTACACCTCGGATGTGAGTAATACTACCCCTCAGTCCTCCGGACAGCTCACCTAAAAAGGGGAGCAGGTTTACTCATCACTCTTCCCCTACCGAGGGGATTCCCCGAAGGGGGAAGGGGTTAGTTATATTTCATTTTATTTACCCCTCAGTCCTGCGGACAGCTCCCCTAAAAGGGGAGCAGCTAGCTACATGAGTTTCATAATCATGGGTTGTACCAACCAGCAAAAGATAGCGATGAGGATAGTGCAGACCAGATTGAGGACAAAGCCTGCCTTTATCATGTCTTTTATTTTGATAAAACCGCTGGCAAATACAATAGCATTGGGTGGAGTGCCCATGGGCAACATGCTGGCACAACTGGCGCCGAGGGTCATAGGGATGCCCAACAACAAGGGGTCGATGCCCATGGCCAGAGCTACAGAGGTAATGACCGGGGCCATCACAATTACTTGCGCTACATTGCTCATTACTTCGCTGAGGAAGATAGACAGAGCCGTAACGACGAGTATCATCACAAAAATATTCTCTGAAGCATAGGAGGCAATATAGGTGCCGAGTTTATCCATCAGCATGGCTTCTTCCAATGACTTGGCCAGGGCTATGCCTCCGCCAAAGAGGATTAAAATACCCCAGGCCATTTTAGCGGTATCTTCCCATACCAGCAGCGCTTCTTTGCCGGATTTTTCTTTCATTCCGCTGGGGATGATGAACAGACTGATAGCGCCTATCATGGCAATAATCGTATCATCCAGCAACAAAACTTTTTGCAGGGCATTGAGTACATCTTTAAAAATCCACAGGGCTACTGTTGTGGCAAATACAATCAATACCCTTTTTTCGGCTACCGAAAGCTTGCCCAATTTCTTCAATTCTTCTTTGACATAAGCCTTACCCTCTATGCTGTGTTTTATTTTGTTGGGATAGAGCCATTTGACCAATACCCAATACAACATCACAAACAAAACAATGGTGAGGGGCATAAAGACGAGCATCCAATCGGTAAAACCAATGGTGTAGTTGAACTTTTCCTGGATATAATTGACATAAGCTACATTGGGCGGTGTGCCAATAATGGTACCGAGAGCAAAATTGGAGGCGTAGGCAATACTGAGCATGAGTACCAGCGAGAAATTGCGGATACCGCTTGCTTCGTCATTGTGTGCAGCTATAACGGTGATGACGGACATGGCTATGGGAAACATCATCATGGTGGTGGCGGTGTTACTGAGCCAGAGGCTAAGGAAACCTGTAGCGAGAATAAAGCCGAGGATAATGCGGTTGCCATTGGTACCTGTAATGTTGATAATGCCCAGGGCAATACGCTTGTGCAGGTGCCATTTCTCGATAGCGATGCCTATAAAAAAGCCTCCCATAAAGAGGAAGATGATGGAATCGGCGTAGGATTTGGTGACCTCTTTGAGACTGGAGATACCCGACAGCGGAAAGAGAACAATGGGAAATAAGGCCACTACGGGTAAGGGCATTGCGTCTAGCACCCAACAGCTAATCATTAAAGCCGCAATAGCCAGTACGAGATTGGCTTTGGCATCGAGAGCCAACGGATTGAATAAAAAGAAAAACAGCGCCAGCACTATAGAGGCCAGCAGTGCAAAGAGTTTTTTATTGTTTTGGAAAATGGGGGACATAGGGATGAATTCGGGGTCAAAGTAAACATAGTTGCTATTATTTTTTTGCTTTTATGATAAAATAGCTATTTTGACAGCCTCGAAATATGATTTCTAAAAGACATTTAAAATAATTTACCTAATAATTAAAACAGGAACATGAAATTTCAACTGGAAAGAATCTTATTGTTTAGTGATGCTGTATTTGCCATCGCCATTACTTTAATGATTATTGAGATTAAACCACCTCACCTGGAACATGGTATCTCTAATGCCGAAGCCCTAAAGGAACTAATCAAGGAAATACCCATTTTTATTGGTACTATATTGAGTTTCTTTTTGATTGGCTTGTTTTGGTACCGTCACCACGACCTGATGAAATATGTGGTGGCTTATGACACCAAGTTTATTGCTATCAATTTTTGTCTGCTTTTGTCTATAGCCTTTCTACCCTTTTCTACGGCTTTTGTATTCGAGAATGATAACAGTACGCCTATTCCTATCATTTTCTACAACCTCAATTATATAGTAGCCTCCCTCATCAATTACCGGATATACAAATATGCCCTCAACCCTGCAAACAAGCTTTGTGTGGAAGATGCTTCGCATGAAGTGAGTGAGATTAAGAAGTATACTTATTTCTCTATTGCCGTTTTTGTATTTGTCTGCATTTTGGCCTGGTTCAACCCCAAAGTAGCTCCTGTTGGTTATGGTGCATTTGGCCTGATGAGCCTGGTGATGAATAAAAAGAAGAAAGAGCATAAGCCTGCCGCTGAGGTACCGACTGCGGAAGACTAAGGCTGTTTGCACTTTCGATATCAATGTGCCGAAATGCTCTGGTAAAGCAAATCTGTACATCTGGCAGGACTTTCTTGCTACGACTAGTGTGTACAGCTAAGCCTGGCAGCTAATAACATAAATTACAGTGCTCCTGCCACAAATGACTATCCGGGTTCTATACATGGAGGAGGAAGTTCTATATCCGGCGGTGCTTAGTTCATCAACCGGGGAGCAAGTTCCATGAATCGGGGTGGAAGTTCCATGAATCGGGGTGCTCACTCCATCAATCGGGGTGCTCACTCCATCAATCAGGGTGCAAGTTCCATCAATCGGGGTGCAAGTTCCATCAATCGGGGTGGAAGTTCCATCAATCGGGGCGGAAGTTCCATGAATCGGGGTGCAAGTTCCATCAATCGGGGTGCTCACTCCATCAATCGGGGAGCTTACTCCATCAATCGGGGTGCAAGTTTTATACTCGCCAAAGGGAGTTCCATACTCGCCAAATCAAATTCCATACTCGCCAATGGGAGTTCCATACTTGCCATAGTAAATTCCATACTCGCCATAGCAAGTTCTATACTCGCCATAGTAAATTCCATACTTGCCAAAGCAAATTCCATACTCGCCAATGGGAGTTCCATACTTGCCATAGTAAATTCCATACTCGCCATAGCAAGTTCCCATTCCGCAGTAGCAAGTTTCCATCTGGCAGTAGCAAGTTCTGAACTTGCAGTAGGGAGTTCCAAGTCGGCAGTAGCGAATTCTAAGTTGGCAGTAGCGAATTCTAAGTTAGCAGTAGGGAATTCTAAGTTGGTAGTAGGGAGTTCCAAGTTGGTAGTAGGGAGTTCCAAGTCGGCAGTAGCGAATTCTAAGTTAGCAGTAGGGAGTTCCAAGTCTGCAGTAGGAAGTTCTAAGTCGGCAGTAGGGAATTCTAAGTTGGCAGTAGGAAGTTCCAAGTCGGCAGTAGGGAGTTCTAAGTTGGCAGAAAAGAGTTACCGAGTTGCCAAAGGGAATCTTATACTTGTAATATTCAATTTTTTTTATGTTTTTTTCAAAAATCGTGGAAATTTCCCCGCCGAGCGATTGGATTAGGTATTATGTTTGATGTATTATTTAGTGACGAGTAATTATTAACGCTTAAAATGAATTGTAAATATACGAAATACTCAATACATAATTATTGAATTTCAATAAACTGTGGGGAGTAATTGGGTGTATTTATGAGTTAGCGACAACCTCAACGTGCCAATCGCAAACAGACAAGTAAAAGAATGATAAAACAAATTGACATAAAAAATGTAGCGACATACGACAATCATGGTGTGCAATTTAACGACTTGAAAAAAGTCAATTTCATTTATGGTGCAAATGGTTGCGGTAAGACAACAATATCAAACTTCATTTACGACAATTCGGACCAAAAATTCAATAGCAGTTCTTTGACTTGGCAAAATGCGTTGCCTTTAAAAGTATTGGTTTACAACAAGGAGTTTAGAGAACGAAATTTTGGAAAAGGTAAATTAAACGGTGTTTTTACACTTGGAGAAGCAACTGCCGAACAAATCAAAATAATTGAGCAAAAAAGCGAAGAACTTAAAGCCATTAAAGCTGACGGAATAAAAAAACACGAAACGTTTGACAAACTTACGGCAGACAAAAACAAAATAGAAAACGATTTTAAAGAAACGACTTGGATAAAAGTTTACAAGAAATACGAAGTTGCTTTTAAAGAAGCATTTCAAGGTTCAATGCAAAAAGAATCATTTAAAAGTAAACTTTTACAAGAGTCTTCAAGTAACTCAGCACCACTAGAAACTCTTGATATCTTACAAGCAAAAGCCGAAACAATATTTGGAGAACAACCTGAAAGAATTGACTTTATAAGCCAAATTTCATTTGAAAGAGTTTTAGAAATTGAAACTAATGAAATTTGGAAAAAAATAATTGTTGGAAAAGCTGATGTTGATATTGCGAAATTAATTCAAAGACTAAACATAAATGATTGGGTTAATCAAGGGAAAGAGTATATTGAAGATACAACCTGTCCGTTTTGCCAACAAAAAACAATAACAGACGACTTTAAAAAACAAATAGATAGTTTTTTTGACGAAACATATTTAAAAGATATCAAACAACTCAAAGAGTTAAAACAAGAATACAACAATTTTACTCAAAACATCATTAACCAATTAAACGGAATTGAAGCCAATCAAAAATCTTTTATAAACACAAAACTAGACATTGACAAGTTTTCAGCTTACTTGAAAACTTTGATAAGCCAAAACACAACAAATAACGAGGTCCTAAATAACAAAGTCAAAGAGCCCAGCAGAAGTATTGAATTAATTTCAATAAGAGAACAAGCTGATTTAATTTCGGATTTAATCAATCAAGCTAATACTGAAATCAAAAAACACAACGACATTGTTACAAACTATGCAACTGAAAGAAGTAATCTAATCAAAGCGATTTGGAGATATTTAGTTGAAGAATACAAAACAGAAATTTCTCAATTCAACAATCAAAAGAATGGTTTAGAAACAGGCATAACAAACATAGACTCACAATACAAAGCAAAAATTCTGGAATTCAAAACCTTAGACGCAGAAATAAAAAGTCTAAACAAAAACGTTACAAGTATTCAACCAACAATTGATGAAATAAACAGAATACTGAAATCCTACGGATTTTTGAATTTTGAAATTGTTCCTGCACAAGATGATGGATTTTATCAAATCCAACGTGAGGATGGCACAGTTGCTGAAACAACATTGAGTGAAGGCGAAATTACATTCATCACATTTCTTTATTACTTACAACTGACTAAGGGGGGTATTTCAGAAGATGAAGTAAACAACGAGAGAATTTTAGTAATTGATGACCCAATTTCAAGCTTAGACAGTAATGTTTTGTTCGTTGTTAGCACACTCATTAAAGACGTTATTAAGCAAATAAAAGAAGACAAGGGAAATATTAGACAGTTGATATTGCTAACTCACAATGTTTATTTTCACAAAGAAGTTTCTTTCATTGACGGACGAACAAAGTCTTGTAGCAAGACAAATTTCTGGATTCTTAGAAAAAACGATAAGGTTACAAGTTTGCAGAGTTTTAAAATGGACAATCCAATTCAATCATCTTATGAACTTTTATGGCAAGAATTGAAAAGTGAAGATGTAAAATCAACGCTGACAGTACAAAATGTGATGCGGAGAATAATTGAAAATTATTTTAAGCTACTTGGCAAGTATGGAGACGATGATTTAATTCTCAAATTTTCAACAAAAGAAGAGCAAGAAATTTGTCGTTCTTTGATTTCGTGGATTAATGATGGTTCGCACAGCATAAATGACGACTTATACGTTGAACGTCAAGATAGGACAATAGAAACGTATAAAAAGGTATTTAAAGACATATTTGTACAAACCAAACACGAAGGACATTACAATATGATGATGAATATAAAAGAAAACGAAGAAGTAGAAATTGAGAAATAAGGCTGCCACTAACACGGGTTTTTCGTCAGGTGGGGTGACGTGCGAACTTGGAGCTCTGTGCTTCTAATGAACATTTGTAAAAAATTGAAACTTTGTGCTCCGAAACCCGCCCGAACGCAAAGCCCGAAAACGCTAGCGGATATCTTTAACCCTTTCAACGTTTTAAATAATAAGAAAATGAATGACCCTACGCAAAGTCGTTATAGATATCTAAATTTTAAAAGCGATAAAACTTACCGCCGTTTTATAAAAGCAGGCAAAGATTTAAAGCAAAGCAACCTAGGAACAAACTCGACTGACATTCCTGCTCATGGTACTTATGGTGCTTTACTATTTAGACCAGAATGGAGAGCGAAAAGAGAAGAAATATTAAAAAGAGATTTTAAAAGTTGTATCATTTGCAATGGCAGTAATTCTTTACAAGTCCATCACAGACAATATCATTTCATTGTTCGTGAAAATAAATTCAAACTCCCATGGGAATATTCAGAAAACCTATTAATCACTTTATGTGAATCATGCCACAAAAGAGGACACAGTAAATTTAAAGTACCAACAATCAACATCTAAACAAAAAACAAAATGGGACTATTTAGCTTTTTCAACCGCAAGGACAACAATTCAAATATAGTTGATAATATAAATCCTGCAACTCAACAAAATTTACCAGAAATACCAGAGAACATTTTTCTTGAAAAAGACAAACCTCAAAACAACATCAATGACGAAAGAACGAATACTGTTCCCACCGAAAATGGAATTAATCTTTTGTTTCTATTTTTAGAGAAGAACCACGAGGGTAAGGGCTATGATGACGCATTAGTAAATCCAGATAATACTCATCTTGAACAAAATATTGAGGCTTTAAAAAACGACCTTGAAAGGACAATTAAGAAACTAAAAATTTTTTACGAAGATTTTATAAGGGAGATAGATTTTCATATCGGAAGCCGCAGCCGAAGTGGAATGGTTGACACAGTTGAAGAATTAACTGTAAAAAAAGAAACGGCTGAAAATCATATCAAACAGATTCTTGAAATTGAAAATGAAGCAAAAAACAATAAAGGGGTTGGTCAAGGTGTAATAATTAGTTATACCCGAGGTTTTAAAAATGGATTGGCAGCAATATCACATCACTCAATTATGAAAAGGACTTTTTAAACTGCAAACATGAAAAATTGGTGGATAAAGTTTGGTTGCTTTTTGATAGGCTACAATTATGATATAGTTAAAAATTCAAGTGAAGTATCCGCAAAAGCAGTGAAGCGTTATACTTCTGCTCTGTTAATTGTTTGCATACTTTGGTCATTTATTGGCTATACATTTACAAATAGATATGTACACGGGGGAACTTGGGGTTCGTTAGTTGGATCTTTAGTTTTTGTTGTTATAATAATCCAAATTGAACGACAAATAATATTGTCTATAAATCCTAATAAATGGCTTTATGTTGCAAGGGGAGTTATAGCCATTTTGATGGCTATAATTGGAGCAATTATAATTGACCAGATTATTTTTAAAGAAGACATTGATTTAGAAAAAATCACCTTTATTGAAACAAGAGTAAAAAAAGCATTAATACCGAAAACAGAGGAACTTCGTAACCAAATTGCAAATCTTGACACGGCGATTTATAAGAAGGAAATTGAAAGGACAAACCTAATTGCTGATATTGAGCGAAGTCCAACTACTTTGGTTTATTCAATCATATCAAGTACAAGGACAGAGAAGGTTACAAAAATTGACTCAACAACAGGCAAGCCAGTTACAACTGAAAAATCGGCACCAGTAAGTGTAACAACAAGTTCAAATGTTGCAAATCCGAAAATTTCAATAATACCACCATTGGACGAAACAATTAAAAACTTAAGAGCCCATAAGACCGAGAAAGAAAATTCTTTGCTAAACATCAGACCACAACTTGAAAAAGAAATCAGTTCAAAAGTTGGTTTTTTAGACGAGTTAGAAGTGATGTATAGTTTAATAACAAGATCGGGAGTAGCATTGAGCATTTGGCTAATTTGGTTATTATTTTTACTTGGGCTTGAAATGCTTGTGCTAATTAGTAAGATAAATGAAAAGGAAAACGATTACGAAAGAACAGTAAAGCATCATATGAATTTGCAGATTAGGAAGTTAGACATAATTGCAAAGATGTCAGAGAATAGCGGTTGACAAAACTTGCACTAACCAAAGAAAAACTACCCCCAACTCTCATTACTTAACCCAAAATTCCACATCCATCTCTTAAAATCTACAAAACCAGAGAAGGAGAGCAAAACCTTTCATTTTGTTGCAACCATCATACAAACAAAGCGCTTAACTTTATCTATCTAAAATTCCTGATACCTATTGGGGCTATGCCTGCTCGTTGGAGGCTATTCCAGATAAAATCTTTATTACTATGAGAATGTACGCCGGACTGATACTACTTGTTTGCTTTATTGGCTGGGTACTCTACCGGCTGCTGATAAAGAGAGACTTATTGAAACACAAAGCGCAGATAATGGTGAGCTTGTTTTTTCTGGGCGCATGGGCGCTCGTCTATTGGATGGTGCTGCGATAAAAACGCTCCGCTTACCGCAGCTGTAAGCAGACACTGGGTATTGCAACAGCTAAATATAATCTCATAGCGAGGCAACAAAATTGAAATCATCTTATCTTCGGTAAAAGTGCTCATCAGCTGGCGCAGTGCAAAGCCGGAGAAGCTACAAATACGTTTTACATGAAGAAGACTTTATTGACTATAATGGGTATGTTGAGTGGCTTTGTTGTCTTTTCGCAGACAATGGATTGTGACAGCAGAATGGATAGTATGCGGCTGATGAACATTGCAATAAGGCACAATGCCTGGTGGAACAATGAATGGTACGCTCCGCCGAGTATGAAATTTAATGCTGACAATTGTGAGTGGACGGTGGTTTCGTATAAGTCTAAACATACAGACAGGGGTGATTGTAAAAACACCAATGGCTGTACAATGTCTAAAATGGTGACCCTGGTGATAGATGCAAGGACCTTTAAAGTGAAATCGAGAAAAAAGAAGATAACAGTTCACCCTAATTATGAATAGCAGACAACAGGAAATACCGCGACCGCTTGAAGGAGCACTCAAAGTTTCGAAAGCTGCCTCCCCCAAAAAATTTGCTGTTTCGGTACCGCGCTGCACTAAACAACAAACACAAACTACAAAGACAAAAACCTTAAGACTACATGACAGCATCTGATTTTCTGAAAATAGGCATACTGACTTTACTAACTGTTTTTACTGTTGACACTGCGTTTTCGTGCAGTATGTATAAAGTGACAGCCGGGGGCAAAACAATGGTTGGTAATAACGAAGATAGTTGGGGACGGGATGCCCTTGTATGGTTTGAACCAGGAACAAAAGACAAATATGGTGTTGTATGTGTAGGCTATAAACGAAAACAGCCCAACCCGGACGGTGCGATGAATGAATATGGACTTGCGTTTGATGCTTTTACAATGCCCCATAAACCCGGCCTTCCTGAAAGAGACCCCAATAAAAAAGATTTTGCCTACAGAGATATGAAGACCATTATGCAGCAATGCAAAACGGTGGATGAAGTTTATGCGTTTCTTAATGTATTGAACTTACATGTGCTTAACGGTAGTATACTTTTTAATGGTGGTATGCTCTTGTTTGCAGACAAGACCGGAAAGTATCTGGTGGTAGAAGCCAGCAAAATGACTTTTGGCAATGATGATAAGTTTGCTTTGGCTAATTTCAGTATTGCAGACACCAAAGATTTGAGCAGCATAAAAACAGAACGATATTGTAAAGGGGTTGCTTTTTTAAATAATAAGCAATTAGACAACAGCCTTTCTTTTTGCACTGCTTTATCGGACACCATGAGCGTAAACAGAGCAAAAGTGGGTAACGGCACGCTGTACACAAATATCTACGACCTCAACGAAGGGCTGGTTCACCTTTATTTCTTCCACGACTACAGCAGGGGTGTTACGTTCAACCTGAAAGAAGAGCTGGCAAAAGGCGAGCATAGTTATAGCTTTGCTGAATTGTTTCCGGATAATCGTGGCTTTCAACAATTTCTTGACTATAAAACACCACAAAACAGTAAGCCAATATTTGTATTCATTGTGGCTTGCGGACTGCTGTTCTTATTTTCTTTCCTGTTCTTTTTGATCAATTTTTTCAGGTCGTCAAATACCGATTACCGATACTTAAAACTCGGCTTGTCTGCTTTAAGTATTGCTATGTGCGTCTATACTTTTGTGTTGCTCAGGAATGAGGGGATTTATTATTTCCCCTCACCCTATCAGGATAAAAATTCATTGGTGGTTAGCATGACTTCTTACCTGCCATTTGTTTTGCTATTTGCCATAATACCTTTGTTGGCAGTGATGGTGAACATTTTCAAACAGAAAAAATGGAGTTGGTTTGCGCTAAGTTTATTAGCTGCTAATAATCTGGCCTATATTGTTTTATTGGTGCTATTTGTTTACTGGAAACTTTTTGACGTATTGAACTAAACTAATCGGGAGATAAAAAACAGAAAACTATGAGAAACATCATTTCATTTATGCATGTATCGCTGGACGGTTTTGTAGCAGGACCAAATGGAGAAATGGACTGGATAAAGGTGGATGAAGAAATTTTTGACTTTGTAGGGAAGCGGATAAGCGAAGGCGATACTGCCTTGTACGGACGGCGAACTTATGAGATGATGGAAGGTTATTGGCCTACCGCAGCAGACAAACCGAATGCGACCAAACACGACAGGGAACATGCTGAGTGGTACAAGGGGGTGCGTAAGGTGGTTTTGTCCAAAACACTGCAGGACGCCGATTTGCCGAATACAAAAATCATCAGCGATAACATCAGAGAAAGTATACACGAAATAAAGCAAGGTGCGGGGCCGGATATTTTACTTTTTGGCAGCCCTACAGCTACACATTCCCTGATGCAACTAAACTTAATAGACGGTTACTGGTTGTTTGTAAATCCTGTTATTCTGGGACAGGGGATTCCATTATTTGCAAACATCAAAGACAAAGTAAAACTAAAGCTGCTGACTACGCGACCCTTTAGCTGCGGGGTAACGGAACTGAATTATAGAACAGACAAAGAATAAGGAGCAAACATTCATAAAATAACAAAGCATAAGATGAAACTCATTGCCAATACCCTACTCCTTCTACTCATCGCCCTGACGGGTATCAACAGTTACGGACAAAAAAAAGAGGGATCCCAAACCAAGACTTTGTACACAACGGAGGAGTTGGTTGTTGTGCAGATTTCTCCCAACACATTTAAGCATATTTCGTTTTTACAAACCAACGATTTTGGAAAAGTGTCCTGCAATGGGCTGATTGTAAGAGACGGAAATGAAGTGATTATTTTTGATACTCCGGCAGATGATATAGGTGCAGAAAAACTGATTGCATGGATAAAAGAAAGCCTGAATTGTAGCATAAAGGCCATTATCCCTACTCATTTTCATAATGACTGCCTGGGCGCACTGGGCACTTTTCACAAAAATAATATTCCGTCTTACGCGAGTTTCAAAACTATAGAGCTGGCCAAAAAGAACAATTATGCAGTTCCTCAAAATGGTTTCGGGGATTCTCTTAACCTGACAGTGGGCAAAGAGAAGGTAACCGCAAAGTTTTGGGGAGAAGGACATACCCGTGATAATGTGGTGGGTTATTTTGCTGCCGAAAATGTACTGTTTGGCGGTTGCCTGATCAAAGAACTCAAGGCCAACAAGGGCTACCTGGGGGATGCTAATGTAGCAGAATGGTCGGCAACGGTAAAAAAAGTGAAAGAGGGCTACCCTGACGTGCGCATCATTGTTCCGGGACATGGAGCGCATGGCAACAAAAAACTACTTGATTATACCATCAAATTATTCGGGGTGAGGTGAGCAAAATACTACACACGAATTGCACTAAGAGGCCAAAACCCTACAAAACAACTGAAAATGACTGAAAAACAACTGATGGTTGTGTAAAAACAACAGTAAGTAGCGGCATATATTTGCATTAGGGCTGCCGGTCAAAATAACTTTGCAGCATCAAAAAAAACATAAAATATCATGATGCTCCAATCAAAATCTATCGGCAATAAAATTGCCACAGCAAGAAAAAAAGCGAATCTGTCGCAGGCAGAACTTGCCCGCCAAATCTCTATCAGTGCCCAGGCAGTGGGAAAATGGGAACGTGGCGAATCTCTGCCGGATATAGTGACGCTCAACCGTCTGGCCGAAATATTTGGTCTTGACCTTAATTATTTTTCAGAAAGCGCTACGGCTGAGGACCCTGAATTTCCCCAAATCCCTTCGACTCTTTTGCACAAGGATGAAGCTCCGGTGTTTAAAGAAAAGAAGAGATTCAGCTGGAACTGGAATATGTCGTCGGGCAACTGGGAGGATGCAGACTTCTCGGGACTAAAAAATCTGCAGGAAAAATTCAGTTCATCCAATATCAAGAACTGTAAGTTTAAGCATTCAGACCTATCGGGACTTATCCTGGCGAGCAACAATATTGAAAAGTGTGACTTTTCGGATTCGGATATCCGAAACAGTAAGATTCAATCTTCCAATTTATTAAGCAATCAGTTCGGCAATTGCTCCTTTATAGATGCCCTGTTTGTGAAGGACAATATCGGGAAATGTGATTTTTCGGGGGCCGATTTTTCGGGAGCAGAGTTTAGCGGGGTAAATTTTGAGCATAATACTGTTGAACAGGCTGTTTGGAAATTTACTTCTTTTAAAGGCTCGGGGATTGCGGATACCATCTTTGAAGGCAATATTGAGGATTGCCATTTTGAAAACTGCTCGTTTTATAATGTGACATTTAAAAATGCTACTTTAATCAATACCTTCTTTAAATACAACCGAAAACTGAATCGTGTTCAGTTTATTGACTGTAAGGTAGACAGCCTGAGCTACGCCTTCCTGAAAACAGGTAAGGCAAACCTGACAGGAATAACTTTATTGTCCTGATGCTATTGTAAGAAAAAACGAAATACCCTCAGCGCAGCACAAAACATATGGCAATAAACCACTAATATGCGGAATAATTGATACAATATGAAAGCCATAGTATATACAGAGTACGGACCGCCTGAGGTAGCCCAGTTAAAAGAGGTGGCGAAACCCATAGCCAAAGACAAGGAAATCCTAGTTAAGGTCTATGCCTCTACGGTCAACCGCACCGACTCTGGTTTTCGGAGTGCTGAGTATTTTATCTCCCGGTTCTGGAGCGGACTGTTCAAACCAAAGCTTCCAATACTGGGCTGTGAATTTGCAGGCATAGTAGAAGAAACTGGTGTTGGTGTCACTGGTTTCAGAAAAGGAGATAAGGTGTTTGGCTTTAACGACAAAAGTTTTGGCGGGCATGGTGAGTATCTGTGCATAGCCGAAACTGATGCCGTTGTTACTATGCCGGATGGTATGAGCTTTGCTGAGGCTGCAGCACTGACAGAAGGGGCACATTATGCTTTGGTAGATATCAGGGCTGCGAAAGTAATGCCCGGGCAAAAAGTGCTGGTATATGGAGCCACGGGAGCCATAGGTTCTGCCGCAGTACAACTGCTCAAACATTTTGGGGCTATTGTAACTGCGGTGTGTAATACTAAAAATGTAGGGCTGGTACAATCTCTTGGTGCGGATACCGTGATTGATTATCAAACTCAGGATTTTACCCAAACGGAGCAGCAATTTTCATTCATCTTTGATGCTGTAGGTAAAAGTTCATTCGGGCAGTGCAAAGCCTTGTTGACCGAAAAGGGAATCTATATCTCTACAGAATTGGGAAAAAACGGAGAGAATGTATTTTATGCATTGAGCACTGCAATATGGGGTGCTAAAAAAGTCTTGTTCCCTTTACCAAGCATCAATAAAGAAGATGTAATGTTTTTAAAAGAGCTTGCAGAAAAAAAGGAATTCAAACCTGTAATTGACCGGCAATACGATATGGAACAAATAACAGAGGCTTATCACTATGTTGAATCCGGACAAAAAACGGGAAATGTAATTCTGAAAATAGCAGAATAATCATAACCGCATCACTTAATAGCCCGGGATTAGGAAAAAGTTAATTTACTAACTTCGTTAAGTACTTATCCCTGTACTATAGCTCAACATGAAAAGACTCGTAACAACAAGCATATTCATTATAACTATCATTGCGGCCTGCCAGCCTGCCAATCAAAAAACAACTAACATGGAAGAACAAAAAAACGAAAAGACTGTTGCTGCAAAAGATACTACGCCTAAAGTAACAGGCGTTGGTGGCATTTTCTTTTTCTCCGAAAACCCTAAGGAAACCAGAGAATGGTATCGTAAGAACCTGGGTATTGATGCCAATGACTATGGTGCCACTTTTGAATCCAGAAACTTAAATAATCCGGAGCAGGTGGATGCGCTGCAATGGAGTCCTTTTAAACAAGGTAGTGAGTATTTTGCCCCTTCGAAAAAGGAGTTTATGATTAATTACAGGGTTCAAAATATTGAAGCACTCGTACATAATCTGAAAGAAAATGGTGTGACTGTTTTGGATAAGATTGAGAATTCGGACTATGGAAAATTTGTACACATTATGGATGCCGAAGGAAACAAAATAGAACTTTGGGAACCTGCAGAGGAAAGTAGCGAAAAAACGGCTGAATAGTAAAGAAGGACTTTGGCAGCTTTTGACCAATTAATTTTATATCAGATAAATTGACAGAAAGATGATTTTGATAACCCAGCTTATATACATCTTAGAAGGACAGGAGGAAGTTTTTGATGAATTTGAAAATATTGCCATACCTGCAATTTCACGATATAATGGTAAGCTTCTTTTCAGGCTGAGACCTACTGACGAGAGTTTTATAGAGCATCATATTGATAAACCTTATGAAATTCATCTGGTAGAATTTGAGAGCCAACAAGATTTTGACAATTTCAAACAGGATGAAGAGCGTAAGAGATTTTTGCATTTAAAAGAACAATCTATAAAGTCTTCAATCCTGATTCAGGGTGTACAACTTTGATAAACTTAGATTAGTAATCGCAAACTATTAATGCAAATAATTTCTTATCAGTTTTTTTTCAAATGACTTTTTTTGCCTTTATCTTTACTTCATACATTAGTTCAATTATAGTGGGTTTATTAAGGGTATGCCCATACACTAAATCTTTATATTGTATTACTGTTGTACTGTCAGATTATTTTCATGAATAAGAGTGGCTAAAAATGAAAGGGAAATCCAGAATTGTAGTTTTAGTACATGGTATGCTTGACAATAATTATGAAAAAATAGTATTACCTGCTATCAAGAGTTTGCCAACCTAAACCACAATATCTGAGTAGAGAAAAGAAGGAAGATTATATTACTGACAGGTAAACAAAGAGTAATTCTTTTAGTATGATTATCGCAGCTAGTAACCAAAAACAAATGAAATGAAACGAAAAGAGTACATTGAAGTTTTAAACCGAAACACCGCACACGCATTAAGTATAGCCAGACAAATACCCGATTATCATAAAAAATCTATTCATGGAGGCTGGTCTATTATTCAGATTCTGGAACACATTTATATGGTAGACAGAATCTGTCACTTAATGGTACAAAAGCCATCTGACAGGCATTCTGAACATACAGAGCACTATGGCGACCAGAAATTGAATGATATTCTGGTAACAAAAAGAGATGCAAAAGTCAATGCGCCGGAGCTACTGCAACCCAAAGGAGCTATCCTGAACCCTGAATCATTTGAACAGTCTTTTCTGGAGCAGAGAAATCTACTAAAGCAGGAAATAAAACAGGATAAAATATTGATGGATCATCGTATACACAAACATCCATTTTTGGGTGAGATGACCATTACAGACTGGCTCTATTTTATCATTCATCATACCGAAAGGCATTTGCAGCAAATTATAGATATTGAACAGGAATCCTAGCGATTTAGCTTGAACCTAAATAAGCATTCAGGCAAATATCTTCTTGCTTTGTCATCTCCTTTTTGTCGGCAGGCTTTTTATCGCCAAAACCGCAGAGATGTAAACAACCGTGAAAAATTACACGGTGTAATTCATGAATAAAATCGGTTTTGAATTGGGCTGAGTTATCCTGTATGCGGTCAACACTGATGTATATCTCCCCTACCAACTCGTTCTCTGTTTCGCTGAGGTCGAAGGTGATGATGTCTGTATAAGTATCGTGATTAAGGAATTGCTGGTTGATACCAAGCAAATGCTCGTCGGAGCAGAAAATATAGTTGAGGCTTATTTTCCTGATGCCCACTAAATGTTGATGCACCAAAGCATCCAAATAAGCAGAAAGTTTACGTTTATCTTTCAGCTTTGGATCAGCATCCTGAATATGAAAATGAGCGGGCATAGATATTTTATTAGTACGGTTCTATAATAGTTACCCAAATTTTATCGGCATCTTCTTTTCGTATACTGAGGTGATAACCGGCAATACGCAGGGCTATTGGGTCGCCCATAGGTGCCACCATTTCTACCCAAACCGGTTCGCCGGGTATACAGCCCATTTCCATGAGTGTAAGACGAAATGCAGATTCTTCATGCTCTACAATCAAAGCACGGCTGCCGGTGGGCAATTGGGATAATCGGATTTTTGTTGGAGTTGATGTTTGCATTATTCTGCTCTCTTTGTCTACTAGCCTTTCACTTAAAATTCAATCGCTACATTCTTAGGTTCGGTAAAGAAACGCATGGCTTCCCAGCCCCCTTCACGGCCCACTCCGGAACTTTTAAATCCACCAAAGGGCGTACGCAAATCGCGCAGCAGCCAGCAGTTTACCCAAATGATGCCACTATGTACCGCAGCGGCCATTTTATTAGCGCGGCTAATATCTTGTGTCCAGATTGTTGCTGCTAATCCATATTCGCTCGCATTGGCTTTTTGCAGCGCGTCCTCTTCATTTTTAAAGGACTGAAGCGTCACCACCGGACCAAAAATTTCTTCCATGTTGGTTCGGCAATTTGGTGCCAAATTTTCAATAATAGTTGGTTCTATAAAATAGCCATTCGCACAACGGCCTTCCGGTTTCACCGCATTACCGCCCAGTAAGATCTTTCCACCTTCCTGCTTTGCCAGTTCAATGCAGCCCATCACTTTATCAAAATGAACTTTGCTCACTACAGCGCCTTGTTTGCTGTTTTCATCCAGCGGATCACCCACCTGCATGGCTTGTACACGGGTAATAAATTCTGCTTTAAACTTTTCATAAATACTTTCTTCTATCAGAATCCTGCTGCCGCAAAGGCAAATCTGCCCCTGATTGGCGAATGAAGATTGTACTGTAGTCCGAATCATTTTTTCCCAATCGCAATCGGCAAAAATGATGTTCGGATTTTTGCCACCCAATTCAAGCGAAATCTTTTTGAACATGGGTGCCGCTATAGAAGCAATGTCTTTACCTGCGCGTGTACTACCTGTAAATGAGATAGCTTTAATGTCGGGATGCTTGACAATTTCACTGCCACAGTTTGGACCATTACCGTGGATAATGTTCAGCACACCATCGGGCAAACCAGCTTCTTTGCAAATACGTGCCAGAAGATAAGAAGTCATAGGCGTTACTTCACTTGGTTTGGCTACCACACAATTTCCTGCAGCCAGAGCCGGAGCAATTTTCCAGGTAAAAAGGTACAAAGGCAGATTCCAGGGAGAAATACAGCCAACCACACCAATTGGTTTGCGTAAGGTATAATTGATAGCAGTGTTGCCCATACTGTGGCTTTCGCTAGAAAAATGTAAAGCGCCAGTAGCAAAGAACCGAAAATTTTCAGATGCACGGGGAATATCTACTTTGGTGCTGAGCCAAAGTGGTTTGCCATTGTCATTGGTTTCGGCCAAAGCCAATGCTTCTAAGTTCTCTTCAATCAATTCAGCAATTTTATTCATCACCCGGAAGCGGAAATCTGCAGAGGCATTACTCCAGGCTGGAAAAGCTTTTTGCGCAGCATTTACAGCCAGTTGCACATCTGCAGCCGTACTATCAGGAATATGACTATACACTTCACCCGTTGCCGGATTGACATTGTCGAAATATTGATTATTTGTGGGAGCAATAAATGCTCCGCCAATATAATTTTGTATGTGTTGTGGGATTTCGAGATTCATGATGATCTAAAATTTAATTTTTTAAAGACCCAGCTTTTGAAGTGTAAATGTAGAACAGAAAAAATGCTGGTAAGTTTTCTTCTTATTTTTTTGCCTTCTTTATGTTTATTTTTCTTGTGTTTTCTATTTCAGGTAAAATTGCTTTTGCATTCAATGATGTTACAACTTTCTTTCCTGTTTTTGCTTCCAATTCTTTCAAAGCCACTTTAGCCACGTTACCACCCTGTGCCGCCACCTTTTTACTGGCTTCAAAATCTTTTGGTTTTACCGCCTGAGAAATATCTTTGGTTGATGCTTCTGCAAGCATATTCAGGATGAGTTCGGTATTAGTCATATTATCCCGAAGGTTTTCTTTTTTTAGGCCTTTTAATACTTTATATTCTTTGGTGGTTTTACCTGCCCAGGCTTTGGTAATTATATCTGTAAGTGTGGCAAACTGTTGCCCTTCCTTTAGACCTTTACTTTTCCATTCATCCGTTAATTCTTTTCGTATTTCAATACTTTTCAATCTTTGGTTTATCCAATTTTCAGAATAACCTAATTGTAAATATTGCTCTAATGCCCTATCAATAGTTATTTCCGGGTCTTGCATTTCATCTAATCTTTCGGCGGCTATTTGTGCCAACCAAAGTTTAAATGGTTCTGCCTTTGGACTTGGAATAGATTGAATAAGCCGAAAAAGTTGCTCAGTATCAGCGACATCGGTTAGGTAAAATTTACCGTCTGCCGATTGCATTTTCAGTTGACTACAATTTGTAGTCAACTCACTTCCTTCTGCTTTTAAACGAGTTTTTAAAACACTCCAGTACTTTCGTGCATTTGCACTATCGGTTAAAACACTTATTACATCCACAATAGAGAAATACCATTTCTCCTGCCCGTCATCCCAGAGGGTTCTTACCTTTTTATCTTCAAATAATTGAATGGCGTTTTGTTGGGTCATAAAACAAATGCTAAATTAAAAAGCCAATTGAAAATTATTGAGAATTATTCTCACTTCAAATAAAAAAAGAGCAAATCCAAAACCTTGAATTTGCTCTTTTTCATTCATTCATTTATTTATCGTGCAATATTAACTGATCGCAATTCACGGATTACGGTCACTTTAATCTGACCAGGGAATTGCATTTCTTTTTGAATTTTATCGGCAATCTCAAAGCTCAAACGGTCACTGTCGGCATCGGTAATTTTATCAGCTTCAACAATAACACGTAATTCTCTGCCTGCCTGAATCGCATAAGCTTTTTCAACACCATTGTATGATGTAGCCAGGTTTTCAAGGTCTTTAATTCGTTGTAAATAGCTTTGCATCATCTCACGACGGGCACCAGGGCGGGCACCACTAATGGCATCACAGGCCTGAACAATCGGTGAAATAATGTAAGTCATTTCCATTTCATCATGGTGAGCACCTATGGCATTCACTACTGATTCGTGTTCGCCACATTTTTCAGCCAGTTTAGCACCCAGCAAGGCATGGCTCAATTCTGTTTCTTCATCAGGCACTTTACCAATATCGTGCAATAAACCAGCTCGTTTGGCCAATTTAATCACTTTGGCACCCAAACCTAATTCTGCTGCCATAATACCACAAAGGTTGGCTGTTTCTTTGGAGTGCATTAACAAATTCTGACCATAAGAAGAGCGGAAACGCATTTTACCAATCATTCTCACGAGGTCTTTATGCAAACCATGAACGCCCAATTCGATAATGGTGCGCTCCCCGATTTCCATAATCTGCTCTTCAATCTGTTTCTTGGTTTTTTCTACCACTTCCTCAATACGGGCAGGGTGAATACGTCCATCCTGCACCAGACGTTGCAAAGAAAGACGGGCAATTTCACGACGCAATGGATCAAAACAACTCAATACTATTGCTTCCGGGGTATCGTCAATGATTAAATCAACTCCGGTTGCAGCTTCAAGGGCACGGATATTACGTCCTTCACGACCAATGATTTGTCCTTTTATTTCGTCACTTTCAAGATTGAATACTGTGATGGCATTTTCAATTGTTTGCTCAGCAGCAGTACGTTGAATAGTCTGAATAATGATTTTCTTCGCTTCTTTCGTTGCGTTGATTTTCGCCTCTTCCATGATTTCTTTTACATGACTGATAGCTTTGGTGCGTGCCTCGTTTTTCACCATTTCTATCAATTCTGCTTTCGCTTCTTCGGCGCTCAGATTGGCCACTTTTTCCAGTCTTTTGATATGTTCTTCCTGATGTTTCTCTAATTCGCTGCGTTTGATATTGACTACTTCCAGCTGTTTGTTCAGGGTTTCTTTCAGATTATCGTTTTCCTGAGTTTGTTTCTGGATATTAGCCAGTTTATCATTAATGCTTTGCTGCTGTTGTTTTACTCTTCCTTCTAATTCTATTACCTTTTGGTTGCGTTGTAAAGTTTCTTTTTCGTGTTCTGTTTTTAATTTGAGGAAATGTTCTTTTGCTTCTAATATTTTCTTCTCTTTGTTGGTTTCGGCACTGGCGGTTGCATCTTCAATTAATTTTCTTGCTTGGTTTTCAGCGTCTTCGATAGCTTGTTTGGTATTCTTAGCAAATATGCTCTTCCCGATAAATATGCCGATGACGATGGCTGCGACCGCAACCCCCGCCACTATAAGTGTTTCTTGCATTAGCTTTTAAAAAATGTTTTAAATATATGATTGATAATAATTTATTTAACGAAAAAGTAATTCTCCGTTATAACGTGCTAAGGTAAATAAAAGAATTGAAAAGGCAATAATGTTACAATAAAGAAGCATATTATTGTAACAGAAATCAGCCAAAATGCTTCGACCGATTGACCAATACTTTTTGCAACAGGACGAACCTGCCAAAAGTGTTTTACTGTTTCTGAGGGAGTATATCCTTCAAACAGACCCAAATTTAAGCGAAGAATGGAAGTATGGAATGCCATTTTATTGTTACAAGGGCAAAATGTGTTGCTACCTATGGGTGCATAAAAAATATAAACTACCCTATCTGGGTATTGTGGAAGGGGGAAAAATTCATCATCCTGAATTATTGCAGGAGAAACGTTCAAGAATGAAAATCTTACTGATTAATCCTGAGGAAGACATTGACAAGGATAAGATAAGTGCCATCTTAAATGATGTTTTACTCATATATTCAAAATAACAGAATTAGTCCCTCAAAATATTGTTGCATATTTGCCTCAGCAATGCCTCAAAAACCATTATTATCTGTTGTTGATTTGACTGTTTCTTTTCCTGCTGCTCAAAATTTTGAAGCAGTAAAAGAAGTTTCCTTTTCGATTGAAGAAGGAAAAACATTGGCCATTGTCGGAGAAAGTGGTTCAGGTAAGTCGCTAATCGCATTGACAATGATGGGCTTACAACCAAAAGAATCTTTAATAAAGGGTCAGATAAACTTAGTGAACGACAATGAATTGGTGCCGCTTCATCAATTGAACCAAAAAGAATGGCAGGCATATCGGGGAAATTTGTTTGGAATGATTTTTCAGGAGCCGATGAGTGCATTAAATCCGGTGCAATGTGTGGGCAGGCAAATTCAGGAATGCATCCTTCAGCATCAACAACTTTCGAAAAAGCAGGCCAAAGCAAAAACTATTGAATGGATAGGGAAAGTAAAACTCCCCAATCCTGAAAGACTCTACTATCGCTTTCCGCATCAGCTGTCGGGAGGACAAAAACAGCGGATTATGATTGCTATGGCCATGTGCAATCAGCCCAAAATCTTGCTGGCAGATGAACCGACTACTGCTCTTGATGCTACTGTACAGCAGGAAATCATCCTGTTGATGAAAGATTTGCAGACCGAAACCGGTACTTCAATGATATTCATCTCTCACGATTTGGCTTTGACTGCCGAAATAGCGGATGATATTATGGTGATGCACAAAGGAACTTGTATAGAGTATGGAAATGCGAAAGAGATTTTGACTGCACCAAAGGCAGATTATACTAAAGCACTCCTATCTTGCAGACCCAATATCAATAATAAGGGTAAAAAACTGCCGGTCATTGCAGACTATATGGCCGGTGAATTCTCTCAGGAAAACCTACCCATACCCTTAGTATCAGAAAACCTAATACTAAATGTAGAAAACCTTCATGTTTGGTATCCTGAAGGCAAGAATTTTTTTGGCAAAACAAGCCTGTTTTTCAAAGCCGTAAATGGTGTTTCCTTCGACATGTACAAAGGAATGACTATTGGTCTCGTTGGCGAAAGTGGTTGTGGGAAGAGTACAATCGGCAAATCACTTATGGGTTTGGCGCCAATAAAATCGGGGAAAATAACACTCAACAATAAGCGAATAGAAGGAAATAAAGGCAATCAATGGAATGAAGTCAGAAGATTAATGCAATTGGTTTTTCAGGACCCCTTTGCCTCACTAAATCCGCGCAGGACAGTAGCAGATATTATCACCGAACCCTTCTTGATTCATCACCTGAACAAAGGTAAAAACCTGCAAAAAGAAGCCGAAAGATTATTGGATTTGGTGCAATTACCCAAAAATGCCGGTCAGCGTTATCCTCATCAATTTTCGGGTGGACAAAGACAAAGAATAGGTATAGCCAGGGCCCTTGCAGTACAACCTCAAATACTCATTTGCGACGAGAGCGTTTCTGCGCTTGATGTGAGCGTTCAGGCTCAGATTCTTAACCTGCTCAAAGAATTACAGTACGAGCTGGGACTTTCTTATTTATTTATCTCCCACGATTTGTCAGTAGTGCATTATATGGCAGACAAAATCTTAGTAATGCAAAAAGGAGAAATTACAGAGCAAGGAACAGCAGACGAAATATTATTACATCCCAAGACAGGGTATACAAAAAAACTAATTACAGCAATGCCTTCGTTGGAAAAAAATCCACCTAAGATTTAAGTAATGCTTAAAAAAATCAAATAAGCATATACTCAAAATCCATCTTCTTAAATCCAAAATCCATTTTACCTTCGTCACATGGCTTACGCATCTCTTGAAGAATGTTTGATTGATTTAGAAAAAAATGGTCACTTGGTTCGCATCAAAGAAGAGGTTGATCCTTACCTCGAAATGGCAGCCATTCACCTGAGAGTCTATGCCCAAAAAGGGCCTGCCCTCCTGTTTGAAAATGTAAAAGGTTCCAGATTCCGCGCAGCCAGCAATATTTTCGGTTCATTAGAAAGAAGCAAATTTATTTTCAGAGACACTATAGATTCTGTTCAAAAGATTATCGCATTAAAAAACAATCCGATTGAAGCTTTCAAAAAACCCCTTTCCAATATCAGTACCGCTTTGGCTGCAGTAAAGGCATTGCCTTTAAAAAATCCCGGCAATAAACCTGTCTTTTACGAAGAAATCAATATCAGCGATGTTCCATTGATTCATCATTGGGAAAAAGACGGTGGTGCTTTTGTTACATTACCACAGGTATACTCTGAGGATATTGACAAGCCTGGTATCATGAATGCGAATTTGGGCATGTACCGAATCCAGTTATCAGGTAATGATTATGAACTCAATAAAGAAGTAGGATTACATTATCAATTGCATCGTGGAATCGGAGTGCATCAGAGTAAAGCAAACGCGCAAAATCAACCCCTTAAAGTCAGTTGCTTTGTTGGTGGTCCTCCATCGCACGCATTGTCTGCAGTAATGCCCTTGCCGGAAGGAATGAGTGAAATGACCTTTGCAGGATTGCTGGGTGGACGAAGATTCAGGTATGCCTACAGAGATGGATTTTGTGTGAGTACTGATGCCGATTTTGTAATTACAGGTGAAGTTTTCCCTAATAACAATAAGCCGGAAGGTCCTTTTGGCGACCATCTTGGATATTACAGCTTGAAACATGCTTTTCCGGTAATGAAAGTACATAAAGTGTACGCCCGGAAAAATGCGATTTGGTCTTTTACGGTTGTGGGCAGACCGCCACAGGAAGATACCAGCTTTGGTGAATTAATTCATGAAATTACAGGTTCAGCATTACAAAAGGAAATACCCGGACTGAAGGAAGTGAATGCTGTTGATGCTGCGGGAGTACATCCCCTATTATTGGCTATTGGCAGCGAGCGGTATACTCCTTATGCACAAACAAAACAGCCTGCAGAATTACTGACGATTGCTAACCATATTTTAGGCACAGGACAATTAAGCCTTGCAAAGTTTTTATTCATTACAGCTGATGACCAAAACAAAGTAACAACGCATCATATTGCCGATTATTTTCAGTTTGTACTGGAAAGAATAAACTGGAAAAGAGACGTACATTTCCATACACAAACAACGATGGATACGCTAGACTATTCGGGCACAGGACTCAATGCCGGAAGCAAGGTGGTTTTTGCCGCTTACGGCCAAAAGCTGCGCGAATTAACCAATACACTGCCCAAATGCTTTAAAAATTTAAATGGAGTTAAAGCCTCAGCTTTAGCGCAAAAAGGTGTTGTAGCCATAGGTATAGATGCATTTAACACTTACGAAAAAGCGGCAATAGAGATTGAACTAATCAACCAACAATTGGTTCATCAAAAAGAAGCCTTGGCGCAAACTGCTCTAATCATTATTTGTGATGATGCAGACTTCGTGGCAGAAACGTTAAACAATTTTCTTTGGGTAAGTTTTACCAGATGCAATCCTTCACACGACATATATGGTGTGGATTCATTTACACAATACAAACACTGGGGTTGTAACGGACCTTTAATGATTGATGCAAGAATCAAGCCTCATCACGCTCCCCCACTTATACTTAAACCTGAAATTGAAAAAAGGATTGATCGACTGTGGGAAAAAGGTGGAAGCCTGTATGAATGGAATAAAGTGAATTAAAACCGAATAATAGGTCGGGGGACATTTTTACCCCAACGATAACGGTGTGTCCAGTAGGATACTTTTTGAGACAGAATTCCTATTCCTGCACCAACCAACACGTCACTAATGTAATGCTTGTTATTACCGATTCTTATAGAAGCAACGGTACCAGCCATTGCATAAGCTGCATAAGGTATCCAGGGAAGTTTATGTTTATATTCCTGACTCAGGAATGTGGCGGCTAAAAAAGCCTGTGCAGTATGTGAAGATGGAAATGAATGTTGGTTGCTACCGTCAGGACGGGTTTGATCTGTCAGATTTTTAAGCAGATAAACCGTTCCCAACATCATCACTTCTCCTTTAAAAAGAATGGCACTGCGATTCCAAAAATCATTTCTTGAGGCAATACCAAAAGCATCTAAGCTATAAACAGCAGCTATAGGGGTAAAGGTCAGTACATCATCGACATTGGTATAAAAACCACCCAGATTCCGGTTACGGAAATCGACGACATCCTGCTTAATTTGACCTGACAACAACAGCCCCCCAGTAATCAAAGCTGCAGGTGCCAAAAATTGTCTTTCGGTGCATTTTAATGGCTGATTCAGGTAAATGACACTATCTTGTGCACACAGCCTGAATGTGGCATGCAAAAAGAAAAAAAAGAAAACTGGTAAACGCATTTTAGGAAATAAAAATACACTCAAAGCAAAACAGCATTTGAGTGCATTAGCAATAAAAATTATTTATTGGGTGATTACATTGACACCAATTAATGCGCGCACCATTTCAACAATACCTTGTGCATCGTAACCACATTCGCGGTGCAATTCTTCAGGTTTACCGTGTTCAATGACTCTATCCGGTATACCTAACATCTTAATTTGAGGATGATAATTATGTGCATTCATAAACTCTAGCACAGCTGAACCAAAACCACCAACTATAGTTCCGTCTTCGACAGTAATGATTTTAGTAAACTTGTGTGCTACTTCGTGCAGCATGGCTTCATCCAATGGTTTGACAAAACGCATATCGTAATGCGCAGGACGAATATCATCCGTCAATAAAGTACGGCATGCATTCACCGCAAAATTTCCAACATGTCCTATAGTCAAAATAGCGACCTCTTCGCCCTCCTGTATTTTACGTCCCTGACCAATCTGCATTTTCTGCATCGGCACTCGCCATTCAGGCATCACACCCTGACCTCGGGGATAACGAATAACAAAAGGTAGGTTTTGTTCCGGCAATTGAGCAGTATACATCAAGTGACGTAAATCAGCTTCATCCATCGGAGCACTGACAATCATGTTTGGAATGCAGCGCATATAGGCCAGATCATAAGCACCATGGTGCGTACCACCGTCATCACCTACAACGCCACCTCTGTCCAGACAAAAGATGACCGGTAATTTTTGTATCGCCACATCATGGATAACCATGTCATAGGCACGTTGCATAAACGAACTGTAAATGTTGCAAAACACTTTCATACCACGTGTAGCCAATCCAGCACTAAGCGTTACTGCATGTTGCTCGGCAATACCTACATCAATGGCACGATCAGGCATTTTCTCCATCATTATTTTGAGGGAACAACCGGAAGGCATGGCAGGCGTAATGCCCATTACCAAAGGGTTTGCCTCTGCCAGTTCTACCATGGTATGACCAAAAACATCCTGATATTTAGGCGCTTCTGGTGTATTGGAAATTTTCTTGTTAATCTGACCGGTTACCTTGTCAAATAAACCTGGTGCATGCCATAAAGTTTGATCTTTCTCAGCAAGGTCATAACCTTTACCTTTTACTGTTTTAATGTGTAAAATTTTAGGTCCTGGAATTTCCTTCAGGTCTTTTATAGTCTCTACTAATTTGAGCACATTATGCCCATCTATCGGCCCGAAATATCTTAATCCCAAAGCTTCAAACAAATTGCTTTGACGTGACACCATTCCTTTTAGGCTTGCACCCAGCTTACCCGCCATTTCACGCTGAAACTCAGGATAAGGTAATTTGCCCAAAAGCTTCCAGACATCCACACGTAACTTATTGTAAGTAGGTGAAGTGGTAATATCCGTTAAATATTCTTTGAGTGCACCCACATTTGGGTCAATAGACATATTATTGTCATTCAAAATCACCAAAATATTGGCATTGCTCACTCCTGCATGATTCATGGCTTCAAAGGGCAAACCTGCGGTCATCGCACCATCACCTATTATAGCAACATGATGACGATGTGTTTCGCCCAGATTTTTAGAGGCAATTGCCATACCCAAAGCAGCTGAAATTGAAGTTGAAGAATGCCCTACCCCAAAAGCATCATATTCACTTTCATCTCTTTTTGGAAAACCGCTGATACCACCATAACGGCGATTGGTATGAAAAACTTCTCTTCGGCCTGTGAGGATTTTGTGACCATAAGCCTGATGGCCCACATCCCAAACTAATTGATCATCCGGAGTATTGTACATGTAATGCAAAGCAACACTAAGCTCAACCACTCCAAGACTGGCTCCAAAATGGCCACCATTGACGCTAACAGAATCGATAATAAATTGACGTAATTCGTTGCAAACCTGCTGCAAGTCCGACTTATTCAATTTTTTCAAATCGTCGGGATTATTGATTTGGCTCAGTAATGGGCCTGCGGTCATTTTTTCCATCTAGAAAATTAGTGGCTGTAAAGGGATTGCCAAAGCTAAAAAGAATAATGCTAATTTAATGCGTTTAAAGTCACAAATATTTCGTTAAACAAATTGAAATTTGTAATAAGCTTTCTTTTGTTCCGGGATCCCAATTCAGCAATGAGCATAAAAATCCCGGCTACAATATTTGCAGCCGGGATTTTCAAAATATTAAGGATGAATTAGAATTTCTCTAAACCACTGAAGAAGAATGCACCTTCAATCAAGGCATTCTCATCGCTATCTGAACCATGAACGGCATTTTCACCTATTGATGTTGCATATTTTTTACGGATAGTACCTTCAGCTGCTTCGGCAGGATTGGTAGCACCAATCAAAGCACGGAAATCAGCAACAGCATTGTCTTTTTCAAGAATTGCAGCTACGATAGTTCCGCTACTCATAAACTGAGTCAATTCGCCATAAAAAGGACGGGCGCTGTGTACTTCGTAAAATTTACCTGCCTGCTCCAGGCTAAGTTTGGTGTATTTCATGGCTACAATGCGGAAACCTGCATTGTTAATCATTTGAAGGATGTTACCGATGTTCCCGTTTTTTACTGCGTCGGGCTTAATCATCGTGAAGGTTACGTTTGACATAGTTTTGTTTTTTTGCGCGGCAAAGATAAGAGATGAAGCTCTTAGAGTAAAATTTTAATGAAACTTTATACTTGTATCAAACTGCACAGCCAAATCCTGAATATCTTTTATTACCGCGTCAATAAGCGGGATGCCATTAGCCAGTCGTTCATTTTCCATCTCGCGTTCAGGATCACCGGGAATGAGTACTTTTTCTTCCTGAGAGATGGATGCTGCACTACGGAAACGTTCAATCCATTGATCCATATGTTGTTTAAAATCTGCTGCGGGCCGAAATGCATCGATGCGCATGGCACCAAAAAAATGGCCAATACCTTTACCGGGCAAATTGTCGGCTACAGGCAAAAAGCTGACAAATGGCGGAACCCAGGGGCCATAATTAGCTCCACTGAGCACAGCAGAAAAGATGTCCACAACGCTTCCTAATCCATATCCTTTATGGCTACCCTGTTCGCGGGTGCCTCCTAATGGAAGCAAAGCACCTCCATTTTTTACTTCATGTTGATTCGTGGATACATTACCATCCTTATCCTGAATCCAACCATGGGGTGCAGGTAAATTTTTGCGTTGCAATATCTCCAGTTTGCCATTAGCAGCAGTGGTGGTAGCCATATCCAGCACAAATGGCGGTTGGTTGCCTGCCGGTATAGCCACTGCTATCGGATTGGTTCCTAAAAGTCTTTCTGTAGAAAAAGTGGGGGCTACCAAAGGACTTGCATTGGTCATCGCAATACCAATCATATCTTCTTCCAAAGCCATCATAGCATGAATCCCAGCAATACCAAAATGATTTGAGTTTTGAACGCTGACCCAACCGGTACCAGCAATTCTGGCCTTATCTATCGCCACTTTCATCGCATAAGGAGCCACCACCAAACCCAATCCGGCATCACCATCTACTACAGCAGTAGAGGGTGTTTCGTGAATAATCTTTAAATCTGGTTTTGCATTCACTCTGCCGGCTTGCCAAAGACGAATATAACCACTCAAACGGGCAATACCATGTGAATCTACCCCACGTAAATCAGCTGATAACAATACTTTAGTTGCCTCCTCTGCTTCTTTTTCTGAACAACCTATTTTAAGGAAAACTTCGCGGGCAAAGGTGAAAAGCTGAGTATAAGTAAAGGTTTGATAAGCCATTATTAGGAGGTTGAAATGTGCCGCAAATTACAGAACTATCCGCAAAGCTTATGAGTTCCTTAAGATAAGCCAAGGGCCGTCATTCTTCTTTTTCAAGATAAAGCGTTAATTTGCGCCCGATTTCATTAAAATTATAACCTTAATTAACACACAATTTATATGGATTTATTTGCCAAATTCGAAAGACTCGGTCCTATTGGAGATTATGCTGAACAAGCCCCAGGTTATTTTGCCTTCCCGAAACTTGAAGGTGAGATTGGGAACCATATGAAATTTCGTGGTAAAGAGAAAATCGTTTGGAGTTTAAATAATTACCTCGGTCTGGCAAATCATCCTGAGGTACGTAAAGCAGATGCAGAAGCTGCAGCCACTTATGGTATGGCTACCCCAATGGGTGCCCGTATGATGAGCGGCAACTCTGATAAACACGAACAACTGGAGCGTGAATTGGCTGAATTTGTAGGTAAGGAAGATGCGATGTTGGTCAACTTTGGTTATCAGGGAATGGTGTCTGCAATTGATGCATTGTGTGGCCGTAGGGACGTTATTGTGTATGATGCAGAATCTCATGCCTGTATTATAGATGGTTTGCGTTTACATCCCGGTCAACGCTATGTTTTTAAACATAATGATGTAGCTGATTGTGAAAAACAATTGGCCCGTGCCACTGAAATGGCTGCTAAAACAGGTGGTGGTATTCTGGTGATTACAGAAGGTGTATTTGGGATGAGTGGTAATCAGGGTAAGGTTAAAGAAATCATCGATTTAAAGTCAAAATTTGAATTCCGACTGTTAGTGGATGATGCTCACGGATTTGGTTCTATCGGTAAGCGTGGCGCTGGTGTTGGTGATGAGCAGGATTGTATTGAAGGTATAGATGTTTATTTCTCCACATTTGCCAAATCAATGGCCAGTATCGGAGCCTTTTTTGCAGCAGATAAAAAGATTTTGAAATTCCTTCGTTACAATATGCGCTCTCAAATCTATGCCAAATCTATGCCGATGACTTTAGTGGTTGGAGCATTGAAACGTTTGGAATTATTACGTACCCGTCCGGAATTGCGCGAAAAACTATGGCACAATGTGCGTAAACTACAAAGCGGATTGCGTGAACGCGGATTCAATATCGGTACCACTAACTCGCCTGTAACACCGGTGGTGATGCATGGCGGACTGTTTGATGCTACGCATCTTATCCTTGATATGCGTGAAAACTACAATATTTTCTGTTCGGTGGTGGTTTATCCGGTGATACCAAAAGGATTAATCATTTTGCGTTTGATACCCACTGCAGCGCATACGGATGAAGACATTGAAAAAACTTTGGATGCTTTCAGTGCATTGCGTGATAAAATCACCAACAAAGAATATCCTCAGGAAATGCCGAATATCAGCGCATTGTAATTGTTGAAATGCTATAAAAATAAAAAGCTACCACAAGAAATTGTGGTAGCTTTTTATTATGGATTAAAATTGAATGTCTATATTAGTTCTTCGCAGAAATGACCTAGTGATTGTACACTACCCACTATTTGCTCACTGGATATGTCCTCACCAACAATCTTCAACACTCTGTCTACATCCTCAGTATCAATACTCCAGCGCTGCACTGAATGATGAGCATTAAGTAAGGACTGCAACTCATCGGAGAGTTGCTGAATATCTGTACGGAACAATAAAATACTGGCCATTGGAAAAATCCTGTAGATGGGAAAAAATCTGGTACAAAAGTAGTAGAATACAAATTCCTGACGAATTATATTTAGGCCAACAGACAGACAATGGCGGTGAACAAGGGAATGCCGGCGGTAAATAATCCTGATTGACCTGATTTATGACATTTCTTTTTGACCAATAAGCGCTTATTTTTGCATCATAATTTTAACTATGAAAGTATTTATTGTTGGGGCCTCAGGATTGGTAGGCAGTAATTGCATGCAACATTTTGCTGCACAAGGCTGGGGAGTAAAAGGTTCCTATTTCTCTTATGCGACCGAAGGAACTGTATTTTACAATACATTAGACCCAAATCATCCTGATAATTTTGATATTAAAGGCTGGCAGCCAGATGTTTTGGTACATTGTGGCGCACTCACACACGTAGATTATTGCGAAACCAACATAGACGAGAGTTATCAGAAAACAGTTCAAAGCACCATCAATATCATTGCCTTGGCAAACGAATGTAAGGCTCGATTGGTGTACATCTCCACCGATTATGTATTTGATGGCAAGGAAGGACCCTACACCGAAGATGCTCCGATTAACCCACTGAGTGTTTATGCCCGCCATAAACTGGAAGCCGAGCAACTGGCATTGGCACAAGTAGCTCATACTTTGGTGCTGCGTGTCACTAATATTTATGGCAATGAAGAGCGTGGGAAAAATTTTGTTTCCCGTATTGTACAACAATGTAAAGAAGGGCAAAAACTGACTTTAAAACTCCCTTACGACCAATTTGCTTCACCCACCAATGCTATGGATATAGCACGTGCTATGTTTGTCTTACTGCGTGATGGCAAAACAGGCATTTATCATATTGGCAGCACCGATTATATGAATCGTGTAGCCCTGGCTTTAAGGGTATTACAGTATTTCCCTGGTGCTGAATATGATTTAATACCACTCAGCACTTCAGAGCTTAATCAACCGGCTGCACGCCCGCTATTAGGTGGATTTGTAACTGCGAAATTCAGCAAAGAATATCCTGATTTTCTATTCAGCAATATTGATGACTTTTTAAAGCAATAGGCTTTTACCTTTGCGCCGTTCAGGAAGAAATAGATTATGCTGCAATTGTACCCCGCCAATGCGGGAGATTCGTTAGAGTTTAGTAAAGTCAAACAATTATTATTGGAGAAATGCCGTACTGATGCGGCTAAGGAGCGTGTGCGCGAACTCAAAATCAATTCGCGTCTTGACTTTATAGAAAAAGCCCTGCTGCAAACATCCGAATACCGTTCTATTATGAGTGGCAGCGATTATTTCCCGAATGATTTTACCAAAAATGTACAAAAGGAATTACAGCTTTTAGCCATCAGTGGCGCTACCCTTTCGGGCGAACAATTACTGGCACTTTGTAACTTATCCCTAAGTATCAAAAGCATCCTGAACTGGTTTGTCAGTCACAACAAGCTTTTTCCGCAATTACAAGCCCTGGCCGATAAAATTCATTATTACAAAGAAGTTGTCGAAATAGTGAATGCGGTAGTAGATGAACAAGGAAATGTCCGCGATAATGCCTCGAAAGAATTGATGAGCATCCGGATGGAATTATCCAAGCAGCGGAACCAATTGCGTAAATTGTTTGAAACCATCCTGCGCAAGCTGAGCAAGCAAGGTTATCTGGCTGATATTTCAGAAGGATTTTTGAATGGCAGAAGAACAGTGGCGATTACTGCCGAACATAAAAGAATTGTCAAAGGAATTTTGCACGGCGAAAGTGACACACAGAAGACCGTATTTATTGAACCCGAAGAAACGATAGAAATCAACAATGAAATCTTCTCACTTGAACGTGCTGAATCAAGAGAAATACATCGCATTTTATCCCAAACTACTGCAAGCCTTTCGGGATTTCAACCGCAGCTGTTAAGCTATTATCATTTATGTGGCCTGTACGATTTCATTCGGGCCAAAGCATTGCTGGCTGTAGATATGAATGCCTTTATGCCACGCCTGATCGCTCATCCCAGCGTTCATCTGGTCAAAGCATTCCACCCGATTCTTTATTTAAACAACAAACGCAACAACAAAACCATTGTCCCCACCAATATCCAACTGGACAGGGAACAACGAATACTCATCATCAGCGGTCCAAACGCCGGGGGTAAAACGGTGACGATGAAAACTGTGGGACTGTTGCAATTGATGTTGCAATCAGGACTATTGGTGCCGGTGGACCCCAGTTCTGAAATGGGGATTTTCAAGCAAATCATGATTCATATTGGCGACACCCAATCCATAGAACATGAATTGAGCACCTACAGCGCCCATTTGCGCGATATGAAATACTTCATGGATTTTGCCAATGGAAAAACCCTGTTTTTTATCGATGAACTGGGAAGCGGTTCCGACCCTAATCTGGGTGGTGCATTTGCCGAAGCTATTGTAGAAGAACTCGCAAGGAAACACGCTTTGGGCATTGTCACTACCCATTACCTCAACCTCAAAGTGATGGCCGGAAAAGTCAATGGTATTATGAATGGGGCCATGGCTTTTGATGAAGAAAAGCTGGAACCTTTGTACCAACTCACTATCGGTAAGCCCGGCAGCTCCTACACCTTCGCTATTGCACAGCGCAGTGGATTGGATGCTAAAATTATTGGCCGTGCTAAGCAATTGACTGAAAGGGGGCATTTCAAACTGGATAAAATGTTGCTGCAGACTGAGCAACAAGTCATACAATTATCTGACAAAGAAAAGGCACTGAGCAAATTGTTGAAGGACAATGAAAAACTAAAGAAGGAATTTGAACACTTGAATGATAAAGAGCGTGTCAAACAGCAACAGGACGCCCTGAAATTGCAGAATCTCATCAAGAAAGAAGAATTGGATTACCTGCGCGAAATGGAGCGTAATTTCAAGCAAATCATCATCGACTGGAAGAAAAGTGAAAACAAAAATGAGGTGATTAAAAATGCTGAGTCGGTGCTGTTTAAAAAGAAGCAGATTCAGAGTAACCAAAGTGCGGCGCGTAAGGCCGATAAGAATTTTGAAATCGTGGGTGGAGCAGCTAAAATTGGGGATTTAATGCGTCACAAGGCCAATCATCAGGTAGGAACTTTAAGCGAGCTAAAGGACAAATATGCGGTAATCATGATTGGCAAAATGCCTTTTAAAGTTTTGCTGGAAGAATGGGTGGTGGTACGCAAAAAAGAAGAAGAAGAAGGGAAGAAAAAGAAAAAATAGCGCTTATAGTCCAACAATCTGATCGTAGAATGCCTTTGTCTTTTGATAGGTGAAATGAGTCTCTCCTATTTGTTCAATCCAACGGACAAAACGAATACTATTGGTTAAAAATACTTCATCAGCCTGAAGCAATTCCTCTTCGCTCAATGCCTTTTCTGTCAATGAAAACTGCTGTTTTTTGAGCTGTTCTATAATCCAGGCACGCATTGTCCCAGCCAAACAGCCTTCAGATAAAGGTGAGGTATAAAACTGTCCGTCTTTTATCCAGAATAAATTCGCCATCGAACTTTCAATAATTCGACCTTCGGCATTCAACAACAGTGCATCATCCCAACTGTTTTCGGCCATCACTTTTCTGGCCAAAGGAATATGTTGGCTGTGACTGATTTTACTGTTACTCGCCAGGTGAATTGGCTTTCTGAATCCTTCCAATATTCCGACAATCAGGCCTTTGTCATTCCATTGGGTCATAGACAATTCTACAGCAGTTGCTTCAATGTAGAAAAAAGGCTGATAGGGTTGTTCATTGCTTTCTGCATAAATCTGAATTCTGATTCTGCCCAATGAATGTACCCCTTTTAAAACCGCCAATTCCTGAACCTGTTTTTCAAAAAAATCTGCTGTATACAATTCCGGCAAAGAAAATCCAAGAACAGCCATTCCAGTCCAAAGCCGCTCCCAATGCAAATCTGCCAATTCAATTATACCATCACGCATCAACATGGTCTCATACAGGCCATATCGGCTGCGCACAGCTTCATTACTGCTGTTTATTTCAGTTTCGCTGGCCGGGACAAGCGTTCCGTTGATATTGCTGAATAATTTTTGTGACACAAAAAATGGTTATGAGCAGGATGCGTGTATTTTTGTGCAAAATAGGAAACAATATGCGTTTTGAGCAAGGAATATCTGTACAATGGGTGGCTGATTTTATTGGAGCAAAATTGGTGGGTAACCGCGAGCAAATCTGTACGGGTGTCAATGAGATTCATAAAGTAGTACCCGGTGATATTTCTTTTGTAGATTTTGAAAAATACTACAACAAATGCCTGTATTCTCCTGCAACAACCATTATCATCAACAAAGAAGTGGACTGCCCCGAAGGAAAAACACTGCTGATTTCAGATGATCCTTTTGCAGCTTATGTAAAAATTGCCAAACATTTCCGACCATTTGAGAAGTCGGATAAATTGATTAGTGACAGCGCAACAATTGGTGAGGGAACTCATCTTCAGCCGAATGTTTTTGTAGGCAATCACGTCAAAATTGGGAGGAATTGCCTGATACACCCCAATGTTTCGATTTACGACCATACAGAAATTGGCGACAATGTAATTATCCATTCAGGTACGGTAATTGGTTCAGATGCCTTTTATTTTAAACGTCGTAAAGAACGTGAGATTCAATACGATAAAATGGAATCCTGTGGTCGGGTGATTATTGGCAACTCTGTAGAAATTGGTAGTAATTGCACAATTGACAAAGGTGTAAGTGGCGATACCATCATTGGAGCTGGCACCAAACTGGACAATCTGGTACATATTGCCCATGGTGTAGTGTTGGGCAAAAACTGCCTGATTGCTGCACAGGTAGCCATTGCGGGTAAAACTATCATTGGTGACGAAGTAACACTTTGGGGACAAGTGGGGCTCAACAAATCACTGGTCATCGGAAAAGGAGTAGTGGTGAATGCACAGAGCGGAGTGGGCTTTAATGTACCCGAAGGGCAAACAGTTTTTGGAACTCCTGCCCTGCCCGCCAAAGAAAAAATGAAGGAGCTTTTTTGGATTAAACAGATTCCTGAAATTTGGGAAAAGTTGAAAAAAGTAACTGAATAATAGAACGATAAGAAAAGCCTCAGTTTTGAACTGAGGCTTTTCTTATCCAAAATAATCTGCAAGGATAGCAGCCAGCAACTCCACTTTCACTCCTTCAATCGGGTGTTTGGTATTCGGTAGCATGTACATATTGGTTTTGGGTAAAGCAGCATAAACTTTTCTGGTTTCATCCAGACTTACCATAGTATCCTTATCTCCCAAACCCAATAATACTGGGCTCTCTATTGTTTTCAACAAATCAGCTGTCAACAAAGGTTCTTTACCCAATTCCAGCATCATAGCTGCTGTTTTGTTTAACAATTCCACCCATTGCTCCCCATGGCGTTGTTGCAAAGCCTGTGCAAAATTGGGTACTTTCTGCTGAATAGTTTCTGGATTCAGCATTGCCGCTTCCTTGACAGCGCCTTCTGGTGTCCAATCAAATTTAGTTGCAAGGGTAGCTATTTTCCCAATCAGATTTGGTTTTTGAGATTCCAGATACAAAGCCACATAAGCGCCCATACTGTAGCCAAAAATATTGACCTGTTGCATATTGCGTTCCAGAATGTACTGATATAGTTCGGCAGCAAATTGTTCAATACCAAAATGAGGAGCAAAAGATTGACCACCATGTCCTGAAAAAGAAAAGTGATGCACCTTAAATTTTTTATGGGTGAGTACCTCAGCTAGCGGCAATAACTGATCTTCGGCACCAATAGCGCCATGAAGTAAAATAATATCCTGCATTAGTTTATCGGGATTAGTTCTTCATAATTTCCACCATTGCCTATATAATTCACTCGCTTATTTGGCCCGGCTAATACGGCATCATAGAAGCGTACTCCTGCCTCTGCAATGGCGGGCATAAAATCTGCATAGCTCATTTGTCGTGCTTGCGAGGCTTTGATGCATTCTTTTACACGCTCTACATTTATTGCATCGGTAATAACTCGAGGAGCTTTTTCCTGACTGTGCAAAACGGTGGAATGGTCGTTTAAATGATACAATTTAATGTCGGTAGCCACATCTACCGTATAACTTTGTACACCGGCTGCTATCAGCATTTGCACAAGCTCCAGATAATTACTGGAATCGCTGTAGGCCTGATGGATTTTTTCGTCAATAGTCATTATTCCAATTTTTAAATACTAGAAAATACCCAGAAATTTTTTCTTCTTAGCGGCTTTGGGTTCAATCACTTCTACCTTCAGCATACGCATATCTTTTAAAGGACGGTCCATCTGATTACGTGGTTCGTTGGAGATTTTCTCAACGATATCCATTCCTTCAATCACTTCACCAAATACAGTATATCCACCATCCAGAAAGGCTGTTCCGCCTTTTGTTTTGTAAATTTCTCTTTGGCTGGCTGAGTATTTACGGTTGTTTCTTTGCTCCAAAGAATTCAATTCATCATCGGTTAATTTTTTACCCGTTACAATATAAAACTGGCAACCGGAAGATGCTTTGGCAGGATTGTTATCGCGCGCCATAGCGAGTGCACCATATTTATGAATAAGCGAATCGTTGAATTCGGCATCTATACGATAGCCTGTTTCTCCATTGCCGAGCATGGCACCCGGAGCGGCATTTTTAGAATTGGGGTCTCCACCTTGTATCACAAAATTAGGAATACAGCGATGAAATAAAGTGCTGTCAAAGAAATGTTCATTGGAGAGTTTAATCATATTGTCGCGGTGCTTGGGTGCTTCGTCATAAAGCTCCATCACGATTTTGCCCATTTCGGTAGTAATAGCAATTTTGGTGCGCTGTGCGAAAGATAAAGTGCTACTAAGAGCCAGTGTGAGTAAGGATAATGTTAGTTTTTTCATTTGTTGCTTTTAAATTTTATAATCCAAAGTTTTTTAAGTCTTTTGCGTTGTAGGTTTTTCTTCCGGGAGGTTCTAAAAGAGGTTTTTGAAGTTCAGGTGAAAGTTTAAGTGGGGAAATATCGAGTAAAGCGCCCATCATACGAACATCGGCTGAGTTCATTTTAATACTAAAAATTGTATTAAAATCTTTCTTCGAAATGTGCAATACTTTATTATTGTAACCCACAGTAGAAACTGAAATTTGATAATTATTAATATCCCTTTCTTTTATTACTATTTCAAAACTGCCATCATCCTTTGTAACAGTCCCTCCCTTTATTAAGCCACCTTGCATTACTTTAACCACCACTCCGGGAAAGGGATTATTGGTTTCATCCAAAACCACACCTCTAATTGCTAGTGTGTCTCCATCAACAGTTTCTTTCTTTGTAGTGTCCCCATCTCCTAATAAATAATGTTGCTCCACAAGCGGCGGCCTTGGACGGGCATAAGTATCGGCTGCTGCTGCCATTACAAGAGTTAAACCCAATGCAACCGCAATGCGGTAAAAACGGGTGGGTTCTTGTAAAGGTAAATTAATGGGTCGATTGAGTTGGGAGGCAAAAGCACGAATGCAATGGGTATCTGAGTTTTTTTGAAAAAGCTGAATAACTTGTGCATCACTCATTCGGGTAATATCGGTAACAATCTTTTGGCAATGAGTACAAAACCTGCCTAAACCCACAGACCGCATCTCCACCCAACTTTCATTGCAGGGTTTAGGGATTTCAAGGATGAGTGGTTTTGGCTTTTTCATTGGGCGTTAGCTATTTCTTTTTCTTCAGAATCTTATACTTTTTACTATTATATGCCGGAATAACACGAAATTTTATTGGCAATATCGGTTGAGGATTATAAAAGGCTCCCATAATATGTGTCTGGATAGTGTTGATGTTCGTAATTTGATATGGCGTGATTGATGGCTGCAAATTTAAAAGTAGGGAATTTGATTGTTCTGTCAAATCTTTTTTAAGTCTGAGTCGTAGCTTTTGATAAGCAAGATGTTCCGTTTCCAGTAAAAGTCTTTCTTCTTCTATCATTTTTTTAGACACCCAAACCTTAAAACATCCTTCTGTATCTGAACTCACAACGGAATATTGAGATGAATCGGAAATGATTTTTATGACAACGTTTGGTATTGCTTTCCTTGAAGAATCGACCACATATCCTTGTAGCAACACACTGTCATGCGCTTGCATAAAAGGGTCTCTTTTATCTTCCGAGGCAAGGACTATTTCCGGTCGAAATGGAGCTCTGGCAAAGGAATTCCCACCTGCGAGCAGCAGCAGTGAAAACCCAATTGTTGCTGCGGTATAAGCGAATTTGTTTGGTATTGAAACGGGCTGGTTAAATGGCCGGTTGGTCTGGATTTTAAGTGCACGAAGGCAAATGCTTTCCTTTTGCGCGGAAAGAAATTGCATCAATTCATCATCGTCCAAATTGGAGACATCAATAACCGTCTTCTGGCAATGCCTGCAAAACCTACCTTTATCAACCACACTCATCTCTGCCCAATTTTCATTGCAGGGTTTAGGAATGCTGAGCATGAGTGGGTTTTGTCTTTTCATTTCAATTTTAAATTTATCACAAAGGACTGAAAGTGTAATAACGAGAAATAAAGTAAAAATGATATGAACCATTTTTGTTTTTGAACAATTATTTCATCTTCAAACTTTCAAATCTTCAACTCAAGATTACCTATCCACCCAGGCACCATTGTCTTTCAACAACTGTATCAATTCATCAACAGCTATTTCGCTGGGTACATTTTTCTTCACTACATCTTTGTTTTTGTACAAAGAAATTTTGCCTACCCCACTTCCTACATATCCAAAATCGGCATCTGCCATTTCACCCGGGCCATTGACAATGCAACCCATAATCGCAATTTTTACCCCTTTGAGGTGATGCGTGGCTTCACGGATTTTAGCTGTTGTTTCCTGAAGATCAAATAAAGTACGGCCACAACTAGGGCAGGAAATATATTCTGTCTTGCTGATGCGGGTACGTGTGGCTTGTAAAATAGAAAAAGCCGTATTGTTGCTGAATTGATTTAAATCTTTAACCGGTAAATAAGTTCTGCCTTTGGCTTGCACATCATCCATTGTAGCGTCGGCAGCATATCCCAGACATATTCCATCACCTAAACCATCGAGCAAAAGAGCACCTGTATCGGTCGCCAATTTCACCAGATGCTCATCAGGAGTATGTCCACTGCTATCACTAATGATGACGACTGGGTTGTCTATTTTAAGCTGCATTAATTCCACAAACATCCTGCGGACACTCTGCATAGTATTGTCGTTGGTACTGCTCAGACAAAGCACTACTGTGGCATCAATATCTTTTAATAATTCCAGATGTGCATTTGTATTGTCGTCGCTATAGCAATCCAGCATCACAAAATTGAGTTGCTTGCTTTTGTAGCTTGCTGAAGCATATTCGGCTATATCAAAAATGGGCAAAACCTTTTGCAGGTCTGTATTTTCGTTGATTGCTGAGGGATAAACAATAACACGCAAAGTGCCGGGTAAGGCAAAATCAGGAATTTGATTTCCGGTAAACATAAAATCTGCTGCCTGATCGCCGATGTTCCATTTATCGCTCGGCTCATCATAATGATAACCGATACTTTCTAATGTTTTAGGAGTTATCGTTTCTTCTTTACTCAGGTCGGCAATGACTACAGGCACTTGTTTAGCACCGATATTCTGTACCGCAAATGATTTGCGACGCTGGTAAGAAAAGGGGTCGTAGGGTAATTTTTCAATCGATGGAACAATTATTCTTTCATTGGAAGGTGCTGCATATTTCGCAATAATATCCCGGCAAACAGGTACTTCAAATTCGGGATCTTCGGTCAATGATACACGAATCGTATCTCCAATTCCATCTTCCAGCAAAGTACCAATACCCACAGCACTTTTGATACGGCCATCTTCACCGTCACCTGCCTCGGTAACACCCAAATGTAAGGGATAACATTCCCCAAATTCTTCATCCATTTTCTGCACCAAAAGGCGATAAGCCTGCACCATTACCTGAGGGTTGCTACTCTTCATGCTGAGCACAATCTGATGATAATTTTCTTCGCGGGCAATACGTAAAAATTCGAGTGCCGATTCTACCATACCTATGGGAGAATCACCATAGCGACTCATAATCCTGTCGCTCAGCGAACCATGGTTGGTGCCAATGCGCATAGCTGTCCCATGTTCTTTGCAGATTTTTACTAAAGGGGTAAAACGCTCACGGATACGCTCTATTTCTGCAAAATATTCAGCATCGGTATAATTGATAAAATCAAATTTCTTCTTGTCTACATAGTTACCCGGATTCACACGCACTTTTTCAATCAATCTTGCGGCTATCTCTGCAGCATTAGGTGTAAAATGAATATCTGCCACAAGTGGTGTGGTAAATCCTGCTGCACGAACACGTTTTTTTATTTCCAGTAAATTTTCGGCTTCTTTTTTGCTGGGGGCTGTGATGCGGACTAATTCGGCACCGGCTTCTATACAACGAATCGTTTGAGCCACTGTAGCCTCAGTATCCATTGAATCGGTGGTTGTCATCGTTTGGATACGAATGGGATGATTTCCTCCAAGCATCAAATCGCCAACGGGGACTTCTCGGGTCACTAAACGTTTGTATTGAGTAAGCGAAGGCGTATAATAGTGTAGCATAAGTCTGTTTGTAACAAAAACAAAGATAAGACTTGCAAGATAGCAGCAATCAGGCTTTTGGGCGATAGATTGAGAATGTTTTATTAAAAAAAACAAACCTTTAAACAGTAAAATAATCAAAGACTATTGTTATTGACCAAAACGGACCTCTTGCCAAGAGCTTTTACTGAAATAACAAATATAAACATCAGAGTTCCCCAACTAATAAAGATTAAATAAGGGAATGCTGTGGGACGGAAATAGAAACGAATTGTATTGATTCCCTTCTTTACCTGTATAGCTCTGAAAATGAAATTTCCTCCATATACAACAGAAGCTTGTTGATTAACTTCAACCTTCCAGGCCCTTGACCAACGATCGGTAACTAAAAGCCAACCATCCGAATCTGCTGTTACCTCAAAGCTCAATTCGTTTGGTAAATACTTAATCATACGAGTATTTACATTCTTCATCGAAGGTGCAGCATTTAAGCGGCTTCGTTTCTTTTCAATGTCCTTATTATCTGCAATAGCGATGGTTCCGGCTTCAGGCACACCCAGCATTTGATATGGTGTATGAATAATCATAGGTATTGAATCACTTTGCTTTACCCTGTCAGCCAAAATCGAAAAATCCTCCATATCGGGACTCATCAGTATGGCATCAGATGAAAACCAAATCCGGTTTGTTCCAAAAGCAGTATTCTTCAGCAGCGGGATATCCAACATTTCAGAATGAAATTGATTAAACTGAGTTGTATAAGAACCAAAAACCGGAACTTTCTTAATCATCTGGTCATTGTTATAATGAGCACAATTAGATTGATTATCGCCGCAAGAAGCTTCTTGTCTGTAAAAACCATTTTCAGTCAGATATATCTTCGAGGAGTGTTGCTCGTCCATTTTCTTCCAGCGACTCAACATTTCAGGGTTTTCACTCATCATAATTGGTCTTGAAATTCTGTAGGTGCAGATTATATCAATGAGCACAATCAAAACCAGCAAAGCAGGAATCAATTTCCCCGCATTCTTCACTCGCATTAAAAGTAAAAACGAAACCAGACAAGTTCCTCCCCAAACCACGGCTAATTGAAAGTAGGCCAAAACCTTTTGGTCACTAACATTGGACAAGGAATTGATACTGTACGAAAAAACTACCAGAGCTATAGAGCTAACAACTATAGACATAATAAGCATCCGTTTTCCGGCAAAGCACTTTTCTTTTTCTTTAATAATATCAGACAAATCCCGCAAACCGAAAAGAGCAAGAACTGTAATTGAAAACAAATAATATGCCCGAAATAAAGAGGAATGCTTGAAAAATCTGGTTGGATATACGACATCATATAACCATGCGCGGAATGGCAAAACATTACTCAAAGAAAGGCTTAATGCAAGTAAGGCAAGAAACAACAGCCACCATTTTCTTTTTGTCGGGCGTTTATTAACGATTGCAAAGAGCGCAAGGAAAGGCAGAATCCCTGCATATATACTGGTCATGGAAATATCAGTATCCGCCCAAAGATTCGGATTATTAAACCTTTGAATAGACAGGAACGGGCTCGAAAATGACGATAATGCGCCCAAAGAAAGCGGATTAACAGTGAGTACGGCTTCTTTACTTAAAGCGCCTACCCTGCTTGTCATTCCAGCTCCATCATATAAAAACGAAAAATAGGTCGGACTTAAAACGGCAATGCCGGACAATAGCCAACAAAGCAAAATGAGTATTCCGGTTTTAAAAGAAGTTCCATTAGTCTTTGAAAAAAAATTAAGGCGACCCAATGCCCAAAGGCAGCAAAACAAAGCAGTAGAAATAGTAAAACCGGGATAGGAACTTAAAGCTGCCAAACCCCAGAGAGCTCCAGATTGTAATCCTGCAATTGTACTATTGGAGCTAAATGCCACATCCAGACGCCAGATAATGAAAGGAATAAAAGAAAAGCCAACAATCCATGAACTATGCTCGGCATTGGTAATATACAGGCCAACAAAAAGATATTGTAATGCCACAATAAATGCAGCCCAAACTGGGACCTTGAAATGGCGTCCCAAAAGTAAAATACCCAAACCACCCAACCACCAGATAGTCAACCATAAAACGATAAAACTGGATGTTGATCCTCCACAAATAAATCCCAATAAAAGATTGATAGGAGAAAATGCCCCAACTTGAGGATCACCTGATAAAGAGACGCCTGCATTTGACCAGCAATCCCATAACAATAGCCTTCCCTGGCGGATGTGATCTGCGAGTAAAACCTGATAAGGCATAAATTGATCATCTGCATCCCAGATGCCGACTGCTTTACCACTTAATAAAAGGTAATTAATCAACAAAAAGACCACACTCATCAGTAGAGTTGCCCCTACCCATTTATTCCTGATAAAATTCCGGAAAGGAAGTAAATATGATTGCAGCATAAATTTTCGGAGTATAGTGCAGAGGGGGAAATATCAGTGAGTTCCGGTTCAACGTCATTATTCTACCCGTATTCAAAAATCAAACATTGACAATATGGAAACGAGGTAGCCTTTGTATAAGTTTTAATGTTGCTTATTCTTCAGTAAAAAGCCCTCTGGCAAGAACATCTGCAATATGAATCGTTTTAATGGGCAGCTTGTTCTTGTCTATATAGCCTTGCAGATGCATCATACAGCTGACATCGGTGGAAATAATGTACTCAGCACCGGTTGCCAATGCACTTTGCACCTTGGTTTGTGCCATTCCTATTGAAATGGGTTCATACTTGATGGCAAATGTGCCTCCAAATCCGCAACAGGTCTCGCATTCTGCCATTTCCACCAATTCAAGTCCTTTTATCTTATTCAATAACTTTCTGGGCCCGGCCTTAATCCCACATTCGCGTAATGCACCGCAGGCGTCATGATAAGTGGCTTTAATATTCAAACTTGCACCCAAATCTTCCACTTTTAATATCTCTGTAAGAAACTCTGTAAACTCATACAAATAGCCTCTCACCTTTTTACTGGTAACAGCATCACTGCTATCAGCAAACATTTCTTCGAATGCACTTCGTACATAACCGGTACAAGAACCACTAGGGGCAACGATATAATAATCCTCGTCGAAATCATGCAAAAACTTGGTTGCCACTTTCCGTGCCTCATCTTTATATCCGGCGTTGTAAGCAGGCTGTCCGCAACAGGTTTGCTTTGTATTATAATGTACGGTACAACCCAGTTTTTCTAAAATACGCACCATGTTCATACCCGTTTCAGGATACAGCTGGTCAACAAAGCAAGGGATAAATAACTGAACCTGGTGCATTTTATTTATTAGTGATTGTACGATTAAATTGAATCATTTTGAGTGCTGCAATGGCGGCTTCTTCACCTTTGTGGCCGTGTATTCCTCCCAGACGCTCCCATGCTTGTGCCTCGGTATCCAATGTCAAGACCCCAAAAATAACTGGAATATTTAAACTCACATTTAAGGCCGAGATACCTTCAACAACAGCCTTGCAAACATAATCAAAATGAGGAGTGCCACCGCGTATCACCGCACCAAAGCTAATAATGGCTTCAGGGGCATTGTTCATTCCTCTGCTGTTTTCTGCAATTTGTTTACAGGCAAATGGTATTTCGAAAGCACCCGGCACAACAAATTCACCAACACATTTTGCACCCGCGGAAAGTAGAATTTTGTGTGCCCCATTCAGTTGTTCCCGCACAATTTTGTCATTCCATTCTGTATATACGATGCTTACTCTGGCATCCTTGAGGTCTTTAAGTACCTCTAAAGACAAAAGTGAATTACTATCTGAAGACAAGGCCATTTTGTTATTAAATTTTTGATTAGTAATAGAGTGTCATCATAGAATAAGTTTTTTAAATCAAAACTTTATTGCTCAGATGTTTCATTCCTTAACAATTATATACTGAACTTCTACAAAAAATCCTCTTTCGGTTACAAAAGAGGATTTTTCAATTTTCTATATCAAAATATTAGTCCAAAACGCCTAATGTAGCCAAAGATTTTTCTACATCACGGCCCTGAAAGCTGCGAGGAAATTCATCTCTGATACGCATATAAGCTTTTTTTGCATCCTCAATTTTGTTTGTTTTTTCGTAAGCTATTGCCAAACGTTGCAAATAAATCGGTGTAAATACATCGTCATCAGCATCAGTAATTGCTGCGTTAAAATTTTCGATAGCATTCTTCGTATCGTTGGTCTCCATATAGGCATCTCCAAGCAATCCGCTTTTTGCATGTTCAAGAACGGTGCCTTTTGCATCAAATTCTTTTAAGTGTTTTATAGCATTGGGATAATCACCCATTTTCAAATAGCAGGAACCGGCATAAAAATGTGCAACATTGGCACTTGCAGTACCTTCATACTTCTTAATTATTTTTAGAAACCCAGCGTTTTGAGGGTCGCCATTGAGTGCCAGATTTACAGAATCGATAGAGAATAATTGTTCTGCACGCATCATAGCAATACTTGCTTTCTCTTCATTTGGAGCTACAACCAGATTTTTATAGGCAAAAAAACCGCCTACAGCCACTACAATTGCAATGACTGCAGTATTGATTGCTTTCTTATTGTTTTCGTAGGATACTGCTAACTTTTCCAGTGCTGTTAATCCTTCAGTAGATTGTGGTGTTGTTGACATTATTTGTGTTTATAAATTTTTAATTGGGTAAATTATTGTTTGAAAATAATGAATTAGTCGGTGATATAAGGATAATTTTCATCCACATATATGTCTTTATACAATTCACTATCATCCGGCCATGGGCTTTCTTCTGCAAACTGAACACATTCTTCTACCTGCAGACGTACTTTTTCATTAATCGCTTCAATCTCGGCTTCTGTAGCCCAGGCATTAGATTCTATTACTTTTAATACCTCTGTAATGGGGTCTTTTTCTTTATATTCTTCTACCTCATCTTTGCTGCGATACTTTGCAGGGTCACTCATTGAATGACCACGATATCTGTATGTTTTAATTTCCAAAAATGTTGGACCATCGCCTTCACGGGCACGTTTCACGGCACGCTCAATACCTTTATGTACATCTTCGCAACTCATACCGTCTACACTATCACCAGGCATATCAAATCCATCGGCAAGGCGGTAAATATCAGATACTTTTGACGTACGTTCTACAGAAGTACCCATGGCATATCCATTATTCTCGCAAATAAAAATAACCGGCAATTGCCATAAAACAGCCATATTAAAGGCCTCATGTAACAATCCCTGACGGGCTGCCCCATCACCAAAATAACAAAGGGTTACACTGTCTGTTCCCTTATATTTTTCGGCAAAAGCAATACCTGCACCCAAACCTATCTGGCCACCAACAATACCATGACCTCCAAAAAAGCGCTTTTCTTTCGAGAAAAAGTGCATTGATCCGCCTTTTCCTTTAGTACAGCCTGTAGCTTTACCATAGAGTTCAGCCATACATTCATTAGGACTCATACCTTTTGCGATAGCAATGGCATGGTCTCTGTAGGCTGTAATAATATTATCTCTGTCGGTAATAGCAGACATAGTACCTGCTGCTACAGCTTCCTGACCAATATATAAATGGCAAAAGCCGCGTATTTTCTGCATTCCATATAACTGTCCTGCTTTCTCTTCGAAGCGGCGCATCAACAGCATACTTTCGTACCAATACAGGTAAGTTTCTTTATTGAATTGAGTCTGCACAGTTTTAGTAAATTTGTGCGAATTTATTGTTTTTTCCATTCCGCTCAAACTTCATTTTGACTTTACTACGTAAAATTTCTCTTTTTCAGTTTCGCAACTATACTCAGGCAGCCTACGAGCTTACATTTCCGATTACTTGTATCTCGGGAAAAAATGGCACAGGGAAGACAAATCTCCTTGATGCGATCTATACGTTATGCTATACTAAAAGCTATTTTTCAGCTACTGTACAACCAACAATTATGCAGGGTACCGAAGGATATAGGATTGAAGGGATATTTGAAAATGAAGGAAAAACGGATTCTGTAATTTGCAAATATAAAAATGCCAAGAAGGAAATCAGTTGCTCGGGGCTGGTTTACGAAAAACAATCTGAGCATATAGGCAAATTTGCTGCAGTAATGGTGGCACCAGACGATATTGAAATGATTAATGATGGAAGCGAATTGCGTCGAAAATTTATAGACAGCATTTTGAGTCAATGCGACAAGAATTATCTGGAAGCATTGCTCCAATACCAAAAAGTGCTGCAACAAAGAAATGCCTGGTTAAAAATGTATGGAACATCGACAGCAACAGATGCCTCACTTATTGACTACTATAATTCCTTGTTAATCCCTGCGGGTAATTATATATTTAATTCACGAAAAACATTTTTAAACGTATTTATTCCGATACTTCAGAAATACTACACCCTTTTGTCTGATAATCAAGAAACGGCAAATATCGAATATCAGAGCGACTTGTATTCTTCCACCTTCGAGGTCTGGTTGGAACAACATTTGCAACACGACCTACGTTATCAAAGAACCCTCAGGGGGATACATAAAGATGATTTGGCTTTCTTACTGAACGGCAATCCTGTCAAAAATTATGGATCTCAGGGTCAAAAGAAAAGCTATCTATTTTCCTTAAAACTGGCTCAATATGAATACCTGAAATCAAAAATGAATAGCAGTCCGGTCTTGTTGCTGGATGATGTTTTTGAAAAACTGGACCAACAAAGAATGGAATCGCTCCTGAAAATCATCCGAAATCCTATCTTCGGGCAAGTCATTCTTACCGATACGCACGAAAATCGCATTCGAACTGCGTTTGGCAATGAACAGGAAATCGGTTTTATAAATCTGGTATAGCAAAATCATTTATGAAGAAATCTAGTATAGTTATATTATTGTTTGCCCTTGTTAATCTGGCTTTATCATTCAGTCAGCATCGTTGGGCACGCAACGAAATTTTGAAGTACGATGCCTCTGGTTACTACCTATACCTGCCAGCTGTGTTTGTATATAATGATTTGGGAGAAATGGACTTTTACGACAAACTGGATAGTGTGTATCGCCCTTCGGATGATATTAAAAAATATGGATTATACTCTCAGGAAAAGACAAAACTACAATCTAATAAATATCCGATTGGCACAGCAATTGCAGAGATGCCATTCTTTTTGATAGCTCACTTGTATACACAGTATGGCACAAGCAAATATCCCATCGATGGGTATTCAGAACCTTATCAATTTTCGGTAGGGATGAGTAATATACTGTGGTCAGTAATCGGGCTTTGGGTTTTGGGGGCCTTCCTGAGGCGGTTTTATAATGATAGTATCACAGCATTGACATTGTTGATTATTGGTTTTGGCACTAATCTATTTTGTTACACTCATTATGAAATGGGTATGAGTCATGCATTGCTATTCATGTTGGTTTCCTGTGTTTTGTTTTTTACCGAAAGATGGTATGCTACACAGCAACCAAAACATGCCATTCTATTGGGAATATTTTTGGGGTGGATCATCATCAGCCGACCCGTAGATGTTATCATCGTAATACTCCCCCTACTGTGGTATACAACAAAACAAGAAAATAAATGGTTGGTTTTATGGCAGCGAAGAAAACACTTACTCTATAGCTTCATATCTTTTCTGATAGTTTCGGGTATTCAATTAATGTACTGGAAATATAGTACCGGAAATTTTATTCACTTTGCCTATCAGGAAGAAGGATTCAACTTTAATAACCCTCAGATAGTTAAAGGATTATTCAGTTTCGAAAAAGGCTGGTTTGTTTATACACCTATAGCATTTATCAGTTTTATAGGCTTATTTAATCTTTGGTATCAAAACAAAAAACTGGTATTTCCAATTATTCTATTCTTCATATTATCTGTCTATTTGATTTTTAGTTGGCATACATGGTCGTATGGTTGGGGATTTGGTACCCGGCCAATGATTGAATTTTATCCGGTGCTAAGCATACCACTTGCAGCACTTCTGGTTTGGTTAAGCAAACAAATAAATTTCATCAAGGCATTTGCCATATTTGGATTCGGATTTTTTGTCTGGCTCAATTTATACCAAACAGAACAATACAAAATGGGTGCAATAAAGGGTGCTGGTATGAATCAAAAATTTTATTGGAGAGTATGGAATAAAATGCATCCCAGCCCCGAAGATTGGAAATACTACAATAATTAAGAAAATAAATTTGCTTAATTTTCTTTAGTTTGCAAACGCAATGCTCATCCTATCCCTATCTATTGCTCTTATTGTTTCATCACTGGTGGCCTGGCTTTTATATCGTGCAGATAAAAAACGCTCAGTACCCTACCCCTCTGTAACTGCCGGACTAAGGGGAATACTTACTTTTTTGGTTCTTTTTTTACTTCTTTCACCCAAAATAAACAAGCGAAATACTGAAGAGCAAAAACCTGTTGTAATAGTACTGCAGGACAATTCTTTGTCTATCCCAAAAGCATTGGGAAATCAGCTCAGTGAATATCAAAATAAGATTACTGAACTCAACCAAAAATTATCAAAAAAATATCGCCTGATTACCTGGAATCTCGATGGAGCTAAACAAAAGGATAGCTTATTTCAATTTTCGGCTCCGGTGACAAATCTATCAAAGGCAATTACAGACCTGAGTGAAATGTATGGTCAGCAAAATCTGAGTGCCATTATTGTAGCCTCAGATGGTTGGTATAATGAAGGGAATAATCCATTGTATACTGATATACCTTTGAATGGCTCACTTTACAGTATCGCTATAGGAGACACCAGTATTCCGCAAGATATTCGCATAGCAAAAATATATGCCAATAAAAGCACTTCATTGAACAGTCAGTGGGAAGTGAGGGCCGATATTCTGGCCAACCGATGCAAGGGTGCACAGCAAACTGTTCAGCTGATTGATGCTTCGGGAGCCATTGTCGCATCAAATCCGATATCTATCAACAGTGACAAATATGACGAAAGTGTTTCTTTTCTGGTCAAAGCTAACAAAGCCGGCCTGCAGCAATATACTGTCAGTACTGCAAAAGTGGGTAATGAGCAAAATCTGGCCAATAACAAAGCCAGTGTGTTTGTAGAAGTAATCGAAGAGAAAAAGAAAATACTACTACTTGCTGCTGCACCTCATCCCGATATTAAAGCCATCTCTGAAGCACTAAAAGGACTGGATCAATATGAACTGACCATAAAATTGGCAAGCGAAATGCCCGGAAGCTTTCAGGAATATGCCTGCATTATCCTTCATCAGCTTCCCTCCAATAGCACAAATATACCTGAATCACTTCTGCGCAATAAGAGCGTTTGGTATATAGCTGGTGTGCAGAATAATTATTTTGAGTTAAATGCTTTACAGAAAGCCATTAACTTCGGAATGGGCATTGCGACCCGTGGAGCAGAACCCAAGTTCAATAAGGGTTTTAATAGCTTCACAGTTCCGGCAAATATTGGTTCTGTCAGTGAAGTATTACCACCGTTAAGTGTCAGTTCAAATGAAATAACGGCTAGAGCAAACACACAGATACTATGGAATGATGTTAACGAAAAACCGCTATGGGCAATCATTTCGGGTGCAAATCCAACAGCAGTTTTGTGTGGCGAGGGTATATGGCGTTGGCGTATCTATGAATATAAAAATACCCAGCAGTATACTGTTGTAGATGAGTGTATTCGTCAAACCATTAACTTTTTGACCAGTAACAATAATGGGAAAGTATTCCGTACAGAAATGCCCAAATATGTTTGGAACAACAGAGAACATATACAGCTGAATGCCTTTTTATATAATGCGAACAATGAGTTAATCAACCAACCTGATGCAGAACTGATGATTAGAGACAGCAATGGACGTGCGCAGAATTTTAAACTGGAAAGAAACGGCAATGCCTATCGTATTGATATTGGAGCCCTTACTGAAGGAACTTACACCTTTCAATCAACTACAAGTTTGAATGGGAAGAAACTGAGCGATCAGGGTCGTTTTATTGTGAATGGCAATACACTGGAAGATCAGGAAAATGGTTGTAATTATCCACTGATGTATGCATTGGCAGACAAAAATAATGGCGCTACTTTTTCAATCAATACCATCGCTTCTCTCTACGATTCCATTGAGCATAACAACAGCATCCGTCCATTACTCAACGAACAAATTGAATCCAGTGAACTCATAAACTGGAAATGGATTTTCTTCCTCATCTTATTGGTAGCCACTGCCGAATGGCTCCTGCGCAAATATTGGATGGCCATGTAAATTTCGCCACACACTTGACCGATGCTTAAATTAAATTCTTAAATCGATTATTGGTTATAGAAAAGGTCGATTATTTTTCTACTGTGCAAATTCTATTGTACAATAAGCTTGTGTTTACTGTAGCTGCCTTTAGAATACACATTTACAAAATAAAAGCCTGGCTCCTGAAGGACAAATGAGTATTTATCACTACCCACATTTTGATGTAATACTAAACGACCCACTAAATCTGTTACTTGAATTTCATCAATAATTGATGTTGTTTCTACCTGAACATTACCATTACCGGGATTAGGGAATACCCGAATGAGCGCATCAGTATTTATTTCAGAGACATTACTACTAATCTCCACCTTAGCATCGAGACTATCTATAAAAATATAAGTTCTACATGAAGGAACTTTTTCTACAGTAAATGCAACAAAACTGTAGGATTCGGCCGCAGTGAAAGTCAATAACTGAGGCTTCCAACCTGTATCCTTTACCATTGGAGATAATGCCAGCAAATCGGTTCCGGCAATATCAGATACATGCAATCCGAAAGTAGATGGAGGGACAGTTAACTTGAATCCATACATAGCCACACCGCCACAATCATTACTCCATACTCCTGACCTGGCCTTTTTGGCCATTAAACTTATAGAATAAGATTTCCCTTTTACAATGGAAGTTGCCAAATATTGTCCTATTGCTTCTGCCGAACCTTTTGTATCACCATAAGAGGCAAAACCCATACAGCCTTTCCCTGAATATGAAGGAGTACCGCTGGGATAGCTACCATAATACTGAAAATTGCAATTGTAAAAATCAGCTGACATAACCACCTCTATCCAATTGTCGGATCTCCCCACCTGTCCAAGGTCATCGGGACATGAAGAGTATGTATCGAAATTGGGATTATAAAACAAGGCTTGTGCCTTACCAGTAAGAACACTCAAAAAACATAAGCAAAGCAGTAATCTAAATCTCATCGAAGTAATATTTTATTACATAAACATAATAAATTTTTGACAACCTTTAGGCTTTTTAAAAGATAGCTTTGGAAGATGATATGAATTGGGAGGCTAAGTATACTTTTTTATGCGAATAAAGGAAATTTGATTACTCCATATAGTCTTTCTTGTTTATCATTTTCTACCTTTAAATTAAATCATAAAAATGGAAAAGAACAATTTAATCAAAGCACTTATCATCGGTACTTGTATCGTAGCTACAGGAGCTATTCTTGGGAGGTCTTTTCAAAAAAGGAATGCTAGCATGGACTCGATATCGGTGGTTGGGCTGGGCGCCAAACAATTCACCTCTGATGAAATATTATTTTCCGGCTCTTATGCTTCAAAGGCGATGGAAGCTAAAGAGGCCTATGCCATTATCAACTCCGATAAAGAAAAAGTCAAGAACTTCTTTCTCTCCAAGGGTTTTAAAGAAAATGAACTCAACTTCAGTGGAATCAGTTTTGAAAAAAGTTATAGAAACATTGTTACACAGACAAATGGCGAAACGACTAAAAGCGAACAGATTTTTGATGGTTATATCGCCAAACAGAGCATTTCATTATCCAGTAAAAAGAATGCTGAACTGATGAAAAAAATCGAAACTGTGGCAGATAAGACCTCCGAACTTGTCAATTCGGGTATTGAATTCAATCCAAACGCCATTCAATACACTTATTCCGACCTGCCAAGTCTCAAGCACGACCTGATTGAAAAGGCCAGTCAGGATGCCAAAGAGCGTGCACAAAAAATAGTAAAAACTGCTGATGGTGATTTAGGCAAACTCAAAACTGCCAGTATGGGCGTATTTCAAATTACAGGAGAAGGCTCTAACGAAGAAGATAGCTATGGCGGTAATAACGACATTTACAGCAAACAAAAATCAGCTCGCATTACCGTAAGGCTGGAATATGAGTTAGAATAAATTTAGTGCTTAAACAAAAAATTAAGGCCTCCTAAGAAATTACTCAGGAGGCCTTTTTATGTATTCAATTCTACTGGTTACGATTTCATTTTGGCACTGAAGGATTCCCTTTTTGCTTTAACCCAGGCTTTAAACTTAAAGCTGAGTAAGCAAAGTACCGGAACAATTATCAATGTAAGGAAGGTAGCAAAGCTCAATCCGTAAATCATCGTCCAGGCCAGAGGTCCCCAGAAGGCCACACTGTCACCACCGAAATAAATATGCGGATTCAGCTCAGTAAACAATCGGGCAAAATCTATATTCAACCCAACGGCCAAAGGTATTAAACCTAGGATAGCAGCTGTGGCTGTGAGGATAACCGGAGTCATACGGGTACGACCTGCTTCCACAATAGCGTCATAGGGCGTCATTCCTTCTTCCAGCATCAGGTCCATAAATTCTACCAGTAGGATACCATTCCTGACTACTATACCAGCCAGAGCTACAATACCAATACCACTCATTACTATTGAAAAATCGATACCAAAAATACCCACACCCAGGAATACCCCGAATACAGAGAAGATAATCTCAGACATAATAATCAGTGTACGGCTCAATGAGTTGAACTGCATAATCAGGATTAAGAAAATCAAGGCCATTGCAATCATCATAGCATTACCAAGGAAGGCACCGGTCTCAGCCTGTTCTTCCTGTTGTCCACCCATCGTAATGGTTACGCCAGTAGGAGCTTTAAAGTCGGCTAATTCCTGCTTGATTGCAGCCACCACTTCATTCTCATTATAGCCGCCCAGCACGTTAGAGGTGAGTGAAATGATTCTCTTCTGGTCTTTACGTTTGATACCACCATAAGTTGTACCGTAACGGATATCAGCAAAAGCACTCACAGGCACTTGACGAATCATACCACCCATACCCATATCGCGGTAAACAATAGGCATATTACGTATCGCATCTACATTCTCGCGCTGTACAGGAGCAAGACGAAGTGTAATCGGATAATCATCATTCGCATCGCGGAAACGTGAAATCTCTTTACCAAACACCGCAGTACGCAATCCCATAGCTACCTGACCTGTAGTGATACCTTCGTTGTTCATACGCTCACGATCCAGATCAAATACAATCTCTGGTTTGCTGGCCTGGAAATCACTTCGCAATTCTTCAACACCTGCAATTTGCTTTTTCTCTAAGAAGCGTTTTACACTTTCAGATGCAGATATAAGAGAGTCTAAATTATCGCCTGAGATATCCACAACGATTGGTTTTGGCAATGGTGGTCCACCGCTTTCTTTATCAACGGTTACTTCAGCACCAGGTACACCTTGCACAGCGCTACGGATTCTTTCCATCAATTCGGCAGTAGAAATTCCTTTACGTTTGGCAAATTCAACATAGGCTACGGTAATTTTTCCTTTGTTAGGGAAATCACCCACCTCACCACTATTAGGGTCGATGGCTCCAACGGTAACGTTAGAAATCACCGATTTAACCGCAGGGTTTTTCTGGCCTTTTTCAAGGTCAATATCAAGAGCTTTATAAACACGGGATTCCAGCTTGCTCAACACCTGATTGGTATAAGCCTGATCTGTACCCACCGGCATATTCAGATACACATAAGTAAAGTTGGGTTCACCACTTGGGAAGAATACTACTTTAGGTTTTCTAACTCCCATCAGTACAATGGCGAAAACAAAAATACCCATCATGATCAAAACAGTTTTGCCAGGATGCGCCAAAGCACGTTTTAACCACTTGGTGTACCAATCCTGGAAGGAAGGCCAAACTTTATTCTGGAACGTATGAATCCATTTTTCGAAAACAAATTTCTCCAGCAACACAAAACCATAAAGGAATATAATAAAGTTACCAAAACCCCAGGATTGGAATACATAAGATATTGCAACTACCGACAGGAAGATAATCATCACAATTTTGTCTTTCTTGCTCCATTTGCGTTTACCTGTATCTGTAGCATCATGGGGTTTCATAAAGTCTACCGCAAAAACCGGGTTGATGATATAAGCCACCAACAAAGAAGCCACAAGGGTTATAATCAGTGTAATGGGCAGGAAGAACATAAAGCTACCGATAACACCTTTCCAGAAAGCCAAAGGAATAAAAGGAATCAGGGTTGTAACTGTACCGGACAATACAGGCATAAACACCTCGCCGGTAGCCAGTTTTGCTGCCTTTTTAATCGGCATCTTGCCATTGTCAAAAATACGATGGGTATTCTCTATCACCACAATGGCATCATCGACGACTATCCCGAGTGCCAGCAGGAAAGAGAACAATACAATCATATTCAGTGTAAAGCCAATGCCCGGTAAGACCAGGAAGGCAATCGCACAGGATAAAGGCACCGACATCGCTACAAACAAGGCATTGGTAACACCCATAAAAAACATCAGAATGATGGTTACAAGGATAAAACCAATGATGATGGTATTGATCAAATCGTGCAATGTAGTCTTTGTAGATTCTGACTGGTCACCTGTAATGACAATGCTCAAATCCTTGGGCAATTCATCCTTATGCAGCTCTTCCATCAATTTTTCAATCTTCTCAGAAGCGTCAATCAGGTTCTGACCTTTTGCTTTAATCACATTGAGGGTGATTACATTTTTACCATCAAGGCGGGCATAACTCTTTTGCTCTTCAAAATTATCACGGACATCAGCAATGTCTTTGAGGTAAATAGATTTTCCCTGTTGGTTGCGCACCACCAGATTACCTATTTGATCTGCCGATTTAAACTCATTACGAACACTCAGGATACGCTTTTGGTTATTCATCGAAACCTCACCTGCAGTTGCTGAGAAGTTCTCATAACCTACTGTTTGTTCAATATCTCCAAAAGTCATTCCTGCACCCTGCATTTTGAACAAATCCACATTAATCTGGATTTCACGCTCAAGGGCACCCACCATGTCAGCACGCTTAATCTCTTTCAGTTCTTCTATCTTATCCTGTACACGGTCAGCGTATTTCTTCAAACGGTTGAGGTCATAATTGCCTGAAATGTTCACGTACAAAATCGGCATTTCAGAAAGGTCAATATCCTTAACCTCAGGTTCGTTGGGCAAGTTATTCGGTAAATCCACACGGGCTTTATCCACCGCATCTTTTACATCCTGCTTTGCCTTGTCTACCAATACATCGGTATTGAATTCAACAATTACTACCGAATAATCCTGAAATGAATTACTGGTTACTTTTTTTACTCCGGTAAGGTTCTTCACCTGCTTTTCAATAGGCTTGGTTACCAGATTCTCCATATTATCCGGAGAGGTACCGGGATAAATGGTTTGCACGATAATCTGAGGCAATTTAATTTCAGGGAATTGCTCTTTAGGTAAACTTATATAGGCCATCAAACCCACAAGGGTAATAATGATGGTGAGTATATAGATGGCCGTCCGGTTGTCTATCGCCCAACTGGATGGCTTAAATTCTTTAAATTTATCTTTCATCGGAAAGTATATAATTTTCGGTTAGGAGAAGAAATAATTGTCTTTGCAAGTGGCTTATTGAATAGAAATGATTTCACCATTATCAACATCTCCAAAACCTTCGGTGATGATTTTGTCTCCGGCTTTCAAACCACTCAATACTTCTACCAGACCATTAGAATTACGACCTGTAGTTACAATCACAGATTTAGCTTTGTTACCATCTACAACATAAAGCATTTCGCCTTCTGCAGTTTTTTGGATTACCTGTACCGGCACTACCAAAGCATTCTTGTTTTCGTAGTTAGAGATTCTCAACTTACAAGACATGTTTGGATAGATTTTTTTGTTGTTACCCAAACGGATTTGTACCAGAAATGCGCGTGAAACAGGATCTACCTGACGACCTACATAAGATACTTTTGTTTGGATTGAATCATTAAGGTCCGGGAACACAATGTTCACAGCATCTCCTTGCTTTACTTTACCAATATAGTTTTCACCAAGGTTAGCTTCAGCCTTCAAATCATCAAAGCTCACCACGCGGATACCTGTTTGCCCAGGGCTAGCCATGTCTCCGGTTTTTAAAGAAACATTATCCACGGTACCATTAATCGGAGAAATAATACGGTACATGTTACGCTGTGCCTGAAGGGCTTCTTTTTGTTTTTGAGCTCCTTCGTAGGCAGCTTTGGCCTGCATCAATTGTATTTCAGAACCAATATTCTGAGCAAAAAGATTCTTTTGTTTTTCGTATAAAGATTTAGACAATGACAATTGCACATCAAGACCTTTTACTTGTTGTTCAATTGCTGCAGCATCTAAGGTTGCCAATACCTGACCTTTACTCACATGCTGACCAGCTTTTACGCTGACATGAGTAACCACACCAGGAGCCTGAGGAGTAGCCAATACGTTTTCGTCACCAAGAATCTGAGATTGCACTTCGATGTAAGAATTGAACACTGTTGGATTGATTTCCATCGCCGCTACTGGTGTCGCTTTGCGGGGATTGTTTTTGCCTTCAGTAGCTTCCAAAGCTTTGATTTTTACATCAAGAGCGGCACGTTCACTTTTTAATTTTGCAAGTTCTGCACTTTTATCACCTTTTTTTTCGCCACCGCAAGATGCTAATAAAATAGAGGCTGCGAGGATGGTAGTTATTCGTTTCATTAATTATTATTTTGAGAGAGGAGAGAATTGTTATTTAATAAAAATTATTTTAATAGTCCTAATGCTTTTTGTAAGTCAGCTTTTGCATTGACAACGGTAAGCAAGGCTTCGAAATAAGCGTTTTGCGATTTCAGAAAGTCGCTCTGAGCTAATATTACATCCTGATTACTGCCTACACCTGCAAGATATTTCTTTTGAGAAAGGTCTAAAACTGTAGTGGCTAAATCCATAGTACGTTTGCGGCTTTCAGTTGTTTTTAAAGCGTTAGCCAATGTAGATTGTGCCGATTTGGTTTGAAATTCAATGCCACGCTTCGCATTATCCAAATCGTTTTCTGCTTTTTCAAGCTTCAGTTTGGCAGATTTCACTCTGTTTCTTCTTTGCAATCCATCAAAAATGGGGACATTCAATTGTAAGCCTGCCAAAGAAAATCCTGGATATGGCTTGTTCACAAGATCACTTAATTTATCTGAAGACCTGTTATAACCCGCACTACCAAAAGCAGCCAGAGTGGGCAAACCTTCAAAACGATAACGTTTTAAATCATATTCCTGAAGTTTTACACCGGTATAAGCCAATTGGTAGCCAATATTATTCTCCACATTGGTTTCCTGCAATAGAAGATTTGCGGCTTCACTGGCATTATCAATCACAGATTCATCAGTCAGCACTATCGGCGTAGTCATATCCATGCCAATAGTATATTTCAACATTTTCTCTGTAACGTCAATAATATTAGCCAAACCAAGACTGTCGGATTGCAGATTGCTCAATTGAACTTCCATACGGTTCACTTCAATTTTCTCTACCAAACCATTTTCGTAAGTAATGGTCATATCTCTGGTAGATTTGCGCATCAAGTCAAGGCTATTTTTCATCACCCCATACTGCTTATGGGCAATCACTAAACCTGCATAAGCTTTATTGACATTGTAACGAATATCTTCATTCGTCATTTCTGCCTTTTGACGCGCCAATTGCATCAAAGTATTCCTTGCTTGCAAAGCCACAAATATGCTACCGTTAAATAATAACTGAGAGGCATTTAAAGAGCCAACTGTACTTAGTTTTGGAGAGAAAGCCAAGGGCACATAATCTCCGGGAGGCAAACCGGCAAACTGGCTGGGCAAAAATTGCTGCTGCACATCAAAAAACTGGGTGTACTTGCCTTCACCGCTAATTTGGGGTAAAGCTTTGCCAGTCACTTCATTATTCTGTGCTTTTTGCAACTGCACATCAATTCGGGCATTCTTTGCTGAAACACTGTTTTTCAGTGCATAATCAATACAATCTTTGAGGCTGAGTGCCACCGGCTCCTGTGCAAAGGATTGTGCTGGTGCCAGACTGATGGATAATAATAAGAGAGGTATTATTCGTTTCATATTTGTGTTTTACTTCGTTAAGTATTGTTCTTTATATTTTTTATACAATTTTTCGCCTTTGGGGGTCAAAATCCCATACATATAATGTTCCAGGATTTCCTGATTGACCGTAAACAGGTCATAGCGGTCTTTTACCATCATATTGGGCATCATAATCATCAACACAGATTCCATGTGGAAACGCGCCAGGATTTCTGTATTAATTTCTGCTCTGTAATTCCCTTCCTGTACACCCTGCTCCAGATTAGCCTTTACTGCCGCCACATCTTTTTCCATATTCAGGCGGAATTGTTGATAACCATCAGGGTAATGGCGTTGCAACTCAAATAAAGCCATTGGATTTACTTCGCGGTACATGTTATCCAGCTGCACTTTGATTTTCACAAAGGCCTCTACAGCATTAGCCGAAGCTGATAAAATAGCATCACACTGGCACCTGACCTCATTTTTGTACCAGGCCATTGTTTCACTGACAATTGAATTTTTATTATCAAAATGTTGGTAGAGTGTTTTTTTAGAAATACCAGCACGATGGGCTACATCGTCCATGGTCACGGATTTAAAACCGTATTGCCGGAACAATTCTAACGCGCTAAGCATTATCTTTGTCCGCACATCCATTAATTTTGTACTTGTTTCTGTCATCACGACGCAAAACTATGGAAACATTTTACACGAAAAACGTTTCCTGTGTATTTTTATTCCTCTTTTCGCTTTTCTATAACAAATAGATTTTTCCCTGCCAAAACTACCTGCGGCTCCCAATCTGCAACACTTTGATAATTATTTGTGGGTAAAATGATTTGAACTGCATCTTTGATTTATCTTGCAATACATTTTCAACCATTCATACTAGCAACCATTATATACAGTGAGTAAAGAAAGCATTTCGGTATTCGATATTTTTAAAATTGGCATTGGCCCCAGCAGTTCACATACGCTCGGCCCCTGGCGTGCAGCTTTACGTTTTTTGAGTAGTATTGACCAGCAATTCGGGCTGGAAAAAGTGATTTCTGCCAAAGTATTATTGTACGGCTCTCTAGCCAAAACAGGCAAGGGCCATGGCACCGACATTGCCGTTATTCTAGGCCTTTGTGGTGAAGACCCTGTTACTTTTGATGTCAATGAAATCACGCCACGCATCCATCAAATCAGTACAGAAGGCAAAATAAATCTGGGAGGTAAAAAAGTCGTTCCTTTTATCCCTGACAATGTCAGTGTAGAATTTCTGATGACAGAAAGCCTGCCTTTTCACCCCAACGCACTCACCTTTTTGTGTGGATTGGAGAATGGTCAGGAAATAGCAGAGACTTATTATTCTATCGGTGGCGGCTTTGTGGTAAAAGAAGGTGAAGACAATTCGGGCAATTTCAACAGTGAACTACCCTTCCCTATCGAGAAATCTGCTGATTTATTGCATTGGTGCATCAAGTCCGGCTTGAGCATTGCCGAAATAGTGATGGAAAATGAGAATGCCTGGCGCAGTGAAGCCGAAACCAAAACTGGTGTTATCAAAATATGGGAAACCATGCGCGATTGCACCTTCCGTGGTTGTCATATAGGCGGCGAGCTGCCGGGAGGATTGCATGTAACCCGCCGTGCGGCAGCTTTAAACAAACGATTGTTACAAGGTCGCACTTACAATAATTACAAAGAATGGATCGACCGAATCCGTGAAGGTGGCTCTGGATTTCAATATACACTGGATTGGGTGAGTTGTTTTGCTCTGGCAGTAAATGAAGAAAATGCAGCTTTCAGTCGTGTGGTTACAGCTCCTACCAATGGTGCTGCAGGAGTAATCCCTGCGGTACTACAATATTTTGTGGCTTTTTGCGACGGCTACGATGAGGATAAAATTTTACAATACATGCTTACCGCATCTGAGGTGGGCAGTATTTTCAAAAAAGGTGCCACCATATCTGCAGCAATGGGCGGATGCCAGGCCGAAATCGGTGTGTCTTCAGCAATGGCAGCTGCCGGATTGACCTCTGTTTTGGGCGGAACAGTAAAGCAATGCTTGATGGCCGCAGAAATAGCTATGGAACATCATCTGGGCCTGACCTGCGACCCGATTGGCGGATTGGTACAGGTGCCTTGCATCGAGCGTAATACAATGGGGGCGATTAAAGCCATTACGGCATCACAACTGGCCCTGCAAAGCAATCCGGATAATGCACGCGTTTCTCTGGATGCTGTAGTCAATACCATGTGGGAAACCGCTTTGGATATGAATTACAAATACAAAGAAACTGCCGAAGGTGGTTTGGCGACGAATATCCCGATTAGCCTGCCGGAATGCTAGATGATGAATGGTTAATGTTGGCTATGGTATTCACATTTCATTACAAAACCAGGTCAAACAAGGATTCGTAACTAAGGACAGAACCATCCGATAAAATACATTTTTATGAAAAAGAACTTCCTTCAGTTAGTAAGCAGAATAGCCCTTAGCTGTTTTATACTCCTTAGTTTCAGCCAATGCAGTAACGCACAAAAAAAAGACATTAAAATGAACAGCAACAATCCTTATTATTCCCGTACCGACAGCAAAAAACTGAATGTATCTAACGAGGAATGGAAAAAAATACTCAGCAAAGAAGTGTACGAAATTGCCCGCAACAAAGGCACTGAATATGCCTTCTCTGGCAAATATTATAAAACCGATGCCAAAGGCACTTATTACTGCGCCGTATGTGGTAATCCCTTATTCCGCTCCGGTGCCAAATTTGCCAGTGGATGTGGTTGGCCAAGTTTTTATGAATCCTTAAAACCTGATGCAGTGCGCTATCAGACCGATAATTCTTACGGAATGAATCGCGAAGAAGTCCTTTGCGGGCGTTGCGATTCTCACCTCGGACATATATTTGACGATGGCCCTGCTCCTACTTACAAACGCTTTTGTATGAACTGTGCCGTACTTGATTTTGTACCCGACGACCCTAATGCCCAATGACAAAAAAACAGCGTTACGATTATATCTTAAATTGGTTTCAGGAAAATGTACCTGATGCAGAAACGGAATTGTTGTACGACAATTCCTTTCAGCTTTTAGTAGCGGTTATCCTGTCGGCACAGTGTACCGACAAACGGGTAAATATGACTACACCCAATATTTTTGCCCGCTACCCCGATGCTCCAAGTCTGGCGAAGGCCGAATTTGATGATTTATTTCCCATCATCCGCAGTATTAGTTACCCCAACAATAAGACCAAACATCTGATAGGGATGGCGCAGATGCTGATGGAAAAATTTGATGGTGAAGTACCGCATACAGTCAACGAATTGGTACAATTGCCGGGTGTGGGCCGAAAGACGGCGAATGTCATCACCTCGGTAATTGATGAGCAACCCAACATGGCAGTAGACACGCATGTATTCAGGGTGTCGGCGAGAATAGGGTTAACCACTAATGCCAAAACTCCACTACAGGCCGAACTGCAATTAATCAAAAACATACCCAAAGATTTGGTACATATTGCGCATCATTGGCTCATCCTGCATGGCCGATATATTTGTGTGGCCCGAAACCCTAAATGTGCCGAATGTAAGATTACTGAGGCCTGCAAGTATTATGAAAAGAATGTAAAAACAGCATAAGCTCTTCTTTCCTGCATTTAGCAAGCTATCTTGCACTTTAATTATTATCTATTATGACCAACTTACCTACTGCGGCATTATTCTCTTTTGTAGACCAGGACAGCAACGACTTAATAGCCATAACCGGCGAAACCAAAATATTGGAACATATTGCCGGAGGCGAAGAAAGCACGATATCTGTGGATGGCATTATCCTGCTGTATGGTGATGAATATGTGGTGTCGGATATACAGATTAATGCGCTGACACAGTCTACCCATTTTGACCCTAAAGAATATGACGGACTGGGATTGGGTGGCGCAGTAGATTATACAGTCTCTGTGCGATTGATGATTTATCCCCGTTTTTAATTTTGTCAAAAAGCTAACAAAAGCCGGGACGAAACTTTGTAATATTGTAGACAATCATTTTTGGCTGCATCACAGATGAATAAGAAATCATGGAAAACGAAAATCCGTAGTTTGTTTCAGTGGATACCCTTCACATGGAACAGCGTATTTTTTGTACTCATCGCCTGGATTGCTTACACAATCCTTTACCAACCCATCAACAAAGAAAATGCTACGGATGCGCAATTGCCTTTTGTAAACCTGATGGCTGCCTTTGTAGCCTGGCTGGTGCTGGGGCTGATTTTGATTTCTCTGCTCAGCACGGTGGCCAGTTATTTTTATTTTTTGTGGTTGCGCAAAAACAAAAAAAGCGCCTTACAGGTTCATTTTTATACCGAAGAAAAAGGAGACAGAAAACGACAATTTCTGGAAGCAGGACTACCCTATGTTATTCGTCCTGTACTGGGCTTTGTCAAAGCCAGATTGTATTATGACGATGGCCAACTGACCGATAAATTCGGATTGCTTTCGGCCAGACTAAAAAAGAATTCGTTGCTGCGCGATGCTATTGTGGGCAAGAGCAGAATTGAATTGCCGGACATTAAAGAGTATCAGATTCGTGGTGGCATTCTTTTTTTCGAAGATTTATTTCAGCTCATTTCTCTGCCTGTACGCCAGGATGTAGGAGGTACTTTTTATCAGGCGCCGGACCATATGCCCGAAACTATTGCAGATGTTTCGCCCAGGCAAACGAATACAATGGATATCCGCATAGAGCAATTGCGCAAGGTGGAGGGTGATTTACTGCATTACAAGGATTTTGAATCGGGGGATGATGTACGCCGTATTGTATGGAAGGTCTATGCCAAAAACAGAGACCTCGTGGTACGCATACCCGAGCGCATGGAGCCTTATGCTTCGCACCTTAATTTTTATGCCAGCTTTTATTCTTCTATCAATACATCTTTAATAGGCAGTGAGTACTTTGCCGAAATGCTCAACTTTTACAAAACCAATGTATGGAGTGTGTACAAGGCGCTGCAGCAGAAAGAATGGCAAATCAAATACATCCCGGATCAGGAATTTCATCTGGCGGAGCAACTGAGTGATGAAGAACGTGCGGAACGCATTATCAGCAACAGCGAATGGCAGCGCAACCTGAGTACAAGGGATTATTTTCCTGTAAAAAAAGGAACGGTGTTGGTGATTAGTTCGCTGACAGACCCCGGAGAACTGGAAAAAATACTGGACGAAGCAGACAACAGTGTGCAGATTATATATGTACAGCTCTCGCAAATCTTCCATCAGTATGTAGCCTTGCACTGGCTCAAAAGTTTGTTTTTTATCGCTGCCCCCGACCGATTATCCCGTCTCAAAAACAATTGGATTTTCTCGCCCCTGCGCAGGCAAATCCTGAAGAACGAGAAACAAATCGAAGATTTATTGAAATAGTTTTATATATTGACACTCTTAATCGTATATAGACCCTTATTGTTAGCGGCTATAGCTTTTAATTATGTTATCTATGAAAACCTTTCAATCTGCGCTGACCTTGCTTTCCTTACTGTGCGCTGTTCCTTTATCTTTTGGACAAAGAGTAACCACTATTGAGCAAAAAGAACGGGCTTTTGAGTATTATGCCCAAACCAACAAAGCTGAACTGGCCATTTGTGCAGGCAATATTGAGCTTGCACAGAAATATTATACCGATGCTTTTGCTGTTAATCCCAACAAACCTTTCAGTATAGACCTGCTCAATGCATTTAAATGCACGATGGATTTGCATCAATTACAGGATGCCGATTTATATCTGCGCAAGCTGATGAGCCGAGGCTTTAGCCCGCAAATGGAAGATAATCTGTACCGGTATTATAAGGGGGATGATTCTGTTTTTATTCATAAAATCTTACGTAAATACCCCAACCAGCTCTGGAAACTGGAGCACGAAATCAATATCCAGACGGCAGAAATGATGTACACCGATCAGGAAATCCGGAAACATGAAGGGGCATCCAGGCCATCTGGAAATTATATGACCGATACCGTTTATGCTGTTGATGCTGCCAATGCCCGGACTTTGCGTAAGCTGTTTGACAAATATGGAGGCATTCCCAATGAAGATATTATTGGCAATCATTTTGGAGGACCCTCATTTACAGAATTAATAGGGCATCATAAAGGTGGATTTATGGGCAAAGGACCTTCACACTATTTCGATACAATGTTATTGTCGGCATTGATTACTTATGATATCAGTCCGGCTTTTGTGGCCATGATGTTTAGCAAAGGGGATAGTGTTTTTATGTTGCCCTGGGTACCGGGCGAAAGCCTGCTGATGCCGCTGAGTGTTTTCTATGCACATTTCGAAGGCCAATACAGCAGTCAGTATCTGAGTCCTGATGTAGAAGCACAGATAAATGCCCACCGTGCCAAAATAGGATTGTGTACGCTGGACGAAATGCGGACAAAGCAAGATTATATGATAGCACAGAAAAAGGGAAACAGAGGCTCTAAGTACAACCTTGAATCCAGCCTGATTGGCTATCTGGAGGCAAGCAATGCTGATGAATATGAGCAGTGGAAACAACGGGAGGTGTATCCGTATCAAAAAAAATAATCCGCTTTCATTTTCCTCATGTTTAATCTCCGATAGACATTTATGCATCAATACCGCATCCTCTTATGCTGCCTGACGACAATGTTCTTGTCTTTTTATCCCTTGGCCAACAGTGTTGCACAGGCAAATGCTGAAGGCTCGCCCGGTTCCTGCGATTGCGCTACAGCCCTTCCTCTTGTTGTACGCGAGATACTGAGCTATGGGCCTACACAAGCGCCTGAGGGATTTGGACTGCTGCAGGAAATCAGGGCGCGGAGTAAATACAGTAAAACCGCGTTTGAACAGGAGCACCACTCAGCCTGGTATCTATTGCATATACAGCAGGATGGAGATTTGACGATGGACATCACCGCCATTGACAGCAATAATGATTATGATTTTTTGATTTTCCCTTATACCGATACAGCAAGTTGCCGGAACATCAGGGAAGAAAAGCTGAAAGCTGTGCGGGGCAACCTGAGCCGCAACCTTAAAAGCCAGGGAAATGCTACCGGATTGTCTGTGGAGAGCAAATTTGATTTTCATGAAGAAGGACCCGGCGAACAATATTCTAAAAGCCTGCCTGTAAAAAAGGGAGAACAATATCTGCTGGTGTTGGATAATGTACACGACAAAGGGCTTGGCCATAGACTCTCTTTCAGCATTGTGCAGGACATACGGATAGAGGGTGTGGTGAGCAATGATGTGGGTAGAACTGTAAAAGCCGAGGTAGTGCTGCTGGATGGCAAAGGAACTACGGTGAGCAAAACCAACAGTAATGCTGCCGGTGTGTATAGCCTGGATACCAAGATTATACCGAATATGCAATATAGCCTCAGCTTTACAAGCGATAGTTCTTTTGTGGCATCAGAAAGCATCAATACGATGTTTATGAAGGGAAAGAATGACTACAGACAGCTGAGGACTGTGCTGCCCGAATTGAAGAAGGGTAAAAAATACCCGATGGGACAGATATTGTTTGAGGGGAATTCGGCCAAAATAGTTCCTCAGTCGATTAGTTCTCTGGTGTCTCTGTACCATCTGATGCGCCGCAACAAAAAACTGGTGATACAGATAGAAGGTCATATCAATGGTGTCTCCAGCGGGCTGCCACCTCATCTGGAACAACAATTGTCTGAAGAGCGTGCCGAAACGGTGTACAAATACCTGCTGCGGAAAGGGATAGAAGCCAGTCGCCTGTCTACCATAGGACGGAGTAAAAGCCAGATGCTCTACCCCAACCCCAAAAACTTTAACGAGCAGAGTGCCAACCGTCGTGTAGAGATAAAAGTGCTGGATTTTTAGCGCAGCTATTTTTTGTGGCAGTAAGGAATTCTGAACTGGCAGGAGCTTACCCTATAAATCGGGGAGCAAGTTCTATACTTGGTGGAGACCTTATAGCACAGAGAAAAAAAAGCATGATGAAATGGCGTTTCCAATATTGACTTTGTCGTTTCTGTGATTGGAAATGGCACTTCTGTTATTGGAAATGGCATTTCCGTAATTGGAAATGGCACTTCTGTAATTGGAAACGGCACTTCTGCAATTGGAAATGGCATTTCCGTAATTGGAAATGGCACTTCCGTAATTGGAAACGGCACTTCTGCAATTGGAAATGGCATTTCCGTAATTGGAAATGGCACTTCTGTGATTGATTTTGGCAGATTTCAAATAAACGAAAGCGCCTAGCTTAAGATTTTTTTGAAAATCGTGGAAATTTCCCCGCCGAGGGATTGGATTTGGGAGTATTTTGAGGGGGGATGCAGGTTTACGTTTAAATTATACGCACGAATTACTGTCGTTTCATTATTTGTAACCTTTATCGAACCGCTACTTTTTCACATCCTATTACAAGACAAAGTGAAAAATATCAAATAAAAAAAATTCCTTCACTAAAAACACAAAGAAATATCCATTAAAAAATTGGACTCTATTTGTCCATAAAATTATTACTATTAAATTAGGACATATTTTGACCAATATGACAACAATCAAAAAGACAAAATCATTTGGAGAGCATCTCAGAAACCATAGAGTAGAGGCATGCTTAATCCTTAAATCTGTTTCTGAACAAATTGGCATTGATACCTAAAAATTTTACATAAGATGAAAATTCATGAAGTAATTGAAAAATTAAAAATTAGTGAATATCAAGGTTTTCAACTTGAAAAAAGAAATGGAATACTAACTTCTACTTGGCTAATTTACAAACAAGATGAATTTTATTATTGTTTTGATATTAATCAAAAAATAGAATTCACAAATGAATTCAAATATTTAGAGAAAGAAATTCTTGATGAATTTAAAAATTCAAATTTTGAAATTGACCTACCTATAAATTAATTTGATATTGTATTCTCTTGTTCTTTATTCGAATTTCTAAGTCTTCTATTGTTTGTAAAGAAAATGATGACCCTTTTTCGTTCATACTTACAAAACAAAATCTAAATCTATCTCCAAGTATTTTGCCAAAATTAAACTCATTTTCAGTCGCTCCAAAAAAGAAACCTTTAGGGTTTTCAGGCAAGTATTTTTTAGTTGTTTTTAATTCAACCAAAATAATATCCTCAAGGTAAGTTTGGAGAAAATTTGTATTAACTGCTTTTCCAACCATTTCAGGAACATAAATAAGGTCAAATGCTTGTAAAAACCTATAATCAATTTTTAATAAATCAAGCAGTTCTTTTTTAGTTGCTAAATCAATTTTAAAAAATCCAGTATAATTTTCTATTAGGTAATTTATACCTTCTTTTTCTGTGACATTATTCGATAATGTCAATGTAAACGAGTGTTTTCTTGACATTAATCATCAGTTTTAATTTCGTATTTTTTGTAAGTATGCTTTGGATTTATCGTTGTAAAATCCAAAAGCTCTGAAACAGTCATTTCAAAAACTTTGGCAAACACGGCCATATTAGTGAGTGAAATATTTCTTTCTCCTCTTTCAATCATTCCTATATAAGTTCTATGAAAACCTGTGGCAAATGATAGCTTTTCCTGGCTCATATTTTTATCAATACGAAGCTGCTTAATTCTTAAGCCAAATTCTTTGATTAAAGCTTCATTTATCATTTTGCAAACCTATACACATTGTATGTTTTGATCAACCGACAATATGTATCATAATAACATCACCCTATTGGGCGATTATTGGGCGATAGCCTTTGAGCAGCGGTAGAAAGCTACGGTCGTTTTCTTTACCCCTGTCCTGCGGACAGTGCCCCTAAATGTGGGAGCAGCAGCTAAATTTGCCACGAGTCCCCTTCGGGAGAAGCGTGGCGGACATTTTACCCCTCAGTCCTGCGGACAGCTCCCCTAAAAGGGGAGCAGGTTTAAGCGTTGGGATATTATTTTGCCACTCAGTCCTGCGGACAGTTATCTTAATACCGGATAGCAAAATTTATGGCCATTTGTACCCAACCAAAATAGAAAAACCGCGTCTTTTTAAATATCGTCTTTATAAACATAAGTAAATAACCCTATTTTAAAAATCGCATCATGAAAAATACAATTTTATCTATTGCCTTGATTTTAGCTTGCGGGTCAATTAATGCACAAATACCTAAAATTGATTGGGTGAAATCTATGGGTACTACTGACCAAAGGATATATGCAAAATCAATTGCTACGGACAAGTTGGGGAACTCTTATACGATTGGAACTTTTGAGGGGCTTTGTGACATGGATCCATCAAGCTCTACCTTATATTTAAATTCTTCGGGCACTAATGATATTTTCATTTCAAAATTTGACCTAAAAGGCAACCTTGTCTGGGCAAAACAAATCAGTGGAAATGCAAACAGCGAATCGCCAACAGGTATCAGAGTGGACGATGCAGGCAATTGTTACATTACAGGTTTCCTGGTAGGCACGATGGATTTCGACCCGGGTACTAAAGTAAACAACCTTAGCTCGCTGGGAGAAGAAGACGTTTTTTTATTGAAACTAAATACTGATGGCGATTTTATCTGGGTGAAACAAATTGGCAGTAACTCTTTTGAGACAATATCTGATATCCAAATTGACCAGACAGGAAATATTTACCTGTTGGGCAGCTTTGCCACAACGCTGGATGCAGACCCATCCAGTATTGCTGTAAACAACCTTTCTGCAAGCCAGGGGAATACATTTATCCTGAAATTTGACAATTCGGGGCAGCTTATCTGGGCAAAAAACTTTGGTAGCAGCACAACAAAAGCCAACGGTCTAGGATTGGATAAGAAAAATAATGTGTACTGTGTTGGCTACTTCAGTGACTATGCAGACTTCGACCCCAGCCCGAAGGTGTATAACATAACGGCTATGGGTAAGAGTATCGATTGCGATGATGATGCTTTTGTACTCAAACTGGATAATTTGGGTTCATTTTTGTGGGCTAAAAATTTTGGAGGCAAAAATAAAACCTATGCCTTTGACATTACAATTGATAAAGAAAACAGCTTATACATTTCGGGCAATTTTGATAATACCTGCGACTTTGACCCCAATGCGGGAGTATATAATTTAAAATCGAGCGGGAATAATGATGGCTTTATTACCAAATGGGATTCTACAGGTAATTTTTACTGGGCTCAAAAAATTGGAGGTGCATCTTACGGAGACTTGGTCAATCAAACTGCTGCAGACCAGGACAACAATATCTATATCTTAGGTATGTTTAATGGTATGGTTGATTTTGGCTTAGGCTCAAAATATTACCCGTTAACGAGCAAAGCCACGCAGGACAGTTATATCCTAAAAATGGACAAATCGGGCAAATTTATTGATGCCCAGTCTTTTTATGGCTACTCTACAGCTTTTAACCTTCAAAACAATGGAGATTTTTATGTTAACGGTTATTACTCCGGTTCGGGAGATTTTGACCCTGACCCAAGTGCTTCGCAGACTATGAGCTCAAAAGGCATAATAGATGCTTTTGTACTTAAACTGGGTAGTAATGCCCTGGGTATTTCGAATGATAAAAAAAGTGCGGAAGTATTTGCTGTTTATCCCAACCCGGGTCATTCTATTTTTGAAATTCACTCCTCAGGCACTGACGGTTTTCAAAATATCAGGGTGTATAATTTGAATGGTTCTGTAATTGAACAACAAGATAAGCTGCATGGTAGTGCAGCGATCAATCTATCCTCCTATCCTGTTGGCCTGTATTTTATTGAGTGCTTTAAAGTTGGAAGCTCCATAGGTATTCAAAAAATTATCAGGGAATAAATTTTATTTTACTCCTCAGTCCTTCGAACAGCTCCCCTAAAAGGGGGAGCTGTTTTATTCATCACTCTTCCCCTAGCAAGAGTCGCTTTATAATTTGCCACGAGTCCCCTTTGGGAGAAACGTGGCGGACATCACTCTTCCCCTACCGAGGGGAAGTACCCGAAGGGGGAAGGGGTGTTCAGTTTCATTTTATTCTCTACCCCTCAGTCCTGCGAACAGATCTTTTAAAAGGGGAGCAGCTAAATGTGCCACGAGCCCCTTTGGGAGACTAGGTGGCGGACAAAAGTTTCGTTTTCTTTACCCCTCAGTCCTATGGACAGCTCCCCTAAAAAGGGGAGCAGTTTTAGATATCATCAAGCGCTTGAATATCCTGTTTCATCTATTTTATACTATAGCCAAAAAAGCAAGAATAATATTTAACAAGATTTTAAATATTTAGTATATTTGAAATAGAAACACTATCCTATTTCCTTCACCAAAGTAGTTTAGCCATGAAACGTTACCTATTCAAACTCTCTTTATTGCTTTTATGCTGCATCACTACAGCCTCTGCACAATCAACCAGCTGCGACCCCAACTTAGACTGGGAGTTGGGAAATTTCAGTTATTGGAAGTATTATCAGGTATGGCCTTTGACTATTATAACGGGAACTTCGACTGCTTATATCTGTGATACACTGGAGGTCTTCCCTCCGGCAGTAATGGGAATATCACCCAGAACAGCTACGACATTCAGGATGAATATCACCAGTGGCTCAGGCACCTCACTATATGGAGGATTTCCTGTAGTGTTTCCTGATGGGGGTAATTATTCTTTCAGACTGGGAAGGGAATTAGGCTCTTCTCCGGACGGATTTTATGGAGACATCGTATCATACAATGTGCATGTCCCCAATTGGGATACCAATTTTGCTTTGGTATATAATTTTGCTTTGGTGATTACCGATCCGGGACATAGCCCTGAAGGTCAGCCCAAGTTCATGATCAGAACCAGGGATTCCGCAACAAAAGAGTTATTGCCTTGTGGTCAACACAAATATGTTGCCGGTTCTTTGCCCGGATTTATACGTTCTGCATTGGATTATTCTGTCTTTTATAAACCCTGGGCAACAGGTATAATCCCTTTGGGAGATTATACCGGCAAAACCATTACCATTGATTTTATCAGAGAGAATTGTTATGCATCCTATCATGTTTCCTGTGGCTACTTTGATGTAAAATGTGGCTCTACTGCGATACAGCAAATCACTCAATGTGATTCAGTGCATTTATCCGCTCCTCCTGGCTTTCAAAACTATATCTGGAAAGATTCATCACTGACAACACTAATGGATACGGGTCGAAACATCAGTGTGGCACGTAGCAACCGCCCGATTACTTACAAATTAATTTCAACCCCCTTTGCGGGTTATGGCTGTCCTGATACATCGTCTATAATTATTCCGCCTTTGTTAGAACTGGAAATAAAAGAAAAATCCACTTGTGTTGGAAAAACCATCAGCCTGAATCCTATTGTGACGGGGAGAATATCTCCACTTACTTACAAATGGTCACCCGGCACAGGATTGAGTTGTGATACCTGTGAGCATCCATCTTTAACCCCTTTTTCATACGCTGAATACTTGTTGAAAGTTACAGATAGTGCCGGTTGTTCTGTGATAGATACTGCGATAGTAAGAATTCTTCCACAGCCTAAAATCAAGGCCGACAATAATACTATCTGCCTGGGCGATTATGCTGCCATTACTGCCAGCGGGGCTCTGAAATATTTCTGGACACCTTCAACAGGTTTGTTTTGCGATACCTGTGCTACTCCGGCATTTAACCCTACTGTTACGACAATCTATACAGTAAGGGGAACTGATACGAATGGATGTGTAGACAGCACATTGGTTAAGATAACCGTAAATAATCCATTACAGATAACAGTAGACTCTGCAGGGCCTGTCTGTGCCGGAACCAAAGTGCTCTTGCGGGCAAGAGGTTCTTTAAGTTATTCATGGTCGCCGGCCGCCTCATTATCTTGCGCAACTTGCGATTCTACTCTTTCATCTGCTTTGGTCAGTACAAAATATATGGTCATCGGAACAGACTCTAATTCCTGCAGGGATACTGCATACTTGAATTTAAAGATTCATCCATTACCTTTAATTAAGACCAACGGGAATGCTGAGGTATGCGAGGGCAGCTCTCTGCGAATGTATGCCAGTGGTGCATTAAAATATACCTGGTCGCCAGCTGCAGAGCTTTCCTGCTCGATTTGCGATTCACCAATCGTAAGGCCAAAAAACAATACGCTGTATACTGTTGTTGGTACAGATTCGAATGGATGTGTTGATTCCGGCAAACTACAGATTTCTGTATTCTATAGAAACCCTGTCAGTGTATCAGCCAACGACAGTATATGCAAAGGGGAAAAAGTTCAATTGTTTGCCCGTGGAGGAACCCATTACCAATGGATTCCTGCTACTCATCTTAGCAGTGATACGGCAGCCTCTCCTACAGCCAACCCTGATAAAACAATAGCTTATACAGTAATTGTCAAACAAGGCACTTGCTTTGTTGATACTGTAAATGTGGGCGTTTTTGTACAGGAACCACCCAATGTGGCCATCGCCGGAGATAGCTTTGTAAACTATGGTGGCATCGCTCATCTATACGCCAGCGGCTCTAATATAGAAAGCTATAAATGGGCTCAGGCAAATGAATTGAGCTGTATGGACTGCCCCAACCCATTGGCCACCATGACCCAGACAAAAACCTTTACTCTGATTGTTACGGGTCCTATGTTCTGCCAAAGCAAAGCTGAGTTTACTGTTCGTGTTTTTGATTGTACAGAAGACAATATTTTCATTCCTAATACATTTACCCCCAATGGTGATGGCTTAAACGACACGTTTTATCCCATAGGGCATGGCGTCAAATTGGTAAAAGACTTCTATGTCTATAACCGATGGGGGGAGATTGTGTACGAGGCACATGATTTTGCACTAAACGACCCAAAAACAGGATGGGATGGCAGTTATAAGGGAGAGAAAATAATGGGTGATGTATTTATGTATTACATCAATGCCATCTGCGAAAAAGGCAATTATCTCAAACTTAAAGGTGACATATCTGTGGTAAAATAAGCTTGATTTGGTAAGGCCAAAAACAAACTCAAAAACCTTCGTTTCATCGAATCAATTTTTAAAGAAAAATATTATGAGGTACTTTTTGATTGTACTTATGTTGTTCTTTTCTCCTATAGTTAAAGGTCAGGATATTCATTTTTCTCAATTTTATGAAAATGCTATTTTGAGGAATCCTGCGCTTACAGGCATTTTTAAGGGTGATTATAAAGCGGGTGTCAATTATCGAAATCAATGGAGCAGCTTTGATAACCGACCTTTTACAACAGGTCTGGCTTCGGCAGAAAGCAAGGTAAGAATTAAGGAAGATGGTGCCGACTTTTTGAGTTTTGGGCTTACCAGCAGCTACGACAGATCGGGAAGCATTGATTTCACTTCGATGCAATTATATGCTGCTGCAAACTATAATAAATTTATAGAAGAGAAACATGGAACATATTTATCCCTTGGTTTGGCTTTTGGGTATATTCAAAGGTCGTTTGATCTAAGTAAAATGAGTTTTGCGTCACAATACATCAACCAGGGTTATAGTCCCGGCAATCCTTCTTACGAGACATTAAATTTTAAACGTGTACAAAATTTTGATGTTGGCCTTGGTCTGAGTCTTAATGGTTCATTAGGTGCTGAAAATAAACATAACTATTATCTTGGATTGGCTGCATATCATGCCACAAAACCAAGCCATAGTTTTAGAGGCCAGGGTCAGATTGTTAACCTGTTGCCTAAATATGTTGTGAGCCTGGGCTTAAATATGACACTCAACGAAAAAAACTCTATTGCTTTTCATTTGAACCAAACCAACCAAAAACCTTATAAAGAGACGATTGCCGGAGCTTTATTTGGCTGGAAGAAAGAAAATTCAAACTTAAAAAATCCTCTGGTATTCTATGCCGGTATTTTTTATAGATATCAGGACGCTTTCGTTCCTACGCTGAAAGTTGATTTTTCTATTTACTCTATTACAATGTCATACGACGTTACTACCTCGTCTACCAGAGTAGCCAATAATTTTTTAGGGGGCTACGAGGTTTCAATGTATTGCAAAGGCATTTTCCCCAGTCATAACTATACTGAAAATTTTAAATGCCCTAAGTTTTAGATTTAACCCACTACTCACTTATGATTCCCCGAAGGGTGAAGGGGTGTTCACATTCCTTTTATTCTCTACCCCTCAGTCCTGTGGACAGATACTTTAAAAGGGGAGCAGGTTTTAAGCGTTGGGATTTTATTTTACCCCTTAGTGTGGTGATAAAAATGGTTTCATGATTCAATGAAGTTATTGCTTCATCGAAAATTACCCCTCAGGCAGGATTTTCTGCTTCAAAATCCACATCTTCGCGAAACTGAAAAAGTCTCTATCTCCGTTTTCTTTTAAACCAAACAATCATGAACGAGCAAAATATTGATATCGTCAAGAAAGCAAGAAAAACCGATTGGTGGCTGTACAGCATTCCGGTATTAATAGTTCTTACCATAGCTTTTTACCTGTACATTCATTCAAGGCCGGGCAATCTGGGCATCATAGCCTACTACCTTGCCCCGGCGATTATTACTTTTTTCTCGGTTGTGTTTTTGATTATCGGAATTATTCGTTCTATCATCAGGCGACCATTCTTTAGTATTCGACGGTTGGCCGGTTTTGCATTGTTGTTGTTGCTTTGTTTTTCAGGAAGCATCTATTCTAAATATCCTTCTTCTTTCGACCATTATAAGAGCAAAGTCGCTTTCAGGCTGCCATTAGACACTGCATTAACTGTGGCCTGGGGCGGTGGCAGCGAAGATTTAAATTATCATGTAACTTATCCTAATCAGTGCTGGGCTTATGATATGATGGTGGTGAAGGATGGCTCATCGCACTCTGGTAATGGCAACAAACTTGAAGATTATTATGCTTATGGATTGGCTGTCCTTTCGCCGGCAGCGGGTAAGGTGGTGAAGGTGGTGGATAGCTTTCCTGATATGAAAATCGGTGTCTTGGGCGGTGGTGGCATCAACAATCCGGAAGGTAATCATGTGATTATTGAAGTAGCACAAAAAGAGTATTTGGTGATTTGCCATCTGAAACCCAAATCTGTAATGGTTAAAGTGGGCGATATCCTGCAACAGGGGCAAACACTGGCATTGGTGGGCAACTCGGGAAATACTTCGGAGCCGCATATTCATATCCATTTACAGAGTTCTACAGACGATTTTCTTTCTGAGGGTATACCCTTATATTTTCATAACTATACCAGTAATGGTAAATTTGTTGCCCAAGGAATCCCTACAGGTGGTATAAGTAAAGATGGTCATTGGGATGGCGAGACGATTAGGCATGTGCAGCAGTAAGATTGGTCACCCGATAATAAATTTTAGAATAAATATAAATCTCAAGTCAATGAAATACAGCCTGACAGTCTTTTTGATTTTTTTAAGCTTAGTAACAAAATCACAACATTATAAGGGCTTACGCGAGGTAAGCCTGGGAGAAAGCTCAAGAAAAGGATATTCTATCATGTATGGAAAGTTTATCCAAAGACTGGGTTTCAGCAGTGGTGGATTTCCGCAGGATATAAGACTGCTTAATACTGAAACCAAAGAGATTATTACCTTTAGGGTAAAACCTATCTTTAAGTCGGCCAGAAAAAATAATTTCTACTTTTTTATCCAGGCGGGTCACTATGCCATTCTCAACTATTGGTGGACAAAAAGCATGGTGTATGGCGGGGAAGTACATACCGAAACAATCTACAAGAAAACAAAAGTAAATGACAGTGCGGAGCGAGGATTAAAGCCCAGAGAGACCGACACAGAATACCTGCAATATTATACGTTCACTATAACTGAAAATTCTTTGAATTATATGGGTACCTGGCATTTTGATACGGAACAGGTGTTTTTCACCAACGACAAAGAAAAAATGGACCGTTCAACCGGATATAAGTACTCCAATATTGATTTTTCAGAAGCTATTATTAATCTGCCGCAATAAAAACCTTTGTATTTAAAATGAGCAACATACCTTTTCAGACAATAGACTGGAACAGCATTGATAAAGTAGAATATAAAGGCGAAACGGGTACTGCCTATTGGCGTACACTGCAATTTGAAGGGTTAAGAATACGCATGGTAGAGTATTCCAGTGGATATCTGGCCGACCATTGGTGTGAGAAAGGACATATTGTGCATTGTCTGGAGGGGGAATTTATCAGCGAACTGAAGGATGGAACAGCAGTAAGGCTGACTGCGGGCGAAAGCTATGTGGTGTCGGACGAAATGAGTGCTCATCGCTCGGTTTCGGCCAAGGGCGTGAAACTGCTAATTATAGACGGGGATTTTTTGAAATAGAATGCAGGATATTCAACACTATTAAATAGCTTCAAACCATAAATTATACTGACCTTATGGAAAAATTAGCCCAAATAAAAACCAAAGCAAATGCTGCAAGCGTTGAAGATTTCCTGAACAGCATAGAGCAAGAACAAAAGCGAAAAGATAGTTATGTTATCCTTGGCCTGATGGAGCAAGCGATGAAAGAAAAGCCTAAAATGTGGGGGAGCTCTATGATTGGCTTTGGTGAAGTGAGGTATAAGAGTCCCGCCAGCGGCAGAGAGGTGGACTGGTTTAAAATAGGGTTTTCGCCACGTAAAGCCAACCTATCACTACACTTGATAGACCTGCAAAGGCATGCTGAACACCTGACAAAGCTGGGTAAATTTAAGACGGGAAGTGGCTGCCTGTATATCAACAAGCTTGAGGATGTGGATATTAAAATTCTGGAAAAAATCATTGATGCCGCAGCGCAATAGAGCAAAGCAGAGAAGGTGAGATATCCTGAAAATGAAAGTAAAGCAGAGCACATGATGTTCATGCATAAATGATGGCATAAATAAATTTGACCTCTGGAATTAAATTGTTACAATAAAATCAAAACAACAAAAAAAAGCCCGATTCTTTGATGAATCGGGCTTTTTACAGTTTTTCTAAAATTACTCATTATTCCTGTCTGGTAAAACGGAATGTTTTGTGTGCTGAAGCATTCTCCACCTTAATCATCAAGACCTGATCCAATGGCATAGATTTTACACTAATACCAATGTTTTGCTTACCTGTTGATATCAATTGCTTGCTTTTTTGCAATACACGACCCTGCAAATCATAAATGGTAAAAGTGAAATCAGCTTCATTTGTATTGTTGAGTTCAAGATAAAGGACATCTTTTGCTGGCACAGGATAGACAAAACTTTCATCCAGCCCGCTAATTGTTGTTGCGGCAATGCTGATGGGCTTGGAGGTATCTAATACTTTTACCACAAATTCGTTCATCAGGCAGGTATTGACAGCGCTGTCTTTCACCGTGTATTTGGTTGTTACAATTGGGCTTACACTTACTTTACGTGTGGTATCAGTACCAGAGCTCCAGCTATATGTACCTAACCATGTAGCCTCAAGTGTAGCTGCTTTTCCTTTATAAATAGTAATGGTATCAAACTTTTTGTTGACATCTTTAAAGATGGTGAATCGGTCTGAAATGGTATCGTCTTTGCGGATGAATTTTGCGTCAAGACGATTGCCTTCCACTTCAAGATACAACATACCACCATCGTCTACCGAGAAAGGCATTGCATCGTGTGGATAACCTGCCTGCACGCCACCATCTGCACCAGACGAACCTGCCACTACATAAACAGTACCGTGGTTATACTTGCCGGATTGATATACATATGGGCAGGAATTCGCTGTGCCATCATATTTGGCACTGGATGAATCAACGGTATGTGCTGCTTTATTAAAAGTAGCTTCGTTACCAAAATGTCCTTTCAACAGATAAGAACGCTCATAATCATGACTATGCCCGGTTAAAATCAAATCAACGCCCATACGCTCCAGAATACGGATGAAATTCTCGCGAATCTTTACCAATTCTGTTTCACTGTCTGAATTATGACTGCCTTTGGTATATGGAGGATGATGCCAATATGCAATCACCCATTTTGAAGTGTCTGCTGCCAAATCCTTCTTAATCCATTTTACCTGCTCGCCGGTGGTATCATACATACGCGTAGTGCCATAATCTTCCATACCATAAGAGTCAAGAGATAAAAAGTGAACACCACCACGGTTGAAGGAATAGAAAGCCTTGGTTTCGGAGGGGACACCACCGCATTCGCCATCTGTGGGCATACTGAAAATACTGTAGTAAGGTACGTTGTGCAATTGCTGTGCTGTCAATGAACCATTGTTATAGTCGTGATTGCCGGGTGCCGGATAAAGAGGGTGATTTTTCAGAATATTGCCGCTATAAGGACTAAAAAATGTATTACTAAACTCGGCATCAGTACCACTGTTATAAGCATTATCGCCTAACAGCAACAATACTTCAGATGCTTTCATTCCTTTGGAGGCAAGGTACTTTTGGTAAGCAGATAATGTTCCGGTCTGAAAGCCATTGTCATTTCGGCCACAATCGCCAAAGACAGCAATACTAACCTTGCGTTTGGCAGAATCCAGTGGTGCTGTAGTGAAAAAATTGTTGGTATCGCCTTGCAACACTGAAGTGTCTGTACCAATGCTGTAATAGTATTTTGTATCTGGTAATAAGTCTTCTATACGCACAATATGTTCGGTAGTAAGAATAGTATCTACAACAGACTTGGTATACACACCTGGTGTAGTGCCCACTGAAATTTTTGATTTAGACACTACGTTACTGCGCCAGCGAAAAGTCATTCCAGTTTTACTACCCACCTGCAAATAAGGGCCACGGGTCAATGTTACCGGGGTGGGCACAAACTTGTACCCTTCTACCATAAGGTCGAAAGTAAAGTCTGAGCTGGTGCCACTTTCCTGATGCACTTCTACCGCAATCGTATTGTTACCAGGTACAAAAGCAGAGATGGGAAAACTTTTTACTACTGCTGTTGTTTCTGCAGCACCACCTTTGGCAGAAGGTGCAGTTGTTGAAAATGAAATAGTTCCAGTGGGCAAATTATCCCTGAACATCTCTACCCCATTTACATATACCACTGCGCCATCGTCGCAACGCAGATAAAGACGAATTGAATCGTAAATAGATAAGGTAGGGATATTCACCACCTTCCTGAAGTAAGCAGTAATCCATTTGGTACCACAGGAAGGAGAACAAGCGGCACCGGAGCAACCGGAAGGGATACAGGTGGTAATCCAGGTATCTCCATAACCTAGATAGGCAGTACCTGTGGTCCAGGAGGCATCGCTAAACGTGGAATCTTTCCAGGTAGAGGCAGGAGCTGCTGATGTGGCAAAATACTTCCAGGAGGAAGCGAAAGGAGAAACGGTAGTTGCCTGAGCCGAAACTTGAGAAATAACGGCGTAATTAAGCAGAACTACTAGAAGAAGTAAACATTTTTTCATTGGAACATTTTATTTAAGTGGTAAAAGTATCTGCATGGTGTTACCGAATTATTAACCCAATATTTCAATCGGTTATCAAATTATCAAGGAATTGTAAAGCCATCTGTTTATATGTTGCTTTAGATTTTTTTTGCACAAACACAAGAATGGCATGAGGAGAAAATTGATTTTTACAATAAGTCTTATTGTGGCTGTGCTGAGTATGCACTATGCAAAAAATACAGGTAAAGCCAATGATAAAGTTGCGATTTACTACGATTCGCAATTGGACAGTCTGATACTCAAATTGCAGGATTGGCATAAACTGGCCTTGGTAAATAGCTCAATCTGCAGATTAAAAAAAGGATTTCTGGATTGCAGAATGCAGTATAAAAAAATCAGTTTTTTTGTGGAGCAATTTGACACACGTAATGCCAGGCTGATTAATGGTCCTGACTTGCTGCGTATTGAAGATGACACACAAAACGACAGTACTTTCCCTCATGGCTTTCAGCATCTGGAAGCAATGCTGTATGAAGACAAAGTTGATCGTACAGAACTAAAAAAAGAAATTGAACTACAAATAAAACATGTTAGGGGTTTGCGTACTGCAGCCGATCATCAGTATTACTTTACACATGAAAAAATATGGACGGCGCTGCGCTCAGGTAGCTACCGAATCATCTCAATGGGTATCAGCGGTTTTGACGTGCCCTTATCGTTGAATGCATTGCCGGAAACGAAGGTGCAACTGGAATCCATAAAAAACGTTCTGGGTCTTTACCAAAATGAAATAGAAAACAAAGATGTCGTTTTATATCAACCAGCGGTGGATGCCTGCAACCGTGCCATATCTGTAATACAAAAAGCACAACATTTTGACCAGCTTGACAGATTAACCTTTGTCAGAGATTATATGAATCCTTTGTCGGCGCAATTAGGAAAAATTGCGTTCAGTATGGCCTTTATCAACCAGAATGAAAGAGGACCGCTAAATCCACAAGCCTTGACATTGTTTGATGCTGATATTTTCAATATTGATTTTTTTTCGCCTAACGAGAGGTACCGGATGACACCTGCAAGGATAGCTCTGGGAAAACAACTCTTCTATGATACCAAGCTTTCTATTAACAACAGCAGAAGTTGCGCAAGCTGTCATAATCCCCAACTGGCATTTACAGATGGACTACCAAAAGGAAAACATCTTGATGGCAAAAGTGATTTACTCCGCAATACTCCAACACTTTGGAACAGTGTTTTTCAGACAAGGCAATTTTATGACTCCAGAGCTTTGGTGTTGGAAACCCAATTAAGCGCAGTAGTACACAGTAAAGAAGAAATGGGTGGCTCATTAATTGAAGCAATCCCGGTTTTAGCCGCTGACGCAGCGTATAATAAGGCGTTTAAAAGCGCCTACCCAAATGATAAAGAATCCATAAGTGCTTATAATATCGCTAATGCGATAGCTTCCTATATAAGAACCTTGGTCAGTTTCAATTCACGCTTTGATCAATACATGCGCCACGAAAGTGAATTGCTAAGCGAAAGCGAAAAAAATGGTTTCAACCTCTTTATGGGTAAGGCTAAATGTGGTACCTGTCATTATGCTCCAATGTTTAACGGCTTAGTGCCCCCATTGTATGAAGAAACCGAATCGGAGGTATTAGCAGTACCAATAAACAACTTAAAAAAATCGTTAGTGGACACCGACGAAGGGAAGTACTTATATACCCATGTAGCCCTTCATCGATATGCATTCAAAACGCCCGGCATCCGCAACATTGCTCTAACGGCTCCTTACATGCATAACGGAGTTTTCAAAACATTGGAAGAGGTGATTGATTTTTATGATAAAGGAGGGGGCAGCGGCCGGGGTATACATCTGGAGAACCAAACATTAGGCGGTGACAAATTGAATTTGAGTAATGAGGAACAAAGGGATGTTATTGCTTTTTTGAAAGCCCTGACTGATACAACGATACGTAAAATCAAATAAATACCCCTACTGTCGGGATATTGCAAAACTTACTATTGGTTGTTCGGGATAAAATAAGCGGTAAAACTACTGACTGGTTCTAACTACTGAAAATTTTTCTGTTGCCCATTTATTATTTCAGGCTGTTGAATGTATGCCATATTAATAATATATTTGTTTGAAGTAGTAACAGGAACGAAATAACACTAATTCATTTGTTCCTGTATTTAATTCATCAGATCATATTTAAAAACAGCCAATAGAATGTCAGAACTCAACAGCGAAAGCGTTTCTATTACGCCAACCGAACTAATTACCAATAAAACACTGTACACCCTTACAGGAGCCTCAGCATCTGTTTGGATAGTATGCCTGGTAGTACATTCCTTTATGCATAAGACGGTGAGCAATCCGGATATCTACAAAATAATTGCACTCTCAATATCCTTGCTTATCTCTATCAGTATGATTATTGAGAAAAAAAGCAGAAAGTATAAAGACTGGTTGCTGGGCATCATCAATGGTTTTCTTATTTTTATCTATGCCACCGGCTTTAATTCTATCTCCAGCAATATCTTCATTTCGCCCGAAGAGAAGTCTGGTACTGTGGAAAAAAGTGCGACAAGTAGAATTTCGCGTCCACTTGCAGAAAAGAAATTGGCTGGCATTTTTGAATTCTTTGAGATTGATTGGTTTCCGGACAAGAAACTAAGTCAGGAAAACTGCAATTTAAAACAGAGCGTCGACAGCCTGAATAAACTGGTGACTGTATTGGCCAAACCAGCCTCTGTGACAACCAATGATGTCAATACCAATTTGCTGATGGCCGAAAACAATGAGCTGAAAAATAAAATTCATGAACTGGAAAACAACAATAACAGATCAACAGTTAACACAGCATCCAATACTCAATGCAACGAAAAGGATATTCTGATTGCCCGGATGACGAATGAACTCAATGAGTATAAAAGAATCAATCAGGAACTCAATAATAACAATAGCCATGAATTGGCAGCCTTAAGAACAGAATTAAGAAATTTAAAGAATGCCTCATCCAATAACCAAAGCAATATCGATTTGTTGCGAGAAATAGAAAAATGGAAAAACAAATACCGCGAATGCTTTGACAACAAACAAGAGCGTTAAACAATTTATTCAATTCATCTTTTATTAAAAAAATACACAATGGAAAAATTAAGCAAATCGACCAATGCACTGAATTGGTTTGAGATTCCGGTAAGGGATATGTCCAGAGCCAAAAAGTTTTATGAGGAGGCTTTTGATATTGAAATGCAGGAAATGAATATGATGAACATGCAAATGGCGATGTTCCCTTCTCAAAGCCCACATTCTGGTGGTGCACTGGTAAAAAGTGATTACCACAAACCCAGTGCTGAAGGGGCTATTATTTACCTCAACGGCAATCCGGATTTGCAAGTGGTACTGGACAGAATCAAAGGTGCCGGTGGACAAATCACTATGCCCAAAACCAATATCGACACTGATACAGGCAATATGGCTTTCTTTATGGATACAGAAGGCAACCTGTTGGGCGTACATTCGATTCTATAAATTGTTAAACTGAAGAATCTTGGCCTGCTTTCGAAATCACAAAATTCAGTATTTGAAAATATGTGCACTCAATAAAGACTACCTTTAAAAAAATAAATACTATGTCAGATAAAAATAAAAAGCAATTTGGTGTTTGGATGGATACGCATCACGCAACTATTGTTGGAAAGAAAGATACAGATAGCAACGATTTTGTTATACTGGGACATGTAAAAAATGAAGGAGCTGGTCCGAACTCGAACGAGAACGCTGCTCATCATGAGGAAATTACCTTAACACAAAAATATTTCAAAGAAATAACAGCATTGATGCAAAATGTGGATGAAATCCATATTACCGGTACGGGTCAAATACAGGAACAGTTCATGAAATTCCTTGCTGACACTCCCCAATATAAAAATGCAGTTTCTTCGGAAAGTACAACAAACAAAATGTCTGATGAACATTTAGCTATAATGATTGCCGAACATTTTGGTCAATAGATTTAGCAGTAAAAGAGTAAAAAGCCACAACAAAAAAATGTTGTGGCTTTTTTATGTGATTCACCTAATCCTGTAAGTCTTTATTAGAATCATACAATACTTATCCTTCTATTATCATTCAACTTTGTATTGAAAAGAAATTGATAATCTTAAACTGTATTTGATATGAACAAGGAAAAAGCAATTGAAGCATTGAATACGCTCATTACAATCAATAATGACCGCATAGAAGGTTATGAAACTGCTTCGGGGGAAAGCAAGGAGCATGATTTAAAAAACTTTTTTGGAGAATTGTTGCAGACCAGCCATCAATGCAAAAGTGATTTGGTGGCCGAAGTACGCAGACTGGGAGGGACTCCAAACGACGATACAAAAAACACAGGAAAGATTTTCAGGATATGGATGGACGTAAAAGCTGCTCTTACAGACAAAGACAGAAAAGCCATATTGAACTCATGCGAATTTGGAGAAGATATTGCCAAAGGCACCTATGAAAAAGTTTTGGAGCAGCAAAGCGAATATCTGAGCAATGAGCAGAAAGACCTGATCAAAACCCAATATGCGCATTTGAAGTCCGACCATAATAAGGTAAAGTCTATGAGGGATGGATTATAGGATAGCCTGTTTAGCGAAAACTTACCAGGCCGAAAAAAACCACAACGTTGTTGTGGTTTTTTTTGTTTCATTATTCATTTTTATAAACTTTAGCGACACCGAAAAGCTGATGGTCACTGTTAAATACTTTGAAAATATAAATACCTGAAGCAAAATTTGACATATCAATAGAAGTAAGGTCATTTCCTGAAAAAATTTGCTTACCAAAAATGTCTTCTACAGAAATGAATGTATTACCAGGGGTGAGGATAAATACTTTGTCCTTTGTGGGATTGGGGTAAATTTCAAAAAAAGACGCTAAGGCAGATGAGCTTACGGAAGAGCTCTGGTCTATCATTACTGTATCTGATTGATTAGTACAGCCATTGACATCTGTTACTTCAATATGGTACTTTCCTGTTTTTGTTGTGAAGAGTGAATTGGATGTAGCACCAACGATTTTCAGTCCATCCCTGTACCACTGATAATATAAATAAGCTGATGGTATTTCAAGTAGAGGGTCTTTGTTGAGAATAAGCGGTTTCAGTGGTTTGGGGTAATAGCTCACGAGAACTTTATTACTGGTGTCTGCACAGCCTAAGGTATTGGTCACTTTTGCAGAATAGGTTCCGGCCAGATTGGCATTCCACAAATTAATCATTGGCGAGGGAGAGGATAATAATAATCCATCCTTCAACCATTCAAAAGTATAAGTAAGAAAACCAGGACTGCATGTGAGCAAGACAGAACCATCCTCGCAAATAAACGCCTCTGTAGGAGAAAGAATGGGTAATGCAGTAGTATCTTTATTTACATCAACCTCTACCCTATTCTGGCAACCATAAATATCTGTAAGCCTTACTCCCCATTTGCCTTTTGTATACACAACAAGTGAATCCTTTGTGGCCGCCGGTAATACTATACCCATTGAATCCCATTGCCATGCCGCAGCAATAGGATTGAATGCCTTGAGTGTAAGTGGGCTGGAACGGCATAAAGTCATTGAAGTGGCAGGGAAAGTAGAAAAACTAATAGCTGGCAAAGGGTGCACTATCACATTAATAACCGAACGAGGGCTTTCAAAAACAGGGGCTGGACAATTTTGACTCACATAATACACTGTTGTTCCGGCAGTAGCTGTAGAAGGTGTGGGTGCTGTAGCAGAACCTGTACCACCTGAGGCTGTGGTATACCATTTCAAACCACTGCCAATGGCCATTAGCGGAACCGATGCTCCACCAAGGCACAAATCAAGGGGACTGGTAACTTTTGGGCCAGGGGTATTCATTAAAATAATATTGCTGGTATCTGTGGCAGTAATCGCACATGAGGATGAGCTGGTAAGAACACAATAAACTTTATCTCCACTCACTGGTGTATAGGTGTAAGCAGTTGCGGTACTCTTAAGTACACCGTTTACAAACCATTTATAGACAGGACTTGCCCCTCCGCCAAGAGATTTGCTGGTAAATGATACCGGGTTTGTAAAGCATACATCGTTGACGGATTCTTTAATTTCAATAATCGGATGAGCAAATGCTGCCCCTTCGCAACTGGCCAAATCATTACTCACTACTTTGTCAATCTTGCTTGTCTTAACTAAAGTAAGTGTATCGAAACCCAAAACATAAGTAGCAATAGCACCGCCACCTGCAACATAATTATCATCGGTGTACAGAGAGTCTCCGATAATCGCAAATCCTCCTGCAGCCCTTACACTTAATCCTAGCGGATTGGCATAAGCCCATGTTTTGACTAAGGCTCCGGCTGCACTATACTGAGCCAAAAAAGGAGAGGCTCCTGTCTGATTGAAAATATACCAACTTCCTTCGCAATCGGCAATAAGATCATATGGTGCTCCTCCTACAAATGCTGACACAGTGGTGAGTAATGTTGCATCGCCGGTACCATCGTATCGGAATACTCTCCCGCTTGGCCCATCCAAATTAAATATGTAACCCCCACCAGCAGCAATATTGACACCAATGCCGCATTTATGCCCTGTATTTATCCAGGTAGATGTTGATGGATTATAATATATATAGTTATTAGTTGCCAAATCTACAGTATAGAAAGTCCGGACAGGACTACCTGAGCCCAAAACCGGCCCAATAGTTAATCCGGAGGTGCCCAATGGCGTGCCAATACTGTTAACAGATGGATTAGTGGCTGAAGGACCTAATGTAGGATTATAATTAGCTATTGAATCATAGCTATACCGGCCGTAAACGATATCGCATACCGGCAATTGCGCACGGGATTGATGAATACTCAAAAAACAAATCAGGGTAAGGATGTAGAAAAGTCGGTTTTTCACAATTAATATTTAACACAAACACTGATTCAAAAATACAACTATAAAAACAAATTGCATTTATAATCAAAGCGGCATATAATTGTACACAAACTATTGAACAAGACCATTTTTAACGGCATACAAAACCAGACCTGCAATATTCCTAACCTTTATCTTTTCTAATAATGTACCTCTAATACCCTCGATAGTACGCGGACTGAGGAACATAACAGCACCTATTTCGGCAGCATTTTTTTCTTCGCATATAAGCACCAAAACCTGTTTTTCACGTTCTGTCAGCTCTATCTTATGAACATTTCGGGGTTTGTAATGGTCATTTACAGCTATTTTTTTCAATAAGGTCTTACTGACCATTTCATTAAAATAATAATTGGTTTCGTAGACTGTGTGAATAGCTTTTAGAATTTCAGAAGCACCTGTATTTTTAATGAGGTAACCATTGGCACCTAATTCAAGCAAATGAATAATAAAAGACTCCTCACTATGCATCGTAAGGATTATAATCTTGACATCGGGATAGCATTTCCTGATTTCCTGAGTAGCCTCAAAACCGTCCATGTCCGGCATTTTCAGATCCAGTAAAACAATATCAACTTTCGTGGATTGCAAAATTTCCATTAGTTCTTTGCCATTTTCGGCTTCACCGGCCAATAGCAAACTACTGTCATCATCCAAAACCAGTTTTAATCCCTGACGAAAAATCTTATGGTCATCGGCTATAGCGTATCTGATATGCATAAAATATTATTGATTAGGTGCAGTAATCGTAATTTCAAAAAGCTGCTCTTCTTTCTGTTCGAAATGGATATTGGCTTTTAGTAATTGTAATCGGTTATAAATATTTTTCAATCCGATAGCTCCTTTTTTCATAATTTCTTTCTGATAAAGTTCATTTGTCAGTCCGCTTCCGTTGTGACTTATCAGGATAACAATCAACTCATGATTTATTTCTAAATCCAATCGTAAATAGCTTAATCGGGAGTGCTTAATTAAATTATTAAATAGTTCCTGTACTATTCTGTACAGGGATAATTCTGTTTGCTCGGTTAATCTTCCATTCCATTTTTCACAATTAAGCTCTGTTTTTATAACCCCGGACATATTCACCACTTCCATTAAGGACTGAAGTGCTACAGGAAGACCTAAGTGTTGTAAGGTAGCGGGATGTAAACGGTGGCTGAGGTTTCGGATTTTCTGAATACTCTCGTCCAGCATAGCCTGCGACTGTATCATCAAACCGGGGTTTTCGGCAGAGGATTTGGCCAAAAACAATTTGACAGAAGAAAGCAATACTCCTACGTCATCATGCAATTCAGATGCCAATTGGCTCATTGTTTGTTCCTGAGTTTCCTGAGCAATTAATTGAATTTGTAATTCATGTTCTTTCTGTGATTGAAGGCTCTCCAGATGATATTGAAAAACCCGCCGCTGATGCAACACCACAAAATAAATAAGACCAATAGCTAATGCAATCATTCCGCAGATGCCAATAATTACAAAAACAGTTGGTGTCATGTTTTACTTTTCAATTTTACGGGTAAAGGATATAGCTATAAAAGTACACTTTAAAATAATCAATACATCGTGGACATAATGCCAGAGTTGTTTATAGAGTGTTACATCTGATGCAGCGAGATAAGCTTTAAAAACATAGACGAAAAAACTTCCTGAGAAGAAAAGGAGTAATCCACAAATAACCCAAAAAAAAGCTGTTTTTTCCAAATAGATTGGAAGAGCCCGCTGAGATAACTGCTTAAATCCCATAATGCAGTAAAAGATAAGAACAAGTGAGAATAACGCACAGCCAATAGTATTGAACCTAAATAAATCCTTGTCTGACAAAAGCAGGAAATAAGCAAGTAGGGCTACAACAGAAATAGCCGATTGGAGCTTCTTTGAAATAATATGCTGACGAAAAAAATAAATACTAATCAAACAGAATTCTAAAACAAAGAATGAATGAATCAAATAATGATGATCAATAGAAAGCTTTTCCTTTTCAATGGCTAAAAATAATACCTCGAAACAAAAGGAAACCAGCAAATAATACAACAGCCATCTTGAAGACTCAAAACGGCTGTTGTATATAAAATAAAACACTATCGGCACCAATGCCGAAAACATAGAGATATATTGAATAACCAGTTGCATTAAAGCGAATAAATTTCATTAGGGGGAATAGAAATATCATAATACTGACTCGCCATTCCATTGCTGAAATTGACTTTAATTACCCCTACTTTATACACCGGATTAGCAGAAATATTATACCTGCAAAGACCCGGATTAAACTCTACAGAAATGAGATTTGGATAATTAATCAACAAGGAGAAAAACAAATTGAGTCTGTATTCAGCAACTGCATCTTTATTCTCGGTATGTTCAATAGTATACGATGAATGATGAGTTGCTTCATCGAATACAATTTTAATGTAGTTTTTATCGCAGTCTAAGTTAGCTAACACAACTTCCAATGCACTACGCAAAATAACAATGCTGGTATACAAGTTTGCATCAGGAAATGAAGCAATCATAGCATTGCCCAAAATGGCATTATCAGTATTCACAAAATCATTAATAAAATGAAAGTCCAGCACTTTTTGACGATAGGCTAAAGAACCTATATTGGACGGCTCAGTCTTTATCTCATCGAAAATAGTGGCATTACGTTCGATTACAGGAATTGTTGGCATAAGAATTTAAGTTTTGAAAGTTAAAGAATAGGGCAAAACTAAGCCAGCCATCATAGCTGTACAAGCGTAATTCTACGCAAAATTTTTCAGTAAATCTACCCTTCGGTTTTCAGTAATTCTGCTCTTGTTAAGGGTTTTCAAGCATCTCACCTTTGTGGAATAATTAATGATCAATCTTCAAAACAAAACACTCGTTTTTATGAAAAAGAAATTACTTCTCGCCTTTACATTATTATTTGGCTTTCAGCAAATGTATGCCCAAACTGCTGCCGATGTACTGGAAAAGGGCATTGTTATCAAATCGGGCAAAATGCTTTTGCTTCGATATCGTGACAGTACATTGAAATATGATCTGGTGCGCAGCCTGCAGGACCAAAACCGACCACCAGATTACACAAACCTCAGAGACTCTACTTTTTTTCTTGCGGTTAAAAGAGATATCAATGTTTTTATTCGTCCACTTAATCCGCTCAACTATAGCATCAACACAGAAAACAAAGTGTATATAGACCCCATAAATGAAGCCGCAGCAACAGCAATGGGCAAAATTATTGATGCCATTAGTCAAAAGCAAGAAGGCGCAGATTTAAATAGTAAGAATAGTTCTCCATTCAGAGAACAATCACCCTTGAAATCAGCTTCAAAAAAAACTCAATCGAAGCTGGATTCATTAAATACACTTTTAAAAGGCATAGATTCAATGGTGGTTAAAACACAAAAGCCAGAGATTATTGATGCTTTTAAAAAACTAAAAGGACTCACATTTGAAAGTGAAAATAAAACCAAAGATGAAATAGAAAAAATTCGATTAGATATTGATAAAATAAAGAAACATTTTGAAGATTTTTCGCAGCTAATTCAGAATGTAAAAGAAAAGACAGAAACTTTTCCTGCTGAACCCGTTGACGAGTTCATATTCAAGCGGATACTTACCCTGATTGTAAAAGACATCACAGTTACCATGCTGGAGCAAAAAAAGCGTTATGACAATTTGGAAAAAATATATACACTTGTATACAACACTTATGAAAAAGCCAGCATTGGCGGAGGCGATGATGGCTTAAGATGGAGTCTGCCACTGAAAGAAATCCCTTCTGAAGAGGGCAAAATATCAGCATACACTATCACGATAAAAGAAAGTGGATATAAACTTTCGGACGAGCAGGAAATTGTAAGTATCGAATCTAAAAGTGTGTTAGACCGAGCTGTAATTGTAAGAAAGTTCCAACGTTTTGTACCCGAAGTTTCAGTAGGTACGGCTTTTACCTTTTTCAAGTTCAATACTTATGGTACTACCTCCGACTCTACCGGACAGCAATATGTTGGTTCGGCCCAGGAAAATACTTTACGCAATCTGAATATTGCCACAATGGTTAATTTTAATTATTACATCCCCAACTCTACTATACATCCCTTATTTCAGTTGGGGCTGGGTGTCAATTCAGAAATGCCAACACTTTTAGCCGGATTTGGGATACGCAGCAATATTAACGGGATACGCAGACTAGCTATCTCCGGAGGTATTGCCATGACCTGGTCAAAGGAATTAGATAAACTAAAAGTTGGTGATAAAATTTCGGGGACAGATGATATCAACAAAGATTTGAAACCGCAATTCTCCTGGCCCCCAAAACCATATATAGGTCTTCAGTATAATTTTTAATTCCTCCCTAAAGTAAAAAACCACAGTTGTTCTGTGGTTTTTTACTTTCTAAAGGTTTCATTATGAAACAAAATCAATGTGAAAAAGCCGCCCCAAATTTCTTCGGGAACGGCTTTAACCACTCACTAACTAACCTTTTCTTAATTGTTTCTCATTACTACCATACCATCAAATACGTCAATCAGTACAGGCTTTGTTTTATCTATTTCTCCACCTATTATTTTTTTACTCAACAAATTAATTACCTCTTTCTGAATGACTCTTTTCAAAGGTCGGGCACCGTATTGCGGGTCAAATCCATTCTCTACAAGATAATCAACAGCATAATCAGAAAATTCCAGCTCTATACCCTGCTTACTCAATTGTTTTTTAATGCCATTCAGCTGTATTTTAATAATACCTCTGATCTCTTTACGCATTAATGGATGGAACATAATCACATCATCCACACGGTTCAGGAATTCGGGTCTCAAAGTTTGACGCAACAATTCCATCACCTGCTCTTTGGTAGCATCAACCACTTCCTCCAGATTCTTCTCATTCACTTCTTCAAAGTTCTGCTGAATAATCTGACTGCCCATATTGCTGGTCATAATCACAATCGTGTTCTTGAAGTTGACTACCCTGCCCTTGTTATCAGTCAATCGGCCATCATCCAAAACCTGTAACAGGACATTGAAAGTATCAGGATGTGCTTTTTCAATCTCATCCAAAAGAACTACAGAATAAGGCTTTCTGCGAACAGCTTCTGTCAATTGTCCCCCTTCGTCATAACCCACATATCCCGGAGGTGCACCTACCAAACGGCTCACACTATGCTTTTCCTGATACTCACTCATATCTATTCTGGTCATCATCGTTTCATCATCAAAGAGTACTTCGGCAAGTGCTTTAGCTAATTCAGTTTTACCCACTCCCGTAGTTCCGAGGAAAATAAAAGAACCAATTGGCTTGCGTGGATCCTGCAATCCTGCACGACCACGACGGATAGCATCGGCCACGGCAGTAATCGCTTCTTCCTGACCAACTACTTTTTTATGCAATTCATCTTCAAGATTCAATAATTTTTCCCGCTCACTTTGCAGCATTCTTTGTACCGGTATACCGGTTGCCTTTGCCACATTTTCGGCAATATCATCTGCACTCACTTCTTCTTTCAACAGTCGTTTATGCTGACTGTCCATTTCGTCCAGCTGAGCAGATAAATCTGCCATTATTTTCTCTTCTTCCTGCACTTTACCATAACGTATCTCGGCTACTTTACCATAATCTCCTTCACGTTCTGCACGCTCAGCTTCCTGCCTGTATTGTTCTATCTGATTTTTGGACTGGTTGATTTTATCCACCAATTCCTTTTCGTTCATCCATTTGGCTTTCAGCGTGTCGCGTTGCACTGTAAGTAAAGAAATATCCTGCGAGAGCGATTTCAATTTTTCTTCGTCATTCTCCCTTTTAATGGCTTCGCGCTCAATTTCCAACTGACGGATACGGCGTTCCAGTTCGTCTAGTTCTTCGGGCATTGAGTTCATTTCGAGTTTCAGCTTTGCTGCAGACTCATCAATCAAATCAATAGCCTTGTCTGGCAAGAAACGGTCCGTAATGTAGCGTGTAGATAATTGCACGGCAGCAATAATAGCTTCATCCAGAATACGCACCTGATGATGACTTTCGTATCTGTCCTTCAAACCACGGAGAATAGAAATAGCATCATCTTCGCTGGGTTCGTCTACCATTACTTTCTGGAAACGACGTTCCAAAGCCTTATCCTTTTCAAAATACTTTTGGTACTCATTTAAGGTCGTTGCACCAATAGCCCTTAGTTCTCCACGAGCCAAAGCGGGTTTCAGGATATTGGCGGCATCCATGGCCCCTTCACCTCCTCCGGCACCAATCAGGGTATGAATTTCATCAATAAACATAATGATTTCACCATCACTCTCTCCTACTTCTTTTATAACACCTTTCAGCCTTTCCTCAAATTCACCTTTGTACTTGGCACCCGCAATCAGCAAGCCCATATCCAGGGCATAAATAATTTTTGATTTCAGATTATCAGGTACATCGCCATTGATAATTCTATGCGCCAAACCTTCAACAATAGCGGTTTTACCCACACCTGGTTCACCTACCAAAATAGGATTGTTCTTTGACCTGCGTGAAAGAATATGCAGTGTTCGGCGTATTTCTTCATCTCGGCCGATAACCGGGTCCAACTTGTTTTCTTTAGCCAGCTCATTCAGATTTTTGGCATAACGCTTCAGATTGTTGTACTGTGCATCGGCTGTTTGTGAATCTACTGTACTGCCTTTGCGCAATTCCAGAATCGCTGCTACCAAACCTTTTTCTGTCAATCCCGAATCTTTCAGCAATTTACCCACCTCATCATTTACCTGCAATAAAGCCAGCAACATATGCTCCACACTCACAAATTCGTCCTTAAACTGTTTGAGATTAGCGGAACTCTTTAAGATAACTGTGTTAAAATCCCTGCTTACGGTCTGCGCAGGTTCTGTACCCTGTACTTTGGGCAGACGATTGGCCAATTCACTCAATTTAGTATTGACATGAGCAATATTTACATTGTTCTTCTTCAACAAAAAAGAAACCGAACCATTGTCGTCATTCAATAAGGATTGCAGCAGATGAGCTGTTTCGATATTTGAATTTTGGGCATTGTAAGCCAATTGCTGTGCAGCCTGAATGACTTCCTGTGCCTTGATTGTGAAATTATTTAAATTCATATTTAAAGTCGTTTTTAGTTTTATAAATTATATGATACTTGTTACAATTTTACGACCACAAACAAATTACGGAAAAATTGACAGAAAACACTGAAAGCCGCTGCCAATAAGACTTAAATAAAAATTTTTGACTGTAATTTTAGCAGAATTCAGGCACAAAAAAGCTGCTCCTTAAATAAGGAGCAGCTTTAACCACTAACCAATAAAACCAAAACAACACAGGAAGTGCTGTTTCAGCCACTAACCTCTTCATTAACGCTGCAAAAGCACTTTTTGTTGTGTCTTCTTTCCTTCATGATTTGTTAATTGTAATAGATACAACGCATTGGGCAAATAGCTCATATCTATGCCAGAGCGACCTGATACAGTTCCTGTTAATTTTACAGAGCCCATCAAATCAAATAGCCTATAATCCAGATATTCATTGTCTGACAGATTAATACTCAAGATATCTTTTACCGGATTGGGTGAAATATTGAATTCAACAGCTTCATTCGAAGCTAGTATACCTGCTGATTTTAGAGGTATTGAACGCGCAGACTGTAATAAGTTAAAAGTAGCATTTTCGTGCAGCATCGCTACAACAAACATTCTGCTCATATACCAAAAAAAATTGACCGTTCCGGTCATTTCAATTGAGACCGAATCACCTACAGGAAAAGCCAGAGAAACAGAAATGGGTGCAGCTCCCGTGAGCGATTTACGAAACACATTATAATGCATCAATTCGCCATTTCCCCCATTAACAAAAACAGTATCCTCTGCCAGGCCAACAAACAAACGGGCATTGCCTGTTGTTGCTGTATGCTTTTTAATCACCACTTTAGCTCTGATGGAATCTTTGGCAAAATTGCTTTGCTCTATACGCATACTGACAGCTGTAGTCAAACCTATATATGGGCTGAATAAAGAAGCCGAACTATAGTCTGCAGTTGCCGGAATAATATTTCCATTGACAATCAAACGGGGTGTAGACCCATACACTCCGTAAAGATTTGTCCTGTCGTCATTATCCTTTTTGTTTTGCACGCTTAGCACACAAGCACCATATGGCGCTGATGGATGAACTGACAATTGCGTAACCTGAGGATGGGCAATCAGATTTGTCTGAAAACCGGGATTTCGGGAAGCACAAATACTGCACTTGGTATTGGTAAAATGTTCCACAACAGAGTTTAGAGGAACCTGAGCCCGGCAGACCATTGCGGGCAAAACAAAAATAAAGCTGATGATTTTTTTCATAAATGCATTTTTACAGAAAAAAGGCGGTTAAGGAATATTGCTGAAGCAACTTATACTATTCTTTATCTACGCCCTGTTTTCGATTTTGGATGAGATTTAAATGTTTTCTATCTCTTTATACCCCAAAAAGCATTTTATCACCCAAAACAGAAAATTATTTTTTCCGATGCTGTCTTCTCAGCTGCTCCACACATTTGTATTGCTGATTGGCTGCATTCTGCTTGCTGCTGTAGCCATAATCATTTTGAATTTGCTCGGTAGTCTTTCCTTTAAAAAACACATCATCAATAACAGCCTGACAATGTTTGCTGACCTTATAAATGTATTTCTGAAGCTGACTTTTATAAAAGCGTTCCTGGTCAATCGCTTCATCCACTTCCATAAAAACAGTTTTGAAATACTTATCACTCTTTTCCTCTTGACGCTTGCTGTTTCTTAATCGGTTCAGCCAGATATTTTTACTGATAGCCATAATATAAGTTCCCATAGAGGCCGTCAATCTGAAATGGTCATTTCTGATTTTTTGCACTAACACCATCATCGCATCCTGAAAAACATCTTCGGCATCCCTTGCATTTCCATTGTTATGGCAAATAAAACGACTCACTTTGCCAAAATAGCTATCATACAGCGATTCATAAGCTTTGTTTTGCTCACTTTTCAATGCATCCAAAATATCCTGCTCTTCCATTTATAATTGTTTATTATCTTACAATATCCCCAATTAGGCAGGGCGAATTAAAAACAAATGCAAAAATGCACCGTGTTTACAGCTATTTGTAAAATTAATTAATCGCGCTTTAACGCTAAAGAGGGATATTTGATAAATATATAAGCAAAGCATAAAATGGCAGGAAGAAATAATAACAATAAAAGCAATCAGGGGAATCCTAATAACAGAAACTATGCACGTAATGGCGGTGCCAAAGTAATTACACTTAGCGGTGTAATTGATGTCAGTAAAGGAGGAATGGCTTTTGTAAGTGTTGAAGGTGTGGAACGTGATATTATCGTTTATCCCGAAAATCTGAATACAGCATTGAAAGGAGATACCGTAAGAATCGAAGTGGCTGTTAAAAAAAATCAAGGGAGCAGAAGAGTGGAAGGGATTGTAAAAGAGGTGTTGGTGCGCAAACAAAGTGAATTCATAGGCCGCTTGGAAGTAAAACCCAACTACGCTTTTTTGATACCCGATAATGATAAAATGCCAGTGGATATTTTTATTACCCCTGACAAACTGAACGGGGGAAAAGATGGAGATAAAGCGGTAGTAAAAGTGTTGGAATGGCGAAAACAAAAAAATCCTTTAGGAGAAGTGCTGCGCATCATTACCAACGAATCCATGAACGAACAGGCGATGCAGGACATTTTGAGCGAAAATGGTTTTCCGCTTGATTTTCCGGATGAAGTAATGGAAGAAGCTGCAAGAATTTCTGATATTCTTGATGCAAAAGAAATAGCCAAAAGAGAAGATTTCAGGGAAACTTTGACCTTTACCATCGACCCGGTTGATGCCAAAGACTTTGACGATGCTATTTCGATTAAAACACTTGAAAATGGTTATTATGAAGTAGGAGTGCATATTGCCGACGTGAGTCATTATGTACACCCGGATACAGAACTGGACAAAGAAGCGCTGAACCGTGCCACCAGTGTTTACCTGCCCGACAGAGTATTGCCCATGCTACCCGAACATTTGAGCAATCAGCTGTGTTCCCTGCGTCCCAATGAAGAAAAATTCACCTTCTCTGCTATCTTCAACATCAACACCAAGGGACATGTAAAGGATTATCGTTTGGGAAAAACGATTATTAAATCAGACAGAAGATACAGCTACGAAGAAGCACAGGAAATCATTGAAGGCAAAGAAGGTGATTATGCTACCGAAATCTGCTTACTGGACAGCATCTCCAAAGTATTACGTAAAGAGCGCTTTGACAACGGGGCCATCAATTTCTCTTCCAGCGAAGTACGTTTCAAACTGGATGAAAATGCGGTACCCATAGGTATTGTGATAAAAGAAAGTAAAGATGCCCACAAACTGATTGAAGAGTTGATGCTATTGGCCAATCGTTATGTGGCTACACATGTAGGCAAGGTAATGTTTAAGGACAAACCACTACCCTTTCCTTATCGTATCCACGACCAACCAAATGAAGACAAACTTGCTCTTTTTGCAGCATTTGCCGCTAAATTTGGTTACAAACTGGTTTTAAATTCGCCAGAATCCATAGCCACTACTTTCAATGAAATGTTGCGCGATGTGCAGGGCAAACCAGAGCAGCATGTACTGGAAACACTGGGTATCCGCACCATGAGCAAAGCCATTTACACTACAGAAAATATTGGTCACTACGGACTTGGTTTCGAAAATTATTGCCATTTCACATCACCTATCCGCCGATATCCGGATGTGTTGGTACACCGCATATTATTTGATGTATTGAACAAAAAAATCCTACCGGTAAAAGGTCTGGATGAAATGTGTAAACATTGCAGCATTCAGGAACGCAATGCAATGGATGCTGAACGCAGTGCCACCAAGTACAAGCAGGTAGAATTTATGCAGCAATTTGTGGGCGACATTTTCGATGGTGTTGTATCAGGAGTAGCCGCTTTTGGTGTATTTGTAGAGACAGTAGAGCATAAATGTGAAGGGATGTTGCCGGTCAACGATTTAATCGACATCGACCGTTTTGAATTTTCGGAGGAAGAATATGCTCTTGTTGGCCGAAATACAGGAATTCGTTTCACTATTGGCGACAGGCTTAAAATTAAAGTTGTACGTGCCGACCTCGACAAACGCCAAATCGACTTTCATCTTGCCGAAATGCCCGAACAAACAGAAAGAAAGCCATTGACTAAGGGGCGAACAACAAAGAAGAAGAAGTAACAGAAAAGAAAAGCGCAACACCACTGTCGCGTTTTTCTTTTTTATCTAAAAAAAACTACAAACCGATAAGCCGGGTTCTGTAAGAATATTGCTATTCTTTAGCTATCATTTATCTGCGATGTGGTTTGCACCAACACCTGTATCTGCCTACCCGCGTACATCGGGCGAGCAGCCCTCAATCGTACGCCTATTGGGCATTTCAGCACGCAAGGTTTACCCCGGCTTGTTGTCACCAACAAACCCCGTAGGCTCTTACCCTACATTTTCACCCTTACCGGTTACCCGGCGGTCATTTTCTGTGGCACTGTCTGTCTCTCCCTTTTACAGGATACCGCAGCCGTTAGCTGCTGCGTTGCTCTTTGCTGCCCGGACTTTCCTCCATGTCGCAAGGACAAGGCGATAGCCTGGTTTGTAGTTTGGCAAAGGTAGTGGAATATTAAGGAGTAAGCCTAAAAAAGTGAGGATTGTAATGGTGTATTGGGTCTGCCCTGTTCAAAATCCAACAACCATTTCTTAGCATCAATACCCCCGGAATAGCCTGTCAACAAACCATTAGAGGCAATGACCCGATGACAGGGAATAAGTATAGCCAAACAATTTTCACCATTGGCTTTGGCTATTGCGCGAATGGCCAAAGGATTATTCATTTGCTTCGCCAATTGCTGATAAGAAATGGTTTGACCAAAGGGAATATTAGCAAGTGCCGTAAAAACCTGCTGTTGAAATTCTGTTCCCGAAAAATGTAATTGAAGCTCAAAATCCTTACGTCTGGAGGAGAAGAACTCATCGAGCTGCTGATCCAAAATTTCAAGGCTGTTGTGTGGTTTTTCTGTAAAAATGGCTTTCCACTTTTTGGCCACACGGTCCTTTATTTTATCCAAACCTCCTTTTCTTTCTACAAAATCGAGAACAAAAACCCCTTGTTCATTAGCAGCTGCAAACATAAGCCCAACAGGGGTTTCGATATTTTTTGTATAGAGTATCAAGGAAAGAATTTGATGCAATGTAAAAAATAAATTTGGTCAATTGAAAATAAGCCCATTAAATTTGCATTAGTTCTTTACAAAGATTACTTATCAAGAAAGGCAGAGGGATTGGCCCTGTGAAGCCTTAGCAACCTCTTCGAGTAAAATCGGGGAAAGGTGCTAACTCCAATCACGCTAACAAGCGTGAAGAGATAAGTCAGAATCATAGTTTTAAAAAACATTTCAACCATTTTTGTTGAATCGATATAATTTAAAGCTCCTCTGACTTGTCGGAGGAGCTTTTTTGTTTGTGGCAAATACCGGGTTTGCCGATACAAAAAGCTTTGACGACAAGGGAAATTTCCGCCCGTTTTGATATTTAATTTTTTGTTGAAAGACCATAATTTTTTCAATAACAAACAAAAAATAAACAACAAAATGAGCACAGCAACAGAAATTATCCACAGCATTCCCGTTTGTCCACTTACCGGTTCTATCTCAGTTCCCATTTACCAAACTTCAACCTATGTGCAGGAAGCGCCAGGTGTCAACAAAGGATTTGATTATGCCCGCAGCAACAACCCTACCCGGGCTGTACTCGAAAACATTATTGCCCAGCTGGAAGGAGGCGCCATTGGTTCAGCTTTTGCCTCAGGACTTGCCGCTATCGACGCGGTGGTAAAGCTTTTGAGAAGCGGTGATGAAATTGTAGCCGTGGACGATATTTATGGTGGAGCCTTTCGATTATTCACACATATCTACCAAAAATTTGGTATCAGTATCAAATATGTAGACACAAGTAATGCCGAAAATGTAGCTAAGGCTATCGGACCAAAAACAAAACTCATCTGGCTGGAATCTCCCAGTAATCCGACACTCAAAATCAGTGACATCAAAGCAATTGCCGAAATAGCCAAGGCCAACAATGTACTCCTTTGTGTAGACAATACTTTTGCTTCGCCGGTACTACAAAATCCTATTAAACTGGGAGCCGATATTGTAATACACAGCGCTACTAAATACCTTGCCGGCCACAGTGATTTGATAGCAGGATTGGTGGTGACCAAAACAAAAGCACTAGGTGAGCAAATTCGATTTATTCAAAATGCAAGTGGCGGAATTCTTTCTCCACAGGACTGCTTTTTAGTCATCAGAGGTATAGAAACGCTGGATTTAAGGGTACAGCAACATTGTAAAAACGCACAGATTCTTGCCGAAGCTCTGACAGATAACAAATACATCGACCAGATTTTTTACCCAGGCCTTGCATCACATCCCAATCATCAAATTGCAGCACAGCAACAATCCGGCTTTGGCGGCATTATCTCTTTTACACTTAAAAATGATACTATTGAAGCAGCAACAAGTGTGGTTACCAATACGCGATATTTCAAATTGGCAGAAAGTCTTGGAGGTGTAAAAAGCTTGATTTCACATTCAGCAACAATGACACACAAATCTATCCCTAACGAACAAAGAAGGGCGGCAGGAGTAGCAGACAGCCTTATCAGATTGAGTGTAGGACTTGAAAATGTTGAAGATTTAATACTCGATATTGAGCAGGCGCTGGAAAATATATCTGCACGTAAAGCCAGCCCTCTTAACGAAGAAATCTTTGTCAATAATTAATTATTCATCTGTCTAACAATTTTAAAATTCTAAAAAAAATGTCTCTACAAAATAAACAACTAAACATAGGCCTGTTTGGCTTTGGTGTTGTAGGCGAAGGACTATACAAAGTACTTCAACAAACACCCACACTAAATGCTTGTATTAAAAAAGTATGTATTAAGCATCCTGACAAAAAAAGGAATGCACCTTCAGACTTATTCACAACAAATGCCGATGAAATACTAAATGATCAATCAATCAATGTAATAGTAGAATTAATAGACGATGCTGAAGCAGCTTTTATCATTGCAGGAAAAGCATTGAACAGTAAAAGAGCCTTGATTAGTGCCAATAAAAAAATGATTGCACAACATTTACCCGATTTGTTACAATTACAAATCGAAAATGAAACACCTTTTCTGTATGAAGCTGCGTGTTGTGCCAGTATTCCTGTTATCCGCAATCTGGAAGAATACTTTGATAACGACTTGCTGCAAGGCATTCAGGGTATTGTGAACGGCTCTACCAATTATATCCTCAGCCGTATTGCAGACGATGGATTGTTATTTGAAGATGCCTTAAAACTGGCTCAGGAAAAGGGCTTTGCAGAAAGCAACCCAAAATTGGATGTTGAAGGCTATGATGCGCTTAACAAGCTTTCCATACTCCTTACTCATGCTTACGGAATTGTTGAAAGTCCGGAGAAAATAAGCTTTACGGGTATCCAAAACTTAAAGGAAGCAGATGCCATTTATGCCAGTGAAAAACAATTTAAAATCAAGTTAATTGCTCAGGCCAAAAAGCTGAAGAGTGGAGATATTGCAGCATTTGTGCTGCCCCAGTTTGTAGCTAAGGAAAATAATTTATATCAGGTCAATAATGAATACAATGGCATCATTATTGAAAGTGGTTTGGCTGATAAGCAATTCTTTTCAGGAAAAGGGGCTGGAGCTTTTCCAACAGCATCAGCAGTACTCAGCGATTTATCCGCACTGAGATATGATTACAGGTATGAGTACAAAAAGCTGAACAGCTCGTCAGGCAGTCAATTGAGCAACGATTTTTACTTAAAAGTTTATGTGAGTTTTAACCGCTTGTTACAGATACCTCATCATCTTTTTGAACAAATAGACGAATGGACAAGCAATCAAAACGGCTGTTCTGTTTCGGGCCTGATACATTTTTCCCGTCTGCAGGATAACTGGTGGAAAAATGACTATACCTCAATAATCCTTTTTCCCGATGCCATATTGGAGGAAGGCGAGTTGCCCAAATCACTGAATCAGAAAAATGTAGAAATATTTACAGAAGCATTAACCAACAATTAATTCATCCTGTAATACTTACCAGGTAAGGTTTTGATTAATCCCTGCATTTCGAGCATCAACAAACAGGAAGCTAATTGAGAACTACCCATGCCGGTGATTTGTTGCAATTCATCGGCATGGGTGGTATCTTTTTTCTGAATAAGATTAATCAGACTCTGCTCCTCTTCTGTCAGATTAAGCATTAACTGGGTTTGTACAACAGGTTGTTTTTTAGCTTTTTGCCAGCCCATATACTCCAGCAAGTCATCAGCGGAAGTAATGAGTGTAGCCATGTTTTTGCGGATGAGCATATTGGTTCCCGAAGATTTAGTATCATATGCTCTTCTGGGGAATGCAGCTACATCACGGTTATAGGAATTGGCAATATAAGCTGTAATAAGTGCTCCTCCTGTACTGTCGCTTTCTACTACTACTGTCACATCAGAAATACCTGCAACAATGCGGTTTCGGGAAGGAAAATTTCCTTTGTCCATTTTCGACTGCGAAGCAAATTCAGTAAGCAAACCACCCTTTTCTTGCATTTCTTTAGACAAATTTTTATTGGCAGCAGGGTAAATTGTATTGAGTCCGTGACCCAAAACACCCACGGTTTCAATCTGATGCTTTAATGAAGCTTTGTGGGCAATCGTATCAATACCATGTGCCAGTCCGCTCACAATGAGGATATCACTCATTTTAGACAGCCCTTCCACCAAATCATTGGTAAGCCGCTGGCCATACTCTGTATTCTTTCGGGTGCCAATCACTGCAATGGTTTTAACTGCATTGAGCGATGCATTTCCTTTATAAAACAATAGTTGAGGAGCATCCGAGCATTGCAATAATCTTTGAGGAAAGCCTTCGTCCTTTTGTGTAAAAACCTGAATATCTTTTGATTGAATAAATGCCAGTTCCTTATCTGCCTGTACAAAAATAGTTTCGTCTTTAATTGCTCTCGCCCGCAATTCTCCCATACCTTCTACTTTCATTAATTGCTTTAAAGGAGCCTGCAAAACGGCTCTGGCAGAACCAATCTCTTCAATCAAGCCAGCTGCAAACTTTGGTCCGATACCTGGGACAAAGCTGAGTGCCAGTTGATAATATAAATCGTCTTTGTGTTGTTGCATTTATTTTAATAAAAATATAGTTTGTTACTGAGTATCTTTGTGAAAGTAAAAAAAATCGAAATAATGAAAAAAATTGCAGCCAGTTTATTGGCTCTTAGTATAGCGGTAAGTGCTTTAGGTGCTTACAAAACAATGCATAAAAAGAAAAAGAAAGCTGTTAAACAAAAAACAGCTGCTGTGGTGAACAATACGAACATCAAATCTGTATTAATGGGCAGAGCAGCTTGTTATGGTGAATGTCCTACCTATACGATTGAAGTATTTGAAACAGGACTTTTGCGCTATACAGGCAAAGACCATGTTGAAAAAAAGGGCATTTATGAGAAAAAGGTCAGTGCTGCTGAAGCCATTAATTTTTTGAAAGACTTCAATACACTCAGACCCGACACCTTACATTATATGTATAAAACACTCATCGCGGATTTGCCAGGCATTTATTATTTCATCAGTTATCCCGACAGCGTAAAGAAGATCATCAATGCAGATGCCGGGCCAAGAATATTAATAGACTGGGCCAAAAAATTTGATGAATTTGCGAAAATTGATAACTCCTGGAAACCTCAAACAGAAAAGAAATAAAGACCATAAAAAAGAGTAACAATAAAAATGTTACTCTTTTTTGGGATTTAGAGGTGTAGCTATTATCTTTAGCCTTCTTCAATTTTAATTTTAAATAATTATTTTATGTCTGCGTCTAAACTTTGTATTGATTGGGGTAACAGTTTTGTAAAAATTGCCCTCTTTGACCAAAACGATAAAATTACGGATAGGTATGTATTAAATGCCGATGAGGTAATTGATCAACTGCACAAAGAAATTGTGCCCAGACGCACATTTTCCGGAGCCATCATCAGCTCGGTAACCAACAAACATGATGAACTGATTGCTGTTTTGAAAGAAATAACACCCAACGTAGTGGTATTGAACAGCAAAACCCCACTTCCAATTTTGAACGCATATAGCTCAAGCGAAACACTTGGAGCTGACAGAATAGCCCTTGCCTGTGCCGCACATGCTGCATTCCCGGACAAGAACAATATGATCATTTGTATTGGCACTTGTATCACATATAATTTTATTGGCAAAAACAGAACCTTCCGTGGAGGAGCAATTTCTCCCGGCGTTCAAATGCGCCTTACTGCCATGCATGAACATACCGAAAAATTACCTGCAGTAAAAGTGGAAGGTGATTTGATGCTGATAGGCTTTGATACAGAAACAGGCATGCGTAGCGGTGCCATCAACGGTACGGCAGCAGAAATAGATGGTATTATTGCTATGTATGAGGCTCAATTTCCGGACTTTAACGCAATCTTAACCGGTGGAGACGCACCGCTTTTTGCAGGCAAATTGAAAAGTAAGATATTTGCAGACCCTGAAATTTTATTGAAAGGGCTCAATCAAATCCTAAAACATAATGTTCCTCAAACCCGCTAAGGTTTTACTTTTTGCCAGCTTACCTTTTTTGGGTATGCCAAAGCTTTTGGCACAAAATATTGACAGACCCTTTGAAAATTCGCCCTATTCCAGATATGGATTGGGAGACGAATACAATGCTATCAATCCTGCTTTGAAGGCAATGGGCAGCATTACAGCTGCTTATGCCGACCCTTATATTATTAATACAGACAACCCTGCATCTTACGCTCATATTAAACACATGACCTACGAAGCAGGTGGAGAAGGCAGAAGAAGAACTATATTATCCAATAATGGTAAATACCAAACCGGTGCAGCTTCTCTCTCTTATCTGAATATTGCTGTGCCAATGGGTAAATATGCAGGTATGCTGATTGGTTTCCGACCACAAACCAAAGTTGGGTATTCTTTATATGACACAATGCAAACCCTGATTGGCCCTACATCTACCAGTTATACAGGCGATGGTGGAACAAATTACTTTTTCATTGGTGGTGCCGGAAAATATAAAGGCTTTAGTATTGGAGCCAACGTTGGATACATTTTTGGCACTATTCGTCAGGCAAGTTGGTTCAAAACTACATCTACAGCATACAATCTGAACAATTCCGAATTTTCAAGATACAGCAGTATTGGTGGCATATACACAAAGCTTGGGGCGATGTATGAAAAGACATTTGCAAAGGATTATGTAATTAACTTCGGTATTCAGGCAAACCTTCAGCAAAGTCTCAACACAGAATTAAGTGAATACTGGATTGCTCATCCATTTTATGCAAGTGACACCACTGGCTCAGACACTTCTTTTTCGAAAAAAGGAATCAAAGAATCAATCACATTGCCCGGCTCGTATACTTTCGGGGTTCAATTAAGCAAAAGCGATAAATGGTCTTTGGGTGTAAATTATAAAACAACCAACTGGAGCCAGTTCAACAACCAGAACATTATTGACTCGATAGGCAGCAAAGCTTATAAACTGAGTATCGGTGGAGAGTATACACCTAATTCACTAAGCCTCTATAACTACTGGCAAAGGGTTAGCTACCGTGCAGGATTTTATTATGGCCAGGATTTTGTGCGTATCAATAACAAACAAGCTACTTATTATGCTGCAACATTTGGTTTAAGCCTTCCTTTCAAAAGATCAACTGACAGAATCCATACAGCATTTGAGATTGGTCAAATGGGAAAACAATCTGCCACAAGCATTCAACAAAACTTCATCCGTTTTTCTTTAGGCATATCGTTTAACGACAAAAGCTGGTTTGTAAAACGCAAATATGAATAGTAATTGCTCATCTCAAACAATTTCACTTGCCCGAAACTTTTTTTCGGGCATTTTGTTTTGCATTGCTGCCATCGGGTGTAGGAATACAAATGAAGAGATTGAAAACCTGACAGGTAACTCAAAATCTCATCAACTGGACAAGGCCACGGACGTAACATTATATTATAGCGACAAAGGGCAGATGAAGGCCGTCATTTATGCCAAAGAATTTTTGCGCAATGAAGCAGCAAAACCACCATATGCTGATATAAAGAAAGGTTTAAAGGTAGAATTTTTGAATGACAGCCTGAAAGTAGAAAGTACACTAACCTCGGTTTCGGCGCGTATTTACGAGCTTGAAGGAAATGTAATTGTGAGAGAAAATGTTTGTGTGGTAAATAAGAAAGGGGAAAAACTAAATACCGAAGAACTGGTCTGGAATCAAAAACTGGATAAGTTTTATACGGATAAAAAAGTAACCATTACCACCCCGCCCAATCAGGTAATGTATGGTCAGGGACTTGAAGCCAATGCCGATTTTTCGTGGTATAAAATCAACAACCTGAAAGGCAATATTTCGGTGGATGACAAAGAGATTCCGAAATAAAAAACCAGAGCAATACAATAATAAAACCCGCAAAAAAACTATTCTTTGCGGGTTTTCATTTTAATAAAATCAAAGACTTAATAGTAACTAATCCCAATTGCTTTTCTTGCTTCGGCAATGGTCTTTGAAGCACTCTCACGGGCCTTTTCAGCACCTTCTTTCAATATCTTTTGAATCTGTGCTTCGTCTGCCTGCAAAGCTTGTGCCCGCTCGCGGATAGGTGCTATAAAGGTGACCATATCCTCGGCTAATTGCTTTTTAAGGTCGCCATAACGGATGTTGCATTCATTATAGTTTTTGGTAAACGACGCGACCACTTCTTCGCTTGAAACCAGATTTAATAACTGAAATACATTCTGAATATATTCCGGCATTTCGCTGTTGGGCTCTGTTGGTCCCGAATCGGTTTTGGCTTTCATTACTTTTTTACGAATCGTATCATCGTCATCTGCCAAAAACAAAGTGGCATTCATGTTTTCACTTTTGCTCATTTTGCCATTTCCATCCAGACTAGGCACCTTTACAAGATTGCTGCCAAAATTAAAAGGATGCGGTTCAGGAAACAAGTCTCCATAACGATGATTAAAACGCTGAGCAAAGTTTCGGGCCATTTCAATATGTTGCTCCTGATCTTTACCCACCGGTACATGCAATGCTTTATGAATTAAAATATCGGCCGTCATCAACACCGGGTATGTCAATAGACCTGCATTTACATTATCCGGATTCAGACGCACTTTATCTTTAAAAGTGGGCACCTTTTCCAGTTCACCTTTGTAGGCCAGCATATTGAGCATCAAATACAGCTCAGGTATTTCAGGGATATCACTTTGTGCATACAAAGCCACTTTATCTGGATCAAGGCCACAGGCGACATTCTCAGCCACAACACGATAAACATTGGCACGTAAATCTTTCGGGTCGGGGTGCGTGGTCAACGAGTGATAATCGGCCACAAAAAAATAGCAATTATAGTCTTCCTGCATTTTGACATAATTGCGCATCGCGCCAAAGTAATTTCCTAAATGTAAATATCCGGTAGAGCGAATGCCGCTCACCACAATCTCTTTGCTCATAAGGGCTGCAAATTACGTTTTCTCTTTTTTAATTCAACAAATTGCTCCATTTCGGCCAAAGAAAAACTACTGAGGTTCTTTTCGGGTGTTAAGCCACCTTTCTGAGCAATCTTGCAACCATAATATACATCATCAAATCCGGCCAGTGAGTGGGCATCCGGATTAATCGACAATAACACTCCTTTTTCGAGAGCATATTCTATCCAGCGCCAATCCAAATCCAGACGGCGGGGATGTGCATTGATTTCTATCACCACATCATAATCAGCGCAGGCATCAATAATCATTTTATGGTCCAGTGGATAGCCTTCCCGCGACAACAGAAGTCTTCCTGTAGGATGACCCAGAATTGTGGTAAAAGGATTTTGAATGGCGGTCAACACACGTTGCATCGCCTTCTCCTGGCTCATCTTAAGGTTGCTGTGTACTGAAGCAATCACCAAATCAAATGTAGACAAAACGGAATCATCATAATCCAGGCTGCCATCATTCAGGATATCCGCCTCTATACTTTTAAAAATTTTGAAGGGTTTATACTTTTCATTCAAAGCCTCAATCTCTATATGCTGAGCGGCTACCCTATCTGGTGTTAATCCGCTGGCATAATAAGCCGCCTGCGAGTGATCGCTGATCACAAGATATTGTAAACCTTTGCTGATGGCGTGTTGCACCATTGTTTCCAGAGTTTCCTGACCATCACTCCATTTTGAGTGGGAGTGAATAATGCCTTTAATATCCTCCTGCACTATCAGTTTAGGGATATTATTTAAAGCTGCTGCTTGTAAAATTGCTGAGGTTTCGCGCAAAGGAGCGGGAATGTATTGCAACTTATTTTGTATAAAAATCTCTTGCTCGTTGATTGCCTGTTCTAGAATGCTAAATTGTTGCTCAAATGCCGTTAGAAAGGCTTCGCTACAGGCATTTCGGAACTGGGTAACGGATACTTTTGACTTTTCAGTAAAGTAGAATTTTATGGGAATATTATCCGGCATCTTCAGTATTAGTGAATCACCATTGCTTTCCATCACTATCCCGGGAACATTTGCCCAAAGCCTGGGCAAGGTATCGGAAGGCAAATCACTCACGATTTCAATCTGAGATAAAGTTTCAAATTGTCTGAAAAATGCACCTGTCAATACAAATTGATATTGTGGAAATGATTGTTTCAGACGGGCAATCCAATTATGAGCTGTAGCCTCAGTAGATGCCCAAAGCTGATAACCCTGACTGTTGCGGATAAAAGCAATATTTTGCAAAACCGCTTCCTGTGTTTTCTGACCAAAACCTTTAAAAGTAGCCAGTCGATTTTCGTGGCAGGCATATTCCAGTTCGCCCACACTCTCTATGCCCATTTCCTTCCAAATAACACGCACCTTTTTAGGTCCGAGCCCTTTGATTTTCATAATGTCCAGCACCCCAACAGGCGTTCTGTTCAGGATTTCATCCAGTTGAGCAAGTTTACCCGTATCCAGAATCTCTCTGATTTTGTTTGCAGTAGAAGCTCCAATACCTTTAGCCGCGCGCATGGCAGCATCATCCATATCTGCCAGATTAGCCTCAAGCTGATCTATATTATATGCAGCAATACTGTAAGACTTAGCCTTAAAACTATCTTCAGCATGTAAATCCATCAATCTGGATAAAGCTGAAAAAAACTCTGAAATATCTGAATTAGTCATGGTACAAAAATAAGGAAGCAATTATCTTTACACAATGGTAAAAAGCGATTTAAATATCAGTCTGCTGCAAACGGATATTGTTTGGGAAAATCCAAAAGAAAATATGCGTTTGCTGGAAGCTAAAATCAGTGCATTGCAAGGCAAACAACACATCATCGTATTGCCCGAAATGTTTAGTACAGGCTTTAGTATGTCGCCACAAACGCGAGCAGAACCAATGGATGGGGATACCGTAAATTGGATGAAGGAACAATCTGCCAAAAAACGTTCAATAATAGCTGGCAGCCTGATTATTGAAGAAGAAGGACAATATTATAACCGACTGATTTGGGCATTGCCCAATGGAGAACTTGCTTTCTACAATAAACGCCATTTGTTTTCCTACGCCGGAGAAAACGAACATTATACCCCTGGCAATAAAAGAATGATTGCCTCGGTCAATGGCTGGAAAATCTGTCTTCAGGTCTGTTACGACCTTCGCTTCCCGGTTTGGGCACGCAATACAGATGATTATGATATCTTGCTATATGTGGCCAACTGGCCGGTACAACGCAACGACATCTGGGAAACATTACTGAAGGCCAGGGCGATCGAAAATATGAGTTTTGTTGTTGGCGTAAACCGGGTAGGCACAGATGGTAATGGGCATCAATATATCGGAAACAGCAGCATTTATAGCCCTGTAGGTGAATTATTGATCAAAGAAACCCATCAGGAAACCGTTCTCACTTATTCTTTTAAACATTCTATTCTTCAGGAATACCGGAATAAATTTCCTTTTTTGAATGACCGGGATGAGTTTTTATTGAGGTAAAAAACTAGTCCGCTTTATAATAACACAAATAGCGTTTAGTCACTGTTTGGGCTACTTTTTCATTCACCAATGAATGCTGCATATCGGCAAGATTACAAACAGTTCCATCTTTCAAAGCAATATTGATACGTGCATCTGCAGCGTTGTAAGTACTGTTGGATGTAGTGCCCGTAAACACAAAATACTTCATTTCTTCATCATTTAGCTGAAGTGCTTTTTGGGCTTTCTCCATTTTCATTTCCATCAACTGACCTTCGTTTTCTGCGTCAAATACTACTTTGTAGAGTTTACGCTGCAAATGCATTTTGCATAATGTAGCCAGAATTCTGTCTTCGGATTTAGCCCAGGCTTTTATGGCTACAATAATATCGGCATCGTCTAAATCGCAGAACAAATCAATGACTTCATCCTTTTCCTGCAAATCTTTTTTGCTGATTGTATTGTTGAGAAAATAACTCAAAGCAGGACTGGCAGATAATAGAACTCCAGATATACTTAATTCCTTAGCCCGTTTAAGAATATTGACCAACAGCAATTCGGCCCCCAAAACTGTCTTATGCAAATAAACCTGCCAATACATAATATGACGGGCTATGATGAATTTTTCAATCGAATAAATTCCCTTTTCCTCAACAGCCAACTCATTATTATGTACTGTTAGCATTTTCAAAATACGGTCATATCCAATCACCCCTTCAGAAACTCCCGAATAAAAACTATCCCTGCTCAGGTAGTCCAAACGATCAACATCCAGTTGACTGGACACCAATTGGTGCAGGTATTTTTTGGAGTAAGAAAAATCAAAAATCTCTGATGCTGTATCCAGAATCCCACCAAACTGCTGATTAATCTTCCGGATAATCACTTTAGAGACATCCTCGTGATGAATTTCACCTAATAATGAATTTTCCAATGCATGAGAAAAAGGTCCATGACCCACATCGTGCAATAAAATAGCCAGACGGGCTGCCGTTCTTTCCTTAACAGAAACCTCAAAGCCTTTGAAATGCAATTCATCTAAAGCCTGGCCCATCAAGTGACAGGCACCCAATGAGTGTAAAAAACGAGTATGAACGGCTCCCGGATACACGGTATGCGCCACACCCATTTGTGAAATATTGCGTAAGCGCTGAAACCATGGATGATCGATGACCTGCATCAATTCGGGTTCAGGAAAACTTAAAAATCCATGTACAGGGTCGTTGATAATTTTACTCTTCATGCTATGTTTACTCTTCTGTGATGCTTGCGCAAAAAACTACCATTCATTTTCCGGAATTGTAGGCGCTTGCTCTTGTGGTTCGGCTTCGTCTTCTCCTGCATTAGTAGAACCCTGACTGTTTACACCACTTCTTTCGAGGCTTGTCTGGTCGTATGTGCCGCCACAATCATCGAAATCGGCCGGTTCTTCAAACTTGGCATCAGCCTTAATATTCAGTGTTTTGTCGGCATAGCAACGCTTCATAAAATAAGCCCATATCGGTAAAGCAGATGCCGCACCCTGACCCAAAGCCTGACTGCTGAAACGTAAATAACGGTCGTCGCAACCCACCCAGGCACCGGCGAGAATCTGTGGGGTGTAGCCAATAAACCAGGCATCCGCCTGACTATTGGTAGTACCTGTTTTACCCGCAATCTCACTTTGAATATTGTAACGATGGCGAATCCTGCCCGCAGTACCATGGTCTACAACACCACGCATCAGACGCACCATTTTATAGGCCGTATTGGCATTGATGATTTCCTTTTGCTCTGCCACAAAGGACTTCAACAGGTTACCGTTTTTATCTTCAATTTTAGAAATAAACACAGGCTGAGTATTGATACCTCCTGTAGGGAACATGGTATAGGCTCTCAACATTTCGTAAAGCGAAATATCAGAAACACCTAATGCAATAGAGGGTTGATTAACAATGTCTGCTTCAATACCACATTTATGCACAAAATCAATAAAGGCATTCTGCCCTACTTGCTTGATAAGGTATAGAGCAGCATTATTCACAGATAAAGCCAGCGCTCTGCGCATAGGCATACTTCCGTAGTTCTTTCCTCCATTGGCATCATAATTGGCTTTCTCCGGAAAGCTAACAGGATTGGTAGGAATAGTGCTGCATGGAGAAAATCCATTATCAATAGCCAAACAATACAAAAGTGGTTTGATGGTAGAACCTACCTGCCGACGTGTGTTCTTATTGACGTGGTCAAACTGAAAATAATCATGATTGATACCACCCACCCAGGCTCTTACTTCACCTGTATATGGGTCCATTGCCATAAAACCTGTTTGAAGGAACATTTTCATGTACATTACTGAATCTTTGGGGCTCATCACAGTGTCTTTGATGCGTTTAGCATTATTCCATGTATAGACTTTCATCTTTACAGGCTTGCTTAATTCACGCATGATTTCCTCTTCCTTTTTGCCTTCATCTTTCAGTATTTCATAACGATCTGTCATCTTTAATGACTTGTTCACATCGTTCATATGATTTTTAAAAATACTACCATCTCTATACTTGGCCTGTCCAACAAACAAAGCCTGTAATTCACGCATATGCTGCGCTACTGCTTCTTCGGCATAGCGCTGCATGGTCACATTCAGGGTGGTATAAATTTTCAAACCATCTTTGTAGATGTTGTACTCCGAACCATCTTCCTTTCTCAGGTCTTTGCATATCTTTTTTACTTCCAGTTCTACTACCTGGCGGAAATAAGGCGCTATACCTTCATGATAATCCAGTTTATGATAATCCAGTTTGATAGGTTTGGCTTTATTTTCAGCAGCTACATCTGCCGAAATTTTACCATACTTTTCCATCTGACTGATGACTACATTCCTGCGTTCCAATGCACGTTCGGGATTGCGGCGCGGATTGTATAAAGTATTTCCTTTCAACATTCCAATCAAAACCGCTGCCTGATCAATACTCAACTTATCTGGTGCTACATTAAAAAAGGTATTAGAGGCATTTTTGATACCGTATACATTGTCTCCGAAAGGAACGGTGTTCAAATAAAGGGTGATAATCTCGTGTTTGGTTAAGTTTTTTTCAAGTTTGACGGCCAGTACCCACTCCTTCAATTTAATAAAGGGCATAGTAAACATGTTGGGGTTGCGCCGCGGAAAAAGGTTTTTGGCCAATTGCTGGGTAATGGTACTTCCTCCACCTTTTTTACCCAAAAAGAAAACAGCACGCATCAATGCTACGCCATCTACTCCGGAATGATCTTCAAAACGTTCGTCTTCGGTGGCAATTAAAGCATTAAATACATTAGGAGAAATTTCTTTGTATTTGCTGTTTGAACGGTCTTGTAAAAAATAACGGCCAATAACGGTTCCATCAGTTGCCAGCACTTCAGAAGACAGGGCGCTGGATGGATTTTCAATCTCGGAAATAGAGGGCATGCCACCAATAAGGCCAAACCATAAGAGGGCCACCAACAGGTTGAATGCTAAAAAACAAAACAAGAAAAATTTCCAGAGTTTGCGAACAGTTGGCTTCATAAAATAAATGAGCATTTGTATTGTCGCAAATGTAACCATTTGACAGAAAAGGCATCAGATTAATTTCTTAATTTCCTGTTAGGCCTCCACTATGAATACATAATATTTTTGAGCCCTGCGGAAAATAGCCTTCCTTCAATTTATGCTGCAATCCCTTCATCATTTTAGCCGTATAAACCCTGTCCAAATCAAAACCGTATTGCTGCTTAAATTCAGACATAAAATCTGTAAGCTCCTGAGTAATTTTACCAAAGCCTCCAAAATCATACTCATCGATAAGATGCCAATGGATGTTTTTTTGTGGTAACAGATGCTGCTCCACTTCTGCCTTTAAGTAAACACCGCCCTTCATTGGTGCGAAACCAAGAAGCTCCTGCCCCGATGGCAGAGCATTGCGTAAACCAATAAAAGTAGTGGCCGAACCCACACTCACCAAAACATGACTGACATCAGACGGAATAAAATCCGTTATTTCGCCGGCTCCTTTTCGGCCTGCTTCATTGGCTCCACCCTCGGGTATCAGCAAATAGTCAGGGAATAATTGTAACAGAGATTGTTGAAAATTGGCATCTTCCTTCAAATTGTATTCTTCTCTGGAAACAAAATGAAGTTGCATGCCATAATCCGTGCATTGCTGTAGAACAGGATTGAGTTGGTTTAGAGAATATATTCCCCTTACAACTCCAGTTGCAGCCAAGCCTGCATAATACGCAGCTGCCGCCGTAGCAATCAGGTGATTGGAATAGGCTCCACCAAAAGTCAAAATGCCTTTGGCTTCTTGCCGAAAGGCTTCTTCAATATTATACTTGAGCTTATACCATTTATTACCCGAAATGATGGGATGAATGGCATCCAGCCGAAGCATCTGAACCTGAATGGTTGAATCTTTTGCAAAGCCCTTTAAATCCTGAACAACAATATTGGCTTCGTTGACTGGCTTAATTATAGCCATATTCCTTGAGGTAATTTTCGGTGTCGCGCCATTTAGGACGCACTTTTACAAACAATTCCAGATGAACTTTTGCCCCGACAAACTCTTCTATTTTCTTTCTTGCAGCAATGCCCAATTGTTTGATGAGCGCCCCACCCTTGCCAATCAAAATGACCTTTTGGGTTTCGCGGGTCACAATAATATCGGCTTTGATTACGTGGATATTGGGTTTCTCCTCATAAGTCTGAATCATTACCGCAGTGTGATATGGAATTTCTTCTTTGTACAGATCATATATCTGTTCACGAATCAATTCACTCACAAAAAACCTTGTATTGCGGTCGCTTACACTATCTTCGGGAAAATAGGGAGGTGCTATGGGTAAAGATTTAAGTATGAACGGGACAATTTTATCCAGATTGCTTTTTGTAAGCGCCGAAACTGTTTGTACCAAATAATTGGGGAATTTTTGTTTGTATTCTTTTAGTTTGTCGGTTACTTCTTTTTTGTCTTTGAGCAAGTCGCTTTTGTTGAGCAATAATATCGTGGGCACTTTCAATTTTAGTCCATTGGCAATTGCTTCAATCTCTTCGATGGGTTGTGTAATATCGTGCATCAATATGGCCACATCAGCATCTTCCAAAGCACTCTTTACCTGAAGCATCATTTTTTTGTGCAACTCATATTTGGGCTCAATAATACCCGGAGTATCCGAAAACACAATTTGATAATTGGGTTCTGAAAAAATACCTAAAATACGATGGCGCGTGGTTTGAACCTTTGGCGAAGTAATAACCAGTTGTTCGCCCAGCAGGGCGTTCAGTATAGTGGACTTGCCGGCATTAGGTGCTCCAAAAATATTGACAAAACCGGCTTGATGTGTGACAGACATAATGCAAATTTAACCCCTCATTTTTTTATATTTCCGAAAAGATTTAAAATAGTTTTTGTTTTACGGTTCAATACCCCTACTTTTGCACCCACATCGCGAGGTAGAGCAGCGGTAGCTCGTTGGGCTCATAACCCAAAGGTCTCAGGTTCGATCCCTGACCTCGCTACCAAACGGGAAACATCTTCATCATCTGAAATGTTTCCCGTTATTTTTTTGCCCGAAAGGCTTGATAATGCTAGGATATAGCCGAATACGGCATTCACTCTTAGGGTTCGACATTGATCGTTTTTCTTATTATAAACAATACCTTCAGGAAACAGCAAATATTGTAGCTTCTGTTTCGTTTCATATCCTCCTAAAGTCCACATTGACGCTAGTTTCGTTGAAAACTGAATGGCTGTTTCGATGCATTTATCAAGGTTCGACACCCTATTTGTACTCTTTGCCATTTCTTGCTCAATTTGTACTCGCTCTGCAAGGAATTTTTGCTTGTATTTTCCAAACATTTCTTTGTCAATTTCTTCCATGATAAAGCGCTCTTCCAATCTGTCCAGTTGGCTGTTTATCTTCTTGATTTGTTGTGATTGGTCGGCTCTGTTTTGCTCGGTCTCTTCAGTCATTTGATGATACACTGCTATCATTTCCTTCTTGATGAGAAAGGCAATATCTGTATTCGGATGGATACTATACTGCCCCATTAATTGCAAAAACGTGTCGTGAAGGTCGTCGGCTCGTTTATTACTATTGCAGCCCAATGTGTTGCATTTGTAGTAATATTTCTTGTTTTTGTATGCTTGGTAACCCCTCAGGTATTGACCACAAGACTCGCATTTGATAAATCTCTTTAAAGGAATTTCGTCATTGATTTCTTTGATTTTATAACCTTGCTTCCTTTGGCTTACAATACCATTGACTTTCAGGAAGAGTTCTTTGCTAATCAGCTTTTCCTGTTTTCCTTCTATTATTTCTCCATTAAGGGCCTTGTGTGTAATTAAACCACAATAGAACGGATTAATGAACATATCACAAACTCTTTGGTGCGATATTTTAATGCCTTTGGCCACAAGACGTTTATGAATTTCAACATTGTTCAGCTGGTCATTGGCCTTCCACATAAATGCTTGCTTGATATCTTTTGCTATGGCATTGCAGACAATCTTCTTTTGCCCATTGCTTCTTACAATATCATAACCAATAGGTGGACTGCAACACCATATGCCTGACAGTAATTTCTCCCTTACTCCTGCCATGCATTTTTCTCTGCGGAGTTGGTTATCATACTCCGAAAAAATGAATTGTATATTTTGTTGCAAGCTGCCACTTGCTGTATTGGCATCTGTTGGCTGGCTTACTGAATGGACACTGATACCCTGTTCTTTCAACTGATTAGCAATATAGATGGCATTTGCACCTGAACGGCTGAATCGGTCAACACTATAAACGATGATAAGTGATATTTTCTGTTTGCTTTTCTTGACAAACTGGAGCATACTATTAAAGTGCTTACGTTCGTCATTCTTGGCACTTTCAAAGGTTCCGCCAAAGCTCTCCATAACAGTATAACCATTCCTTTCTGCATATTGTAAGCAGGCTTTCTTCTGGGTTTCAAGGCTAAGGTTATTGTCTGCCTGTTCTTTGGTAGAAACCCGGGTATAAATAACAGCATTCTTACTTCTGGTGCTTGCGGCACTCTTGCCTTTGGCAAAACCGTTGAATAATATGAGTTCATTAATTTCCATATAGCTGGTGTTTGCTGTTTATTTGAATTTATATACTCATTTAATGAGATGATACGGCACTATACTTGTTATGCTGCTAAATTGCTGTTTTGCTGTTTTTTTGCCTCATTCCAAATAGTAAAGGAAATCAGGCAAAAGCTTTTGATAGTCGTTACTAATTCATTCAGTTTCTCTTCCTCCCAATCTTTGAAGCTTTCCAATTGTCTGGCATCTTCAATTCTAATGCCCTGATTGGATTGCTTTCTGTTTTCTGTCTTTATGATGTTATAACTGTCAATTAATTGTTGATTTGGTTCTTTTACGTTTTCTATTAATTCAAGGTTCATCTGATTTCTGTTTTCAAAGTTATAAAATATTGATTATCAATGATAAATAATTTTTAAGCCAAGCTTTGTTTCCTGAAAAATCACTTATCATTAAATAAGTAACTGCAATTATCTGGGTTTTTAAAGTTTGTAGCACAAAGATGGAACGAGTGAATTTGACGAAAGACGTTAATGGCTGCTTAATGACCATTAATGCTGTTTAATGACCATTAAAGGAACTAAAGCGAACTAAAAAATATGGCCTTGTGGCTTATTAGTTCAAATTGTTACTCGTTTTCTTATTTCCATCCCTATTTAAGACAAAGATGAAACGAGTAATTATAGCAGAATACCTCAACGGACCTCAACAGACCTTAACGGGAGCGAATAGCACTGAACGTACCTCAACTGACACCAACTGACATAAAACAAGGTGTGTTTTAGTAAAAAAACCATACAAACAAAAAAGGAAAGCCAAATGGCTTTCCTTCGCAATTCCTTGATGCTTCTTTAATTCTAAAAAAGCTTTTCTTTTAGTTTACTATTTAAATTTTCGTTTTCATCTGTCCATTCTATCAGAGCATAATAAGCGCCACGGGTTCCTTTTACCTTATGCAGCGTCAATCGCTTTTCTTTTACAGCTTTATGCAACACTACAGACAGCAAAGTTTTAGGATTCCGCTTAAAGCCTAACTCACCATCCAGATCATCTACTTCGTCATATAGTTCGGCTGCACTCATTGGTCGGCCTTCTGCCTGTAGCACAAAGATCACTTTGCCCAACCAGCTCAGGTGCTTGATTAATCTTGCTGGTGGTCTTACTTTTTCCTTAATACTATTAACCGAAATATTTTCGAAATTCACTTGTTCATTTGTAGGTTTCTGATAGCCTGCTATGAGCTCATTTGCCCTTTTAAGCTCTGATTCCAATTCCTTAACCCGAAAGCGTAAATAGTCTATCATTAGTTCTGGGTCAACATCACTATTTCCGTTTTCCATACTTGATTTCTAGAGTATTTCTTAAAAAAACAGGCGAAAATACAGGAATATTACGGGTTTATTACAACTTTGATTAACTGAGGACTAATTCAATACTATCTGGGGAATAATTTTTATTACTTGGGGCTTACTAAAATAACTATACAATGAACAGTTGTCCTACAGTATACGTGCATTGGTGATTTTCTGGGGCATTAGTATGGGTTTGAGGATATAATTTGTCAGGTAAACTCAGAGATTAAGTACGTCAGAAAAGCTCCACACAACAGCATCATCAATACAAGTATTGCTATCGCTATTTTCATACTCCTTCTCATCACTAATCTTATTTCACTTTCACACTTCTCATTGCCACCATAAACTCCTTTGCTGGTTTGAATTTCGGAATGTAATGTTCCGGTATCTCTAACGAGGTTTTTGCACTGATATTTCTTCCATTTCTGGCTCTACGTTTCAAAACGGCAAAACTACCAAAACCACGAATTGAAACGGTTTCACCTATGAAAACGGTTTGCTTCACTTCTATAAAAAAAGTTTCAAGTGTCACTAAAATATCAACTTTCGCTATCCCTGTTTTGTCGTGAATTGCTTCAATTATCTCTATTTTTCTCATGTTGTTTCTGTTTGCATTTTTATGAATGCACTAATAATTGATTCCTCTCGCAATATTGCTTCAGGAAGTTCCCTTCGTTTGAAATACCAAATACCTAAATTGAACAACATCTTCTCATCCTCAAATACCAAAACCCAATTCCTTTCTCCTGAAAGAAAGGATATAGACACAAGACATTGTGACGATTGCTCTTTGTTGGTACTTATTTCAAATTGGTATTCGGTATCATTGGTTGGTATAGCAATGATATTCTGTTGTTTCATTTATCGTCTTAATTATTGGTTTCATTGGCTACTGAATAAGTATTCGTTGCCTATAAGAATTTCCTGATTCGTCTTTTAATTCTAGTATATAGTTGCCTTGAGGTATACCAATTTTGACTTGTACCTGATTAGCTAAAAAGTGTATTGATTCCTGAAATACGATACGTCCTAACATATCATACACCGTACCTTTTAAATTCACTGATTCATTCCCTGATTTAATAATAGTGATATTTCCATCACTCGGATTCGGATAAATGGCAAACCCATCCCTAAGGCCACCTTGTAGTGGAATACCCACACCCGCTGTCTTTACAGTGACTGTATCTGTTTTCACCAAACCACAAATCGTTTGCACCACTACATAAGTATCTATTGCATTTTTCATCGTGTTGGCATTGACTGTAATAATTGCTCCGCTATCTATCAGCACTCCCTTTTTATACCATTTGCAATCAAGCCCTTTAGCAGTTGTATCTCCTACTCTTCCTATCTGTATCTGCTTGCCTATCTCTACCCAGTTATCCTTTCCTGCATCTGCATTTAGGTCAATAGGAATGACGCTTATATCGTCAACGAGATAATAGGAGTATTGGTAACTTCCTATCCAATAATCGGTGGTGACAGTGTCAACGGCACTATTGGGGAAAAAATTCCCAATGCTTATAAAAGTCTCTGTTCCATTAGCTGTAAAACTACCTTCTATCTTTACCCAGTTAGCTGTATCTATAATCTTATCATTGGTATAAACCTGTGGGATAACAGAGGTGACCTCTGAACCTGAAGGGAGTGGCAGCTTATTTATGGCTCCGTTATCCAGATACGCACCAATCTTATTATGACCATAAGCGGACTCTTCTGTCATATTCACCCAAAAAGAAACACAATAAGTCTTACCGTTAGTTAAAGGCTCGTACAATCTACCCTGCATATAATCCCGATAATCGAAAGGTAAAGGGGATGGAGGTGAACTCGATTTGTTATTATATAAAACAAGTCCTACCATCCCACTGTCAGAATGAGGATATTGATAAAAGCCAACATTTGATGGCACATGTAGTGCAACATCGGAATAAATGTTACTACAACTATTGTAATATTCACCACCAAATTTGTATGCGCTATCTATTATTGAACTCCAATAATTCGCCTCGAAAATTAAATTCCAATCATCAGGACATTTGTTGTATTGCTCTAAATCCGGATTGCGAACAAAATTTACCTGTGCCCGGGTAAATCCCCAGACACAAGTAAATAGAAAAATCATGAAGTATTTCATCTAAGCTATTTTACTGTAAACTTAATACACTGATTATTGGCCATAGCATCGCCAATGCATACCAAATATAAGCCTGAAATGGCATTCAATAACCGCACATTTGTTTTACCGTCTTTAAACTGATGCTCACAGCTATAGACCATTCTGCCCAATGCATCATAAACTTTAACAGGGATGTTCTGGTTTAACGGTATATTTTGTTTCAATACAAAACTACCCACATTGGGGTTAGGGAACAGGCTATATGATTGTTTACCACCTTCTACTTCTGAATTTGGTGCCAGCCTGTAAGTGCTTTGTCCATTTGCAATACAGCTATCATCATCGTAAACAGTATGGGTCTGCAAAAGATAATCGTAGAAAGCCCTTGCCTGATGCACGACTGCTCCATCTCTTGCAGGGCACATCAGGCTGAGCGTATTGAGCTGCGTTGTATCATTGCTGCTGAACTGACCAGTAAGATAATGGAGATAAACTTCGTAGAAGGTAGTATAATTGTCCACCACATAATCGGCCGCAGTATAGTCTGTAATCACTACTTCAGGGTCTATCACCACTCGTCCCGCTGCCGAAACAGGGCTTGCCAAAAGACCTTGGGCTGTGGTCGTATCTCCATTAGCCAATGCATCTTCTATGTTGGTCAGCCATTCGAAACGGCTACCTGTGGCTACACTCATAAAGCGGGTAAATGAGGCCGAGCTGTCAGATAAATCAGTATCCCAACGCCCTGCCTGATACTGCGCCAGTTGTCCCATCCATTGTGCGGGATAGTAGCCGCTGCCATAGCCCAGGGTATCGGCTACCAGCAAATGACTGAGCGGACTGACAGACATGGCAATTCCACTATAATCGTAACAGGTAGCCAGTGTTGTAGCGGTATTTTGGACACTTAATGGACTACCAGAGGTTTTATATCTAAATGTCGGCGGGAGGGCGCTATTTACAGTTGGATACTCGTCTGCAGGACTAGCCCGTACATACAATATCGAGTTCATTACATCAGGAGCACCTGCAGTACTGTTGTAGTCTACAAAGGTTTGGTTTTTACCACCAGTCCATGCTCCCGATCCTCCTACCCACACGTTGTTGGATGCGAGTATCAGAGAGGAGGGCGGGAAAGTCCAGAGTGTAGGTGTACTCTGCGGGCCAATATCACTGCCCAGCACAAAACCATTTCGGTTGTTTTCCATCCTGTTATTCGTCCAGAGTGTCCCCGTTTGCGCACGGGTATTGGCAAAATCAAATCCCCTGCCAATATCACGCACATAGTTGTCGCAGATTTTCATGTCTTGTGTCATCGAAGCATAGAAGCCACGGGCTTTATCGTTGCTTGCCGCACCACTTTTGCCATAGATGCTGTTGCCTGCAATATGCCCTTTATAACTGTTGGCATAGTTGAACGCGTATTGTGCTTTGCTATTATTGGACAATTCGATATAATTGTTAATAGCATCTGACTTCATTTTGTTCTGCCCGTTAACTGCTATACCATTATTCACATCAATCATGTTATTAGAACTGATATAGTTGTTACCTGTTGCTGCACCTGTAGTACCGAGCCAAAACCCATTCGCACTTAAGGAAATGCCCTGATAGACATAATAAGCAGCATTGTGGGTAAATGGCGAGGGTGCCTGCTGGTAAATCCTGTTTCCGACAATATTGTTCTGTCCAAAACTGAAACCGCTGCCATGAAGGTTATGTACCTGTATTCCAATAGGTACATTATACATCAGGTTCTCCTCAATCTGATTGACTTCAAAACGTTTGCTGTGCGCAAATATCCCCAACTGATAATTACCCCTCGGAGCATAAATGCCTAATGAAGGAGTGGTATTGGAAGTCTGGAATAGGTTCTTTGTAGCGGTGAAGCTCCATAATCCCTGAGCAAAAATACCTATCCTGCAATCATAGAACAGGTTGCGTAAAACGGTGTTACCGTAAACAGCTTCTCCTAATACCCGCATCCGGTGCTGGTTGCCATTATCACTGAAGGAAGCTATACCCATGCCGTTCCATCCGGCAAAGCCATAAGTACTGGTAGCTGTGGGTAAAGACCTGATGTTGATAAAGGCATTGTTGTAGGCAGTCAAATTACTATTGGTGGCGTATATACCGCAAAGCATATTGTCAAACATATTCCTGAGGCTGGTGTCTGTGGCTTCTCCAATTACTATCTCATAATAATTTGGCGGAGCGGTATAGCTATAACCCACATTAGTCAGATGTATGCCATCACCACATACTTTGCCATCCTTGAGCAATATCTTTTCGTATTCCCTGTCTAAGAGATAGGGCGGTCTTGCATCTGTACAAGTAGTTGGTGAAGCAGTGAAGCAGTTATAGGTTAAGGTGAGGCTGCCTGCCCTTGGCCAGACATTGGGGTAATCCCTGAACGTATCCAAATCGCGGGAGGTGAAAACCGTGTTGGTGAATTTAAAAGGATAGGCGGACATAGCTGTTGAGTTATAATTCTCAATCCAGATACTGATAAAATTCCTGTTGAATACACTGGAATCAGTTTTGATAAAATCTCCTGCAGGCATCGTTGCAGAGGGCAATGGGTTAACAGCTTTAATCGCTATTTCTGCATCTTCTATCAGACTGTTATTCTTTACTTCTATCCTTCCTGATATGCCTGCACTGCTGGCCAGTTCTATACCTTCCCATAGCTTGTTGGTGTCGGGACAGGTGAGCAGATGGCAATTGTCCAGTGTCAGAAAGGCATCATTATCCACGGTAATTTTCACATCAGGCTCTATGAGGATAATGGCATTGCTAAAGGTGGGACTGCCTGACACCGTGAGGTTAGCAGTAAGGTGGTAAAAGCCTGAACTTAGAGAAGTGGAAAGTGTGGACGGCAGTATACTATCAATCGTAGCACCAAATACTGCACCCACCGAGCAAGGACATGGAGCAAGGGTGATGGTATCGTAACCTGTGGAGCAGCCATCGCTGATACTGAGTATGTAGCTATTTTCGGTAGTGTTGGATACATCAATAGAGGCTGTGGTGGCAATAACAGTTGCGTCGCCCAATTTTCGCCATTCGTAGCTGAAGGACGAACATCCCAAATCATACAAATCAGAAAACAATCTACGGCTGCATGTGCCTATGGATGTGTCTTTAAGCTTAAAGCTCAAAGGCTCGGTAGTTGCTTTCAGGCTTACGTTGTCGATAATCTGTGGTGGTGCATATCCATTCAGACCTTTTATGTACAGGGTTAAAATATTGGCAGAAGAATCCCTGCAATAGGTAAAGGGAATGGAAAAATGTTTCCATGTTCCTACTGTGATGCTATCCGTAGGATAAGGCTTCATGGTAGTGTAAAACAACCTGTTCGTAGGGTTGAAGAAGGTATCCCTGCCAAATCCGATAATAATGGAATCATATTTCGGATAAGCAAAAACAACGGTATCGTCGGATAATGTTCTGACGGCATCAAACTCTAACAAATAGCGATGGCAGCTCAATAAAGTATCTGCCAGATAGAAAGTGGCAGGATGTGTGGCGATGGGTTGGTAACGGTTACCCACTCCCAGATAGGGATTTGGAGCGGTATAGGTTCCTCCAAAATAGGATCCGCTAAAATTCAGAACATTCCATTCATGTCCAAAATCATATAAGGTATAAGGAGTGATCAGGCAAGCTTTATAGGAATTTCTGATAGCGGTACCAAAATGTGCATTGCTATATTCATAGGGATGACTGTCCGACATATGCTGAGACAGTTCCAGTCTTCTAAAAACGCTATTGGGAATATGCAGATTGGTATCATTTGTCTTTACTTCAGAGCCCTCTTCAAAATCTCCGTTCAAGGCCATATTGTCTCCTGTACTCACACTTACATTATTGCCCTTCGTTACATCAACCGTGAACACGACAAAGCCTCCTTTCTCTTTTTGGTCGTACAAATTTATGCCAAACTGTGCCCGTCCGTAGAAATTGGCACGGGGTGTATAGGTGATGGTCTTGCCACTATTGCTTACACTAAGCAGATTATGATTGTTGCCTCCGGTACCACATCCCCTGAAGTTGACGATACTGCCGGGGTAGATAGATATGGAATCACCATCGGCATCCTGCAAATCGGTCAGTGAGTTTAAGTTTATCGTCACACTAGTGCCCACATCGTTCTTAATACTGTAATCGGCTGGGATATATTCCGGCATAGACTGGACAAAATAAAAGTAAAACAGCCTGTTCATGGTGTCTGCCCCCATTTTTACAGAATGAGGCAGATGATTGGCAATTACTACTGCACTGTCTGCGGCAAAGCTGCCGTTGTAATTATAGCCTATGTTATCATGCAGTGTTTCCCAATCACCTTTGAGCAATACTCTTTTCTTTGCTCCCTGATGGAAGGCACCGCCCATCAGATGGTCAAACGATTCTCCCGGGCTTACTCTGTTGTAATAATAGGACATTGAAGAGCCTCCTCTATGAAAGCCTCCGATTAAATGGGATGGAGAGGCTGACTCGACAGGATAATTATCGGGTGGTAGCTTGCCATTGACCCAATAATCGGCTGCAAAAACAGGTGAACTGGGGAAGACTTTGGTAATAGACGCAAATGGGTTAACAGCCAGTTTCATCCAGGGTGTTTTATGAAGTGAAAGGTCATAGTTGGTATAATGACCGAGACTTCCTACACCTGTATGTAAGGAGTCAGACCACGAAAACCAGCCCATGGTATGGGTCACATAGTGGGTCAGGACAGAAAACAAATCAAACTCTGTACAATCAGGGTCTCCCAATCCATTATTGTAAAGGATAGGTCGAGGCGTGGAAGGTATATAGCCACTGTCAAAATTCATTTTGAGGTAGCCATGGTAATCACCCATATTAGGGTCTGTGCCTGATGTGATAAAATCATGAACAAAACCATTGACGGTATCTCCCGGGCCCATAGGGGCATGATATGGAGAAGCTATAGCCAGAAAGCTATACATACTAAAGCCGCTGATATAATGTTTGCCAGCAGGAAAAGCGGAACTGCAGGATGTATCTACATAGAGGCGCACATACTCGCTGTCTGCAAGGCTGCTGAAGTCAATACGGGATTGGATATAATTGAGGGCGGCACACATGGTATTGCGCCGGGTAGTACCCAAGGTGGCATCGGCAAAACCTTTGTAAATACCTGTTCCGGGGGCTAACTCTGCATCGGCGTAGAAAATGCGAAACTTTCCGCAGGTATCTATTGCAGCAACGGGAAAGGATGCGGGTAATGTGATGGCTGAGCTTGCTCCGTGTCCCGGGGAATCAATGGTCATCGATTCGATAAAACTGACTGGTAATTTGCAATCAAATCCGCTGGAACTGTCTGATATCTGGGCTTTGGACTTGGAATGGAACAGTGCTGTAATGGCAACTATTCCGAATAGTAATTTTTTAAACATAAAAGATGGTGTGCTTTTAAAATTTGAATGAATGATTTATCCTAATCACTTTAATGATTTCACCCATTTTGCACACCTCCTTGTTCCTGTTTTACTATCAAGTGGTATTTACCGTGGATGCCTTCTGTACTCACTCGCAACAGAGGCTCTTAGACGGGCCCGACTCACAAGCAATACATAAACACCCACGGTAAAAACCGTAGGCGTTTAGTAGATACTTGCTGTGAGTCTGAAATGTGTCTAAGATTTCTGTTGCAGCTTTGTATTCGCTAAACGCAAATTATTTTTGATACTTCTATTTTTCGTCTGTTATTCTATACTCTTTTTTTTGCGGCTAAAGTAATTCATTTATGTACAATCATCAAAGGATAAAGGCTAAAGTAGTTTTGTTTTTCTTCAAAAACAATTCACTGTCAAAAGAAAAAGTAGTGGCATTTTCATCAAATTTTGTAAAACAGTATGTTTAATTTATGGAGCTACTGTAGCAAATTTGCGAAGAGTCATTTTAAATTTAAAAAAAATCTTCTTTTTTCAGTTTCGGGTCAAACGTAACACACGAAGCATATTAGTCGGCGGGGAAAAATACTCGGTTTTAAAAAGCATTTTCCCTTGGTCAATATTAAATCTGATAATCAGGGTATTGCAAGTAAAAAATCCTAATTAATATTTTAGAATTGTACAAATTCGAAGGGAAAAACAAGCCCCATCAGGAGAAAAAGAGCATTTACTCATAGCATGTGGAAGGTCTTAATGCAATTTACACACTTTTATAAAACTCTGGCTATTTTGTTTATACTATTAAAATGGCTGACCTTATATGAAAGGTCAGCCATTTTAATAGTAACAAATCGAACTTTTTCTTGCTATTCTTTTATGTCATATAACTTAACATCCAGTCCCGACATATCTCCGTCTTTTTGCTTTGATTGCAGAACACGTAAAAAATCATGCGCTGCCTGAGCACTTTTAGCCTCTTCAATAACCACAATTTGGTTTTCATTTTCCAGGGAAGTACTGATACTGATTACCTTTACTCCGGCATTTTCCCGCACAGAGGCGCCCGAATCAAACATTTTTTTCCAGACTGTAAAGTTTTTCACTTCCAGTGTAACAATCATTAGTACTTTGCCGTTCTTTAACGATGTAAATGCAGTGTTCGTCATTGTAATTGAGCTTAAAGCGGTAAGTATAAGTAGTTTTTTTGCGTATTTCATATTGTACATTTTTGATTTTACTTTTTAATTACTCAACCAGCGTTGAGCGGCAGCCACAGTGTCGGTGGGGTTCGTATTAAAACAAATTCGGGTTTTAGGAGAACATTCAACAATAATATTGATGGCCTTTTCAAAAAATATAAAATTCGATTCCGGCTTTCTGATACCCGCACCGATAATCACACAATCAAAAGACTTTTCCAGTAACCGGGTTTTAATTACCTCTACAGCGGTCTCGCCAAAATCAGTCCAACACAAGTGTGCTTCATATCCAAGCCCTTCGAGTTGATGGATAGAGGCTTTAATGCCCGACTCCACTTTTTCGGCGTTAAGGCCAGGAATTGATGCAAATTCCTGCGTTGAAAAGTCAATCAGGTGTGGATCTATGCCAACTACGAGCACTGTTTTTTTTTCTGCCATAATTTTATTTTTAAAATGATGACACAAAACTATAGCATGGTGTGTTTCTGGAATATTGACTAAAGTCAAGAAATGGATTGGCCGGCCATTTTTTTTCGGATACGGCTCAGGCGCTCTGCGCTGATACCCAGATACGAGGCAATAAAATGTTGGGGCACGCGCTGAAATAATCCGGGTTTTGCCTGTAACAGGTTCAAATATCTTTGCTCACCCGTTAACGATTGCAGGCCGACCATTTGTTGTTGCAGATGAATGACCCATTTTTGATACCCTTTCAGATGCGCTTCCGCCCACCAAGGAAATTCGATAAACGCCTGTTCCCAGTTTTCAGTACTTATCGTTAGCAATTCGCATTTTTCGATGGCCTGAAATGTATATATAGATTTGGTTTTGCTTCTTAATGCAGCCAGGTCACCGATAAAATGTCTTTCCTCGGCAAAATAAACAATTGATTCTTCTCCTTTTCCATTGATAATAAATTGTCGGAGACACCCTTTTAAAACAAAAATAGAAAAAGCCGGAATCTTGCCCGCTTTCAGAATAACTTCATTTCTGCCAAATCTTCTGATTTCCCATAGCGCTAAAAACTGTTCAAACTGCCCCTCAGGTACGGCAATCCGTTTCTGTATTTCTTCCTGAAAGATAGCGGTGTCGCCTTTGTCTGTCATTTTTATCTTTTTGAAACTATAGATAATGCTAGTCGTTACAATCTGCCCTGTGCAACTAGTGCTGGCTGCTACATAGGCTTAAATATGACTTCAAAGTTACAAACTTTTAAGCGCCGCCAGCACTCCTTAAAGTGGGAGCACCAGAAGAATTATTGTACTAAAAATTCATTTGGTAACAGATTTTTGTTGGTCCGCAAAATTATAGTTGTATTAAAATTCTCTTCTGTCCAAACAATGTGCTTGAATTATCAGCTTAGGATGCAAATGGCTCAGAAGAAAGTTGGACTAACAGTACATCTATGAAACTATCAACCAAAGAATTAAAAGTATATAAATTGGGGCTATTATATTCTTTTTTCTCAACAGCATAATACTCCATTTCCTTGTAAATTTTTAGAAGGCTCGATATATATTGCTCGCTGTTTTGTGAAGGTTTGGCTGAATTTCTAATAAAGTTAATTTCACTCACAATTATATGCTCAACCTTTTTGTAATTACTCTCGTCATTAAGGCAATCATCCAATGTTTGAAGTAATATCTTCAATCGCTTTTTATCACGCATAAGGCTTCATTTTATGGACAATAAAATTAATGCTTAGTACTGATTATTCAGTGTATGTTAATTGGCAAAATCTCTAAATTCATATAAATTTACCTTTGGTTTATAAGAATGAAATAAAGTTTTGGTTTCAAGAAGTGTCTGAAGTTTTGATATTATTTCCTCAAAATCAATCGAAATCCGGATTTTCTCACGAAAATTAATCTATTCTCGTTGTACAAAACTATTTCAGTGTAAGAAAGGTTATGCTGTACCGATTGAAATGATTTCAAAAAAATGCGCTAACTGTAAAACCTTCCGAGGAATACAGTTAGCGCTTTGCAATAACAAACCAAATCATTAGAAAAGTACCGGAACAAATTTAATTAATTATTTCGATTTTCATTCACTGGCTATAAATACCATTGGGTAAATAGTATTCTATGAGTCGGTGATATTTAACTGTGTCAATCTTTAATGAACCAACCTGTCGAATCCTTAAGTGTTAGTTTTCAATAAAGGAAGTGATATTTGCAAGCCAAAATAGTTTCTTATGAAAAAACACTTATTGAGATTGCTGTTAGAAGGGTATAAACAAGAAACTTTGTTTCGTGAATTAGAATCAAAAGGAATTAATTTATCTGAAGCAACTATAGTTCACTTATCGGATATATCTATTAACATACTTGATATAGTCTTAGACATTGTTGGATTCCCTGCCGATAATACATCAGCCTATGACCTTAATTATTTTATTAATAAAGCCAATGTAAGGAACGAAAAATTGAAAATTGTTGATAAAGAAATGTTTTGTCGGGATTTGTATACAGAAAAATACTTCGAAAGTTCCTTCGTATTATCGAAATGACATAAAATACTGGTAACTCCAGATGGATTGAAGATAGAATCAGGTGCAGATTTAAAAACGGTAACTGAAGTCCTGTCTGGATATATTGATTGGCTGTATGCCGAGCTTGTCAAATATCTGTATGATAAGAACTCCTAGTATTTGAGCTTCGAAAAACTGGTTACGGGTACAATTTGGATAAGCATTATTAATGGTTACTTCCAGATAGTTTATTACCACACAACAGCATATCAAACTTGTATTGATATCACTATTTTTATACTCCTTCTCATCACTAATCTTATTTCACTTTGACACTTCTCATTGCCACCATAAACTCCTTTGCCGGTTTGAATTTCGGAATGTAATGTTCCGGTATCTCTAACGAGGTTTTTGCACTGATATTTCTTCCAATTTTGGCTCTACGTTTCAAAACGGCAAAACTACCAAAACCACGAATTGAAACGATTTCACCTAAGAAAACGGTTTGCTTTACTTCTGTAAAGAAAGTCTCTAATGTCACTAAAACATCAACTTTGGGGATGCCTGTTTTGTCGTGAATTGCTTCAATCATATCTATCTTTCTCATGTTGTTTCTATCTACTTTTTATATACTGGCTTATTACCATCTCCTTTGCAATATTGCTTAAGGAAGTTTTTTTTTGGGAATACCAACCATCTAAGTTCTAAAACATTTATACTTTCAAATTTACAGATTTAGCATCAGCAATTGCCTGATTAATTATAAAACTTCCATTGTTAGGGTTGGGGTACAAAGTGTAGAATTGACTGGCTTCATCATTAAAATGTGCGAAAGCCTTTGCAGTCAAGCCGTCTCATCATTTTATCTCCCTCATTGCGAGGAACATGGAACATCCCGATTATTTTAGGGAAGCAATCTTAGATGAGGGGGTTTCATTCAAGTAATTGCATAGTTCGGGATATTTAGTTTCTATTTCAGTTGTTATTTGAATTATTTCCTGCATTAATTGATAGTCTGCATATCCTTAAAGTTTAATTTTATATTGTTAGTCCTCTCGTGTCCATTAGCAACAATTTTCTCCTGCTTGAATTGGTGGGCATTTAACTGTCCCGTAACTACAATAAACACAACAGTCACCTTCTAATGGCTTCAATCGTGTTTTACAATTTTCACATTCGTAGAAATATACACAAGCGTCTGTCGGCATAGTTTCAGCTTTCTTGTATCCGCAGTTTGGGCAGGTTAAAGTGGATTGTGTTTCAACGGTTCCGTTCATTTTGTTTCGTTTATAATTCCAAATTGTTGCTAGAAGAAGTCCAAACATACCAGCATAAAGAAAATATGCCCAATAGTTACTGTCGTTAATATGATACGCATAAAAAATCAAAAGTCCACTTGGAATAGCAACTAATAAAGGATACATACAATGGTGTCTTCTATACGAAATGTAAAGTCCGCCAACTGATATCAAAACCATTGCTTGAAAAATCCACATTGTCCACCCTCCGAAAAATTCAAAACTTCCAAGCCCAAGTGCTGAAGCAGCAAATGCAAAAAGTGGAAAACAGCAAGGTGAAAATACCGCTGTCAAGAAAAGTCCAGCCGTCCCAAATTTATCTATGTTACTTATTAATTTCATTGTCCTCTTTTCTGGGGTTTGACTGTAACACGGTATTTTGGTAGGGTTGCATATAACTTGTTTGGGGTCTACTCTTTTCCCTAATGATTTCTTTTAGGATAAATCGGAAAGCAAAGATGCTAAAATGATTTGTTAATGCTCTAATCAAATCTATTGCTTTTAAATTATAAATCATCAAAGGTCATATTATTCATTAGATGTTTAAAGACAAATTAAAAAGGATACAACTCTAATTGAACTGCAACATTTCCTTAAACTGTTCCTCCTGCAAAAAATGAAAGTCGCTCTGAGAGAGACTTTCATTTTTTATAATAAACTAAATAAATAGACAATATGGTTGCCAACTTTTGCGAGCATTTCCGTAAGAAATCTGTTCATTAATTAAAACCCCCAACATAAAAATGGCAAAAGGTATAAAATCGGTAAAGTGACCCGCAAGCCAGGTACTCTGGTATCCAATATGTTACTACACGTCTTTCGCATTGGGGTTGGATATTTTTTGCTTTTAGCACTTAGGTATTTCTTCGCTTTCAAAAAGAAAAATAAACTGTAAATAGGACGATGCATTTCAAGAAGAAAGAATCAAGGTATAATAGTTGATGATTCAAACAACCTTAGTTTTCTAGTTCGTGTGTTTCTTCCCATACTATCCATCTAGAAAATTATTAGGTTATTTTCTGTAGCTGCTCCAGAGTCGTTAGAATCCTTAACTAAAAGCAGTCTTCCTTTTCCAATTTTTAAAGAACAAGTGCTTGTTAAAACTTATAGCTATACCCTAATCTTAAAACCTGTGTTTCGTAAAAATCAGTAGAGGTATATTTAAAACCATCCGCCTGAAATTCCTTTTTTGTCCTTAAGGTATTGGCTATGTCTGTAGCATTAAAATAAACTTCTCCTTTGCCCTTTTGAATGCTCTTTTTCAAACCTATATCAATTGAGAATCGTTCGTAGATTTTACCTTGCGGAATGATATCAGGAGCCAAGTAAATTGAGGTAATTTGCAGGTCTAGTTGTTTTGGTAAGTGAAATGTGCTATTCAGTTTTACATTACCTGAATATATCTGTTGCTTCTTTGCAGAAAAGGTATTTTCAGTTGGATATTTATTGGTAACAGTAAAGGCCTCAATTGTATTTCGATATCCATTGAAGCTCAAATTCAGTAAGAGCATTTTATTGATGTTCTGAGTAATGAATATTTCTGTCCCGCTTGTGTAACTTTTACCTGCATTCTGAAAGATATTATAAATCAGATTGCTTCCCTGAAAAGTACTGGCAATACGGGTGATAGTAGCATCCATCATTTTGTGATAAACAGAAATAAATAAGTAGCCATCAGACCAACTGGATTTATATCCCAATTCAATAGTGTTGGTGAACTGAGGTCGAAGTGCGGGATTTCCTACTTTAATAATCTCAGCATCATCATATTTGGGGAATATGCGAATGTCAACTTCATTAGGTCTGTCAACCCTTCGGTTATAGAAAAGGGATAGCCGATTTCTGTCATCTATTTTGTAGCCAAAACGCAAATTGGGAAAAGGTTGTGTATAGTTGTAACCATCACTTTTGTAGGTATTATGGTTGGGGTTAACATCATATTGCACCGTCACATATTCAATTCTTAGTCCCACTTCTACTTCCAGTTTTTTACTTTCCAGAATGTAATTTCCATATAATGCAGGTATTGTTTCCATATAGTTTGCCCAACCTCCTGCGTTGGAGTCTAATGGTGAATTGAAGCCAGGAATGAATCGCATATTGACAGGAATATAGCGTTGACGGAATTTCATTCCACCTTCAATACGTCCATATTTCAAAGGTTGGATATAGTCTATTGTCAAATCTGCTACATGTTCATCAGAGAGTAATTTGAATGAGTCTAATCCAATATAGGATGGAAGCGTATTTGTGAAAAAGTATTGCTCATTCTCCCTGTGATAAGTATAATTCGCACCTATATTAAGAATACGACCCGGTTGCTGAAACTTATATTGCCAACTCATTGACGCAGTCACAGTTGTTTTAAGTTCATCTTCGATGAATTGCCATAATCGTAACCTTTGAGACAAATCGTTATTAAAGAATGGTTGGTCACCGTTATCCAGTATTTTTTCACTGCTAAACAAAGCCGACAGACTTATGGTGTTATGTTCATTTTTATACCAATCAATACCCGTTCTTCCTGTTATGATGCTTGTATTGCGATTCCTTTTAGTCTGTTGCCTGATTACATTACCATTATCATAAACCCTATCCACGAATTCATTTTTATTAAGGGTGTGCGTATAGAGGTTGTCTGCCTGAAAGAACAGATTTACTTTATCCTTTCGATAGTTGAGTGAAAGGGAAGGGTTTAATTTGGGTGTTGCTTGATATTGGGGTCGTACATCAGGATAGTTTTGCTTTTTTATCCATAATGCTCCTAATCCGCCCGTAAAGCCAATCTTGCCATTGAAACCCTCTTTTTTCTCCTTTTTGTAGATTATGTTGATAATTCCTGCATTACCGTTTGCGTCAAATTTGGAAGAAGGGTTATTGATGATGTCAATTGATTCAATTGCTGAGGCCGGAATATTATCCAAGCCTGATTGTCCACCAATTCCTGTCAGTGCAGTTTGCTTGCCATCAATCAGCACCATTACTTTATCGCTTCCCCGAAATTGAACTTTACCGTCCTGGATCGTTACACCGGGTAGGTTTTTCATAGCATCCATTACAGATGCACCAGTCTGGCTGATATTAGAAGAGATATTGAAGCTTTTTTTGTCCATTTTTGCAGAAACTTCATCCTGCTTTTTATTAACAATTACTTCTTTTAAAAGTTGTTCATTTTCTGAAAGAGTAACTGTTCCCAAGTCAAGAAATTGGCTCAAATGACCGACAAGCAAACCTTTTCGCTTGGTTAGAAATCCGAAGTAGCTTATTTCCAAGAAATAGCTGCCACTTTTTACATTGGCTAATGAGAATCTACCGTCATCATCGGTAACAGTACCCATAATAAATGAGCTATCTTTTTCTGTTTTGAGTATAACATTTGCATAAGGAAATACTGCAAGTGTTTTTTGCTCTTTTACAAGCCCAGAAACTGTAGCCGTTTTTGTTTGAGCAAAGGTATATTGTGCTATACATAAGAGTATAGCTATTATAAATGGTTTCATTATTTAGAAAGGAGTATTTAAATGTAAAGAGAATATTGATTGATACACGGTTATTCTCTTAGCCAGAATTCGCATATTATGACTAAGTGAAAAGGTGTAAAAGGAAGTTCTTCCTACGATTACTTAACCAAAGATGGGGGGACGAAAAATATTGTCTTGAAAATTAGACAGATAAAAGCCCTTATTGGAAAAGGCGTATTTCACTTCTTCGCTAAAGAAGTATTGACATTTATTTAAATCAATTTGAATAGAATTGGGCGGTGTTATCAATACCAGTGAAATGGATTGAGCAGCAGTTTGAAATGGCTCATGGGGATGGTCACCTGCTTCATATTCGTGTTCACCCTCTATGAAATTAATTATTGTTTCAAGATTCAGTAAATGCTCAAAAATAAAATCCAAAGGATTAAGGTCATGGTCTTCAAGGCTACATTGTGCATACTTTTCGTGCAAATTAAAGTACTGGATGTATCCGCTTGGTTGGGTTAATCCCGCACCAAGAAAAAACATCATTAGTATGACAATGGCTTTTTGCATCAAACGCAAAGCTAATAAACTTCAGTTCGCTTTAAGTGTATTGTTTTTCAGAAATACGGAATGAAGAATTTCGACTACTTAGGATAGTTTTCCTGTATATTTTGAAATGGAACGATCAATAAATAAACCTACAAAGTAGCTTTCTTCCTTAAACTGGAAATAAAATTCATTTTCTTTAAGCTTTAAAGCTACAAGTTTCGGTATGATAACATCCTGACTTATTAGAATCAGCGCTGTTTTATCAGAAGACTGTTTAAATAATCGAATACTCGCCTTCAATTGAGTATCCTCTTTAAGTACGACTAAGAAGTGCAGAATATTTTCTTCAAGCAGAAATCCGGTCAGAACAAACGTTCTGTACCTTCTTTTATCCTTTCCTGTATGAACATAGTGTTGTACAAGTTTAAGTTCATGGATTAACGTGAACAATTTTCGAAATGCCATAATTTGTTACGCTAAATCAGTAATTGGCTGAAATAATGGCCTGCCGAAACCAGTTTGAGTGTTTTATTGAAAGCTCATAGTCTCTTGTAGCAAATCTCGTTCCTTAAATATAAAGTATCAACAATTTTATAGAATTCGATATCTTGATTGTTGTGAGTGTGACGAGAACTACCAGACTAATTTAAGATTGTTCAAACGATAGCAAATACAAAAAGCACTCTAATAACGGTTTTTTATGTTTTTAAATCCAGATAAACTTTAGAGCTTTAGCTTTAATTAGAGGAACTCCACATTCTTATCAAATTCAGATTTTAACCAATTGACAATAGTAAATTAATTTACTGTTTGCATTAGTAATTTTCAATAAATAAACACCGGAAGGCAATGCAGTTAAATTAAGATGACTACGACTTGTCTTTAATTCTGTTGAAAGACAAACACTCCCAACAATATCTGTAATAACACACGAAAGAGGTTCATTGTCTTTGTATGCTATGTTCAGATAATCAAAAGTCGGATTCGGGAAAACGCTTATTTCCATCCTCACCTCTGACTCCTCTATCTTTGAACTTGACTCTAATGAAAGGTTATCAATCGTCAAAAATGAAGATTCGCCCGACGGAGAAATTGATTGAAAATATGTTCCATCTTCATAACGTCTAACAATTGACGGGTCAAAAATGATGCTAACAGAATCGGGAGTTACAGTACTGCTATAATGTATAGGGCATGAGAAATAACTATACTCGGAGCTTTGAAATAAGAATAAATTCCCCTGACCAACAGTATCATTTCTTTTAAACACATTATCCCAATGTGTTAGATATACTTTGACCAAAGCCGTATCGCTTATTGGCTCAGAAGCTGATAACGATTTAACGACATTATCTGTATAAGTATAGTAACCCGAAAGAGCCATAGGTTTCTCGCTGATGGCTTCTCTACGTATCACATTTGTTTTGACATAGTAATACCAAACGCTTACCATCAGCGCATAATTACCGCTTTGTGCTTTGGCAGACTGTTTGCAATAGGAATCTTTCATCAAAAGCCAATCCTTAGGATAGAGTTTTAATGAGGAGGGATTTGTATCCCAATTTTCGAAATCAAGGTTACTTAATTGGGCATAAGTAGCATTAAATAACAAAAGACAAAGGCTTAGGGTGATTAATTTTTTCATGGCGATAGTTTTGGGTGATTAATTATTACAAAACTAAATCGACATGGTTCTTCAAACAATGGACAGAACTCGGTTTGACTTGTAATCTTTTTACCTGTTGCCTTTTCTGTATGCAGCAGGACTGTAACCTGTAAAGGATTTAAAGTACTTAGAAAAATTCGCAGGGTCATCAAATCCTAAACCGTAAGCAATCTCTTTAACCGAAAAATTGGTATGAAACAATTGCCGTTTAGCTTCACAAATGGTTTGTTCCTGAATATACTTAAGCGGTGTTTTCCCTGTATGCTTTTTACATAGTTCAATCAGATGCTTCGAAGATATTCCAAGATTGTCGGCATACTCTTCAACCGAATAATGCTTTAACAGATTGCCCTTAACTAATTGCTTAAATGTTTTGATATGCTCAGGCAGCAAACTAACATCATCACTCTTAGCCCCAGTTTGGAAAATTCTGATTAAATAAAAGGCAATTATCTCCATAGAAGCCTTAATAATACTTGATGAATAGTTTTGATTATTACTTAGCTCGGCCTTGATTTGACTGGCAATATCATATAGTCTTTTAAAATCTGATTTATTAGGATGTAGTATTGGATTGCTTTTAGCAAAAGGTAATTGACCAATAATGTCATCACTAAAATAATCAGTGGTAAAAAGTAAACTATATCCTACGGAATTTTTATTTCTCAGTACCAAATGAACATTGTCTGACGCTACAAAGTGAATAGCTCCGGTTGTCGCTTTGTAAGTTTTGAAATCAATATCATGACGTGCATTACCATTTGCAAAAAACAAAATTTCATAGAATTGATGTCGATGTGCTTTTAAGAAATCATAATTATGAACTTCACCCCACTCTATTAATTCAAAATGTACAGGTTGACCCAAACGATTGCGTAATAGATGTTGCGGTATTCCTATTATTTCCTTTGCCAATTCATTTACTTATTAGATTGTTATTATCGTTTCAAATTTACAAGATTTCAGGTTGTGTTGGCATAGGATCAGGCTAATTACAACTTAAATTTAATCAGTTTCAAGAGAATACCTATCTCGAATCCAAGACTTGCAAATTGTGTTATAATTTGAGTTCAAACTCTGAGCCCTAAAAATCGATGTCCAGTATTTTGTATTTAATGCTTCTTTAATTGATAAGACTACACCTCCTTCACACTCACGGGTGGTAACTATTCATTTGATGGGAGTTATCACAACTGCGATGGTGCTAGTCAAAAGAGACAATGAGTTCAAATGGAAATTTCCCAATTGTAAAAAAAACCGTAAACTTCTCAAAGTTTACACATATTTAAATATGAATATAAAGGTTACTTTTGAATAACTGCGAATGCAAATCAATCAGGCACTTTGGTACTAGTTTAACCTCCCATTAGGTTGATAATGAATATGACCTGTTGCTTTTACGGATCTTCTGTAGGATGTATAACCAAAACTCCTTAAAAGAGCTATTCGATTTTTTATTAATAAATATTGCATTTTATCCAGAGTTCTGTATTTAATTTTGAAATACCAATAAAATGCATATTATGAAACAAGATTTGTATTCAGTAGAAGGTCTGAATGTACTCCTTGATTGCCTGAACGATATTATCGATAGTACAGGAATAAGAGACCAACTCATTAACAACCATAAGGATAAAGTATTAGCAGCATATATGAGTGCAACTAACTTCTTATCCCCTGAAACAATTACTGAACGACTTAGAATCTCTAGTCAAAAATTCTTCAGATTAAGTGTAGCAGGCAAGTGCAATGCTTCAGTTTCGAAATCTTGTATGAAACTCTGCCCATGTCAACTTACTCTATACGAGCAATATCAAATCAAAAAGTACGCTAACGATCCAAACTATCAGAACTTACCTGTTAATCACTTATGGTCAGAAGCGCAACGTAATGGTTTATTTATTTCAAGAAATACCTTCGCCAAGTATGTTAGGCAAATTAGAGGTATTGTACCAAAAAAAAGGGATACAGAAGAACATGTAAAACTTAAAAAAGTAGTTGCGAATAGAGTCTTTGAGATACTTCATATGGATAGCACAATTGTAAGATGTTCAAATGGTGAACGTGTATACATCCACTTCATAATGGACAATTACTCACGAAACGTTTTAGGTGCTATTGCTGCATATTCAAGCAAATCAATAATGGTTGCAAAGAACTTAGAAGAAGTAATTACTAAGTTTGATTTAGTTGATACACCTTTCGAATTGTATTGTGATGATGGCCCTGAAAATCATGGCTATGTAAATGACCTTATTAAATTCGGTAAAGCAAAAATCAAAAAGATAGTTGCCAATTATAGCACTCGCAAAAGCAACAATATGATCGAAGCTTGGAACAAAAAATTCAAACGGGTTGTCCTGAAAAAGTTCAAAATAAAATCTTGCGAAAGTTTGCGCGAAGACCTCCCTATAATGCTTGACTACTTCAATAATCTCCCTTTACCTGTTTTAAAAACATTGACACCAAACGAAGTGGTTAAAGGTGTACGATATGAAGATTTAAATGTTAGGAACAAAATAGATGAAGCAAAGCTAAACCGACTTGAAGAAAATAGAAAACTGAATTGCACCTTAGAGACGAATCTTGGACAGAAAACCTATAGTTGTTTGCCTTATGTTTATACAGGTGTGTTCAGAGGACTATAATAAATTAGACTACTTCCTCTCCAAACATATCTCCCATAAGAAATTAAAGGGATGTAATCAATTAAAAAATAGTGGTCAATTTCTCGAGAAATGGAGGAAGTTTTTTAACTGCGAGTTAGCGATATCAATATGTCTTTCTTTACGTTTCGAGACCCTTTCTATAATTTTCTGTACAGCTTTATCAACCTCCTCATTTATCAAAAACCAACAAAAAGCACGTCGTCGGTCCTCGCCTAGAAAAGGAAGGTCACAAAATGGTTGCTGACATTCAGAACAGCTCTTGTATCTCATAGTCGTTTAAAATTGGTTTAATTCAAAGCTAATGACTATTTTTTAATTATGAATATCACCTGTTGTTTATTCGGAAGTTCTGTAGGTAGCCGGATACACTGACACTACGAGTGCTCAAAATCTCCATGGCTAATAATATGAAATAGATTTTTATATCTAATAGCCAACCGTCAACAAGTGGGAAAAGAAATATTCATTAGGCTACTGAACCCGTTTTTTGTGACATTCAGCACAATAGAATATACGTTATTTTGTTTTGCCAAGGTATGTTTTATGGCGGGAACTATAGTTTTGTGTGTGCATTTTTAAGAGCGAATGCTTTTCCCACTCTAGGTTTTAGGAAGCGTAATGGTAAATACAGCGCCATTATTGTTTTCAGCTATGATACTGCCACCATGTGCTAGTATATATTGTTTTACAATAGCCAGCCCCAATCCGGTACCAACACTTTTGTCTTTTGTAACAAATGGTTCAAAAAGATTTTTCATTATGCTTATCGGAATACCGGGGCCATTGTCCTTAATTATTATGACAATAGTATTCTCTTCTGCAGAGGCTGAGATACTGATACTTGGATTTTCAGTATGATAATAAGCCAGTGCATCTGTCGCATTATTCAATATGTTGATAATTGATCGCTGTAATTTACTTTCATCGCCTTGTATGAATATATCAAGGGGGATATTCTTTGTCAAATTCAATTGAGCTAATGCTGGCTTTACGTCCATCAACTTCATAGTGGTGCTAACAAGTTCAGCGACATTAATCCTTTCTTTATAAACCGTTGCATCCCTTAAAAAATCGAGAAAGTCATCGAAAATTTCTGAAGCCTGAGCTGCTGATTGGTCAATCATATCTATCCATTGGCTTTCTATACCTCCTTCTCGGAGAAGCGCTGTTAACAAAGGGATATTATTAATCGGAGAACGTAAATCGTGCATCACCATACCCATTGCACTGCCAATTGCCGATAGCTTTTCTCTTTGTAAAAGCTGCTCCTGCAAATGCACATTTTGAATGGCCTTGGCACTGCTCTGTATAAAAAGTTTTAGTAAATAGAGCTTTTCGGTAATCAGCTTCTCATTTTTTTTGAGAGCCGCAAAAACTGTATAACTTTCTACTTTAGCAAAAACCACCTCATCTATTTGCATTACTGCTCCCTGAGGTATAGGTATACTTTTGATACGTTGAATGAGTTCTTGTATATTAATCTTCTCTTCGACAGCTCCTATGGCAAACATCTTTTCATAAGTGTCATCATCATGTAACTTACCCATGATTGCAATATCCGTTTCAACATAAGTGGCCAGTTGGTCCAGTATATTTTTTAACAGAAGTGTTAGTTGTTGTTCATCCAGGTTGATAGAAGAAATTACATCAATAAGCTTCTCCAAATTGCGCAATTTATTGTAATCAGATACAGCTTTCGTAGCCATTTGAACAATCTCTTCTGAGGCATAAGGCTTACAGTGGTATCCAACATTCTGTCCGGCTATTGAAATGATATCCTCTATGGAACGGTCGCTAAAAGCAGTTACAAATATAATTTCGGCCTTGCTATCAAATTCCCTGATACGTGCTGCTGTTTCAAGTCCATCCCAAACAGGCATGCGCATATCCAGAAATATAACAGCATAAGGGTTGTCCTCCGCCAATGCTGATCTCACCATCTCTAAGCCTTCCATGCCACTAGAAGCTTTCTTCACTTTGAAAGCTGGCATGCTACTTCTCCTTGAAGTTACAATAGGGATAGTACCACCGAACAAAATGTCTGCAGCCTTGTTGACATTTGCGGTATCGCTACTTATGACAGGCATTAATATCTCTTCAATATTATTTCTTATCATTTCCTCATCGTCAATTACCAGAACATTGGTATTTACTGTTTCGCTCATTTTATTGTTTAACGATTTATGGTTACTATTAACTTAGATAAAACCTAATTTTTGTTTCACTTCCTTCACCAATACCATCACTTTTCATTTCAATAGTTCCTGAGTGGTTTTCTATGATATTTTTGCAGTTATACAGTCCTATGCCAGTGCCGGAATTTTTGGTAGTAAAACCTCTTTCAAATAACTTTTCCGCAGTTTGTGTATTATATCCTGATCCGCTATCCTTAACACAGAGCACCAATACATTTGCATCCATATACAAATCCAGGCTCATTTTTTTTTCTGCTGAATTACTATCTATTGCTTCGAGGCTATTCTTTAGAATATTTAACACAGCCTGCATGAGTTTGGTGCGGTCTCCTTTTAGCAAAGGGACATCTTCTTGTAGATTCAAAGAAATACTAATTCCCTTCTTATCAAAAGAAGCAAAAAGCATTGCCATGCAATCGTTGATAATATTTCTTAGGCTCACTGGTTTTCTTTCCTTGCTTTCACCTTTTACATACTGCCTTTGAATATTCATTATTTCTTGAATATGGCTAATTATGTTAAGCTGTTCGGTGACAGCATTTTGAATACCATCCATGCTGCTTTGCTGATTTTTAGTTATAGCGCTTAACATATCTATCAATGCTTCGGCCTTTGTCTCACCTAATGTTGCAGCAAACAAATCTTTTTTATCAATAAAAAAATCAGACAAACGCTGAAGTGTTTCGACATTGTTATTTTGCAGCGACCGTTTAATCCGGGTAAGGTAGGAACCAAATCCTACCAAGGCATTTCCAATATCATGCAATACATCAGAGGCTATTTCATATTTACCCTGCTCTACTGCCTTTTCTGTTTCCGCCTCACGCATTGCAACCTCTTTTTCCTGTCGCTCTGTAAAGTCATCGAAACTAATCATAAGACTACCGTCAATCTGAATATTAGCCAACATATTATAGTGCCTTACCTTCGATTTGCCATCGACTTCAACTGTGAAAGTGTATATATCCTGAAAGATTACTCCCTCATGCTTTGTATTACTCTGGATCAGTTCAACAAGCTCCTTATTGATAAACTTCAGTACCGGAAAAACATTATCCTTGGCTCCAGTAAAATTAAATATAGGACCGAGCATTTCATCTGCTTTAAGATTAATGTTGGCTATAATACCGGTGCGCAAATCGATTTCAACGAGTCCTATCGGTGCAAATCTTAGAATAGCATTCAGTTTTTGCTCATTATTACTTATCAATCGTTCCATAACTAGTAGAAAATTAATATTAACGATTTAAAAGGAGAAAGAAAATTATTTATGTACAAATAGTGTGAAAGTTAATTAAAATTTACCAATTGTAAAAAAGCTAAATCATAAGGTTGGGCAAACAATTATATGCACTGGGGCATTAGAATTAATAATCTTACGACTGATAAAACAGTAGTATTTAAAGAAAGCAGGAAATTTAATCCCCCTACAGGTTAACCCATAATGAAGGAAAATTTGCTAGAATCCTAATCAACAAATCTCTTGTCTTGGTAATTATTGCATTGGAAGTGTGAGCTACTTCTTATATTAGTGTCAATAAATAACCAAGTAATGAACCGCCCAAAACGATAAATGCACTATTTATATTCTTGTATCCAAATGTCAGGATTGTACTTAAAACTGCAATAGAAATTGTCCGCCAATCGTTGATTGTGTCTTTGCCCATAGAATAGCAAACCGAAACTATAATTGCAACCGAAGCCACATTAACAGCGTCAAGAAATACAGAAAACAGTTTTGAATTTCGCATTTTCTTTATAAGTGGATTGAGCAATGCAACAAAAACAAACGCAGGTAGAAAAATCCCAGTGGTCGAAACGATTGCACCAGACAGGCCGTTGATCTGATAACCAATAAATGTTACAGAAGAAAAAACAGGGCCAGGTGTAAACTGTCCTACTGCAATGGCATCAATTAATTGCTGTCTGCTCAAAAGCCCAGTCGAAACTAATTCTGTGTCGAGGAATGCAAATAGAACATAACCACTACCATCTAAGGAATCCCCTTCAATATTCATTCACCGACTCATAGAATACCATTGTGCAAATAGTATTCTATGAGTCTTGGTATTGAAAAATTCGGTTTGTTCAATGGCTATTTTCGTGCTGAGCAATACTCCTATTACGTTGGCCTGTACCTGCACGCGTATATCTTGAAGCTGTAGCAGTAGTGATAACCTTTATTTTAACGGGTAAATTATTAGAAGAAAAAGCTAACGACAATATCTCCTCAGTATTCAGAGAAATTCAGACTGACAATTACTCTTTCACCAAGAAAAATGACGAACCTTCTCCATTCGTTATAGTATCTCCCTTACTTTCTGGGCTTTGAGAACCTGCATTTTTTAAGAAGACATCAATACATATAACTTTACAAGTAGATGGTGTAAATCCATTTAAGTTACGCCATTATAAAACCGAACAACACCTTCCTGACAAATTAATATTAAAAAACTAATATTAAATAGTATCTTAGTAATATCCACAAGTCGATATTATTTCAGACTTTAAAAAGTAATTCAAATAATGAGTTATGAGACTATTCCAATTCAAAAAGATAAGCCTTAACTTTTGGAACAAGTATGTATCATTCGTTGACCAATCAATGAATGTATTGCCGAAAGCTACTCAGGACAATATTGATTTTTGGCGCACAGCACTTTTTATAAAATTCATTACCTATCTCCTTCCCAGCTGTTTTATCGCATTAATACCCGGTGTATTTATGGCCATAAAAGATGGTTTTGTCGTTGTAGGCATTTCAGATGTTGCAGTGGTGGTATCCATTGCAATAATTGCACTGAGCAGAAATATAAAACTACGTGTAAAAAAAATATTTGTGATTTCGATTCTGTATTTATTGGCCATTATGCTCATTGTGAACCTCAGCTTATTGGGTCCGGGAACGGTTTATTTAGTAGCGCTCAGTATCATTATTACACTCACCTGTCCTGCATATTGGGGATACTGGACGATATTAGCCAACCTGATGGTCTGTGTTTTTTGCGGGTTGATTATCCATTTCGGACTGTTCAACTCTCTATTGGTAAAAGACTATAATCTCGGAACCTGGATTGCCGTTTCCTCCAATCTTGTATTCCTAAGTTTTGTTATAGTAATATTAGTCAATATTGCCGTTAATGGCCTGGAAAGAAAAATACTTATGGAGCATTTACTTACTGTCGAATTACAGAAGAAAAACCAAGAGACCATCCTGACCAACGAGCTTATAAAAGAATCAGAAGAACAATATAAAAGTTTATTCTTTTTAAATCCATCACCCATGTGGGTAATAGATATGGACACTTTACAATTTCTTCAGGTAAATGAGGCAGCAATACAGAAATATGGATATACTAGCGAAGAGTTTCTTTCAATGAATATTGGAGAGATCAAACTGGAAGAAGACATGAATAGTTTGCGCAATAGCCTACAGGAAATCAAATCCGGAGAGATTATAAGTCGTGTAGTAGTGCATAAAAAGAAAAATAGGGAACGCTTTTATGTAGAGGTCCACTTTAACTCCATTTCATACAAAGGAAGACCCGCTACATTGGCTATACTGCAAGATATCAGCCAACAGATGGATTATATAAAAGCAATAGAGGAACAAAATGACAAACTGAAGGAAATAGCCTGGATTCAATCGCATAAAGTAAGAGAACCCTTAACCAATATTTTATCATTGGTACAATTATTTCACCTGAACTTACCTAGCGTTGAGACGACAGATGTCATGAACGGAATTATTCTTTCCTCCCAAAAATTGGATAAGGTAATTAAAGAAATTATGGACAATACAGGTACATATGAAATTTCAAAACAATTCTCAGATGACACTCCCGACTTGTCATCAATGGAATTCAATAATACATAGATTGAGTAATTAAGCAGAAATTTTCAATTCCTGCTTTTAAAATCAGAAACCTTCATCCTTATTATGGACAAAACAAAACTTACTCCCGAATTATTACAACGATTTAAACAACTCATGTCTGATTCAATTCCGGATTTCAAAAAGAATTTAGCTGAATTATGTTTTACCACTGGTGGTGATATTCCTCCGGATATAACTGATGAGGAAGCCGCAGAGCTACAGTTAAAACTCACAGACGCAATGCTGGATATTCTTAATGATTACAAAAAGACTACTCAACTTTAATTATGTTTTCAATTTTGCTGATTACAATTTTTTTCTTTCGTCCTTTAATTGCATTCAGAAATAAAAACGTATCCGCTCCAATATCATGTTCCCCTAAGTAATGGCCGAAACTGGAGATACCATTTTCACCAATCACCTCAATTCTATCATGGTATTGAAGGTCTAATTCTTCGAAAAAAAACAAAAGCATAAATATTTTATTTCAGCTTATCAATTTTTTCAAGGGGTAATAGTCGACTTTGCAGTGTAAAATTAAGTAAAATGAGTGTTCAGAATTGAATCATTTATGGAGATTCGTCAATTAAGTAAGGTAAGATAAATTTGCCATAAAGCAATTCAGATTACAATAGCGTTATCCATCTAATATACTTATCAGCAAGCACTGACTACATCCAATAATTAAACACTACCAGTATAAAAATTGAAATGATGAATGAAAATTTAAACTCTTATCGGGTTCATGCCTGCTTTTATAGAAGCGTTGGCTTTTAGAGGAGAATTTCACATGCCATATATAATAACAGACTAACAAAAGCAATAACAGCCAATACGGTTACGAAGCGCTTAGTTTCATTCATTGATATACGATTTAGTTTCAAAACAAATATACTATTTTAGTTTGAAAATTGCCACTGAAACCCTCAAAAGTTCTTGCCCCAAGAACTCGGGACATCAACGTCCTTTTGCAGAGATGCAACCACATCATTGGATTTTTTTTCAGCTGCCTTAAATTTGTCAAGTATTGTTATCTATTCAGTAATTTTATTTCCTGTTTTTTCAATTACTTGTTGGTCCTCTACATCCCAATATTCTTTTTTCATTGAAATTTTTTTTAATTTGACTTAGAAATTCTATTGTTTACTATTTTTGCACCCAAATATGCTAAAGGTAAATACATTAATACTGTAATGACTTTTACCCAAATAGGGTGTGGGATCAGTGATAGATTTCCAATAGTAGCAATTAGTAAAATTACACCTGTAATTAAACAAGTTCTTTGCCAATTTTCTTTTGCAATTTTGCCTGTAACTAATCCACCTGAAAATACGGATATTGCCCAAAAGAATATCATCATAATAAATGCTGAGTTAGGCAATTTTTCTGCAAAGACTTTTAACGCCTCTTTATTTTTATAATCAAAATTTTGGGGTAATGGAAAAAAGCTGTGTACAACGATATCTGCAATGGCAACAATTATCCAACCTGTTGTTATTCCTGCAATTACGCTTAAAATTTTATTTTTCATATTGTGTAAAATGTTGTTGAACAAATCTATTCCATCCTTTTTTGGTTTTAGACTCTACAGCCCAATTAAAACCTTCTTTTTCATCTGGCCAAAATATCTGTCTAGCAATGCCAGCTGGCATTGTAGCCTCAAAGCCAAAAGCTAAATCGTGTATATCACTTACATCACTTAACTTTCCTGTGGAATTTTTTCCATCAGAAGTGAAAGACCAAAATGTTATATTTTTTGAACCATCTAATCCAATAATTGTGTGGTCTTCATAGTTTTTGTCTCCTAAAAACCAAGTTATATTTTCAATAATATAACTGTTACCAAGGTCATATTTGAATGTGCGAATACATTCAGGGTTCATTCTGTCTTTGCTACCTTTATTGCAAATCCATTTCCCAATCAGAGGGTCAAATACACCTAGTTTTCCTCTGCCTTTTTTCCAATTTATCATTTTTCTTATATTTAAGTTGCAAAGATAAATGTTCTATTTTTTTTGAATCTTGGTGCATACCAAGATCAAGATTGTTTTGATTAATTGAATTCAATTTTCTTTTTGGGACATTGATTGTATAATTTACTAAAATTTGTTGGATCAATATTTAGATAGGAAGCAATGTATTTATGTTGAACTAACCTAAACAATTCAGGTCTTGTATTTATGATTTGATTAAATCTTTCCTGGATACTCATACAACTTAAATTCATATGTCGTTTTATAACTGAATACAAAATTCGTTCTGTTAGTATTCTGTAAGCTCTTTCTGTATCCCTTGAATTTTCAAAAACATTTATCAAGTCGTCATAGGTTATTGATTCTATAGTACAGTCTTCCATACATTCTATGCAATAGATTGATTTTGTTTGGTTTGAAAATGAATTTACATCAACACAAAATCTGTTTCTATATGCAAAGTCAATAGCTTGTATTTTGTCTCCATTGTCAAAATACATCATTGCTAATCCATTTTCTACTAAATAAAGTTTGTTTTGAATTTCACCATCAATTAATAAGAATTCACCTTTCTTAAAATTATTGACTTCTACTTTAGTTTCAAATAGTTTTTTCTCTGAATTAGAAATTGAATTATATAGGCTAAATATTTCAACCATTTTTCTGTGTGTTCGTTTTTCTTAGGGTGATAGTTACAATGACCGCTAACGTTTTGCAGATTTGTGATAGGCGGGATTTTTACCACAAATGTTTATGCAAAGTAGTAAACTTTCGCCTACCACAAAACCAGTAGCCAAAGCAACCAAGATGCACGAAAAGACAATTGAAATAGCTGAAAAGAAGATTGATGAGGTGACTGAATTTCCAAAAGGAAAAGAATAGCTTAGAAATTCGTAAACTTGCTATTGTATAATCACATTTCGATATTTAAATCACGATAAAAACACCATGACACCCCAATCAAAAGCGAAGACTTTCTACATTTCTGTAATAGCAATTCTTATTTGTACTACTTTATTTGCTTTATACGATGGGGGTTATGGAATAGAGGGTGGAACTATGGCAGGTATTGCTTTGGCAAGCATTATTATATCCTTTTTACCTTTTTATCTTTCATTGAAATTATTCAATAAGTACAGTAGTAATTCGGAAAAAAGAATGTCGTTGAAATTTTGGGCATTATTTTTTTACATCTTCTGCTTTCCAATAAAAATTTGGATTATTTACTGCAATATAGCAATGGTAATCAATGGTGGAAAAGGTTGGTCTTTTGGTTAGGAATTTCATTAAATTACTGAGATAAAAATAAGGTGTACAGTTTTTATACACCTTTGCTGCTTCATTCTTATTCTAAACTACTTAATCTTGTATCCAATACTCTTTGCTACTTTCAAGAAATTTATTGGTAAAAAACAAATCCAGGTCTATTGACAATCGGTAACCATAAATCAAGGATAATACTACTTTCTCTAGTCCTGACTGCACAACATTTCCAAATAGGCGCACACAACTAAAAATACTTATTAATTAGACACAAATCTGATACGAAAAAGTTCGACATATTTCGTGCTTGTACTACAAAAAAAGAAAGTCGCTCCCAGAGCGACTTTCTTTTTTTACAATAAACTCTTTAAATAAGCCATATCATTACCAGTCGCGGAATACATTGGTTCGACTATCCAATTATTGGCATCCTTTGCTCACACACTTCTAGTGCTTTAAATTTTTAGATTAAGAATTTAAACCCATCAAAAAAGGGAAACATATAATATCTATTTAAATGTTAATCAAGGTAATTTTGCTTTTCTATCACTATGTAGTTCCCTCCTGACTAATGTGATTTGTCCTCACGCATTAATTCATCTTAACGATTTAGTGATTCGGGTCCTTTTAGTTGTTTGTATATTTGTAAAAAACACAACATAATGCCTACTACCTGCAGCTTTACCCCATTCCCGACTCTTACCACCGAAAGGCTAGTGTTACGACGGGTGACCATGAACGATGACAAGGAGATATTCTTCCAGCGGTCGGACAAGGGTATGAACAAATATGTGAGCAACCCGCTGGCCCAGACCGTAGACGATGCCCGGACATGGATGGAGAAGATAGAAAACATTATTGACACCAATGAAGGGATAAGCTGGGGTGTAACCCTGAAAGGAGATGATAAGCTGATAGGTGGCTTTTGCTACTGGAACTGGGAGAAAGAGCATGAAAAGGCGGAAATAGGTTTTAGCATATACCCTCAACACCAGAGCAAAGGGCTGATGCAGGAAATATTGCTAACTGCCCTGAAATTCGGCTTTGAGTATATGGGACTAAAAACCATAGAGGCTTATACGCACCCGGAGAATGTGGCATCTATAAAAGTACTGGAAAAAAGCGGATTCAAGTTTAAGGGTATGTCGGCGGACAATAACTATAGCATATATGAGTTGAAGGTGAAGTAATCCTCTTTTATACTTGGCACAAGAATTTCCGGTTGAATGACCTAAATCATTGAATATCTACTCAAAAGCCAATAATTAAAGAAATGGCGTAACTCAATTGGGTTACGCCATTATGGTTGAACCAGTAATACTTCTCTAAATCTATCCAAAGTAGTAATTATAGTTTTGAACAAAAGTGCTAATTGCGACAAGATTTCTATTGTAAAAGTTCGACTTTTCCCCCGTTCCTCGCTACATATTTAAAAACCTGTCCTCTCCTAAAAAAACTTGACATCTTTTGAACAAACAAAACCAAAACATAAATGTTTTTTACATCCAACCATTTCTTAATTTAATACGTCATTACATTAATGCTGTCGGCTTTTTGCAATCAGCCAGCACCTTTTCATTGATTAAATCTTATAAAATGGTCATTAGAATTACATTTCTGTTCCTGCTTCTTACTTCTGTTTTTTCAAATGTATATAGCCAATCGGCCCATTTCTACCCGGATTCTTCATTTGGACTCAACGGTATTGCAGCTCCAAAAACCAATACCTCTTCGGTTTGGCTTCATCATATGCGCGGCTCAGTAATACAAAATGATGGTAAAATCCTGTTGGCCGGTACCGGAAATTTTCAAAATAATCTGGAGATTGTCCGTTTAAATACAGATGGCTCATTAGATACCTCGTTTAACCATACGGGCTTTGCCTTTTATAATGCTAACGGAAGTTATCCATGGGATTTTGTGGATATAAGAGTTGACAATTCGGGGAATATTTTCGCCGCTTTCAATAGCTTGAATCCGGGCAACGCCCGATATACGGTACTTGCAATTTTACCCAATGGAGCAGTCAATACATCTTTCGGTATTTCAGGAAAAGCAGAAGTAGGACCTGCTCTTGCCGGTAAAGAGCTTATCCTGAATTGTATGGAAATCCAGACCGACGGAAAAATTGTTCTTGCAGGAACAGGACCTGATGCGTTAATGACTCAAAAATATCTGCTTGCGCGGTTTAAAACCAATGGGAGTCTTGACAGCAGCTTTGGTATTAATGGAATAGTAAAATGTCCCTATTTCCTTACAGAGGCAAGAAATATGTTGATCTCTGCTATCAGGATGCAGCCTGACGGCAAATTATTATGTGGCGGCACCATACCTCCCGGAGCTATGGGCAGTCCTGACACCCTCGTTCTATTGCGATATAAAACAAACGGGACTCCTGACAGCAGTTTTGGAACCTGGGGGCTGGTGAAAAGACAAGACAATTTTCAACCGGGCTCTATCCGGTTAAACAAAACCGGTGAGATTCTTATCATTGGCAGATTAGGAATAGTTTATTCGCCTGATACTTTTTTCGTCAAAAAATTCTCGGCAAGTGGCTCGGTTTTGAGCAGTTTTGGTACAGGAGGCATGGCCACTGTTTATGCCAAAATGAATGTCAGAAACGAGCATGAACAAATAACTACATCAGGGCAGTTCTCTATAGCAAAAGATGATAAAATTATCGTTGCCGGTACTTCGGACAGCTCGTCAAAAAGCGCTTTCAGGCTTTGTCGTCTTTTGGCAAACGGACAAATGGACACCTCATTTGCCCCGATGGGTACAATCACTGTTGCCAGAGGCAGCAGAGATTATTGCAGTAATATAGAATTACAATCTAATGGTAGAATTGTGTTGACCGGATTCTACCGAACAGGAGAGGGATCTTTCGATACTGCCAGGGTTTTAGCAATGCGATTCAGAGATACTTCTAACGGTTTATCTATCCAATCATCTGTCAATATGATGACCACAAAACAGAGTCTTGCATATCCCAACCCAAATAAAGGGGAACTAATTTATATTAGCTGCAATGAACAGAAATTAAACAGTCTTGTCGACTATTCTTTGATAAACCATCTTGGGCAAAAAATTAAGAACGGTACAGTAAGTGTGATAAATGGAGAGGGCATCATCAGCTTAGACCTTTCGGATGATTTGAAAAATGGGTTTTATATACTCCAGCTTCACTCTCCTGATTTTATAGATACACATAAATTACTGATTAACAAATAGCACATCATTAAAAAAAGAAAGTCAAAACAGTCATCCATCTCCTGATTTTCATACTACCCTAAAAAACAGTAAGAATAGAATAATAGTAAGTAAACAATGTAAAATGCAGATAATAGAACTTTGGTATCTTTAGCACAATGAGACTAAATATTTCCAAACTAATTTCACTGCTTGTACTGTCATTGATACTACTGTTGCCAAATCAAAGCCGTGCCGAAGCAAAAATACCGGATACGGTGCGTGTAGGCATCTACATCACCAGCATCCACAATATAGACTTTAAAGAAAAAGAATACACGACCAATTTTTGGTTATGGCTCAAATACAAAAACAAGGATTTTAATTTTGTTGATAATCTGGAAATTCCGCAGGCAAAAACGGTAGTCAAATCCTTTACTACAATAGATTCTTCGGATGGAGAAATCTATATCCTCATGAAACTTCAATGTATAATGAAGGACACCTGGAAGATTACTAATTTCCCTTTTGACCATCAAACACTGAGGCTTTCTATCGAAAACTCACAATTTGATAAAGATGCTTTAGTTTTTTCGGCAGATACCGCCGGAAAGCAATTTGATCCGCGCTTTGCCTTGCGTGGCTGGAAAATTGATAGCCTTCGGATGTCAACAGGGACGAAAGTTTACGAAACAGCTTTTGGCGATGATTCTATTCTTGAACCGCATACCGAATACAGCAATTTTAAAGTAAAAATAATTGTCAGCAGGGCTGCATTGGGCTTGTTCTGGAAAATGTTTTTGGGAATGTATGTGGCTTTCTTCATTGCTTTTATGTGCTTTTTTATTCACACGGATAGTATAGATTCACGCTTCGGGTTGAGTGTCGGTGCGTTATTTGGAGTGATTGGCAACAAATATATTATTGATGCAGCCCTACCCGAGTCAAGCTCCTTTACCCTGGTAGACACCTTGCATGGTATCACTCTGATTTTTATTCTGGGGGTAATAATGGCTTCTGCTTATTCACTCAAACTCATCACCAATGGCAATGTTGTCAAAGCAAGGCTTTTTGACCGGAAAACTGCATTCATTTTCCTATTAGCTTACCTGATGGCAAATATTGTTTTTATTTATTCAGCATACAAGGGTTGGTAGAGAGCTCATCAGTCAAGTTGAATATTTTTCCTGCCCTACTTTTTCATGGAGAGAATAGTTTCTGTCTATCAGTTCATAAAGTTAATAAAAGTATATTTTAGGTAACCAGGCTGCTTTCAACAGATGTAAAGCTTACATTTGTTTCAAACAAAAACTAGATAATATGAAAAAAATTATTCTTTCTATCGCAGCGGCTTCGGCCATTTTTGCCTCTTGCCAGGATGCCCCCAAAGCAGATACTGCTACAGCAACTGATGCTCAGGCAGTAGCTTCTACAACAGGTGCCACAGAATTGGTAGCCGATGTAGCACAAACAAAAATTGAGTTTGTAGGAACAAAACCTGTAGGCAAACACCATGGTGTTATCATGATTAAAGATGGTAAACTGGCAGTAGAAGCCGGTAACATCAAAGGCGGAAGCTTCGTTATCGATATGAACACGATGAAAGTAGATGATCAGGACAGTATGGGTAATGCCAAATTGGGCGGCCATTTGATGAGTCCTGATTTCTTTGATGTAGCCAATCATGCTACAGCAACATTTGAAATTACTAATGTAGCTGCAGGCATTGATACTTCAATTAAAGAGGTAATACTGAAAGATGCCACACACACTATTACAGGCAACCTTACCTTAAAAGGAGTAAGCAAAAGCATTACTTTCCCTGCAAAAGTGACGATGAATGAGTCAACAGCAACAGCTGATGCCAATTTCAATATCGACCGCACACAATGGGGTCTTGTATATGGTAATGATAAATCTTTGAAAGACAAATTCATCAGCCCTATCGTAAACATAGGATTGCATCTGGTAGCCAATAGCACTGCTTCGGCCACTGCGACTGCAGCACACTAAGCCTTATTGAATAATATAAATATATCCCTTGCAGAGACTAATCTGCAAGGGATTTTTACTTTTGCATAAATCAATCTGATTATCAAAAGTATTTTTTCCTATAAATCGCTGAACAAGCTCGTAGAAAACGAGAGCTATGAGCCTATGCTTTCATGGGGCATCCGGATGACTTTTGCGGTAATTGTACCCTTGTTCTATGGATTGTATTTCCATAAAATGACAGAGGTAATGTGGGTCATTGTGGCGGCTGAAAGTATTGGCTGGGTAGAACTGAAGGGGTCATTTGCACAAAGGGTAAGACTGTTATTAGGTGGTGCTTTTCTGGCTTTAGTCTTTGGTTTTGCCGGTAGCATCAGCAGCGGTAGTCTTTTGCTAAGTGTCATACTGATGCTGGCTGTTGTGTTTATTGCTACATTGTTTAAAAATCTGGGTGAGCGGGGCAGTGGTCTTTCGCTGACTGTCTATGTGATTTTCATTATTGCCAATGCATACCCTGTCGAAAGTTTTCAGGATATTATTTTTCGCTGCGGCAATATCGGAATTGGAGGATTATGGAGCTTGGCAGTGGGAGTATTGGCCAGTCTTTTCATGACAGAACAAATGCCTTACCGACGGTCGGTTGCCTTTATCTGGAAATCAACTGCGGCCCTTGCAGCGGCTATTGATGCCGGTTGGGACGGCAAGACACAAAGATTGGGTGTAAGGGAAATTTACCTGAAAGAGAAAGAAGTTAATGCTGCAATTGACAGTTCTTTACAACTATATGAAAAACGTGCCTATCATAATAATCATGAAAGTGAAAATGCGCATCAAATGGCGCAATTGCGTAAATCGGTATATCTGACAAGTGCTACATTGATGGCTTTGGCCGAGGAACTGGAAACTCTGAATACGGGATTAATGAGCGGAGAACAAAGACAATCCATTCATGCCATTCTGAAATCTATAGAAATTATTTGCGAACGAATGACCATATTTACGGTCACATCAAAATCTGAAGAAGAAGTTTTGCTCCGCTCTCGGATTATCAGAATGCAAAATATGTGCGCATTGCTCAGGGAAAGTAATATTGCCCCGAGCGAGCAAAGAGCCCTACAAAAAATTGTACATTTTACTGAAAGGATTATAAAACTGATTGAAAACTCACTCGGCCATATCAATTCTGTAGCTACCGACAGTAGTGTTTATCGTTCCTACTCACTGATGAAAACCCTATTGATTCTTCATCACAAACATTGGATAGATAGTGTAAGAAGGCTCGCCAATATCAATACTCATTCATTTCGCTACGCTGTCAGGACTGCAATCATTGCTACGCTGGCACTATTTATTTACAAATGGTTCAATATCGAGTATGGTTATTGGTTGCCATTTACGGTAATGATTGTTGTACAACCCTATTTTGGTGCCACGCTTAAAAAAGCTTTGGACAGGGTTTTGGGTACTGTACTCGGAGTAGTGGCTGCAGGATTTTTAATGACCTTGCCACCGGAATTGCATACCAAAGAAATCCTCCTGATAGTTTGTCCATTATTGATGGTGTATTTTCTGAGAACCCGATATAGTGTGGCGACCTTCTTCATCAGTATGTTTTTGGTAGCGCTTTTTGCTGCCGAACATGCACTGGATAATAGTGTCATCTTCATCAGAGCTTTGATTACAATTGGTGGTGCAGCATTGGCTGTAGTGGGTGAATTTGCCCTCTTACCCACCTGGGACAAAAAATGGCTGCCCCGACATATAGCTGCAAGCATCCATGCCAACTACAATTATTTCCTTTTTACTTTTTATCCCAATCACTTTAGCTCGGTACATCAGTGGACACATTACCGCAGAATGGCCGAATCCAGTAACAGTAATGCTTTCGACTCTTTCAACCGATACCTTGAAGAACCTACAGCAAAGGACAAAGATTATACTTTGTACTATCAGATTATCTCTCATTGCATCCGTGTAACAAGGGAACTGAATAATTATCACATTGAATCCGAAGTAGAAAAAGACTTTCTAAAAAACAAAAAATTTGAAGCTCAAAAGCTAGTGATAAACGAATGCCTCCAACAGCTGAACAGGATTGAACGAGCCTTAAAAACATTATCAGTTTCTACAGATGGTGCACCGGAGCAGGAAATCATTGAGGATATCAAAGTGAGTTATATTCCGCTTAATGACACACAATCTATATATCTGGATAAGCTCAATGTAGAGTTAAATGCATTTGCAAGAGACATGGATAAATGGGTGGCTAAAATGAATGAACAGAAATCCAATGACTAGATTGATAATGCTTATTTCCCTTATCTTGTTGAACCTCCATGCTCTGAAGGCTCAGGATATAGATACAACTATCTTGGGGATGCATTTTACGATGGATGAGGTGGTTATTAAATCGGCGAAGAATGGTTGGGATGTTAATGGATTTATCCGTAGGATGAAAGAAGACACCACTTTTTATAAAGCTTTTTTAGGTCTCAGAGTGGTAAACTATACTTCAGACAATGAAATTTCATTTGCAGATGAAAAAAATAAGACAATTGCACATCTTGAAAACCGCACTGAGCAAAGTATGCGCGGTAATTGCAGAACCGTAAAAATCAGCAGAGAAATAGTGAACGGCAATTATTACGACCGAAAAAAAAATCCACGTTACTATACTGCCGAACTATTTCAAAACCTATTTTTCAGAGTAAGGGAAAATGAATGCGGGCAAAGTGATCATATAGCTTCTTCAACTCAGGCAAAGGGGCAGATGGAAAAGCACAAAGAACAATTAAAGCAATTGGTATTTAACCCGGGCAGTAAAGTAGAAGGCATCCCTTTTATCGGAAAAAAGGCTTCAGTATTCGAAGATAAGGGCGTTCGCCAGCGATATGATTTCCGACTGAGGTATGTAATGTATAATGGTGAAGAATGTTATTTCTTTCAGGCTATACCCAAAGAAGAATATAAAGACGAGGTAGTCTACAACCAACTGGACACCTGGTTTCGGGTTTCGGATTATGCCATTGTTGCCCGAGATTATGCTCTATCCTATAGTACCATATTCTACGATTTTGATGTAGTGATGAAAGTAAGGCTCGAAAAATCCGGCACGAGGTTACTTCCTTCCAGTATTGATTACAGAGGCAACTGGCATATTTTTTCTAAAAAAAGGGAACGGGCGAAATTCAATATACTGTTTGACTATTAGTGAATACGATCGCTACGCAATTCCAGATTTTTCATCACCTCTGCTTCATATTCCAGATATTCCTGCCAGCGCTTTTCTACTTTTTCTTTAGTGCTGTACTTTTCTGCCAAATCTATCATCAGGCGGTAATGTCCTGCTTCGGCGACCATAAATTTATGGTAGAACTGACGCAGACTTTCATCTTCAACATACAAGGATAATAAACGAAAACGCTCACAGCTTCGTGCTTCGATTAAAGCAAACATAATAAGCCTTTCAGATAGTCTTTCCAGCCTTCCTCCGGGTTTTTGTTCAAACTTTTTGAGCTCATTCACATAAAGGTCTTTGCGCTGAATACCCAGTGTCAGTTTTCTTTTATCCAGTTCGGCCAGCACTGCGCGAAAATGCCCCCACTCTTCGGTGACAACCGGAGAAAGTTCACGCACCATATCATAACATTCCGAATAAGTTTGAATTAAGGAAATACAGGTGAGCGCAGCTTTTTGCTCGCAATAGGCGTGATCTGTAAGTATATCTTCAATGCTGATTTGGGTCATATTGACCCAACGTGGGTCTGTGGGTAGATAAAGGCCTAAAACGTGTTTATGTTCTTCCGGTACTATTTTCATTGATTCATTAAAATTTGCTTTGCGAAAGTACAACTCAAATATTTTTCAGCTAAAAAAATAATGGCTGCCACTATTGAAATATGACAGCCATTATCCTATAAATAAACAACAAGATTATAATTTCCAACCAACGGTCAGCACACCAGTCGTGTAACTGTTTTTGGTAATAGCAGTGGGCGCTTCGGTGTAACCAGGCCAATTCTCTATGTAATAGGGCTTTTCAGAACTTTTGAAGGAACTATTGACAACTGCAAAATCTACAAAGGTTTGGCCAAAACGATATCCTATACCTGCTGAGATATTGGTACGGTCGCCTTGATATAACTTGTTTTTGTAGGGCGAACCAAAATAGCCAAATCCACCCCGAACCATGAACTGATCAAACTTTAATTCTATGCCTGCACGTACATTGGAGGCAGAAGTGAATAAATTTTTAATTGTATTGTTATAGTCTTTTTGAAGTATGGGCTGATCCTGAAAATTAAATCTTGTAGATCTATGATTGATAAACTCATAATCAACAGAAACAAAACCATTTTTTCCTAAAATTGCGGTTGCACTGGCAACTGCCTTAAAAGGAGTGATTATTGTATACTCATATTGATTCTCCGGCGCTACCTGATTAATCAATCCATGGTATTCTTCAGTGTTTACAGTCAGATCTTTGTTATAAATTTCGGTTAATGTAAAAACGGTAGGTGTATGCAATGCTACTCCTGCTCTGAAATAATCATTAAATTTATAAATAGCTCCGAGCTTTAAATTAACACCGGTTCCATTGACTTTTACTTTTTCATTGTAAGTAAAATTATCAAAACTGTCTTTAGGGTCTATAACAGTAGTTTGTTCCTGAAAAGAAGAATTAATTCTGTGATTCAGGAAATTTATCCCCAAAGTAGCACCCACCATTAGCTTGTCCCTATAATTACCACCACCAGACAAAACCAACTCAGTTATACCACCTTTTTCTTGAACTGTTTTGTTTTGGTCTAAGCCCTTCCAAAAAGGAACCATTGAATAAAAATTATCATCCAGCAGATAAGACTGGAAAGCTAAATCTCCAGGAGTATACTGAGCTGGATATGCACCAGGGCTGTTTAATGTTTGTGCTATAGCATCTTGCTCAAAGTAAAAGCTGCCCGTCGTCTTATTGGTTTGTCCCGAATAATTGTACACTCTGCTAAAATCTGCAGTTCTGTTCAAACCAATACCAAAAGAAGAAGATTTCCATTCGGCCCTATCATAATTCTTATCTGAGGCAGCATCCGTAAATACAAAACCCAGATTATTAAAACCAAAACGAACGTTATTATCACTGAAAGAAGCGCCTGAATAATCCGTTTTTGTACCATTAAATCTCAAACCAGGGCTTACCATAAATTCTGAAGTACGGTAAACACCAATACCTGCCGGATTGATACTTAAAGAAGAAAAGTCTCCTCCAACGGAACCTAATGCACCGCCAAAACCAGTAGATCTGGCTGTAGCAAAAATAGACGTTTGACTGTACTTGGCAGCATCAATAACAGATTGCCCCTTTGAAATATTTGCTGCCAATAGAACAGGAAATCCGAAACTTAATAATTTAAAACAAGCACTTGCCATGTTTGCGATTTTTTTGAAAATTAAATGATGGATAAGATTGTTTTTAAGACACACTGATATAGGCCAAAAACTTAGCTTTTATTATAAAATATTGTAGATTTTAACGACGGCCTCCACCAAAACCACCACCACGAGAACCGCCACCACCGCCAGATGAGCCACCACGGAAACCACCGCCGCCACCTGATGGAGCCATTCTTCCTCCTCCATTAAATGAAGGGGCAGGACGTTGTTGTGCCGGGGCAGATTGCTGGTAGTTATTTTGTTGCATTGGTGCTGATGGCTCCATTCTGTTTTGAGCAGGAGCAGATTGCTGATAACCTCTTTCTACCCTTTCGGCCTGACGGTTTTCGAAATTACGGTTTTGGACAGGTGCAGATTGTTGATATTCACCTCGACCTCTATTACCCATATTATTCCTGTCCTGTATATTGGGGTTCACCTGATTTCCACGGTACTCAGGATTAGATTGATTTCCCTGAGGTTGACGCATTTCACGATTGTTTTCATAACGTTGTTCATTAACAGAACCATCATTACTGTAAAAAGTCCTTCCACGTGGTCTTTGAGATTGATCATTGTTATTATTGATTTCTGCACGATTATTGGCATTAAACCTTTGATTTTGATCACGGTTGCCGTTAGAAAATCGTTGATTATTATCTGAATATCCTGATTGAGTTTGTCTTAGTCCACCACCAATTCTGCCGCTATTTCTGTTTACTACCGAACGAACGTTATTATTGGTGATGTTATTCATTGAATATCTTGGACCATAAGTAGTATTCCTTTGATTGAATCCTCCACCATAATATCCTCCACCATTTCCCCAACCACCATTATTCCAGCCTCCACCATAAACTCCTGCATAATAACCATTCCAATAGTTTCCGTAATAACCACATCCCGAGTAGCCACCCCAGCCATTACCCCAACCGAAAGAATAAACCGGAGTGTAATAGAAACTGTTAAATCCCCCATAGCCATACCATGACTGCCATCCCCAATAAGAATTCCAATAAGGACCTGCACCAAAACCAACAGTAACAACCGGACGATACCAAGGACTCCAGCCCCAATAAGGGTCTACCCAATAAGGATTATACCAGTAAGGATTATTAAATGTGCTAAAATATGGTCTGTCATAAAAACCTCTGTTGCCAAACCTGTTGAAATAAGATGAATAATAATAATCATCGTCATCATAATCTATGTAACTATTATCGTTGTCAGAATAGTTATTTTCATCATTTTGCTCAAAATTATTTTCGTTGGCACGATCATAAGATTCGGCATTGGACTGATTTTGCTCTGTACGTTGATTTTTTGCTTTTTCCTTTGCTGCTCGTCTGGCATCAGAGCCACTGAAATATATATCGTCCTGATAGGGATTATTTGTTTGTGCCGATGCCAGATTCATTCCGGCCAAACTCAAAATGCTAATGAATACAAGATTTTTCATGATATACTTTTTTACACAAAAACTGCGTGATAAAACTTTATCGAAAGTACTACATTTGCAGGCAGTAACTCCTAACTAAGACTTAAAAAAAATAGCCTCGTTTAAATATGGCAAACACATTAACATCTCGTTCACAAGATTATTCTCAGTGGTACAATGACCTCATACTCAAAGGCAATCTCGCCGATTATTCAGCTGTAAGAGGCTGCATGGTAATAAAGCCTTATGGATATGCCCTATGGGAAAATATGCGCGATGTATTGGACAAAAGATTTAAAGAAACCGGTCATCAGAATGCCTATTTCCCCCTTTTTGTTCCCAAAAGCCTATTTGAGGCAGAAGAAACCAATGCAGAGGGCTTTGCAAAAGAATGTGCCGTGGTTACCCATTATCGTCTGAAGGCAGACCCCAATAATAAGGGTAAATTAATTGTTGACCCCAATGCCAAACTTGAAGAAGAGTTGGTTGTACGTCCTACTTCTGAGGCTATTATATGGAATACTTATAAAAATTGGATTCAGAGCTACAGAGATTTACCTATCCTGATAAACCAATGGGCTAATGTTGTGCGTTGGGAAATGCGCACCCGTCTGTTTTTGCGCACCGCAGAATTTCTCTGGCAGGAAGGTCATACAGCGCATGCTACAAGAGAAGAGGCCATTGAGGAAACCGAAAAAATGATTGAAGTGTATGCTCGGTTTGCCGAGGATTATATGGCTATGCCTGTACTGCGAGGTGTAAAGTCGGCAAACGAACGTTTTGCCGGGGCCGAAGATACTTATTGTATCGAGGCATTGATGCAGGATGGCAAGGCGCTCCAAGCTGGCACTTCGCACTTTTTGGGTCAGAACTTCGCTAAGGCTTTTGATGTAAAATTTTCGGATAAAAATAACCAACTTGAATATGTCTGGGCCACTTCATGGGGCGTTTCAACAAGACTTATCGGAGCTTTGGTAATGGCTCATAGTGATGACGAAGGATTAGTATTACCTCCAAAACTTGCTCCTTTACAGGTAGTTATAGTACCTATCTACAGTAAAGATGAAGGTGTTCGCCAGCGATTAGATGATAAGGCAAATGAATTAATCAAAGAATTAGAGACTCAGGGTGTACGTGTAAAATACGACAATGATGATACGACAAGACCAGGGTGGAAGTTTGCGGAATACGAACTACGGGGTGTACCTGTAAGGGTAGCATTAGGCCCAAGAGATCTAGAAAACAATCTTGCAGAAGTAGCCAGAAGAGATACTAAAGAAAAGCAAAGCCTTTCTTTAGATGGACTAAGCGGTCATATTGTACAATTACTTACTGATATACAGCAAAATATGTACAACCGGGCTCTTCAATTCCGCGAAGAAAAAAGCACTAAAGTAGACACCTGGGACGATTTCGTAAAAACACTTGACGAAAAAACAGGTTTTGTTTATGCCCATTGGGATGGCACACCAGAAACAGAAGAAAAAATTAAGGAATTGACTAAAGCAACAATCCGTTGCATACCTTTCAATAATGAAAAGGAGGAAGGTAAGTGTATCTTAAGCGGCAAGCCCTCGACCCAACGAGTTGTGTTCGCCCGCGCTTACTAAAATTCTAATCTATTGTCGATAAAAGGCCAATAGGATAACTATTGGCCTTTTATGTAATGCTCTGTTTGGAAAATATGAACCTTAGAAAACATAAGCACATATATAAATATATATATTTTGCTATTTTTTATAAAAATAATGATTTATACATAATTATTTTTTTTGTTTTGTTCAAATAGGATATGCTTAGTTGTTTTTCTGAGAATAATAACATAATTTGCAATCACACTTTAATCCATATTTTTTTTTCACATTAAAATTAGTTTTAGGATAATATAATTCAATTAACAAAGTAGAGAAATCAACAAATTATAAATAATTTTTTATTATCGCTAAGATTATAGCTGTATTGCTACACTAAGTGATTAAATAAATAAATATAGCAACAATTTCGGATTGTTTTTTTTGTGTATAGCAATGACCAATAGCTTTTAACCAAAAATGAAACCCAATAAAACACTAAGTCCGGAAATTTATCTTCAGCAAACAATGGATAATATGTTTATTCATTGTTTTATTATTGGTTTTGATTGGCGCTTCCAGTATTTAAATGAGTCTGTTGCCGACATTTCCAATTCAACAATTGATTCTCTATTGGATAGAGATATCAGAATCTCATTTCCTAACTCATCAAATAAAGAGGTTTATGACTTTTTTCAGGTAAGTCTTGAAAAAAAAACGCGCCAGGAATTTCGTGCCTCTTTTACTTTCAACAATGGCAGTCAAAGATGGTTTCGTTTTAAAGTGAACTCAATAAACGTTGGGATTTTCGTTGTAGCCAATGAAATTACTGAAACCATATTAGCACAGGAAGAAATCAAAAAGCAGAAAGAACTATTAGAAACAGCAGAAAAAATTGCTCATTTAGGGAGTTGGGAGATTGATATTCAGACTGGTGCATTCTACTGGTCTGATGAGTCCTATAAAATATTAGAGTATACCAAAGGTGATATTATACCCTGCTATGAGGCTTTCATTAACCGTATACATCCGGATGACAGAGAAATCGTGAGGGAAGCTTATTTAAATGTCACAAATAGATCTGAATCAAATGAAATAGTGCATAGAATTTTGCTTCCTGACGGAAGAGTAAAATATCTTCACCAAAGATGGGAAATCTATACAGATTTGAATGGCATTCCGATAAAGTCGGTAGGAACCTCGCAGGATATTACACCACAGGTGCTCAGTGAATTATCTTTAAAGAAAAGCCGTCTTCAGTATGAGCAGGTAGTAGATAATATTAGCGATGGCGTTATCTCTTACACTACCAAAGAAGAGATTCTTTTCGTTAATGATCAATTCCTGGACATGTTTGGTTTAAGCAAAGAGGAAATTTTAAATATAAAATTATCTGATTTAATTGCAGAAACAGACAGAGAAAAAATCGGCATTCAACACCAGAAAAGAATTGCAGGAGAAGTAGTTCCCGAAATGTTTGAATTTAAAGGAAAACACAGCAATGGTAGCATTCTGTGGTTTGAAGCAAGAGCATGTAATGTTGTTATTGACGGTAAACTGAACAATATACAATTTGCAGTACGTGATATTACCAAACAAAAAAGTTCAACGCAGAGGTTAGAGGTTCAGAATGAGGAATTAAGGAAAATAAACTTCGAACTAGACAGATTCGTCTATTCTGCGTCCCATGATTTGCGAGCTCCACTATTATCTGTATTAAGTCTGATTGAATTGGCCGAACAAGCTCACAACAAGGAAGAAACAGACGAACTTCTTAAAATGATGCAAAACAGCATTCTCAGACTTGACAATTCTATAAAGAATATGTTATCTTATTCAGAGAATTCAAGACAAACAATAACCATTAAAAAGCTTGATGTAAACGATATAATAAACTGTGAATTAACACAATACGAAATATTGTTACTATCTAAAAACATAAAAACAGACATAAAAATAGATGAGCAAATTCCTTTCTTTTCTGATAAGGGCAGAATTATTCTGATAGCAAAAAATCTGATTTCCAATGCTATTCACTTTCAAAGAATGCAAGAAGACAATAAGTATATAAAAATACACTTTCAAAGCAGCAAAGAATTTGGTCATCTAACCGTTGAAGACAATGGAGAAGGAATTCCAGAAGGCATGGTTTCTAAAATTTTTGACATGTTCTATAGAACTTCTGAACAGTCTGAAGGAACTGGTCTGGGACTTTATATTTGTAAGGAATCCTTAAACAAATTGAACGGGGAGATAAAAGTTAACTCTGCCGTTGGAAAAGGCACTAGATTTGATGTTTTTATACCCAATCATTACAACCCATAAATACGTATAAAATGACCTCTACGAAAAAGATTCTCTTAGTCGACGATGATAAAATCACCAATTTTGTAAATGAAAAGTTGATTACCAATTTAGATATCCCTATTTTTATAAAAACATGTTTTTCAGGAGTTTGTGCATTAGAGTATTTAAATGAGCTGTTAAACAACAACGAAAGTGGCCCTAATATCATTTTATTGGATATTAATATGCCGATTATGAACGGATTTGAGTTTTTAACAGAATTAGAGTTGCTGCCTAAAGACTTTACCCAAGCAATAAAAGTCGTTATGCTCTCATCTACTTTAAATGAAGAAGACAAAAAGCGTGCTTTTAAATTCAAAAACGTAGTTGACTTTTTGAATAAACCATTATCTATTGCCAAAATTAAAGAGCTGATTACACAATTGCTATAACCATTGTTCTATTTACTATAAATATTGATTTTTAATTATTTACAGAATTTATATAAACTAGAAATCTAAATAAATAGTGGGGAAATATGACCATAAAACTTCAATACCCACATCAATAAAAAATAATATTCTATTTGCTTTTTATTTACACTTAACGCATGAAAGCAGACCTGTTCCCACAACTTACAGATTATTTGACTAATCGCCTTAAACTTCCATTACCCACCAAAGAAGCATTGGCGATGATGTTTCCGAATATTAAGTCCTTACCCGAGATACTACCTGAAAATGCAAAAATGAGTGCCGTAATGGTACTTCTGTTTATTAAAAACGGAGAATGGCATTTATTAACCATCAGACGAACCACTGATGGCAATGCGCATAGTGGACAGATAAGTTTTCCTGGGGGAAGACATGAGCCCGCGGATGTTGATTTTTTGGCTACTGCCCTTCGAGAAACTTATGAAGAGATTGGAATTGCACCTGATAAAATAAAAACTATTGGGGCTCTAAGTCCGGTGTATATTGTTGTCAGTAATTTTAATGTTTATCCTTACATTGGCTATTTAGAAACTCCACAGGAATTTTCTATCAGTAAAAATGAGGTGGAGGAAGTTATAGAAATACCACTTTCAGCTTTACTAAGTCCAGATGCGAAGGTTCAGGCTGAAGTCGTAACGCCAATACACCCAAATTTCAAGCGAAAAGTGAATGCCTACCAAATAGCAAATGATACAGTAATATGGGGAGCTACGGCTATAATGATTGCCGAACTTGAAATACTGTTAAGACAAACGGACAACTAGTTTGTCTAAAGAGCGGCGTACTTTCTTTTCATTCGCCAAAAAATCATTCTCAACATCACGATAACCTATTGCTAATAAAGCTACACTGGTTAAATTATGCTCTTTCAGCTGTAGCAGCTGATCTAATAAAGTATTATCAAAACCTTCCATAGGAGTGGCATCAACACCAATTAATGCAGCTTCTGCAACAGCAAATCCCAACGCAATGTAGGTTTGATTAGCTGCCCATTGAATAATTTGTTCTTTAGTATGTTGTTGAGCAAATCTATTCATGGATGCTTTGAAGGCATCAAGACTTTCTGCAGAAACTGCTCGCGTCTCCATAATAGTATTCAAATAGTCATCGATATGCTCATGACTAAGATGAGTATACGCTGCAAAAAGCAATAAGTGTGATGCCTCTGTTACCTGAGGCTGATTATAGGCAATTGGTCTAATATCTTTTAATAAGCTTTGACTGCTTATCAAAAACAACGTAAAAGGCTGTAGACCCATCGATGTAGGTGCATATTGGGCAGCTTTTAGTATAGAATTAATATTGTCCTCCGACACTTTTGCTCCAGTCATTCTTTTCGGAGAGTAACGCCAATGAAGAGCATCATTCAGGCTCATAAAAGTTATTATTAAAGATGGGCAAATGTACAATCAAAATACACCTTTGGATATCATCATTTATAATTGTGCAATAACTAATATGGAATTACTCGATAAATAATAAATCCTCTCCATCACCATCAATAAGATCAAAATCAATATTGTTAGCACCAGAAATACCTTCTACTGATCCCTTAATATGCGCTGCATTGAGTAATATTTTCTCCAATTGCTTCTCCCTCATTTTCCATAATTTCTCCATTGCATCACGTTCCTTTTGAATAGAATTTTTCATCGCCTGAAAACCTTCTCTGATTGCTTTCCATTGTTCAGAAAATTCATTACTTGTCAGATAACCATAGAGCAAAGACATCTTATCTGTTTTGTTTTCGCTGTTTTGCATTACCTGAAATACTTTTAATATCTGCTCCCGAAGAATCAAAGCAACAGTGCTGGCTTCTTTGTAAGAACAAATCCATACCCCATCCTTCAGGCCAAATGAATGAATATCCTTTGGCAAAGCTTGTGTCACAATAACTGCGATATCTGCACCCTTGCTACGCATATCAGCTTTTACTTTGTCTATCCAATCATTACTGAAGGCATTAGTCCGTTTGCTTTCATAAACAATCTTGCCACATTCCTGGCCATATTGATTACGAACTACCTGCACGCAATCCCCTCCCCTTACTCCCTTAGCTACTTCTTCTATTAAATCGAAAGGAAATTTTTGACGCAACATTGATTCCAACATCAATTCTTGCACTTCTCCCTGAAGTTGCATTGACCCCTGCTCAGCCTTCCTTCTCATCTCCTCTGCCAGTTTTCTTTGTTGCTCCAGTTGTTGCTCTATTTCTTTAATCCTGAATTGAAATTCCTGCTCTTTTAATTTCGACTTTTCTTCTTCTTCTTTCCTCACTAATAAAGACAATTCGGTTCTCGCCTCAATCAATTGCTGTTGCATTTTGATATCCATTTCCTGCTCCTTATTTTTGAGTTCCTGCATCTTCTTCAAAAAATCGAGTTCTTTTTCACGAGCCTCTTTAAGTCTTGCTTCATTCTCAAAATTGGTTTGATTGAGATGCTTGATTTGCGATTCAAACTTTTCTGCAAACTTGATTTCCTGTTCTTTGGCGATACTAGATGCTAACTCCAACTTCTGTTGCTCTAGTTTTTTGAAAAAATCCTTTTCTTGTTGTTCTTTAAATTGCTTGAATTCAGTTTCCTTTTGCTCAAAATCCTTTATTTGTTGAGCTTTCCAATCTTGCATCTGTTTGCGCAAATCCTTTTGTAATTGATCACGCAGAGCGTCAGTTGGTTCAAATTGTGTATTACAATTAGGACAAGTAATTGTGGTTGATGATAACATTATTTAAATAAGATTAATTATTGATTCTGTAATGCACTTTTATAAACATTCAGCACGCGCTCCCGAGCAAATTTGTGTTCAACAATTGGGCGAGGATACGTAAATTCTTCAAACTCCGGAACCCACTTGCGGATATACTTTAAGTCCTTATCAAATTTCTTTGTTTGCTCATACGGATTAAAAACCCTGAAATAAGGAGCTGAATCGCAACCGGTTCCGGCAGCCCATTGCCAGCCACCATTATTGGCAGCCAGATCAAAATCCAGCAATTTCTCAGCAAAATAAGCTTCGCCAAGCCGCCAATCAATTAATAAATGCTTTGTCAGAAAACTAGCCACTATCATTCTTACTCTGTTGTGCATAAAGCCGGTTTCATTTAATTCGCGCATTCCCGCATCTACAATTGGATAGCCGGTTTGGCCCAAACACCATGCCTCAAATTCAACAGGATTATTTCGCCATTCGATCTTATTATATTGTGTCTTGAAGGCTCCATTCATTGAATAAGGAAAATGAAACATGATGCACATATAAAAATCACGCCAGATTAATTCGTTCAACCATGTTTCATTCAGCTTCAATGCGATAGCTGCAAGTTTACGGATACTTACAGTACCAAATCGCAGATGAACACTTAATCGGCTTGTACCTCTCATTGCAGGGTAATCACGTTGCACAGAATAATTTGATATTACTGCATAATCAATAACCGGAGGCCCCGTATTGTCCTCCACACTATCAAATCCAATCTCATTCAACTCAGGATATGAAAATGGAGATGTTTTATATAAGTTGCAAACATATTTTTCTACAGGGTAAGGCTTTAAATAGAAATCTGTGAGCTTAGATTTCCACTTTTTGCTGTACGGGGTAAAAATAGTGTATGGAGTCAAATCACCCTTTGTGACTTCAAAAGATTCAAATATTACCTGATCCTTAAAAGTACTAAACGAAATCAGTTTTGATTCCAAAAAGGATTTTACCGAATTATCGCGTTCCATTGCATAGGGTTCATAATCTCTATTTGTATAAACACCAATAATTTCATAATCATTCAAGAGATTAATAAATACATCCAATGGCTTTCCATGCTTTATCAGTAAACTGCTGCCCAATTCTTCGAGTTGATTCTTCAAGTTTAATACAGTGGTATGGATAAATTTCACTCTCTTATCCTTCCTATTCTCCAGTTTATCCAAGATCAAACTATCAAAAATAAATAGAGGAATAACATTTGCACCTTGCTTCAATGCGTGATAAAGACCTGAATTATCTTCGATTCTTAAATCCCTTCTAAACCAAAAAATGCTAACTTCTTTTCTTTCCATTACAGATTAACTATTAAATCAAAAGTACCAACAAAGCATGAATAGCAGACAAGAGAAAGCCACAAATTTCTTTGTGGCTTTCTCTTGTGTATTATTATTAAATCTGATTTTGAAAACTTCTATCTCAATAGTGTCAGATTACCATTGTAGCTTTCACTAACACCATTAGCAAACGACACACGCACGATGTAAACATATACACCCATTGGCATTGCCTGACCTTTGTAGTTGCCATCCCATCCGCGACCATTGATATTATCGCTTGCAAACAGCTCTTGTCCCCAACGGTCAAATATTTGCATATTGAAGGTTACTACTGATTTAGACAACAAATCTCTAGGCAAGAAATAACGGTCGTGATCATCACCAGAACCAGGAGTAAAGGCGTTTGGAATATCCAGATAACATGCTTTAACAATTGTGATGCTGTCAGAAGCTTTACACTGCCAGTTTTGAGCAGTAAGTGAATATTGACCAACACTACGAACTTTAATAGTAGCTGTAGTATCTCCGGTGCTCCATGAATACTTATCAACAGAAGCAGGATTTAGATTACCTAGTGTCAATACTACATTTCCAGGACACAAACCAGTATCAGTACCCAAATTAACATTTGGTATCGGTACTACGTTAATTTGAATTCCTGAACCAGTACCTGGACAAGCAGGATAAGTTCCACTTAAGGTGATATTAAATAAGCCTGATTTTGTAAAGGCGTGACGCACTTGCAAACTATTGTATGCTGGATCGCCATCTCCGAAATCCCATGTCAAACTACTGTATCCCGGAGTTGCTGTTCCCTGAAAGTCTACAGCTCCACCTTGACAAATCATCGTGTCGCTTGCTGCCATACTCATTTCAGGTTTCTTGAACACTTCAACCGTTTGAGTAGTGCTGTCTTTACAACCATTCACATTCGTAACTACCAATTTAATGCTATAAGTACCGCGAGCATCAGCATAACCATGAGAGGTGTTACTATCTGTAGCAGATGCTCCGTCTCCGAACGCCCAGTTAGATACATAACTTCCTGCAGAACTGGTTGTTGAGTTATTAGTCAATGCCAATACCTCTGGTCCACACAATGAGTCTTTTGATTTGGTAAAGACTGCTATTGCCTGACTGATTTCAACATCTAGAGCTGCTCTGTCACTTTCGCAACCATTATTGGTTTGTGATACAAAGTAATTCTGAATTCCGGCTGTTGTGCTTAGAGGTGTTGGTGTGGTTGTATATTTTGTACCACCCGTAGCTGCATCATACCATTTTAAGTTTGATCCAACAGCTGTTAATAAATATGTGGTATCACCAATACAATAAATCAAATTAGTAGTTAGCGGAGGGCTTGGTTTCTTGGTAACAATTACATCAATTTTCGAACGTGGCGTTTCGCAACCGGCTGCATTTGTCTGGCTCACCCAATAACTTGTTGTATCAAAGTCTGTAGGTGCTCCGGCAGGGAAAACTGTACTTGGTGTAGGTGCAGGAACACTTGTTCCCCCTGAGGCTACAGTGTACCAATTGGCAGTAGCTCCAGCAGCTAAACCAGCAGTTAATGCAGTAGCCGTTTCTCCCTCGCAATAACGAACAGGACTTACCACTGATGGTGCAACAGAGAAGTTAATTGTGTCAACATAGAATATCAAAGTCTGAGTATCACAGTTGGATATACCCGTTGCGGTATAAGTACGAGGACCCCAAACCGTTACAACGGTAGAGTCACCATATACTGCACCAAAAGGATAAACTTTTGTACCCGTAACAGTAGGTATTGTACCGCCAACAGGAATCAAAGTTGAACCGCCCGAAGCAGATAAGTAGTTTGGTGAGGCAGTGGTAGTCCATATCCATTTGTATTGACCACCATTTACCACACGCAATGGAACTGTTTTACCCGGGCAAACACGGAACGTTGTAAATGGAGAATAAGGAGTGCCTGAGGATTCGAATTTTGGTGCTGTTTCGCCCAAAGCCGAATCCAAATCCGCTTGTTTAAGGATATAAGTATATGCCAAAGACGTTTTTTGTCCCGGGGCTAAATTACCCAAATTATATACTAAACCAATTGCAATATCCTGATTTAAGATTGTTGTACCAAGAGTATAGTTAAACGAAGAAGCAGTACCGGTTTGATTGTATGCATCATCAGGTTGAGCAGAAAAAGGCCATGAACTGAAAATACAACATTTTGCACGACAATCTTTAGTACCCAAACCAAGATAAGCCTGAGTAGGATAACCTCTACCATTTGCAGTTACAAGACAATTTTTAGAAATTGAAGAGGGTTGAAACACGATTCTGTTATCTGTAGGGAAACCTCCTAATGGCCAAGGCTGATCATTATCAGGATCCAAGCCACGGAAATAATAAATATTATTTACTGTTGAAGAACCGCTATTAACGATATCAACATACATAACAAAATACAATTTATCCTTCTTAACAACTGTTTTCTGTGTGATATCCAAATTACCCGCTGTACCCTGCCAAATCATTGTTTGTTCAGTAGCTGTAGCTGTGTAAGAAACATTTGAACAAGCCGAACCTGGACATGTACCACCCATTGTTTGGTTGCGATAGCGGTATGTAGTACCGGCAGCTTTAAGATCCCATCCTTCGTAAGGAGAACCTGGAACGAAATAATCTCCCATATAGGCAGCACTACCAGGAGCACTTACCAACCAACCATCCTTATCAGGATCAGAAACGAATCCTAGTGATGTTCCGACATTTGGATGGTAACCGGTAGGGGAACTTGAACAACCAAAAGCCCCTGTCACAGCAGCACCAACTTCAACATAATCTCCTTTGATAAAGCAGTTGGGTGTTGCCATCTGTGCCTGAGCTATCCCAGACGACAAAATCAGGGAACTAACCAGAGTAAGTTTTGTGAAAATATTTTTCATTGTTAGAATTTTTTAGGAGCGTAAAGTTTATAGATATAGTATCTTATTGTTTGCTAAATGAAAAATTGTGAATGCTTTTCGAATCAGAACCCATATATACATTAACTGTGTATGTTCCCGCTTCCAATGATGCAATATTTAAATCTGCATTGTACAAATAAACTTTCGTGTCTGGAGTCCAAGTCATCACTACTTTTCCTGCGGCATTCATAATCTTAGCGCTTAAAGGCATCGGATCAGGTGTATGCAACATTAAATGAGCAACTGTACTTGGGTTTTTGGGAGTCAATGAATAATTCACGTTTAAACGCTCTGTAGCACTTAAGGCATAATCAAAATTGCCTCTTACTCCATCATAATTCTTAACAGCATCTGAATTTTGCGTCGAAATTGTGGACGTTTGTGCACTTGAGTTAAGGCTACAGCCAATTACCAGGGCGAAGATAAAAATTAGATTTTTCATAGTTGTGTAATATATTTTTGTGTGAATTTACGAATTTGTTTTAAAATACAAAATTTTTACTTTGAAAATTTCGGCATCAATTTGACAATAATGTTAATTAATAATAGAAGACGATAAACCAGGATTAAAGGTTGGGTAAAATTTCAAAAAAAAATTTATTGTTAAATTTATAGCCTTTCATATAAAGCTCTTAATTTTTCTTTATTCATTTTAAGCTCCCAATCAGGGCCTAATGCATTCTGCCACAGCAATTTCATCCCTAAAGATACTTCTATCATAGTATCAAATTGACTATCTGTTAAATTTGAGCAAACACCTTTAGGGATTTCTATTCGGTGCTTATCAACCATTCTATGAAACTCATCTACGCCTTGTGGATAAAATTCCTGTAAATGATTAAAAACGATACAATTTCCAATACCATGCTTGGTTCCCAAAAGGTAAGAAAGACCATAACTTACCGCATGGGCTACCCCAACCTGAGAATATGCAATGCTCATCCCTCCAGCATAAGAGGCCATCATTAATTGTTCATCACTTTCATCATCCCATATATCTTTGTGCAGATAAATATCCTGACACATTGCAAGAGCTTTTTCACCATATGACTGACTAAACATATTTAAAAAAGTTCCATCAAGAGATTCTACACAATGAATATAGCAATCCATCCCAGTGTAGAAGTTTTGATTGCGTGGAACACCTTTTATCAATTCCGGGTCTAATACTATCTGATCAAATGGTGTAAAATCCGAATTCATTCCCAGTTTCTTGGTCGGCCCCGTTAACACACAGGTCCTTGAAACTTCAGCACCTGTGCCAGAAATTGTTGGGATACCTACTTTATAAACAGCTTTTTTCTTTACCAAATCGTATCCTTGATATTCATGTGCAAGCCCCTCATTGGTCATCATAATAGCAACCGCTTTTGCAAGATCCATTGTTGAGCCCCCACCAATGCCAATTATACCTGATACCTGACCATATTTAGCTTTAAGCATGGAAGCAAGCTCGTCTACATACGTAGTTTTTGGCTCATAAGTAACGTCTGCTATTATAAGTTCATCATTGCCCTGCAATGGGATTCTTGCTTTAAAAGCATCATTATGCTCAAAATGATGATCCAATAAAAAGATCATGGGTTGTCCGCTCACTCTTTTAGGACTAAGTATTTCATCCGATTGATTAAAAGCCCCGCGACCATATACTACATAATCGACCAATTTTAAATTCCTAAATTTCATATTTAAACTGTTTTATTTAAAAAATTAAGTCCAGCCATTAATCTGCATTAATTGCTCGGCTCTTACAATATCCTCTGGTGTATCAATTTCAACACCCATATAATCGACAATGGCCATTTTAATAGACACGCCATTTTCTAAAAATCGCAAACATTCTATTTTTTCAGCACATTCTAATGGTGTCATCGGCCAATTTGTAAAATTTACCAAAGCGCTTTTGGTAAAAGCATACACACCAATGTGCTCGTAATACTTTATTTGAATCTCCTGATTTCGTGGATATGGGATAACACTTCTTGAAAAAAACAGTGCATTGTTGTTTTTATCCAGTGCAACCTTTACATAATTAGGATCAGCAATCAATTCCTTATCAGCCAAAACCTGCACCAGTGAAGCTACTTGAATACTTTCGTCAGCCTCAAATAGTTGAAGTAAAGAAGCTAAGGGCGCTGCCTGAACAAAAGGTTCGTCTCCCTGAACATTGACAAATATATCGGCATCTAAGTCTTTTACGACCTCTGCAATTCTATCCGTACCACTTTCATATTCTGATTTGCTCTTTATAGCAGTTCCACCACAGGATTTGATTTCATTAATAATTTCATCACTGTCGCTTACCACTATTACCTGCTCAAACAGGCCAGATTTAAGTGCAGATTCGTAAGTGCGGCGAATAACAGATTTACCCTTAATTAAAGCCAGCATTTTTCCTGGGAAACGCGTGGCACCAATACGTGCCGGGATTAGAGCAATTGCTTTCATAAGTTTCATCAAAAGTAATACGGCAAAAGGATTTTTAAAAATAATTTAAGCTAAGCGCATCAACTCTTTTGCCCATACATCAGAATTTGTGCTTATACCCAGTAAATGGCTCTTGGCACTCATTTCAAATAACTGCTCATCGCTCAGGGAAATAAACCGTAGCAATGCATTTTTTATACTCTCAACATCTGTTCCATCGCAAATAATACCATTACCATTCATAAAATGATCTGAAGAACCGCATTGCTTAGAAACCAAAAGTGGCATACCTGCTGCCGAAAATTCCTGAACAACTGTCCCCCAAGGCTCATCAGAGCTACATAGACAAAAAATGCCACCGTTCGAAGCAATTTCCATTAATTGTTGCTGAGGCAAGGACTTTTGAATTTGGATAAAAGGATTTTGCAATAAATGACTCCCCGACATAGAGCCATCACCAATCAGTTGTAGCTCCCAACCATTAAGCTCTTCCTTATTGAGACTACAAAAAGCAGTTAATAAATTACCCATTTTATGAAACTCCATTCTGCCTGCATACAGAAACCTTTTTGGAAAAGTATGGAATTGCTTTTGCTTGAAAACAGAATAGGCTTGCTGAAATAAACGTGTGTCAGGGGCGTACAAATACTTTAGTATATAATCATCCTCAAAACCAAGTCTAAGTGCATAATCCATCTGCCGATTGCCTGGAATCCAAGCATAGGAAAAATACTTCTTAATAGTGAATGGCGCAATCAATATCAATGCCTTCTGTTTTAGGGTTCCCTTCCATTGAGTATCCATTGCGCAAATTGTTTTGGCTCCATCTTTACGAAGTGCCTTACACCAATTCATATATCTCCAGTACATCCAACCGGCACAAAAAACTATCTGCGGATTAAACGACTTAATATCATTCCAAAAAAAAGTATCCGGTTCATCAGGATATAAAAACACTTTTAAACGCTTGTCTGAAGGCAAATCAAGCATGGCATTCTGATTATCATTCCTGCAATAAACTATAATTTCCACCTCATAATTTTCCAATAAAGAACGAATACCGGAAACCAAAAATGGTTGTAATTGCGCTGCAAGAAAAAGAATGCGTGTATACATATTGCGACAAAGATAATTGCCAAAGGCTCATAAAAACTATACCTTAGCAATGCGTAATTACGTCATGAAATTTATTATCAATACAACAAATCTACAAAGTGGTGGTGCATTACAAGTATCGATGAGTCTGCTCGAAGAGTGGAATCGCTCTTGTCCACATCATCAATTTTATGTTCTTCTTTCCTATCAGCTTTCATTGTTGATAGATAAAAAGAAATTTGAATCCAATTTCAGCTTTCATGAATTCAATCAAAACCCAACAACTAACCTCTGGACAATTCTCCACTTTCATAAACAGCTAAGTAAACTGGAAGCTGAATTTCAGCCTCATGCAGTACTCAGTATTTTCGGTCCGGCATTATGGACTCCTCAAAAATCTCATTTGGTTGGCTTTGCTAATGGGTATTATTTGTTTGATGAATCAAAATATATTCAGGAAAAAGTACTCAATAATATGCTCCAAAGAATAAGGTATTTTTTGAGGAGAAGCTTGCTATTAAAGCAGTTAAAAAAAGAAGCTGACCTTATTTGGGTAGAGACATCTCTGGCGCAGAAAAAACTAATCGAAATCCTGAATTTGAAGGAAGAAAAAGTAGTAATCATAGGAAATACACATAGCGCTCATTTTGAAAATAACTCAAAAGGGAAAGAAGAAGATAAGCCTTTTTTATTTTTATACCTGAGTGCGTATTACCCTCACAAAAATTTTGAAATTTTACCGAGAGTAATTCGAATTTTGAAGGACAGAAATATTCAGTGTCAATTCATGCTAACATTAACTAATGAACAATTTGAAGAAATTTTCAAAGACGATTTATGTAAAGAATATCTGATAAATATCGGGCCCGTAAATCCAAATGAAACCATAAAACTTTATCAGGAAACAGATGCTGCTTTTATGCCTTCATTATTAGAAACATTTTCGGCTAATTATCCGGAAGCAATGAAAATGGACAAACCCATTTTAAGTTCAAATATGGATTTTGCGAAGGAAATTTGTGGCGATGCTGCACTTTATTTTGAGCCGGAAAACGAATGGGATATTGCAGATAAAATTTGTGAAATAATCCGGAACAAAGACTTACAACAGGATCTGATTTTAAAAGGACGAAAACAACTGAACAAATTTGAAACACCAGGCAGCAGGGCTCATAAATTAATCTCGTTGCTTGAGAAAATATCAGCAAAAAAGGAATAAGCTATGTGTGGCATTGCAGGCATTATACATTCTGAGGCAAGTGAATTTGAAATGCAGGATGCATTGAAAAATCTGTATCATCGCGGACCGGATAGCTCAGGTGTATATACAGAATTGCCACTTATATTAGGGCATACCAGATTGGCCATTCAGGATTTGAGTGAGAAAGCCTCACAACCTATGCTCTCTGCAGATGATCGCTATGTCATCACATATAACGGTGAGATTTATAACCATCAAAATATAAGAACTGAATTAAGTAATCTTGGTGTTCAATTTACTTCCAATTCAGATACCGAAACTTTGCTCTATGCTTATATTCATTTTGGTGAAAATGTATTGGAAAGGCTGAATGGTATTTTTTCATTTGCAATTTTTGATCGTCAGGAAAGAGTACTTTTCGCCGCCAGAGATGCTTATGGAGTAAAGCCGTTTTATTACTATCTCGATAAAACACAGTTTATCTTTTCTTCTGAAATCAAGAGTATTCTGTCTTTGGGTAAAACCAAAAACTCAATCAATACAGATGCTCTTTTTCAGACATTAATGTTGCAATGGGCAATGGATGAAAATACCGGATTCAGCTCTATTAAAAAACTTCTACCAGGACATTCTCTGAGTATACACATTGACAAGCTTGACCAATTCAATATCAAAAAATGGCATAAAGAAGTTTTCTCCAGAAAAGAACAACACATGTCGGAAGAACTATGGATAAGCCGACTTGATGAAGCTTTAACTGCAGCTGTACAAAGACAGTTACTATCCGACGTTCCAATTGCATTTTTCTTATCCGGTGGCTTAGACTCCAGCTTATTACTGGCGATTGCAAAAAAGACAGCACCCGAAAAGGTTGGATTGGCTTTTTGTCTGGACGCAGGAAAAGAATTTATTGACGAAGGATTCAGTGAAGATATGGCATACGCCAAAATGGTTGCAGAACACTTAAATATTGAACTGAAGATTATCGAAGCTCAATCAAATTTTCTGGAGGATTTTGATCAGATGATTTTTCATTTAGAAGAAGTTCAGGCAGACATCGCACCCTTATTTGTGCAACAAATTTCAAGAGCTGCCAAAAACAAGGGATATAAGGTGCTTATCGGTGGCGTTGGTGGAGATGATCTATTTTCCGGCTATAGAAGACATCAGGCTGTTGCCAACGAAAAATGGATTTCATTCATCCCATTATTTATAAGAAAATTTGTAAAAAACACATTTAAACAAATACCAGCAAACAATAAAACCAGAAGACTACTTAAATTAACAGAAAATCTAGACCAATCAAGCTACAAAAGAATGTTCTCTTACTTCTTCTGGGCAAGCAAGCACGATGTTATTCATCTGTTTTCAAAAGAAATTCAGCAACAGATAAACCCCGACCAAATTGAACAATACTTTGAAAAATATCTACATGAAATTCCTGAAAAAAAAAATATATTGAATCAACTATTGTATCTTGAGATGCGCAGCTTTCTTCCATGTCACAACCTCAATTATACCGATAAAATGGGCATGGCTGAATCTGTTGAAATCAGAGTTCCATATCTGGATAATGAACTGGTAAAGTTAGCCGCCAGCATACCTCCGGAATTGAAACTGAAAGGCATAACAACAAAATATCTTCTGAAAAAAGTAGCCGAAAAGTATCTGCCAAAAGAGGTCATCTATAGAAGCAAAACCGGATTTGGTGCACCTATACGCAGTTGGATGCAAAATGATGAGGCATTTCAACAACAAGTCAGAACAAGACTTTTCAATCCTGAATTTATCAAAAATGAAATTTTTGATCATAAGGCAATAGAGCAAATATTTGAGGAAACTATCTCCAAAAGAAAAGATTACAGCTATACACTGCTGGCTCTGTTAGCAATAGAAAGCTGGATGCGTCAATTTGCAACCACTAACTAAATAAGTAAGCAATATCTTCCCGGGTCAATCGCTTCATTATAGCACTATCATCAGAAATCAAATCTTCGGCCAACAAACGTTTACGTTCCTGCAGTAAGAGCATTTTCTCTTCTATAGTATCCTTACAAATAAAACGATAAGCGAATACAGACTTGGTTTGCCCGATACGATGGGTACGATCAATAGCTTGCTGCTCCACAGCCGGATTCCACCATGGGTCAACAATATATACGTAATCTGCTGCCGTGAGGTTAAGACCTACACCACCCGCTTTGAGCGAAATAAGAAACACTTTGCATTCTGTATTCTCCTGAAATTCAACAATAGCTTTTTCACGTTCAATATTAGTAGTGCTACCATCAAAGTAAACAAAAGGAATACCTCTTTCTGTCAATGCTGCGCGTATCAATGCGAGCATTCCTAAAAACTGAGAGAAGACCAGAGCCTTGTGTTCGCCAGTATTCTCCGTTAACTCTCGAACGAGTTCGTCTAATTTGACTGAATGATTTTCGAAACGTTCAGTATCATTGATAATAGCAGGCGAATCGCAAATCTGACGCAATCTGGTTAAACCCTGAAGTATATGAAACTGGGACTTTTGCATTCCCTGTTCATCAATCATTCCTAATATTTTGGATTGATAATTGCTTCGGTAAGCTTCGTAAATTTTACGCTGATCTTTACCCATTTCGCAATACAATACAGTTTCAGTTTTAGCCGGAAGGTCCTTTGCCACCTGATCTTTTGTACGGCGAAGCATAAATGGATAAACCAATTTCTTTAATTGCTCTTTAGCCTCTTTTTCCTGAAATTTATCTATAGGCATAGCAAATTCATTCAGGAAAAAATCTCGAGTACCCAACATGCCAGGATTCAAAAAATTCATTTGAGCATAAAGGTCAAAAGTATTGTTCTGGATAGGTGTACCGCTGAGTGCCAATCTATACTTGGCATTGAGTAATTGGGCAGCTTTGGTAGCTAAAGACTTAGGATTTTTAATAGCCTGAGATTCATCCAATACAACATAATCAAACTCTATATCCACAAACATTTTAATGTCGCTGCGGATAGTACCATAAGAAGTAATAATAACATCCACTTCTTCAAATGCTTCAATTTTGGAGGCTCGTTTAGGGCCATGATGAATGAGGGCTCTGAAATCAGGAGTGAATTTTTGAATCTCTTTTTCCCAGTTGTAGGTAAGTGTTGTAGGGCAAACCACTAAAAACTTTGCCTTGGGATTTTCATTTTTGTAATGAGCCAGCCAGGATAATGTTTGTACCGTTTTACCCAAACCCATATCATCTGCCAGTATACCACCCCACCCAGCTTCTTTGAGGAACATTAACCATTGAAAACCGACAATTTGGTATGGGCGTAAAATGGCTTTCAGATTTTCGGGTGCCTGAATATTGCTGTAATCATTACCCACAATTTTATCCAAACGTTCTTTCTTTTCTTCGAGCTCCTTTTGCAATGAATCCTCATCTACTTCGGTAAGTAATTCATCAAGGATACTAAAATGGATTTTCTTGACTTTTAATTTACTTCCGTCAATTTCCCCCATTTTGGTCAGCAGGGTAAATCGCTGCATCATATTCTCGGGCAATACACCAATACTGCCATCACCTAGTTTGACGAAATTCTCTTTACGCCCAAGTGCTTTCTTAATATCTGCAATAGAAACCGTTTGGTCGCCAAAAGCAATATCTACAGTAGTTTCAAACCAATCAATATTGCTGGCAATATGAACTTTTGTTTCCGGTTTGTGTCTGTTAATCCGTAATGACTTTAAATTATCATAACCCATTAACTCCACATTCCACTCCTCTAATTTTTCATTAAACTGATTGTACCAATTAGATTTGAGTACATTCTTGGAGTGGATATAAAAGTGCTTTTCACGCATGCTATACAGCATATTTTCATGAAGGGCTTGTAACATATTGCAGAACTCCGTTTCAGCCACGGTATCACGTTCAATGATTTTTACTTTACCCTCTTGCGCCTGCAGAATTTGAATAGCATCTCCTAATTTGGCTTCAATGCCGTTGTATAAAAATGTAGGTTTAAGATGCAAAGATTCGCCTTGCTCATAAAGATAGAGTCTATAACGGACAGGTACGTCTGATAAAACCTCCATTAACTCCGGGGCAAAACGAATATCAAAAACTTTTCTCCACTCTACCAATTTTTGCTCTAAAAATGCATTCCATTCTTTAGATGAAACCTGCATTTTACCATTCGGTAAAAATTGTTCAACAATAGCAACCTCATGTACCGTTGTGGTGCAATAAAGAGTATCCTTGTAATGCACAATTGCGGCATTAATCATCTTCACCTCAGCAAAATCAAGTTCTTCGTCATCAATTGTCCAGCCAAGGTTTATTAAATAATTAGTTCCTTTCTTGGCCACTTTCAGAAAAGGTACAGGATGTATATGAGATAAGGCTACAGGACTTAAGCCTTTGCTGCTGATAGCTCCTCCCTGCCAGCGCATAAAACATCTTGATGCTGTTTCACTCTTACTAAAAAGTGATTTGTATTTAGGCAAAAGATATTCCCATAGAGGATGGAATAATTCTTCATCCAGATGGTCTTTTAATACAGTTTGATAATCCCCTAAGAAATCTCCAAAGGGTAAAGATTTTTTGAGATACTTTACGATCTCTTCCGGCATTATTTTTCTGGCAACTGCAATCCACTCCTGCTCTAAAGGCTCAAAAACTTCTGTGTTAATATATTTTTCTAATGCCAGACGTTCTATTTTATCAACAAAGTAGGTTTGTTCTTCGTCTGTTTCACCAATAACCAATTCTACGCTGCAATGCGGATACCAATCTGTCTGGGTATCAATAACCAGGCCTAATTGTTTTGCTTCTATATCTTCTGTTAATTCTTCCTCTATCACCTCTATGGCTTTTACCGGTTGGGCATTCAGCTTTTTAATAGAAGTATCCAAGACCCTTAAAAAAGGTTTCCCTCCCTCATAAACAAAATCAAACTTCCCCTCCAAATCATCGCTCAAACTATAACCATACAATCGTAATAATTTGTTCTTTTGATCATCCCAATTCTGCAGTGTTCGGAAATATTGAGCTCCGTGTTGATTATAGAGTTGAAGAAACAAGGTAGATTTATGTACGCATACCGGAAATCCCGTTTCATCACAATTGCAGGATGTATCAAAATATCGGTCTTCGTTTTGCAAAAGAGTTACTTCTCTGGAACCTTTTCCATCAGGCACATTAGCAATTACCTTTTCACTTTTTGCCGACAATATCTCACATTCGTTTTTTGATGCGGCCTCAACAGCGGCATCATAAATTGTTTCATTACTAAATAAACGAAGCAGCGGAGGATTAATGTCTCGCATACGCACAGTAGTATGCTTTTGGTCATACTGCACCTGCGTATTTTGAAAAAAACCACTTAATACAAGGTCATTCAGATGAAATAATGCAGCCACCTCATGACGACAAATTTCTCCCAGATTGTAGGGGCATTGACAGCGTACAGAAACCTGCTCAGGTTGTAAAAACTTCTGTACAGTAACAGTATAAAAATTATTGTAAACATCATTACGCACTCTAAAGCGTACTTGCTCAATGTGGTAATCAATATCTAATAACGAAACCCCACGCGCGAAAAATATTTTTTTTCCACGTGTGATTACCTGACCTGAACCGTGATTATAAACAAACCTTAATAGTGAGGGTAATGACATATTTGTTACAATATTGCCTTTTCGAAAAAGGCAATTTGCAAAAGTAGCGAATTATCGCCCATTTTGACAATTTGATAATTTGATAATGTGTGAATTAGCAGAATATTCTATGATTTCATGATTTCAATATTCAATTCTATTTGCAACAATAACGCCAATTATACCAGAAAACCGAAGGACTATTTTAAATAAAAAGTACTTCTATTCTGCAGATTTGACTACTTTCTGAACACCAATTTTAATGCCATCACTATTTCTTCTTGCCTCAAGAAAGTAAACGCCGGAATTTAAATTATGTAAATCCAACTCTCCGACATTGACTCCTGACCATAATTTACGCCCATCAACACTAAATAATGTGAGCAAACAATCTGGCTCCGATTGAATATAAAGCTTGTCATTAGCAGGATTAGGAAAAACAAGAAATTTTTCGACATCTGCCTGTAAAATATTCACTTCTGTACTGGGCAAAACCAAAACACTAAAGTCTTCGGTTTGTCCATCGCTCACATCAGAACAAGCATCTGCTATTGGTACAATATCTGATTTAATCCTCATCCGCAATATTTTGTTTGAAATCACACCAGTAGAAGGTATTGTAATACTGGTAGAATGGACTTCATCAATAAACAAACCAGAGTGGCTGTATATACGTTCTGAAGATTGAAAAACACCATCATTATTGTAATCTATCCATGCGGCCACTTCCTGTGGTGCACTAATTGTTGAAATGGATAAATTGTAGGTCTTACCCATATTTATCATTGCAATCTCCTGAGTACAGGTTCTGTCAATATAACTGGTATAAGCGTCCATAAAATATCCAAGCGAAAATGCATTCAGATTTGAAAAACTAACCTTACAAGGTCCAATGTTTGTAATAGAGCCAGTGTTAATAATAGCTGGTTTACAAGCCGACACAGGAGCAGAAAAGGAAGCATCAGGAGGATTTGCACCTAGAGAAGTAATTAATCCACTTCTGTACTTACGAAGAGTATATAAAATTCTTTTCCTTTGATCACCTGTAAAACGAGTGGGACAATTAGTATAATTCATAAAATTATACTCTACCCCATTATACAAGGTGCCAGTGCAAGAGTTAGTGAATCCTGTCGGGCATTCAAATGCACCGCTAAAACTATGTGGTTCTGTGTCACATAGTTCATCCCCTACTGTTAAGCAAGAAGAGCTTCCATCGCACCCGTCCTGAAAAGTATGATAAAGACCAAAACTATGACCAACTTCATGAGCCACAGTATAAGAATAATCTCCTCCTATTTTCCTGGAATATTTTACATCAATAACTGCCCCATCTATTAGACTTGGCTCATTATACCATGGCCAAGGAGCATAACCATTTGCTCCTCCTCCTTCTATTTCATTCACCAACCAAATATTGTAGTAATCGGCCGGAGGCCAGACACTTATGGACTTCATTTCAAGATCTGAGGGGCCAACTTCGAAACCAAAAGGACAAACACCATTTACTGAATATCCGGGTAAAACAGAGCCATTCACTCTTTGAATACCATTTGTAGCGTTGCAATATGGGTCGCGTTTCGCTAAAACAAATTTGATTGGAATTTTTGTACCTCCGGTGGTGACATCTGCAAAAGTAGGCCATGTCGCTTCCCAGGCTTTGTTAAGAAAGTCAATAAAGTCAATTATTTCACTATTTGTCGGATTAAATGCCGATCCAATTGCCCCACCTGTATGAACGATATGCACAACCACCGGAATTTCATAACTTGTATCAGGACCGGTAATAATCATTTTAGAAGTCTTCATCAACCGATTATACTCCTGCCACTCAGATGCTGCCTTCGATTTCTGAAAGTTATAAAGTGGGTTCTTTTTATAAATATAATTTTCAAGATTATCATTTGCACAAAAAGGTTGTGCATAGACAAATGAGCCATTAAATATTAATAGAAAAAAAAAGAAAATGATTTTTTTCATAGGTGTCTGATTTGTGAACAATTAAAATTAGCCAGATATTTTTACCGAAGCAAAACAAATGAGCGTTATTTTAGGGGGATATTGTCTAAAATCAATCTGGACAATGAGTACCTAAATCTGAGATTTAAGTGTAAAGCAAAATACCGAACCCTTATTGGGTTCGCTCTCCACCCATATATCACCACCATTTTCATTAATAAACTGTTTACAAAGCATCAATCCAATACCATTTCCACTTTCATTGTCAGTGCCATGCTCGCTATGACCAAACTGACTAAATAGAGCCTTTTGGTTTTCTTTTTTGATACCAATCCCATTATCTTTTACGCAAAACAATACTTCATTGTGACTTTTCATTTCAGCCATTAAAGTAACTGTACCGCCATTAGGTGTAAACTTTATCGCATTATACAACAGATTTCTTGTTACAAAACGAAAATGCTCCGGATCGGCATAGATAGTGAGGTCATCAGGAACTGTCTCAATCATGCTGATTTTTTTTCGGGAAGCAATATTTTGAAGTTGTTTGAATTCTCGCAACATATTTTCTCTGACATTAAAAACTACAGGCTGCACTTTAATTCCATTCATCTGGGAGACACCCCATTTGAGCAAATTATCAAGTGTCTGTAAAGTGGTAAGAGAATCTTCGTGGAGCTGACTAAGAATCTTTTCTTCAGATTCTGCATCCATTCTTTGAGACATTATCAATTCCAAAACCATTGTAATACTGGAAATCGGGTTTCGTAAATCGTGGCCAATAATTGAAAAAAGTCTGTCCTTTATCTGGTTAGCATTTTGTAGTTCCAGTTCCCTATGTTTCAGTTTCTTATTGAGCTGTATTGTTTTAAAGAAAAAGTAAAAAAGCGTCAGAAAACTAATTCCCAACAGGATGGCTACAGTTCTGGTAAAATTTCGCTGACGCAAAATTTTCTCTTCAGAGACCTTAAGTTGGTTAATTTCATTGTTTGTCTTTTCAAGCTGGTAATTTGATTCCAGATTAGCGATTTCAGCAGCCTTTTCTACACTGTATAAAGTATCTTTAATTAATTCTCTTATATCATCCAGCTCATAAGCTTCCTTATAATTTCCCAGATTGATATTAGCACCAACCATTGAGCCAAGAATATCTATTTTCAAATCTTTCTCATCAGTTTCATCAGCAATTTTCAATGCTTCCTGAAATAAAACAAGAGCTTTTCGGGGATTTGTCTTAACATCCAATATGCCAATATTCAATTTAAACCTCGCAATTTCATCGGGCAATTTATAAACTTCTGAAAGTTGGAGTCCTTCGGCATAATATAGAGCAGCCTTGGTATTATCTCCTTTGAATTTGTAGATATTACCCAGATTGGTATAAACAGAAATTCTTAAAGCACTGAATTTTGGTGACTTTGTTAACTCCAACGCCCTGCTGAAATACTTAAAAGCCGTATCATAATTTCCCTGACGACCATTTATGGTGCCCATGTTAATCAGCAGATTTACATAATCTCCATCAGTAGTATCATTTCTGAGTAGAAAAAGTCCTTTCTTATAATATTCAATAGCTTGTTGATGATTTCCACTCAGTTCATTTGCCAAACCCAGTTTAAGATAGGAACTGACAATACCTTTGGTGTTTTTTGTCTCTTCAAATATCTTTAGTGCCTGAATAAAATACTTGATAGCGCCTACGTAATTGTTTTTTCTCCCTTCAACTACACCCAATAAATTGCAGACATCCGCAATCCCGTTTTTATCTTTTAGGTTAGAAAAAACGTTCAATGCTTCTTTGAGTTTTTCTTCTGCAAGTGACAACATCCTTTGGCGGGAATATATTAGTCCTAATCCTGCTAGAATTCGTCCGCGTCCGTATTCAAAATTTGTCCCCTTAAAATATTGATAACCCTCCTCCAGAATTTTTATTAAAGAATCTACATTCTGAATCTCATTCTCATTCACCATCTGTCGATAGACAGTCAGTTTTGCCGAGTCTGATTTTGCTGCTTGTAAGTTCTTCCTGAAAACTTCAATATCAGATTGAGCTAAAGTATTATTATACTGAACTAAAAGAGTGAACAAAAAGATGATGCGCTTAATCATAAGAATTAATATTAATTATTTTTGTTAAGTATATATTACTCATAAGCTGCACACTTTGCACTTAAGTTTATCAATTACAAATTTAGCTTTGAAAAGCTATGCAAGCTAATCATTACTACTTAAATTATTTAATTAAGTTAATAATAATATTTAAAAAATAATTAATTGTAGTCAGGTCTGGCGCTATAAGCCATAAAAAAAGTGCCTGAAAGATTCCAGACACTCTTACTATTCAGCGGAGACGGGCGGATTCGAACCCCCGATACGGTTGCCCGTATACACACTTTCCAGGCGTGCTCCTTCAGCCACTCGGACACGTCTCCGTTTTTCTTTGAAGGGCTGCAAATGTAAGCATTCCGATGAAATGTTATCGAAATATTTTTTGTGCGTTGGCAGAAGTTTTTTCAATAACTACATCTATTGAAACTCCATACACATCAGCGATTTTTTGTGCAATAAGGGGAAGGTAAGTACTTTCATTTCGCTTGCCTCTGTACGGCACAGGAGCCAAGTAGGGAGCATCTGTTTCTAAAACAATGTTGTCCAACGATACAGACAATAGTATTTCAGGGAGATTAGTCTTCTTATAGGTCACTACCCCACCTATACCGAGGTAACCACCAAGCGCTACTATTTCATGAGCTTCGGATACAGTGCCGCTGAAACAATGGAAAACAGTAGTTAAATCACCTTTTTGCTTTCGCTTAACTATATCAATACATTCTTTGGTAGAAGAGCGACTATGTATTATTACCGGCAATTGATACTGCAATGCCCAATCTATTTGTTGCTCAAATGCTATTTTTTGTTCCGAAGCAAAAGTTCTGTCCCAGTAAAAATCCAGACCAACTTCTCCTACTCCAGAAAACTTATATTGCGCCAGCTGTTGCTCTACGACAATCAATTCATCTTTGTAATTTTCTTTTACATAACAGGGATGCAATCCCATCATTGGATAACAATTATGAGGAAAACGTGCTGTTATTTGTATCATCCCTTCAATTGTAGAGCTATCACAATTGGGCATGTACATCTTCCCTACACCAGCATCAATAGCTCTTTTAATATGCTCGTCTTGCAATTCAATTGTTTCCTCATCATACAGATGAGTATGCGTATCTATCATCATACTATTTTGCGCTTAACTTTTTCTAGCAGCTTGTGCCCTCAGATTGGCTTCTATTTCCAATACAATCCCCTCTATATCCTTGTCTCTGGCTGTGGGTTCATATTCACGTTTGAGATTATTACTAAAAACCAAAGCTACACCCTGCCATACCACAGCATTAAATCCACCTTTCACTTCCTGTATTATGTCAAAACAACTTCTACCTGTTTGCCGGTTAATTAACTTTACAAGTACAATACCCTGCGAAATGGTAAACTCTTCCAGCTCACCTTTAAAACGTTTATTTAATTCCTTTTCAATATTTTTCAGGTACTTCTTTTTACCCTTCTCGTCAGGAATTTTTGCCAGTTTTTCATGCACATCCTTCAGTAAAAAGGCTGCAGTATTAGCATATGGATAAACTTTATAAACATTATACCGTAGCCTTGCATATGCTGCTTCGTCTCTTTCCTGACGGCGCTCCTGCCTTCTGGCTTGCCTGTTTAATTTGCGTCTTTGAGCAGGGGTCAGATTCTCGTAAATTACTACTTCATTGAGATACACAAAAGCAATCGTGTCTGTGCCTACCACAATGGCGGGCAAAGTCTGACTGCCATTACCCTCGTTTTGAGCAATACCTTTATAAGATAAAGCCATCAAACACAAGAATAAGCTTGCTAAATATTTAATTCTCTGCTTCAATACAATTGCAAAATAAGGTACAAGTAATGATTTTGAAGATTTTATTGTATTAATATTTGTGTAAAATTAAAATCTCCTCTACCAATCAATATTACACTGACCTGAGACAGCTTAAAGCTCTGAAAGATTAATATAGATGTCTCAATTATTAAGCAGCAATAAAACAAATAGTAAAATAATAGATTTTTAATAAGTATTTATATAGTACCATTTTAGATTTTGAAATAGATTTATAGTTTTGTAAAAAAATATATTTTATGGGATTTATTAAAGAATTTAAAGAATTTGCCATTAAAGGAAATCTGGTAGATACCGCTATAGCCTTTGTAATGGGAGCTGCTTTCGGCAAAGTGGTTTCGGCATTTGTTGAAAAAATGTTTGCCCCTATTGTAGGCCTGCTTTTGGGTGGAGTAGATTTAGCCGATAAAAAACTCATCGTCAAAGAAGGGGTTGCAGAAGTAAAAGATACTACCGGGGCTGTTGTTAGTCCTGCGATAGAAGAAGTGGCCATCCAGTGGGGCAGCTTTATTACTGCGGCAATAGATTTTATTGTTGTGGCTTTCGTGATGTTCTTAATCATTAAGGCGATGAACAAAATGAAAAAAGCAGAAGAGCCTGCACCTGCAGCTCCGGCTGGCCCTACACAAGAACAATTGCTTGGAGAAATTCGTGATTTATTAAAAAAATAATCTCCTTTAAATATATCTCAAGGCAGCACAAAATATAAATGTGCTGCCTTTTTTATACCTTCGCGGCCGTACTTATGAAAGTGGGAAAAGTTTTACAACATCTGCATACGCTCAAAGAAAACAACAAACATGGTTTTGCTGTTTTAATTGACCCCGATAAAATTTCGCCTAATAAAATGGAGCAATTTGCGCTACAATGCAATGATGCCAAGGTCGATTTTTTATTTGTGGGCGGAAGTCTTGTATTACAACACCAAATAGAAAAGTGCATTGATGTTTTCAAACAAAATAGCGAAATACCTGTTTTATTGTTCCCTGGCAATCCTGCCCAAGTGACCCCCGAGGCTGATGCCCTTCTTTATCTTTCCCTTATTTCCGGCCGTAATGCCGAGTTACTTATTGGTCAGCACGTGGTTTCGGCACCCATGGTGCGCAACAGTGGTTTAGAAATTCTTTCTACAGGATATATGGTGATTGATGGAGGTGTACCAACAACGGTCTCATACATGAGTCACTCACACCCCATCCCTTCAGACAAATCGGACATTGCACTTTGTACCGCATGGGCGGGCGAAATGCAAGGCAAACACCTGATCTATATGGATGCAGGCAGTGGTGCGCAAAAGCCCATTAGTACCGATATGATACATAAAGTGAGCAGCAATATTTCTATCCCGCTGATTGTGGGAGGTGGCATTAATACGGTAGAAAAAGTAACTGCCAATTGTAAAGCCGGAGCCGATGTTATCGTAGTAGGCAATGCTATTGAAAAGGACGCTTCGCTGATTAAAGAGTTAAGTGCAGCAACGAAATTCTAATCTTCGTACAACAAATATTTCTTCCTGATTGCTTTGAATTTATCCAGTTCCGGCTGCCAAGAGGAACGGATTTCAGCTTCGCTTTTACCTTCAATGATTTGCTGGCGCAATAATTTTGTACCTGCTAATTTTTCGAAAAATGGATTGAAGAATTTATCTTTTTGAGGTGAAAATTGATAGGCTCTTAACAAGTAAGATAAATTTAATTTTCTGTCTAATTGCTTTCTTGCTTCATAAGAGTCATTCAATAAATTATCACCAAAACACTCTTGGTTTTCAAGCAAGGGTTGGGTAGCCCCAACAGTACTTTTCGGCATAAAAGAATAATGAAATTTACCTTTATAATCAGGATGCCCCCATTGTTGGAAGGGTCTTTCTGTCCCGCGCCCAACACTCACTATTGTTCCCTCAAAAAAGCACAAACTGGGATAATAATAAATCGCAGTCATATTTTTCAAGTTTGGCGATGGTGAAACCGGGAGTTTGTAATCTTCTCTCAAATCTCCTGAATAATCCTGACAAGCAATCACCTTAAATTGTAGTGCTTTTGCATTTTTTATCCAACACTCTCCAACTATCATTTGCGCATATTCGCCCACTGTCATTCCGTATACCACAGGTACCGGTTGCATCCCAACAAAAGACTTTAGGTTGGTATCCAAAACAGGCCCATCAATTACGTGTCTGTTAGGATTAGGGCGATCAAGTATCAATAATTCTTTACTACTTTCTATACAGGCATCCATAGCATATTCGAGCGTAGAAATGTAGGTGTAAAAGCGTACACCCACATCTTGCAAATCGTATACCAGAATATCAATGTCCTTCATTTGCTCGACACTAGGCTTTTTATTTTTACCATAAAGTGAAATAACAGGTAAACCGGTTTTCGTATCAATCTCGTTTTTGATATGTGCCCCCGCATCAGCAGTTCCTCTGAAACCATGCTCCGGAACAAATATTTTGACAACGTTTACACCTCTACTAATAAGAGTATCCAGCAGAAGTTTATTATAAACAACCGAAGTTTGGTTAATCAATAAAGCTACTCTTTTGCCCTTTAATTGAGATAAGTAAATGTCCAATCGCTCTGCACCCACCTTGAAATTTGGAATGTGAACTATTCTGTTGGTAGCAAATGAAGAGAAACTTACAAACTGAATGAGGATGATAGAAATAATTATAAAAAAGACCTTCAAATTTTTAGTCATTATTATTTAACAATATTTCGGCTAAGGTATAAAGGCAACTTGAAATATTAATATTACCTTGCAGCACTTAATTTTAATTATATATGACACAAGTAAAAAAAGGCGACAATGTGCGCGTACATTATCATGGAAAATTAAACGATGGCAGCACTTTTGATTCGTCTGAAGGAAGAGCCCCACTTGAGTTTCAAGTAGGCAGTGGTCAGGTTATTAAAGGTTTCGATGATGCACTTATCGAAATGACGGTTGGTGATAAAAAGACAGTTATTATCCCTGCAGAGCACGCCTATGGCGAAGCATCTATGCAGAATATTATTGAATATCCTTTGGAGAATTTCCCTGAAGATATGAAACCAGAAATCGGATTGGAATTGCACATGAGCGATAACGAAGGAAACAATTTCCCTGTTGTCATTACTGCAATTACAGAATCAGCAGTTGTATTGGATGCAAACCATCCCCTTGCAGGTAAAGAATTGACTTTCGACATTGAATTAGTAGAAATTCTTTAATATTTAAAGCAAATTCATAAGATGGCTATTAGGCAAATGCTTAATAGCCATTTTTATTTAAACACTTAAAAAATATTTTCATATTAAAGACCACAGTGCCAAATAAAATTATTTCAATATAGACCAACCGCTGGTTTTTTTATGTTTAAAATCACTACTTTTGCACTCCATTTCACAAACACGAATTTTAAAATTTAAACAAATACAATGGCAGACTTACGCTTTCAGCGCAACTTTGGTATCGCCGCACATATCGATGCGGGTAAAACCACCACTACGGAACGTATCCTGTATTATACAGGGGTAAACCACAAAATAGGCGAAGTACACGAAGGTGGCGCTACTATGGACTGGATGGCGCAAGAACAAGAGCGCGGTATCACCATCACATCGGCGGCTACTACTTGCTTTTGGAACTTCCCAACCACTCAGGGTAAAGTGCTTCCAGAATCTAATAAATATAAATTCAATATCATCGATACTCCGGGTCACGTGGATTTTACCATTGAGGTAGAGCGTTCTATGCGCGTATTGGATGGTCTTGTTGCCTTATTTTCTGCGGTTGATGGTGTTGAGCCTCAATCTGAAACTGTTTGGCGTCAGGCTAACCGTTACCGTGTACCACGTGTAGGTTTTGTCAACAAAATGGACCGTATTGGTGCTGACTTCCTTATGGTAGTGCAGCAGGTACGTGATATGTTGGGTGCAAAAGCAGTTCCATTGCAATTGCCTATCGGTGCCGAAGATCATTTCAAAGGTGTGGTAGATTTGATTACCATGAAATCATTGGTTTGGGACGATTCTACAATGGGTATGACTTATGTAGAAGGTGAAATCCCTGCTGATATGCTTGAAGAAGCACAGCAATATCGTGCTGAGCTGGTTGAAGCAGTAGCAGAATATGATGATGCTTTGATGGAGAAATTCTTCGAAGATCCAAATTCAATCTCTGAAGATGAAATCCACGAAGCGGTGCGTAAAGCAACTCTTGATTTGAGCATTATCCCAATGTTGTGTGGTTCTTCATACAAAAACAAAGGTGTTCAGAAGATGTTGGATTGCGTGATTCGTTACCTGCCTTCTCCATTAGATGTAGCTGCCATTGTAGGTACAGACCCGGATGATGCAGAAAAAGAATTGACCCGTAAACCAGATGCTAAAGAACCATTCGCAGCATTGGCGTTTAAAATCATGACCGATCCTTTCGTTGGTCGTTTGGCCTTCTTCCGTGTATATTCAGGTCATTTGGACGCTGGTTCTTATGTATTGAATGTACGTTCTGGTAAAAACGAGCGTATCTCCCGTATCATGCAGATGCACGCCAACAAACAAAACCCAATCGACTTCATCGAAGCTGGTGATATCGGAGCGGCAGTAGGATTTAAAGATATCAAAACGGGTGATACCCTTTGCGATGAAAAAAATCCGATTATCCTTGAAAATATGTTTATCCCAGAACCGGTTATCTCTATCGCCATCGAGCCGAAAACTCAGGCTGACGTAGATAAAATGGGTATGGCTATCGCTAAATTGATTGAAGAAGATCCAACACTTCGTGTAAAAACAGACGAAGAAACCGGACAAACTGTATTGAGCGGTATGGGTGAGCTTCACCTTGAAATCATTCTTGACCGTATGCGTCGTGAATTTAAAGTAGAAGTGAACCAAGGTGCTCCTCAGGTTGCTTACAAAGAAGCATTTACTGCGATGGTAACACACCGCGAAACATATAAGAAACAAACGGGTGGTCGTGGTAAATTCGCCGATATCCAGTTTGAAATCGGCCCTGCTGATGAAGCATTCCTTGCCGAAGGAAAAGGTACTTACCAATTTATCAATGATATCTTTGGTGGATCTATCCCTCGTGAGTTTATCCCTGCTATTCAAAAAGGTTTTGAAACTGCAATGACCAACGGTGTATTGGCTGGTTTCCCTGTAGAGCACATGCGTATTCGTGTGTTTGACGGATCTTTCCATAACGTCGATTCTGACTCAATGTCTTTCGAGCTTTGTGCTAAACAAGGATACCGTGAGGCTGGTCGTAAAGCAAAACCAATCTTGCTTGAGCCAATTATGAAAATTGAAGTGTTGACTCCGGACCAATACATGGGTGATGTAACGGGTGACCTTAACCGTCGTCGTGCAATGCTTGAAGGTATGGACACCCGTAACAATCTTCAGGTGATTAAGGCAAAAGTTCCATTGAGCGAAATGTTTGGTTATGTAACGCAATTGCGTTCATTGTCTTCAGGTCGTGCTTCTTCTACAATGGAATTCAGTCACTATGCTCAAGCTCCACGTAACGTTGAGACTGAAGTAGTAGCTAAAGCAGGTAAAAAAGCAATCGAAGAATAGTTCTTATTCTTTTAAAATATCCTAAACGCCGCTCTTTGCAGAGCGGCGTTTTTTGTGTAATTTTCAGAATGAAATATTCGGTGCTTTTTGTTATCCTATGCTTCAGTGCTTGTTCAAACCCCCAACCTGCACCAAAGAGTGGTATTCGTAAAGAATTAAAAACAATTATCACAGGCTCAGATAAAGACAAAAAAGGTTGTATATCGTCAGCAGGATATCAATGGAGTGAGCTCAAAAAAGAATGCGTTCGCCCCTTCGAATTTGCGGTACAATTAAGTAATCAGGATAATAGTTTATCGGCCGGATTGTTATTTAATGCTGATAGTTCTCGTATAGAAATATTTTGTGCCGAAAGCAATGGCATTCTGATACAAAAAGGAGAAAAATGGTTAAATCAGGATTGGGAATTACTATTTTTTCATCAGGGCTGGACCTTAAATAATTTGCATTCAAAAAACATCACCTACACAAGTAAAAACAAAATATAAAATGTCTATTTCCATTCGCCCCGCCACTATTGAAGATTTACCTCGCATTGTCGAAATTTATAATCAGGCTATCCTCAAAAAGGGTTTGACCGCTGACCTTGATGTTCAAAAAGTAGAAGACAAGCTGAGCTGGTTCGAGTCGCACAACCCGGTGCACTACCCCATTTTCGTTGCTATACAGGATAATGATATTGTAGGCTGGGTTTCATTGAGTCCATACAGAGAAGGAAGAAAAGCTTTGGCAAGAACCACGGAAGTAAGTTTATATCTGGATGAAAAGCATATTGGTCATGGAATCGGGAGCACCCTGATGATGCAGGTTTTGGCCGATGCAAAAGAACTTGGATACAATAATATGATTGCCATTCTTATTGCCAATAATGAAAAAAGCATAGGGCTGTTTACCAAATTTAAATTCTCGCTATGGGGTCTGCTACCAGGCATAGTAGAAATTGGCGAAGAACGATTAAACCATTGCATTTACGGCAGAAGCCTGTAATTAATTATTTTACAAAAGCAACCATGTACGAAAAACCCATTGAAATCTTTGAAGAGCAACCTATTGTTTATGCCACATTTTGGGAAAGACTAGCCGCCGGCATTTTAGACAGCATCATTATAGGAGTCGCAACTTTTATTTTAGAAAAATTAATTGACATCGATTTTTCTAATTTAAACTCATACTGGGAAACAAATATTTTAAGCGGAGTTCTTACTATTTTCTATTCCGCTTATTTCTATTCCTCCGAAAAGCAGGCGACATGGGGAAAGCAGGCATTAAACATAAAAGTCACTGCACTTAATGGAGAAAGAGTTTCATTTATCAATGCCGTTGTGCGCTGTATTGCAGAATATTTATCCTTTATCATATTGTTTATTGGCTATTTAATGATGTTATGGGACGACAAGAATCAAACCTTGCACGACAAAATTGCCGGAACTGTAGTGGTAAAATCTAAACTATAATTTTCAAAATAGCCCTAACCTTTTGTTAGGGCTATTTTTTTATAATTTGATAAACCGCTTGGTTGATTTAGTTCCATCAACTGTAGTAACCCTGAGCAAATACAATCCCGGCATATATTGCTTTAAATCCAAATTGAATAATGCTGTTGAAGGGGGAGTATCATAAGCGTATATCAATTGTCCTATAGTATTGAATACCTCTATAGCAAAAATGTTACCAGAATAAGATGTTAGCGTCAGATCATCTATTGCAGGATTTGGATAAATATGAAGGTCCTTTTTTGATTTCAGGTTTGGCACACCTGATTTCTCTCCCAACCTCAATCCCACTAGCACAGGGTCATGATCTGAACATCGAAAAGAAACATCAGAATATAAAAAAGACCAGAAATTCGTCAGGTCACTACCACCATCGTCTATATCATCTTCATAATCCAGATAAGACGGTTCTGTTGAGTTTATATTCCACTTTTCTACTCCTGTAATGAAAGGCAGTAATTCCCTAGTTACAATAGCATTATCCAAACTACCTATCTGACCTTGGTATAGATAAGAATAGCTCCTGAAATCGCTTAGTACTATTAAACCACCTGAACGAATGGTGTCTAATGGGTCCTCTTCATAATAAGAGTTATAATCCCCCATGCACAATATCCTGTTTGTTTTAGATTTCGGTATTACTTCATTATTGATAAATGATACTAATGCTGCTGCCTGCCTTCTTCTTTTATCATTATAGCAACCCTGTCCATCAGCCTGATCTTTGTCAACACCCTTACTTTCCTCGCAGCTCTTTGATTTAAAATGATTAATAACAAAAACAAACACGCTATCACTTGACTTTACTTTGAATGCCTGAGCAAGTGGAGGCCGATTAAAAACAGTATCTGAGCCTAAAACAGCTGCACCAACTGTATCCAAAATCTTTGACTTGTAAATAATTCCGCATCGAATTTCATCCTTACTAAATTGTTGCATGGTATCACCGTCATTAATTATAGAGTAAGTTTCTGCACCCAGATAGGCATTTACCCCGTTTACCAAGTTTTGTATTGCTGAGTTTGAACCAATACCGTCATTTTCAATTTCTATCAAACCCAACACATCAGCATTGAGCTCAATTATTGCGTTAATTATTTTATCTCTTTGTCTGGTAAATTCTGCCAGCGAATTTGCCCCTCTCGTTGTAGGAAATCCACCACCCAATCCATCACCATTAAAATAATTGAGCACATTAAAACTGGCAACTTTAATATTTGCATCTGCACCAATAAATGGTACTCCAGGTCTTACCTGATGTTTAATTTTTACTTTACTGATATCTACAGGCTGCAGTCGATATTCATCAAAAGCAAAAGTCATTATTCCCCAAAGACTATCTAATGTACTACCCACTCTCAGCGTATTATTGGCATCAACATAAGGCAAAATACTCACAGCAGAAGCTCTCCCATCATCTAATAAAAAGCTTCGCAAATCATTTTGCTTTATTATACTGTCAATTAATGAGACATTGGATTTGCCACTGGCGTTTACCCCACTAGATACTGTATCATTTGGATCAATAATCTGGCTGGGTTGATATAGCAACCCTCCCTGAGCAATAGTTATTTCACCATATTTACCCAAATTGGAATTGTTTGAAACTGTAAGTGTGTCTGTGAAATGCAGGAGCATTCCTTCATATCGCTCCAAATCACTTTTACTACCCAAAGGCAATTTAATATCACGTGCACGAGGCATAGGATTCCCTTTGCTGATTAAGATGATTTCCTGAGGGCTAATACAAGCCTGGTTGTATGAAGGAGCCAAGGTGCCTTCATATGTATCCCCTAATATTCTTACTTTATCACCGATATCAAGAGTCGTATCCGAAATAACATATATCCCCTCAGATGTATTACTGTCTGCATCTGTATCAACATCTTCTTCCTGGAGATAAAAACCAGCAGGGCTTAAGAATGGAAACCTGCCCGTTATTATTCCTTCAACATAATGTGTACCAGATTGAGCTACAAGACCACTACCCTGAATCATACTAATCGGGCTTGGCTCATCATCAATCATTTTAATCAAAACTGTACTATCTTTTAATGCGAAACCTACAGGTGGTTTTGTAATACGAAATACAACTGTCTCCATTCCTTCAACATAAGTATCATTAATAGGTATACAATCTATTGAAATTGAACTGTCGGATGAAGCTAAATAAATAGTACCGGATGTGCTTGTGAGACTTAAGGGCGGACTTATCCCTGATGCTATTAATGTATAATCAACACCTAAAATTGCTGATCCGGAAATCGAGTAGTTAAAAGATGAGGAAGCCAGAGTTGCAGCAGAGAGATTTATACTTAATACTCCATTTTCAGGAATTACACCTTCTTCTGCATGATGGATAAGTACAGGAGAAAAAACCAAAGCGGTATCTACTTTAATATTATCAATTGCAAAACTTGGTCTTAAACCAACGCCACTAACATCTCTGCTTATCCAACGAATCTGCAATCTTGGAATATTATCACAACCAGAAGGCAGCACAATTGATTTTGGCATGAGATTTTGCGGTGTGGTGATTCCGGTAGCATTTTGCTTGGTAGTATTGTTCCTATACTCTATTCCGCTCAGTGTTGTAAAGGACCCTATAGTGTCCGTTCTGTATTGAAGGGAAATTTCTCTGATTCTGGTATTTGAAGAAGAATCATAAGGGTTCCTTATGGTCATTACATCATAATTTACCAATATATTCTTTTTCCCAACCGTGTTTAAGGACAGAACTAATCCTAAATCAAGTGATCCAGTGTTCAAAAAACCAATTTTACCATTGTAGTTATGAATATTTCCACTACTGGTGCTTGCAGAAGAGTTGGCTATTAATGTACGGTCGGCAATTGCTGCGCTAATATTGTATGTGGTACCGGTTGAAGTTCCTACAGTCCAACCCAACCATCCTGAAGGGTATCCAGTAGCGCTATGAGCTAATGACGAAAAATCCTGACTATAGGGTAATAACTGCGGAATGGGTGATGTTTGCCCAAATACAGCCTTACACATCACAAAAAAAAGTGTAGTAAATATTTTCTTCATTATTTCAACTTTTCTGCTACTTTTTTGAAATTGGATTTTCATAAAAAAAACACCATAAAATAAACTGAGTCAAATATAAAACATGAATAAAACACTAAGCAATATCTAATGAGATAATTATAAGTTGAATTTTTTTATATTATTATGATAAAAAGAAAACCTAAGAATAAAATATCATTTACGTATTAATAAATAAGTTAAAAAACCACTATTTTAGCAGTCAATTGTCATAATATTCTACACAATGAAAAAACTCCTCTACTCATTAACTTTTATCTTAACATCTCTATTTAATACTACAAAAGTAGTAGCCCAAACTACCTGTCTGGCGAGTGATTTCCCTACAGCAACAAGGGTTCCTTCTACAGCCTACCCTTATACTTTTACTGGCTCGGACGTAACTGCAAGTGTTAGTCTGACCGGAATTACCAATTATTTGGGTGCTTATTCTACCAGTTGTGGTGCCAGTTCATTTTCAACAGTAGCCAATAGCTGGTGGATAGATAATCCTGCAGATAGTATTGTGATTACTTTTTCTCATAAAGTCACTAACTTTTCATTTGTATTAAACGGCACTGATGGCGGAGAAAAAATCATTGTCACTGCAGCGACGGGCTCGGTAAATCTGACCGATTTTTGCACCGGTAGTTTTTCAAAAGTGGTGGGAATCGATAACGAATTAAATGCATCCACTAGCGGAGGAACATATGTGTCTGTAAACAATGCAAGCGGATCATATACCTATACTATTAAACACAGTGGGTTTATGGCCGGTTCTTTAATCCAATTATTGGATTGTATTACGGCTTACAGAGGCCCTGCAAATATTGTAGATGGAATTCAACTTTGGTTGGATGGCTCTAACGTAAATAACCTTTCCGGTACAAACCCTGCCGACACTACTAAAATTGCAGTTTGGAAAGACATTTCAGGTAATAAAAATAATGCTACTGTATTGGCCGGGCAGGATACTGCACGGATGAATACCTCACAAATCAATGGTAAAGATGTAATGCAGTTCACCAGAGGTTCTGATGCCTATGGCTCTGTATATGAAGTAGCGAACATCGATATCAGAGCTGTGTCTATGCCAGAGCTTACTATATTTACTGTTTATCGCCAAGGAGCCAAAAGCTCCGGCGTTATCCATGGCATCTGGGGTAATGATGACGGAGGTTGGGATAGATTCTTCCTTTCAAGTTTTGGTAGTGATAACGGAGCTGTTTCTGTAGGTGCGCCCACTAACTATGTGAGTGTTGCTAATGCTGGCGTAGTAGGCGAAACGAAATTATTGACTGCCGTTTATGATCATGGGGTAACAGACAGCACTGTTGTATATTACAATGCACTACCAGTCAATAGGGTTCAGGATAATTCAAGTTCTACTGCAGCTAAATCAACCTTCAGAATAGGATGGGATGGTGATGGTAGTACATTTAATGGAGACATCGCAGAATTGGTGATGTACAACAGAAAATTATCAGAGTGTGAAATCAGACAGGTCAACAGATATTTTGCATACAAATACAACGTATCTCTAACTACCGCCACTATTACACCATCAGCACCGCAAAAAATATGTGCCAGTGTGCCATTAACCTTAACTGCCAGTACAGGTACATCATATAAGTGGTTAAAAGATGGTTTACCAATCGCATCTGCTACTTCATCAACTTATGCTGCATCTGCAACAGGTAATTACTCAGTAGTGGTAGAAAATCCTACAGGCTGTTTTGACACCTCTTTAGCAACGGCAATTACAGCAGTTCCGGGTGTTTTGTATGTAGACAGCAGCAAAGCAAGTTCGGGCGACGGGTCTAGCTGGGCTAATGCTTTTAAAACAGTAAATGAAGCTCTTGACCTCGCCAATAGTGTATCTGGCTGTGAAACACAGATTTGGGTTAAAAAAGGGACTTATTACCCCACTACAAATACCGGAAGGGATAGTTCTTTCCGTATTGCCAGAAATAATATCAAACTATACGGAGGTTTCTCAGGTACGGAAATACTGCTAAGCGATCGCTCAGTAACAGGTAATCTTACCATATTATCGGGTGATATTGGGGTGGCAAATGACAGTACAGATAATGCTTATCATGTAATCACTATTTTCGGTCGTTCTACAGCAAAAATAGACAGTAATACCGTCGTGGATGGCTTTACCATTACAAAAGGAAACGCTCAGTCCGGTGGTTCTTACACCTATGCCGGATTAACCTACAACCGTCAGGACGGAGCAGGGGCATTCTTATACGGAGGGGGTTCGGGCAACCAATGTTCACCCCTTATCAGTAATTGTATTTTTTCCAGAAATTCTGCCAACTTTGGTGGTGGTATTTATGCAGCTGGCTTTTCTGCCGGCAATAGTGGACCTATTCTCAGAAAAAACACTTTTACACAAAACAAAGCCAACAATAACGGTTGTGGCGCATTCTTAAATACCCAAGGTTCCGGAATAAGTAATTCTACAATTGACGAGTGTACTTTTAGTGCAAATTTCGGTTCTTATGGTGGCGGAATCTTCTTTCAGGGAGGCTCTGGAGGAACCTTAAATTCTACTGTCACTAATTGCACCTTTACGGCTAACAATATTACCAACCAAGGTGGTGGTGTATATGCAAATAGTAACGCCACAGTGGTTTACAGTAATTGTACCTTCAGCAACAATACTGCTGATGGCGGTGCTGGAATATATAATGCCAGTACGGATACTGCTACCATTTCTGATTCCAGATTTATCAATAATACCGCTACTACCAGTGGTGGAGGGTTAAGAAACAATTCCGGTATTCTAACTGCAACCAGATGTATTTTCTACAATAATACAGCCTCTCATGCCACCAACGGTTCAGGTGGTGGATTCATTAGTGAAAACACAAGTAACGCAACATTTACTAATTGTGTATTTGCCAATAACACTGCAGCCGGTACCACTTCTGATGGTGGTGGTGCTATCAATTTGTTTTCCGGAACTACAACATTGAACAGTACTACTTTCTCTAATAATACCACTGCCAGCACAAGCAAACCAAATGCAAATTCTATCAATGCAAATGCAGCGACTACCCTAAATCTTAATAATACGATTGTTTGGGGAAATGCAACAAATCATATCCAAGCAAGTGGAACAGCTAGTTATAATTATTCTCTTGTAAAAGGACTTGCTCTCACAGCACCCAATCTTACTTCTGACCCAAGATTTATCAACCCATCGACACCAGCCGGCACAGACGGGCTTTGGTTAACTGCTGATGATGGTTTAGAGTTGCTGCCATGTTCTCCTGCAATTAATGCAGCCACTACTTCTCCTGCTACAGATATCAGAAACAGGAGCAGATTAGGCTTACCCGATATGGGTGCCTACGAAGAACAAGGAGGCACATTACCAACTGCACCAGTTGTTACCACTCCCGTTACCTATTGCCAAAATGCAACAGCTGTTGTGTTAACAGCTACAAAAACTTCTGCTACTGATACATTGAAATGGTATAACTCCAGTATGACTTTATTGAGTGGTGCTCCTACACCTTCAACAACAGTTGCAGGTAGTACCAGCTATTATGTTAGTCAAACCAATGTGGCAGGATGCGAAAGTGCAAAATCTCTTATTAATGTTGTGGTAAATCCATTGGCAGGAACACCTACTGTAAGTAGCCCTGTTACCTATTGCCAGGGAGTAACAGCGGTTGCATTAACAGCTACGGCCGCAAGTGGCACAGATGTACTTAAATGGTACAATTCCAGTTTAACACTACTTGCAGGAGCGCCAACACCAAGCACAGCAACGGCAGGCAGTACAGATTACTATGTAAGTGGCCAATCATCTTTGGGCTGCGAAGGGACTAAAATAAAAATTACTGTAGTAGTTAACCCTACTCCCGCTTTACCAACATCTACAACTCCGGTTGTTTATTGTCAGGGAGTAACGGCAACTGCTCTTACAGCAACTACTGCATCCGGAAGTGATACGCTAAAATGGTACGATGCAGTTCCCTCGTTATTGGCTGGAGCTCCAACTCCAAGCACAAGCACAGTAGGGTCGACTACCTATTATGTAAGCCAAAAAACTGCGTTGGGTTGCGAAGGAGCAAAAAGAACAATTACTGTAACGGTTAATCTAACACCAATTGCGCCACCATCTACTACCCCTGTTACCTATTGTCAGGATGATGTTGCTACTGTACTTACTGCTACTAAAGCGTTAACCTCTGATACCTTGAAATGGTATAATGCTACTCCAAGCTTATTGGGTGCAGCACCTACTCCCAATACTACTACTGCAGGTACAACCATTTATTATGTAAGTGCAAAATCATCTGCAAGTTGTGAAGGGTCAAAAACAATGATTACTGTTAATGTTAATCCTAAGCCTGCTGCACCAACAGTTGTAACTCCAATTGATCGTTGCATTGGCATTCCTTCGTCCGCTCTTTCTGCAACCGGCATCAACCTTAAATGGTATAATGTTGCTACCGGAGGAACGTCATTATCAAGTATTACACCGTCAACAGCGGCAGTAGGTGCAACCAATTTTTATGTTAGCCAAACTTCTTTGTTAGGATGCGAGGGTCCAAGAGCAACATTAACTGTAAATGTGAGACCTTCACCTACAGTTACAATTACTCCTTTAAAAGCACCTGCATTTGTATTCTGTATCAACGATAGTGTTACATTGAAAGCCACTTCTGCTACTGCAACCAATTACCAATGGTACAATGAAACAACAGCTATTGTTGGTGCCACAAGTGATACTGTTTCTGTAAAAACTACTGCAGACTACCGCGTAATTGTCAAAAATGTATACGGTTGTGCCGATACCGAAACCGTAAATGTTATTGAAAACCCTCTAAAGACGCCATCGCTTTCTCCAAATGAAGTATTTATTTGTGATGGTGTAGACATTATGCTATACGGCAATCCTACACATATAGATTATAAGTACGAATGGTTTAAAGATGGTTTAGATATGGGACTTGACACTACTACCAACAAAACTCCGGTAAACTTAAGTGGCATTTACCATATCCGAATTACAGATTATTACAAATGCGTTCTAAATACCAATTTTGTAACTGTGACAACTTATCCAGCTCTTGCAAAACCCGTTATAATAAGATTAGGCAGTGTGCTTAAGTTAAGCTCAACTTATGCTTCTTATCAATGGTACAGGAATGGAAAAATTATTCCCGGTGCAACTTCCAGCAGCTATACAATGACACACGATGGAGATTATCATGTAGTTGTAACTGACAAGAATGATTGTGAAGCAGAATCAGATGCCTACAATTACAATTCTTTGGGCGTTAAGATTCAAAACAACATTAAGGGAATAAAAATCTACCCTAATCCAAGTAATGGTACTGTATGGATAGAAAGCAATCAATCAGTGAATATTCAGGTATTGGATGCTACAGGACGTAAAATTCTGAGTAAAGAAAACACCAAAGAAATCGACCTTTCTTTGCTTGCTGACGGAATGTATTTATTCTACATCAATGACAAAGAAGGTAAATTATTGATGATTGAAAAAGTTCAGAAATCAAGTAAATAATTGGAGATAAAACTAAATAACAAAGCCCGCAAATAGTTTGCGGGCTTTGTTATTTTCTGATGTTTTACTTTATGTTTTATCTCAAGGTCCAATCCACTATTTCATTGGCCCACTCGGCACGATGCGGCGTTTGTACTTTAATATAATTGTCCGTATAACCCTCCATAATTCCATTCTTATCAGCAGATTCGAAAAGGACTTTACGGGTACTTTCAATAAATTGATTGGAGAAATAATTGAGTTTTTGAACCGAAAGGTTGCGTAGAATTTTATTGCGCTCATTTCTTTCGTTCATTGGCACTACAGGCTTCAAGTCAACAGCCAACGTATTGGCACGTTCGGAATAAGTAAATACATGAAAATAAGAAACATCCAAACCATGTAAGAATTCGAACGTCTCCTGAAAATCTTCTTTTGTTTCGCCTGGAAAACCTACGATTACATCAACACCAATAGCTGCATGTGGCATCAAAGCCTTCACCATTGCTACCCTTTCGGCATACAATTCACGCTTGTAACGGCGGCGCATGGCAGCCAATGTTTTATTACTTCCGCTTTGTAATGGAATATGAAAATGGGGCATAAACTTCTGTGAAGAAGCTACAAATTGAATAATATCCTCACTCAGCAAATTGGGTTCTATAGAAGAAATACGGTAGCGCTGAATGCCAGCAACTTTATCCAGCTCCTGAATCAGGTCGAAGAAATTCTCATCCCTTTGTTTACCTCCATCATTACCCTTACCAAAGTCACCAAGATTAATACCGGTCAATACAATCTCCTTCACTCCCTGTGCTGCAATTTCTTTTGCTTTCAGCAATACATTCTCAATACTATCACTACGGCTATGGCCGCGAGCAAGTGGTATGGTGCAAAAAGAACAATTATAGTCGCAACCATCCTGCACCTTAAGGAAAGTGCGAGTACGCTCTGCCTGTGAATACGATGAATTAAAACCCTGGACATCCTCAATATCGCAGGAACAGATGCGGGCACTATCACCTTTTGTCAGGTCTTGTAAATGCTGGGCAATATTAAATTTTTCTGCTGCGCCCAATACCAGATGAACACCTTCAATTGCTGCAATTTCCTGCGGCTTGAGCTGTGCATAACAACCGGTAATCACCACAAAACTCTCCGGTGCACGACGTTGGATGCGACGAACCAATTGTCTGCATTCTTTATCTGCATTCTCGGTGACAGAGCAAGTATTAATCACATACACATCAGCTGTTTCGTCAAACTCCTTTTGCACAAAACCGCTTGCCTGCAGCGTGCGGCTGAGGGTAGAGGTTTCGGAATAATTAAGCTTGCATCCGAGTGTGTGAAAAGCTACTGATTTCTGATCCATATTTTTTGGGAGCGCAAAGATACAGCCTATCGGTTACGCATTTTCCATTTACTTACTATACCATTAGTTGCCTCAATCGTAACAGTTGGCTTATTTTCCTTTTCCCAGATAAGCGAACCCAATAATGCAGCAACTTTCTCTGCTTCGGGGTTTGACTGTACCAAATACTCAGGCTTAAAGTATTTTTCGATAAATTTTGTATCGTATTGTCCGGCTTTGAAAGGTTCTGTATGAATAGCCCATTTACCAAAAGACAAAGTAGTTTGTATGCCCTGAATCTGATATTCATCAATGGCACGGCTCATACGTTCAATAGCCTCTTCGCGTGTAGCTGCATGAACCACCAATTTAGCAATCATAGGGTCGTAAAAAATCGGAATATCCATTCCTTGCTCATAACCGTCATCTACTCTTACTCCAGGACCTTTAGGGGTTTGGTATAATTCCAATCGTCCGGTATCGGGCAGAAAATTATTCAAAGGATCTTCTGCACAAACGCGCAATTCCAAGCTATGCCCGTTGATTTTTAAATTTTCCTGAGTGAAAGAAAGTTTTTCACCACGGGCCACTTTGATTTGCTCTTTCACCAAATCTACCCCACTTATCATTTCTGTTACACAATGCTCTACCTGTAGTCGTGTATTCATTTCGAGGAAATAAAAATTCAGAGCCTCATCCACCAAAAACTCAATCGTACCTGCACCGCTGTAATTACAGGCTCGGGCTGCGGCCACAGCGGCTTCACCCATTTTGGCACGTATAGCAGGTGTAAGACAGCTTGATGGAGCTTCTTCTATCAGTTTTTGATGTCGGCGTTGTACGGAACATTCACGCTCAAAAAGGTAAACATAATTGCCATAATTATCACCGAGAACCTGTATTTCGATATGTTTTGGAGAACCTACATAGCGCTCCATAAATACATCACCATTACCAAAAGCGCTTAAAGCTTCGCTCTGAGCCATACGCATCTGGCTTTCAAATTCTGCTTCATTCTCTACTACGCGCATACCTTTACCACCACCACCTGCTGCGGCTTTGATCAGAATCGGGAAACCCACTTCCTTAGCTATTCTAATGGCTTCATTGAGGTCGCTGATGGGTTCATCCGTACCCGGAACCATGGGTACATCAAATTTCTTGGCAGCCTGCTTGGCCGAAATTTTATTGCCCATCATATTAATGGAATAAGCACTGGGACCAATAAAAATCAACCCTGCATCGGTAACAGCTTTAGAAAAATCTGCATTCTCGCTCAGAAAACCATAACCCGGATGAACAGCATCTGCACCCGTCTGGTGTGCTGCTTCCAGAATTTTTTCGATTCTGAGGTAAGATTGTGCTGATGCTGCCGGACCGATACAAATCGCTTCGTCGGCAAAACGAACGAAAGGCATATTACGGTCTGCTTCAGAGAATACCGCTACGGTTTTGATGCCCATTTCGCGTGCTGTACGCATTACACGAAGAGCTATTTCGCCACGGTTGGCCACTAATATTTTTTGCATTGAAGAAGTATATTTTCTTAACTAATAAATTCGTTCTATTTGGCCTTATGTCCTTTGCCATACCGCACGAACATGTATAAATACAATACCCGTGAAATACGCATAATCCAGGGTTGTAATAATAGACATAATCCTACTGCCACAGATAAGGCGATGAAGATACTGTTATCTTTATAACTAAGCCCAACAAGTACCCAATAAGCGACAAAAACAGTAGCCAGCAAAGCTACAGTAAGCCCATAAGATACATAACCGGTACCATAATAAAAACCAGGTTCCAATTCCATTTCCTGTCCACATTCTGCACACTTTTCGGGCATACTGAGCATAGTGCCAAGTGGAAAAATTGACTTATTGGTAAACATATTGCCTTTACGGCAATTAGGGCATTTCATTTTAAGAATACTGGGGAGTAAAGCAGGAGCTTTGTCTGAAGGCATTGAAATGTTCATTAATGAGCCGCGAAGGTACGATGATGCTCAAAAAGAATCTGAAATAAATTGGTTAAAAAGTAGAGTTACCGAAATTACTTCTTCTCCTTATCCACTGCAACAACTGTTTTCAGTTTCAGAATTTTGGCGGCACGCATTATGGCAACAATATTATCAAACTCAGCTTTTTTATCACCGTTAATCACTACGGTTGGCTCTGCATCATGACTTTTGGCAACTGCAGCCGCGATTGCGGATTGCAGAGAATCTGCCTGAACAGAACGGGTCCCAATAAAAAAACGTTGCAGGGAATCCACAGTTACTACAACTGTTTGCTTTGCTTTACTATCGCTTGAAGCTTTGGGAACTGATACTTTTACCAGATTAGGATTGGCCAAAGTGGAGATAATCAGGAAAAAGAAAAGCAGGATAAACAGAATATCGTTTAAAGCAGATGTTTCTGAGTCTTTGGAAGCGCGAAGATGTGAACGTAAATTCATTGAGTTCTGGTTACTTATAATGTGGTTGCAAGATAAATAATAAACGCTTCGAAACAGATTCTATTTTGTAAACAACAAAATAGATTAATGGCCCACCAATAAGGAGTTTACGTCATCAGCCTCAGGTTGTTGAGGTATTACCAACTCAAATTGACGAGCAACACTTTGGTTTTGAATTCTGTTCACCCTTTTATTGAGCCAATAAGAAGTGCTGAGATATTGAATATCGTGATGATAACTAAAAAGACAAGTTCCTCCTTTTATCAGGCTGATTATTTCAGGAGCCAGTTCTTCGGCAACAGCCGGGCATCCCCAACTACGCCCCAACCTTTGATTTTGGCGGATGAATGTCTCGGAAACATATGCAGCACCATGCAACACAATAGACCTTTTGTAAGCTGCACTGTTATATTGCTGGTCCATTCCATGCAGGTAAAGCGAGAGACCATGTTCGCCATTATATGTTTCGCCGGTTACATAAAACCCCAAGCTACTTTGATGAGAGTTTTCGCGATTTGAAAATGTGGTTGCAAACTCATCTCCGGTACCCTGGCCATGAGCTACATAGGTATTCAGCAGTACTTTTCTCTCAGCCAGATTGATAATCCATAATCGTTTTACATTCGAAGAAAGAGAATAGTCACAGACCGTCAAAATTTCTTCCTTAGCGCTTAATTTTCCTGCAAATCTTAAATTAGAATATCCTCGAAACGCCTGTTCAAATACCAAAGGATTAAGCTTTGCCGAACCGCAAAAATCAATTTTTTCGTAAACACTTTGTATATACTCCGATGAAACCGGATCCGGAGTACTCCCAACACGGATACCATTATCGGCATTAGTGTGGACACTTAAGCTGAAAATTAAGAATACGGCAGATATAGTTAAAAAAATGCGTTTGTTGTTTTTGTTTTTTACTCTCATGATTGTACCAAAGATAAACTTTATGTTTGGGTAAGTAGATTAGCTTTTTGTTAAAAGTGCCGGATGATGCGCTTTTGTACCAACCTTTAAATTTAATTTTACGTCTGTTAAACGAATCATATTTTATTGAGTCTATAATAAAATCACAATTTTTACGTTTCCTAAACATAAAATGCACTTTTTATGAAAAAAATCATTGGCCTGCTATCTTGTTTTTTCTTTTTTATTGGTCACATTGATGCCCAGGAGAAGCTTTTTCTCAAAAATCAGAGAGAACCTATCAATTGTCAGGTTACTGAAATTAATTCAACTGAGATAAAGTACAAACCAAGCGATGCAGAACAACTTGTAATTGGTGTTAGTGTTCTCGAGGTCGAAAAAATCGTCTTCAAATCAGGACGTGTGCAGTATTTTACAGACCCACTTAGTGATTATGATTTTTATAAGGGGCAAAAGCGTTGGATAATAAAAGCAGGAATATTGTCTCCTGCAGTAGGTTTTACAGATTTTTATCTTGAAAAATCTATTAAACCGGGAAGAAGTGTTGAATATCAGCTAAATGTAATTGGGCTTGGCAAAAATCTTACTATTAACAATGCTTACAGTTCGTCAAATCAGGAAATCAAGCTTGATCAAAAAGGCGCTTCGATTGGTGTAGGCTTAAAAGTGCTCAGATTACCCGATTTTGAATTGACCAACAGAAAATTGATGCATATTCTTCAGGGTGGATACCTTAAACCTGCTGTTATGCTAGGCTATTATCAGCGCAACATGGTGTATACAGACCCTTTGACTTATGCCACAAAAATTCAGACAAAAGGCATTATGACCTCATTTGTTTCGGTAACAGTGGGCAAACAATGGATTTTAGATAATACCTTCTCTATTGATTTGTATGCCTTGATGGGCATGGGAGTTGATAATTTCAGAAGCCAGCAAACTAAAATAAATAAAGATGCAGGTAATAATCCTTACGTCTCATTGGACAATATCCCTTATCAAAATTTTGGTTATACCCGATTTGGCAGAGGTGACGTTGGAATTGGAATAGGAGGCGGATTAAAATTGGGCTACCTTTTTAATACCAAGAAGAAAAAAGATGCGAGCGTCGGTAAAATGCGTGAACGCCTGAATAAATAAAAAAACTGACGAGTTACTCACATCGCACCGCTACAACCATCTACCCTTGCTACATTCCTGTCCTGGGGGATTCGATAGGAGCTGGTCGTATAAGACTCGCCAGTGCAGCAAAGGTAATGCCTTTAGCAAAAAAAAACAAAAAATAATCATTGAAATACAGCACTTTTAAAAAGAGTACCCTAAAAAAGGGTACTCTTTTTTTGTTGAAAATAGATTTGTTAATATATCCTTAAGTCTTTACATTTGTTAGGAAATAAATATATCCATATGAAAAAATTATTATTCACCCTTGCGATACTTTTTCCTGTATTGCACTCAGATGGTCAATCGGCAAAATTTTCCTGGGGCAAAACCGTCGGTTCGGGCGGAAATGAACAAGGTAATTCTGTAGCAACTGACCCAATGGGAAATGTATACACTGTAGGTAAATTTACGGGCACCATAGATTTTGATCCCGGACCAGGGGTTTTCAATATAACTGCGTTTGGCTTAACGGATATTTTCGTAATGAAACAAGACCCCACAGGAGCATTTCTATGGGCTAAAAAGTTTGGCGGAGCATTAGACGAAGAAGCCAGTTCAGTAACCCTAGATCCCATGCAAAATATTTACATAACAGGAACTTTCAAAGGTGTGGCTGATTTCAATCCCGGTATAGGTGGAGGTGTTATTAACTCTATTGGAGACAGGGATATCTTTACAGTCAAACTGGACAGAGATGGCTTTTTTCAATGGGTAAGACGATTGGGCGGATCCACTCCGGATATGGCAATGTCTAATACTTGGGACAAACTCGGCTACATATATTCAACTGGTACAATATGGTCATTATCAAGCCTTGCAGAAATATATATTACCAAGATGGATCAATTTGGTAATACATATTGGACAAGGACATTTGGGACAGATGGGATTGATCAGGGTAACAGCATTGCTGTAGATAAATTTGGCAATATTTATACTATCGGTACATTTGAGGGAAGTGGAGATTTCGATCCTCTGGGAGGTGTTTTCAAATTGGGAACAAATGGTTTAAAGGATATATTCATCTCCAAATTCAGCTCTACAGGTGCATTGGTATGGGTAAAACAAATAGGAGGACCTAACAATGATATCGGGAAAGGTATAGATGTGACCGATTCTGGTTATGTATATATTACAGGTAATTTTTCAGGTAAAGTAGATTTCGATATCTCTACTCTTGATGCTGATACAAATTATATCACTTCAAAAGGGGCAAATGATATATTCTTGGCAAAACTAGACTTGTCAGGAAACTTTCTTTGGGCCAAGGCTGTAGGCGAAGCTGATGCAGATTGTGCTGGAATGTCTTGCAAAGCTGACCTATGGGGTAATGTGGTAGTAACAGGTGTATTTTCTGACACTGTAAATTTTGACCCGAGACCCACCAAAAGCTATGTTTTAAACAGCGCTGGAAATCACGATGTTTTCGTCATGAAATTTGACCTGAGTTCCAATTTTATATGGGCAAAACGTTTCGGAGGTACTTTGGAGGACAGTAGTATTGGTATGAACATAGACATGGCTGGTAATATTCTTACTACTGGTCTCTTCAGAGATTCTGTAGATTTTAACCCTGCCAAAGAAGTATTTAAATTGGGAAGTGTGGGTAATAGTGACGTTTTTATTCATAAACTGGATTACTGTGTTCCTGTTTATACCACTATTAACGATACCATTTGCGACTCATTTATTCTTGATGGTGTTACCTATAATAAGTCCGGCTTTTACAAACAAACAATTACTGGCCTGACCGGCTGCGAAGAATTTGTAACGATGAATCTTGATGTCCGTCATTTAAATGACACTGTCAGTGTTTCGGGTGTAGTGCTTACCTCGCATGCCACCGGTGTCAAATACCAATGGATTGGCTGTAAATTGAAAAATGAGATTGCGGGAGCAACCGGCAAAAGCTATATTGCACTGGGTAATGCAGACTATGCTGTAACCATCTTTGACGGACATTGCAGGGATACTTCGGCATGCCACACTATATCCAGCTTCCCTACTTCAGTAGAAGACTTTGCTTTACAGAATTCAGTACAAATCTTCCCGAACCCTTCAAATGGTGAGTTTGTAATTGCAGTTAAAGAGAGCATGATTGGCGCAAAAGCCAGCATCTATAATCTGTTAGGACAAAAAGTTAGGGATGTAGAGTTAAACGAATCAAATACAAAACAATCGTTAACTCCAGGTTTTTATGTTATTGAAATCACTAAAGAGCAAAAACGGACAATTAAAAAATTACTAGTTGAGTAAAATTATAATCTCTATATAAAAAAAAGCGCCCAAAGTTCTTTGGGCGCTTTTTTTGCTCTTTACTAATCTCTTTGAACCTGCTCTGCACTATCCTCTTCTGCATTTAAAATCACAGGTGTTATCTTGTTTTTTGAAATAAGGAATTTCTGTTTGAACCATGTCCAGATTTTGAAGTTCTGCAGAATATGATGATGCAACAGATAATGAACCACTTTGTGTTCTACCCAATGATGTATAGGCAATAACATTCCGATGAGTATAATCTTAAGCCCCATTATTTTCAAAGGTTCTCCATGCGTCATGTGATGGATTTTATTATCCGCAAGTAGAATAATAAACTCAAAAAAGAAAATAAATACAAAATAACCCAAGGAACGGATAACTAAACTATGGATTTTGATAGAGCCTAAAACAATCAGAATAATAAAACTCGATGCGATTAATATGACAATCAACATGTATTGCAGATTGTGCTTTCTGGCAACCTGCTCTTCATGTTGAATAAGCAACAATTCCTTTTGTTTTTCCAGATTTTCTACTTCTAATAATACTATCTCATCATTATCTATCATCTGCTTAAGCGAGTCGTCGTATGCAATTGATAAACCTCTGTAGTAATGAGCATTTTTATAATCACCTAATTGCTCATAAGCCGAATCCAGATTATGCACTATGGATTTCAGGAAGGGATAGTACTTCTCCTGATAGCTGATTTCATAAGATGTAAGCAAACTCTCAACCGCTTCACGTGGCATATTTTGTCTCAGAAAAAATTCACCTTTACGGTTATAAAAATTACTGCGCATTAAAGCATCCTTACTTGAGTTTTTGAGTTTTTTCTCAGCCGAATCCAAATAAGATATCGCTATTCCCAGTTGACCGTTTCTTTCATAAATTAGAGAACGGATTCGGTAATAAGCTACTTCATTATTCTTTTTCAGAGAGTCCAATTCGGCCGGGAATCTGACTCTGTACAATTCAAGCAAACCATTGAAGTTATTATTTTCAAAATAATTGGATCGAATAACGGCCAACTGCTTAATCAATAAGGCACGATTTCCTTTCTTGATACAATAATTTAAAACCTGATTAGAGTATAAAATTGCTTCTTGAACTTCATTATTATCAAAATAATTATCTGACAACTCCGAAAGCAAAGCATAGTACTTATTGGAATCGCAATTGCTATTATTTCTCAGAAAAAGAGCTAATTCCTGTTTCTTATACTTCTGCGCTTTAGTATATAATTTATTACTTACAAAAAAATCAGAAATAAGCTGAATCGACTGTTGAATTAATGCCTTGTTCTTAATTTCTAAAGAAAAGTAATACGCGTCTAAATAACTTTTGAATGCCTCCGATTTGTTGTTTTCGTACTCAAAACACTTGGCTTTATCAAATAAGGCTTCTATCTTGAATGTCTTGTTGTCTGATAATCCTGCAAAATGATATTCTTTCTTTGCAGAATTGCAAGCCTCTTTTTTCTCCTCAAAATAAAGTAATACCTTGGTTAAGTTACGATAAGCCAAATATGAGTGATTGATGTCCTTTTGATTCTCTATCAGTTTTACCCAGGCTTCAGCTTTATCTATAGAGAATTTTTTATTAGTAAGAATTGAATGCGAAAAATAGCTTTTATACAATAAAAATAATTCATCATAATTTTTAGTCGATTCATCACCCAATAATTTACAAAAAACACTATCTATTTTGGTTCCATTTTCGGTATTAGCATAATTATCCAGAATGTAAGGGGCAATCTTCTGTGGATTTTTACTCTCTATATATTCTTTCCAAAGACTATCTACAGATGCCCTTGCAGTAAAAAATGAAAAAAAACCAGATATAATAAGGAATATAATTTTCATAGAAGCTATAAAAGTATAAAATTAATTTATATTTTGTCCCAAAATTTAAATTATGAAATTCCAAAAATCTACACTTATTCGACCAGCAAAAGCTATCGTTTCAATTGCAGCTTTCACATTTTTATGCTCAGCGACGGATGCGGGATTTACAAGACCATCCAATCCTGTTACACTCAACAATCCTGAAGAAATCAATCAAATATTGGTCCAGAATTCAAACGAAAGCAATTTCTTTGCAAATTCTATCGGATTAAATGGCGGAGATATCTACAGATTTATGTCTTCGACAGGTAGCAACACTGTAGCTGTGCTATTTGGTTATTCAATGGCTGGCAATTTTAGTAACAGCAACAAAGTAGCTATTGTTGCACCTGTAGACAGAAATTACAATACTCTATCTAATGATTGCCTACTTTACAGCAGTTCAAATATGAGTTTTCAGGCCAATTCTCTTGGAGATGACCAAACTGCGGCAAATTCATCGCGCCAAAATATTGTCAGCGCATTGGCCAAGACCTATATTGCCCACTACGAAGAGAATCCTGACAAAGCAGAAATCAGAGGAATATTGCTTCAAAGAAGCACTTTGGATAAAATCATCAAAAACAACGGTGCCACTGCCGTGAATAATTTAAGACTTTCATTTGGCAAAAACAACGAAGGCAATATTGTTGTGATTGTATCTGCTATGAGTGCAGGTACCAGAGGTGTTGAGGTGGAGATGCTGGACGGCTCCTCACTTTGCCCTAATAATTGCGACTTTTATTAGTATATCTTTTTTACATAAGAGCCCTTACATTATTTGTTAAGGGCTCTTTTTTTATATAGCCATCAGGCTGCAACCCCTTAAAGCCGCAAAATCCATTCTGCCCAACACTTCAAAAGTCCCATCACCATATACTCTACCCATATCTTCAGTAGCAATAAAAGAGCAAGAATGTACATTGGCAAGGTCAATAATATTGAGTGCGCCCTGACCCGACTTATTTGTATCCAGCGGGTCCTGTACGTCCCTGACTAACGCCCTCATCGTTTTTATGGGCCGGAAAATTCCTTCAGATATTGCATAAGCCTGGGATAATAATTCTGTCATTCCATACTCAGAATGGATTTGGGTCAAATTCCACTTTTCTGATAAATACTGATGTACCTGAGTCCGCGTCCATTCCGCCTGCCTGCCTTTCATCCCTCCCGTTTCCATTACTACTACCCCACTCAAATCTTCAGGAAATTGCGTCGCAAAGTCCAGCAGCGCAAAAGTGACACCTAACAAAAGTACTTTCAGATTTTGCCGCTTTAATGCCAGTAATTGTTGTTTCAACTCATCAAATTCATTCAAATAAAACCCGTTCTCCGGATGGTTGCTTTCTTCCATCAGCATTTTAGCCATATGCACCAGCGAAGAAGTACTACGCTCAAGATAAGAAGGTAATAAGGCTAAAATCACCCACTCGCCTACGGGACCATAAAACTGCTCAAAACCATGTTTTGCAACTGTTTTGTACAAATTCGTATCCAGAACATGATGTTGACTGGGTATCATTCCGGAAGTACCGCTACTATCAAAAATAATGGAGGCTTTTCTACCAGTAAAAGAATTGACTATATGTGACTTAAAAAAGGAAATAGGCAAAAAAGGAATCTGCTCAATACGCTTAATTTTTTCAGGCTCAATTCTCAAAGCATCATTATAAGCTTTGTATAATTCATTATGCTCATACTGATAATGATACAGCTTCAGAGCTGTAGCCTCAAAATCCTGAACAGAATACTCCAGCAAATCATTTCCATTGATAGTATCGAAAGGCATTGGTTTTTGGTTTATTTTTGAGCAGGAAATATTTTTGCAAAACAACAAAAAAAAATATTGTGCTCACAAAACGAAATAAATACAAAGCTAATTGGCTTCTGGTACAGTTCAGTGTTTTCCTTTTCTTCACGCTATTTCTTTTCGCCTGCAACAAGAGCGGAGGCTCAAAAGGCAATAATCCACCTGAAATTAATTTTGTTGGACTTTCCGGAAATACAATGAAAGTTGGGAGTAATCAATACATCAATGTAAATTTTAATTTCTCAGATAAAAATGGAGATTTGGGTAATACACCATCTTCTGGCAATTTCGATATTTATACAATAGACAATCGGGATACAGAAATGATAAACTACTATTTTCCTCAAGAATTGCCTGATTATATTGATCCTACACAAGGTGTTTCAGGACAATGTGCTCTGGGTATACAGGCAGCATTTCTTGCATTAAGACCCGATCATCCGGATGGAGATACTCTTCGTCTTGAAATTTATATAAAAGATAAAGCTGGCAATGAAAGTAACCGCTTTACAACACCAGATATTTATCTTACACCATAAGAATACGAAACATTAAAAAATCAATATTCAACTTTTGTATTCCTTTTCTTAAAAACAATAGAGAAATAAGAGTGGATTTGCTATTTTTGGAACTTCAAACACAACAATAAAACCTCTCGAACAATAATATTTTTATGGCCGAAGTGATAAGAATGCCGCTACTGAGCGATACGATGAAAGAAGGAGTGATAGCAGAATGGCACAAAAAAGTAGGTGACAAAGTAAAAGCAGACGATGTACTTGCTGATGTAGAAACAGATAAAGCAACTATGGAAGTAATGCCTTTTGTAAGTGGCACCATTTTGTACATTGGTGTAGAAAAAGGCAAAGCGGCTAAAGTTAATGATATCATTGCCATTATTGGTAAGGAAGGCGAAGAATACACCTCATTGTTAGACAAAGGTACTGCTGCTGGAACTGATGTTGCACCAAATCCTGCCCCACAAAACACTTCTTCTGCTCCTGAAGCTGTTACAGCTGCCCCAGTTACCTCATCTGCGATACCAGATGGCGTTACTGTAGTAAGAATGCCTTTGCTGAGTGATACTATGACAGAAGGTAAAATTGTAGTCTGGAACAAGAGTGTAGGAGATGTTGTAAAGAATGACGATGTATTGGCAGAAGTAGAAACAGACAAGGCCACAATGGAAGTAATGGGCTATGCCGATGGCACTTTATTACACATTGGTGTACCCGCAGGAAGTGCAGCCAAAATCAATGAAATTATTGCTATTGTAGGTAAACCCGGAACTGATATTCAAGGTATTTTAAACGCTCCTGCACCAGGTACAAGCGCCAATAATACTCCCGCACCAACAACCGTTTCAGGCACAACGTCAAACACAGCTTCCATTACTCCATCACAGGCAACAACAGAACACAGCGATAATGATAATCGCGTAAAAATTTCACCACTGGCAAAGAAAATTGCTCAGGAAAAAGGTATTGATATCAATGCACTTGCCGGTAGTGGAGATGGTGGCCGAATTGTAAAAAGAGATATCGATAATTATACACCACAGGCTTCAAAAACCAGTCCTGCTGCCGCTCCGGCAACAATTACAGCTACTGGTACAGAAAGTTATACTGATACACCACTGACACAGATGCGAAAAATTATCGCATCGCGTTTGGCAGAAAGCAAATTCAGCGCTCCCCACTTTTACCTCAAAATTTCGGTAACAATGGATAAGGCCATGGAAGCGCGCAAGCAAATCAATGACCTGGGTGGCACAAAAATATCATTTAATGATTTTATCATCAAAGCGTCTGCAATGGCTCTGCGCAAGCATCCTGATGTAAATAGTTCATGGATGGGCGACTTTATACGTGCCAACCATCATATTAATATCGGAAGCGCTATTGCTGTTGAAGAAGGGCTGATTGTTCCTGTAATAAAATTTGCAGACCAATTGTCTTTAACTCAAATCGCCACAACCGCCGGTGATTTATATTCAAAAGCCCGTAACAAAAAAATTCAACCTAGCGAGTTTACCGGTAATACCTTCACCATATCTAATCTTGGCATGATGGGCATTGACGAGTTTACAGCGATTATCAACCCTCCGGATAGTTGTATTTTGGCGGTTGGAAACATTGTACCTACTCCGGTTGTCGAAAACAACTCAGTAGTAGTAAGACAAATATTAAAGCTTACACTCAGTTGCGATCACCGTGTGGTAGATGGTGCAGTGGGAGCGAAGTTTTTACAAACACTCAAAACATATCTCGAAAATCCGGTAACCATGCTGGCCTAAAATATTAGTGAAAGAGCCTCTATGGCTCTTTCTTTTTATAAAGCTGTCACTATCCTTTTATCGAATAACGAATTTAATCTATGGCACGTTCCATTAGTACTAAATCAATCATCGGATTTATTCTACTCTTGCTGCTTAGCGCAATTTTTATATTTTCTGCTGTAGCTAAATTTATTACTATCGAGCCATTCGAATGGACATTTATGGATATGGGCATACCTAATTCATTTTCATTTTTTTTAGCCCGTTTTTTTATAGGTTTCGAATTTTTGCTGGCCTTGTTTATGCTGGGGCATTTTTATCTTAAGAAGTTCACCTACCCCATTACCATCCTTTTTCTGATAGCCATGACTATTTACTTGGTTATACTTTGGATAACAAAAGGGAATGATGTTGATTGTGGTTGTTTTGGTGACAGTCTTCCTATGTCACCATCTGTAAGCATCCTGAAAAACATAGGGCTTTTGGCAATCACTATTCTACTTTCGAGAATATACCCTGTAAAGCCTTATCGCTTCCAAGGTATTATTGCCACAATCGGAGGAATAGCCATGTTGGCACTACCTTTCGTCTTTGTTCCTTATGCGCAAAAACCTACTCCTATCAACCTTAATCCACTTTACAGAGATACAAGCTATCAACCGTCTGTAGACTTGCGTAAAGGAAAGCATCTGGTAGCATTCATGAGTATTGGTTGCCCTCATTGCCGCAATGCAGCACGTATTTTTAAAGATATTTATGCAGAGGATAGTACAGTTCCTATCTTTATGGTCATTAACGGAAGTCCGGTAGACTCAAACGATTTTTTTAAAGACACAAAATCAGGTAGAGTACCCCATTTTATTTACGATAATTCTGCCGAATTTATAAAACTGGCAGGACACTATGTACCTCAAATTTATTGGGTCAATAATGGGATTAAGGAACGTAGAGTTACCTATGTGCAACTCAATACTACTTTACTCAAAACCTGGAAAAAATAAATAATTAATATTATGGCCGAATACGAAGAAGATGAAATAGAAGATTACGGAGACGGGGATGAAGCGGAAGCTTCGGGCGAAACTGTATTGGCCGAACGCGAAAGATTTATTGTCAATAAAGGCCAGGAATCGGTACGCATTGATAAGTTTTTACAAAACAGAATTGAAGGTGCTACACGTACTAAAATACAACAGGCACTTGATGAAGGATTGATTTTGGTCAATGATAAGATTGTAAAATCAAACCATAAAATCAAGCCGGGCGAAGAGATTGTAATTTTTGAGACACGCCCCTCGGAACTGTATGAAATTGTTGCTGAAGATTTGCCACTTGATATTGTGCATGAAGATGAAGACATCATGATTATCAATAAAAAAGTAGGCATGGTGGTTCATCCTGGATGTGGCAATCCAAGAGGCACTTTAGTCAACGGCTTGTCTTTTTACCTTAAAAAAGAAGAAACGGAAGAGTTGCCACGTATTGGTCTGGTACATCGGATAGATAAAGATACCAGTGGTTTGCTGGTAATCGCCAAACACGAAACGGCGATGCAAAAAATGGGCCTTCAGTTCAAGAACCATACTGTACATCGTCGTTATATAGCATTGGTATGGGGCAATATGGAAGAAGATGAAGGTACTGTGGTAGCCCATATAGGTCGTCATCAACGTTTTCGTAAAATAATGGCCGCCTACCCGGATGGCGATTATGGTAAAGAAGCAATTACGCATTATAAAGTTATTGAAAGATTCAACTACGTAACATTGATTGAGTTGCGACTGGAAACAGGCCGCACTCATCAAATACGGGTGCACATGAAACATATTGGCCATCCACTGTTTAGTGACAGTACCTATGGCGGTGACTTTATTGTCAAAGGGACTGTATTTACCAAGTATAAGCAGTTTGTCGAAAATTGCTTCAAACTACTTCCGCGTCATGCGCTTCATGCCAAGGAATTAGGCTTTATTCATCCTGGAACGGGGCTGCCTGTAATGTTTGATTCCGAAATACCTGAAGATATGGTTTCTGTTATTGAAAAATGGCGAACTTATATTGGAGGAATGACCAAACAATTGAAAGACAAAATTGATAATGGATAGTTTTATTCCAATCTATTTGTTTTACGAATAAAATTTTTACCTTTAAGCATCTTAATAATAACATTTCAACTTTTATGAAAATAAATAAATACATCACAATCGCATTGTTATCATTAATTACTATTTCTTTAATGGCCGCAAGTTGTAACAAACGTATTTTGCCACACAAAAAATACAGAGGACAGGCCCCAAGAGGTCCGCACAAATAATTGTTGCAACAAATCAAATACGACATTAGGAAGAGGATATTGAATATACAACGAATGAGCGTTGGTTTATTTAATATCCTTTTTGTTTCAATATCCTTATTAAAGTTCTATCATTGAAATGCTTTTATTCCATAATATTTTTTCTGGCGTTCAATGCATCTGGCTTTGCACAGAGTGGATACGATACTATCAAGGTTCTTTTTCCGATAAATATTACCGAACTGAATATTACAGCAAAGAAAAAATTAGACTCAATAGCCATCATAGCACAAGGGGCTAATATGTTGATTTATGGCTATGCCGATTATCTGGGTAATGAACCTGCCAATATGGGACTGGCTCAAGGAAGAGCAAAAAATGTAAAGGATTATCTCTTAATACACAAAATCAAAGAACAACAAATATTAGTCTGCGAAGGCATTGGTGAAGTAAAAAGAACCTTACCAAAAACTACAGATGGATATCCCGAAGACAGGCGTGTAGCCATTTTCATAAAAAGAGCCTCCTCTACAACAGAAGAAAAGAAAGGGTTGGCCCAAAAGCCTAAAAAAGGTATTCAACTTTCAGAAATACAAACAGACGGGCATTTAATTCCTATTGAAAAAAAAACAGCTACTGTAAAACCAGATCGACCTGACAATGAACATTTACTTGTAGGACCTAGGCCGGTAGCTTCTACTATCAAAAAAGCAGCACAGGCAAAACCACCTGTAAAAAGCAGATTTGAAGGATTGAGCGGGCTGAAAACTAATGAAGTGATGCGTATTGAAACCATCCATTTTCAACCTACCCGTCATTACATTACCAAAGAGAGTGAACCTATATTGCAAGAGCTATTGCAGACACTTCAGGATTTCCCTAACCTCGCCATTAATATTGAAGGTCACGTATGTTGTATGCAAGGCGAAGGAGATGCATTGGACACTGATACACACGAATTGAAACTGTCTGAAAACCGAGCAAGGTTTATTTATCAATACCTTATTGATAAAGGTATTACTGCCAACAGACTTGGATATATAGGGCATGGCAAACGCAGACCTATTATAGCTATCGAAGAAACTGAAGAAGACGCACAAAAAAACAGACGTGTAGAAATACGCGTAGTAAGAAACTAACAGATGAGCATTACGAAAGACAAATACAAAACCATTGCGGAAAGTACACAATCATTATTCAAAGACCGGGGAAGTAAATTTTTGGGTTATACCTACCCTATACTTAGCACAGACGATGTAAAAACATGTATTGCAGAAGTCAAAAAAGAACACCCTAAAGCCACTCACCACTGCTTTGCCTACCGTTTGGGAACTGATGGCTTATCTTTTCGTGCCAGTGATGACGGAGAGCCGAGCGGGAGCGCGGGAAGGCCAATTCTGGGACAAATAGACAGTATGGGTTATACCAATTTGCTGGTCGTTGTGGTTCGTTACTATGGTGGTACAATGCTGGGTGTACCCGGATTAATCAACGCTTATAAAACTGCTACTGCCGAAGCATTGCAAATAGCAATACCGCTTGAAAAATGGATAACGCAAAGGGTAGAAATAAGCATGGACTACAATGCAATGAGTGAAGTCCTGTATCTGCTGAAGCAATGTGAGTCGGTGATTATCAAACAGGACCTGCAATTATTTTGCACTATAATCGCTGATATACCTAAAGTTTATTTAGAGCAATATAGCGGTCTATTAATAAAAATCCGTGGACTAAACCTTAAGCATTTATCTGCATAGTGTTACAAAATACCGAAACATATACACAACTTATCAAAACCGAGGCAAAGCGTCTTGGTTTTATGCAATGCGGTATTGCCCGGGCCGAAGAATTAACAGAAGATGCCCGAAGACTGGAAACATGGCTCAGTAAGGATTATCAAGGCAAAATGAGCTATATGGAAAATCACTTTGATTTGCGTACCGACCCACGAAAACTGGTACCCGGAGCCAAATCTGTAATTACCCTGTTACTCAATTATTATCCCGAAGAAGTTCAAAATACTGATGCACCTAAAATAGCCAAATATGCCTGGGGGATGGATTATCATTATGTCATCAGAGAAAAGCTCAATGAACTCCTGCTTTTTATCCATCAACATATTGGTGATGTAGCCGGAAGAGGCTTTGTTGATTCGGCACCTGTATTGGAACGTAGCTGGGCACAACGAAGTGGTTTGGGATGGGTAGCCAAAAACGCTAATTTAATCAGTAAACAGGCTGGTTCATTTTTTTTTATTGCGACTCTCATTTGCGATCTGGACCTGATGTACGATTCTCCTTTCGCAACCGATCATTGTGGTACCTGTACAAAATGTATCGATGCCTGCCCAACAGAAGCTATTACAGGCCCAACTATTATCGATGGAAGTAAATGCATATCATACCTTACTATCGAGCTTAAAGACGAGCTAATACCAAAAGATTTGCAATCAAAAATGGAAGGCTGGGCTTTTGGATGTGACATTTGTCAGGATGTTTGTCCCTGGAACCGATTCTCAAAACCCAACACAGAGACACATTTCAAACCATTGACCGAAGTGTTGAATTTAAGTATGGGAGAATGGGAGAGCTTATCTGAGCAAGATTTCAAACATTACTTCAAACAATCCCCTATTGCCCGTACCAAGTGGAAGGGAATGATGCGCAATATCAAAGCAATAAAAACCCAATAAAAATTATTGGGTACTGCTGTCTGATGCAGCTTTCAGGTTGGTATCAGCTGCCGGCACAGCGGTAGAATCTGCACTTACTTCGTTAGATTCTGTAAGCATTGGCTGCTCATCATCATATTCCTGCATTTTATCCAGTTGCACCAACCACTTCCCATCTACTTTTACCAAAGTAATGATTTGGTTTTCCTCCAGTTTAGAGGTTTTATAAGTTACAACAGCCTTATCACCTGTTTCTTTTACATCTATAATATTTATTTTCAGGTTTCTGCCTTCTGCTTTTACTGAGTCGGGCACCATGGTGAGGTAATTGGCCTGATCTAATAATTCGCGTGTATTAGAATCACAAAGTTTTTTAGCCTCATCCAGATCTGCTCTGGCAACAGAAAGCAAAAACTTTTCCGCAACCGCTTTCGGAGAATTAGAACTACACGAAATAAGGCTTAGCGATAAAAAAAGGGCTATAAAAAAAGGAAGGAATTTCTGATTCATCTTAATAAATAAGTTTGGTGCGAAGCTACTATTTATAGGTTATTTCGCCAATTGTTTTGCAGTGCTTATGTCCAAAAAGATTATCAACAGCAATATACTTTTTGCCGGTTTGTGTCAGCGTTGGCAATATCAGGAGAGAGTCTTTTGAAGCTAATACAAAAGCTTTATAAATCATTTCGGTACAATACATTTTATCATCAGTTGCCAGATCAAAATCATGGTCAAAAACTATAGAATTGTCCATAAAACTCATTGTCGAACTGATAAAATTTTGTTTGGAAATGCTATCCAAATCATAACGAACAATAGCCCAGGAAGAATTACTTCTCGATTGTACAAAGGACCTTAAAGATTCTTTGATCATTTTACCCGAAGGATTATTTACTGATCCGACAATGTGGATAACAGACACTCCGTTACTGTCTGTAACAGCCATTCCGCAATGGGAATAAGTTTGATTGTGGGTATTGAGTCTTTTAAACAGTTGACTGACTTCATCCCTTCCTGCACGCAATATAATGTCACCGGGGCGTATCAAAGCTGCCATACTATCGATAACGGTTTCAGGAGCCTCGTTGCGGATATCCTGTTCATTGCAAGCGGCGAACAGACTCAATAAAACAAGCAATATTATACGCATCAAAATGATTTAAACAATAGAAAAAGGCCGACCAATTGTCTTGGTCAGCCTTATAAAAGTCTTATGCGATAAAATTAGCTCGCCAAAAAATCTTTCACTTTGTCTTTGTGAACGATATTTTCTTTGAAGGTATAAGCGCCTGTTTTTGGACTGCGAACTGCTTTAATTACTTTAGTCCAGTTTTTTGCGTCTGCGGCCTGTTTAGGGTCTTTTTTTATCGCGGTTTTAGCTGCTTTTGCCATTACTCAAATATTTTTAATAAGGTTGAAGTAAAATTATTTAATTTCTTTGTGAACAGTCACACGTTTCATCAACGGGTTGTATTTTTTCAACTCGATACGCTCGGGAGTGTTCTTTTTATTTTTAGTGGTAATGTAACGGCTGGTTCCCGCTAAGCCGCTGTTTTTATGCTCTGTGCATTCCAATATTACCTGTACGCGGTTGCCTTTCTTTGCCATTTTTTATTGAATGTTTTATGCTTATTAATTACTAGATTTTATGACCTTCTGCACGCAATTGTTTTACAGTTGCAAGCAAGCCATTTTTATTGATGGTGCGCAATGCTTCTGTTGACAATTTCAATGTGATCCATTTATCTTCTTCAGCAAGATACATACGTTTTACTTGCAAATTGGGCAAAAAACGACGTAATGCTTTCTTATTTGAGAATGAAACTTTATGACCCACCATTGGGCGCTTTCCGGTTACTTGACAAACTCTTGCCATAATTTTATTTTTTTAAGGACTGCAAAGGTGCAGCATTTTAATGAAACAACAAAAATATTTTTGCACTAATTATGCTAAAAAAAGAAAAATATTTTCTAATTGCTTCGGATGAGGCGATTTTTTCTCCAAACGGAGCTGCAAATTAAGCGATTATACAGCACATTACTGCACAAATACTTAGAAAAGCAATAAATACTTATTGATGTACACTTGCAATCGTGCCTCCAGATTGTTTATTCAGGTAATCAAGTCGCTTTTGTTGCTCTTCTAATATGATGGCCTTATGCGGAGACACAATGTCCTCCATCATTTTTTCATTGATATCTAATGATTTAGAATCTGCAGCCAAAGCAAACCATGGCCTCGGATGACCAAAAGGATATTCACCATAAACGATAACCGGAGTGCCTTTTGCCAATAACTGGTTATTGCTACCAAGCTTCCATTGCTCGGCCCAGGAGTATAAAAATTCTGCCTGTTCGGCCCACAAACGCATGCAACTGTGAGATACAGGATAACCTGGTAAATCATATTGATGAAAACCAACCCCACCCCTGTTACTCACATTAAAATTCCATTTCAATATCCAATCATTGTCTACTGTACTTCTTGTTTCCTTGGCTTTCCAATTACAAAAAAACAAGCCAAGAGGTGTTTTGGAAGCTTTTTTACCCATATTGGTAGGGCCACTTAATATCAAATTACCATCCTCATAAGCGGCAAACGACTGTGTAGGATATGAAAAAATAATAATTTTATGAATATCGCTCAAAAACTCAGATTGTGTGGGAAATGGGAAATAAACAGATAAAGAATCTACATACTTATCAGGCACTAAAAAACTATCCAGACGCTGTAAATGCTGAATATCAACCCTGTTGATAGCAGCCAAAACAGATTGATGCTGAAATCCTTCGAAACTATCTTTTTTATTCCATACCTTTTTATACTCAAAATGGTACTGAATAGCCATCCTTTCAGGAATAGATTTTTCAGGCTTTTCAGCGACAACTTCTGTAGCAATCGAATCAGGCATTAGTTGTTTTTTTGAACCAACAGAGGCCGAATTTTCATGACAAGCATTCAGAAAAATCAAAGAGGGGATATAAATTGCACAACGAAAAAAAACCATAAATGAAAATAAATGACCACACAAATATCAAGGGCTTAATTCATAAATCCTATTAATTGGCAATAATTAGGCTATAAGTTTTCACAAAATTATCCATATTTAAATAAAAGCATACTCGCAATTGCACAATTATATTTGTGGCTACAAAAAACGTTTCTTCACCAGCACAAAAAAAACGACTATGAAAAAAACACCTTTACTGACAATTGCAGCAGCAACATTATTGTTTGGTTGTCAAAACCGAAGTGAACAAACCATTGGTGCCTTAAAGATAGCTGATTCATCTGTACAAACCGCTATTCCTGCGCCCGCAGCAGACACAGTACATAACAGCCAAAACAGTATTGACTGGGACGGTTCTTATAAGGGTATCCTTCCGTGTACTGGTTGTACAGGAATTGAAACCGAGCTTATCCTAAAAAAAGACATGACTTACACCCGTCTCACTACTTATCTGGGCAGGCCAAATGCAATGGTTGGCGAATTGTCCGGAAAATTTACATGGAATAAAGAAAATTCTATCATTCATCTGGAAGGGGTCGAAGATGGGCCTAATCAATTTAAAGTTGGAGAAAACACACTGATACAATTAGATATAAAAGGCGAAGAAGTAAAAGGTGCTGATGCGGATAAATATATTTTACGAAAGTAGGCAACCTCTACCTCGGCGGTCAATAAAAGAGAGCTCTCTAAACAAATCCTTAAGAGATGCCCAAACAGAATGCGATGAGGGCGACTCTAAACTCGGCTCTCTGGAAACAGAATGCGAAATCAAATTCTAGGACTCTTGAATAAAACAAATGGAGTACTCCTCTTGAGCAGGTCATAAGCAATGTTTATGACTTGCTTTTTTTTCGGCTAAAATTATTGTTTACTAAAACGAACATTGTATTTTGGCTTTACAAAAATGAATTATGGCATATAACGAAAATCTGGTCAATCGCTGTCGGGAAATTATAGCCCAAAACGAGGACTTCGTAGAGGAGAAAAAAATGTTTGGAGGTCTTTGTTTTATGATCAACGAAAAAATGTGCGTTGGTGTAATGAAAGACAAACTGATGCTACGAATCAACCCTGATATTATGGATAAAGCATTAGAGATGGATGGTTGTGAGCCTATGGACTTTACAGGTAAACCCATGAAAAGCATGGTATACGTTACAGAAGAAGCAATTACAACCAAAACGAAATTGAACTATTGGATTCAACTTGCACTGGACTATAACCCCTTGGCAAAATCCAGCAAAAAGAAGAAATAAACAATGAGGTGAAAAAAGGGTGAAATTATTGACAGTAAATGCGTTTCACCAAAACTGCGGCTACATTTGTTGCATATAAAAACATAGGCTATGTTCAAAGAACGTTTTTTCAAATCACCACAAATGAAAATCATTACTGGCATAGCCATAGTTGCCGGTATTATTATCATCTTCCGTGGCGGCTATAGCTGCGGGCAATGGCTGTACCAAGCGATGCATTAAGTTGTTTGTATCTGACTGCGTGAAAGAGAGGGTATATTACAATTATATCACAATTTAACAAGAGCTTGCCTTTACATTATCGATTATCGTAAATCATCGAGCTAACTTCATTTTATTATTAACTTAAAAGATGAATTTATGAACAAATTGATGATGAGCGCTTTATTACTGTGTGTAATTGCCTTTGGCTCTTGCCGCAAAGAGTACACTTGCGAATGTACTACTTCAACAGGAGGTTCTACCTCTATTGTCAACAAAAGAGACCTGTCCAAGCAGTCATTGAAAGATGCCCGCAAAGAATGTGACAATGGTGATTCTAAGGTAGGAACATTGGAAACAGAATGTGAAATCAAATTGTAGGACGTTTAAGCCTGCAAACAGTTTCGGAATAGCAAAACGCCACAACTCAATGTTGTGGCGTTTTACATTTAAAAAAATAAGTTATCAGTAAGTATAACAATATGGACATTACATCTTATTCATATAATAAACCACTCCTTCGTTCTCAATAATCAGTTCATTTGGCTGACAATTAATGACCTTAAACTCTCTGTCATCTTTACCCGAAGTATACAATACTCCCTTTTCATATCGTTGTACAATCCAGGAAGGCTGGGCAGTCAAATCATCGAAACCATAGATTTTTGCCGTTATGGCATCTGTAGTTTCTTCTATTTCCACCAATCGGATAATCCTATACTTCTGATCGTTAGGTACGGGCTTGATACTTGTACGCTTATAACATTTCCAAATACCTACCAATGGCTCTATCATGTCGGGTACATTGCCGGTTCTAGGTACAATAGCTGGCCGATATTTGGTGTTGTTGGTATTGCGGATGGCAGGTTGCTTCTTGTTACTATACTTAATCATTTCTATCTCCACTCCTTCGTCCGTGGATAATTTTATCCAATTATCTTCCTGTGCCAAAATTTCAAATTCACTGGGACCAATCACTATTGTAGTACCAATTTGCTTCAGGCGCAACCTTGGTGCCGTGGGGCTGCTCTTGCCCCAGATGCATAGGTTGCTGCTTACTACTTCAAAAAACAAGGTATCTCTATAGGTGATTTTTTGGCCAGACCGGATACGCACTACTTCTTTCCAGGCACCTTTGAGGCTTTTGGTATTGCTGATTTGTGCAACAGCAAGTGTGCTGATGAATAAAAACGAAAGAAGAATAATATTTCTTTTCATTAGAGACAATCTTTTAATTAAGATGAAAGCTATTCAAAAATATCATTTTAATGCAAAGAAAAGAATTCGTATCAAAAACAATCCGTTTCCACCATGTTGTTGCAGCCCTCAGGTCTATTCAATAAACTATGCATTCGGTTTAGAACGATCTTATATAAGCAGAAATTGCAACCCAACAAATTTGCCGCATTTGATTTTTTTGTATTTTGTGTAATCTAAACCTATCCCAAAAGACCTTTTAAAAAAAGTTCATCACCCCAATTATTAACAGATAAATAAAATTGTATGAACCCAACAATTGAAACCTATAACGAGCAACAAACATCAACTGATAAAGAAATCTGTACGCTGCTGGCAAGTACCATTGCTGCTGCCCTACCCGAAGCAGAAAGCAAAATATGGCATGCCCACCCTGTTTGGTTCCTGGATGGCAACCCTATTGTGGGCTATAGCAAACAGAAAGCCGGTATACGTTTGATGTTTTGGAGTGGCGCCGACTTTGATGAAGCTATGCTGAATGAATTCGGTAAAAAATTTAAGGATGCTTCTGTGTTCTATACTTCTACAGAACAAATCAATATCAAAGACTTGAACAAATGCCTCAAGAAATCTAAAGGCATTCAATGGGATTATAAAAATATCGTGAAAAGAAAAGGTCAATTAGAAAGATTGAAATAAGTACAAAAAGCATTTACAATGAATACTACACCACAACACGACGAACGGATTGCAAAAATGACTTTTGCATCTGTTTATCCTCATTATGTAACCAAAGTGGAAAAAAAAGGCCGAACGAAAGCGGAACTGCACGAAGTAATCCGATGGCTGACAGGCTTTGACGATAAAAAACTGCAACAACTCATTGATGAGAAAGCAACTTTCGAGCAGTTTTTCAAACAAGCCAAAATCAACCCGAATGCCCATCTCATCACAGGGCTTATCTGTGGGTATCGGATTGAAGAAATAGAAAACCCCTTAACAAAGCAAACGCGCTACTTGGATAAACTGGTAGATGAATTGGCCAAAGGAAGGAAAATGGAAAAGATATTGAGAGAAGGTTAATATACAACCAGACACTTTCTTTCTTTTGATTTATCTTCGTAACCAGCCTCAATCAGATACATACCAGCAGGCAAATTTAGATTAATGGGGTTATTTATTTTTTCTTCAAAATGATGAATCATCAGACCTCTGATATCAAAGATCTTAGCATCTACTATGGGATGTGAAGATTCAATATAGATACTGCCTGAAGTAGGGTTAGGGAATACTGAAAATTTTCTCTTGGCAAACTCGTATTCTTTATTAACAGTCCCGGTTAAAGTGACATTTGTGATAAAAGAGTCTGCGTCTACAACGCCAAGCAAGCTGTTATATCTGGTGGTAAAAGGGGCAGTGTACATACTGGAAATAATATTTGCCGGACTCATAAAAGCAAGTGGAGGGGTATAGAAACCGGAATCGCAATAATATCGTCCTGCCAACATCCAAAACATTCCTGATGGTAATGCAGCGCCTGAATTAAGACTAAAAGACGCCTCGAAAGGGACAACAGAAAGTGCGCCCACCGGCAAGCCTCCATTTAAAGACCAATTGGCTTTCACCCAGGAATTAAGATTAAACTTAGCCGGGTAAGGATAGCGGAAAATTTTTGAGGTGTCTCCATCACCCCACCATGTAGAATCTGACTGGAAAGTACTGAGACTATCGATAATAAACAGTTCATTCTGTTGCACCGTATCGCCGGTGGGGTTAAAAATACGTGCCTTACTTATTGTAGCAGAAGCATTATTCATGTATATCCCCATACCTATTCCTGAAAGCGTATCCCAGCTGGAACGATTTCCAATAATTTGTCCACCCTCCATGAGTAATGTCGAATTCCATAAATGGATACCGGCACCATAATTGGTATCGACTGTATTAAAGCCGATTACAGCGCTATCCTTAATGTGCAAAAATCCATGAGCGAAAATCCCTCCCGTCCTTTTTGACCCATTAAATAAGATGCTCGATTGGCCGCTTATTTCAAGAGAATCGTTGGAATTCACCCCTCCCCTGTTTCCCCATATTCGGGCACTGTCTTGTATCTTACTGCATCTTTTTGATATGCTGACGCCCATGATGTCCAAGCCAATTCCTTCATTACTGTCAATGGAGCTGTTTCCTGACAACTGAGTATATTGGCAATAAGCCCCGACACCTTTGTTGTGATGTATTCTTGCAGCATTTTCACACATCAGTGATCCGTAGGGTAAAGCAAATAAAGGATATCCAATAATTGGAACAGTAAAAGAAGCATAAAAAGCGGCTACCCCAATACCGGTATTATAGCATATCTGAGCACTATCCTTCAAACTTAAAACACCATGATAATAAATACCTCCGCTATCATTAGCTGATACAGACGAATGATCTCTAAGAATGGCGTTAACAACTGCAACTGCCGGTGCAGAATAAATGCACAAGTTGTTGCGGATTTGAGCATTTTCTTCCATAATCAATGTGCCATTGCAATAAACAGCACCGGCAAAATGTGCCTTATTAGCATACAATTCACAGTTGCCACGCAAGCTTACATTTCCTTCAGACATTATGCCTCCACCGAGACCAGGTTGAATGGTTGCAGAAGAGGTAGTTTCAGCAGTAACAGTAACCAAATTATTATAAATCCTTGTATTTCCGTCGATAAACAGATGCGTATTTTTGTTTGCATAGATGCCACCTCCACCTTTGTATATAACAATGCCGGCAGATGTATGACTACCACCCGTAATATCGATATCCTTTATGACCACGGTTAATAAAGGAGCAGATATTGATGGGCTTAGAATACACACAACGGGACCCGAAATATTGTTACTTTTTAAAACAGTTCTGGTACCGGAAGACAATATAGTACCGCAGATGATGATGCTTTTATTGATAACAAGGGTATATTGCTCAAACAGATGAGGGCTCAACACCAGGCTATCGCCATCTATTGTCGCCTTCAAGGCTGTATCAATGGACGAATAGGTGGGACTCAATAAACTACCGCTGCGATATATACTGATTGTTTGTCCATAAGCAATGGAGCTCAATACTATCAATATAGATAACAGGGTCAATTTTGTTTTCATGGCTACAAATTTGCAAACAAGGGAATGGTCATAGGTTTTATACAAACAAATATAATAAAAAAACAATACCAATGCTACTCGAGAATAAATCAGGGCTTCAGTTCAATGGAAGTACTGAATAAAATTTCAAGTTTTCTTATCCTCAAATCGGCACATTTTCAAATCGGCACATTGCTTACCTTTGCCGCTCTCTGAAATAAATATAACGACGCTTGAAATACGAAAAAGAAATTGCCCGTCGCCGGACTTTTGCCATTATCTCTCACCCCGATGCGGGTAAAACTACCCTTACCGAGAAACTCCTCTTATTTGGAGGTGCCATTCAGGTAGCCGGTGCGGTAAAAAGCAATAAGATTAAAAAACATGCTACTTCCGACTTTATGGAAATCGAGCGCCAGCGTGGTATCTCGGTAGCTACTTCGGTGATGAGCTTTGAATATAAAGACATACTGGTCAACTTGTTGGATACACCGGGGCATAAAGACTTTGCCGAGGATACTTACCGTACACTTACTGCGGTGGATAGCGTTATCCTGGTGATTGACTCTGTGAATGGTGTGGAAGAACAAACCCGCCGATTGATGGAAGTCTGTCGTATGCGCGACACGCCGGTAATTGTGTTCATCAACAAAATGGACCGTGACGGTAAATACCCTTTTGATCTTGTAGACGAAATAGAAAAAGAACTGAATATCAGCTTGCACCCACTTTCCTGGCCTATTAATATGGGTAAAGAATTTAAAGGGGTGTACAATCTATACGATAAAAGCCTTCTGCTCTTTACACCCAACCAAAAATCGGATGAAGACAACTCGCTTCAAATCCCTGACATTAATGATGCATTATTGGACGAAAAAGTGGGTGAACGTGATGCCAACCAATTGCGTGAAGATGTAGAATTGCTGGAAGGAGTTTATGGCGCGATGGACAAAGAAGATTATCGTGCAGGTAAAGTTGCTCCGGTATTTTTTGGTTCTGCTGTGAATAATTTTGGGGTCAAGGAATTGCTGGACACCTTTATCCAAATTGCTCCCGAACCTTTGGGCCGCGACACAGATACACGCCATGTAGACCCTCAAGAAGACAAATTCACAGGCTTTATTTTTAAAATCCACGCCAATCTCGACCCTCGTCACCGCGACCGTATCGCATTTTTGAGGGTGGTTTCAGGCAAATTTCAACGCAATACTTTTTACAAACATACCCGTATCGAAAAGGATGTTCGCTTCAGCAATCCCTACTCCTTTATGGCCCGCGAAAAAGAAATTATTGAAGATGCCTACCCCGGTGATGTTGTCGGTCTGTTTGATACAGGACAATTTAAAATTGGTGACACTTTAACTCAAGGTGAAGTGATGCAGTTTACGGGTATTCCAACTTTCTCGCCCGAAATCTTTAAAGAGTTGGTGAATAAAGACCCTATGAAAACCAAGCAATTGGAAAAAGGCATTAGTCAGCTGACCGACGAAGGTGTAGCTCAGTTATTTACCCAACATGGTGGTAATCGTAAGATTATTGGTTGTGTGGGTGAACTGCAATTTGAGGTGATACAATACCGTCTCTTGCAGGAATATGGTGCGTCTTGTGCTTTTATGCCTTTGAGTTTCTACAAAGCCTGCTGGATAACGGGTGACAAGAAAAAGTTGGATGATTTTGTACGCTTCAAACAACAAAACATTATGACAGATAAGGACGGCAACCTGGTGTATCTTGCACAAAGCGAGTGGTTCCTCAATACCGAGCGTCAAAACAACCCGGATATTGAATTCCATTTTACCAGCGAATTCAAGACAAAGAAAAACAATTAAAACATGCTAAGTGCAGTCATCATTACCTACAACGAAGAGCAAAACATCGGCAGATGTTTGCAAGCGCTTGCAGGTATTGCTGACGAAATTATTGTGGTAGATTCAAAGTCTACAGATAAGACCTGTCTTATTGCAGAACAATATGGAGCCAAAATCATTCAGCATCCTTTTGAAGGTTTTGCCGCTCAAAAGAATTTTGCTGCACAATGTGCCAGTCATGACTGGGTATTGAGCCTTGATGCAGACGAAGAGTTAAGTGAAGAATTGAAATCCGCCATACTGCAGGTCAAAGCCAAAGCTCTATTTGATGCATATTTCCTGAAAAGAGCAACAAATTTCTGCGGCACATTTATCCGCCATGGCTCTTGGTATCCTGATAAGCAATGCCGCCTTTGGAATAAAACAAAAGGTGACTGGCAAGGAATGATACATGAAAAATGGCGCCTTTTTGACCCTAATAAAAAATACGGAACCCTTAGTGGCGACTTACTGCATTACAGTTTCAACAGCATATCAGATTACATGAATATGACTGAACGCTACACTTCCCTGTCTGCCATAGAAGCATTGGCAAATGGGAAGAATGTGAGTTTATTAAAATTAATGATAGGGCCTAAAATCAAATTCATTCAGGATTACATTCTGCGTTTAGGCTTTCTGGACGGTTATGCGGGCTATGTTGCTTACCGATTGGCTGCTAATATGGCTTTTGTGAAATACAGTAAAATTCGCGAAGCATTCAAAAACAAAAAATAAAATACAGCAAATAATACATTACAAATGGCAAAAACAGTTTTAATTACAGGAAGTACCAGTGGCATTGGATTGGCAACAGCAAAGGCTTTTGCAGCCAAAGGATATAATATAGCCTTTAATGGTCTTGAGGCTAATGGGGCAGAAATTGCAGCACAAGTGGCATCAGAATATAAAGTAGACTATATCTATTCACCTGCCAATATGCTGCGCGCCGAAGAAATTAAAGCATTTGTGCATACCACTTTAGACAAATTCGGAAAAATAGAAGTGCTCATCAATAATGCAGGTATTCAATTCGTTTCTCCGGTTGAAGATTTTCCCGAAGAAAAATGGAATGATATTATCAGCATCAATCTTACGGCTGCATTCATAGCTACCAAAGCTGTTTGGCCCAGTATGAAAGAACATAAATTTGGACGTATTATTAATGTTGCTTCTGCACATGGTCTTATTGCCTCGCCATTTAAAAGTGCCTATGTAGCTGCAAAACATGGGGTGGTAGGCTTTACCAAAGTAATGGCCATGGAAGGTGGAGCATTTGGCATTACCTGCAATGCCGTTTGTCCGGGATATGTATTTACACCCATTGTGGATAATCAAATCGGGGCACAAATGCAGGTACACAACATGAGCCGCGAAGAAGTAATTGAAAAGGTGTTTTTAAAAGAACATGCAGTAAAAGAGTTTATCCCGGTAGAGACTATTGCTGAGAGTATTCTCTTTTTGTGCGATTCTGCAGCAAGTGCCACCATCACCGGTATTGCCATGCCATTGGACGCCGGATGGACAGCACATTAATTTATCCTCATTTTGGGCATAACTTTTGCTGTAGTAAAAGTATTAATGACGTAATTTGAGCCAATTAAAGCTCAAAACAGACAGTACCTCACACAATGGAGAATCATAAGATAAGAACAAATAATATTCATCTTCATTATATTGAATATCCTGCCATCAACAAACCAAAGCTGGTTTTACTACATGGCATCACTGCCAATGCACACGCTTTTGATGGATTAGTTGCTAAAGGATTGAATGAACATTTTCATTTGTACAGTCCCGACCTGCGTGGACGCGGACAAAGTGACAAGCCTGCCTTTGGTTATTCTATGGAAGAGCATGCTCAGGATATTCTGGGTCTTTTAGATCATCTGGAAATTGAACAGGCATTTCTATGCGGCCACTCTTTTGGTGGGTTATTGAGTGCTTATTTAGCTTCAAAATTCCCTGAGCGTGTAGCAGGTCTTGTATTATTGGACGCGGCAAATGAAATGAACCCTAATGCGGCCAAAATGCTTATCCCTACCTTCAGCAGGCTGGGTGTTTTGTTTCCATCATTTGATGTATACATCCGGATGATGAAAAAATCACCCCAGAACACCTTTTGGGAGGATGCAATGGAAAGCTATTACCGAGCAGATGTGCATATTGCACCAAATGAAATCACACAAACCAACTCTAACATTGCCAACATCACTGCAATGGCTGTGGGCTTGACCAGTATGCCATGGGAAAGTATTTTTGAAACAGTACATCAACCAGCCATGTTGCTGCATGCTTTGGGCATTTATACCTGCGAAGAACCTTTATTGCCTTTAAGACAAGCCAAAAAAGCGGTTAAACTGATGGACGATTGCGATTATCAGGAAATTGAGGGTAATCACCAAACAATGCTTTATGGCAATGGTGCTGGTCAGATTGTAAAAGCACTGGTTGATTTTTACACAAAAATAAAAGACAAATTAGCTCAGGCCGAGATGGCTTCTTAATTATTACAATCCGCTCTGTTTCAGGGCGGATTTTTTTTCAAAAAGAATGCAAAAAATTATGTCAAAAAAACCATCATTGCTGAGTGGAATATTGGGGTACAAATGTCCGGAATGCCGTAAAGGCAATATGTTTCAGCAAAAAGGCATTTTTCCCTTAAAGAGCATGCTGAAAATGAATAGTCATTGCCCTGATTGCGGTCAAAAATTACAGGGAGAAAGTAATAATGGCCCCGGCATTAATTATGCGCTCACCACTATTCTTCTGTTTTTAAATATACTATGGTACTACCCTCTTTTTGGAATGAGCTATAAGGATAACAGTATTTTCTACTTTCTGGGGGCCAGCACGTTTGTCGTTATCCTGATGCAACCTGTATTGATGCGCCTTTCAAGAGTTTTGTATTTGTATATTTTATTGGCTTTTAAGGAGTAATTTTATTCTCTCATAGAGCATTGTATATGAAAAGACTATTACCAATATTTCTATTCTTTATTCCTATTCACGGCTTTGCACAGATAAGCCTGAAGAATACGATTTTGAAACATCCTGACTCCGCAATACTATTTGTTGGTGTACCCAATTTGATGGAAATTTCAGGTTTTACAAATGCAGATGATATTGTCCTTAAATCTGAAACAGGGACAATTACGAAAAGTATTGATGGTCAATTCATTGTTTATGAAAACAATACCTCTAAATCTGAAGTCATCAGTGTATATAAGGGAAATCAAAAAGTCTATTCAAAAAAATACAGCATACTATTAATTCCGGATCCGATAGCAAGATTTGGCCATATAAACGGGACTACAGCCACTGTCGCACAGTTGTTATTGAACACCCAATTGCATATAGTGTTGCCTGGCAGTGATTTTAAAAGCAGATTCTATGTACAGAGTTTTCGCTTACTCATTTACAATGAAAAAAAAGTATTAATTCAAGCTAATGAAGCCACAATTGGAAATGAACTTCCTATTCGTCATATCGAACTAATCAAACAATTAAAACCTGGAGCAGTACTCATTTTTGAGCGTATCAAAGTTTCCGGTCCAGATGCCGTGACCCGGTCTATAGATGATTTAAAAATCACCATTCAATAGCTGATAATTAATCAGGAACAGGTATTAAATTTGCTTTTGAACTATAGGTTAGACAAATCCAAAACCTCAAAATGAAATCTCCTGCAACTTTCAGTAATAAACTATTGCAATCAATAGATAAAATTGCTATCAAAAGAACGCTTGCCAAAGGTGAATTGCTTCTTAAAGAGGGGGATATTGAGCGCAATCTCTATTATGTTTCAAGCGGAGCATTAAGAGTTTTCCTGTTGACAGAGTATGAAGAGATGACCATCCGTTTTGGCTATGAGGGTTCATTTATCAATTCACTTTCTTCTTTCATCACCCAAAAACCTTCAGAATTTTATATCGAGGCCATTCGAAAAACCACCATTCAAATAATATCTAAAGACAAGCTGCAGGAAATAATACATCAGAATACAGAAAGTATGCAGGAGTACATTGCACTGATAGAAGCATTGGTAACACAGCAGATAGAGCGTGAAATTGACTTACTGACAATTTCGCCTGCAGAGCGTTTAAAAAGAGTTTTGGCGAGAAGCCCCAATTTATTTCAGCAAATACCACTCAAATATATTGCCTCCTACTTGAGGATGACACCTGAAACATTGAGCAGAGTGCGGAATTCTTGATTTGAATCAAGACCGGATAAAATATACAGGAGCATCTTTGCATCAACAAAAAACAAAAAGATGCACATAGAAAAAAGTAGTCTGATTCAAAACCTTATCCTGCGCACAGAGCAGAATATCATTTCAGCCAAGAAATTCAAATTGCTGAGTATTGAACAGCTTAATTACAAATCCAATCCAGAAGAATGGAGTATTCTGGAATGTCTGGAACATCTAAATCTGTATGGAGATTATTATCTGCCGGAAATTGAAAAGACAATGTTGGAACAAAAGAAACAGTATTCTTCACCAATGTTCAAAAGTGGTGTTTTGGGGAATTATTTTGCCAATTTAATGCTACCAAAAGAAAATGGACAAATAAAAAAAATGAAATCTCCGGAGGACAAAAATCCTGTTCATTCGCAGCTAAGCTTCACCACCATTGAACGTTTTTTGAAACAACAGGAATTGCTCAAAAAACTATTGGAACAGAGCAAAACAAAAGACCTCACAAAATTAAAAACACCCATCTCTATTTCAAAATGGATAAAGCTAAGGTTGGGAGATACTTTCAGATTTGTTATCTATCACAATCAAAGACATATCGCACAGGCAGAAAGATTGCTACAACAATAAGTTAGTCAAAAAAATGAGGATACTCCCTTCTTATCTGTACAATGGATTGCTGAACAGTAGAAACAACTTTGTTTAATAAGGTTTGAACAACATTTTCATCGACCATTAATGGCACCTTTATCGCTTCCAGATTTTTAATATCATCTGCAATACTGATTACTCCCATTCCGGCCAGAGACGCTTTTATACGGTGTGCCAGTGATGCAATAAGCATCCATTGCTTTTGTGTAAAAGCATCCTGCATTTTATCAATCGTTTCGGGCATCGTATTTGTATAAATCTGGAGCATTTTTTTTAAAAACTCCTGATCATTCTTTCCCATTTTAAGTAGTTGTTCTACATTGAACAATAAGGGTTCAATTACTTCAACACTGCTACTTTGAATGTCGTTTTCGGCAGATTTAATCATCCATTTAGTAATCATTTGAATGAAGCTATTTTCCTCAAAAGGTTTCGAAATGAAATCATTCATGCCTGCTTTAAAACATCGCTCTTGCTCTTCCTTAAAAACATTGGCTGTGAGAGCAATGATGGGGATAGTATTATCCATATGCTTACGAATATACTCTGTGGCCTGCAGTCCGTCCATTTCAGGCATTTGCAAATCCATTAATATCAAATCATAACGCGTTGTGCCCAATTTAACGATAGCGACATTTCCATCTTCTGCCTCATCTACTTTGACACCATAATGACCTAACAGTGTAGTAGCCAATAAGCGGTTCATTTCATTGTCTTCTACCAGTAATATTTTCTTTTCCTTAAGCATATCTGTATTCAGCTGCTTTACATCGGATATTTGAGTTAGAGATTGCTGCCCTCTTTTCAAGTTAAGCTTGACAAAAAAACTAGTTCCGATGTTCTTTTTACTTTTAACCTCAAGACTTCCACCCATCATCTCTATCAGCTCTTTAGAAATACTCATTCCCAGGCCGGTTCCTCCATATTTTCTGGTGATGGTATTATCTTCCTGAGCAAATTTATCAAACAGATGATTGATAAACTCTTCAGAGATGCCAATTCCGGTATCCCTGATTTCAATCATGATATGCTGAATATCCGCTTCTTCTGAAACAACACTACATAGAATAGTTATTGCCCCCTTTTCTGTAAACTTTATTGCATTGGTCACAATATTTAAAATCACCTGATTGAGCCTGTAAGGGTCGCCAATCAGTATCGGAGCTATTGCCGGATCAAAAACAAAATCAACAGAAAGTCCCTTTTCTTCGGCTTTGTAGAGGAGCACCTGTTTGGTTTTATGCAGCAAATCGGTAATACTGAAATTTATTTCCTCGAAAGAAAGATTGCCGGACTCCATTTTAGAAAAATCCAATAAATCATTAATAATTACCAGAAGGTTTTGAGCTGCCGTTTGAATAGTAGATAAAAAGAAATATTGCTGCTCGTCAATTTTAGTTTTTGCCAATAATCCTCCAATGCCCATAATGGCATTGAGTGGTGTACGAATTTCGTGACTCATATTGGCCAGAAACATCTCTTTTGCCTGTGCCGAGCTTTCTGCATCGTCCTTTGCTTTGCGTAAATCTGCCTCTAATAATTTTTGCTTCGTAATTTCCAGATGTATTCCGATGGCTCCTTTCACCATTCCATTTTTATCCCTGACAGGTGCTCCGCTAACCAGCATCCATTTTTGAATTCCATTTTTATCTGTAATCATCATTTCGTATGAATCAGATTCACCAGATAATCTTTTAGACAAGGCATCCTGAACATTAATATCAGAATTCAAGGCCTCATAAACCTGAGCAACACTTTTATTGATTAAATCATCCTGACTATATGATGTCATCTGACAAAAACAGGAATTAGCATAAATTATATGGCCATTGATATCAATTTCTACCAGACCCAGATTCATACTCTCAATTATCCTCTTATACTTCTCTTCACTTTTTTTCAATTCCAATTCTGCCATAATACTGGCGGTGATATCCTGAGCAAATCCAAGTATATAAGGTTCCTCATTATTGATAGACACCAGATGATTTTGGTATAACAGATGAACATCTTCTCCAGCTTTAGTTCTAGCGACAGAGATTCCCTCATCTTTACCCTCTCTTTCAATAATGTCTTTGTAATCATTTTCGATATGCAAACGTCCTTCCTGTCGCAGAAAATCACCTAATGATTTTCCTAATAATTCATCTTTCGAATAACCCAAAACATCCAAAGTTGTTTGGTTTACGTCAATCAATTTACCATTCAAATCATGAATAGAAATCAAAGCGGGGCTCTTCTCAAAAAGTCCCCTGAAGCGTGACTCACTCTGAGTCACCCGCAGTTCAAATTTTTTCCTTTCGGTAATATCCAAGCCATAGCCAATTACCAAATCCAACTCACCCGAATCTGTGTAAGTAGGATGCATCATGCGCATTAAATATTGATCATTACCCTCCTTGTCCACCAAATGCTCTTCCCATCTTCGCTGAATCTTAGATGCCACAGTTTCATTAAACAAGGCTCTGCGGCTATTGGCAATAGAGATGTCTTTGTTTTTATAGTCACAGTAATCAAAATCGGTTTTCCCGATAATCCATTCCCTCAACTCATTATCCCTGATTCCTTTGGGGTTGACGAAAAGATAATGGTGTTGGCTATCAAAAACAGCAATATCGGCAGGTAAATTGTTTAGTATTTTTTCGTAAAACTTCTTTTGCTTCTTTAATCTTAACTCCAAAGTTCTGCCTTCAGTAATATCAAAGTATTTCCACATGTGACCGGTATACCTTGTGTCGATATACAAAGGCAGATAATCCCGCTTCAGAAAACGACCGTCTGCAAGTTCCAATATATCATTGTGTACAGCAACTTTAGCTTCCAATATTTCTATCACTCTGTGAACAAAACCTTCAGGTTCTTTAAATAAATGTTTGCTTTGCTCTGCAGATTCAGCACAATTCAGTCCAATCAAATTCTCTGGAGCCAACTCAATTTGAAACATCTGACAAAATGTTTCGTTTACATTGACAATATTTCTTTGTTCATCTTCTATTAGCAATCCAATAAGTGAGTCATCTATCACCTTTTCAAATCTAAGCTGTGTATTTACCAATAAAGACTTTAGCTCCTTAATTAATACTCGATGCTCATCCATACTAGCCATTATAGCATAGTCAACTTCTGTTGATTTCGGAAATTCGTCCTGCTTTTCCAAATTCAACAATACATATTTACCATCTCCTTCTATATTGACTTTGCTTCTTCGCTTAACCAAACTCTTTTTGTGTGTAACAGAGATAAATTTGCCAACATAATTGACCAAATCTTGTAAACGAATCTCAATTCCATCAAGATTTTCAAATACCAAAAAATCCTCTATTGGCACACTTTCATTTTGTCCGAAAAATTCAAATGCCGAAGTGCCCATTGAGGCTATTTCTTGATTTTCGTCTATCAGTATATGACCGGGCAATACTTTGTCGAGCATTTCTTTACTCAGCAAAAAGGAAGCTTCATTCATTGTAGATATGTTAGAGTATTGAAATTAAGCATGCTTGGAGCATGATAGAACCCAAATGAAAAAAGACTAAAGAACAATCTCTTTTTCCTGAATCATTTTATAAATTGTCGATTTACCAATATCCAGTTTTTCGGCTACTTTGATAACATTTCCGTCATACTTCTTCAAAAAAGCCAATATAATACCATTAGTATACTCTTTTAATGTCTTTTCTTCCGGAAATAAATTATGGTCGTTGGTTAATGGATTAAATGAAATATCAGCAGCATCTATTTGTTCCTCATTACTCATTACAGCAGCAAGTTTTATAATTGCTTTTAACTCGTGGATATTACCCGGGAAAGTGTATGAAAGCAGTTTTTCGCTTGCACTACTGGAAAGTTTCTTTGGAGCGATTTCATTTTTTGTACAGTATTCCTGTAAAAAATGCTTGGCCAACATAATAACATCATTCCCTCTTTTTCTTAATGGTGGGAGTAAAATTGGCATACCCAGTAATGCATAATACAAATCTTCTCTAAATCTTTTACTGCGCACCTCTTCGGTCAGATCAATATCACTGGAAATAATTATCCGCACCCTACAGTGAATTTTCTCTGTTCCACCGACTCTGGTGAAATATTTATCCTGCACCGCTTGCAATAATTTAGCCTGAACATTTATATCTAACTCTGCAATTTCATTAAGAAGGATTGTACCATTATTGGCTTCTTCTAACTTGCCAATGCGGGTTTTGATGGAACCATCAGCAGAAATCGTCTCAGAGCCAAATAATTCAACATCTATCAGATTCCTCGGTACTGAACTGATATCCACTATTACAAATGGTTGTTTTGCTATTTCAGAATTAAAATGAATAGCCTTTGCCAACAATCTTTTGCCGGTTCCTGTCTCACCTGCAAGAGAAATATTGATATTTGATTTTGTGGCCTTTTCTACCAAACCGAATACCTTTTTGATAGAAGAACTTTCTCCTAATACAATCTTCTGAATATCATATTTGTGTCCCAGTTCCTCCTTTAATTGCTCTAACTCCTGTTTGAGATTATGATGTTCTTTTATTCTGTTTATTGAGTTGAGCAAAAGCTCTCTGGTATTCTCATCTTTCACAAAATAATCAGCAGCACCTCCTTCTAATATTGCGGTGGTGATAGTAATATCGTCCTGAGCGCTGATAACAATAACAGGAATGTCTTTATTAATTGCCTTGATTTTTGCCAAAACTTCCTGGCCATTGGCATCCGGCAAACCGTAATCCAGAGTAATCAGATTGGGCATCTGATGAAGATTATCAATACATTCTCTGGCTGTAGAAAACCTTATAATTTCATAATCCGAATCTTTGGAAAGATAGTACTCTAAAACCTGAAGATACCACAAGTCATCTTCGACGATAAAAATCTTAAATTTGCTCATTATTTGGAATTTTTCCCATTATTGGAATTTTCCAAAATTAGATAAAAGAATCAGAAAAGAGAAATAAATTATTGAAGAAATAAAATATTTGTGACAAAAAGAATATAGAATAGTTACTTATGAAAATACTACACTACTTAAAATAATTAATTTCAATAAGTTAATTTCTAAATCCACTCAAAAATGATTTAATATCCATTCTCTTCTTTCCTTCCTGTTGCAGATCCAAAATATGCACCCAGGCATCTTTAGCTGCAAAACGCAGATAGCTTTTATGGTCTGTTTCATACTCTCCAGAAGCAATATGTGGTTTTCCGGCCTCTTTACTTGCGGCATAAATCTTGATATTTTTACCTTCCAGACTGCTGAAAGCCGCAGGATATGGAGATAATCCTCTGATATGATTAACAATGGATTGGGCTTCTTTGTTCCAATCTATCTTCATATCTTCTTTAAATATTTTAGGCGCATGTATCAGTGGCTCCGTAATGGTGTCCTGCGGTATTTCGTGAATTGTATTTTCTACCAAACCTTTTATTGTCTCTACCAACAACGCAGCACCCATTTCCATCAATTTATCATGTACTGTACCTGCATTGTCTTCTGGCAGAATGTTCACTTTTCTTCTCAGTAAAATATTTCCTGTATCTATTGCGTGCTTTAGCTTAAACGTGGTCACACCCGTTTCTGTCGCTCCGTTGATAATCGCCCAATTGATGGGTGCAGCACCACGATATTGTGGTAACAAAGAACCATGAACATTAACAGTTCCCATTGGCGGCATATTCCACACCATTTCTGGCAGCATTCTGAAAGCAACTACAATATGTAAGTCTGCATTAAGATGCTTCAACTCTTCTATAAAATCCGGTGACTTTAATTTTACCGGTTGCAATACAGGTATGCTATGGGCCACTGCAAATTGCTTCACAGGTGTACTGTTTATCTGCAAACCTCTGCCCGAAGGCTTGTCTGGTGCTGTTACTACAGCAATTACATTTAAACCAGCACTGACCAATGCTGATAAAGAGGCTACCGCAAAATCCGGTGTGCCGAAAAAAATGATTTTTATTTCGGATAATGATTTCATTAAAATATGTACTTGGGCTTTAATTAATTATTCTTCAGTAACCGGAGCATCAGGTGTTCTTCCGTTATCTTCTTCGTAAGCATCATCTTTATGGGGGTTCCATTCAATAATAAAGTTATTACGGCCCGAGCCAATAAGGATATTAAACTGCTTTTGCTGAATCAACTCCAACATAGCAAGGAAGGTAAATATTGCCTGTATCCGGTTTTCAAACTGTGCAAACAGTGTTTCAAAAGGCACTTCCAACTTTTCTTTCATCCAGTCCAACAAAAAAACCCGTTGACTTTCCAAGCTATAATTGTACTTGACTACCACATGCTGTGGCTTGTTATTGCGTTCATTAAATTTCTTCATGGTACGCTCAAATGTGCTCATCAGCTTGTATAAAGAAACCGTTTGTATCTCTGTTCCTTCACTATATTCTTCACCTAAGGCTTCCAGCTCGGCACGGATATTTCCCCTTTTCTGATGCAATTGCCTTTCAGCTTCCATCAATACCATTTCTACCGAAGCCTCTTTATAGCGTTTGTACTCCAATATTTTATCCACCAACTCCTGTCTGGGGTCAATTTCATTTCCATGAACGTCTACCTCTCTGCGGGGCAGCAGCATTTTTGCCTTAATACGCATCAATGTAGAAACGAACAAAATAAACTCACTGGCCAGTTCAATATCTAAAATTTCCGTTTCGTGGATATAGTTGAGGAAATCTTTTGTAAGACTGAAAATGGGAATATTATAAATATCCAACTCATCGCGCTCAATAAAAAAGAGCAACAAATCGAATGGACCTTCGAACTGAGGAAGCTTTATCTGATACGTTTCGGACATTACGTGCTTGTTTTTCTAAAAATAAAAATTTGCCAACACATAAACTAATGTGCTGGCAAATTTATCTTATTTATTCGGGCAATTTATACCTGAAAAAAAATCAATTTACTTTTTGCGTAAGGGTAATTTATACTCCACACCAAATTGGATATTCTGACGCACCTGTGTCCAACCTAAACCTTTCAAAGGTTCTTTCTTATCCTGAACCACGCCTGCAGCATCTACAAAAGTGCTGGAATACGGTATAGCGTTGTCGTAAATCATCACCAAACCAACTGATACATTCAAATGCTTATTGAATTTGAAAGTGAGTAAATTATCAGACAACAAAGTAATGTTACCTGGATTGTCTTTGCGCACTATCACACCACTTGTATCTTTCACATCTTTGGCGAGATAATTACTGTATAAATCTAAACGCGTGCGGAAAGAAACAACTTTACTTATTTCGACAAAATATCTGGCCGATAAATAAGCACCGAATTCAAATCGGCTGGTCTTGCCAAATGGCACACCAAAGGCCCCCTGAGGACTGGCATTTGTATATTTTGTATCTGCAAGGGTAAATCTTGCTGCAAGAGGTGAGAAGAAAACACTGAGTGTATTTTTCTCTCTATACTCAAACCCGGGAGCTAAAGTAAAATAAGCTGGCGACAGAAAATCGGATGTCGGTTTCTTTTGCCAGTCAGGCAAAGCGTAATCATAACCTTTGGTAAACTGCGACTTAAAGTTGAACAATCCGGTAGCAAAGAACTTTGAACCTTTTGACAATTTACGTCCGTATTTCGAGGTAAAATCGATACGATCATCCGTCTTTCTGGGTACAAACTGATTAGAATAGGTATAGTTGAGACCATAGTTCAAATCCAGATTATTCACCCAAATGTTACGTCCATTGACATAAGTAGTAAAACCATTAAAAATACCATTCACTGTAAAAGAAGCAAGTTCTCCCCCGGCTGCCCAATTGTGCAAAATACCCTGATTGCCACCGATATTAAACACTCCACCATAAGTCCAATAAGTGGTATCTACTTCGGCTAAACTTAAAGTTGGTCTTGCTTTCTCAGAATCTGTAAGTACTTGCTGTGCATTGGCATGAATAGCCAAACTTAAAAACAGAATAACAGGTAATTTTTTAATCATTTTTTCTTTGATTTTTACTGAATAATTTATGTCGTGAATTTATTTTTTGGGCTTATACTTTGATTTCTTTAAAAACTGTTCAGCGTTCTCCTCTCTGAACATTTGCTCGATTTCTACTTTGGGGTTTTCCTTTACATAAGCTTTTACTATTTGCAAGCCTAGCCAAGTACCAATATTACCCGGACTTTCGGCTGGCATACCCGATGTATTAGGTCCGTAAACAACAAAACGACGCATTACACCCCAGTTCTTCTCAAACATCAGGTTTTTATTCAGGAAGAAGTTATAAATCATTGCTTCATTCTCACTGCACCAGGTCAATTGATCTTTTGTATATCCAATACGATCTTCGAGCGAAACAAAAGGAAGCATTTTTTCAACAAAGTATTGTTGCTTACCTCTTTGAATCATCATTTCAAGCAAGTTCTTTTCCTCATCGCGGAAAGGATGAAAATCGTTGTAAATAGTACTAAAAACAGATGGTGCAATTGACCGTTTGCGAAAGTTGATGTACATATAATCGGGCTGCCCTACTGCTGCATAAAATGGATATTTCTCTCCCAAAAACATATCCAGCCCAATGCCCAAAACACCTTCATAACTTACCACACCCCAATTACTAAGACCGGAAACAAAATAAATGATTTTTGGCGCCTTGTATCCGGGATAATAATGCTGTAAATATTGAAAACCCTTTATCAAATCCTGCTCCACATCATCAGTATTGGGATAATGAAGGGCAACAGTATCAAACAGGTCGCTATAATCTTTGAACGTCAAAAAACTGCGTAAGCCTTCATTGATGCCTTTATTCTCTGCAACAAAATTTTTGTTGATGTTAAATCCCATCAGTGTATCCAGATAGAAGTTCAGGAAGTCGGGGTATTGCTTTTCAAGTCGGCTAAGCCCTTCTGCCAGATGATTGGTATCCAGAGCCTTTAAATCTTTATCCAAATGCCTGCAATTCAATTGTACCTTAACAGCAGAAACATCCGGCTGTTTTTCGGCATTGTCATTACAAGAAAGCAAAAAAATACATAAAGCAATCAAAACCAAACATTGACCAAAAGATTGTTTTGCAAAAAATATTTGCTTATCCATAATTGAACTAATTTTGCGCAAAAGTAAGCACAACAGATTGTGTTTGAAGAACAATTTTTAAGGTAATTAATCCACTAACAACAATTTAAAGAACTATTATGAAAAAAGGAATCCTTACTATAGTGGCTTTGACCAGCATTTTTACAATCACTTTTGCCCAGGAAGAAAACAGTAGCGTAACAAGCAACGATGACAAATTGCAAAAATTACGTATTGGTGTCTATGGCGCACCTACATTATCCTCTATGAGACCTTCGGCAGCCAAAGATGGTGTCAAAACTCAGGAAAATGGGGGAAATAAAATCGGCTTTACTTATGGCTTGATGGCCGATTACAATTTCACCGATAACTATGCCATTGCCACAGGACTTCAGGTCAATAGTACTGGCGGAAAAATAAATACCGCTAATCCTTCCGCAGTAAATGGAGAAGTTTTGAAATCCAGCTTTGATTACACGCTTCAATTCCTTGAAATCCCATTAGCTATCAAATTAAAGACGGACAAAATGGGGAAATTTAGTTTTTTTGGTCAGGCAGGGCTGACAATGGGCTTTAATATCAGCAAAAAGGCTACTTATGAGCTGACTCAAAAAAGAGCTACCACAGATACCGTTTATAAAGCAGATGCAAAGGAAAAGATTACTGGTAGTATCGGCAATATTGCTCCTGTCATTTTTCAAATGAATATTGGCATTGGCACACAATACTCTATCGGAAAGAAACTGGATGCTTACGTAGGCTTATTCTTCAACAATGGATTTGCACCCAATATTACTGACCCTACCAAATATACAAATACACCGGCAAAATTTACAGACGGCAATACCCGCCTCAATAATTTCGCACTCAGATTAGGTTTTTATTTTTAAAACCAATTTGTTGCTAACATTTTATATTTTTAGCCGTCTATTTTTTATAGGCGGCTTTTTTTGAAAACAATTATGGCTATAAAACCATTACCGAAAAATCAATACCTATGACTTACGAGAATAAAAAAAATATTTTATTCAAAAAAATATTTTATAGTTCGTTGGTGCTGATGCTCGGCATCTTATGGGTAGCGGGTTACGATTCTGGCTATGGAAGTGATGAAATGGACATGAATATTTATGGCAAAGCCAATATTGCCTATTACACCAGTGGCTTCAAAGACACCACTTTTTTACACCCCGACCATAAAGATGGTATTGTATTGCCACAGACATTGCCCTATTACGGTAGCGGTTTTGAATATTTTGCAACCGGCCTTACAGGCATTCTCGGTGATGATTATGAGTACAATACACGGCATATACTCAACCAACTTATAGCAATTCTGGGCTTGTTATTCACAGGTCTCATAGCAGCCAAAATCAAGGATTATAAAGCAGCCATTTTAAGTATATGGCTGATATACCTAACACCTATTTTCTTCGGACTGTCGGTTTTTGATACCAAGGATATTCCTTTCCTCAGTACCTACATAGCCAGTTTGTACTTTGCAATACTCTTCTTTCAGCAATTACCCAATCCAAGATGGACGACCGTTTTAGGTCTGGCTTTCTCTTTGTGGTTTTTATTAAGTATACGTATTGGTGGTGTTTTAATCATCGGATTCATCGGACTTTATGCCGCATTGGAGTATTGGAAAGACAAGTCTATCCTCAATAGTGTTAAAAATTGGGGCACAAAACTGGTAATAGCTTTAGGAACTGCATTTATAATGATGATACTACTTTGGCCGTTTATATTACAAAACCCGGCAGAGAATATCATCAAAACATTGAATGTGGTTAAGGATTTTCCGCAAAAAATATTAGTGGCTTACGATGGTGAATATATTGACTCTTTGACGATACCCAAATATTATCTGATTAAAATGCTTTCTGTGAGCATTCCCTTATCTATCCAATTAATACTGCTGACCGGACTTCTTTTTGTCGTTGTTCAATGGAAGAAAACGGGTCATAAAAACATCCTGATTTTGTTATTTCTATCAGGCCTTTTTCCTGTTGTGTATGCTATCTATTCGGCCATGCCTCTGTACAACTCCTGGCGGCATTTATTATTTATCTATCCTCCTTTGGTGATATTAGGCAGTGTAGGAGCGATTATGGCCATCGACCAGTTTTCAAAACCTGTAATCCAGCTAAGTATCACAGCGCTATTTGTGCTTGGCCTGATTAAACCTGTTATCTGGTGCATTCAAAATAATCCATATCAATATACCTATTTTAACGAGCTGTCAGGAGGATTTCAAAAAGCATACTATGAATATGATACTGATTACTGGCAAATAACTACCAAAGAAGCAATTGATTGGTTGATGAAAAACGAACCAATAGAAGAAAGTAAAGACACTTTGATTGTTTCTACCAATGCCTATACATTTGCCAATTACTATTTCAAAAAACGCTACCCCAAAGCAAAAGTGAAGTGCGAAATGGTGGGAGAAAAAACCAACTTTGGATCAAAAGGAGTTTATAGTATTTTCAATAGCCTTTTTCTTGAACCTAACTACATTGAAAATTGTTTCCCCTCGCCGCTAAGTATACATACGGTTGATATTGATCACATGCCTATTACTTACATTGCTAAAGACACCCTGAAATATTTATATAAAGCATACACTTCATTTCAACAAAGCAACTACATTGCTTCTGATTCCTTTTTTACGCTGTACCACAAGCAAATTAAGTATGAAGGAGGAGTAAAAAATATGGCTCCTTATTTTGGCGTGGTAGCCTATGCAAAATTTGCTACTGATAGTTATGATACTGCTTTTAAAATTGCACAACAATGCCTTACGGCTTATCCAAGCGATTATATGAGTAACCTTACCTTAGGCGCAGTATTAATAGCAAAAAAAGATTATAAAAAAGCTAAGTATTTCCTCGAAATTGCTCAGGAACTCGAACCATCAGAAACTGCACCGCAGACTTACATCAATCTGATACCAAAACGATAAAGCATTGTAAGGAAACAGAGAATAATAAAAACTGTTTTATCCTTGCCGCGCATTAAGAGCAAAATCTACACAAACAAAAAGCTCCGGAATCTTTCGAAACCGGAGCTTTTAGATATTTAAAGCTTATCTTAAATTAGATTTTGAAATGCGAGAACGCTTTGTTAGCCTCAGCCATACGATGCGTATCTTCTTTTTTCTTCACTGCTCCACCTTCACCTTTAGATGCTGCAACGATTTCATTTGCCAATTTATCAGCAATTGTTTTACCGTTACGCTCGCGGGAGAAACGGATTAACCATTTCATGCTCAAAGAGATTTTACGATCAGGGCGAACTTCTGAAGGAATCTGGAAAGTAGCACCACCAATACGACGGCTGCGCACTTCAACCGCAGGAGTAACGTTTACCAAAGCGCGTTTCCACACTTCATAACCATCTTCGCTGGTGATTGCAGCTACTTTATCTAATGCATTGTAAAATGCACCTAAAACAACTGTTTTATTACCACCCCACATAAGGCAGTTAACGAAACGAGTTACATTCTTATCGTTGAATTTTGGATCCGGAGCTAAAGGGATCTTTTTGGCTTGTGCCTTCCTCATGTTCTATTAATGGTATTAAATAGTTTAATTAAATTATTTTTTCTTAGCTTTTTCTTTCTTAGTACCGTATTTAGAGCGGCTTTGTTTACGGTCTTTTACACCCGCAGTATCCAACGCACCACGTACAATATGGTAACGTACCCCTGGCAAATCCTTCACACGACCACCACGAATCAACACGATGCTATGCTCTTGAAGATTGTGACCTTCACCCGGAATGTAGGCAATCACCTCAATTTTATTGGTCAAACGAACTTTCGCTACTTTACGAAGAGCCGAGTTTGGTTTCTTTGGAGTAGTAGTATATACACGGGTACAAACACCACGACGTTGTGGGCAAGCATCCAATGCACGAGACTTAGATTTAGCGCGGATTTGTTCGCGACCTTTTCTTACTAATTGCTGTATAGTTGGCATTATCTTTCTTTGATGTAAATTTCAAATGGATTGCAAAGGTAATTGCTTTATTCCAAAATGAACAAAAAATTTTTAATTATTTTTTCTAAAAGGAGACCTTTTCGGGCATTTTAACCCAAATTTAGTCATTAAAATGGCGGGTGAAAGATTTGTTGCAGAAAAAGCTCACCATGACTGGGGTCTGCCAGAAAGGTAAAAAGGAAGCCATATACCGCACCCCACAAATGGGCATCGTGGTTGATGTTGTCTCTGGTTTGGCGCGCCATATAAATGCTGTACACTACGTACAAGATGGCAAATACAAATGACCACATGGGCACAAAAAAGAAGGTAATCCTGGCCCAGGGACTGATATAAACCATTGAAAACAAAACCGCTGAGGTACCACCCGAAGCTCCCAGAGAACGATAATAAGGGTCGTTGCGATGCTTGATAAAGGAGGGCAAAGCAGCAACAATGATACCCGAGATATATAACAGAAGGTACAGATTCCTGTTGCCCATCAACACATAAAAGCTCTCTACATAATTACCGATAAAATAAAGGGTAATCATATTGAATATCAGATGTTGCCAGTCGGCGTGTACAAAACCGTTGGTAATGAAGCGGTAATACTCCGAAGGAGTCTTCATCAACTTGGGGTACAACAATAATTTATTGAGGATACTACCATCATTGAAGCCCCAATATGAAACGCCAACTGTAATGACCAATAATGCTAAGGTGATAAATTCCATTTTTAATATTTAATTAATTGATTGATTTATAAACTGGTCAGAAAAGCCATGGTGTCTACCCCATCGGCATAATCTGATAATGAAGGTACCTGTGCTGCGCCAAAAGGAATGGCCTCTCTGGCTACTATACATTGCAAATCCGGATTTTGCCCCAACTGGCTCAGCAATGCTGCTTTATCCTCATAATAACGGTAATGCAGCACCGCAACAGCCGAAAAAGGCACTTCATTTTCTACCATCAGGATACAATCGTTGCTGAGATAAGGCACCTTGTTGAGCAAATAAATGGCCAGATAATAATCGTAATTATTACGGTATTTATTGTGGTTGATAAAATCTCTGTAGGGTTCAAAGGCATCAAACAATAATTTGAAGTCATAGCCTTTGGGCAGACAAACCTGTGTTACGTTACGGCAACCCAAGCCAAAATACAAAAACACATCTTCGGCCAGTGCTGCCAGTTCTTCTTTTGTCTCTGTACCATCCAGCACAGCTACCGAAGTACGGTTTCGGCGGATGACATGCGGAAAGCGGGCAAAATACTGCTCGAAATAGCGGGCGGTATTATTGCTGCCAGTAGCAATATAAGCATCGCAATCGCGGAGGTTATCCGTTAGCTGCACCTGCTCTGTGATAGAGGCATCCCATTCGCTCAGCTTCTGTACCAGATGGGTGAGCAAAATCTGGTCTTTGGAAGACAATTTCAGGCGCATCTGATGCCCCGACAAATAACCACAAAGAAAATCATGAAAACCTACCAAGGGAATATTACCGGCCATAGTAATACCTACCACCTTGGCAGCTGCAGGCTGGGGATAATTGGCCAACCATAGATTTAACTTATCTGCCTGTAAGAAATTCGTTACGATATTTTTAACAGCTACCTCTATCTGCGCGGCTGTAAACCACTGATTGCCCTGCACTGCCCTATCCTTGGCACTCTCCCACTCCTCGCTGTGGCCACTCATATATTGGCCCAAAGCTACCAGTGCGGCTGTTTTTTGTTTCCTATCGCTCATTAGTTCTTTTTTTCTAACTGCGAAATTGTAACTTTGCGCCAACAAAATCAAACTATTATTTAGCGATGGCTATAAAAATAACTGACGAATGTATTAATTGCGGTGCCTGCGAACCCGAATGTCCTAATAATGCTATCTACGAAGGTGGTGTGGAATGGGCTATGGCCGATGGTACTGGTGTAAAAGGAAGTTTTACCCTTACGGATGGCACGGTAACCGAAGCCAACAAAAAACATGATCCAGTATCCAACGAAGTATATTTTATAGTACACGATAAGTGTACAGAGTGCCAGGGTTTTCACGAAGAGCCACAATGTGCGGCTGTTTGCCCTGTAGATTGTTGTGTACCCGACGAACTTTACCGCGAAACTGTTGAAGAACTGCTGGCCAAAAAAGAAAGAATGCACTTGTAGTCTTTTTTAATAAATGCTTTTATTAGAATGCGCTCCCGATTGGGAGCGCATTTTTTTTGCCTGTCTTTTTCATTTATTTTCCTTTTTCTTCAAAAATCATGGAAATTTCCTCGCCAGGGGATTGGATTTGATATTATGTTTGATGTATTATTTAATGAATAATAATTAAAAACACTTAAAGCCTATTCGCACCTGTTGGTGTTGAGGCGAAAGGAATGAAGGTGAGCCCACCAACAAGAAATAATAAAAATGTGAAGCCATTACACTTGCTGTTGGAGGCGCTGCATCAACAACAATAAGTGCATCAACATCTATTAAAGCGAGTATGATTATTTTAAAATATGGAAAGCGATAAAGATTTACCTAATTTATTGAATTGGAATGTTGAAGAACAGCATTCATTAGAACATAATATTAAATTTTCAGAGTCGATAAACTACAACTTAATAAAGACAATATTCACAAGTTATTTATCAAGGAGCCCTTTAAGTCGCCATTCAATTGAGGGAAGAATTCTAAGGGTTCGATTTAACGAGGGTAATCTTGACTTTCATAAAGTTTCACAACTATCCTACAATTCCGAATGTCCTGAAAGGATTAAGTTTGGCAGATTCAACAGGGAAGGTCAACCTATGTTTTACGGTTCCATTCCTAAGGGAAGTAAAGAAAGCCATCCAGGTATTACAGCCTGTCTTGAATCCTTCCCTGAGCTTACAATTGGTGATGGCATTGAAGGTCAAAAGGATTTTACAGTTGGTATTTGGAAAACGAAACCAATTGAATTAATTGATTTAACATTTGACCTGTATAAAAGAAATCCCTTTAAAGATAAAATCCTGCAGCTGGTTGCATTGATTAAATCTTCTGCCGCACCGGATATATCAAAAGCTGTTTTCGAGTTTTGGGAATATATTTCACAGTTGTGTGCAAATAAATCTACTAATCCTCTTGTTTATTTTTTATCGAATGTCCTTTTAGATACTATTAAAGATATTATTCACAGAGATTCATCAAACTTAAAAGGGATAATTTATCCAAGCTCCAGAACCGAAAGAAAGGGAACTAATATTGTTTTATACCCACAGGCAGTAGATGAACACTTAAGATTAGATTCAGTATTAGTCTATCGTCTTTTTAGAAGACCCAACGAGAAGACTTATGACTTCTTCCCCATTTGTGAACCGGTAAAAGTTACCGGTCAGGAATTTAAGATTAACAGATGGTCTGAGGATAAAATTGAATTTGAATATCAAAAACTTTTAAACTCAGTTTAATCATTGCCCTGCTCTGCTAAGTCTATCCACACAGTGCTCTCCAATTTTCAAAATCGGAACAATAAGAATAGAAAATACTAATCAGATAAAAGCCTGTTGATACCTTATACTTGTACTCTACCACATCTCAACAAAGGAGAAAAACCTATTGACCCAATGAAAAATGTAAAAAAATACTGGATAGCTTTTATGGTGATTTTTGCATTATTGATGTTTATTAAACCCATATTGTGTCCTTTAATTCTTGGTCTATTTGCAATATTCATTGCCGTGGCATCCATCCGCTTTATGAAAACCATTCATATTAAAGGAATTGACTGTACAGGTACCATCGTCGAATATCAATCGGATAATGAGGGGTATAAAACCCCTGTTATTGAGTTTACATCTATGACGGGAGAAGTGATAAGAGAAAAACCATTTATATACGCATCCTCCGACTTAAGCAAGGTAAGAACCTATAAAAACCTCATTAAGCAGCAGGTTTCTATTCTGTACGACCCCGAGGATCCCAAAAAATTTATTTTAAAAGAAGAAGAGACCTTCAGCTACCTGTTCTTAATGATTTTAATTGCAATAGGGCTATTTTTTATCGGTATGAGTATCGCGTCCTTATTGGGCTATATAAAAATGGATTAAAGAATAATTGATACCCCAGTCATTCAGGAAGCTCCAAAGGTCTCTCCGGAGCGGACAGGCATCCTGAAGCAGAGATATCGTTGATGCCTGATTCAGTCAAATATTTTCCTTTTCTTCAAAAATCGTGGAAATTTCCCCGCCGGGGGATTGGTTTTGGTATTATGTTTGGGAGGATATTTAATGCAAACTAATTATTAACACATAGAATGATATGTAGATATACCCACAATTTTAAAAAACATGTATCAAATAAGAACATCAGAAGGACAATTTGACGGAATTGAAAATCTCGAACATTATATTCTAAAGAAATGCTCAGAGCACAAAGCTGAAAAAAGAGCTTTTGCCTTTGCATTAATTGTTTATGATTTCAATGATCCCCACATTAGTATGATTCTTGAAAATGAAAATTACTTTAATGCATTAGACTACACGTCAGGTCATTTCCTAACAGTTTTTCATATTCACAGTGAGTATATCAAATACCAAAGTGATAGAGCTAAGAAATCAAAGACAATGCGAATCGAACTAAGTGTTGAAAAAGTAAATGCACCAGCTAATATAAGCCCAAAATTCATAGGCGAGAAACTTATTAATAATAATTCTTTACCATCTCCTTCGGTAATATTCTTTAATACCTCGAAATATATAATTACAGATTACACAATTGCGAAATTACGAGAGAATGAAATTGAAAAAGGCTTTAACGAACTTCTAAGTGTTATTAAGACAGCTGTAGAAGGTTTAAATGAAATCAAAGAAGAAAATAGGGATAACGAAAAAGAGATATTCAACTTATTGAAACAATCTATTGAGGGTTCCGAATTTTGGAAAAATGCAAAAAGCGGCTTTGACAAATTGATGAAAATAAAAGACTTTTTTCTTTTTTGGAAAGTATAAAAACTCTAACTCCCCAGCTGGCGCAAATTTGCAGTAAGGCAATAAAGCATTTCTTACTTGTGTCAGAAAGGGCTACTTATTTTAGCAACTTTATTTTTATCTTAAATAATGGAATTAAAAGATTATCTCACAATTTTTGCTTCTGGCTTAGCATTAATATTTTCAGGTTATAGTATTTATAGAACATCAAAAAACGCTAGACGTCAAATTTTGGTTGGACGACTTGAAGAGGCTTATGAAATAATTTCAGAGCTAGGTTATTACTATAATGCTTTTCTGTTATTACAACTATGTTTAGAAGATTCAATAAGTACTAAACATTTCAATGCAGAACAACAGCATCAAAATCGGATAGCTTATGAAATGCAGGTAATAAAATACAAAGAGCATTTTAAGGTAGAGGACTTAAATCACAAATGCAATAGATTGGAAGTTATTGCTAATGCTTATTTGCAAAAACCTCTTAAAATAAAAGTACTTGCTTACAGTAAATTCTTTTGGGATTTAATATCAATCTCTATGAACGGGCAATGGATTACAAAAGAAACGTTTTACAAAAAAGGATTTCCGGATGTAATGGCTCTAAATGATGTAATGGAAAATCTTCTTGCTGATTTAATTGCGATAATTCAATTAGGTGGCAAATCAATTAAGCAAAAAGATGTTCGCAAGTATATTGAGAATACATTGAAACATGAATTAGGAATTTGATACTTTCTCCTTTTTGATTGGACTCTTTTTTTGCTTTTCATTATCTGCAATTTTGATAAAATCGTCCCATTTTTGAAAATTTTCATAAACACCAGTTGTTTCAATAAGTTTATTAATTTCTACTTCCTTTTGTTCCGGGTGCTCTCTACAGTAAAGTAGTAATGTGTTAAGTTGTAATGTGGATAGAAGACAGTGGTTTCTATCGATTGAGAACTTATGCATTTGATCTGGAAAAGATGATTGAGTTCTTTTCTCTAAAGGCAATTCTCTATAAGTATTAACTAACAGAAGTCCTTTCGGTAAGATTTCTTTTTCCAAGTAATATGTTGTTACCCATTTTTCTAATTGAGCTGCATTTTTTTCAGCAGCGGATTTGGTCTGCCCTTTAATTTCGACAATAATAATCTTATCCTGCCATTTCATTATTATATCATCTCTATTAGGCTCGGATGGCAATAAAGTAAATCCTAATTCTTTAAATACCATTTTTGCTGAATTTTCCAAAGTGTTTCCAGTTCCGGACCATAAATGTTTAAGTGGAATAAATGTTGCAAGTCTGCGTTCACTTTCTTGCTTATTCTCTAATAATTTGGAGATTTCATTGTTTATCCTATTTAAATTTTCCCTTTCATTTTTTTCACCAGGTAATAAATATTGGTTTGTCCATTCGGGAAGATGTGTTGTTCCTTCATCTTTGCGAATGCCCTTACAAACTTCATAAAGTTGAGTAAGAAAAGTTTGGTCGTAAAAATCCCATTCTTCATTAAAAGTTGGGAGAAAAACAAAATCCTTAGTATAAAATGCCACTGAAAGATTTTTTGCTTTGGCATTACTTATGTTGATTCCATTAAAGTGAGAAAATCCAATCGTATATTCTAAATCTTTGCTGTAAATTTTCAAAAAATCTGAAAATAGAGAACTACTGTTAATTTCAAATTTCTTTCCTTGTGCTAATTCCTCTGTTACTTCTAAACCTAATAATTCAAAAAAACTTAATTTAGAAGAATTAAACGGGTAAAACGAACTACTACCATCACAAAAAAACACTACTGGAATATTTTTTTTTAAAATAAACTCATTTAGTTCAGATACTCTTTTATCAATCTTAGCGAGTTTGGTTTGATGCAAACTACTTGATAAATGCTTTAAGTCTATTATAATAAAATCATATTCTAGCATATTTTGATTGGATAAAAACTCAAAACTTTCATCTTCTTGGAATAATTCTCCGATTTGTGCGATATGGATTTCACTCATGTATCTGTATTTGTTAGGTGCGTTTGTTATTTATCATTTTTTGTTTGGCACGGTCATTGTAGCTTTTAAAATTTAATAAAAATCAGTTAATGGCTTACCGTATTTTATTTCTTCTTGCAATTAAAGCCATTAATTGTTCTTCATTTGTACATGTTTCAAGCAAGCTTATCAACTTTATCATTTCCACTAAAACAGCTTCGTTATCCAAAATTTCATCTATATTCGGCATTTGCAAATTAGTTAAAACTTCTTTGATATCTGAAACAAATAAAGCTTCAAAAAAAACGTCATTAAAAACTCCCCACTGGCTCAAGTATGCCGCGTTGATGTAGTAGTGTTTCATAATGTGCCAAACAGCATAGGTACATTACACAACCCACTTTTCTCCGCCGCATACTTGCACCAGGGAGGGTGCAAACCTTTGGCAGCAATTTCAGAAAGACCCTAATTGAATAATTAAATGATTGACTTTGTAGAAAGACTTTTGAATAATGTTTATTTTATTCCAAACAGTTTTAACTTAAACATATCCGACTTATTTGACTCGGAAATTGGTGCTATCCGTAACAGTGAAGATTTTAGAAATAGAGTTAAAGCTCGTTTTTTCAATTTATACAACAAGTATCTAATAATTGATTTTGACGAAAGTTGGACATTTTTTAGATGGTCAAATAATCCAGAACTAAAAGATACGATTTCACTATTAGACAACAGTAGCAACATTATTCTGATTGCCTCATATAATACTGGCGATGAATATGAAGCGAAATTATTACACGTTAAACGATTAAAACAAGAAGGATTAAATATTTGTATTGGTCATCTTTACGAATTATTCAATGATAGACTTCCAAGCGAAACGCAACTCGCAGATAGAATTTTTGAACGTCTTAAACTTTGGGCAACAGAAACAAAAATTAAAAACTTTGCTTTTCATTCAGGCTGGATGATGCAAATGAATATTGAATTTTATCATACAGCAATTAAAAGATTTAAGGAGAATTTTCCTGAAATTAATTGTTTGATAGAACCTTTAGATTGGTATTCAACAAGTCAAAAGTATGAGATAATAAATTTCAATAACGATTTGGGTAATATTTTTAACTTGAAATCAAATTTAATTGATAAAATATGGAATGGATAGATAAAATAAAGGAAAACTGGGTTTATATAACCTTTTTAATTGGCATTATTGGGGCTATAAACTATTATTTATGGCAATATTTTACCGGAAAAAAATTTAAAAAAATTGAATTTACATCAAAACAGTTGAGTGAAAAAGTAACAAAAGAACTGAACAATTTCGACACATTTATAATTGATTATAGAGCTTTAAAGAAAAGTTTAGAAAGTTTGTTAAATAAATCCTCTTTTGAGTATAAGAAGGAAGATTTAATATCTCAAAAGAATCAACTCGAAAAAAGTTGTAGCCATATCTTATTGTTTTTAGCAGAAGACGACTATAAGGAAAGTAAGATTGACAGTATTGTATCTTCAAAATACATTCACGACTCTAAAAATAAAATTATTAAACTACTAAATAATATTCTTCTGACTGGAAACATCTTTACTGATGACATTAGAATTCAACACTTATTAGAATTAGATGATATCAATAAACAAGAAAGTAAAATACGAGAACAATTAGGAAACATTAAATCAAACATAATTTCAAAATATTCGGACAAAATATAAAAACTATTGACAACATCAGTTTGGCAATATGGCGGCAGAAGTGCTTCCGCCCCACTGGTGCAAGTATCCAGTAAGGCAATGAAGCATTGTGTAATGTATCAAACAATACAGGCACATTACGCAACTCCTGCTCTCCATAGTGTACCAAAACTCAACCACCCTGCTGCAAGTAAAAACAAATAAAATAATGAATAGACTAAAGTATCTTATAATAATCTGCTTGACAATAACAATTCAAAGTTGTAACGGACAAACTTCTCCAAAGAAAGAAATTTACAATAAAGACTTTAATTGGACAATTACGATACCGGAAAAATTCCAAAATGTTAGTGCGGAAGAGTGGGCTAAAATGCAAAATAAAGGTGCGGATGCAATCGAAAAAACTTACGATGAAAAAGTCATAAATCGAGCAAAGACAATCTTCGTATTCAAAAGTGACCAGTTAAATTATCTTGAGTCTAACTATCAACCTTTTGATATCGAAATTGATGGTGATTATTTAGAATCTTGTAAAAACGTAAATAATATTTTATATGAGACTTTTAAAACACAAATGCCTGACATAAAAATTGATTCAATTTCAACCACCGAAAAAATTGACAATTTGGAATTTCAGACTTTTAAAATGAAAGTTGAGTATCCCAACAAAATGATATTAAACTTCTTAATGTTTAGTCGACTTTTTGACAAAAAAGAGTTTTCAGTAAATATTATGTACGTTGACAACAATAAAGGACAACAAATGCTCGAATCTGTGAGAAAATCAAAATTTACTAGATAATGCAGAAAATCACCCCGCTGTTCGGGATGTTCCGAAGGGCCCGCCAAAACGGACAAGCATCCCGAACCACAGATAATGCGGATTTGCAATCCGCAGCAAGCGATATAATACCCTACTCTGTCGCATTAGGCTCCACACAAAGCTCCACTGCCTACTAGAGCCAGTTTTGATTTTTTTTTAAGAACGGTGGATTTTATTAAGATGGAGATTACAAATCTCCTTTATCCAGTGTTCGAGATGCCCGTCCGAATCGGCACGGGCAGACGCTATCGCTAACATCCCGAACAGCAAGTAGACCCAAAACCATAGGCGAGCCTATCAAAACCATAGGCGAGCATACCAAAACTATAGGCACGCCTATTAAAACCATAGGCACGCCTACCAAAACTATAGGCACGCCTATTAAAACCATAGGCAAGCCTATCAAAATCATAGGCGAGCCTATCAAAACCATAGGCATGCCTGCAAGAATGACAGGCGCGCCTACCGAAACCATAGGCGCGCCTACCAAAAAGATAGGCGCGCCTGTAAGAATGACAGGCGCGCCTACGAAATATTAAGGCAAGCGCTTAAAAAAAAGAGGAAGTGCTGATGAAAAAAAAGAACCGGGACTATGATACAGCTCATCATAATACCCGGCTCTGTGCTTCTATCTTTATCTTATACTTATTCCTTATTGTTGGGCTTATTGGCAAAGCGCTTATTCCAGTCGTCTATCTCTTTCATGGCGCCATCCAGCGAGGCCTCGTTGCTGCGGGATATTTGCAAGTTGGCCACATAGCGGTCTACCAGTACCATAATATCGCTGGCTGCGCCCAATTGCATTTCTTCGATAGTTTCTAACGCCTGTAATAGTGCCAAACGATTGCCTTCCAGATTTTGATAAGCATCCAGCAGATTAATCAAATCGATTGGGTTGTCGGCCTTGCTGAGGGCTGTAGGAAACCAACTGTTCGGGATGTCTCAAAGGGCCCGCCGGAGCGGCCAGTCATCCCGTACCACAGACAAAGCGGATTTGTAATCCAACCAATTAATTCCCTCTGCTGGCGCAAGTGTGCAGTAAAGCAAGGAAGCACTGCTTACTGGTTAATTCCAAACCTAAATCAAGCTCTACTATAATGGATTTTGAGACACAGTCATTCGTTCTTTTACAAATGCGGCATGGGTTAATCCCCATTCATCCATCTGTGCCAATAAAGGCAAAATGCTTTTCCCTACAATGGTCAAACTATACTCCGACTTTTTGGGGTACGTATCATCAGATTGTTTTTCAATCATGCCATAAATCAGCAATTCGGCCAATTGCATTTCTATCACTCTTTTTGAGGCTTCAGGAATATAGTGGCCTATATCCACCGGGCGGGCAATACCGCGGTTAATCGCATCCAGAATACAACATTTCCATTTGCCACCAAATACCTTGGATGCCAGATAAATACCGCAATCCAAATTCTCTTCTATTTTCCTCTCGTACATAGTCTGTTGTTTGCCTACAAAATTATCAAAATCAAATGGGCTATGAAACATCCTTTATACCGAATCTTTCTTCGGGTATTGTACAATGGGAGCAGAAAATTGAGCTTTGCCGAAATCTATATAAACAATGCAGAAAAGCAAAGAATTTACATTCGGTCTGGCGGATATAAGGCCCATTCTCATTTGGCTTTTGGTCATCTTCATCACCTGGACTTTTATGCGGGGCGCCCACCATTTCCTGGACCTTACACCCGAAGCATTGGGTAAATACTACAATTACAAATGGGTGTTGATAGCGCACATCACCGCAGGTGGCGGAGCATTGATTTTAGGCATCGTTCAATTTTGGAAAAAGCTAAGAACTTATAGCTGGAAAATCCATAGAATAGTTGGCTTCCTTTATCTTCTGGCAGTTGTGGTGAGTAGTTCTTGTGCAGTAGTTTTAGCCTTTACCACTTCCTACAAGGTCAATTTGGCTTACGCTTTTTCCTTACAGATTTGGGTAAGTGTATGGATAAGCGCTACTGCACTTGCCTATTTCTTTGCGATTAAAAAGAAATTCAAATTGCATCAGGAATGGATGATAAGAAGTTATATCGTCACAATGGCTTTTGTGGTTTCGGGCTTGATATTGAAAACTCCTTATGTGCAAAATCTGGGCAGTTTCGAAGATATTTCACCATCACTTTTTTGGTTGGGTTGGTCCGTTCCTTTGTACCTCTACGAGATCATCCGAAGCAGTAAACTCCCCACCGGCAAGTATCCAAAGCCTTAATCCCCAAACACTGCTTTACCTCAATAAAACATAAGAGAACCTGTCCATCTAACAGGTTCTCTCTGTTTTTACATCAAACATTTGTGGTGACAGAGACAGTTTTGTACTTCGGAATTGCCCACTTCTTATACCCAAAATCATTGTAATGATATTCTAATCTTAAACTTAATATAATATCAACACAACATTCGGGCATTTAGATTCAGGTAGTTTTGCCTATGAGATTTTTTGCGATTTTACTGTTAATCTACTTCTCTTCCTGCACTGCCAATAATGACACCATAAAAATTAAAGGTTCTGATACAGAAGTGAATCTTGCGGTGGTTTTGACAGAACAATTTCATAAAGAAAATGATGCCATTTTGATTTCTGTTTCGGGTGGAGGCTCCGGATTGGGCATTGCCTCTTTGCTCAATGGAAATACGGACATTGCCAATTCTTCCCGAAGCATCAAACAAACAGAACTGGATTTGTTTCAACAAAAAAACATCGAACTGGATTCCTTTGTTTTTGCGAAAGATGCCATCGCATTTGTGGTGTCGGATAAGCTCATAATAGATTCAATCAGCACAAGAGATATTGCCAAAATACTAAATGGAGAAATCAACAATTGGTCTTCCCTCCATCAAAAAAATATGCCTATTACCATTTATGGAAGGCAAAGCAATTCTGGTACGTATGACTATGTAAAACACATTTTAAACATTCATTTTTCGCCTTATGCCAAACAAATGAATGGGAATGCACAAATCCTTGAAGCCATTAAATCAGATGCATCTGGTATGGGTTATGTGAGCGCAGGGTATGTTTTAAAAGGCAGTACTACGGGCATCAAAGTTTTATCCGTTTACACCGATCAATCAAACGCAGTGTCGCCTTTTGACGCTGCCGCCATTGCATCCGGAACATACTATTTTCAACGTCCTTTATTTCAGTATTTCAGAAAAAATGATTACCCGAAGATTAAGCCCTTTTTTGATTTTGAAAAATCAGCAATTGGGGCAAAAATCATTCAGGAATCGGGCTATTATCCTATAAAAAAATAAGTATGAACACAAAGAAGAGAGAGCAAATTGACAGCCTATTTAAAATAATTTTTAAATGTACAGGACTGTTAACTATCACCTTGTTGGGGGGTATTTTTTTAATGCTTTTTTCAAACAGTATTTTCTTTTTCTTAAAGGTATCGGCTATTGATTTTTTCACCGGTTCGCAATGGGATCCCGAGACGCATTATAGTATATTGCCTTTGCTGGTAAGTACATTTTTGGTAGCCTTTGGTTCTATGCTCATTGCCGTTCCCTTAGGCATTTTAACAGCTGCATATTTGTCTGAACTTGCTCCCAAAAAACTACAGATGTTTTTAAAACCCATCATCGAAATGTTGGCCGCAATACCATCGGTGGCAATAGGTTTTTTAGGAATTGTATTAGTAGGGCCGGGACTTGCTCATCTTTTTGGCATTCAAAACGGATTAAATGCGTTAAACGGTTCTATTTTATTAGCAATAATGGCCTTACCCACCATTGTAACCATTAGCGAAGATGCCATAAATGCAGTACCAAAATCTCACAGAGAAGCTTCTTTGGCATTGGGTGCCAACAAATGGGAAACGCTTTTTAAAGTAACAATTCCAGCCGCATTGCCGGGATTAATTGCTGCTGTAATGTTGGGTTTAGGCAGGGCTTTGGGTGAAACGATGACGGTACTAATGGCTACGGGGAATGCAGCGGCTATTCCAAAAGGTTTTTTAGATTCTGTAAGAACAATTACGGCAACCATTGCTATCGAAATGGGAGAAGTGCCTTACCAAACCACACATTATTTTGCATTATTTGCCATTGCCGCATTGTTGTTTCTCATTACGTTGGCCGTGAATTTGCTGGGAGAGTACTTTGCTAATCGTTTAAGAAAATTTCACGCATAATGTATAAGAAAAAATTGCTCGACACCTTTAATTGGATGATACTATGTGGCAGCACCTTAATGGTTTGTCTGTTTTTAGGTATTATTTTATGGGATATTTTCTCGGCGGGTTTATCCAGTTTGTCATGGCGTTTTGTTTCTACTTTTCCAACAAACGGAATGACGCAAGGCGGCATCCTGCCAGCTATTGTGGGAACAGTAATACTTACCTTCATTACTACCTTATTTGCAGTGCCATTTGGGGTGGCATGTGCCATTTACCTGAATGAATATGCCAAACCATCTATACTCACTAACACCATTCGTGCTTCTATCAGAAACTTAGCAGGCATTCCATCCATCATTTATGGTTTATTTGGTTTAGCATTATTTGTAAAAGCATTGCATTTTGGCACTTCTATCTTATCAGCCGGGCTCACACTGGGTTTGCTTTCATTGCCTTACATTATTACCACCACCGAGGAAGCCTTAAAAAGAATTCCTAACAGCTTGAGAGAAGCAACGTTGGCATTAGGAGTAACCCAGGCAGAAACGATAAAAGATGTGGTGCTACCCAAAGCATTACCGGGCATTTTAACAGGAGTAATTCTTACTCTTTCAAGAGCTGCAGGCGAAACCGCACCCATCTTGTTTACTGGCGTTGCCTTTTATATTAACGGGGTAAGTACAGCGGCCAATCAGGAATTTATGGCATTGCCCTACCATTTATATATGTTATCTACCCAACACAATGCTATCGAACAGGTACGTCCATTAGCCTATGGCACTGCAGCGGTACTGATATTACTGGTATTTATATTGAATATCCTTGCTTTTTATGTACGATTTAAAAACAGAACACAAGATTAATAATGGATGCAATAAAATTAAGAGCCGAAAATCTGAATCTATACTTTGGGAAAAAGCAAATTCTCAAAAATGTCATGATTGATTTTCCCGAAAATCAGGTAACATCTTTGATTGGCCCATCCGGTTGTGGAAAATCTACTTTGCTTCGCAGTTTTAATCGCATGCACGATTTATCGCCCGATGCTACAATAGAAGGAAAACTGTACTTGGATGATATAGATTTATACGACAAGAAAAATTCGGTAACGGATATTCGCAAACGAATCGGGATGGTTTTTCAAAAACCAAATCCATTGCCCAAGAGCATTTATGAAAATCTGTCTTACCCATTAAAAATACATAATTACCCAAAAAATGAAATTCCTAATCTCATTGAAAATGCTTTGAGAGAAAGCTTTTTGTGGGATGAGGTAAAAGATGAATTGAAAAAACCGGCTGTAAAATTATCGGGTGGACAACAACAACGGCTTTGTATAGCCCGTACGGTAGTGCTGCGACCCGAGGTAATTTTGATGGACGAGCCTTGCTCTGCCTTAGACCCTATAAGCACCAAGAAAATTGAGGAATTGATATTGAAACTCAAAAAGGATTTTACCATTGTAATTGTGACACATAATATGCAACAAGCCCAACGAATCTCCAACAAAGTAGCTTTTATGTATCTAGGCGAATTGATAGAATTTGACAGTTGTGATACTATTTTCAATCATCCCAAAAATGAATTAACCCAACGCTACATTGGTGGGCATTTTGGATAAAAGCAAAAAGACATCAACGAACATCGGTTGAAAAGCCTGGCTTATCTCTGGTGTATCTACTTACCTTCATCTTCTGTATGGTGGCTATCATCCGGAATGCTAAAAAGAAATAAACATTTCCCTGTTGGTCTTGGTTTACTAAATGTTGGGGATGAAGGGGCAACGGATTTATCAGCAGCAAAGATTACTTTCTTCGTCGGCATGGCGCCAAACCTCACTATTTCCTCACCTCTATACCATCAAGAAAGAGGCTGCATTATACCTTTAGAGTGATTTGTCGTCGGGTTGAGATTCCAACTGTTCAATCGTTTTCTTTGCTTCGGCCAGTCTGATTTGTTTGTTTTTTTCAACGAGCTTGGCCGTTGCCAGCTTTTCTATCTTATGATGCAATGGAACAAGCAGTGCAGCAATACAAACCAATCCAATCAACATTAATAGCGGACTGTGGTTGGTGATACGCTCTAAAAAAGGATGCAGCAATAAGTTTAAAAACTCAAAGGCAATCAATAAGGCTACAACTCCAAAAAACTCTATTAATTTAGTGTTGGTAATAAAACTGCGACTGAGCAATAAGTATAGTGTCAGTAAAAAAATAATACCCGTGGCAATTAAAGCATATTGTATGTTTTCTTTGTGTCTCTGTTCTGCCAGAGATAATCTTGCAGCATCTTCTTTTTCTCTTATCTTGTAGCTAAAGGCCAGGTTCTGTATCTGATTTTGCTGCTGTTCGTTAAACACACTGTCACTGTATGCATCTTTTATACTCGAATAATAATAGGAACTGTCTTTTTGACCCAGAAAATAATAGGCTTTACGAAGTAAGCCTGCAGCATTGATCATCCACAATTTATCTTTGGCCTCACTTGCTTTGTGAAAGCTGTTCAAAGCATAGTACTTAGATAAATCATACTGCTTAGTGTCGAAAAGGTATTGTCCATAACCAACTGCGGCCGTTACATAGGGCAGGTAGATATCTTCGGAATCACTGTATGCAATACATTTTTTATAATAACTTTCAGCGAGGTCAATTTCGGACGCAGCATTATATACCGTTGCAAAAATGTACAGGACTCTTGCATAACCAAAAGCATCCTTTTCTTTAATAGTCATCTCATTTGCTAATTGTACATAGCGCAAAGCCGAATCCGGTTGTCTCAAGCCCAGAAATACTTCGGCCATGTGCGAGTAGGTCCTGTTGGAAGAATTAGCATCTACAGCATTGAGGTACCGGGCCGATTTCCTCAGGTACCTTAGCGCTTCATTATAATTCTTTAGAAGTTTAAAATTAATCCCCAGTTCTTTATAGACCCTCCAGAGGTCTGATGCACTTTTGGAACGTTCTGCAAGTGCAGCCCCTTTTAACTGAAACTCTATAGACTGCTTAAACTCACTGGTGGCATTAAAGTCAGACCCGATAATAATGTAGGCTCTTGCAAGTAAAATATCCTGATGAGAATTGCTGGCTATTTTAAGTATTTGTTCTGCAATCTTCCTGCTTCTGTCTGTCTGGCCCGAATATCGGTATTCGTCTGCAATCAATCCCAGTAAATTAATCTGTTCGGAAGGGTCTTGAGTTTGCGACAATAGTTGATATAAACTATCTCTGATGCCATTTGCCTTTTGTGCAAGGCTGACTTGAACCGTTGCAACAAAACAAAATAGGACTAATATTTTTTTCATAGCTGATTATGGTTAATCTGAATTTTGGGATATACTGTACTAATAAATCTATCTTCTTGTATGACGGGATACTATTAAATGAGTCATCACAATTGCCCGAATATTATTCGGCCTCTCTCCAAAAAACGTTGATATCCAATAATAGAATCAAAAAGCCAAGCAAGTAGATATTTATTTTTTATAAGTACGCATTTAAACATAAATTATAAACATTTATATTGTATAAAAAATCATAATACAAATCTAAGGCAAATTTCAATTTTGGACAAACAGGAGCAAAAATCATTTTGTTTTGAAGTGCTAAAATCCAGCAGATGATACTATGTTTTTAAAAAAATAGGGAGCGGTAAATAACACATAAAAAAAACGCATCGGTTAATGCGCTTTTACTGATTTTATTAATTGTGCTTTTCTTAATCAAGCAGCACTTTTGTCCGGGAACATTACTCTTTGCTTTGGAGCTTTAGCAGATAATAACCTTTGGCATAAACACTCACAATAATAGAATAAGTGCCTTGGTGAAAAGCACCCTTATTTATTGTCATACCAAAAAGATCATAACGATAGGTTTTCGGGACATTTCCGCTTTTGGTATAAAATGACATTCCAACAGCATTACGACCCCAAAACAGGATAATAGCCTGATGATTGGCACTGACAATACGATGTTACTCGTACGTAGTTATGTACAGCAAATTTAAAATTGAGCAACGGGATAAAAAAACCTTGCAAAAGAATTCACTACAGCATCTCCAAACTGCTTCCTTCTTCTGTCACCTTCAGTCTGTGCGCTACCCCCAACATCAATGTAACATTCTCTACATCGTGGCCGCAAGGAAAATTGAAGGCAACAGGGAAGTCATATTCTCGGACTTTGTCAAAAATAATTTCTTCGAGGCTTTGCCCGAATGGACGTTCGGTATCCTCTATATCGGTAAAGCTACCCAGCAGCAAACCTTTTAATCCGTCCAACTTACCAGAGCGTTTGAGGTTGTACATCATCCGGTCGATATGGTACAGATGCTCGCCAATATCTTCGATAAATAATATCTTGCCCTTGGTATCTATTTCCGAAACAGAACCTGTAAGATGAGCCAGCATAGCGAGATTCCCCCCCACAACTATTGCTTCGGTCTCACCAAAGCGGTTGAATGAAGAAACTGGCATAGCATAATTTAATGCATTTCCCAGAAGGGCATGCCGCAAACTCTGTATATAATCTTCGTGTTCGGTTTCGGCCTTGAATGCTCCACACATCACCGAGTGGATGGTAGGAATCCCATAGTTTACATGAATATGGCTGTGCAGTACAGTGATGTCGCTGAAACCACAAATCCATTTGGGATGTTGTACAAATTTTGTAAAATTTATCTGGTCAATAATGCGGCTGAGGCCATAGCCACCACGCCCCATCAATATAGCATCAATATCAGGATCGTCCAGCATCGCCTGCAAATCGGCCAAACGTGTAGCATCATCGCCCGAAAAATAATGAAATTCATTACCCACTGTCTTCCCGACTTTGGTCTGGAAGCCCCATTTTTCCAATACCAGCAAGGCGTATTCTATCCTTTCAGCAGAAACATATCCTGAGGGACAGGTAATACCGACAACACTATTTGGCTTAAGAAAGGGAGCTATCATTTGATTGATAATTAAGATAGATGATTGATTGCTTACATTAACAATGAATAAATTTACTAATTCTACTGTTCGATTTTCAAATCCAGATAATGCTCTTCTACTTCACACAAAATATCTTCCAGTTCCTGAGCATCAATAGTATTGACCAATCGGCTGCGGTATTCTTTAACATGAGATAAACCACGCAGATAATTGGCATAATGGCGACGCATTTCTAGTATACCCAGCTTTTCGCCCTTCCATTTAATGGAGCCTTCAAGATGTTTACGGCAGGCGTTAATCCGCTCGTTAATGGTAGGCAAAGCCAGTGTTTCGCCTGTGGCCAGATAATGTTTGATTTCGCGAAAAATCCAGGGATACCCTATTGCAGCACGACCAATCATAATACCATCCACACCATATCTTTCTTTATACTCTTTAGCTTTTTGAGGACTGTCTATATCACCGTTACCAAAAATCGGAATCTTAATTCTGGGATTGTTTTTTACTTTGGCTATCAGAGTCCAGTCGGCATCACCTTTGTACAATTGAGCACGCGTACGGCCATGAATGCTGAGTGCACTGATACCTACATCTTGCAGACGCTCTGCTACTTCTTCAATATTTTTAGAATTATCATCCCAGCCCAAACGGGTTTTGACTGTGACCGGTAATGAGGTATTGTTGACGCAAGCCTTTGTCAGACGAACCATCAAATCCACATCTTTCAGTACAGCAGCTCCGGCACCTTTACACACTACTTTCTTTACCGGACAACCAAAATTAATATCCAGCAAGTCGGGCTGTGTAGCATCTACTATCTTGGCCGAAAGCGCCATCGCTTCTTCGTCACCACCAAATATCTGTATGCCCACCGGGCGTTCGTAATCGAAAATATCCAGCTTCTGACGGCTCTTGATAGCATCTCTGATTAATCCCTCGGTAGAAATAAACTCAGTGTACATCAAATCTGCACCGTTTTCTTTGCACACGGCACGAAAAGGCGGATCGCTCACATCTTCCATAGGTGCGAGCAAAAGCGGGAAATCCGGTAATTCTATATTGGCAATTTTGACCATAATTTTGCAGCGCAAAGTTAAGGACATTATACTTGTCAGGATAAGCCTTTTTACTTTTTAAGTGTTGATTAAATTAACTTTGGCAGAATATCGGAATATGGATTCAGCAACAGAACATATAATACAGCATACAAAAAACTGGGTAAGAGAAGTAGTGATTGGCTGTGGATTTTGCCCTTTTGCTAACAAGGTTTTTATTGAAAATACCATCCGATATGTAGTTGTAGAAGGAGCTGCGCTGCATGAGCACCCGGCCAAAGTGCTCGAAGAAATTCAATTTCTACACAGTACTCCTTCATCAGAAACATCTTTGATTATTTTCCCGGATGCATATGAACATTTCAGCAGCTATCTGAGCCTGTTGAAACAATGCGAAAAACTGAGTATGCGCAAAGGTTATGAAGGAATTTTTCAGATTGCCAGTTTTCATCCGCAGTATATTTTTGAGGATGCCGCCGAAGATGATGCTGCCAATTATACCAACCGTTCGCCTTACCCAATGCTGCACCTGATACGCGAAGAAAGCCTGAGTAAAGCCATTTCCTTTCATCCAGACCCGGATGGGATTCCGGCAAGGAACATTGTCTTTGCACGTGAAAAAGGCATTAACATCATGAAGGCGTTATTACAAAAATCCTTGAGTCAGTAAATTGATCCAACTATTTTCGGCGATAGATGGTGAACCATGAAATTTTATTAGCGATGACATATTGATTGAGGTCGAGGTTTGGCACTAGCTCATCATCTTCTGAAATGATTAGTACATCCTGATTCCTGAAAGTGCAATCGTAGTTGCTCTTCCGAATATCTGCTGGGAGTATGAAGTTCCACATATAGGATTCGTCCGAAAGCCACAGCGTATCGTGTTCCTTAATTTGTAATGGCTTCTCCCGCAAGCTGTTCATAAACGCTACTGTATTCTGCCCATATAATTCTGTTGCTACGGACGATTTGTTGTAATTAAATGTTCCGTAAGAAGCCGCGAGTATCAACAAGGCAAAGGCTGCATTCTGAATCACTTTATTGCTGATTAAGTTCATCATTAATAAGGTAAAAGTGAAAATAAGCAGTAATAAGGAAATGTGCATCTGAAATCCAATAGCCCTTAATACGGGTAATTGCTTCATGTATATGACCATACAGAAGAGTGCCAACCAAAGTATCAGACTCAGGAATAATAGAGGGCGCAATGATGCCAGGCGCTTTCTGAGTAAAAAGAAAAGCACAAAAGGCAAAACAAAAAAAACAAGTGCTGCAAGTGAATGAAATGAGGCAAAACCAAATGTGGCGATGGATACATTTTCTCTGAAATATAGAATCCAGTCATAGAAAACCTGAAAATAGCTGTTCTGTATTCCCAAAACATATTTATTAGAGAATACAGAAGCAATTCCTGAATAACAGAAGACCGGAACATAAACAAGAAAAGCACCAATGAAGCTGAGCAAAATAGCTCGCCAAAAAAGAGTTTCTGACTGTCTTCTGTAAATACATGTCAGGAAAGCAGCTGCTATTTCAAAAAAGAGAAAATAAAGAAAGGAAGGAATGGTCCACGCAGCCAAAATATTGCAAAGAATCAGTATCAAAAGCTGTGCTTTTTTATCGCATTTATCATCAAAAAAATATTGATAAAAGGCAACAAAACTACCCCATTGCAATAAATACAAAAGCTCGTAACCACGGGCCTGACTGCCAAAACCCCAAACCATTAATTGTTGTGCCAGCAAAGCACTACCTAAAAAGGAAAGTAACGCATTCCGTGTATGACGATGTAGAAAAATATAGTTTCCTGCAATAAGCAAACAATAAAATATGCCAGATAATGTCCTTCCTGAAAGAATAAAATCTCCTGTCAACTGGCCTGCGAAATGATTGAGCAGATTAAAGAAAATATGATTATTGGGTAATGGATAGTAAGTAAGCAAATGAGTAAGTGGCTTTTGCGCAAAATTCAATGCGGAGAAAGCCTCATCTGTGCAAAGTGCAGTTACCTGATACGCATAAATCTGAAAAGAGATACACAAAAACATTAAGGCGAGGAGCCATAAACCCGAATGTCGAATGTGTACTATCCATCCTGTTATCCATAAACGGATTTGCACCTTCAGAAAAGGCCTGAACAAAAGGATAAAAGCAATAAGAGCAATGACTGCAGAAAGACAGATAATATCTCCCTGTGCTTTTAAAACATCCGTAAATACTTCATTCTGAAAATGAGCAAAACGATAAAAATCAGGTATGGTGTGGATATAATCCGTCCATAATTCTGCACGGCTGTTCAGTAAATAATAAAAAGGAAAACACAAATACAAAACGCCTATTCCCAGACCCAGAAAAATAGCAATTCTGTTTGTGTTTTGTTTCAAATACTGAGATATGTTTGGTGATTTGTCAGCTAATTTAAACAGTATCCATAAAACTCTTCTCTACTTTATTGAATACTACGGTACCGGTTATGATAACAATAATCGTAAAAATACTGGCATAAATCAAACCTGACCATGAAAACAGGCCGCCACCTTCGCCCAGAAAAGCAAAACGGAATGTTTCGATTACAGGAGACATAGGGTTTAGCATCAGCAAATTTCTTACCTCTGGTTTGATACTCGGAGAATTAAGCGGGTAAATAACCGGTGTGGCATACATCAATAATTGCACAGCAAAAGTGAGCAAGAAAACCAAATCACGATATTTGGTAGTCATAGCGCTGATGAGCATACCAAAACCCAAGCCTAAACCACCCATAATAAATACCAACAAAGGCAACAGAAATATGGCCGCATTAGGCTGAATCTCATTGGTTGAAAATAAAAAGTAACACCAAAAAACCAGGAATAAACAAAACTGAATAGCCAGCTTAACGAGATTGCTGACCACAATAGACAGAGGCATAATCAACCTTGGGAAATAGACCTTACCAAAGACTGCAGCATTATCTCTGAAAACAGTGGATGTTTTATTGAGACAATCAGAAAAATAATTCCAAAGAGTAGTGCCGGCCATGTAAAACAAGGTTGCAGGAACGGTTCCTGTCTTGATTCCGGCTATATTATTAAATACAAAAACAAAAGTAATGGTCGTAAGCAAAGGCTGCAAAAAGAACCAGATAGGACCCAGAATGGTTTGCTTGTAAGTAGCCACAAAATCGCGGCGAACCAACAACATCAGCAAATCGCGGTAACGCCAAACTTCCTTTATTTGAAGGTCAAACAAACTGCTTTTGGGTTCAATAATCTCTGTCCAATGCTCTGCGCTATGTATTGTGTGTTTCATTGTATTCTGTTTGCAAATGTAATTGAAATTGTATGATATTAATAGATTCAGAGCAACTAACGTTTAAGGAATATCAAAGAAAACCTAAACAAAGATGATGTCGCTTAAAAATGCAGTCCACCACCCCATTCGTTCTTAATACATTAATACAGCAAAAACCATACCAATAAGAATAAATTCATAACTAAAATAAATAATTAATATTAAACAGTTTAAATTCAACGACTAAAACAATATTAAATTTAAAAACAGATAAAGAGACTAAACAAATCTTATGAATATCAAAAATCTCATATTTGCAATTCTCGATAGTTTTACGGATTTTGGAAAAGCTTTCCGGCATCTATTATCTTCAAATATCAAATAATGAAAAAAATTCTTACTCTATTATTGAGTAGCATCGGTTTGTTTGCCCATGCGCAAAACACCTACCGCTCTTACCTCAAAGACAATACCAGTTATCGCGAACATGTACTGGATATTACCAAAATGAAAGTAGAAGTAGCCTTTGTGCCCGAAAAAGGACTGGTAAAAGGTAAAGTAACACACAGTTTTACAGTGTTACAGAAAAGAGTGGATTCCATCTTTTTTGATGCCCCGGATATTAAAATACTAAGTGCGACACTCAATAAAAAACATCTTGATTTTAAAAAGGTAAAAACGGGCATTTGGGTAATGCCGGAAAATTCATTGACCTGGGATGAGAGCGGAAAAATTGTTTTTGAATACGAAGCAAGTCCGCGCCGTGGAATTTATTTTATAGGATGGAATGTACCTGAAAATAAAGAACAAAACCCTTTTGCGGTGCGCAAACAAATCTGGACTCAAGGTCAGGGTATTGACAACCGTGCCTGGATACCCATGTATGACGACATGAATGATAAATTCATCACAGAAACCATCATTACTTTCGACAAAGATTACGAAGTCCTTTCAAATGGTGTGTTGCAGTCTAAAACGGTAAACAATGACAATACCTGTACCTGGCATTATGCGATGAGCAAGCCTCATGCCGGTTATCTGCTGATGCTGGGAATTGGGAAATATGGTATTAAAAAAACAAAGAGCGGTAGCGGTGTTCCGATGAACCTGTATTATTATCCTGAATTCGCAAACCGTGCAGAACCTACCTATCGCTATTCTGAAATGATGGTTGATTTCTTAGAAAAGGAAACCGGCATTGCCTATCCATGGGAAAGTTATTCGCAAATCATGGTGCAAGACTTTCTTTATGGTGCCATGGAGAATACCACTGCAACCATATTCGGAGATTTCTTCAATGTAGACAATCGCGCCTATATCGACAGGAATTATGTGGGGGTAAATTGTCATGAACTTACCCATCAATGGTTTGGAGATTATATTACCGCACGCGATGGCCACGATACATGGTTGCAGGAAAGCTATGCAACTTATTACCCAAAAATGCTGACCCGAAAACTGTACGGTGAAGATGAATACAACTGGCAGCGCCGCAGTGAGCACAATACAGCACTGGAAGCCAGCAAAAAAGACCGCAACCCTATCCGCAGCCAGGGAGGTACTGCGCGTGCGTACCAAAAAGGTTCGAGTGTTATCAGTATGTTTAATTATGTGCTGGGCGAAGAGCAATGGAAACGCGCACTCAATCACTACCTGAAAAATCATGCTTATGCCAATGTAGAAACCAACGACCTGCAACAAGCCATACAAGACAAACTGGGACTGGATATGAACTGGTTTATAGAAGAATGGCTGCAACATGGTGGAGAACCACAATACACCATCAAATATGAAGATGTGGGCAGAAGTAATGGCAAAAGACAAACCAATATTTATGTAGCCCAGACCCATGCCAGAGACGAAGTGGTAGGCCTGTTTAAAATGCCTATCAACATTGAAGTACATTATACAGACGGCTCGGTAAGCAAAAAAACAGAATGGATTAGTGAAGCTAATACCACAGTTACTGTACCTAACAATTCCGCCAAAAGTATTGCCTTTGTCTTGTTTGACCCCAACTCGATGGTGCTGAAAAGTGTGGTATTCGAAAAGAAGTATGAAGAACTGGCCGCACAGGTATTGTATGCCCCACATATGCTGGACAGATATGATGCTTTATTGGCGCTCAAAACATTTTCTGTAGAGAAAAAAAGAAAATTGCTGATGAGTGTTTTCAAAAATGAAAGCTTCCATCAAATGAAGGCTGAAATCATTAACCAAATGATTGAAGACGAAACGGTGGCCGGACAATTACAAAGTGTCTTTTACCATAGCAAATCATCGCCCAAACTGGCTGCTATCAAAGGATATAAAGGCAAAAGCAAATCATGGAAAAATGTATTTGTTGAAGCGCTCGAGGACTCCAGCTATGATGTGGTATCAGCGGCTTTGGATAAGTTGTGTACCCTATACCCCAACGAAGCAGCGAGCTATCTGAACAAAACCAAAGATGTGATGGGTATGAACAACAGCGTGAATATAAAATGGCACGAATTGTCTGCCACTCATCATATAGGTGCGGAAGAAAGCGTCAACAGATTGGTATATTATGCCTCCGATGCATGGGAATTCCGTACACGTAATAACGCTTTCGCTGCGTTGAAAGCGCTGGGACATTGTGAAGATAAACTGGTGGCTCATTTATTTGATGCCATGCTCAGCACCAATGGCCGTCTGGCAGGTCCGGCAGCGCAACTGACAGAATATCTCTGCCAGCAAACTGCTCATAAAAACAAATTTTCGGGCTATTTCAAATCCCATAAATGGACTGCAACAGAAAAAGAAACATTAAAAAAGCATATGGTTTTTTTATAAAATTCAAATTTCTGTTTTCGGATTCCAGAACAGCTCTTTAAAAGAAACCACTTTATCATTTCTTACAGCAACTCCTTCTTTTTCGAGGAGTTGCTGCATTTTATCCGGAGTACCAAAATGAAATTTACCGGTGAGGATACCTGCACTGTTTACCACCCTGTGTGCAGGCACTTCAGGATGTACATTATGCGACAGGTTCATGGCATAACCCACCAATCGTGCACCGGAGCGCATACCCAATGCCTCGGCTATTGCACCATAGGAAGTAACTCTGCCTTTAGGCACTAGTCGTACTATCTCGAAAACGAGCTCGTAGACATCCGATTTATCTTTCTCTATTGGGTTCATCGTTATTTTTTTGAGCCACCAAAACACTTCGTTTGGGTTCGGGCACATTGACAAATTCATAAGGGCAATGCCGGCAACCGGAGCCGCAACAATAGCCACGTTTGAGATGATACTGTTCTGTAAAAACCAATCGTCCGTCGGGCAGAAAATAATAATCTTCTTCTTTAGGATTCGGCGTTGTCATCTTCTTCCTCAGTCTTTGGCTTGCGCACAGGTACTACAACAGTTGTTTCGGGTAAGGTAAAGGAAAGGTAATAAATTGTACGTCCATCGGCCAAATGCATTTTCTCGTAAAAGGTTTGTATCGCCAATGGTCCGACAGCCATACCTTTTCCGTAAATGTCAGCAATATTTTCGACAATAGTACAACCTTGTTCTTCTATGGTTTCAAGCGTAAAATCGTATAGTTCCTTGGAATCTGTCTTGAGCTTAATGACTCCACCCTTCTTCATCACCTGCTGATAGATAAACAAAAATCGCGGATGAGTTAATCTGTTTTTGGGTTTACGTAGGAAAGGGTCAGAGAAAATAATCCAGATATCATTAACTTCTCCTTCACCAAAATACTCGGTCAGATGGTCGATTTGTCCACGCACAAAACCTACATTTGTCAGACCTTCTTCCAGACTGATTTTGGCACCGTTATAAATTCTGTTGCCCTTAATATCTACTCCAATGTAATTATTAGCTTTATTAATTCGGCCAAGCCCCACGCTGTATTCTCCTTTTCCGCAGGCCAATTCGAGGGTAATAGGGTTGTTGTTCTTGAAAAAAATGTGCCAATTATTTGGCATATTCTTCGGATATTGTAATACATTAGCAAAAGTATCTACTGCTCTAAACCGGATTAGCTTTTTGTGTCCCATAAGGCAGCAAAGGTAAATACTCTAACTCAAAATTATTTTTATCACATCAAAAACAAAAAACAATGAACAAAAAAATTCTACTTTTTACTGCCTCTTTAGGCATGGTTTATCTGGCTATTTCGGGGAATTCGGCTGGCCCTGCAACAATGGGTAATGGAAATTTAACAGGCTCTGGAGGGCCAGCATCTTGCTCAGGCGGATCTTGTCATGCTTCCGGAAGTGCTGTCAACACATTTCCAGCGTCAACATCTGCTGGCATTGTATCTCTTTATAGTAATTCAACAGCAACGGCTCTCGTTACAGGTGGATATGTCCCAGGAACAAAATATTATGTTAAACTAACCGCAGGAAATAAAACCCCACTGCCAAAATTTGGATTTCAAGTTTCTTGTGTTAGTGGCACTACAACAAAAGTAAATGCTGGTACATTAGCTGCCATGCCAAGCTCTAATACTGTAGTGAAAACAGGAACAATAAATGTAATTGAACATACAAAAGCTCTTTCCGCAAGTGCCATTTTTCAATATGAAGTGATTTTTGAATGGACAGCTCCTCCTGCGGGAACTGGCGATGTTACTTTTTATGCTATGGTTAATGCTGTAAATAATAATGGGCTATCAACCGGAGATGAACCAAGTGTAGGAATGACCAAAACATTCTATGAAAAAACTACTTCAATCGGAGAAATAAAAAACGAAATCGCAAGCAAAATTTATCCAAACCCTTGCACTAATGTATTGAACATTGAAGCAGCAGGCAGTGCTAAATTTATGGCTACAGTATACGACCTTGCCGGTCGTGTAGTAATTGCTCCGGCACATCAGAGCAGTATTGATGTTTCTGCATTGACCTCAGGAGTTTACTTACTTCGCCTTAATACCGAAGATGGCCAGCAAACAGCCACTTTCGTGAAACAATAATTTCTGATTCCTCATTCTGTTTTAATCCCTGCAAGCACTAACTTGCAGGGATTATATTTTACAGCAAATAAAATGGCTCATGGGCAGTAAAAGACAAAAGGTAGCACAGTATTTACCCCAACTTTCGCGTAGCAAAAAGAAACGCGTGTCTTATGACCCTGCCATTATTCCTGAACTGCGTACCACTACAGTAGAAGCAGTATACAGTGTTTTTAACTACGACGAAAAACAGCTCAACGAATACAAATCGAAAAGCAGTCTGGACTGGAATCAGACTTCCACCGATTATAAAACCACCTGGATTAATGCCGACGGATTGCGTAAGGAAGAGATTGAAGAATTGTGTAATTTCTTTCGTGTCCATCCACTGCTCACAGAGGACATTCTGAGTATCGGCCAAAGGGCCAAAATGGATGAGGTAGAAGACAGGATGTTTTGTCTGTTGCCCATGCTGTATTTTAACGAAGAGAATAAAAGCATTGAACTGGAGCAGGTGAGCATTGTTGTTGGCCCTGACTTTCTGTTGTCTTTTCAGGAAGATGCCACGAGGGATGTTTTTGACCCCTTGAGAGCAAGGTTGCGTAATACCAATCAACGTATTCGAGAGAGAGGTACGGATTATCTGTGCTATTCTCTGTTGGATGTAATTGTCGACAGCTATTTTGGTATTATTCAAAAACTGGCGGTCAATATTGATTACATAGAGGAACGATTGATTTCGGGCAGAGAACAGGGAGTATTGGGCGATATCAGCCAGATACGCAAAGAGGTGCTGGTGATGAAACAAGCGATTGCACCTGTAAGAGAATTGGTGAATGGTTTTCTGCGTAGCGACAATAAACTGATTGAAAGTAGAAACGAGAAATATTTTAAAGATGTGTATGACCACATCACCCAGGCCCACGACGACTGTGAGGGCCTGAGAGATATGCTGAGCAATTTGCAGGACCTGTATATGAACCAGATTAATCTGCGGATGAATGAAGTGATGAAAATTTTCACCATGGTTTCTCTTTTACTTGCTCCTGCAACTGTTATCGGAGGTATTTTCGGCATGAACTTTGACCGAATTCCATTGTTGCATGACCAGAAGGGTTTTTACTTTTCGGTAGCAGCTATGCTAGTTATCCCTTTGGTTATGCTCGTTTTTTTCAAAAAGAAAAAGTGGTTCTAATCTTAAAAAAGTAAAAGCATCAGGGCATTAATCAGCATTTGCCCGTCTACCAACAGTAAATAGTTCTTATCTGAAGGATGTTTCCGGACAACATGAACAGCCCATAATGTCAATAGAGCTGAGATTATATTAACCGCTAACCTATCCGGCAAGCTAAACCTGAAGTACTGGGCGAATGAACAGCAAATAAATAACAATACCAGAACACTTATTAAACTATAAGTATTCAACAGTCCTATTTTATTGGGTAAGGTAAAAATACCAGCCTCAAGGTCTACCTGCTGATCCCGGATATCAAATGCCAGACAAAGGATAAACAAAAATATAAAGCGCATTACAATCTCGTAAGGATAAGCCTGTATGCTTTGCTGCCAATACAACATCGGAAGAATGGCTGTTACCACTGTCCAGATACCTGCCAGCAGAAATATCTTTAGCCAACCAAAATCTTTCAGCCTATGCTTGTTTTTAAAAGGCAGAACAGGAAGGGAATAAGCAAATGAGAATGCTGCGAGAACAATACAAGCCTGCCAAACAGGTTGTGACAATTGAAATACAAAATAGCTGCAAAGACACAGACCTATAATGAGGAAGCTATAATTCCAATGTTTATGTTTCTGCACCCAGGCATATTGGTCGGATAAAGTGACAGAGGACTTCTTGATGAGGTAATGCACATTGTACACCAGCAAAGTACAGCCAATAACAAAAAAATGTAAGGGTGAAAACATCACCGGAACATAGCCCATAAACAATCGCTCTGTAGCCATACAAAGTGTTACTGCACACAAAGCCGTAAAACTGCTTGTAAACAAGATAAAATCTACGACAAAGCGCAGAAAACCAGAAATTTTATTGAGCAAGGGCATTTTCAAGGAAATCTACCAGTGTTTTGGGGAAAGCATAATTATCTAAATCCTTTAATGGAATCCAAAAACCAGAATCGGGTAAAGAACGAGGTTTTGATTTCAAGCTGACGCTATAAAATTTACTGTCAATCAACTGATGCGTTAAGCGTTGCTTCAACTGAGCTGAAAATTGAATACCTGAAACATCCTTGTGTAAAGCCATTATTTGAGGCAAAGTGCTCATTTCCTTTTCATCAATAACAGCATCGGTTTCAATCAGATAAAACTGATGCAAATTTTGCCAGATACCTTTTTCAGTTCTGCGTTCTATCCATATTTCATCCTTGCATTGCAAAACCATAAAATTGAAAAAGCGATTCTGCACTTTGAGCTTTTTTGATTTCACAGGAAGAAGACTAATTAAATCATCGCTGTAAGCAATACATTTTTTAATCAGAGGGCATTCTGTACATTTCACTTGCCGCGGAGTACAGACTGTTGCACCCAAATCCATGATAGCCTGATTATGAGCAGCGGGATTTTTATGATTCAATAATTCCTGTGCATAACTGGCAAAAAGCCGTTTCCCCTCTGTACTGTCAATAGCAGTTTCAATGCCAAAATACCGGGATAAAACCCTGTATACATTTCCGTCAACAACAGCATGTGGCAAATTAAAAGCAAAAGAAGCAATGGCCGCGGCCGTATAGGCACCAATCCCTTTTAACGCAATAATATCCTCATACTTGCCAGGGAATTTTCCATTCAATTTGGCACAAACAAATCTTGCTGTTGCCAACATGTTTTTACAACGATTGTAATAACCCAATCCCTGCCAAAGACGGAAAACATCTTCGTCCTTAGCATTTGCCAGAGACCAAACCGAAGGGTACGTTTCAGTAAAGTTTACATAATATTTTAGTCCTTGTTCGGCTCGTGTTTGTTGTAAAATGATTTCAGAGAGCCAGATTTTATAAGGGTCCTTTTCTTCCTTCCAAGGCAACGAACGTTGGTTGACATTGCTGTGCCATTCATTCAACTGTTTTGTAAAATACTTTTTATGTGCGTCCATTTTTTAAAGAAAGTTATAAACGAACGCGCGGGTCAAGACGGGCATAAACCAAATCGGCCAGCAAACTGACCACCACAAAAATGAGTGCCGAAACCAATACAGCCCCCATCACCAAAGGAAAATCAAATTTATCCAATGCATCTACTGTTAGTTTTCCAAGACCTTTCCATCCGAAAATAAATTCTACAAAGAATGAACCTGCCAGCAACTCGGCCATCCATCCAGAAATAGCGGTCACAACCGGATTCAAGGCATTAGGCAATGCATGCCTCCAGATAACCTGACTGTTATTGAGCCCTTTGGCGTAGGCGGTACGGATAAAATCCTGCGTCAAAACATCCAGCATAGAGCTACGTGTAAGCTGAGTAATAATAGCCAAAGGGCGAATACCCAAAGCAAATGCAGGCAGAATTAAATTGCGTATTGCCAGATGTCGTTCCCCGCTGATGGCATCGTACTCCCAGAGACTACCCGTCATATCCAGACCTGTAAAGCGATGTAACAAATAGCCAAATACATAAGCAATAATTAATCCTGCAAAGAAAGAAGGCATCGAAATACCTGCTACACTTGCTGCAAGAGAACCCGAATCCACCCAGGTACCTTTATAAAATGCAGCAAGTATTCCTAACAAAATACCAATGATGGTAGCAAAAGTTATAGCTGTCAATGCAAGCAAAGCAGTACCTGGCAAAGCCTCTGCAAGAACAGAGCTCACCAATCTCTTGGTACGGTATGAGCGACCGAGATAGGGCTTTTTCAACACTAATGTTTCTTTACCCAAAGAGAGAATTGGCGTATAATCGTATTTTGCCTTTGCAGCACTGTCATTAGCACACAAACTTAGCGGCGACAAATCATTGAGATAAAGAAGATAACGCTGGCCTATGCTCTTGTCAAGGTTGAGCTCTTTACGCACGTTGGCCAGAGAACTCAAATCGCTGCGTTGCCCCAATGTAAGACGGGCCGGGTCTGCCGGAAGAACATTGAACAGAAAGAATACCAAACTCACTACGCCCCATAGCACGATAATACTATAGCCTGTTTTGCGTAGCAAGAAATGAATCACGTTTTACTATTGAAGGGTTAGAGTTGTACCATTCATGACCATCCCTTTAGGATAAGTTTTGAATGACCATTTATTTTGTATGGTACCGTCTTTGAGCAGCATCAAACCAGGGTTGGTACGCATAGCAGTTTTACTGACAGTACCATCAATAATCAGCCATTGCGCACCCTGAAGTTTGTAGTCTGCGGCAAATTTATCAGCATCTGACTTGGCAGAAGAGCTCAATACATAAAAAGGCACGTTCAGCTGATTGGCTGTGGAGATTAAAATTTGTAAGCGCTCAATGTTTTCGCGATTAGCTTTTTTTACATCCTTAATAAACAGGAAGAAAGTATAACCGGGCTCTTTAAGGATTGATTCGGTAAGGTCGTTACCGGTATAATCGTTCAGTACAAAATCTTTAATTGCAGGATCAGAATTCCCCTTTTTGATTAATACTGGCTTATTGTCTACAAATTTCCAGGTAGTATCCTGCCATGGATAATTAGTCTCGTCAAAATCCTGACGTTTACCATCCTTTTCATAAGTCATTACATTCTTGTATACATCAGGTGTAGAGCCTGGAGGTGGTTGCATTTTCTCCCAGATATTAGCACCATTTTTATAAGCCAGACAATCGTAATAAGGAAGATAGTTGAGGGTTTTCCATTGAATACCGAAGGCAAGAATAACAGTAATGGTCATTAGTACAAAAGTGATTTTTCCATTAAACAATGGCTGCACTCTTTTTCGATAAGCAAACAGAATAAGTACAAAAACCGTGAGCACCACATCTTTCCAGAAGGTTTCGGCATTGGATATTTTGATACAATCACCAAAGCAGCCGCATTCTTTTATCTTGTCGGTAAGATAAACATAGGCGGTAAGGAAGGTAAAAAACAACGTAAGTAATAAGAGTAGAAAAGAAAAAGAGCGAAAAGCCGCTCCAAGCAGCAACCCGATACCAGCAATGATTTCGAAGCCAATCATTAATACTGAAAGCGCCAGTGAATATTGAACCATAAAGCCCATATTCCAAACATCAAAAAACTCATTCATTTTGTAGCTAAGGCCAAGGGGGTCATTAGCTTTTATGAGGCCCGAGAAAATAAACAAGGCACCAACGATGATGCGCAATAGCCAAAGTATGTATTTCATTGTGTTTCGTGATTTTAGTATGGTTCAAAAATATTAAATATTCTCCGCCCAAAATGTTGTCTGATTGTAAATACCACCGCAGAAAAAAGCTGAAGAAAAATAAGAAAGCTGACGGTGTCCTTCGGATTTGCTCAGGAGAAACTATCTGAACAGACGAAGAAGAAGGAACGGCTGACCTAAAAAATTAATTTTCCTCATTTATCATGATCAGGGCAAAGATTGCATAGTTGACAATATCAGCAAAATTAGCATCGGCCCCTTCAGATACCTTAACCGCTCCGTCATTGGCTATAATCTGACGGATACGCAGCAATTTTACCAATATCAGGTCAACGAAAGAAGCTTGTGACATGGCACGCCAGGCTTCGCCATAGTCGTGATTCTTTTTCAGCATCAACTGTTTCACCTCTTCGGCGCGGATTTCGTAATACTCTTTAGCTGTTTCTTCGCTTAACTCTATAGGTGCATCTTTGGGAAGAAAATACTGAATCAGGGCAATAATCCCATAATTGACAATACCAATGAATTCACTTTCGATGGAGTCGTCTACCAATTGTGATTCCGTTTCCTGGATTTGTCTGATGCGCCAGGCTTTAATATAAATCTGGTCGACAATAGAAACAGAGCGCAATACACGCCATGAAGTGCCATAGTCGGCAGCCTTTTTAACATATAAATCTTTACAACGCGCAACTACAGCATTGTACTGATGCAAGGTTATTTGAGATGAATTCATTTTGCTTTTTATTTGCGGCTACATTTGTGTTTTCTAAAAAACACTTCTGACAAATGAGTTTCAAAAATACACATTTACCGGTTGCCAATCTGCTGCAAAGTAAAGGAAACTTGCTTGACCTTTCGCAACCAATAGTGATGGGTATTATTAATGTTACTCCCGACAGCTTTTTTGAGGGCAGCCGGATGCAGCATACAGAGCATATTCTGGCACAAGCTGAGCTGATGATTAATGAAGGGGCAAAAATTCTGGATATCGGTGGCGCTTCTACACGACCTGGTGCAAAAGAAGTTTTAGCAGAGGAAGAAAACGAGCGTGCCTTACCGGCCATCGAGGTTATAAAAAAACAATTTCCTGACATTTGGATTTCAATTGACAGTTACAGAGCCGATGTTGCCAAAAATGCGGTTAAAGCAGGCGCAGATATGGTCAACGATATCAGTGGAGGGCTTTTTGATACAGATATGATAGCTGCTGTTGCGACATTAAAAGTACCTTATATAGCGATGCATAACAGAGGCAAATTGGACACTATGCACCAAAATCCGCATTATGAAAATATCACTATTGAAGTAATCGATGAGATGCAGCAAATAGTGGATAATTGCCTAAAAGCAGGGATTAATGATGTAATTATTGACCCGGGTTTTGGGTTTGCCAAAAGCATAACTCATAATTTCGAACTGCTGAACAACATGGCTCAGTTACATATTTTAGGCAAACCGATTTTGGCCGGAATTTCGCGTAAATCAATGATTTACAAAACCCTGAATACGGATGCAGAGCTTGCCTTAAATGGAACTACAGCCCTGCATATGGTTGCCCTGCAGCAGGGTGCTAATATATTACGTGTTCATGATGTAAAAGCAGCTGTGGAGGTTATCCGTTTATTTCAGATGATGTAAAGCGAAAAAACAGCATTATTTAAAAAATCACAATGGTATAATTTATTTTCAAATTGTCTATTTGCCTTATCTTTCGCCAATGTTCCAATCTCTGTTTCGAAAAAAATCAATTCATCAAATACAAAAGGATGCGGCAGAAGGCTTTAGCGATGGCGAGCACACTGGTTTGCACCGTGTGCTTACTGTCCGCGACCTAACCTTTTTTGGTATGGCGGCAATCATTGGTGCAGGTATTTTCAGCACTATTGGTTCAGCATGTTTTAATGGAGGGCCAGCAGTAATATGGTTATTCATAGGCATTGCTGTCACATGCGGTTTTTCGGCGCTTTGCTATGCAGAAATGGCTTCACGTATTCCGGTAGCCGGAAGTGCCTATACATACAGCTACACTACTTTTGGAGAATTAATTGCTTGGATTATCGGATGGGATTTAATTATGGAATATGCAGTGGGAAATGTAACCGTAGCTATTTCATGGAGTGGAAACCTGACCACCTTTTTACATCAAATAGGAATTGACCTGCCTGCATTTCTGACAAAGAGTTTTCTTGAAGTAAAAAACGCCCATAAAGCTTTTGAAATAGCGAGCCTTAAAGGTGAAACGATTAGTGAATACAATGCAGCTATGCATAATTTATGGGTCAATGCCCCTCATATTGGATCATTACCCCTTATATTAAATCTACCAGCTTTCCTCATCACTTTTATCATTACTGCCCTTGTCTATATAGGTATTAAAGAAAGCCGCACGGTAAGCAACGCCATGGTGATTTTCAAAGTATTGGTAGTATTAATTGTGGTCATCATCGGTGCCTTTTATGTACAACCAGAGAATTGGGTTCCTTTTGCACCCAATGGTGTATCAGGAGTATTAAAAGGTACGAGTGCTGTTTTCTTTGCCTATATAGGTTTTGATGCTCTGGCCACTACTGCCGAAGAATGCAAGAATCCTCAGCGGGATTTGCCCAGAGGTATGATGTATTCACTCATTATTGCAACAGCCTTGTATATAGCGGCAGCTCTGGTCCTTACAGGAATGGTTCATTATTCCTCCCTTAATAATGAAGCTTTTCTGGCCAATGCTTTCTTATCAAGAGGCATCAATTGGATTGGAGGCATTATTGCATTTAGTGCCTTAATCGCTACAGCCAGCGTTCTTTTGGTTTTCCAACTTGGGCAGCCCAGAATATGGATGAGTATGAGCAGAGACGGATTACTACCCAAGAAATTTGCAGAAATCCATCCTCGTTTCAAAACACCAAAATTCTCCACCATACTTACAGGTTTTCTTGTAGGTGTTCCCGCCTTGTTTATGGATGCAGCTTTTGTAACAGATATGTGCAGTATCGGTACGTTATTTGCCTTCACGCTGGTATGCGCAGGGATAATGGTTTTGCAACATAGAACTGATTTACCCAAACCAAAATTCAAAGTTCCTTATATCAACAGCCGGTATGGGATTCCTCTTTTGCTGGCTGCTATCGTTTATTTGCTATTGGCTAAAAAGGGGGATGGCACAAGCGAATTATCAAAAACATTTACCATGGAAGGTGGGTACGAAGCCTGGCAACATTTAATCCCCATCTGGTTATTTTATGTTGCTCTGTTGGTAGTGTGTAGCATAGCCTGGGTGCGCAAGTATTCATTATTGCCTCTTTTGGGTGTAATTTCCTGCCTCTACCTGCTGTCTACCCTAGGTGTAGTCAACTGGATACGTTTTATTGTGTGGCTGGCAATTGGCATGATTATTTATTTTGCCTATGGTAAGAAGAATAGTAAATTAGGCAAAAGTCTAAGTCAAACCATTTCCTGATAAATTTTAAAACGAATAAACTTGTTTACAAAGAAGACGATGGATGAATTGGAGCGCAAATCGGTAGAAGAAATGACCGAATCGCCAAAACATCCCCTGATTATTATTCTGGATGATGTACGCAGTATGCAAAATGTAGGAGCGATTTTTCGCACTGCAGATGCTTTTGGCATTAAAGCTGTTTATCTGTGTGGATATACCCCTACCCCGCCTCATCGCGATATTCATAAAACTGCTTTGGGGGCAACAGAAACAGTACCCTGGGAACATTTTCAGGACACGACAGCGGCAATAGAGAAAGCAAAGTTATTGGGATTTATGATTTGCTCAGCCGAACAAACACATAACAGCACAGCATTGCAAAATATTGATGTACAAACAAGTAGACCAGTTGCAGTTATATTTGGCAACGAAGTAAATGGTGTGAGTGATACTGCTTTGGCCTTAAGTGAAGTATGTATAGAGATACCCCAATGGGGCAGCAAGCATTCACTTAATATATCGGTAAGCGTAGGCGTGGTAATGTGGGAGTTTGTCAGAAAGATAAATAAGAGTTTAGAATTATAAATATTTTAATAATACACAGGTAATACACAATTTGAGATTTGCTGACAATTATTTTTTTGAACTTTCGCTTATCTGATTGAAATAGCCGTTATTTGTAGCTGTTTACTGACTCAAATATTTAAAACAACAATTAAATTTTCAATTATGGACACAAGTAAAATGATTAAAGCTTATTGCTTAAAAACTAAAGAAAAAAATGTACCAATGCATGATGCAGTAATCACCAAAACTGCACGTGGTGGCTATATGGCTGGCGGAAACGACGGTAAAGGAAACAAAATGGCTGCTATCCTTAGCGAAGCAAATGCTTTGAAAGCAATTGCTGACGGAGTTGCTAAAAAAGGTTTCTAATCTGAATCTTCATTAAATTAATCGCACAAATCTACATTTGTAGGTTTGTGCTTTTTTTTATATGTACAACAGAGCCTCGTTATATTCTATAATACTTATTGTAGTTAGCTTCGTTAGTTTTCGTCTTTGCTATTTCCATAATAACGACAAAAACGGATACAATGCTACTAATTGGGATGCCTTTGGGTATTATATGTATCTGCCCGCAGCTTTTATTTATCAGGATGTCAAGGAACTTAAATGGGTAGATAAGGTTGACTCTACATATCATATAACAGGAGGGGTGTTTTATCAGGCCATAAAACTGGGATCCGGCAGTTACACCAATAAGTACCTATGTGGTGTAGCCATTATGCAGGCACCTTTCTTTTTCATCGGGCACATTACGGCATTTGTTACACAGTCCCCTCAGGACGGCTTCTCTAGCCCTTATCAATATGCGATAATGCTAGGTGCGCTTTTTTGGGGAATAATGGGCTTTACCATTCTGCGAAAAGTGCTATTGCAGTTTTTCAATGACCATACAACTGCTATCACCTTACTATTGCTGGCACTATGCAGCAATTTAATACAATACATTTCTGTTGATGCAGCACAAAGCCACATCTGGATATTCACTTTATACTGCTTTGTCATTTGGTATACTATCAAATGGCATGAAAAACCCCGATGGACCTATGCTTTATTAATCGGATTGATTTGCGGTCTGGCAGTCATTTCCCGCCCCACCGAAATAATTATCATTTTCATACCGCTTTTATGGCAAACAAACACCAGAGAATCAAAATTGCAAAAATGGGCTTTGGTTGGTCAACACAAATTACATATTTTGCTCGCCGTATTTGGAGGAATTGCAGGCATTTTACCCCAATTGCTATATTGGAAATATACCACCGGCAATTTCATCTTTGACGTGGGCAGCAAATGGTATTTTCTGAATCCCTGGTTCAGGGTATTATTTGGACCCGAAAAAGGTTGGTTTCTGTATACTCCTGTTGCCATTTTAATGATTTTGGGATTAGGACTGATGAAAAAATATCCTTTTCAAAAATCAGTATTGACCTTTTGCCTGCTCAATCTCTGGATAATCATGGCTTGGTCCGACTGGCGATATGGTGGCAGTTATTCCACCCGGGCTTTAGTGCAGAGCTATCCTGTATTTACTTTGGCATTGGCCTGCCTGATTCGTTTATTGCTGGAAAGAAACAAAACGGTTCTGTTGTATAGCATAGGGTTCCTGCTAATTCTGCTGAATTTTTACCAACTCCACATTTACAATAGTGGTGTGGGTGAAGGCTTCTCTCCTTTTTTAAATGGAATTAAACTTTAAGCCTGACATTACATCATTCAAAATTTATCAATAATCCGGACACATTGAGCAGCAATTAGCAGAAAAAAGATCTGGTCATCGTAAAAGAACATGTTAAACCAGCCCAATCAAATAATTTAGAAATCGGTAGCTTTAATAAAATCACTCACCAGATAAGCAATTAATTTTCCCGTACTCGCATCTTCTCTTCCATTTGCCAATTTTGTTGCGCCTTCTGTCAAATGCAGATAAGCTGTATTGGCCTTATTGGCTGTCAAATGAACATATTGCCGGGCTTGCAAAGCACTGATACCGGAAGGTGTATTGGCACTGGATAATACATTTTGAATACAATCCAGGTCAAGCTCAATGCCTGTTGGTAATCCATCCGTAAAATTGATTGCCTGTAGAACAGCCTGCTCAAAATCTTCATTATTGTGCAGGAAAATATCTTCATAGGTGCTGAATTGAATCGTTTCGTCAGCGATTAAATCATTCAAAACCGACTCACTGTTATAATTTTCATGAAGACCTATCAGCGCATATTGATGTAAAAAACCCGCAACTTTTGCGTAACGAAAACCATTACCACTATGCCTTCCTTCTATTATTCTATAATCACTATGGGCATCGAGATTAATACAGTTTACTGATTCCCCAAAAGCCAAAGATGCAGCCCTGAGCAAGGGATAGCTGTTATTATGCCCTCCACCAATGACAATTGGAATTTTACCGCTTTCTATAATACTGCGTATTACCGGATAAACTTCTTCGTCAATCTTTGAAACCAATTCCCGCAGTTGCTGAGCATTCATTTGTTGAGATTGCTCCATCCAGTCTGTAAAATCAAATGAGCCTAATACCAACAATTCCTCGCCACTAAACTGTGGTGTGGACTGAATATTTAAAAGAGCTTGTAAGGACGGCATCCATGCAGTATGGGCACCTCCGACACCTCCATTTGCCCGTACACCAATATCTTCCGGAATACCCAGTAAAACAAAAGAAGCATTGCTTGAATCAATACTTTCCTGCCAACCTGCTGTGGGTATGATTAACTGAACTTTTTCACCCAATTTCACCTCGCCTTCGCGTGTGTTGAGTAATAATTGTAGATGCTCTTTATTGAGAATAGAAAGAAAATTGCTCATAACAAGACGGTTTGGGAGCAAGATACATGAATACTAGGGAGCAAGCCTAAATTTTTGCCAATTGCCATCAGCATCCAATTCAAAACAAATTCTATCGTGCAAGCGGCTTGGGCGACCTTGCCAAAATTCTACGCGATTAGGTAATAAACGATATCCACCCCAATGTTCGGGACGATGAATTTCTTTACCTTCAAAATGTTCATGATACTTCTTTTCATTAGCCTCCAACACTGCCCTGCTTTCAATAACAGAACTTTGTGGAGATGCCCATGCACCAAGGCGACTGCCTCTGGGTCTGTTGAGATAATATTCGTCACTTTCAGCAACAGTTACTTTTTCAATTATGCCTTCAATACGAACCTGACGTTCCAGTTCGGGCCAAAAAAACACCAATGCAGCATTGGGATTGGCAGCAATATTTTTGCCTTTACTGCTATCGTAATTGGTAAAAAAAGTAAAGCCCTTGTCGTCAATTGCTTTCAGCAAAACGATACGGGCATGAGGTTTGGAATGCTCATCAACAGTAGCAAGAGTCATTGCATTTACTTCGTTGACTTTAGAGACGTCTGCCTGTTCAAACCATTTTCTGAAAAAAGAAAAGGGCTCTTGGCCAAGCTCTGTTTCGTCAAGAGAGGCCTGCATATAATCCGTACGGATGTGGGCAATAGAAGGATGAGACAATTTCCTGAATTATTCTTTGTTCTTGGCAAAAACGTATTTGAACATTACATAAACCAGCTCAACGGTAAGTAAAATGCTGGTTCCCCAAGCTAATAATACTCCTGCTTTGTTGCCGGCGTCATAAAGTGCATTCAAAACTATTGGATGAGACATAATAATTGCTTTGTGAATTTGAAGCGCAAGTTACAAACTGAAGTTTAAAATTCAGTCATTTATCCCAAAAATATCTCCTTATTTGAAAGTTCACACATTTGTACTTACTTTTCCGTTCCAAATGAGCGCTTATTGATATTATGTTTTTACGCCATATACCATTTCTCAAAGCAGTATTGATGTACGCCTGCACAGCATTTGGCGGACCACAGGTACATATTGCGATGATGGTAAAGACATTTGCACTGAAGCGTAAAGATGTCACGGAAGAGGAATTGATGGAATACAATGCGTTCTGCCAGATTTTGCCTGGTCCATCTTCATCTCAAACCGTATTTCTAATTGCCTACAGACGAGGTGGCGTTCCATTAGCCTTGCTTACTTTGCTAATATGGATATTGCCGGCAACGATACTAATGGCACTTTTTTCTTTTTTGCTTGTTTATCTGGATGCAAAAGAACTTCAGGAGCAATTGTTCAGTTTTATCAAACCGATGTCTCTTGGTTTCATCATCTTTGCAGCTATTAAGATGATGCAAAAAAGTGTCAAACACCTAGCAACATGGTGCATTATGCTGGGTAGTATTGCTGCTACTGTGTTTATAAAATCCCCTTGGGTATTCCCTAGTTTAATAGTTACAGCAGGCATTATCAGTAATTTTAGTGATAAGCGCATTCCCGGAGAAAACCCTTCACATTTCAAAGTAAACTGGAATATCCTATGGATCTTTTTTGGGCTTTTTGCAGCCGCAGGTATTCTCAGTGAATGGGCAAGATTAAATCATTGGGAACATAGGCGTGTGTTCAACTTATTCGAGAACTTTTATCGTTTCGGAAGTATTGTTTTTGGTGGAGGGCAGGCCCTGATACCGATGATGCTGTATCAGTTTGTAACTCGCCCACAAACCCCTTGGATTAACCAGAGTCAGTTGCTGACAGGTTATGGAATGCTACAGGCAGTGCCCGGACCGGTATTTTCAATTTGCACCTTTGTGGGTGGTATTGCAATGAGCAATTATGGGCCAATGTGGCAGGTGATTGGCTGCCTTACCGCTACAATAGGTGTTTTTTTACCCAGTACTTTACTGTTGCTGTTCCTTTTCCCTCTTTACCAGAATCTAAGGAATTATGTAGTTATTTTCAGGTCAATAGAGGGAATTAATGCCGCAATTGTGGGTATTGTATGGGCTTCAGGAATTGTGTTGTTTCAGCAAACTGCTATGCAAATGGAGCTGGCAACGGTTATTGTTGCAGGACTAACCTTTGCGATTTTGTACTTTACAAAAATACCTGCCCCATTTGTAGTGATGGGCTGGCTGCTGTTGGGCTGGGTAACTCATTTATAAAGCCCTCACCACTGAACGATTTTCTCCAATACTTATCCTGCTATTAATGTCCTTTTTCCAAAACATCTTTTCAAATCTTTATATCAGTTCACGTTGGTACGGACTTTTACTACTGACATCTGTCCTGTTTTTAGGTGCCTATTTCTTTGAATTTCTATTTTGGCCCTCGTTCTTTTTTTTCGGTCTTATTATTTTACTGACTATCATCGATTTTTCATTCTTATTTATACTACGCGGCCGTCTGATTGCACATAGAATATTACCGGCCAAAATGAGTTTGGGAGACGAAAATGAAGTACAAATCAAAATCAACAATCAGTTTCCGTTCAGCATCTGGCTACGCATCATTGACGAATTGCCGGAACAATTTCAGAAAAGGGATTTCTTGCTAAAAACTAAGATTAAATACAGCAGCAATGAACACTTACAATATACATTATGTCCCAAAAGCCGGGGCTTGTACGAGTTTGGTCGCTTGTTATGCTTTATCGAAAGTCCGATTCGATTTCTGCAAAGAAGAATGATTGCAGAGGGTACTGAAACAGTAAAAGTTTACCCTTCTTTCCTCCGATTAAAGAAGTATCAATTAATGGCGCTTGGCGAAAACAGCCAGGCTGGTGATAAAAAAATGAGACGCGTAGGGAATAGCCTTGAATTTGAGAAAATCAAGGATTATGTTCTTGGTGATGACATCCGAAATATTAACTGGAAAGCGACAGCCAGACGAGGTGGATTGATGACAAATATGTACACAGATGCCCGTCAGCAACAAATTTATTGCGTAATAGACAAAGGACGTACCATGAAAATGCCCTTTGATGGATTAAGTCTATTGGACTATGCCATCAATGCGTCTCTGGCAGTACTGAACATTGCTTTGCTCAAACAGGACAAAGCCGGGCTCATCACTTTTTCCAAAAGCGAAATTGAAATAATCCCTGCTGACAAAAGGAACAATCAATTTTTTCATATACAGGAGGCACTTTACCAGCAAAAAACAGAATTCAAAGAAAGTGATTTCAATAGCCTCAGGAGCAATCTGCAAAGAAAAGTAGGACAACGAAGCTTGTTGCTGTTCTTTACTAATTTCGAAACAATGGCTGCCCTTGAAAGGCAATTACCCCATCTTAAACTATTGGCCAGACAACACCTGCTTTGTGTCGTTTTTTTTGAAAACACAATGATTAAACAACTTCATGAAAACGAAGCCCAAAGTATCAAAGACATTTATGTCAAAACAATTGCGGAACGCTTTGATTTTGAAAAAAAACAAATTGTAAAAGAATTAAGACGACACGGTATCCTGTCCATACTCAGTACTCCCAAAAACCTGAGCATTGATGTAATCAATAAATACCTCGAACTGAAAACAAGGCAAATGCTGTAAAAATTATCTTTCTTACTTTTGCGCTCTTTCCATCAAAAACAATTTTTAAACAACAGAAATAAAACAATGTCAGTTTTTGCAAGTACTAATTTTAATGGCCGCAAAGCCCTCATCCGTGTAGATTTTAATGTCCCCATCAAGAATGATGTAATAGGTGACGATACCCGCATCCGTGCTGCTATACCCACTATCCAAAAAGTATTGAATGACGGCGGAAGTGTGGTATTAATGAGCCATTGGGGCCGTCCAATCAAGGATATGGAGAAAAAGCCCGAATTGACCAAAGCTGACTTTTCTTTGAGCAGAATTGTGAGCCGTTTGAGCGAATTGTTGGGAAAACCTGTATTATTTGCAGAAGACTGTATCGGCGAAGATGCTGCTAACAAGGCCAAAAGTCTTGCTGCTGGTGAAGTTTTGTTGCTGGAAAACCTTCGTTATTACAAAGAAGAAGAAAAAGGTAATGAGGATTTTGCAAAGCAATTAGCCACTTATGGCGATGTATACATTAACGATGCCTTTGGTACAGCACACCGTGCACACGCTTCTACGGCGGTAATTGCACAATATTTCGCACCCGAAAACAGAATGTTTGGCTTGCTGATGGAAGGCGAAGTAAGCGCTGCAGAGCAAGTATTGCACAAAGCCGAAAAGCCATTTACAGCTATTGTAGGGGGTGCAAAAGTTTCGGATAAAATATTGATTATCGAGAATTTATTGAACAAAGCTACTGACATCATCATTGGTGGTGGCATGGCTTATACATTCTTCAAAGCTCAGGGTGGTAAAATCGGCTCATCTTTATGCGAAGACGACCGAATGGATTTGGCTAACGAACTATTGGAGAAAGCCAAAGCCAAAGGAGTCAACATTCACCTACCTGTAGACAGCATTATTGCGGACAAATTTGCTCCTGATGCCAATACCGACCTTGCCTATAATACTTCAATCCCCGATGGTTGGATGGGTTTAGACATTGGAGCAGAAGCATGTACAGCTTTCTCGGAAGTCATTACACGTAGTAAAACTATTCTTTGGAATGGCCCGATGGGTGTTTTCGAAATGGAAAAATTTCAGAATGGAACCAAAACTATTGCAGAATCGGTAGTAGCAGCAACAGCAAACGGAGCTTTCTCCCTTGTAGGCGGTGGCGACAGCGTTTCTGCTGTCAATAAATTTGGCTTTGCAGACAAGGTAAGCTATGTATCTACCGGTGGAGGTGCTATGCTTGAATATTTTGAAGGGAAAGTATTGCCCGGCATTGCAGCTATTAAAGGATAATTTACCCTTTTGCAAATGAATACAGAGCTAGATAAAAACAATTTGAATCCAGGCACACCAAAAAAGAATTGGCTAAAACGCATTGGTGTGCTTGGTTTTCTATTTTTCCTGATTAAAGGGATTGCCTGGTTGTTCGTTTTCTATTTTGGTTTTAAATTTTCGGGTTGTTAAAAAAAAGCTTCAAATACTGTCTTATTTTAGTGTTTCAAAGCCTAAGCAAGATTTTTGCCCTACATTTGCAACCTCAAAAACAAACGTTCTTTTAAGGCATTATGATCAGTCGTAGAAATATTCGGGTAAAAGTGATGCAAACTTTATACACCCTGCACGCCACCCAACCCGATAATATAGATAGCGCTACCGAATCCGGGTTGAAAATACTCAACGAAAAGTTGGCATTATCATTGGAATTATTCACTACTACCATTGCGTATGTAGCGTCTGTTGCACAATATGCCGAAATTGATGCCCGTTTTCGCTCCTCAAAATATATCCCAACAGAGGCAGACAAAAATGTAGATATCAAAATAGCCGGAAATGATTTTATCTGGAAAACCTTAAGTAATGATACTTATCAGCAAAAGCTGAAATCCACTCATATTGAAGAAAGTATAGATCAGGATTGGGTAAAAAAACTCTATCAGCAATTATGTACAGCCGATATCTATAAAGAATATATAGCTTTAGAAGGTCGTGAAGCAAAAAGTGAAAAAGCCATCATCCGATACATCTGGACAGAACTGATGATTAACAATGAGGATTTCCAAAACTATCTTCAGGACGAAATCAGCGGATGGGAAGATGATAAAGAGATGATTTACATCCTGATGGATAACTTCTTCAAGAATAGCTCCAACATCAACTTTATGGCATTGCTCACCGGCGAAAAACTGGACTATGCAAAAACCTTATTAACTACAGCAATTGAAAAAGCTGATTATTGTATGGAATTGATTGAGCCAAAACTCATCAATTGGGAAGCCGACCGTGTGGCACAAATAGACCTGATTCTGCTACGTTTGGGTTTATGTGAGTTGATGTATTTCCCAACTATCCCAACAAAGGTTACTATAAACGAATACATTGAAATTGCCAAACAATACAGCACTCCTCAAAGCGGGCATTTTGTCAATGCCGTATTGGACAAGATTTTAAAAGATCTGGAAAAGGATAAAAAAATCAACAAACAAGATAGATTAACCAAGTAATTGCTGTCCTCATAATTTCTAAACATCCAAAATATACTTTTATGAAACTTTGGCAAGGAATATTAATTGCAGGCATTTCGGGCATTTTTTGGACCTCTTGCGATACTGAAAACAAAACGGGTAGCGACAAGAAAAAACTGGATGCTTCATTAATCAATAATCCCCGATCGGCAGAAACAAACGAAGCCGTAGCTACTAAAGGGCTGGCAACAATGGATTTTACAGACACTTTTCATGATTTTGGCAAAATGCATGAAGGCGAAGTTGCTTCTTACGATTTTAAATTTACCAACAACGGCAAATCACCTTTATTGATATCAAATACAGCTGGCACTTGCGGATGCACTGTTCCTGAATATCCCCGCGAGCCAATAGCTCCCGGTCAAAGCGCTATAATTGGTGTCAAATTTAACTCGGCCAACAAAACAGGACTACAAAACAAAACAGTTAATATTTTTACGAACAGTAACAAGGGCACCCATTCACTGAATATCAAAGCTGAAGTAATGGATAAACCAGAATAACTTTACTCAAACTTTTCAATTAAAAAACAAAAAACAAAATGACAATGTACACTGTAATGTTACAAGCTGCCGGAGCAGCACCAGGTGGCGGATTAGGATTCCCCTTGATGATGTTGGGAATGGTAGTGGTAATGTATTTCTTCATGATTCGCCCACAGGCCAAGCGTGCAAAAGAGCAAAAGAAATTTACTGAAAGTATTGCTGCAGGTGAGCAAATTATTACCACAGCTGGTATCCATGGCAGAATTGCAAAAGATAACGAAGATGGCACTTTGAAACTTGAAGTGAGCAACAACAACTTCATCACCATCGAGCGCTCTGCAGTTTCTATGGAAATGACTATGGCATTCCGCAAAAAAACAAACCCAACTGCGGTAGCTACTAAATAATTATACTAATGCTTAAAGCAGGCATTACAGGGGGCATAGGCTCCGGAAAAAGTACAGTATGCCAGGTGTTCGAAACACTTGGCATTCCTGTATTTTATGCTGATGATGCTGCTAAATACCTGATGCAAAAGGATAGAAAACTGCAGCAACAGATTATTGAATTATTTGGTGCAGAAGCTTATGAAAATGGCAAGCTCAACCGAAGCCATATCAGTAAAATTGTATTTTCCGACAAGGAAAAGCTGGCTAGACTCAATGCGATTACTCATCCTGCCGTAATACAATATGGCGAAGAATGGATGAAAAAACAAACAACTCCTTATGCATTAAAGGAAGCTGCAATTTTCTTCGAAAGCGGCAGCAACAAAAAGATGGATGTAATGATTGGCATCTCTGCCCCACTCCATTTACGCATTCAGCGTAGTATGCAGCGCGACCATATCAGCGAAGAAGCTGTGATGGAACGCATCTCCAAACAAATGAATGAAGAAGAGAAAATGAAGCGTTGTGACTATGTAATTATCAACGATGATAAAACTTCTGTGATAGAACAGGTGTTACAAATCCATCAAAAGCTATTGCAGCAAACTATTACTTCCGCTCCCCAATCTGCTGACGCCACATAGCATAATACAATCCTTTTTCTTCAAGCAATTGAGTGTGTGTACCCATCTCGGCTACATTACCTTTTTCCAAAACCACAATCCTGTCAGCGTGCATAATGGTAGAAAGCCTGTGGGCAATCATTACTGTAATATGCTCGCGCTGATCAGTAATCTGACGAATGGTTTGTGAAATTTCTTCTTCGGTAATAGAATCCAGAGCCGAAGTTGCTTCATCAAATATCATCAACCTTGGCTGGCGCAACAAAGCACGGGCAATAGATAAACGTTGTCTTTCACCACCGGATAATTTCAGACCGCCTTCACCAATCATGGTATTAATACCTTTATCTGCTCTTTGCAGTATATTATAGCAGGCAGAGCGTTGCAGTACATCTTCTATCTGGGCATCTGTAGCCTGCGGATTCACAAACAAAAGATTCTCTTTAATGGTACCAGAGAACAATTGGGTATCCTGAGTAACAAAACCAATCTGATGACGGAGCTCATCAAAATCAATATCCGAACCTTTAATATTATTGTAATAAATCGTTCCTTTCTGCGGGTGATACAAACCTACCAAAAGCTTGACCAATGTTGTTTTGCCAGAGCCTGAAGGACCAACGAAAGCAACTGTTTCTCCTTTCTTTATTTCGAAAGAAATAGAATCCAAAGCAGGATGAGTGGCTGTTTGATGCTTGAAACCTACCTGATCAAATTTCAGGGTTTGAATCTGATTGATGGCAACAGGCGAAGCAGGCTTTACTTCGGCTTCGCGGGCAAATAATTGCTGGATATTGTTTAAGGAAGCTTCTGCCTCGCGGTAAGAAAGAATCACATTTCCTAACTCCTGCAATGGGCCAAAAATGAAGAAAGAATAAAATTGCATCGTAAGTAATTGCCCGATGGTCAAGGTCTTGGAAAACACAAAATAGAGCAAGGCAAACATGATGCATTGCTGCAAAAAGTTGACAAAAGTGCCTTGAACAAAGCTGATAGAACGAATACTTTTTACTTTACTCAATTCCAGTTTCAAAATCTTAAAAGTAGTGGCATTCAGGCGACGGATTTCCTGTTGAGTCAATCCGAGGCTTTTTACCAGTTCTATATTACGCAAAGACTCTGTTGTGGCTCCGGCCAAAGCGTTCGTTTCTTTAACGATGTTCTTTTGGATGGATTTAATCTTCTTGCTCAACACACTGGTGAGCCAGCCCAAAATAATAGCGCCAACAAAGTATATGAGGGGTAACAAAGGATGTAATGAAAAGGCATAGACCATCACAAAAACAATACCTACCACCGTAACAAAAAGCACATTGACAAAACTGGAAATAAACCTTTCGCAATCCACACGCACCTTTTGTAAAACAGATAAGGTTTCTCCGCTGCGCTGATCTTCAAAATCCTGATAGGGCAAACGCAATGCATGGCGAAGCCCATCTGTGTAAAGGTTAGCACCAAACTTCTGGATGATGACATTCACCACATAATCCTGAAAAGCTTTGGCAATCCTGCTCACCATAGCCACAGTAATAATGAGCCCTAAAGCGCCCAAAACACCCATAAAGTAATCGTGTCGACTCCATGCCTCTGGCTGCTTGCCGTACTTGTCAATAATATAATGCCCAAGAATATAAGGATTGAGTAAAGAAAAGACCTGATTGATGGCGGCCAGTAAAAGTGCTATAAAAATGAGCGATTTGTATTTGCTCAGATAGGTTAAGAGTAATTTCAAAAGAAAAACCGTTTTATAAATGAAGATGCAAAAGTCGGGACTTATTCATTGTGGATTTCATTTTTTTTCCGAAATCATATCTATTTTAACTATAAAGCTATCAACAAAAACAAAAATTGTTAGACTAATCTATCTTTCAAACCCTTACTTTTGTAACAAATTAAGCTTTCCCCCAAATCAAAATGAACCACGAAGCCGCAGATAAATCACTCAGTGATGTGCATCAAAGTGTAGACCCGAATACCAAACGACAAGGATGGCGAAGGATATTGGCTTTCTTTGGTCCTGCCTACCTCATCAGTGTGGGATATATGGATCCGGGTAACTGGGCAACTGATATTGCAGGAGGTAGCGCTTTTGGCTATTCGCTTATCTGGGTATTGCTGATGAGTAATCTGATGGCATTGCTCCTTCAGTCGTTGAGTGCACGACTAGGCATTGTACAGGGCAGAGATCTGGCGCAATGCAACCGTTATTATTATCCCCGCACCATCAATTTTATCTTATATATCCTTGCAGAATTAGCCATTGCTGCCTGCGACCTTGCCGAAGTCCTTGGTATGGCTATTGGCCTCTATTTATTGCTGGACATTCCTTTGCTATGGGGCGTTTCTATTTCCATTCTGGATACTTTCCTGTTACTGTATCTTCAGCGTCTGGGTATTCGCAAACTCGAAGCTTTTATCATTGCACTGATAGCCATTATAGGGCTATGCTTTTGGGTAGAAATGATGTACGTGCAACCTCCATTAGGGGATATTGCCCAGGGTTTTGTACCTCATATTCCTAATAAAGCCGCTTTGTATATCGCCATCGGAATCATTGGAGCTACTGTAATGCCTCATAATTTATACCTGCATTCTGCACTGGTACAAACCCGCAAAACCGGAAACGACCGAAAATCCATTCTTCAGGCTATTAAATACAATGTCATTGACAGCGCTATTGCACTCAATCTGGCATTCTTTGTCAATGCGGCCATACTGATATTGGCTGCTGCTGTGTTTTACAAAGCTGGTTTGCACGAAGTGGCATCGATGGAAGAAGCACACAAACTATTATCGCCCATGTTGGGCAACAAATGGTCCTCACATCTATTTGCCATTGCCTTGATAGCCGCAGGCCAAAGCTCGACAGTTACAGGTACACTGGCCGGGCAAATAGTAATGGAAGGTTATTTACAATTGCGCATCAATCCATTAATCCGCCGTCTGATAACACGTCTGCTGGCTGTCATTCCGGCCATTATTGTCATTGCCTATTTTGGCGACAAAGAAGTAGATGCCATGCTCATCTTTAGTCAGGTAATACTCAGTATGCAATTGGCTTTTGCTATTATACCACTGATACATTTTGTAAGTGATAAAGCGAGGATGGGCGAATTTGTTATCGGCCCCAAAATCAAAATAATCAGTTGGCTGGTAGCCAGTATTATTATTGCACTCAACCTGTGGCAATTATTTGAAAGTGGTAAAGACTGGATTTCCGGAACAGACAACTTTTTGATAAAGGCATTGACCATACTGTTTGTGAGTGGCTTTGTCCTATTACTGATTATCACAACATTCTATCCGCTTTTCCTGCGAAACAGAAAACAACATAGCATCAACATGCATCATCACGAGTTGCAATCGATGGAGCATCTGCATATAAAGTCATTTAAAAAGATTGCTCTGGCAGTAGATTTTGGTGTTAACGACAAAGAGATTATTGCTTATGCGATAAAGCTTGCCGAAAAAGATACGCGTTTCACTTTGATACATATTGTAGAAAGTGCCTCAGCAAAAGCTATTGGCGAAGAAGCCCATGACCACGAAACTCAGGAAGATCAAAAAATTATGAACCATTACCTGAGTATGTTTAGCGCTCATGGTCTGACTGCCGAAGGTAAAATAGGATTCAAAAACAGAGTAAAAGCTATTGCCAAAATTGTTGAAGAAGAACAGGTGGATTTACTCATCGTTGGCAGCCACGGACATCATAGCCTGATGGATATTATCTTTGGCGAAACGGTCAACTCTTTGAGGCACAAAGTGAAGGTACCGGTATTCATTGCACAATAAGACCCGCAAAAAATGTTGTCATTTAAAGATATTGTACGCTTTATCACTATCCTCCTCGCAGGGCTTACTGCAGGATTATTCTATGCGTATTCCTGTTCTGTCAATATTGGATTGCATGCCCTGCCGGATAAAGAATATCTGATGGCGATGAAAGCAATTAATTATGCCATTCAAAATCCATGGTTCTTTGCTGGCTTTATGGGCTTACTCATTTTTTTACCACTCAGCTGTATGCAGAGCTACAGGAGCGGTCTGTCCTTTTATCTGCTGCTTAGCGCCAGTCTTACTTATTTCATTTTTGTATTTGGTGTAACGGTATGGGGCAATGTGCCTTTAAACAATCAATTGGCAGACCTGATTATTGAGTCTGCTTCTCCCCAACTACTTTCAGAGGCAAGAAAAACATTTGAAGAGCCCTGGAATAGTTTTCATTTAATACGCAGTATAGCCTCTGTAGTAACATTTGCATTGTTAATTCTGGCCTCTCTGCTGAAAAAACACAGATAATATTGATATAACTATGAAACAAAGAATTGTCTTTGCGCTCATCATGAGCACCATTACTACTTGCATCATATCCTTTACTCTGGTATCACTCAATGTTGGTTTCAATGAACGGTTTTTAGCTATTTGGGCAAGGTCCTGGGCAATCGCTTTTCTTATTGCTACCCTCTCCATACTGTTTGTGGGGCCGATAGTGCAAAAATGGGTGCAACATTTATTTCGGGCTAAGGATTAATCACTTTCTCTACAAAAACTATATAGAAAGTCCTGCATTTTTTAAAGGGTATTTCCATGCTGATGCATTGGTGTTATTTGGATTTCTATTGTTTAAAAAACAAAAAAGCAAAGCGCCAGGTGCTTTGCTTTTTTTATTCAGTTAAAGATTACAATGAGCTTAACCTAAAACGTAAAATTGTATCCCAGAGATAAAGAAAGACTTGAATTGCGCATTGAATTATCGCTGTCTCCGCCGGGTAAAATATTGGTAAGACCATGTGCATACATTCCTCTTACATAAAAACCTCCTGAAAGCAGAAAACCAATATTGGCATTAATCCCAAAATCCATAGGCCGGATATCATCAGTTGCTGCGTTAGAGCCAATTTCAACATCAGTTTTAGTACCCAAAGCCTTATTGTTGCCACCTATAGCATAAGACCAGTAAGGGCCTGCACCAATAAAAAACCGGCTACCCGTAGCCACGCCAGTCATATAATTCAATACAACAGGGATATCGATATAATTAAAGGTTCTGGAAACATCAAAGCCCAGCATATTAATATCACCACCTTTGCCCGAGAAAAAGGCACCACCTTGCAAAATTAAATGGTCAGATACGCCAAGACCCAGATTAGCACCAAAACGTAACCCTGATTTAAAATCACCATTATCCTCTTTACCCGCTATTTCATAACGGACCTTTGACATCTGATAGCCAGCTTCGGGAGAAATAGAAAGTTGAGCGGAAGCGTTATTCTGCAGAGCAAAAAACCCTGAAACCAATAAAAAAAATCTTTTCATAATTTATCTTTCAGCGAAGCTAGACCTATAAAACCTTTACTTATAGCCAATTGTATTAATGTTGGCTTATGTTATGTACATTTAAATAACTTTAAAAAACTATTTTAAACTAGTTGTAGTTTTCGAGCTTACAATTTTTATCATTCAATTCTAAAGATGAACAACGATTTAGGAGAGCACATCAATATCGGCAAGGACACCGAACATAGGTTATTATCTGTAGGAGTTAACTCCTTTGCACAATTAAAAAAGCTAGGCAGTAAAAAAGCCTTTCTGTTGTTGCAGACACTGGATCCCGGTGCCTGTTTAGATTTACTCTATGGACTGGAAGGAGCTATACAGGGTATAAAGTGGCACGAGCTGGACGAAGAGAAAAAAGAAGAGCTCCGACTGTTTCATCAGAAAGCAAAAAAGCTGTAAAGCCGACTTGTCATAGTGAATAATGGCAAAATCATAGAGTATAATGCCATTATTATAGACGATGGAGGGGGTATTATAGATAATATTGGCAAAATCATTAATAATGGAGCCGAAATTATCAATAATGTTGGCATCATCATTAATAATGTTGGCGAAATAATCAATTATGAACCCGAAATAATCAATTATGGTGGCATCATAATCAATAATGGAGGCGAAATAATTAATCATAGAGCCTCTATAAATCAAAATAGACCCGAATTACACGATGAACTTTCCATATCTATTCATGGAAATGGCGTTTCCTTAAATGAATTTGGCACATCTGTGAATGGAAATGGCATTTCCATTAATGACTTTGGCACTTCCGTGAATGGAAATGGCACTTCCGTGATTGGAAATGGCATTTCCTTAAATGACTATGGTGTTTCCATTAATGACTTTGGCGTTTCCGTGAATGGAAATGGCTTTTCCCACAATATTTTTACCTGAATTTGGATAAGTAGAGGCATTTAGCTCCCATTTTCTTGAAAATCATGGAAATTTCCCCGCCGAGGGATTGCATTGGGTATTATGTTTGATGGATATATTTGTGCAAATAGTTACAAAGGCTCAGAAACGCAATCCAGACATACAAAATGCGCAATAGAGTCACATCCCCATGTTGGTGTTGAGGCGAAGGGAGAAAGCTGAGCCCACCAACAAGTAGAGACTAGATATCATCGTTGATATTGAAGCTGAAGCAAAGCAAAAGCCTTACAACAATTAAAAATCACCTGAAATAAAAAAGAACAATAAAATTGTTAGTGGGCTATACGGCATAAACGCTCGCCTCAACACCAACAATAGCGAAAAAAGCCCTTGTGGATGCTCTTTTTACAAACTATAGAGAGCAGCAATTTAGTTGGTCAAATTGGCTTTTGTTTCTAATTTAGCTTCATTTTCGAACAGGCCGTTAGTCAATTCCTAACTGCGCAAAGCCTCGACCATTATAGGCAAGCATAAAAGATAAGCATGCAAACAGAAAAGCAAAATACAAACATTTTAGGGTTAAAGGTTGCAGACCATATTACCGCAATGTTGGCATACTGGGACAAAAATCTGGTTTGTCGTTTTGCAAATTCTGCCTATGTAGATTGGTTTGGGAAAACGAAAGAGGAGATGGTAGACAAAATCACAATTAAAGAATTGCTGGGACCTTTGTACGAAAAAAATCTTCCCTTTATTTCAGGTGCATTGAAAGGAGAAACTCAAACTTTTGAAAGAGAAATTCCTTTGCCTGCAGGCGGCACCCGGCATTCTTTGGCGAATTATTACCCTGATATTATTAAAGGAGAGGTAGTGGGTTTTTTTGTTCATGTTGCAGATGTAACACCACTAAAATTAATGGAGAAGGAATTGCTCAAATCAAATCAAAAAGTACAAGAGCAAAATGAACGACTTTTGAATTTTTCCAATATTGTTTCTCATAACTTAAAATCATACTCGAATAACCTCTCCTCTATTCTCAATTTATTGAGCTTAGCTACTTCAGAAGACGAAAAGAGTCAAATGATTGATTTTCTTAATGACATTTCCAAAGAATTTAGTAGTACAGTAAACCACTTGAATGAAATTACAAAATCACAAAACCTTGCCAGATTAAACCCGGGAAAAATCAATTTGAATGAGCTTATCGAAAAATCTAAAAAGACCTTGATTGTTCAAACTCAAACATCAAATGCAATTATTAAAAACAATATAGATTTGGGAATAGATATACTTGCAAATCCTGTTTATATGGAGAGCATTATCTTGAATTTATTATCAAATGCAATCAAATATAAACAGCAAAGCAAAGCTCCAATTATTGAAGTTTATTGTACTCAGGAATCGGACAAAACAATTGTAAAAATAAAGGATAATGGTAAAGGAATAAATTTAGAAAAACATGGTGCCGATTTATTCGGAATGTATAAAACCTTTCACGGAAATCCAGACGCTGAAGGTATTGGCTTGTTTATTACTAAATATCAAATTGAGGCGATGGGAGGACAAATTGAAGTGGAAAGTAAAGAAAATGTTGGAACCACTTTTACTTTAACTTTTAGTTCAATTCAAAATTGATAAAAGGCCAGCCTATAACTACACATTTTTCGCCCTTATTGGTGTTGAGACAAAGAGAGAAAGCTAAGCCCACCCACAAGTAGAAAAAAATCAACTAAAACAAAAAAGAACAATAAAATTGTTGCCGGGCTATACGGCATAAGCGCTCGCCTCAACACCAACAATGGCGATATCGCGAAAAGATTAATTTAGCCTTTTTTTATTAAAAGTACTCTCTATAAATAAAGAACAAATTGAATAAACCGGAAAACGATATTGAGACATTTTATCCTGCAAGTAGGACAGACTGGAGAAAATGGCTTGAAGCAAACCATCTTTCGAAGCAGGCAGTCTGGCTGGTATGCTATAAGAAAAAAACCGGCAAACCTACTATTGCATGGACAGAAGCTGTTGACGAAGCCCTCTGCTTTGGATGGATAGACAGTGTACGAAAAACACTCGATGAAGAAAAATTCATACAATTTTTCAGTCGAAGAAAAGCCAAGGGAACATGGTCTAAAGTAAATAAGGAAAAAATAAATCGGCTGATTGAAAACGGGCAAATGAAACAGGCCGGTTTTGATAGTATAGAAAAGGCAAAACAAAATGGGTCGTGGAGTATTCTGGATGATGTAGAAGACTTAATTTTACCCGAAGATTTGAAAACAGAATTGAATAAGCAGATAAATGCCATGGAATATTATTTGAGTTTAAGCAAATCTGTAAGAAAGGCCATTTTACAATGGCTGGTTCTGGCCAAACGACCCGAAACAAGACAAAAAAGAATCATAGAAATTGTTACCCTTGCAGCACAAAAGCAAAAACCAAAGCACTTGCAATAAATACCTTAATAACAGAATCTTAATCACTCAGAAAACAATTTTAAACAAAATACACCTCTATATGCTCACCTCAATTCACCCCAAATTACCCATGCGCAACAAAGCTCAGACGCTGGAATATTATACCCACAAACTGGGATTTGAAGAATTCGGCAATACGTCGCATAACGATTATCTGATGGTAGAAAAAGATGGACTACAAATACATTTCTTCCTCTTCCCTACTCTGGACCCAAAAGAAAACTACGGTCAAGTGTATATCCGCACTAATCATGTTGATGAATTGTACCAATACTTTCTGGACAGAAATGTAGCCATTCACCCCAATGCGCCTTTACAATTAAAGCCCTGGGGACAGAAAGAATTTTCGCTACTTGACCCCGATAATAACTTACTCACTTTTGGCCAGTCGATATAGCAGCTTTTAAGTACAGAATAAAGAGCCCAAACCTGAATGTCAGGTTTGGGCTCTTTCCTACAGATTATTGTATTTTCCATCTCAGGCCTACATACAGTTCGCGGCCACGTGTGGGCCCCCACACCGATGACAAATCGAAGTATTTGCTGAAGGGGTTTGATGCACTGATAATAGGATTGTGTTGGCGGTAATTGCTGATATTCTCACAACCGCCATACAATTCAAGACGTTTGCGGCGGAAGGTAAGCTGCATATTTAATGTAGCATAAGGCACAGAATAATCGGCCCTTCTGTATTCTGCAGGATTGGAAGCAGTATTGGGCAAACGCATTTTATCAAACCAATGTGCATTCATATCGGCCTGCCATTTACCTTCTTTTATCCTGTAAGAAACAGCAGCCATTGCCCTGTTGACAGGATTAAAAGGCAATTTGACTTTCAGTCCGTTTTCTATCCGGTACACATCCAGATAATTATAGGCAGCCCGAACTTCCAGCTGCTTAAAGAAAATAAGGGAAGCTTCTGCCTGCAGTCCGTTGGAACGTGACACTCCTTCAAAATTCTTAATCAGAATCTTTGTTGGGTCTGTATCATAATCCGGGAAAAACTGATTACTGAAATGAGTACTGTAAAAATCAGCACTTAAAGTCCCGGTTGTCTTGCCTTTTTCAAAACGATAGCTATGGCTGGCACCCCAATTCAGTGCTGCTTCGGGTTTTAATGGCTCAATAAAAATCACATCGCGTGAGCCCACCAACAAGTTGATTTGCTCAGTGAACAAATTGACCTGTCGCCAGCCTGTACCCACAGAAGCCCTAAAAGTATGCCGACTGTTGATTGCATATTTAAGCATGGTACGCGGTGTAAAATAACTGCCCCATTGCTGATGCCTGTCCAGTCTGGCACCGGCGATTACAACAATTTTCTCATCGCGCCAATGAAAGGTATTTTCGGCAAAGACACCCGGAACATCCAGATTGGTTTGATAAGTACCATTAAAGGTTCTGTTGAGCTGATTGTGTTCAAAACTAATAATCTCTTTAAGACGTTGGTAGCGGTAACTGACTCCATACTTAACAGAATGTGTTCTGTGCCATTGCCATTCGTGCTGCAAATTGACATAAGCCGATTGTTGACTTGCAAGATAACCGGTGTTTCCAAACCATGAATTTTGATTGTGCATAAATGCGGACATAGAAAGCGCAATCGCATGCTTGGCAGAAAAACGATACATAGATTTGACAGAAACTTCTGGCTGGGTAAAATCTACACTTTGCCCGTACACAGAATCACTTCCTCTATCCCGATTCTCGTCATAGTTCATCTGACCGCCTACCCTTTTCTCTTTTACCAAGCGCAGACCGATTTGCATAGCATAGCCCTTCATTTTGTCGTTACCATATTTCCATTTATTATAGGCCATATATCTGGTGAGCTGAGGCAAATCCAGAAAGCCATCCTTATTGCCGTCTACCCTTCCGGCAGGCTGAACATTATGCAGGGCAAGCATACTATGCCATTTCTTTTTCTTACCCATTGCTCCTGCAATGTTGGCATTCAAATGAACTTCGCCAAAGCTGTTGGCATAGCCATTGAGATAAAGCAACTCTGCTTTGTCGGGTTGTTTACTTTCCAGATTGATTTGTCCGCTGATGCTTTCATATCCCTGCAATACAGAGGTTGTCCCTTTGGAAACATAAATATTCTCTACCACAGTGCCGGGATAGGTGCTAACACCATAAGTATAAGATGCACCCTGAATCATAGGCAAACCATCTACCAGCAATTGATTGTATACACCCGAAAGCCCCAATATGCGCAACTCCTGAGCATTGGTAACCACATTGGTGGTTTGTGGCTGTACCGAAGCCTGAGTGCCAAAGCATCCGGCCAGGTCGCAGCAGGCAGCCTTGGCCAGTTCGCGTTGATTGATGACCTCTGTTTTGATGGCATTTTTAGAAAGATATGCAGAACGGCTATCCTTTACCGTAACTGCTTTTAACGACCTCGCATCCGGGCTTAGTACAATACTCAGATAAGTTTTGTCGCCTGCATCTATAGTATCTGTAATAAATCCTGTTTCGCGCGCTATAATGCGTCTATCCCTGACACCTGCCCAGGGCAATTCAAAAACACCATTCTCATTGACCTTAACTTCTACTCCAGTCTCCAGACTTTGAATAGTGGCACCCGGCAAAATTTCTTTACCATTATCGGTAGTCCCGAATAGTTTCCCTTTCAGGGTTTGAGCAAAAGCAGAGGACGAAGCAACTAGAAACAGCAAAACAGTGAGGACTATTTGCCTATTCATGATTCTTCTTTTTACGGGGTGATTCCTTCTTTACTTTATAGGGTGTAGATGATTGATCGTCACAGCCTGGAGTAGCTTCAATAGCTTGCTCTATCTGTGTCTGGTTGGTTGCAGAACTGTGATAGGAAACGGTGAAGGTAGACAGGTCACCATCAATCGGCGTAAAGGATATCTCTTCAACGCCTTCCTGATTGAGTAATTGTTTTTTAATAGTTGGCATATCATTATTGCAATGAAGATTCCGAACTTTAATCGTCGCTACTTTTAAACTATCCTGGGTTTGGGCTGATGTTGATAATGAGGTAAAAAAGATGGCAGCTATTGCTGCGATAGAAAAGATTAATCTGGTCATTGTATATATTTTGTTTTACAGTCCCAAAGCTTCAAAACGAAATCAAGGGAATGCATGAATGAATAAATCACCCTTCCTCAGTAATAGAAGAAAGGACAAAAGTTCTAATAAATCAGATCAGGATAACTTAGGCGGCTGCCAGAAAGACAAAACCGGTGCCTGTACAGAAGGGCATTTAAAAGAACCCCAGGCAACATCAATATAAACACTTAGTGTCTTGACAGTAAAAAGTGAAAACGGAGCAGGAAGTGCACTAAAAACACAACAATTACAGGATTGAAAGGGATTGCAGGTTCCTGTACAATCCTGTTCCTTATCCCCATTGGCATTGCTAGCATCATCAGTGCAGGAGGACTCATTGCAGCAAGTATCTGCAGAAGCAACACTGGCACATACAGGCTGTACCGACAATGCCAGCACTAAAAAAGCCAATAAGATGCATAAATATTTCACATGGCAAAAGTAAGGCAATATTTGCTTTGAATGTATCTGTTAAAAAGAAAAGCGACTATCACCAAAAGGCAATAGTCGTTGCTTGTGTATTTAATCTAAAACTAAATCTTTCCTTCTTTGATTTCATCCACCACAGAAGGATCCAGCAAAGTAGAGGTATCACCTAAATTCTCTGTTTCGCCTTCTGCAATTTTCCGAAGGATACGGCGCATGATTTTACCGCTTCTGGTTTTGGGCAAACCACTGACAAATTGAATCTTATCTGGCTTGGCAATGGCACCAATTACTCTTGATACAGTTTGAATAATATCCAGCTTGGTCAGATTTTCATCATCATGGGTATTCTCAAAAATTACATAGGCATAAATACCTTGTCCTTTAATATCATGCGGATAACCTACCACAGCGCTTTCCACTACTCCGGCATGCATATTGATGGCATTCTCCACCTCGGCTGTACCAATACGATGACCACTTACATTCAACACATCATCTACCCTGCCCGTAATTCTGTAGTTGCCATCATTGTCTCTGTAACAACCGTCTCCGGTAAAATAAAGATTCTCGTAGGTGGCGAAATAATTGGTGCGGCATCTTTCGTGGTCACCATAAGTGGTGCGTAAAATACCTGGCCATGGAAACTTGATACACAAATTTCCACTTACATCATTTCCTTCTATTTCAACTCCGTTTTCATCAACTAAAACCGGTTGAACTCCCGGCAAGGGTAAAGTTGCATAAGATGCTTTAGAAGGAGTAATTCCTGCCATATTGGAAATCATAATTCCTCCGGTTTCAGTCTGCCACCAGGTATCCACTATCGGGCATCTTTTCTTACCAATTTTCTCGTCAAACCAATGCCATGCTTCTTCATTAATCGGCTCTCCAACAGAACCTAAAACCTTCAGGGAGCTCAGGTCCTTTCCTACCAATGGTTCATTACCAAAGCCCATCAGACTTCGGATAGCAGTTGGTGCAGTATACAGTATATTCACTTTATGCTTATCCACAACGTCCCAGAATCTACCGGCATCTGGCCATGTAGGAACACCTTCAAATATTAATGTAGTGGCACCGGCACAAAGAGGACCATAAACAATATAACTATGTCCGGTAATCCAACCGATATCCGCTGTACAAAAGTGTATATCTCCTGGCTCGTACTGAAAAACATTGACAAAAGAATAAGTGGTATAAACCATATAACCACCAGTAGTGTGCACCACACCTTTTGGTTTGCCTGTAGAGCCCGAAGTGTATAAAATAAATAATGGGTCTTCAGCATCCATTTCTTCTGCAGGGCAATCCGGATTACCCATTGTTTCCACTTTCTTAATTTCATCTTCCCACCAGACATCTCTGCCTTTCAACATACTGATAGGGGTGCGGGTGCGGGTCAATACAATAACACGTTTTACAAATTTACATTGCACCAAAGCATCGTCAATAACGCTTTTCAAAGGAATCTCTTTATTTCCACGGTAAGCACCATCGCAACAAACAATAAACTCTGCCTGTGCATCCTGCAGTCTGTCAGCAATACTCTGTGCACTAAAACCACCAAATATTACGGAGTGAACCGCACCAATACGTGCGCAGGCCAAAGTAGCAATTGCCAATTCAGGTACCATACCCATATACAAGCAAACGCGATCACCTTTTTTTACGCCGTTATTCTTCAGCACATTGGCAAACTGTACTACCTTGTTATACAGATCGCGATAGGTCAATACACGATGATGCTCATCAGGGTCATTGGACTCCCAGATAATAGCGGGTTTATTTCCCAATCTTCCCAAATGCCTGTCAATACAATTCTCCGTAATGTTCAGCTTTCCTCCCTTGAACCATTCAATCTTTGGATCTTTGAAATTCCAGTCCAGAACTTTGTCCCAGCGCTTTTTCCAAAGAAATGAGGAAGCAATTTCTGCCCAAAAACCTTCAGGATCTTTCACGCTTTTTTCAGATGCGACTTTATACGCTTCGGGGCTTGTAATTTGAAATGGATAAGACATAAATTTCGTTTTGTTTCTGGGTACATAATTAGTCAATAGTTTATAAACAGCCCTAAAAATTGTGCTAAATAAGTATAGTTAACATTTGAAACACTGATGAAATAAGAGGAAAAAATATTTCAACGCACAGTCCATCAGATTTCAAAAATGAGGTTTCACGCATTTACCGTTTCATTTAAAATCAGCAGAAGGAAACAGTTAATCGCAGTACAAGAAATAAAATTCAATTTGCTAATTTGGTATATTTATGCTAATTAAGTATACTATCCAATATTACCTTTAAAGCATGAAAGATATTTTTTGTCCCAAATGCAAATCACAGGAAATTGTGAAAAGCGGTATGGCTAAAGGAAAGCAGCGCTATAAATGTCATAGTTGCAACTATAACTTTACTGTAATGAAAGAAGGGAAAAGCATCGACCCCTACTATGTCATTAAGGCATTGCAACTCTATATCGAAGGGGTAACCTTAAGAGAAATAGAGCGTATACTGGGAGTAAGCCATGTCTCTGTAATGAACTGGGTAAAGCGATACAACATCAAAGCGCCTGAAAATCTGGACTACCGCCCTACCTACAAAGTACTCACACATGCAGAACTGGTGGACTTCTTCAAAGACAAAGACAGCCTCAAACAATCAGGAACTTTAATCACAGAATTGGGCGATAAATTCATGGTGATTAAATGGGAGCGATTCAAAAGAAATTAGACCGGAAACCTATACACTTAGCGCCAATATACATTCGATTCTTGATTTGATTTTTTAACCACAACTTTTGATGTGTAATAAAAATCATTCACAACAAAAATGTAAAAATCATGGTTAAGATGGACCGCTTACTAACGCTATTGTCATTGGGCCTTTGCAGTTTTGCAGCCTCGGCACAAACTGAAGCATCAGAACAAAAAGTCACACCTTACGGATTTGTAAGAAGTGACATTTTTTACAATTCAAGAAAAAATGTAGAGCTGAGAGATGGCTCACTAAATTTATACCCTCTGGATGCTGGAGCGGCTTATCTGGCCAATAAAGCTAATGATGACATCAACGACCGAAGTCAGGTTTTCTTCTCAGGAATTGTAACACGTTTTGGTGTAAAATTTAACGGGTTAACCGCATTTGGCGCTAAGGCCACCGGGGCTTTAGAAACCGATTTCTTCGGTATCAATACAGGTAGCGAAAACCTTTTACGTCTGCGCCATGCATACGTAGCACTAGACTGGAAAAAAACTCAGTTATTGGTAGGTCAATACTGGAATCCCAATTTCATTGTAGCTTGTTTTCCCGGTGTAGCCAATTTCAGTACAGGCATTCCTTTCAATCCTTTCTCTTTCTCCCCACAGGTGCGTTTAACGCACAAGTTCAACCAAAATTTCTCTGTTATGGGAATGCTTTACGGGCAAGAGCTTGGAGGCTTCAGCACCGCAGGAACGTATACTAATATATCGACTACGGCAAGTGGTGCTGATGCATTCAGATATTCAAATGTACCAGACATTGCCGCAGAGGTAACCTACACTGCCGACAAAAAATTTATTGCAGGAATAGGTGGTGAAATCAACACAGTACGTCCGAGAATCAATGATGTAAATCCGACAACAGGGTTTGTAGAAAATCTGAATAAAAATGTCACAATGACCAACCTGAAAGTCTATGCGAAATACACGAACAAGAATTTTGTAGTGAAAGCTTACATGATAACTGGCCAGAGTCTTTCCCGCTATGTGAGCACCGGTGCATTGCTGGAATATAGAGATTCAATCTCCGGCAAATGGAATTACAAAGTACAAAGCCAAATGAATCTTTGGGCAGAAGTAATCATTACGAAGAGCAAAAAAATACAACCTGCAATATTTGTAGGTTATATAAAAAACATGGGCTTGAAAAATGATGTTAATGCCAGTGAATACAAAGTAGGTTCTTACGGATTATACAGCCGTGGCATTACAACCGGCAGAACATTTGACAACATTTTTCGGATTGCACCAAGAGTAGATTTCATCTCCAACAAATTCAAATTCTCTCCTGAAGTTGAAATCACCAATATGCTTTATGGCAATACTGACAAATCAAATCTGAGAATTGCAGCTACAGCCCCTAATGAATACAAAGCCAGCAACCTCAGAGTTCAATTGACTACTTCTTATACATTCTAAACTCACGACATAAAAACTATACAATGAGCACAAATACAAAAGGTCTCTGGAAGATCATTGGCGCCTCTTCGGTAGGCACCTTAATTGAGTGGTACGATTTCTACATTTTTGGTAGTCTGGCCACTATTATTTCTACCAAATTTTTCCCTTCAGATAATCCAACAGCAGCATTTCTGGCTACATTGGCCACATTTGCCGCAGGTTTTGTGGTACGTCCCTTTGGTGCATTATTCTTTGGTCGTCTGGGAGATTTAATCGGTCGCAAATACACCTTCATGGTCACGCTTCTGCTAATGGGCGGAGCTACATTTGCTATTGGCTGTATTCCTTCTTACGAAACAATCGGATTTCTGGCACCTTTGCTGGTATTGCTTTTACGCTTATTACAAGGACTTGCATTGGGCGGTGAATATGGGGGAGCAGCTACTTATGTTGCTGAGCATGCACCTTCTGACAAACGTGGTTATTGGACTTCATGGATTCAGACAACAGCTACAATTGGATTATTCGTTTCTCTGTTGGTGATTATGGGAACAAGATTGGCCTTATCCAAAGAACAATTTGCAGAATGGGGATGGCGTGTACCATTCTGGGTTTCTATCATTATGGTATTGGTGTCTTACATCATTCGCAAGAATATGCATGAGTCACCACTGTTTGCTAAAGTAAAAGCAGAAGGAAAAACTGCTACGAATCCGCTGAAAGAAAGCTTTGGTAATAAACTCAATTTTAAATTCGTATTGCTTGCATTGTTTGGAGCCACTATGGGACAGGGTGTTGTTTGGTACACAGGTCAGTTTTATGCCATGAGCTTTATTGAAAAAGTTTGTTCAGTAGATAAAATGCAATCGGATACTTTAATGGCCATTGCACTACTAATGGGCACACCTTTCTTTCTGGTTTTTGGAGGATTATCAGACAAAATTGGCAGGAAAAAAATCATGCTTGCGGGTATGCTTATAGCCATTTTCGCTTATCGCCCTATATATGAGAAAATGTATCAGACAGTCAATGTAAAAAACAAGACAGAAATAGCAGCCAACACAACAGTATTGGAGGAATTGAAAGAAAACAAAAAAACTTCAGGATTTGACTCTGTAATCACTACAGATAAATACTATGAAGATGGTACACATTTCAATGAAGTAAAAACCATTACTCTGGAAAATGGTGTGGCAAAAATGGTGGATGGTAAAGCTAAAATTGATATCAAAAAAACCATTACCATCAACGATAGCGATAAATGGACATTAATCTTTATGGTGTTTATTCAAGTGCTGTTTGTAACCATGGTTTATGGTCCTATAGCAGCGTTTCTGGTAGAATTATTCCCAACAAAAATTCGCTACACTTCAATGTCTCTGCCTTATCATATTGGTAATGGTGTATTTGGTGGATTATTGCCAGCGGTTGCCACCTATCTTGCCTCAAAAGCCAAGGATGCCAATACTGTTGCCGAAAAAGCAAATGAGGCATTACCATTTGACAAACCTTATCTTGAGGGGCTTTGGTATCCGATAATAGTAACCGGCGTATGCTTTATTATTGGCTTGGTTTACATCAATAACAAAGACAAACAAGTAGAGGATTAATTTTTCAAAATCTTAAACACACATTTTATGAACTTAGTAAAAAAAGTACTTGGCTATTTTTGGATAGCATTAGCTGTAGCCTGCGGATACTTCGGGATTCACGATTTTGGCTGGCCAAAGTTTGCACATCCTAAAGGCAATGACGATTTGGTATTTGGCATCATTATTCTTTTTGTGTTAATGCCCATTATTATTGGAGGTCTGCTCAAATTTGGACAATATGCCATCCAGGGCGAATATGACACTAAGGATTAATCGTCGTTAGCCTTTCTAAAAAGCATAGACTCTTAAGGAGTCTATGCTTTTTTTATTTATCTTGTAAGCACATATCCAGCAAACATGAATATCACAGCAAAAAAGCGAAGCGGTTTTATATTACTGGCTGCAATAATGCTATTATTGTTTAATGCTCCTATCCTTACAGTAGCCAATAAAATAGCGTTCTCTTTTGGAATACCGGTTTTGTACCTCTACCTGTTTTCTACCTGGATATTCTGCATTGTATTGCTTATGCTGATTACACATTTCCGAAATACTGAAAGTAAAAAGCATGAATAAACTATTTATTGCAGGCTGCTCAATACTGTATTTACTTTTACTCTTTGTCATTGCCTATTGGGTTGAACAAAGGCGCAAAAAAGGGATGAACATTCTGGATAAAAGCTGGATTTATGCCTTATCGCTCGCCGTGTATTGTACCGGATGGACCTACTATGGCAGTGTGGGCAGAGCGGTAACAAACGGGCCCGAATTTCTGAGCATCTATTTAGGGCCATCAATCATGTGTGCCTTATTCATTCCTTTGCTGCGTAAACTATTGCGCATTTGCAAAACCCAAAGAATCAGCAGCATCGCCGATTTAATCTCTACTCGATATGGCAAAAATTACACACTGGGCATCATTGTTACCTTATGTTGCGTTATAGGCATCATCCCCTATATAGCCTTGCAGTTGAAAGCTATTTCTTCCTCCTTTCAGCTGATAAGTAATACCCGACAAAATATAGGCGCTGATAGCTGGAATGACAATACATACTTAATAGCAGGTATACTATCTATATTCATTATTATTTTCGGAACGCGCTCTGTTGATGCCTCTGAGCGACATGAAGGACTGGTGGCTGCTATTGCTTTTGAATCACTGGTAAAGTTGATTGCATTTATTGCAGTTGGAATATTTGTTACCTATTTTCTGTTTGATGGATTTTCATCTGTATTTACATCGGCTCATACTGCCGGGTTCAAAGAATTTTTTACACTGAACAATGGCTTTGGGAACAACGACTGGCTGGCTATGATTTTAGTCTCAATGTTGTCTATTATTTTTCTGCCCAGGCAGTTTCAGGTGAGTGTTGTAGAAAATACCAACGAACGAAACATCTATAAAGCCATCTGGCTTTTCCCACTCTATCTTTTCCTCATCAATCTTTTTGTACTTCCTATAGCCATGGGAGGGAAATTATTGTTGGGTAATACAGTTAGTGCTGATACTTATGTACTTTCCCTACCCTTACATTTCAACAAACCAGCTTTGAGTTTGCTCGTTTATATTGGAGGACTGTCTGCTGCCAGCGGAATGATTATTGTTGAAACCATTGCGCTCTCTACTATGATGAGCAATCATCTTGTATTACCTCTGATTTTTTCGTCAAAAAAAATGGAACTGAATGGTGAAAAGAATACTGTACGTAATATCAAATTTTCCAGAAGAGCAAGCATTATCGTCATCCTATTACTGGCCTGCATTTACGATAAATGGATTGCTTCATCAACTTCGCTGGTATCCATAGGTCTGGTGTCAATGGCTGCAGTAGCACAATTTGCGCCTGCAACAATCGGAGGCCTCTATTCTAAAATATTAACCCGAAAAGGAGCCATTGCAGGTATTATAACCGGATTCTCTATTTGGTTCTATACCATCATTATACCCTCCTTTGTCAATGCCGGATTTATAGATTCTTCAATTATGTCGGATGGTTTGTTTGGAATAGACTGGATGAAGCCACAGGCATTATTCGGACTCACTTCAATGGGATTGCTGGCACATAGTTTTTTTTGGAGCATCTTGCTAAACATTGGCACATTAATAGCGGTATCCTTAGTCAGTCAGCCATCACGTCAGGAGGAATATCAGGCGGAATTATTTGTCAACATCTATAAGTATCAAGGTATAACCGGTGGTCCGGGTATGTGGAAAACGTCAGCCAACATTTCGGATGTCAATGCCTTGCTGGCTAATTTTATTGGCGCGGCCAGAGCAGAAAAACTACTCAGTTCATACGCACAAAGACATAAAATACCTTTTAATCAGAAAGAAGCTGACCCAAGGATTATTGATTTTTCGGAAAAGATTTTAACCGGTGTTATAGGTTCAGCCTCAGCCCGCTTTTTGGTCAGCAGTATTGCTAAAGAAGAAGAAATCAGTATTGACAAAGTACTGTCCATTGTAAGAGAATCACAGCAGGTATTAGAACTCAATAAGGAGTTGAAAAAAAACTCGCTTGAATTATCCAAAGCTAAAGAACAACTGACAGAAGTCAATGAACAATTGATGAAAATGGATGTGCTTAAAGATGAATTTCTATATACCGTAACGCATGAACTCCGGACACCACTTACCTCTATCAGGGCTTTGAGTGAAATACTATTTGACAATCCGGAAATGGATGAAGAGCAACGTCAACACTATCTGGAAGGAATAGTCAAGGAAATTGAGCGTTTGAGCCATTTGATTACACAGGTACTCAATCTGGAACGCTATGAGTCTGGAAGACAAAAACTAAATCAATCTGCGGTAGATATATCTTACCTCATCAACGGTGTTATTGAGTCAATTAATCCATTACTAAAAGAAAAAGAGATTCACCTGGAATTCACTCAGCCAAGCAGTATGATTTTACTGCAATGCGATAAAGACATGATAAGGCAGGTGTTGTATAACCTGGTTTCAAATGCCATTAAATTTGTACCAGATGCTGGTGGCGAAATAAAGATTGTATGCAGAGCCGAACCAGATGAATTACAAATCTGGGTTATGGATAACGGTAAAGGAATTCCTGAAGAAGTCAGAGAACTTATTTTTGATAAATTCTTTCAGGCCAAAAACCAAACTATACAAAAACCGATTGGTAGTGGACTTGGTCTGGCCATTTGCAAAAGAATTGTTGAAATGCATGGAGGAAGAATATATGTTGAGCCAATTTCGCCACAAGGTGCTAAGTTTGTATTTACTTTGCCCATTAGTTAATCAATAAGCAGATGAAAAAGATTTTAGTTGTAGACGACGACCCCTATATTTTAATGTCTTTAGAGTTTTTGATGAAAAAGAATGGCTATCAGGTAATGATAGCCAGAAACGGAACAGAAGCTTTGGAAGCCATTAATACAGTGAAACCTAATCTCATCCTTCTGGATATTATGATGCCGGATGTAGATGGTTATTCCATTTGCAAACATGTCAAATCCAAAAAAGACCTTAAAGACATTCATGTAGTCTTCCTCAGTGCAAAGACAAAAGAAACAGACGTACAAAAAGGGCTGGATTTAGGAGCAAGCATGTACATTACCAAACCATTTTCTACCCGCGACCTGATGAAAAAAGTCAATGAATTAATGCAGTAAGCAAAAGTTCAAACCTTGCTTATTTGGTATAGTTTCCTATGCTGCTGAAAGTATCCGTATTAATTTTATACAAAAGAAAGCGGGTATGCATTACAAAGAATTATACCGACAAAGTATTGATAACAAAGAAATATTTTGGGCAGAACAGGCATCAAAACTAAGTTGGTTTGAAAAGCCAGAACAAACTGTCTCGAAGAATGAAAAAGGTTATTACCAATGGTTTGCAGATGGCAGAATCAATATGTCCTATCTATGTCTGGACAAACAAATAGAAGAAGGAAGAGGTGAACAAACTGCCATCATTTATGATTCACCAGCCTTCAACACTATTGAACATATCAGCTACAACGATTTACTGGATAAGGTGTCACGTTTCGCTTCAGGCTTACTCAATCTTGGTGTGCGTCAGGGCGACACAGTAATCATTTATATGCCCATGATTCCACAATCTATCATAGCTATGTTGGCCTGTGCAAGAATTGGCGCTATACATTCGGTTGTGTTTGGTGGTTTTGCTCCACACGAATTGGCGGTACGTATTGATGATGCTCAACCCAAAGTAATTATCTCAGCTTCCTATGGAATAGAATTCGGGAAGAAAATCCCTTATAAAATTTTAGTTGACCAGGCACTCAGAGAGTCTAAACACCAACCCGACTATCAGGTATACTACAGACGTGAAGAGGGTTTTGACGATTTGGGAGGTGTAAGAGAAATTGATTTTGAGGCATTGTATTTGTGCGGAACAGCCAAATCCATTCCTGTCTTATCCACTCATCCTTTGTATATACTGTACACTTCCGGCACTACAGGGCGACCCAAAGGCATTGTACGTGATACCGGAGGATATGCAACCGCATTACGCTTTAGCATGGAATACTTCTATGATGTACAACCCGGCAATGTATTTTGGGCGGCCAGTGATATTGGCTGGGTGGTAGGCCACTCTTACATTGTATATGCACCATTACTGTATGGCTGCACTACTATACTGTATGAAGGTAAGCCTGTACGCACCCCAGACCCTGGTGCTTTCTGGCGGATTATTGAACAGCATAAAGTGAATGTGCTGTTTACAGCACCTACGGCTATCAGAGCGATTAAAAAAGAAGATCCGGAAGCAGCTTACTTAAAGCAATACAATACAGAAAGTCTTCAGAAATTATTCCTTGCCGGTGAACGATGCGACCCGGCTACTTTTCATTGGATAAAAGACTTATTACAGAAGCCGGTTATCGACCATTGGTGGCAAACAGAAAGCGGATGGGCGATGCTGGGTATCCTAAGCAAATATGACACCAGAGCGGCTATTGCTGGTTCTGCAGGCTTTCCTGTATGTGGCTTTGATATTAAAATACTGGACGAAGAAGGTCAGGAAGTACCCGTTGGAACGGAAGGCAATATTGCAGTCAAACTTCCTTTGCCTCCCGGATGCTTACCTTCCTTGTGGAAGAACGAAATCCGATTTCAAAAAAGCTATTTTGAAAAATATCCCGGCTATTACCTCAGCGGTGATGGCGGATACCGAAATGCCGAAGGATATCACTTTGTGATGGGCAGGGTCGACGATGTAATAAATGTAAGTGGTCACAGGCTCAGCACCGGAGAAATGGAAGAAATTGTAGCCAGTCATCCTGCTGTGGCAGAATGTGCTGTGGTGGGTATTGCAGACGAATTGCGGGGACAAAGGCCACTTGGATTTGTGGTACTTAAAGACAGCTCCCACATCAGCGAATTGCAATTAGAAGATGAATTGATTGCCAGTGTGAGAGAAAAAATCGGAGCGATAGCAGTATTTAAAAATGCTGTTTTGGTCAAACGCCTGCCCAAAACCCGTAGCGGAAAAACTCTGCGCAAAACCATTTGCGAAATAGCTGATGGCAAAGCTTATGTTATTCCTTCTACAATAGACGACCCGGAAATACTGGAAGAAATTAAAGCAGCTCTGAGCCAAAGGCAGTTGGGTAATGCCTTTGAAGTAAAATCATAAACCAATAATGCAGCATACAGAAAGCCGATACAAGATTTGTATCGGCTTTCTACATTGTATTAAAAAGAGCAATAATCAAGGTCCTAAAGCATAGAAATGTTACAAGGCAATAATTGCGAAACATTAATCAAAGACAGAAAATCAAATCTTCTGAAAACCTGAAACTGAAGCTTGCCCATTATCTTGTACAATCTTAATAAAATAAACGCCATTCACGAAATCCTTAACGTCTACTTCAATGCCTGATGCAGCAGTATCAATAGAAACAGTTTTCATTAATTGTCCTAAACAATTATAAATCCGAATTTCATGCACCTGCAAATTATCAAAGTCTACCTTTAAAATATCTTTCGCCGGATTGGGATACACTGCATAGTGATGCATCTTACTTGCATCAATGCTCAATCTTTTGGGCAAATTAAGCCCGATTATTACCGGGTCGTGATCAGAAGAACGAAAAGGATTTGATGAATAAGTAGCTGCCCATGGATTTGCAAAATCACTACCGCCGTCATCTAATATATCATCGTATCCCAAATGGGTAGGCTCGCAGGAATTGATATTCCATTTGGCAACACCGGTTACTGCAGAAGTTAAAGAACTACTGATAAAAGCATTGTCCAAAGAGCCCATCATTCCGCCAAATAAATAGGAATAGTTTTTAGCAGAACTCAAAACAGTATAACCTAGACTACGAATAGAATCCAAAGGATCTTCTTCAAAATAAGCATTGTAATCGCCCATACTCAAAACATTAGCTGAACCGGTAGTCGGCACAACAGCACTTTTAATAAAATCATTCAATGCACCAGCCTGTTTCTTTCTGGTTTCATTGTAGCAGGCTTGTCCATCCAGTTGGTCTGCATCGGCGCCACTACTACCCGAACAACTTTTAGATTTGAAATGATTAATAATAAAACTGAAGGAGCTGTCTGTAGATTTCAATTTGAAGTATTGGGCTAAAGGAGGGCGATTAAAAACAGTATTGGGGCTAATCAAAGCAGCACCGATTGGGCTAACTACTGAGGATTTGTAAATAATTCCACACCTTATGGCATCCGTGCAATTAGTTTGAATAGAAGCGCCATCATTGATGATACTGTAAGTGCCAGACCCCATCGAAGCATTTAGTCCATTGACTAAATCCTGTATCGCTGAATTTGTTCCTACGCCGTCATTTTCTATCTCAATAAGCCCCACCACATCTGCATTAATTTCCTTCAAAGCATTTATAATCTTATCCCTTTGTCTTGTAAATTCTATAGCAGAATGCGCTCCACGTGCCGTAGGAAATCCTCCGCCCGTGCCATCTCCATTAAAATAATTGAGCACATTAAAACTGGCGACTCTCACATTAGCAGCAGAACCTACGCCAGGCAATGTGGGTCTCACAGCATATTTAATTTTTACTGAAGGTAGAGATACCGGTTGGATACGATACTTGCTAAAGGCATAACCCATGATACCCCAAAGACTGTCTAATGTGCTACCAATCCTTACTGTATTATCTGCATTCACATAGGGCAATGTCGGGATAGTTCCTCTTCCGTCATCCAATAGTATAGAACGCAGTTTATTCTCCAATATCCTTGCATTAACTGCAGCAAGATTGGTTGTTCCTGTTGATAGTGTACCTGAGGCAACAGCATCGTTCACATCCACCTCTTGTGTTGGTTGATAAAGAACCCCACCAGCCGATAATCCAAGTTCTCCATATCGTCCTAAGGTATAATTATCAGTAACGGTAAGTGTGTCTAAGAAACGAACCAACATTCCTTCATAACGTTCAAAATCATTTGTATCGAGCAAGGGCAGCTTGATAGCAGCCGATGAAGGCATTACAGATCCCGAACTTAATATACTAACACTTGTTGCACTAATGACTGCCTGATTAAAAGAAGGAGAAGCGGGGCTTTCCAATACATTGCCGCTTACTTTTACTTTATCACCAATAGTGACAGAAGTAGATGATACTACAAAAATACCTTCTGAGGTTTTGGGGTCAGAATCTATATCTGCATCCTCTTCCTGAATATAAAAACCAGCCGGACTTAGTGTAGGATACACACCTGTAACAATAGCCTCAACAGTATAGGAGCCGGTAGTGGCGGTCATGCCTGCACCCTGAATACTATGAATAGGAGATGATTCGTCATCCAATAAATTCATGACAGCTATACTGTCTCCGATAGAATACACACCAGACACAGCAGATATTTTCATACTGGTTGTTTCCAATCCTTCTGCAATAGCATCGTTTATAGGACTAAGTGTAGCCGTAAATGAACTTACACCAGAAGGTACTGTAATTGTTCCTGTACCTGTGGTAACAGAACCCGGAGTTGCTGAAGATGAAAGAGCAAGAGTGTAATCGGTACTTAAGGTTGCTGTTCCGGACAATACATAATTAAATGTAGTAGAACTGGTAGTAGAAGGGGTAAATGTAAAAGTAAACACGCCGGAAGTTGGACTCACTCCTTCAACTGCATTAGTAGTTGTAGCAATATTTAACTCGTTTGATACCGGAGCCGCTGTATCCACATCTATATTGTCTATTGCAAAACTGGGCCTGCTGCCACCACCACTTACCTGCTTGCTGACCCAACGAACCTGCACTACCGATTCGCTATCACAATCAGATGGCAATAAAACAGACTTCGACTCTAATTTTTGTGGAGTGGTAATTGCACCTGTCTGTTTAATATCATTATTTTGATATTCTGTGCCCGTCAAAGTGGTGAAAGTACCAGATGTACCAATTCTGTATTGCACTGTCACTTCGTTGATACGTGTATTCGTTGATGTATCATAAGGATTCCGAATCGTCATGATATCATAATTCAGCTCAATATTCTTTTTACCACTTGTATTGAGCGCCAACACCAAACCAAGATCCAAAGAGCTGGTATTCAAAAATCCTATTTTGCCATCATAGTTGTGCACATTACCACTGTTAATGGCCGCTGTTGAGCTTGCCACTAAAGCCCTGTCTGCCGAGGGTGAGCTTGTGCTGTAAGCACTACCTGGAGCCGTAGTAATTGTCCATCCTTGCCAACCTGCCGGATAGGTGGTAGAACTCGCACTCAAACCACTAAAGTTTTGCGTGTAAGGTAAGGTTTGAGCTGTAGGACTGGTTTGTGCCCAAAGATTAAAGCCTAACATCATTGCTAAGGCCAGAAATTGCAGTTTCATATTATAATAGTTTCGGCAAAACTATTGGTGCAAGATTACCATTGCATAAAGCATGGATAAAGGAATTAAAACCTTTGTGTAAAGTCATTGAAAAGCATAAAAAAGCCGATACATAATTGTATCGGCTTCCGTTATCAAGTCAATAAAAATATTACAATACGATATTGATCATCTTGCCCTTTACAAAAATGATTTTCTTGGGAGCATTACCTTCCAGCCATTTTTGCACTACTTCATTGGCCAATACAATACTTTCGATATCCTGCTGAGAAGCATCAAGTGCAAACTCAAGCTCGGTACGGGTTTTGCCATTAATGGCTACCGGATAAACTTTAGAGTTTTCGGTAGTATACTTTTCTTCCCATTTCGGGAAAGTGGCCGTAATCACGGAACCGACCTCTCCCCGCCCCTCTCCAAAGGAGAGGGAGTTGTGAAGTTGCGCCCATAATTCCTCGGCAATATGCGGTGCATAAGGGCAAATCAATTTCACCAAAGGAGTGAGTATTGAACGCTTATGGCAGTTCAAGTCTGTGAGTTCATTTACGGCAATCATAAACTGACTGACAGCGGTATTGAAAGAGAAACGTTCTGTATCCTGCTCAATTTTTTTGATCGTTTTGTGCAAGGCCTTCAACTCGGCTTCTGAAGCGTCTTCTTCTGTTACTATCCAGCCTTTGGCATCATCATGGTACAAGCGCCAAAACTTGCGCAGGAATCGATGAACGCCTTCAATACCTTTGGTATCCCAGGGTTTGCTTACATCCAATGGACCAAGGAACATCTCGTACATGCGGAAAGTGTCTGCGCCGTATTGTGTAATGATATCATCAGGATTCACCACATTGTACTTGGACTTGGACATTTTTTCGACAACCGCTTCACAGAGAAATTTGCCATTTTCATTTAGTAAAAATTTGGAATTAGCAAAATCTGGTCGCCACTTTCTGAATGCGTCAATATCTAATTCAAGTCCATCTACAAGATTAACATCTACATGCATTCCGTCAGCCCAACCATCAATACTTTTAACCCCTAGACCTTCCAATTCTTCTAAAGTAAATTCATCATGAATACGATTGAATGGAATAAATACATTTGATTCTCTGTCCCGATAAATTATTCTTGAACTCCCCTGTATCATCCCCTGATTCACCAGTTTCTTAAATGGTTCATCAAAACCAATATGGCCCAGATCGTATAAGGCTTTGGTCCACATACGGCTGTAGAGCAAATGCCCTACTGCATGCTCGGTTCCTCCAATGTAGATGTCTACCTGATTCCAATAATCAGTAGCGGCTCTGTCAGCAAAAGTATGCTCGTTGTTGGGGTCCATATAACGCAGGAAATACCAGGAAGAACCTGCATAACCGGGCATGGTATTGGTCTCATAATGATTTGCCTTCCAATCTTCAATATTGGCCAAAGGACCTTCACCATCCGGCCCCGGACCATATTTATCCACGTGGGGCAATTCAAGCGGCAAGTCATTTTCGCTAAGCGGATAAGCAATACCATTCTCCCATTTTATCGGGAAAGGTTCACCCCAATAGCGCTGACGGCTAAAGGCTGCATCACGCATTTTAAAATTCACTTTAGCTTCACCAAAACCTTCCTCCAACATACGCTCAATTACTCGGGCTGCAGCATCTTTGGGCGATAAGCCATTGATAAAATCACTGTTGACCAAAGTAAAATCCTTTTCGCTGTAGGCTTCTTCACCATTGTATTTTTCGCCAATGATATTGCTGATGGGAATATTAAAATGTTGTGCAAATTTATGGTCGCGCTCGTCGCCGCAAGGCACCGCCATAATAGCACCTGTGCCGTATCCTGCCAATACATATTCAGATATCCAGACCTGGATTTGTTTTCCGCTGAACGGATGAATCGCATAAGCACCTGTAAAACAGCCGGAAATTTTCTTCTCCGCCATACGCTCACGCTCAGAGCGGCTTTTGACATAAGTAATGTATTCTTCGATTTTTTCTTTTTGCTCTGCAGTAGCAATCTCCATCACCAATTCATGTTCGGGCGCCAGTACCATAAAGTCCACACCAAAAATCGTGTCTGGGCGGGTGGTAAAGACATCAAAGCTGTAAGGTGAATCATGCACTTTAAACCTGATTTGAGCACCGATACTTTTACCAATCCAATTGCGCTGCATTTCTTTCATCGCCTCGCTGAAATCCACTGTTTCCAGGCCTTGAAGCAAACGATCGGCATATTCGGTGATGCGCAGATACCATTGACGTAATTTCTTTTTGATAACAGGATGACCGCCACGTTCGCTCACACCATTCACCACTTCGTCGTTGGCCAAAACTGTACCCAAAGCCTCACACCAATTGACCTCGCCATAGCCACAAAATGCCAGACGATAGTTCATCAGGATATCCTGCTGTTCCTTTTCGGTAAATGTTTTCCAGACAAATTCATCAAAATGAACAGAGGAATCGCCGGGGCAGGGATGGTGGATATTTCCTTCTTTTTCGAAAGTTTCAATAAGGATACTGATTGGAACAGCTTTTTGCAATTTTCTGTCTAGAAAACTATTAAACAATTGGAGGAAAATCCATTGTGTCCATTTGTAATATTTTTTATTGCTGGTCCATATTTCTCTTTCCCAGTCGTAGCAAAAGCCAATATTATCAAGCTGTTCGTGGTAACGGACGATATTCTTTTTTGTTGTATCTACGGGATGCTGACCTGTCTCTATCGCATATTGCTCGGCAGGCAAACCAAAGGCATCGAAACCCATAGGATGCAATACATTAAAGCCTTGCATGCGTTTGTAGCGTGCATAAATATCCGAAGCTATATAGCCAAGCGGATGCCCCACATGCAAACCTGCCCCACTGGGATAAGGAAACATATCGAGGATGTAAAATTTAGGTTTATCGCTGTTGTTGCTGACTTTATAAACGCCATTCTCTTTCCACTTTATCTTGGCTTCGCGTTCAATCCGTTGAAAATTATACTCCATAATCGTTGTTCAAATAGAGCGCAAATTAAGGAAAATAAAGGGCTTGGTAAGCAAAGCTTAAGAAAAGACTTTGCCCTGAAGTGTGCGATCCTTCGGTAGCTCAGGACAAGCTCCACCAAAAGCTGAAGAAATGATGATGCTGGCCAAATAATTAAAGCCCTAATCGCTTCACGACTTCGCCAATCGGCAGGCCCATCACATTATAATAATCACCCTGAATTTTTTCAATGCCAATCATACCAATCCATTCCTGAATAGCATAGGAACCAGCTTTGTCGAAAGGCTTGTAATTGATGATATAATATTGAATCTGCTCCAGACTGAGCGGGCGGAAATAAACTTCTGTAGTCGCAGAAAAAGACTGAGTCGAACCATTTTGCCAGATGCAGACACCTGTCACTACCCTATGCATTTTGCCGGATAAATTCTCCAGCATGGCAATCGCATCTTCAGAGTCAAGCGGCTTTCCCAAAATCTCGTTGTCTAGCAGCACAACTGTGTCTGCGGCCAGGATGGTGGCTTCAGGATGTTTTTCGGCAATGGCCAGGGCCTTCTTGTGGGCCAGAAATTCAGGCACCTTTTCACCGGGCATTCCTTCGGGGTTTGTTTCGTCGACGTCAGAAACGACAACAGTAAATTTATAACCAGCTTGTTCCATCAACTGCTGACGGCGCGGAGATTGTGAGGCAAGAATCAAATTATCCATTGGCTTGGTAATAATAGATGAGCAAAGAACCTACACCCAAAATCATGATTAATTTAAGATATCGGCTCATCTTACTATAATGTTGGGTGGTGGCCTTCTTAGGCAAATATAATACCCAAATGATTAAAGGAATAGCTAATGCAAAAAAAGTATAAAAACCTAATATTCCCTGCACCTTAATAGAGGCAATCAGTAAGGGAATAATAGCAGCAAGAGATAAAACCTGCACAAAAATACTGGTCGGTTTCAGCCCCATTTTAATCGGCATAGTCACGCAGCCTTCTGCGGCATCTCCGATATGATCTTCCATATCTTTTACCACTTCCCTCATCCAGGTAAGCACAAAGGCAAAGCAGGTATAAATACCCAGCATCCAGAGCGGATTGGGCAATATTGCCTCTGCCTTATGCATCATTGGTGGCAGAAAAAGAAAGTTCCACAGCATGGGCTCATAAACGAATAAAGTAAAAACAGTTAACGCAGTAAGTAAAGCAACAACTACATTACCAATAACGAACATCCGCTTGAAATGCGAGGAATATAAAAACAAAAGGAGTGTGCAAAACAACTGCAATGTTATCCAATGCATCTTACCTGCCTTATATGCCACAATAGCTGCCAGTAAGAGTCCGATAATATTAAGTACCGAATGATAAATAATAGCAGCGCGTCGGTGTATTTTACTTTCTAAAATCACTTTTTCCGGACGATTAATTGCATCAATTTTTATATCAAAATAATCATTGATGATATAACCTGCAGCTGCTATGAGAATAGTTGACAAACATAACAGAGAAAAATAGCCTACATCCAGCAATAAAGGCTCATTGGTCCAGGCGCGTAAAGGCATCAGGACACAAAACCATACCAGGCTTTGTGTCAGTAAAATGATGAATAAATTATTCCAACGGATAAGGCGAAGCCAATTCATGATTGAATATTTTTCTGCCTAGATACTCCAGGTAGAAGGACTGGTGCGCCATTCGGCTAATTTTTCCTGTTGCTCAGGTCCTACTATTTTCAATTCTTCGGCTACTTCCATCAATGCTGTATAATTGCTGATAGTATGTAGTTTCAGATTTGCTTTTTCAAAAGCTTCGTCTGCTGCAGGAAAACCATAGGTAAACAAGCCACACATACCCAGTACTTCAGCTCCGTTAGCACGTAATACTTCTACCACTTCAAGACTGCTTTTTCCGGTAGAAATTAAATCTTCGACAACCACTACTTTAGCACCTGGTTCCATTACCCCTTCAATCTGATTGCCCATTCCGTGTTCTTTGGGTTTGCTGCGAACATAAATAAATGGAAGTTTCATCAAATCAGCTGCTAGTACACCATGTGCAATACCTGCTGTTGCCACTCCGGCAATCACTTCAGCCTCCGGAAAATGTTCCAGAATCATATTAGCCAGCTCGCTTTTAACAAAGTCACGGGTGTATGGATAGCTCAAAACTTTGCGGTTATCACAATAAACCGGAGAATTCCAACCTGAAGCCCATTTATAAGGTTGTTGCAAGTTAATTTGTAATGCTTTAATTTGCAGCAGTTTTTCTGCGAAGTGTTTCTGTGTGCTCATAAGCGCCAAAGCTACGTTCATTCTATAATTCTACAAAAAAAGCAACTATGGGTTTTATTCAAAAAATATATTATAACAATAAGCCACTCATTCTTGCTGACAGTAAAGAATCACTCAAGAAACATAGCGAATACATACATTTGTCTGGAGCCTCCTCAGCTCATTTCACTGAGGCAATACGCTTACTGGAGCGGAATGATACTAAAGGCGTTCTGATTGTAGACGAAAACAAAGAGCATCTGGAAAAGGAATTGCTTTGGGCATTTTATCCACTGCACTCCGGCGGAGGAGTTGTCTTGAATGAGAGCGGCGATGTATTGATGATTTTCAGGAGAGGAAAATGGGATTTACCCAAAGGAAAGCTGGACGAGGGTGAAGACATTGAGCAATGCTCTGTAAGGGAAGTGATTGAAGAAACGGGTCTGAAAACAGTTCAGATAAAACATAAAATCTGCAACACTTTGCATATCTATCCAATGAACAGTAAATTGGTACTAAAATATACTGCATGGTATCTGATGCAGGGAAGTTCTAAAGAACAATTACTCCCTCAAAAAGAAGAAAGTATCGAACATGTAATGTGGGTAAAGCCTTCAGAAATACCTGCTCTACTGATAAATTCTTTTGAAACCATTAATGATGTGCTCAAAGAAGCCAAGATTTTGTAAATTTGGGCTTAAGCTTTATACATTAACAATATACAAACATTTGATTTTTCATCTTTGCAGACGGAGTTGAGAAAATAATGGACCGAATCACAGACATATCTAAGCTTGTTGTAAAGAATACTGTTACAAAGAGTATTACCAAAAAACGTACTACTTTTTGGCAAATGGTTCGTTGCATCGCAAGGTTTGAATACAAACCTTCATGGTTGTTAATCGTTACCATTTTGGGAGCGGCAGTATATATATTTTCGCCCTTATCCATGTTTTCCGAACAACATATTTCTATCCGTTTTCTGGATGACTTGTTTATATTGTTTGTGGTATTAAAAGTATTGTCTCACGAAACGTTGAGATATACAAGGTATAAAGCCAGAAACAGAAGATTCTGCGAATAAATAATTTCACGAAAAAGACCATTCAGATGAATGGTCTTTTTTAATTTGGTTAATATCTAAACTTACTTCAAAGAACTGATAGATGTTTTAAAAGCAGCAGGAGTAGTTTTAGAAAGTGTAATGGTATAAGTACTGCCTGAGCTGGGAGTGATACCGCTCACATAGCCTCCATAAAAATCGCCACCAACAACAGCACAAGCCACCATATGTGATTTTAACATGGGCACACTGCAAGACTTCATTGTATTTGAGAGAAAACTTGTTCCATAGAGAGAAACTGCAGCCAGGTAACCCTCAGGAAGGAAATAAGTATACACATTATTGGAATCAATTGTAGCTCCTGTACCATCCAATTTCACATCAACAGAAGCCTTAGTGTAAGCTGCATATTTATCACAGTTGGTAAAACCAACGCTGTCCGGAGTCATTATGATGGTATCTCCATCATAGACAATGCCGCCCGTGGTAGAATCTTTTAAGATCATCCAGTCAACAGCAGAGCCGCGATTGACAGTACTTGCCACACCTCTAAACACATCCATTCCAGCTGTAGATGCTCCACTATTGGTAGGCATTTTTACTGTATAATTATAACCTGGACGAATGTTGAGCACTTGACCACTTTGAGTAGCTTTTACACTAATTTCTCCACCAGAATACAACATCTCGCCGGCACTCATAGGTAGCATTTTACCAAATATCATGTCAGCTTCTTTAGTACATTCCAGAACTTCAATATCAATATTACCGCTCACTACAACACCCGCACTATTGACAAAAGAATTAGGCATAAAAATGTAACGGGTGCCACTGTTTCCGTAAAAAGAGCCTCCTGCGGCAGCATTGATGGTTACGGTCTTAGATTTAGGAGCCACTTCTTCAAAAGCTTTTGCAAGGCTTGAATACGCGCCTGGTGTAGGCGTAGGAGTGGGTGTCGGCGTGGGTGTAGCTTTCGGATTTTCTTTTTTACAAGAAGCAAGTGCAATAATTGCGCCTAGAAATAAACCAGTAAATAATTTCATAGTTTTCATGACTGTAATTTTTTAGTACATTTTAAAATAGTGATGTCCATAATAAGACGAACTACATTCTAAAAATGTTAGAGAACAATCTGACTATTTTTTCTTATTCCCAAAAATTGTATACCCAAGGGACAGCCTTACATAAGGTTGCTCAAAAATTTTGCGCACCTCGGCGTTGGAGATATCAGAAGTTCCGGACAGATTTTGCTGAATCAACAAATCCATCATCAAGCGTTCGCGAAACACGTAGGACAAGCCAATGGTATAACCAAACCTTACCGGACTTATAGGGGCAGAAAGGTCGGAAGAAGCAGCAGATTTTCCACTGATACCTTCGGAAAAAAACCTTCCGGACACAGGAACGCTGGTGGTATCTAAGGTTTTTATTACCGAATCAGTAATAAAACCTCCTGACAACTTGTTTTCCGAAACAGTGTAGCCTAATGTTTTACCAAACAGAAAATTGACCCCAGCCAAAACCGAGAAATTTTTGTCTACCCTGTATCGAAATAAAAAAGGAATTTCAATTTCTATAAACTGCTTTTTAAAGACAGCAGATTGTGCCATTGAATCATACTTCTGGCTGATATAATAGTTGTAAAAGCCTGTTGGCTTACCAGTAGAATCCACCTCGGTCTGCCGCGAACTCTGGACTCCATCTGCATTCACAAACGTATCAAAATTACCTCCTGAGATTTGTCTGTTTACTGTACCAAACTTAATGCTTGGCTGCATCACAAAACTCAGCTTTTTACTAAAATTCACTTCTGCAAAAATTGTTCCTACATATTTACCGGCAGTAAACTTCTGCGTTCCTTGTTCGTAACCCATTTTTACGCCTATGGCCATATTCAGCGACTTCTTCTCTTTTTTACCTTTTGAAGCTGCCCCACCGCCACCGCCGCCTGCCGATGACTTGATTTCTTTTCCGTTAATATCTGTGCTTTCATCAATCTCATTTGCAGCCACCGGTGCTGCGGCCAAAGGATTTGAAGAGCGCACTTTTTCGATAGCTTCTGCTTGTAATAATAATTTGGATGAAGTTGAAGACTTTTGATTGGTAGTTTGCTCTGATTCTAAATCGGAGTCCTTATCTTTTATAGCATCATTTTTCGATAGCTCTTCGGCATCCTCTTCAGGAAATGCAGATAAACCGCGGTCTTTATTCTGTACAAGTGGAGTAGAATTTTGCTTTTTAGCAACGGATTTCTCAGGACTTGTATTTTTCGCCGACATTTCAACATCATTCGTTTGTGTTATCGCTTTAACGGGTTCTTTTGGGTCTTTCAAATTACTATTTGAACCTGATTTGCTATTTACCCCGGACGTTTTTGGTGTGGTGGCTGATGCTACAAATCTTTCATCATTACTTAAACTTGCTTTTATAGTTTTAGGCTTTGTTGCAGTAACACTTGCTGCTGTTGAGCTTTGATGAGCAGCATTCGATTTTTTCTTTTGATTCAGAGCTCTTGTATTCTCTCCTGATCCAAGCTGAGATTGGGTATTTTCCATATTCTCAGAAGATTCCTTTTGTTTTCCGGAAGGAGATTGATTTTTAGCTAAACTGTTTTCATTGAATCTGCCAGCTCTGGTTTTTGAAGAATTTATTTTCTCAGGAGAGTTATTTTGAGGGGTACTATTATTACCTGAATCCAGCCCATTCTCCTTTTGATGTGCCTCTGTATTTTCAGAAGTATGATTTTTAGCTTCAGTAGAACGACCTGCTTTAGTATGTTTAGATTTCGATGTGGATGCAGCTTCTGAAATTAAATTATTGCTTTCAGTGGCATTTGAAGTCTGATTATTTTTTTCCGAGAGTGGTGGAACTGCAGGCCCATTCACTTCTTCGTCTATTATTTTAGATTCGCTGTTTACAATACCATTGTTGATTTCTGATAAAGGGGGATTGGAAAAACTGTTGCTTGATGAATTGCCTTCAAAGGATTCATTTTTATGTTTAGACAGTTTTAAAGAATTATTTTGACTGGCAATGAAATACGCAGCAATAGAACCACCCACAAAAATAGCAGCGACAAGTAAATACAGCCACCAAATTCTTTTGGGTTTGTCAGACCTTTGGTCTAACCTTTTTTCCAAACTTTCCCATACTGATGAAGGAGGCATCTCGGTATAATTACCGAGCTCCACCTGAAAAAATTCATCAATATTTCCTTTGTTGTTTTCCATTTTCAAAGCCTTATTTCAAAGCATCTAATTTTTGTTTTAATCTACGTCTTGCATCGTTTAAGTGCCATCTACTATTATTTTCTGTTATACTGAGTAGTTCCCCTATTTCCTTATGTGTACAATTATCAAATACGAATAAATTGAAGACGCTTCTTTGAGCATCAGGTAGCGAATGCACCAACGCAAGTAATTCCTTATAGGCTAATTTTCCAATGCTGGTTTCGGGAATGAGCGTTTGCATTTCATCAACTTCTGTTTCGTCATTAATCATTTTATTATATCTCTTTTGCTTGCGCAAAAAATCCATTATCGTGTTGATGGTAATACGATGCATCCAGCCTTCAAAAGAGCCTGTAGAGCTGTAGGCAGTCAGATTAGTGAAAATTTTAAAAAAACTGTCATTCAGGATTTCATTTGCCTCCGACACCTCGCTTACATAACGACGAATTTTTGCATAAAGAGATGGCGCAAAACGTTCATATAGTTGCTTTTGCGCTCTTTTATCATTGGCAATACACTGACTTATGAGCATAGCCAAGCCATCAGCACCCTCAAGGGTGCTTCCCTGCAAAGAGAATGTGGAAATGGTTGTCAAGTCAATAATATTGGTTCATCAAAAAAGATTCCTAAACTAGTGACGCTCAGAGTAAAGGAAATGTTAGCGTCAAAATAGAAAATAAATTTGATAATACACACTTTACTCAGATTGAAAGCTAATTGATGCGTACATCAATTCGATGATTCTGACTACATCCCTTCCTTCTTCGGCGGTAGTCATGATTTTGGCTCCGTTTTGCAATACATCTACCACATTTTGTATCAGCTTGTCATGATTGCTCATAGAACCCTGATAGAGGCCGTAATCGTTGTTTTTTGCAGTAATATTAATAGGAGGGATTGCATCGCCTTCAATGTGTTGATATTCAATTGTATTCAGGTATTGTCCGCCAATTTTTACGGTTCCTTTTTCGGCAAATACAGTAATGGCGCCTTCCATATTTTTTTCGAAGGAACAAGTGGTAAAATTAAAATTCACTACAGAGCCATTGCCCGCCTGCAGCACAAAACTACCGGTATCTTCAAACTCTGTATTGTGTTTATGAGCAAAATTCTGAATCAGTCCAAATGCCTTCTCGATATTCCCATTGAGGTAGTACATAATATCTACAAAATGACTGAATTGAGTAAATAAACATCCCCCATCTTTTGCCTTTTTCCCACGCCAATCACTCTGACTGTAATAACTGTCGCCACGATTCCAAAAACAATTGACCTGAACCATAAAGATTTTACCCAAGCGACCCTCATCTATCAGTTTTTTCACAGCAACCACAGGAGGATTGTAGCGATTTTGCTTGACAGCGAATATCATTTTATCTGCCTCCTCAGCTGCAGCTATCATGCGGTCACATTCAGCAGTACTCAGAGCCATAGGTTTTTCTACCACTACGTGAAGACCTGCTTTCAGGCCAGCAATTGAATGTTCTTCGTGGAGGTAATTAGGTGTGCAAACACAAAGCACTTCAGCTTTAGAATGTACTAAGAGACTTTCTATATCTTCATAAAAAGGAACAGAAAACGAGCCGGACTTGGACAGGTCAATGTCGCATACAGCGACCAACTCAGCGTTAGCCTGCAGCTGTATATGCTCGGCATGACGTTTACCAATGTTTCCTAATCCTATTATTGCAAATTTTACTGTGCTCATTACTAACCCTAAAAATTTAAAATTACTCCCATTTAAAAACCCTGCTGGCCAACACATAAACCAAAACGCCCCAAATCAGTAATACCAAAACATCAATTTTTACATCCCAAAAACTTGCACCATCAAAAGCCGTTTTGCGCAAGGCATCGTTAAGATAAGTTAAAGGCATGATGTTGCACAATGGCTGAAGCCATTTCGGGAAATTGTCAATGGGAAAAAAAGTTCCGGCCAGTAAAAACTGAGGCATCGTAATCATATTGGCCAAAGGAGGAATAGAGGATTCACTTTTAGCAAGACCACTTACTGCGAAACCAAAGCCCATAAACACCATCACACCAATAGTACATAGTATAATCATTTGTAGCACCGTGCCGAAACCATGTACGAGATGGTAGTCGAACGCATAATACCCTACACCAATAATGATAAAAGCGGTAAGTATCTGAAAAACCATACGTGCAATACCTTCGCTTAACACAATCACTTCGCGGCGGACAGGGGTAGCAAAAAACCGCTTTAATACAAGGGTTTGGCGCATATTGAAAAATATAAATGCAGTGCCAAAAATGCTGCCGGCTAATAGTGAAAACCCTAATTGACCTGGTAATATAAAATCTATGGTCTTGAATTCGCGCATTTTTGCAGCAGATATGGTCACACCTGCCTGATCTGCCATTTTCTGAGCAATTTCAGGATTCAGATTTTGGACTGTTTCATTGATGATAGAACGCAATTGCACCAACTTATCTCCCTGCGATTCTGCACCACTCAATTCTACTTTAAAAGCAGGTTTAAGTACCTTCTGCACCTGTATATCTATAACTGCAGTTACTGTTGCGTCTTTAATTGCCCTTTGCAACTCCTTTTCACCAGAGATTTGAATCCACTTTATAGATGGATTTTCCCGCAATGCCTGATATAGCTTATTGTTCGTATCACAATTTGCCGACTTTGCAATTTTTACGCTAAAACCTTTTCCTCCACCCAAAAAACCAAAAGCAATAATAAAAACCAAAGGGAAGGCAATACTAAAAACGACTGCTGAAGGACTTTTGAGTATTGACTGAAGACTAGCTTTGGTTAATGCTTTGAGTGCCCGAAAATTATTGTAAGACGACATAATTGGATTTCTGTAAAAAGTGCGACAAATGTAGCAACTAACAAATTATAATCACGGGTAAAAGTAATAGACACTTTTGCACCAGAAAAAAATGCAAAACCAAGACCATCTTGCACCCTCATTATTCTAAAGTTGCATACCCAACTCAATATATTTGATTAGGATAATCACACCAAATTAATTTCATAAAAAAGAGCCATAATTCACAAAAAACAGCAGGCAATATAATAATATGCCTTAATTTGGCACAAAGTCAACAGACTATAATCCCTATTAATTCAGTGAAAAAACAAATTCTATTTCTACTTGTTATTCTATCGGGCATTGTTCCACATAGTTTTGCGGCAAGGATTTTTATCCCAATGGATGCAGAAAGTCAGAAGGCTCACCTTAAAGCTTATGGCGTTGCATTTGCATCGCTAAAATTGAATATTTCTGTTGATTGGTTGTTAAATTACAAAGGAGGCAGTTTTGTTATTGAACAAAACGAACCGATTGAAAGGCTGTGTAAATTACGTGGCGTGAGTTATGATATTATTACGGAGGCACAATATCTGGCTATAATAGAAAGGATAAGCGCTCCCGACAATAATGAAGACATTATCAAACTGGAGAAAGCGCCCAAAATTGCCGTTTACACCCCTCCCGGCAAACATCCCTGGGATGATGCCGTTACACTGGTTCTTGAATATGCCGAAATTCCATTTGACAAAATATACGACGACGAAGTATTGGCCATGAAATTGCCCGAATACGATTGGCTGCATCTGCATCACGAAGATTTTACGGGGCAGTATGGGAAATTTTGGGGGGCCTACAGATATGCGAGCTGGTATCAGGAGGATGTGAAATTGAGTGAATCAATAGCCCAGAGAAACGGGTACAAAAAAGTGTCCAAACTTAAGCTTTCGGTAGCTAAAAAAATCCGTGAATTTGTTGCAGGTGGTGGTTATTTATTTGCCATGTGCTCTGCAACTGATAGTTATGACATTGCACTGGCCGCCCAAAATACGGATATATGTGATGTGCCATTTGACGGGGATCCCATTGCTCCCGGAGCACAACAGCAGCTGGATTTTAGCCAATGCTTTGCCTTCAAAGATTTTGTTATTTCTCAAAACCCTGCTGAATACGAATATTCCAATATAGACAATACCAACTTCCGTCGGGTGCCTATGGAGACTGATTATTTCACCTTATTCAGTTTCTCGGCAAAATTTGACCCTGTACCTACCATGCTATGCCAAAATCATACTGATATTGTCAAAGGCTTTTGGGGACAAACCACTACTTTTCGCAAAGATGTCCTTAAGTCAAGTGTATTGGTAATGGGAGAAAATAAGAGTGCCAATGAGGCTCGTTATATCCATGGCGAATTCGGAAAAGGAACATGGACTTTCTATGGAGGACATGACCCTGAAGATTACCGCCACCTTGTCGGAAACCCACACACCGACTTATCCCTTCACCCTACTTCGCCTGGTTATCGCTTGATTTTGAATAACGTACTTTTTCCTGCAGCCAAAAAGAAGCCTCGAAAAACCTAAACTGTTACATCTGCAAACTGCGATTGAATTGGAGAGCCAAAAAAGGTAGAGCCATGTGCATCAAAACTGGCCGTATCGTCGGTAGTAAAGAAGCTGACAGATTTACTTTTTGTAAGCTTTTCCTCCATTTCCGGATGCCTGTGCAGATAATCTACTAGGCTATTTGCAACAATATCGCCTTGGCTGATGACCTGAATATGTCTGGGCAAAAATTTCTGTATCTGCTGCTGAATTAAAGGATAATGGGTACAGGCCAACAAAATAGTGTCAATATTGACATCTTGAGCCATCAATTCGCAAACATTTTTTTCAATAAAATAATCAGCTCCGGCACTATGATGCTCGCCGTTTTCTATCAGCGGAACCCACATAGGACAGGCTTGCTGACTCACTTTGATGTTGGGAAAAAAATGGGCTATTTCTATAGGGTAAGATTGTGACAATACGGTACCCTTTGTGCCTAAAATTCCTACAGATTTTGAAATGGAATAATTACCGATTAACTCTGCGGTAGGACGGATAACACCCAAAACTCTTTTTTCCGAATCTATCTTGGGTAAATCATTTTGCTGGATACTTCGTAATGCCTTGGCGGATGCCGTATTACAAGCCAAAATAACCAATGGGCATCCCTGACGAAAAAACCACTCGACACATTGCAAAGTATATTCATGGACTGTCTCGAAGGAGCGATTGCCGTATGGTGAACGGGCATTATCTCCGAGATATATAAAATCGTAATCAGGCAATTGTTGAATAATAGAACGGAAGACTGTTAATCCGCCGAAGCCCGAATCGAAAATACCAATAGGTTGCGCCACGCTTGTAGAATGTTTGTTGCGAAGTTAATTTGTAATTTGGGTAAAGCAACAGGATTTAAGAAATTCCAAACAGATAAATCCCAATTAAATTTTACTTTTGAAACACAAATGTCTTCATTAAAAAATCTAGCCTCGCAAACGCTCTGGTATGGACTAAGCAGTATTGCAGCCCGCTTTATTGGTTATTTGCAAACGCCCATCATTACCTATTTGCTGCCCGACAGCAAAGGCCAGCAGGCTTATGGCGATTTTAGTATTTTATATTCAGGTATTTCGTTAGCCAATATTGTGTTTACATATGGTATGGAAACGGCCTATTTTCGTTTCTCTGCCAACAAAGAAGATAAGCAGACATTATTTCGTACCAGTTTCAGCACCTTGTTGCTCAGTACATTATTACTAAGTGTATTATTTATTCTGTTTCGTCAGCCCATTGCTAATTTACTGGCACAAGAGAATCACCCTGAATACATTACCTGGGCGGTTATCATCATTGCATTTGATACACTTTCGGCTATACCATTTGCCAAACTGAGGCAGGAAAACAGACCTCGCAAATATGCAGTGATTAAAGTATCCGGCATCATCTTAAACTTGATATTGACTGTATTCATCTTATACGCCGGACAAAAATATGCAGATGCTCATCCTTCTTCAGAATTTACACTTTGGTATAAAAGCCACAGCAAAGGAGGGCTTTTGCTATTACCCAATATTGCACAATCGGTGCTGACTTTCTTTTTGCTTTTCAGAGAATGGAAAGACTTCAGTTTTGGAATAGATAAGGAATTATTGAACAAACTTTGGCGTTTTGGTTCTCCTATGATTATTGTAGGATTAGGAGGAATGATCAACGAAACTATGGACAGACTGATGCTGAATGAATTCTACTCCGGCACAGAGGCTGCAGCTAAGGCCGCTGTAGGTGTATATGGCGCTAATTACAGGATTGCCATATTTATCAGTTTGTTTATTCAGGCATTTAAGATGAGTGCAGAACCCTTCTTTTTCAAACAGGCCGCCGAAAAAAATGCTCCGGCTACCTATGCGGTCGTCATGAAATGGTTTGTTATAACTCTTTGTATTGCCTTTCTTTTTACTGCTTTATTCCTCAATGTATGGAGAAATTTTATTGCACCAAGTTACTGGAGTGGATTAGGCATTGTACCCATATTGTTATTGGCAAATGTTTGTCTGGGCATTTACTACAACCTGATTGCCGGATTGAAAATTTCGGACAACATGGATAAGATTACCTATATCACACTTGTCGGAGCTGCGCTTACTTTAATCATCAACATAACATTTATACCTCATTACGGAATGATGGCCTGTGCCTGGGCCACTTTGATTTGTTATTTTACGATGATGGTTTTAGCCTATGCTGTGGGTCAAAGCTATTATCCTATCCCCTATCCTATTCGACGTATATGTATTTACCTCACAATAATGCTGGTGTTGTTTGGGGTACAGATTCTGGTCAATAACAGTGTAGATTCTTCTATCGCTCAGTTATTTAGTGGCATTGTTTTATTTTCAAGCTTTATAATGATTACTTTCTGGCTGGAGCGTGAGCAGATGAAAAAATTGCCCGTAATAGGAAAATATATTTAACATTTTCAGTATAAGGAAAAACTTTCTCCACATCAATATTAGTTTTGACCACATTCTATACGCTTGCTGGCTTTTTTACGTTTATATACAATAACTTCGAGCCAATTTGAAAAAACATTAAAATCCGATGAAAAAAATACTTTACCTGCTGGCATCAGCTCTTATATTCTCTGCACCAGTAAAAGCACAAATGACATGTGGAACTGATGACGTTTGCAATAAATTACGTGAAAGCCATCCCGATATCAAGGAATGGGAGATAAAACTTGGTGCTGCAATTCAGGATGCACTTGAAAAAGAGAAATCATCAGCACTTAAATATGGCAAAACAACCGCTACAGTATATGATGTACCCGTTGTTGTGCATATTGTACACGATTATGGTGCAGAATACATCACTGATGATGAAATATTTGACGCTGTAGCCTATTGGGATGTGGTTTTCAACAAGCAAAACAGTGATACGGTGGATGTATTGCCTAACTTCAAAAAGTATATCGGCAATCCTGAAATCAGATTAAGATTAGCCACAAAAGATCCTTCAGGAAATGCAACAAAAGGTATTACCCGTCGTCAATCATACATGACCACCAGAGGTAGCGATGAGGCTAAAGTAGATTATTGGCCTAATAATAAATACATCAATGTTTGGTTTGTCAATAAATTCGAAGCAAGCCACTCCGGAGCTGCTGCTTATGCTTACTATCCATCTACTGGAGCCGGAATTCCACATTTTGATGGCATTATCGGCGTGTATACTTATATTAATTATGACAAAGCTATTCCTCACGAATTTGGTCATTCTCTAAATCTGGCCCATACTTGGGGTAACACCAATAACCCTGGTGTGGCTTGTGGCGATGATGGCGTTAGCGATACTCCTCCTACCTATGGCCATACCAGTTGTCTTGCTGCCGACCTTTATGACACACGATGTGCAACAGGCTATACAGACCCTTTTGGTGTATACCACCCCAACAGTACTTTGGCAGCAGACACCTCCAATACTCAGAATATCATGGATTATTCGTATTGCCAAAAAATGTTTACACAAGGGCAGGCAGACAGAATGAGAGCCTCTTTAACCAGCAGTATAGCAGGAAGAAATAATCTATTTAGTCCGGCCAATCTGGCTGCAACCGGAGCTCTTGCTCCAAGACTAGATTTAAAACCGATTGCAGATTTCTCTGTTGAAAAAGGAGTGTTCAGTTGGGGCGGCCCAACATCCGAAAGAGCTGTATTTCTATGCCAAAATTCAACTACAAATTTTCAGTTTCGCAACAGAAGCTGGAATGATACAATTACCAATGTAACCTGGACATTTAGTAATAATCCTACCAGTACCAGTTCTTCTGTAATGATAGGCTCTGTTACCAACAGCTTTAAAGATGCAGGCTGGGCCACTATTAAATTGGATGCAACCGGAAATAATACAGGTACCAGCACCATCATCAGCGATGCAGTATATGTGGCTTCTACTACTGCTTACAAAAACGGATATGCAAATTACTTTACAAGTACTGGCGACTTTAAAGATTGGCCGATGTTCAACCATTACAAAAATAATTTCAAATGGGAATTTAATTCATCAAATGGTTATCCAAACGGATCTGGTTGTATATGCTATCGCTCTTTTGATGATCGTCCTTACCCAGAAAGATATACTCAATTGCAGGACGGAGATTTTGACGACATTTATACACCTGCATTTGACATTACTTCAGTAACCAGTGGTTCGGGCGCAGCAAATCTTAATTTTTATACTGCAGGTTGCCTTACTCCAAGCAGCAATTACAACGATTCTTTGCAAATATTTGCCAGCACCAACTGTGGTGATAGCTGGACAAGAATTACGACAATGAACTTTAGTGATATCATCAACAATTCAGTACAGTCTACAGAATTTGCGCCAACCAATGCTGGCCAATGGCGTGCCCAAACGATTAATATCCCCACAGCCATGCGTACAAGCAGAACATTCTTCCGCTTCCGCTACTGGCCAACTGTAGGAGGCAATAATTTGTACTTTGATAATTTCACCGTTTCTCCCTGGACTACAGAAATTAAAAATGTAGCAGAGAATAAAAATGAAATAAAACTATTTCCTAACCCTACCAATAGCAACACAAAACTTTGTTTTACAAGCGGTACAAACGGCGAAGCAACCATTATGGTGCGCGATGTTACAGGCAAAGTAATCATGCAGGAAAAATTCCTGTATACACCTAATACCTTTATTCAACAGGAAATTGCACGTAGTACATTTCCGGCATCAGGTGTTTATCTGATAACACTGACACAAAGCGAAACCACTGCAACACAAAAACTGGTAGTGGAATAAATTAACATACAAATACAAAAAAGGGAGCAAATAATTTTGCTCCCTTTTTTTGTTATCAAATACACAAAAAAAGCTAAAAATCAATAGTTTATTTGGCATCAAAGACTATTTAGGCTACTTTCGCAGTTCATCGCGAGGTAGAGCAGCGGTAGCTCGTTGGGCTCATAACCCAAAGGTCTCAGGTTCGATCCCTGACCTCGCTACTAAAACGGGAAACATCTTCATCATCTGAAATGTTTCCCGTTATTTTTTTTCCCGAAAGGCTTGATAATGCTAGGATATAGCCAAATACTGCATTCACTCTAGGGGTTCGACATTGGTCGTTTTTCTTGTTGTAAACAACACCTTCAGGAAACAGCAAATACTGTAGCTTCTGTTTCGTTTGATAATCCTCCAAGAGTCCACATTGACGCTAGTTTCATTGAAAACTGAATGGCTGTTTCGATACATTTATCGAGGTTCGACACCCTATTGCTGCCCTTTGCCAATTCTTGCTCCAGTTGTACACGCTCTGTAGGGAATTTCTGCCTGTACTTCTCAAACATTTCCTGGTCAATTTCTTCTATGATAAAGCAGAACCTCATTTTTTTTCAAAAATTGAATAGAACCCTTAGTCGAATATGCTTGCTCCTTTTCTCGAAACAAACGGATGAAAAGTCCTTTCTTGATACTATTTAGATATAGAGTATTTTTTTTAACGGGAAAATATATCGAATGTGTTTTTTTGTATTCAAATCAACTAATTTCAAAAAAAATAAATGATGAAAAAAATTAGATTTTATTTCATTGTTTAATTGTTATTAAAGTAGTTGATTATTTAATAATTTAATAAGCGAAAAAAACAATCTGTAACTAACAATAGATTCTGATTATCTCAAAATTTAGGGGGTTAAATTTACTTTGATGAAATGATCCTGATTAATTCCAAAATAGTTAAGTGCTCAAATGCTTTACAATTTGAGACTTATTTCTATCTAACTTAAAAACAGCAATACTTACTCCAGTTCATCAGGATCACTAGAATGCAAGTTTATCTGTGCGCGTAATGCCGCCAGGTTATTTCCATATTTCTTTACCCATTTTAGTATAGACACATGGCTAACTTCAAGAAGATGAGCTATTTGGTGCACTTTTACCCCTTCTAAATAAAGAATGAGGGCAATTCTTTTTTTATAGAAATCAATTGCTGTTGACTTTTGTTCAACCGTAAAATTGTACTTGCAATTCTTACACTTATATCGTTGCACACCTTTAATAATTCCATTTTTAACATAAAATCTACTATTACAATTTGGGCAGTCCATTGTCGGTTTTTCTCGCTGAATACAAGAATAATACTATAAAATGACAAAGGCAAAATTTAAAAATACATATACTAAAATCAAATCTATACTTGGTTTACTTTTGGTGACTAAAATTCATGGCAAAATTTTAAATATCTAATTGGCTTAAATAAATTTAGTTTATACAACTGAATAATTGCCATTAAATAAATATGATATATTGAATGTCAATAATTAGTTTTGTCTCAGTAATATAAAAACAACCAATTAATTCTAATTCGAAACTCCAAAATTATATCTTATGAGACAGAGAAAATTACCAATACTAATCACATTGTCATTTTCATTAATTTTATTTTTTTCATTAACTGATAATGCCTATGCACAATATGATGTTTATGCCAATCAATTAATAAGTAATAGCTCTGACTTTCAAAATGCATCCAGGTTAGTAGATACATCGCCTACTAATTATGCAAAATTATCGCTTGCCGTTGGAGTGCTCACAACATCAGATTTTAGGGTGCGCTTCCCTGAAAGAGGAAATGCCGGCGATGTTATTAATATTACAGTTCAAGATACGGGTAGTATTCTAAGTGTGGACCTACTTGATGATATAACAATAAAACTTTATGATTCGGCAGGAACTACTCCTGTAGCCACGGTTTCGGGAAGTAGTCTGCTACAATTAAACTTGTTAACGCCCGGAACCAATGTATACAACATCAAATTTGCAACGGATATTACTTCAAATTTTACGTTTAAAGAAGCTAAAGTCGAATTTAATAATATTCTTAGTGCCAGTTTGATTTCAGAATTCAGGGTTTATGGAATTTATTTTCAACGGCCTTGTCCTCCGGTTTATGCTAATACTGTTGTAGGCTCCGGAGCAACACCTTTATTAGCCTCTGTCGACAATACAGACAGAATTGTTGATTCCAATCCAGATAACTATGCTACAATGAGTACTTTAATCAGTATTCTGGGAATAGGAACTTCATACGTAGACCTTAGTTTCCCACAAAATGGCAAACCCGGTGATTATGTTGGTTTTACTGTAGCCGCAACTTCTGGTTTATTAGATGTTGATATACTGGGAGGGCTTACTATAATTACTTATGATGCCTCAGGAGCAGTAAAGGAAACAAAATCCGGCTCTTCAGTTCTTGGCTTAAAACTATTATCCGGCACCACTAATCGGTATTCTGTTGGTTTTATTACCACATCAGGCACTTATCGGATTTCAAAAATAAGGTTACTAAAAACTGCTGTATTAGGCTTGTTATCCAACATCAGGGTGTATAACGGTTTTCATTATGCTATAAACCGACCTCCTGTTACAGTTTCTACAAGTGGTAAAACGTCATTTTGTACTGGCGACAGTGTAACATTGACCGCCTTTGATTCATTGGGTGCAACCAATTACGTCTGGAACACAGGGGCGCTTACCTCTTCGATTACTGTATCTACAAGCGGGACATACTATGTTGAAGTAACTGATTCTGCTTCTTGCACCCGTCGCTCAATACCAATTGGTGTTACTGTCAATGCAAATCCTAAACCTATTATAATTGGAGATTCTGTTCTGTGCCTTGGAGCAACTGGGGTCCTAAATATAGGCAGCTCTCTTTACGCTTCTCAAACATGGAATACAGGAGCAACAACTAGTAGTATTTCATCTATAAACAGCGGTAAATATTATATTTCCGTCACGGATTCTAATTCCTGCAAAGGATCAGACACTATTACCGTAGTGCAAAACAAACTGAATATCACTTCATCTATTACTCCTACTACTTGCAGCAATACAGCTTCTGGAGGAATAAGCCTTAGTGTAAGTGGTGGCAGTGGGACTTATTCGTATAAATGGTCAAATGGAAGCACTACTTCATCAATTACAGGACTAAAGGCTGGTATCTACACCTGCATAGTTAAAGACAATTTATATAATTGTTCTTACAACAAATCCTTTAGTATTCTAGCTTCCAATACATTGACTTCAAAAATTGCAATTGTTAATACATCTTCTTGTAATCAGGCTGATGGCAAAGTAACTTTAACAGTAATCGGAGGTAGTGGTACATACTCCTACTTATGGTCAAATGGCGCAACTAGCTCAGGGCTTAGTGCTGTCCCCGCTGGTATATATACAGTTAGTATTGCAGATGTTACTTCTGGTTGTCAAATAGTTGATACAGTAGCTATTGGTGATGGTAATAGTTCTTTTTCTATTACCCCTTCTATCACTAATTCAACTTCTTGTTCCTCTCCAAACGGCGCTGCATCATTATCTATAAGTGGTGGAAGCGGAACATATTCATATACATGGAGTACAGGTGCCACTACCTCTTCGGTAACTGGCTTAAAAGCTGGCAATTATTATGTGGTGGTAAAAGATGTTGCAAATTCCTGCTCTAAAGCACTGGCAGTTGTAATTACAAATAATAGCAGCCTGAGTCCGATAGCAACAATTGTAAAACCTGGATGTAAAAAGCAAAATGGCTCTATTACTATTTCTTCAGTAGGTGGTGGCTCTGGATCTTACAATTATAGTTGGAGTACAGGAGCAACTTCCTCTTCTATTACTGCATTACAATCGGGCACGTATATACTTACAATCACCGATGTTAGTAGTGGTTGCAGTAAACAAGAGGTCTACACACTTACAGATAGTACTGGCCCCTCAGCGACGTTAGCATTAACAGAACCAGATTGCGGTACTAATGGCAATGGAAGCATATCTGTAACTGCAACTGGAATTTACAATACCTATTCTTGGTCAACCGGGTCTACATCTAAAAATCTGACCAGTTTAAAGCCTGGCATTTATACATTAACAGTCACAGATACAACGACTAATTGTATTTCGGTATACCAAGCAGTTTTGACGGCAAAAAGCCAAATGCGTATAATTGCAAATCCAGAAAAAAACACTGCATGTGTCAGTGCTGCGGATGGGAAGATAACCGTTTCTCTAACAGGAGGTAGCCTTCCCTATAGTTATTCTTGGTCAAGCGGAGAAACCATCAAAGACCTTAATGGTAAAGTTGCAGGAACATACACCCTTACCGTAACAGATGCAAACAGTTGCATTGCCACGATTTCAGTAATACTGCAAACAGATTCTTCAAAATTGCTCAATGCAAACTTGTCGTCAATTACAAAAGCAACTTGCAATACGGCAACTAACGGAAGTGCTTATGTGACAGTAAGCGGGGGAAAAACTCCTCTAAGCTATTCTTGGACTCCTGGCGGAACTACTACAAAAGACCTGATTAATGTTATCGCAGGAAATTATACATTAACAGTTACCGATGCCGTAGGATGTACCAAGCAGGTGAATGCAATGATTACAATAGATTCGGCTGTTTCATTAAATGCTACAGTTGATTCTACTAAAGCATCCGGTTGTGCCAGTAGTGCTTCAGGCGCTGTATATGTAAGTGTTAGTGGTGGTTCTATACCTTACTCCTATCAATGGAAAAAAGGAGCAACAATTGTTGCCAGTACAAAAAACCTCTCTTCTGTGACTGCAGGAAGCTATACCCTAACCGTTACAGATAACAATGGCTGTACTTTACTATTGAACGCAACAGTACCGGTAACAGGCTCAGGTGTGACAGTAACTTTAGATTCTTTACATAGACCTACATGTGCTGTAAGTGCAGATGGAAAGATATTTGCCAGTGTAAGTGGTGGATTATCCCCTTATACCTATTCCTGGTCAATAGGTTCTGTAACCGAAGATTTAGTTAATGTTAATCCCGGCACTCATGTACTTACTGCTACAGATGCAAATGGATGTCCGGGTCAATTAATCGTAAATTTAAGCTTTGATACTTCGAAAACATTAGTAGTAAAAGTTGATTCAACATTAGGAGCGGGCTGTAGTATGGGAGCGAGTGCTGCATTGTATATCACGGCTTCCGGAGGAACTTCACCCTATTCCTATATTTGGTCTAACGGAACGACGATGTCCGACTTATCAGGCGTTATTCCAGGTACATACACTGTAGCAGTTACCGATACAAAAGGATGTAAAGCAAATTCTGGAGCAACATTAGGTATCGACACTAGTCGTTCCATAAAAGCCGCAATTGATTCAGTTGAAGGTGCAGGATGTATCGGAAGTGCATCAGGGAAAATATTTGTATCTACTTCACGTGGTGTAGCACCATATGTATATTTATGGTCAAATGGGGCATCAACAAAAGACATCCTCAATGCTGGCCCGGGCGTTTACTCAGTGATTATTGCTGATGCTGCAGGATGCTCCAAAACTTTGTCTGCAAATGTGGGCATAGATACTTCTAAAAAAATAATTGTCTCGGCTGATTCTATTAGTGGTGCCAGTTGCTTACTAGGGGCTAATGGAGCTATTCATGTAAGTATTAAAGGCGGGAAAGCACCATATGCTTATTCGTGGTCAAATGGCGCCACAACTGCAGATTTGCTAAATGCCATCCCCGGATTTTATACCCTTAGTGTTCAAGACGCAAATGGCTGTACCGCAACAATGAGTGCTACAATTGGAGTAGACGCAAGCAAATCAATTAGTATTAGTGGCGTATCTATAAAAGATGCAGGATGCAGTGGTAATGCTTCAGGAGCAATAAATGTAGCAGTGACAGGAGGAATACCACCATATACCTATAATTGGTCAAACGGTGCCACAAGCCAGGATATTGTAAATATTATACCGGGGAATTATACACTTATGGTAAAAGATGTTGTGGGTTGCAGTGAAGAATATAGTGCCGTTGTTAAAGTGGATACAGCAAACCAAATCAAGGTCTCTACAAATTCTGTTGTTGATGCCAAATGTATCGGAAGCAGCTCTGGTAGTATTTCAGTAATTGTTTCGGGCGGTGTTGCTCCCTATTCTTATTCGTGGTCTAATGGTGCTATCACTAAAGACTTAATGTTTATACCATCAGGTAGCTATTTACTTAATGTAACCGATGCTATTGGTTGTTCGGCACAACTCAGTGCAAACATTGGTATTAATAACTCCAATCCTGTAACCATCAAATTAGACTCTGTTAAAAATGTTGGATGTGTTGACAGTTTATCGGGAGCTATATTCGTGAGTGTAACCGGAGGGTCGTTGCCATACAATTATATGTGGTCTAATGGTGCAATCACCCAAGATCTGATTGGTGTGGCTTCCGGCGCTTATAATCTCAATGTAACAGACAATGCAGGCTGCGTAGATAATAATAATGCAAATATTGAAAAAGCCAGTCCTATTAAATCCAATGCTCAAATAATGAGTATTAGTTGCTATGGAGGTTCTGATGGTAGTATAAATGTAACAGTTGGAGGTGGTACAGGAGCATATACCTATAAATGGGCGGATGGAAATACGTCAGCCCAGCGTACAGGGCTTAGTATGGGTATTTATAACGTAAAAGTGACGGATACAAAAACAGGTTGCTTTGATAGCAGTAACATTGTAATTACTCAACCAGATTCTTTAAAAATTTCATCAATAGTAGTTAAAGATTCTTGTTTACCTGAAGCAGATGGTTCTATTAAGCTCAGTGTCATTGGTGGCACTAACCCCTATCAATATGCATGGAGTAATGGAGGGAATAGTGATTTCATTCAAAATCTATCAGCAAAAACATATAGTGTAACTGTTTCGGATGCCAAAAACTGCTTAGCAACAGCATCAATAATTGTGGATGAGATAAACTGTGACATGACTATCAATATTCACGATGTCATAACGCCCAATGGTGATGGAAAAAATGATAGTTGGGTAATTGAGGGTATTGAATTCTACTCCAACAGTCAAGTCCAAATTGTTGATAAATGGGGCGATTTGGTGTATGAAAAAATAGGCTACAACAATACTTTTAATGGTGTCAATTCAAAAACTGGTGCGATACTACCCACTGGCACTTATTACTATATCCTCCGATTGAACGAAGCAAATAAAGCTGGGGGTGAAGGAATATTCAAAGGTGCTTTATTGATTCAACGCTAACTCAAAATTATTTCTGTCAATCAAAAAACATTAAACAATGAAACAACTCCTAAAATATACCGCCATTTTGCTTTCTATTACTGCTCCAATGGCTATAAAAGCACAGACAACAATTACCCCGCATTACTCCATGTTTATGTACAATAAACTCATCTACAACCCGGGGTATGCAGGTAGTAGAGAGGCTACTTGTGTTAATGCCCTATACCGAAATCAATGGGTAGGCATTAATGGTGCTCCACGTAGCTTTAGTGTGAGTATTGATGGCCCGGTAGGCAGCTATATGAAATCGTTCAGGCATGTAGCCTTAGGTCTCAGTGTATCAAATGAATCTGCAGGGGTCATTGACAACACGAATATCATGGCCTATTATGCTTATCGTATCGCACTCAAGAAAACAATGTTGTCATTTGGCCTGCAAGCCGGTACTTCGATGCTATCAGCACGATACAGCGAATTAAATCCTTATCAGTCTGGCGATAATTCTTTGACCAAAGATGTAAAAAGCAAACTCTTACCCAATTTTGGCGCTGGCGTTTATTGGAGAGGAGATAAATTCTACTTGGGAGCTTCTATACCTAATTTATTAGAAAACACTTATGACAAAAGTAGTTCTTCCGCAGGCAACCAAGCTGCTAAACAGGTACGTGCTTACTACCTAAGTGGAGGTTACGTATTTACTTTGAGTGAAAATTTCAAACTAGAGCCACAAGCCTTATTGCGCTATGCAGGAAATGCAAACTACAAAATTCCGGTAAGTGCAGATTTTAATCTATCGGCTATTTTCTACGACCGTCTAATGCTGGGGGTAACGTATCGTACAGACCAATCAATTGCAGGAATAGTACATCTCCAAATTTCAAAAAATATTAATGCAGGTTATTCATATGACTATACCACGAAAGTGTTGAATGGCTTTAATGGCGGTTCGCATGAAGTAACAGTAGGTTTTGATTTTATAAGAGATAATAACAAGTATATCAATCCTCGTTTTATCAAATTATTTTAATCAGTTTATTCACTTCAAAAGACTTTTCAGATGAATTCTCTATACTCAAAATTATCAATTACGCTTTTACTGGCATCATTCTTACATTTTCCGCTCCAGGCAGCATCAACTAATGCTGACTTGATGAAAGCCAAATATCTGTATGAACATTTGGCCTTTAATGAAGCAATACCTTACTATGAAAAAGTAGTTTCTACTGTAAATGATTTGGATGTTTATGCTCAATTAGGTGATTGTTACAGGCTCATTAAAAATCCACAAAAAGCAGTAGTATATTATGCTAAAGCAGTGTCGATGAGTGGTGCACAACCTATTACCAAACTACATTATGCACAAACATTACTTTCACTTCAGAAATATCAGGATGCGCTTCCCTGGCTACTGGAATATCAAAAAGCATATCCCGAAGACAGAAGGGTTGTCAACTTAATTAATGGTGCAAAAGAAGCACCAAAAACCTACGCTAAAATACCTGAAGGCTCTACCAGGTTTATGAATTTTAATACTGACGGTAATGAATTCGGCCCTTTTCTTCGCGAGGGTTCATTACTAATTACTGCAGATACAGTAATCAAGGGTAGAAAGAAAACTGACCATTGGACAGGTAACCCATACTACAATATATACTCTTTAGTATGTGACAGTATAGGGAACTGTGGTGAAGAGTTTAAAAAAATGGGAACGAACTTGAACACTAAATTTCACGATGGTCCAATTGTATTCTCTGCAGATGGCAAAGAAGCCTATTTCACACGCACCAACTTTGTCCATACTCTGTTGGTTGATAATGTTCGAAAAGGTGCCGACAACGTAGTGCATTTACAAATAATGGTTGCCAATGGATATGATAATGTAAACAACAAATTTGGCACTATAAAGCCCTTCTCATTTAACAGTAAAAACTATTCAACTGCACATCCCAGTATCAGCCCAAGTGGCAAAACTCTGGTTTTCTCGTCAGACATGCCTAATGGTGCAGGAGGTGGAACAGATTTATACATTTGTACAAGAGATGAAAAAGGTGCGTGGTCAACACCAACAAATCTGGGTAAAACAATCAATACAGAAGGAGAAGAAATGTTTCCATATTTGCATGATGATGAAACACTATATTTTTCTTCAGACGGTTGGCCAAATCTGGGTGGCTTAGATATTTACAAGTCTACTTGGAATCCTCGTGATAACGTATTTTCAATACCAGAACAATTGGGCACACCAATCAATTCTGCGGCAGATGACATGTCTTTGATTCTTACTGCAGATGGAAGCACAGGATACTTTGCATCCAACCGTGTAGCCCCTAAAGGAGGAGATAACATCTACCAATTTATGCGTCAAGAAGTTTATGCTTCCATTACAGTGGTTGATGAGTATTCTGAAAAGCCAATAAATGGATGTAACATAGTTCTGGAGAGCATCCCAGACAAGCGAAACCTCACTACAGGCAATAGCGGTTCAATATTATCGAGACTCTATCCGCAAACTAGTTATGTAGCAAAAATAAATCGTTTGGGCTACGAATCACAAACAATTGAATTGTCTACAATTTCTAAACGAAGCAAAGACACCATTACCAAATTCGTAAAATTAAAACCCAATACTCAAATCTCTTACAATGCGTTGATTCTTGATAGGGCAACAATGGAGCCGATAGAAAATCCATGGGTTGTCCTTACAAAAATAAACAGTGACAAAAAGCCTGATACTTTATCAATACCAACAGGAGAGGGGTTTAATAGCAATTTGCAAACCAACGCTGAATATCAGGTTTATGCTGTTAAACCTAATTATTACAGTGACGAAAAATTTATCTCAACCAAGGGTATTATCCCTGGTTCTAACGACGGAATTCGGGATACTATCTTCATGAAAAAATTAGAAGTAGGAGCCATTATCCGAATCGAAAATATCTACTACGATTATGACAAGGCAAATATCAGAGAAGATGCCAAACCATCTTTGAACCGTTTGCTGGAATTGATGCAACAAAACAAAGGTCTTAATATTCAAATCAATTCGCATACAGACTGCAGAGGTTCAGATACATACAATGCAAAATTATCACAAGCACGTGCCGCTTCTGTAGTAAAATATCTGAACCAAAGTGGGATTGAAATAGAGCGAATGCAGTCAAAAGGTTTTGGTGAATTTGCACCAATAGATGAATGTAGCGATTGTAAACAATGTAGCGAAGAGCAGCATCAAAAAAACAGACGCACCGAATTTCAAATTCTCAAAATGTAAAGCCGAAGGAGGAGGGTTGATAAATTGTATCCTCTCCTCCTTTTGTTGAAAAACCAGAATAACAAACCCTTCCATCAATATTATTTGTACTAAAATTCAAACATCAATTTTTCGTTGTAAAAATTGATGCAGAAAAACTTGTGCTCATTTTCATGAGCTATGTAAGCCCTATCGTATAGCCCTGCTTATTGAAAGCTCTAGATTCTTATTTTTTGCGGTTGCGTTCATATTAGCCTGCAAAGGCATTCACTGATCTCGATATAAATCCGATTTTATGAAAAAAAATTTCTGTAATTCAACTCTTGAGTTCTTACTCAATTCCCTGAAATGTTGTATAATTCTATTTGTGCTATTAACCGTCAATAGTTTTCAAAATATAGCAATAGGACAAGTAAGCACATTGACGTGTAACACAGCAGAAAGAATGAATACATCAGCATTACACCCATCTTTAAGTGTAAATAGCAGTGGCGGCTCTGTATTTACTTATGCTTCCGTTGGAGGTGTATTGGATGAAGGCAATGCTATAAGTAGCTCTACCACAGATTATGCAAGAATTGGACAAGTATTACTTTCATTAGGACCAAAATACATTTCGGTGCAGGATGCTGCAGGAACCTATCCTGCGGGTATATTTGCAGGTTTTGAAATATCCAACACAAGTCTTGTTGGAACTAGTCTTTTAACCGACATTTCTGTCTCAACGTATTTGTCTGGCTCATTTCAAGAATCCATCTCAGGTGCAGGATTAGGTATCTCCATCGAACTGTTGTCTAGCGGAAGTAGAGGAATTGTAGGATTCAAAACCACAATGGATTTTGATGAAGTCCGATTTACTTCAAGTGGACTTTCATTACTGGCTAGCGAAACAAGGGTCTACAATGCTGTTTTTGAAAAATTATGTACAGGACCTACACCAGCATGTAACACTACTACTTTATTAACCAAACCAAATTATCCACTTTCTATCAATGCAAGCAATACGGGCATTAGTGGCGTTATTTGTGGCTTATGCAGCATTAGTAATGCAAACAATTTAATAGATGCCGATAGTCTGAATTTTGCATCAATAAATCTCAGTGCCAGTATTGGCACAAGTGGGTCTATTTCTGTAAAAGATAATGATACTAGTTATGCCGCCGGAACATTTGCAGGGTACGACATTGAAACAGCTTCATTATTGAGCATTGGTGTATTATCAAGCTTTAGTATTGCTACGTTCAAAGACGGTATTGCAACCGGAGATGTTGCTACGGGAGCTAGTTTATTATCTTCCAATTCCACTATTCTTTCGGGGTCTGGACGGACAACAATTGGACTATTGACCACCCAAGATTTTGATGAGGTAAAGATTACTGCAACAAATTTAATTGGCTTGCCACTAGGCACGATTAGTCTGTATGGATTAGTACTGAAGCAATTTTGTTCTGCTCCTCTTCCCCCATGCAATACTTTGACGAGCATCATCAATCCTGAATACCCGGTTTATGTAGATGGTCAAAATTCAGGAGTTGATGGTATAGCATGTTTATTGTGTAGTTTAGAGAATAGCGAAAGGGCTGTGGACAATGACCTGAGCAATTTTGCGAGTATTATATTACCTGTAGGGGTAGCAACTTCTGCAGATTTTGCTGTTGCGAATGCACTTGATAGTTACCCTGTGAATAGTTTTGCGGGTTTCGACATCGAAACAAACTCAATATTACTGGCATCTGTAATTAGCTCAGCCACTATTAGATTATACAATAATGGAATGCTAGTACAGACAAGTTCTGGAAATGCTTTAATCGTTGGCGCTACAAGCTCTTTACTGGGAAGCACTACCAGGCAAATAGTGGGCTGCATTGCTACTGTCACTTTCGATGAAGTCAAAATATCATTCACACAATTAATAGGAGCAGATCTGGGTACAATTAAAATTTATAGTGCAGTTTTAGAAAAAACCTGTACACCCAATATCTTTTGCAACAGGAGTTATTATTTAAACAACCCCAATTTCCCAGCGATAATTAATAGCCAAAGAACGGGATTGTCTGGTGTTGCCACAGTTCTTGCGGCTGTTCGCGACCCCTGGAATGTGGTGTCTGCCAGCACCAGCGATTTCGCAAGATTATCCAATGCAGCCACTGTTGCAGCCGACGCTTCTATTTCGGTATTAGACCCTTTAAGTACCTATCCCATTGGTACTTTTGCCGGCTATGTTATTCAAACACCCTCTGTGCCTCCGGTTCTATTGGATTTATTTAATGCTATTACCATTAGCACTTATTTAGATGGCACACTACAAGAGTCGCACTCAGGAAGCACACTCAGCAACTTGACTGTTTTGGCAACACTCATCGGAACCCCAGGAGGCTCCTCCTACAATCTTGGTTTTGTTACAACAAGTGCTTTTGATGAAATCAGAATTTCGGTATCCTCATTGCTGGCTGTAGGTTTGCTTAGCGATTATGTAGATGTTTATGGTGCATTTATTGATACACGCTCAACAACATCTTTGGCAGGATTATCTTGCTTGAAAACCTTCCCGGATATCAACGCTACCTTTGTGGGGATGAGTATAGACGGAAATGTATCTACTAATGATGTGATACCTTCTGCCACTAGCTATGGAACACCTGTAGCAGCAGTTGGCAACCCTGCCAGTACTTTGCCTACAATGAATCCTGATGGTAGTTATACCTTCACCCCTACATTGGCAGGCGTTTATCATTTTGATGTACCCGTTTGTTTATCAGGTGCTGTAAGCCCTTGCCCATTGGAAATGCTAACAATAACGGTATTGGACAATACTATTGGCAGTACTAACCCTCCGGTAGCACATACGGATATCATTACAACGAACTATAATAATTCTGTAAACATTATTGCATTATGGAATGATGCAATTGGTACACCTGGCACACACTTGGATACAAGCAGTCTCAGTATTACAGATTTAAATGGAGTTTCAACAGGTAATTCAATCAATGGAGGAACGGCCGTGGTAAACCTAACGACGGGCATTGTATCTTATAGTCCTCCATTAGACTTTATAGGTAATGATACGATTCAATACACACTTTGTGATAACCAAGCTATCCCTCAGTGTGCCACAGCCAATATAATTGTTACAGTATTAGCACCGGGAGCAGCCAATACAACCAATGCATCAGATGACTACATGCAAACTAATCAAGGATTAAGCGCTAATTCTAATGTCATGATAAATGATTTTGATTCAGAAGGGAATAGTATGAGCGTTAGCCCTCAATCATCTATGGTGATTGGTGAATATTCATTTTCGCTGTTGGCAGATGGCTCGTACACCTTTACTCCGGACCCTGCATTTGTTGGTCCGGTTGCCATTGTCTACGAAGTTTGTGATGATGCCTTTACTCCATCTTGTGCATATGCAACATTATATTTGCTTGTTGCCCCCTCAAGCTTTCCACTACCCATTAAGCTTGAAAAATTTGAGGTTCATATCAATAATTGCACTTCCATTATTGACATTATTACTGCAGCAGTAACTGAAAAGGATTCGGTAATGCTTCAATATAGCAATAATGGTATTCAATGGACTACAATAGAACGATTCTCAGGAAAAAGTGAACAAACAAAATTCCAATACTTACACCAACCCCAAAATGGCAAAGCTCTGTATCGTTTGCAAATAAAGTCTCAAAGCAAATTTGCCAATTATAGCAATACCATAGACGTTACTAATAACTGTTCACAAAAAGAGATTACCGTTTATCCCAACCCTACCACTCACTATTTGTATATAAAATTGCCTGATAACAGTAATGAAAAACAATTCGAACTATCTGATGAAATGGGAAACATTCATATCGAGGGGCATTTGACACCACAAAACGTCGAAAATAAAATTGAATTACCTAATCTTGCTTCCGGAATTTATATGCTTAAAATAATAGGTGAAAAAACTGTAAATCTAGTTAAAGTCTTTATCGAGCAATAAGTAAAATAACACAAAGAAAGTCGCGATTTTCTATACTTTTCAAGACTTGAGCAGGGGGCAAATTAGCTTCTTAAGCTATCGTGGATAGGTCTTGTAACCTATCTAGCTTAGGTTCTTAAGCTATCGAGGATAGGTCCTATAACGTATCCTGTTTAGGTTCACAAGCTATCGAGGATAGGTTCTCAACGTATCGAGGATAGGTTCTCAACGTATCCTGCTTAGGTTCTTAAGCTATCGAGGATAGGTTCTCAACGTATCGAGGATAGGTCCTATAACGTATCCTGTTTAGGTTCACAAGCTATCGAGGATAGGTTCTCAACGTATCGGGGATAGGTCCTATAACGTATCCTGCTTAGGTTCACAACCTATCCAGCTACCCTATTTGACCTAAGCAGCTTAGGTTCTTAAGTTATCGAGGATAAATTTTTTGAACTATCGAAGGGTTGTTGCATTAAAAAAGCCTTCCTGAAGAGGAAGGCAGATTGCTTCCCTGCAATAAGCAGGAAGTGACACGTGCCTCGCACCGAAATAATCGGCATCTTCGACAATGATGCGTTGTAGTTTAATCCTGAAAATCAAAAATAAAGCTAGAGAGACAAATGTCTCTCTAGCTCTGGTTATTCTTTTGAAAATTGGTGTTGATTTTTATTGTTTTATACTTGCAAAAGAGTCATCAACAAGATTGATACATTACCAAACCTGAACAATTTTATTTTAGCAAGGAGAAGTATACTGTTGTTCCAATTCCTTCCTTGCTTTCTATCCATAAGTTTCCATTGTTGTATTCAATAAACTCTTTGCAAAAGATAAGTCCCAGACCACTACCCTTTTCATTAGCAGTTCCTTCCTTAGAAAAACGGGTTGTAATATGAAATAAAGATGATAGCATTCGTTCACTCATTCCTGTTCCATGATCCTTTACAGAAAAGATTAGCTTGCCATTGTCTTCAACAACATCAAAATCTATTATTTGACTTTCGCGACTAAATTTCAATGCATTGCTTGTCAGATTTCGTATAATGAAAACGATTTGCTCACGGTCTCCCCAAGCAAAGGTTGAAGGTGCAATCAAATTCCTGAGGACTACACCTTTTTGAGCAGCTAAATGGTGAAAAGAAGATATAGTCATTTCAACCATATCGTAAATGTTCAAATGCTCGGTTTTTGTCTTAGTATTCAATACTGAGCCGTAATAGGACTGAGAGGCCCAATTCAATATATTATCAAGTGTCTTTAGTGACATATCAACATCTGCGTGTAATTCCTTCAGTACTGCTTCTCTTTCTGCTTTTGAAAGAAGGTCATTTTCCATAAGTTGGATGAGCCCTTTAGCGCTGTTAAAAGGGGAGCGCATATCATGACCAATAATAGAAAGCAATTTATCTTTAAACTGATTTGAATCTGAAAGAGACTGTTTTTGCTGTTCAATAATTTTTTGAGCTTTACTTACATCTTTCATCAAATTCCAACACATCAATACAATGATGATCATAGGCGTAATAATGTTGATGACAAAAAGAAAATCAGCGGCTTTTGGCATATCGTATAATGGAAGATAATAACGCTGATATATGTTGACAAAAAGTGCTATAGCAAAAATAGCGGATATACCCGTGACCCTGTACCAGCCTTCTTTCGAAAAAACTGCAAAGGCGACCAAAGCAATCACCAGATAGTTTTGATTGCCTAGACCGCTTCCGAACGCAATACACATGTAAAAAATCCAAAATGTAGTTGCGATAGGTACAAAATATCTGGCGAGTGAAAATTTGAATATGAGATAAAAGAACAGTGAAAACAAAAAAATGCCTGCAAGACCAATAAGACTGAAAAAATAAGGTACAGAGTCTCTGCCAATATAAGCAGACAACAAGGCCAGTGAAGCACTGACCATGCAAACAATGTTCATTACTTTGACATATGATTTTCGGGCGAAGGCTATGCCGTCAAAAGTAGCTCCCTGTGCTGCTTGCATGAAACACTGTGTTCTTGTTGGCCGCTAATATAATGAATATTTCCTGACATTTACCTGAAGTGATTAAGATATTTAAACCATAAAAAGCTAATGAAGTGAGCCAATGAACTATTTACAACCACAGCGAAAGTAAAAATTGAAATAGGGAAGACGCAATAAAAGAGTCTTCCCTATTTTTAATCATTCAGACAAAACATAACTGCTTTGTCTGGCAAGATTTATTGTTCGTATCCACTTTTGATAATACTCAAAATCATTTTGAAACGACCATTAGGCTCTACATAATTGGGGGTATGGGCGGGAATAACGATAGATTCTCCTGTTGCCAAAATATGAGAAACACCACTTATAACAATCTCTGCTTTCCCATCAATAATCTGTACAAAAGTATCGTAGGCTGTAGTTTTTTCATTCAGGCCCTCACCACTGTCAAAGGACATAACACTGATATTACCGGTAGATTTTTTGAGGATTGTTTTTTTGACAACAGCATTGGATAGATACTCAATAATTTCTACCGTAATATGTGCTTTTGCCTTTTCGATTTCTTTGGTGCTTTCCATAATTAAGTTTTTGAATAAAGTGACCTTAAAAAAAATGGCGAGCAAAGGCCCGCCATCTACTATCTAATCATTGATACTATTTCGTATTATTTGTTCCAAGGTCTTGTATAGCCTTACTCATAGACTCCATGTCATAATCATATTCTCTTTTAAAAGTAGCCCAATCGCTTTGGCTTGCTTCGTAATTATTGATTTTGGCATTTAAGTCTTTATTCCTTTGTTCAAGTTCCAGTATTTTTTCAGCATTGATTTCATCTGATTCGCCACCTGTTTTACGAAGGCTTTGCTTTAATGCTGCTATTTCTGCTTCTCGTTTCTGTATTTTGACATCAGATTCCAGTCGAAACAGTTTCCACTCTTCTGCAGTTGCCGCCCTTTGAGCACTAACTGCAGCGTCTACTTGTGCATTAGCCAACTCTTCTTTTGCATCTTTGGTTTCCTGATTGGCCTCGGCCAGTTTATCTGCATTGTTTGCACATCCGATACTTAATCCGCATACAGCAATTGCCGACAATGCTATTATCAAAATTGGTTTTTTCATTATTAAAATTTGTGGTTAGTGATTGACAATAAGGCAATAGAATCATTGCCCGACAAAGGTGTCTTGCATCTTACTAAAAACCCTTACACAATAAAAAGTAATTATTACAAAATTCACACATTTTCAAGCATTTTGCGGCGCTTATCTTTCAAATTCTTAAAGAAGGTTGGTGTTAATCCTGTTACTTTTTTAAACTGTGTAGAAAGATGTGCTACGCTGCTGTAGTTAAGCAAATAGGATATTTCGGTAAGGTTGAGCTCATCATAAATAAGCAATTCCTTTACGCGCTCTATCTTATGGTGAATAATGAATTGCTCAATAGTGATCCCTGTAGCCTCAGAAAACAGGTTTGCCAGATAGGTATAATCCTGATTTAATTGTGAAGAAATATATTCGGAGTTTTTTACACGTGGAAACTCATCAGCATAATGAACCATTTCAACTATTACATTCTTTATCCGCTCAATGAGTATTGCCTTCTTATCATCCATTAACTCCAGACCAGATAGCAACAACACAGAACGCAGCGCTTCTTTTTGCTCGTTAGTAACGAGCGCTGTAGTTTCTACCACCCCAAGGTCTACATTACAGTGATGCAAGCCCAATTTGTCCAACTCGCTTTTGACAAATAACTTGCAACGGATGCTGACCATATACTTTATGTATAGCTTCATAAGGGATGTATTGAACGCTTTTTAATAAAGTATTCCATAAACGTAGCAGATTTTACCAGCTATATTCAATACTGAATTATTGGATATATTCAAGCAAATGTCTCTCTTATTAACGGATAAAGCGTTATTAAATTAAGCAGATAGTTTATACTATTCACACTTTAGAAACACTTTTAGATCATATTTTTCACTTCAAACACACAACAACCCATCTGGAAATATTCCGAATGAGTTGTATTTCAAAAGCTAATCAGAACTTGTCTTTATAAGAAAAAACAGATGTTTCTATAGTATGTTAAAGCAATCAAATCATTACTCAACAATTAATTTTCGCATTGAAACACTCGAATTCTGAGACTATTAAGCTAATATGACTGATTTGTCAAGCATCAGAAAAAATTCATCTTTCGCATAAATAAAGAGCGGGACAACAATTGTTGTCCCGCTCTTTAAGTGCATTTATCTGAACGACTGAGGTTTTATACAAAAGCTTCAGTATGAAGAATCCGTTATATGGTTTACTGAGCAAACATAAACCTCAGTGTAAGACCACCACTGCTGGTAGTAATAGGGAATGAATTAGATATATAAGGTATCGTCTGGCTTCGATTATAGAAGAAACGAAGCGTGAGGCTTTGGCTCACCAAATAGTCAATTGTAGGAGAAATCGTCAATACTTTTTGTCCCCTGCTCACGATATCCTGCAAATTGGCAATATAAGTATTGGTAGTTTTATCATCTCGTAACCCTACGTCTACTTTTACATTAAGGTCATTTTTGAGTATTCGCGTTCCTCCGATTGGGAAAGGAAGTTTAAGCCCCTTAACCCTGTAACCTAAGCCAAACACAAATTCCTGACTCTTTGTCTCACTCACCTGATAATCGACAAGACTCAGGCTTACAACCCTACTTCTTCTTATTTCAAATTTGGTAGTTAAGTTGTTTTTCAATGCCACATCAACAGAGAAAAGTGGGTTGAGCTGATCACTTATAGTAATATTAGGTACCTGAAAATAGGGTACATAATTTCCGGATAGTGAGTCAATGAAAGACGGGAAACCTACACCAAGAAGATCCTGATGAGTGAGTGCCGAATTAAAACTGTTCATGGATAAAGTACCTGTATAAGTACTTGTGATAACTACATTATTGAATAGTTTTTTAAATAAGGGTAGTTTATTAAGTCCATTATAATTAATACGCCAGTTGGGGCGGGGCAAGATAAATTTAAATGGATTGCTATTTAGTTTATCGCGTTCACCATAATCCAGCAAAGCCATACTGCTGGCAGATTGACCGGAATATGCTGCAATAAATGCGGGTATAAGCACCTCTTGAGAGTAACCGGTATAACCTTTTGCATATTGAGGGTCATTAGGATCACGTGCACCATTTGTATACGGATTATTCTTCCCAAGACGATCAGAAATAGTTGTACGGTTATTAATAAACTGAGCAAAAGTTCCGGAACTTGCTGAAGATGACTTAAAAAAGGTGTTGAGTGAATTATAGCTTTGGGTAAAAGTTCCTGTTTGAAATTGATTCAGATGATTAAAATCATACGTATTGGGCAAATAACCAGTGTCTTTAAACAACTCGGTATGTGTCTTATTGAAGGTACGATTCAGTGACAAATCTATTCGTAAATCAGAAATAGGTTCGACCTGTGCAGTGAGGTTAATCGTTTGGCTGTAGGATTGTGAGAATTGAGCATTAAACAAAGTATCGCGGCTTAATTTCCCTCTATCGCCCATTTGCTCCAGCCACGGAAGGTTGGGCTGATAACCAAAAGCAAATGGCAAGCCTGGTTCGCCGGCACTGCTGATACCTAATTGACGCGTAGAGTCCATAAATCCGGGCAAAGTGGTACTACCACTTTCAGAATAATTGAGTGTGGCTCTTTTTACCATAGTCAGTAGCTTTCCTCCAAACCTTTCTCCTCCCGACAAATTAGGAACGCTATTTCTTCTGGCAAGTCGTGCAGCTTTCTTTTCCTGCTTACGCTTCAATTGTTCTGCTTTGATACGGGCAGCCAGCTCGTTTTTTTGAAATTCTTTTACCGAATCAATCTGTTTATCTGTAAAACCAGTTAAATCAATAGTTTTTGGTTGGAGTGAGGATGCTTTGGATTTTTTGCTTTTTGGCTTCTTATCTTCTGCATTTTCCTTTTCATTTCCTCCCATATCTTTTGCCAATGCTCCACTGGCTAAAGAACCCGGAGCAGCAGAAATCCTATCCTTCGGACCGGCATTTACCATATCCAAAGCCCCGGCCTTCATATCATTATTATTGCCACCCATAACAGCAGTAGCAATTTTGCTTTTCCCAATACCCGGAGGTTGATTAACTGCTCTCAGCCAACGATTTTTATTATAAAGCTGAGCAAAATTCAATTCTCCGTTGACTTGCTTTTGCTGGGTATTGCCGATAATATTTCCTAGATTTCTGGCCAATTGAGAAGCAGCCGTCCAGGTATAAGTAGCCCCGTATGTAAGTTTCAGGCTTGTCCAGTCTGTAACAGGCAACTTAGATAACGGAACTGTATAGCTAGCATTAAGCGCCTGGGTAAATTGAGTATTCCTTCCCAGTGTACCAATTGCTTTTCTTAGAGAATCTTTCTTAGCTGCATTATCAATCCTTCCATAAGGCTCATCAATCCTTGAACGGTTTGTAGCATTATAATCAAACGAAAAGGAGCGGGTCAAATCCCAGCGCATATTATACGTTCTGGTCCAAATGAAATTCTTGAAATAAGTAGGCGCAATTTTATAACTACCTTCTCCCACAACCCTTACCTGCGTTTCATTCATAACCCTGTTCATATCATTTCTGAAAGTAACGTTTGAAGGACGCAGATTGAAATTAAAATCTTTGACAAGAGAGAACCACTTTGACTTGGATTTTATCAACTTTTTAAAAGGCTCTATTGATTTTCCCTTGAAAGAATGAGTATAACCAAGCCCGAAATTCTGGGTAGTATAATCATCGCTTTCAATCATTGAGTTTCTTTTGAATTGCTTATTAAAAGAATAGCTGAAATCGAAATTTTTGATGCTGTAAAATCTCGATTTAGTATTTTTAGAGGAGCCCATTATTCTGGCATTGGCTATATTAAAGCTACTGATAGAGGTGAAATCCTGCGCTGCTTTTCGCAGAGAATCTCGTTTAGTTGCATTGGAGGTAGCTGCCAACAAATCATCCATTTTTTGATCAAGATCGTATGGATTGTATTTCGGGTTGCTTACGTTCTCAGAATATCCAACAAAGAAGGGCAATTGCACACCCCAATCTTTGGGCAACATTTTACCCATATTGAGATTAGAGGAAACATCATAAGTATACAAACTGTTTTGCGAACGCTGATTGATTTTCTGATCAATATTACCGTAACCTGCTGTGTGAGCCATACCACTCATACGAACGCTGCCCAAATCAGCCATTTGTACATTTACCTTTCCTGCAGCAGCATAAGCAGTGCGGTCACTCAATCCACTTACACGCAATTCGTCAAACCACACTTCCCCACATTTTGGTAAGCCGTCATCTGAAGGTCTGCTGTTTTCCTTCTTTGGATTAACGATGCCAAGCATTACATTTTTTGCCTCACCAATATTTGGTTGTCCCACCACTACAATGGTACTTCCATTTCCAAGTGTCTCCTGATAAGGAACATAGACCGGTAAACCTTTATCATTCCGGCGTGTTTTGATACTTACCAAGTCACTTAATAAAAGATCCAACTCATTAACCTTTGGCCAGATTTCTTCCTGAGTAGTAGCACCAGCCAATGTTACTTTAAGAGGAAGGCGATACTCGTAATAGTTATTGGTAAAGTCACTGCCTATACGCATAAACATTTCCATATCGCCATCTCTCAGAGAGGTCTGATCTACCTGCGCTTCGGCATGAACAAATAATCTCAGCCTGTCAAACTGACGAAGGTCAATTCCTCCAACAGATTTAAATACACCACGGGCATCTCCATCTTTCAGGTTACAAACCTGTAAGGAAATGGACTGCTCATTTTGCTGCACAGTTTGTCCGTTACTCACTGCTTGTTGCTGACGTTGCACTCCAGGAGGAATAACATAAGGTATAGGGGTACGTTTGCTATTTTCTTCAACACTTACAGATAGCAAATTGAAGGAAGTGGAAGAATTGTCAATAGGGATATTTTCTCCGGGGTTAAGCAGAGAATACAAATATCTGCGCCAGGTGTTACGGCCTAACTGAAGGCGTGCAAATCGCAATGTGGTACTGTCTTCAAAACCCGTCAGGAACATCCTCATAAACCGTATAGAGCGGAAATCATTGATATTTCCTACTTTATCTTGAAACTCGGTAATAGGAATTTTAAACTGATACCATGTTTCGGGCTCTTTGGTGCCATTTGGCATCGTCACACTGGGATTATCATATCTGTTGGTAATAAAGTTACTACCTACCTGCATATTCGGTGTCAGGTCTATTCTGTATTGATAATAATTCTCTGCTTCATTGAGTGTATTATCCCTGTTTAAATCTTCTGATTCAGGAACAGTTGTTGCTGCAGAAGAGAATGCGGAGTTTGCATCTGTAATTGGCGAATTGCCTTGCATGTTATTATAACGCTTATAGCGCTCCAATATTGGTGCCTCATCCAATCCGTTACCGCGAAAAAACTGATAGTCGTCATTGGACGGGTCAGCAGATAACCTCAGATACTCCGCTGAATTGACACCAATTTTTGAACCAAGGTCGTTTAAAAACCACTGGAATTTATCAGTTTCATCGGTATTATCCAGCAAATCAAAACCCACATCCTGCACAGCACGGGCAGAAGGTTCGTTGTCAAATGCACGGGTAATTTGCATATTAAAACTTGGAACATAACCCCACCTTGTAGGCACCAATTGTTTTATATTTTTAGGATTTGTTATCCCATTCTCAAAAGCCATACTATGATCTTTGAGAGCATCTTCAGATACATCACCCAGATTGATATACAAAGAACCTCCCGGAGATGCCGCACGCTGATTGATAAAAGGATCCATCATCCAGATTTCAATAAACTCTACATTGGATTGTTCAAAGTCTGTATTGTCTATATAACGGGTAATTCCACCCCAACGCTGTTTGGGATTCAGTAATTTGGCTGTTGTCGGATCAATATTCTTTGCATCATAATTATATGGTCCCCTCTCCTGAGGATAAAATGATAAATCCAAAGTAGAGATAGCATTCTGAAGAGAATTATATGAGGTTTGCGGGAAAATCTCCTGCAACTGCACCATACGGATATAATGCTGATTGATATCATTTTTGACATAGGCAGGCACACCCCCACTTAAAGGATCAATCAAAGTTGGCTCAACCATATACCATGCTAGTTTTGCTCGGTTATAACCATAAGCCAGAGTATCTAAAGTAGCTTCAGGGAAGAGGATTGCCCCATCTTTTCCTCTGGCATTGGCGGGGGTAGCAGCAATATTCCAGCCTTGAATCGGGAACTTGAGATCAAATGAACTACGTGTACCTTCAAAATCATCAATGTAAACAGTACCGCCGGGATCTACACCATCAATTACTTTTGAATGGCCCGGGAAAAGGCCTGCAACCTCGCCAGAAGCGGTAACAATAGAACTTGCAGTGGTTGAATAAATAGGTAGCTTGTCTAATGCTCTGGTCAATAAAGGAAACTCTGATTGATAACTGGCATCCAGTCCAACATTAGTGTTTTTAATGGGGTCTTCACCAATATTGGTCTTTTGAGTAAATGGTCTTTCTGTAAGACGCATATAGGTACCTCCCAAAGTCAGATTTTGATTCAAAACATAATCAAGACGTGTACCCATAAAATTTTGCTGCAAAAAGCCAAAAGTGGCATTATCTTCATACTGCACATTGATAGGGATACCTGAATTCAGTATACCTGAATTCAATATTTTGAGTCTGCCCAGGCCATAGTCAATCTGGTAGTCCATATTCTCGGTCAACCTTTGCCCTCCGGCAGTTACTTGTACAGAGCCCTGAGGGATATTGAATCCCCCAAGTGATATTTCGCTAGAGCTGGCAGATTTATAAGTCCCCCGCATAATGTAGCGGTTGTTTTGTTGCGATTGCAGGGCCACCGTTTTGGTAGAATCATATAAAATCTGGTAGGGATACTTTCTTTGCAATACAGGATCAGTACCTATTGCAGGCAATAAGTCTTTACCAAATGGCTCCAGTACAGGAAAGATAATTTTGCCTTGTTGTGTGTTAATAGTAATCCCTTCGACAAAATCAAAGACACCGTCCGGTGACGGGTCGTTCTGTTGATTAAGTCGATCAAGATTCAGCACAGTTATTAATGGAATACCAGCAGATTCACCTTCGGGTAAATATCTCTTCTCTCCTCCTCCGGGATCCTGATACAATATATTCAAACGAAAGTTGTCTCTTGACAAACCAAATCCGCCCAGCACATACACATTCTTCATCATCAAATCCCAAACTGGTAATTTAGGACGTGCTGATGTACCCTTAAGTAATTTCAAAAAAACAACTCTCTGATTAGTGGTATCAGGGGGTAAATCCTCCGAAAACTCACCTACCTGATAGACGCGGCCATTATAAGTATACCTGAAGGCTACCCCGATTACATCATCAGGATTGGCTTGTGTATTAATAGAGATATATCCCAACTGAGGATTAAATGTATATTCTGTAGGTGCAAGTTTTCTACCCGTAGTAAATTCAAAATCCAGGCCTTGCTGCAAACCCAAAGAATTCATTGATGTGATGGCACCACTTTGTTGTCGGGCAGCCGGATATTGCTGCAATCTGCTATACAAGTCATTGGCTGAATTGTCAGGTAGATTGAGGGGCACTCCTCCCGGAATAAAATTTTTATTATATGGGTTGTGCTCTCCAAGATCCATAAAAGCAAGCATGCTTCTCACTCCGTTGACCACACCTGTTCTGTTTGTCACCCATACTTCAATTTTATTAATGGTGACTAAGGAATTGAGAACGGGAAAGGACTTTAAAGTTTTATTGTAATTATCGTGGAAATATTGGGCAAGTAAGAAGTTCTTGTTTTCCTCATAACCATCTGCCTTGATGGTAAATTGTTGGGTTTGCGCACCACCTTGAACCGTTAAACTGTTCTGTTTTGATTTTTGCTGAGATAACACCGTGGTTACCCAAAGTCTTCCAAACTGCAATTGAGTTTTTAAACCAAACAGAGATTGACGACCACTCAACAAAGTACTCTTTAAAGGAAAACTAATATTACCGGCTTCAATCTTCTTAATAATTTCATCCTCTTTACCGGTATACTCTACCCTTTGCATATTCTGAAAATCAAAGGTAGCCTTGGTATTGTTGCTGATGTTAAGTTTCATCTTATCACCAATTGTAGCGATAAGGTTGATATTCATTTGCAAATCAAAATTGAATACACCATACTTCTGCTGACGCTGTGTCAATGCGGGATTTTTGATATTCTGCCAATTACCGCCAAGGGTTACATCTACATTTCCTTGTGGTCGAACCTGAATACCAGTACCTCCGAAAATCCGATCAAATAAACCTTCCTTGTACATTACCGGCAACTCCGGTTTTTTATTAAACATGGTCAAGGCATCCATTCTGCGACGCCAATAGCTGGTCTCATCCTGGTCTGCTCTGTATTTCAGGTACTCTTCCTGTGTAAGATAGGTAGGTGTTCTTACATAATCATCGCCTACTTTTTCTACAAAGTAGTATTTATTCTCTTTAGCATCGTACTCTACTTTCTTGGAATAATTTGAGGGATCCTGCAAATCCATACCTGTAGATTTACCGTCTGGATTGAGGTTTTCGCTATGATCATAAATAGGGAATTTGAGTGAGTCTGCAGCGGTTTTGGTTTTAGCTTCCTGTGCAAAGCTTCGGATACTTACAGACAAGAAAACACAAACGACCATCAGGAATTTGAGTGGCCTCAGAACTAAATTATAATGCTTATGCTTCTTCAATGTTTTCAATTGGATAAATTGGTATTCAGGTTCTTTACAAATTACGCAAAGCTTGCTTTATTAATTCTTCAACAGGCATTTCATTAGGATTAGCAATCTTTTTTAATGCTGTTTCTGCTGCACCCTTGTTGATACCTAAATTTACTAGTGCTATTAACGCATCATTAGCTTTTGTATTGTGTATTCCTGAAGAATTATTAGTATTGAGTACCAAACCTTTTCCCCCCATCTTACCCTTTAATTCAAGCACAATTCTTTGAGCTGTTTTAGAGCCAATCCCCTTTACTTTTTCCAGCATTCCTGTATCTTCCATCACAACTGCACGCTCTAACTCAGAAGGACTTAATGAAGACAGGATAATACGTGCAGTACCCGCTCCTACACCATTAATCCCCAATAATTGACGAAAAGTAATACGTTCCTGTTCTTCAGCAAAACCATATAATACCCATGCATCTTCACTCACTTTTACATGAGTATATAATCTGCATTGCTCCAAATGCTGAATAAAATCGTAGGTCCGAAGTGTGATATTCACTTCATATGCAACGCCGTTGACATCTAAATAAAGCAAAGATGGTGACTTATAAGTTATTTTCCCTTGCAGGTATGCGTACATTATACGTATGGTTTTTTGGAGTGGGGAGTGCAAATTACAAATAGGAGTGCACTTGTACAATTAAAAAAGCGACGTAGAGTGAGTACGTCGCTTGTTTCAAGAAATAAACCGACTACTCCCACCAAGGATAAGCACGGGTTTTAAACTTGTAGAATAAAGTAATAGATAGTGTGGAATATGAATCCGCACCTGCGTTATTTCCACGTTTTTGTCCAGGAGCATGTACTTTTGAACCATCCAGTTCCCAGGATTTATCCGACATAGCGGTAGCAACATAGGCTTGCTCTTTGGTCAGACCATTTTTTTCGTATAATGAAGGGTCAATGTAATTGGCACTTACACCATCCAGATAATCTGTCATACAATAACGATAAACATACTCAATACCAATAGCCATTTTAGGACTTAAATCCCATTTGCCTCCAATCCCCAAAGGAACTGCTATCTGCCATTTAGAGTAGGCTTTAGGCATACCTGCAGTATCAAAACCGTCACCTTCAATGTGCAAATCATAGAGATTTATCCACTGACCATTTGATGCTCCTGCACCATTTTTATTAATGTAACGACCTTTAGATACAAAATGATAACCTGTAATACCCATTAATAAATAGGGTTGGAAGTGCATCAATGCTTTGCGACTGCGAGGACTAAAACGCAAGGGGTTAATTTCAAACATAAAATTGCCTTCCCAAACATTTACTCGAACATCTAAATTCCTTTGATAACGTTGCACAGAATCACTTTCATAGTTTTTTGCTTTTTTGGCCAAATCAACATTCATATCATCAGCTGCAGAAAGCATACCATAGTTAATACCTGCACGTAGTACAAAGGCCGGATGCAATGTATGACGAACATATAGCCCACCAAAAGGACGCATGTGGTCACCATAATTGCTGTTCATGTAATGGTCTTTCATTTTATTGGTACCTATATCTCCCCACAAGTCACTGTTTCCGAGAGTCATCCCCAAAGACCAGCCTTTACGTTCAATATAATCTTTATCGGGCTGTGCTTTCGCAGATTGAGACAGCCCTAATACAAGAACTGTTGAAAAAATAGAGCAAATAATTTTGTTCCGCATGTTGGATACTAAATTTGGCTACAAGATATAAACTTTTGCTTTTTATTATAGGTTTTGGGCAAGAAAATTCAAAAATAATTTGACCTAAACTATTTACCCTGAAAGTTTGCCTTTCTTTTTTCAAGAAAAGCACTTACACCTTCCTTCATGTCCTGTGTCTCAAAACATGCGCCAAATTCTTTAATTTCGTTTTTGAAACCATTTTCATCTCCATTTGCTGCCTGATTAACGAGCATTATTGATTTAGCAATGGCAACTGGCGCTTTGGAATTAATTTTTTGCAGAATTTTTTTGGTTTCATCCAATAAGCTGGCCAATGGATATACATGATTTACAAGACCCAAAGTCTTGGCTTCTTCTGCTCCAATCATATCTGCAGTCAGAATCAGCTCCATAGCTTTACTTTTGCCCACCAATTGCGTAAGACGCTGTGTGCCTCCATAACCTGGTATTAATCCCAAATTCACTTCGGGCTGACCAAATTTTGCATTTTCGCTGGCTACCCTGAAATGGCAGCTCATGACCAATTCACATCCGCCGCCTAATGCGAAGCCATTTACTGCAGCAACAATCGGCTTTGGAGAACTTTCAATTTTACTGAATACCATATCCTGACCTCTTTGTCCCAGTGCGCTACCCTCTTCGGCACTTAACCCGGTAAACTCTGAAATGTCCGCACCAGCCACAAAAGCTTTTTCTCCGGCTCCTGTAATAATAACAGATTTTACTTCTATATTACTGATTGCCTCATCAAGCGCATTACTCAGATCAGTAATTACATCTTTGTTGAGGGCATTCATTTTTTCGGGACGGTTAATAGTAATAGTCAGAATCCCATCTTGCAAATCCGTAAGCAATGTCATTGATAAATTTTTTTTAGTATAAAAATTAAGAATTGCGAATTTAATGTGCTAAGGTGAGAAATGAAAGTTTTGTTTGCACCAGGGTAATTTATCAAAGCTCAAAAAACAAAACTTTATCGGCAAGTATAGCTACCGGGGGAATCTTATTTTAATTTATACTCATAAAGAGTAACAAAGAGAGAGCGATTTCAAAATTTTTGAAATCGCTCTCTGCAAAAAAAGTTGGTTCTTTACTATTATTGAGAAGTAAGTACCATTTTTTTACCATCAAAATATTTGCCATCTATAACCAAAGTATACCAATACATACCTGGTTGTAAATCTCCACCTTGGATAGTAACGCTGCCGCTTGTAGCAGTAGACAATTGTATCAGTTTAATTTCTTTGCCATTCATATCATGAATACCAATAGTTGCTTTTTGAGTTCCTTTTGGCAGCTGATATTTAATTTCAGTAGCAGCAGAAAATGGATTTGGTACATTTTGAGCCAGGAATGCACTACCCGATTCTCCGGTTTTTTTATCATCGAAAATACCTGTAGAAGATGCATTTTTATCCTGAATTAGTTTTTTAAGCTCTTCGATTTGTTTTTGTTGCTCTTTAATCGCTTCGCTCAAAACAGGAATAATTGAGTTATAATCTACAGCATAATCGCCATTTTGATCTTTAACCACAGCATTAGGAAGTACTTCCAGCAACTCTTGAGCTATATATCCGCTGTGTTTCAAATCATCAAATTGTTTAGATGGATATTGACTTGCTTTCCAGTTGTACTCTACTCCATTTAATTTCATCACTTTATCCAAAGATTTATCTAAAGTGGTAATATTTGTTTTATATTTTTTGTCTGAAGTAGCAACAAAGGAAACTGAGCGGGTAAGCCCGTTAACATCCAATTTTACGGTTTGAGTACCTGGTGCACCTGCAATGAATACACCCGAACCTGCGGTATAACCAAAAGGACCGGTTGTTGCGATACCAACACTGGTAGCGTCGTCATAAATCTGACTGCAACTCAAATTACCTGATGCATCAGACTTAGGAACAAAATCAGCTGTAAAGCAACTTGTGCTTACTCCACCACCTGAGCTGGCTGTAGTCAAAAATATCTCGCCAGAAATGGGCTCAATAACCAAATGAGGATGCTTTTTGGTTGTTGTAGGAACATTCAAAAATGCGATATTAGAGTTAACCCCCGGTACCGGATTGGCATCAACAATGAGGTTATGTGTAGGCGCTACAGTAGAGGCAGAACCAGGACTTACCTGAATACTCACCCCTCTGTCTGTCAGTACCATCGTCCTGTTATTTGCAAATCCCATCGCAATAGAAGAATTCAAATCATTGTAAACTCCAGACCCATAAGAGTGAAGATTAAAGCCTTTAGTATCTGCTTGTCTTCCTATTGAAACATTGTAAGCGCCGTCAGAGTGACTATGTCCGCCAGCCATAAAACAACCATGTCCGTGCACCAGATGCAAATCTTCACCCGCACAAACACTCTGATTGGAAGTGTCTATATGATTGCCTTGCCCCAAAGCCACAACGGCATCAGAAATATCAATCATATTATTGTGCCCCATTGCAGCACTAAAATTGGTATTCTGAATTAGGTTCATGCCACCAGTTAAAAAGCTGTTGTTACTGCTGTTAAAGTTATTGGCCTGACCAAAAGCGCCACAAACGGAGCTTGTAGTATAAGTGTTAAAACCAAAATCCCAGTTGCCATCAAGTGTTACACGTCCTCTGGGGAAGCCATTGGTGCTAAACCGAAAATCTACCGGATTGTTAGTACCAATATAGTCGGCAGCACCAGCAACAGTTCCTGTTAAATCCCACCATTGGGCACTTGCATTTGTTTGACAAAAAATGGAAAAAATTCCAAAAAGAAGAAACATTTTTTTCATAACATAACTATTTTAAAAATAAATCTTTATTGGTTCCCTACTTTTTTCTGAAGGTGTTCGGGTTTTCCTTTATTTCCTGCCACCGGGGAGCACGGTGGTTTTAAGGCTTGGTGAATAATATTTTAGCAATGCAAATAGAAATAGAACAATTGTTAATTTATAGTCCCCCACCTTGCAAATAGCTTGTAAATACCTTGTATTTTTTTTCAAAAGCACTTGCAAATGAGCATATATATTGTTCAGTTTTTTATGTTTTAATTCTAATGTTTTAATTCTAGATATAAAAATAGCCCCTATAAGCTTTTTATGTTCTTATAGGGGCTATATAAGTGTAATTCGTCTTTAAACTGATTGTCTTTGTGTACGATTCAGTTGATATTGCACCTTATTTAAGGTTTTAAGTACCTTATTAAGTGTTACAGATTTATTCATAAATAGGGCATTGTAAAAATTTTCGGCAGAAATATTTCTTTCTCCTTGCCCAACAAAATGTATATACTTGCTAATACTATTTGCCAAAGCCTTTTTTGAGCGCACTTTTAAGACATCACATTCAATAAGAGAATTAATTACAAAGGCAAATTCTTCGACAGAAAGTGTAGTCATAATCCTGCTCTCATCCTTTTGAACGAGTATATCAGCAAATTTCATTTCGAAAAAAAATTTTATCTGTTCCAGAGATTTCAATAACAACTCCTTATACAACTCCTTTACGAAATACAAATCAGAAATAAGCTTGAGCAGGCAATGATAATGATGATTAATATAGAGTTTCAGAGTAGCATTGTCTTCTATTTCATCTGTGACATTCATGAAATGCTTAACGATTTTCTGCTTGGCATTAGAGAGCTGCTTGTCCCATTCCTTGAGTTCGGGCAAATACTCTTTGCCATAGTTCATTTTAGTAACCCATTGATCAAACAAAGTAAATTGGTATTCCATTTCGTAACATTTTTGGTTGGTTATTGGAAAAAAATTGACTTGTCAAATATTGAACAACACAAAATAAACAGAAAATACAATTAGTAGGCGGGGAAAAATACTCGATTTCTGTGTTTTATTTTTTTAACAATACAATTAAGCAGCTTAGTTATAATAAAATTAAAACCCGATATATATTTATTATTAAGTAAATACACAGAAATTCAATTAACTTTTAAACAAATTTTAAAAAGTAACAAAATAGCACATGGGCAAAAAAACAAGTGCAGTCCATTTACTCACTTTTCACAAAATCCAAATTTTTCAAAAATGAAATTTGTGGCATAGTTTTAGATAAATGTCAAGAGACTATTGGTTGTAATGATTAGAAAAATTGCATTATCTTTTTTTTGTTTCACTTTTGGAGCACTCAGCAGTATTGCTGGCCACCTGCAAGATATTGGTGAGGTAGTAAATACCTTCAGGACATCAATGTACAGCAGAGATGCACAGGAAATGTCTGAATTCATAGACAACACCATTGAATTAACCTATGGCAATACACACAGCACCTATTCGCGTGGCCATGCATTGGTTATCTTAGGTAATTTTTATTCCAAGAATCTCCCTACTTCATTCAATATAGACTATACTGGCATTTCTGCCAATAAAGATGCCCATTATGTAATCGGAACAGCAATTACTCAAAATGGGAAATTCAAGGTTTTCCTTTATATCAAAAATAAAGGGGGTAAATTTGTAATTCAAGAAATGAAAATTGATAAATAGTTGTAGCATTGCCAAAATGTTTTTTTGATTTTTTTGAACAATTACTTTTGAAAATTGCTTTACAATATTAACTTTGATGCATCTGCGAATTTTGCACCGAAATTTTTGTACTCATTTTATGAAAAAAAACAGCTTTTCTTTCCTTTTAGCGATTACTATTGCCAGTAGCCTTTTAGCTACCCAGGCTTGCAACAAAGGGACTTCCAATTCTACCGAAAAAAAAGTGACAATTATCAATGGCAGTATGAATGTTGATATTCCAATGCTGACCGGCAATGGAGACAATGATAGCATCACCTCTTTTTATTACAAAATGAATATGGATAGCTTTGTAAAAAGCTATGGCAGCGAATACGATACAAGCAGCATTCGCTCGGTAAAGCTTAACTCCTGTGTAATCACACTTAACGATAAAGATACTGCGAATAATATACGCAATTTCCACACTACCAATATCGGCATTACATCAGCTACAAACAGAAACATTTATCGCATTGCTGCATTTACAGATATTGTTGATACAAATGCATACTTTATCAGTATACCTAAATCCTACGATCCTAATTTAGCCAGTTATTTCAAAGCAGATAGTGTACGTTATCGTCTTTATGGCAATATACGCCGTGCTACTACTACAGATATTAAAGGTACTGCTACAATATCCTTTGATGTGGTTTTGACAAAATAAAGCGCTCTTATACTTTTAATCAAAAGGCTGCAATAGCAGCCTTTTTTTGTTTCCGGTAAATACTCTATTCTGGTAAATCAAAAGTTTAAAAAAGCAAGCTTGAAATAACCCACATCACCAGGTGGTAATATAGATTCTCCTATCTGACTATAGCATCCGAAATTGAAACGTAAATCAGAGACGACAATAAAGGTGGTGATAACTACAAAGTATTTTGATTGAATAAACAAGACAAAAAAAGTCGGCTCACTAATAGTGAGCCGACTTTTCTATGAAGTAAAAACAAGAATTATACTATGCTTTCGTTTCTTCAGTATCATTTGCTTCTTCTTCAGCAGCTGGTGCTTCAGGAGTAGCTTCTGCAACTGGAGTTTCAGTTACTACTTCTGTAACCGGTGCTTCAATTACTTCTGCTACAGGTGCTTCAACAGCTTCTGCCACCGGTGCAACAACTTCTTCAGCTACAGCTACAGGAGCAGCAGTTTCAGTAGTTTTAGCAGCAGCAGATCTGCGGCTACGACGTGTTTTCTTAGCATCAGCTTCTTTACCACCTTTAGTATAAATTTCATTGAAATCTACCAATTCAATCATTGCCATCTCAGCAGCATCACCTCTACGTGGAGCCAATTTGATAATACGGGTATAACCACCTGGGCGGTTAGCTACTTTATCACCAATAACACCAAACAATTCTTTTATAGATTCTTTATCCTGAAGATAAGAAAATACTACACGACGATTGTTGGTACTGTCTACTTTAGAGCGGGTAATAAGGGGCTCAGCATATACACGCAAAGCTTTAGCTTTAGCCAATGTAGTGATGATACGTTTGTGCTCGATGAGGCTTTTTGTAAGATTCATCAAAAGGGCATGGCGGTGAGCCGTTTTTCTGCCGAGGTTGTTTACTTTGTCTCCGTGACGCATGACGTTGTTGTTTTTAATAAATGATTGGCGTTATCGCCTCCGCTTACACCGTGTCAAAGAATTGTAAGTGGTTTGTGTTTCCCTACCCTTTTCAGTACACATTTTTTTATAAAAAGCCACAATAAGCGGGAGAGCTTACTGTGGCTGTAAAATTTTAATTACTAGAAATCTTTTGACAAGCTTTTCAAACGTGAAATGTCCATACCGAAGTGAAGACCACGCTCGTGTAATACCTGCTCAATTTCTGACAATGATTTTTGACCGAAATTGCGGAATTTCATCAACTCATCCTGTGTGTAGTTTACCAACTCACTCAATGAATTAATTTTCGCAGCTTTAAGGCAATTGAAGGCGCGTACAGAAAGCTCTAAATCTTCAAGTGGTGTACCAAGGATTTTGCGCAATTGTAATGTCTCTTCATCAACCACATTCTCACGCTCTTCTTTCTTATTATCCAACGAAATGTTTTCGTCAGTGATAATCATCAGATGCTGTATAAGGATACGAGATGCTTCTTTAACTGCTTCTTCAGGATGAATAGTACCGTCAGTTACTACGTCCATGATTAATTTTTCGAAATCGGTACGTTGTTCTACACGGGTATTTTCAATGGTGTATTTAACGTTTTTGATTGGGGTAAAAATAGAATCAATAGCAATAACACCCAGCATACCATCCTTCGGACGATTTTCTTCTGAAGGCACATAACCACGACCTTTACCTATAGAAAGTTCGATATTGAAAGTAGTACCTGTTTCCATACTGCAAATCACCAAATCTGGGTTCATCACCTCAAAATTTGGCAATGCATCGCCAATCATACCTGCAGTAAACTGACCTTGTTTGATGCTCAACTCACATCTGTCATGGCTCAATTCTTGTTCTGCAGTTTTTTTGAAGCGAACTTGTTTCAGATTTAGGATAATTTCCGTTACGTCTTCCAACACACCTTTAATGGTTGCAAATTCGTGATCGGCACCAGCAATTTTGATTGAAGTAATTGCATATCCTTCTAATGAAGAAAGCAATACACGACGCAATGCATTACCAATAGTAACACCGTAACCGGGCTCTAAAGGACGAAACTCAAATTGCGCTTCAAAATCGTTTGCTTTTTGCAAAACAATCTTATCTGGTTTTTGAAAATTCAATATTGCCATATTGATATTGGTATTTTAAGTGTTCGTTTAAAAAATTGCAGCGTAAAATAATTGATTTTGAATGAATATCCAACAAACTAGAATACACTTTTTTTGTTTGCTCAAATAAACGGCAAACCAAATACGGTTTGTCGTATTTGGTTTTATTATTTAGAGTACAACTCAACAATCAGTTGTTCCTTGATATTCTCAGGAACACTTTCACGCTCAGGGTTAGCCAAATAAGTACCTTTAAGGTCTTTTTCGCTCCACTCTACCCAGTTAATTTTCGGGTTTTTTGAACGGATAAGGCTCAAAATAGCAGTGTTTACTTTGCTCTTTGGTTTCAATTCGATTACATCACCTGGTTTCAAACGATAAGAAGCGATGTTCACGATATCACCATTAACAAGGATATGTTTGTGAGATACCAACTGGCGTGCAGCAGGGCGTGTAGGTGCAATACCCATACGATAAACCACATTATCCAAACGTGATTCCAACAATTTCACCAAGTTTTCGCCGGTCGCACCTTTCAGGCGGCTTGCTTCAACATAGGTGTTGCGGAATTGTTTTTCCAACACCATGTAGGTGTATTTGGCTTTTTGCTTTTCTTTAAGCTGAACAGCGTACTCAGATGCTGTTTTGCGTTTTTTGCTTGCACCATGCATTCCCGGAGGTGCACTTTTCTTTTGCAAGTTTTTTCCTGAGCCTAAGATAGGCTCGCCGAATTTACGGCAGATTCTGTTTTTGGGTCCTGTATAACGTGCCATTGCGTGTTATTTATCGATTTTTGTCCTAAATTCCGAAGCGTTTCATATAAAAATCGTAAAATCAGATACGCTTCAGAGTGTTTAAATAAAAGTGGAAAATCGAATGAAGAATTTCCGTAGAAATACTTCATTCGATAAATATATTGAGACTATACTCTACGTTTTTTCGGAGGGCGGCAACCGTTGTGCGGCATTGGCGTAACGTCTTTGATAGAAGTTACTTCCAATCCGATGCTGGCTAAAGAGCGGATAGCCCCTTCACGACCAGAACCAGGTCCTTTAACGATAACGTCAACTTTTTTCAAGCCGGCGTCCATTGCTTTCTTACCACAATCCGCAGCAGCCATTTGGGCAGCGTATGGAGTGTTTTTCTTTGAACCACGGAAGCCCATTTTACCAGCAGATGACCAAGAGATAACCTGACCAGCCTTGTTGGTAAGGCTCACGATGATGTTGTTAAATGTGGCGTTGATGTGTGCATCTCCATGTACATCAACCTTCACGATGCGCTTTTTAGCAGCGACTTTTGCAGATGATTGTGCTTTTGCCATTTTGTTTTTAATAAGGTAATCATTAACAAATTTATGCTGAGTGTCTCAGCATTGTAACATCCCTCCTTGCAGCACCAATGGGCAGATCTGGCGATGGTACGAATAGTATTGCTACTATTTTTTCGGTGCTTTCTTTTTACCTGCAACAGTTTTGCGCTTACCTTTACGGGTACGGCTGTTGGTACGGGTACGCTGACCGCGAAGGGGTAAGCCTTTACGATGACGCAATCCGCGATAGCAAGCGATGTCCATAAGACGTTTGATGTTCGTTTGAACTTCAGAACGCAATTGGCCTTCTACTTTGAACTCACTGTTGATGATGTTACGAATAGCAGTTTGCTCTTCGTCATTCCATTCCATCGCTTTTTTGTCATAGCTGATACCAGCTTTTTCGAGGATGTAACGGGCAGTTGTGCTGCCAATACCATAGATGTAAGTAAGCGCTATCTCACCACGCTTGTTTTTAGGTAAATCTATACCAGCTATACGAGCCATTCTTTATTTTTAATTATTAATTATAAATTGCTAATTGTAATTATCCCTGACGTTGCTTAAAACGGGGATTTTTTTTGTTGATGATGTACAATCTGCCTTTGCGACGTACAATCTTGCAATCTGCACTGCGTTTTTTAATTGCTGCTCTTACTTTCATTGTTGTTCTTTTTTTAAAGAAGTTGTGATTATTTGTAACGATATATTATTCTGCCTCTGCTTAGATCGTAGGGACTCATCTCTACGCCTACCTTGTCTCCTGGCAGGATACGGATGTAGTGCATACGCATCTTGCCTGATATAGTGGCCAATATCTCATGTCCATTCTCTAACCTCACACGAAACATAGCGTTCGATAAAGCTTCGATAATAGTACCGTCTTGTTTGATTAAGGACTGTTTAGCCATATTTTAAAAGGATTGCAAAAGTAAGGACATTTTATGAATAAAATAATTTTTTTTTCAAAAACTTCGAAACCTACCCCAAAACCAGAATATTTTTTATTAATTGAAACATTTTGTCAACATTTACCTTTATTATATAAAGGCATAATTACATATAATAAAAACTAAATGATTTTTTTGATCTGAATAGCACAATTTATACCAAAATGAAAAAAATGGCGACCAGATACTTGTCGCCATTTTTAATTATCAAATATTTATTATTAATTAATCTCCAACACCTTGGTCGGCTCCATACTCGCATTGCGGATAGAAACATTCTGTGCCACATTGCGGGCCAGCTCCAGGAATTTTTCGCGAGCCGGAGAATCTTCGTCTATCACGGCTGGGATGCCCATATCGCCACCTTCGCGGATACTTTGCACCAAAGGCAATTCGCCGAGGAAGGGTAATTCAAATTGCTCGGCCATTTTAACGGCTCCACCTTTACCAAAAATATAATATTTATTGTCCGGCAACTCGGCAGGCGTGAAATAAGCCATATTTTCGATCACACCCAAAATCGGAATCTTGATGTGCTCTTGCTTGAACATCATCACAGCTTTGCGTGCATCAGCAGCAGCCACAGCTTGTGGTGTAGACACAATCACCGCACCGGTAACCGGGATGGTCTGCGCAATAGTGAGATGTACATCGCCTGTACCGGGTGGCAAATCAATGACTAAATAATCTAGTTCGCCCCAAAGCACATCAGTAACAAATTGTTTTAAGGCAGAACTTGCCATTGGTCCACGCCAGATTACGGCCTGTTTTTCGTCTATCAGCAAGCCAATCGACATTACTTTGATACCATATTTGTCAATCGGCACTATCATTCCTTTTCCATTCACCTCAGTCATTTTAGGGCGTTCATCGCGGATACCCATCATAATGGGCACTGAAGGACCATAAATATCCGCATCCATCAAACCCACGGTTGCACCTTCGGCAGCCAGACCCAAAGCCAGATTAACGGCTACAGTAGACTTACCTACCCCACCCTTACCTGATGCCACTGCAATAATATTCTTCACGCCAGGCAATACATCTTTACGGTCTTTGCGGTTAGACACCACGCGCGCGCTCATGGTAATATCTATTTCAGCTTCTTTGCTCACCATCAACTTTACAGCATTGACACAAGCCTTCTCAATCATTTCTTTCATCGGGCAGGCAGGAGTGGTCAGTTCAACCGTAAAAGCCACCTTATTTCCTTCCACACTGAGATTTTTCACCATACCAAGGGTCACAATATCCTTGTGCAAATCGGGGTCGTCTACATTACCCAATGCTGCTAAAACTGCTTCTTTCGTTATCATCAAAAACGTTTGTTAAATTGAAAAATTTATGTGCAAAACTAAGCGATACGGTTTTCCTTTGTAACATTAGTTTCGAATTGTTTTTTTATACGTACATTACCAATACTGATTCATTTACTTCTTTACAGATTTCACTATGCAAAACAGATTCATCAAAACAATATTTGCGCTCACAGTATTGCTATGTTCTATCAACTTTACGACAAAGGCACAGGTTATTTTTGACAAACTAGTGCAAATCAATGGTGTAGTAATGACCAGTGACAGTTTGTACGGCATTCCGGATGCCATTGTATCCGTCAAAAATCAGAGTAAGGGAACCTATACCAGCGACAAAGGTGTATTTGCTCTGGTCTGTTTTAAAGGAGATACCATTCAATTTCGTTCATTAGGCTTTAACGGTAAAGAATATGTAGTACCTGAGAACATTTCAGGTAATACCATTTCCCTGGTGCAATTGCTGAGTCAGGATACTTTCTTTCTGAATGAAACGATTATCCATGCTTTGCCTTCCAAAGAGAATTTCAATTATGCATTTCAGAATTTGAATCTGGAAGATGACCGTTATGAAATTGCCCGAAAAAACAGCGATTTGGCCATGATGCGTATGATGAGTGTGATTCTACGCCCTGATGGCCGTGCGGGACAAGCTTATGCCCAAAAAGACGCTGCTTATAGAGCGGCTTATGCAGGCCAGCAACAGCCCATGAATATCCTCAGCCCGATTAAATGGGGACAATTCATTGAGGCCTGGAAAAGAGGGGATTTCAGGAAGAAAAAATAATTGGTTTGATTTGAAAATATCGATTGTATTGAAAGCAATACTGTTATTCTATAAGAACTTTGGCTTTGCCAGCAATCTTATAACCCTTGCGTGTTGTTGGCTGCTCCGGAGATTAGGAATTGGTGCTGTTTATGGTCTTCAATTCCTGAAAGCAGCTACGCTTGTTTCTATTTTCTTCTTCATACAAAGCTTCCGAAAAGAACAATTCTATTTCTACTACAACCTGTGTGTTTCGAGAAAAACACTTTGGATAAATGCCCTATTGATTGATATCAGTATTTTTATTCTTTCCCTGCTGTTCACCTATACCTGTCTGTGATGCATAGTCTTGAAATTGATGGTATACAGTTGCAATATGGTCAGCGTAAAATCCTGAGGGATGTCTATCTGCGCTGTGATACAGGCCAAACAATAGGCTTACTGGGCAGAAATGGCGAGGGTAAAAGCAGTCTGATGAAAATTGCTTTTGGCACTACTGAACTGGAAGATTATTCGGTCCGTATTGACGGAAAAAATATCAAACCGGCATACCGATACCCCCTGGGTGTTGCTTATTTACCCCAGCATCATTTTATCCCTTCAGGGATTACGATCCAAAAAGCATTTGACTTTTATCAACTTTCCTTTGATGCATTTGCAAAAGAACTGCCGGAGCTCCATGGAAGACAAAAAAGCACAATTGCAGCATTGTCCGGAGGAATAAGACGGATGGTGGAAATCTATATCATCATTAAAAAGAAAGGGCTATTTGTGATGCTGGACGAGCCCTTCACCCATATTATGCCCTTATATATTGAGTTTATCGCCCAATGGATCAATGAAGAAAAAGCCAGCAAAGGATTTATCATCAGCGATCATTTATACGAATCTGTATTACCACTTTGCAACCAAATTTATTTACTTAAAGATGGCAAAACCCATCTATGCAAAAAAAGAGAAGATTTAGTACAACACGAATATTTAAGCCATTAATCGCCATACAACCAAAGCACAACTTATCTTGTACTATTTTTGGAACAATATTGGCTGCTACACATTTGTGCTTGTAAAAAAAATTACACTTTGTCTTTTCTGCTTTCTTTCGCTGATACACCTATCGCGCGGACAAGGTATTGCACAGGAATTTAGCAATCTGGTGTATAAAACCATTGCAGTAAGCGACTCTGTAAAAATTGATTCTGTTGCTATCAGTAATTTCAGCATAGAAGGTATTGACCCTGCCGATTATGAAATTTCACCACTTCAATCCACAGTTCGCTGGCGCAAAAAACCATCTGTTGATTCTGTACAAATTTCTTACCGGAGGCTTCCGCTGGATTTTGGAAAAGTGTATCAGCACAAAAACCGCTCTTTGGTAGACTCTAACTATATGTTTTCTTCATTAGACTATTATGACAGAAAAAAAAGCAATGGCAAATTTGTAGATTATGATCAATTGGAGCTGAACGGCAGTTATGGAAGAAGCATTTCTTTGGGCAATAATCAGGATGTTGTTTCCAATTCTAATTTCAATCTGCAAGTCAATGGCTATCTGTTGGACAGCATAAAAATAGAAGCCGCAGTAACAGACAATACAGTACCCTTCCAGCCCGAAGGCAATACAGCCAATCTACAGGAATTTGATTTGATTTCTATCAGATTAAGCAAAGAGAAACGAAGTCTTCAATTGGGCGATTATAACCTCAATAAACCAGATGCCTACTTCTTAAATTACACCAAACGTGTGCAAGGCTTATTTTTTCAAACAGAAGATAAAATTAATAAGAGCCTTAGCAACAAAGCCGGTTTCAGTGCATCGATGGCCAAAGGCGAATTTGCCCGGAATATCTTTAATGGTAGTGAAGGGAATCAGGGGCCTTACCGGCTAGTGGGTAATAATGGAGAACAGCTTTTTGTGGTGTTGGCTGCTACAGAAAAAGTGTATGTGGATAATATCTTGCAAGAACGGGGAGAGAATGCAGATTACATTATCAATTACAATACCAACGAGGTACGCTTTATGCCACGGCGACCGATTAATCAGTTTTCCAGAATACAAATTGAGTTTGAATATAGAACCAACAATTACCTCAATTCCTTGCTGTATGCTTATGATGAATTGAGCATAGGTAAAAAATGGCAAATCAAAATGAATGCCTACAGCAATCAGGATGCCAAAAACCAACCCTTTCAGCAAAATCTTACAGGAGAACAAAAAAGGTTGTTGGCTGGCATTGGCGACAGTGTGCAGGATGCCTTAATACCTAATATCAGTCCGGATACATTTGCAGCCAATAAAATTCTGTATCAAATTAAGGATACTACATACGCTGGTTTAGTGGTCGATACCATTTATGAGTATAGCACTGATGCAGGTATCCCACTTTATTCTGTTTCATTTTCTTATACAGGCGTGGGCAAGGGAGATTACAGGATTTCGGGTACCAATGCCAATGGACGGGTATACGAATGGGTAGGATTAAAACAGGGGGATTACAGTGCCGTATCCCTTATCATTACGCCCAAAGCACATCAGGTAGTGACATTGGCGGCACAATACCAGATTGATTCGTTCAAAAAAGTATATATAGAAATGGCAGGGAGCAATAAAGACCCTAATACATTTTCTGCAGTTGACAATGCCAATCATCAGGGCCTTGCCTCAAAAGTCATTTATGAAGAGCAACGCTTTTTAGGCAAAAAGGATAGCATGAATGTGAGTGACTGGACTCTTCAAAATAATATACAATACGAGTATGTTCAATCCAAATTCAGGGCTATTGCACCTTTCCGTGCGGTTGAGTTTGGGCGAGATTGGAATGTTCCGCTTTCGGGTGTCAGCCCTGATGAAAACTGGGCAAGCTTTGCAACCAAAATAGGGCACCGCAGATATGGCACAGTAGATTATGGACTAAGTCGTTACAGCAGGGGAACAAATTATACGGGACTTAAAAACATTTTGGGTTATACTTTCAAAAATAAAAAAATCAATACAGGATTCAATATGAGCGTAATGGATGCTGAAGATTCTGCCATCAAAACCCAATTTTTCAAACCATTGTTATTCGCAGATTATACTTTTCAAAAACTGTTAAAGAGCACAGTTGGTGGCAGTTATTATGCCGAACATAACGAGGCAAGATTATTGAATAGTGATAGTATGCATCGTTCCTCTTTCTATTTTGATATTGCTACCCTTTTTTGGCGTAGTAAAAACAGCAGGAATTACAATTACTCAGCTACCTATTTTCAGCGTCGTGATTTTCTTCCCTTTCAGAATCAGTTTCAACTCCAAAACCATAGCGACAACTATGCTCTGCAATTTGGTTTGGGTAATGGCAGCAATCACCGATTAAACTTTGTTGGCTCCTACCGACAATTATTTATTGACAACACAAGTGTCATTAATGCCAAGCAGGAACAAACGCTTTTGGGTAGACTGCAATATGATGGAGGTATCTGGAATCAGGCATTGTCCTTTGCTACACTATACGAATTTGGAACCGGACAGGAACAAAAAAGAAGTTTTACTTATGTGCAGGTGCCGGCAGGGCAAGGAATGTATAACTGGATTGATTACAATAACGATGGCATTCAGCAACTCAACGAATTTGTCATTGCACTCTACCCCGACCAAAAACTGTTCATCCGCATATTTACCCCAAGTGATGAATATGTGAAAGTGAACAATATCAATTTTAACCAGAGTATAGGTTTCGAACCAGGCAATTTTTTCCGGCAAAAAAACCGTTCTTTACTGGCCCGATTGTGTAGTAAAATCTCTAACCAATCAGCGTTACAGGTCTCGAATAAAATTCTGAATACAGCAGGAATCCAATCTTTCAACCCCATAGAACAATCGTACAACGACAGCTCGATTTTACAAACAAACGCCTCAATTAACAACACTTTCTACCTTAACAGAAGCAGTGCCAGATGGGGTTTTGATTACAACTACCTCAACAACAAAAGCGAGCAACTGCTTACATACGGACTGAGTGCCAACAATAGCAAACAACATTTGACCAAGCTAAGATTGGGCTTATCAAAATCAATTACACTAAATACGACCGGAAGATGGGGAAACAGAAGTAATCTGTCGGGCATTGATGACGGTAGTTCTTACCTTCAGAAATATTGGGCTGCAGAACCTGCACTCATATGGCTCAACCGCTCTGCACTACGGATAAGTACTTCGGTAAAATATGAAGAAAGGAAAAACGATGCAGCTTATGGAGGCGAAAGAGCCGAAATCCAATCGGCCAATATAGAAGGTCGTTTTAGTCAAAATACGGCTGGCATTATACAACTTAGGTTTACCTTCAGTAAAATATATTACCAGGGATTAATCAGCGCACCAATCAGTTATGCTATGCTCGACGGGCTAAAGCAGGGAGATAATCTGTTATGGTACCTCAACTGGCAAAGAAAAATAGGCAAAGGGATAGAGCTTTTTATAGAATACGAAGGACGTAAAGCCGGAACCGACAAAGTGGTTAATACGGGCCGAATGAGTCTTAGAGCTATACTTTAGGCACTAAATAATCAGATACTTATTGCCAAGTTGCATTTTTGTAGCACAAATATTTATCTTTATATCATCTATTTCTTAACCAATAAATTTTCAGGCAATGGCACTAAACGCATACCTCAACCTCAAAGGTCAAAAAACAGGACAGATAAAAGGAAGTGTAACCCAAAAAGGGCGCGAAAACATGATTGAAGTGAATGCTTTTAATCATGAGATTATCAGCCCACGAGATTCTGCAAGTGGCTTGCCTACTGGCAGAAGAATGCACAAACCCTTTGTGATCACTAAAGAACTGGACAAAAGTACACCTCTGCTGTATGCAGCTTTGGCGACAAACGAAAAACTAACTCAATTTGAACTCAAATGCTTTGCTCCTTCCGTTGCGGGAAAGGTTGGTGGAGCTGGGGCAGAAACCAATCACTTTACCATTAAACTTACCAATGCAACGATAGCATCTATTAGAAGTACAATGAGTAATAATAATATCAGCGATTTGGCCACTTTGCCAGTAATGGAAGAAATCACATTTACTTATCAAAAAATAGAGTGGACATGGGTAGATGGCGGTATCACCGCTCAGGATGATTGGGAATCTTCGGTTGTCTGATTTTATTTTTTTTTCAAACTCATAAAAAAAACACCCCGGCAGAAGTTTATCAGCCGGGGTGTTTTGATATTAGCAAAAAGTTCTTATAGGTGAATTGCTTCTCCCAAAGCTACTTCAATAGCGTCTTTTACTGCTTCACTCATTGTTGGGTGAGGGAAGATAACGTCTAGCTGCTCGTGGTAAGTAGTCTCCAACTTGCGTGAAGAAACGGTTTGTGCAATAATTTCTGTAACGTTGGCACCAATCATATGGCAACCTAACCATTCGCCATATTTGGCATCAAAAACCACTTTTACAAAACCTTCGGTAGCACCTGCTGCACTGGCTTTACCACTGGCAGAGAATGGAAACTTACCTACTTTAATTTCGTATCCTGCATCTTTAGCTTGCTTTTCTGTCATACCCACAGAAGCAATCTCCGGCGTACAATAAGTACATCCCGGTACATTGCCATAATCCAAAGCCTCTGGCTGATGATGGAATTTACCTTCTTTGTGCGCAATAGCTTCGATACAAATAACGGCTTCTTTCATAGCAACATGCGCTAAAGCCTGACCAGGAACGATATCACCGATGGCATAAATACCGTCAACATTGGTTTTATAATAAGGATCAACAATTACTTTTCCTTTATCGGTAGTAACTTTCAACGCTTCCAAACCGATATTCTCGATATTGGTAGCCACCCCTGCAGCACTCAATAAAATATCTGCTTCCAACACCACTTCACCAGCAGCTGTTTTTACAGTAGCTTTTACTCCTGCACCACTGATATCCGCTTTTTCAACAGAAGAAGAAGTCATTACTTTAATTCCTTTTTTTCTGAAAGATTTTTCCAGTTCTTTCGAAATATCCGCATCTTCTACCGGCACAATTCTATCCATAAATTCAACAATGGTTACTTCTGTACCCATTGCACTATAGAAATACGCGAACTCTACACCAATAGCACCACTACCTACTACAATCATAGATTTTGGTTGCTTGGGCAAAGTCATTGCCTCGCGGTATCCGATGATTTTTTTACCGTCAATTGGCAAAGCAGGCAACTCACGGCTGCGTGCGCCTGTAGCCAGGATAACATGCTTAGCTGCATAAGCTGTTGTTTTACCATCAGCTCCGGTTACTTCCACTTCTTTTTTAGCGTTCAATTTTCCGAAACCATTCAGCACGTCAATTTTGTTTTTCTTCATCAAAAACTGAATGCCTTTACTCATTTTATCCGCAACACCACGGCTGCGTTTTACTACAGCATCAAAATCATGCTTTGCGCCTTCTACGCTGATACCATAATCCTGTGCATGACTGATATATTCCAATACCTGAGCAGATTTCAATAACGCCTTTGTAGGAATACAACCCCAGTTAAGACAAATACCACCAAGACTCTCGCGCTCAACGATAGCCGTTTTGAAACCTAATTGTGTAGCACGGATTGCTGCAACATAACCACCTGGTCCACTACCCACTACGATAACATCATAAGCCATAAAAAAGTATGATTTTTTTGAATAAAGGTTAAGATTAAAATTGAGGCACAAAAGTAGCTAAATATTTGAGAAATAGGAAAGCTAATTAGCTAATTTGGTAATTAGACCAATGGTACAATTGACCTTTCGTTAACGGGGAAATGTGACGGCACCTGCTGCTTCATATTATGGAGCTTTGTAAACAAATCCTATCTACTCTTTCATAAATTGATTTCTGATTAGCCCATCAGCTGTTTGTATTACGGCGAAATACGAGCCCGCAGGCAACATAGATACATTAAGGCTGGTTAATTCACTGTCGATATACTGTTGAAATACCTGTTGTCCCAGCAGATTATAGAAACGAAGGTTTCCTCTTTGTACCTTGAGGTATAATTGTACTTTACCGGCAGAAGGATTTGGTTGAAAAGAACACTCAACCGGCTTTGTTGATTCTTGAAGGTTCAATAACAATTGCTCGGTAGTAACGCTGATCATATTGTCCCGGTAAATACTTCCGATTATTTTTCCCTTTCTATATTCATCCACCCGAATACCCATAAGCCCTCGTTCTATAATGTTAGGTTCCATAATAAGTTTTCCGGTTGAATGATTTAGTAATATCGGGGACGCTGTGGTAATAGGATTAGAGGGACCAAACCCGCCTTTATAATTTACAGGCACTGGGGTTACACAATTTATCTCACTGCTGTTTGGTGTATAAAACTGATAATTCAATGAATCTCCATCAACATCAGTGGCACTTTGATCATATTCATGCAATTCATTGATACAAGCGAATACTATAGGCTCACCTTTGAACACCGGCGAGTTATTATTGGGGTAATTGAGATTATCTACCTTCAGCATAATTACTGAGCCTTCAGTACCTGGCGATTCAATTGTATTAATCAAAGCACTTCGGCAACAAATATTAAGGGTAAACATCCAGTCTGAACAGGCTCTGGGTAAAGTAACGTGTCCTTTATACTCGTGTTTTTTATATCCCACTTCTACCCCACCCTTGCATATAGAGCCTGGGTAAGAACATAAAGGGAAAATTTCTTTTCCTGTTCCTGTTAGGGAATCCAAAGTAAATGTCCCGGTTTTACCACAAATAACAGAACAAAAATTTAGCTGAATGTCATTAGGAGCCAGCAATACACCACAATCGGCATATAGGGTGACTGTAAATTCATAATCATATCCTGTACCCAAACTTTTGTAAGTCATTTCGGTAAATGATATGTGAGAAGATTTTCCTGTATAAGAAAAAGCTAAAAACAACAAAACCAGAGTCGTTATTTTATTCATAACTGATTTTTAGGTGCTACAAATTAACACTATTAATTCAAATTTCAATTATTTGAATTAATAGCCATTCATTGCATCTTTAACCTACTCGGCTAAGTCAATGATTTTTGAAAGCTTCACTTCCAAATCCTGATAAGATAAACTGGTGAAGTATAAACTCCTTTTACTGTCTTTTGCTACAGCAACTTTGAAATGTCCGTTCATATCAGCCGCAGCCAATTTTTGTTCCAACACACAAGAAGAATCTGAGACAGTTGCCAGAAAAATATCAGCAACCATACCTTCAGAAGTATAATCTGCTACCCTGCCTGAGATTTTCAGGCTATCAACAGTAATTTCATAAGATAAAAAAAGCATCTTAATCGGCACCTCTTCGTGCATCAGGAAAGGCTCAAATTTCTTCAATTCTGCATCGCAATGATACTGATGTGCTGTAAGTATTTTTTGCAAACGGTCGCCGATAAGACGTGTCTGTCCTACAGACAAGTGGCTGCAAAAACAAAAAAACAATACAATCGGGAGCCTTGACAATATCATCGTTTGTTTTGGCTATTTGTCAATGACGAATTTCATTCCAACACCCTGTACCACAACACTATCAGGAAGCAGCACCAGTATGTCATCAAAGATGGCGGTATCTCCTTTTTTTGTTCTGTCCTGCAAAACAACATAAGAATTAAGTTTGTTGCTCTTTGACAAATCTGTCAGCATTTCTATATCGGTATAGTAGTTGCCTAAAGAATCCTCATACAAATTGCGTTCCTTGTAATAAATCCTAAACTCAACAACCTTACCCGGTGTACCAGCAGAATCAACAGCAGTGAGTCCATGAGCAACCAAAGAATCAAATTTTCTTTTCGGAATAGTACCACCGGTTAGTGTCGTATTACCCAAATACACCGGAGATGCCTTGTAAGGATATTTGACTTTGGGGGAAGTCTTATTTACCGGGCTTTTTGCCGATTTATTCTGGGCAAAAATCACTCCTGCACAAATGAGGCTAAATACTAAAAAGCTTATTCGTTTCATAATGTATAATATTACAATAAACTCAAACTTTCTTCAATCGTTTTAATTTTTGCCAAAGCATCACTTTGCTTTTTGCGCTCTGATTCTATGACTTCCGGTTTAGCATTGGCCACAAATTTCTCATTACTCAATTTCTTTTCGACACTCATCAAAAAGCCTTTTTGATAATCAAGATCCTTTTGCAATTGTTCCTTTTGCGCTGCCGTGTCAATGGCCACGTTACTGCTGATATATAGTTTGTCCACTCCCAATACCAATGAGATAGATCCCTGTACAGCTTCATTCGTAAAGCTAATTTCCTCTGCATTAATCTGACGACCTAGGATATTTTTGGTACTGGTGTAAAAAGACTCTTCTTTTGTATCAACAGCCAATTCGATTACATCTTTTGGCTTCAGATTATTTTTTACCCGGGCATCACGAATAGCCGTAATCAATTCCTGCAGTTTTGTTCCTTCCGACAACAACTCAGCATTTGGTGTACCAAAAGCAGTCAATTGCCTGCTCATCAAATCATCGCTTTGTTTGCGTAATAGATGATAGATTTCTTCGGTAACAAAAGGCATAAACGGATGCAACAATTGCAACAAAGATTCGTAAATATCAATTGTCTTGTTATAAACCATCGCCGACATGGGCTGTTCGAAGCCAGGCTTAACCCACTCCAGATACCAACTGCAGAAATCATCCCAGATAAGGGAATAAATATTTTTTAAAGCTTCACTCAGGCGGAAGTCTTTCAACAATTCTTCGATACTGAGCTCTACTTGTTTGATGCGCTCTTGCATCCAGTCTATAGCAAAAGTATCATCAGTACTCACCTCTGTTGATACGCGCCCTTCCCACATTTTCACCAGTTTCATGGCATTCCACATTTTATTGCAGAAATTCCTTCCTTGCTCCAAAAATGCTTCATCATATAAAATGTCATTACCTGCAGGAGAAGAAATCATTACACTAAAGCGGACTGTATCCGCTCCATGTTGCTCAATCAACTCCAGCAAATCGGGAGAATTACCCAATTGCTTACTCATTTTACGGCCCTGCTTGTCGCGGATGATGCCCGTAAAATAAACCTGCTCAAAAGGCTTTTTACCTTTGAACTCGTAGCCGGCCATCACCATACGCGCCACCCAGAAGAAGATGATATCCGGACCTGTCACCAATGTATTGGTCGGATAATAATAATCAAGTTCTTTATTATCCCTGTTTTCATTCCATTCAAAAACCTGCAGTGGCCACAACCAACTGCTGAACCATGTATCCAGCACATCATCATCCTGACGCAGGTCTGCTATTGTTCCGCCAGCATTTTTTTGCAAATATTGTTCCAATACTTTATCCGCATTTTCTGCTACATAAATATTGCCCTCAGTGTCATACCAGGCCGGAATGCGTTGCCCCCACCAAAGTTGACGACTGATGCACCAATCTTTGATATTACCCATCCAGTGACGGTAAAGATTCTTAAACTTGGAAGGATAAAAATCAATCTCCTCATTCATAACTGCTTCAAGGGCAGGGGATGCCATTTTTTCCATATCGCACCACCATTGCATAGACAATCTTGGTTCAATTACAGCTCCTGTTCTTTCCGACACACCCACCTGATTATTGTAGTCTTCCTGCTTGACAAAATTACCCGAAGCTTTCAGGTCTTCCACAATTTGCTTGCGCACCACAAAACGGTCATGCCCTACATATATCTGAGCAGCTTCGCTCATCGTGCCATTTTCATTTAATGTATCCACAACCGCCAGCTTATGCTTGAGGCCAAGATTGTAGTCATTGATATCGTGCGCAGGCGTTACTTTCAGCGCTCCGGTACCAAATTCTTTATCAATATAATCGTCGAAAATAATGGGGATACGGCGATTGATTAAAGGAACAAAACAAAACTTACCTTTCAGATGCGCATAACGCTCATCTTCCGGATGCACACATACTGCTGTATCGCCCATGATTGTTTCCGGACGCACAGTGGCAATCGTGATGTATTCTTCCGTTTCGCTGTCTATTTTATATTGGATATAAGTCAATTTAGAATTGGCCTCTTTGTGCAACACTTCTTCATCGCTCAATGCTGTCAGGGCCTGAGGATCCCAGTTGATCATCTTTACACCGCGATAGATGTTGCCTTTATTGTACAGGTTAACAAACACATCAATTACAGCTTTGTAATAGGCATCGTCCATGGTGAAATGAGTACGGTTCCAATCCAGAGAGCAACCCATTTTTTTCAATTGTGCTAGAATGATACCACCATATTTCTCCTTCCATTCCCAGGCATATTTCAAGAATTCCTCCCTGCTCAGGTCATTCTTATCAATCCCTTTTTCTTTCAGCATATTCACCACTTTTGCTTCGGTGGCAATAGAGGCGTGGTCGGTACCAGGCACCCAACATGTATTAAAGCCCTGCATTTTGGCACGACGAATCAGAATGTCCTGCACCGTATTATTGAGTGCGTGACCCATATGCAATACCCCTGTGACGTTTGGTGGAGGCATGACGATTGTGTAAGCCGGACGCTCATCGGGTGTTGAATAAAAATACCCTTTGTCCATCCAGTGTTGGTACCATTTCTGTTCTGCTTCGTTGTGTTGAAAATTCTTGCTTAATTCCATTGTGCTTGTATGCTTGTATATCAATATTGATGCATTATACTTCTAATGCCATTAGGGCAAAGATAATAAAGAGCGGTATGTGTTTTTTGAGAATTTTGAATGATTAAAAATGATGACTATTTCAATCCTTTCCACCATTCATTAGTGACTTGCTCATGATTGTCCAAATGCAGCAATTCACCAATCATAGGTGTTTTATAAGCAATACCCAGTTGCTTTGCTGCCTTCGTTACTCGGTTAATAGGCTCATCCCAATCGTGATTACCGAGGGAAAACTTAGCCCAGTGAACTGGCAGCAACATTTTCGCCTTCAATTCTACTGCTGCCTGTGCTACTTCTTCGGGCATCATATGTATGTATTTCCAGCTTTGGTCATATTGCCCACATTCCAATATTGCCCAATCAAATGGGCCGAAAGCTGCACCAATCTCTGCAAAATGGCTATCATATCCGCTGTCGCCACCGATAAATATTTTCTTTGTAGGGGTAGTCAATACATAAGACATCCAAAGCGATTGATTGCGCTTAAAACCTCTGCCCGAAAAATGCCGTGCACTTGTAGTATTAACCTTAAACCCTTCTTCCAATTCTACACTTTCATCCCAGTCTTTTTCGATAATCTGACTTTCAGTAAAACCCCAACGTAGCAAATGAGCTTTTACACCCAATCCGCAAATAATTTGTTTGATTTTGGGCTTCAATGCCTTAATTGTTTTAAAATCAAGATGATCCCAATGATCGTGCGAGATAAATAAATAATCAATTTCAGGAAAATCATCAGGAGTGTAAACATCAGTACCGGCAAAGCTCTTGGTGGTAAAACTAAGAGGAGAAGCATTTCCACTCAACACCGGATCTACCAAGATCTTTCGGCCATCTACCTGCATAAAATAAGAGGAATGTCCAAACCAGATTAACACATCCATTTCAGTCTTCAAACTCTTAATACTTGTCTTTACAGAAGGAATAAGATGAACAGGTTTGGTTCTTTTGTTTTCCTTAAAAATAAAATCACGGGTTACTTTCCAATAAGAAACTCCTTCTGTCAAATCCGGTGTATGACTTTTGTTCTTAAACGACTTAAGCTGATAATTTTCAGAAGCCTGAATACGGCTTAGATATTCGCCTTTGGGCAATTGACCAAACTGAGTCTGCTGCATAAACAGCATTACAAGAATAACAAATGAAATGAGAATAAATATTGTGTATATCAAAGTAATTTATTTAAAACGTACTGTTATTAAAATTTATCGAAAAGCGAAACTAAAAAGAGTACTGTTAATTTAATAGCCAAAAAAAATCCATAAAAAAAACCGCCCTGCACAATAGCAAGGCGGCCTGAAATATTGAAAAAAAAAATTAGAATTTAATCTGATACCCTACTGATAACCCAAAGGCAGTATTTTTAACCGAATTATCACTGTCGCCACCTGGCACAGTATTGGCAAGACCCAAACTGTAATGTGCTCTTGCATAGATACCCATTTTTGTGATAAATCCAATATTCGCATTTACACCATAATCTAATGGTTTTACGGCATCAGTATTTTCATCACTACCTATTGGCATATCAATTTCTTCATCGAAGCTCTGACCCAATATCGAACCTTTAATCTTGCCTTTGGCACCAATACAATATCCCAAATAAGGACCTGCACCAACAAACAGCTCATTACCTGCAAATTTTACCACCGAATAATTCAGATAAATAGGAACTTCAATGTAAGAGTAATTTAAAGTGGCTTTAAGACCAAGAACGTCTTGCTGAGTTCCTTTAGCTGAGTAAAACCCGCCGACATGAAGTGTCAATTTTTTGGTTAAGTCTACTCCCAGATTAACACCAGCGCGATAAGATGCTTTAAAATCACCACTTGTTGATGAATCAGAATTGACATTTTGGTTTACCATTTGAAAACCGACTTCAGGAGCAATAGAGATCTGTGCGAATGAAGTTTGAGCAATTAGTGCTGCAACTGCGATTAAAAGTGTTTTTTTCATAGTTTTTATAAATTTTTCGCAAAGCTATTTCTATGCATCATAATGAAAAGCTAAAAGTGTATAAAAATCAGATATTCATAATAAAAAAATCCCGGCTGTATACCAAAACAGCCGGGATTAAATACCTGTAAACTAAAATTACTCGTCCACTTCAATACCTGATTCTATATCCTTGTAGCGCTTTACCTGATCCAGTGCATCAGGAATAACATCGCTGATTACAGTGATAAATGCACCTTGTTTCGCATTATTGATTGCATAGTCAATAGCTTCACTTTCTTTTGGTATCGCCAGTACCTTCATATCAGGCTTCGCCGACCGGATACCTTGTGTCAATAAATCAATCAATTCACTCGCCGGACGGCCACGGGTGTTTTTGTCTTGCCGGATAATAATTTCGTCAAATATCTTTGCAGACTCCAATCCTAAAGAGACAATATCTTCATCCCTTCTGTCGCCCACTGCGGCTATTATGCCCACTTTTATGCTTGCTTCTACCGAGCTCACGTATTTACCCAACGCAATAATGCCATGGGTGTTGTGTGCATAATCCAGCATAATGGTAAAATTCTTAAAGGGGAAAATGTTCATTCGCCCTGGTGTCTGTGCGGGAGAGGTAACAAAAGTTTGAAGTCCGAGTTGAATATCTTCTGTCTTAAATCCGTGAACATATAAGGCCAAAGTTGCCGCCAAAGCATTGTACACATTAAACTCTGCCTTACCGTTAAATGTAATAGGAATATTGGTTACCTTTTCAATTCTAATCTTCCAGGTACCTTTCATAATGGTAATAAAGCCATGTTCGTACACAGCTGCAAAACCACCTTTTGCGCAATGCTCTTTTATTCTGGGATTATGTTCATCCAGTGAGTAAAGGGCAATTTTGCAGGTGAGGTCTTTGCGCATTTTAAACACCAAATTATCATCAGCATTAAGAACGGCATATCCGTTGGGGAAAACCGTACCGGGCACAACTGCCTTTACTTTTGCCAATTTTTCGATTGTATCAATACCCTGCAGACCCAGATGGTCTTCGGCAATATTGGTCACAACAGCCACGTCGCAGTTATGATATCCAAGTCCTGCACGAAGAATTCCTCCACGGGCGGTTTCAAGAACAGCAAAATCCACCGTTGGGTCTTTCAATACAAACTCAGCCGAAACCGGACCTGTGCAGTCTCCTGCCACCATCATCTGGTTCTGTACATACACACCATCTGTAGTGGTATACCCAACATTATGGCCTGTACCTTTTACAATATGCGCAATCAGACGGGTTGTTGTTGTTTTGCCATTTGTGCCGGTTACAGCAATAATAGGAATACGTGCAGTGCTACCGGGCGGATAAAGCATATCAATAACAGGTTCGGCTACATTACGTGCCAAACCTTTTGCAGGCTCTAAGTGCATTCTGAAACCCGGAGCAGCATTAACCTCAAGTACAGCGCCTCCTGTTTCGTTCAAAGGTTCGCTGAGATTATCTGCCATAATATCTACACCACAAATATCCAATCCGATAACCCGGGCAATACGTTCACACATCACCACATTGCTTGGATGAACGATATCCGTTACATCTTCGGATGTACCGCCTGTGCTGAGATTTGCTGTTGGTTTCACCCATACCTCTTCGCCATCCTTAGGAATTGTACCCAGATTATAGCCATATTTTTCGAGCATAAAATGCACTGCATCGTCTACTTTAATGGAGGTTAGCACTTTCTCGTGTCCATAACCACGGCGCGGATCTTCATTGGTAATATCAATCAACTCGGCAATTGTATGTTTGCCATCGCCAATCACTGCAGCTGGTGTTCTTAAAGCTGCTGCAACAAACTTATAGTTGATGACGAGCACCCGAAAATCCCTTCCAGTAATATATTTTTCAACGATGATTTTGCGGGAATATTTTTTTGCTCCTTCAAAAGCTTCAATTGCAGCTTCCAGTGTCAGGATATTAGTTGTTGCTCCTTTTCCGTGGTTTCCATTTACTGGTTTTATTACAATAGGATAGCCAACTTTTTTTGCAATAAGCTCCAGTTCATTTTCGTCACTTACTATATAACCTCGTGGTACAGGAATAGAAGCTGACTCCAAAATGTTTTTTGTTTCTTCCTTATCGCAGGCCAATTCTACAGCAATGCTACTTGTTGTACTGGCAATTGTTGCCTGTACTCTGCGCTGATTTTTACCATAACCCAGCTGCACCAAAGAGTGGCGATTGAGACGGATAAATGGGATATTACGGCGCACAGCTTCTTCTACCAAAGACCCTGTGCTGGGACCCAGACGAACTTCTTCACGTATTTCGCGTAGATTCTGAATATCTGCTGCCAAATCATAGGTCTTACCTTCAATCAGGGCTTCAACCAGTTTTACTGAAGCTCTGGCAGTATACTCACCTGCCTTTGGCTCGACATAAGAAAAAACAACATGGTAAACACCTTTTTTATCACTCTCCCTTGTACGGCCAAAACCAGTATCCATACCAGCTAATGTCTGCATTTCCAGCGCTACATGCTCTACTATATGCCCCATCCAGGTACCTTCTTCTACCCTTTTAAAAAAGCCCCCTTCACAATCTTCCGAACAACGATGGGTATACAGCGATGGCATTAAAGCTTTTAAATTTTCAAGAAATCCGGGAACGGTATTACTGGGACGCTCTTCCATTTCCTGTAAATCCAGCAACATCACAATAAGCTTGTGGCGTCTTACAGACCAGTAATTTGGTCCGTTCATTATTTTGATATTTACGATTTCCATTTTTTGAACATTTTTAACAGACTTGAAAAGTAATAAATTTATTTATTAAACAGTGCGTAATCAGGCGAAATATCATTATCTTTTTGTTGCTAATTTAAAAATAGTGCTACAGCACTATTCTGTATCATCATCCATCAATTTTGCACTTAAATTTTTAGAAGAGTTAATCCCCAGCTTCTGAAGGTTTTTAGCCCGCTGAATCAAATTGCCCTTCCCTACAGACAGTTTATTCATTGCCTTACCATAAGCATCATCCGCCCTTTCAATAGCTTTACCAACATTATCCATATCTTCTGTAAAAGCAACAAACTTATCGTACATGTCGCCCGCTTTTTGGGCAATTTCTATTGCATTTCTGGTCTGATTCTCATTTTTCCAAACAGAAGCAATAGTGCGCAATGTGGCGAGTAATGTAGACGGAGAAACGAGTACAATCTTCTTATCCCAGGCATACTCAAAAAGCGAGGTATCTTCCTGAACGCTTAAAGCAAAGCCAGATTCTATCGGAATAAACATCAGGGTAAATTCAGGACTGTTAAGCCCCATTCCACTATAATAGTTCTTTTCGGCCAGCAACTTAATATGGGATTTGACCGAAAGCAGATGAGCTTTTAAAGCCATTCCTTTGATGTTGGCATCATCTGTATTGGCATACTGCTCATAGGCATTGAGGCTAACTTTGCTGTCGATAATGATATTCTTTTGTTCCGGCAAAAAAATGATGGCATCTGGCCTGATACTTTGGCCATTTATATTTTGCGTTACAAATTGCGTCTCATATTCACTACCTTTTTTCAATCCAGACCGCTCCAATACCCGTTCCAATATCATCTCTCCCCATCCTCCCTGCGCTTTATTGGAGCCACGCAATGCGTTAGTCAGGTCTTCTGTCTTTTGTGTTACTGTCTGATTCAATGAGGTAAGGTTTTTGATTTGCTCCATTAATACCGCATTGGTCGTTTTAGATTCAGTCTGAGAGGCATTGACTTTTGTTTCAAAATCCTTGATTTTTTCTTTGAGAGGATTGAGAATATCTGATAGTCTTGCAGATTGCTGGTCATTCAATAATTGAGATTGACGGACAAAACTTTCGTTGGTTATTTCGGTTAATATTTTTTTCAGATTAGCATCCAGATTTTTCTTGTCTTCGTCCAGAGATTGTATTTGTGTTTTCAACGTTTGAATACTTGCAGCATCTGCCCTTGTCTGTCCATATAATTGTAGTTTTTCATTTTCCAGCAAATCAACTTTTGCAGCAAGTGGAGCCAACTCTGCGGACTTTAGCCTGAGTGCAACAATCCTTGTATTAAGTATAAAATATATTATCAAAGCACCCACTAATAAGCCAGCGGCAGCAAATAAAACAGTATCCATTTAAGTTGTCAGTTTCTTACAATATTAATCAATAAAGTGAAGCAGAATTTCTTTTAAATTAAGTTACAGACTTAATCATTACTGCAAAAAAATGCCACTACATTATTGTAGTGGCTATCTTTTTCATTCAAAACAAAACTTCTTATTTTTTCTTCTTTTTTGCATCATCTACTATTGCTCCTGTACCCGCACCAATACCTGCACCAGCTACACCACCAATAATAGCGCCACGTCCTTTTTTGTCATCTATCAAGGCACCGGATACAGCACCTACGCCTGCACCAATAACGGCACCCTTAGCAGCACCACTCCAGCCTTTGCGTTTTGCTTCTGCAGGGGCTACAGGCTCATTGCGCCCGCTGTTTGATTGCACATACTGCGTTGTACCCGAAGAGCGATAAGAGCGATTGCTGCGTGCAGCGGCCTCTTTAGCAGCCAACACCTGTGTCATAGAATCAATTGTTTTTTGACGGGCGATTTCAAGTTGCTGTTGCTCCATTACCACTTTCATAGAGTCGAGGCTGCGCTGTTGTTGTAATTTCGCAAGCTCCGCTTCATTATTGCCACATCCTGTCATTACTATTGCCGACAAGGCAATAAAAATTATACTTTTCATATAGTTTCTGTTTTTACTTTTTGGTGAAGAATCATTTGAGCACACCGGAGCTCCTTATTTACTGCCATTGCTTGGGCTCAAGGCCGGCTGTATTTCATTGTAATTTTGATTGACATGAGGCGGCTGGCCTCCAGGTTGAGTTGTGGTATCCAGTACCTCATTTTTATCAATATAATGCACTTTCATCTTTCCGTTTCTGGATTGATAATTTTCGGGTTCTCTCACCTTTGGACTTGCATTAGTCACCCTTGTTGTTTTGGCAGATTTCTTACGTGTTTTTTTCCCAACCAATTCTTGTGCCTGTACTGTCAAACCTAAAGATGCGATGAACATTAACAATAATTTTTTCATATCAGGAATGTTTTTTTTGTTTAAAAAACTGCGCTGGGCATAAACAAGCCCGCAACCTCAAGCACAAAGGAAGTGTATAAATAGCAAAGCCTTATTATACAATTCTCCGAAATTGTTACATGATTACACTTATGCATTTTGCATAAAATCAACTTAAGGAAGAAACTAATTTCCTTATTGAGGCAACAGAGACATACGATTTTGAGGATGATTGATTATCCTGTATATAATGGCACTTAGAAAGGCTGCAAAAAAGCACCATGTGCTTGGTAAGGCATATTGAAAGAAAATAAAACAAAGTAATAAGGCTATAAAATTAGCAATAGCTAGAAGTTTCACCCCTTTCAGCGAAGACAAAAACATGGGTAATACAGTGGCCAGGATATAAGCCGTTTGATGAGGGATGAAAAAGAAATCGTGATGATAGGACTTTTGTACTTTGTAGATAATGTGGAAAGTAGCAATATTGGGTACCGGATATTTTGCGGCCATATTAAAAATAGCGTATAGCCCTGATGCAATACCCACATAAATAAGCCTTTTGCACCATAATTTTCTGGTACTGTTGGGTTCTAACTTATAAAATGCTAATGGAATAAGAATGGGCCAGACTACCCAGGCAAAAAACAAAAAGCAAAGACTGAACAAATGCTGAAAAGCTAGAAAATCCGAATTTCTGATGCTCAGCCATACAAAACCTTCGGAAACTTGCTGCAAAGCAAATAAAAAAGGCACTGCACCCAAAAATATTTCTTCCCGTTTTTTACAGGATCTGATAGTGGCGATACCCACCAAACCTATTACTACCGAGGCGCTGAAGCTAGCAGTTGCAGAAAAACACATATCCCGAAATTTGGCTAAAGATAAGGGCTTATGTAATATGCAAAAGCCAGATAAGCCCTTGGAATTAGTTGCAGAGGTATAGCAAAGATTCTGTGAAATGGACTATTTTTATAACCTGAATCAACTATCTAATATGATAAAAAAGCAATTGTTGACATTACTTACAGTTATACCTTTTTCGGGCTTTGCCCAATTGGGTGTAGCAATTAATGCAGGCTACAATATACCTACAGGCGAACATCATTCTGCTTATGAAAGTGACCTTCTGGTCAAAACAGATTATGACAACAAGAAATCGCTGACTTATTGCAGTTCTTTCAAATTGGATTATACACTAAGGCATGTAAATTTCGGCCTCGGTATTGAATACGGGAATTATCAAACCAAAAAGGAAACTGATATATCTATCATAAGTTCATTCATTCCGTCCACGAGCTTTGTTGCGGCCACAAGCAGGTATATATCACCTTATGCTTTTGTCAACTATCGGACGAATATCAGCAGAAAATTCACTTTTCAGGCAGGTGCAATGATGGGAATGTTTACTGCAGGTTTGGGCAAAGACAATGGCATTGTGGTTATAGAAACAGATGCAATATTTGGCCTTATTCCCAGTCAGACAATCGGAGCAGAAGTACAAACCGGGTCTTCGGGTAAAAGCAATAGTACTAAGCTGGTCTCCGGAGCTCAGGTAGAATTTGGTTATCATATTTGCAAAAAACTTCAGGTACATATAGAGTTGGCGGCAAGAAACACCAATGTAGATTCCAAAGTTTCTGTTTCGGGTATTGAACAGCCATTAAATTATAGCCTATGGAATTTCTCCGGAAGAACAGGCTTGAGATATACATTCAAAAAACTAAATACAGCGGCTACAAAGGCTAATACAACAGAATAATCTTTCTAAAAATTGCTGTGGTCTTAAACCGAACAGCAGAGTTATGGAAACCCGGCAAGCAAACAAACCACTGAAACTTGCCGGGCTAATCCACAAACTATGTTCATCGGGCGACAACATACAACTGAATTGCTATCACTCGGCGGGGAAATTTCCACGTTTTTTAAAAATATTTCAGATTTTCGCTGCTCCGTGTTGTAGAACAGTGTCCATATTGTATACAGCATCCATTACGGGACAGGAGGCAAGCGCTTATAATGCACTATTAAACATATTGTGCTTCCGCCAAGCCTTTTTAAGTAGGCACAAAGGGTGTTTTCTTTTCTTCCAATAGGGTTGCTGACCCTTATTGCCTTGCTAATCAAAATTGATTCACTGTATATTATACTTACTTAAAGGCTTTCAAACAGAATTTGAACATTACCCAAAATCTCCTTCCCAATTCAACCAAGACTTTACCTGATAAGCACCTTGCTTTCCATCAAAGTAAAAACCAGCTGAACTGTGGGGATAGTCTAAAGGATTTTCAGCTAACATCCATTTTTTCGCACAAGGATTGTCATGAATGTATTTCAGCTTTTGGAGTATATAGTTTTGACTGTAACAATGCTGCAAGTCGAATGAATCTCTAAACACTTCATAGCGTTTTCCTCTTGACTTATCGCTTGTATTGACAGCAGTTTCGAGCTTTACCAATAGCTCTGTCCGACCACTTTCTTTTAGTCGGTTAATAATTTCGTAAGACATAAAACGCTTGCCATTGCCCACAAGTGTATTGATGCTTTTTACACTTTCTTTATATCCTAGCATGAGGTGAATATGATTGGGCATAATGACGTAACTAATTATCGAATGGCCTTCACGCTTTAGATAATCGAACCAATTATACACAAGATCATAGCCATTGGTGAATTCGAAAAGGGGCAACCAATGATGGTTGGTAAAGGTGATAAAATACAAGCCGGTTTGTTGGATATGTGCTTTGCGAATGCCCATTGAAGACTATTTAATATCTATGTCCAAAAATAAATAGCTAAACAAGCAATTAATAATGCTGCACTTTTACTGAAACAGATTGTTCTTCTGCTGAGTCTTTTGAGCTGTGTGCGAATACTGAGATTTTTGCGCTCTATGTGGTTAGTACCTCTGTACTGAGTGCTGTGGATTTTATCTTCAATCAAATATCGGTAGGCTGGTAGTTTGTCGGTATAGATTGTTTTGGCTTTGGCATAATGCAAAGTTTTTAATACCGCATTAAGCGTCTTATTTGTTCTTGCTCCTACATTAAAACTTACAACCGATTTTGTACTGCGCTCTAATGCATAAACTATCCATATCCGTCTGCTTTTCTTCTTTACAAAAGTGCGCATCTCATCTACTTCATAATGACCACCTTTTAGGATAACTGGCTTGGGAGTATTTTTTGCTATGTTTAGTATTCGCTTGAGTAAGGTTGTTGTAGAAATACGGAGTAGCCGTGAAATGCTTCTGATTCCGCAACTTTCTTTGACGAGAGAGGTAATTTGATGATTGATGTGGGGATGGTAAGCTTGATTATTGTAGCTCTTTATGAAACTTTTTTGGCAGCTTTTGCAATAGTAGCGTTGGTTTTTGTTGTTTGATACAATTTCATACCCCGAATCCTTATCACCTGAGAATGCCACGAGTCCCCTTCGGGAGACTGCGTGGCGTACGCGGCTCCGTTTTATAGAGTAGTGTCCATACTTTATGCTGCATCCATTGCAGGAAGGGCATTTGGGGTTCTCACCAACAACTTTGATACACGTGGAGAATTTTGAATGCATTAGAGGGTGTTTTTTGGCTCAAAAATAAAGCGAGAAAGACATTTGCCCCTCTCGCTCTAATTATTCTTTTGAAAATTGTTGTTGATTTTTATTGTTTTATACTTGCAAAACTAGCCACCAACACGATTGATACATTACCAGTCAGCGAGCCAATGGTCGTACCCAACGAATGAAGGAGGGCCTGGATAAGTATAAGTACCCACTCCTGTTTTCCGGTCGAGCACTGTTGCCAGCACATTGCCTAAATGGTCGGTCATCTCGTAATATCTACGCCCTAAGGTACGGGATGTAGTCCATTTGGCCAAATAGGCAAGATTGATACATTACCGATTTTATTCTGCCACCAACAAGATTGATACAGTACCTTACCTTACCCTTACTTTAATTTTATATAATCAATACCTGCTTCCTCTTCCAAAGAACAATTAAATATTGCTTTGCCTGAAAAAATTATTTTAACTGAAGATGAATCAAGTATATCATTAAAAACTAACTGATTCTTTGTAAGATGCTCAATTCCTGAAGCATAATTTTCTGAATATACAATTTTTCCTTTATGCTTAAATATAAACACTCTTGAAAATTCCACATATGCACCATATGGCTTTCCAATTGTATTTTCAATTAATTCTAGAGTAGGTAATCCACTAAAATAAAATGCAGTATCCCACTTGAAAGGAGTAAGAGTATTTAAATCGATTTTGCAATCTTTTCCTTCACAATGTTCTACTTTTTGTCTCATTTTTTGTTCTATAGTTGCAGTATTAATACAACCCAAAAACAATGACATAAATATAGAGCACGAAGCGACTAAAAAAAATTTACTCATTATATATATTTATTTAAAAACCAGTAGTTTTATTTTTATTCGCTGCATTATCATCTTTGCTTTGTTCGGCATCTCTTTTTGCTTGTTGTTTCGGCGTATAGCCATTATCATTTGTTGTGTTCAATGTTTTCAGAGCTTTATTATACTGAGCATCTGTTATTTTTGTTCTAGCAATAGTATAGGAACCATCCTTTTGTCGGGTTGCAGTATACAAACCCTTATCTTTAAATTCTTTCAATGTCTTTATAGCTAATTGTTGCATAGTTGCTTTAGGATTTGCCTTTCCTAATTCCCTACCAATTTCATTATTTAAAAGATCAATTGTTTCATCAGCCGAGGATAGTGTTGAGAAACTTCTTGTTGAAATATCAGTAGTCGGATTATGTTCGTGAGCATTACCCACTTGTTTAGCTATACTTGCTCCCATTTTATTTGTAATAGTAGCTTGCCACAGAACATGTCGATATGCATTAACATGAGAACCTTCCATTGCACTATTTTCAGGCAAATCAGTATTTGTTGCAAATCTCGCAGAATTCGTTGAGATATTCGTGCTATTATGTTGAACAAGTCCTATCTTAGATCCGTATAATGGATGTCTTAAAACAAATCCGGTTGTTCTATCTAACGAACTTGTCTTCATCTCCATTTTACCAAACAAAACACAAAAAGGGCAATCTCCATCTGGATCACAAATGTGGATTGGATTATTTGAATTCACAGCGTAATTGCTAATACTAATTTGATCAACAGGGTCTAAGTTCCACCTTCTGATTATCCTTGTATCCATTTCCCAAAACTTAGCTGTGTTCAAATTACCCTTTCCATACACCTCGTCATCTTTTGCTTGCCCATTGAAGCCCATCCTACTCCAGCTATATTCTGTATTTCTCCCTGGCATCATCATACCACCCGGATAATAATCAGCCGTACTCGCTAAGTCAGCACTCCAATGATCGTACAATGTTCCTGAGCTTCCGGGTAATTCGCCTGTTCCTGTCTTTCTGTCAAGCACAGTAGCCAGTACGTTCCCTAAATGGTCGGTCATCTCATAATATCTACGCCCTAAGGTACGGGATGTAGTCCATTTGGCCAAATAGGCATTGCCTGTAAGGCCAGGTGCGTAAGGGTCTTTTTGGGTACTGTCTATGAGGTCGGCAAAGGAGTAAGAGTACCAGGGCACTCTTTTGCGCAGGGTACGGCGCACTAAGGCCGCATCAGCCTCGGGTAGGTTGAGGATATTGGCTACGGTAGTGCTGTCGTAGCGCTGCACGCCAAGCCTACTGCTGCCATAGATGTGGTGCTCGGCCAGCGAGATGGTATCGCCGGAGCTGCCATAATGTACCCCGTTGAGTACATCCGTAGGCAATACATGATCAAGATCGGCGGCGGTAAGGCCATCGCGCAGTACTTTGGGCGACATATCGGGCATATCTGTAATGATATCGGTTATCTCGTCTATCGAGGCTTCTTTGGCCATATCGGTAATGCTGCCGGCAGGGTCCTGTGCATACACTTTGGCCAGCTTATACTCGGGCGTGGCTATACCTGCAAAAGCTGCTGAGCCTCCCGGCCAGGAGTCGAAAAATGCTGACAATACAGTGTCGCTGGCATTGAGGATAACGATGTTGGTAATGCCTACTGTCCAGGGGCCATTCTGGTCGCGCAGGGGGGCAGAACGCCAAAGGGCATTGTCGGCTATCACCGCTGTATAGAAGTGCTCTGCCTCGGGCAGGGTATCGGCATAATTGTTGCGTATACCCTCTACCAGTGCATCTATCACCACTGGCTTGATACTTGGGTTGAGGCTAATACTGCTATACAAGGCATTGGCATTGGCCGCATGGCTGGCCGGTATATAGGGTGCCTGTGCTGTAGCCCAGATGCTTTGAGCCAAAGGTTCGGGCATCTCGCGGCTGTAATGCTCCAGTAGCTTTTCTCCCTCGAAAGGATGATCTAAAGCCGAGAAGAAAAGGGGCTGTACTTCTATACCTGCCTTCAGGAAGGCTGCGCTGTAGAGGCCCGGGTCGGCAGTGCGCAGGTCGTCTATCCAGGCATCGCCATTGAACAGGAGATTGGACTTGAGTGTAGGGTCGGCTGCCCAATAAAAACTAATGGGCTTGCTGGTATAGGCATCTACCCAGGCTGCGTGATCGGCAATGAGTTTGGCACGCAACACATCGGGGAATACGGATGTAGTAAAAGTGGTGAGGACATCGGTAAGCACGGTACCACCGGTAGTGGTGGGGCTGAGGGTGCCTGAGCCGGCAGCCACCAATGGCCTGATGCTCATCCTGCGGTTGTACACCGAGTGTGTACGGTACACACTGAGGATATTGCCCGCGGCATCACGTACATAGTATTCGCCCTGATACTCATCTCTGCCATCAACAACTGGATTGCGGACTATCTTCCAGATACGGTTGCCTTTGCCATCGTAGGCAAAGTCTATGTACCTGTTGCTGGCGGTATCTGCTATGCGGGTTACTTTGCCAAAACGATCCCATAGGATATGCTCGGCACCTTGCTTGTCGCGTACGAGGTTGCCTGTAAGGTCGTATTTGTAATTGTCTACAGGTTGGCCAGGCTGCAGGTCTTCGCCACCGGCAGGTATAGCAGGTGGTGTGGTAGCAGCTGCGGCATCTTCTACCTGCAGTAGCTTATTATTGGTAAGTGCAGTAGTGGTTGGGCTTTGATAGCGGTAGGTGAAATTATCTATCTGCACAGGTGATGTTGCATCACCATCCCAACGCTGCAGCTGGGTAATATTGCCATCCATATCGTAGCTATAGCTGCTTTTGAACAGGTCGGCAGGGGTGGTGGCCAGGCTGGACATGGCATCATCGACAGTGTTATTGGTGGCTAGCTTGAGGCGTTGCAGCTGGTCGTACTGATAGGTACGATGCATGGTGCCATGACCTGCAATACCGGTGGTTTGCTGGCTGATATTTCCATTATACAAATCCAGACTGCCTGATGGCGGGGCAACATTGGTAACTGCTGTAGTGCCAATAGCTTTGTAATCGTTGGCAAAATAACGAAGTGCATGTACCACCACATCGCGTGGATAGGTCAAATCGGCACTTAGTCCGTTCTGGCCCATGTCTTTGGCAGGGTCCAGTACATCGCCATTGATGGCCTTGAGCCAACCCTGGATAGTATAGGCATATTCAAGGCTCTGTATTTGATGCTGCCCTATAGTAAGTCTGGCCAGCGGTCCATGCTTGTAATACTTGTATTGAGCATCGCGGTTCCAGATAAGACCATCATTGCTGGTATTGACCTGCGTGATACGGTTGTCGGCATCGTAGTCGTATTGCTGATAAAACTGATCGGGATGTCCACGATTATAGGATATCATATTGACTTTTCCGCTCACGAGATCGTAGTCGTAATCTATACGTTTATAACGTTGCTCGAATGGGTATTTGAGCTCAGGGAAATCGTAAGTAATGGTTTGTACATTACCCGAGATATCGTAAGAGTAATAAGTAGAGAATGTGGCATCATCGTAAGAGTCGTAAGACATGAGCGGCTTGTAATACCAATCTGGAGCCAGATTGTTGTAATACTTGATAGCCTCTACCCTAGCCCTGAGGTTTTCCTGGGTGCTGAGCATCTCGTCGGATATGGCACCCAAATCTTTGCTCATATTGTCGTAGTGGGTAAACACGACTTCCTGCCTGCTCTGGCTGCGGATAAAGTATTTCAGATCATCGTAAGGGTATATTTTTTCGTCGAAGGAATTGATGATAAAATCCGGGTGAGCGCCATAGCTGGAGAGTGTCTCAAATGAACCGTCGGGCTTTTTGCGTTTGATAAAAGTTTCGCAAGGTGTGAAATCCACTTCTTCGTCTGTGCGGTAAGTACAACCCAGCCTCACCTGACCCGACTCTTCGGGGCGACCCTGTTCGTCGTAAAGGCTGTAAGTATAGTAGCCGCCTCTGCGTTGCTTGCTGTTTTGGGAGAATATCTGTCTGCCTGCGGCGTCGTAGAAGAAGTAGGTAGTGCCTCCATCGGGTGTTTTTTGATACACGAGTTGGTTCAGCGAGTTGTACCTGTATTCCGACACTTTGCGGTGATTGGTGAGTTTGGCATTTCCACCAAGGAGCGAAACAGGGCCTCCACCACCAGGAGGGTAATAAGTAAGATCGGCAAAATAAAGTGATGGGTCGTCGCGGTATCTGGCGGCATCATCCATACCATATACTCTGGGACTACCTGAGCCGGGAACACCAAACGAATAACCGAGTGAAGGTAAAGGCTCGACACCCATAGGCGGAACTGTACGGGTAAGATTACCTACCCTGTCATAATAATACAATGTTTGCTGGTATTGCTGCTGACGACCGCAATAGGTAAGTGTATCTTTGGTGGTAGCAACGAGATGGTTCATGTAGTCAATACTGATTCGGGCTACATTCTCCTCGAAATATTGGTAATAAGCAGCTTTCCCATTGAGGATGGCTGTTGCCAGTAAATCTCTTTCACAATCAGAGCTGTCAAAGCAACGGCTGCTTCTGGTGTTTTTTTGCAACATCACATTGCTTGCTATCAGAGAAGTAGTGGAAAGGGGGAAATTGGCATAACCAATACATTGGGTGGTAACTGCCGGCAATGCAGGAATATAGGTAGGGGTACCTGCTGTGCCCGAAGCTGCAACCGCCGGCGCATATACTGTTACCACAAAAGTATTGGGGTCGGGCCCCATCTCTATAGAAGTATAGGTATAATCCTTGGGGGCTCTGGCCAGTTTTTTGCCGGGAGGGGTAATGTATAGGTTGTATAATTTATTATCTGTATTATCGAAATAGCGATACCAGTAAACGCCATTGGCCTTGCGGATAACAGCCAATTGATGTTTAAATCCGGGACTTGTGGATGCCATGTATGTAACATCATCGTCAGGGAAAAGTTTGCTTCCGCCTGATGTAACTGTACTGATAATTGTATTTTTTACCAAATCGTATCCGGGTGCTTCGGTAGCGGTGGGATTGGGTTTGTACACGTACAAATGATTGCGATTACCGATACAATATGGATTATTGTAACTAAAGCTCTTGGTAGTATAGCCGGTCAAAGAAGCAGTTAGTGCAGAGGGGGCTATGGCAGAAAGGAATGATGTAGGTGTGACTGTTCCCAACCCTTCGATATAACTCAGGTATGCACTTTTGAAAGGGCTGCTGTAATCTGCCGAGCGCACATAATCGGTATTGTAAAAAGCATAGCCTACGCGGCAATTTTCGTTGGTAGTCACATCCTTACGATAATCTATTGCTGCAGCAATGATATCGGCTTTTTGCTTTGGTGTTGGCGTAGTAGCATTAGAACTAAACTCGTGTAAAGTATAGTCTCTGTTTTCTTCGTTTTCCCAGACCTTAACTGAGGAACTTGAATAATTGACTGTACCGCTTGCAAATACCGAAGCCGAAAAAGGACAATCAGTAGCGGTAAACAGCATATTACTGGATGGAATATAATGTGCTGTTCTGGTATTCACGCCACTAATAGCCGGCAACAATGTACCGCCAGTACCCATCAGATAATTCATGTATTTGGTAATGTCTTTGTCGTTGAGCGGATTAAGATCTACAAAGACAACAGGCATACTACTACCATTGGGCTTGTATCTGAATAATGATGGTTTAAAAACGCCAAGAGCATCAATCTGTGTTTTGAAAGCATCGGCATCGGCATCTGAGTTAAATTCAATCCTCACATTTGCTACCTCTTTATTAAAGGATATTTTGTCGCTTAATGCGCAACCTTCCATCAAATTCCGATATTGTTCATAGCTGAATTTCTTATTGAACGTATAGTTGAGGTAATTGGTTATTACTTTTTCGAAATAAGGATGATCAACATTGTCGTTGTATGCATGAGTGCTTTTGTCTGAGGTCTTGAAAGCGGTCATTGCGTCGGCAATATCTTTACAGTTTATTGCTGCGGCAAGTGAAGCGATATCCGGTGCTGCAGACATAAAATCTATCTGGTCATTCCAAACATAATACTTGCTGCCAACAAAACATGAGGGGCTTGTACATTCTGCCTGTATTGTTGCTGTCTTTTGGGCAATCAAACCAAAATTATCTGCCTGCGGGTCATCATTGACACATTTCACGTCTGTGAAATTGAGGGCTGAAGAGGAAGGCATTGAGGCAATTAAGCTGGTAATATCATTGGATATTGTAGGCGTTCCGGCCTGCTGAATATTGATTTTAAAACTTTTGTAAGGAGGAATTTCTGAATTGACCTGAACTTCTATATACTTTAAACAATCTGTAGTACAAGCCGGAACCAGGTGTTTGGTTTTCGCTGAAACATAAAGAGTATAATTTGTTGCAGAAAATGGAGTCGGGTAACCGAAATAATCCATAAACGTATTCTCGAACAAGTTAGCAACTGAAATACCACCCCGAGACAGAGTAACAGACGTAGAACTTGGAGTAGCTGAGGCAGTGGATAAGAGACCTTTAATCTCATTTCTGTTTAAAAATCCTTGCAAACCAGTATATAGATTAGGGTCTCCGCAAGAGAAACTTGCCAGATCCTTTTTCGCTTCTTTTGCATCAGGGAAAAGTCCATAAGCCACTAAAAAAGAATTACACAAATCGTTAAGGGCAGATGGGCCGCCACAGGTTGCGATAATTGATTCTCTGATAATATCCGGAGTGATTTTAGTTCCTGCCAATATCATACTCTTGAGCTGATATTGCAAGGTAGTTCTGTCTGAAATCGGACAATCTTTCAAAGCACTCATGATTGCTTCGGCCTCTGCCTCAGCAAATTCCTCTTTGTCGGCATTGTACTGATCGAAAAACTCTGATGGAATAGTAGTAGACTTGCCAAGATACAGGTCCTTTTTCCATTCAGGTAACTTGCTGAAATCTTCCTCTTCTTCAATTTTTTCGACAGAAGTACCATCGGAATATATTGTATAATTCAACATGCCTTTAAATATCGGTGTATCTACCAATTTCATCCTTTGAGCCAGGCAAGGGCCACAGCTGAATCCATTACTATAGTCCAGTAATACTTGCTTAATCATACTTCTGTTACTAAGATATCTTGCCTGTAAATACTCAAAATACCTTTGTTTCAATATTGGATCGGTAATGGTAATTGGTGTACTAAAAATTTCTGTATTGTATTTTGATGCAGCACAAGCCAACATTTCTTCATAATTGCCAGCACCACAATAAACCTTAGCTAATGACTGAATATCCAATCTGTCTTTGTCTAATGTCAAAGGATAAGAAGGTGTATAAGAGCCAATAACTGCTGATGTTTCGTTGTAGGGGAATTTCAGAAGATTTACAGCACCCGAGGATGGCGAGCTCCCACCTACAAAGGATAAATAAGGATCCTTCATGACTATATCATCCAGCGAAAACATACCAGCAGCTTCGGCCTCCTGATAAGTTTCGAGTTCTGAAAAAGTTTGCTCGAAAGTGCCAGAAGTTAATTGACAATTGAGGAGCTTGCAATACTCGGGATGCAGCGGTAATAGCGCTTCTGCCATTTCTCTGTTAAACATTTTTATAAATGTGCGCGGATCGAGTTTCTTGATTTCGGCCGAGGTGTACAATTTACCCATGTAGACTACATCAGGGTAATTGATACATTCTGACTGATAACGGTAATAGGTTTTTACACCTGGGAATTTACCATACACATCATCATAAAAGGTATGATCACACTCATGATCTCCATATTTAAAGCTTGCATCCTCTGTTATTTCTCTCCAAACTCTTTCTCCATGAGTTCTGATTTCAGAAATAACGTACTCAGGAGGGGATGTATACCATTCGCGCCCCCAGACAGTATCTTTGAATCCACAAGAACATTCCATAGGAGTGGCAAATACAAAATAGTAATAGATTTTTGGATCCCCAAACGGAGGACCAAAATCTCTGATCTCAGAACCAGGTGCAGGGGAGAAAAAGGCTCCACCTGTAGCAGGTGTTCTCCAGCCATACCAATCTTCATCACGAGATCTTACTCCTGTACATTTTACCTTTTCCACTCTTGGCGTTACCCCGGTAATTGCCGAAATTGAAGGGAATGAAATACAGGAGCAATAGTTGAGAAGACATTGAGTACAGCATCTGTCCGGATATTTGTGCTTGGAGGTGCAAGAGCAACCGACTTTGCCATCTGCACAAGTAGCACTTGTGCCACAGCCAGAAACGGCGCATTGCGGTGTGGGTCCTAATATATAATCCGTAGTTGAAGCAGATGGATTTAAATCTTCGACAACGCTGAATATGGAGTTAGGAGACTCTGAGGTAAAGAGTCCTTTTAAATTTTTTCCATATTTACCATATTTTGCATCGGGATATAATTCATCAATCATTTGCTGTTTAAAACCATCGCATGGACTATCGTCCTGAGCGGGGTCATCAAATTTTTGTTTGCAGGGGAATTCTGTTTCTTCCACTGATTTACGAATGAAAAATTCTTCGGGGCTAAAGCAAATGGGTTCGTTGGCTTTCACGAATCCGCGTACCTGATTTCGGATATCGTATTCTGAAAAAGTGATTTTTTTATCTATCAGGATTTTACCCTGAGGAACAGAAGGGTCTGAAAGAGCAGGAACGGTTTTTGTATAGGCATAGCCCGGACTATGCCCATAGTCTGTAACTTTTGTTGCACCATAAGCACTAAATATCGAGGGGTTGCTAACCGTACCTGTTGTACTTAGTAAAGAATATTTCTTACCGCAATCATCAGTTACATTGATTTCGTATGCTCCGTTCGTCCATAGATACTGACCTGAACAACCCGTATAAAAAGGGAATGTTTTAACTGAATAAGTGAGCGTATTGGCACCTGCACCATCATTATAAAAAGCGGTGTTAAAGCCCAGTCCATTCCTGAGTTTTTCCTGATCTTCATTCCTAAGCAAATCAACACATACTTCTTCGCCAGCAACGAAATTGCTCAATTGAGATATGGGCATTTTTGTGGGGTCTGGAGGTGCACTTTGTAAGGCACTAATCACAACTTTACCCTGCGGATTAAGAATTGAATAGCTGGACTGCCCATTGGGATCGGTAACAATTTGCTTGGGATAAAATCTATCATAACCCGCTTCTGTTCCCAAAAATTTATCTAACTCGGGCTGAACAGCACGTACATACTCGTATCTGGTACCATGCCCTTCAGAAAGTTGTTGCTCTTTTCCTGCACCACCCTGCCATTCAACTTTATTGGTGTTATCCGGAGAATAAACTGTTTGCACCATCGGATAACCTTCTGCATCCGGCACAAATTTTTGCATATCAGATTTATCCGGATTGAGCGGAGAATAATAAATGTTTGCTGCCGAAGTAGTAGATAAAGCAGCAATTACTCCTGGTCTGCTGCAACCCAGAAAATCGAAATCTGCAGCCTTGTATGGTTTACCGGATACCGGATGTGTTAATATATCTTTACGATAATAAAGGCTATTTTGTATTACCGGCGTAGGTAATGAGACTATAGAAGGTCGTCCTTCATAATCATAGACCTTCTCAACTGCGATAATATTGCTTTCATCACTATTGATTTTAGTTTGTGTCTGCCTGTCCTTAAGAGAACCGTCAAAATAATTTATTACATGTTTGTATTTTCCCTGCTCTGCAAAGTTGATAGTGTATTGCCAATTCAAACTATCATTTGTATGGGGAGTCTGGATAATATAGGCATGTTTATCAAAAGGCATTATAGTACTACCTACGGATAGGGTACCATAATCGCCCAGTGTCCAAGAACCGTATTCAATTTCCTTGTAATTTGAAAACTTGGGCCTTATCATTCTATATCTGAAAACAACCGCTCCGTGTTCATAAATAAGTGGGATATCATAAGAAGGTACATCGAGCTGAATTCTGGTACTGTTTTTACGAAAATCGTAAGAAACAGGACTTGCCGGACTTGATGTAAATGCATAAGATTTTTCGCCCGTTGTAACATTGCATCGATAATCATCGATATACGTCCACTCCAGTTCGTAAGAAGCGGGTTTGTATTCTGTTGTTCCAGTATAAATACTTCCGGATGGGGATGTATGCAAATAACAAGATGTTTTGATGTTTCTTGCATCCGGACTTAAATAACAGTCATTGGGGACCAGATACATTGGCTTCCTATCGTAACGTTGTTCATGAATTTCGGCCTCAATAAAGAAATTGGAAGCAATAGCAGAGGGAGCAACGGGTGTTAAGGCACCCGAAACCGGGTCAATTTGCTGGACATCTAAAATTTCGGCTTCAAAGAACTGAGCACCTGAAAATCTATATACACTTAGATCGTTATATTTTTGCCGTGTGTTGGGGTCATAAGATAAATACAGCACAACAGTATTTGATCCAACAGCATAGCCCCCTGTAGACGGAGTAGCTACTTTATACGAAACCTTTATCGACACCTGATATTTGTAAGCCGGAACTATATCGCCATTACTGGTATTAACACCTATTTTTACAATATCTACCATGCTTTTAAACTCATAATCATCGGTATATGGAGAAGCAGAGGAACGGCCAGACATATCCGTCCACTCGTTAACCTCTAAAGGTGGCATTGTATAAGGCCAGCTTGTGGCTGATTTAATATCAGAAGCCGTTTTAATTCTTGAATAGTCATCGGGTAAGAACTTAAATTGCCCCCAACTGGTACTTGAAAAACAAACAAAAAGTACAATTAAAGCGTTGATAAATTTTTTCATAACCATTTTTTTAATTTTCTAATGGAATTAGTTTGTAGGTTGAATACTTCTTAGTTAAAGTTGGTTTGTTGCTTACCAAATTAAACACCCACTTAAGATCAAACCCCTTGTTGTCGGGAAGATGCTTTACGTTGCGTATATGTATTGAAGTAAGGCGATTAAATTGCGGTTCATCATTACTTTTCATTTCTGTTTCAAAGTATGCACCTGCCAGTTTATAATTTGAACGCCAAAAATCCATTTGAGCATAACTAAGCGAGTGATTTTTAGTACGGATTTTAATCCTGTAAAATTTACTATCGGATGAATCAATAATCAAATTGCTTTCATTATTTAAAAAAGTATCAGTAATACTCTGTGTGACTTTGAATTCATCATTCACGAATTTGATTCCGGTTCGCTTTGACAATTCAGGCATATTGCAGATTGTTGCAGTATGCTGAACATGGTCGAGTTTACAGAAATAATCCCCTACTCTTGCAGTCAAAGCATATCCATTACTATCTACGTACTGACCATCCTTAACTCTTAAATGCCCCTTCGTACTGTCTACTTTTTCCTTCAGCATTACATCAAACAAATACATGTTATAATCATACTCCATGTTGGGTAATTGATTGGCCAATTTTATCTTTTGAATTATATTTTTACTCTGAGCATTAACATCATTAACGCTGGCACTTAGTTGCAAAAAGGCAAAACTTATAATATACTTTTTCATCTCACTAATATCAGCTTTATTATTCAGTTTCTCCACCAGGGATTGTTTCTTCCCCACCACCAGTAGATCCGGAGCCACTGGAAATATTTGCTTTTTTATAGTTTGCCCTCCTGCTTTCACTAATGGTAACAATTCCCTTACTTGTTTCTTTTTTCGTACGCACCAGCAAACCTTCCTGATCATACTCAAAAAATGTGGCAAAATGGTTCTCATCCAATTGGGCCAAAAGCTTGAAGCTTATAGGATCATAAACAAAAGACTTCATATTAGATTTAATAGGTAGCGCACGTAAATCGTCGACATAAACATTGGCCGGGATACCTAAATTAAGTGTTGGGCTAGAACTAATATCTACGAAAGCTTCTACCTGATACCAACCATCAATACTTCCGGTTTTCACTTTCATATCAGTAGAAATACTGTTATGATTAACGGTAAACATTCCGTCAGTAATTGGTGTAGATGAAGTACTTTTCGCCCAAAGTTGGATAAGGTATTTTTTGCCGGCTGCAAATTTGAACGCACCAATTTCAGTTGCTGATGCGTCACCAACATTAAACGTAAAAGAAGTTGCACTGTTGGCTTTCATGGAAAAATAACCACTATGATTATCTGTCTTTGTGAGCACTATTGTAGAGACAACAGGAGCTAAATCTCTCAAAAAGTACTTCTGATCATACATCGAAAAGCCAGAACCAAATTTGCTGTTACTGTATAGCATACCGAAAGCGCTGTATTGATCAGCTTTTAAAAACAATGCTGCAATTTTTTCAGGTAAGAGCATATTATAATCTTCAAAACCTTCGAACATGAATTGCTGATATTTTGCATTAGATGCAACAGAAACAGGAAGTGACTTGTTATAGCCATATTGCGCAGACGAAAAATTACCAATAGCATCCTGCTCTTCAAGAGCATTTCCATAAATATCATATCGGGTAATTTTTGAAGCCATCTTCCAGAACTGGTTTCCGGTTCTTGATTTTTCTGCGAATAGGTCTGTTGGCCCGTCACATACATCGCTTTCTACAGCCCGACCATTATTAATAGACCAGAACTGGTTAATATCCGGTATAGAATAAGTACCATCTGTTCGGGTATGTTGATTATAAGAGCGACCTGTAATTGGCGAAAAAGTAGAAGAAAGTCTGTAATTGCCTTTCATACCAAGTACATATGGGTTAAAGTCTCCGTACTTATAGTCTCCGGAAATATCCATTTCATTTAAAAAGGGAGTGTACATCTGAGCCTCATCATTGTATGTTTGTACTGAAGTACTCAATACATTACTTGATTTATCAAATAGTTTACTAAGGCTAGAACTGTGTTCGTCATCAAAATTGTCTCTGACAGCAGCAAACGATGTTTGCTGGATGGTATTATTCAAATTATTGTGGCGTCCGGAGCGCAAAACCTTAACCAGAACACTTTTAAAGCTGGTTTTATTAACCGGCCATGTCGATACATTTGTTCCACCTGAAAACTTATCCTTGAACCTTGGTGCAACCAATAATGCACAACGTTTATTTACCGTACCCTCTGAAGTACTAACATCGATTTTTTTAGAAAGTGCATCGCTAGAAGGGCCGCTACCGGATGTTGTACCCTTTGATACTGGTGGCACAGATAATTCGGGGTTACAAGCAGATCCTGCAATATAGGCTGTGCTTACAGTAGGCTTAGCCATGAAATTTTGATGAATCGTCACTTCAGTTGTAAGATCTTTAACAACTATAATCGTTGCGAAATATCCATCCAAACCACCATTTGTATACTTAAAAAAGTACGGTCCTGTTTGTGTGTGGCAATGCTGTATTGATGGAAATGTTGAACCCGATGTTGGGTGTACGATATATCCTTTAAATGAATAAGATGTGGGCAGACCAATAATATCATACTGTGAATCCTTTTTCTCAACTAAAGAGGATTCAACTACTTTTTTTACGATTATATTACCAAAATCCGGGCAAATGGTACCTTCAAATCTTTTCTCATCGTATGATCCTTTAGTGATGGTAAAAGAACCGGTAGTCGTTGAAGTGGGGTTGTAACCAGTTGCTTTGTAGGTGTAATTACCCACATCAAGTTTAAGATTGAATGCTCTGTCATCACCACGAATAACTGAAGTAGTTCCAATAACATCTTCGTCCAAGCTACCTGATGCTACTTTCGCACCTGCGGCATTATATACATTTACATTAATCTTATCTCCGAATGAAATACAAGACACTTTATTTTTCACCTTAGCAAAAGAGAATTCTCCCTGATCCGGCTCAGGCCCCTTTGAAAGATCGACGCCTGTACCTATTACCCACAATTTCAGCAAACCTTCCTTAGTTTTCACAAGAAGCTCATCACCTTTACTAAAGCGATCAAAATTATTAGTATACAAATAACCATTTCTGTCATAACCAACAACGAGAGAATCCATTTTCTCTTCATAAGCATCATTTGTGTAAGCAGGCCTCATGCCTTCATAAGCGAGATAAGCCGGATGAGTTAAATTGCAGGTATATTCATTAAACTCATTACTAGTTCGGGTTAATAAGGGGTTACCTGTCTCTGCATCATAAACAAGATTTTCTGTTATCGTTTTAGCACCATGATCAATAGTTTCAATGGCCTTTAGAATACCATACTGCTGAATAATTTTTGTGGTAACCAGTGATTGAAATTTCTTTGTATTCTCAGTAGGGGGTTGCGTCCAAAAAGTAGGGATAGGTGTAGGGACACCTAAAATCTGAAGTACGTTTATATTGAATGATGCTCTATTGGTAGTAGTATAAGAAGACCTATATCTGCTATCTACACAAAAATCCATATCCTGCCCAAGGATAATCTCTTTGAGCTCAAAAGTATTTTGAGTACCGCGCTTTCTCAACAATGATTTAACCATGTTGTTGAGGTTATGTTGTGGATCCTCATTGTAATAAAAACGTTTTCCCGTAATCAGCTCCTTTTTCACATTCCCTGAAACTGCATCCTTATGAATGACATAATTGTTAACAGCTTTGGCTTTACCATGCATATCATTCATTTGAAGACAATAACCCTGCCTTGCTTTTGCTTCTTTGTACTCTATCCTTAATGAACTTTGCGATCTTCCCCCTCTTGGATCTATATGGGTGTAATCAACTTTTACAGGATAATCCTTTGCTGTATAAAAAAGATATTCATCTAATGCCTGAGCAGAACGACCATATTGCTGGTGAATACTACTTACTTTGACACTGCTGTAGCCAACTGAAGCTGAAGGAAAGAAACTTTCACCAAAGGGTTCCTCTTGAAAAAAGTCGATAGAAGGTATCAATTTACCTGCTTCAACAGAATAAGGGACCGGCTTACGAAAAGGGTTTTCATCTGCACCAATCATTGGTTCATAAGAAGCCACACCACTACTAATATTGCCATATCTATCGTGGTTTATTGTATAATCATATACCTTGCCATATTTTGACTCTTCGTTGCCTGATAATTGTTGCCAATTATCAGAAAGTTCTAATTTCTTAACTCTGATTCCCCCACCTCTCTTCGTCAATCCTGGTGTTTGAACTTTAATCCATGAATTTGAAATTTTAATGCTTTTTGCCTTTCCTCTTTTCACAAAATGTTTAAATGGATTTTCGCCTCCAATTGTTCTTACCAGCTCCGGAAATGCTTTCAACAAATTTTTCAGGTTATCAAAGGCCGTTTCTGATGAATATCCATCATAAAAAATATGTGGAATATAGTAACGACCAGTATTAATACCCATAATTGTTGCCGGATGAAGTTCCAGATTTTTTGCGAGGTCATTTTTCACCTTTACATATCCATAACTGGGGTCTCCATCACAAATACCTACTTCTTCAATTTTAGCATAGCCTTTTATTGGCTCAAACTTGCCTGCATTTGCAACATCCAGTGCAAAACTATAATATAACATATCCTGCCCTTCGAAATAATTATCTTTCAAAGAGAGGACACTATTCTCTTTTCCTGCCCTTCTTTTGAAATAAATATATTTGTTTATATCGCTTTCACTGCTGTAGAGGTGATTTTGAGGAATCATTACTTTAGACCTTCCAACCCCTGAAATATGGAGCATCTGCATAGATCTTTTATCTTGTACAAAAGAGTAATCATCACTTTCATAATCAACATGTATCTTGCCACCTGAAGGCAATTTAATATCAGTCAAATTCCAACTGGCAAGTAATTCATCCTGATCCGTTACGGCATCAGGTTGCTCTGTATAGGGAAATTCATAATTATGAATACCAGAAACTACTTTTTTATAATTCCCCCAACGGTCCTTTGCAGCGAAATTATAATTGGGGTTCTGACCATTGTACTCGAAAACATAGGGACTCAGCAGATTCTTCTGAGAGTTGCCGTATTTGATGAAAATTTTCTCCAGAGTTAGTTTACCACCACCACTGGTTCCATTATTAGGTACTTCTTTACATAGAGAGTAATTATACCTGAAAATAACTGTTTTAACAGGAATGGCACTCGATTTATTAATATGCCTGTCATGCTTATTGTATAATTTAATTTCATCTAATTTATAAGACAAATTACTTCCAGTTGTCGCAGATGTTGAGTAATCCCCTGTTGTAGTAATTGCACTTAAAATGCCTTTACTATCGTTTCGTGCAGAGGTATAAAACTCAGCAATATAATTTTTGGTTTCAATAGTTCGAACAATCCATTGCTCTCGTGAACCAACAACATAATTTCCTTTACCATCTTTATCATCTGACCAAAAACCCGGATTATATTGAGCTTTATCAGATTCGTAGGGTGCGCGCCATCTATAATCATTACTTTTTCGACTATAATTATATTTTACATAAGTTCCCAAGTCATCATCAGTGGGACCATCCCCAAGAATATCAACATAATCTGCAGATAACAGTGCTGTCAATAAATAAGAATGAGCATGAGCCGGGGTAATAGTGGATGAGTAAAAGTGATCTCTGCCTGTATTATTATTCCTTTTATCATTTCCGCCCACATTTACATAACCCTTATCTATATCTGCTGTGCTTTCATCAACAGAAAAAGTAACCTCTCTGCTAATATTGTTCAAAGCAGGAATTCCATATACATATCTTCTTCCATCTGGCATGGTTTGTGTGAACTCACTTATATGATGGGCTTTATCTTTTCGACCACCTGATCCATCGCCATACCGATTGTATTTATTTATTGTTGGTGAATAAAAATAAACTCCATTATCATGGCTTGCTATTTGTTTTGATTGAAGCATTTCAGGAACACTCATTGCCTGTTCTGCTGTTTGATAAGAAATATTGCTTGCTCTTGAAGACCTGTCAATTACACTATTGTCCCATAAAATATTACCTATAGGCACTGTTGACTCTTCGTATATATTTGGCAAATACCCAGTAATTGCACTTCCCTTGCCGACAAGTGTTGATAAGTTTTCATGTAAAAAATGGGCTGTTTTATTAAATACAGAAGTAGCCTCTTGCTGTTGGTTATAAGTAAGTTCTCCTGCCTGTTTAAAAAAGACATTTTCGTATAAAGACCCCTGAATTTGACGGCTAAAATCTAAAAAAACGTTTGGCCAATGACCACTTTCGTTTGTAGTGTTTACCCAGGTAAAATCATCACCAATTTCTCCATAGTCTACACCGGGAACACCGCCCTCCATTTGATTTGATTTTTGTTTATCTGCTGATTTTATCATAGGGTCATGAATAGTGCCAATATCATTACGAAAGGGTCTAAACATTCCTCCTGTACCATGTCCGTTTACTGAGTAGATATCATAGGTAAGTGCAGAAAGCGGGAGATTTTTTACTGTTTCATTATAAACCCCATCCTTTTCTCTGCTGAAATCCAACATATCCTTCTCTCCTGACTCCTGAAGATAGAGGTAACCATATCCATCCAGCGATCCATCTTCATCATATTTGATGGTAGATTTGCTTCCTTCAACGTAAGCACTGACAACTGTACCAGCATTCGCGAAACCTATTTTAAATTGTGCTCTAAAACCTGACTGGCTTACTCTATTGGCTATAACTGGAACATAGTTTTGAAGACCAATGGGAATTGTAGTTGCAAACTGTCCGACACCAGTAAATGATTGAACACGTGAAACATCGGCATTTTTTGATTGTATAGATCCACTAAAGCTCAAATCTTTTAGGCCAGAACGGGAATTGTATCCTACACCAGCACTACCGGAAGCTCCAAATGATTGACCATCAACAATTCTAGGCGATACAGATACATCCAAATCAATATCAGCACCAGTTTGAGTTCCCACTCCTAATTTAATTCCTAAACTTCCGGTAGGGAATTTTAACCCTGCGGAATAGCTTATCCCTGAACTTAAACCTCTATAGTTATTATGTGCAATATATAAATCAGTACCCAGACTTAACTTTAAATTTAACTCCTTTCCAAATATTTCAGTAGCCACATTTGCACCAATTCCAACACGTATGTCTTTTTCATCCTTTATATACAAATTTTTTTCTATTCTGTCCCCATTAAAATCATCCGGCAAACCTCTTACTGAACGATTAATCTCACCCGGATTGATATTCCAGCCCAAACCTACCCAGGAAGCTTCCTGCTCCATACCTACTCCGCTATGATAAAAGATGTTAATCGGATATCCTTCCACATCCATCAAGGGGATGTTGTAGTTAAAATCTCCGGTAAACATATCAACCATTTCAGTGGTTCCTACGGGCTCAAAGCTTTGTACTTCGGGCTGTGAAGGACCTGTTGTTAATGCATAGGCACAGGCAGGAAAAACCAGTTGATAAGTCAGGGCGACTAACATTGCTTTTGCTCCGAATTTGAAAAACTTCTTTTTCATATAGTTGGTATTAATGAAATGCTTAATTATTAATGTTCAATTTTGGTAATGAGCTTAATTGTTCCTTGCTGTAGGATGCTCTGATTGCCGGTATTTGTGTATATCTGTCGTTAAAATTCAAGGTGATGTCCTGATTCAATTCACCTGCTTCAAAACCAACAACTATGGTATTGTATGGCGACAGCTCATAGTTGTTTTCGAAAACATAGGTGGAGGGTTTTAACTCTTTTCCTCCCGACACCAAACTGATATCCATTATGGCTTGCTGGTCGTAATAGGCTACCATATCATCTACTTTTAACTGTTGCTCGGATACTCTGTTACCTCCCTGCTGTTTTCTGCTTTCTGCTGTAGTACCCATTTTAATCAGAAAGAAAACAAAGCCTTTCAACTCTTTTAACCGTTGAGCATATAGCGCTGAAGAATCATTTGCTTCGAGCTCATGAGCCACCATATACTCTGCCGTGGCCAATTGTATTGAATATTCTTTGTCGCCAAACACTTGCTTGCTGACAAACTGATTATCCTTATTGTCTAAAAATTTTACATAATCTGCTGGTCTCAACATTCCCCCGGAATGACAAGACGAACAACATAGTATTATCAATAAAACCTTAATTACCTTTCTCATACTTTTTATTAATAAAATTGATTGCCTGTTCTGTAACATCATTCTTTTTATTCCCGTACAAAACAGTACCGGCACCATTTGCCCCCACTATCAGTTCGTAACTATTTTGCTTCCCGAATTCCTCCAGCAAGGGATTCAAACGTTCCCAAATTTTTTTGGTCATCTCCTGATTAGAATAAGTATAGTACTGATTAAAGGCCCGCTCGGCATACATAATCTGTGAATCAATTACAGGATTGGCATCTACTTTATCTATCATCTTAAGACTATCAATGGCATTTTTGATTTTGTACAGGTTTTTTGTACCTTCTGCTTCCAGATCTTTTTTAAACTTATAGCCCTCCTGCATCTTTCCAATATCTACATACACCGTTTTAGGACTTCCAAATTGATTTTTTATAGTGACACCTAAAATCCCTGCCAACAATAAACTACTGGTATACAAAAGCACTTTATCAAAATTCATTTTCTTCATTATTTAATAAATAAGGGGTTGATATATGTAAATGGCACTATAAACTCTTTCTTGTCTCCACGGATAATTTTGAGACTGTATCTTTCTTTATGCTTTAAGTTGACTTTATCATAAATCTCGAAAATGATGCGATTGTCACCTAAGCGCACAGGGAAGGTGAATGTTCTGGAATTTGCTGCCTCTCCGTCATTTTTAAGAATCTTAATAGAAAGTGTATCTGAATTTAAATCACTGATGTATTTCAATTTTACTTCACCCACAGCATATAATCTTGTATCTCCAATATGCTTTTCAAATTCATAATAAGATTGATCCTTGGGTACAGCTACCAACTCACTGTCATCCACAATCGTAAACTTCCACACTTCTGCCCCACCCAGTAAAATGCCTTTGTAATAAGCGTCTACTGTCCATACATAAGGTTGCCATTTTTGTAAGGGTTTTGCTGTAACAGGATAGACCGTTCCGGTGGTCATTACGTGGTCGTCTTTGTACATCGGATTGTTGCGGGTAATGGCATTCTGAGGATTTTGCCCTTCTTTTAATTCTGCCACACGTAGCTTGTAAGTGAGTTCGCTGGCAAAGGGATAGTTGACTACCCAGGCCAACATCGGATTGTATTCGTAAATCTTGGCATCATTCTCGGGTGTCACCAGATTAATCAGAAAAATGTCTTCGACAGTCTGATAAGCACAGGCCGATGGTTCGTTGACATCTGGCTGCTCGGCTCCGGGCTTTTTAGGGGTTACGGTAATGCAGTACTCATAAGTGCCTTGCGGTAGCTTGTTGTAGGTAAGGAATAATTCCCTCAATGCGTTTTCAGAAAAAATCCATGTGGGTGTTGGAATCGAATTTCTGCTGATGTTGTTCTGGCCTGGCTGTACCGTGGTATTGTATCTATAGCTAAAATTCAGGCCGCTGCGGCGGTAGTACACTCTGCCCACTACTTCTACCTGTTGGGACTGACCTGTGCGATTATCTATCCGGTAATTGAAGATATTATCGGCGTTGAGTTCGATGCCATCTATTAAAGACATATCAACTCCGATGCTGGTGTTTTGTGCCTGTACTTTTCCTGACAAGAAAAAACTCATCAAAAGCATCAGCATTAAAGGAATTAGCTGGATTCCTTTGCCCCTGTTAAAATGGGAGATTGTGTTTTGTCGGCTCATAATGTTGTATATTGAGTATGCATTATTGATATAGTGTTCTTGCTATTTTTATATGTTGTCCTATTTTTTGTGCTATTACGTTGTATGCTATTGTGTTTTATTAATTCAGTGCTACTTTCTTTTTCTTCGTTGCTTTAAACTGCCAGTTGAAGCCCATCTGCCCTGCATAAAGTTCGGTGGCATCGTCAGCGGCTTTAAGCTTGTAATTGGAGTATCGGAACATGGTTCTGAAGGTGAGGGGCTTATTGTTCATACGGTACACAATGCCCACTGTACCTGATAATCTTTGCAAGCCCCAGCTACAAATGCTTATATCCGGACTGACAGAAACATTCAATGATTTACCAATGGTTTTGTTGACTCCTATACTGCTGATATAACTGCTAATGAGTCCTGTACCATCTGCAAAATTGTTGGGAAGTTCTATCCTGCTCACAGAGGCTGTTACTGACAATTTTGGATTGCTATAGATGTAACCCAATTGTGCGGTACTGGACGAATAACTGATGGTATCTGCTGTACTGCTGTTCTTGTTGTACATCAATGTAAAGCGATGTACATTTTTATGTCGTTTGATCTGATAGCTGGAGCGGGCTGTCCATACTTCGCCAAGGATGGGGCGTTGTGCAATTTGTAAGGTATCCGCAAAAGACCTGAAGGTGGAAAATGGCTTATAGGAAAGGCTGATGGTGGGGTATCTTTTAGAATGTGTTTTCAAATCGAAACCCCATTTGGTATTGTATCCGGTGCTGGCAAAGCTTTGCTGCATCAGATAATTATAATCCACTTTCACGCTAAGAAAGGATTGAAACAAATCGAAGCTCGTACCCAGTGTATACCTGTCTGTACCAGTGCGGACATAGGGCAAAACATTGTTTTCAAATTGATGACCTAAATGCTCCCAGGCGGCTTTCAGTCCGATGGTCGTCTTGGGAATGCTGTATTCAAGACTATTGTTTAAGGCCGAATGAGCCATATCCAGATTTGTTTGCTGACCTTTTTTGAAGGAGGTCGCGAGTTCGGAATGGGCTAATAAATATTTGCCGATTATTCCATTGTAAACCAAAGAGGTAATTTGGGTGGGAGTATTAAAACTGGGGTAACGGATATTTTGTTTGCCAATAAAATTGTCATCCTGACTCATGGCTTTACTGGGCGTATTGACATTATAAAGGATACCGATTTTATGGTTTTTAGAACCTTTGTTATCTACTCTTAACAACATGGATGAATAATGGTCTACATTCCCTTCGCGCGATACATATTCTGTGCTGCCTGCACTGATGCCTGTGGTCACAAATCCTAAATCATATCCCACACTTAGTCCTTTCATCGTTTGTCCGGCCATCGTATAATCCGACTCATACTTGTTGATTATCCCTGCATCGAAATTGGTGAGACCTGTTACAAAGTTCTTGGCTTTCCCTTCGGGCAAGATGCCTGCTGCGGCCTTGGTCATATCTTTATAGCTGGCATCTTTATCATCCAGCCCTGCCATTTTTTTATAATTAATAGCGGAGTCCAGATGGTTTTGATTGCGGTACTGCTCCAACAGTTTGTAATACTTGTTGGCTTTTTGTTCCAGAGCTTCTATTTTTTTATAACGCTCCTCAATATCCTTTTTATTCTTCAGTAATTTTTCCTTTTTGGCTTGGGCGGATTGTACTTTGGAGGAGGCTCCAGGAATGTTTTTGGTGGCAGCCCCTGCTACAGCTCCGGTATCTTTGGTATCGGGTAAGCCTGATGAAATTTTATTGACATCACCCTTATTATCGGCCAAAGTCTTTGGGTCGATATCATATTCTTTGGCCATACTTTTCAGCATTGCTTCCTTCTGTGCATCGAGGCTTTTGGCATAATTGCCATACACAGATTCCAGTCCCTGACCTTTAGAGACTGTTTCTCCCAACTTCGTTTTATAACCACTAATGGTTTTCTGCAGTTTTGCCTTTGCAGTTTCTATATCATAATGAAAACGAACATAGCTGGCCTTGGCTTTACGGTTGGCATCTTGTGTGGTATAAAAACCTTCAAGATTGAAAGGGAGTCCCATAAATTCCACTTCAACATTGCCCAGCAGTTCGGTATAGTTTTGCTCAATAGCAGACTGAGGATCCTGTGCAGTAGCACGGTAAGTATTGACATCAATATTGCCTTTCAGTTTAGTCTCTTTATTGGCCTGCGCATTTAGCTCTTTCATCTGTGAACCTACACTTCTGAAGCCCTCCAGTTCATTAGTCACCATCGAGGATGCATTAGCACCTAATTGCTTTGATTCCTTTTCTGCACGTTCATTCAGTTCTTTGACAGAGGCCATTTCATATCTGCCCAAAAAGAAATTTTTGTACCAGGCTTCGCTGAATGTTTTTCCGTCTATTGTTTTAGGGTGCATCTCCAGACCTTTGACCATGCGGAGTTGTCTTTTCATTTTTTGTTCTGCACTCCTGATCTGCGTCTCATTGCTGGAGGATGTATTCCTGTTTTTGGATGCTTTTTGCTGCGCCTTTTGTTTTGCTTTTTTGGGCAATGCTACGGCGGCATTCATCTTTTCTTTCAGTCCGGAACTTGCAGATAAATTACTGTCGGCAAACTGCTCTATGCTGGATGAGGCCAAAACAGAATCTTTGTACTTGGCTGAAAGAATAGAAACAGTGGTTTTGTATTGACCAGCCGGTACCATCTTGAAGCGTTGGATAACCTCAAAATACTCTGCATGCATCTTATGGGTACTCACAGCTTTGGAAAATGGCAAATCCACATAGCCTGCACCTGCCTTGATTTTGATATCCTCAAATGTTAAATCGTAAAGGTGTATACTGTCTGTTTGACCTGCCCAATAATAGCAATTTAATTTAATATTAACCAGCGTATCAATATTAGTTTGATAGTATAATGTCTGGGAAAACTTATTATACTTATTACTAATAGGGAAATCTATATTTAGTAATGCTGTGTCTGTCAAAGACTTGCCTGACACAGATAGTGCCGACAAAATATAGAGCAAAAAGAGCACTAGTCTTGACATGGTGGGTTTATTGGTTCAGGTTTTCGCTGCTCATAAAGCAACTGGTTTCAATACAAATGTTAAAGTAATTTTTAACAATTCAAAAAATAAACATAAAAAAACATAACTAACTATTAATAGTTAATATTATCTTAATACAAAAGCGTCGATTCTGGAAAAAGCAAAATCTGAGTACAAAAAACTTAAAATCAAATGTATTAAGTTGAGCAGCATCTTGCCAAACTTATTTAACGAACGGTATGTTTTATTTAATGAACGGTAAAACTCCGTCCAAATACTGCTTCGTTTTCTATTTTTTGGAACTTCATGCATTCTACTGAATAAAATTTGCACCTCTGATTTCATCCTATTTCTATTGAAGAATATCACCTTATTCTATAATCCGGATAAACATACTACATACTGAGTTTGCCAGACGAGGAAATTTCCACGGCTTTTGAAATTTAATCTAATCGATAATTTAAACTGCTAATATTCAATTATTTATTTGTATAAACTATTAATTAATTTACAATTGAAGGTGATTTACATTTTAAACTACACAAGAAAAAGTCAATTCATCAGGATAAACAGTATTCTAATATCCCTCAGGCATAAGGATGAATACGGAAAAGATAATTTCTATTCAAAAAAGATAATTTCGACCTTAGTACATCATCAGGCAATCTTTGCCAAAACAGAATGGCTAGTAGAAAAAGAATTTGAAAAAGTAAGGCAAAATCGATTTGCAAAAATTTTTAGTTTGATTTGTGCCGCCTGTTTGTTGGGAATACTAAAAACAAAAAGGGTTTCAATTGCTTGAAACCCTTTTGTATTGTTGCTCTCCCTTCAGGACTTGAACCTGAGACCCTCTGATTAACAGTCAGATGCTCTAACCAACTGAGCTAAGGAAGAATGCGTTCCCCGTTTTGGGATTGCAAAAATAGAAAAAAAAACATTCCTGCAAAATTTTTTTTTACTTTTTTCCCAGAAATTTCAAGTTCTTGAGCAAAAGCGAAAAATCAATGCCCACCACATAGTGCTCTGCATACTCCAAAGCAGCCAGATGTTGCACATTTTGTTGAGGCTCAAAGCCTTGCTGCATCGCATATGGTGGCAAAACACTCCCTTTCATTCGTGGCAAATTTGCATAAGCAGTTCCATATCCAATCCATGTTTTACCACCCATAAGCACAGAAAATATATTAACAAACATTCCTGCTTTGTCAGACACTTTAAACAACAAAACAGGGCTCAACAACAATAAAATCATGGCCGAGACTATGTCAAAAACACGTTTATTACGCATCGAAATGAATGTGGCAATATTATATCGCTTGTCGGCAGTGTATAAATCACCTGCCGATGTGCTGGAATTGGAGCCTACAAAACTCCTGCTGCCCGGTATATGTATTTTGTAATCGTAGCGGTCGCCACAATCCTGCATTTGCTGCAGAATATCTTCATAGCTAAGACCTTCTACACAAAAAACCACTTCGTTGACATTAAGCGTATGCAACAGAGGCTTCATTCCTTTTAATTGGGTCAATGAATCGGCCTCATTAATCCCAAGAGCTACCCTACCCACGATATCCGGAGCATAATGTACCAGATGCAGCAAAGCTGCTGTCTGATGATACTGTTCTTTGCTGGCCACAATCACCGCCCGCTTGGCCACTCTGTTGTAGCGCAAGACCTTGGCTATACCCAGCCAGTCCAGCAATTCGCGCATACCCAGAATACCGATTGCTCCCAGCGCACCGCTAAACAGGATAACTGCTCTGGAATAACGAAACTCGGCAGATAATATCCCAAAATAAGCCAGAATAATAATCGTGCCTACCATCATACCACGCATCACCCTCAATCCCCGATAAGGCTGATCGTAACCACCATTAAGGTAAACACTTAGTGTCCATAACAATATATACACGGGGAAAGTGGCATAAAGTGTGGCAGCCTCCACAGGCTTCATGTGCTTCACCCCTTCTACCCACACCTGATTCATCAGCAGCAATACACCCAGTAGGAGTAAAGCATCAAATATGGGTGTTTTGAAAAACTTAAAAAACACTTTAAAGAAAGACCAGACAGCCCTAAGTGCGATACCAATATTAATGAGCAGGATAAACAAGGTCGCATTGGCTTTGGTATAATGCTTTCGTACAAATGTAGAAAGGGCCTCATTAAAAATGCGGATATAAGATAGCGAAGCCTTTCGTGTACTCTCTCCTTTATAATGAATGAGTGTTGCCTCAGGGAAGTAAATATTCTCGTAACCAGCCTGCTGTATCCTGAATGACAAATCAACATCCTCGCAATACATAAAATAATCTTCGTCAAATGCAGGACCGATACGCTGTAGTAAAGAACTGCGCAAGAGCATACAACAGCCCGAAAGCACTTCTACTGCTGCAGTTTCATGCTCCTGTACATGTACTGCATAGTATTTGTTGATATAAGGAGAACGACTGAATATTTTATTGAGACCTGTGGTTTTAAAAATAGCAACCGACAGTGTTGGGAAGGATTTCTTGGCGTCCGGGGCAAAAGTCCCTTTACCATCTATAAGCCTTGGCCCCAATGCACCCGCTTTTGGGTGCGCATCCATAAAGGCGATAGTGCGTTGAAAAAAATCTTCCGGCATTACAGTATCCGGGTTCAAAAACAGGATATACTCACCTTTTGCAATAGCTACAGCCTGATTATTGGCTTTGGAAAAACCCTTGTTGTCTTTGTTTTCAATCAACTGTACCGATGGAAAATGAGCTTTTACCATCTCATTGCTGCCGTCTGTGGAGTGATTATCCACCACAATGATTTCTGCATCAAAACCCCTGCAGGCACGCATCACAGAGTGCAGGCAGACTTCTAAAAAGTACTGCACATTGTAATTGACAATAATGACGGATATTTTCTTCACAGAATGATTAATAGGATTAGAATGGCTGCTAAAACGCTGCGAATATAAAGCGGCTTAGCTGTAAAACGTAGCAGAATACTAAAACGTTGCTATCCTGCGCTTTAGTATAAAACAAAAGCATTGCTTTTTGAGCGCCTGTCCACGATGCTCAGGTTCTTTGTCAGACTGTCAGCTGCAGACTCCACTCAGGACCTTTTTTCTAACAAAAATGAATAATGGATATCCCTGTCCCTAAGGCCTGGGTGGGCGCTTCTATCCTTCATGCAATGACACACAACAAATTAAGTCACAAAAAATCTTTGAATTTTTTCAGATTTTTTTGGAGAATTGGAATGGCTGCTTAACTTTGCAGCCCGATAGTCCGATAGTGTAATGGTAACACTACAGATTTTGATTCTGTCATTCTAGGTTCGAACCCTGGTCGGACTACTCCTAAAAAGCCTTGAAAGTAAATTTCAAGGCTTTTTTTATTCATTAATTCAAATAAGGGAGCTCAATGCAATTCTGATACATTCTTGTTATCAAGACTCGAAAAAACCTTTCTACTTGACGATATTCTTTAAATAATCCCCTTCGTTGTGTATGGAAATCAAGAAATCTATTGGCACCATCAAAAAAAACAGCAGCTCGTCACTTTTTAATGCTGATGCTTCACTGCTTAGTAGCTATGTATTGTTGTTCAGAATTTACTACAGGAGTTAGAAAGAGCCAGCCCAGCCTTACACTAATTCACCCTGATTTCTTATAGCGGATAAAAAGCTGGCCTTATTCCTGTTTGATAATAAAATCTGTTCTCCATTTGACATCTGAATCATAGCAGAGGAAGAAAGATTTTCCATTGTAGTGATTAGTTTTACCACAAAGTGGAGGTTGACAACAAATGACTTGTGTGACCTGAAAAGAAAACCCTGGTCTAAAAATTGAGCATAGACGTATTTCAGATTTTTAGAAATCTTTATTTCTTCATTATTTGCAAGCTTAACAACTGTATAGGAGGACTCTGCACGTATATATAAAATTTGCAACGGGTCTACAAAATGAATATTTCCATTCACTTTAAGCATTGTTTTTGAAAATATCATATTAAGGTTGCTTGGATATTTGTAACTTTTCTGAACCTATTTTTTCTGAACCATTGAAAATATTAAGATAATATATCCCGTCTGGCAAAGAGCTGATATCAATGTAGTTGTGATTGATGTCCAAATCTTTTTGCAAGATAAATATCCCTGTGAAATTATAAATAGTTATCAGAAGCTTTTGCCCATATTCTATATTCCTGATGCCTATTTGCTTATTTGTCGGGTTGGGGAAAATAGATAATAGTGAATGATCCTTTTCCACAGTAACGCTCAAGGTTCGGGGCGAGTAGAGCATCATTCCTTCTTCACCCTTATAATTGCCTTCGTATAATGAATAAATGAGCCCAAAAATAGTTGATTCACCTTATTTGACACCCAATTGAGGCTTCGTTATTTTTATTTAAAGTCCAGATTGCCTAACCGCTCAAAATTAGGCACTGATATTTATGAATAGAAAGCAGTCTTTCATCCATCAAAATAAAAACTGAAAGCTGCTTAAATTCACAACAAAAACAGTCCGACATATTTAGAACCTTTACTGCGCGAAAAAAGCCTTGAAATGTAATTTCAAGGCTTTTTCCTTTTCATTACTGCCCCCACACTACACGAATACTTTAAAAACAACATATATAATTCAGTTTCCCTTGGCTGAAGCAGGTTTGGGTTTTAATATTACCTGTACACTTTCATGCTTTTATCAAAACAAACAATTACCCATAAAAACATTTAAATATAAACATATATGTTCTTCGTAAATTATAATATTTAAGGAATATTTGAATTTATAAAAAGACAATTTATAAAGAATTATATGCTTTTTACAAAAAATAAATATACTTTCGCAAAAAATAAATGCCATTTCATAAAGAATAAATAGCATTTCACAAAGAAAATCTGTCAAATAATAACGTTTTAAATAAATACATCAGAATGTTGAAATCCACAAAATTCTTATTTAAACTTCCATTAGAGTTGAAATTAAAATATATCGAAAAAATAATTTCCAACCCAAAAAACAATACTCAAACAACACATGAAATAATGCTCAATAAGGGCAAACAGGCTAAGATTATTGAGAAGTATGAATTAGAAGAAATGCGCAAACCAAACAGAATGGCCAGAGGTTTCCTTTCAATCTTCTTGCTCGCTGTTTCATTTAATTCTTATGGCCAAACGATAGACAACGTACCTATTGGTGAAATACTTGCCAGTATGCCAACAGGAGTGATACTTCGGGACGGAACTGTATTAAAAGCCGAAGTAATTAGTCTTGGAACTGCTTCGCCACCCTATACCGACCACGGACTTTATAATCAGTATGAATTCGGAGGTATATATAACGGGGTTGACGATGGCGCTTTAACTCCAACAGGACCGGATGGTCTGGCTATAAGCGGATATGGAGGTGACAAAAACCCTCTAAACTTTACGAGGATAAACGCCGAACCAAGAGGGGATATTGACAGAGGAGAAATCAGCAATTTTGGTAATGCCATAGGTTTTCACTTTTGGGCAGACAGACCTATATTGGCAAAGGAATTATTATTAATAGATTGTGATGGATCTAATGTTGCAGGAAATCAGGAGTGGTTTACCATTTTTGGATATAATGGAATCACTGCAGTTGACCCTTCAATTTCTTTTAGCGCCAGTACGGAATTGGCATCTGTAGTTGAAACAGTCAATACAAGTTGGCATACACTGGTTGATGCCGAAATCACAGGTTCGGTACCCTCCTTTACCACTAAAACACTGGCAAAAAATACAACTGGTGCCACACCTGCAATTAATGACCCGGACGATGTCAAAAACCAGGCCTTGTTTGATTTTGGAACCAACAAAGTTGATCATTTATTTATACTCTGGGGTATAAGAAATGACCTGGCCGCTGGTGGACATGCTACAACAGGAGCCCAAAACTCCGGTGTATCTCCTTTAGTATTCAGCTTCGACTTTGACTATGGTGATGCTCCTAATACTTATGGAACCAATAAGGGTGTAAATGGCCCTGTACATGTTATTCCCACAGTCCCATTACTCACGCTGGGGGCATCTGTTACTACCGAAAACAATGGTAATCCGGGACCATTAGCAAATGGAGACACAGACAATGGTGTTGCTTCAATTGATTCTGTAATTGGTGTTTCTACCCTTAGCGATGTTATCGCCACCTATTCAATCACCACTTCATTTAACAACACCTCAGGAAGCATTGCCAATTATGCAGCGTGGATAGACTGGAACAATAACGGTGTATTTGATGCCAGCGAAGGAAAAACGGCTACAACAGCTGCAGGAACTACTACCGGAACTGTAACCTTTACATGGACCTCACAGACGCTCACACGAAGCAGCACCAGTGATGCCAACACCTTCGCAAGGATCAGGATGACCACTGAAGCCATCACAACCTCTAATGCAACTAATGCTCCGTTTCAGGACGGCGAGGTGGAAGATTTTCTGATTCCTTTTGCCGCAGCTGTTCCTTTGCCTATTCGATTGATATCTTTCAGTGCAGAAAAACAACAGGACAAAATCAACTTAAACTGGCAGGTTGCTGAACAAAAAGATGTTGACAGTTATGAAATCCTCAGAAGTGCAAACGGTCTTAATTATACGAAAATAGGGTCTTTAAAAGCTGAAAACGACAGGACAAAATATTCGTTAACAGATGAGAAGCCGTTTAATGGGATGAACCTCTATCAGCTCAAGAATTACAATCTAGACGGTACTTTTCAAATCGCTCCGCTAACATTGAGTGTATTTAGTGAGCACTTTAGTCCGGAAATATTGCTTTACCCCAATCCGACAACAAAAACAATTACCATCAATACCAATAATTATGATAAACCAATGGAGTTGATTGTCCTGAACGAGAACGGGCAAAAATTAATGAGTAATCTGCTCAGCAAAGGAATCAATAACATTGATATAAGTAGCTTAAAGAAAGGAATCTACTATTTTAATATAATGGGAGATTCGACAAAACTACGAACAGAGAAAATTGAAATATCAAAATAAGCGCTGAAAGAGCGCTGACAAAAGGGTCAATAGAAAATTTTCTATTGACCCTTTTTTTATTGATTCAATTGTTTGAATGGCACAATAAACAATGCTAGTTTCAACCAGATATTCCCTCATATGACGGCCCAAAGCCGAGTATTGAGTTCAGCTTAATCCTTTACAATATCATAAGTCTTGTAGAATATCTGCTCCTCGCAGGGATACATCTCCCCTTCTACTCCTATGATGAGAAAATCTCCTGCTTTTCCGCTAAAAGTCCCCTCCAGGGTTTCTACCTCAAATGGCTCATTGATTTGAATACAACGAATGGGCAGCGGCTTTTTAACAGCCAGTGAAAAGGGCAAATCGGGTACTGTTCCTTTCTTAAATTGTCTCATAAAAAATTGATTTACGCTTGCTGCTCTTCGGGTACAGCCTTCAATGCATTTTGCTTCTTGTAGCCCGAACGGACAATAAAAATACCAAGAATAATCATTACAAAAGCTATAATGGTATATTCATTCAAAGGCTCTTTGAGCATCCAGCTACCCAATAATACCGCTACCAAAGGATTGATATAGGCATAAGAGGTAACAAAACCCACAGGCAATATTTTAAGGGCATACATGTATGCAGCATAAGCCAAAACCGAACCAAAAACGACCAGATAAGCAAATGCCCAAAAGCCTTCTTCATTCCAGAGTTCCAGATGCTCATAATTATCTACAAAGGGGCTGATGAGCAACATTAAAGCACCACCAATCACAATCTGCAATCCGGCATTAAAGATGCTGTTTTTGGCATTAGCATTCCGCTTATTAAACAAGCTACCCAAAGCCCAGCTAAATGTGGCTACAAAAAGTGCAATAATACCGATGACAAAAATATCCTGGTCGCCATCTGGATTATGGTTGATACTGTCGTGAAAAATAAGTGCCACACCCGCAAAGCCCATCAGCATCCCCAATATCACACGCAAATTCAGTTTCTCCTTACCACTCACAATATTAATCAGTACTGCACTGATGGGCATGGTGGAACAAATCAAGGCAGCGACACCACTTTGTATATACTGCTCGGCCCAGGTAACAAGGCCATTACCCATCGTGATGAGTAAAAAACCAATGATAGCCTGCTGAATCAGATTCTTACGGCTCAGGTCTACTTTACGATTAATCATTAAAGCCACTGCTATCAGGATAGCACCCGAAACCAGCTGGCGTGTACCGGCCATCAGGTAAGGTGGGTAATGCAATACCGCCAGTCGAATAGCCAGATAGGTAGTCCCCCAGATGATACAGATAAATGCGTAGGCGAGATAGGCTTTGGTTTGATTTTTCATAATTATCCTTGCAATTTGCAATATTAATGTGCTTTAAAAAAGTTTTATTATTAATTGGCTTTTGTGCCTCTTCATTTTAACTTATCTTGTACTGAATTAAAACCAGCACTTGAAGCTCAACCGGAAAATAATTGTCAGATTCATTGTCATACTCATCAGCATAATTGCCATTGGGATTACAGGGATGTATATCTATGTAAGCACACACAAAAAAGAATTGCTGGCTATGGTTGAAGACGAATTCAACAACTCCTATAATGGCACGCTCAGTATCAAGGATATTGAACCCGACCTCTGGGAGCAATTCCCCAATATCAGTCTTGCATTAAGAGAAGTAGTGATCCGAGATGATAAGTGGGCACAGCATCATATCGATTTTCTGAATGCCAAAAACATCTACATCAAACTTCAATTCCTGCCGCTGCTGATAGGTAAAGCCAAAATGAGTAAGCTCATTATCAGTGACGCACAAATGAATATTTTTGAAGATGCACATCAGCTGAGCAACAAGGATATTTTTGGCAAAGTGCCGGACAAGAAAAAGAAAGGAAAAAACAATCTGCACATTAAACACTTTGAACTGAACAGGGTTTCATTTCGTTCTACCAATGCTCTGAACAAAAAACACTTTGAGTTTATCGTTAATCACATGGATGGCAGTGTAGACAAACATAAAGGTCAAAACCGATTTTATACGAGGGCAGAGGTGCTGGTAAAACAATTCTGCTTTAATACCGATAAGGGCTCCTATTTCAAGAACAAGAAGATAAAGATGAATGTGGTGTTTCGTTACGATGCAGCACAAAAAATACTGAGTGTACGTCGTCAAACTTTTAACATTAACAAACACGATATTCAACTGACCGGAGATTTTTATCTGGACAAACTGGATAATAAATTTGATGTCACAATTGGCTCCCGCAAAGTAAACTACAAGGAGGGATTAAGCTGGCTGCCCAAAACGGTGCAGCAGTCACTGGACAGCTTTGTATTTGAGAAACCCATTAACTTCTCGATGCATATCGAAGGTAAATTAAAGAATCAGCGTATACCTTATGTATCTATTTCCTCCAACTTCAGACAAAACAGCCTGGATTCCAAAATAGGCAAATTTGATTCCTGCAGTTTCAGTTTAATATTTGTCAATGGCAATAAAAAACAACAGCTATTTGGCGACCAATACAGCTTTATAAAACTGGAAAAGGTAAGCGCCCTTTACAACGGCATTCCTATCAAAGCCGATACGGTACTGATTTATAACGTGAAGCATACCTTTATCAAAACGCATGTCAAAGCATCTTTTCAACTATCTAAACTGAATAATGTATTCAAAGGGAAAAGCTTCCTTTTCGGAGCGGGCGAAGCCATGATTGATATTGCCTATCAGGGTGGGCTCAAAAAAGAAGATGGCTACCCTACCAATATTACAGGCAAAATCGGCATCAAAAAAGGAGAGGTGAGTTATTTGCCCCGTCAGCTAAAATTTCATGATTGCAATGTCTTTCTGCAAATAAAAGACAATGAAATACAGGTGGTGGAAAGTGTTCTCCACTCCCAAAAAAGCGAAATCAGAGTGTCTGCAGAATCAAAAAACTTTATCTCCCTTTACCGCAACAGGCCCGGTGATATTGTGATTGATGCAACAGTGATGAGTGACAAAATTGATTTGAATGAATTCCAGACTTTCCTACAAAAGCGTGCCAGAATGCCTGCAAATGACAAAGCAGAACAAGGAAGCAAAATGCCCGATTTTGTAGACGAAGCGCTGGATGTGTCGCGCACCAATTTAAATATCATGGTGAAAGAAGTTTGCTACAAAAAATTTATAGCAAAGGACATCAATGCCAAAATCACCTTGCTACAGGATGGTATTAATTTTCAAAATGTAAGCCTGAGACAATCTGGCGGACTCATCAACATGACTGGTGCTTTTTCGGCCAGCGACACGTTGCATCCCCGTTTTCAGATAGAAGCCAGCATACAACAGGCGGCTATAGACCAGCTCTTGTATAGTTTTGACAATTTTGGCCAGCGCTCTTTTGACCCCGAAAACCTGAAAGGCACTATCGATATCAAAAGCAAACTGAGCGGTCTGTTTGATGCCAATGCCCGTTTAATCCCTTACTCTATTAAGGGGAGCACTTCTTTCGAAATCAAGAAAGGTGAATTAATCAATTTTAAACCATTGATGAGGTTGGGGCGAATGGTCTTCAGAAAAGACAGGCTGGCACATATCAGTTTTGAACGGATTAAAAACACCCTGACTATAGAAGGGAATAAAATACAAATACCTCCGATGTGGGTTAATTCTGACCTCATCGACTTCCAGATTCAGGGCGTATACAACTTAAAAATCGGCACCGATGTACTGATAGAAATCCCCTTGTTTAAATTCACCAAAGAAGACATTGCCGAAGACCCCGAATTGCGCAAAAACCCGGGCTATCGACTATACATCAGAGGCAAGGACAATGAGCTTGGCGATTTAAAATTCTCACTGAAAATGCGCAACTCAGAAATCAGTGCTGCCCGCGAGGAAAGAAGAAGGAACAAGGAATTAAGGAAACAGCGCCAGCAAAAAAGAACCCAATAGCTTTAACGATAATGATATAAAATCCCTTTGTCTTGCGGGGTCCAGAGGCAGGCTTTCAGATGGGCTCTTTTCAATCCGTCGTTGGCCCAGGTATTACAGGTATAAAATAGATTGTACGTACCATTCGCTTCATAAAAACCGTCATTAGTTCCGTAGGCATGATTGGGAATATACAAAAACTCTCCCTTTCTGTTTTTCTGAAAACTCATGTTGATAAATGACACCAGCAAGCGGTAATTATCTTCACTGATCCATATTTTTTTACAAAGCTCACCCTGCTGCAATTCTTTATGAAAAGTAACATGCATGGCGGAGGAACTCATAAAAAACATGGCCTTCAAAGCTGTGCTGGCTTTGAGATCGGCCCAGGTAGGTGTCTCCAGATAAAACCCCTTATCGCCCCATCCAAAACCTACATATTGCATTGCAGAATCTTTGCTCACTGTATGTTCAAAACTCAATTGCTGTGTCCAGTCTTTTACATCTGTCTTTAGTGGCAAGACCAAATCTGTATGTACACCGTTAGATAGAATGTAGATTTCATATCCATCCACACCCTTTACTGGCGCATCGTCATTAACAGCAATATAAGGCAGCGTAAAAGCAGCCAGCAGGTAGAGCAGAAAAAATCCTGCTACAAACAACAATGTCCGTAACAGGATTTTGGATATTTTCTTCAAGGCTTTTGTCAAGTTTGAAACTTATGGTTTTAAATAAAGGTCAAAATAATCGGTAATCTTCTGCATCAGATGCACGCGGTCTTTACCTCTTACATTGTGCGGATGGCCCGGATACATAAAGTAATCTACGGGTATATTATTGTCCACACATTTCTTCACAAAATTGATAGAATGCTGCCATACCACCACATCATCATCTGCACCGTGTATCAACAACAATTTACCTTTCAGGTTCTTAGTCTTGGTCAGCAGGTTAGATTCTTCATAACCTTTAGGATTTTCCTGTGGCGTATTCATATAACGCTCGGTGTACATGATTTCGTACATGCTCCAGTCCATTACCGGCCCACCGGCTACACCCACTTTAAATACATCGGGATGACGAAGCATCATACTCGTAGTCATAAAACCACCAAAGCTCCAGCCATGGATACCCATTCTGCCTGCATCTACATAAGGCAAAGATTTAAGATACTCTACTCCCTTCAGTTGGTCCTGCAACTCTACAGTACCCAGTTTGCCAAAAGTGGCCTGTTCAAATTTCAATCCACGGTTACTGCTTCCACGACCGTCCATCGTAAAGACTACATAGCCGCGTTGTGCCATATACTCGTACCACAGATTGCCACTTTCCGGAAAACTGTTGTGCAGTAATTGTACATTAGGACCATTGTACAGATAAACAATGACCGGATATTTTTTGCCTGCATCAAAATTGGTGGGCAAAATCAGTTTGCCATACAATGGGGTACCATCGGCAGCTTTAATGGTTACATTTTTTATCTCAGGGCGATTATAATCGGCCAAGGTATTAGGAGATTCTACGAGCACTTTCGACCATTGGCCATCGGTATGGCGCACGATGGTTTTTTTGGGCACTTCTGCCGAGCTGTATACATCCAGCAGATACTGACCATTAGAATTGGCCACTACAGTATGATAGCCAGTTTCGCCATCAATTCTGCGCATCTTGCCATTTGTCCAGCTAACAGCATAGGAGTTCTTTTCCATCGGTGATTCTTTGGACGAGGTGAAGATGATCTCCTTTGTTTCCGGGTTGAAGGCCAGGATTTCATTCACCACCCAATCCCCTTTTGTCAATTGACGTACCAGTTTGCCATCGGTATTGTAGAGGTACAAATGCATAAAACCATCGCGCTGGCTCCACCATACAAACTGGTCGTTGCTACCTGGCAAAAATTGCATGGGATGTAACGGCTGTACATAGCTATCGCTGCTTTCTTCAAAAAGGGTACTGATTTTTTCGCCCGAGTTGGCATCATATTTATTGAGGCGCAGATGATCCTGCTCTCTGTTGAGCGTGCCTACATAAATGTATTTTTCGTCGGGGCTCCAGGTCACACAGGTCAGGTATTTATCCAAAGGGGTGCCTGTTTTGATGCGCACTGATTGTTTGGTTTTGGGATTGTATACCTGTACCGATACATGATGAGAAGTACCACCCGCCATTGGGTATTTAATGTTATTGGCTTTGGCAGGCGTTACCGACCAGTCTACTATCGGGTAATCATTCACCATAGTCTGGTCCATACGGTAATAGGCCAGCAGATTGCCTTTGGGCGAAAAGAAAATACCACGGTCGATACCAAATTCGTCGCGATGCACAGCCTTACCACTGATGATATTGGGGTTAGACTCGTTGGTTACTTTATTATCATTGAGCCAAAGATTGTTGCCCACTGTGAAAGCGATGTATTGGGTTTCGGGAGCTACATAAATGTTTTCGGCACCCTTAGGCAGCGACTTGGATATCCAGGTATCCTTACCTACAAAAGAGCTGTTGAGCTGGTCGCCGGAGTTGAAGTAATATTGGTCTTTACCAATCCATATCGGTGTAGGCATGGCCTTAAGGCTATCTTTTCCGAAGAGCAGATGATTGAGCTTTTTGAGCGTCAGTACCGTATCTACCTTGCCATTGGATACATTGGTGCATACCCAGGCATTATTATCTACCTGATACAGATTGCTGGTCTCCGGTTGCCAGCTGGCCTGTTTAATACCTTTGGTGGCCAGTGTGGTGGCCATACCATTGGTAGCCTCTGTGATGGTAAAATTTTTCTTTTGAGCGAAGGCTATTGCCGGCAGCATCAAAGTAATCAGAGCAAATTTGCTAATACGTTGCATATTTAGGTGTATAAAATCCGGGCAAAAGTAAGCCCCCAAAGCTTCCAAAGCAAGGGGAATAAAAAGGGGGATTTTGGGGAGGATTATTTCAGAGAAGTAATAAAACCAGCATATATTTTTAACCTTCCCTAATTTATTGAATTAATATTCGCTCCCTCTGAACATTCCCTTTTTCATCCCTTAATTCCAGAATATAAAATGCATTGGGGATTTTTAATATCAGGTGCATATCGGTATTATTGAATCTTAGGCTTTCCTGATGAACAATGCGACTGAACAAATCATACACTTTTACACTTACAGCTTCTTTTGGAATAACAGATGCAGAAATGATCATTGTGCCATTGCCAGGATTGGGATAAAAACTAAAGCGTTTAAGTGCTTTCTGCTCAAAAATCTCAGTCACATTCAGATTAAAGGTAGTATCGTATAAATTCCAAAAGGTATCAATTTCAGTCGGGTCCATTCCCGTTACTGTAATGTAATTGGTTGAAACATTAAAGTAGTTTATTCCGGTATGGGTATTCTTGTACTTTATAGTATCATGCCTGTCACAAAAAGATGAAGGCCAATGTCCTCTGAGATCATAAATTGCTTTTATAAAAACAGTGTCATTTGATGTTGCAGAAATCGACCATGTCAAATTGGGACATATACTACCCGACCCTCTTGAAAAAGCTGTATGCAAATAAAACTCATAATCACTCAACAGGCGACTATACGAATATTTTGTTCCGATTATATCCTGAGCATTTAAATGACCAAAACACAACAGATACAACAATGTTGAAATAATCGTTTTCATTTTTATGATTTTGCTTCTAATCCTAAAACCTACCCATCACCAATCAAAAATACATTATAAAATATCCTGGCCCCAAAGAAACCAAACAATTTGTCTTTGCCGCATTGTTCAAAAACCTAAACCTTTACGTTGTACCAATGGTCGTTTTACCTTGGTAGACGTAAAATTTTACCTTGGGTAACGTAAACCGATACCCTATAAGACGTAAAAGTTTAGGTGGGGGGACGTAAAATTTCACGTTGGGTAACGTAAACCGATACCCTATAAGACGTAAAAATTTAGGTGGGTGGACGTAAAATTTTACGTTGAGTAACGTAAACCGATACACTATAAGACGTAAAAGTTTAGGTGGGGGGCATAAAATTTTACGTGGAGTAACGTAAACCGATACCCTTTAGGACGTAAAATTTTACGTGGAGTAACGTAAACCGATACCATATAGGACGTAAAATTTTAGGTTATTGAGGGTAGAATGAATGAATGCCGTCTCATATTTTTTCTAAAATCGTGGAAATTTCCCTGCCTGAGATTGGAGCAGCGATTAGTCTTTAATGGATAAATTTGCAATACTAAAGAAATGTAGCCCCATGCTCCTATGCAGATGCTGCTTACGGTGTAATCGTCTTGGCTTCATTAAAAAGTAAAAATTGCCGGAAAAACAGCATCAAAAATGGAACTAAGGATACTACAGCAAAACGAAGACAAAATAGATCAATTATTTGAATCAGCCGACTGTCAGGCGCTGCTGAACATGTATGAAGAATACTACCCCCTGACAGGTTTCACTATACCCTGGGTTGCTTATCTTATCATCAGACAAAACCAGGTGCTGGGCTCCTGCGGTTTTACGGGAAAACCCCGGGATGGTCGGGTTGAAATTGCTTACTGGACTTTTAAAGAATTTGAAGGCCAGGGTATCGCTTCCTTTGCCTGTAAAGAACTCATTAAGATAGCCCAAAACACGGACCCGAAATTGATCATTACAGCGAAGACCGAGATGAAATTTAATGCCTCAGTAAAAATATTGAAGAACCATCATTTCATTTTCAGTAAAATCGTTCGGGATGAAGAAATCGGGGATGCCTGTTTGTGGATCTTAAAGCCGGACGAATCTACCGCTCCAAATATCAATAAGCTATTCCTTCCTGCATTACACAACCAATTTCTGGCTTTACATCCATTACAGGAGGCCGATTTTGAACCTTTATTTGCCGTGGCATCCGACCCTGCGATATGGGAACAACACCCGTACAGAAACAGATGGCAAAGAGAAGCATTCAGCACTTTTTTTGACACAAGTATCAACAGCAATGGAGCATTCAAAATCGTTGACCTCAAAACCAATAAGCTTATTGGTGCTACCAGATTTTACGAATATAATGAGCAGGAATCCAGTATTGCTATTGGCGGCACTTTCATCTCCCAGGCATATTGGGGTACAGACACCAATAAAAGCGTCAAAAAACTACTGCTCGATTACATCTTTGATTATGTTGCTACAGTCTACTTCTATATTGATCAACAAAACAAACGTTCGCAGATTGCCATAGAACGTTTAGGTGCAAAGAAGCATGGCGAAAAGCCGATTAGTGAAACCATGACTGATGATATTTATCAGATTAAAAAAGAAGACTGGCTTAATAGCAACAAGTAGAATCGCCTAATCCAGGGTTCAGGATTATTTTTAAAAATCGTGGAAATTTCCCCGCCGGGGGATTGAGTTTTAAGGATATACCGACCCAACAATAAGCAAAGCAACGGCCCGCCTGGTGTAAACTGGGACGGTTGCCCATAGCGCAGCGAGGACTACAAGCCGAGAGCCTGGCCCCGAGCGAAGCATCGGGGGCACGCCCCAAAATGAATTTGATTAAGAAGAGAACGACACCAGACAGCCTTAATGAAAAATGCTCCATACACACAACCAAAAAACCCAAGCCATGAAAAGCTTGGGTATCTATGGATGATATTTATTTTTGCAGCAATAAAACTACCTTGGTTTTCGGGTAATCTCTTTTAATACAATTTTGCCTAACGGCTACACTCTATACTGCACTAACAAAGTACGGATGAGCTATTGTTGAGGCTTCACTTTATTCATTAAAACTTTTAAAAGTTTTTCTTCGTAGACGCTATTGGGTATCTCCAATAGTAGTCTTTCTATAATGGACAGTTTATCCTCGAGTGGCAACTTGTACAAATCCTGCAATAAATATTCCATAAAAATTACTTTACACTTAATTAACGGTAAATGTGGATGAGTAAACAGTATTGTTAATAAACAAACTCAATATATACTCGCCCGAATTTAATGTCTTGATGTCTATTGTGTTTTTTGTGTTAGGCACAAGTATTCCGCTGCTTACTTTTTGTCCTGAATTAGATGTGATAGCGTATGAGCCCGACTCAAACTTAACAGGAGCGTTGATTTCAATAAAATCCTTAACCGGGTTAGGTTTTATAGTAAAACGTGTTCCTTCGCATTCATAACCTTTTACCACAGATGTGCCGGAATAGTAATTTCTCTGTAATAAGGTTTTGGCTTTTACTCTATAAAACGAATTGCCTGGTGCAGGATTTACATCTACATAACTATTGACATTGCTTTTGATTACAGCAACAGGATTGTATCGGATACCATCTGTACTTCTTTCGATGGTAAAATTGTCTATTTTTTCGTCTGTATTGTACTCCCAGTTTACTACTACAGTACAATTATCTTTTCTGGTATTGAAGGAAAGAAAACTGAGTGGTAATTCTATCGGGTCTGTAAAATCTGCAAATGCTTCGGTAACAGCAGCGGGCTCCAACATATATCCGTAATTAATGGTGAGACTGTCGCCGGCCTCTACAGAATCAAGTTTATACACAATGCCGATGGCAACATCATCTGTATAAATTGTGCCTGTATCATATGCATAAGCACTGGCAGCTCCTGTACCATTATAGATAGCGCTCAAACTGGCAGTAGGATAAAGTCCGGCATCCAGAATATAAGCCTTGGCGCGGGGATCTTTAGTACCTAAGGCCAGTAAGGAACCATAGGTTGTACCGGTAGCGGTTACTAAAACGTGATTGGAGGGATGAGGAATTTGCGTCAGAATTTTATTGTCGGTAGTATAAGAACCTCCGGGCATTGAAGCTTCATTATCCGGATCTACTGTTCTGGTATAATAAACATTGGGCTGTGTAGTGGCACCGGTATTTTTGATGACTACATTGACTTTTACATAGATATCACCAGGCTTGTGTGTTGTCGTTTGGGTAATCACTAAATTTTTGGCGCTGATGCTTCCTTGCCAGACAGTTTTCTTGATGTAGGTAGAATCTACATAGGATACATTACTGCCGGTGAGCCCTCCTGTCATTGACGTTCCGCCTAAGCCTCTGTATGCCTGATAGTCGGAACCATTGACACTCATCGCCCAGCCCTCCTGTGGAGTACCGGGTATAAAATAATCGCCGATGTAAGCAGGAGAACCTACCGTCCAGCCATCTTTGTCGGGGTCGGAGACAAAACCCAGTTGCCCGGTAGGTCTGGGATGCGAACCTGCAGGCGGTGTTACGTTAGAGCCGAATGCACCATTGGGTGCGATTCCGAATTCCGAATAACTTCCAAGTAAAAAAACGTTTCCACTGGTCAGTTGTGCATTTACTATTGTTACTTTTAATATACAAGCTGATAAAGCCAGCAGAAAATAGCCTTTAATTTTTTTCATCTCTCTAAACAAATTATTTTATTTTAATATAAAATACTTAATGAGATGCAATGATAAAGGGATAGACGAAAGGGGTAAACAGTAAAATATACCAAAGAAAGAAAAAGGGTATTAAAGCAAAAATCCTGAATCCAAAGGGAAGAGCAAACAATCGGGAATAGTATTTTAGTGTACCAAAATGGCTTTTAATACCCCGAAAGGTAAGAAATACAAGTATTTATAGTGCAATATTCTTATATTTGCTATTCTTATATGAATTTAAGCGTTTTATTAATTGAAGACGACCCTTTTTGGTCAGCAATATTGGAGCATTACTTGTCGGAGATAGGATGTAACAGAGTGAAAATAGTAGACAATCTCACAACCACAAAACTCTACTTAACAAATGAAAAACCGGATTGCATTATAGCTGATGTTTTGATTGGAGAACAAAAATCTTATGAAATCCTCGAAATGCCCAGTTGGACAGCAATTCCCAAAATTTTTGTAACTGCTTCAGAATCATCTGAACATTTAGACAAAAGCCTGGGTATAAAGCACGCACTTTTTCTTGTCAAACCATTCCACGTACTAACGCTAAAAGCAGCAATGACATATATCTGCAAAATGGTACCTAAAAATGAAAAGGGAAAAGGGGTAGTTGTAAACGGAAAACAAAACATAAAAATATTTATAACAACTAATGACATCGTCTATATTAAATCTAATTTGAATTATTGCACCATAAAAACAACCAACAGTATCTACTCGCTAAAGGCATCAATAAAAACCATAATGGATAAACTTGGTGAAGATTTAATTCAGGCACATCGGGGCTACGCAATAAACGAAAACTATATAGATAAGGTGCAATTAAAAGAATTAAAAATCATCACCAGATATGGAGAGGTACCTATCGGTAAAAAATATAAAAAAAATATCGAGCAGGTATTAGCAAAAAAGCATTTAGTATAATCAATACAAAATTCAACAGGGATGGATATTAGCGTACGTGTATCCTGAACTAGTGGAAATGATACATCTCCTTTAGTAATTCATCCTCAATTTCTCGCTCGGCGTAGAAATGCTTAGTATTAACTTTTGTGCCATAAATCCACCACCTTCGCCAAGCCGCAAGATGTTAGCGGCAACTCTTGGGGACCATTTGGCAATCAAACAGTGTTAAAAATGAACAGACAGATAATTCAATTAAAAGCCATTCTATTTTTATTCATGTTGACTTTATCTGCTTTGTGCTACGGACAAGTGGAAACAAACATAAAGCAAGACAGCATAAAAGAAAAAAAAACAACTCTTCCTGCTCCATTGGTAATAAAGGGAGATAGCAAAACAGATTTAGAAGGATATATCATTCGTTGTGGCTTAAAAGACAAAGCCGGAAATCTTTGGTTTGGCACTACCGGCAAAGGGCTATTTCGTTACGATGGCGATTCCTTTACAAATTTTACAACGAAAGATGGACTTTGTGATAATACTGTTTATTCTGTCTTGGAAGATACGCTTGGCAGGCTTTGGTTTGGCACATCGGCCGGAGTTGGCTGTTACGATGGAAAAAAATTCACAAGTTTATCAATGCCTGAATCGGATAGTAGTTCTAATCATTCTTCAGATAATTTTCCTTCTTCAAACATGGTAGTAAGCCTCTTACAAGATAAAAGGGGCAACATATGGTTTGGCACTTTTGGTTATGGCGTTTATTCCTATGATGGAACAACTTTTACTAATTTTTTATCAAATCAAGGAGCCAAACAATTTGATGGTTTCCACCATAATGTTATTCAATGTATGCTTGAAGATAAAAGTGGGGACATTTGGTTTGGTTCTATGACTCATGGTGGTGTGAGCCGTTATGATGGGAAAGACTTTAGCTATTTTACAATTAAAGATGGCCTTTGCGACTACCAAATTTTTTGCATTTTGGAAGACAAAAGCGGGAACATTTGGTTTGGCACCAGAGATGGCGGAGTGTGCCGATACGACGGAAAATCCTTTACACGCTTTTCAATGAGCAATAATTGTGTTAGTGTTATTTTTGAAGACAAAAACAGAAATCTTTGGTTTGGTTGTGATAGAGGAACATTGTGCCGTTATGATGGAAAGACTTTTACTAATTTCTCGACAAAAGAAAGTAAGAATAATAATCGCATTTGGACTATTGTGGAAGATAAAAACGGAAACATTTGGTTCGGTTCAAGAAGAGGAGACTTGTGTCGATATGATGGAAAAACCTTTACCAATTTTTCGGACAAAATCAATTAAACTGCACATCAGACTTGAAACAGCTGACCACAATTCGTGAATTCGTTGCGTAAATAAAACGCAAATACGATTATTAGGGCATTTAAGATGTAACCGTTTAAAAATGTGAGCCCTAACTCAAGAAAGCTTTAATAAATTAAAAGCGTTTGTTGGTTTTGAGGGAATCTAAATTATTTGTGAAACGTACTTTTAATTTTGAGAAAGCAAGCTCTAACTTTGTGAAAGTTAAATTTATAATTTATTGTTATTAAAAATTATCTATTTAAATATTATGTTTTTTTAATTTTATTTTGAAGTTGTAAAAATAATTCTCTTTTTTTGCCGTTAGAAGACGGCAATCGGTTCCCGACACCCGGTTGCGGTCTCCCAAATTCAAAATGAGAAATTATGCAATCATCATTAGAAATTTTTAAAAGTAATTATTCGTCGGATGCACCTCTTGAAAGTATTATTTATTCCGAAAACCTATCTTACTACCAAGGTTTTGGGTTGAGTCCAAATGTGAAATTGTTTGTCTTTAAACATCAACCTGGCGCATTCTCTATTAACCTAATTACGCAAAAATTAAAGTATAGAAGCATCGCTATTGTACCACCAGGTCAATTACATTTTTTGAGCCCGGTAGAATGCACCGATTTTATTTGCATCGAAGTTCCCCCCAATGTATTAATAGACGAGGATTTTGGATTTATGACACGACTCCTTTATTCCACCCAAAAGCATTTGCATTTAGGCAAAATGGAAGGTTTCGATTATGATCAGATCAAAATAATATTGAGTAGCGAAAATAATCATCAGCTAAGCCTGCAATTGCTCAAGAGTAAAATTGAAAAGGCTTATCCAAATCAATTTGGAGAATTTGAAAGAGGTGATGAAAACTTTGTTGAACTGGCAAGGCAATTTGAAGCACTACTCAGAGGCATCGAGCACTTCACTGTTGATCATACCATCATCAATCCGTATACAGAAGCACTTTACTGTTCTGAAAAAGCACTTTATAGGGCATGTAAAAGTGTTTTCAATGTATCACCACAGAATCTTCTGAAATATCAATTGCTTATGAGAAGCATTCCTTTGCTTTTTAATAAGAAATACACACCAGAACTAATTGCTTGCAAGGTGGGCTATTCGTCTGTTAGTGCTTTTACAAGATTCATTAAGCTTCAAACCAATTCTACTCCAGGCAAAATAAGGAAGCAATTAGTATCTAACGTAAAATTCAGATGTGTTTGAAATGTTACTTATTGAGCAAAAATTTTGTCCAACTATGGTAATTTTTGAATGATTTTGACTTATATTTTTACATTGTAAATCAAGCGGGTGCAAAGAGTGAAGTAGCACAGGAGCAAGGTGATAAAATGGCAAACCAAATGGCCTGACAAAATACACCTCACTCACTATTACTACTTGTTGCGAAATGGCCGGATGGCCAAACCGGATGTACAACATTGTTAAGTTATACACCTCTATGCAGTTGACAGCTGTAAAGGTAGTATGATGGGACGGACAATGCAAATACATCATTAGTGTAGCTACAAACACAATACTTGATGAAATGGTTTTGTGGCGGGCGAACCGAGGTAGAACCCAAAAGAAAAGCCTCAAAACCGCTAACTGCATTGGGCGGACAAAAGTGCGGCAGTTCTATTTTTTAAAAGTTTAAGTTTTATTTTTTATGAAAAGCACAATGGAATTGAATAAAATGGGGCTACAAGAAATGAGCCTCCAAGAAACGCAAGAAACGGAAGGTGGAATTTGGGCTCTTTTAATAGCCGCAGCTGAAATAATTTATGATGTCGCAACAAGTCCCAATGATGTCAAGAAAGGAATAAACGACGGTATAAATTTTTGGGGTGGAAAGAAACCTTAGTTTTTTTATTAATTAATCAACTAAATTAAATAAATTTTATGAAAAAAGAAGTTTTAATGCCTAAAGGCTTTAAAGAAATATCTAGTGTTGAACAAACAGAAGTAAATGGCGGTGGATTTTGGGCTTGGGTAGCAGGGGTTTTAATTGGAACAGGTGTTGTATATGGTGAAAGAACCGAATCCATGAGAGCCGCTGATGCCAAAATCGGAATGCCAGGTGCTAGTCATCCGCAACCGTAAGACAAAAAGGGGGCTAATTAAAATTGCCCCCTTTTTTAACAATAAAATTATTCAAATCGCAATTCATCATTCAAGCAATTAAATTTATGACTTCATTCGATAAACTAATTACCATTGGAAAGCTCATGTATATTTACATCGGCCTTCAACTTGTTATAGGATTAATACTGTTATTAATTTTAAAGATTAATCCTCTGGCACTAAATACAATGGATTATAAGTTGGTCGCAATAACGACTCTCCCTCAGATATTGCCAATTTTAATTATACTGAAAAAGTTTAAAATTAAACTATGGGGCAGTGAGTCCGTTTTTTACAAGGATTGGATTTATTACACCAGTATTGGAGTTGTTTTGGGTGGAATAGCTGTGGCAATTGTAATTCTTCTGCAAAACTTGCTGTTAGATTCCTTTGTAATTCATCCCGTTTCAAGTATCAATAGAATAGAAATTTTCATTTGGTTTTTTCTTATTCTATTAGCGGCTTTTTTTGAAGAGCTCTTTTTTCGTTTTATACTGCATAAAATCCTAGGTAAAGGTTGGGATTCTCTGTTTTTATCAAGTATCCTATTTATGTTGATGCACTCTGCTAATCCAGGTATCAACATTGTTTCTGTTGTCAATGTCTTTTTATTTGGTGTAGTAATGTGGCTTATATACGAAATAAGTGAAAGCCTGATTTTAGTGACTTTTATACACGGCGCTTGGAACTATACTTGTGGCTTTGTATTTGGTACAAATATTAGTGGTTTAGGTGCACCATTAAGCTTTTTTAAAACGTCGAGCAAGGATAGTCTATTGATTAGTGGTGGAAGTTTTGGAATTGAGGCATCTGTAATTACAAGTACATTACTTGTATTTGTCTTAGCAATTTTATTGTTCATGTCCTTCAAAAAGAAAACTAAGACAATTAATGATTGATCTGAAACAAAATCAAAACATTAAGGAGCTTTATCTTCCAGAAGTAAAGTCAGCTACACAATATCTTTATTGGTCGTTGCTTTTGGGAGTAATTGCAACAATTGCAAGCTTGCCATTGATTAAGTTTGATATTGCTGTCAAAAGTATGGGTGTTGTCAGACCCTTACAAGAACGTACAGAAATCAAGTCCCCGGTTTCTGCCATTATTGAGAATGTTTATTTTAAAGAGGGGGAGTTAGTAGAAAAAGGAGCGCTTCTTTTTCGCTTTAAAAACGATAATGCCTCATTACAAAATTCCTTACAAACAATAGAAATTGACCAAAGAATTCAGAATATTCACGATTTGGAACTACTGTGTTCTGCCTACACTAGTATAAAACCAAGTCAATTAAGTTCGCCCATTTATAGACAACAACTGGACAGACTTAACTATCAATTGGCAGAACGTAGGTCGGGATTGAAGAAGATTGAGAGGGAATACAACGATAATTTGAAATTGAAAGAGGCAAAAGTTATTTCTGATTATGAGCTTCTTGAAAAACGAACCGAATATGAACAACAAACTGCTTTGTGCAACTCAATTGTCAATGAGCAAAAAGGACTTTGGGCAGAGCAATTGGTTCAAAATAAATTAGAATTAGCAAATTTCCAATCGCAACAAAAGCAGCTATTTAACAACAACAACCTTTTTGAAATAAGAGCGCCGATTAAAGGTACCCTACAAGGTATTAATACCAGGTATATGGGCAATTCTGCAATGGCAGGAGAAACGCTTTGTGTGCTATCACCAAATGATAGCATAATAGCAGAATGCCTGGTTTCTACTCAGGATATTGGCTTATTAAGAACAGGGCAGAAAGTTAGGTTTCAAATTGACGCATTTGACTATAATTATTTTGGGATAATCACTGGCACTGTAAAAAGTATTGACAATGATTTTACCATTCAGGAAAATAAGCCATTTTTTAAAGTTCGTTGCAGTTTTGATACCACACAAGTAATGCTCAAAAATGGTTTTACAGGTAAGCTAAAAAAAGGACTAACCTTTCAGGCCAGATTTATGGTAGCCAGAAGAAGCCTTTGGCAATTGCTATTTGATAAAATAGATGATTGGCTCAATCCAATTGCTCCTGACAAAAACGCTAATAGCTAATATTGATTGATTTGAAAAAAAGTGTTAGAATAAAACAAAGGGATATCACAGATTGCGGAGCTGCTTGCTTGGCTTCTGTGGCTGCATTTTTCGAGTTGAAGTTACCTGTTAGTATTATCAGGCAATATGCAAGCACTGACAAACGTGGCACCAATGTTTTGGGATTATTGGAGGCAGCACAGCAATTAGGTTTTGAAGCAAAAGCTGCAAAAGGTGCTATGAAAAATTTACCTCACATTCCTGTTCCATCCATAGCGCACATAATTGCTCCTGAAGGCTTGCATCATTATGTGGTCATATACAAGGTTACAGATAAGTACATTCTCATAATGGACCCTGCCGATGGGCTTATGCACAAAAAAGGAATTGCTGATTTTGAAAAAGAATGGACGGGGGTAATCGTGTTATTATTACCAAGCGAAAATTTTAAAAAAGGGAACGAAACAATTTCAGTTGTTTCAAGATTTTGGCAATTAATAAAACCGCATGGAAATGTAATGTTTGCAGCTTTTATAGGAGCTATTGTTTTCACAATTCTGGGACTATCCACTTCAATATATATGCAAAAACTTATTGACTATGTGTTAGTTGATGGGAACACACGATTGTTAAACACTTTGAGTGTTGTAATGATTTTGATTCTTATTTTCCAAATCTTCATCGGAAATATAAAAACAATTTTTGCCTTAAAAACCGGACAACATATTGATGCCAGATTGATACTTGGATACTACAAACATTTACTACAGTTACCACAGCGATTTTTTGACACTATGCGCGTAGGTGAGATTATCAGCAGGATAAATGATGCTGTAAAAATTCGGGTATTTATTAATGATGTGTTGATAAATATGATTGTAAATGGTTTTATTGTTTTATTCTCTATCGCTTTGATGTTCCTGTATTATTGGAAGTTAGCATTGATTATGCTATTGATAATTCCGTTTTACCTAGTAATCTATTTTATTAGCAACAAAATCAATAAAAACTACCAACGAAAATTGATGGAAAGCGGCGCTGAACTGGAAACTCAATTAGTTGAGAGCGTTAACGCTGCAGGCACAATAAAACGATTTGGAATTGAAGAGTACGAAAATATAAGAATTGAAGACAAGTTTATTAAACTACTAAGAATAGTTTATCGAAGTAGTGTTAATTCTCTATACCTTAATACTAGTTCTGATTTTGTTACAAGATTGTTCACAATAATTATCCTCTGGGCGGGAAGTTATTTTGTAATAAGCAGGGAATTGTCCCCCGGCGAACTACTTTCCTTTTATGCATTAATTGGATACTTTACAGGTCCTGCAACAAGTTTGATTTATGCAAATAAGAGTATTCAGGACGCAATTATTGCCGCAGATAGGCTTTTTGAGATTATTGACTTAGAAACAGAAGTAGAGTCTAATGCTCAAACTTTTTCATTGACAGCAGAACTTTTGGGAGATATTCAATTTGAAAATGTCACATTTCGTTATGGTTCTAGAAAAGAAATTTTCACTAATCTGAATTTAATTATTAAAAAGGGAACCAGTACTGCAATAATTGGAGAAAGTGGTTCAGGAAAATCTACTTTACTTTCCTTGCTTCAAAACCTTTATCCTTTAAAAGAAGGCAAAATAACTATAGGGGACTATAATATTACACAAGTTACAAAGTTTAGTTTGCGTAAAATAGTTGCGGTCGTGCCTCAACATATTGACCTCTTTGTAGGAACCATCATTGAAAATATTGCATTAGGAGAGTTGGAACCCAATTTGAAAAGAATTCTTGAATTAAGTAAAATGTTAGGCATTAATGAATTTATAGAGCAAATGCCTGAAGGTTATAATTCTATACTAAACGAACAGGGTATAAATCTATCAGGTGGGCAAAGACAGCGATTGGCAATCGCCAGAGCGCTTTATCGTGAGCCTGAAATATTAATTTTAGACGAAGCTACAAGTTCACTAGATCCAATTGCTGAATACAAAGTTCAAGAGACATTAGAATGGTTTAAGAGACAAGGCAAAACTATAGTCATTATTGCTCATAGACTTAAGACGATTCAAAATTGTGATACTATTATTGCAATTCAAGATGGAAAAGTAATTGAACAAGGCTCCCATTTCGAATTAATTCAAAATGATGCATATTATAAGGCTATGCTAAGTAATTCAAACATTTAATACAATTCTTTGGATATTATCAGTGTTTGAATTTGTCTAGTTTCCGCATCTATATAAAATTACCCAACACGCTCATCAAAAGCTACCACAAAAAAATACCATTCAATCCCGAAATGACCGCTACAGCCCGCATCATCACTAAGGATAGAAACTTATTGCAAAGATTGGTAGCTGGTGTGGCGAAAATGGATAAGTAACTTTATATTAAATCGTCTTCAAATAGGCTTGCCTTAAGACAACCAGTTTCTGCAATAAAGGTTCCAGCAAATCAAGATGCAGCATATTGGCGCCGTCTGATTTGGCATTTTTAGGGTCGGGGTGCGTCTCGATAAAGAGTCCATCGGCACCTACAGCAATGGCAGCACGGGCTATGGTTTCTATCATAGCGGGATTACCACCGGTAACGCCGCTGCTTTGGTTGGGCTGCTGCAAGGAGTGTGTACAATCCATTACAGTGGGTACACCCATAGCCTTCATGGTAGGGAAAGAACGATAATCTACCACCAAATCCTGATAACCAAAAGTGGTGCCTCTGTCGGTGAGCACTACCTGCGAGTTACTGGTCTGCTGTATTTTATCCACGGCAAACTGCATGGCCTCGGGCGAAAGGAATTGTCCTTTTTTTACATTCACTACTTTGCCTGTTTGGGCGGCAGCAACCAGTATATCGGTTTGCCTGCAAAGAAAAGCCGGAATCTGCAATACATCCACAAATTCGGCGGCCATAGCAGCTTCGTTAGCAGCATGAATATCAGTGACCACAGGCACATCAAAGGTCTGTCCTACTTTCTGCAAAATACGCAATGCCTTTTCGTCGCCAATACCAGTAAAACTGTCCAAACGTGTTCGATTAGCCTTGCGATAAGAGCCTTTAAATATATAAGGTATAGCTAATCGCTGACAAATACCGGCTATCTTCTCCGCTATCTGCATGGCTATTTCTTCGCCCTCAATAGCACAGGGGCCAGCCATGATAAAGAAATTATTTTGCGCTGTAAGTTGTTTGCTTAGAATATCCATTGGGTAAAAAATTTGTAACACAGAATAGAAGTTGAAACCCCTGCCCTTCACTTACTGAGAAGGGGGAAGTGTATGTAAGTTATACCACTACTAACTCTAAAAAGTCTTTTTTATTAAAGTATTGCTGTGCCAATTGTTGTAGCTCTGCAGCACTGATATTTTTGTAGGTATTGATATTTTCGTTGAAGCGGTCTATGGTAAAATCGTTGAGGATAAGAGAGCGCCAGCGCTGCATAATAGAGAAAGGCCCATCGAGGTCGCCCAGGATATTGCCCAGCAAATAATTTTTGACCAGCAATAATTCTTCTTCGTCTACCGGCTCCGCACAGAGCAAATCCATTTCTTTATAAATCTCGGCAACAGCCTGATCTATTACATGGCGGCCCACCTCGGTATGGATGGTAAGCGAAGCATCATGCATAAATGCACCAATAGAACTGTAGATACCGTAGGTAAAACCTTTGTCTTCGCGAATATTACTCATGAGGCGTGAACCAAAGTAACCACCAAAAATAGTGTTGAGCACTACCAATGCGGCAAAATCGGGATGCTGACGAGTAACAAATCTGCGACCGATACGGATAGCACCCTGTACACCATCGGGATCATTGCTGATACGCTGCTGTTGTATGGTAGTGGGGTTAAGAGCAAAGGTATTGTTGTGATGAATGACAGGTACATTGGGTGCAGTGCCAAATATAGAATTGAGTAATTGAACTTCGGTATCTGACACTTTGCCCGCCATAAAAATCTTAACGTCCGAAAGGCAATAATGGTTTTGGTGAAAATCTTTTAAATCTTCGACCTTCAGGTCTTCAATCATTTCCTTTTTGGTATAACGGCCATAAGGATAATCAGGTCCGAACAAAGCTGCATCAATTTGCTGATTGGCCACAAACTCGCATTCGCGCAGGCTCACCAACAGGCGCTGAATAGAATTTTGCTTATAAATTTCGAGTTCCTTTTCAGGAAACACAGGGTTCAGAATCACATCCAGCACTATGGGTAATAAGGCCGGCAAGTGCTTTGTGAGCGAATGAAGTGTGAGTGTAGTATGGTCATTTCCGGCATTTACCTTGAGGCTGGCACCATAAAATTCGAGCGATTCGTTGATTTGTTGTGCTGTGCGGGATAATGTACCATTTTTCAGCTGACCTGCAGTAGCCTGCGCCACAGCATTCTTTGCTTCGTACCAGATACCAGCAGAGAAAACCCAGTTGATTTCTACCACATCCTGCACGCCGGCATTGAGCCAGTAAAGCCCTACGCTATTGTTCAGAATACTGGTATGAACTGGAGGTAAAGTATAATCAAATGCAACGGGGTCTTGTATTAAAGGAGTAATGCTTCTGTCGAGGGTCATTAATGTAAATTGAAAATAGTATGAATGAAATAAGCTCTAACCCAATCTTGATGATTGAATACGCAGTATTTTTCTTTTCTTGGTTTGTGCACGCATTTTTTCGGGTACCAGTAATAAAATTTCATCAATCAGGCTTTGCAACAAACTGATTTTTACAAACTGGTTGTTGGTCACCAGACTGATTTCGCGCACTGGTTCCGGGTCTTCGAAATAACGTACTCGATCCTGCTGATCTTCGGTAAAATCATTGACCGCCAGCTCTGGCAAAACGGTCATTCCCTTTTGTCTGTCTACCAACTTGCGTAAGGTATCCACACTGCTGCTGTCGTATTGAAAACTTTTATTGGCCTGCAATTCGTGGATATGATCGCTGCACAAATCCAACACCTGATTGCGCATACAATGTCCTTCGTTCAGTAGTAATAAACGCTCCATATCAATGTCCGCTGCAATAATTAATTTTTTCTTCAAAGCCTTTTCGCCTTCTGAAAAATAACCGACAAATGGCTCATAAAACAATGGATACTCCTGAATACCGCTATTCTCTAATGGAGTGCTAACAATAGCGGCATCAATTTCATTGTTTTTCAAAGCAGCAATAATCTGCTCGGTCTCCATTTCTTTTACCTGCAGGCGTACATCCGGATAATCCTTAGCATATCTTTCAAGCAATCCAGGCATCAGATAAGGTGCTACTGAAGGGATAACGGCCAGTTTAAACATACCAGCCACGATACCCTGATTGCTCTTAACTAATTCAAATATTTTCTCACACTCCGAAAGGATGACTTTGGCCTGCTCAATAATAGGCGCACCTATAGCGGTTACGGTATTGGGCCTGTTATTGCGGTCAAACAATTTAATACCCAGTTCGTCCTCCAGCTTTTGAATCTGCATAGAGAGCGTGGGCTGAGTCACAAAACATTTCTCAGCGGCAGCCACAAAACTATGGTAAGTAGCAACGGCAACGGCATATTCCAATTGTGTTATTGTCATTTGATATAACGATTAAATTGTTTAACGATTATTTAAAAAGAGACTACAAATGTAGGTGTATTCGGCCAATGAAAGTCTTAAGGAAAGCCTTTTCAAAAGTAATAAAATGACTACTTTCGCAGCACATTTAATAAAATTTTATGCACAAAGTTTTTGACAATATTCTACAAACGATTGGTGATACCCCGCTTGTAAGACTCAATAAAGTCATTGGCGACTTCCCTTGCCCTGTATATGCCAAAATAGAATATGGCAATCCCGGCAACAGTATCAAAGATCGCATGGCGCTCAAAATGATAGAAGTGGCCGAGCAGGATGGCCGATTAAAACCCGGCGGCACTATTATCGAAGGCACTTCGGGCAATACCGGAATGGGGCTGGCGATTGCTGCTATCATCAAAGGATACAAATGTATTTTTACTACTACTGATAAACAATCAAAAGAGAAAGTAGACATCCTGAAAGCTATGGGTGCAGAGGTGATTGTTTGCCCAACGAATGTTGAGCCTGAAGATCCGCGCTCTTATTATTCTGTATCCAAAAGATTGGCTACAGAAGTACCCAACTCATGGTATGTCAATCAATATGATAATCTGGCCAACAGATTGGCACATTACGAAACTACTGCTCCGGAAATCTGGAATCAGACAGACGGTAAAGTAACCCACGTAGTAGTGGCCTCCGGTACAGGTGGTACCATTACCGGTATTGGCAAGTATATGAAAGAGCAAAACCCCGACATCAAGATGTGGGCGATTGACAGTTATGGTTCTTTGCTGAAGAAATGGTTTGAGACTGGAGAAATAGATATGAAAGAGGTACATCCTTATATTTCTGAAGGTTTTGGTGAAGATTTTGTTCCTGAGAATTATGATAAAACAGTAATTGATCATTTTGAAAAAGTAACTGATAAAGATGGCGCTGTAATGGCCCGCCGTATTGCCAAAGAAGAAGGAATTTTTGTAGGTTATTCGGCAGGTTCGGTAGTGGCAGGATTGTTGCAAATGAAGGCACAATTAAAACCTACAGATTTTGTGGTGTTGATTTTCCACGACCATGGCAGCCGCTATGTTGGTAAAATCTTTAACGACGAATGGATGTTGGAAAGAGGTTTCCTTGATGTGCATACAGTAAAAGACCTTATTGGTGGTCTGGGCCGAAGAAGATTGGTAACCATTGATAGCAACAGCAATGTAGCTGAAGCTATGGCAGCGATGAAAAAATACGATATCGAGCAAATACCTGTGATGACCAATGGTGAAATGACTGGCAGCATTACTCAAAACGGTCTGTTTAAAAAACTGATGGAAGATGCCGACATCAAAGATAAAAAGGTAAGTGAGGTTACAGAAGCTCCGATGCCTGTAGTATCAATGGACACCCGCGTAGACCGACTGACACAGTTTATCAATAAAGACAATGGTGGTGTACTGGCCAAAGATGACAGCGGTGATTATCACATCCTGACTAAGTATGACATCATCAACGCATTCTCTAAATAATCAAATGGAAGATTCTTTTATCAAAAGACTATTTACAAAGCCGCCAATCTTATTTCCATTGGCGGCTTTGTTTCATATCATCATTTCAACCTCTGCCATCATTACTTTATACCCCACCCCGCTCAGTCAGCGCGACTGGCTGAGGCCATTGGGCATGATGGTTTTCAGCATTCTCTCCATCTTTCTTTGCACCATGCGCAAATGGTCGGCAATGGCCTATGTAGCGCTGAGCATTGTCTGTCTCGCCTTATTGTACTTCAGCAAAGTAGACAGTCCTGAATTCATTTTTGGCAATTCATTTTTCCCTTTCAACATCATTTTGTCCTTTTTTATTCTTCTTTTGTTTAAACGTTTTAAGTAAAAATGGGCTTTCGATTGATCAGAGATATGATGGGCAGGGAATTACATATTCCTGAAATCCCCCAACGTATTGTATCCATCGTGCCTTCGCAAACAGAATTATTGTTTGATCTGGGGCTGGAAAAAGAAGTGGTGGGCATTACTAAATTCTGCGTTCATCCAAACGAATGGCATAAGCACAAAACAAGAATCGGAGGCACAAAAAAACTGCATATTGATAAAATCATCGCACTGCAACCCGACCTGATTATTGCCAATAAAGAAGAGAATACACAAGCTGAAATAGAACAGTTGGCAGAGCAATTTCCGGTATGGATTAGCGATATTAAAACCATTGACGATGCCTTACGGATGATAGAAGAGATTGGAATGCTGGTGGGCAAAGAAAAAAATGCCGTAAGCATAAAAAACGAAATCGAAAAGGGTTTTTCAGGCTTAATAAAAGAAACTAAAGCACTGAGGGTGGCCTATTTTATCTGGCGTAAGCCCTGGATGTCTGCCGGTGCTGATACTTTTATACACGATATGATAAAGTGTATCGGATGGCAAAATGTTTATGCCAGTCACTTGCGTTATCCCGAAACAAGCCTGCAGGAACTCAGCTCATTAAATCCTGAAATCATTTTGCTCTCCTCAGAGCCCTATCCTTTCAGCGAAAAGCACATTGCCGAAATACAAAGTGAATTGCCTGAAGCCAAAATCTTATTGGTAGATGGCGAAATGTTTAGCTGGTATGGCAGCCGAATGAAACTGGCAGCGGAATATCTTCAGGAACTGATAAAGAGTATATCTTAATACCTCACTCCAACAATTCAGCCTTCAGTACCTGTCAGGAAGAGCACTATTGAGTAGTGTTTCAAACTATTAACATAAAACAGTCTAAATATTCGTACCTTTGGTTATATTCTACCGCTGTCTCCATTTTGAAACAGGGATAAAATGGATAGCACATTTTTAATTTATGGGAAGATCTCAGGAAACGTTTAGCAAAAAAGAAAACGAGAAAAAACGAGTTGCCAAGCGCAAACTCAAAGAAGAAAAGAAAGAGGAACGTAAAGCAAATTCTAACTCAGGAAAGAGTCTTGACGAAATGATGGCTTATGTGGATGAAAATGGAAACCTTGCTAATACACCACCTGATCCCAAAAAGAAAAAAGTGATTAATGTAGAGGATATACAGGTAAGCACCTTGAAAGAAGAAGACAGAGAACCTGTAGAAGTAGTAAGAACAGGTATTGTAGCCTTCTTTAATGATGCAAAAGGATACGGTTTTATTAAAGATATCAAAACTCAGGAAAGCTTTTTTGTACACATCAATAGCCTTACCGAACCTTTGAAAGAAAACAATAAAGTTACTTTCGAACTGGAAATGGGGGCAAAAGGTCCTAATGCAGTAAGGGTGAAAAAAGCAATCGATAAAATTGTAGAAAAAGTAGCTAAACCCGAAATAAAAGCTGAAGTGAAACCTGAAGCTGATGAAGAAAAAACTGAAACAAAAGCAGAATAGTTATTATAAAATGAACCAGTCAGGGGCCACAACAATTGTTGTGGCTTTTTTTTGTGATAATAAACATTGACATTACTTTAATAAGCACATAACAATACGGTCACATCGGGAGATTTACTTTGCATATACCAATACGATAAGTATGTTGCAGCAACGCGAACCAGAGATTGTTGTCCTTTCCGACCTTCATTTAGGAACTTACGGATGTCACGCAAAAGAACTTCTACAGTATCTTAAAAGTATCCGCCCCAAAATGCTTATCCTCAATGGCGATATTATTGACATCTGGCAATTCAGCAAACGTTATTGGCCCAAGGCGCACATGCAGGTTATTAAACATATTATTGGCCTTATCGCTCAGGAAGTCCCGGTATATTATATTCCGGGCAATCATGATGAAATGCTGCGCAAATTCAAGGATTTTCAGCTTGGATCGCTAAAAATCACCAACAAACTGTCGCTAACTGTCAACAACAACAGACTCTGGATATTCCACGGAGATGTATTTGATGTGGTGATGCAGCATAGCCGCTGGCTGGCCAAACTGGGTGCTGTGGGATACGACACCCTTATTCTCATCAATCGTGCAGTAAATTTCATTTCCAAAAAATTTAACGGCAAAAACATTTCATTATCCAAAAAAATCAAGAACTCTGTAAAAGGAGCTGTAAAATTTGTCAATAAATTTGAGACGACAGTGACAACAATTGCAGCTGAAAACAACTACCAATATGTGGTTTGCGGACATATTCATCAGCCGGAAATCAGAACTATGGCGACAAAATTCGGACCGGTCATCTATATGAACTCAGGAGATTGGATTGAGAATCTGACAGCGCTTGAATATGATGGAGAAAAATGGAGTTTGTATAAATATGCGGAGGATGAACTGGCGCAAAGCATCAATCTGAAATACGAAACAGAGCAAAAGCAATCTGCTAAAGACTTAATGCATATCTTAATGCAGGAAATGAACATCAAAGAAAACCTATAAACTAATCATTGTGAAAATATTGTATGCTGTACAAGGTACTGGTAATGGCCATATTGCCCGGGCTTTGGATATCTACCCTGCGTTAACAGAATTTGGAGACGTAGACATTTTATTAAGTGGAATACAAGGTGACATTCAATTACCCTTCCCTGTTAAATATCGCCTTGGAGGACTCAGTTTTATTTTTGGGAAACATGGCGGAGTAGATAAATGGGCTACTGTAAAAAAAATGAAGCTGGTAAAATTGATAAGAGATATTTATACCCTACCGGTTCACAATTATGATTTAATCATCAATGACTTTGAAGTGGTAAGCGCATGGGCCTGTAAGCTTCGTAAAAAAAACTGTATATCCTTAAGCCACCAAAGTGCTGTTCTACACCCTGACACACCAAAACCACAACAGAAGGACTTTTTTGGAGATTGGATTCTGAAATATTATGCACCCACGAATTCCTTTTTTGGTTTCCACTTTAAAGCCTTTGATAAGAATATTTTCACACCCATTATCCGCAAACAAGTAAGGGAGCTAAAGGTGAGTGATGAGGGCCATTACACTGTTTACCTGCCATCGTATGATGACAACACTCTTGTAAAGGAATTATCTGCATTCGAAACCATTAAATGGCAGGTTTTCTCTAAACACTGCAAGGAAGCATTCGATTTTAAAAACATACAGGTAAAACCAATAGAAAATGATGCATTTGTAAGAAGTATGGCAAGCAGTAAAGGAATTTTGTGTGGCGCAGGATTCGAAACTCCTGCAGAAACGCTTTTTTTGGGTAAAAAACTTCTTTCGATACCTATGCACGGGCAATACGAGCAGCAATGCAATGCAGCTTTTCTGGCCTCGATGGGTATACCTGTTATCGATGCGCTTAGTAAAAAAAACAGAGCCATAATTGCAGAATGGCTGGATAACGATAAGCACATAAAGGTAAATTACCCCGACAATACAAAACAAGTCGTAACACAGGTAGTGGAAGCTTATTGGGCCACCCAAAAGGGCAATTAGTATAGATTACTTTTTTAACGCAGCCTGCTCCCTGAGCATTTCTCCGTACGAAAGACCACGTTCTAAAGATGTAATGATTAAGACAATCCTTTTTTCCTTTGTTGCGTCAGTTTTGGCGCTATCTACCCATTTACTATAATAATTTTGGTGAGAGCGGGGCATTTTATAAAAAGCCTTACTGGCATTTGGAGCTTCATGCAGGCATTCCACCAGTAGTTTATTTAACTCATAAGGAAGGGTATCCAGCGCCAGTTTTACCATAAGCATCGCTCCTTCCTTTTTTGCGATAGCTTTACGCATTGCAGCGTTAACCGGAATAATGAATATTCCGCCACCAGAAGGGATTAATGCAACGCCATTTATCGGATGCTTGTCCAAAAAACCTTTTACTCTGTAGGATTTTCGCACACCTGGATTAAGTTCTTCTGATGCATCCAAAGGAACCTCTATATAGGTCCAGCCAGTCTTTTCTCCCTGCTCTCCATATTTGTGTATTGTAGCTTTAAAGGAAATCATAAACATCAATCAATATCAGATTCAAAAATAAGCACTAGAGAATGATATTTACCTTTCAATCAGCTTAAATAATCATTGAACAATTTCGATATTATTTTGATTATGCAAATTGCTCGCAATACCTTGCCCTTTCAAATTAGTACTTTACAAAACATCATCCTCTAAATGATTCAAACAGACGACTCCTTTCTTAGCCAACTCATTCTGCACAATATCCGTAGTGTAGAAAACCGTTCCGTATTCAGCGAACAGACCATAGACTTTGAAGAGGAAATAGATAGCACTCTTCTAAAAAAAATATTCCTCAAACCTTTTAGTAATCAAACAACCACATTTGAGTTTCAGCATAAAATCAATCTGGATTATAATGTTTTGTTTGGCCTTGCCAAAGCTATCTATGAAGAAGCCGACTTTACAGAACTGAGCATTAAAATTGCGGAGCATCTGATTGAAAATTCAAAACATCCCAACATCAAAGACGGGGACCTTTTTATTGCCAAATTTGAAGATATCCAGCTAAATAATAAGCACTACCAGGGGCTGGGTATTTATAAGTTTGAGGAAAAAGAAAGTTTCATTGAAACAAATGTCCGGGCAAAAGAAATCAGCATTGAATTGCGCAAAGGTATTGGCAACAAAAAACCGGACAAGGCCTGCCTGATTATTTTTACAGACGAGCCTTATACTTTATTGATTATTGACAACAACAGCAATGAAACAGAATACTGGCAGGAAGACTTTATCAATCACAGAGCAAAAAACGACTTTGTAAACAATACTACCAATTTTCTGACTCTGACCAAAGAATTCATTACCGGACAAATTCCTCAGGAATATGAAGTCAGTAAAGCAGACCAGATAGATTTGCTCAACCGCTCGGTTGATTATTTTAAATCAAACGAAACATTTGATAAAAACGACTTTGAACAAACTGTTTTTCAGGATAAAGGCATCATTAAATCATTCCGCAATTTCGATCAAAACTTTCAGGAAGAACACGAATTGGATTTATCCGATTCCTTTGAAATCTCATCACAAGCTGTCAAAAAACAGGCAAGAGCTTTTAAAAGTGTACTGAAACTGGACAAGAATTTTCATATTTACATACATGGCGACCGTGAGCTAATAGAACAGGGTACTGATAAAGATGGCAGGAAATTCTATAAAATTTATTATGAAGCGGAAACTTAAAGAAAGGTTCATTATAAAAACAATTATCATGATTTAATTAACTCGCTCATTATCAATACATCATTGTTCATTGCTGAATTAACTAATTGGCTTAATTTAGCAGCTCAAACTAAATATTTATGAGCATAGCAGATCGTTTATTTCAGTCGAAACAAGAATTATCCAATAAAAACCTTCAGGAAGGCGAGGCTTTTCTTGAAACCAATAAATCAAACGAAGGAGTTGTTTGTTTGGCCAGCGGAGCACAATATCTTATCCTGAAAGATGCCGAAGGAGCAAAACCATCGGCAACAGACAAAGTAACCTGTCATTACCACGGTACATTAATTAACGGTACTGTATTTGATAGTTCTGTACAAAGAGGTCAACCGGCCACCTTTCCGCTAAATATGGTGATTAAAGGCTGGACCGAAGTATTGCAACTGATGTCTGTAGGAAGTAAATGGCGCTTATTTCTACCTGCACACTTGGCTTATGGCGACCGTCATGTCAGCGCTGAAATTGGGCCAAACTCTACATTAATATTTGAAGTGGAATTATTAGGTATCAACTAATAGCCACACCGATGGATTTATCATTTCTATAATTATAACACATTTCTATGGCGCAACTCATCCGAAAAGAAGACGCACTTGAGTATCACGAAAAAGGACGACCCGGCAAAATAGAAGTCATACCCTCGAAAGAAACCAAAACCCAAAGAGACTTATCTCTGGCCTATTCTCCAGGCGTAGCAGAACCCTGCAAAGAAATTTTTAACAATCCTGATGACGTGTATCGCTACACCGCAAAAGGCAATCTGGTAGCGGTTATCAGCAATGGAACCGCAGTACTGGGCTTGGGAAATATTGGCCCTGAAGCCAGTAAACCCGTAATGGAAGGTAAAGGTCTTTTGTTCAAAATTTTTGCAGACATTGATGTGTTTGATATAGAACTGAACACTACGGACGTAGACCATTTTGTATCTGTTGTAAAAGCATTGGAACCCACATTTGGAGGCATCAATCTGGAAGACATTAAAGCACCTGAGTGTTTTGAGATAGAAGCCAGATTAAAGAAAGAAATGAACATACCACTGATGCATGATGACCAGCACGGAACGGCTATCATTTCAGCTGCCGCCCTGTTGAATGCATTGGAACTGGTGGGAAAAAATATTGCTGAAGTAAAGTTTGTCGTGAGTGGTGCAGGTGCAGCTGCCATCGCCTGTTGCAATATTTATATTGCTCTGGGAGCAAAAGCTGAAAACATATTTATGTTTGATGTGAATGGTATGGTGGTGCAATCCAGAACAGACATCAGTGAACAAATGAAATTTTTTGCTCAAAACACTCAGGTAATTTCTGTTACTGAAGCCTTGAAAGGTGCAGATGTTTTTCTGGGTTTATCTGTAGGCAATATTATCAAGGGTGATATGATCAAAGGAATGGGAGCTAAACCGATTATTTTCGCTTTGGCAAACCCTGAACCGGAAATTAATTACGACGAAGCAATTGCCGCAAGACCGGACGCTATTATAGCAACAGGACGCAGTGATTATCCTAATCAGGTAAACAATGTATTGGGCTTTCCTTACATTTTCCGGGGAGCACTGGATGTAAGGGCAACCGCTATTAATGAAGCCATGAAACTGGCAGCAGTTAAAGCATTAGCAGCATTGGCCAAAGAACCGGTTCCTGATATGGTAAATGTGGTGTACAGCCAAAAAAATCTACGTTTTGACGCCAACTATATCATTCCCAAACCCATCGACCCGCGCTTACTGACAACAGTATCACCTGCAGTAGCCAGAGCAGCGATGGAAAGCGGTGTAGCTAGAAAACCCATTACAGATTGGGATAAATACGAGTCGGAATTGTACAGCCGACTAGGCGAAAATGAAAATATCCTCCGCTTTATCATCAACAAAGCAAAACAAAACCCTAAGCGGGTTGTCTTTGCCGAAGCAGAAAATCTTAAAATCCTCAAGGCTGCGCAACAGGTAAAAGACGAAGGCATTGCTATTCCGATTTTGCTGGGCAGACCTCAGAAAATAAATTCTTTGATTGCAGACAATCAACTATCGCTGGATGATGTATTAATTATTGACCCAAAAAGCGAAGAACAGGAACCTAACCGAGAACGTTACGGAGCTTACTATTTCGAAAAAAGACAACGCAAAGGAGTCAATTTTTACGAAGCCAAAAAACTGATGCGTGACCGTACGCATTTTGGGTGCATGATGGTGGAAAAAGGAGAAGCCGATATTTTGATTTCCGGTCTTACCCGTCAATATCCCAATACGCTTCGTCCTGCATTGGAAATTATAGGAGTAAAAAAAGGCATTTGCCGTGTATCAGGTATGTATATGATGCTGACCAAACGCGGTCCCTTATTTTTTGCAGATACAACTGTTAATGCCAATCCAAGCGAAGATGAACTGATTGACATTACCATTCAGGCTGCCAACTTTGTCAATTCCTTAAATATAAAACCTGTTGTGGCCATGTTGTCTTTTTCCAACTTTGGCAGCAGCGTATTGCCCGAAACAGAAAAAGTACGGAATGCGGTAGCAAGAATAAAAGTTTTAAAACCTGAATTAACGATTGATGGTGAGATACAGGCTGGCGTTGCCTTTAACAAAGAATTACTGCGTGAGAATTATCCGTTCTCGAGCCTGGTAAATGAAAGCCCTAATATTTTAATCTTCCCCAATCTGGCTTCCGGCAATATTGCTTATCACCTGCTTCAGGAAGTAGGGGGCGCCGAGGCTGTTGGCCCTATTTTGATAGGAATGAATAAACCGGTACAGGTATTGCAACTGGGCAGCACCGTAAGGCAGATTGTCAATATGGTATCTATCGCAGTGTTGGATGCACAAGGAAAAGAAACTGTTTAAATCATCCAAACTCTGAAAAGAGTATTAAAAAAAGAGCGCCTTAGTAGCGCTCTTTTTTTTTGCGCATTCACTACTAATTGAAAATTTTTGTACTATTATAAAGCGATGCCGGAATGTTCGCGATTCGTACATTTTAAATAATAAGTTTATGCTCATCAAAAGAGCAAGCTCAGCCGAGGAATTAACTCAGGTCTATCAAATCAGATACCAGTGTCTGACGATAGAACTGGGGGATGAAAGCCATGCCCGGCATCAGGAAAAAGCATATTATGATGAAGACGACATACATAGTGCCCGAATATTTGTGGCCTATGTGGAAGATAAAATAGTGGGTACTGCCCGATTATTGCTGCGCAAAGAGCAGGTCTTTATAGCGGATGAATTTTACAGCTATAATCCTTTGGCTTCGCAATTGGGAATGGATGCCGAAAGTCTGAAAGTAAAAACCGGCCTGATTGACAGAGTTTGCATCCTTCAGGAATACCGGGGACACAGGATTTTCAATGGCTTTTATGAGAGCATCTCCGGAGAAATGATGCAAAACAATTGTGATTATTTATTGGCCGCCATTCATGCCGACAACCATAAAAGTGATGTTGTCTTTACTCATTTTGGTTTTCATAAAATCCCTGAATTAAAACTTTGGGAAGATTGGCAAGGTTACTTGTATTATAAGAATCTATAGATTCAAATTATGGACTCTTGAGGTTTCTTTTATCTACTCTTGGATACGTCTGATCACTCTTTCATTTCTTATATAGGGAACAGAATAAGTTCCCGCCAAAGTATCTATCACCAGACCTTTAGGACAAAATATCTCAGACTTGTTTTTGGTGTCAAAATAGAGTTTTATTCTTTTGGAAGTTAATGCAATTGATAAAGTGATGGCATCGATTTCAATTTGATCCTCAGTTGTAATTTTATCTAAGCTTTCTAAAAGCAATACCTGACCTTCTTCTGTTCTTAAGCAAAACATCAAATCATACATTCTGATTTGTGTACTTAAAGAATCACCTGTTCCAATTTTAATTGGGTTAGCAGGGATATAACCATAAGTGCTATCCTCAGAGCTTCGTAAAGTCAGAAATTCATCGGGCATTACAAACTTCTTTTGGAAATCAACATTGAAACCTTGTGCAAATATGTTGTTGGGAAGAAGTAATATCAAAATGCTGACCAGAATGATAATGCGCTTTTGCATGTTCGCTCCCTTTTATTAAAATATTAAATGAATAACTCTAGAGACGTAAACTTTTCCGTTATGGTTTGCCTGCTGGTTGCAAATAAAAAAAGGCAATCAAAATAATTGATTGCCTTTCGTTTGTAGCGAGAACGAGATTTGAACTCGTGACCTCAGGGTTATGAATCCTGTGCTCTAACCAACTGAGCTACCTCGCCAATTGGGTTGCAAATGTAATCGTTCTGATTAAAAAAAAACAAACACTTTTAAAATTATTTTTTAATCATTTCTTCATTCACCGAAATATCACCTCTTTAGCGAACAATTTTTGCTGTAGGATGCACACTCATTGTATATTTGCCCAATATTCCATTTATACCCATACATTAGCCGCAATGCGTATTTTTAATCAGCTAAAATGTCTGTTTTCTCTCAGTTTTGCCATTTTGGGCTTTAATGCTCTTGCACAAACAGAGGCTGCATCAAAAACAAACTGGACTTTACAGGAAGCAATAGCCTATGCATTGAAGCATAATATTTCTATCCAACAAAACGAAATCAACCAAAGATTAGCCCTGTTGACTTTGCGTCAAAGCCAGTATGCACAAATACCTTCACTAAATATGTCCCCGACATATGGTATCAGTAAAGGCCGTTCTATCGACCCTACTACCAACCAGTTTGTTGAAGGTAGTTACGAATTTTTGAGTGCCAGTGCCAGCTCCAATGTATTGGTATTTGGCTGGTTTCAACAACGAAATACCATCAAGCGCAATAGATTGTCCTACGATGCTGCACAGGAAGATTTGAACCAGTTAAAAAATGATGTAGCCCTCAATGTAGCTACAGGATTTCTGAGGGTGTTAATGGCCAGAGAACAGATTAAGGTGAATGAAAAACAGGTGGCACTTTCTTTGGCACAGCTACAACAAACCCAAAAATTTGCAGCAGTGGGTCGTGTACCCGAACTGAATGTTGCACAGCTTGAAGCGCAACTGGCCAGTGACAGTTCTGCGCTTATTTCAGCCCTATCCGATTATACAGCATCAATTTTAGACATCAAAGCCCTGCTTAATCTGGATTTTGACCAGGCATTCGAAGCAACAATACCCAATCTTCCGATGGAAGAGTGCATTTCCATACAATCACTTAATCCGGAATATGTATATCAGGAGGCAATTAAAAATATCCCTTCTGTAAAAAGCAGTGACTTAAAATTAAAATCTGCCAAATATTCGTGGAATGCAGCCAGAGGTGGCCTTTTACCCCAACTGAGCCTTAGCGGACAACTGGGGAGCAACTGGACCAGTACTTACAAACAATTTAATGGCTACACAATAAACGGTACCAGCCCAACCGGCACCTTTGTGAATGTAGGTGGTACACAATATGATGTGTTGCAACCCAACGTTATTCCCAGCTACAGCTCACCAAAAGTGTTTACCCAACTTGAAAACAACTTCCGCCAAACCATTTCTGCAACCTTAAATATTCCAATCTTCAATGGTTGGCAAACTCAATTTCAGGTACGTCAGGCTAAACTGAATATACAGACGCAGGAGCTCAATAAATATCAAACTGAACTTAAGCTGAAACAGGATGTGTATAAGGCACATAATGATGCAACCAATGCCATCCAGAAATATTATGCTGCCAAGCGCTCGCAGGAAGCCGCCCAGCGTGCATTTGACTTTGCCGACAAAAGGTATGAACTCGGCCTGACCAATACCATTGAGTATTTAACTACTCAGAATAATCTGTATAAAGCAGAAGCATCTTTGCTCAATAGTAAATATGACCTTATCTTTAAACTTAAAGTAATCGACTACTACTTAGGCAAGCAACTTACCTTGTAAGTATTTTACACCCTCAACGATCTCCGAATGCAACAGATGAAAGCAACGATTAACGAAGCAGCAAGAGCTGCGGGTGCAGTAATACAATCTTATTTCCAGGGAGTTTTTAAAATAGAAAGTAAAGACGGTATCAATAATCTGGTTACAGAGGTCGACAAACATTCAGAAACAGCCATTATTGATATTATTAAAAGGGATTTTCCGGAACATAGTATAATCAGCGAGGAGGTTGGAGAATTGATGCAGGATTCTGAATATCAATGGATTATTGACCCAATTGACGGCACTGTAAATTTTGCTCATGGCATTCCTATCTGTTGTGTCAGTATAGGCTTACGTCATAATGGAAAGATGCTGATGGGCGTTGTGTATAATCCGATGATGAATGAATTTTTCTTTGCAGAAAGAGGAAAAGGTGCTTTCCTAAATGATGAACCCATCCATGTCTCTAAAAAAGCAGATTTCAAAACGGCTTGTCTTGTAACAGGATTTCCTTATAAATGGCCTGAAACCAAAGAACACCCCATTAAAGTTTTCGAAAGAATGATTTTGCAGGGTTTGCCTGTAAGGCGCCTGGGTTCTGCGGCTATTGACCTTTGCTGGGTAGCCTGTGGCCGCTTTGATGGCTTTTGGGAATACAACCTCAATTCCTGGGATGTTGCTGCGGGATATCTGATTGTCCGGGAAGCAGGTGGCCGGATTTCTAATTTCGACGGTACAGAAACTACGGTTTTCGAAAAAGAGACACTCGCCACCAACGGTTTAATACATGAAGAAATGCTTCTGGTCATTAATCAGGAATAAATTTATTTCAAAAGCAACTCATTAAAATTTCTTCAATTTATTTCATCAAAGTATGCTATTGATTTTATGATATTGCTCATAATCAGGCATAGAATGACATTTAAATGACAGAATCAGGCATCCTCCATTAGGCATTTAGCGTAGGTACTAATAACTTTGCCCCGTACCAAAAAGGGGATGGTTATCAACTCGGTGAATACCTTAAAAAGCATATCAGATTTTTACGTTGTCGGCATCAATTATCGCAATACAGATGCGGGAGTCAGGGGCGATTACGCAATTAGCACGGAGCAATACATTCATCTGCTTGAAGCTGCCAAAATACACGGCATCGAGGAACTATTTATTCTGTCTACCTGTAACAGAACCGAAATTTATGGACTGGCTTCATCAGCTAAACAATTAGCACAATTTCTGTGCAAAGAAACCAAGGGCTCTCTGGAGTTATTTATGCAACATGCTTATTTTAAGCAAGGGAAATTGGCCATTGAGCATTTATTACAGGTATCTGCAGGTTTGGATTCTCAGATTCTGGGGGATTATGAAATCATCAGTCAAATCAAACAATCTGTAAAAATTGCTAAAGAGAACAATTGCATCGGGCTGTTTACAGAGAAATTAATCAATACGACTTTACAATCTTCACGTGCAATACGCAGTAATACAAAACTGAGCAGTGGTTCAGTTTCTGTATCATTCGCTGCAGTACAATATATCCAGCAACATTTTGCCCAAACCAATGACAAGAAAATATTGTTGATTGGTGTAGGTAAAATTGGCCGCAATACCTGCAAAAATATCGTTGGCACTTTGGGCACCAATCAAATAACCTTGGTTAACCGTACCAATGAAAAAGCAGAAGAATTAGCCACATCATTAGGCATTGATTTTTCCCCTTATCATACATTGGAAGAACAGGCACAGGAAGCGGACATCATTCTGGTGGCGACCAATGCTCCTAAACCAACATTGCTCAAAAAACATATTGAAGGAAGTGGAGCCAAATTAATTATTGATTTATCCATCCCTTATAATGTAGCGGCTGATGTTACAGAATTAGAGCATGTACGCCTGGTCAATGTAGATGAGCTTTCGAAAGTTGCAGACGAAACTTTGCAAAACAGATTGCTGGAAGTGCCCAAGGCAAAACAAATCATTTCAGAACATATAGCCGAATTTAAAGACTGGTATCTGATGCGTCAGCATGTTCCCGTGATCAAAGCAGTAAAAACAACACTGGAAACTATCCAGCAAAAACATCAGGATGTGCTAGTTGCTGCTCCTTTGCAATGCAATGACAACATACAAAAAGTGCTCAACACTATGGCCACTCAGATGCGCCAAAAAAATCAGGGAGGATGTAATTTTATCCTTGCCATTAATGACTTTATGACCCGTTCATAAGCCAAAATCACCAGCCAACAAGCAATGCAACAACCCATAAGAATAGGAACCCGTGACAGCAAATTGGCCTTATGGCAAGCCCATACTGTTCAGGCGCTTCTTGAAAAACATGGTGCAACTACAGAACTCGTCCCTGTAAAAAGTGAGGGCGACCTTGATTTAATAACACCATTATATGCCATGGGCGTGCAAGGTGTGTTTACCAAAGGCCTCGATGCTTTTCTGCTTTCAAATAAAATAGATATTGCAGTACATTCATTAAAAGATGTACCGACACAATTGGCTCAGGGTCTTGCGCAGGCAGCTGTATTGCCCAGGGCATCCTACAAAGACTTATTTGTTCCACATCCTCAATCAACAACTTTTGGTTCTGCTAAAATTGCCACCGGATCTATCCGCCGCAAAGCACAATGGCTCAATCAATATCCCGGAAGTATCATTGAAAACCTAAGGGGAAATGTCCAGACACGTATTCGCAAGCTGGAAGAAAGTGATTGGGATGGTGCCATATTTGCCGCAGCAGGATTGGACCGAATGGAGATGCGACCGGATAATGCAATTGAACTGGACTGGATGTTACCCGCCCCGGCACAAGGCGCCGTAATGGTGGCGTGCAGGGCAGAATCAACTGATTTACTGGAACTATGTTCCAAATTTAACAATGAGCCAACAGCACTTTGCGTTCAGATAGAAAGAGATTTCCTGCGTACTTTAATGGGCGGATGTTCCACACCCATCAGTGCACTAGCTGAAATAATCAATGGTGAAATGCATTTCAAAGGAAACATACTTTCTATTGATGGCACAGAGAAAATGGAGATAGAAAAAATCTGTCCCCTTAATGACGCTGTAAATGCAGGAATACTTTGGGGGAATGAATTATTGCAAAAAGGTGCAGATAAAATAGTGGCTTCAATCAGAAATTTTGGACAAAATCTATAAAATACTCAGTACCGCAACCTTACCCGAAACTGCTCTTATTGCTCTTTCGGAACAACAAATACATTGTGATGTAATTCCGATGATAGAAACGAAAATTTCTATTCTGCAAAAGGATGCAGCATTCATTCAATCTCTAGCTCAGCAAAAGGTTTTAGTTCTTTTTACCAGTGCACAGGCTGTAGAAGCAATCAGAAAATGTTTGCCCGATATTATTCCGGATTGGCAGATTTGCTGTATCAGCGGTGCAACAAGAAAAGCGGTAATTTCATTCTTTGGTGAAGATAAAATTCTGGCTTCGGCGAATGATGCACTTGACTTACTTCAGGAGATGGAACCAATTGCAGCTCAGAAAATCATATTTTTTTGTGGCAATAAAAGATTGGACACATTGCCCGAAAACCTTATTGCAAGAGGCTTTCAACTGACAGAAATAGAAGTTTATGAAACAAAATTAACGGCACCAAAACTTCAGGAGGGTTATGATGGCATTTTGTTCTTTAGTCCTTCCGGTGTAGAAAGCTATTTAATAGAGAATACTATTCCGGGAAAAGCAATTTTAGGTGCAATAGGTAAAACCACTGCAAAATTTCTGGTAGATTGGGTTAACAATGAAATCATTATTGCAGCACAACCCGACAAAAATATTTTAGTACAAACATTGATTGAATTTTATAAAAACAAAGCAAAATAATGTTGCAAAACGACTTAATCTTACGCACACTTCGTGGCGAAAAAACAGAAAGAACACCCGTATGGATGATGCGTCAGGCAGGAAGATATTTACCTGAATATATTGTACTACGCAATAAATACGGCTTCTTCGAGCGTTGCCAAACGCCTGAACTGGCCTGCGAAATCACGATTCAGCCGGTAGACATTGTTGGAGTAGATGCTGCTATTCTGTTCTCAGACATTTTGGTGGTGCCACAGGCAATGGGTCTTGAAGTACAATTAAAAGAAAATATTGGGCCTTTACTACCCGACCCGATTAAAACTGCAGCAGACCTTGCCCGTATTCGTGTGCCAGAAGTGGATGAAACATTGGGTTATGTTTTTGATGCCATCAAACTCATCAAGCAGGAATTAAATGACCGAGTGCCTTTGATTGGTTTTGCAGGTGCCCCCTGGACTTTGTTATGCTATATGGTTCAAGGTAAAGGCAGCAAAACTTTTGACGAGGCTAAGGCTTTTTGTTATGCTCAGCCAGAGCTGGCGCATCAGTTGTTACAAATGATTACCGATACAACCATCGCTTATCTAAAAGGTCAGATTAAAGCCGGTGCTGACATTCTGCAGGTATTTGATAGCTGGGGTGGCTTGCTCAGCCCAGCAGATTTTGAGGTTTTATCCTTACAATATATACGCCAGATTGTCGCTGCCGTAAAAGATGATGTTCCGACGATTATTTTTGCTAAAGGAGCATGGCATAGTTTAGAAGCGATGTCGGCAACAGGTGCAGCAGGATTGGGCATTGACTGGTGCATCACGCCACAAATGGCCAGAAAATTTGCAGGAAATAACATTACACTTCAGGGCAATTTTGACCCTGCAAAACTATTATCCCCCATACCGGTGATCGAAAAAGAAGTCAAAGATATGTTGACGGCATTTGGACCTGGCAGACATATCGCCAATCTGGGTCATGGTATTTTGCCCAATGTACCGGTTGACCATGCCAGAGCATTTGTAAATACGGTTAAAGAATTCAAATGGAGTTAAAACAAAGATGGATTGACTACATCCACGGACTACAAGACAGCATTTGCGCTGCTTTGGAAGCAGTGGATGGCAAAGCAACATTCATTGAAGACAAATGGGAACGACCTGAAGGTGGTGGCGGCAAAACACGCGTCATAGCGAATGGCAATGTGTTTGAAAAGGGAGGAGTTAACACATCAATCGTCTTTGGTGAAGTGAGTGATATTATGCGCAAACAATTGAACATTGAAGGCCATAGCTGGTTTGCCTGCGGACTGAGTTTGGTCATTCACCCACTCAATCCTTTTGTACCCACAACCCATGCCAACTGGCGCTATTTTGAATTGTATGATGCCGGGGGCAATATTATTGATTGCTGGTTTGGTGGCGGTACCGATTTGACCCCATATTATTTGTTTGAAGAAGATGCTCGTCATTTTCATGGCACTTTAAAAAACGCCATTGAGCCATTTGGTGAAGGACTGCACGCAAAGTATAAAGCTTGGTGTGATACATATTTTGCCAATACGCACCGCAACAATGAAATGCGCGGCATTGGCGGTATTTTTTATGATCATCTGAAACCAACAGCTGATTTTGACACAGAAAAATTGTTTCAGTTTCAACAGGCCAATGGCAATAGCTTTGTTGAAGCTTATGTGCCGATTGTCAATAAAAGAAAAGAAACTGAATATACTACTGAACATAAGCACTGGCAGGAAATCCGCCGTGGGCGATATGTTGAGTTTAATTTAATACACGACAGAGGCACTATTTTTGGATTAAAAACCAATGGACGAACAGAAAGTATTTTGATGAGTTTGCCCCCAACTGTTAGATTTGAATATGATTATCAACCCAAACCGAACAGTCCTGAAGCCCAATTATTAGACGCTTGCCAACACCCAAAAGATTGGGTATAAAACAAATCAACTATGCACCATTACATCGTCAACGCATCATTGCAAGTATTACCTGTAGCTACCGAAAAACACCCATACGAATGGGTGGATGAAGCTATCGCCATCATTAAAGAAAGTGGAATCAAATGTGAAGTTGGTCCTTTTACTACTGTAGTAGAAGGTACTTACGAACAGGTAATGAAAGCTATCAATGATATCAATCAATATCTCTATAGCAAACATTGCAATGAATGGATATTGGGAGTGCAAATTCAAATTCGCAGTGGTGGCGACATTACCGGCGAAGAGAAAACTGCAAAGCATAAATAATGCTTTTTTTTGAGGTGAACAAAGCTGAAGGAAATAGTTACCCTGAAGTGTGCGACGCAACCCAAACTTGAAGAAAAGATAAAGCTGACAACAAAAATATTTTTATAAAAATGTACTTACAACGCCGAAACAGAATCTTAAGAACAAACGCTGCTATACGCAGTCTGGTAGCGGAAACAACTTTAACGCCAAGCGATTTTATTGCGCCGCTATTTATCAATGAAGGCAGCAATTACAAACAGGAAATCCCATCGATGAAAGGTTATTACCGGATGTCTATTGACAATATAATTGCTGAAGTAAAAGAACTTTGGGCGATGGGCATCAAATGTGTTTTGCTATTTGTAAAAGCATTGGATGAGGTGAAAGATAATACGGGAAAAGAAGCCTGGAACAAAGATGGTCTGATGCAACGTAGCATCAAAGCAATTAAAGATGCAGTGCCGGAAATGGTAGTGATGACGGATGTTGCACTCGACCCCTACTCTATTTACGGACACGATGGTATTGTAGAAAATGGCGAAATCATTAACGATGGAACTGTAGAAGCGCTCGTAAAAATGAGTGTGAGTCATGCAGAGGCCGGTGCGGATTTTGTAGCACCTAGCGATATGATGGATGGACGCATTGGCGCTATCCGTGCGGCTTTAGAGCAAAATAATTTTACAAAAGTGGGGATTATGGCTTACAGTGCAAAGTATGCTTCCTGCTTCTACGGACCTTTCCGTGATGCCCTGGATTCTGCACCCGGATTTGGAGATAAAAAGACTTACCAGATGAATTACGCCAACCGCATTGAAGCCATCAAAGAAGTGATGATGGATATTGAAGAAGGCGCAGATATTGTGATGGTGAAACCAGCAATGGCTTATCTCGACATTATCCGCGAAGTAAAAAATGCTGTAGATGTGCCGGTAAGTGCTTACCATGTAAGTGGTGAATATGCTATGATAAAAGCAGCAGCACAAATGGGCTGGATAGACGAAAACAAAGCTATTATTGAAAGTCTGACTTCTATCAAAAGAGCAGGAGCAGATTTGATTGCTACTTATTTTGCGAAAGACGCGGTGAAACTTCTAAATCTATAAAAATGAAAACATACAATAGCATTTCTCTCTTCGAGCGCGCCCAGCAAAGCATTCCGGGCGGTGTTAACTCTCCGGTTCGTGCCTTTAAGAGTGTAGGAGGCACACCTATTTTTATCGAACGCGCCAAAGGTGCTTATCTCTACGATGCCGATGGCAACAAGTATATCGATTATATTGCCTCTTGGGGGCCAATGATTCTTGGGCATGCTCACGAGCCTGTGGTAAAAGCGATACAGGCAAAAGCGGAAGGCTCTACTTCTTTTGGCGCACCAACCGAATTGGAAATAGAAATGGCCGAACTCATCAAATCGATGACTAAGAATGTTGACCTTATCCGAATGGTGAGTAGCGGCACAGAGGCATGTATGAGTGCGCTTAGGCTTGCACGTGGATACACAGGCCGAAACAAATTCATCAAATTTGAAGGTTGTTATCACGGTCACGCAGATGCTTTTTTGGTTAAGGCAGGAAGTGGGCTTGCCACATTTGATATTCAGACAGTACCCGGTATTACTGCAGGAGTGAGCAACGATACCCTCACCTGTGCCTATAATGACATTGAAGCAGTAAAAACTTTGGTGAGCCAACACAAAGACGAAATAGCCGCAATTATTATTGAGCCAGTTGCAGGGAATATGGGTTGTATTTTACCATTACCTGGGTTTGTAGAAAGTCTGCGTGAAATCTGCACGGCCGAAGGGATTGTGTTTATTTTTGATGAAGTAATGACGGGCTTTCGCCTATCTGCAGGCGGTGCTCAGGAAGTTTTGGGTGTTGATGCAGATCTTGTTTGTTATGGCAAAGTAATTGGTGCAGGAATGCCTGTTGGTGCTTTTGGGGGTAAAAAAGAAATTATGAGCCACATCGCGCCACTCGGCAATGTATATCAGGCGGGTACTTTGAGCGGTAATCCTTTGGCGATGATTGCTGGCTATACTTTGCTACAAGAATTAAAAGACAATCCAAACCTGTATACCGAGCTAGCTGCCAAAACCGAATATCTGCACGAAGGTTTGCAAACTGTATTGGAAGCTAGTAGAAAAGCCTTTACCATTAATCGCTTGGGCTCAATGATTAGTGTGCATTTCAGCGAAAAACCAGTTACAGATTTTGCCACAGCGGCAGCGGCAGACAATGCTTTTTTCAACAAATTCTTCCACGCCATGTTGCGCCGTGGTGTATACTTACCTCCGTCGGCATTCGAAAGTTGGTTCCTCAACAACGCGCTTACCTACGAAGACTTAGATGCTACAATTACGGCAGCGAAGGAGAGTTTGGAGGAGTTGATTTAAATTTATCCTACAAAAAAACAGCCCATATCTTTTGAAAGATATGGGCTGCGATATTTTAAAGAGTTCTATCTCCTTTTATAAGTAATTGTTTCAATCTCATATTTTGAAGAATCACTTTCCTGATAGTCTTCATTAATGGTGGTAAACTCATCTTTTGTCAAAGTATACTTTAAAGAGTCGAAATCTCCGATAGTATAAAGAACCAAATTTTTACCATCGATAAAATATGTTCCGGTTTCTTTATCAGATTCATCCAATGACCAACCGGTGTATGTTTTGTCTGCATTAAAAGTGACCACAAGCTCTTCTCCGGTAAGAGAACGGCTGGAGTCAAAGGTCAAAACAGAACTTATAAAAATTTTATTATTAACGGCCTTGCTTACCCAGGTACCCACCAAAGAAGGCTCATCCTCCTCTTTACTGCAAGAAGAGATTAATAAGACTGGGGCAACTGCAAGAAAACAGCTAAAGACCTTTTTTTTCATTGTTTAAATTTTTGATACTGAAGATAAATTAAAAATTTTTAACCAAAAAATTCCAAATCAACAAGAAAAATTAAAAATGTTCTGTTTTCTGTTGATATATCAAATAAGCTTGACCACTTGTCGCAATTTTTCTCAATTTCTGACAATTTGTCCCCAAAAGCCGATTTGGCAATATTTTTGCCCCTGAAAGAAACAGTATGATATTCAAAAAAAAGAAAGTTATGAACGAGCAGGAAGTAAAACAAGACATACCGAACGAAGACAATTTGACACCCGAAAATACTGCTGAGCAAAGTGCAGAAGAAACGACAGAGGCAATCGTTGAAGAAATTTCAGCCGAAGAAAAACTGCGCAATGAACTAAACGCTTCTAAAGATCAATATTTGCGTCTTGTTGCCGAGTTTGACAATTTCCGTAAACGCAGTGCCAAAGAAAGAATTGAAACAATTCAAACGGCAACGAAAGAGTTGATGCAAAGCCTGATTGCGGTATTGGATGATAGCGAGCGTGCCAGCAAAACAATGGAAACAGCTACCGATCTGGAAGCAGTTAAAGAAGGAGTAACGTTAGTATTAGGAAAATTAACATCTATCCTTACTCATAAAGGTCTGAAACCAATGGAAACAGTTGCAGGAAGTGAGTTTGATGCTGAATTGCACGAGGCCATTACAGAAATTCCTGCTCCAACGCCCGATTTGGAAGGCAAAGTGGTTGATGTTATAGAAAAAGGATATTACCTCAATGAAAAATTAATCCGCCATGCCAAAGTAGTGGTGGGTAAATAATATAAATCATTTAAATGTCTAAAAGAGATTATTACGAAGTACTAGGTGTTGGTAAACAGGCAAGTGCCGATGAGATTAAAAAAGCTTATCGCAAGATTGCTATGCAGTATCACCCCGACCGCAACCCCGGAGACAAAGCTGCGGAAGAAAAATTTAAAGAAGCCGCCGAGGCATACGAAGTCCTGAGTTCGCCTGATAAAAAAGCCCAATACGATCGTTTCGGCCATAGTATGGGCAATGCAGGCCGCCCTGGTGGCGGTGGCGGTGCTCAGGGATTTGGAGGTATGAATATGGAGGACATCTTCTCCAATTTTGGTGACATTTTTGGCGAAGGATTTGGCGGCGGTGGTGGACGTGGCGGACGCAGACAAGGTGGTGGAAGCCGTGGAGCCAACCTGCGTGTGAAACTAAAAATGAACTTTTCGGAGATTGCTCACGGTGCCAACAAAAAAATTAAGGTAAAGAAATACGTCACCTGCCAGCCTTGTGGCGGTAATGGTGCAAAAGACAAAAGCTCCATCAAGACCTGTGGCACCTGCGGTGGTAGTGGTCAGGTGCGTCGTGTACAAAATACTTTTTTGGGTCAGATGCAAACTGTGACTACCTGCCCTACTTGTAACGGCGACGGTACCAGCATCTCTGCAAAATGTACTTCCTGCAAAGGCGAAGGTCGAGTATATGGCGAAGAAACTATCAGTATGGATATACCGGCAGGTGTGCAGGACGGTATGCAATTAAGTATGACAGGCAATGGTAATGTAGGTGAACGTGGCGGACCAGCAGGAGATTTACTCATATTGATTGAAGAAGAAAAGCATCCACATTTAATGCGCCGCGATCTTGACGTGATATATCCCTTATTCGTCACTTTCCCGGATGTAGTATTGGGTACACAGGTAGAGGTACCCACCATCGATGGCCGTGCAAAAATTAAGATTCCTGCGGGTACTCAGAGTGGTAAAATTTTCCGACTCAAGGGTAAAGGATTTCCTGCATTCCAGAGTTATGAAAAAGGAGACCAATTGGTAGAAGTGAATACCTGGTCGCCGCAACAATTGACTAAAGAAGAACGAGAAATACTAGAAAAGCTGCAGCATTCACCCAACTTCAAACCTGCAGAAGATGCTGCTGAAGGCAAAGATGAAAAAGGTTTTTTTGATAAAATCAAAGATGCTTTTAGCTAATAGCCAAAACAGATAAAACAAAAATCCCGACAGAATAGTATCTGTCGGGATTTTTGTTTTAAACCAGCCCTATAAAAAGTAGAATTTTATAAAACTTAATAAACATCGTATAACAATTGGTTAAAGTAGCTTAACCATCTTTGTTGTGCAGTATAATGAGGAATCTACAAGAGGTCGTTCGTAAAATATATTGCTGCAACCAATGATTTTATATAATGGCCCACAGGCAATCAAAAACCTAAAAGATGAGGAGATGAAATCCGAAACATGCTCCATTTCATTTCCTAACTGTGCTGTAGCACGCAGCAATACCTCATTATTAAGTTCTTCTACACCAAATGTACACAATAGCACTATCGACATACCACCTAACGACTTTCAGGAAGAACATGCGACTAACTTATATACAGAGTGGAATTATTAATAATCCTTGGCTATCATTTAAATAAAATACGTACTCATTTACAGTCATTATTTTAAAAAAACACATAAAATGAAAAGCAATAGAAATATTACGCCAATTATGCTAATTGGCATTGATGAATACTCGGATTCAAGTGATTTCAGCTATCCGATAGTGGAAGATACTTATTTAGTTGCAGCAGAAGACCCACCTACCAAACGTCCGAATGAAGAAGAGTTGGATATACCCGGCAGCGAACTGGATGATGAAGACGAACTGATTGGCAGCGAAGATGAGGAAAATAATTACTACAGCATTGGAGGAGACAACCATAATGATCTGGAAGAATTTGACGAAGAAGAATAACCACTATTAAATAGAATTTTTAGGCAATAATCTTATTGCAACCTTCTCGCAGGTAGCGGGTTTAAATTGATATAAAGATGAAAAAAGTACTTTTTATTATGCTGTTAGCCATAAGCTCAAATATTCAAACAGCATTAGCTCAAACGCCCGGAATCATAGCCAACGACAAAACCGGTTGGAAAGAAATAGGGAAAACAGTTGTAGACTTTACCAGCGACCGAGATGCCATAATGGTAATAGGTTATAACAGATTCACTATGATTAAATTCAAAGTGAGTGAAGCTCCTATTGAACTACTTGATCTGGAAATCTATTACAGCGAAGGCGAAAAAGAAGACATAAAAATTAATTCCACTGTAAAAGCGGAAGGGGAAAGCAGACTAATCGACCTGAACGGAAACAGAAAAGTGACCAAAATTGTCTTTGTCTACAAAACAATTCCTAATTATAACGGCAAAAAAGCACGAGTAGAGATTTGGGGATTAAACACAAATGATGATAAAATAAAATAGTACAAGATAAAACAATGAGTGCCGTAACACAAATTAGTGTGTTATGGCATTTTTTTATAATTTATGAATTAAATCCCTTGCCAAAATTTCCTTTAAAACGCAACATTCCGCCCTTGTTGGTGTTCAGAAATTGTTTTTCACGATTTCCACCAACAACTACCATGGCTTGTTGGTGGGCTTTGCTACAAAGCCTACACCTCTACACCAACAAGGGCGAAATATGAATACCTATCGCGGATAAGTGGTAGATGTATCCAGGATACGTTAAATACACATCCCGGATACGTTAAAATGGTATCCTGCTTAGGTCCACCAAGGTATCCAGGATACCTTGGTGGACCTAAGCTAGTTAGGTTCTTAGCGTATAAAGACGTATCCCGGATACGTTCTTATCGTATCCGGCTTAGGCCAAAAACCTATCCTACTTAGGTTGGTTGGGGTATCCAGATACCGTTTTTGACGTATCCTGGTTAGGTTCTTAGCCTATCCAGCTTAGGCAAAAGACGTATTCAGGATACGTTGCTTAACCTATCCTGCTTAGGTCCTCCACGTATCCGGGATGTGTATTTAACGTATCCTGGATAGGTTTTCAGGTCAAAAGGTTCCCCCTCCACACAATCAAAAATCCCAAATCACAAATCATAAATCCCCATCATCGTCATTTAACTTTCAAATCATATTTCCCAATTAAAAAAATTACCTTTGCACACCTTTTGACAGAGGAAATTTCCAAAGAAAATATATGAGTGCCATTATAGAAAAATTAGAAGCCATCAAAGCCCGGTTCGACGACCTGGGTGTAGCCCTCACCAACCCCGAAGTGGTGGGTGACAACAAGCGCTACATGACCGTGAGCAAAGAATACCGCAAACTGGAGAAAATCATTGACCCTTACCGCAAATACAGGGCTTGCCTCGATGGTATAGCTTTTGGCAAAGAAGTGCTGGAAACCGAGAGCGACGCAGAACTGCGCGATATGGCCAAATCGGAACTGGAAGAACAAACACAGCAATTAGAGGTGTTGGAAGAAGAAATCCGCCAGCTGCTGATACCCAAAGACCCTCAGGATGAGAAAAATGCGGTTTTGGAAGTGCGTGCAGGAACCGGAGGGGATGAAGCCAGTATTTTTGCTGGTGATTTGATGCGCATGTATCTCCGCTATTGTGAGCGCAAAGGATGGAAAGTGAACTTGATTAGCGAAACGGAAGGAACTGCGGGTGGATATAAAGAGGTGCAACTGGAAGTGCAGGGCGAAGATGTGTATGGTACACTAAAATTTGAAAGTGGTGTGCACCGTGTGCAGCGTGTACCGGCTACCGAAGCCAGTGGCCGTTTGCATACTTCTGCCGCAACAGTGGTGGTGATGCCCGAAGCCGAAGAAATTGATTTTGAACTGAAAGAAAGCGACCTTAAGATGGAAACTGCCCGAAGCGGTGGTGCCGGTGGACAGAATGTAAATAAGGTGGAGACAAAGGTAATTTTGACCCACGTTCCTACAGGAACAGTCATTACCTGCCAGACAGAGCGCTCCCAGCTGGGCAACCGCGAAAAAGCGACCAACATGATGCGTACCAAACTATATGAAGAGCAAGTACGTAAACATGAAGATGAAATCTCCTCACGCAGAAAAAGTTTGGTAAGCACAGGTGACCGTTCGGCCAAAATCCGCACCTACAACTATCCTCAGGGTCGTGTAACCGACCACCGTATCAATATGACTGTATATACACTGGATGCTTTTATGAACGGAGATATACAAGAAATGGTTTCTGCACTTGCATTTGCTGAGAATGCTGAAAAAATGCATGCCGGAGAAACCATCATTTAATATTAAAAACTTAATTTGCGACAGCGTTGCAGATAAAACGCTCAGTATATTTTTACCCGAAAAATTAAATTAATGAATACACCCACATTCGATTTGGTGGAAATAGTAAAAGTCATTCAGCGCAATGCGAAGCTGATATTAGGTATCACTTTTATTACCGCTGCAATAGGTGCTGTGGCCTATAAAATAAAAGACAAAGAATACAAAGCGAATGCGGAAGTCTATATGCTCAACCCTTTATATGGCGACCGTAACCATATCCTGCGTCGTTCGAGCGGAGACATGCGCTTTGTGGATTATTTTGGTACAGAGGGCGACGTGGATAAAGTAATGACCATGATTGATTCTAAAGACGTGGAAGATTCTGTCATTACACTATGTGGCTTATATGGGGCATACGAACTGGATTATGGCAATCCAAGACACCGTGCCGCAATGAGTGCGCGCTACAGGGAAAGTTTTGAGTCAAAACGTACCGAAAATGCCAGTATCATGTGCAGTTTTACGGATATAGATGCCAAACGTTCGGCCAAAGTTCTGGATGCTATTGTAAAGGTTACAGATAGTAAATTTCGCAATTATTTGTCTGTAGTAAAAAATAATGCCAAAGATCGTGCCAACAAAAAAATACAATCTTTGGATGCTCAGATTAATTTGTATACTGATTCGCTGGTGAAATTGCGTCAGCAATACCAAATCTACGACATCATCAGCCCCACACGTCAAAACCTGTTGGTAAACAGTATCTCCGGTGCTGGCAAAGTAAACCCTGCAGAAGGTGTTGAAATGATACAGAATATTGAGTCCATCAAAGACCAACTGGTGATTAGCCGTGCAGAATTAATGGCTACTGCCAATGAGCTAAACACCACCAATGTAGACGAACTGGAAGTATTACATTATGTATCTACTCCTACCCCACCCAACAAACCATCAGGACTTGGTTTTATACTGACAACTCTTGCTTGTGGTCTGGTAGCATTTTTCTTTAGTGTATTGTTATTCTCCTTTACCAGTTATATCAAGGCTTTAGCCAATACTGAACGCTAATGCAATCGTTGCTCAGCAATAATCAGAAGAATATTCATATAGCAGGTGTCAGCTTGCTGATTATTTGTGCTGCATTGTTTGCAGCTATGGGCAGTCTTATTTTCTTAGCGGTTCCCTTTGGCTTGCTCTTTGTAGCAATGTTGTTTATCAACTGGAAAACGGCTTTCTGGGTTATGTTATTTTTCATTCCCTGCTCCATTCAGATTTGGTTTCTGAACGATAGTTTATCCACCTCCCTGCCCGACGAACCGATGATGTGGTTGTTTTTACTGATGACCATCGCACTCATCGCCAGCAAACCAACCATTATTCCTCAATGGTTTTGGCGTAATCCGCTTACTCTTATCGTTACAGCACAATACCTGTGGCTTATTGTTACAGTAATCTATTCTCACGAACCTTTCTTTTCAGTCAAATTTCTGGCTGCCAAAACCTGGTTTCTGGCCTCCTTTTTTATCATTCCCATTTTTATTTTTAAAGAAAAAAAGGATTGGCGTAAAGCATTTATACTGATATTGATACCCACCACCATTTTGATGATGGTGATATTCTACAAACATTGGAAACTTGGTTTTTCTTTCGAAAAAATTCAGGTTGCCCTACGGTACCTTTTTTATAATCACGTGGACTACTCCACTTTCCTCTCAATGACTTTGCCGATGCTGTTTATCGCATTCTATCTATGCAGGGGAAAGGGACTGTTTTTAAGGATGTTCCTCGCAGCGCTGATAGTGTTTTATCTGGTAGCTGTAAACCTTGCTTATGCCAGAGCGGCAGTATTGGCCATAGTTTTCTCGTTTACCATTTTAGTGGCTATACGTTGGAAAGTGGTTAATTTTATCATGCCTGTTTTTTATGCCTTCATCCTGTTCATTGTAGCTTATGCGGCCAATAAAAACACCTTTATAGACTACCGCCCGGACTATACAAGAACGTATATGCGGAAGAACTTTAAAGACCATATCATTGCCACCTTCAAGGGGCAGGATTTGAGTTCGATGGAGCGTGTGTATCGCTGGATTGGAGCAATAAGAATGAGTACTGATGAGCCATTATTGGGTTATGGCCCCAACTCATTTTATTACTATTACAAACCATATACCGTTACCTCATTTGTAACCTATGTAAGCCGGAATCCGGAAAAATCAACTACCCACAACTATTTCCTGCTGATGTTGGTAGAGCAGGGAATACCCGCTATGATTCTATATGGAATATTGGTTTTTGCTTTTTTTGCACAAGCTCAGAGAGTTTATCACCGCTTTAAAGATAAATTTTATCGCTCCTGTACCATGGCATTAGCAATGATTTTTGCGGCGTCATTTGTCAATAACTTCTTTTCTGAACTGATAGAAACCCATAAAATTGGAGCCATATTTTACCTCTGTATTTCCTTGCTCATAGTATTGAATTACCAGAGCAGGCAAGAAAGTGTAGGTGATATTTCCGACCTGGCGAAGGCCTAATTCAACCTTTCGTTAAAACCAAAATTTAATATTAATTAATTGTTACCATTTCGTAACTTTAGGTCACACAACTCAAAAGTGTATCAAAAGTGATTATTCGAAATGCCATATTATTCCTGTTTCTTTTCTGCACCATCGTTCCTGATGTGAGTGCCAGCAGAAAACAGATTGGCTTTGAGTATTATGGCGATTCATTAAAATTCAGCATTGATAGCTTTGAAACAATTCAATTTGACCCTAAGAATGTAAACGAAGAATCCATTATTGCTTTTTACAATAAGTCAAATAGTTTGCACTATCGTCCTTTAGTCAATCATCTTTTATATTACAAAGAAAAAAACAAATTGGATGATTGGTTCTATTATCAACTGATACGTAAAACCGCCCAACAACTTTGCCCCAAAGAGGAAAATTTTGAATTATACACTTTATACAAATGGTTTCTATTGTCCAAATCGGGATATGATGCGCAGCTGGCAATATGTGCCAACAAATTGCTTTTTTATGTCCGTAGTGATGACAATATTTATGACATCCCATTTTACAAAAAAGAGGAAAAGCAATATGTATGCCTCAATTATCATGATTATGGCAGCAAAATAGATTTCAAAAATCTGTCCTTCTTCTCTGTTAATATTCCCGTTGAAGAAGCCAAAAAATCTTTCTCCTACCGTGTTACCAAAATGCCGGACTTTGATACCACGCACTATGCCGAAAAGGATTTGCAATTTCAATACGACAACAGAAACTATACTTTTAAAGTAATGGTTAATCCAGAAGTGCAAAACATTTTTGTCAATTATCCGGTGGTAGACTACGAAGCCTATTTTAATATCCCGCTTAGTAAACGCACCTATAATTCACTCATACCCGAATTAAAAAACGCTGTAAAAGGTATGAACCAAAAAAAAGGAGTGGATTACCTGATGCGCTTTGCCCGGGAGGCTTTTGCCTATCAAAACGACCAGGCAAGTTTTGGCAAAGAAAAAAGATTGTCTCCAGAGCAAACACTGCTATATAGTACCAGCGACTGCGATGACCGTGCAGCATTATTCTTTTCTTTGGTAAAAGAAATTTACAATTTGCCCATGATTGTCTTGCTGTATCCTAAACATGTAACGATTGCTGTTCAGTTTGAGAAATCTATTGGGAAACCAATTCTTTACAAAGACAAGAAATATTATGTCTGCGAACCTACTCCACAAGCAACAGATTTGTCTGTCGGACAACAGGACCCCAAATTAAGGAATACTCCTTATGAGATTGCATACGAATACAGTCCTGCAAAATAACAATCTACCTTTCAAGAATTACTTTCTGCACTGAAGACCCTTGCTTGGTATGAATTACAGCTATATATACCCCATTAGCTAAATTGTTGGGTATGTCAATACGGTCTTGAATATTAACCACCTTTAAAACCGTTTGACCATATAGATTACGTAATTCAAATTGATCGCCTGATAAGACTCCATTAACAATGATATAATTCTGAGCCGGATTAGGAATAATGTTAAGATAGCTCAGATTTTGTTCATGAATACTATTGGGTACAAGTACAATTGTTTTACAAAAAGTGTCTTTACATACCAGACCTGTTGTACGATAAGCAAAAACATACAAACAAACATTAAACGAGCCAGGTCCTGAAAACTTGTGTGAAGGATGCTGAAGTATAGAACTGTCTGATGCGCCAGAAGCCAGGTCTCCAAATTTCCATTTCCATACCAACGAATCTTGTGCATTTTTAATGGTAGAATCGCTAAAGTATACCGTATAACTCTTGTCCAGAGAATCCTTGAATTTTGCGTCTATAATACCACATGGCTTTACATTGCCCACTAAAGCTATATCGGTAACCAAAATAGAACCGCTATCAGGTTTGTTGAATAAAAAGCGAACATATTTCAGCTTTGATTGGTCAATACCTTTAAACTTAATCAGGGGAATCTTTACTGTATTGAACATCGTTTTAGGCAAAATATTGAATTGAGTGCCTGGCTGGTAAAATAAAGCTCCTGAATAATTACTGACTACCTGAGTGCTTGATTTGCCATTAGAATCAATCAGCTGAACCGTAAAATCTAAATCTCTGCCAACCGGAGTCGTCTCTTTGTAATTTACTGTAGTCCTGAAACTCAAACTCTGATACATGGTCGTGTTCTGATAAGCTACAGGTATTTCATTTTGATAATAGTCGGTGTCATTGTTCCAGCGAAGAGACATTTGAGCAAGGCCTTTTATAGTGGCCGTTCCTCGATGTGGTTCCTTTGCCAATGCTGTGCTTACATTGCACAAAGGTATTGTCAAACCACCACCACATATAGAAGAACTGAACAAACCTTTTGAAGTGACAGCCCCCGATAAGGTATTGATGCTGGTATTGACAAGTGTATCAATCCGGTTAATGTCACGACGCTTGTTTTTGCCGGGATGGTAAGAAATATAAACCTGCGTAGTATCTAATTTTGATGAAACAGGTGGGTAAATATCATCTACTTCCAAAATCGGAGCAAAAGAGGTATCTCCCCCAACATACATCCTGAAGAAAGCTGACCCGTAGGCATTAAAAGCAGCCTTTTGCTTGGTGGTATCCAGGCGCCCATTACCTAACTTGGCTACACTGCAGAAAGGGTCAGTTGTAGAGCCCCAATCGTCTGATCCACCGGCAATATAAGAACCAGGGGTCCAGACTGTATTAAAATAGTTATGGTTGGCACCCATAATCAGAACGGAATGTTTTGGTGCTGTGTCTGTAGCATCGTTATACCTTGTATCATCATAGAAATGTACACCCTGCATATCCGAAACATCTCCATCGCAATAGGGAGCAATATTGAGTAAAGGAATACCATTTAGTTTTTTTCTATAAAAATCGACAGGTGCCAAGGTCAGTACGGCCTTGATACCATAGGGGCTACCCAACGATTTATTGAGTAAGGCATTGTACACTACCCCTTCACCCCCGCGAGAATGTCCCATTGTGCCAATACGTTTCATATCAAGCTTCCCTACAAATTTTGTACCGAATGGAGCTCCCCCAACAGTATTATAGCCATTCCACATATCCAGATGCTTTTGCACCAATTGTCCTCGCGCATTCATCCCTCTGTCGCTTAGTGATGCATCAGCCGCATTAATAGCATTGGCAGAAACAGAAATCACAATATAGCCATGGCTGGCCATGGTACGGGCAAAATAATCATATCCATCAAAGCTGATGATACTCTGATAACCCGCCGCAGGAGGCCAGGATAAGGCTGTTGTGCCGGGAGTCGATGTTTTATAAGTAGTAGTATGTCTTCCGTGTAATAAAACAATTACAGGAAATGGCCCTCCTGTAAGACTTGCCGGATAATGCACAGAACCACGGAGCTCTACAAAATTGGGGAAACTATCGGGCTTGTAAGCCAATTCACCCAAATCAAAAGTGTCCTTAGCTACCACATACGTACCTGGCAATCCCGGATCGGGGGTAGATTGAGCAATACCATAATTATACTGTGTGCATACCAACAAAATAGTGCAAGCAAAACCCCAAAATATTGTTTTATTGAAAGTCATAAATGATATAAATGAATTGACAAATGAGCTTATTTATGTAACATTTGGCCAGTAAGTTTACCAAGGTATTTAGCCTTATCAGGTGAGCTTTTGCAGGCATCAAGTACATCATCATCTGTTGCTTCTTCTGTCCAGAAAACACCGTAGCTGAGATATATACTCATACCTTCCTTTAGATGACTATATTGATTTTCGGGAATAATGAAAGTTAATGTACCCTTACCATCAACATCAGTTTGACGATAACGGTCAGTAGAAAGCTGACCAATATGCAGTACAAATACATTACCACCCACATAAAAAGGTTCAGGTGCATTAATTGTAAATTCTACATTTTGCCCAATTCTGACAACATTACCAACAGTGGATTTACTATTAACCTGTGCGTTTACATTTGCTGCATCCGCTATCCAAAAGGATAATAAAAAAATGAAGTAATAAAGTCTGATGAGCATATTTGAATTAATTATAAAGAAGACAAATATACTTTTGAAATAAATAAGTAGTGCGCATTTTGTCGAAAAGTATTTAAAACAAAAAGCCGATACCATGAGGCATCGGCTTTTAAAAGAAATAATTATCAGTTTATTTATTGCAAAACGAATTTGATAGGAACCTGAAAATAAACTTTAACGGCTTTACCATTATTTTTACCAGGTGTCCATCTTGGCATAGATTGTACCACACGTTTTGCTTCTTCGTCCATTCCATAACCTATTGGGCGTGCAACATCTACGCTGGAAATAGTCCCATCTTCATTCACTACAAATTTGACACGAACTGTTCCCTGCTGACTAGCGTTGGTAGCTCTTTCAGGATAACGCACGTGGTCTGCAAGGTATTTGTATAATGCAGCCTCTCCTCCGGGGAATTCCGGCATTTGCTCTACTACCTTAAAGATTTCAGGAGCAGCAGCAGCTTCTACCACACCAGTACCTGTACCCGGATTATCTACAATACCCGGATCGATACCATTAATATCTCCTTCCTGTGTTTTAATACCTGCAGCAGCATCTTTCAAATCTTTTTGCTCTGCTGGTTTCTCGTCCTCCTTTACTTCCTCATCTTTTTTAATTTCGGGAGGAGTAAACTGCACCGTTGGTTTTACAGGTGGCGGTGGCTCTGATGGTGGTGGTGGTGGTGGCGGAATCTTGTCGTCAATTGGTGGCGGTTCAGCAAGCTTCACTTCAATTGGTGGCGGAGGCGGTGCTGTATTGGCTTTTTTTACCCGGTTAGCAAACATATTATAGCCTAACCCTATTAAGCACAAAGCCAAAATAGTCAAACCCGACTTTTTCATTCGCTCGGGGTATCTTCTGCGTAAATCATAACCACCATAGAGCTTATTTCGCCCTTCGAAGACGATATCCAGGTAATCCGATTTCAATATTTTATTAATATCCATTGTGCTTTTTCTTTCTTGTAAGAAGCAAATATTTTTCTATTATGACTGACAAATGCGATTATTTACCAGCATTTGCAGCTTCGGTAAGTGCAATAAACTCTTTATCAACAGGAGAAATATCCACTACAGCATACACCTGTATACCATTGATAGACATTTCATCGATGATGTTGACAAAATCCTCGTAAGTGCTATTAAAATCAGGCTTAATCAACACTGTTGTTTTATCAGTAGCTTGCAAAGCTCCGGAACGCACCAAGGCATCAACTTTTGCCTTCTTATCGATAATCACATCACGTATCCCGCCCGGATTCTTAAAGTAGGCAATCTCTACTTTTGGTGGATTGGTTGCGTCAGAACCTATCCCTTCGTAATAATAAACACGATGATCTTTACTCAATAAAAGAGTCAAAGCGGTACTTTCTTTCACCTTACTTTGTTCCTCTTTCTTCATGTTTTCATCCTTGAAAGGCATATTTATCTCCATGGTCTTTGGTTTAGACATGGTAGTGGTAAATATGAAAAAGGTAATCAACAGGAAACCTAAATCCACCATTGGGGTCAAATCTACACGCGTGGAGAGCTTTTTCGCTTTCTTGACCCCGCCTTTCTTATGCCCTCCTCCACCGGAGGTATCTATTTCAGCCATTGTACTTAGCTTTAATTTCGTTAATAATATTGTTTACTCGCGCAGATGTATCTACACATCAGGTCTCATTATTTTGCTGCAGTTTCAGCAGGTTGCGAAGCGTAGGTTCCAGGAGGTACAGCCTTCAAATTCGTAATCAGATTGAACTTGAAAATTTTCCAACCGGCAAGCGTAGATATAATCTTTTGTATACTTGGATAGCTTGCTTCACCATCGGCTTTGATACAAATACGCAATTTGGGATTGTTGTTACGCGCACTGCGTATCCACATCGCCAATTCGTTGTCCGGATTGGTAACACTGGTATCAGTAGGTACTCCTGCAGTAGTTTTATCATAAGCTGCACGTGCTTCGGGTGTTGCTGCCAGATAGCCTTTCAATTGATTGAAAGGAGCACCAATAGAGCTACCGATAGAAAACTGATACATTTCTGCATCAGAAAGTCCGAGTCCTTTCCACTCATCTACATTTTCGATAAGCGACTTGCGGATACTTTTATTATCTATCGAAAAGAATACGCGGCCTTTGGCATCTACAGTAATGAGCATGATATCAGCATCCGGCAAAATCACCTTTGAGATAGAAGCAGGTGTAACCACCACTACAGGCTCGTCGGGTTTAAATTTTGTAGCCAACATAAAGAAAGAGAGCAGCAAAAACGCTACATCGCACATCGCCGTCATATCGATGAAGGTGCTCTTTCTGGCTATTTTGGGTCTAGACATAATTATTTTTTTTCTTCTGTTCTACTAATGATACACTAAAGATTCTTACAGTCAGTTATTCCATAAAAAAAATCAAAGAAACTTTTCTACAGAATAGCAGAATCCTGCTTATTTGTATTGAGAAGCAAAACTTTGTGTCAAAGTAAAGCCACTCTCATCGATACCAAAAGTGATACCATCAATGATAGTAGTGTAGAAGTTGTACATAATGATAGCGATAAATGAAGTACCGATACCAGTTGCAGTATTCAAAAGGGCTTCAGAGATACCACCGGCAAGAGCTCCAGGATCAGGAGAACCTGAAGTGTTCATCGCAGCGAAAGAACGAATCATACCCAATACCGTACCAAACAGACCCAACAAAGTTGCAGCTGAAGAAATGGTAGAAAGGAAAACAAGGTTTTTCTCCAACATTGGCAATTCAAGAGCCGTAGCTTCTTCAATTTCTTTTTGGATACTCAATACTTTTTGTTCTTTATCCAAATCTGTATTGGTGGTCATTTCACGATATTTGTGCAAACCTGCTTTCATTACATTACCTACAGAACCGCTTTGTTTATCACACTCAGCAATTGCAGCGTCAATGTTTTTGTTGGCAAGATGATATTGAACTTTACGGATAAACTCACCTGCGGGCATTTTACCTTTAGCTTTAATGATGCATAATCCACGCTCGATAACAAATATAATCAACACAAAAAGTGTGGAAAGCAAAATCGGCACAACCCAACCACCAGTATATAACGTACCCATAAAGTTTTTAGCTTTATGCTTATGCTCGTCTAAAAAGTTATTTTGATTACCAAATACCACATAAAAAATAATGTGTGCCAAAGCAATAGCACCTACCACAAAAAGTAGATTAAGCATAAAGCCACTGGTATTTTTTGGTGTTCCTGCGTTCGCTGTTTTCGGAGCGGCTGTTTTTACGTCTGCCATAATTTTTTGTTTTTTTAATTTTGGTTTTAACCGTTTGTTTTGATTACTAAATTTTTGTTTAGAGTAAGCAGCAAAGATATAGGAGGAGCTCAAAAAAACAAATTTGCTTTTAAAATTTATTCTTAAGTTAATATCCACCCAAATGCCCGCCTTAAAACAATAAACGTTTGTCTTTACATTTTATTGCATGTTGATTTGGTTAGAATTTAAAACCAACCCTCATCCCCAAATCGTAGTGCAAAGAAGATTTTTTTATCAGTGCAGTTCCTTCTACAAAGTCAGAATTATAGTCGATACCATAGGCATACCGTAACTCATTCTTGAAACGTACACCTAGACCAGTATACCATTCAAAAATAAATTTATTGTCCCCATATTGAGCACCCCATTGCACCATGACATCCGTATATCGATCTCTGCCCGACTTGGAAAAAACAGTTGAATTGTACCCTTGGGTTTGGTAGTTGTATTGAGACATAACATATTGAACACCAAAATATCCGCCATCCATTCCTTCTTCATTGTAATAATATTTTGGATTAAGTACCAGATAATAGCCTGGGGAATATAAAAATTTTGGCCGTGTATCATAAGCAAATGGATTATTTACAGCGGACATTTGCCTTTCTCCCCAACTATAAGTTACATCCTCATCTTCCAGCAGTGAGGACCAAAAGGAATTGTCGAAAAATCTACGAAATGTAGGACCGCCTCCTATCAAAAAGCCGAAATTATTGAATTCTTTCTCGAGGCAAACAGGGAAATTTCCGGCTATAAAATTAAGTGCTCCAACTTTTACAGCCATAGAAGGATCTTTTCTTTTACTTTTTTTGCTGGTAGACTTAGAGTTACTGCCCAGTACAATAATGCTCTTATTTTGAGCATCAATATTTGAACAAAATCCAGAGAAGAGAATCGCGAGGAAAATTTTTTTCATTTTTAATTAATAAATTATGGAATAGAATGCAGCGAAAATATATAATGTAGCACTATCATACAAATTTGACAATCAGATAATATTTGATTATTCTTGCAAAAATTCAAAAACCATGTTTAAATTTTTCAGTATAACATTGCTCGCATTGAGCCTTACCTTTATTGCCGGAGCACAAACCATCAGTACGCAAGTATCCGAATCCGAAAAAGGTGGGCATGAATTTGATTACAGCGTCCGGACAAAAAACGGATTTTTAGTGCTTCAGACAGATCGTTCAAGAGCCTTTATGTCCACCAAAACAAAAATTGAAACCACACTTTTGTTGGTAGACAATGATTTAAATACTATTCAGGAAGTTCCATTCGTGGTTCCGGATGCAGATTATATTGGCATCCATGGATTACAAAATATAGGAGGTAAATGCTATTTTTTTTATAATAAAAGGCTTAAAAAATCTGATGAAATCTCTTTTTGTGGTATGCTGATAGACGAATCTGACATAAAAAAGAGTAAAGAATTTATATTGGGTACTTTCCTTACAGAGAAATCAGAACCGAGATTTCAGTTAAAAGTAGCAATGGATTCCTCCAGTTATTTGCTATTTGTAGAGCCCAACCAGAAAAAGCAGGACAATAAGAATTTTTACTTTGGTGTTTTTGATTTAGACTTAAACAAAATCTGGGACAAAAATGTGGAGATGACCACCGAAAGCCGTTTCATTGACATTTTTGGTATTACTTGTAAACAAAAAGACAAAGTGTTCATTAGTTATAAGCATTATATCAATGAAATCAAGCGTGAATCTGTTGTTGGCGATGATGGCAGCCGTATCCCTTCTTACAAAGCCAATATCCTTGTTTTTAAAAAATCAGAAGAGAAGCCTTCCGACATACATATAAATCTGGGGGGCAAATTTGTGCATAGCAGCGATATTATCTTCAATGCAAAAACAAATAAAGTAAGCATTATAGGCATGTACAAAAACAAAAATAACGGACATGTCAATGGCGTTTATTATGCTGAGATGGATCCGGAAACAAATGAACTTTCTAAAACCAAAAACACACCATTTCCGCAGGGCATGGTTGAACTCATCAAAAAAGATGGTTTTGCTTCAAAAAAGGAATCTGACCCGGGACTATTTATTCCCTATGTGGCCTTAGATCCGATTATCCGCGAAAATGGCAGTATCGATTACCTTTTAGAATATCGTTTGATGACTATCATTACCTACAGCAATGGCAAATCTACCTATACTGTAACACGTTATAAATATGGCACTGCCATCGACGCACACTTCCAGGACGACAAGGTTACATTTATCCGCATACCCAAATACCAAATAGAGGATAACGATAATTCTCTTTTGTCTTTCTACCCCCTGATCTACCAAAATAAGCTAATCCTCCTGTACAATGACGACAAAGACAATGCAGAAAAGGACTTAGAAAAGTCGCCAGATGCCATCACCAATTTCAAAAGGTCGGTATTGATGGCAGCATCAATCGACGAAAACAACAACCTGTCGAGAGATATTATTATGGACGTCAAAAAGTCGGATGATTATGTAACACGAATTCCTAAAATTCAAAAAATAGACAACAACACCCTCATATTTACTCAGGCCAAAATGAAGATGATGAGCAGCAAAACCCGATATGGCACTTTGAGCATTAAATAACATCCAAAAAGCTAGGCTTGTGCTTAGCTTTTTTTTTGGCAAAGAAAGTCCCTCACCAATAGAATACTTTACCTTTGCCGTTCAAATTTTTAGATACGAATAGATGAACAACAATTTTAACCCCTGGCATTCCGTAAGCTACGGAGACAATGTACCCGAAACCGTTAACGCAATAATAGAAATACCCAAAGGCTCGCGTGCAAAATATGAGCTTGATAAAGAAACCGGACTGCTGCGCCTTGACCGTGTATTATATTCTTCCGTTTATTATCCTGCCAATTATGGTTTTATTCCACGCACCTATTGCGACGATAATGACCCACTGGATATACTTGTGCTCTCTCAGATAGATATGCAACCTATGTGCCTTGTCGAAGCAAAGATAATTGGTGTAATGCGCATGCTGGATCAGGGAGAAGCTGATGACAAACTGATTGCTGTATGTGCCAATGATATGAGTGTCAAGCACATCAATGACATTACCGAATTACCTCCACACTTTATCGCCGAGATGCGCCATTTTTTTGAAGAATACAAACGCCTGGAAGAGAAAGAAGTAAAAATTGAGGAATTTCTAGGTGCTCGTTTGGCAAAGAAAATCCTTATGCACAGTATCAATGATTACAACGAGAAATTTGGCAAACCACAACAATAACATTTAGTACGTGCCCCCGATGCTCCACTCGGGGTCGGGCTATACGCTGCAAGTCCTCGCTCCTTTGGTCGCTCCGGGCTTTGCGCTGCTATCCCTCACGCTTCACAACATTCACCCAACAATAAGCATTAAAAATTAAGCATTAATATGGTACGCACCAAAATAAAAGACATTCTGCTCAACGAAAAAGTAGATTATCCGGTAGTGGTAAAAGGCTGGGTCCGTAGTTTTCGTAACAACCAGTTTATCGCAATCAATGACGGCTCCTGTATGGACAGTATTCAGGCAGTTGTAGCATTAGATACCGACGAACAAATCATCAAAAAAATCAGTAATGGCGCTGCCCTTAGTATTGAAGGTACTGTCATTGCTTCTTTGGGTAAAGGTCAAAAAGTAGAAATAAAAGTAAATGCGATAGAAGTATTAGGAGAATGTGCCGGAGAAGAATATCCTTTGCAACTCAAAAACCGCCCCAGTCTTGAATTCCTGCGAGAGAAAGCGCACCTAAGATTTCGTACCAACACATTTGGGGCAATTTTCCGTGTGCGTCATTCGTTGGCGTTTGCTATTCATCAATTCTTCCACAATCGAGGCTTTGTCTATATGCATACCCCCATTATCACCGCAAGTGATGCTGAAGGTGCCGGAGAAATGTTTCGGGTTACTTCCCTACCCTTTGACAATCCGCCCCGTAACGAAGATGGAAGCATAGATTATCGCGAAGATTTTTTTGGTCGTAGCACCAACCTTACCGTTAGTGGTCAACTAGAGGCAGAACTCGCCGCAATGGCTTTATCTGAGGTGTATACTTTTGGTCCTACATTCCGCGCCGAAAACTCCAACACTACCAGACACTTGGCCGAATTCTGGATGATTGAACCAGAGGTTGCTTTCAACACTTTGAAAGAGAATATGGACCTTGCTGAAGATTTTATCAAGTACCTAATCCGCTTTGCATTGGATAATAACCGTGCAGATTTAGAGTTTCTGGCTGGCCGACTGATAGAAGAGGAAAAACAAAAACCCCAGAACGAACGCAATGAAATGGGGCTGATAGAAAAACTGGAATTTGTTTTGAATAATGATTTTGAACGCATTACCTATACCGAAGCGATTGATATTCTATTACAAAGTCCTGCTTATAAGAAAAAGAAATTTCAATATGAAGTAAGCTGGGGTATTGATATGCAAAGTGAGCACGAACGCTATCTTGTTGAAAAACATTTCAAAAAACCAGTTATTGTTACCGATTACCCTAAAGATATAAAATCTTTCTATATGCGTCAGAATGATGATGGTAAAACAGTAGCAGCAATGGACATACTGGCTCCTGGCATTGGAGAAATAGTAGGTGGTAGCCAAAGAGAAGAACGATTGGATAGATTAGAACAACGCATGAAAGATATGCATATACCTTTAGCAGAAATGGATTGGTACCTGGATACACGCCGTTTTGGCACTGCGCCTCATGCCGGATTTGGACTAGGATTTGAAAGAATGGTGCTGTTTGTGACTGGAATGACCAACATCCGCGATGTGATTCCTTTCCCAAGAACACCAAAAAATGCAGATTTTTAGCATTTGTTAAAAAAAATGGCTAAAAATTTGGCAATTTTAAATTCAGCACTTATCATTGCATATCTTTTAATTTTAAAACAAAACAAAACATGAAAAAATTAGTATTCGCTGCAGCGGCTTTGGGTCTTTTCTCAATGACTTCTTGTAAAAAAGATTACACTTGCAAATGTACTTCTAGCCTTGCAAATCAGGATTATCCTTTTAACAAAGCTAAAAAGAAAGATGCTAAAGATGCTTGTGATTTATTGAACACACAATGGAGTATCCTTAGCGGTAAATGTGAACTTAAATAAGTAATACATTACTTTTTTAAAAAAAGCCAATCCTTTAGGATTGGCTTTTTTGTTGTTATTGATTGAACGTAAGCATCGTTTAATTTTTTTTAATATTTCCTCAGGATATTCGATAATTTTTTCTATTTATAGTTTTGACATTTTATTAATCAGCCGGAAGCTTACCTTTGATTTTCATTTAACCATTCTCTAAACATAAATTATATGGCATTTACATTACCGGAACTCCCTTACGGATACGACGCACTGGAACCAATTATTGATGCAACAACTATGGAAATCCACCATAGCCGTCATCATAAAGCTTATGTAGACAATCTTAATAAAGCTCTTGAAGGCAACGAAGGAGCCGAAAAGTCGCTCGAAGACCTGATGGCAAACATCAGCAAGTATGCCCCTGCTGTGCGTAATAATGGTGGCGGACATTATAATCACAGTTTATTTTGGAGCATATTACTGCCCTCTGGCAAAGGTGGCGAACCAAGTGCTAAACTTGCTGAAGCAATCAACAACACTTTTGATTCTCTGGATGCTCTTAAAGAAAAAATCAGTACTGCAGGTGCTACCCGCTTTGGCAGCGGATGGGCTTGGCTTTGTGTAGATGCAAATAAAGGTCTCTGTGTTTGCTCAACGCCCAATCAGGATAATCCGTTGATGGACATTGCAGAGTGTCCGGGTACTCCAATATTGGGCATTGATGTTTGGGAACATGCTTATTATCTTAAATATCAAAACAAGCGCCCTGACTATTTATCTGCTATCTGGAACCTAATCAACTGGGCCGAAGTAAGTAAGAACTACGAAGCCGCTTTGTAATCATTATTTTGTGTAGACAAACCAAATCCCTGCAATAAGTTTTGCAGGGATTTTTTTATAAAAAAAAGGGGGAAATCCCCCTTGTTAATTCAGTTATTCTCCTGCCATACCTACTTACTCATAGTTCTAATTTTGACCCATCATTTTTCACATTTCAAAATTATAACCAATGAGAAACCAAAAATGGCTGTCCTTAGCCGCTCAAATCGAAACAGGAGAACAATCCCTAAAAACACTTTTAAAGGCAGCAACAAATGTTGCCAATAAGACAAACAGCACTACCCTTAGCTATACGCTCAATGGCTTATGGATAGGCAAAGAAAAAATCGGGCGAATTGAATACGATGTATTAGAGCTACCCGGAGGTGGAACAACCGAGATTGCAGGGCAACCTGAATTGCCAACCGAGGGAATATTTGTCGCTCTGCCTAAAGGTGCTGACAAGATTAGTGTAAAAGTGATTTCGGCCCAAAGAGAAATTCAAAAAGAAAAATACCTGATAAAACCTGTCCCAAATCAAATTACCGAAATTGAATTAATAGAAGGTAAAGCCACTTTTAATATTGTAGAAAGCAGCTATACCAGCCCGAAACTTTACCCTGGCAAGGAGGTGGAATTTATAGGACTTAAAGAAGTAGACGATGTAACTGTCGCCCATCTCATGATATACCCGGTTCAATACAAAGCCTCAGAAAAGCAAATTACTTTAATCAAACAAATGCAGATAGAAGTAAGCTATACTTTACCAAAAGTATTGCCCAAACCAAGTGAGCGTCAGTTTGTTCCGGTGAATGGAAATTTCGTTATCGGGTATGAGAGCATAAAGACCTTAAATAAGATTTCAACCCCGGCAAATCTTCTGGAAGGATTACAAAACATTCCATTAAAAATAACCAGAGGGAAAGGAGCTAAAGGAGTTGGCTCAATCGGTATTGTTTCCAGCTTAATAACCGAGTTAACGCCAATAACAGGGGCTGTTATTTCAGCAATGTTGTCGCTGAAGTTTAATAACAGGAATTCAGAATTGATTATCATCACTTCCAGCAGCTTAAGAGAAGCGATGGAGCCTTACAGAGCTGCAAGGGCTTTTGCTCCTTTTAACGCTATTATTGTTACTACAGATAAAATCCAAGCTGATTTCCCGGCTACCAGCCTCAAAAAATCAATTAAAGATTTTATTACTCATGCTTATAATAATTACACTACAAGGCCTAGGTATTTTGTACTGGGTGGGGATATAGACGTTATCCCCATAGATGTAGTAACACGTGGGGGCAATCAATATGCAACAGACCACTATTATGCAGATATGTCTGGGAATCTCACGCCAGAGTTAATTATCAGCCGCATACCCACCTCTGATTTCACTACGATGCAAAACACCTGCAAGTTTTATGCAGACTACTATAACCAAAGAGGGGCAGACTGGGCTGGAGACTGGATTAATAAAGTATTGCTGGTGGCTTATCAAAATACCCAACCAACTTATACCGAATGCAGCGATCAGATTGCCACAAATATTCAGTCCCGATTTGGTGTGACAAAACTATATGGGCAAAATACAAGTAAGGCCAATGTTATCAGTGCCATAAACAATGGAGCCAATATTGTTCATTATCGCGGGCATGGAGGAGAAACAAATTGGAGTAGCGCCAACGGTATCAATACCACTGATATCGGAGCACTCAATTTTGGTTCAAAAATACCATTGGTATTCAATATTTGCTGTCAAAACGGGCATGTAGATAATGCCAGTGGGGTATCAGTTGCAGAAGCCTGGATAAGGAACAGAAAAGCCATTGCCACACTGGCATCCAGCAGAGATAGCTGGACATACCCCAATAATGACTTTGCCAAATATCTCTTTGAAGCAGTAATGGAAGGTCATAATTCTGCAGGGAAAATTATCTTACGTGCCAAAACCAAAATGGTACTTAATCACGGGAGCTCTGATGGACACATGGATAACTTAGTAATGTACAATTTATTCGGAGACCCAACTGCCAATGTAGTGAGCAGTGCTGATTTTCTTCGTGGCATCTGGGATATGGAACATGACGGCTGGAAAGGAAGTCTGAATATTAAGAGTTTATACAGCTTTATTCTTCAAAAAATTGGAAGCGAATACTATCCTATCTGGTTTTTTAATGGTGAGTATACTACTCAGGGAGGCGAAGTGGTAAATGTATATGGCCGTATTGGAGGAAAAGACAGCAACAACACAAATACTAATCAAAAGAGTAATCATAAAATCGAATTCTGGATTAAGTTTTCAGAATCAAATAATCAAAAATTCAGTGGATATGTATATACCCGCAACAAAAAATCTATGGCAGGATATACCTGGTGGTCTGGAACGCCATTTGGATTTCATGCGCTTAAACGCTAGTAAAGAAAAGGCCTCTGAAAGTTTTCAGAGGCCTTTTCTTTTATTCTTTTACTTCAATAAAGACTACAAATTAATTGCCCAAAAATGCTTTCAGCAAATTGCAACGATTTGTAGTTCTTAACTTAAGAATAGCTTTATCTTTAATTTGGCGAACACGCTCTCTGGTAAGGCTAAAGCGTTCACCTATATCTTCAAGGCTCAGGGCATTCTCAACTCCGATACCAAAATAATATTTCAAAACCTGACGTTGACGTTCTGTAAGTGCGCTCAGAGAACGCTCAATCTCACAACGTAAAGAGTCATTATGTGCAATTTCATTATCAGTAGAAGCTGCATTAGGATTTTCAAGAACATCCAGCAAACAATTTTCTTCGCTGTCAGAAAATGGTGCGTCTACAGAAATATGTCGGGCAGCAACACCTAAAGTTGTTTCAATTTCTTCTGTAGGCAAATCCAGCAATTCCGCTAATTCTTCTGTCGAAGGTTCACGTTCAAATTCCTGTTCTAATTGAGAATAAGCTTTGATAATCTTATTTGAGAGCCCCACTTTATTGAGTGGTAATCTTACAATACGAGATTGCTCGGCTAATGCCTGAAGAATAGATTGACGAATCCACCATACTGCATAAGAAATAAATTTAAAGCCTCTTGTTTCGTCAAAACGTTGTGCAGCTTTAATCAGCCCCAGATTACCTTCATTAATCAAATCACTGAGCGACAAGCCCTGATTTTGATATTGTTTGGCAACAGAGACCACAAAACGAAGATTTGAATTGGTAAGTTTCTCAAGAGCCTTTTGGTCGCCTTGCTTGATACGAATGGCCAGTTGAACTTCTTCTTCAGGCGTTATCAAATCTACTTTACCTATTTCTTGCAAATACTTTTCTAAAGACTGACTCTCACGATTCGTAATTGATTTCGTGATTTTGAGTTGACGCATTGACATAATCTAATGTGGTTGTTTTTAGTTTTGTGGATGGTTAATTTAGAATTGTACTCATAGCGCTTTCTGTTAGGGTAGAGCAAATCTAAGTGTATCACATTAAACAACCAAAAATAATTAAGGAAGAATTAACACCCTATCGGCGGGCATTACACCTTATTTGCCCACTACTTTAGATTTTTTTAGCAGAAATAATTTTGATTATTGGGGCATTTTTATATTATTGCACTATCGCTGAGCAAAAAATCAATTTTCAGCAAGAAAACATGAAACAGACGAAAATAATGTACACACTTGAGTTTCCGATGCGTTGCTCTCCACAAATATTGTTCGAATTTATCTCTACTCCTGTTGGACTTCAAGAATGGTTTGCAGATGAAGTCAATCAACGTGAAAATCAATTTAGTTTTACCTGGAATGGCGCCATTGACGAAGCAGAACTATTGGAAGAATTCGAAAATGAATATGTTCGTTTTCGTTGGGATTACTATAAACCCAACGAATTTTTCGAATTCAGAATTGAGCAAAGCCCGGTAACCAACGAGACTATTTTTAAGATAACAGACTTTGCAGAAAAGAATGACCTTAAGGATGCGGAAAGACTCTGGAATACCCAAGTAAATGACCTCAAGCACCGAATTGGCAGTTAGATAATATTTTACAGAAAAGAGCATTTCAATCGATTTTGGAATGCTCTTTTTTTAGCCCTCTATACAAGATTTAATAAAAAGCCAAAGTCTGGAAAAAAGCATTTCCATTCTTTTCATTTTCAGATAAGTTAACCCTACATTCGCAAAGCAAAAAAGCAATTTAAAAATGGCTCAGTCAGATTATATCTACGTACCCTATGGCCGTACAGTTCACGGCGAAGAAGAAATTGAAGCAGTAGTAAACGTATTGCGTACTTCTACCCAAATGGGTAAAAATGTACGTGAAATGGAAGAACGTATCGCTGCGTTATACAACAAACAATATGGCATTATGGTCAATTCCGGCTCTTCGGCATTATACCTCGCCGCAGATTTACTGGATTATGAAAAAGGTGCTGAAATCATTACCCCAGCTCTTACCTTTTCTACAACCGTTGCTCCATTGGTCAAAAAAGGCTGGATACCAGCCTTTGTAGATGTAGAAGAAGCTACGTATAATATTGACGCCAACAAGGTGGAGGAAATGATTACTCCGCAGACAAAAGCTATGGTTATCCCTAATCTTATGGGTAATCTACCTGACTGGCAGGCACTTCGCGAAATTGCGGATAAGCATAATCTATTTGTATTGGAAGATTCTGCTGATACCTTAGGTGCAGAAATCGGTGGTGCTTCTTCAGGTCGTTTTACAGATATGAGCACAACAAGTTTCTATGGTTCACACATCATCAACTGTGCCGGTAATGGCGGTATGCTTTGTGTCAATTCTGAAGCCTATTTCAACCGCGGAAAATTATTACGCAGCTGGGGTCGCAGTTCTTCTCTTTTTGTAGAATCAGAAAAAATTGAAAACCGCTTTAATGTAGAAATCGAAGGGATTCCTTACGACGCAAAATTTGTGTTTGAAGAACCCGGATATAATATCGAGCCATCCGAAATGGGTGCTGCATTTGGTGTGGTACAATTAAACAAATTAAAACACAATATTGACACCCGTACAGAGAATTACCGTAAAATGCGTGAGTTCTTTGCTCAATACGAAGAGTATTTTATTTTACCCAAGCAATTACCAGACTCCCGCACAGGGTGGTTGGCTTTTGCGTTGACAATTCGCGAAACAGCCCCATTTATTCGTCGTGATTTGCAGATATTCCTTGAAAAAAGGAATATCCAGACACGTACTGTATTTACAGGAAATATCACACGCCAACCCGGCTTCAAACATTTGAATTACAAAACGGCAAAAGACGGTTATCCTGAAAGTGATAAAGTAATGCGTGGCGGTATGCTTTTGGCTTGTCATCATGGATTAAATGACGAGCAAATTGCTCATATTATGGAGAGTATCACCCTGTTTATGAAGGAGAACAAATAAAATGCTCATTCCAATAATATTTATGCTTCTGTTTTTTTGCACCAATAATGCAAAAAGAGCACAAGCAAAGGCACTAAATCCGATTACATGGACTTTGCTAACTATATTATCATTTAGTGTTGGGATATTTTTAGCCTGCTTCGTTTTGGGTATGATTATTATGGCCAAAAATCCGGCTCTGCTAACATTGGCACAGGCAAATGACAGGGTAAGAATGAACGAATTTATGGTAGCTAATTTCAGCCAAAATGAATTTCTTTATTCATCTTTGATTATGGCCGGAGCATTCGGAGGGTATTTATTAATCCGATATCTGATAGATAAAAAGAAATCCATCCCGATAAGTTAGTTTTTTACAGATATAAAAGAGGCTCAAACGATAATTGTTTGAGCCTCTTTTTATAAATAGCATCAAAATTTATTGCCAGGCCGAAACGATACCGCCCATCAATAAAAATGTAATGGCCCAATAACCATAGTTAATCCAGATATATTTCCAGCTTTTGCGCTCAAACATCGCATTGGTTGCCAATACTGGTAAGATTACAAATAAACTGCTCAAAAAACCGTGAAGTGCGCCATGCTTAAATGTGCGGAATTCATTTCCATAATTATCCATAATTCCCTTTACCAGAGCCCCTATTGTGGTATTTGGGTCAGCAACATCTTTCTCATAATGTTGAAACAAAGAATAAACATGCATTTGATGGATAACCAACATATTCATAGACATGGACAACATTAATGCAAACACAAAAGACAAGCCAAAAAGGAGTCCCATGTTAGCACTTTTCATTTTTTCTTCGGTCATTCCTGCCTCTACAGACCAGGCATTTCCTAAAAATTTGGGATTATACCAAATAAAGCCTATCAGCATAGGCACTAAAGCAGCCACAAGTACTGCGATAAAATTGAATTGCATAAAATTTAGTTTTTGTTGGGTAGTGAAAATACAATAAGGTGTTGAAAACTGAAATATCAACATTAAAATCCCCCATTTAATCCCCCTGTTCAATTATTTAAATGTCTTATGGAAATCAAATCGCATTTCAATTATTAAAAACTGAACTTTGGGACACCTTCCTACTTTATTTTTGCGCTCGCAAAGTAAAAGCACTTATTTCATTCCAAAATATCAGAATGCTCACTAAAGATACCATGCTCAAAGCTTACCGTCTGATGATGACGGCACAGGCGATGGCAGATATATACGAAGCCAACAGACCCATTTGCAAATATGTCCACAGCACATCGCGCGGACACGAAGCCATACAACTTGCCACTGCATTTTTATTGGAGAAAGATGATTGGGTAAGTCCTTATTACCGCGATGAAAGCATGATGTTGGGTATGGGGCATCGGCCTTACGAAATGATGCTTCAGCTTTTGGCCAAAGGTGATGACCCTTTTACCGGCGGCAGAGCTTATTACAATCACCCTAATAGCCGCCGCGAAGATTTACCTAAAATCATTCACCAAAGCAGTGCTACAGGGATGCAGGTCATACCCACTACAGGTTTGGCTCAAGGCATAAAATATCAGGAAACCCAAAAACTGAAACAATACGAAATCCCACCGGTTGTGATTTGCTCCTTAGGTGATGGCAGTGTTACCGAAGGAGAAGTTAGTGAGGCCTTTCAATTCGCCTGTCTGCACCAATTACCAGTTATCTATTTGGTTCAGGATAATGATTGGGGTATTTCGGTGAGCAGTGACGAGGCACGCACCATGAATGCATACGAATATGCCGCAGGCTTCAAAGGGTTGGAGCGCGTACAGGTAGATGGCAGTGATTTTGAAGATGCCTATAAAACAATGGAATACACCATTGACTGGGTACGCAAAGAACGCAAACCTATATTAGTTCATGCAACAGTTCCTTTACTTGGTCATCACACCTCAGGAGTGCGCAAAGAATGGTATCGGACAGAAGAAGATTTGGCAAAACACTATGCCGATGACCCTGCAGTAAAACTACGTAAAAAACTACTCAGCAAAGGCGTTAAAGAAGATGTGCTGCTCAAAATAGAAGCCGAAGAAAAGGCTTTTATTGACGCTGAATTTGCAGCAGCTGTAGCTGCACCTGATCCTGATCCTGCAAGCGTAAGCGATTATGTATTTACCCCTACTCCCGTAACTGAGGAAACAGGAGTTCGTTGCCCGGAGGGGAAAGAAAAAAGTATGATGGTTGATTCCGCCCTGCATGCCATCGAAGAAATTTTACAGGAATACCCCAATGCACTTTTCTACGGACAAGACGTGGGACGCAGGCTGGGTGGTGTTTTTCGCGAAGCGGCAACCCTTGCAGATAAATTTGGTGATGAACGCGTATTCAATACTGCTATACAGGAAGCATATATTATTGGCTCAACTATCGGCCTAAGTGCTTTGGGCTTAAAGCCGATCGTAGAAGTTCAGTTTGCGGATTATATCTACCCTGCCATCAATCAGCTGGTAACAGAAATAAGCAAGTCCTGTTATCTCAGTTGCGGCAAATTTCCGGTGTCCTGTATTTTGCGCGTACCTATTGGCGCTTATGGCGGTGGTGGACCATACCACAGTGGTAGCGTGGAAAGCACATTAGCAACGATTAAAGGAATCAAAATTGCTTACCCAAGTAATGTGGCAGATATTAAAGGGTTAATGAAAGCAGCTCTGCTGGATGGCAATCCGGTGGTAATGCTGGAACATAAAGGCTTGTATTGGAGTAAAGTACCAGGTACAGAAGATGCCCGGATGCCGGAGCCGGATGCCGATTATGTTTTGCCTTTTGGTTTAGGTAATGTAGTATTAGCTGCCAGTGAAGAAGCTATTGATAATGGAGATTCATTGTGTATCATCACTTATGGCATGGGTGTCTATTGGGCCAAGAATGCAGCAAAGCAATTTGAAGGTCAGGTTGAAATAATTGACTTACGCACTATTTATCCCTGCGACGAGGAACTTGTATACAAAACAGTGCGTAAACACGGAAAGTGTATTGTACTGACTGAAGAACAATTGCGCAATTCATTTTGTGAAGCCCTTGCCGGACGAATTGCTCAAAACTGTTTTGCAAGCCTTGATGCACCGGTGCAAACAATCGGAGCACTGGACCTGCCAGCTGTGCCGATGAATATGGGGCTGGAAGCTGCTATGCTGCCTAGCGCCGATAAAGTGGCTGAAAGAATCAGGCAATTACTGAATTACTAAAATTTAAATTATCACTGAAAAATCCTGCAATATTAAGTTGCGGGATTTTTTATGAAATACAGTTGTAGAACCAGTGTAATGCCACAGATTTCATTACTCAAGAGATTTAGTTTAAACAATAAAATAATATAAACTTCACAATTTTCTATACAAATGCATTCCTTTTGCCCCTAACTTTAGTTGAGCAAAAAACATATTTATGTGGCGAACATTTGGAGGAAAATCAATTGAATTGCCGATAAAAGATGCTGTAGAAGCAGCTATTATAAGAGAAACTCTTGCCGGCAACAAACTTAAAGTATGCATCGGCAGCGACTCTCAGGTACATGCCACACATACCGAATTTGCGACGGTTATTGTTTTCGTTCGTGAAAAAAGTGGTGCATTTATGTTTATTCATAATGAGCGTACACACAATCGTCATTCGCTCAAAGAACGTATGCTGGCAGAAGTAGCCATGAGCATTGATATTGCCTACCAACTCTGTGATTTATTTACGATATACAATGTAGAAATGGAGGTGCATGCAGACATCAATACGAATCCTCAATTCAAAAGCAACGAAGCATTAAAAGAAGCTATGGGCTATATATTGGGGATGGGCTTTGCTTTCAAAGCTAAGCCGGATGCCTTTGCCAGTACTTGCTGTGCAGACAAGATGGTATAAAACTACTTTTTATCTTTTGACTCATTTCCTCCTACTCCACAAATCCGATACGCTAATTCAATACCGGCTTTCTCTGCATTTTTATACACAAAACTCTGCTCCGGCACAATCGCCCTACCCTTCATATCAACAAGGCTATAACGAATCAATTGTTTTGTTCCTTTTTTAAGAAATGTGATTTGAGCAGTCGGGGCATCTGTTTTCGCTTTATCAAAAGTAAAATTGCAGTTTCTAAATGCTTTCATCACCGCCTGATCACTGCCACTGATTTTCAATTTTAAATCAACTTTTAATCCGGCAAAAGGAACTAATTGCGGATAAGTTTTGAACATTTGATAAGTCCATTTATCTTTTGCTACAATATCCTTTTCCTTATCAGCACATTCTGCTAATGCCTGAAAACATCTGGCGATAAAAAGTCTTTCATATTCTTCATCCATTGTAGGGTCCTGAATAATATCATTGAGCAATGTTTTGGCTTCCTGATAATTTCCCTGTTTGGTTTTAAGGCGTGCAAGAAATAATTTGAAATATTTATTGATAGGTTTACGCTTATTCTCTTTGAGTTCCTTTTCAAAACGTTTGACAAAAAAAGCACTGCTGAAGTCCTTTATCAGATACCAAACTTCATCCCAGCTAACTGTACTTTCTGTGCTGAATAATTTATACACCACTCTGTCGCGTTCGGGATTTTGTGCAAACTGATTGATGATTAAATACTGTTGCATAAACCGCTCAGTAGTCATCTGAGCCATATTCCCCAGCACCTTTGGTGTATACCACCAATCCCTATGCTCAAATTTCTGCATCGCAATCTGCTGCTCTTTTTGAATCAATTTAAGCAATTGAACACTAAAGTCATAATGACTTTGACCAAGGGTTGTACCGATATGCACTTCTTTAAATTCTGCGGCCTTTTCAATTGCCTTTTGTGCTGCAGTTACTTGTCCATCGTAGGTGAGGGCTCTTGATAAGGCTATATTATACCAACCAAAACCAGGAGATGATCCAAAGCCTTTTATCATTTCGTCAGATAATTGTACAGCATCCTTTGTCTTTCCTTTGCCAATGTGCAAAATACTGGTATAATAAGCCCATTCCTGCAATCGCTTATCACCACTTTCGATGCCTGAGGCTATTTGATACTCCTTTTCTGCTTCCCTAAAATAGCCGCAAACAGACTTGAAATTGGCGTAATTGTTATGCGGCAAACCATTGTTACTACGCATCAGTCCGTAATATTTCTCTGCTGAATCTATATTGAAATCATAACTGTATAAAATACATTTATAATGATAGACCCCCATCCTGTCGGCTACCTCATATCCTGGCTGAAACAAGCCTTCATTATACTTTCTGTTCTTTTGAATATTGCGCAAACTTGTATCTAGATATCGCATTGCCAAAGCTTCATTCTCTTGAATACTGCTCTTCAAAAAAGAATACTGCTTGTTTGTTTTAAAGCGATATCGATGTGTGGTCCAAGCCAGATAATTATAGGCATCCAAATAGAGTTCCCGTTGAAACTTCCATCGCAATGCACGACGCATAAGCGCTACAACCTTTTCCGGTTGCTCTGTATTGGCATAGCATTCCCTCAGAGCACCACCTATACGTGTATAATCTACCTGAAAGTTATAGACTGGAAAATAGAGCTGGACATCGTTGGTTCTTGTACTCAATTCTTTAGGATAATCGCGCTCTAATAGAAATAAAGCACGCTCCAACGGAGCAATGGCATTTTTATACCCAAGATAGTCTGCGGCATGGTTTAGTTTATAAAACCCCTCAAAAAACCATCCGACATAATAACTGCTGTCGATGCGTAAAAACTCTCGTGAGCGTGGCAAAGCATCCTCACTTCCTGCGTCAACACCCATTCTTTTGGCATCAATCTCATAGCGCTGAACAGCTTTTAATTTGGCCTTGGATTGCGCATGAAGGACATTAATAGAACATAACATAATTAAGCACCCCGACAAAAATCGAAACGCCCATTTATTTGTTGGATATGGAATGCATGTATTCATTGACCCTCTTAATAGGCAATTTTTAATTTTGCCAATCGCTCTATTTCTTTAGTTATAATACTTTTCAAAGCATTGGTCTTGCCTTCCTTATTTTTATAAACAAGTCGATGATCTAAAACCGCAATAGCTATATCCTTTACATCATCTTCTGTAACAAAGACTCGGCCTTTAACTAAGGCATAAGCACGCAAACATTTTATAAAGGCAATACCACTGCGGGTAGAAGCACCTAATGTAATATCACTATGGATACGGGTATCACGAACAATATTGCTTACAGCCTGTATAATTTCATTGTGTACAAAAACATCTTCAGTAGCCGCTTGCAGTTTCAACACATCGTCCATACTCAATACCTGAGCCAGATTATCCAGGTTATTAGCAATATTGAGGTAGTCTTTATAGATATCCAGTTCTGTCGCTTCGTCTACATATCCAAAATAGATTTTCATAAAGAAACGATCCAGCTGTGCAGCCGGCAGCGGATAAGTCCCTTCCATCTCTATAGGATTCTGCGTAGCAATTGTAAAGAACAACTGCTGTAAAGGATATGTAGTATCCCCTACTGTAATCTGATGCTCGGCCATACACTCCAGCAAGGCACTTTGTACTTTGGGTGATGCGCGGTTAATTTCATCTGCTAAAAGAATGTTACAGAACAAAGGACCTCTTTTGAAGACAAACTCATTTGTTTTGTCATCGAAAATATAGGTACCTATCAAATCCATGGGCAATAAATCGGGTGTAAACTGAACCCGTTTAAAACTCACGGCACTACCGTCTTTGCTTCCCGAAATAGCGTGTGCCAAGCTCCTGGCCAATACCGTCTTTCCTGTTCCGGGATTATCTTCCATCAAAATATGGCCGCCAGCAAGAAGGCAGGTAATAACCATTTCTATTTGAGGCTTCTTGCCACGGATAACTGTGGCAATCTGGTTACTGAGCAATTGTATTTTTTCGCCAGTAGCAAAAGTTTGTTCCACTGAAAAATCTTCCATTGATACTTTTTTACAGACACAAGGTTAAATATTCTTACCCTATTATATACACTTGGATTGATAATTTTTTTGTAAAAACTTTACTGCCTCATGCTTTCATTAGAATTGTATATTTGATACGGATTCCGAATAACAAATAATTATGAGAAAAATTGGAGTAATGACATCTGGTGGCGATAGCCCAGGAATGAATGCAGCCGTCAGAGCTGTAGTACGCACAGCTATTTATCATCAACTGGAGGTCTATGGTATTCGCAGAGGTTATCAGGGAATGATAGAGGGGGATATTTATAAAATGGTCACAACCGATGTATCGAATATCATACAGCGTGGTGGTACAATTCTCAAAACAGCCCGCAGTAAAGAATTTATGACAGAAGAAGGCATGGCAAAAGCCTATAGTCAATTACAACAACATGGGATTGAAGGATTGGTGGTGATAGGTGGTGATGGAACATTCAGGGGAGCGAATGCGTTTTTCGAAAAATACCCAATTCCCGCAGTAGGATTGCCCGGCACAATAGACAAAGATTTAGCCGGTTCCGATTTTACGATTGGCTTTGATACAGCTGTTAATACTGCTGTAGAAGCCATTGATAAAATCAGGGATACTGCCGATGCACATAACAGGCTTTTCATAGTAGAAGTAATGGGCAGGGATGCCGGATATATAGCCTTAAACAGCGGCATAGCCTGCGGTGCAGAAGATATTCTTATTCCGGAATTGAAAACAGATATAAATCTGGTTATTCAAAAAATCAGGGATGATGAACGACGTAAAAAAAACGTGCATCTTTTGGTAGTGGCAGAAGGGGATGATTTTGGCGGTGCAGAAGATGTCAGAAAAAAAATAATATCCGAATTACCTGAAGCTGATGTCCGGGTATGCATTCTTGGCCATATACAACGAGGTGGTTCCCCCAGTTTTGCCGATAGAGTATTGGCCAGCAGATTGGGATATGCTGCTGTCAACGCATTACGAAAAGGGAAACATCAGGTTATGGCTGGCCAAATCAATGGTAAAATAGTATTTACTCCATTTACAGAAGTGGTAAAGCAAAAAGCAGACATACCTCTGGATTTACAGGAAATGACTTATATACTCACTACCTAATTAGAGCATTTCAAAAAGACAATCCTAATTGAAATAAAAAGAATAGCGATGCTATTCTTTTTTTGTTTCAGCACCATATTCTCAGGTGGAGTAAACTTATAAGCACTTATCCCTAAAAAACAACCAGACTCGTTCTGAAATAGGTAAAAAGGAATATTGTCTGCGAAACAAACCTATCACGTAGAAAAACACACCGATAGTGTAATAAATCTTCCTCCCTTATCTCAGGTTAATACTTTCGGGTAAGAATCAAGGGCTTAATATATAACCGTAGTATTAGTCCAGGATTTTTTAGATAGTCAGTTTCAGACAATTAAAATGCTCATCAAGGGCAACTATTATTTGCAATCTGACCCAACCAACCAATAATCAAATCTATAAAATGAATCAATATCCTATCGGGCTATTGATTTAGGTTCGTTTTTTAAGCTACCTACTCATCCCACTTAGGGCTTATTAGTCAGTTTTTTGTGCCCTCAAAGGCATAAAAAACATACCTAAAGCATTTACTGCTATGCCATTGCATTTCTTTAATTATAGGCATTTGTACAAACGAACAAATTAATCAAAAAATAAAACCAATGAAAAAGTTCAGTTATCTGACAGTAAGTTTCCTTATCTATTCGCTTAGTGCAGTAGCGCAGGGCAAAATTAAAGATGGTACCGTTATAGGGTCTCCGAGTCTTCCTGACCCAAGTGCAGTATTTGAAGTAGAAAGCAATAATAAGGGTTTCCTGATGCCGAGGGTCAGCCTGACGAATACAGCAGTTTGGGGGCTTACGGGTAGCCCTATCTCCGGAGGCATCACTGTATACAATACGAATGCTGCAATGACAGGCACGAAAACCGCTCCGGTTATTGCCGGAGGAATTGGAGTATACTATTGGAATGGAACAGTATGGGTTGCCAACTCCGGCCAGCAAAAGATTCAGGCAGATAGTACTTATTGGTCGATTTTGGGAAACACAGGATTGAGTTCTTCGAATACCATAGGAACAGCAGTTGGCAGCTCCAATTTTTTGGGTACAAACGATGCAACTAATTTGTCCTTTGGAACCAATGGCCTTACCAGAATGATAATCGGTCAAAATGCAAATGCATACGGAGGTAGCCTGGGTTTTGGGACAGGAACAGAAAGTTTTAGCTGGGGTCAGCGAGATACGGTTTCAGGTATTGCTTCAACAGCTTTTGGTCTCAGAAACAAAGTCGAATCAAACAATTCAATCGTTGGCGGGCGAGACAACAAGTTGTCTTCAACTTCACATTTTTCAGCGGTATTTGGAGACGCGAATAATGACTCTGCCTTTAATAGTCTGGTAGCGGGAAATGGCAATTACCTTAATCAGCAAGCTAATGCAAGTGCTGTATTCGGTTTGCAAAACAGAATTGAAAACTCAGGTGGCGCTGTAACTTCTTTATTAGCGGCAAATCTGATCTCAGGAGGCGACAATCAAATTGACCTGGATGGTGTACCCAATGTATCCCTGAATTTAGCCACCCATTTTAATGTCATTGCCGGACAATCCAATACCCTAATAACATCGGCCAACTGTGCAGTATTTGGATACCAAAATGACATGAGATATAGTGATGGGTCTACTATAGGTGGATTTAACAATACAATTGAAAGAGCAAGAAGTGCAGCAATATTTGGCTACCAAAACATAGATTCTTCAAGCCAGTCATTTGTTACAGGGCAAGGGAACATCATTAATTCATCAATGGTCAACTCTTGTGTGGTAGGTCGCTTTAATACACCAATCTCAAATACACTTTTTACTGTAGGAAATGGATCAAGTAGTGCCAGCAGAAGTAATGCCTTCGTCGTGTCCAGCACTTCTACCTCTGGAGCATCAGTAAACGGATTAATCGTACTCATTCCCAGCCTGCCTACATACGCATCAGATGCTGCAGCAACGGCAGATGTAAGCTTACCAAGTGGTGGCCTCTACAGAATTGGCAATGACATCAGAATCAAATAGGCTTTTCAACTCTTGCAAATCCACTACCCAACAATTATTACGATGTTCAAAAAAATACTTTATTGTTATACCATTTTGCTTATTTCTGTCGGTGAAGTCAACGCACAATTGCCAGGCTCAATAAGCAGCTATGGTGGCTCTGTAGCTACAAAAAGTGTAGCATCGGGTGGCACCAGTGTTGATGTCAGCGAAACGGTTTATATAGGCCCCGGCACACATAATATCGAAGGAGTCTGGGAAATTTATGCACGGCAGATAGTGATAGACCCCACAACTATCATTAGCGGCAGTGGCAGAATTGAATATTACAACCCCTCGGCTGCCAGTGGAGCCGCAAGCACCACACTCGTTGATGGCAACGCAACTGCCAACAGTCTTGATGTAGATATGCTTTTGCAAAATGCAGATGGCATGCAACTGTCTGAAATGACTTTTCCCTTATCCCATCTATCAGCCGGATGGACCAACAATACGAGTGCCTCAACAATTTATGTTGGTCGAAATGTTTTCTTATCAGTAGATGGTGCAGATATAATACTGGGAAGTAGTGTACCGGGAGATTTGAGATTTGACAATGATGCTGCTATATTCAATTACAGACCTGCGCGAATGATTATTACCAATAACAGTATACTAAGCCATGTGGTAAAAGAAAATCACACCAGTGCATTTGTCTTTCCGGTAGGAATAGCTGACGGAGATTATACACCCGTACAAATCAGCAATATCAGCGCCAATACAATACATGTAAGTGTTCAGGATTATCTTTCCAGCGCTTCAGTCGAAGCTACAACAGACCCTGGCACAGGTGGTTTTCCTGCAGACGGAATACAGCGTACCTGGCACATTTTTGGAGATGTTTCGGGCTCCGGCAGCAATATCAATCTTCAACATAACTCAATTACTAATCAGTCAGGATTTGATGACGTAAGCCATTTTATCACACAATGGAGTGCTACAGCCCCTAACCCAACCGGCGACAACACCATACCTTACTCTACCTCTGCCTGGCAAAGCAATACACCAGGCAGCGGCTCTGTTGGGTCACTGATTACCCCTTCGGGTGTACTGGGCGGGTCAAGTATGCGCAGCAGAATCTATAGTACACTGGCTACATCTGGTACAGCAGAAGAAAGTTATTTTACCAAAAGCGCAGACCCTTCGCACCCATTGCCTTTACATTTCCTGAGCAACATAGCGACAGGTAAACAATGCAATATCGAATTAAAATGGGCTATTGGTGCTGAGAGTATCGCAGAATTTTTCACAATTATGCACAGCAATAATGGGAAAGATTACAAGCCAATAGGTACTGTCAGTGCAATAAAAAATATTTCAAATTACCAATATACCCATACTACAGCGTCTGAATCTAGTAACTTCTATATTGTGGAAATGAAAATGATAGATGGTTCAAGTGTCAGATCATCTACAATGAAAGCTAATACAAAATGCCCATCAACAAATGTAAAAATCTATCCCAATCCATCTCAGGATTTTGTTACAATTGAGCATTTAAACATTGGACAAAATTCTCTTAAGATATATTCCATTGAGGGGAAATTAATTAGTCAAATGGATATCAACAGAGCACAAAACAACAAATTTTTATTAGACATTTCTGAGCTGAAAAAGGGGACTTACTTCCTGAAAATATATTCATTGGAATCAAACAAAGAAGAATCCTTTAAAATAATAAAGGACTAATTGAAGTGATTAAAACAAGCTGAATTCCACACCCAAAATTTTAATCAGCCATGTATAAAAGTGATAAATTATTGGTAGAAGCAACCTCTTTGTCGATAGAATTGTGTTCTACTTTAGTAAACAGTTGCAGCAATATTTATAAATTATTGGGAAATCATTTTCAAAAGGATTTCTATTTATGGACACTAATCTTTGAGCTGGATAATCTGGGATATAAATATCAGTTGTGCGGCAATAAGTCAGGCCTTGAACTATATCCGGATACTATAAAAATAAATTGTGCCTCATCCGAACCTGCTATATATCTTGTAGTACGTACGATGTCGGATGGGAATGAGTGGGAATTGCAGGAGGAAGGCGGAGTCAACTCTTTTTCAAAAACAGCTCATTGCCTGTTGGTCAACTTTGGCTATCACGAATTTAAATATAAGCTTGTCTAATAAGACCATCGCACAACCAGCTCAACCCGTCGGTTTAAATTTTGATTTTCAGGGCTGTCATTTGGCGCAACAGGACTAGAATCACCAAATCCTGTAGTGGTAATGATTGCCGGGTCAAAACCCATTTTAATAATAAGTTCTGTAATTGTGTTTGCCCGGATAGTAGACTTTTCTGTATTGATAATCGGTGTACCTGTATTATCGGTATAGCTATTAACAAAAACATTCAGGTCTTCCTTATCCTTCCAGTCTCTAATTGTGGATTCTATCGCTACTATTTGTGTATCATTGAGAACGACTACATTTTTCGCAAAATGAACCGTCAACACCAAGCTGTCTTTAGTAGGTTTTACATAATTTTTTGGCAAAAGCGGGAAGCTTAATTCGCACCATTTAGGACAGGCTTCAGGAAAACTGATGGAACCTTCACTGCTTGTATAATTGAATGCTCTTACCGAATAATTAAATGTCTTATTTAAAGGTAAGCTCATCAAAATACTCCCATCTCCTTTATTGGCGTGATATTGGGCTATTTCATTTCCTAAAGAATCAAACAAAGTAATACTACCTAGCATAGCAGGATCTTTTGTAAGACTATCGAGGACATAGCATAATGCAAATGCGGTGGCTTCTGGTGCTGCTGCCGAGGGTAAAGTTGTTTCATAAATATCAAAATCGCCTCCGGTATTTCCTCTGTCACTTGCAAAATATGCATGAAATCCATCCGGGCAAACAAAAATGGAATTGTCATCATTGGCGGAATTAATGGGTGTACCCAGATTAGCAGGTACTTCCCAAAGTGTATCAGAAATTCTTTTACTAAAAAATAAATCACTTCCACCTAATCCCAGATGTCCGTCTGACGAAAAGTATAAAGTATGGTTATCGGAACTAATAAATGGTGCAGTTTCATTGCCCATTGTGTTTATCTTAGGACCCAAATTTATCGGTAATTGCCATAAGCCAAATTTGAAATGTGACACCCAGATGTCCAGACCACCATATCCACCTGGCCGGTCGCTTACAAAGTATAAATCACTGATATCGGGAGACAGAGAAGGCATTCCTTCAAATGCAGGGGTATTAATTGTTGCACCAAAGCTTTCAGCAGCTGTCCAGGGGCTATCGGTTGCTTTGCGGTACGCCAAATACAAATCACAACCACCTCTGCCCCATCCATTCTCTGACCTGTTATCGCTACGCATAAAAAACAAATAATGATCGTCAGAAGAAATAGTCTGGGCAGACTCCTGAGCAGCTGTATTGGGTGGATAACCCATGTTACGGGCTGTAAACCAATCTCCGCAAGAGTCTGGATGAGCATTAAAAAAATCTTCATTGACGCCATTAATCCGGCGGGTAAAATTTAACGTCTGCCCGTCTGCTGAAAGAGAAGGAAAAAATTCAGGAAATTTAGAGTTGATGCGGATGCTCAATTTCCTCACCTGATTGGTATCCTTCGGTATTCTCATGGAAATCAACATTCTGGCTTGAGCTTCAATTTTTCTGGCCTCTGCATTTTTTACATTACCCATACTCAGCCAATACAATGCAGAGTCAGGCTTTTGCGCAAATAAATAGGCTCTTGCAGCAGGCAATGAAAATTTTTGAACACCGTTCGTACAACGCTGGGTAGCATCCCTGAATAATCTTGCTGCACGGATATAATACCTTGCATCAAAATACCATTGACCCAAAGTACTATAGGCATCTTCATAAGCAGGAAACTCATTCAATGCATTCAAGGCATTGCGATAAGCACGCGCTGTATCCTTTTTTGATTTATAGGTTTGTGCCTTGTACAGCATCTTCTGTGCACGCAATTGCTCCTGCCCAAATACCGGCTTGGCAATCTGCAGCAATAGAATGGTGAACAAAAGTAAGAATCGCATCAATCCGTGAGAGAAAGAGTAAATATGGAATTAGTAAACAGACAAACAATTAGTATTCTCTGGTGTAAAATATAAATCAATTGTCAATTATTCAAATCGTCAAACAGAAGATGCTAGCGAGGAACATATACAACGTACTTTTCTTCGAAACCAGGTTCTTCGAATATTCTGTTTACAGGTAGCATTCTTGGCTTCAATCCGGATTCGGCAAATTCCTGAGCTAAATCACCGCCTTTAAGGCAAATCAGACCATTGCCATACTCCTCACTGTTATGCCCGGTGCGTAAAATTGGTCTTGCCCATTTCCATAAATCTCCTAATGGAGCCACCGCCCTTGAAACGGCAAAATCAAATTTCCTGTTCTTAATATCTTCAATGCGGGTATGTTGGACCTGAACATTTTTAAGTCCGATCTGATCAGCAACATCTTGTACCACTTTCAGCTTTTTGGCAATGCTGTCTGCTAATAAAAACTGAACTTCAGGAAAATAAATAGCAAGAGGTATACCTGGAAATCCACCGCCGGTACCAATATCAATAATTTCTGCACCGTCATTAAAATTTGCGGCTGCTGCAATGGCCAGTGAATGTAATACATGCCTTTCGTACAGACTATCAATATCCTTTCGCGAAATGACATTAATCTTCTCGTTCCAATCTGTATACAAACCTTCCAATGCCTCTAGCTGAGTCAGCTGTGTATCTGTAAAGTCATCAAAATATTTCAGTATTACTTCCATTGCTTTTTTGTTTTGTAGAAAATATATGGCGACAAAATTAAGTTATAAATAGCCCAGGCGACATCACAAAATGGTAGCCAGAGAATTAGTTTTCTTTCCTTCAGATTGTCGGCAGTAATTGCCCAGAGACACCATACCAACATGCAGCGTAAAATCAGCATCGATGAGATTAAATAAGCCTTGCTTGCTAAGCAGAGAATCAATGCCAAAAGCCACATCAATCCATGAGAGAAACCATAGAGGCTCAACAAAAACTGAATATGCGATTTGTACAATTTACCTGTCGAAAGATGTCTTTGCTTTTGCTTCAACCAATCTCCGAAATCCGATTTTGCTTCGCTATACGTGAAAGAATCGGAATCAGAAGTTATGGCAACATTATTCCTTTTGCCTTTCAGAAGCATCAGTAAATCATCGTCGCCCGAAGGCATTGAAGCCCATACAGGACTGGCTTGTGCAGCCTTCAAAACAGTCTTGGTGCATGCCAGATTTCGCCCTACAGCCATATAAGGCATTCCTGTTTTGGTATAACTACTGTATTGCAAAAAGGTGTGTACAGTCTCCCAACGAATAAAGGTATTCAACCAGTAGGAAGTTCTGGTGTAAGCTCCGTATCCTGCTACTATTTCTACAGGTGGATTTAAGCGTTTACTCATTAGCAAAGCCCAATTTGCCGAAGCAGGAGCGCAATCAGCATCACAAAGCAGTAAATATTCATTTTTTGCTGATTCAATACCCTTACTTAGTGCAAATTTCTTCCCTGGCAGCAATCTTTCCTCCCCTTTACTGATATTAACGACAACCAAATGCGCATACTGACCAGATAATTCATGAAGAATAATGGCACTATCATCATCCGAATCATCATTAACAACAATCACTTCAAAATCAGTATGTGATTGCTGAAGAATTAATGGCAAATTTTTATTCAGATTTTCTGCCTCATTATGAGCACAAATAATAATGGACAGAGGTTTACCCTCCGATTCGGCCGGCAACTCCTTATTGCCACTACCTGCCCAAAGCATCCATACTGCAAAGAGCGTTTGCACCACAATACAGATTGAAAAAATATAAAACAGGGCCATCATCACGCCGCAAAGAAACAAAATCCTGATTGCTTTCTGTCCAGAAAGCTCAATTCCATTAAAAATCGCTCGTTTTACTCAAAATTAGCCACTACCTTTGCGAACAATTTTTACAGAAAAGAAATGAATATCAAATTAAGACATTTTTTAGTATTCAATCGTATCGCAATTGCGATTGTCCTTTTGGGTTTAGGCTTTTGGATTGGCTTTAAAGTAACGTGGTGGATAGCCTGGATTCCGATGCTAATCGCCATATTAATGGTTGTTGCCCATTTCCTGATTGGCCCGATGTCTCTGATACAAGGTTATGTAGAAAATGGTGACCTGGAAGGAGCAGAAAAATTATTAGCAAGAGTTAAGTACCCTAATTTATTATACAAGCCGGTCCGTTCTTCTTATCATATGTTGCAAGCCAATATGCATTCTATGACCGATGATCTTGATAAAGCCGAAACAAGTTTGCGCAAAAGTCTGGATGCCGGTATTACAGAAAAAGGATTCGAAGGAACTGCTTATTTGCAATTAGGTGCTATTGCTCAGAAAAAAGGGAATACCAAAGAGGCTTACGAACATATTCGTAAAGCACTTTCTCTGGGTCTGCCTGACAAAGACAATGAAGCAAGTGCTTATTTGCAATTATGCTCTATTTGTATGCAGCGCCGCGATTTCAGGGCTTCGAAACAGTACTTTGCCAAAGCAAAAGCCTGTAAGCCAACCAATGTACAAGTGGTAGATCAGATTAAGGAAATGCAAAAATATATTGCCCGCATGCCGGGATAACAGGATTGGTTTACTGATGCAGGAAATAGAACCATATTATAACTGGAGACACCTCTATACAGCCGAAGAAGATGAGCGCTCACCTTTTTTTGGGCGCAGCTACAGCGAGTTTGAGTATTCAAACACGGTGTACAATTATTATATCCACCCGCAGTGGGACGAATTTGGATCACGGACACTTTACCTGAAAGTATTGTTTGCTGACTATGATTTCAACTTCGCTATTATAGAAATGATTGGCGAATGGAACGATGCCATTGAAAACGACATCATGCAATTAAAGCGTGAACTGATTGATGGCATGGTACAGCGAGGTGTTCATAAATTCATATTGATTACTGAAAATGTACTCAACTTTCATAGCAGCGATACCGATTATTATGAAGAATGGCAGAGCGATATTGCTGAATATGGAGGCTGGATAGTCTCTGTGAATATGCCCTCTTCTACACAATACGATTTCAAACAAATGAACCTGGAACGTTACATCACACTATTGGATATCCCTAACTGGCGTACTTTTCAGCCAATGGATTTTTTCAATATGGTTGACAACAAGATGCTGTAGTCTAGTGTAATTATTTGGCCAATAATTCATGATCATCGCTATGATGATCGCAATTCATACTTGGTTCATCTGCCCTCTGATTGTCACATACCTTATCACCATTGGCATCTTTATATCCTTTACATGGGCATTGGTTACACAGGCAATCAGTAGCAGCAGTTTCTGCTTCATTTTTGCCATCTGTAGCCTGGCTATCCGTAGTACAACTATGTGTAAAAATACCTAATCCTATTGTCAGCATTACTTCAAATACCCTTTTCATATACAGTTCATTTTTGGTTATCACATTCTAATCCTATTGCTTTTCTGAATAATTACTTGATGGTTTTCTATAAAGTCCTACTAATTCTCCTTTGGCCAGTATATGCCCCCGCATCATTTCTTCTAGTTTCTTCTTATCAACATTAATGTTTGTACCCAGTTTAGCGTCCAGAGCATAAACTATAAAATGATAGTAATGTGTACCTGAAGTCGGGCACATACCTTTATAGCGATTTTTCAACTCGCTGTTCAGACCTATATCACCACTATTAAAATTCCTTGGAATATCCTTACTGACTTCTATATTCCATACCACCCAATGTGTAAAACCACCCTTCACGCCGGCATCAGGATCGTGAATGATAATAGCTAGGCTAATAGCATTTTGTGGTATATTATCTATGTGCAATGGAGGGTTCATATCAACACCTTCGCATGAGTACTCAGCAGGAATCATTTGATTACCGGCAAAAGCAGGGCTACTCACCATTAATCGATGTTTTGAAAAAGGGGTTAAGCTCGTCAACAATATTATGAAAAAGAAAATTTCCGAATAGCGCATAAAATATTTTTATGAAAATATCGTCATAGCAAAATTGCAAAACGGGCATTTAAATTATTTACACGATTATCATCATTGGCTTACATAATTTCCTTCTCATGCAAGCGCTCAATTCAATTTTATATCATTCTGAAAACAAAAATTTTATCATAACCCATCACACCGCAATTATTTACCAAAAGACAATTTTGCTTTAGAATTCATTGCTAAAATCAAAACCCAATTTTTAAAACAAGTTAAATTGAAAAAAAGAGTAAAATATAAAAATGAAAAGTCAAGCCTTATATCCTTGCGATTAAGCCTAATTACTTTACTAATAAAAAAAGCTGAGTTATTCCCTAATCCATTTCAGCACTTGGCATTAGCTTCGTAGGTTTGCAACCTCAAACCAAATGACTCTGCATTTCGTACATTGATAAGCAACTCACGTTTATGGTAATGACCAATAATGAAATGGAGCGAATTCTTGCTCTATCAGACCTAGATCTGGACTATACAAATTTCAACAACAACTTCAGCGATCTAGCCAGATTGGCAGCCAAAATAGCAGGTACAGAAATATCGTTAGTAAGCATAATTGACACTTATACTCAGTGGGTAATTTCTAATTATGGAATGGACTCGGGACCTGTAAACAGAGAAGATACTATTTGCCAATACACAATTGCTGAGGAACATTATTTTGAAATTCCTGACCTCAGTCTTGACGCTCGTTTTGCGGATAAAGATTTTGTAACAAGCACGCTTAATTTGCGCTACTATTTTGGCCTGCCTATTAATGTTCAAGGACAAAACATAGGCTCATTGTGTGTTATCGATAATAAGCCAAAAAAATTGTCACCGGAGAAAATTGAGCTTTTAAAAATCATTGCAACCGAAATTGTGAATCGTTTAAAGGCTTTAAAATTGATTGAAGCATTAAAATATAAAGTTGAGGAAACAACATCTACTCAAAACAAAGTAATACATGATATCCGTGGCCCTTTAAGCGGCATTGTAGGCCTTGCCGAATATATGTCTACACAAGGCCAAAGCAACAAAATCAACGATGTTTTGGACATGATTAGCCTGATACATAAAAGTGGAAATTCAATTCTGGAGCTTGCGGATGAAATACTGAGCAGTGAGGTCAAAAAGATGACAAATGAAGGATTGACACTATCATCGTTTAAAGAAAAGCTGTATCAGCTTTATACGCCTCAGGCTAAAAACAAAAACATACATCTCGAAATCAATAACCTTACAACTACAGAGGTAAAATTGCCAGCCAAAAGTAAGCTCCTGCAGATTGCAGGAAATCTGATATCAAATGCCATAAAATTCACTCCCTCAAATGGAGGCATTAAGGTTCAACTTAGTGTTGAAATGAGAAATGATACTTCCTTCCTAAATATTGTTGTGACAGACAATGGTATTGGCATTGATGAACAAACAATCAAGTTAATTCTATCAAGCAAACATTCTTCCGGCTCAGGCACAGAAGGCGAAAAAGGGTTTGGTTTTGGATTGCAATTAGTATTACACCTGATTCAATCCTTAGAAGGCACATTAAACATTTCAAAAGGTCGATCTGGAAGCGGCACCGAATTTAAGGTAGAGTTACCAATTACTTAAAATCAACGATTAAGTTGCCTCTTTAACTGAGCATGCACAACTGTTAACTCTGCTATAGCGGATTTGACAGTTGTCTGTATTTCTCTCAAATCCTTTAGATAGTGCTCATTTAATTTCCCAAGATTTAGTTCTTGCTCCAGATTAGCTACCAAGGGTTGAATTTTCTGAATACCAATCATCGTCAATGATGATTTCATCTTATGTACAATTTGGGCAGCTTCCTTAAGATCCTCAGCCTCAATAGAACTAATCACTTCCAACAATTGCAAAGGAATATCTTCAATCAACATCTCGAAAATATTCAGTTCAAACTCCGGCCTTCCGCCCGACAATGCCTTAAAATAGCTAAGATCTATAAAATCAAATTTCTGCAGGCTGGAATCATTAAGCACTTCCTTTTGTTTATAGTCTACCTTTATCAAATCATTCAGTATAGAATAAAGGAGATTCATATCGATTGGTTTTGAAACATAATTATTCATACCTGACTGAATGCATCGTTCCTTTTCCTGAATATCGGAATAGCCAGACATGGCCACTATAGGGATATTACTTTTCATCACCGTCCTGATATGCCTAGCGGTTTCATAACCATTCATTTCTGGCATTTCAATATCCAATAACACCAAACTATATGATTCAGTAGCTGATAGCCTTTCAATGGCTTCCAGACCATTCTCAACAAAATCTGCTGCAATTTGTTGCTTTTGAAAATGCAACTCCAATAATTTCCTGTTAATCAAACTATCCTCTGCTACCAGTATTTTAGTAGTTTCAGGCAACGCAGCTTTATCTGTCATGTTAATCATTTCCCCCTATTAGTTTATTTGCGTTTTACAAATACTCCTGTTTGTATTTTCTGACCTTTGTTTGTATTATTTAACTCCCTTAATCGGCAAAAGGACCACTTACAACTGAGCCATCATATCATTCACCAATAGTATTTCGCTATTAATTTCTTGTACCAACTTCCCAGCTTCATCCTCCGAAAAAGTCTTCAACACTTCAACCTTTTTTGCTAAGTCTCCTAAACGGTTAAAACCACAGGTCACAGAACTACCTCTTAACTTATGTCCCATTCTATTAAGTGCCAAGATATCTTTTGCTTCATAATTCAGCGTCAAAGTTTGCAGCATTGAGCTCAGCTCATCTCTGATTAATTGGATAATCTCAGGCGAAATATGACTTGGGTCAAAATTTGAATAAAACTGTCTTTTATCAAAATGAATCGTCGCATGTTGTCCTTCCTGGGCATCCTTACTTTCATTAAATTCAATACTAGTTCCACTTAACCATTTACTGAATATCGTAACTATCGATTGTTCGTTGATTGGCTTGACCACAAAATCATTCATTCCCATGCTGATACATTTCTCTTTTTCGCCCAATACATTACCAGCAGTCAAGGCAATAATTGGATTGACGTATTGAACCTCACTTCGGATAGATTTCGTCGCTTCATATCCATTCATGTCCGGCATTTGAATGTCCATTAAAATAATATCCGGATTATGAATTCTACATTTATTGACTGCATCAATACCGTTGACGGCGCCAATGATAGTAGCGTCCGGAGCAATTTTTCCAATTAATGTCTTAACAAGCATCATATTGATTAAATTATCTTCGGCAACCAATACGGAGAATTTACCAAAATTATACTCTTTCTTCTCGGACAATTGTATCTGCTCCTCTTTAATATTTAATTGCGATAATGCTGTATAAATCTGCTGCATCTTAACAGGCTTTACTAATCTGCGATTGACCTTATAATCCTCACAGGCCCTGATAATCTCTTCATCATTGGACGAACTATATAGTAATACCACAGGCTGCTCGGATGAAGCCAAAAAGCCTTCCCTGATATTCTTGATTGTTTCTATACCATTCATAAATGGCATGTTATAGTCCATAATAATAACGTCGTAGGTATTTCCCTTACTCAATAACTGCAATGCTTCAAGTCCGTTTTTTGCTTCAGTACAAACTATATTTTTCAGCAGTAATATTTGCCTCAATATCGTTCTGTTATTTTCATTATCGTCTACAATAAGCACCTGCTTGATACGCTCCAGATTCTCCCATTCAATGGGCTCTCCTACCTCTGATTTTAGCTTCAAATCAAAATAAAAATAGCTACCCTGTCCCAACTTACTTTCTACATTAAGGCGGCTTCCCATTAAGCCCAATAACTTATTCGAAATCGTCAAACCAAGACCCGTACCACCATATTTTTTCGTGGTTGAGCTATCCTCCTGAGCAAAGGCTTCAAATATTTTATTCTGTTTATCTTCATTAATGCCTATACCAGTGTCCCGGACACCAAATCTTATCAGAGAATCTCCGCCATTGGTATCCATTAGTTGAATTTTCAATTCAATCTCTCCTTGTTGGGTAAACTTGGTTGCATTGCTTAGTAGATTAACCAAAATTTGCATTAAGCGTACTGAGTCGCAATAAATAAACCGAGGCAAATGAGCATCGATATTCAAAAGCATCTCCAACCCTTTATTTTGTATTTGGTAGCTAATGATATCAACCGCATGACTAGACATCTCGTATAAGTCTACTTTCTCAGTATCCAGTTCCAGCTTACCTGCTTCTATCTTAGAAAAATCAAGGATATCATTAATGATACTCAATAAGGTATTGGCAGATTGGTTGACAACTGTTAAATACTGAAATTGGGTCTCTTCAAGTTTAGTCTTGAGCAACAAATCGGTAAAACCAATTACTCCATTTAATGGTGTTCGGATTTCGTGGCTCATATTGGCCAGAAACTCCGATTTGGCCACGCTGGCCAATTCTGCATTAAATTTAGCCACCTTCAATTCCTCTCTCTGCTTCACAATTGAGGTGATATTTTGAGTAAACATCATCACACCGCCAATGGTGTCGTCAAATTTATACCATGGACGCATTTCCCAGGATATGTACTGATCTTCTGCCTCTCCCGGAAACCTGAAAACATCTTCTTCCTTTCTTTCTACTGCACCATTCAACACTCTGGTTTGCAGCTCTGTGCTATGAGCAAATACTGCCGGAAAAAGTTCTGTGTGTGATTGACCTACGACCTTATGCTCGCTTAAGTGATAATCTTCAATCCAACGATTGCTGACAGCAATATATTTCATATTGGCATCCAGCATAGCCACAGCTGCGGGGGCATGTTGCACAAATGCTGATAAACGAGCCCTTTCGGTATTAAGTGCACGCTCTATTACTTTTGTTTCGGTAATATCTGTTGCAACGCCAAGATAACCATTGGTGGTATTATTAATATCTTTGATGGGTGTAACGACCAACGAAACTGTTCTCTGAGTCCCGTCTTTTCTGATATACTTCCATTCGCGCTTTTCCGAGCCAATGAGATTGGCCATTGTAACAAAAACATTAAAGCCTTCAACACTAAAACCTAATTGCTTTGTAAGTTCTATGCCTCTTTGAGTCACCTCTTCGGGCGAATGAAAAATACCCGGATTATGCTTCCCAATTAATTCTTCGGACCTATAACCTAATAATTTTTCTGCTCCGGAATTGAACAAGGTAATCAACCCGTTAAGGTCTGTTGCAATAATACTTACTTCAGATGCTGAGCTTAAGACATCTTTAAATAATTTTCGTGAGCGACTTACCTCTAAAGCGGCGTTTTTGCTTTGGTCAATATCCTGAATGGTTCCATAGATTCTCTTACAAATCCCGTTTTGAAATTCAGAATTAATAATTGCCCTTACCCAGATTTCGTTACCCTTTCTGGTAATAATTTGCAATTCCAAGTCTGCGTTAAGCCCTTGTTCAATTGCATTGGAAACCGCCTGCCTTATTGTCTTCCTGTTCTCACCTTCCTTGTAAAAGTTGATACCACTTTCAAGGTCAGGGATATAATCTGCAGCAACTCCATGAATCCTTTTGGTGACAAGTGTCCAGAATAAAGCTTTCTTTTCAATATTATATTCCCAACCACCAATCCTGGCTACATTGTTGGTTTGCTCTAATAGCTCTTTGGTTTTCTTCAAATCTTCTTCGAGCAGATATCTATCGGTAATGTCAATAGCATTTCCAATAACATATTCTTTATTATCCATGTCTTTTTCAAGAACATTATTGAACATCCAAAAATGGATGGCACCAGATTTATCTCTGACAACCATTTGCCCTTTTAGGTTTCCTTTGCTTTTTATTTCGCGCAGGTAAGATTCTAAAAACTGATGTCTGGATTTATGGACAATATCAAAAAGGCTCAATCGGGAAATTTCGTCCTTTGAATATCCTAAAGAAGATGCTCCCGCACTATTAACGGTAAGAAAATTACCTTTCAAATCATGCGTACACATAAAGCCCTGCGAATTTTCAAAAAAAGCGCTAAGCTGTTGCTCATTATATTTCAGGTGTTCCTGCTTTATTCTGTCTTCAGTAATATCTCTGCCAATAAAATACCATTCTGTACCTGAACTATCCGGAGTGACATTCCATTGAATTGTACAATATAAATTTTGTCCGGTTAGAATTCTGTTCGTCGCTTGAAAAGCTTTTTGTTCTCTTATTGAATCCTCAAGTTGCCGCCTCATAACAACCGAGTCATCGGGATGCAACAAATCAAATAAAGTTTCGGTCAATATGGGTTCATTCTCCTTGCCAAGCAAATGCACAAATGACGGATTAATTGCTTTGAATAATCCTTCGGCTGCAACTACACAAATTAAATCACTGGAAAGGCAAAAAATATTTTCAAACAAAGGCAATCTCTCCTTATTAAAAGGAGTTGAATCATGTTCCATAAATAATACTAATATTGGTCTACAAAAATACCTTTAAAACGTATTCAAAATAGTTTACCCAAAAAACCATTTAGATATATTTTATTTTTCATGTTTTCATCCCCTCATTTTCCGTAAATCTGCTCAAATTTTTATACAAACATTAATGATGAACAAATGATAGGGACTTCCATTGCCAGACTTCAAATTTTGTGTGATACGATTCCAGACTTATTACTGAATATCGATGAAATCATATTTTCCGAAAAACCATCAAATAACAAATGGAGCAAAAAGGAAATTATTGGCCACCTCATTGATAGTGCTGTCAATAATCACCAACGGTTTGTAAGAGCACAATTTGAGGACATTCCTTCAATCATTTATGATCAAAACAAATGGAACGAATACAACTACTATCAACAAATCGATAAGCTCCAGATTATTTCCTTTTGGGCAGTCTATAACCGTCAACTATTGCAATTAATCAAGAGAATTCCTCAACATAAGTTAAACGCCAGAGTTAACATCGGAGAAGCAAAAATTGCAACATTAGCATTTCTAATCAATGATTATGTTGCACATCTGGAGCATCATCTGAAACAAGTAGTCCAATACTAACAAAAAATAAAAGGGAAAGCCAAATCATTGCGTACTTCAGCCCAAATATCACTTACCTATTCCGGGCATTAATACAAATCAATCTCATTCTGCCGTTCATCATGTTCTACGTATAGTTCTACCGCTTCCATTGGCTTGACAGGAATTACTTTCGAAGGATACTTTCGTGCATAACTGTGCACCAATTGCATCATATAATAGTTGCTCTTGTAGCGGGTCAATACATTCTTTACTTCGGTCAAAGATTGTATATCCGAAAACTGATTGATATAACCCATCCCGTAAAACATTCCATTTTCTATCCATACACAGCTTTTTTCTTCGGCATCCCGGCCTTTATCCAAGAGCATAAAACTGGGCAAATTTTTACTGAAATGTTCCAATGCTGTTTTGACCAGTTCATTATATTCAGCAGTCGATGACAAAGTAAGACACTGATTGCTTTCAGCCTCCAGCAATTGAGGATTGTGGCAGTCTCCACTGCAGTTTCCCAGCTTACACATAGCGGCACATAAGCCAAAACTGACGGCTAATTGGTGCAGCATATCCCGTGCTTCGCTATAAGTATTAAATTCGTGCAGCGCTATCTGACTTTTGGTAATAGGACCAATATCCAAACGGGTAAAACCATTGCGGTCTTCGTACGAATAGAGTCCGAATTTGGGTTCAAATTTTTTCAGTGCCCGGTTATACTTTGGCCATATCCTTTTGATTTCGGTAGCTTCCAGCAATAAGGCCATCAGCTCTGTACCGCATTTTTCAAAATCAATGGAATAGATTTCGCGCAGAAAATTTTGCCGCTGCGGATTGGGATTATTCCCCGAAAAATGAGATGCCACTCTTTTGCGGATATTGGTGGCCTTGCCTACATAAATTACTTTGCCAACCTGATTCTTGAAATAATAAACCCCGGCCACCTGAGGTAATATCTCAAATTGTTCTGCAGGTAAATTAGGCGGCAACACCTGATCTTTCGAACTTCTTTTGAGCATTGCATTGATATGCCCCTCAGTATCCCACTCCATCAATCTGGAAAACAAAATAGCCGTTGCATCCGCATCTCCGCCTGCTCTGTGCCGATTGACCAGAGGAATATCGAGGTCATTGCACAGATTACCCAAACTATAAGAACGAAAACCTGGTCTTATTTTCCTGCTCAGCCTTACCGTACACAGCTTCGGCGCTTTGAATGCATATCCTGCTTTCTCCAGATGATGCCGCACAAAAGAATAATCGAAGTTGACATTATGCGCCACAAAAATCCTGCCCTGCAATAAATCATAAATCTGATGGGCCACTTTATCAAAGGTGGGACTGCCCCAAAGCATATCATCTGTAATGCCGGTCAGAGACTGAATGGAAATCGGGATGCCTCTTTGTGGGTCAATCAATGTTTCATAAGAGTCAATCACCGAAACACCATCGTGTATGCGAATGGCAATCTCTGTAATGCCACTGCCTGAGGCATGGCCGCCTGTTGTTTCTATATCTACAATTGCGTATTCCATGTTGTTTTAAAATTTTTATTCACTTCTGGGGTCCGGTTTCAAAGGCATTCTGGCACATTTATGCACTTCCAACGCAGGGCATCCAAAGTCCATCACTACTTTGCCCAGAATGAGATAAACGCCATTGCCATAAAGCGGATAATTCTTTAATGAAGGAGGGAAATGTACCGTGTCAAAAAAGACACCTTTCACATCAAGAAAAGTACCAAATTTCATGTGCGTTCCACTTTTGGTTCTTACGGATTTATCTGCCACAAAATCGCCCAGCATCCTCACCATTTTACCCTCATATTGGTACATTTCTTCGGCCATTACTTCGCCCCTGAATGCCGACTGCAGCAAATCAAACATGCTGCCCGAAACCGGAAATCCGAGCAGTTCAATTTCGTCGTAGAGGTCTTCCAAAACAGAACTTTCCAGCCTGGGTAAAACAGGCCTTTGCATCGTAGCACCAAAGAGCAAATTATTATCCTGTTTGCAGGCGGTACCGCTCAGTAATATGTGGGCTTCCCAAAGCAGTTCTTTTTTATCCTGCTGCAAAAAACGGAATGCTCCGGAACGTATCAATACAATCATCTGCTCCAGTCCTGCTCCTGTGCGCAAAGCAAAATTTTCAATACCGCTATAAGGCCCGTTTAATTTCCGTTCTTCGGGAATCTGCACAGCTAATTTTGCTTCCAGATTTTGCAACACATCAAAACCCAGATAAATAGATACTCCTTCTACAACAGCATTAAAACTACTCCTGTTGACACAAGGCAAACAAATCTCCGCACCTGCTCTGCGCGCCTCATTCACATAAACTTTCCGCTGATAAAAACCGCCATAATTATTGAGTACCGACACCATAAACTCTATCGGAAAATAGGTTTTCAGATAAAGGCTTTGATAACTCTCTACCGCAAAAGACGCCGAATGGGCTTTGTTGAAGGAATAGCCCGCAAAGCTTTCCATCTGTCGCCAGATTTCTCTGGAACTTTCCTCGGGATAAGCCATCTGACGGCAATGCTCAAAAAACTTATCTTCTATCTCTTCCAGATGCTTTTTACTTCTGCCTTTACCACTCATCATCCTGCGCAATACATCAGCATCGGCGAGGTCCAAGCCTCCATAGTGGTGCCCGATTTTCATCACATCCTCCTGATACACCATCACACCATAAGTTTCCTGCAACTGCTCTTTAAAAACAGGATGCGGATAAGCGACTTTTGATGGATTGTGATGCCTTTCGATATAGGCTTTCATCATCCCCGAAGAAGCAACTCCCGGCCGGATAATAGAAGAAGCTGCCACAAGGGTGAGGTAATCGTCGCAACGCAATTTGGTGAGTAATTGCCGCATCGCAGGACTCTCAATATAAAAGCAACCGATGGTATTGGCAGACTTCAGTTGCTGCGCAATTTTGGGGTCGGTAAAAAAACGTTTTGGGTTGGTTGTTTCGATAACGATATTTCTGTTTTGCAACACCAGGTCTTTACAATCCTTGATATGACCTATGCCCCGTTGGCTCAGAATATCAAATTTCTCGAAATGGATATCATCGGCCAGATGCATATCAAACTGTACTGTGGGCAATCCTTTTGGCGGATAATCCAATGCCGAATAATGCGTCAGGGCTAATTCGGAAATCAATACCCCCGAGGCATGGATGGTTCTCTGGTTCGGAAAATCCTCCATTTGATTGTACACCGAAAGAATCATATTGGCCACTTCATGCTTATTGAGGATACTGGCCGGCTCGTGCACCAGACGGTCAATATCGGCTTTGGGCAAACCATAAATTTTGCCCAGCTCGCGCAGGATACTACGCGACCGAAAAGTACTCATAGCACCCATCAGTGCGGTATGCGGATAATGGCGAAAAATGTATTCGTATATATCGTCTCGGTCCTGCCAGCTAAAATCCACATCAAAATCCGGAGGTGATTTTCTTTTAGGATTCAAAAAACGTTCGAAATACAAATCCAGTTCTATAGGGCAAACATCTGTAATACCCAGACAATAGGCCACAATACTGTTGGCTCCACTGCCCCGCCCTACATAATGGTATTGCCTGCTGCGTGCATATCGGCAGATGTCGTCGGTAATTAAAAAATAAGAAGAAAAATTCTGTTCGTCAATAATCTCCAGCTCCCGTTCCACGCGCTCTTTTGCTACAATGTCCTTATCGCCATACCTCCGTGTCAGCCCTTCACGTGCCAGACTGTTGAGCAATAATTTATCCTCGTAGCGATTGGTGGTAAAGTCTTTTTTATTACGATGCTCTTCAAAATCAAAATGAAAATTGCATTGCTCCAGTAGCTTTTCTGTATTGCGTACGATTTGCGGAAAATGCTCAAAACTGCTCAGCAATTGCTCCTTTGCCGGAAAGGATTCCAAAGCATCGGCATATTGATGAGGCTTTAGCTGAGAGATTAATAAATTATGATCGATGGCCCTTAATTGACGGTGTAAGGTATAATGCTCTTTAGTGACAAAAGAGACCGGCTGCCAGACAACATATTTTTGCATTTCGCGAGCTGCAGACATCCGTATTTTATTGAGCTGAAAATGACGGATGCCGATAAATTCATGCTCCCGCAAAGTGGCAGGGTCAATAGAGCCAAAAGGATACACCACAAAGCAATGATGGAAATGTGGTGCACGCTGAGGAAGGGATGTTTTGTTTTTATTGGCAGCAGTAAGCAGTTCGTTGAGTTCTTTAAAGCCCGACTCATTTCTGGCAATACCGATATACAGTAGCTCATCTTCGTTTCTGAATTCTACGCCTACCAATCCCCGGATATCGGCCTCTCTACAGGCTTTGATAAAATTCAATGCTCCGGTGCTGTTGTTGATGTCGGTAAGCACAGCAGTAGTGTAGCCTCTTTGTTTCAGGCCATCCACCAACTGCTCTATCGATAATATACCGTATCGAAGGCTGTAATAACTATGTATGTTCCATAACATCTCAAACCCTGTTCTCTTAACGATTACAAACTCGCCGCACGCATTACAGACAGATTGCCAAAACGGTTTCTTATTTTATCCATAGCCGTCATCAGGTTGAGGTCGGTAATGGCATCGTTGAATAAATCGGTCTGGTAACTGCCCGATACCAGTTCGCTCAGCTTTATCCCTATCAGCCGGATGAGCATTCTGCGTGAATAGAGTTTTTCAAATAATTCCAATACTTTTTGGGTGAGTATTTTATCGGATGAAGTAAGGGGAATCCTGACCTGTTTGGTAAAGGTTTCAAAATTAGAATAGCGGATTTTGAGTGTGATGCAGGAAGTAAGCCTCCCCTCGCTCCGCAAATCAAAAGCCAGCTGGTCAATCATTTTTATAATCGTCTTTTTCAGCACCGCCATATCAATCGTATCCTGCTCGTAGGTATGCTCTTTGCTCATACTTTTTTGCTCCCGGAAGGGCAAGACCAGACTGTCATCCAAACCATTGGCTTTGCGCCAGATGATGACCCCGTTTTCGCCCAGTACGCGCTGCATGGTCTTTACTTCCATTTGCTGTAATGTATGGATTTTACTAACGCCCAAATTACGCAAGCGGATATAAGTTTTGTCGCCCACCATAGGTATCTTCCTGATAGAGAGTGGTGCTAAAAAAGATTTTTCATTTCCTGTATTTACCTGCATTTCGCCACAGGGTTTGGATTGACCCGTGGCAATTTTAGAAACCGTTTTATTGCTTGATAATCCGAATGAAATCGGCAAACCCGATTCTCTCATAATTTCCTGCCTCAACTCCTGTGTCCATTTCCAGCAGCCAAAATATTTATCCATGCCGCTGATGTCAATGTAATGTTCGTCTATACTTGCTTTTTCTACCAGAGGCGCTTTGCGCTCTATGATGTCGGTGACTATTGCCGAGTATTTGCTGTACTGGTCCATATCGCCCCGCACCAGGATGGCTTCGGGGCAAAGCTGACGGGCCAGGCGCATAGGCATGGCACTATGCACGCCAAACTTGCGCGCCTCATAACTGCAGGAGGCCACCACACCTCTGTCGCTGCTGCCCCCTATCAAAATGGGTTTACCCTCGAGTTCAGAATTTTGCAACCTTTCTACCGAAACAAAAAAGGTATCTAAATCGCAGTGTACAATATGTCTTTCCATAACATTATCTGGTTTTTTTTACTTATTTTTGTTATTATTAGTAACAAACGAAAGTTATCAATAGTATCAAATCAAAATGACACTACAAAAAATATTTTGGGCAGAAAATGTACGTTTTCTGCGTAACCGCAAGAAAATGAGTCAGGAAGCGATGGCTGAAATTTTAGAAATCAGCCGTTCAAAACTGAATGCACACGAAAACGGACATACTATCAATCCTCCTGTAGAAGATTTGCTCCGCGTATCGGCTTATTTTAAAATCAGTATTGATACTTTATTAAAAGTCAATCTGGCCAAACTCGGTGAATTCAAGCTCAGGGAGCTGGAACAGGGTAATGATGTGTATATGACCGGAGGCAATATCAGGGTGCTGGCCATCAGTGTGGATAAAGAGAATAAAGAGAATGTGGAATATGTACCCATCAGAGCCAAAGCAGGCTATCAGGCAGGCTATAGCGATCCGGAATTTATTGCGGGGTTGCCCAAATTCAGTTTCCCTAATCTGCCCCAAAACGCTACTTACCGTATGTTTCCTACCACAGGCGACTCTATGTTGCCCATCCCCGAAGGGAGTGATATCCTGGCGCGTTATGTGCAGGACTGGAAATCGGTCAAAGCAGGAGCCCTCTGTATTGTTATCCTCAAGGGCGAGCAGGATTTTGTATTTAAGAAAGTAAGTATTGAAGAAGACGGTACCGTAGTGCTGGTATCGCTGAACGAACAGTACAAACCCTATAGTGTACACATCAACGACCTGCTGGAAATATGGGAATTTGACCGCTACATCAGCAATGACATCCCTGAAAAAACAACCGATTTAGACGAACTCAAACGGATGATTTCGGGCTTAAAGGACGAAGTAAAAAAGATACAATAAAAGGCCACAGCACAGCCAGGGAAAAAACAATCGAATAGGCAAATAAAATTGTTAGCCGAATCTAACAATTTTATTTACCTTTGCTTCATGAACAAAATACTCGTAACGCTACTCAGTGTAACCATACTGGTTTTTATTGCTCAGGCCTGCTCTAAACTGGAACCCAAAGCACCCAGAGAAGAAGATTTGCTGGATGGACCTGTAGAAGGGCTTTCGCATGAACAAAGCCGCAGATTTCTGGCAGGAGACGTAGCCTTTAATGATGAGATATTTACCGAGCAGACAGGTCTTGGCTCCATCTTTGTAGCAACCAGTTGCGGCACTTGCCATGCAGGAGATGGCAAAGGAACCCCCTTTACCACACTCACCCGCTTCGGACAAACAGACAGCAATGGTAATCAATATTTACATCTGGGAGGCCCACAACTACAAAACAGAGCCTTACCTGGTTATACTCCTGAAAGTATCCCCGCAGGAGCTACTTTTTCGAAATTTACCCCACCCGCCAATACAGGTCTTGGATTTATAGAACTGGTCAGCGATGCAGACATCCTGGCTATGGCAGACCCCAACGATGATGATGCTGATGGAATTTCGGGAGTACCCAACTATGCCCATTTACCGGCATTCATCAGTCCTGCCGCCAATGCCATTCCACGTAACGGAAAATACATCCATCGTTTTGGTAAAAAAGCGGCAGCCTATAACCTCATGCATCAAACGGTGAATGCCTATAATCAGGATATGGGCATCACATCAAACTATGCACCAAAAGATGTGTACACAGGTATTGATATTGACCCGGAAGTATCTAACAGCACGGTACAAAATGTAGTCTTCTATTTACAAACTTTAAAAGCCCCGATACAGAGGGATGCCGCCAATACAGAAGTAATCAGAGGCAAAAATATTTTCACGCAAATCAAATGTTCCTCGTGCCATAGTCCTCAACTAAAAACGGGGTATTCTCCTATCGCAGCATTAAACAACAAAACGTTTTATCCCTATACAGATTTATTGCTGCATGACATGGGCAACGGGCTGGATGACGGTTATACAGAGGGTTCGGCAAAAACATCCGAATGGCGCACACCGCCCTTATGGGGAATAGGACTATCGCCCAATGCACAAGGGGGGCAATACTTTCTTATGCACGATGGCAGAGCCAAAAGTATAGAGCAAGCCATAGAAATGCATGGTGGAGAAGCCCAACAAAGCAAGAATAACTATATGCAATTGAGCAGTCAGGACAAAGAAGCGCTCATCAAGTTTTTAAAATCTCTATAAACATGGACCGGAAAAAATTTATACAAAACTGCGGAATGGCTTGTCTGGGAGGCCTTGGACTCAGTACCTTATTACAAAGCTGCGGCGTGTCAAAAAATTTTACAGGGACTATTGAGGATTCAGATTTAATCGTTCCCCTTTCTGATTTTGAAACCAAAGCAGGAAAAGAAGTTCATTACAAGAAATACATCATAGTCAACAACGACAGACTGAAATTCCCGATTTGCGTGTACCGGATAGATGCACAGCAATACTCTGCATTATGGTTGCGATGCACGCATCAGGGTGCCGAGCTGCAGGTGTTTGGAGACAAACTACAATGCCCGGCACATGGCAGCGAATTTAATCAGGCAGGAGCTGTAACTGCGGGACCGGCAGAAAACAGCCTGCGCACATTTCCTGTTATCGTCGAAGCCAATCAGTTAAAAATTTCATTGAAAGCATTATGATAAAAAAAAGTACACTAATCCTGCTATGCTCGATACTATCTGTTCAGGCCATGGCACAAATAGACCCGCTGCTTCTGAAAGAACCGGGAAAAGACAGCAGCCAAAAAATGCTGAATATGGATGCCGTTTATAAGCGCCCTTTTGTTGCCGCAGGAAAACTGCCGGTAGCTGTTGGGGGGTATGTAGAGGCCAATTGGCAACACATGGGTACTGATGGCATTAGCGATGGTCATCAATTTCAATTTCGCAGGATGACCCTCTTTGTTGCCTCCACGATAAGCAAGAGAATCAAATTCCTAAGTGAAATAGAATTTGAACCTGCAGAAAAAGAAATCGCTATAGAATTTGCAGCGGTGGATATAGAACTGGCACCTTTACTCAATTTAAGAGGAGGGATGATTATGAATCCTATCGGGGCATTTAACCAAAACCATGACGGACCTAAATGGGAGTTTACAGACCGACCAATTTCTGCCACACAAATGCTTCCTGCCACCTGGAGTAATGCAGGTTTTGGGCTATACGGAAAAAAATATAGTAAAGATTGGATGCTGGGTTACGAATTATATTTATCAGGAGGATTTGATAATTCCATTATCGAAAACAACCAAAATAAAACCTATCTCCCTGCCTCGAAAAACAATCCTGAACGCTTTGAAGAACTGAACAGTGGCAGTCCGATGTTTACAGGAAAAATTGCGGCAAGGCATAATCAAATCGGAGAGTTGGGCATCTCTTATATGGGAGGAGTATACAACAAATGGCAGGACGATGGTATGATCATTGACCACAAAAGAAGATTGGATGTATATGCTCTGGATTTCAATACAACAATTAACCCGTCAAAAACCTTTATCACAGCGGAATGGGCCTGGGTGAATGTACAAATACCGCCCACCTACTCCGAGCAATTTGGCAGCAAACAATATGGTGGTTTTATTGACATCGTACAACCTGTTTTGCGACGAACTATTCTGGGCTGGAAAAATGCGGTTATCAATATTGCCATGCGTGGAGAATATGTAGACTGGAATGCTGGTACTTTCCTATCTAACGGCAGCAATATTGGTGAAAGTTTATGGAGCATTATGCCGGCTATTAGTTTTCGTCCTGCTTCGCAAACTGTTATACGATTCAATTACCGATACCTGCAACAAAAAGATTTGTTGAATAATCCTGCCAGCAGGACAGGTGGATTTAATTTTGGATTCAGCTCTTACTTTTAGGAAGGCAATTAATAAACACCCAAAAAGTAAAATTTCAAAATGTAAAATAAAACCCAATCCTTCGATTGGGCTTTATTACTATCTGATCTGTTACTACATCTTAATGAGCACCTTCACTTCGGGTTCACTGATTACCCCTCCCCTTTCCATTGCAGCCTTTAAATCGGGATTATTCATAAAAGCATTTAACACATCTGTATTCGGAAACTCAGTCATTACTGTAACTTGGTTGGGGTCAGCAGCACTGGTGTAGACGCCATGAACCTTAATACCTGCAGCCGCTCTGTTGGCTTCATCTGAATCGAAATGCGCTCTCCACTCTGCTGCATCTTTTACCTGATGCGATAAAATAACGTGTACCATTGCTTCTGTTTTTTTAATTGATGAATTGTGAAGGTAGACGCCATTAAATGAAATGCAATATCAACTGCTACAATTTTTATTCAAAATCTTTAAATTTTACAAATAAGAAAGCGCCATCTTTCAATTAAGCTTCTCTCTGAATAATTGTGAAGGCTGAATAGTTATGGCGTTTCCTCAAAGCATAACAACTATCCGCTGTAAATACCATTCTTTATAGCGTACAACACTAAGCCTGCGGTATTTCTTGCACCGGTTTTCTCCAGCAAGAGTGATCGAATTCCTTCTACTGTTCTTTGACTCAGGAAAATCTCCTTGGCAATTTCAGCAGCGGTACGTTCTTCACAAATCAGTTTTAACACCTCTTCTTCTTTATCGCTGAGCTTTACACCAATCTTAACCCGGTTAGCAATTTTTGTCTTTTGCAGCATATTCCTAAGCATTGCAGAGCTCACCAAATCATTAAAATAATAGTCTGTCTCCATTACAGTTTGAATAGCCAGATGTATTTCATCAGGTTCGGCATTTTTGAGCAGATAACCATTTGCTCCTGCCTCGATAAGGTGCAACACAAAATGCTCTTCATCATACATTGTAAGAATAAGAATTTTGATATCAGGATACTTAACCCTGATTTTCTTAAGAACCTCCATGCCGTCCATTTGTGGCATCTTTAAATCTAATAGAATAACATCAGGTACATGCTCCTCTAAAAGAGACAGCAATTCCAATCCATTACCAGCCTCCCCAATAAACTTCAGATTGGGGTAATTATTAAGCGCCAGACGAAGTCCTTGTCTGAAAATTTTATGGTCATCTGTTATCAGATACTTTATGTCTGCCATGCTACTGTAATATGGGTGTTAAGATGCAAACACGAAAATGTGCCGCATCTATTTGTGAAAATTCTATAGTGGAGTTAATTGACTTCAATCTGTTGACAATGTTTTTCAGCCCGATCGCCCCTTTTTTATAAATAAGCTCCTGATACATTTCGTTGGTAAGCCCATGTCCGTCATGAAGCAGAATTATCCTCAAAAAACCATTGCTGACAGAACTTTCTATACTGATACTACTGGCCTCAGAGTGCTTGATAATATTACTGGTCAACTCCTGCAACATTCTGTAGACCGACAATTCAATGTTATCATTTAATTTCGGCAAAGGAAAAAGTGAAGTATAGGTAAGTGTAACGGATGATGAGCGGTTAATAATAGACGAAAGAGACTCAAGCGAAGCCTGCAGACCAAGCTGATTCAATATTGCAGGCTGAAGTTTATGAGAAATATTACGGATACTGCTGATACTCTGATCTAACAATTGCTTGGATTGCAGTATCACCGATTCGTCTGCATCCTTATTCATTGATGAATGAAGAAAAAGCCGTACAGAAGATAATGTAGCACCCACATCATCATGCAGTTCTGTAGCAATACGCATCCGCTCCTCCTCCTGACCTTGTATAGATGCCTGAATTAACTCTAATTGCTTTTGGTCGTTTATACTCTTGATTTCATCCTGATGACGGATAACACGTCTTTGGTAATTGACTACAAAAAAAACAATACTGAATGCCAGCAATAACATTATAGCAACACTGGCTACAATCAGGCTAAATACATTCATACTCCTCTTTTTTGTAAAAATAAATAATTGGGACCAACAAGATATTTTTAAGAATATTGACTGAGATGAATACAATAAGCCACAGACTCAAAAATTCTTTATTCCCTTTTGCGGCAATTAAATAATCATAAAAAATAAACAGAATGATACTGCCACATGCATAGAGAATAAGTGCTGTATTAAACCAAAAGAAAGAAGATTTTTCAAGCGAGATAATCCTGTTGTTTTTTTGAAACATGATTGAATAAAAACCCAGAACGCACCACAAAATATACGGTACCGAAAAAAATACCGCTGCGCCCATTAAATGATGCTCAAATGGCGAATGATATATGCCGGTATAGACTAAATAACAAAGCAGCAGCACAGAAATGATAATAGTAAACTCTCTGTCGTTCCTGAAAATACGTTTGCGGAATGCGAAGGCAAAAAACAAAAACTCTATCAGAAAGAAAATATTACCCGCCAGGCTGTAATTGGTTTTCCAGACCCTCTTAAGCAATATGATACCCATGTCAAAACTAAAGTCTGCTATGGCATAATACCACAGCAGACTCTTTTTCTTTAAAAAAACTCCAGTCAATATTGCCAATAAAGGAGTTAGCGCAGAAACTATGATATAGGGTTGTACTGTCATTTATTGAAAGAAGAAAATTAACTGGCCTCAATAGTGCGTTTTTACTTGCCCGAAGTAGGCAAATCACTTACATTGTAAAACTGGACATGAGTATTAGGATACAATACATCGAAAATAAAATGTAAGCTATCATTTGTATCTCTTGCCTCGTAAAATGTAAATTTTACCGGCTCTTCGCTTTCGGTTCTTCTGTCTTCCAAAATACCCGTTATCAGTGCAGAAGAAAAATATCCCGGAGCATTAGCCGAATCCTGTATCAAAAATGTTACATGATTTTCTGCTGTATCCAACTTAATTCTCCATTTATCACTGCATCTTCTGTCACCAATGCTATCTCTTAATGCCTGAGTGGTAATTTCGTAAGGAATAGTAGTAATTCCGACTCTTGCCACTATTGACTGCTGATCTGTTATTTTGTGTGCATCGACAATAATTTCCAGACATTGAGGGAGACACATTTCTATTCCCTCGGGCAGGAAACACCTGGCCGAATCAAACGGATCCGAAACTTTATCAGTTGCATGATTTGCATTAGGATTTGAATTCTCACAACTGCTGAAAAATAAATTCAGGCAGGAAAATGTCATTAGGGTAAAAAAAAGTTTTCTCATTTTTTCGATTTTTTTGTGAAATGAACAGTGGCAAATATAGGTCTGCACTTTATGAAATTCTATACTAATTGATTTTTTAACCAAAAAGTGTTCAGTCAAAATATTCATTTTCAGTAAACTAAAATAGCAGCAGCCTGTTTTTGCGTATAAATACGTATCAGGTTCTGTATAACTACGTAATTCAAACATCAGTATTTACTCCCTTGTTTGCAAGTGAATTTGTCTTCACTTTTGTATTAGGTATTGGTTTGCAAAGTTTCTTTTAACTGGCGTTGAAAATCCAAAATTGAAGAGCTTGTACAGAACATGAAATTTGTTGCATCCAATATAAAAAATATTAAAAAAAATATTTATGAATCCATTTCTAGCTATATCAAACATGACTGATCAGATAATATTCAATGAGAGCGTTATTGAAGAAAAAAGAGAGCTATTTCTGGCACAGCTTAACAGCACAAGAGAAATATCAGTACTAGCTTATAATAGCCTGCTGCTGATTTCTGAAAATCGTTTTTTAAGCAATCATATTCTTGTCAACGAAATGCCACTGGATGTAGTTTTATCATTTCTTGAAAAGTCTGTAAATGAGTTAAGTAATTCCCTGTATGAAGAAATGGCGAGTATCTCCTGCGATATCGTATGGCTGGAAGGCATCACAGATTATCTGCTTCGCCGATTTAATAAAATCAAAAGTATGGACTTACTTACCCAAAATTATCAATACGAGATATAAGTATTCCTGCGACATTTGAGACTGCAACTTTGCTATTCATAAATAATCTCTTTAAGCAATGTACCTGCCCTTTTCCGTGCCCAGTAAAGTTCATTGTTTTGCTTCTGTTGGGCATATGCAAACAAGCCGATTTTAAATCTCCGTTTATCAACAATATCAATTTCTTCGGTTGCTGAAGAATGAGTGTAATAGCAGGAGTCGCGTTTTCTGTGTTTACTATTCAAGTATTGATAATCGCTTATTCTGGCATAGTTCTCTACAGGCAAATTCCCATTGATCACACTTTTGAACAATAAAGGATTGATATGATTTCGGGGGGTACTAAAATAATGTAGCAACATAAAAAATGCTTTACCCTCTATCAGGTAATTGTTTAAACCATCCTGACTAATAATCGGCATCCATTTTACCGAATCATCCAGATTATTTAACAATCCAATCTGGCGTTCGCCCGGGAAACCCCGCTCTTCAATAATCGATTTCAATTCCCGGTGAATAACAGAATTGTTGTGTATCCACTGAATACCATAAAGGGTATAACGCAGAAGAAAAAAGCCGTCATTGACTTTTCTTGTATAACGCATATCTCTGCTCATTAAATGTCTGATGCGATTGGCAAGAGCAGTATCAATGGAGGATTTATACACCGCCCTCAAACTGTCATAATCATTCCAGACATCCAGGGTATTTTTATAATTCAGGCATCGACTGGCAATATAATCTTGTCTGATAATCCATGAGGGGATGCCTTGCCGAAAAGACCGTTTTAACCAAATTGACGCACGGGTACTGTCATTATTTTGGCAACAAATCTGCAAAGCCATCATGCAATGTTTGGCAAATACAAACTCATACTGCCTGTCTACCGTATCCAGTATCTGACAGGCTTCTCTGAAATTTTTATTGTTCACTTCCTTATCTATACGGTTAAAGCACCTTTGGTACTTTATGTAATCCTGTGCCCGGGACTGACCAATGCAGAAAATCACAATCGCAAACAAACCAAAGATTCTTTTCATATTCCGATCTTTTTTAGTGAACCGAAAATAAGATATTGAACATTGTTTTCAATACGACGAATATCGTATTACTGAATTCGAATTTAATCTTTCGAAGCAGATGTTAGCTATCTCAGTGATTAAAATTAAAAAGCATCTCTGTCGAGATGCTTTTTAAAAACAAATTGAAAAGAAATACTAATAAACGTCAATGGTCCAGTATCCACCCATATCTTTAACATCCGCCGTAAGTGTAATGGTACCTCCAAATACAATAGACCTTGTTCCTGTGCTACCACAAAAACTAATGGGTGGTGCACCGATATGAACACCAGGAGATACTTCAAGATCCAAATGACACTCAACCATATTAGTTCCGGAACCCGATGGAGTTGGTGGGGCCCAGGCAGAAGGAATAATTGAAGTAATATCAATTGTAGACCCGCCAGGTGCAGTCGAAATGCCAAATAAGCCTGCTCCTCCATTTATTGCACACGAAGTCATCGGATCATCATTGGCAGTAACGTAGGCACCCATCGACGGATAACTGGAGGAATTGGTAATGGTTACTATTGGTGTCTGGGCCTGAGCTACGCAGGCTCCGATTAATAAACTTAATGTAAAAAGTACCTTTTTCATATAATATACGTCGCTTGGTTTATACGACTTAATAAAAATACAAACGATTTCCCGCTTTTATTTATAGACCCTCAGTTGTTTTACTAACGGTAGCTTTCGTTTGACAAACGGTATTTCCAGGCAATAATTATAAGAAAATCCCCTCCAAATCACACACAATTCACTTATTCGAATATGTTTCAAATCTGATACCTTCCTTAATGCTTTTGGCTTGCAACACTAAAGGCTTTCAGAAATATAATAGTTGGAGATGGAAATAGTAAACAACAGGTCTATAGCTTGGTGATAAGGTATGTTTCCTCGGTATTAAATGCACGGACATTGACCAGATAATTGCCAGGTATTTATTGAGATATATCAAAAGCAATAAAACTGGCAATTTCGGTATAGGTTTATTCCAAAACGACTATGCCACCCACATAGTACTCACCGAAATAATTGTAGAGCCTGCTTCTCCACCTATCGGGGTAGTAAATACTCCTGTTAATACTTCAGTGGAAGTAATACTTGTACCAGAAGATGGTATAACGCTTTGTTTACTTAATGCAGCACTCATACCTCCTTCGACCCCCAAATTTAAATGATTGTGCCAGGCTGATAAAACTCCATAGGATAGAAAGTTGAGCTATTTTATTTTTCATGATTCTAAATTTTTTCTTCCATTTTACATTGCAGCTGTGTTTCAATATTACAACCAATTCAACACCAATATTGAAAAGAACTACCCGACTTTCAATTTTACTCCATAGCCGTAAACATTGTAAGAGCCGGATGTTATTTCCCTAAAATCCAGAGGCAGCAGGGAACGATATATTTTTCTTTAAATGGTCCTTTTAATTCGGGTATTGTCTTTCAAGACAATACCCGAATTGCAAAAATAGAATACAGATTAACACGAAATTTGACATTATTAGACAGTAAACACTGTCTGATTTGGACAAGTTTTGAAAGAGTTATAAACCCTGTGAAGCCATTTCAGGAAGGGGTAGCTATGTTTAATAAGTTCTAAATAGTTTCTATAATTGCATTCATCATGTTTTCTATAGCATCATTACAAAGATTACCTATGCTTCCTTCGTGCGAATGTTGAAGTTCTTTTGGTTTGAAATGAAAAAGCCCGGCATCAACTTCGTCCCCAACCTGACGATACGCATCCCTGAACGAGATTCCATTATTGACCAGTTGATTAATCTTCTCAACAGTAAAAATGTACTTGTATTTTTCTTCATTCAGAATGTCTTTACTCACGACAATCTCGCTGAGCATTAATTGCATCATTTCAATGCAGGATTTCAATTCCTGAATGGCAGGAAAAAGAATTTCCTTGGTAAGCTGCATCTCTCTGTGATAGCCAGAAGGAAGATTATTGCACAATAACGTAAGTTCATTGGGCAAGGCCTGCAATCGGTTACACTTTCCCCTTATAAGCTCAAAAACATCAGGATTCTTTTTGTGGGGCATGATACTGCTACCAGTTGTCAAATGATCGGGAAAACTTACAAATCTGTGGTTCTGATTCATAAACAAACAAACATCCATACTAAGTTTGCTCAATGTAGCAGCAATACTGCTCATTGCTATTGCAACAAACTTTTCGGTTTTTCCACGACTCATTTGTGCATAAATACTATTGTAATGAAGCTCAGAAAATCCCAAAAGTTCCGTTGTTCTTGTTCTGTCAATAGGAAATGAAGATCCATATCCGGCACCACTTCCCAAGGGATTTTTGTCAGTGATATGATAAGCTGTTTTTAATAAATCCATATCATCTACTAAAGACTCTGCATAAGCCGCAAACCATAAGCCAAATGAAGAAGGCATAGCTACCTGTAGGTGTGTGTAGCCAGGTATCAATTCATTCTTATGTTTTTCACTTAAGGAAAGCAGCTGTCTGAAAAGATGTACACAATCATCCTTAATTACATTCAATTCGTCCTTTAAATAAAGTTTTATATCAACTGCAATCTGATCGTTACGGCTTCTGCCGGTATGTATTTTTTTCCCGGCCTCTCCTACTCTTTCAGTAAGTATTTCTTCAATCTGAGAATGAATATCTTCGCTATCAAGGCTAATTGAAAAAATCCCCGCCTCTATTTCAGTCAAAATATTTTGAAGTCCTTTCTTCAGGGAATGATGTTCTTCTTCTGTCAGCAATCCAACACACTCCAACATTTCGATATGTGCAAGAGAAGCCCGTACATCATATTGGGCAAGGACAGTATCAAATACTCTATCCTGACCAACTGTAAAATTTTCTATTTTTTCTGATGTAGTTGTCTTAGTTTTTTGCCAGATTTTCATAATAATTGATTAAGTATGTCGATATAAGTTCTGATTCCATTTTCTATTTCCACTGTGTAAATAAATTCATCTGCAATATGGCTTCTTGCCGAATCTCCGGGTCCAATCTTCAATGCAGGAAAAGGCATCAAGGCTTTGTCTGATAATGTTGCAGACCCAAAATAGTTACTACCGGATTTTAATGCTGCTTTTACAAGAGGATGTTCTTTGGGTATGTTTGAGCTACGCAGGCGCAGGCTGCGGGGTATTACTTCGCAAATGATATTTTGTTTGATAATTGTAAGTATTTCTTCTAAAGTATAGTGCTCATTGACACGAACATCAATTGTAAAACGGCAACATTCAGGCACCACATTATGCTGGCTTCCTGCTTCAATCTGGGTGACGCTCATTTTTACAGGACCAAGTAGTTCAGATACTTTTGGAAACTTAAAATTTTCAATCCAAATAATGTCTTTTATTGCTTTATAGATTGCATTTTGACCTTCTTCCCTTGCAGCGTGACCCGATACGCCCAGTGTCATACAATCCAGCACCACCAAGCCTTTCTCTGCTATGGCCGCATTCATCAATGTTGGTTCACCCACAATAGCGCAGTCGATATCACCTATTAATGCTAATACCGCCTCCATTCCATTCTTTCCAGAAATCTCCTCCTCGGCAGTAGCAGCAAAAAGTAGATTGTATTTTAAACCTTGATGATGGTAGAAGTGAATAAAAGTCAGGGCCAACGATACAAGACATCCTCCCGCGTCATTGCTGCCCAATCCATACAGCTTTCCTTCCTTCATTATTGGGTCAAAAGGATTCAATGTATAAGAACTATTAGGCTTTACAGTATCGTGATGAGAGTTTAAGAGAATTGTTTTCTTATTTGCATCATAATGTCTATTTACAGCCCAGACATTATTAAGATGTCTTTTGGCTTGGATACCTCTTTCGAAAAAAAAATTTTCAATAATACCTGCGGAACCTTGTTCTTGCTTGCTTACAGAAGGACAGGCAATCAGCAGTTTCAGTAAGCCGACGGCCTCATCACTCAATATTGTAATACTTGTCATAAGATGCTTGTCCCCTTTGTACCGTTAATCAATTCATACAGATGATTGGCATGCCCAATCACTACTTTTTCTACACCAAAATGTAAAGCCGAAAAAGCATTCTCCAGTTTTGGAATCATTCCCTTTGTTATAGCATTCATACTTTGCAAGATCCTAAACCCTTTCTCATCAAGTGATTTGATCAAAGAGGAAGGATTCCCTAATTCTTTCAACACGCCTATTTGTTCAAAGCAATAAATCAAGTTGACAGAAAAGTCTGAAGACATTGCTTTCGCAAATTCATTTGCAATTGTGTCTGCGTTTGTATTGAGCAGCACTCCTTCTGAGTAACTGAGTGGTGCAATTACAGGTGTCAATCCCATTCTCAATAAGCCGCTAAGCATTGCGGTATTTATTCCATCAGAAGCGATGTCACCAACAAAGCCAAAATCAACATCTTTTACCTTTCGTTTTACGGCTTTTATCATACCTCCGTCAGCTCCTGAAAGTCCGATACCATTGCATCCGCACTTTTGCAATCGGGCAACAATATTTTTGTTGATAAGCCCGCCATAGACCATTGTTACCAATTCCAACGTAGACTGATCAGTAATGCGCCTTCCATCAACATAGTTAGGTTCAATACCAAGCCTGAAACCAATTTCTGTAGCAATTTTACCTCCCCCATGTATCAGCATCTTATTCCCTTCCAAAGTTGAAAAGGATTGCAGTAACCTATCCAGACTTTTGGAATCGTCTATAACATTGCCGCCAATCTTTACAATATTCAGCACTTCCATTATTAGCCCAATTTTAAAATTTCAGCAAGAACAGCTTGTGCAGCCCATACCCTATTGGCTCCTTGCTGTGTAACCAAAGACCTTTTCCCATCTAATATTTCATCAGACAATTCTATATTTCTTCTTACAGGCAAACAATGCATCACTTTTGCATCAGGAGCATCTGTTAAATGTTGCTCTGTTAGCATCCAGGATGAATCTTCACAGCACACTTTCCCATAATCATTATAGCTACTCCAGTTTTTTACATAAACAAAATCTGCTCCGGCTAGTGCATCCTTTTGGTGATGCATTATGTTGGCTCCATCAGTAAATTGCTCACTCAGTTCGTATCCTTCCGGGTGGGTAATGACAAAATCCGCATTATCCCATTTATTAATCCATTGCGCAAAAGAATTAGCCACACAATGTGGTATTGGTTTGATATGAGGTGCCCAGGTCAACACTATTTTCGGTCTCGTAATCTTATTATGGTTTTCCCAAATTGTAACTAAATCAGCCAGACTTTGCAGGGGATGTAGCGTACTGCTTTCAAGACTTATGATGGGAATCCCGGAATGGCGTATCAGTTGGCTTAACAGTAATTCATTATAGTCCTCTTCCTTATTACTTAGTCCCGGAAATGTGCGCACACCTATAATATCAAAGTACGCTCCAAGTACAGGGGCTGCATCTTTAATATGTTCTACTTTTGTTCCGTTCATAATGGCGCCCTCATTCAATTCAAGGTTCCATCCATCCTTATCAATATTCAAAACAATTACCTCGATTCCGAGATTTCTTGCAGCAATCTGTGTACTGATTCTTGTACGCAAACTTGGGTTAAGAAACAACAATCCCATTCTCTTGTTTTGTCCCAGAACAGAATCTGCGAAAGGGTTACTTTTATAATAAACAGCCCTATCAATTAAATAATTGATGTCAAGGGCATCATTGGCTGAAGTGAATTTTTTCATTTCTTTACTTATATAAAAACTATTTTAGAGAAATTTCCTTTCTGATGGCATTAATTAACTCATCAACATGAGCTGTATTGATGTTCAATGCGGGCAATAATCTTATAGTGTTTGGCTTCGCTTCTCCTGTGAAAATGAAATGTTTCTCCAGTAAATTTTCTCTCAATTTTTTATACTCCTCCGACACATCAAATCCAACCATCAGTCCTTCACCCCTAACATTCTTTAATTCATTTATTCTTAAAAGTTCACCTTTTAAATACGCACCAACAATACTGGCATTGCTTAATAATCTTTCATTTTCAAAGACCTCAAGGACCGCTATTGCTGCGGCGCAAGCCAAATGGTTTCCTCCAAAGGTTGTTCCCAGCATCCCATGCCATGGTTTAATATGCGGCGCAATTATGATTCCACCTATGGGGAATCCATTGCCCATACCTTTGGCCATTGAATAAATATCAGCAGCAACACCTGCATAATCATGCGAGAAGAATTTTCCGCTTCTGCCATAACCACATTGTATACTGTCTGCAATAAAGACGGCATTATATTGTGTACAAAGCGCTCTTATACTTTTCAGAAATGCAATACTGGCTACATGGATACCACCAACCCCCTGAATTCCTTCCACAATAACAGCAGCAACCTCATGGCCATTTTCAGAAAAATATTGCTCCAGTCGTAGCACATCATTAAAAGGAAGGAAAACAATGTTATTTGTTTCATTTACCGGTGCAATAATTTTAGGATTATCGGTTGCCGATACAGCAAGTGAGGTTCTTCCATGAAAAGCCTTTTCAAAAGCAATGACTTTCTTTCTGCCGGTATGGAAAGAAGCCAGCTTCATCGCATTTTCATTTGCCTCTGCACCTGAATTACAAAGAAAAAGTTGATAGTCCATCTTCCCTGAAACCTGACCGAGTTTTGAGGCTAATTCCTTTTGTTGTGGAATAACTACTGAGTTCGAATAGAAACCAATCTGATTTAATTGGTCTGTAATTTTCGTCACATAATGAGGATGGGAATGGCCAATTGAAATAACGGCATGCCCACCATAAAAATCAAGATAGCGTTGGCCCTTATCATCCCAAACGTAACTTCCTTCTCCCTTAGTAACTGCGATATTATTAATCGAATAAACATCAAATAAGTTCATGATTCTATTTTTTAAAACGCTGACGATTTTAGTTCCAATCCGCTCTTTTCAGAAAACCCAAAAGCGATATTCATATTTTGGATAGCCTGTCCCGAAGCACCTTTTAAAAGATTGTCTATAGCAGTGTGAATAATCAATTTCCCATCTTCCTTTTCAAGATGAATAAAACACTTATTGGTGTTTACTACTTGTTTAAGATCGATAAGCCTACGACTTACAAATGTGAATGCTGCTTCATGATAGAAGTTTTGAAACATTTGATAAGCATCCTCCAGTGTTAAATCTGACTTGAGGTATCCACTTACGTAAATCCCCCGGGCAAAATCCCCTCGCCAGGGTATAAAGTTTAATTCAGGCAAAGTTGGTTGCAGAGAATTCAGTGTCTGTTTTATTTCATTAAGATGCTGATGAGATAAAGATTTGTAAGCCTGAATATTATTACTGCGCCACGCAAAATGAGCGTTCTGTTGCAACTTTTGCCCTGCACCAGTGGCACCTGTAATTCCTGTCAGATGCACATCTTGCAGCATGCATTCTTTCGCCAAAGGCAATAATGCCAATTGGATAGCTGTAGCAAAGCATCCCGGATTGGCCATGTATTGTGCATGAGCAATTTCACTCTTGTTATACTCCGGCAAAGCATAAAGAAATGAATTTCCTTCTTTTCTGATGCGAAAATCCTGAGATAGGTCAATGATTTTTACATGGTCAGTGATTCTATTGTTTCTTAAGAAATCTGATGACTCTCCGTGCCCAAGGCAAAGAAACAGGACATCTATATTGTTTTCGATATTGCTGCGGAATTGCAAATCCGTTTCGCCGGCCAGGTCAGTATGAATGTCACAAACAAGACCGCCACTATTGCTTCTGCTATGTGCATAGGCAATGTCTGCAAAAGGATGATTCAGTAAAACTCTGATAAGCTCTCCACCCGCATAACCCGCGGCACCCACTATACCGACCTTAATTTTCTTTTGCATCGATAGTTGTATTTACAGTGTGATAAATTGAAGTCTGGTTGCCAAATATTCTTGCAAAGCCCCTTACATCTTCACCAGTCCAACTCTTGTTTTGCTCGCCATAAGCACCAAATTGACTGTTCATCAAATCGTGCGAACTTTCGACACCAGTAATAACAAACCTATGAGGATAAAGCGTTAGAAATACTGTTCCCGTCACCGTCTTTTGAGTATCATCCAGAAAAGCTTCAATGTTGCGCATAGTGGGATCCAGCATCATTCCTTCATGAAGCCAATTGCCATACCAATTGCTCATCTGGTCTTTCCAGTAAAGTTGCCACTTGGTCAGGGTGTGCTTTTCAAGCTGATGATGGGCTTTAATAATAATCAAGGGAGCTGCAGCTTCAAAGCCAACGCGCCCTTTTATTCCAATGATAGTATCACCCACATGTATATCCCTTCCAATGCCATAAGGCTGTGCCAAAGCTTGCAATTTTTGTATTGCCGCTACAGAGGAGTTTTCAGATATTCCATTAATCCCATTCAACTCACCATTTAAAAACTGAAGGCTTATATCTAGAGGCTCTGAGGCAGAGATACTCGTTGGCCATGCCTCTTCCGGCAAATATTGATTACTCGTCAGGGTTTCTCTTCCACCTACAGAAGTACCCCAAAGTCCTTTATTGATACTGTATGCAGCTTTTGTAAAATCCATTTCGACATCATTCTCCTTAAGAAAATCAATTTCATCTTCACGACTCAAGGATTGATCGCGGATAGGTGTAAGTATACTTACCTCGGGTATCATACTTTGGAATACCATATCAAAACGCACCTGATCATTTCCGGCACCAGTGCTACCGTGAGCCACATATGATGCACCGATTTTCTTAACCTGCTCGGCTATAGCAATTGCCTGCATCATACGTTCTGCACTTACACTCAATGGATAAACATTATTTTTGAGAACATTGCCAAACACCAGATACTTAATGCAGCGTTGGTAGTATTCTTCTGTAACATCTGTTATACTGAACGACGCTACACCAAGCTCATGCGCTCTGCGGGTAATAACATCAAGTTCTTCGCTGCTAAAGCCACCGGTTTGAACCAGGATGGCATGAACTTCCAGCTTGAGTACTTTTTTTAAATAAATTGCACAGTAAGTAGTGTCTAGCCCACCGCTAAATGCAAGGACAACTTTAAGTGGATTACTCATGGGATTATAGATTTTATACGGTTATGAATAATTGGAAAACATTTTAAAATTCTTACCTTTTTAATTTTCAAAAACAGAGTCTGTACCTGCAATTTTTTTTGTTGTGATTTTTGCACCAAGTCATTTTCGCCCTTCGTTGCAACATCAAATAGCATAGCGGTGCAAAGACAATTTTTCCTTTCTTTACTCTCCAATATCGGGTAGTTGACACAACTTTTACACCCTTGCCAAAAGGCATCATCTTTTGTTAGCTCCGAGTATGTAACAGGCTTATAACCCAGTTCACTATTGATTTTCATCACAGCCAAACCTGTTGTCAGTCCAAATATTTTTGCTTCCGGATAAAGCGTTCTGCTTAACTCAAATACCTTGCTCTTTATTTGCTTTGCAATCCCACTTTTCCTAAAATCGGGTGCAACAATCAATCCTGAATTGGCAACATACTCGCCATGGCTCCAGCTTTCGATATAACAAAAACCAGCCCAAGAACCATTCGGAGAAAAGGCGATGACTGATTTTCCCTCAATCATTTTTTGCTGGATATATTCGGGAGTACGTTTTGCAATTCCTGTACCACGGGCAAGCGCCGACGAGGCCATTTCATCACAGATGATGGCGGCATAATGTATATGACGGGCCGATGCCACCAATACACTAAAGTTTGGAGTCATTCTAATGAATATTAAAATTGTAAAGACAAGAAGATGCTCTGTAGCGCTAACTACACAGACCAATAATTAAATAATTTTTGAAAGCTATGGATGTAGCTTCTTCAACAAGAAATTGCCGGAATACGAACTATCAACGTCGCAACATGTAGGTAGTAGCGCGACTGCAAAAAACCGAACCCGTTAGAGAGCCAGCAAAAAACCCACGTCCGGCAACTGCAAGTATATTGCATGATGTTGCTGACGTAAATAATGAGGTTTTTTTCATTTCCTAAAATATAAAATTGGAGTTTGACTAAAATTTTTAACGGTGCAAATGTATAGGTTTATTTTTCAACGAAACATTTTTCTTTAGCAAAATATTTTTCACCATCTCTATTCGTTATTATTATTAGCACTTAAAAAATCGACTTGCCTGTAGTTGGCTATTTTCTCACACATGGCAAAAGCAGGGCGAAAAACCCTGCTCCGATTATCGATTTAATTAAGTTTGAGATCTTTAAATTCCGAATGATTAATATTCGGCTTTTCATTTCAGTTCTATTGGTTCATTGCCCCTAATGCGCACAATTAACAGGGCCATGCACAACTAACTAATGATGTAATCTAATAATTCAGGGACAAACCTAAACCCAGTCCCATATCGCTATCATAGTGAGTACGGATACCCAAATTTTTATTGATAACGTACTTTAGTTCTGCCATATATTCCATATCCGTATTAATCATAAAACCGGCTCTTAATTTTTTTGAAACTGGAATGTCTTCACGCATTAAGGAGAGGCGCACTATACCATCGTGATATACTTCTGCCTGAAAATTAACCAACATAGGTAAGGTGTACATAAAACCTATACTAAAGGCTCTTCGCGTATCTTTTTCATTTTTTTGCCCAAACAAATTTGTTTCATGCTCGTCTATTCCCATTTTTCGGTAACGCCAATCAAATCCAACAAAGGGCATTAACCACTGCATTTTACCGATGTATCGTCCAAAATGTGTTTCCACTTCATAGCCATGCATACTGCTGTATCCTAAGCGCCATTCGGTACCTAAAGAGAGTCTTGCATTTTGAACCATGGCTTCCCCGTCATTACCATTTGTAGCAAAATCATTTTGAGTCATAAAATGTGGCATATTGCTTTCTTTTTGTAGTGCATTATATGCTTGCTTTTTGTTGGGCAAATAAGGATTATTGTATTCCCCAACGGCAAAAACTCTATTCATACCGGACATCATATGATAAAGTATATGACAATGAAAAAACCAATCCCCTTCCTCGTTTGCTAAAAATTCAATGGTATCTGTTTCCATGGGCATAATATCCAAAACATTCTTTAGAGGAGACTTTTCTCCTTTACCATTAATCACCCTGAAATCGAAGCCATGCAAGTGCATCGGATGACGCATCATTGAATTATTATAGATGGTGATGCGCAAAACTTCGCCTTTTTTAACGGGGATTTTATCGGTTTCCGAAAGCACTTTATTATCCATGCTCCACACATAACGGTTCATATTGCCGCTAAGAGTGAATTTTAGTTCCTTTACCGGCACATTTCTTGGAAGTGAAGTGTTGTAAGGCGACTTCAGCATCGCATAGTTTAGCGTAACAATATCGCCCAGAGCATTAGCATTGTAGCGGTTGGGGTCATTTTCCATGTCATGTTCACTATGATCTTGCTTTGACTTAACGTCTCCGGTTATTTCCGGATACATCACAACATTCATATCCATTTGATTCAAACTCATGTTCATGCCCATATCGTCAAGGTCGCCATTCATCTTCATCATATCATTCATCATCTTCATTCCTTCAAAATATTTCAGACGCGGAAGTGGTGAAATGAGTTGTTTGATGCCATCGCCTATGAAATAACTGGCAGATTGTGTTCTGTCTTCGGTTGTGGCTAAAAACTCATAAGCCACACCCTCATCAGGGATGCTTACTACGATATCGTATGTTTCAGAAACAGCAATGATTAACCGATCGACCTCTACAGGTTCGACATCATTACCATCATTTGCTACCACAGTCATTTTACCACCTGCATACCGCAACCAAAAATAGGAGGAAGCACCACCATTTGAGATTCTGAGTCTTACTTTGTCGCCTGCTTTCAAGGTACTCCCATCAACCGCCTTTAAATCTGTACTGTTACTTCCGTTAATTAGAATTTTGTCATAATACACATCGCTGACATCCATTGCCAACATCCGTTTCCACTCATTAGTCAGCTTGGTTTTAAAATGACCTTCTTTTATTGCTTCTGCGTAGGACTGGGTGGCGCTTTTTTTAATCGCTGCCCAATCATTGGCATTATGTAACATCCTATGAATATTATTCGGATTAAGATTGGACCATTCGCTTAAAATAATGGGTACAGTTGGCAAATCATCTAGTCCTTTCCGAAAGGTCTTGTCATCTGTTCTTTTTTTCATCACAAAACTGCCGTACATTCCAATCTGCTCCTGCAAACCCGAGTGAGAATGATACCAGTGTGTTCCGTGTTGAATAATGGGGAAACGATATATAAAAGTTGCACCCGGCTTTATGGGCTCCTGAGTAAGCCAGGGCACACCATCTTCTTTATTGGGCAAGAACACACCATGCCAGTGCAATGATGTACTTTCCTTTAATTGATTGTGTACAACAATCTCGGCTGTATCACCTTCGGCAAAAGTGAGTGTAGGCATGGGTATTTGTCCATTCACTGCTATGGCTCTTTTTTCTTTACCGGCATATTTTACAAGCGTATCTTTTACATACAACTCGTAATGCACTACCTTTTGAGCAAAAAGGGACTGCGAACAAAACAGCAGGAATATCGAAATTATTTTAAAAACGTTCATTGGGAAAACAGCTTAGTCTAAAGTTTCAATTGTACTACCGCAAGTCATCATTTTAGCACCATAGTAAGGGTTTCTAATAGCAGATTCTTTGCTTAACCAATTAGCTCCTTTCCCATTATTGTACATCGGACAATGCTGATAGTAAATCGGCTTGTCTTGTCCGGATGTTTTGACCAACTCATACATATTCTTAGACAGCAAGGCAAAAGTTGTTCTTTGCTTTGCAATATCTTTTGAGCCAGCAATTCTTTGGGCATCTAATTCTAAGTCTTTCATTACTTTCATCCAGGCTGTATGCTCATCTGCAGAAAGTTTTGTCATTTCTACTGCTTTAATAGCTTTCAGCAATCCTGCCGCTCTTTGCATTGAAGCAAGTGCATCAGATTTTACCAATGCATCTTTTACCGAAAAATAGCCTTCTATCACTGCGTTTAAATGCTGTGATTTTATGGTTGCAACCCTACCAACCAGTTCTGTCTCGCTATGGTTGCTATGCTCCTTTTTCATCACCATTGCTACTTTGGATTTAGAATTTACTTTCAACTCTCTTTTATACAAACAACATTCAGGCAATTGTGCATATACATTATCGGGCGCTAAATACTTTTCATTATCATGTCCTGCCAATGCAATACGCTTTAATATTTCATCCTGATTTGTTTTGCTTAAGTCGTATTGGATCGAGGCTTTTTTGGTTTCCTCATCCCAGGTTACATTGGCTATATTTTTTCGGTTGCCGGCCTTCTCAATTCTTGCCTTACACATACCACAGTTACCATATATTTTTACGGTTTCTGTTTTAGCATTTTTAATTTGAGCAAAACTGTTTGCAGACGATAGCAATGCTGTAATGGCCACCAATATTTTTGATACTAATTTCATTTTTATTTTTTTTAGTTAAATGATTTCTTACGGCTTTATAAACACCTGTATTTATTAGAATGGTTCTATTTTAAAACCCGCCTTGATTACTGTTTCTATCACTTCCTCTTGTGTAATTCCATCCGTCTTAACGGTAAGCACTTTATCCTTATTGGTGGTATCCACTTCCCAATGGCAAATGCCTTCGGCGTTGTCTAAATGGGGTTTCACCTTTGCAATGCAACCTCCACAATTAATGTTTGTTTTGAACTGTAAATTCTGATTGTTATTTTCCATTTTTATTGCTTTTTAATGATACAAAGGTGAGTAGACTTCTGCTGCCTACCATTGTAGTTTTACTTGTTTGATTTGTGATATTTACTGTTTTACTTTTTCCACTTCAAAAAGAGACTATTACTAACAACGCTTACACTACTTAATGCCATTGCTGCACCGGCTATCATTGGATTTAACAAGAACCCGTTGACAGGATAAAGAATACCTGCTGCAATAGGAATGCCAATAAGATTGTAGATAAATGCCCAAAACAGATTCTGTTTAATAGTTGCCACTGTCTGCTTCGATAGTTTTATAGCCTGTGGAATTTTGGTAAGATCTGATGAAATGATGGTCATTTTAGCTACTTCCATGGCAATATCGCTCCCTTTGCCCATTGCAATACTTACGTCTGCGGTAGCAAGTGCTGTGCTATCATTAATACCATCTCCAACCATGGCTACAATCTTCCCCTTGCTTTGCAGCTCTTTTATAAAATCGGATTTATGCTGTGGCAATACCTCTGCTTTATAATGTTTTATACCGGTTAGCTGTGCAATAGCTTTGGCTGAGGCTTCATTATCTCCGGTAAGCATATACAACTCAATTCCCATTTCGTGCAACTGCTTAATGGCCTCTGTCGAGGTTTCTTTTATTTTATCTGCAATTGCTAATACAGCCAGCGTCTTTTTACTGTCTGCAAACCATATTACCGTTTTTGCTTGCTTAGCCCACTCGTCGGCTTGTGCTAACAATTCGTCGTTAATCACAATTTTGTTTTCAGCCAGGAGTTTTTTATTGCCCACAAAATAATTTTCATTTTCAAAGATTGCTTTTGCTCCTTTTCCGGTAATACTTTCGAAAGATGAAATAGAAACAGCCTCTATGTTCCCGAAATGTTTTACTACAGCTTCAGCTAAGGGATGCTCAGATTGTTTCTCTATACTGAGCAAAATTTGCTCTAACCCATAATTTTCAACAAGCCATTTTATACCTGTAACTTCCGGTCTGCCTTCTGTAATAGTTCCTGTTTTGTCTAATACAATAGCATTTACTTTTTTTGCCAATTCCAGACTTTCAGCATCTTTAATCAGAATGCCATTTTCTGCACCTTTACCTACACCCACCATAATGGCTGTAGGTGTTGCCAAACCTAATGCACAGGGACAGGCAATTACCAGTACGGTAACAGCAGCCAGCAGACCTTGTACCATTCCATTTTCCCCGCCCAGGATGAGCCACAAAGCAAATGTGAGAATAGCAATACCCATTATCACCGGAACAAAAACAGCTGCAATCTTATCCACCAACTTTTGCACGGGAGCTTTACTGCCTTGAGCATCCTGCACCATTTTAATGATTTGGGCCAGCATGGTGTCTTTGCCTACTTTAACGGCTTTAAACTGAAAGCTTCCTTTTTGATTGATGGTACCTGAAAAAACTTTTTCATGCTCTGTTTTCAGTACAGGTAAGGGTTCGCCACTTAACATGCTTTCATCTACATATGACCTGCCCGAAATGACGAGTCCATCTACAGCAATTTTATCTCCCGGCTTTACGATAATGATATCATCAATATTTACTTCTTCAATGGCTATCTCCTTTTCGGTTCCATCAGCTTGTAGCACTAAAACTGTTTTAGGCTGCAGGCCCATCAGCTTTTTAATAGCTGAGGAGGTATTGCCTTTAGCTTTTTCTTCTAATAATTTACCTAATAAAATAAAGGCTATTACTACAGCTGCTGCCTCAAAATATACGTGTGCATGTAAGCCTCTCTGATGCCAGAAATCAGGAAAAAGCATGTTGAAAAGGCTAAACACATAGGCAATTCCTGTACTCAATGCGACCAATGTATCCATATTGGCCGAACGATGCTTTGCTTGTTTGTAGGCATTAACGAAAAAATCTTTGCCAATCCACAGCACCACGGGAGTAGCAAACAGCCACATGATTTCGTTTGCAAAGGGAATGTCCATAAAGAACATCCCGATCACTACCACCGGGAGCGACAATATAATTGCCCAAATGGTTTTGTTCTTTAATGCCCTCCATTTCTTTTCGTGAATAGCTTCCAGTGTTTCCTGTTGTGAAGCGCCATTTTCTATCAGCAAATCATAACCCACAGATTGTATTGCTTTTTGTATAGCGGAGGGGTTTGTCATGTTGGGCAGGTATTCAACTGAAAGTGTAGCCGTGGCAAAATTCACGTTCGCACTAATAACACCCGGGATATATTGGGCAGTGCTTTCGGCACTTACTGCGCAGGAGGCGCAAGTCATATTCAGCACCGGGAAGGACTGCTTTACCGTTGTAACGCCATAACCTAAGTCTTTGATGGCCTTTATAGCTTCTACTAATGATTTTTTATCTGCTACTGTAATAGCTGCCCGATGGTTATTCAGCTCTACCTTGTGGGTTTCTACCCCATTAATCTGTGCCAATCCATTATCTACAATCAAGGCACAATGTTCACTTTCCACCTCTTCCAAAGGAAGATAAATGATTTCGGTATTTTCTGTTGCCATAATACTTTATTTCTTTTGGCAAAGTTGGCAACAAAACAGAATTTGGCTATTGTAGTTTTATGGGATTAAGTTGTAATTTTTACTTTTCGCTTAATAACTACTTTTTCCTTACCTAATAACCTATTTGAAAACATTTTATGTATATTCTATAATTTTTCGAAGCGGTTGCTTAATTAATCTCAATCCCGGTTATTTATAAGTTATTCTGATGCAATTTTGACTTTATTAGCAGTTATGGTTTTGATATGATATTTTCATTAACTTCGTTTTATCAACTAGCTTTTGAAAAAAGTCGCTGTCATATTATTAATACTCCTTTACCTGTTACCCAATTTGGGCTTCAGTGTATCAGCTCATTATTGTGCTGAAGAGTTAGCTTCGTGGAGTTTTGCAGAAAATGGCGGTAACATTTGCCCTTGTAACAACAAGCCAATGAAAAAGGACTGTTGTGAAAATAAAAAAGTGCTGATAAAATCCACCGTAGAGCAAAAGGATACGCCAATTGAATATCTAGATTTTAGCAAGAGCTTCCCAAGTTCTTTTTTAGTTCCATCCTTTTTTTCTCTTTCCACCAATGTTTTTTCATTTAAGAACATCGAAATAGACAATTACAGTCTATTTCATCCACCTCCACTGAGGCAATTACCAATTTATCTTTTGAATAGCAACTTTCTAATTTGAATTTAATTGAATTGTTTTAACTCTTTGTCCTTGGCAAAGGGGCTTTTGTGATTATACACTTGTGTAAACACAGTACTTCAATTTAAAATATTAGAAAATGTACTTTTTGAAAAAATTGAACAGCGCTATTTTGCTTCCTCTTTCCTTAGCAATTGGTAGTTGTGACGCACAAATTAAAAACGCAAAAACGGAAAAGGTTACTGTATACGGAAACTGCAGTATGTGTGAAAAGAAAATTGAAGCTGCCGGTAATATTAAAGGCATAGTCAAAGTAGAATGGAATAAAGACACTAAACTGGCTACTCTCACTTACGATTCGAAAAAAACTTATACCGATGAAATTTTGAAACGCATCGCATTATCGGGTTATGACAGTGACAAGTTCCCTGCACCTGATGAAGTGTATGAAAAACTACACGAGTGTTGTCAATATGAAAGAGTAATCAAAACGAAGTAATAATTAATTAATTTTACATACAAAAAAAATCAAACAAATGAAAAAAGAAACAATACTATCATTCCTTTTGCTTGTATTTGCTTTAAGCAGTACGGCACAAAAAAAAGTAACATTGACTATTAAGCACATGTTGGGCACAACTCCCTTTGCATTTAGCAAAACGGCTACTAACAATTTGGGCCAAAGCTTCAATATTACTCGTGTTGATTATTATATTTCTCAAATAACCATAATACATGATGGTGGAATGTTGATGACTGTACCTAACAAGTACATTCTTGCAACAGGAAGCTCTTATGTCAACGAAGATTTAGGCACCTTTGCGGTTACCAATGTTGAGGGAATTAAATTCTATATTGGAGTTGAAACGCCAACAAATAATGCAGATCCCTCGCTTTGGCCGTCAACCCATCCTTTGGCCCTCAGGTCGCCATCAATGCATTGGGGATGGAGTTCTGGTTACAGGTTTATCGCACTTGAGGGTAAAGCAGGTTCCTCCCTTGCAACAACTTATGAAATGCATGGACTTGGCAATCCTAACTATTTTCAACAAACGGTAATGGCACCTGGGGTAAATAGTGGTACTAATGTTACTATTAATCTTGACGCAGATTATATAGAAGCAGTGTATGGAATCAATGTTTCTTCCGGCCCAATAGACCACGGTGTCAATGCTACCGATTTAGATCTGATTAAAAACTTTAGAGACCGTGTGTTTAAACCAGGTTCCGGCTTGCCAACGTCTATAAAAACCAATGAACAACCCATTAATGTGACTATTTACCCCAATCCCGGAAAAGGCGTTTTTCAGCTAAATGTTATTAATAGTATTACTCCAGTTACTGTCGCAAAAGTAATTGATATTACAGGGAAAGAAATAATGAATATTGACCTGAAAAACATCAGTTCAACTGAGTTTAAAATCAATACAAAAGGTTGGTATTTGATAAAACTGTTTAGCAGTAACGGGAATATTTCTACTCAAAAATTAATTGTCGATTAATCGTGAATAGCCTTCGGAGTATATACATAATCTTTTTCCTCTTTTGCTGCTTGGTTATTTACAGTTGCAAAAAGGAAATCGCAGACAATGGTTTAGTGCCTGCATCTATTATGCACATACCCGAAGGTTTTCCTTCTGTTATTTTCCCTGAAGGAAATGAATATACCTATCAACGATGGGCTTTAGGCAAAAGACTATTTTACGACCCGATAATGTCTAAACAAAATACAGTTAGCTGTGCGTCTTGCCATATTGCTCAAAACGCATTCAGCGATACTATATCTTTTAGTATTGGTGATAATGCTGTTTTGGGTAAAAGTAATGCGCCTACTCTAACTAATATTGGATATCACCCCTATTATACTAGAGCGGGCGGAGTGCCTACATTAGAAATGCAAATCCTTGTTCCTATTCAGGAACATGATGAATTTAACACCAACATACTTGATATAGTCGAACGTTTAAACAATATACCATCTTATGTGGAACAATCAATTGCAGCATATGACAGAGTGCCGGATGCGTTTATGATAACGAGAGCAATTGCCAATTTTGAACGTAGCCTGATTAGTGGCAATTCACCATATGACCAATTTCAATTTCAAGGCAAGGCAAATGCATTAAATACAAAAGAAAAAAAAGGAAAAGAACTTTTCTATAGTTCCAGAACCAATTGCAGTCAGTGTCATAATGGTTTCAATTTTACCAATTATAGTTTTGAAAACAATGGCATTCCCCCAAATAGTTTGGACAGTGGGCGAATGCGCCTAACAAAAGATGAAACTGATAGAGATAAATTCAAAGTGCCCACCTTACGAAATATCGTTTTAACTGCTCCCTATATGCATGATGGCCGTTTTAAAACTCTAGAAGAAGTTGTTGCTAATTATAACAGTGGTGGAACACCTCATAAAAACAAAAGCGAATTTATAAAGCCACTTGGTCTTAGCAGTGAGGAGCAACAAGAACTGATTGCATTTCTAAAAGCATTGACAGACCAAACGTTTATCAACAATCAAAATTTTAAACAATGATTCAAAAAAAAAGAATAATTCTTGGTGTCATAACCAGTATCATTATAATTGCTATTAGCTGTTCTAAAGAACTCAAAGAAGATACAGATGTAACGATACCTGATACTCCATACGAATTTAATTATGGTTCGTTTCCCAATCCTAATTTGCCTGCAGATAATCCCCTTACAAGAGAAGGTGTAAAATTAGGACGTATGCTTTTTTATGAAAAATCACTTTCAGGAGATAATACCCAGGCCTGTGCGTCTTGTCATCTTCAAAAGCATGGATTCAGTGATACGGCTACATTTTCGATAGGAATAAAAAAGCTGCCAGGAAAGAGACAAGCCATGTCTGTGTTTAATATGGCCTGGCACTCCAACGAATTCTTCTGGGACGGACGTGCGCATTTATTACGCGATCAAGCATTAAAACCAATTCAAGACCCTCTTGAAATGGATGAGACTTTGGACAATGTGGTTAAAAAGTTAAATGGAAATTCCATTTATAAAAAACAATTTGCAAGAGCATTTAATACAGAAACAATTACACCATTATTAATATCTAAGGCCTTGGAGCAGTTTATGAATTCTATTGTTTCTAATAATTCTAAATATGATAAATTTCTTGCTGGCCAGGTAACTTTATCATCACAAGAAGAGCGCGGAAGATTTTTATTTTTTACAGAGTTTAATCCATCTTTTCCTGCAGCTTCAGGCGCAGATTGTCAGCACTGTCATGGTGGAGCTAATTTTGAAAACGATAAGTATATGAATAACGGGTTGGATATTGATGCCTCTATTACTGACATTGGCAGACAGTCGGTTACTGGTAATACTGCAGATAAGGGTAAGTTTAAAGTTCCCTCTTTGCGTAATGTAGGATTAACAGCACCCTATATGCACGACGGACGTTTTAAAACTTTAGAAGAAGTGGTAGATCATTACAATTTAGTAAAAAATTCAACTACACTTGATGGCTCATTTCAACAGCAGTTACCTTTGGGCGGATTAAATTTAACTCTGGCTGATAAAGCGGCTCTGGTAGCATTTTTAAAGACTTTAACGGATGAAGAACTGGCCACTAATCCAGCTTATGGAAGCCCTTTTTAATTATATCTTAGTAGAAGGTATAGAATAATCAATGACATAGTATCCTAGCAAAATTTAGTTTACAATCGTGAATCATAGTTGTAAAAAGCGAACATCAAATATGGTGTTCGCTTTTTAATTATCTTATTGGGATGTTGAGATTGTGAATTTATTAATAGGAAACAATAATAAAGCAAAACCAATACTCTCTATCTTAGCAAGGGTTGCAAAAAAAGGATTATAGTTTTGTAAGGCTATTTATTATTCTTAAACTTCGTCTAAGGGTTTCCTTTTATCAACCTTAATCTGTTTAAAATAGCTTGGTGTGAGTCCGGTGACTTTTTTGAATTGGTTACTTAGATAAGCTACGCTTGAATAGTTCAGTCTAAAAGCAATTTCACTCAGAGAAAGTTCGTCATAAACCAGTAGTTCTTTTACCTTTTCTATTTTTTGCGCTATAAAATATTTTTCGATGGTAGTACCTTCTACCTCTGAAAATAAATTAGACAGGTAATTGTAATCGTGATGAAGCTTGCTGGTTAATACATCCGAGAGATTAGTTTTTGCATCATCGTCGTGATAGTGCACCTGGTCAATAATAACATTCTTTATTTGCTCTATAATCCGGCTCTTTTTATCATCAATAATTTCGAAGCCCAATTGAGTTAATGCTTTATCCAATACTTTTTTCTCTTCACCGGATAATTCCTTTTCCAGAGTTACCTCACCCAGTTTTATATTTTTTACTACGATGCCATTTTTATCCATTTCATTCTGCACCACCATTATACAGCGATTACAGACCATATTTTTTATAAATAATATTTCCATATAGCTTATTGAACTGACTTAAAACTTCTATTACACGTTCAACAAAATTACACTTATATTTTATCTGGAATAGAATTTCGGGATGGGATAGTATAATATGAATGGATTCGATTACAGTCGCTTAAAGATTGACTATGGCACTTAGGTTAAAAGGTATCGAGGATAGGTGGGTGAAGGTATCCTGCTTAGGTCAAATACACATCCAGGATACCTTGCTTAGGTATCCTGCTTAGGCAATGAACGTATCCAGGATACGTTGGTGGACGTATCCTGGATAGGCCAAGAACCTATCCTGCTTAGGTTAAAAACGTATCTAGGATACGTTGGGAGACGTATCCTAGATAGGCTCAGAACCTATCCGGCTTAGCTTGTTTAACGTATCCGGCTACTGTTTTTAACGTATCCGGGATAGGTCATTAGCGTATCTGGGATAGGCTAAGAACCTATCCTGCTTAGCTTGCATAAGGTATCCGGGTAGGGTTTTGAACGTATCCTGGATGTGTATTGAACCTATCCAGATAGTGTATTTAAGGGATAATGTGTTGGTGGGGGTCAGTTCAACCTGTGCCAGGTGAAGTAAAGTATAATCGCAAAAGAAAAAATCAGCTTTTATTGAACCTATAGCTTCGCTTTACAATAAATGTCTTTACCCTTCGTCTGGCTCAGTGTGACATTTATTTTATGCGCTCAAAATATGCTTAAGGAGCATCAGTTCGGAATTTCCTGAAGGGACTCCCGAACAGACGATAAAACGGATTGGTAATCCGCAAATGAAGATTAAAAAGCTCTGCTATTTTTCAGATTCGGGATTCCTGTCTGGACCGGCAGGAGGTAACCCTAACATACAAGGCAGCGAGTTTTGTTGTTTTACCCCTCAGTCCTGCGGACAGCTCCCCTAAAAAGGGGGAGCAACTTTACTCATCACTCTTCCCCTGTTTAGGGGAAGTCCCAGAAGGGGGAAGGGGTATTAAGTTCAGTTTATTTACCCCTCAGTCCTACGGACTGCTCCCCTAAAAAGGGGAGCAGATTTTACAATATCCCTTACTATTCCTTCATCACCTTAGCGCTGCCTTCATTTCCTTCTTTGGTGGTTATTTTAAGCGTGTATACTCCTTTGGTCAGATGCGCTACATTCAGTTTGATAATTGTAGAATCGCATACCTGTTGTAAAACCAATTTACCCATTACATCATACAACTCAATACTAGAGCCTATCTCCACTCCCTGAATATTCAACACTTCTTTGGCGGGATTGGGGTAAACCATTACCTGAGTTTCTTTAGCAGAATTAGAAATACTTAGTTTAATGCTGTCAATACCCCATACCCTTGGACTCGTACGAAAGGTATCTCCATCCACTATGCAGGTAAAATTAATCGGCTTGCTGGTGGTGTCTCCTTTTGTTGTGTAAACATAAGTACGAAACAGTGAACTCAGGGTATCTGTAGGGCTCATTTTGGGAGAAGGAGTAAGCATCTTTCCCGTACTGCTACTGAAGCTACCCACCAACCAGGGCAATGCTTTTACAGGTAATGAAGTACCATCATTATAGGTAAAAGCTGCACCGATGGGGAATAAGGTATCTTTATTGGTAATGGGTTTGCCCCAGTTAACCGACCAGTTGGCTTTGGCGTATTTACCTGTTATTGTAGCATCAGGGAAAGGTGGAAGCTTTAAAATCTTTGTCAACCCAATAGTATCACTTTTACCGAACCAAACTCCACCCAATATTAATGATGCCTTTGTTAAACAGATTTCATTTTGGCGTTTACCACTTGCATCAGGATTATAAATTTTAGCATTGTATAAAGCGCTTATTTCAGCACCTGATGTCGAATACAAGGCTGCTCCTAATGGTGCCTGATTCCCTATTACTTGTCCCTCAATAATACCTATTGTTCCATAAACGGCTCCTCCGGCTATACTTGCTATATTATTGCAAACTAATACACCTCTTGAATAAGTATAAAGATGCCCACCTGTTGAAGTAGCATCCCCTGCTGCACCTCCATACTTTGCTGTATTAAAACTTATCTCTACACTATCCATTGCAAATATATGTCCCCCACCTCCTCCGCAAGAATCTGAATAATTATTTGTTATTTTTACATGGTCTTGAGCATAAGCATGAAACACGCCACCACCGGACCTTTTTGCATGGCAATTTCTAATTATAGTATACCCTTTTAGAATAAGGGAATCCGTAGAGTAAAATGCCCCACCATCTAATTCACCACCGAAAGAACCAATTGTTTCACCTTTAGCGCAAATAATATCTCTTAATATTAATGCACGCCCTTTGCCTGAAATTAAGCGGACACCAATTCTTCCTTTGCTTTCAGCATCAATTGTTGTCGTATCAGTAGCAGTCATAGTCCCTTGCCAAGTTTGCCCACCTTGCATCGGTATGTCGAACTCTTTAAAAGTATGAGCACTTAACAATATACTATCTCCAATTGCATTGGCAGCTGTAGATGCGTTTGCAAGTGTGGTATAGGTTCCAATCAGAGTTCCACCACGATAGACTTTGGCCACCTGTGCAAAAACCAGATTCCCTGTTAGAGCATAGGTGAAGAATAAAAAAATTATGTGTAGGATTTTTTTCATAATAAAAATATAACTGAGTTAAAACCCATACGTAAAGATACGTATCGGTTTTGTATATAAGTACTGTTTTAATTAGCGAATAAGCTGTGCGTTATTCTTTTCTCAGCTTGAGGCCCGGAAAGCAAAAGGGAAACTATTTGAGATAGAATATGAACTTCTAAAGTATTCTTAGTGATGAATTTCCTAAAAAAAAAGCCCAATCTTTCGATTGAGCTTTTCTCTAAATGGTCGGGAAGACAGGATTCGAACCTGCGACCCCCTGGTCCCAAACCAGGTGCGCTACCGGCCTGCGCCACTTCCCGATTCTTTATGCTTTTAAAACACGCTACTAATTTTTACGCCGGCAAAAAATAGTAGCGGTGAGGGCGGGATTCGAACCCGCGGAACAGTTTGACCCGTTCGGCAGTTTAGCAAACTACTGGTATCGGCCACTCACCCACCTCACCTTTCCCTTTCCTTTTTTCGGTAAGGGAGTGCAAAGATAATGGGATTAGTTAAAAAACAAAATTTAAAAACGCTTTTTTCTGAAGAACAGCCATTTATTCTCCGATTTGCTGAATTCCGGCCTGTGCAAAACTGATTTTTTTGTCTTTATACAAGCCACCAATCGCCATCTTAAACGATTTTTTGCTCATCCCGAAAAATGTATAAATTTCTTCAGGGCTACTCTTGTCGTGATAAGGTAAATACCCGTTATTCTCTTTCAATAAGCGCATAATTTTCTCCGTCTCACTTTCTATACGCTTATAGCCACGTTCGCCGGGCATTACATCTATCTTGTCATCGGGCAACAATTTTTTGATAAAACCTTTCAGACGGTCACCAATTTTCATTTCATGAAAAATATCGCTGAAATGAATCAGCCCCACATGCATGGAATTGATAATCACTTCAAAACCCAAATCTGTTTTGCGGGTAACCAGTAGGTTCACCGGGTCATTTTCTACCAGTGTTATAGGGTTTCCTTTCAGGTGATGCTGAAATTTTTCGGTAGCTGCCACCCTGCCCGTCATTTCATCCAGATACACCAGCACCGGCACTTTCATCCCTTTATACAGTACACTTGCCTGCTGCGACAAGGGTAAAAACAAATCCTTCATGATTCCCCATTCCAGAAAGGCTCCCTGATGCATCACATCTTTTACCTCCAGCACCACAATATCTCCCACAATACCTTTCGGCTTATCTGTAGTGGCAATTAAACGGCTTTCGCCATCGTGGTACAAAAACACTTCCAGCTCGTCGCCAGCACGCAAACCCTGCGGCACATAGCGCTTGGGCAAAAGTATTTCACCCGCCTCTTCACCATCCAGATAAGCTCCAAAATCAACCATCTTAACCACAGGTAGTGTAAAAAATTTACCAGCTTGTATCATGTATTATCAAAAAAATATGAAGCACGAAAGTACGGACTATTTTTGGTAGTCATTAGGGACTGCCCGACTTTGCTATTCAGGAGGGCGTGCCCCCCGCCTTCAGCTGCCTTTATTCGATTAAGCTTGAGAAATGGGCAGGGTCAGGCTGTTCGCTGCTATCTTTTTTCTAAAAAAGAAAAAAGGATATTCGCTGCCATCCTTCACGCGAAGAAAGTAAAAAACATTTGTCCGGGCGACGCCTATTCAGGTTTTTTTGAGCATATTTGTGCTCCAAAAAAAAATAACATAATGAAAAAAATGACCCTGGCAATCGCCTTATTAGGATTAATTTCAGTTTCTTCCTGCAAAAAAGATGACAAAAAATCATCCAATACTAAGGAAGCAAAACTAACTTCGGGTAAATGGCAATTGACTGCAAGCCTATACCAACAAATAAATAATGGTGTTGCAGGCACCGAAGATGATGATTTTGATGAAATAGAAGCCTGCGAAAAAGATGATTTCGTACTATTTACTGCAGAAAAAAACATTGTTACCGACGAAGGGCCTACAAAATGTGACCCGAGCGACTATCAGCAAACAACACAGGGAACATGGTCTTTAATCGAAAATGACAGTAAAATGAGACAATCCAGCTTTTTTGGCAATGTAGATTGGGTGATTGAACAATTAGATGATAACAACCTGAGAATTTCGACAACAGATGTAGATGGAACGATAACACACAAAAGCACCTCTGTATATAAAAATATCAAATAAAAATTGTCTGGGTAGTCAGAAAAACAAAACAGGATGAATGTAAGCTCATAATTACTTTCATCCTGTTTTTTTTATTACCACAGCTATCCATATACAGAAACAGAAGCTTAGTACTACCTTTGGTGCCTAAAAGAACTTATCCCGATTGAATCATCAAAACATCTACCTCATTGGTATGCCCGGCGTAGGCAAAAGTTACTGGGCCGAACAAATCGCCGCACATTATGGACTCCAGTGCATCGACCTCGACGATATGATTGAGGTTCGCAGTGGTATGAAGATTGGCACTTTTTTTGAGCGTTTTGGTGAAGCCGAATTCCGCAAACTGGAGCGGGAAACCTTGCAGCAAGTAATGCAGGTTTTTTCGAAAAATACTGTTGTGGCCTGCGGTGGCGGAACTCCCTGCTTTTATGATAATCTGGCCCAAATGAAAGCCAAAGGAAAAGTCATTTATCTAAAAGCCTCATTGGATACTTTATATCAACATCTAAGCAAGGAGACCCAGACTAGGCCATTGTTGAGATTGCCTGACTGGAAGGAGAAGCTGACTGAAATGCTTGAAAAAAGAAATCAAATTTTTGGTCTGGCTGACCTGATTATAGATACAGAATCTTTATCTGTAGCAGATTTCCAGCCAATCATATCAACAGGCATTTAATTATCCTCATTGCTTTATATTTGTCACCTTATTCCATATTATGAATTTAGAATTTAATAAGAACGATGATGCGATGCGTCTGGCCATTGGCGCAATGAAACATAAACACGACCAAATAAGCCTTGGTGGCGGTAAAAAAACAATCGAAAAAAACAGAGAAAAAGGAAAACTCACTCCTCGTGAGCGTATTCAATACCTCATTGACAAAGACACTATATTCTCCGAAATTGGCAGTTTTGCCGGTTATGATATGTACCCCGAGGAAGGTGGATGCCCTGCGGGAGGCACTGTGGGCGGATTAGGTTATGTAAGTGGTCGCCAGTGTATGATTATTGCCAATGACAATACCGTAAAAGCAGGAGCTTGGTTTCCGATCAGTGGTAAGAAAAACCTGCGTTTGCAGGAGATTGCTATGGAAAACCGTTTGCCAGTTGTATATATTGTAGATAGTGCAGGAGTATACCTACCCATGCAGGACGAAATCTTTCCTGATAAAGAGCATTTTGGACGCATATTCCGTAATAATGCGGTGATGAGCGCAATGGGCATTACGCAAATCGCTGCGGTAATGGGTAGTTGCGTAGCAGGTGGTGCTTATCTGCCTATTATGAGCGACGAAACATTGATGGTAGAAGGCAATGGTTCTATATTCCTTGCCGGACCATATCTGGTAAAAGCAGCTATAGGCGAAGATATTGACCTGCAAACTCTGGGCGGTGCAAAGACCCACACCGAAATCAGTGGTATTGCCGATTATAAATTTAAGACAGAGCAGGAATGTCTGGATCAGGTGCGTCGTATTATCGATAAAATCGGTAGTCAGGAAAAAGCAGGTTTTGACCGTGTAAAAGCGGTAGAACCTGCCAGAGAGATTAAAGATATATACGGATTGGTGAATGTAGACAATAACAAGAATTATGATGTGGTTGAGGTGATTAAGTGCATTGTTGACAATTCAGAGTTTGACCAGTTCAAAGAAGATTATGGCAAGACGATTGTATGTGGTTACGCCCGTGTTGAAGGCTGGGCAGTGGGCATTGTAGCCAATCAGCGCAAGATTGTGAAAAGCGGGAAAGGTGAAATGCAGATGGGTGGTGTTATCTATAATGACAGTGCCGACAAAGCAGCTCGTTTTATCCAGAATTGCAACCAAAAGAAAATCCCATTGGTTTTCCTGCAGGATGTTACCGGCTTTATGGTGGGTAGCCGCAGCGAGCATTCAGGCATTATCAAAGACGGTGCAAAGTTGGTGAATGCGGTAGCTAATTCTGTTGTACCTAAAATCACCTTTATCATTGGCAACTCATACGGTGCAGGCAACTATGCTATGTGTGGCAAGGCTTACGACCCTCGCTTTATCTATGCCTGGCCCAATGCCAAAATAGCGGTAATGGGTGGCGAACAAGCCGCAAAAGTGCTATTACAGATACAGGTAGCCTCTCTTAAATCAAAAGGAGAAGAAATTACACCAGAAAAAGAAGCAGAACTGTTGAAAAAAATTACAGATAAATATACAGCTCAATCAATGTCTTATTATGCTGCAGCAAGGCTTTGGGTGGATGAAATAATAGATCCGGCGGAGACACGCCGATTAATTTCCGAGAGTATTAATGCTGCCAATCATGCCCCGATTGAGAAGGAATGGAAAGGTGGTGTTTTTCAGGTTTAAATTTTCCTGATTGTTTTTTAAAGAAATCGGCTACATTTGCAATCTCAAAAAAACGGACCGGTAGCTCAGTTGGATAGAGCATCAGCCTTCTAAGCTGAGGGTCATTGGTTCGAATCCAATCCGGTTCACAAAGCCTTTCGTTATACGAAAGGCTTTTTTACTTTGCTTGTTTTCAGAATCGTTGACAAGCATTTCATTTCCGACCTTTTCAAAACCAATGAAGCAATTCAATAAAAAGCGCAGACCGAAACACAATGTGTTTCGGTCTGCGCTTTCATGATACTATACCCAATCTTTTATTTAAGGTGCAAGATTTATGGTGCCTAAATCTTTTACTACGCCATATTTAACCGAAACATTGGTCAATACTGAAGTAGCAAGCAGTGACCCAACAGCAGCTTCGAATTTCACAGTATAAAAGCCTTCTGGAAGGCCGCAGAACATATATCGACCGTCTGCTGCAGGCACTGTAGTAAAGGTGTCATTTCCTTTGATTGCTTTAATGGACGAATAACTGCTGATAGGAAGCAAATAACCTTTGATACGTCCATCTGTCAACTTAGTATATGTACGAATTACAGGCTTAAGGCTATAATCATCTTTACCATTCTCCACAATTGACTTCTGGGCATCAAAATCAAGCCAGAAAGTATAAGATGAGTCTACATCCAGATTTTGTTGCACATTCAATTTCAAACCGCTCTGCATTGCAGAAGGAGTAGATAAGGGGTAAACAACGTCTTTGATAACGACAGAATTTTGGCTACCCAATACCAGTCTCATTTGAGAAATATGACCAATAGGTAAATTCGATTCGCAAAGCAGTGCATCTGCACCGTTTCTGAAATCCAGCAAATTATAAACAGTAGCTTGTGTAGGTATAATAGCAAACCAACCTACATCATCAATATTCACTTCTACCCTTTGGATATCAACATTTACAGCCTGATAATTTGCCGGGGCATCAGCAATCCGAATTGAAACCTTCGCAGTTCTTTGGTTCATTGGCGCCTCTGTTTTTTTATTACAAGCAACCATCATAGATAATGCAGCAAGAATAACAGCGCAAGAGATAATTCTTTTCATAAAATTCGTTTTAGGTTAACAATGGTACATTCCTTTAAAAAATGCTATACCAAAATTACCTTTAACTATGTTTACAAAATGATAAAGGAATACTGCTTTGAGGGGGATTTTTGGGGTTAAAAGCATCTAAAGCCGCTCCTGCTTTGGCATCAACATATACTGTTTTATAAAAACAAAAAGGCTATACAATGTATAGCCTTTTCAATTATTGATTTAATCTTTATTAAGCAACTAGTGTGCATGATGATGAGCAGCATGAGGATCCTGCAATTTGAAGAATGCTTCTTCTGCAATTGATGTTTCGCTGATGCTAAACTGTGTATGTAAGTACTGGAACAAACGGTCGAACATCAGACGCTGATAAGTTTCGTTCAAAGTCTTCTCGTCTTTTGCAATCTTTTGCATATAGCCTTCCATCCATGGAGCTTCGTCGCCTGCCTGCATTCCGAAATACGCCAAAACACGGGCCTTAATATCTTCGTTCACTTCCTCGAAAGAAACGTTGATTTTATTTTCGTTAATGATTTTGTCAGAAATGAGTGTCCAACGCAATTGGTGCTCAAATGACGGGAACTCCTGCTCTACTTCTGCTTCGGTCTTTGGTTTTTCCTGACCTTCTTTCAGCCAGCGCTTCAGGAATGGAACCGGGATTTCAAATGGTGTGTTGTGTACCAACAATTCATAGATTTCATTGTTCAAACGCTCTAATGTGATACGCTCATATTCTCTGCCCAATTCGATACGAATCATATCACGGAACATGGCTTCATCCTGTACATCAGCACCTTGAAATACTTGCGTAAATAAGGTCTCGTCAAGTTCGGCAGGTATAATTTTAGCTACTTTTGTCAACGTTAATTTGTACTGCGTATCTGCTGCCAATTCATTCTTTACCGTATTCTTCAGGAACATGGGCAATTCTTCTGCACTGCACACTTCTGACGGGCGGAAGCTTATGGTATCATTGGCTTTTTTACCCTGAAGCATTGCCTGCAATTGTAAAGGATAGCGCTCTAAAATAGCAGTATCTTCTACCTTTTCCGCAGCATCATTAGCTTCAATTTCAAATGTCACATAAACGATATCATCTTTTGATTCAACAACATCTTTATCTTCAGGTTTGCCATAACGACGTGCAATACGTTCAATTTCGTCGTTAAGCATGGTGTCACTTACTTCAATTCTGTATTTGGTTAATGCAGCTTTGCTGTCAATCGCCGGGATGGAAAATTCAGGTTTGATACCGATTTCAAATGTAAAATCAACATCTGCAGGTGCATTCATATCCAACTGTTGAGGAGCCGAATCAGCTACCAGCATTGGTTTTGCAAAAATGGCCAGTTTTTCATTCTTCAGATAATCTTCTAATTGCTGACTTGCAGTGCGGATAATTTCTTCATTGAATACAGATTGTCCGTACATTTTCTTTACCATACCTGCAGGTACCATTCCTTTACGAAAACCTGGTACGTTAGCAGTTTTGGCATAATTTTTCAATGATTTTTCAAAAGAAGGCATGAAGTCTTCTTTGGTCACTTTCACGGTTATTTTATCTTGTAGCTTTGCGATGTTCTCACGTGTAACAGATGCCATATTCTTGAATCGTTTTTTTGTTGAAAATTACCCTTAGTTTTCTAAGGTTTGGTTTTAAATTTGAAGCGCGAAGGTATTGAAATCATCCTTTTTTACCGAAAAAATTTAATACCTTTTTAATATAGGTCATCACTAAATACATTAAAATATTTATACAAATAATACTTGCTGAAAAATATGGATTTGCGAACAATGATTACACGATATTGTCAATACCAGGATCGTTGCCAAAAGGAGGTACGCAATAAACTCTATGAAAACGGTGCCCGCAAAGATGAAGTGGAGGAATTATTAATAGAATTAATTGGCATCAAATTAATCGATGAAGAACGTTATGCGCGCAATTTTGCCAGAGGTAAATTCCGCATTAAAAACTGGGGAAGAAAGAAAATCGTATATGAATTGAAGCAAGACCAAATCTCGGATTATTGCATTAAAAAAGGCCTGAGTGAAATAGATGAAGATGAATATGTACAAACGCTGGAACGACTGGCCGAACGCAAAATGCCTGATATAAAAAAAGAGCAGAATGTATTTGCAAGACGAGCCAAATTGCAACGATATCTTACTCAAAAAGGATACGAAAATGACCTTATAACTGACATTCTGAAAAAATTTATTTAGCATTTGGCTTTGAAATTATTCCCTACATTTACAAAAACCTAACAGCTATATGGTACATAAAGTAACCAATGATGTGAATATAGTGGTAGAAACCTTTTACCAAGCGGCACAGAGTCGTCCCCTTCAGTCCGAATACCTTTTTGCCTATCGCATCACTATCGAAAACCTTGGCGCTGTACCTGTCAAACTGTTGCGCCGCCATTGGCATATCATAGATAGTAATGGGGATGTACGCGAGGTAGAGGGAGAAGGCGTTGTAGGGCAACAGCCAACCATTGAACCAGGTGAAAGTTATCAATACATTTCTTCCTGTAATCTCAGCAGTGATATTGGTAAGATGTTTGGCACTTATACTATGGAGGATTTATTCACCAAAAAAACGCTAGTTGTCACTATTCCCGAATTTCAATTAATCGCTCCTTTTAAAAACAATTAAAATTTAACCTTTTAAACTGTTCATAAAGATGCCGCTAACTTGGATAGTCAGCGGCATCTTTTTTCATTCCATCCAAGGGAATTTAAACCCTGTCAATTTTGAGATTATTGTATAGAGATCTTCTCGGTATGGTCATTTACTTTCAGAAAATAGATACCGGGAACATAATTTTGAACATCGATAATTGACATACCTGGCTTTGCAATATTTTTATGTAATAATTTTCCTTCAATATTATAAAGGCGTATTTCAGATTCATCAGCAACATTAAACGCTATCCTACCATCAACTACGGGATTATTGACAGCAAAACTCCTGATTAACTTGTCGAAATAAAGTGTTTTTGTCGGACTGAATGACATTTTACCATCCTTATCGGTTTGTAGAACCCTATAATAATTCATTCCGGCAACAGGGTTTTGATGAACATAGCTATAACTGTTCACAACTTCATTTATATTTCCAATAGCCTTAAGTGTAGCAATATCATTCCAGATAACGCCGTCGGTGCTATGCTTCACCGTAAAGTCTTTCGTATTCTTTTCTGCTGAGGTTGTCCAATTCAATAAAGCAGTAACGTTTTGTTTTTGTACTGAATAACTCAACCATACCAGAGGCAAGGGTGTTATACTCGCAAATTGGGCAATAAAATTAGAAGTACCACCACTCATTGCAAAGTTGCTCAATGTACCATTATTGGTACTTTTCATGTCCATCAAGGTCAGCAAATCAGTATTGGTACCAGCAGTAATTCCCTGATTGAAACTGTAATAAGCAACTAAATTTGTTTCAGCAGCAGGATTTATTTCACTGTTCATATTAGCGGAAATTTCACTTCCACTGCGTACTACATCCCATATCCTAAGCTCATCTATTGCACCTTCGTAAAAATTAATATCTGTTTGCAACTGACCGAGGGTAATTCTTGGTGGTGCTGTTCGGGCAGCCGTAGTAACACTTGTTCCGGTTGCCTCAAGTACGCCATTAATATACAAAGACATGTCTCCTGTGCTTTGATCCCAACTAGCAGCAACATGCACCCAGCTACCCGTATTAACATCGCTGGTAGAATAAATGGTAAGATCCGGATTGCCGATACCAAAAGAAAGCAAATTGCCGTTTAATGATGTACCCCAATCCTCTGTTCCTCCGCCCACTTCTGCGTCTACAATACCATTTCCATTATACCAATCACCACTACCACCGGTAGAAGTGGTATTCATCCAATATTCCACTGTAAAATCACCACTAACGGTATTAGGAATAACAACATTGTCGTCTGCACCATCAAAGTGCAAGGAATTCAGGTTGCCTTCCACAGGCGATGCTACCCAAAGAGGGCTATTAATCAAAGTACCATCGGCTGTACCTGTAGAGTCAATCAATATTGAACCTGAACCTTCATTAAATTTATAAAGACGGGATAATCCAGGAGTAGTTTTAGCAGGACCACGAAATATTAGTTGTTTGATTTGGCTTTGAGTCAATGGAATGCTCCATATTCTGGCCTCATCGATATTTCCTTCAAAAAAACTTGTAGAACCCTGAAGAGAAGCTACATAAGTTGCCTCGGTAGTATATGATGGCACGCTGGTATTCGTATTCACCAATACTCCATCCCGATAAAGCCTCATTGTGGTGCTTGCATCGTCATAAGTCACTGCCACATGTACCCAAATATTTAAAGGGAATAAGCCAGCATCTGTTACCAAAGAAAAGCTACCTGCGTGTCCGGCACTCAATGTACCTGCATCAATCCAAAAAGGTGCATTTAATGAAGATATCACATTATGTGCCCCTGAAACACTAGTAGCATAAACCCAAGCCTCTTTGGTATACGAAGAACCTGTTGCAACAGGATTTCCAATACTCACAGTCTGATTTACCCCATCGAAATTTAGGGCAAAGTTACTTTGGGCTTTGACATTGATACATGCCAAAATAGCCAGAGCAAATATTACTCTTTTCATTTAATATATATATATTGGTTATGTTATTGGTTGATTTACAACTTAAAAAATTATTTTCAATACTAATCCAAATATCTATTTGATAAATTTAAAATTAATTTGTATGCAAAATAAATACTAAGCGATTCCGCAAATGTATCACTAATTTTTGTAAAGGCAATTATTTTCATACATCTAATTATAAATATGCAAAAATTACTATTCAAATACAAACTAAAATAATCACAGTTACAGTCATTCAAAAAAAAATACCCAATCCGAAAAGACGAATTGGGTACCGTATAAAAATCAGATTTCGGTATTACAATATACCATCATCGGTGGCATCGTTGCCGCTACCAATAAAATTGTCTACTACACCATGCATCATTGGTGGCAATTTTTCTTTGATAAAATTAACTACTGTCTCAATAGCTTTGGCCGCTTGTTCTTCATTAATACCGGCACTTTCGGTTAGCTTTTTAATTAAATCTTCCATTGTTCTATTTTTTTTAATGAATCGTTTTAGGCTGCTGAAATCAGCCCCAGTTTAGACTTTTCTAGTTTTTGCATGGCGTAATCTTTATCCAGTACAAATATATTGTCTTTTATTTCCTGCGAAGGCATCTCAAACATAGCATCTGTCAATATCATTTCGCAGATAGCACGGAGTCCACGCCCACCCAGCTTAAATTCTATCGCTTTATCCACCATATATTCCAGCGCCTCTTCCGTTACCGTCAGTTTAATATCCTCCAGTTCAAACAAGCGCGTATATTGCTTGATGAGTGCATTCTTAGGCTCAGTAAGGATACGTTTAAGGGCTTCTTTATCAAGGGGATTGAGGTATGTTACAATTGGCAAACGCCCCAAAAGCTCTGGTATTAAGCCAAAGCTGCGCAAGTCCTGCGCATTGACATATTGCAGCAGATTTGCACGATCCAACTCATTACCTGTCTTGATTGCATTATAGCCTATGGAGGAAGTCTGTACTCTTCGTGAAATCATTTTGTCAATCCCCTCAAAAGCACCTGCACAAATAAAAAGGATATTTTGAGTGTTTACTTTCACCATTTTCTGATCAGGGTGCTTACGTCCGCCTTCAGGTGGAACGAGAACATCGCTTCCTTCTAATAACTTCAATAAAGACTGTTGCACACCTTCACCGCTCACATCACGGGTGATAGAAGGATTATCCCCTTTACGGCCTATTTTATCAATTTCATCAATATAGACAATTCCACGCTCAGCTGCAGCCACATCGTAATTACAGCTTTGTAACAAGCGGGATAAAATGCTTTCAACATCTTCCCCTACATAACCTGCCTGCGTAAAAACAGTGGCATCTACTACAGCAAATGGCAATTGTAGCAAACGAGCCATTGACTTGGCCAAAAGAGTTTTGCCGGTACCCGTTTCCCCAACCATTATAATATTTGATTTTTCAATCTCTACATCATCCTGTGGTGGATGCATCAAGCGCTTGTAATGATTGTACATTGCTACAGACATCACCTTCTTGGCTTCGTCCTGCCCTATCACATATTGGTCGAGGAATGCCTTAATCTCTTTGGGTTTATATAATTTATGCTTTGCAAATTCACTCTGAGTCTTTTGAACAGCAGATTTTGCCTTATCGCTACCCATTGTCTCCTGCAAAATATGATATGCATTCTCAATACAGGCGTCGCAGATATTGCCATCCATCCCGGTAAATAATACATTTACTTCTTTCTCGGGCCTGCCGCAGATACTACACTTCTGATCCGTTTTTTTTGCCATTATGTTCTCTTCAAAAAATTGAAGGGCGAAGGTACAATTATTCGGGCTACAGTACAGAGCAGGATTTGTCAAAATTAAAATAATGAAAAAGCCCCGAAACAATTGTTTCAGGGCTTTTATAAAATATGTTCAAAAAACGACTACTTCACTTTTGTATGTTCGTCCAACTCAGAGTCAACCAATACACGTCCACAATGTTCGCAAACAATAATTTTTTTATGTTGACGAATTTCGGACTGGCGCTGAGGAGGAATAACATTAAAGCAACCACCACAAGAGTCGCGATGAATAGGCACTACAGCCAAACCGTTGGAGTAACTTCCGCGAATGCGGTCGTAAGCCATTAATAAACGCTCATCTACCTTTTCTTTAGCTTCAGCAGATTGCTTGTTTAAAATTTTCTCTTCTTTTTCGGTCTCAACGATAATTTTCTCCAGCTCTTTCTTTTTTGCTTTCAAAGTATCTTCAACCACAGCTACTTTTTCTTCAGTAACAGTACGAGCAGCCATACGTTCTTTCAATTCGAAATTAGCATCTTTGATATGCTTATCGCACAACTTAGCTTCCAATTCCTGCATTTCGATTTCTTTGGTCAAGGCTTCGAATTCACGATTGTTTTTTACGTTATCCTGTTGTTTTTCGTATTTTTTGCTCAATGCAACAGCTTCTTTCTTTGCGTCTGTACGCTGTGCAATATAGTTGTTGATGTTTTCAATATCAGTGTCGATATTGGCAATACGTGTTTGCAATCCGGCGATTTCATCTTCCAAATCATTCACTTCCATAGGCAATTCGCCTTTAAGTGTTTTGATTTCATCTATTTTTGAATCAATTTTTTGCAGTGTAAGTACTGCTTTCAATTTTTCTTCGATTGAAAAATCTTTGACTGTTGCCATATTGAATTATAAATATTTAATTGGGTTGGTATCCAATGTCGATAAAAGAACGGCGAAGGTAACATTTTTTTTCTTAAGTAAAACATCAAATATTTCTACCGTAAATTGCTCGGTTTCGTAATGCCCGATGTCTGCAATAACAATCTTCCCTTCGGCGTCAAAAAACTGATGATACTTAAAATCTGCACTTACAAATACATCTGCTTTTGCGGCAATTGCATTCTTAAGCAAAAAGCTGCCTGAACCACCACAAAGCGCTACCCTTTTGATGGGTTTATTCAACAGTTCGGTATGGCGTACTACTTGAGATTTCATATTGATTTTCAACATCTTCAGAAATGAAAGCTCATCCATAGGCTCCGCCAATTCACCCACCAAACCCGCACCAATTTCATGGTTTTGATTCAGCAGAGACAGCCAATCAAAAGCCACTTCTTCATAAGGATGAGTCGACTTCAGAGCCTTCTCTACCTTACTTCTTAAATAAGATGGCACAATCAATTCCAATCGCTTTTCAGCCACTTCTTCCCTTTTCCCACCTGCTTCTCCAATGAAAGGATTGGTTGTGATGTCTCCTTTGAAAGTCCCGGTGCCTTCCACACTAAAACTACACTCACTATAATGGCCAATACTCCCGGCTCCTGCCGCAAATAAAGCATCGCGAAGTTGAACTGCCTGTTCCTTGGGTACATAAGTAACGAGTTTCAGCAAATTATCCGAAACGGGTGCAAGTATTTGGGTGTCCACAAGGCCTAATTTTGCAGCAATACGTTCGTTGACGCCATTGCGCATATTATCAAGGTTGGTGTGTACCGCCAGAATATTAAGGTCATTTTTAATCGCCTTTTGTACAATCCGCTGTACATAATTGCGTCCAGTCAGATTTTTAAGTCCGGAAAAAATAACGGGATGATGTGCAATGATTAAATTACATCCTTTTTCAATGGCTTCATCCAACACTGCCTCAGTCACATCAAGAGTCAATAAAGCGCCTGTAACCTCATCGGCAGCATTACCTACCTGAAGTCCACAGTTATCATAAGATTCCTGATATTGAATGGGGGCAATTTCTTCGAAAAATGAAAGGACTTGTGCAATTTTCATTTGGGGAAATTAAAATAAAAGCATGAATTGCAATGCAAACAAATTATTGAATTGTGCAGGGGTCCCAAATTCCACCGGAATCTGACTGGCATCTCTGATGGTAGTCAGAGAGTATTGATAGCGGGCACGCGCAAACAGATTGTAAGATAATTGATAACTGACAGCGATAAGGGCATTAATATCTTCCTGTCTAAAATTAGGCTCCCTTCTGTTTATTGTATTGGGAGAAATCTCGTCAATAGCTTCTTTGGCACTAAATAATCTGCTGTAGGATGCTCCTGCAGATAAATGAATCCTGTCCTGTACCTGGTATTGCAGCATCAGAGGTATTTCAATATAATTCAGCTTAGCGGTATAAATAATAGGGACAGAGCCCACCTGTGGTGAATTATATACCATTACATTTCTTGCTCCTTTGGCAGAATAAAGTAATTCAATATTACCCAGCAACTTAGGTTTTAGTTTAACAAAGGCCACTATACCAGTATTCAAACCCGCTTTATGAAAGCCTGCATAAGTATCTCCATCTATTTGCGACGCATTAATACCAATAGCTACTCCTGCATAGAAGAATTTATCTCTCCCATTCTTATCCGGCTTACTAAAATAACTTTCTTGTTGTGCATGCACAACCGAAAAGCTCATTAATAAACAAATGGACAAAATTGCTTTGATAAACATAACTGCAAGTTAGTTGAGAGAACGTTTAGAAAAACAAAAAACGGGCAATACCATCAGATATTGCCCGTCTTAAAAATAAAATTTCTAATCCAAATTATCCACCAATCGCAACACGACGGAAACTTACCACTTCCAATCCTGCTTCTACTGATTTCACGTATTCGGCAACGGTTTTGCTGTTGTCTTTTACGAAAGCCTGGTGTACCAAAGTATTGTCTTTGAAGAAACGATTCAATTTACCGGCAGCAATTTTCTCAGCCATTTCAGCTGGCTTGCCTTCTGCCATAATTTGCTCAATAGCAATTGCTCTTTCACGGGCAATCACTTCTTCAGAAAGGCTGCTTTCGTCCAATGCCAAAGGATTCATTGCTGCAATTTGCATTGCTACGTCTTTACCAGCAGTTACCACGTTTTCGTTGATTGCTTTGTTCAAACCAACCAATACACCAATGCGGTAATTACCATGGATATAAGGAATAACGGCATCAGCATTTACCTGCTCGTAGCGGGTAATGTCGATTTTCTCACCAATCTTAGCCACCATTTCCAACAATTTGTCGCCAACTGTAGCACCTGCCATTGGCAAAGCTTTGATTGCGTCAATATCATTAGACATATTTTGTAATGCCAATTCAGCTACTTCAAGACCAAAGTTCATGAAGTCTTCGTTTTTAGAAACGAAGTCAGTTTCGGCACTGATCACAAGGATAATACCATAGTTACCATCCGGATTTGCTTTTGCAATCGCCACACCTTCTTTTGCATCGCGGTCGCTACGGTTTGCAGCTACTTTTTGTCCTTTTGCACGGAGATAGTCAATTGCTTTTTCAAAATCGCCTTCGCTTTCTACAAGCGCTTTACGGCAATCCATCATACCTGCACCAGTCATCTGGCGCAATTTGTTTACATCTGAGGCAGTAATTGTAACACTCATTTTTGTTCAGTTTTTTTATTAAAATAGGATGGTGTAAATCTATCGAAAGCCCCATAACAGAGGCTTTCGATAATGTAATATTATTGTTATGATTGAGAAGACAATGCCTTCTGACAATTAACGGCTGCCACCCGGGCGGCTTCCGCCACCACCTGGTCCACGACCGGCACCTGCAGGACGACCGGCACCACCACGTGCAGCACCCGGAGCACGACCTGCGCCGGCACCTGGTCCACGACCACCACGACCGCGGCGTTCGCTCTTATCATCATCTTCGTTGATGTCCAATCCACGTGTATTGTTTTCTTCTACATCAGCAGCTTCATCTTCACCGTTTTCTTTTGCCTGTGTACGCTCTTGCAAGCCTTCCATGATAGCAGCAGTCAGATAGTTAGTGATGATAGCGATTGATTTTGTAGCATCATCATTTGATGGTACTGCATAATCAACTTTTGATGGATCAGAGTTGGTATCTACCATTGCAAAAGTTGCAATACCAAGGCGTTTTGCTTCGGCAAGAGCGATGTGCTCGTGGCTGATATCAACGATGAACAAAGCAGCAGGTACACGTCCCATCTGAGAGATACCACCCAATACTTTTTCCATTTTGTCTTTGCTGCGGCTAAGGGTCAAACGCTCTTTCTTAGTAACGCTGTCCATAGTACCGTCATCCAGCATTTTCTGGATGCTCTGCATTTTCTTTACACTCTTACGGATCGTTTGGAAGTTAGTTAACATTCCACCCAACCAACGTTCTGTAACGAAAGGCATATTTACTGAAGCAGCTGCTTCGGCAACGATTTCTTTAGCTTGTTTTTTGGTAGCAACAAACATTATTTTCTTACCGCTTTTAGCGACAGCTTTTAATGCAGCAGCAGATTCTTCAAGACCTTCAATTGTTTTGTTCAGGTCAATGATGTGAATACCATTTTTTTCAGCAAAAATGTAAGGCAACATTTTTGGATTCCATTTCTTTTTCAGGTGACCAAAGTGAACGCCTGCTTCCAAAAGTTGCTGATGTAGGCTTTTATTTTCTTCCATTGTGGAATAATTGAGTAATGTTTTAAAAAATAATTTTTCGAAAATGTTTGCCATCGCCGCAATATGCTGCAATGGTGCACCATATTAACGTTTAGAGAACTGGAAGCTACGACGTGCTTTACGTTTACCAAATTTCTTACGTTCTACAGAGCGTGGGTCACGGGTCATCAATCCTGCGTGTTTCAACGTAGGGCGATATTCCGGATTCATTTCGCACAATGCACGGGCAATACCCATTTTAATCGCCTCAGCCTGACCTTTTGGACCGCCACCAGCAACAGTTACCACTACATCAAAAGCATCGATAGATTCGATAGTTTTAAGCGGCAACTCCACTTGATTCTGGAGATACATAATCGGGAAATAAGCTTTGTATTCTTTTTCGTTTACCGTGATGGCTCCGGTACCTTTGCTCAAATAAACACGAGCTACGGCTTCTTTACGGCGACCAACGGCGTTTTTTTGCTTTTCCATTTATTTATTATAATGTCTTGGGAGTAAAAAAAGGTTGAATTATTTAAGTTCTTTAGGTTGTTGAGCAGTATGAGGATGAGTTGCTTCTTCGTAAACGAATAATTTTTTCACCATAGCACGTCCTAAACGATTTTTAGGCAACATACCTTTTACAGCGCGCTCAATCATCAGATTAGGGCGACGAGCGATTAAGGTTTTAGCCATTTCAATTTTTTGACCGCCTGGGTGACCAGAATAAGTTTGGTATTCTTTGTCTTCCATTTTGTTACCGGTCAATACTACTTTACCAGAGTTAACTACGATTACGTAATCGCCGCAATCAAAGTGAGGTGTGTAGTAAGGTTTGTTTTTGCCACGCAATACGTGCGCAATTCTTGTAGCCATACGACCCAAAGTTTGGTTCGTCGCATCTACAGTGTACCAGTCACGCACAACGATGCTTTCGTTTGCCGACTTAGTTTTGAAGCTTAGGTGTCTCATTATCTTTGTTAATATAAAAAATGCGATTAAAAAAAACCTTCTTGTAGTTTGAACTTATCTTGATCGGGAAAAATTCATTCTTTTCTGTAAAGGGAGCGCAAAGGTAAAGGCATCATCCATTCTTACCAAAGAATTAATGAAGTTTTTTTGAGGAGTATCCACAAACAATTGATTATCAGTATCAGAATTGCAAAAATAATTTAAAACGGATCTGCTCCTTAGCTGAAAAAGCACCAAATCAAAACAAAATAGCCCAGTTTGGCTTTTGATACATAGGCGAAAAACAATAAGTTTGTTTATCAATAAAAGAACTGAACAACATTTTTTCATTTTAGCTAAGCCTGATTGGGGACTAAAAAAAGTTGTAACCAGCAAACCTATAAAGGGCATCATGTTACTTCTGGTCTCAAATTGATAACTACATCTTTCTGTTTTTATTTGTTTGGTGAAAATGATTAGGAAGTGTAGCTTAAAAAAAATTATTAGTATCTATTTATTGAAATTCGGGAATCCTAATCTGGTTGCCAAGCCAGGATTTGCCTTAAAAGATGCAAAGAAAATATACATGATAGAAATAACAGAAACTAAAGACTTTCGCCTATTGGCAGAAATGAATGAAGAAATTCAAACTCTTCATCATAGTAGCTACCCTTCTGTATTTAAGCCCTTTGATAAAGAATCAGTCACAAATTTTTTTGAGGCAAGTTTAGAAAATGAAAATGCAGTTGCATTTATTGCAAAAGAAAACGGGACCGCATTAGGTTATGTGCTGCTTTTTATCATACACTTTGCTGACAATCCTTTCCAATATTCAAGAAGCTATGTATTAGTCGATCAAATTCTGGTGTTAGAACAATACAGGACAAAGGGTATCGGAAAACTCTTATTGGAAGCTACATTTTCCTTTGCACAATCAAAGAAAATCAACCTTGTAGAACTTAATCATTGGAGCAGAAATGATGCTGCCAGAAGATTTTTCAATAAAAGTGGATTTAACTATTATAACGAAAAGATGTGGAAGCTTTTGGGGTAAGCTTTAGCCAAAACGAGAAACGAAATATTACAAAACAGTATTGACAATGAGCAAAAACAAATATTTACCTGTTGAACCAGCCACAGACATCAGCAACTATATCCTGTCTCAGAGCACCATAGTCAATCTGAATTTTGACATAAAGCCCTCAGGAACAATTTCTGATTGTTTTCTAATGCATGGAATTACCCGTTTCGCACAAGCGGCAGAATTTGTAAAACAGCTACCCTACGGACGGAACAAAAATAAAAACAATTTGACAAGCCTGTTTACTGACAATTGTGGTACCTGCAGTACAAAACACGCTTTATTAAAACTACTTGCTGATGAAAACAAGGTTTCCGGCCTGAAACTAATCTTGGGGCTATTCCGAATGAACCGGATTAATACACCCAAAATTTCAGCCACCTTGAAACTTCATCATCTGGAATACATACCTGAGGCACATAATTATCTGAAATGGGAAAATAAGATTTTGGATTTTACAAACAGAAATTCAAAAGCAGAGGATTTTGAAGGGGAGTTGATAGAGGAAATAGAAATCCAACCCTACCAAATTACCGATTTTAAAATTGCCTATCACAAGCAATACTTAGACGGCTGGTTAAAGGAGCAAGCATCAATCAATTTAAGCACCGACGAACTCTGGATGATAAGGGAACAATGTATAGCTGACCTTTCTGTATAATTTTTTCCGAAACTAGATTTTTCAATTCCGTTATTGAATTGACCCTGAAAAGAAACAACTTTTCCATTCAGATGTCTTCCTTAAAGAAATAAATTTTTTGAAAAATACTTGACATCATATTGCTGACACTTACTGCCAACTGATCACTTCAATATCCTCAAAAGTTTTGCCTTCATTGGTTTTGCCTTGCAATAAAAAATGATACCTGCCAGCCGGAAAATCGGGATTGGTTTGAAGCACAACAAAAGGCAGTTTTTCTGTTGGGTCGGTAGAATTTTGTATCAGTTCCGGCACTTCCAGCAAATCAGTATTCATTGGGTAGGAAACACCATTTAGTACCAAGGTTTTGTTGCAATAAATACTCAGATTTTTAAGGTCTAATCCATCCACATTACAAGACACTTCATTTTCGTACTTACAATCTCTGTTCCCTTTACTTTTTGCCACTATTTTCTCAATGGATATAGTGGTAGTGGAAATGGCTTTACTTAATGAAACAATCGAATCACTTAACTTTAAAGCAGCACCATTAACAGTAAAATAGGTATCACAACCCTCCTTGCATTTGCGACAGGAAAGGTGCTGTAAACAAAGGAGTATACAGAGCAAAAAAATAAGCTGTGAAAATTTTGGTCTTAGGTCCATCATCTAAAACCAGATAATTGTAGCAGTATCTTTAATCGCTTTTCCTTCATTGGTGGTTCCTTCCAAGGTGAAAGTATACATACCGGGAGCCATTTTTGAGTCTGCCCTGAGTATGATTTCAGGAAGACCTTCTGAACCTGAAGAAGAGCTTGCCTGGACAAATGTAACTTCAAACAAATTTTTTAGTGCCGTCACTTCACCCTCTTTCAGTAACAACTCTTTGTCACATTTAAGGCTCATCTTGCTGGCAGACAATCCATCATTAAGACAAATTACTAAATCCTTCTGAAAACACTTTCTGTCGCCATCTGTTTCTGTTGTGGTAGGATTGATCAATATTCGTCCGGTCGCAGCGGATTCCTTTAAATCACGCATATTTTCATTCACAACCAAATAAGCCCCTGTGGTTGTCACAATATCATCACAGCCTCCACATTTTCCACATGAATAGAAAATAAAGGAGCCAAGTATCGCCAACAATGCGGGCAGAAAGAATTTAGTTTGTGTCATAAGTGATTAAGGTGTTTTCAATAAAAACAAATATACCACAAAAACTCAACGCTCAAATTTTCACACTATCTCCTTCAAGTTCTTGCAAAATCACACTACTCTACTTCTTTAACTGAATCTAAATAGTCAATTATTCAGTGGTTAGTTTAGTTACTTTTTCTATTCCTATCATTTGGTTGTCCTGGTCACTGATGCGGAATACATAAGTACCATCAGCATAATTGCTCAAATCAACAATATGGGCATCAATTAGCTCAATCATTACCTGACCTACCATATTGAGCACCTGAATATTCACCTTTATCGGAGATTCAATAATTATTCTATCCTTTGTCGGGTTTGGATATAATTTTAGTTGCTGTTGAACATTTGCATTCCCTATCCCTGTGGCATTGCTCACAAATACAGTGTCCGACTGATTTAAGCATCCATTGGCATCTGTTATTTCGAGGAAATAATATCCCTTACCGGTTGTTGTATATTTCTTAGCATGAGCTCCTATTATTGGCTTATCATTTTTATACCATTGATAATAACGATATACCCCTATTGTCTCTAACAAAGTGCCAGATAGTGTAACAATAGGCTTGGGAGGTTTTGGGTAATAGTCAACATAAGAATTATTGGTAGTATCCACACATCCATAGCTATTAGTGACCACTACAAAATATACGCCCGAGTCACTTATTGTTTTTATATTCTCCTTGATTGTGCCGGGACTAGCTGGAAGGCCATCCTGATACAACTCAAAAGTATAGCCTGCAAAGCCGGGATGGCAAGTCAGGAGTATTGAACCTTCTTCACATTTCAAGATTTCGGTCGGCGACAAAACAGGCAAGGCCGAAGTGTCTTCTCTCACATCTACTTCGGATTTGGCAGCACAACCGTATTTATCAAAAACAGTAACCCCCCATTTGCCGGTACTATCTGCCGCAATGGTATCATACACTGCTCCTGATTTCACTTTCCCAGCAAATTCCCACTGATAACTGACAGCTTTAGAGGAATTGGCCTTCAGCGTTGTAGACTCACCCCTGCAATAAACAAATCCGGATACAGATAAAGAAGAGATAGTAACGACGGGTAGTGGATTGACAATAACTACTAATAGTGCCCTCGGCCCTTCACAGCCTTTTGATGAAGTCTGACTCACATAGTAATTTGTAGTGCCAATAGTTGACGTTGTTGCAGATGGAGCTGTACTACTCGGAATACCACCTGATGCGACAGTATACCATTTAAGCCCAGTACCTACGGCACCTATAGCAGCGCTTGAACCACCAATACAAAGATTGAGTGGTGAAATAACTACAGGAGCTAATGGCAAAGGATTAATTGTTACACTAATTGCCGAACGTGCACCTTCACATCCGGTCGAAGGGTTCGTTTGACTTACATAATAGATTGTCGTTCCCGATAGTGCAGTGCTTGGTGTTGGAGTAATGCTGGTCCCTACACCACCGCTTGCTGTATTGTACCATTTTAACAAAGTTCCGGTGGCAGATAAAGGTAAAGCCACTGATGCTTCACAATACTCAATTGGTGTGGTAACTATTGGAGTTAGCGGAGCAGGATTGACGCTTACAATTATAGCAGACCGTGGACCCTCGCAGGCAGAATTGTTTTTGAGGCTGACATAATATGTTGTTGTACCAGAGGATGCTGTGCCAGGTATTGGTGCGCTAAGACTTCTGGTACCACCAGTAGCTACAGTATACCAGTTAAGCGTGTCAGTTGCAAAAGCCTTAGTGGCTGTAAGAGCCGATGAAGCATCATTCTGGCAATAAATAATTGGGCTGGTTACAATAGGTGCTAAAGGCGTAGGATTTACTATTACATTAACACTATCTCTGATTCCTTCGCAATTCAACAATGATTTGGCACTTACCCAATAAGTGGTAGTGCCCACAACTGCTGTTGATGGTGTCGGAGCGATTGTCGTACCAGAACCTCCAATAGCTGTTGTATACCACAATAAAGTATCTGTGGCAATCGCTTTGGTCGCAGTCAGTGCGCTGGTTGCTCCCTGACAATACACAATCGGACTAATAACGGTTGGTTTTGCCGGTGTTCGATTCACCACCACTTGTATACTATCTCTTGTTCCTTCACAGTTCAGATTTGATTTGGCGCTTACCCAATAAGTGATAGTACCTATACCGGCTGTTGATGGTGTTGGAGCCGTGGTGCTTCCTGTGCCACCACTTGCCGAAGTGTACCAAAGCAAAGTGTCTGATGCAATAGACTTGGCGGCCATCAATGGCACTGCTGTTGCGCCCTGACAATAGGTCATCGGTGTTGTAATTATGGGTTTAGCAGGCGTACGATTCACTACTACATTGATACTATCTCTGACTCCTTCACAGTTCAGATTTGATTTGGCACTTACCCAATAAGTGGTGGTGCCTACTATAGCCGTTGAAGGTATTGGAGCGACTGGACTTCCTATTCCCCCAATTGCACTGCTATACCAAAGCAAAGTATCTGTTGCAATAGATTTGGTAGCCATCAATGGCACTGCTGCTGCACCCTGACAATAAACAACAGGGCTTGTAACGAACGGTTTTGCTGGTGTACGATTCACTACGACATTGATACTATCCCGAGGGCTTTCGCAATTCAACACAGTTTTAGTGCTGAGCCAAAAGGTTGTAGTTCCTGCAGTAGCTGAAGAAGGAACTGGAGCTGTGACAACTCCTACACCACCTGTTGCACTGCTATACCAAAGTAAGCTATCTGAAGCAGCCTTAGTAGCTGATAAAGCTGATGGCATTTCACCCTGACAATATACAACCGGAGTTATTACTATTGGATTTACAGGCATAGGATTTACAACCACATTAATGCTATCACGAGGACCTTCACAATTAGGTGCATTTTTAACACTGACCCAATAAGTAGTGGTGCCTACTATAGCCGTTGATGGTACAGGAGCTATTCTTGTTGGAGTACCTCCTGTGGCAGCCGGATACCAAAGCAATGTATCAATGGGCAATTTTGTTGCAGTTAAAGCACTTGCCGTGGCTCCGAGACAGTAACTGATAGGTGAAACAACGGTAGGTTTGGTCGGAGTTGCATTTACCATCACGTTAATACTGTCTCTTTGTCCTTCACAATTCAAAATTGATTTAGCACTTACCCAATAAGTAGTAATACCCGTTGATGTTGCAATCGGTGTCGGTGCAATTAAAGAATAGACTCCTCCACTTGAACTTGTATACCAAAGCAAAGTATCTGATATTGCAGATTTTGAAGCAATTAAAGCTGTTGTTAATGCCCATTGACAATAAACGACAGGGCTGGCTACAGCCGGAGCATTGGGTGTACGATTCACCACTACATCAGTGCTGTCTCTTTGCCCTTCACAGTTCAGATTTGATTTAGCACTTACCCAATAAGTAGTAGTACCAGCTGTAGCTGTTGATGGTGTTGGCGCAGTAGTGCTTCCTGTGCCACCGCTTGCAGATGTATACCAAAGCAAAGTGTCTGATGTTAATGATTTAACAGCTGTCAAGACTGAAGCTATCGCCCCTTGGCAATAGGTGATTGGTGTTGTAACTGTGGGTTTAGATGGTGTACGATTCACCACTACATTAATGCTGTCTCTTTGCCCTTCACAGTTCAGATTTGATTTAGCACTTACCCAATAAGTAGTATTACCAGCGGTAGCTGTTGATGGTATCGGAGCTACAGCGCTTCCTGTGCCACTACTTGCAGATGTATACCAAAGCAAAGTGTCTGATACTAATGATTTGGTCGCTGTCAATACTGAAGCTGTCGCACCTTGGCAATAGGTGATTGGTGTTGTAACTATGGGCTTCGAGGGTGTACGATTCACCACTACATTAATGCTATCTCTTTGCCCTTCACAATTCAGATTTGATTTGGCACTTACCCAATAAGTAGTAGTACCCACGGAGCTTGTTGATGGTGTTGGAGCAGTAGTGATTCCTGTGCCACCGCTTGCAGATGTATACCAAAGCAAAGTGTCTGATACTAATGATTTGGTCGCTGTCAATACTGAAGCTGTCGCACCTTGGCAATAGGTGATTGGTGTTGTAACTATGGGCTTCGAGGGTGTACGATTCACCACTACATTAATGCTATCTCTTTGCCCTTCACAATTCAGATTTGATTTGGCACTTACCCAATAAGTAGTAGTACCCACGGAGCTTGTTGATGGTGTTGGAGCAGTAGTGATTCCTGTGCCACCGCTTGCAGATGTATACCAAAGCAAAGTGTCTGATACTAATGATTTGGTCGCTGTCAATACTGAAGCTGTCGCACCTTGGCAATAGGTGATTGGTGTTGTAACTATGGGCTTCGAGGGTGTACGATTCACCACTACATTAATGCTATCTCTTTGCCCTTCACAATTCAGATTTGATTTGGCACTTACCCAATAAGTAGTAGTACCCACGGAGCTTGTTGATGGTGTTGGAGCAGTAGTGATTCCTGTGCCACCGCTTGCAGATGTATACCAAAGTAAGGTGTCCGATGCCAATGATTTGGTCGCAGTCAATACTGAAGCTGTCGCACCCTGACAATAAGTGATTGGTGTTGAAACTATGGGTTTTGCGGCCAATGGGTTGATGGTGACAACTATACTATCTATAGGACCAATACAGCCAAAAGAATTTTTAGCGCCCACATAATACTTGGTTGTCCCAACCAATGAGGTATTTGGGATTGGTGTAACAATGGAAGAGGCGCCACCAGAAGACGAGGAGTACCACAAAATAGTATCACCCAAGGGAGCAGAAGCTGATAAAACCGTACTGGTTTCTCCTTTACAATAAATAACAGGACTCACAATAAGTGGCAAATCGGGTAATGAATTTACTTTTACATCAATACTTTCACGTCTTCCTTCACACCCTAAAGAGCTTTTTCCACTTACATAATAGGTTGTCATACCAACAACAGATGTAGAGGGTATTGGGGCAGAGTAAGAAGCCACACCGCCAACTGCACTCGTGTACCAGAGCAAAGTATCTGTGCTACTGGATTTAATTGCCGAAAGAGCTGTAGCCACAGCACCAGAACAATAATTTATAGGAGAAGTTACCCTTGGTATTCCGGCACTTGGATTTACATTTACTTTAATACTATCCCTCAGTCCTTCGCAATTATGAATAGTTTTTGCACTTACCCAATATGTTGAAGTACTTGATGTTGACGTTGATGGAGTTGGTGCAAATTTTGAACCAAGACCTCCCGAAGCTGACGTATACCACAACAAGGTATCTGTTGTATGAGCAGCAATGGCGGAAAGGGCAATTGCAGTATCGCGAATACAATAAGCTATAGGTGATACAACAAGTGGCAAATCGGCATTAGGAAATACAATTACGTCAATGCTATCACGGGGGCCTTCGCATCCCAAAGATGTTTTTGCACTAACCCAGTAAGTAAATGTATCTTCTGCAGATGTTGAAGGAGTTGGTGCTGTATAAGATAATGTCCCTCCGATTGCACTGTTGTACCATAGCAAAGTATCGTTGATGTCTACAGGTGTAGCGTTAATAGCAGTAGTAACTGCATCTATACAATACTTAACAGGAGATACAACTATGGGAGCTGCCGGTTTTGGATTTACTATTACCTCAATACTATCTCTGGGGCCTTCACAACCCAAATTAGATTTTGCACCTACAAAATAAAAAAATGAACCTGAAGTGGATGTTGAGGGGATTGGAGCTGAATAGGACGCTGCAGTACCAGTACTGCTTGCATACCAGAGTAAGGTATCACTACTGACAACCTTTGTAGCAGAAAGAACTAAAGCCGACGCACCCTGACAATACTCAAAAGGAGTTGAAACAACCGGAGCCTCCGGTGTTCTCAATACAGTAACCTTTATCTCTGCGCGTGGCCCTTCCACCCCTATACTTGATGTTTGACTTACATAATATGATTTAACGCCAACTACACTTGTACCGGGTACAATAGCTGTTGTAGAACCTAATCCGCCGGTTGGGACAGTATACCATTTTAATGATGTGCCGGTAGCAGTCAAAGGAGGAGCAATGGACCATTGGCAATACGTTAAAGCAGGACCCACGGTGGGCTTTACACTCATTCGTTGAAAAGAGGTGTCACAAAGACATTGCTCAGTGCCATTTACCGTGGTTATTCTGATTTTAGCTGTTGTTGTTACTAAATCTGCATCACTACAGGCAAATGATGGAATGCTTAGGAAGTAAATATCAGAATCAACTGCTCCTATAGCCAAAGCTTTGGTAAGCGGCAATATGGCAAATGGGCTGGCGCTCGCTCCACAAAACAACTCTATAGAATCTACATTGGCAGAATAAGCCAATGTTCCTGTATTACTATACTTTACTTTAATTTTATTCAAAGCAGTCCCTGTCAGCCAAATATTTGTATCCAACAATTCATAGCTATTAATCTGGATATTTGGCTTCTTTACTGATATGGGTGCAGACGTATATGTTGCCAAAAAAATACTGCTATTAGAACAAAGAACTGTATCGCACATCAGCGCCGATATGTTTCTTTTAAAATATGCAGGTATTGTTACAGAGCCGCAACCTGAAGCTTTAGGCTTGACATTAAAAGAAAAACTAAGTGCTGTTGCAGCAGAAACACCGGTTTGCAATTTTACCTTTACCACAGTTGTACCAGCAGTTCCTGTTTCAATCTTAATCTTACATGAATCACAATTGGCACCCTTGACAAAAGAGCTATCATATTTTAATCCACTTGGTAAAATATACATCATTGTATCACCAAGTTGTGTAGGCATTCCGGTAGGTGTAGAAGTAAAACTTATAGCTGTGGATGAACCGCAAGACAGAGAGCCAGCAGAAATACCCAATGTGGCTCCGGCAATTCCTCCGGTAGTAGCTCCCGTAATGTTGAGTGCTGTTGTACTCGCCGAAACACCATTGCCTAATGCGGCCTGACCACAAGGCATTTTACCATAAGCATAAAAAACAAAAGAATATCCTGAAGTCAAATCACAATCAGTTGTATAATCCAATTTCACTTTTGCTTGTCTGTCTCCACCTAATGGAACATAAGAAGAGCTGCTTGTTGCTGTCCCCAATAAGCCATTTAATCCGATACCGCTATGAGATGTCAAATCAATCTTTATTCCTCCTCCAGAGATTGAAGAGACAATAGCACTTTGATAATTGCCGCTACCAAGAGGATATTCTACTTTTATAGTACTTGAAACAGTAAACCCTAAGGGTGGATAAATCACCAAATAAGGTTCTTTCAAATTCGCTGTCTGTGCACTATTTACTACAAGCAAAATACTGTCGGTTTTGCAAAGGTCAACAGTACCACCACCACCTGGCTCGCGAAGCACACTGAGCTGTACTTCGCTGGGCACTGCAGCAACTTTCAAGGCAATACGATCTAAAATACTGGTACAAGGATAGGAGGTAGGATCGGCAGGATAAGCTCCACAGTTCCATCCTGCAAATACCTCAAGACTATCAGAAACACAAGAGTTGAAATTAAAATCAATTTTATAATCCTTGCTTGATCCCGCAGCAATACCTGTAGTACCCAATTTGTACCAATAACCACCACCATAAGCAATGGGGCTTAGTATTGTTCCAGTGGCAATTTCGGTTACCTTGTTTACTGCTATTGACGGATTATAAGGAATCGCAATCCAAGTATAATTTGCAGCGTTCAAGCCTTTATTGTAAATTCTTAGATTCCAGTTTAAAGAATCCTTTATTGCTGGTACAATTCCGGTTTGGTCTATTAAATCAATATCAGGTTTTTGAGATGCCGTATAGGCGATTGTCCTTGTTTGGCCTGCAGCTCCACCCAAAACATAAGCCAAACCTGAAGGGGTACTTTTATTGGCATAAGCATAATAGTAATCCCTGATATAAATCTTGAAATTAATATTCTCATTGAGTAATGTGCCACAAACAGGAGATACATTAAAAGGCACATAACCTCCATATGCATTGGTAATTGTCAATCCTAATGCTTGCCAGGTACCGGGATTGACAAATGAGTACCTATTCCCTACAACTGTTGGCGATAAAAAATTAAAAACCGGCCCTGCTGCAGGCTGAAAATGTGTGTAATTCCATATGTAACCAGAAGGCATCAGGGCCACTATTGAATCTATATACATCACAGGTCTGAACTCATTTTTAAAAAGCTCTCCTGCCGTATTAAATCTTCGGGCCAGATAATTTGAATTTCCGCCAAGAGTGGTACCTGCACAACCACCAGTGATATAAGCGTTGGTTGCATTCACCAAATCGGTGCCAACCAAGTACATCTCGGGTACTGTAGTGTTACAAAATACCTTTAAACCAGCAGCATCTTTATTATAAAAAGTCCATGTACCGCCAGACTGAACATCATTCTTAGGTAAGTTGTTATTGGTTGCCACAACATAAGAACTAACGACTTCGATACTATCACCGACACTCAAACCTCCCATTGCCAAAACACAGGAAGACAAATCATATACCACTGATTGAGTAGACGCTGTTGTTGCGGTTGTAGAGAAAGTGCTCAGGACACAGGAGTTAATCAATACTCCTGTCCTGTAAAATGATGCCTTCGTCTGTATAGGAGTTAGCTTATTAACTCCGGTGGGGGCTATTGTTGTTTTGGGAAGTGTTAACTCGAAAAACAAATTTAAAGATGGGTCATTCTGTAAAGCAGAACCATAGATATTGATAGTATCCAAATACAATGCCTTGGACAAATCATAACCTGAAATCATAAGAGGATCGACTCTTGTTCGTATTGTATAATCAGTCCATCCAATACAACTATCGGATCTTTTAACTTTTGGTACATATGTGGTAGGACCATTAGGACATGGCATCGGACAAAAGGCATGTGTGGTAACACTTGCACATATCAAATCTCCCTGACATTTACATCCGGTAGAAATGTTATTGATTTTTTCAAGTGTATAATTAATGGTCTTAGTTCCGTTACTTCCGCATGAATATACCAGATTGATACTGAAGGAATCTAAACTGTTAGTACCCGAGGTGAAAATTACTGTATCACCAGAAAGTGTGTAAGAAACACCACTAAGTCCGTATCTGGGATTGCTGGTGGCTGCCACCGAAAAGCCTAAAGGAAGAATCATTTTCCAACGATACCGAGTACTTGAAGAACTGTACGAATCCTGATTTACACTAAAGCCGGCTTTAAGATTAATCCGGAATGGAATACCATCAATCACATTGGCTGGTATGTAAGATTTACCATAGAAAGCCGTCTCATAAAGATAGTTAACCAGAGTTGATGAGAGTTTAACATCAGATGAACTAATAGAACTGCTACACATTGTTCTATACTTCAATATTGCTGCTACACTGTAGTTATAATTTTGTACACCACAAGCCCTGTTACATTTCATCTCTATATCAGCTGCCAGTTTTATAGACTGACCGGGAGGTAAATCATCGTAATATCCATCCCCATCAATATCTTCAATTCCTATACCTGCGCCATCAGGGTCGGAGCTAATAAGGTTATTTAGATCAATATTTATAATGCCTCCAACATAGGTAAATGAAAGACTGGCTGTTCCAATCCTAAAGTTAGAGATGCTAAAAAGACTGGTATCCATATTGGCCAGAACTGTTACCGAACTCGCCCAATGACCTTGTTGTATTTTCAAATCATACATTGTTGCAGCCTTCCGATTACCCAAACCACCATTGTAGAAAGTCATTTCATAATCATATGGGGTACATTTGTCTACAAAACCAATCTGAGCAGCTGTTAGCAAATTAAAGTTTGGAGCTCCAGTAGCTGCAATTACAGAAACATTTGCGTAAGACCACGCACAAATTGAACTATCGTTTCTGCCCCATGCAACGCCATAATTAGTAGTTGCATTACACTTCAATACCTTAATAGGTTCGGCAATATTTACAGTTTCTCCATTGTTGAGTATACTGTCTCCACCAAAAATCGCACTTCCGAATATCTTGTAAAACAAAGTATCAACACTGGTTCGATAAGGTGTAAAGCTGACCGTATTTGCGGTAATGGCATTTGACCCACTGGTATTAATAATTCCTCCGCCCGGGTAAACAATAAAAAACCTGAGTGTATCTGTAACACCATTTCCGCCATTGATAATTGTAGATATCCTTGTAGCAGTGGTGTCAATAACAGCTCCGGTAAGCGAAGGGGGCGGATTGATAGAAAGAGAGGGAGAAAGTATATTATAAGTATTTCTTGTACCCAAAACATCTGATGTGTTGAAGCAGCCCCCCCCTGTTGTAACAAAAATACTATCCTTTCCGGTAGTCAAAGTCCCACATTCCGCTTTCCTGTCTAAAGTAAAAGTAATTTCATCTCCGCTGGTAACTGTCCCCCCTATTGAAAAAACAGGATTACGCAAGTCTGCAATAGAACTTTCACTAATCCCCAAACCAGAAGCCCCTGCGGTCTTTAGGATGCTACCCGGAATGTAGGCAACTGATAAAGGCAATGCAACCTTTACTGTAGTACCCGTACAAGCACCATTAAAAAATATCTTCACTGTTAAAGTCCCCTTGCCCAACACCCTCGTTATACTTTGGGCCGAAGTGGGATAAGAAATGGTCACGGGCTGGGCAAAAGCAGCAAATGAAATTAAAAGAAAAAAGAAAGTAATTACAAAATTCAAAGGTCGACGATTTGAAGCCGCCTTTAAATTCCAAACTGATTTATCTAAGAACATTCTAAATTAATTATTCGAATCGGAAAATTAAACATCAGTTTCCTTATGGGTATATGGCAGCCACAAGAAACAAAAAAAGAAACTTTATTCAAAGTATCTCCACCAACACTTTACTGCTTGCTGATATACAATAATTTAAAAACAGTTGCTTCTGCTTTTCTTCCATAAAACAACAATATTTATCAGTATCTTTTTTTATATACATCGTCCTGCTGCGATACAACAGAGATATTTTTCCTTCAGTTCATGTTAAAAATTTTTCAAAACTGGCCGACAAATAGGCACATGAACTTTTCGCGACTATTTTTGCGAGGCTAAGATTATTTTATTATGCTTCGTTTTCAATATGCTACATATCTGGGCGCTTTGGCCTTGCTTCCACTTTTTGTGGCTTTGTTTGTTGCGATGTTGTACTGGCGCCGCAAAAAACTGGAAAAAATAGGGACTGAATCAATTGTCCGTCAACAAATATTGGGATATATCCCTGCTCGTGCAACATTAAAATTTGTACTGGCAGCGTTGGGCCTCAGCTTTCTCATTGTAGGCACTGCCAATCTGCAGAAAGGTGGCACAACAGAAACGGTGCAACGTAAAGGTGTTGATGTAATAATAGCTTTGGATGTGAGCAAAAGCATGTTAGCAAAGGATATCCAGCCTGACAGGATAACAAGAGCCAAGCAATTCATAGCAAGACTCACTGATAAAATGAGCAGTGACAGAATAGGCTTAGTCATTTTTGCTGGTAGAAGTTATCTGCAAGTGCCACTGACAGTAGATTACAGCGCAATGAAACTACTGTTGCAAACAGTGACACCAGATATGGTGCCAACTCAAGGCACTGTAATTGGAGACGCTATCGAATTGGCCAATAAATCTTTCAGCAGTAAGGAAAGAAAATATAAGTCAATTGTCATCATTTCGGATGGTGAAGACCATGACGAAGCAGCTATTGAAAAAGTAAAGCAAGCTACAGAAAGTGGCACTATCATACATACAATCGGTATCGGCTCTCCACAGGGAGCAGAATTATTTGACCCTGCTACCAATGCACCAAAGCTGGACGAGCAGGGCAATACGGTAATTTCAAAACTGAACGAAACTGAATTAAAAAACATTGCTGCAGCTGGCAATGGAACGTATACCTTACTTGCCAATACTGATGATGCAGCCAACAAAATTATTGATGAAATAGATGGCATGGAACAACGCAATCTGGGTACTGTAGTCTATGCCAATTACATCAGTTACTTCCAATATTTCCTTTTAGCTGCTCTGATATTACTGATTATTGAATGGCTGGTACCCGGAGCAAAGAACCTCAAGATTAAACAAACTGGCGGTATCGTTTCGGCCAACAAACTGAGCCTGCTACTGATAACAGGAACTTTATTTGTAGCGCAAGGTAGTGTGGCACAGAGCTCCAAAAAGTTTATTGCTAATGGCAATAAACTATATAGTGAAGGCAAGTATAAAGATGCTGCACAGCAATATGGCAGAGCCTTGCAATCAGACACTTTAAATGTAGATAAAAGTGCTTATAATTTGGGCAATGCATTGTACCAGCAAAAACAGTTAGAACCTGCAAGAAAAGCCTATGAGGTAGCAGCACAAAAATCCAAAGACAAAAAAGAAAATGCAGGAGCCAATTACAACATTGGGAATACCTATATGAGTGAAAAAAAATGGCAGGAAGCCATAGAATCCTACAAAAAAACATTACGCAGCAATCCTCAGGATGCAGATGCAAAATATAATCTGGCTTATGCAAATGCTATGCTGAAAAAAGAAGGTGGCGGAGGAAAAGACAAGAACAAAGACGAAAAAAAGAAGGACGAGGAGAAGAAAGACGAACAGAAGAAAGAGGATGAGAAAAAAGACGGGGAAAAAGATAAAAAAGAACAGCAACCTAAAGATGGCGACGAGAAAAAAGATGAGGAAGGAAAACCACAGCCACAACCCAGCAAATTGAGTGAAAAGCAGGCGGAGCAACTATTAAATGCGCTACAGCAGGAAGAAAAAAAGCTACAGGAAAAGAATAAAAAAAGATATGGGACGCCTGCCAAAATGGAAAAAGACTGGTAAACGTCCGGCATTATTCTTTGCACAAAAAAGCAATGCTGTTTTTCCCTTCAGCAAATAAGAGGTCTAGAATACTGAGATTGGGCAGAAAACCCAAACGATCTTCAAATACCTGATGATATGGCGGAAATTTTTCGGGATGGATGTTATATTGATTACTTCTAAAATCAACCCGTATATCAATCACATCTGCAGGATAGTTTTTATGGTACTCTCTTGCTTCGTCCAGATTTAATTTTTTGTCCAGCAGTCGAGCGATTGTACGGATACTAGCTTCATTAAATGCCGTTAAACTCTGCTCTTTTTGCTGATATAATGATTGAATATCTGGAGCAAAAAATTCGAAATACGGTGAGCGGTTATACACTGATTGTAATGTGCGCCAATGTTGTGTTTGCCAATCTGTTGCATAGTCAATCATTACTTCATGCATGGGTTTTCGTTGTTGCCGACCTTCTCTGATAGGAATACTTAAAGTAATAGCAGCAACAGAACCCGAAACCATGTAACGATTGCGAAAACTCATTTTTTCAAAATGCTCCGACTTATCCAAAAGAATATTTTCGGCAGCCATCACATGAGACCACCAATAGATATTGGGAAAAGGAATAACAGGACAAACAAGCGTTTTCATAACGAGTAGCGATAAATAAAACAGTACCTTGCAAAAAAATAAAACAATGACCCTCAGGGCAATTATCTGGAGTGTTTTCTTATTGACATGTGGCATGAAAGCCAGCGGAATTCAGGCTACTGCAACACATACCCTTTTTTATAAAAAAAACAAAAAAGATAGCACTCAACTACAGGCAAATATAGTATTGAGTTGGAGAGCGCAAAACCCAAGCATACATTTTAAAAAAAATGATGCAGGACAACTTGTGGCAGAAATGGTGTGTATTATACGGCTAAGTAATGATACCAGTATCGTAAAAGAAGAAACCTTTGTGATTAAAACTGCCCCTCAAAATAATCCTACAGACGCATTCCGCCAATTGGTTGCCGACCAATATGAATATAGTGTGGCAGCAGGTGATTATGAAATAGAAATGGTACTCTATGAAACTGATTACAAAAACGAATTGTATCAATACACAGAAAACATTAAAGTACCTGATTACCTAAACAAGGCTAATTTTTTGTCAGAAATACAACTTTTGGATACCAGCTTTGAAAGTAATGCAAACACTGTTTACAATAGAAACAAGCGACTGGATTTGACCCTTGGCTCTAATTATTTGAGTGAGCGCAAAGACTCTGTCCTTTTCTATTTTGAACTGTATCCCAATAAAACAAACAATACCCACCCCAATGCTTCGATAAAAATCAACAGCTACATTTCCTGGAAAGCTTTTGAATCAGAAATACCTAAGTATATTCAAACCGACAGTATTACATCCGTAGGCCAGACACAGGCTTTTTATAAGCGTTTCCCGCTAAAAGAGTTGAAGTCGGGCAATTACTATCTGAATATTATCTTGTTTGAAGACAACATTATTGTCGACAAAAAAACGCTTTTCTTCCAACTCTATAATCCAAATCACAAGAAAGCGAACAATAATACTTATGCTGGCATAGATTCATTAAAAACTGACAGTCCAGCCAACGGAAATCAAAATACTCATGTACTGGACCTTACCAATACTTTTGTGGGGAAATACAATGCCGACCAGGTACGCTCTATTCTTAAAATGCTGCAACTAATTTGTGACGCAAATGAAGGAAGCAGCATTTCCACTTTTTTAAAAAAGCCGGATGAATTGTACAGCAAATATTTCATTTATAATTTTTGGGAAAAGAGGGATAAAATCAATCCCGAAAGAGCCTGGAAAGCTTATGCAGCAAAAATCATGGAAGTCAATAGATTGTTTAAAGGCTCCGGTATCAGTGGTTTTGAGTCAGACAGGGGCAGGATTTACATCCAATATGGAAAGCCTAATGACCGGGTTATCGTTAATAACGAGAGTGGTGCACTACCCTACGAAATATGGCAATATTATAATACCGAAAAGCAAGGCCGCGAGGGCATATTTTTATTTTATAAACCCGGGAAAGCAATGGGCGATTATCAGCTGCTGCATTCAACACTGATTGGCGAAAGACAAAACAGCAGCTGGCGTGCATTGCTCTATAATAACAGTATTACAGGTTCGGGCAATTTGGGTAACGACTCGCGAGCAGAACAATACATTGGCAATAAATAAGTAAAAAAAGATGACTCATTTTTATAAATATCAGGGTGCTGGTAATGATTTCATTTTAATTGATAATCGACACCAGCAAGTACAATTAGATATTAACCAAATTGCTTTTCTATGCGATCGGCGTTTGGGTATTGGTGCAGACGGGTTGATGCTTCTGGAGTCCAGTGACGGTTATCATTTCAGAATGGTATACTATAATTCCGACGGCAATGAAAGTACCATGTGTGGCAACGGAGGTCGCTGTATCACCGCTTTTGCAAGACATTTAAACCTCATTGAGGAGGATGCATTTTTTCTGGCAATTGACGGAACGCATCAGGCACAATACACCAAAGACAATAATATTGCTTTACAAATGAACGATGTAAAAGATATTGCTCATTTTGATACGCACAGCATTCTCAATACCGGCTCGCCTCATTATGTAGTTTGGGCCAATCATGTGGCCGATATTGATGTCTATACTCAGGGCAAGGCCATCCGGAATAAATTAGAATTTGCACCCAAGGGTATTAATGTAAATTTTGCAGAAACTACTGATGAAGGATTATATGTACGCACCTACGAGCGCGGAGTGGAAGACGAAACACTAAGCTGTGGAACAGGAGTAACAGCCTGTGCTATAGCTTCTACTTTTGATGAAACAGGTAATTTTGAAAAGAAAATCCAAACACCTGGTGGACTTCTTCAGGTTTCTTTTACAAAAGATAATCCTGATACCGCAGTTAATGTAGTATTGACAGGCCCTGCAAAATTTGTTTTCGAAGGAGATATTGAATTGTAATTTTCAATTACCTTGCCTTTATAATTTTTTCGACCATAGCAATGACAAGAAACGAACTCATACAACAAATAAGAACTAAAAAATCAGTCCTATGCGTAGGTCTGGATACAGATTTGAGCAAAATACCGCAACACCTTTTGCAGGAAGAAGACCCGATGTTTGCCTTTAACAAGGCGATAATTGATGCAACGAAAGAATATGCGGTATCCTATAAAATTAATACCGCATTTTACGAAGCATATGGAGTGGAGGGCTGGCAGAGTCTGGAAAAAACACTGAACTACATTCCGAAAAATATCTTTACCATCGCCGATGCCAAACGGGGAGATATTGGAAATACTTCTACACAATATGCCAAAACTTTTTTTGAAACCTACGATTTCGACTCCGTAACAATAGCGCCTTATATGGGCAAAGACAGTGTTGCCCCTTTTCTGCAGTTTGAAGGCAAATGGGGCATCGTGCTGGGGATTACTTCAAACGAAGGCAGTATGGATTTTCAGCATTTAGTGGCTGACGGAAAACCCTTATATCAGCATGTAATGACTGCAGTAAGCAATTGGGGGACGCCCGAAAATATTATGTTTGTGGTAGGTGCTACAAGGAAAGAGCAATTAGCAGAGGTACGTGCTTTATGTCCTGACCACTTCTTTCTAATACCTGGTGTAGGTGCCCAGGGCGGTGATGTGGACACAGTCTGCCAAAACACTTTAAATAAAGATGCTGGAATACTCATCAACGTTTCAAGAGCGGTGATTTATGCAGGTTCAGGAGTAGATTTTGCTGAAAAAGCAGGAGAGGCAGCAAAACAATATCAAAAAGAAATGGCGGTTTATTTATAATTGTACTATATTGGTCAAATGATTAGTGAGCATTTTTTACAATTCATTTGGCAATATTCTCTGTACGACACTTCAAAGCTGATTTCGGCAGATGGAGAAACCATTATTGTGCAGTTTCCAGGCAAACTAAATAGCCATTCAGGCCCCGATTTTGAAGAGGCAAAGGTAAGAATCGGAAAAACCTTATTGGTAGGCAATGTAGAACTGCACCTCAAAGCCAGCGACTGGTACAAGCATGGGCATCAACACAACAAATCGTACGACAATGTTATTCTGCATGTGGTGTTGGAAAATGATTTGCCTATAGACAAAGAAAGTCATATTCCAATGTTGGAACTAAATACTCATATACCACAACATATCATTCACAACTACAGCACTCTGCAATATACCTTACGCAGCATCCCATGTGCCAGCCAATTAGAACAGGTCAATCCGCTGACAAAAGCGGCCTGGTTATCCAGGTTATTGGCCGAAAGATGGGAAATGAAATTTGCAGAATGGGAAGATTTACTTGCTCAAAATGCAGGTGATTGGCGCGTTCTTTTATACTGGCGTTTAGCTGCTAATTTTGGCTTTAAGACTAATGCTGTACCATTTCTGGCACTGGCACAATCCTTACCAGTCAACATTCTAGGACGCCATCACAAAAATTTGTTTCAGATAGAAGCACTGCTATTTGGACAGGCAGGAATGCTGGTACAGGATTTTGAAGAGGAGTATCCTTTCAGATTGAAAAAAGAATATGATTACCTAAGTAGGAAATACAAATTGAAGCCAATACCGATGCACCTTTGGAAGTTTATGCGGATGCGTCCTGCTAATTTCCCTACCCTGCGCATTGCACAATTTGCGGCATTGGTACACCAATCTTTACATCTATTCACTCAGATTGTCTCCTCTTCCTCATTAAGTGAATTAAGTGCTTTGTTTGAAGTATCCGCATCTGACTATTGGGATAATCACTTTCGTTTCGATGAAGTACAGGTAAAAAGCACGGCCAAAAATTTGGGAGCGGACAGTGTAAAGAACATTATTATCAATACAATTGCGCCTATTCGTTTCATGTATTCCAGCCATAGTGGTTTGGGCAATCATTGCGAAACCTCAATACAATTAATAGAACAACTTTCAGCCGAAAAAAACAATATAACTGAAGAATGGGCAGAATTAAACTGGATACCCGAAAATGCGGCTCAAAGCCAAGCGATGATTCAGCTCTTCAACAATTACTGTAAAGAGAAGAAATGCCTATCCTGTAGCATTGGACACAGTATTATACGTTTAAGGCCATAAAAATTCAATTGTCTTTTTTAACTCAGGATGTAAACTCTCGAATACAGGACAGGTAAGTGCCGCACGCTCAATGATGGCCTGTGTCTTACTATCGTACTCGTTTTCCTTAGGAAATTCCATTTGGACAATTATCTCTCCAATCCGTCTGGGGTCGGCAACCATAATTTTTGTTACAGAACACTTAGTACCTTCTATACTAAAACCATGACTCCTCGCTGCAATGCCCATTATGGTCAGCATACAGGATGCCAAAGCTGTGGCTACCAAATCAGTTGGAGAAAATCGCTCCCCTTTTCCATTATTATCTAACGGAGCATCTGTTTCAATTACACTGCCCGATTGTAAATGAATAGCTATGGTGCGCAAATCACCTTGATAAACTACAGTTGAAGTCATAAAAAATGGATTTAAAAAAAAGAAGTTGTTCCGATAGCAAGTAAGGAACAACTTCTTTAGTGGGAAATAATAATTATATTAGAATCTTACTCCTATTGACGCTGACCATGTTCTGTTCTTCATACGATCTATAGCACTTAGATTAGCACCTGGGTTCACATTGACCATGCCATAAGAATAATTCAAATTGAAAGTTGCCCAATGGTACTCAATACCAGCCAGAGCATTCAACCCAAAATCAAAATTCTTAAATTCACCATAGAAATTTCTGCTGTTCACTGCTTGATCGTCATTGCTAAACATAATATTGTCTTCGCTGTCATATGCCACACCAAGTGTTTTGCCATTGATTTTGTTTTTACCTGATACCCCCATTGCCACATATGGACCGCCACCCAGAATAACATTACACTTATCAAATATATCTCCGATTGCAATTTTTGCTACAGCATTTGCCGGCAATTCCAGATAATATGGATTGCTGTTATATTCTGTCCAGGTTTTGCCTTCACGGTCACCAACTGTCAATTTCGTTCCCTTACCGTTTATTGAAAGACCTGTTTGCAAACTAAAACCTTCAGAAAAAGGAAGATCTATGTAGGCCGAAAAATTGTAAGTACCTATTTGACGCACGTCGTAAATATCCAATCTTTTGGGAGCTCGCACATTGGCAAAACTGTACCCAGCCTTCACTCCATAGGTAATTTCCTGTGCTTGTGTTTCGTTTCCAAACAGCATTGCGCCTAATACGGCAGCACTGATGAGTATGTTCTTCATAAGTATATTTTGGTTTTATAACCGCTGCCAAATTAATACAGCATTTTGATTTTTTAAAAATTATTATTGTAAAAGAATAGCACAAAGTATAATTTTATTCTTTTTTAGAAAAGATTAAACAAAAATAATTGATGGATTTTTATCAAATTAACGATTTAGAACGTCTGTCCGGGGTCAAGGCTCATACTATCAGAATCTGGGAAAAAAGATATGGACTCATTACACCACACCGTACAGAAACTAATATCCGTTACTATGATGACAGTCAATTAAAAAAAATCCTAAACGTTGCAACTCTATCAACTGTAGGTTTTAAAATTTCGAAAATTGCCGCAATGAGCGAGCAGGAATTAAAAATTCAAATTAAAGAGTCACAGCAGCATGAACTTTCGGATAGTCGGTTTGACTTTTATGTAAACGACTTCATTGGTGCCATGCTTGACTTTAATGAACAATACTTTAATGAGTTGTTTGCAGAAGTTGTAGAGAAATTTGGTGTACAAAGCGCCATGGTTAACATTCTTTACCCCTTCTTGTACAAGACTGGTGTATTGTGGCGTGTTGATGAGGCCATACCAGTACAGGAACATTTTGCGTCTATGCTTATCAGGCGAAATCTTTTCTTACTTATTGGCAATCTGCCAGCACCTAAAGACAAAAGCAAGAAGTTCCTTCTCTTTTTACCATCCAATGAATGGCATGAAATCGGGCTGCTATTTGCAGAGTACATCATTCGTCATCACGGATTGGAGACTATAAATTTAGGTCAGCATGTGCCATACGTAGATTTAGAGCATGTCATCATTAAAGCAAAACCAGACTTTCTGCTGACTTTTTTAATCAGTGATACACATGAAGAATATATAAGCCATCTGCAAAACTTGCTTTCAAGTAAATATAAGAAGACGTTATGCCTTATCTCAGGCAACCCTGCCAAACTGGATATTTATTCCGAATCAAAAAATCTTAAAATATTAAGGTTCCCGAAGGATATTCTTAAAGTTCTTTAAAATATTAGGTGGCATCGTTTTGTTTAATATATTTGTACAAATATTAAACAAAACGATGTCAAAGGTAGCGATTATAGGAAGTGGGTTTTCAGGTTTGGCATCCGCTGCTTTTGCGGCAAAGGAAGGGCATTCGGTATCTGTTTTCGAACAAAACACTTCGATAGGCGGGCGCGCACGTTCCTTTAAATCCGACGGCTTTATGTTTGATATGGGTCCAAGCTGGTATTGGATGCCCGACGTATTCGACAATTTTTTTGCACAATTTGGCAAAAAAACAACTGACTATTATAACCTCAAAAAACTAGACCCGGGCTTTCAAATCATCTTTGGCAAAGAGGATGTAATGGCCATACCGGCAAGTCTTGAAGAGCTTTATAATACTTTTGAAACTATTGAAACCGGGAGTGCTGATAAGCTGAAGAAATTTCTGAAAGAAGCCGAATTTAAATATAATGTTGGCATGAAGCAGCTGGTATATAAACCAGCGTTTTCAATAATGGAATTTGTATCTGCACAAACTCTTAAAAGCATTGCCCAAACTCACCTCTTTACATCGGTAAGTTCCTACGTAAGATCATACTTTAAAGACAGCAGATTAATTGCTTTATTAGAATTTCCTGTACTTTTTTTGGGTGCTATGCCAGACAAAATACCGGCTTTATACACCTTAATGAATTATGCTGCTTTAGCACAAGGTACATTCTACCCTATGGGAGGAATGACTAAAATCATTGAGGGGATGGCCGATTTGTGCGAAGAATTAGGTGTGGATATTCATACCAATACCAGAATTGATAAAATCGAAATCATTAATAAGAAGGTCATCGGAATTAATACTTCAAAAGGCTTTATTCCTACCGAAGCGATAATTGCATCTGCAGATTATCATCATGTTGAACAATATCTCCTCGAAGAACAATACCGAAATTACAATGAGGCTTATTGGGAGAAAAAAACTTTTGCTCCTTCCTGTCTGATCTATTACATCGGTGTTAGTAAAAAAATAAAAAAACTTCTTCATCATAATCTATATTTCGATACCGACTTCGACAGGCATTCAAAGGAAATTTATGCCGAGCCCAAATGGCCAACGGAACCACTATTTTATGTATGCTGCCCTTCTAAAACAGACGACAGTGTAGCTCCTGAAGGAATGGAAAATCTGTTCATTCTGGTACCTGTTGCCACGGGTCTGGAAGATACCGAAGAATACCGAAACCGCTATTTTGACAATATCATCCGTAGGATTGAAGCACATTGTGGCGAAAATTTTTCAGACAACATCATCTACAAAAAGAGTTATTGCGTAAATGATTTTGTTAAGGATTACAATGCCTACAAAGGCAATGCTTACGGATTGGCCAATACCCTCAGGCAAACGGCAATCCTTAAACCAAGCCTGAAGAACAAGCATATCCCCAACCTGTTTTACACAGGACAATTGACAGTACCGGGGCCAGGTGTTCCACCATCCTTAATCTCTGGACAAATTGCTGCAGAACAAATCAATCTTTACCTCAAAAATCTCTAGATAATGAAACTCCTATTTGACAAAGTATCTACTGCAACCAGCAGGATTGTGACAAAAAGCTATAGTACCAGTTTTTCATTGGGCATCAACTGTCTGCACAAAAAATTTCACAATGCCATCTACAGTATATATGGTTTTGTTCGCTTTGCCGACGAAATCGTGGATTCTTTCCACGGGTATAATAAAGAAGAATTATTAGCAGAATTCAAGCAGGAAACCTACAAAGCTATTGAACGCAAAATCAGTCTGAACCCTATTCTGAACAGTTTTCAGGAAGTGGTGCATGAATATCATATTGAAATAGACCTTATCAATACTTTCTTGCATAGTATGGAAATGGATTTGCAACAACAAAACCACAATTCAGATTCGTATAAAGAATACATTTTAGGTTCGGCCGAGGTGGTAGGACTTATGTGTCTGAGGGTATTTACCGAAAGGAATGAAGATTTATACCAAAAGCTAAAGCCTGCCTCAATGAGCTTGGGCTCTGCATTCCAAAAGGTAAATTTTCTTCGCGACCTACAGGCAGATTATCAGATACTGGGAAGAGTATACTTTCCTTCAATTAATCTGGACCAATTTAGCGAGGCAGAAAAAAATAAAATCCAACAGGATATCCAGGAGGATTTTGACAAGGCACTGATAGGAATACAGCACCTACCTTTGACGTCCCGCTTCGGCGTATATGTGGCTTATGTTTATTACAAATCACTATTTGCAAAAATCAAGTCATTACCATCAACCCGGATAATGCAGGAACGCATCCGCATACCGAACTATAAAAAAATCAGTTTACTGGCCAGTTCTTATGTCAAACATAGCTTTGGTGTATTATGAAAAAAAAACTCCTGATTTTCTTTTTGTTAATAAGCAGTCAGCTAATGGCTACAGGAACAGAATTATCCTCACTCCGAAGCTTAATGGCAGAAGCGTACCTGAATGAATCTGCTGCTCAAAATTTTTACAACAGTACAAGAAATATCAGTACAAACAGTCGTCCCATTATGCTGGGTTTTAAAGCCATTTCAGAATTAATGATGTGCAAACATCTGAGTAATCCAGTTACAAAGCTTAGTTATTTTAATAGAGGCAGAAAACATCTGGAACAGGCTATATCAGTTGAAAGCAATAACCCCGAATTACGTTTTATGCGTTTTTGCACTCAGGTTAATGCGCCAGATTTACTTGGCTATAACACTTCTGTAAAAACAGATAAAATATTTTTGATAGACTATCTTAAAACGGAGAAGAAACTGGCAGAAAAGAAAGACCCTTCGCTTTATGCGAACGTAAAAAAATTCTTACTTAATACCAGGTATTGCAGCACAGAAGAAAAAAATCTGATTAAACAATTATAAAATGGAACTGGTACAACTGGTAGACGAGCTGGACAATAACATCGGCATAATGGAAAAAATGCAGGCGCACCGTGAAGCAAAATTACACCGCGCAGTTTCTGTCTTTATATTTAATACTAAAGGTGAACTGCTAATGCAACGCAGAGCACAAAAAAAATATCACTCCGGCAACTTATGGACCAATACCTGCTGTTCTCATCCCCGCCCCGAGGAACCTGTTATTGATGCTGCCCAAAGACGTCTTTTTGAAGAAATGGGGATGCAATGCCATCTTGAACATCAATTCGGATTTATTTACAAAGCAGAACTGGACAATCAAATGACAGAATACGAATATGATCATGTCTTCTTTGGAGAAAGCGATAGAGAACCGCTTATCAATACAGAAGAAGTATCTGAGTGGGTATATATATCTATGGCTGATACAGAACTACTGTTAAATGAAACGCCGGAATTGTTCACCATATGGTTTAAGCTTATTTTTGACAAAGTAAAAGAACTGAGAAAATGATAGTTTTAATAAATATAGGTATTGTGCTGTTGACGTTCTTGACTATGGAAGGTATTACATGGCTGACACACAAATATGTGATGCATGGTTTTTTGTGGGTGCTGCACGATGATCATCACAACAAAAATCATGAAAATTTCTTTGAACGCAACGATGCTTTCTTCATCATTTTCGCAGGTGTAGCGATGACATTTTTTGCGGCAGGTACTTTCAATGAACCATGGCGTTTTTTAATCTACACAGGCATCGGAATTACCCTTTACGGCTTTGCTTATTTTATGGTGCATGACATCCTTATTCATCAACGCTTTAAACTGTTTACAAGAACCAACAATTTTTATTTCCGAGCCTTACGCAAAGCGCATAAAATCCATCATAAACATCTGGGTAAAGAAGAAGGCGAATGTTTTGGAATGCTTTTTGTTCCGATGAAATATTTTCGCGAAGCACTAAAAACAAGCAAATAAAATGGCAGAAAAATACACTTACCTGCTAGTCGATTTTTTTTGCATCATATTCCCGTTTTTATTTTCATTTCACCCACAACTGCAATTTTTTAAAAACTGGAGAGCATTTATATGGCCCTGCCTGCTTACTGCAGCTTTCTTCCTTATCTGGGATGGCATTTTTACCCATATCGGTGTCTGGTCTTTTAACCCACACTATGTAATGGGGATTTATTTTTGGGATATGCCTATCGAGGAATTTCTTTTCTTTATCTGTATCCCATATGCCTGTGTATTTAGCTATCACTGTTTTAAAGTACTCTTTAAATTCCAACGATATCAAACCTTTGCAAGAGTGTTTTATGCTGTGACAGCGACAGTTCTGATGATCATCGCCCTCTTACATTTGACCCAATTATACACCTCGGTTACGTTCATCCTTTGTGCCGTATTCCTGTTTTATTTGGTATACAAAAACGAGGCAATTCTCTCTACATTTTTCTTTTGCTTTCTTTTTATTTTAGTGCCCTTCATCCTTTCCAACGGCGTGCTCACGGGTAGTTTTTTCGGCCGTATAGTAGTACAATACAACGATGCACACAATCTCGGTATCCGCATCCTCACTATTCCGGTCGAAGACACCTTTTATGGAATGCTCATGCTGATGCTCAATGTCTGGGGCTATGAGCGTAATCTAAAAACTGTGAAGTAATAATTTTATTATTTGAAGCCTAAGTGTTTTTTACTTGGTCTTTCCAAAAAAATAAAATTAGCTAATAGTTGCATAAATACACTGATAATGTAATTTGCGTCTTAAATAAAAAAATCATGAATACTCTAAAAATAATCTTCCTTGCTATTTTTATTTTATATCCCTCAATAGGTTTTAGTCAACAATTTCTTGAATTAAAAGAAGGAAATTGTAAAGTAAAAAATCAATACTTTGACAGTGTATTGGTATGGGATAACAGAGCAGATACTAATAAACCTTTAGGGAAGATAAAGGTAGACTATCGTAAAGGCCATGAATCATTATTATCAAAAAGCAGTTTAAAAAATGACATTGCGCAATTTTACAGTAATTCCAAACATACTGATTCACCTATAACAAAAAGAAAATTGGCGGTAGTAATATATCAGTTTTTGGCTGAAGAAAAAATTCCCGGACTAGATGATGAAACAGCTGGATTCAATTATTCGGCAGATTACTTTACCTCCACTTCTGATAGTACTTTTCAATTGCTGTTTTCAATTGATACAAATGTTTTTGTGCAATCTTATGATGTTACAAAATCATTATTGCGTGCAGTTAATGATGTATTATGCCTCGGTATAAAAAATATAGACACATCTAAACCCTCCTCTGATTATCAATTTAATCGAGAAGAATTAAGTCTTCTTAATTCCGAACATATAAAGTACTTCAAAGCATATACTCACGCCAATATTGAAGATGGAGTGTATAAAACCTGGAATGACTTTTTAATTGGCCGTAAAATGAATAACATGATTACTGAATCTTATGATGGCACTTATATTATTCGTAGGCTGACAACAAAAGGAAAGAAACAATTCATCACTCCAAAACACGCAATCGCCGTTTGCGAAGGGATACCCTATTACATGCACGATTATGGGCCAAAATACATGAAGAAGGATGGTGACGACTATAAAATATTGACCAATATTCGGGTTAGTGCCAATAAAAAATATGAAGACGCTTATATTGGTGTTAGCCTTTTGGCTGCCACAGTATTGGCTATTGCATTGCCTTTTTCATTTTCGTTTTATTTCTCTCCGATGCACAGCAAAAACTATGTTTATAAAAGATTTGAATGTAAAATTAATCCGCGCACGGGATCGCTTATACCAATAAAACATATCAGCAACAAGGAGCTTAAAGAAAAAATAAAAACAGAAAAAGCTGCCGCTAAAGAACTAATAGAAAAATCCAAAAGCGAATAAATATGTTTTTAAACCAGAAAGCCAAACTCTGAAGAATTTGGCTTTCTGGTTTAAAACTAGTTACATCTTCTACTCTACCCTTCTGATATCTGCACCCAGTGCATTCAGACGTTCATCTATAGCTTCGTAGCCACGGTCTATCTGCTCAATATTCTGTATAGTGCTTTTACCTTCAGCCGATAAGGCTGCAATCAGCAATGCCACACCTGCACGGATATCGGGCGAAACCATCGTGATACCCCGCAATTGCATGGTACGGTTGAGGCCAATCACCACAGCACGGTGAGGGTCGCATAGTACTATCTGTGCCCCCATTTCGATTAGCTTATCCACAAAAAACAATCGGCTTTCAAACATTTTTTGATGCACCAAGACTGTTCCTTTGCTTTGTGTAGCGGTTACCAAAACAATGCTCAACAAATCGGGGGTAAAACCTGGCCAAGGGTGATCGTATACTGTAAGAATCGAGCCATCAATAAAGCGTTTGATTTGGTAATTTTCCTGCGCATGAATAAAGATATCATTTCCTTTTATCTCCAGTTGAATACCCAATTGCTGAAAGGTTTCAGGGATATTACCCAAATGTGCCACATCAGCATCCTTAATAGTAATTTCGCTTTGAGTCATTGCCGCAAGGCCAATAAAAGAGCCCACTTCAATCATATCGGCCAGCAAACGATGCTCGCATCCACCTAATTTTTCTACACCTTCTATCGTCAATAAATTAGAGCCAATACCGGTGATTTTTGCACCCATACTGTTCAACATTTTGCATAATTGTTGCAGATACGGTTCGCAGGCAGCATTGTAAATTTGTGTAGTGCCTTCGGCCAAAACAGCTGCCATCAATACGTTGGCAGTACCTGTTACCGAAGGTTCTTCCAAATGAAGAAAAGTACCTTTCAGTCTGTCACAGGTAAGTGTAAAACGGTTCTTTTCGGCATCGAAATTAAATTCAGCACCTAGTTTTTCAAAACCACGAATGTGAGTATCTAGCCTTCTTCGTCCTATTTTATCTCCACCAGGCTGAGGAATGGTAGCATGACCATATCGTGCCAGCAAAGGACCTGCAAGCATAACAGCACCGCGCAGTTTGCCGGATTTATGCTGAAATGTTTGTCCTGCAAAGTATTCCAGATTGACCTCATCCGCCTGCAATACAACTGTATTGGCTGCAGGGCGGGAAACCCGCACATTCATATCTCCCAACAATTCAATCAACATATTGACATCAAGAATGTTGGGCACATTGGTAAAAGTGATGGGCTCGTTGGTGAGCAGACAGGCACAAAGCACTTGCAGCGCTTCATTTTTGGCACCCTGAGGGGTAATTGTTCCTTTCAATGGGCGACCGCCACGTATTTCGAATGAACTCATAGAAAAAAAATCGTTTGGCTAAATGTACAACAGCGCTTTATTTGTTTTTAAAATTGCGGTTTTTATTATTGTTATTATTCCGGTTACCGCCATTTGGATTATTGTTGTTGCCACCTCCGCCACCGTTGGGCTTACGATTGTTTTTATTTTTAAAATTGCGGTTATTATTGTTATTCTTGGGCGGAAAATTACTACGCGGATCAAAATGAACTTTGTATCCCCCACCCTGAAACTGCATTTGACCTTCGCTAAGAATCGCCAATTCATTCTTCACCATATCATCATGCACCGGTTCTTTGTGCCAATTGATATAAGCAAGCTTCATATAATAACCAATACTTTGGGTATAGCCTTGCTTTTTCTCCGGGTCATCAGCCATGGCTTTTGCCATTAAGGTTTGTAAATTACGACCCAGATGCCTGTGCTTAATAGGCACTTGCGGATAAGGCAATGGCTCAGGTTTTTTAGTGAGTTGCTCCTCGGTAGGCGCAGGGAAGGGTCCGTCAACATCGAGTCTGAAACCTGTCATTTGGTGCAAATGGTCCCAAAGCTTATGCTCATAATCTTCCATTGTTTTGAGATGAGGCGTGAGCAAACTCATTAGTTGAATCACTACCTGAGCCTGTTGCAATCTCTTTTCTCTGTCTTCGATGGTTAGTAAATATTCCACCATCTTTTGCACATTACGGCCATACTGAGGCATGAGTAGTTTGCCGCGCGAACTATTATATTCCATTAAATGAATTTAGTATTGTTATAATAAGATAAAAAACGGAAGGCGATTCAGTAAGAGGGGCGACTGAGCAAAATAATTAAGGAAAATTATTTAGGATGCCTGTGAAATCCGATATTGCAAATATAAGCAAGTAATTAGCTATACCATACTTTTCTTTAAGAATATTTATGATTGGTTGTTATTACCAGATACAAAAAAATAAGTGGAGATGCTGGCAGAAGTTTTACTTTTGATGGCTATTGAATAATTCAGATTTTTAAGCACAATATGAGTACAGAGATTAAAAGTTGTCAAAGCTGTGGCTTACCCTTTAATAAAGACCCTCAGGGTGGTGGTACAAATGAAGACGGCAGTAAAAGTGAGCTTTATTGCAGTTATTGCTATAAAGAAGGTGCATTTGTACAACCAGACTGGACTGCAGAAGAAATGCAGGCCTATGTGATACAGGTATTACAAAAAAGAGGGGTACCGGAATTTCTGGGCAAAATGCTGACAAAGGGCATCCCACAACTAAAAAGATGGACAAAATGAATGTAAATTTCAATCGCAAATAATTTTCATGAGTAGTATTGCCAATAAATCATTGCTGAACCGGATAGATGGAGTAACCCTATGGCTATATATAGCATTGGTGCTGGTGGGTATTGTTGCCGTTTTTTCGGTTGAATACCGCAGTACAGACGTGTCGGTTTTCCTCATGTCTAAAAGCCATATGAAACAAAGTATGTGGTTGATAATTTCGCTCTTTATGGGAATGATTATCATTTTTACTGACAGTAAATTTTTCTCTTCCATCGCCTTTTTATCCTATGCCATTTGCTTGTTTTTGCTGCTCATCACTATTTTCTTCGGTGTGCCGATGAAAGGCTCGCATTCATGGCTTTCTATTGCAGGTATACGTTTTCAGCCTGGCGAGATAGGCAAAATATTTACTTCTCTTGCATTGGCCAGATATCTTTCTTTGCAGGAAGTCAATTTTAAACGAACCAAAGACCGTTTGATAGGTCTGGCTATTGCGATTGTGCCTGCTTTGCTCATTATCCTTCAAAACGAAACAGGTCTGGCACTCGTGTACTTTTCTTTTATTCTGGTTATGTATCGAGAAGGTTTACCAAACGGAATACTCATCGCCATATTTGCAATGGGTTTTCTTACTGTATCTACTCTATTGCTGAGCCATCTTGTTATGTTTATTTTGATAACAGTTGTTACCATTGCATTGGCATTGTTGATGCGCTATACCCTAAAACGAGACGCCACTGCTCGCATAATATTAATAGGGTCCTTCGTTTTTGCCCTTCTGTTTTCGCAAGTTATCATCCCTTTTGCATTCAAAAATGTATTAAAGAATTACCAGATAGAAAGGATATATACCATGCTCGGCCAGGATGTTCCTGCAGAATACCAAAAAGCGACTGAAAATAATGAAGGCAAAAAAAAGGATACAGGCTACAATGTCCGCCAATCAATGATTGCAATCGGCTCTGGCGGCCTTTGGGGCAAAGGCTATTTAAACGGAACTTCTACAAAAAACTCTTTTGTTCCTGAGCAGAATACCGATTTTATCTTTTGCTCAATAGGTGAGCAATTTGGTTTCTTTGGCAGTCTGCTGGTCATCGCATTGTACCTCAGTCTTATCTTACGCATTGTACATTTGGCAGAGAGGCAACGCTCTGACTTTAGCAGAGTTTATGGTTATTGTGTTGCAGCAGTCTTATTTTTTCACTTTGCCATCAACCTTTCTATGACCATCGGCTTAGCTCCTGTAATTGGCATTACATTGCCTTTTATCAGTTATGGAGGCACATCTCTCTTGTCTTTCAGTATCCTTATTTTTATACTGATTCGACTGGATACAGAACGGAGCTTAATGATACATTAAGCTCCGTGCAAAAAAGGTTTAAACTTCAGTTTTCTTTTTATAAATTCTGAAGAATAAAATTGGTCATCCGGGTGTATAAATGCAATCTGGTATTTCCGCCACCAATCCCGTGATTTTTGTTGGGATAATACGCATCCATAAAAGGAATATTTTTCTGAATCATCTGGTCGGCCATCATCACAGAATTCTGAAAATGCACATTATCATCGGCAGTGCCATGGATTAAAAAGAATTTCCCTTTTAATCCGGCAACCATTTTTTCAGGAGCATTATCGTCATAACCTTTTGCATTTTCGGCAGGAGTACGCATATAACGCTCGGTATAAATATTGTCGTAATAACGCCAATTGGTCACCGGTGCTACAGCTATTCCGGCACGGAAAACATCACCACCTTTAAACATACAAGTGCTGCTCATAAAACCTCCAAAACTCCAGCCCCAAATACCTATGCGATCCTTATCTACAAAAGGCAATTTTCCTATACTTTTTGCTACTGCAATCTGATCATCACTCTCATATTTCCCCAATTGCAAATAAGTTTTCTTCTTAAATGATTCACCACGGAAACCTGTACCAGTACCATCTGCACAGACAATAATATAACCTTTAGAAGCCAACATCTGATGCCAGAAATAATCGCCAACAGGAAATTTATCAGCTACCATTTGCGAACCCGGGCCACTGTATTGATACATGAGTACAGGATACTTTTTGTTACTGTCAAAATCAGGAGGCGTAATCATCCAGGCATTTAAAGAAGCTCTTGCACCAGCTATCTGAGTCAGGTGTATTTCTCCCAAACTATATTCATTCATTTTTGCCTCCAATGCTTTATTATCTTCAAGCGTACGCACAATTTTACCTTTTGCATCACGGAGATAAAAAACAGGCACTTTGTTTAAACGGCTGTATTTATCCAAAAAATACTGATATCCTTCGCAAGGAGTAATGTTATGTGTTCCATTTTCCGGTGTCAAACACTGATGGTGATTCCCATCCCAATCCATCACATATAACTTACGTTGTAATGGAGAATTTTTTGCTGCAGAATAGTAAATGAGCTGTTTCTTTTTGTCAATTCCTACAATGCCTTCGATATCATATTTACCATCGGTCAATTGTGTTAAAAACTGCTGCTTCCAATCCCAACGGTACAGATGATTAAATCCATCCTTTTCACTGTTAAATACAAAGGATTCATTATCCGGAAGGAACGATAGATTGTCGTTTATTTCCACATAGGCATCATTGGTTTCTTTATAAATGACATTAGATGTTCCGTTTTGCGCATTAGTCAATAAAAGCTCTAATTTGTTTTGTAAACGGTTCAATCTGTAAATACATAGTTGCTGATCATTTTCTGTCCATTTTATTCGTGGTATATACTGGTCGGTTTCCTTTCCGGTATTGGCAATAACCATTCTTTTTGCTTTTACATCATAAACCCTGATGCTTACTGTCGAATTTTTTTCTCCCGCCTTTGGATATTTATATTGGTATGGCGTAGGATATAAACTATCATATACAGTCATTGTATATTGTGGCACTTCAGATTCATCAAAACGATAATAGGCAATATAATTTCCTTTAGGAGACCATTGATAAGCCTGCGTAAATTCAAATTCTTCTTCATACACCCAATCACAATTGCCGTTAATGATTTTATTACGCTCGCCATCAGTTGTTACTTGAGTGACAAAAGCAGACTTCAGATTAATGACAAAAAGATTATTGTTGAGTACATAGGCAACCTGTGTTGCATCCGGACTAAAAGAAGCGTGCAGAACCTTCTCTGAATTGATTAAAGACAACTCCTGAGTACTCATATCAAATACATAAGTCCTATATAATACTGAACGACGATAAATATTCTCAGCTTCACAAAAAAGCATAATTTTCTGCTCATCTTTGCTAAACCTATAATCCGAAACTGTAATTTTTTTTCCGCCAAAAGTGTTCACTGAATTATCAAAAATTGAATTTAGCTTTTGACCATTTGCCAAATTATAAATAGAAACAACTTGCTTTCCATTCTCAACATCCAATTGAGTATAACGCTTACCATCATTCAGCGCATTAAAGCCAGGTACAGACCTCACCCTAAAGGTTCCATTCTTCCAAATATCTTCCAGAGATATTTGCTTTTTATTGCTTTGAGCATTTACATTAATTGAAAATGTCCATAAACAAAGCAGGAAAATTATTTTTTGCATAGATTATTTTATAAGAACCTCAAAAATACAAGAACAAATTGAATTAGCTTTTAGGGATAAGGGTTTTATTATTATTATCCCCCATAAATCACCTCTATCAAAGCATCATTATCATATACAACAAGGGGACTCAAAATTTGAGTCCCCTTGCCATTATAAAATTGAAATCAAAGAATTAGTTACTCAGTTTATTAATTTTCTGAACAGTAATTAATTGATGATTTTCGTCAAATATTCTGAAGATATAAGTTCCATCAGCAACATTTTCCATATTTACAGATTTCACGTCTTTACCTGAATAAATTTGACGACCAGTAACATCAGTTACCTCAACATCTACTCTTACAGGGGCATCAATATTGACAATGCTTCTGGTAGGGTTAGGATAAATCTTCAATACTTCCTGTGAAACAGTATTCTTAATACCGTTAGGACCAAGAATCGTAACTGTATCAGAATAATTGAGACATCCATTTTCATCGGTAACCTGAACATGGTATAAGCCACCAGTTGTAGTCAGTAACTTATAGCTGTTTGCACCTACAATTATTGCACCGTTTTTATACCACTGATAATAGGTGTATATAGCAGGTATTTGTAGTAAAGGTGCCGTATTGGTAATTACAGGTTTTATTGGTTTAGGATAGTTGGTTACTACAGTAACATTTGTTGTATCGTAGCATCCGTAAGTATTCATCACATAAACAATATAAGTACCCGGAAGTGTTGCGTTCTTTAGATTATCCTTCGGAGTCAATGGCAAAATAGGAAGTCCGTCTTTGAACCACTGATAAGTATAACTTACAAAACCTGGATTGCAGGTAAGCAATACTGAACCCTCCTCACAAATCTGAGCCTTAGTTGGAGTCAATACCGCTTTCTCTGATGCCGGAGCTTCGCTGACAAATACAGTTGCTCTTGCAGGGCATCCAAATGTATCTTTTACTGTAACACCCCATGTACCTGTAACACCCACTGATAGCGTATCAGAAGTAGCTGTGGCAATTGGTGTGCCGGCAAAATCCCAATTGTATAGTTTCGCAGTTGTTGAATTTGCTTTCAGAGTAACCTTCAATCCTTTACAATAGAAGAATCCATAAGGAGACATTGAAGTTATAGTTACTATTGGTAGAGGATTTACTGTTACCACAATCAAGGATCGTGGCCCTTCGCAACCAAAAGTACTGGTTTGACTTACATAGTAGTTGGTAGTACCTAAAGAGGCAGTGCTTGGTACCGGAGCGGTAGAACTTCCTGTACCTCCTGTTGCCACTGTATACCATTTCAGATTTGTACCTGACGCTGTAAGTGCCGATGCCGTTATTCCTCTACATAAGTTAACCGGTGTAGTAACAGTTGGAGCTACAGGTATAGGATTAATGCTCACTACAATCAATGCACGTGGGCCTTCGCAACCAAGTGCCGTAGTCTGACTAACATAATAATTAGTAGAACCCACTGTAGCTGTACTTGGCGTTGGTGCAGTTGCACTTCCTGTTCCTCCGGTAGCTGCAGTATACCACAACAAGCTTGTACCAGTTGCGGTTAATGCAGTGGCGGTTGCACCCTGACAATAATTTACCGGAGTAGTTATTGTCGGAGCCGTTGGTAATGGATTAATCACCACAGCAATCAATGCTCTTGGGCTTTCACATCCTGTAGTACCGTTTGTTTGACTTACATAATAATTGAATGTACCTGCAGTAGCTGTACTTGGTGTTGGTGCTGTTGTGCTACCGGTACCTCCTGTTGCTACTGTATACCATTTCAGACTTGTACCTGTTGCTGTAAGGACAGATGAAGTTGCATTCTGACAATAAGTAATGGGTGTGGTCACTGTTGGAGCTGTAGGTAAAGCATTTACTACAACAGCAATTAATGCTCTTGAACCTTCACAACCAGTGATTGTATTTGTTTGGCTCACATAATAATTGGTCGTTCCAGCAGTTGCCGTACTTGGAGTGGGTGCTGTTGCACTACCTGTTCCGCCGGTAGATACAGTATACCATTTCAATAGTGTACCAGTTGCAGTTAGTACGCTCGCCGTTGCTCCTGCACAATAAGTGACGGGTGTAGTTACTGTTGGTGCGGCAGGTAAAACATTTACCACAACTGCTATTAATGCTCTTGGACCTTCACAACCTGTTGTAGCACTTGTTTGACTCACATAATAATTGGTTGTACCAACTGTAGCAGTACTAGGAGTTGGTGCTGTTGCACTTCCCGTTCCACCGGTAGCCACAGTATACCAAAGCAAGCCAGTACCTGTTGCTGTCAATGCAGTTGCTGTTGCTCCCTGACAATAATTGACAGGAGTGGTAACAGTAGGTGCAGAAGGCAGTGCATTCACAACAACTGCAATTAAGGCTCGTGGACCTTCACAACCCGTGGTTGTATTAGTTTGACTTACATAATAGTTTGTTGTACCTGCAGTTGCTGTACTTGGTGTTGGTGCTGTTGCAGAACCAGTTCCACCAGTTGCCACTGTATACCAGAGCAAACTTGTACCGGTTGCAGTAAGTGCAGACGCTGTAGCTCCGAGACAATAATTAACCGGAGTGGTTACGGTAGGTGCAGCAGGTAATGCATTCACCACTACAGCTATTAATGCTCTTGGGCTCTCACATCCTGTTGTTGCATTCGTTTGACTTACATAATAGTTAGTTGTACCGGCTGATGCAGTGCTTGGTGTTGGAGCAGTTGTAGTACCGGTGCCACCTGTCGCTACCGTATACCACAACAGTCCAGTACCTGTAGCTGTCAATGCACTGGCAGTTGCGCCTGCGCAATAGGTAACCGGTGTAGTGACAGTTGGGGCTGCAGGCAATGAATTTACCACCACCGCAATTAAAGTTCTTGGACCTTCACAACCCGTTCCCAGATTTGTTTGACTAACATAATAATTGGTTGTACCAGCTGTTGCCGTACTTGGAGTTGGTGCTGTTGCAGAACCCGTGCCACCTGTCGCTACTGTATACCATAATAATCCTGTACCGGTTGCTGTCAGAGCTGAAGCTGTTGCTCCCAGACAATAAGTAACTGGTGTTGTAACTGTTGGAGCAGAAGGTAATGCATTAATGTTTACTGTGATTACAGCTCTTGGTCCTTCGCAAGTAAAGCCATTGGTCTGACTTACATAATAGTTAATAGACCCAGCTAATGCAGTACTTGGTGTTGGTGCAGTAGTACTGCCTGTTCCGCCTGTAGGTACAGAATACCATTTCAAACTTGTACCGGTTGCGGTAAGAGCCGAAGCTGTTGCGCCAACGCAATAATTTACCGGAGTAGTCACCGTAGGTTCTGCAGGTAAAGGATTTACGGTAAATGTTGCAGAAATGGTACAACCATTGCTGTTCATATAAGTAATGCTGGTTGTTCCGGCAAGAATTCCACTTACAACCCCTGTGCTAGAAACTGTAGCTACCCCAGGCGCTGATGATGTCCATGGAGTGGTAGGGTGTGGAGTACCCGCACCAGTTAAAGTAGAAGTAGCTCCAACACAAGCGCTTAATGTTCCTGAAATTGATGTTGGAAGCGGATTAACGGTAAAAGTTGCTGTTTTGATACAACCATTATTGTTCATATAGGTAATCGTGGTTGTACCTGCTGTAACGCCAGTAACTACACCAGTACTCGAAACCGTAGCTACACCTGTAGCCGATGAAGACCAAGGTGTGGTAGGATGCGGAGTACCTGAACCCGTAAGTGTTGATGAATTACCGATACAAGCACTTAGTGTACCTGAAATTGTAGGATCAGGGTTTACTGTATAAGTTGCAGTTATCGTACAGTTATTACTATTCTGATAAGTAATCGTAGTTGTTCCGGCAGCTAATGCATTCACAACTCCTGTACTGGAAATGGTAGCTACAGATGGAGATGAAGATGTCCAAGGCGTTGTCGTATGATCAGGTCCTGACCCTGTTAATGTTGTACTGCCTCCAATACAAGAACTTAGAGTTCCTGAAATGGATAGAGGAGCATGAACCAAAACAGAAGGGAATGTAGAATCGACACAACCACTTGTACTGGTTACAACAAGTTTAAATACAACTGTTCCTGGTCCCGCAAATCCACCGGAAATTGTAGGGCTGGTGGTATAAACAGAGCCCGCATACCACCATTCATAGGTACCACCGCCTGAGGCTGTCAATGCAGCAAATGCGCCATGACAAACTATCGCATCATTAGCTGCCAAACCTGATGTTTCTGCGGTTGTATGACTAATGGTTGGTAATGGATTTACCGTAAAGATTGCAGATTTAGTACAACCGTTACTATTCATATAAGTAATTGTCGTAGTACCGGCAGATACCGCTGTTACTACACCAGTGCTTGATATTGTAGCTACACCTGTAGCTGAAGAGGTCCAAGGTGTTGTTGGATGGGGAGTTCCAGAACCTGTCAAAGTTCTGGTTGTTAACAAACAGGTATTTAAAGTACCGGATATTGTTGGATCAGGATTCACTGTAAAGGTTGCTGATGCCGAACAATTATTATCATTAATATAAGATATAGTGGCTGTGCCTGCAGCAATTGCTGTTACTACTCCTGAGCTCGAAACTGTCGCAACACCTGGGGCCGAAGATGTCCAAGGCGTTGTAGGATGAGGCGTTCCTGTAGAAGCAAGCGCTGAAGTACCACCTATACAAGCACTTAAAATTCCTGTAATGGCTGTCGGACGCGGAGTTGTTGTAATAGTTACAAATGCAGAGTCAATACAACCAAAAGAATTGGTCACTTTCACTTGTAAAAGGAATCCTCCGACACCTCCAAATCCTACACCCCATACAGGAGAAGTTGTATACATTGTGCCTGCATACCACCATTGGTATGAAGTTCCGCCAGTAGCAGTCATTGTTGCCCCGCCACCATCACATACTATTTTATCATTGGGAAACAAACCTGATGTTTCTGCAACAGTAATTGTAATTGTAGGTAATGGATTTACTGTTACTGTAGCTGAAACAGAGCATCCATTACTATTTGTATAAGTAATTGTTGTTGTACCCGTTGTTACTGCTGTTACAACACCAGTAGATGATACTGTTGCCACACTGGTTGCCGATGAAGTCCACGGAGTTGTTGGATGAGGAGTCCCTGATCCTGTAAGGGTCGTAGTACTTCCAAAACAAACACCTAATGTGCCTGAAATTGTTGGTAATGGATTCACGACAACTGCTATCAAAGCTCTTGGACTTTCACATCCTGTTGTTGCATTAGTTTGGCTTACATAATAATTGGTAGTACCTGCTGTTGCTGTACTTGGAGTTGGGGCTGTTACGCTACCAGTACCTCCTGTAGCTACTGTGTACCACAATAATCCTGTACCAGTTGCTGTCAATGTACTTGCAGTTGCACCAACACAATAAGTAACAGGTGTAGTTACAGTTGGAGCTGCAGGCAATGCATTTACTACTACCGCTATCAATGCTCTCGGACCTTCGCAACCTGTAGTTGCATTGGTTTGACTTACATAATAATTTGTTGTACCTGCTGTTGCTGTACTTGGAGTTGGGGCTGTTGCACTACCCGCTCCACCTGTTGCTACTGTATACCACAATAATCCGGTACCTGTTGCGGTAAGTGCTGATGCAGTAGCTCCCTGACAATAAGTAACTGGTGTGGTTACGGTTGGTGCTGCTGGAAGAGGATTAACCACTACCTCTATCAAAGCTCTTGGACCTTCACATCCTGTGGTTGCATTAGTCTGACTTACATAATAATTGGTGGTGCCTGCTGTTGCTGTGCTTGGCGTAGGGGCTGTTGCACTGCCTGTTCCTCCAGTGGCCACTGTGTACCACAATAATCCCGTGCCAGTGGCTGTTAATGCAGATGCAGTAGCACCCTGACAATAAGTAACTGGTGTGGTAACCGTTGGAGCTGCTGGCAATGCATTTACCACAACAGCTATCAGAGCTCTCGGACCTTCGCAACCTGTGATTGCATTCGTTTGACTTACATAATAATTGGTTGTTCCTGCTGTTGCTGTACTTGGAGTAGGTGCTGTTGCCGAACCCGTGCCGCCAGTCGCTACTGTGTACCATAATAATCCGGTTCCTGTTGCGGAAAGTATGGATGCTGTAGCACCAACACAATAATTAACTGGTGTGGTTACTGTTGGTGCCGCTGGCAATGCATTCACTACAACCGCTATTAATGAACGGGGTCCTTCACAACCAGTAATTGTATTTGTTTGACTCACATAATAATTGGTAGTACCTGCTGTTGCTGTACTTGGTGTTGGCGCTGTTGCGCTACCTGTACCGCCAGTAGCTGTTGTATACCACAATAACCCTATGCCGGTTGCGGTCAATGGTGACGCTGATGCTCCCTCACAATAGGTAACTGGGGTTGTTACGGTTGGTGCCGCAGGTAATGCATTTACTACTACCGCTATCAAAGCTCTCGGACCTTCACAAGACAATCCGCTTGTTTGACTTACGTAATAGTTGGTGGTACCAGCTGTTGCTGTACTTGGAGTTGGAGCTGTTGCGCTACCTATTCCGCCAGTAGCTGTTGTATACCATAATAATCCTGTGCCGGTTGCCGTCAATGCTGATGAAGTAGCACCAACACAATAAGTAACCGGTGTCGTTACCGTTGGAGCGGCTGGCAATGCATTTACCACAACGGCTATCAAAGCTCTTGGACTTTCACATCCTGTTGTTGCATTCGTTTGACTTACATAATAATCGGTAGTGCCTGCTGTTGCTGTACTTGGAGTAGGCGCTGTTGCGCTGCCTGTTCCTCCAGTCGCTACCGTGTACCATAATAATCCTGTGCCGGTTGCCGTCAATGCTGATGAAGTAGCACCAACACAATAAGTAACCGGTGTCGTTACCGTTGGTGCCGCTGGCAATGCATTTACCACAACAGCTATCAAAGCTCTCGGACCTTCGCAACCTGTTGTTGCATTGGTTTGGCTTACATAATAATTCGTTGTACCGGCTGTCGCTGTACTTGGAGTAGGCGCTGTTGTTACTCCGGTGCCGCCGGTTGGTCCTGTATACCACAATAATCCGGTACCTGTTGCTGTAAGTGCAGATGCTGTTACACCTTGACAATAAGTAATTGGTGTAGTAACCGTTGGAGCAGCTGGTAAAGCATTTACTACTACTGCTATCAAAGCTCTCGGACCTTCGCAACCTGTAGTTGCATTAGTTTGACTTACATAATAATTGGTTGTACCAGCTGTTGCAGTACTTGGAGTAGGCGCTGTTGCTGAACCTGTTCCGCCAGTTGCTGTTGTATACCACAATAATCCTGTGCCAGTCGCTGTCAATGCTGATGCTGTGGCACCCTGACAATAAGTAACTGGTGTGGTAACCGTTGGAGCGGCTGGCAATGCATTTACTACTACAGCTATCAAAGCTCGTGGACCTTCACATCCTGTGGTTGCATTCGTTTGACTTACATAATAATTGGTTGTACCAGCTGTTGCAGTACTTGGAGTAGGTGCTGTTGCCGAACCCGTGCCGCCAGTCGCTACTGTGTACCATAATAATCCTGTGCCGGTTGCCGTCAATGCTGATGCTGTAGCTCCAACACAATAGGTAACAGGTGTGGTTACAGTTGGTACTGCAGGCAGTGGATTCACAACCACAGCAATCAAAGCTCGTGGACCTTCACATCCTGTTGTTGCATTCGTTTGACTTACATAATAATTGGTTGTTCCTGCTGTTGCTGTACTTGGAGTAGGTGCTGTTGCCGAACCCGTGCCGCCAGTCGCTACTGTGTACCATAATAATCCTGTGCCGGTTGCCGTCAATGCTGATGCTGTAGCTCCAACACAATAGGTAACAGGTGTGGTTACAGTTGGTACTGCAGGCAGTGGATTCACAACCACAGCAATCAAAGCTCGTGGACCTTCACATCCTGTTGTTGCATTAGTCTGACTTACATAATAATTGGTGGTACCTGCTGTTGCTGTACTTGGAGTTGGTGCTGTTGCAGAACCTGTTCCACCCGTTGCAGTTGTATACCACAATAATCCAGTGCCCGTAGCAGTTAAAGCCGAAGCTGTAGCTCCCACACAATAAGTAACTGGTGTGGTAACCGTTGGAGCAGCTGGTAAAGCATTTACTACTACCGCTATCAAAGCTCTCGGACCTTCACAACCTGTTGTTGCATTAGTTTGACTTACATAATAATTGGTTGTACCTGCTGTTGCTGTACTTGGAGTAGGCGCTGTTGCCGAACCCGTTCCGCCAGTCGCTACTGTGTACCATAATAATCCTGTTCCGGTTGCTGTCAATGCTGACGCAGTTGCTCCAACACAATAAGTAACAGGTGTTGTTACCGTTGGTGCCGCTGGCAATGCATTTACCACAACAGCTATCAAAGCTCGTGGCCCTTCACATCCTGTGGTTGCATTTGTTTGACTTACATAATAATTGGTAGTACCTGCTGTTGCTGTACTTGGTGTTGGGGCTGTTGCAGAACCTGTTCCACCAGTCGCTACTGTGTACCATAATAATCCTGTTCCAGTCGCTGTCAATGCTGACGCAGTTGCTCCAACACAATAAGTAACAGGTGTTGTTACAGTTGGTGCCGCTGGCAATGCATTTACCACAACAGCTATCAAAGCTCTTGGACTTTCACATCCTGTTGTTGCATTTGTTTGACTTACATAATAATTGGTAGTACCTGCGGTTGCTGTACTTGGAGTTGGTGCTGTGGTGCTGCCCGTTCCGCCCGTTGCGACTGTGTACCATAATAACCCTGTGCCGGTTGCTGTTAATGCTGATGCTGTAGCACCAACACAATAATTAACAGGTGTTGTTACAGTTGGTGCCGCAGGTAATGCATTCACTATTACGGCTATTAGAGCTCTTGGACTTTCACATCCGGTTGTTGCATTCGTTTGAGTAACATAATAATTGGTGGTACCAGCTGTAGCCGTACTCGGAGTAGGCGCTGTTGCTGAACCTGTTCCGCCAGTTGCTGTTGTATACCATAAAAGTCCCGTACCAGTGGCTGTTAATGCCGATGCTGTAGCACCCACACAATAGGTAACTGGTGTCGTTACTGTTGGTGCCGCAGGTAATGCATTTACTACTACAGCTATCAAAGCTCTTGGCCCTTCACAACTTGTTGAAGCACTTGTTTGACTTACATAATAATTGGTAGTACCTGCAGTTGCTGTACTTGGAGTTGGTGCCGTTGCACTTCCTGTACCTCCGGTTGCAGTTGTATACCATAAAAGACCCGTACCTGTAGCAGTCAGAGGACTTGCAGTTGCTCCCTGACAATAAGTAACCGGTGTGGTTACTGTTGGGGCAACAGGTAGAGCCCTAATATTTACAGTGATTGTAGCTCTTGCACTTTCGCAGCCAAATCCACTGGTCTGACTAACATAGTAATCCGTAGGACCAATTATAGCTGTACTGGGGGTTGGAGCTGTTGCAGAACCCGTGCCTCCAGTCGGTACAGTATACCACAATAATCCGGTACCTGTAGCAGTAAGCGGAGATGCCACTTCACCACGACAATAAGATACAGGCGAAACCACTGTTGGAGCAGCAGGTGATGCATTGACTACTACAGCGATTAAAGCTCTTGGACTTTCACATCCGGTTGTTGCGTTCGTTTGTGTTACATAATAATTGGTAGTACCTGCTGTTGCAGTACTTGGTGTTGGTGCAGTTGCAGAACCTGTACCTCCGGTGGCGGTTGTATACCACAATAATCCGGTACCAGTGGCTGTCAATGCAGTAGCTGTCGCACCAATACAATAATTAACAGGAGTAGTCACCGTTGGTGCCGCAGGTAATGCATTCACCACTACTGCTATCAAAGCTCGTGGACCTTCACAACCTGTTGTTGCATTCGTTTGACTTACATAATAATTGGTGGTGCCTGCTGTTGCTGTGCTTGGTGTTGGGGCTGTAGCACTGCCTGTTCCACCAGTGGCGGTTGTATACCACAATAATCCCGTGCCGGTTGCAGTTAAAGCTGATGCAGTAGCACCCTGACAATAAATAACTGGTGTTGTTACGGCTGGAGCAGCCGGCAATGCATTTACCACTACAGCAATTAATGCTCTTGGACCTTCGCAACCTGTTGTTGCATTCGTTTGACTCACATAGTAGTTTGTTGTACCTGCTGTTGCTGTACTTGGAGTTGGAGCTGTTGCACTACCCGTTCCTCCCGTTGCAGTTGTATACCACAATAATCCAGTGCCCGTAGCGGTTAAAGCCGAAGCTGTAGCTCCCACACAATAATTTACCGGGCTTGTTACTGTTGGGGCCGCAGGTAATGCATTTACCACAACAGCTATCAAAGCTCGTGGACTTTCACACCCTGTAGTTGCATTAGTCTGTGTTACATAATAATTGGTTGTGCCTGCTGATGCTGTACTTGGAGTTGGAGCTGTCGCACTACCCGTTCCACCTGTAGCAGCGGTATACCATAATAATCCAGTACCAGTGGCTGTCAAAGCCGAAGCAGTTGCACCGACACAATAAGTAACAGGTGTTGTTACTGTCGGGGCTGCTGGCAATGCATTCACTACAACAGAAATAAGTGCTCTTGGACCTTCACAGCCAAAAACATTAATCTGGCTAACATAGTAATCCGTAGTACCGGCAGTAGCTGTACTTGGTGTCGGCGCAGTTGCACTGCCAACACCACCTGTAGCAGTAGTATACCACCTCAACGAAGTGCCTGTTGCAGTCAAGGGGATAGCAGTAGCTCCAACACAATAAGTAACCGGGGTAGTAACTGTTGGGGCTGCAGGAAGAGGATTCACATTGACAACTATTAATGAACGAGGACTTTCACATCCCGAAATAATTGCTGTTTGACTAACGTAATAGTTTGTAGTTCCTAGAGTTGCGGTACTGGGTATTGGAGCAGTTGATGTTCCCGTTCCACCAGTAGCCGTTGTATACCATAATAAAGAAGTTCCGGTAGCGGTCAAGGCGACAGATGTTGCACCAATACAATAATTTACTGGTGTTGTTACAGCAGGGGAACTAGGTGTAGCTAATACATTTATTTCAATACTAGATCTTGGACTTTCACATCCTGTAGTAGCATTTGTTTGAGTTACATAATAGTAAGTAGTGCCAGCAGTAACTGTACTCGGAGTCGGTGCAGTTGCACTTCCTGTACCTCCGGTTGCTGTTGTGTACCATAATAATCCTGTGCCGGTTGCGGATAATGTTGATGAAGAATAACCCTGACAATAGTCAATGGACGGAATTACAGTGGGTGCAGATGGTAACGGATTTACTACCACAGCAATTAAAGCACGAGCACTTTCTCCACTGGTATCTGATTGAGTAACATAATAATTTGTAGTACCTGCAGTTGCTGTACTTGGAACCGGAGCAATGGCGCTACCCGTTCCTCCTGTAGCAGTCGTATACCATAACAGGCTTGTACCTGTTGCTGTAAGTGCTGATGCTGTCGCGTCTTTGCAATAAGTTACGGGAGTAGTGACAGTAGGTGCTGCGGGCTGAGCATAAGTTTCCTGAGCAGAAAAAAATAAAATACTCAAAAAAAGAAACGATAAAACTCTGGTGTAAAAATGTGATTTCATAAAATCCTATTTAAGATAAGTATCTAGATTCCCTCAAAAATATGTTAAATAAAAAATTAAACAAAATTTTAACCGTCCAAAATCTAAATCAACGAGAACATATAATAAAAAAATAAAATAAAATAGAACGTAAATATCTACTGTTTAATTCAAAACAGATAAATATAGTTTATATGTTTTTGAAAAGAAAAATCACAATAATATTTCTCGTTACACAATAACCGGATAAAGGCTGTTTTAATATTGAAAAGGTAAAATGTCAACAAAAAAACAAGAATAATAGTATCCTAATGACATAGATAAACCAATTAAAAATAATTATTTGACAAATTCATATTTTTAAAAAAAAAGTTGTAGGCCAAAATCAGTAGTAATATAGTATATTTCTATATTTTCCAATAAGTTAAAAAATTAAAAATTATCAATTTTAATTTGTTAGATACAATGTATTTCATCAACTTTGCGCCGCCAAAACAACTAAAAATCAACAATTTATTGAAATTTAAATTTTTACAAAAAAAAACCATGAAAAAAACAATCAAAACTCTTCGAAAGAGGGTGATTGGAGCACTTACCCTGTGCTGCCTTTCAACTATTTCTATTGCTCAAAACATCTCGACAGTTGTAGGAAACGGTTCTTACACACACAGTGGTGACGGTGGCGCAGCTAGTTCTGCATCTCTAATGTCACCTACAGGTGTAACTTTCGATGCATCAGGAAACATGTATATTGCCGAATTCTCTGGTAATTACATACGCAAAGTGAGCACTTCAGGAATTATCAGCACAATTGCTGGTACCGGAACTGCTAGTTCCACTGGTGACGGAAGTGATGCGACTTCGGCCACATTAAACAATCCAAGTGGTATTGCAATTGACGTTTCGGGTAATATTTATATTGCTGAAGCTTCGGGCAATCGCATTCGTAAAATCAACACATCAGGAATTATCAGCACAATTGCTGGCACCGGAACTGCCAGCTCTACTGGTGATGGGGGAACAGCAACATCAGCTACCCTAAATTTTCCTACCGATATCGTAATAGATGCCTCTGGAAATATTTACATTTCTGAAAATAGTGGTAACCGCATCCGTAAAATCAATACATCAGGAAATATTAGTACAATCGCTGGAAATGGAACTGCAAGTTCTACAGGAGATGGTTCTGCTGCTACTTCAGCAACAATCAACAACCCTGCAGGTCTTGCCTTTGATGGTTCTGGGAATCTTTATATCGCTGAGAACGGAGGACACCGAATCAGAATGATTAATACCTCAGGTGATATCAGTACAATAGCCGGTACCGGTACTGCCAGCTCTACAGGCGATGGCTCATCAGCATCATCGGCAACAATTAAATATCCAAGAAGCATTGTATTTGATGCTTCTGGCAATCTATTTATCGCCGAAGAAAATGGATCACGTATCAGAAAAGTGAATACTTCAGGTATTATCAACACTTTCGTGGGTACTGGTACCTATAGTTATTCCGGCGATGGAGGCTCAGCAACTGCCGCAACTATCAAGACTCCTTTTGGCTTGTCTTTCAGCTCAGGGAATTTATTTCTTACTGACTTTAATTCATATGTAGTACGTAAAGTATGTAATAGTCCCCAGCCTACAGTTGTTACTCCAATAAGCTATTGTGAAGGAAGCACAGCTACTGCGTTAAGCGCAACAGGAAGTAGCTTACTATGGTATGGTTCAGAAACTGGAGGCACTGGCGTTACAACAGCACCAATACCAAACACTTCAACTGTTACGAGCACTACCTATTATGTTTCACAAACACCAGCAAGTTTTGGTTGTGAAAGTCCCCGAATAGCAATTAATGTTACTATAAATGCCACTCCAGATGAACCGACTGTTACCACTCCCCTTACTTATTGTGAAGGAGTTGCTACAACGACACTTACTGCAACAAAACCATCCAGTTCGGATACTTTGTATTGGTATTCTTCTGCTACTGGTGGCACAGGAAGTACTGTTGCACCAACACCAAGTTCTGTATCAGCAGGAACTACAGTGTATTATGTTAGTGCAAGATCAGAATTAAGTTGTGAAGGATCACGGGCAGCTATTTCAGTAATTGTAAACGATACTCCTTCGGCACCGGTAGTGACAACTCCAGTAACCTATTGTGAAGGAAGTATTGCTTCAGCTCTTACTGCAACCAAACCTTCTCCTACAGATAATCTATATTGGTACACAACTTCAACTGGTGGAACCGGAACGACTACTGCTCCTACCCCAAGTACAACAAGTGTGGGTTCTGAAAACTTTTATGTGAGTGCTAAAACAACTAATGGTTGTGAAGGTGCCCGTTCTTTAATAATTGTTGACGTTAACCCAACCCCCACTGCACCTGTAGTGACAACTCCTATCAATTATTGTTTTGGAGTAACTGCATCTGCACTTACAGCAACAGCATCCGGTACAGATGTATTGTATTGGTATCCTGCCTCTACAGGAGGAACAGGAAGTACAACTGCTCCTATTCCGAGTAATACAGTGCTTGGTACTACTAATTATTATGTGAGTTCAAAAACAACTTTGGGTTGCGAAGGACCTCGCGCTACTATTACTGTTAATACAAATGCTATTCCATCAGCTCCATCAGTAAGCTCTCCGGTTAATCTTTGCTTGGATGCTACGGCCTCTGCCCTTACAGCCACTTCATCATTATCAACCGATGTATTATACTGGTATAACTCTGCAATTGGCGGAACAGGAAGCACAACTGCTCCGGTGCCTACTACTTCAAGTGTAGGTATGACAAATTATTACGTAAGTGCAAAAAGCTCATTTGGTTGTGAAGGTCCAAGAGCATTAATTACAGTAGAGGTAAATCCATTAGCTTCTATTCCAACAGTTACAACGCCTATTTCTTATTGCGAAAATGCTACAGCAATAGCTCTTACAGCAACTGCTGCTGCCACTACAGATACACTTTACTGGTATACTACAGCAACAGGTGGTACCGGAAGCAACATAGCTCCTGTTCCTGCAACATCAGTATCAGGTACTACACCTTACTACGTTAGCGGTAAAAACAGCTACGGATGTGAAGGACTACGTGCTACATTAAATGTTACAATCAATCCCTCAGCAACAAAACCTACAGTCGTTAGTCCGATAAATTATTGTCAAGGCGCTACTACTGTTGCGCTTAATGCCACTAAAGCTTCAGCGACAGACACTTTATACTGGTATCCAATTGCAACTGGTGGCGTTGGAACAATTATAGCACCAACCCCTGGTTCTGCCATTTTGGGTACAGAAACTTACTATGTGGGAGCGAAAAGTTCTTTTGGATGTGAAGGCAACAGAGACTCCATTCAGGTAATTACAAACCCAATTCCTTCTACACCAGTAGTAAGTTCACCAATAACTTATTGCCAGAATGCTGCAGCTTTGCCACTTACCGCTACTGCACCTTCATCTACTGATACTTTATATTGGTACACCTCATCTACAGGTGGTACCGGAAGCATTACTCCAATAACACCGATTACAACAATTGCAGATACAATAACCTATTATGTAAGTGCAAAAAATGTATTTGGATGTGAAGGGAACAGAGATAGTATTACTGTTAATGTTATTCCTGCACCGGCAGCACCGGCTGTAATAACTCCTCTGAATATTTGTATTGGTGCCGCAACAAGTGCATTGTCTGCAACTGGACTAGATATTAAATGGTATGACCTAGCAACAGGTGGTACTGCAAGTACTACTGCTCCAACTCCAAGTTCTGCAACGGTAGGTTTGACTAATTATTATGTTACCCAAACTGCTGCTGCTATTGACGGAGGATGTGAAAGTCCAAGAGCTGAAATTGCGGTAAATATCAGACCAAACCCATCAGCTCCTACAGTGGTTTCGCCAATAAACTTATGCCAGGCAGTAAGTGCTGTTGCCCTTAACGCAACTACCACTTCAGGTTCTGATACTTTATATTGGTATAATTCAGCCATTGGCGGAACAGGAAGTACTACTGCACCAACTCCAAGTACCTCTAGTCTGGGAAATACAGATTTCTTTGTAAGCCAAAAAAGTGTTTATGGTTGCGAAGGAGAAAGAGATACCATAACAGTAATTGTAAACCCAATACCTTCTGCGCCAACAGTAAGCAGTCCTTTGACATATTGCCAAGGCATTACAGCATCTGCTCTAACAGCTTCGGGAACTAACCTTAAATGGTATAGTGCCGCTACAGGAGGAACAGGAAGTACAACTGCACCAACACCAACTACAGCTACTGCAGGTACAATAGACTATTTCGTAAGTCAATCCAGTGCAAGCTCTGAAGGTGCCTGTGAAAGTCCACGTTCAACAATATCTGTACTTGTAAATGCAGCACCATCCAGTCCAACCGTTACTACTCCCATTAACCTTTGTGAGGGAGGCCCATCATCAGCATTGACAGCAACAGGAACAAACCTGCTATGGTATACTGCTGCTACAGGCGGAACAGGAAGTGCAACTGCACCAACACCAACTACAACAACAGCAGGTACTACTAACTATTATGTAAGTCAAACTACAGACCCCTTAGCCGGATCTTGTGAAGGATCTCGAGCTACGATAGCTGTTAAAGTAAATGCTCTTCCAAGTGCACCAACTGTTACAACTCCGATCAATCTTTGTGTAGCAGGAGCAGGAACAACTTTAACTGCCACAGGTAGTAACTTACTTTGGTATACAGCTGCAATAGGCGGAACAGGAAGTACCACTGCACCAGCAATTACAACCGCATCAGCAAGCTCTACTGTCTACTATGTGTCTCAATCATTGGCTGCATCTTCGGGATCATGCGAAAGCCCAAGATCTGCAATTACAGCAACTGTAAACTCAATACCAGCTGCACCTACAGTTGTGAGCCCTGTAAATTTGTGTATTGGAAGCACCCCTGTATCATTAAGCGCTACAGGAACCAATATTCTATGGTATACCGTTTCAACAGGCGGAACCTCATCCTCTATTGCTCCTAAACCAGCTACAACAACTTTGGGCAGTACAGATTATTTTGTCAGTCAAACAAGTCCGGCTTCTTCCGGATCATGCGAAAGTCCAAGGGCAACAATTACTGCAATTGTAAATCCATTGCCTTTGGTATCAATAGCTTCTACTGCGCCAACTGGTTTATTCTTTTGTAAAGGAAAAAACATTACCCTATCAGCTACAGCACCAACTGCAGTATCTTATCAGTGGAAAACACTGGGAACAGATGTAAGCGGCGCTACATTTAGTACTTATACTGTCGGAACTACAGGATTATCAGGTGTGACTGTTAAGGATGTTTACGGATGTGCTGCAAGTCAAGAAATCTACGTCCAGGAAGACACTTCAGCAAAATCAGTTTTAACTCCTTCCCTAGCGACTATTTGTAAAGATGGTTCAGTATTGCTTTCATGCAGTCCAAAATTTGTAGGTTATACTTTTAACTGGCAAAAAGAGGGAATCTCAATTACTCCGGCAACACCAGCAGATGACAATAAAACACTTAATGCTGCAGGTAGCTATAGAGTTATTGTCACCAATAATATTGGTTGCTTAGACACAACTAATGATGCCATAATCAAACATTATCCAGGTCCTGTTAAGCCAATAATTACGAGCACACTACCAAAGTTGGAAGTAGCCAAAATTTATAATTACTACCAATGGTATCGTAATGGCATTATCATACCTGGCGCTAACAACTACCAATACATAACCAGTAGTAAAGCGAATTATTATGTAGAAGTTACCGATGAAAACGGATGTACTGAAAATTCGGATACAGTACTTGTAGAGACCAGCATCAGCAATCTTGTTTCTAAAACAGAAATAAAACTATATCCTAATCCTACTCAAAATTCGGTTACTATTGATGCTCCTTTGAAAGTGAATGTTCGTGTAATCAATATGGTTGGAAGTTTAATAATGGATGTACAAGATGCAAAAACCATTAACATCGAAAATCAAGTTGATGGTACATACTTCTTCTACATTGCCGATGAAAATAATCAATTAATTTCTGTAGAGAAAATTACTAAGCTCAACAGATAACATTAAGTATTTAAATAAAAAAACCGGCTACAAAATGTAGTCGGTTTTTTTATTTAATCACATTCAGGACAGAAAAACATTGACAATACGGAATTACTTATGGCATTTAATTTGTTGAAGCTGCTCTGTTTCGGATAATTGTGGGCTAAGATATGGAATGCCCAAATTCATTCCCCGAAGCATAATCACCAATGCAGTTACGGTAATAAAAACAGGCACCAGTCTTCGCATTCTGTTACGAAATGAAAGTGAAATAAAACGTCCGAAAATCATCAGGGAAATCATTAATGGAAAAGTACCCAAACCAAACATAAACATCAGGGCTGCCCCACTAAATGCATTACCTGTTGCCATTGCAGAACCTACCGCCAGATAAACCAAACCACAGGGAAGTAATCCGTTAACCAATCCAATAAAATAATAAGACAACGAATTTGAAGGAGACTTCAGCAATGAAGCCAGAGAAGCCTTAATACGGATTAACACAGCTTCTATCATCCCCGATTTTCCATGCAGGAATTTACTAACAAATAGGAGTACTAAAATAGAGACACCCAGCAAAACAGAAAAAGCCCTTTGATAACCAAACAACCAAAATTGCTTACCCATAAAACCAAAAAGAGCTCCGAATGCGGCATAAGTAGAGGCTCTGCCCAAGTTATACAGCAATATCAAAAACAACTTTTCTACCTTAGATTTACCATAGATGGGTAATGACAAAGCAATCGGCCCACACATCCCTACACAATGAAAACTGCCAAACAGGCCAATTCCCAAACCCGCCAATATGCTGTAAAACATAAATTCTAATTTACAAAAACAGATTGCTCAAAATAATATGGCTTTGCGTCATTTTTCCAACTGATACGAACCTTATACTGACCCTTTACAAAATTGGATTTTGATATCATTTGCACTCCAAGAGAATTGGGTTTAAGTAAAAAACGACGGTCCTTTGATTGGTCTGATGACCTCAGGAAAGTAATGGAACCCTCCGTGACAGAACCATTAGACGCAGACGGAATATGCAATTTTAAAGCTCCTCCCTCATCTGTTATTGATAATTGTTCATTCAAAGAATTCAGATTATTCTCCGCATCAATTTGCCCCTGATGCAGTAATTCCTTAACATAATAATGCTCGTCAATCATTTCATTCCTTTGTTTCATTGCAATAGAAACCATTGTACCCATGCCTGCTATAAAAAGCAGCATGACAACTAATATTTTATATCCCCAATTCATAGTTAATAATTTAAACTTCTATTAGATAAATGGACCCAAAAAAGTTGAACTCACCGTTTCAATTTTCTTTCCATTCTCATAAATTCCTACTTTAATTTTTGTGTTCCTCTGATGAATCTCTGCTTTGTCTAAAATGATAAAAAAGGTAAGTTCATTCAATGCTTCCTTTTTAAGGTGGGTTTCATTCTTACTCACCATTTTTACTTGCCCTTTAATACCTTCCAAACGAAACTCAATCTCTACATCCTTATTGGTCTTATTAATAATTTTGGCATTGTACAAATTACTCAATTTATTATCAGGTAATTCCTGATACAGTTGTCCTTTCGTTCGCGAAATATAGGTATCAATGCTATGCCTTGTTGCAATAAGCACTACCATAAAGAGGGTTAGCACACTCAATAGAGCTGTATAAGCTTTCATACGCCCATTAAAGTGAAATTTTTTGCCCGTAGCAATCTGATTTTCTGAAGCATAGCGAATCAATCCCTTCGGCTTTTTAATCTTAACCATAACTTCGTCGCAGGCATCAATACATGCCGTACACCCCACACATTCCATCTGAACACCATTACGAATATCAATACCAGTTGGGCAAACATGTACACACTTGTTGCAGTCGATACAATCTCCAGTGCTCACAGGTCCGTCCTGCTTTGAAGAAAGCCTTCCCCGAGGTTCTCCACGCTTATAATCATAAGCAACCTGCATTGTGTCTTTATCAAACATTACACTTTGTAAGCGACCATAGGGACAAATGGTAGTACAAACTATATCCCTGACAAACGCAAAAACTGCATAAAAAAGGAAGGTAAAAACCAACAAACCTGTCAATAACAATAAATGCTCCGAAATAGGTTCATTAATTGCTTTCAACAAACCGTCTAATCCCAAAATATAGGAAAGGAAGGTATTAGCAATTAAAAATGACAGCAGGAAAAACACTACGTGCTTTCCTCCCCTCTTAATAATTTTATCAGTATTCCATTCCTGCTTATCTAATTTTTGCTGCTGCAGATATGTACCTTCAATCCACCACTCAATTTTACGAAACATCATTTCCATGAAAACAGTTTGCGGACAAACCCAACCGCAAAACAATCGGCCGTAAATAACTGTAAACAAGGCAATAAAAATAATGCCTGTAATCATAGCTACCGCAAAAATGAAAAAATCCTGAGGCCAGAAAATTTTAGTAAAAATGATAAATTTCCCTTCCGGAAAATTAAGCATTAAAAGAGGCATACCATTGACCTTAATCAATGGTATGCTAAAAAATGTCAGGAAATAAAACAAGGAAAAATAATTACGAAGTGAATAAAACCATCCCTTCGGCTTTTCGGCGAAAACCCAAAATCGCTTTCCTTTTGCCGTTACATTACTAACCCTGTCTCTGTAGGTGACTACATGTTCAAATTCAACCTGCTCGTCCATTTCTTCGTTATTCATCGTTTTACTTTTAAAAAACTGAGATTCTATTTTTTCGTTGTATCCGTTTCTGCAGTTTTCATTGTGGTGCTGTCAATGGGCTTTGCTGCAGCAGATTCAGAAAACAACTCTCCCTGTGGCTCTTTTGCACCTGCAGGATTTGAACCCTTAAGAGAATAGATATAACTGGACAATTGGGCAATTTGGTTTGGAGAGAAATCATCTTTCCATGACTTCATTCCTTTCTCCTGCCAACCATACTTAATGGACTTAAAAATATCCTGAATACTTCCTTTGTGCAACCAATAATTGTCTGACAAATTTGGCCCTACAGAAGCACCCTGCCCTTTGTCTCCATGACAAGCGACACAATTCGTAGCAAATAATGCCTGACCAGCAGCAATACCATCAGCGCCCAGAAAAACGACTGAACTTTCATCCACATTATTCGCTTGTGTCTTTAAATACTCTGCCTGTTTCACTTTAGCCTCAGCCACGGCAATGGTGTATTCTTCAATCTGAAGTGGAGCTGACTCTGCAACATGATAGCGATATAGGTAAACAATTGCAAATAGTATTGATAGTAAAAATCCAGCTATAAACCAAGGAGGAGTAACGTTATTCAACTCACGAATACCATCATAACTGTGACCAGTGTCAATAGAAGCTTCTTCCTCTATTGATTTAAACTTGTTCATCTTATTCCAGATGGCAGCAAAATCAATACTCAGGAATGTTTTAGGCTTGCCAGCTTGTGCATTGTAAGCATCAATTCCGGTGAAGAATCTTATCAGTTTTGTAAAGAGAAAAATGACTACAACTTCGAGTGCAATAACCACATATAAAACCCAGCGGATTACATCAGATTCAGGAATCATTGACGGACCATCGCCTGCTGTTGTTACCACCGCATCCTGCGCCATTGCAGGTATGGAACTCAATATCAGCCCTGCAATAATCAAACTCATCATTTTTGCTCCATTAGATTTATCAGAAGATTCCTTTTTTCTTTTCTCATGATAAAACAGAATTGTAGAACGGAGCGTAGAACCTAACACAAATAATACGATCAGCAATAGAAAGGCGCAGGCCGTTAATACGGTATTGACATCAAGCTTAAAATCAGTATTTGCAGAACTTGACTCCGTCGCTGCGCGAGCTATGCTTGTATGGAACATTAAGGCAATAGCCACCATACTCATCATTATAGTTTTAAAAGAATGCTTCATTGAGTTGTTCGTTTTTAATTTTCGTTTTCCAAAGGAAGATTTTCCATGTGTTCGATTGTCTTTCTGTCAGTACGTATCACCCAAAGTGTTACGATAATAAAAAAGCTTACGAACATTAGTAATGAGATAACCGGATATATACTCACATCAGTTATTCTTTCGAGATAATTTGTAAATTTCATATTGCTTTAGTTTTGACTTGTAGATGATTTATCTGCTTTGATATCTTTACCTACGCGTTGCAAATAAGCAATCAGCGCTATGATTTGTCTATCACTTTTTATCTCGATTTTCTCTTTCTTCAAATTACTTGCTATTTCATCTGCCTGCTTTTTCAAATCATCGTCTGCCAATGCTTCATAATTTTCCGGATAAGGAACACCCAGATTGCGCATTGCATGAATTTTTGATTTGGTACTTGCTATATCAATTGATTTTTCAAATAACCATGGATAAGAAGGCATGATAGATCCCGGTGCCATCGAAACAGGCTCCAACATATGATTGAAATGCCAGCTATCCGGGTACTTACCACCAATACGGGCCAAATCCGGACCTGTACGTTTACTACCCCACTGGAATGGATGGTCGTAAACAAACTCACCTGCTTTTGAATACTCTCCATATCTCGCCACTTCATAACGGAAAGGACGAATCATCTGTGAGTGGCAATTATAACAACCCTCTGAAATGTATACATCACGGCCCTGCAATTCAAGAGGTGTATAAGGTTTTACATTTGAAATAGTAGGAACATTTGATTTAATAAGGAAGGTAGGCACCATTTCCACCAAACCACCAATTGCAACTACAACTAAGCTCAACACTAGAAGTATCATTGGTTTTCTTTCGAAGTAAGAATGCCAATGAGCCTTTTCCGGAGCCACATACACTTTAGTCAATGCAGGTGCTTCGGCAGCTTCAGTAGCCAGGAAGGTTCCTTGTTTTGCTGTTTTCATTAAGTTATACACCATTACAAACACACCAACCAAATAAATAGTACCGCCTAATGCACGCAGCACATAGAAAGGAATAGAAGTTTGAACAGCATCTATAAACTGATATTGCAATTGCCCTTCCGGAGTGAATGCACTCAACATAAAGTAAGTACGGAAAGCAGCCCAATACATAGGAATTGCGTAAAGAATAATACCTAAAGTGCCAATCCAAAAGTGTGTTGAGGCAAGTTTTTTGGAGTACAATTTTGTATCAAACAGTTTTGGAATCAGCCAATACATCATACCAAATGTCAAAAATCCGTTCCAACCTAAAGCACCAATATGAACGTGTGCTACAGTCCAGTCACTATAGTGAGAAATAGCATTTACGTTTTTAAGAGACAGCAAGGGGCCTTCAAATGTAGACATACCATAAGCAGTAACTGCCACAACGAAAAACTTAAGAACAGGATCTTCACGAACTTTATCCCATGCGCCCCGTAAGGTAAACAGGCCGTTAAGCATACCTCCCCAGCTAGGTAACAATAGCATCACCGAAAAAGCTGTACCCAAAGACTGAGCCCAATCAGGCAAAGCAGTATAAAGCAAATGGTGAGGACCGGCCCATATGTACAAAAATATCAAACTCCAAAAGTGAACAATACTAAGCTTGTAAGAATATACAGGGCGACCAGCAGCCTTAGGCAGGAAATAATACATTACTCCGAGATAGGGAGTGGTCAAAAAGAACGCTACCGCATTATGCCCATACCACCATTGCACAAGAGCATCCTGAACACCTGCATACCATGAATAGCTTTTCATAAAACTAACAGGCATCTCAAAAGAATTGACAATATGCAGCATCGCTACTGTAACCCATGAAGCTATAAAAAACCAAATAGCAACATAGAGATGACGTTCGCGACGTGTTAGAATCGTACCAAACATATTGACACCAAATATTACCCAGATAAGAGTTATAGCAATATCGATGGGCCATTCCAACTCGGCATACTCTTTACCTGTTGTATAGCCCATTGCAAGTGAAAGCGCAGCAGCAACGATAATCAATTGCCAACCCCAAAAGTGAATCTTACTAAAGACATTACTCCACATAGGAGTCTTAAGTAAACGAGGCATGGAATAATACACTGCAGTAAAAATACCATTGCCCACAAATGCAAAAATCACAGCGTTGGTATGTATAGGTCTAACCCTGCCAAACGTTGTAAATTCAAGTCCAAAATTAAGTACAGGAAAAGCTAATTGAAAGGCTATCAAAACCCCTACTAACATTCCTATAGCTCCCCAAAAAACACAGGCTATTGCAAATAGCTTGGGGATTCTGTTGTCATAATAAAACTTTTGTACTTCCATACCTATTTTGTTTACTTTTTGATTTTTGATTTAATTGTATCGTCGAATAGAATTCTGTTGGGGGGCGAATAATCATCATCGAACTGACCATCTTTCACGCCCCAGATGAAAGCTATTAAAAAGCCACCTGCTATGAGGATACTTGCTGCTGCTATAAGAATAATGATGCTCATAATATTGATTGTACAAAGGTTGCTCAACAAGCTTCATTATCCTATGTCTTGTGTCAGCAGCTAATATGATATATCTCATACTATTGCAAACCCTGCTTCCGCCCAGCATATTCACTCATTCCGTAGGTAATAAGAATTATGCTCAATGAACTGGTTGGCATTAGTATTGCCGCTATAAGAGGAGAGAGTGTACCCTGCACAGCAAAGTATAAGCCGATAATATTGTATAAAATAGAAAGCACAAAACTGGCCATTATAATATGTTGGCCACTTTTGGCAAACGCAATAAATTGATTCAGTCTGGGGAATTGACCGGCATCCAAAATGCCGTCTGATGCAGGAGTGAAATTATTAGTACTTTCTGCAAGTGCAATACCAACATTGCTTTGCTTCAAGGCTCCGGCGTCATTTAACCCATCTCCTACCATCAATACATTCCGACGCTTGGTATTTTGCAAATACTGAATATACTCCAGTTTCTCTTCGGGGTGTTGATTAAACAGGAGTTCAGAATCTACACCCATCACTTCTTGCAAATAATTAGCTTCTGCATCATTATCTCCACTCAAAACAGACAAATTGAATTTAGATTTTAAGCTTTTAATTACTTCTGCGAAGCCAAAACGGTAATTGTTCTTTATTCTGAATACACCTAAAACATCGTTATCAATTTTGACAAAAACAGAGGATCCAGCACTGTCACTGCTTGTAATAGAAGAGTTCTTCACAAATTTTGCAGAACCAATTTTGACGTGTTTATCACTAATCCATGCTTCAATACCTTGGCCAGTTACATTCCTGAAAGAAACAATTTCTTCGTTTGGTGTAAGGTCCAAATATTGAAATATAATCTTACTGAGTGGATGTGATGATTGCTCTAACAATGCGGCAATAATATACTGCTGTTCATTGCTCAAAAAAACGCCCTCAAAACTTACTTTCACTTTTTTGCTTTGTGTTAACGTACCTGTTTTGTCAAAAACTATATGATTAATTTTTGACAAATCTTCTATCACGTCAGGATGCCTTAAATAGAACTTATTTTTACTGAGGATGCGCAGAATATTACCATTAGTAAATGTAGAAGACAACAATAATGCACAAGGACAAGCTACTATTAATATTGTAGTAAGTGCATTCCACATAAGCAATGTCTGTCCCTGGGACAACCAATATAACGCTGCTGTTACTCCTATCAATAATACTATTGCAGTAAAATATTTACTAAGTTTATGTATCACAGAAACACTCTGCTTTTCATTTTTGAACACATCCTTATTCCATAGGTTCGTCAAATAACTTTGTGATACTTCTTTAACCACAATCAATTCAATATTAGCTCCTAATTGCTTACCACCAGCATACACGATTTCACCAATACCTGTTGCTACAGGTATACTTTCTCCACTTACAAAACTATAGTCAATCTCTGCAGTACCTTTAGATAAAATAGCATCTACCGGAATCAATTCATTCGCGTGGATTTGAATAACGTCATTAATGGTAATCTTTTCAACTGCCACAGGAATAAAAGCCCCGTCTCTTAACACATTAACTGCTATAGGAAAAAATGATTTAAAGTCTCTGTCAAATGAAATAGAGCGGTAAGTACGGTCTTGTACCAAACGGCCCACCAACATAAAAAATACAATACCCGACATACTATCCAAATATCCAGAGCCTGTACCTGATATTAATTCATACAAACTGCGGAAAAAAGTAATGGCAATAGCCAGTGCTATTGGCAAGTCAATATTTAAAAAATTGTTTTTTACCCCCTTCCATGCTGTAACAAAAAATTCAGAGGCACAATAAAACAATACTGGCAAGGATAATACAATAATGAAATAATGAAGTGCCGATCCGATTTCCTTTTCCAGATAACCTCCGATGGAAAAATACTCCGGAAAACTCATCATCATTATATTGGCAAAACAAAAACCTGAAACACCAATCTTGTAAAGCCTTTCTCTTGAACCTCCTTTCAGCTTTTCCTTACTTACATCCTGCAGGCTGATATGCGGCTCGTAACCTATAGCTGTAAGGGTTTCTACAACTTTTCGAAGTGAAGTACTTTTATTGTCAAAAACAATAAAAGCTTCCTTTTGCGTAAAATTAACTCTGGAAGAAATAATGCCCTTATTGATTTTCTGAATATTCTCCAACAGCCAAAGACAGCTACTGCAATGCATTTGAGGAAGATAAAAACTAACCTGTGTTTGCTTTCCATCTGTAAAGCTGATTAATTTTTGAGTAATTTCAACGTTATCCAAAAACTCAAATTTATCCTCCCTGACTTTTATTTTTTGTGCAATTCCGGGATTTTGGTTCAAATCATAATAGGTACATAATTCACTTTGATTCAGAATTTCGTACACCATTTTACAACCTGTGCAACAAAAAAACTTATCTTCATGGGCGATTTTTTTATCGTTACAATTTTCACCACAATGAAAACAAGTTGTGGTCTGTTGAGCAGTTTGATTTGATTGTTCCAAAATATTTGGGGTTTTAACTATTTTCAGGTAGTTCGGTGGATTGCTGTGCTGCGACAAAGCAGGCGCAACCCAAACTCCAACCATTGAGCATTGCATTCCATTGCTGCTTCTCTGCAACAAATGATGTTTGAAACACAAAAAGAAGTTGGAAAAGCGGATGACTTTTTGGCAATTTGACCTGTTCGGCTTCTTGCTCAATCTTACTTACCCACTCTGATATTGCACCTTCTTTATTTTGAGTAAGTCGTTGAAGCTCCTTTACATTCAGACTTGGCTTATTATTGGGCTCATCTTTTGTATTGAACACCTTCAATACTGATGGAAAAACTAACTTGACTTCGTAATTTCTCAAAGATTCAAATTCAGATTTCAACTGATAAAACCCATCATGCAACATGGAATCCTCGTCAATTTGATGTTTCCCTTGTTCAAAAACGATAACCTCCTGAAATAGACTGGCAATAAATGGATAGAGCTTATTTGCAATTTTCTCTGTTATCTCTGCTCCGGATGATGAATGTGAACACATAATACAATCAAATTTGGATACAAAAGTCAAATAATAGACGCCCACAAACTATGACCATCACGGTGCCAAAACATGAGATTACTCATCTTTTAGAGGAGGACTTTAAAACAGGAGAATTTGATACAGATTAAAGATTAAGGCTTAAACAGCCCAATTTCTTCCGAAAAGCAATTTTAAAACAGGAATTAAAGTATCTATTTTAACCCTTAGTGTATTGGTCATATCAAAATGTTCATTCTCAATTTGACTTATTAAATCTGAAATATCCTGGATATGATGTTCTGCTAATATTGATGAATCTCTGTGTTGTTTTGTCTCATCAAAATGTGCATCATCGTCCCTATTAATAAACAACAGAGCAGTCCCACTCAATAATTCAAATTCATTTATCTCTAATAACTTGCTTTTGACTTGGAGCAGAAGCGAACAAAGTGCTGAATTTCCGTCATTTGCATCATTTGAAAAATGCAGACGAAAAACGTCATCCAGTAAACTAAAAATATAGGAATACAATTTCTGTCCTGGTTGAAACGGAAGAGTGGCTGCAAATATTCCTTTGCTCATCATTACAATATCAATTAGTCAACAAAGCTGATAAAACTGCTACGGATGAACTATGACAAGCATGGTACAATTATATGACACTTATCATATAATTACCTGTATGAGACTTCAAAGGGGGTAATTAGTACAGCAGATTCGCTGTCTTGGTAAGCTTATCGATATTGATAATTTTAATTTTCTTCGCTACCAATTCAATAATCTTATCGTTATTGAATTCGGACAAAAGTCGTATAGCACTTTCGGTGGATGTACCAACAAAATCGGCAATTTCCTCTCGGCTTAATTGCACTGCGAGTGTCTGATTGTCTGATTCATAACCATACGTCGCCTTAAAAAACAACAAGGCTTCAGCCATTCTTTCCCGAACATTTTTTTGAGACAAGGAAACAATATGCTCTTCTGCCTTTTTTAAATCGTCGCTTATTTTTTTGAAAATTGCACGACAAAGCTGCTGGTTTTCCATCGCCAGTTTCATAAAATAAGCTTTATCAACAACACAAATAGAACAATCTTCGAGAGCGATTGCATTGCAATGGTAGCGGTCATTAGAAATCAAAGCTCTATAGCCAAGGATATCTCCACCTTTCACCAATCTTAAAATTTGCTCTTTGCCATCTGGCCCCGATGTAGAGAGTTTTATTTTACCATTATTGACACAGAATAACCCCAAGGGTAAACCATTCTGCGAAAAAATAACTTGTCCCTTCTTGTAAGTTGTACAAGACTTGTGTGCATTCAAATCCACAATGTTTTCAGCGTCAACCACAGAAAAAACAGAGTGTAAACGAGAATTACATGTTGTACAATTATGTTCGTAAACCGGATTTGAGGCCTTCATTGTATGTGTATTTTGACCAACAACATTTGTGTATGCCTGGCTCCTTGCAAATGTATTATAATTATACTCAAAACAAAGAGCTCTTTTTATTTTAGTTAAATAAAAAATAAATTACAGACAAAAAATAATTAGTATTAAACATCATAATATCATTTTATAAAACAAAAATTTCATTTTGATTATGTAAAACCAATGAAATATTATATCTCAAAATTCATATAATTTTTCAATTTTTTACATTCAATTTTTTTATATTTACCTATTAAAAGAATTCAAAAAATCGAACAAAACAGTTGCTATTAGCAGTTTTCGAATAAAATATTTTCGTTAAATATGATAAATCTATAGTTCAAGCAACTATCTTTGAACTACCAAACCAAAAAAAGTATATGACTAAAAACTACTTTTTAAAAGGAGGAGCCGGAACTCTCTTCTTTTTAATAATGTTTTTTTGTGCAAGCAGTTTTGCTCAAAACATTAATACTATAGCTGGAATCGGCTCCTCAAGTTTTAGCGGAGATGGAGGCCTTGCTGTATCTGCTGAATTGGCCCAGCCGGTTAGCGTTATCAGAGATGGCTCCGGTAATGTCTATATCTCGGATCAGGGAAACCACCGAATCAGGAAAATAACTTTCAGCACCGGTAACATAAGCACTATCGCAGGATCCAGTACATCTGGTTTTAGTGGTGATGGTGGTGCTGCCACATCTGCTAAATTAAATTATCCGGCTGGTATCGCTATTGATGGGTCAGGCAATATTTATATAGCAGATCAGGGAAACCAGCGAATCCGTAAAATAACAGTAGCTACAGGCAATATTTCTACGATTGCAGGTACGGGTACAGCAGGCTTTAGCGGAGATGGCGGAGCCGCTACCTCTGCACAATTAAACAATCCTGTAGCAATAGCGTTAGATGCTTCAGGAAATATTTATATCTCAGATCAGTACAATCAGAGGATCAGAAAAATAAACGCGTCAACTGGCAATATAAGCACCATTGCAGGTACAGGTACTTATAGCTATTCCGGTGACGGAGCTGCCGCTACTTCCGCTACCTTTCAAAACCCCGCAGGAATTGAAGTGGATGCTTCGGGGAATATTTATATCGCTGATTTATTTAGTCATGTAATTCGCAAAATCACTGCATCAACAGGCCTTATCAGTACAATTGCAGGATCTGGAACTGCAGGATATAGTGGTGATGGTGCAGCAGCAACATCAGCTAATCTGAACTACCCAACCGATATCGCAATTGACGATTCAGGGCATTTGTATGTCTCAGTACAATATAGTCACCGGATTCGTAAAGTAAATGCTGTTACTGGTTATATCAGCACAGTAATCGGCACCGGAACATTAGGATATAGCGGTGATGGTGGTTTAGCCACCTCGGCCCAAATAAACTACCCAACTGGCGTCACCGCTGATGGAGGGGGAAATTTATATGTGGCTGACAGAGAAAATCATAGAATCCGATTTGTCTGCAATTATATGGTAAAACCCACGGTTACTTCGCCTGTAAATTACTGTGTGGGCGCTACCGCTGTTGCTCTTTCGGCATCCGGTACTTCTCTAAAATGGTTTACAAGTCCTGTGGGTGGAGTCGGTGTTACTACCCCTCCGGTTCCCGGTACTTCATCTGCAGGAACGACAAAATATTATGTAGCATCTATTTCGCCATATGGTTGCGAAGGGCCCAGAGATTCTATTTCTGTAATCGTCAACTCTTTGCCAGCTGCGCCTGTAGTTTCGAGCCCTGTCACCTACTGTGTGGGAGCTACTGCTACAGCATTGACTGCAAGTGGCAGCTCACTTAAATGGTACACGACAGCTACTGGCGGAACGGGCAGTACAACAGCACCAATACCTAGTACAACCGCTGCAGGAACGACAACTTATTACGTTTCACAAACATCAAGCGCAGGTTGCGAAGGACCCAGAACCTCCATTTCTGTTGTGGTCAATAGTCTGGCAACAGCACCAACAGCCAGTTCTCCGATTAATTATTGTGAGGGAGCCACAGCATCTGCATTAACAGCATCAGGAACTTCACTGAAATGGTATACCACCTCTACTGGTGGCACAGGAAGCTCAACAGCTCCAACGCCCTCAACCAGCACCTCCGGCACTACCATCTACTATGTAAGTCAAACAACAAGTTGTGGTGAAAGTAGCAGAACGGCCATTACAGTTAATGTAAATGCAAAACCATCAAAACCAACAGTTTCAACACCAGTCAATTATTGTCAGTTTGCAACAGCAATTGCACTCTCCGCAAGCGGAACTTCGCTGAAATGGTACACAACAGCCAGTGGTGGTACTGGCAGTGCAACTGCTCCAACACCAAGTACAAGTACATCTGGCACTACGACCTACTATGTAACTCAAACTAATAGCATCACTGGTTGCGAAAGTGACCGTGAATCAATTTCTGTTATCGTAACTGCTGCTCCCGCTGTCCCTACAGTTACCACCCCGGTTTCCTATTGTATCGGCGCATCGGCATCGGCGTTAACAGCAACAGGAACCTCTCTAATCTGGTATACCACCTCAACAGGAGGTACCGGTAGTTCTACAGCTCCAACACCAAGTACTGTTACAGCCGGTAGCACCACTTACTATGTCAATCAAACTTCTTCGACCAGTGGATGTGAAAGTAACCGTGCTGCAATAGTTGTCATCATCAATGCCTTACCAGCAGCACCAACTGTTACAAGTCCTGTAAATCTTTGTGAAGGGATTAGTGCATCTGCATTAACAGCAAGCGGCACCAGTTTAAAATGGTATAACGTAGCTACCGGAGGCACTGCATTATCCGGAGCACCAACACCAAGTACCGCAGCAACAGGCACTACAACTTACTATGTCAGCCAAACCTCTGCAGCAGGTTGTGAAGGACCTCGTGCAAGTATTGTGGTGAATGTAAATACAACTCCTGCAGCTCCCGCAGTTACAACCCCTGTTACTTATTGTAAAGGAGCAACAGCATCTGCATTAAGCGCCACCGGAACTACATTGAAATGGTATTCAACTGCAACAGGTGGAACCGGAACAACAACAACGCCTACACCAAGTACTGCAACAGCAGGAACAGTTACTTATTACGTCAGCCAAACAAATGCCTCAGGATGTGAAAGCTCAAGATCAGCGATTGTTGTCACTATCAATCCTGCTCCTGCGGCACCAACAGTGAGCAGCCCGGTTACCTATTGTGTCGGAACTACAGCATCGGCATTAACAGCAACAGGTAGCAGCCTGAAATGGTACACAGTTGCAACAGGAGGAACAGCCCTATCGGGAGCACCAACACCAGGTACGACCAGTGCGGGAACAACAATTTATTATGTCAGTCAAACTTCGACAGATGGTTGCGAAGGGGCAAGGGCATCTATTTCTGTTATTGTTAATCCTTTACCTACAGCACCTACAGCAACAACGCCGGTAAATTATTGCATGGGCGCAACTGCCACAGCTTTAACTGCTACAGGCAGCAGCCTGCTTTGGTATACAAGTGCTACCGGAGGTACCGGAAGCGCTACAGCTCCTACTCCAAGTACATCATCAACAGGAACAACAACCTATTACGTCAGTCAGACGACAAGCTGTGGTGAAAGTTCTAGAACCGCGATTGTAGTAAATATAAATCCAGTTCCTGCTCCTCCCACAGTTATTTCTCCTCTGGTTTATTGTCAGGGAGATACAGGAGTACTTCCACTTACGGCCACAGGAACATCTTTAAAATGGTATTCTACCAGAACAGGCGGAACGGGAAGCTCGACAGCACCTACGCCAAGCACATCAACAGCAGGATCTACAACATACTATGTCAGCCAAACTAATGCTTTCGGGTGTGAGAGTTTGAGAGATTCAATTATCGTAAAAATAAATGTTGCACCAGCAGCTCCAATTGTTACTTCCCCTGTTAACTATTGTTTAGGAGCCACAGCTGTTCCTCTTACTGCAACAGGTACAGGATTAATATGGTATACCGTTCCCTATGGCGGAGTTGGCAGCTCTACTGCTCCTACACCAAGTACAGCAGTTGTGGGTTCTACAACATATTATGTCAGCCAGACAGATACTTCAAGTTGTCCATCACTGAGAGCCGCCATTACAGTTAACGTTTATTCAACTCCGGCTACTCCAACCGTAACAACTCCCGTTACCTATTGTCAGGGAGCAACAACAATCGCATTGTCTGCAATCACCACTACCGGAGACACATTGAAATGGTACACAACAGCAACAGGTGGTAGCCCAAGCCTTATTGCGCCAACGCCAAGTTCAACAACTGCAGGAACAACTATTTACTATGTAAGTTCTACTTCAAGATTTGGCTGCGGAGAAAGTGCACGTGCATCTATTAGTGTTGTGATTAATGCCAAACCAAGTCCTCCAACAGTTGTTTCACCTGTAAATTATTGTGTTGGAGCAACTGCATCAGCATTGTCTGCAACAGGAACTAGCCTGAAATGGTATAGTACATTAACCGGTGGCGGTGGAGTAACTTCTACACCTACTCCATCAACAGCAATAGCCGGTACCAGTAAATATTATGTAAGTCAAACAGTATTGGGATGCGAAAGTTCACGTGATTCGATTATTGTAAACATCAATGCCAATCCTGCCGCACCAACAGTAACATCTCCGGTTGTTTATTGTGTTGGGGCTACTGCAAGTGCACTAAGTGCCACTGCCGGATCAGGCTCAAGCTTATTATGGTACACAACTGCAACAGGAGGTACAGGAAGCACTACAGCACCTGTACCAACTACTGCGAGTGTTTCTACAACAATATACTACGTGAGTCAGGTAAATGCATCAGGATGCGAAAGTCCTAGAGCTGCTATTACAGTAAATGTTCAGGCTGCTCCAAGCACCCCATCTGTCAGCAGCCCTGTAAATTATTGTGTTGGAGCAACTGCATCTGCACTGACTGCAACAGGAACAAGCCTGAAATGGTATACTGATGCTATAGGAGGAACGGGAAGTACTACAGCGCCAACACCAAGCACAGCAACAAGTGGATCTGATACTTTTTATGTAAGTCAAACATCCAGTTGTGGCGAAGGAAGCAGAGCAGCAATTATTGTAAACATCAACCCTTTACCAACTACCCCAGTTGTCACTACCCCTGTCACCTACTGCCAGGGAGCTACTGCCACTGCTTTAACGGCCAGCGGAACGTCTTTAAAATGGTATTCTACACCAACTGGCGGTGCAGGAACAACGACTACACCAACACCAAATACAAGTACCGCAGGAACAGTAAAATATTACGTAAGTCAAAGCTCAGCCCTTGGCTGTGAAGGTCCGAGAGACAGTATCACTGTTACAATTAATGCCTCACCTCTTGCCCCTACAGTAAGTACCCCTGTTAATTATTGTGTAGGCGAGACTGCCGCACCATTAACAGCAACAGGAACTTCGCTTAAATGGTATACGGTGGCTAGTGGAGGTACAGGCAGCTCAACCGCACCAACACCGTCAACATCAACCGCAGGCTCAATAATCTATTATGTAAGTCAAACTAATACTTCTGGTTGCGAAGGGCCAAGAGCAGGTATTACAGTAAACATAAATTCTTTACCTGCAATACCAACAGTTACTTCTCCTGTTACTTATTGCCAGGGCTCAACTGCCTTACCATTAACAGCATCAGGCACTTCACTTAAATGGTATACGGCCGCCAGCGGAGGTACAGGCAGCTCAACTGCACCAACACCATCAACGGCGAGTACAGGTACTACTGTTTATTATGTAAGCCAAACAAATGCTGCTGGATGTGAAGGTCCTCGTACCAGTATAAGTGTAACTATTAATCCATTGCCAGCAGAACCTGTCGTACCTACCGATTCAATAAATTATTGTCAGGGAGCAACTGCTACTGTATTGACAGCAAGCGGAACCTCACTTAAGTGGTACACTTCAGCCACTGGCGGAACTGCTACAACGACTGCCCCAACACCAGCTACAACCGCTGCAGGAGTAACAACATATTACGTTAGTCAAACCAATGCTTTAGGATGCGAAGGACCTCGTAAATCAATTACAGTGATTATCAATGCAACGCCGACTGCACCCTCTTCTACCAGCCCGGTAGAACTTTGTTCAGGTACCACTGCTTCAGCATTAACTGCAAGCGGAATTTCACTAAAATGGTATTCAACACCTACCGGAGGAACTGGAAGTACCACAGCACCAACACCAAGTACTGCTAGCACAGGAGCAACATCATATTATGTGAGTCAAACTTCTGCTAACGGATGTGAAAGTCCCAGAACTACCATCAATGTAATTGTCTACGCAACGCCTTCGGCTCCTACAGTGGGATTTCTGGTTACACTATGTCTCGGCACTCCTGCGGGACCATTAATGGCTACAGGATCAGGATTAAAATGGTATACTGCACCCACTGGTGGAACAGGTAGCACTACAGCACCAACACCTCCTACATCAAGTACCGGAGCAACCTATTATTATGTTAGTCAAACTTCATCCAGTGGTTGCGAAGGCCCCCGTGCCGCAATACTGGTAAACATTGATACTTTATTAAGTCCGCCAACCGTGACAACTCCTGTAAGCTATTGTCAGGGAGCCACGGCAGTTCCATTAGTTGCATCAGGCTCCAGCTTACGCTGGTATGCAGGATCTAGCACAAGCTATACGACTACAGCACCAACACCAAGCACCAGTACCGCAGGAACATTTAAATACTATGTCAGCAGAGTATCAACAGCCGGATGCGAAGGTTACAAGGACTCAATAACCGTTACTATTAACCCACTACCTGCAGCACCTGTAGTTACAAGTCCTGTTAACTATTGTCAAAATGATTCTGCTTCAGCATTAACTGCTGTTGGAACTTCACTGAAATGGTATTCAACAGCGAGTGGCGGCACAGGAACGGCTACTGCACCAACACCTGTAACAACGAGCACAGGAACATTCACTTATTATGTTAGCCAAACCTCTTCATTTGGATGTGAAGGATCCAGAGCAAGTATTGTCGTAACAGTTAACCCATTACCAGCAGCACCTTCGGTTACGAGTCCTGTAACCTACTGTCAGAACGCCACAGCATCTCCATTATCTGCAAGCGGAACTTCACTGAAATGGTATACTACTGCTAGTGGTGGCACAGCAACAACTTCTGCGCCCACACCAAACACTACCATTGCAGGAACGACCACTTATTATGTAAGTCAAACATCGGCGTTAGGATGTGAAGGACCAAGGGCGAGTATTGTTGTTACAATCAACCCATTGCCTGCTGCACCTACAGTTACGTCTCCGGTTACCTATTGTGTGGGAGAAACGCCTACTGCATTAACAGCAAGCGGAACCTCACTGAAATGGTATACAAGTTCTTCTGGTGGCACAGGTTCTTCAACAGCTCCTACACCATCTACTGCTACTTCAAGCACCATAACTTATTATGTTAGTCAGACTTCTGCCCTTGGATGTGAAGGTCCAAGAGATAGCATATTGGTAATTGTCAATTCAATTTTGCCAGCACCGACAGTAAGTTCGCCGGTCAACTATTGTCTGGGGGCAACCACGTCAGCACTTACAGCCGTTGGTTCCAGCCTGAAATGGTATACTACTGCAACCGGAGGTACTGCTTCAACAACAGCACCAACACCAAGCAGCACCGCAGTTGGCTCAACTACTTATTATGTAAGCCAAACAACTGCTTCGGGCTGCGAAGGATTAAGAGCGACCATTGTTGTAAATGTAAATCCATTACCAACCGCACCAACTGTAACTACACCAGTTGCTTATTGTATGAATGCTACAGCATCCGCACTCAGCGCAAGCGGTTCTTCGCTTAAATGGTACACAACAGCAAGTGGTGGCACTGGAACAGCTACTGCGCCAACACCAATTACTACAACAGCAGGTACAACAATTTATTATGTGAGTCAGACTTCGACAGATGGATGTGAAGGTCCAAGAGCTGCAATTACAGTTAATATAAATCCACTGCCTTCTCTACCAACAGTTACAACACCAGTGACCTATTGCGAAGGAGAAACAGCTGTTCCATTAACCGCTACAGGATTATCATTAAAATGGTATACCGTTGCAACAGGGGGCACTGCATCAACATCAGCGCCAACACCTGGCACTGCAATTGCCGGAACAACCAAATACTATGTTAGTCAAACATCTGCATTGGGATGCGAAGGACCAAGAGACAGTATTACAGTAACAGTCAATCCATTACCATTAGCACCTACAGTAACAAGCCCTATTTCTTATTGTGTCGGAGAAACGGCAACCGCTTTAACGGCTACAGGCACTTCACTAAAATGGTATAGTACCGCCAGTGGAGCAGGAGGAATAACTACAGCGCCTACACCGATTACAAGCAGCGCCGGTACTGTTACTTATTATGTTAGTCAAACTACTGCTTTGGGTTGCGAAGGACCAAGAGCAAGTATTGTGGTAACAGTTAATCCATTACCGGCAAGCCCAACAGCTACTACTCCGGTTACTTATTGCCAAAATGCTGCAGCCAGCGCTCTTTCAGCAACCGGAACATCTCTTAAATGGTATACAGTGTCAACCGGAGGAACAGCTTCTTCAACAGCACCAACACCAGGCACTGCAACTGCCGGAACAACAATTTATTATGTAAGTCAAACAACTGTTTTGGGATGTGAGGGACCTCGAACAGCCATTACCGTTACAGTCAATCCATTACCATCTGTTCCAGTTGTAACAACACCTGTAACCTATTGTGTTGGCGAAACGGCTACTGCCCTTTCTGCAAGTGGAATTTCTTTGAAATGGTATACTTCTGCTACAGGAGGAACTGCATCAACCATTGCACCCACTCCGCTAACTTCCACAGCAGGGACAACAAAATACTATGTGAGCCAAACCTCAGCATTAGGCTGCGAAGGGCCAAGAGACAGCATTACAGTAATTGTCAACTCATTGGCATCAACCCCAACAGTAATTTCTCCGGTTAATTATTGCAAAGATGAAATTGCAAGTCCATTAACGGCTACCGGAACTTCTCTTAAATGGTACACTTCTGCAACAGGAGGAACTGCCTCAACAATAGCACCAACTCCAAATACAGCTACAGCAGGTTCGGTTACTTACTATGTAAGTCAATCCTCAGGGCTGGGATGTGAAGGGCCAAGGGCCAGTATTTTAGTAAATGTCAATCCTTTGCCTGCAACTCCCGTTGTAAGCAGCCCAGTTACTTATTGCGTTAATGCTACTGCATCTGCTCTTAGCGCTACAGGTACTTCGTTAAAATGGTATACTTCCTCTACAGGAGGAACAGCTTCTACTATAGCTCCAACTCCTGTTACTACAACAGCAGGTACAACCAAATATTATGTAAGCCAAACATCTGCTTTGGGTTGTGAAGGACCAAGAGATAGCATTACAGTAGTAGTTAATCCTTTGCCAGCGCCTCCAACCGTCACAACGCCCGTTGCTTATTGTGTTGCAGAAACGGCAAGCCCACTTAGCGCAACAGGAGTATCATTAAAATGGTATACTGCCGCAAGCGGTGGAACTGGCAGCTCTACAGCGCCTACTCCGAGCACTGCTACATCGGGAATCACAAAATACTATGTAAGTCAGACCAGTGCACTCGGTTGCGAAGGACCAAGAGACAGCATTACTGTTACTGTCAATCCTTTACCTGCCGCACCAACGGTTACAAGCCCTGTTACTTATTGTCAAAATGCAAGTGCAACAGCACTTACAGCAACAGGAACGTCCTTGAAATGGTATACCAGTGCAACTGGTGGCACAGCTTCTTCAATAGCTCCTATACCAAACACAGCAAGTACAGGCACTACGACTTATTATGTCAGTCAATCATCAGGATTGGGTTGTGAGGGTCCAAGGGCAAGCATTGTTGTCACAGTCAACCCTTTACCAAGCGCTCCATCAGTTACAACACCCGTTACTTATTGTGTTGATGCAACTGCCAGCGCCTTGACAGCAACGGGAAGTTCACTAAAATGGTATACCGTAGCAACCGGAGGAACAGCATCTTCAACAGCACCTATACCCAATACAAGCACAGCAGGAACAACAGTATATTATGTAAGCCAAACTTCAACAGATGCATGTGAAGGACCAAGGGCTGCTATTTCGGTGGTAATTAATCCATTACCTGCTGTGCCAACGGTAACAACACCTGTCACCTATTGTCAGGATGCAGTAGCAAGTGCTTTGAGTGCATCAGGAACTTCCCTTAAATGGTACACTTCAGCAATTGGAGGAACGGCATCAACTATTGCTCCAACGCCAGTCACTACGATTGCAGGAACAACTAAATATTATGTAAGTCAAACCAGTGCACTCGGTTGCGAAGGACCAAGAGACAGCATCACTGTCACGATTAATCCTTTACCAGCAGCACCAACTGTAACAAGTCCTGTAGTTTATTGTCAAAATGCCACAGCAATTGCACTCACAGCAAGTGGAGTTGCTCTTAAATGGTACACCACTGCAACCGGCGGTACTGCATCAACGATTGCACCAACGCCAAGTACACTATCCGCTGGCTCTGTTACTTATTATGTAAGTCAAACTTCGGGGCTGGGTTGTGAAGGTCCAAGAGCAAGTATTTTGGTCACCATTAATCCATTACCGGCAGCGCCAACTGTAACCAGCCCGGTTACATATTGTGTAGATGCCAGCGCTACAGCCCTTACTGCAAGCGGAACTTCATTAAAATGGTATACAGTTGCAAGCGGAGGCACTGCTTCGACAAGCGCACCTACACCTTCTACTTCAATTGCCGGAACAACGATTTTCTATGTAAGTCAAACCTCTGCTGATGCCTGCGAAGGACCAAGAGCCTCAATTACAGTGGTGGTCAACTCATTGCCTGCAATACCTGTTGTTACCAGTCCGGTAACATATTGTCAGGATGCAACAGCTACAGCATTGACCGCAGGAGGCAGTTCATTGAAATGGTATACAACAGCAACGGGTGGTACAGCGTCTACAACCGCACCAACACCAAGTACTACAAGCAGCGGAACAACAATTTATTACGTCAGCCAAACATCAGCCTTAGGATGTGAAGGACCAAGAGCATCCATTACTGTAGTAGTTAACCCAACTCCATCTGCACCAAAAGTGGATAGTTTGATTGGATATTGTGTAGGAGCAATAGCAAGCCCACTAAGCGCAACAGGAATAAATCTCAAATGGTATACTACTGCAAGCGGCGGTACAGCATCTGTTTCCGCACCAACACCCAGCACTGCAGTTCCCGGTATTACTACTTATTATGTAAGCCAAACATCTGCTTTTGGTTGTGAAAGCAGCAGAGCAAGTATAAAAGTTGAAGTGACCGGCAAGCCCGATATCAGTATTGCACCCGTTGGTTCTGCAATGTTTGTTTTTTGTAAAAATGACACAGTAACACTGAAGGCGAATTCAACGGTTACGATAACCTCTTATCAATGGTTTAAAAATGGGATTTTGATACCTGGAGCAACTACAGACTTATTAAAAGTATACGCCAACGGATATTATAAAGTGCTGGTGAAAAACAAATATGATTGTGAGAAGGATACAACTGTATACGTGTTTGGCGACACTCTACCCGATCCGATCCTTTCTCCGACAGAATTGTTATTCTGCCCTAATGTGAATATTGTCTTGTTTACCACTCCTGCATATCCAAAATATACCTACGAATGGTACAAAAATGATACTCTTGTGATTGGAGCAAAAACAGATAAATTAATCATCAACAAAGCAGGTGATTATTATGTTCGGGTAACAGACTCCTTTGGATGTGTGAGTCTGACCAATAATTCTATTGCATCTACTTATCCACCTGTTCTCAAACCAACGATACTTCGTTTTGACCCAGTCTTAAGATTGAGTAATACTTACAAAACCTATCAATGGTACAGGAATAGTAAAATAATCCCCGGAGCAAACAGTATCAGCTATACCATGCCTTCTTATGGAGGTAAATTTTGGTGTATTGTAACAGATGGAAATGATTGTAGTGAGACTTCCGACACAGCGGACTCTGAAAATAATACAGCTATAAATAACAAAGGGCTTACTACAAAAAACATAAAAATTTATCCAAATCCCACCCCTTCAAAAGTGACGATTGAAACAGACTTAAAAATTGATGTTCGCGTCACAGATGCTATTGGCAAATTGATTCTATTTAAAAAAGATGCAAAGGAGATAGATTTAGAACCCTATGCAGATGCTGTGTATTTCTTTACACTTATCGATAATGATGGTCAGATTATTGCTGTGGAAAAAATAAATAAAATAAGCAGTACCAGATAATTGCATAAGCTCATCAATCATAAAAATCCCCAAAACAAGGTTTTGGGGATTTTTATTGTTTAAAATATAAATAATTTTAAAGCTATAAGTACCATTCAGATTGAACTTTAAATACCATTATATCATTTGTTAATATATTAGGTAACCTATATAACAATACTTATCTTTGAAGTACCAAACCAAAGATATTATATGAAATTACCCTTACTCTTTAAAAGAAGGCTGGCTCTGCTATCCGTCTTATTTATTTATTTTAGTCTTAGTTCCTTAGCACAAAACATCAATACAATTGCAGGTATTGGCACTTCGAGTTTTAGCGGAGACGGAGGACTTGCAATCTCAGCAGAACTGGCACAACCGGTAAGTGTTGTAAAAGATGGCTCGGGAAATATCTATATTTCAGATCAGGGAAATCATCGCATCCGTAAAATAACTGCAAGCACAGGTAACATTTCTACAATAGCCGGCACTACCACTTCTGGTTACAGTGGTGATGGAGGAGCCGCTACCTCAGCCAAATTGTACTATCCATATGGTATTGCAGTTGATGCATCAGGCAACATCTATATTGCAGACCAAGCTAATAACAGAATCCGCAAAGTAACTGCAGCTACAGGCATTATAACAACAATTGCCGGAAACGGTACTGCTGGTTTTAGTGGAGACGGGGCAGCAGCCACTTCGGCTCAATTGAATAATCCCGCAGCAATTGCCGTTGACGGCTCGGGCAATATCTTTATTGCAGACCAATACAACCAGCGAATCAGAAAAATAACAGCCTCGACCGGCAATATCAGTACGATTGCAGGTACCGGAACTTACAGCTATTCAGGAGATGGAGGAGCTGCTACTTCAGCAACATTTCAAAACCCTACAGGCATAGAACTGGATGCTTCAGGCAATATTTATATAGCAGATTTATTCAACCATGTTATTCGTAAAATCACCGCCTCTACAGGGGTAATCAGTACTATTGCAGGTTCCGGAACAGCAGGCTATAGCGGCGATGGCTCATCAGCAACAAGTGCCAATTTAAACTACCCAACTGATATTGCTCTTGACGATTCCGGAAACCTTTATATTTCAGTTCAGTACAGTCATAGAATCAGAAAAGTAAGTGTGGTGACAGGGAATATAAATACTGTTGCAGGAACAGGTACCGCTGCTTATGGCGGAGATGGAGGGCCCGCAACTTCGGCTCAGATTAATTTTCCTACGGGAGTCAGTGCTGATGCAGGAGGAAATTTATATATTGCTGACAGAGAAAATCATAGAATTCGTTTTGTTTGTAATTACCTGACCAAACCTACAGTTACTTCTCCTGTAAGCTATTGTCTCGGAGCAACAGCTACGGCTCTTACAGCCACAGGAACTTCTCTTAAATGGTATACTTCGCCAACAGGAGGGACAGGATCAACAACAGCACCAACACCCAGTACAGCAACCGCAGGCACCGTAAAGTACTATGTTGCTTCAGTATCTCCTTATGGATGTGAAGGACCAAGAGATTCAATCTCTGTTGTGGTTAATTCGTTGCCGACTGCCCCTACAGTTACTACTCCAATTACTTATTGCCTTGGTGCAACAGCCAGCCCATTAACAGCCACAGGTACTACTTTAAAATGGTATACTTCGGCTACCGGAGGAACAGCATCAACAACTGCACCAACGCCAAGCACAGCTGTTACGGGCACTACTACTTACTATGTCTCTCAAACATCTTCAACCACAGCATGTGAAAGTCCAAGAGCTTCTATTGCCGTGGTCATTACAACAGTACCATCAGCGCCAACAGCTACCGCTGCTGTTACCTACTGCGAAGGTGCAACTGCTGTGCCTTTAAGTGCAAGTGGCACCAGCCTGTTATGGTATACCACTGCTACAGGAGGTACTGGTTCTTCAACCGCTCCTACTCCATCTACCAGTACTTCAGGAACAACAAACTACTATGTTTCTCAAAGCAATTCATGCGGAGAAAGCAGCCGTACGGCAATAGCTGTAACCATAAATGCAAAACCATCTGCACCCGGAGTTACTTCACCCGTTAATTATTGTCAATTTGCGACAGCATCTACATTGACAGCAAGTGGCACTTCTTTAAAATGGTATACATCAGCCACAGGTGGCACGGGAAGCACCACTGCACCTACTCCATCTACCGCAACATCAGGCACTACGGTATATTATGTCAGTCAAACTTCTTCAACCACAGCCTGCGAAAGTGACAGAGCTTCTATTTCGGTAGTGGTAACCGCAGCACCATCTGCCCCAACGGTTACTTCACCAGTTAATTATTGTTTAGGAGCGTCGGCATCAGCTTTGACTGCCAGTGGAACATCCTTAAAATGGTACACAGTGGCTACTGGTGGAACTGCCAGCTCAACGGCACCTACACCCAGCACAGCCAGTGCTGGGTCTACAACATACTATGTAAGTCAGACATCATCTACCACCGGTTGCGAAAGTGCGCGTTCTTCCATTTTAGTTGTAGTCAATACAATTCCTGCAGCACCTACTGTTGCAACTCCTGTTAATTATTGTCAGGGGGTAACAGCCACTGCTTTGACAGCAACAGGAACAAGCCTGCTTTGGTATACCACAGCATCTGGAGGCACAGGATCCACTACAGCTCCAACGCCCAGCACTGCTGCTACAGGCACAACAACTTATTATGTGAGTCAATCCAATAGTTGTGGTGAAAGTTCAAGGAGCTCAATAGTTGTGAATGTAAATCCTGTACCTTCTCCTCCTACTGTAGTTTCACCGCTTACTTATTGTCAGGGTGACAGCGGAGTTGCAGCGCTTACTGCTATTGGAACATCACTTAAATGGTATACCACTGCAACAGGTGGCACAGGAAGTTCTACTGCTCCTACACCCAGCACAACAACGGCAGGGACAACAACCTATTATGTCAGTCAGACAAATTCTTATGGATGTGAAAGTTCGAGAGCTGCAATTGTAGTTATCATAAAACCAGCACCTGCTGCACCCATCGTTACATCACCCATCAATTACTGCCTTGGAGCTACAGCTTCGGCACTAACAGCAACCGGTACGGGATTACTCTGGTACACGACACCATATGGAGGAGTGGGAAGTTCAACAGCTCCAACTCCAAGTACCTCAACCGTTGGCTCCATTACTTATTATGTCAGTCAGACAGACACTTCAAGTTGCCCTTCTTTGAGAGCGCCAATCACTGTAAATGTTCATACAGTTCCAGCTATACCTACTGTCACTACACCAGTTAATTACTGTGTCGGTGCTACAACATCTGCTCTTACAGCGGGATTCACGGCAGGAGACACTCTTAAGTGGTACACCAGTGCAATTGGTGGAACGGCCAGTCTTACAGCGCCAACACCCAGCTCTGCTATTGCAGGCTCTGCAACTTACTATGTGAGTGCTACTTCAAGATATGGATGTGGAGAAAGTGGAAGAGCTAGTATCAATGTTATTATAAATTCTGTTCCTGGTTTACCAACAGTAGTTAGCCCGGTCAGCTATTGTCAGGGAGCAACATCAAGTGCGCTGAGCGCAAGTGGAACATCGCTCAAATGGTACACTTCCAAAACCGGTGGAACAGCTTCTACAATTACACCAATTCCCAATACTTCAGTTTCTGGAACCTATAAATTTTATGTCAGCCAAACAGTCTCCGGATGCGAGAGTGAAAGAGATTCAATTACCGTTACTATCAATGCAACACCTGCCGCACCAACAGTGACAACTCCTGTATCTTATTGTGTGGGTGCAGCTGCATCTGCTTTAACCGCAGGCGGCATATCACTAAAATGGTATACCAGCAGTACTGGTGGCACTGGCAGTACAACCGCTCCCGTACCCAGCACCTCGAGTACCGGTTCGATTACTTATTACGTAAGTCAGACTTCGGCTGCAGGATGCGAAAGTTCACGTGCAGGAATTACTGTGAATGTTTCATCCGGAACTGCTGCCCCTACTGTAACTAGTCCTGTAACCTATTGCGTTGGCGCTACAGCTACAGCATTATCAGCAACAGGTACAAGCTTGTTGTGGTATACTTCGGCTATAGGAGGATCGGGCTCTTCTACAGCCCCAACACCTTCAACAACTGCTGCCACAACAGATACATTCTATGTTTCTCAAACTTTGAGTTCGGGTGGCTGCGGAGAAAGTCCAAGAACACCTATTGTAGTTGTTGTGAATCCTACATTATCTGCTCCTACTGTACCGTATACTTCAATGACCTACTGTTCAGGCAAAACGGCAACTGTACTTTCTGCAACAGGTATCAATCTAAAATGGTATACTGTAGCCAGCGGAGGAACAGGAAGTACTACTGCTCCTACTCCGGCTACAGCCTCTGCAGGAACAACCGTGTATTATGTGAGCCAGACAACGGCATTAGGTTGCGAAAGTCCAAGAAGCAGTATCAGTATAACTGTTAATGCAACACCGGCAGCTCCTTCGGTGAGTAGTCCGGTAGAATATTGCTCTGGCACAACACCAACAGCTCTAACTGCTACCGGTAGCTCTTTGAAATGGTACAGTACCGATACTGGAAGCACATTCAGCACAACAGCTCCAACACCAGGAACGGGAAGTACAGGATTTACTTATTACTACGTAAGCCAAACAAGTGCTTTGGGTTGCGAAAGCCCAAGAGCTGAAATCAATGTGATTGTTTATGCCACGCCATCTGCACCTACAGTAGGGTTCCTCGTTACTTTGTGTCTTGGAGGCCCCTCAGGGCCATTAACAGCCACAGGCTCCGGCTTGAAATGGTATACTACTGCTACTGGTGGCACCGGGAGTACAAGTGCTCCTACCCCATCTACAGCCAGCACCGGTTCAACATTCTACTATGTTTCACAGACTTCGTCCAGCGGATGTGAGAGTCCAAGAGCGACCATTTGGGTGAACATTGATACATTGCTCAGTCCTCCTGTTGTTACCACACCAGTTACTTATTGCCAAAATGAAACAGCTGTAGCGCTTATTGCATCGGGTTCAAGTTTGCGTTGGTATACAGGCAGCCCAACCGGTTCATATAGCACCACAAGTCCTATACCACTTACTACAAGTGCCGGAACCACAAAATATTATGTGAGCAGAGTGTCGGTTGCCGGTTGTGAAGGCCATAAAGATTCTATAACAGTTACAGTCAATCCTTTGCCTGCGGCACCTGCTGTAAGCAGTCCGGTAAATTATTGTTCCGGAGCCACAGCAAGTGCTTTAAGCGCAACAGGCACCAGCCTGAAATGGTATACTACCCCAACAGGCGGAACTCCATCTGCAACAGCACCTACACCACTTACAAGTACAGTTGGCACAACCACGTATTATGTAAGCCAGACAAGTGCATTAGGTTGTGAAGGGCCACGTGCATCCATCACTGTAAATATAAATCCAACACCATCAGCACCAACTGTTGTTTCACCGGTCACCTATTGTGCAGGGGCTACAGCCTCTCCATTGACCGCAAGCGGATCAGGGCTTTTCTGGTATACCGCAGCAACAGGTGGAACTCCTAGTTCTACAGCTCCTACCCCAGTTACTACTACCGTTGGAACAACAAACTACTATGTTACACAAAGCTCATCTCTGGGATGCGAAAGCCCCAGAGCAGCAATTGCTGTAACCATCAATGATTTGCCCACTGCACCAACAGTAACTACACCTGTCAGTTATTGTGCAGGTGCTACTGCTTCTGCATTGTTGGCGAGTGGTACTTCTCTGAAATGGTATACAATTGCGGTAGGTGGTTCAGCGAGTGCAACAGCACCAACACCAAGCACTTCTACCGCAGGTACAAGCACTTATTATGTAAGTCAGAGTTCTGCATTGGGTTGCGAAGGACCCAGAGCAGCCATTGTTGTAACCATAAATGCTTTACCAGCTGCGCCTTCAGTAAGCTCGCCTGAAGTCTATTGTGAAGGAAGCAGCACTATTCCCTTAAGTGCAACAGGTACTTCATTAAAATGGTATACTGTATCCACTGGTGGCACAAGCAGCAGTACCGCTCCTACACCAAGTTCTGCAACTGCAGGTACTACCACTTATTATGTAAGCCAGACGAACTCTTTGGGTTGCGAAGGACCCCGAGCAGCTATCGTAGTTAATATAAATCCGTTGCCAGGTTTACCAACTGTAAGTACTCCTGTAACTTATTGTCAGGATGCAAGTGCAATAGCATTAACAGCCGGAGGAACTTCACTAAAATGGTATCCTACAGCAACCGGAAGCACTGGCATGTTTACCACTACTGCCCCTACACCAAGTACTGCAATAGCTGGCTCTAAAACTTACTATGTGAGTCAAACAACAGCCGCAGGATGCGAAGGAGGCAGAATAGGTATTACTGTTATCACTAACCCTTTACCTGCAGCACCATTCACCGAAACGATTGCTTATTGTCAATACGTAACAGCGTCACCTTTGACCGCTATCGGAACTTCGTTAAAATGGTATACTGCCGCGACAGGCGGTACCGGAAGCACTACAGCACCGACGCCAAGTACTGCAACACCAGGTACCACTACTTATTATGTCAGTCAGACTTCTGCAGATGGATGCGAAGGTCCCAGAGCAGCATTAAATGTTATTATCAATCTGGGTTCTACAAAGCCAACTGTTGTGTCGCCTGTAGGATATTGTGTAGGTGCAGTTGCCACTCCGCTATCAGCTATTGGCACTTCGCTTAAATGGTACACTTCGGCTACCGGTGGCACTGGTAGTTCAACTGCTCCAACACCAAGTACAAGCACTGCGGGTACTACAACCTATTATGTAAGTCAGGTTTCTCTGATAGATTGTGAAAGCCCCCGTGCAAGTATTACAGTAAATGTTTCTGCCAAACCAGACGTAAGTATTGCTCCGGTGGGTACCAGCAGATTTATGTATTGCAAAAACGATACAGTTGTTTTGAAAGGAACAAGCTCCACACCAATATCTGCCTACCAATGGTATAAAGATGATACACTGATTGCAGGAGCCACAGCTGATACACTTAAAACTTATACTACGGGTAAATACAAACTATCGATCAAAAATGCTTTGGGCTGTGATAATGACACTACCGTATTTGTATACGGTGATACCATTTCGCCTCCCATATTATCACCCATAGAATTATTGTTTTGCCCTAACGTAAACATTGTGTTGTTCTGCGTACCCGGAACCACTGATTACAAATACGAATGGTTTAAAGACAGTACTTTAATGGTGGGTGATACAAACAGTAAAATCACCATCAATAAACCCGGCGAATATTATGTGCGCATTACAGATTCACTTGGATGTATCTCCTTTACCAACCGTTCGCTGGCATCTACTTATCCACCGGTTCCTAAGCCTGTTATCATTCGGGTAGACCCCATTTTGAGGCTCAGCAGAAGCTATGTCACTTATCAATGGTACAGAAATAGCAAGATCATTCCAGGTGCCAATAGCATCAGTTATACCATGCCATCATACGGTGGAAAATTCTGGTGTGTTGTTACTGACCTAAATGATTGCAGTGAGGTATCGGATACTGTAGATTCAGATAAAAATCCTACACTAATTAGCAACGCTTCTTTGAGCGGAAAGTCTATTAAAATTTACCCCAATCCTACTCAATCCAAAGTCTTCATTGAATCAGATTTTGAAGTTGATGTACGTGTGACCGATGCATTAGGACGATTGATTGTAGAGCAAAAGGATGCTAAATCAATAGACATGGAACCTTATGCCGATGCCACTTATCTCTTTACTCTTATTGATAAAGAAGGTATCATCGTAGGGCAGGAAAAAATAAGCAAAATAACAGGCAGCCGATAAAAAGCAGTCTTGAATAAAAAAAGCCGAAACAAATTGTTTCGGCTTTTTTATGTACAGATAAAAATAAAAATTAGTGTTTGAAATGACGCGCTTTGGTCATCACCATCGCCATATCATTTGCTTTACAAAATTCGATAGAATCATTATCGCGAACAGAACCACCTGGTTGAACAACTGCATTGATGCCCGCTGCCTTGGCCATTTTCACGCAATCATCAAAGGGGAAAAATGCATCGGATGCCAATACAGAACCTTCTAATGAAAATCCAAATTGACGGGCTTTTTCAAGTGCCTGACGCAATGCATCAATACGGCTGGTTTGACCACAACCTTTACCAATCAACTGAAGATTTTTGGCGATGGCAATTGCATTGGATTTAAGGTGTTTGCAAATCACATTTGCAAAACGCAAATCAGCTTGTTCTGCTCCTGTAGCTTCTCTTGCACCTACATCACGCCACTCTTCAAAATTAATGGTATCGGCATCCTGAGTCAATGTACCATTCAATACATTCTTGGTTTGCAGCTTTTGCTTCCATTCTTTCTTTTGTTGCAACAGAATTCTGTTCTTTTTGCCTTTCAGTAATTCCAAAGCGCCTTCTTCAAATGAAGGAGCAATCAGCACTTCAAAAAATATTTCATTAATCTTTTGTGCTGTAGCTAAATCAATCGCAGCATTGGTAGCCAACACACCTCCAAAAGCACTTTCAGGGTCGCCGGCCAAAGCCGCATCCCAGGCAGCTTCTACTGTGGGGCGTGATGCAACACCGCATACATTGGTGTGCTTGATAATAGCAAAAATGTTCTCATTAAATTCGGCCAGCAAATTACAAGCTGCATCCACATCTACTATATTATTGTAGGAAAGTTCTTTACCATTTAATTTTTCAAACAGTTCATCCAGATTGCCATTAAAGGAAGCAGCCTGATGAGGATTTTCGCCATAACGCAACACTTGCTTTGGCTGATTGAAATAATTAGAAATTGCTACGTCGTAAGTGGCACACTCAGCAAAAGCTTCTGCCGCCAGTTTTCTGCGTTCTTCAAGTGTAGTGGTGCTGGCTCCTTTTTCCAGCAAAGCCAATACCGCCGGATATTGATTGCGCGAAGCAACGATACACACATCCTGATGATTTTTGGCTGCCGCACGAATCAGCGATACTCCACCAATATCAATCTTCTCAATAATCTTGGCTTCATCAGTTGTGCTGGCCACCGTTTCTTCGAAAGGGTACAGGTCTACAATGACAATATCAAACAAAGGAATTTCAAATTCTGCCACATGTTTCTGATCTTCTTCAAAATCGCGGCGGGCCAAAATACCACCAAACACTTTTGGATGAAGGGTTTTGACACGTCCACCCAAAATAGAGGGATAAGAAGTTACCCCTTCAACACTTTGGCAAGGCAAACCCAGGCCTTCGATAAATGTTTGGGTACCACCGGTAGAATAAAGGGTAACGCCATCTTTGTGCAATTGACGCACGATGGGCTCAAGACCGTCTTTGTAGAAAACAGAGATTAATGCAGATTGAATTTTGCGATTCATATTGTAGAACTGAAAAAAATGAAGCGCGAAGGTAGCCCTATATCAAAAAACAGCCAAATGATAGTAGGATAGAATCATTCAATGATAAATATCAGATTGCAAAAATCTAATTATCAGGCATTACCTCGCAGCTCGGCCAGCATTTTCTGAAAAGTCTCTTTGTCATTGGCCCAGCCCAGACTGGTGATTTTTGACCAGCAAATGAGGAAATCATGCACACTGGCATAATACACTTCCACATCATCCGTTGTGACAATTCTGATGACACCTTCGTTAGATACCTGAAGTGAAAACAAATATTGGCGGTCTTTTTCAAGTCCTTTTTCGGCACTAAGCGATAAAGCGGTTACGAGTTGGGTAGTCATTTCTTGCATCCTGCAAAGGTAATTTTTTTAAGCCTTCACTTCAAACCAAAGTGGTTTTTCGTCGTTCCAGTCGCCGTTATAGTTGATGGTAATCTCTTCGCCTGCGGCAATATCCCGTACCGATTGTATCGAAATGCTTTGATGTTCATAGTCCATGGCATACTCGGCATTGCTGGCGTAAGAATGATTGTAAATGGGCACATTACCCAAGGCCATGATGCATTGCTGTTGCCCATCGGGCGTCCATTCAAAGATATAATCGTGCAATAAAGTCTGATCCAGCAGTTTCCTTTCTTCGGCACTCATCACGATTACCGGCGCAGTTTCGATGATCTGATAAGCCGGGATATCCTCCAGTGCAAACATTCCGCGGCCTTTGGATACAGTGCTGCGTATTTCGATATCAAAAAAAATCATTCTGGAAGCTTAGGTATTTAAGGAATAAAGGCCGAAGGTAAAGTTTCTAATTTATTGATTCTATTCCAAAAATGTTGTTTCGTGAGCTTGATGTGCCCAACAGGAAATGAAATAGGGCATATTTATAGTGTAATTCGATGATTTAAATGTAGAATTTGCCAATTTAAATATTATAATTACCAATTTAAATATTATAATCAGCGATTTAAAAGTATTATTTTCCATTTACAATGTATTATTTGTCATTTTTTAATTAATAATTGACGATTTTAAATTATAATTCGTCAAATTCTGTATTATAATTGATAAATATGCTCTTAAAATGAGCATATTTTCCCACTTTGATGAAAATTTCTTTTGCAAAGAGGTAGTAAATTTGGATTCGCCAGGGATTTTGCCGCCCTTGTTGGTGGGCTGTGCCGCATTGCTTTGGCCTCAAGACCAGCAAGTGAGAAAAAACACTTCTTTTAACATAGGTTTTGCGCTATTGCGGGTTTTGGGTTTAATCTAAAGTTTGTTTTATATTTTTGAGACAGAGTTTGCGATGTTTCGACTTTCTTAATCGGCAACATCGCAAAGTCTGTGGACTTTAGTAGCTATTTTCGTCATTGCGCGGAGGAGGTACGACGACAAAGCAATCTATCGCGCTAAATGCAAAAACTAGTAACAGATTGCTTCGTGCCTCGCAATGACGTAAGCGTGAGTATGAATGAGACAAGACGCCTAAAATTTTCTGTGCTTCGGGGGATTCCGCAGGGCATCCCCCGAAGCACAGAAAAATTGAATTTGCAATCCACCTCACAGGCGCAATCCACCCAAGCAGAAGCTTAATATTGAACTATTGCCGGGCGGCTGCGGGATGGAACGGATAGCCCGCAGTACCGTCTTTTGAGGACGGGGCGAGGACTATAAGGGACAGCCCGAACCCAAAGATGAACGCTAAAACAAAGCTGACAGCCCCAAAAATCCAATCTAAAATCAAAAATCATCAAGTATCTTCGCGCCCTATTTTTCAGTACAATGACAGCAGCAGAAATCCGCCAGCAATTTCTTGATTTTTTTCAATCGAAGCAGCACAGTATAGTGCCCTCAGCACCCATCGTGGTAAAGAACGACCCAACCCTTTTGTTCATCAATTCGGGTATGGCACCGTTTAAAGACTATTTTTTGGGCAATAAACCTGCACCACACAAGCGTATTGCCGATACCCAAAAATGTCTGCGTGTGAGTGGCAAGCACAACGATCTGGAAGAAGTGGGTGTGGATACTTACCACCATACGATGTTTGAAATGTTGGGCAACTGGAGCTTTGGCGATTATTTTAAAAAAGAAGCCATTGCCTGGAGCTGGGAATTATTGACTGATGTCTATAAGCTGGACAAAGACCGCCTTTATGTAACGGTCTTTGAAGGCGATGAAAAAGAGGGTTTGGCTTTTGACCAGGAAGCCTACGATGAGTGGAAAAAATATGTGGCCGAAGACCGCATTTTGCGCGGAAATAAAAAAGATAATTTTTGGGAAATGGGCGATACAGGGCCTTGTGGTCCTTGCTCTGAAATCCACGTGGATTGCCGCTCTGCCGAAGAACGTGCACAAATTGCAGGTGCTGATTTGGTGAATGCCGACCATCCTCAGGTGATTGAAATCTGGAACAATGTATTTATGCAGTTCAGCCGCATGAAAGACGGCAGTTTGCAGCCTTTGCCCGACCGCCACGTAGATACCGGAATGGGATTTGAGCGATTGGTGCGTGTGCTGCAAGGCAAACAAAGCAATTATGATACGGATGTGTTTACCGGCACTATCGCAGCGATTGAAACAATCAGCGGCAAAAAATACGATTACAGCGACAGCAAAGAAGCGATAGCTTTCCGTGTGCTGAGCGACCATATCCGTGCCATTTCTTTTACTATTGCCGATGGCCAATTACCCAGCAATACGGGCGCGGGCTATGTAATTCGCAGGATTTTACGCCGTGCAGTTCGTTACTATTATTCTTATCTCGATTACAAGCAACCGCTCTTGCATCAGTTATTGCCAGTGATTGCTACACAATTCGAAACCGTTTTTCCTGAATTGAAAAAGCAGGAGGATTTTGTAACACGTGTCATCAAAGAAGAAGAAGAAGCTTTCCTGAGAACGCTTGAAAAGGGTTTGAAGAAGATGGATGAGATGATGAAGCAATCATCAAAAATCATTAATGGTACAGCAGCGTTTGAGCTTTACGATACTTATGGTTTCCCGATAGACCTTACCCGATTGATTGGCTCTGAGAATGGCCTGGAAGTGGATGAAGCAGCATTTGAAGCAGAAATGTTGCAACAAAAAACACGCTCCCGCGCAGCTACAGCCATCGATACCGAAGATTGGGTCATCGTCAATGATGTCAATAAAACAACTTTTGTGGGTTATGACGACTTGAATATTGATACCCAAGTGGCGCGCTACCGCAAGGTAAAAGCCAAAGGCAAAGAACAATATCAAATCGTTTTGGAGACCACGCCTTTCTATGCCGAAAGTGGTGGACAGGTGGGTGATGTTGGCGAATTAATCATTAATAATGAAAAACTAATCATTACCGACACTAAAAAAGAAAATGATTTAATCATTCATTTTGCGGATAGTTTGGTAGCCGATATGAGTTTGCCCGTTACTGCAAAAGTGAATTGGGAAAAACGCATTGAAACTACGTATAACCATACAGCCACGCATCTGATGCACGCTGCATTGAGACAGGTGTTGGGCACACACGTAGCACAAAAAGGTTCATTGGTCAATGCCGATGTTTTGCGTTTTGACTTTTCTCATTTCAGTAAAATGACGGATGAGGAAATCCGTAAAGTAGAAGAAATCGTGAATGAAAAAATCCGTGAGAATATTCCTGTAGTGATTAAAGAACTGCCGAAAGAAGAAGCGATGAAACTGGGTGCTATGGCTTTATTTGGCGAAAAATATGGTGATACGGTGCGTGTGGTCACTATTGACCCTAACTATTCAATAGAGCTTTGTGGTGGAACCCATGTAGGCCATACAGGTATGATTGGTGTATTTACCATCACAGCAGAATCTGCAGTGGCAGCAGGGGTACGTCGTATTGAAGCCTTGACAGGTGCTGCAGCGATGCGCTATTTTGTAGACAAAGTGAGTCAGCATAAACAAATTGCAGAATTGCTGAAAGCGAAAGACCCATTTAAAACGGTTGAAAAACTGATAGAAGATAAGAACGCTCTAGAGAAAAAACTGGAAGCGTTTGAAAATAAAGAATTGGCTGCAATGGCTAAGGATCTGGCCACAAAAACGATTGAAGTAAACGGCAGCAATTTCCTTGGTTTGTCTGTTCAAATATCCTCTGCAGATGCTTTACGCAAATTAGGTGCGCAGCTGAAACCCTTGCTGAGCAATAGCCTCGTAGTGTTGACTTCTGTGGTAGATGACAAAGCTCAGGTATTGGTGATGGTAGATGAGGCTTTGATGGCAACTAAAAATCTGGATGCGTCCAAACTGATTAAAGAACAGGTTGCACCGCTCATCAAAGGTGGTGGTGGTGGCCAGAAAACAATGGCAACCGCTGGAGGGCAGGATACGAGCCAACTTAACGAAGTGATTGAAAAAATAAAAGGTCTGTTGTAAAACAGACCTTTTATTTTTTAGCGAATTAAAGTTACATCGCCTTTCAGAATTTCTTTGACGGGCATCCCACCAGATTCTGTATAACTATAAGTGATTAAATAGTAATAAACATTTGCTGCTAATAACTGACCATTGAAAGTACCATCCCAGTTTCCGTTAAAATTATTGGAGTAAAAAACCTGCTTTCCCCATCGGTCAAAAATCTTTATTTCATACTCTTTCAACTGGCAGATTAATATTGGTTTGAATCGGTCATTAATCCCGTCATTATTGGGGGTAAATGCATTAGGAACATTAATACAACTGGAGCAATGCTCAAACTCAACCCTGGCTTTTGCCTGCTCGGTACATTTTCCCTTTTTGACCACTACATTAAATGTTCCACTTTCACGCACTTCGATACCCGGTGTTTGCGTTCCTGTATTCCACAGATAAGAAGCACCAGCATCAACTGCCACCAGCAGCACAACAGTTTGCCCTTTGCAGGCAACAGTATCCAATAATTCTATCGGAGGCAATATTGGTGCAATGTTGATAGAATCCAGAGCAACGCAGGATTTATACTTAATTTTAACCCAATTGATTCCAGGTCCGTAACTGGATGAAGAAATAGAGGTATCCCCGTTTTTCCATTCAAAACGCACATCCTCCATTTTTGTTTTTACCTCGTATTTAATAATCTCTGTAGGACATGCAGCAGTATCAGGTATTGCTTCAAAATTGAATCCCGTCTTTTGATTGACAAATTGAATCCTGTACTCTTTTTGATAAGTAGAAGGACATGAACTTTTCTTTGAAGCTTCCAGAAAATATTTACCGTCTTTATCTATTGTTCTTTCTTTGGTGGTCAATCCTGACTCCCAAACGTATCTTTCGTAAGAATCGGGACCTTTTAGCAAAGCAATAGTATCAAAACAAATTACCGAGTCAACAGATAATTTGATATGAGTTGGAGTGTCTTCAATAATCTTAAAAGTGTCTACCTGATTATAACAACTGCTGAAAGCTCTGCGCCAATATATCCCTCCTTTGTTGAAAGTCTTTGTCTCAGCACCATCACCATCATGCCAGATATAGGTTTTAAACCCACCACTGCCAAGTGTTTTAGTACTATCAATACAGAGAGCAATGGTAGAAGTAAATATTTTAGTTTCAATATCCTTTACGGTGTAACTCATAAAATCATTCCCGAATTCTCCTCTGTAACTTATTGGAATAGGGACTGAGGTCCTAAGATTGCATAAAAGCCCTTTCATGTTCGGCCTTTCGATACAGGCAGGACCGATACCGCTACCGCACAAATATATTTTACCATCTGCTGCCAGCCGAAACTGGCCTACAGTTGGTGATGTCCCTACCACCACTTTCGATGCACGGATAGCAGCAATTGAAGGTAAAGTCATATCATATTGAATAACTGAGCCGGGTATAAAAAGATAAAATTTGGTAAAATCAGGAGAATAAATACCCCCATCCATCTGAACCGAAACCAGTGGCAAACTATCAACCAATCTGCAATTGCTGAGAACACCTGTGTTAAAATCAAAATCAAAATCTTCGAATGCGTGAAAATTACCCCCTAATAAACCATGAGACAATAAATTCACCTTTTTCAATTTGCTGCAGGCAGTCATTCTTGTGTGGCAGCCATAATGATTGGATGCTCCAATGGTAGAAATAACCGGTCTGACAAAAGAGGAAGGGCTTTTCAGGTCGTAGGCATAAAAAATAGGTTTAATGGGATCGTGAGCCACCAACCACATATCACCACATAATTCCATTACTACCAATTTCTCCACCTGATTAGAATCTGCAGGAATATTTTTAAATCCTGGTTTTATATCGCCAAGACCGCTATTGAGGCGCATGTCGACAATAGAATATACAAGGCGATTGCTGGTATTCACCATGAAAATATAATAAGCACTATCATCCCTGAATTTGGGAGTGATTACAATCGTTTGCTGCCTTCCGCTTAAACCAGCCATTGTCGTGCCATTTGGCATTACAGTATGACTTTTTGTATATACTTTAGAATGATCGACATAGAATAATAACTGACCACCGGTATCGCATACAGATGCACAGGAATAAGTGGCTGCCATAGCAGAAACAAAAGAGAGCGGGCTTCCAGAGTTAAAATCGAAACCACTTTTGAGCCCAAAAGCCCACATATTATTTCGTTTATCAATCACTTGACTAAATGATGATAATGAATAAAGAAAAACCAAAAGGAAGAGGAGGCTGTTCTTTGGAAATTTCATAATGATAAAATAAGGTATTCAAATATACAAAATTTTACACTTTTATAATGAATTAACAAAAAACAAAAAAGCCTATCAAACGACAGGCTTCCATTTTTGAAACGAACTAGATTTCACTTAACAATACTTGCTCTGCATCAAATTCATCGATGCAATTGTCCCTAAGCCTATGAAAATCATAGGTAACTTATTGCTATAGTCTATCACTTAATTTGGTCACTTCCTCTCCCTTTTTTAGATACAATATCTGAATGCATATAATCGCATTCATACATATAATCCTTTTCTCCTCGGTAGAGATAAGATCATCTTCGGTTTTTATACATGAGACAAAAGAGGTAAAACTAAAAGTAGATATTTTACTTTTTCCTGACAGCAAAATTAGCAATGACCGGATTATGGTCGGATAGACTGGGAGTTGGAATACTTTGGTAACCCAGTAAATGCAGGGCGCTATCATTGTAGAAAATATAGTCGATACGCAAAGTAGGCGATATCAGGTTGTAAGTTCTACCCAATCCCTTTCCTTTTTCTTCAAAGGCATCCTTCATTGTTCCTTTGATAGTAGTATAAGTATATGAAGCCGGAACATCATTAAGATCGGCACAAAGAATAGAGGGATAAGGGCTTTTATCCATTTCGGCACGGGCCAAAATTGCCTGTGGAGCTCTCTTTAAATAGGCATTATGTAGTTTTTCCAGAAAAGTCTTTGAAAAACCAGGTTTTTTATCAAGCTTATCAGCATCATTCTTGACCTCTTCAATAAATGCCTTGTCTTTATCGGCCAAAAGAAATGACTGTAGATGAACGACAAATAACCTTATTTTTTGCTCATTAGGTAATGTAACATCACATCGCATCATCTTGATATACTGATCGATAGGAATCTCTTCAAAATCGGATAAAGGGTACTTAGAAAATACTGCATTACCAATATAAATCTTAGAGCCCAAATCATTATCGTACATAAACCTATACTCTTTGTAGCCTGCCTTCTTGAAGTATTTACTCGCTTTCTTATTGCTACCGTCTGAATTGGTATAAAACTCAATCATACAAAAAACATCCGGTTGTTGTTGGTCTACAAGGGCAAACATTTTCTCTGGCTGCGATTTATCAACAGGCCTGTCATACAATCCCAATCCATGGACATTCCAACTCATGATTTTGAGTCCGGCCAATTGGTTTTCCATATTATTGGCAGAGAAAAAATGTAATCCCCAAATGGGCAAAATCAATTTGTAACAAAAAGCTAATACAGACAGGGGCAAAAGGCTTCGCCACTTTTTGTGGGTAAAAAGCCAGATAAAAGCGAAAACGAAGTTAATCAGAATAGGGAAAGCGCTACTCAAGCTGACAATACCAATGTACTTGACATCGGCAGGATTGGTATTGGACGCATACCAACAAAGCAATAACCATCCGGCCATAGCAATATTGACCAGAAAAAGGGTATGACTAAATAATGCCCTGATAAATGTTGCTACCTTTTTCAATACCGCAATTTACAGTCTTTGTTTCGACATAAAAAAAAGGACAACGAACAAACGTCATCCTTTTTGTATTTATTTTCTACAATCAACAATTGATTAGTGTTGACTTGCTTTAAATTTCTTAAATGCTTCATTTAATTTCGGAGTTACCTCTAAAGCATCACCAATTACACCATAATCAGCGGCTTTAAAGAATGGAGCCTCCGGATCTTTGTTAATCACCACAATAGTCTTAGAACCATTAACACCAGCCAAATGCTGAATGGCACCAGAAATACCAATGGCAATATATAAGTTTGGACGGATGGTACCACCGGTTTGTCCCACATGCTCGTGGTGAGGACGCCAATGAGAATCAGCAACAGGACGCGAGCAAGCCGTTGCAGCACCCATAGTGGCAGCCAATTCTTCAATAACACCCCAGTTTTCAGGTCCTTTTAATCCACGACCGCCACTGACAACCAATTCAGCTTCACCGAGTGGTACAGAACCAGTTACTTTATTGGTTTCTTTTACCTGCATAGCAAAATCTTTTGCATCAAATGCAACAGAAAGAGCTTCTACACTTGCATTACCATCACCTTTTACCACTTGTATGCTGTTTGGTAATAAGGTCATCACTTTTACATCAGTAGTAACATTTACAAAGGCAAATGCTTTACCACCAAATACGTTTCTTTTTACAACAAAACCATTGCTGAGTTCGGGGTAAGCTACAGCGCCAGCAGCCAAGCCAGCTTTGAGACGGGAAGCTACCTGGGGGGCTACAGTTTTACCTACCACATCGTGAGAAGCAATAATCACTTTAGCTCCTTCTTTTTCGGCAGCAGTTACCACACATTTGGCGTAAGCGCGCGCTGACAATTGATTCAATTGTGCATCGGCAACGTGCAATACCTTAGCAGCGCCATAAGCCCCCAAAGCAGCTATTGCATCATCAGCAGCTGTACCCAACACTAATGCAGTAGCCTGAGTGCCCATACTTTTAGCCACAGCAGATGCATATTGCACCAATTCAAATGATTTCTTTTTGAAGTTTCCTTCTATATTTTCTACTAATACTAATACCATAATAATGAATATTTAAAAATGAATATTTAATAATACTTTTCGTGTGCTGCTTTCTCTATTTCAATAAAAGCAAACTAACATTGACTTGATCAATTGTTCTACGATAATTTCTTTTTTGAAGTATTAATACTTGACACTAAAATTTTTAAAATTTCATCACAATCAAAAATGAATGATTGAAATAATTTTTCTTCAATAAAATTGCCGGCAAATAGCAATTCCAACCAATATTTTGTTTCATTTGCTTCTTTGAGACTTATACTCAGTTTATGAATAAAACCTTTAGAACTTTCAGCAAATTCAGCCTCTCTGATACTTGCTCCTATTGCTGTTCCACTCCTTAAAATTTGCTTTGAAAGAACATATTCCTGTTGATTAACCTTTAAATATTTGAACAATTCAATAATTCTAATGGCAAATCCAAAACTTTTATCTTTTAGAATATTTTCTCTCATTTACTAATAGTAATTAATTACGATAGAGAAATTATTAATTATTCACTATTAGTTATTATTTATTTATATCACTTTTGCTTCGTTGTGTAATGCAGCTACCAACTCATCCATCTGGTCTATAGTAAACATTTTTACGCCGGTTTTTGCCGGAGGCATTTCATAAGAAACAATCTGACTCAATGCTGCAGTATCAGTAGCGGCCACGACTTTCAATGGCTTGGTACGGGCAGCCATGATGCCACGCATATTAGGAATACGAGCTTCTGCCATACCTTTCTGACAACTTACTACCAAAGGCAGCGGACCAGCTACCACTTCTTCTCCGCCTTCTATCTCACGATTAACGGTTGCACTACCTGAAGCTATATCCAATTTGCTGGCAAAGCCTACATAATTCATATCTAACTGATCGGCAAGCATAGCACCAACAGCACCATTATTATAGTCCGTAGTTTCTTTACCGGTAAGAATCAAATCGTAGTTTTCGGTTTTTGCATACGCGGCAATCTGAGCCGCAATCACATAAGGATCATTGCTGTCCGTATCAATTCGGATTGCTTCGTCGCCTCCCAGAGCCAATGCTTTACGGATAACAGATTCCGCATCAGCCTTACCTACAGTAACAAGATTTACAGCTGTTGCTGCACCACTTTCTTTCAACTCCAATGCGCGAACCAAAGCATACCATTCATCATAAGGATTGATGACCATTGTTACACCCTGAGTGCTGAATTGGGTGTTATTTTCACTAAAAGCAATTTTGGTTGTCGTATCTGGAACCGGACTAATACAAACTAAAATCTTCATTATTGAATATGTTATTTTGGACGCAAAAGTAATAAAATTATACCTTGCAAAAAGAGTAAATTATGAAAGTGCAGATAAGGAATTCTAATATTAAAAATCTTCCTCTCCGCCTCCGGTATCCATTATCGCATCACTACCCGAGTCGTCGTCATTACCTTCGCTGCCATAACCTTCGGCCATTTCGTCTGCACCAAGGTCATATTTTTCTTCAATTTCCATGAGCATTCCGGTACCTCCTCCCAATTTATATTGGCTTGGTGCCAATCCTTCTTTTCGGGTACAAATAGGATAAGTTTTTCTTTCGTTGATATCATTGCTGATACCTATAAGTTCTACCAGAAAAACCCAATTTTTTTGAGGGTCATATTCGTAAATAAATTTCTGATCAGGTACCGCTACAAGTGCAGAAACAGGTGTTTTCATCATCGAAAGCTCAGGTGCATCTTTTTTGTTCGCCAAGACCTCCGAAGATAAGATACGAAAACGCTCCCAACGGTCATTGCTTTCAAAAAAGCGTGCACTGTGTTTGCCGTCAAACTCGTATGCGGTAATAATGGCTTTATGCAAATCCAAAAAGGTTTGGGAAGATACTATTTCCAAATCACGATAGATTAAATCGTCTTCTTCCCAATAAACTCTAAATTTTAATAATGGCATGGCTCAAAAGTACAATTTTGCTTGCAATGCCTGCCCGTCCTTAATGGTCTTTTTGAAAAAAAATTATCAAATCTCCTTAACCACCAAAATCGCGCCTTCCACCTGATCCTCCTTCAGGCCCTCCACCTCTCTGAAATCCTCCCGGAGGTCTGCCTTCAAATTCATTTTTATTTTCTTCAGGCATTTTTGCCCCAGACTTGAAGGCTCTGATAGTGTAAGTGAGTTTTAGCATCACAAACCGCTGTAATACTGTTGTGCGACTATCTTCGATATACACGTCATTAATGCTGCGGTTAATACTATTGTTTTGATTCAGGATGTCAAATGCGTAAATATCAGCTTGCAATGCTTTGTTTTTCAGGAATTTATAACCCAAAGAAGCATTCCAAAGCAGAAAGTCTCTATCATAACCTTCACCTAATCCGCTATACAAAGTATGGTTCAGATTAGTATTGAATACAAAGCCCTTAAGAAAAATCCAATTGAATTTTAATGAACTTGTCTGAGAATAATAATTGAAGTTAGACTGCGGTTGAGAGGAATTGCTGGCAATATTATAAGCGCCATTATACGAAACAGTGAAATCAATATTTTCGCTGATATTGCTACCCAAAACAAAGCCTCCGTTGAAAGCATAGTTTTTAGCATCATTAATAACGGTATTGATTAAAGATGGGGTTTTGGTATAATTCACACCGGCATTAAAATTCAAATTGCTCTTAATCTTTTTAAAAGGGACACTGTAGGTAGCAAAAGCATTGCTGCGCAAATATCCATTAAGATTGACCGGTCTGCTGATTTGCACCCCATCGCGACCCACTGTAGTACTGTTACCGATATAGTTGTTGGTAACGGTGGCATTTGCAAACAAAAACATTCCGTTTCCTTTAGCAGCTTTGGTTTTGCCGTATCGCACATTAAATGAATGAGTGTAATCTTGTTGTAAATCAGGGTTACCGACTTTTAACTGTAATGGATTACTGTTATCTACTACATTTTGCAACTGGCTAATGCTGGGGGCATTTGTACTGCTGCGATAAAATAATCTGATATTTTCTGTTTTTGAAAATTTATAATTGAATGATGCTTGTGGTAAAATATTGGAAAAATTTCTTGTAATATTTAATTGATTGGGGAAGCTTTGAGTTCCGTTTAAAGTAGCTAATTGGCCATTCAATGTTGCATTGAAATTAATCTTCACATCCGAAAAACGTATGCCGGCTCCTGCCCTCTGGGTTTGATACTCATTGGAAAACTGATTACTGAGATTGCTGTCCAAAGAAGTATACTCCCCTGTCTTGGCTCTGTTGTAGGTATTTTTCTCAGATTCGCTAAATGTTATTGAAGGATTATAATTTAACTGAATTTGGGTTTTTTCATTGATAGGTTCGGTATAATTGATGCTTCCGCTAAAAGTATTACTGTTGCTAAATGAAGTATTTTTTTGGTCACTTATGGTTGATGAATCAATATAGTCATTCAGAGAATAAAGGCTGCCATCACCACTTCTGTTATTGATACGAGTATCAATGCTCGCCGAAATGGTGCGACCTTTTTTGGCAAATTTGTGACGATACAAAAAGTTGTTGGAGAAATTAAAGCCTTCATTCTGATTAAAGGTTTTATTCTGAAGGCTACTGCCTGCAATATTGTCATTAAACAAGTTTTTACCAATCAAATCTTTGTTTGTTTCGTTATTTTGATAACTGATTTTCGGTGTAAGAATGATTGCATTATTACTATCCATATTCCATTCTGCACGCATCGCCACACGATGGTTTACATTTGTACTCCTTGTATTGCCTGTTTCGTTATAGATTAAAGAGCTGTCCTGATTTTGTAAAATATAATTCCGCGACAAATCTGTTGCCGTGACATTTTCGGCACGGTTAAAGAAATAACTTCCGGTCACTTTTAGCTTTTTACTCCAGTTATCTGCATAGTTGACTCCGGCAGATTGTGTTTGGGTAATACCTCCTTGCTGGCTTACTAAGAAGTTAGAAGCATCACTGCCCCCTCCACCACCTCTTCCGCCCCTCGCTCCACCACCACGAGAGCCTGAATTGGAGCTAGATGAACTTACGCCGAGCAGATCATCTGAGCTGAAATTTTGCTGATTGATATTATTTGTCAATCCTACTAAAGAAACTCTTCTATCTCCATTGAAGAAATTAATATTTCCACCCAGGCTATACCTGCCGTCGTTGCTCGTTTCATCTAATCCATATCCTCCACTTACTCGTCCAAACACACCATTATTCCTCCCTTTTTTAGTAATAATATTGATAGCCTTTTCATTATTACCATCATCAAAACCTGTAAATTGAGACTGCTCACTACCTTGATCATAAATCTGAATTTTATCGATTATTTCAGAAGGCAAATTTTTAATGGCGGCATTAGGGTCATCACCGAAAAATGGTTTGCCATCTACCAAGACCTTTTTCACCTGCTCTCCATTTGCTTTCAAAGTTCCTCCATCATTGCTGATACCCGGCATTTTGTTTAATAAATCTTCAGCAGTAGCATCAGGATTGGTTTTAAAAGCTCCGGCATTAAAGGATGTTGTGTCACCGTTTTGCTCAGAGCGAACTTGTGTTCCCGCTACTGTAACCGTATTCAATGCTTTTGCGCTGCGCACAAGTGATACGCTACCTATGTTAATATCGCCGTCCATCACTCTTATGTTTCGTTGGAAAGGGAAAAAACCCAGATAGGTACCTTTAAGAATATACACTCCTCTACCTACATTTGGGAAGGAGAAACTACCATCAAAATCGGAAACAGCTATTTGCTTTAAGTTCGTATCAGATACTGAACCTAAGCTAAAAGTAACGCCTAAAACGGGTTCCTTGTCGCTGCTGTCTGCAACCATACCACTGATGGTGAAGGTTTGCCCAAAGCTTTCTTTACTAAAAACCAGCAAGGATAAAAACAAAACGACTATGCCCGCAACACGTGTAATTGATACTCTTCTGGCTAAATTCATTTGATCAGGTTTCAGTTTGTTGGGACAATTTATAATGGCTATGGTTTAATAATGCTGTAAAATTAGAACATTTAAATCTCCGTTATATAAAACAAGCTCCGCAATGGTTTTGCGGAGCTTGTTACAATTCTATCAAAAAAAATAATTATTTCTGAAAGGCTCTGAAAATATCCAAACCGTTTGCATAAAGCATCAGACCTAATAAAAGGACTAAGCCGACTGTTGTTGCTATTTCCATTACCTTATCATTCACTTTACGTCCTGTTATGATTTCATACAAAAGGAAGATTACATAACCACCATCCAGACCCGGAATGGGTAATAAGTTCATAAAGGCTAGTATTATGGAAATAAATGCCGTCAACATCCAGAATTCCTGCCAGTCAAAAGTGCTGGGGAAGATTTTGGCGAAGCTGGCAATACCACCAAGATTTTCATTCAGTTTTACATCTTTGGAGGTAAACAACAATTTGAACTGAGCCATATAAAATCCGAACTGCTCTCCGGTAAATGTAACACCGCGAGCTATAGCAGGAAAGAAACTGTATTTAATCGTTTTGAACTCAAGGTAGTTATCATACCCTTTCGGGCCGATACCTATTTTCTTTGTTTCAGGTAATTTACCTACAAGGTCTCTTAGTTGTTTATCTTCACCGACAACTGTTATTTTTATATCAGAGCCAACAGGCGATACTTTCATCTTGCTGATAAATTCATCATGAAAGGTAACGGCTTCACCGTTGAAAGCAACTATACTGTCTCCTTTTTTGAATCCCATTTTTTCAGCGACGGACTTCGAGCTTACTTCATCAATAACAAAAGGGAAACGAGGACTAAGGAAACCTGCTTTTTTGCTTTTCAAAATTTTACCGACAACAGTGTTGTCAATAACAATATCCATATTCTGTCCATCACGCAATACACTGACTGTTTTTGCACCATTAAAAATAATATCGCGTGTTACTTCTTTGAAGTTTTCGACAGGTCTACCATCAACAGCCATGATTTTATCGCCATTGCGGAAACCAATAGTTTGCGCCGTACTGTCTGCCACAATACCATATTTTGCATTAGCTGTTGGCAAATACGATTCGCCCCAGATACCCATTACAAATGAGTAAATAATAATCGCCACCAACACATTGACGATAATACCACCCAGCATAATGAATAAACGTTGCCAAGGCTTTTTGGAACGATACTCCCAAGGTTCTGCAGGTTTGGCCAATTGCTCTTTATCCATACTCTCGTCTACCATTCCGGCTATTTTTACATAACCACCCAATGGGAACCATCCAATACCATAGGTTGTTTCACCTTTAGTTTTTTTGAATAAGGAAAAAGGTAAAACATTCCCAAAGGGGAAAAGAAAATCAAAGAACAAATAGAATTTTTCGACTCTTGTTTTAAATAATTTGGCAAAAAAGAAATGACCAAATTCGTGCAGAATAATGAGTAAAGAAAGTGCTACGAAAAGCTGCAAGCCTTTCACTTGCCATTCTGCCATCAATAAGATTGTGTTTAGTTGCATTTAAATTTTTCTGTTTGTTTTTAAATTTTTTAGTGGGTCGCCAATGGGCTCTGTTTTACCAGTTCTTCGGCATATTTACGGGCTTCAGCATCACTTTCTTCATAGTCGGTAAAGCTTGGCTTATCTATATGGCTTACTTTGGCAATTGTTTTTTCAATAATATCACTCATTTCCAGAAAATCTACTCTGTTTTGCAAAAATGCCTGAACGGTAATTTCATTAGCTGCATTTAATACACAAGGTGTATTACCTCCTTTATACATAGCATCTTTGGCCAAAGCAAGATTACGGAAAGTTTTATAATCGGGTTCTTCAAAGGTAAGATTGGCAAATTCTTTGAAATCGTAGCGCTTAAAGGTATTGGGTAAGCGCTTGGGGTAGGCTAATGCATACTGAATCGGTAACTTCATATCCGGCACACCAGCCTGAGCCTTGAGCGAACCGTCAATAAATTGTACAAAGGAATGGATGGCACTTTGAGGATGGACTATTACATCTATTTGCTCATTGGTCAATCCAAACAGCCATTTTGCTTCAATCATTTCCAACCCTTTGTTCATCAATGTTGCAGAGTCGATCGTGATTTTTGCTCCCATTGTCCAATTGGGATGTTGCAATGCATGAGATGCCTTTACATTAACCAGAAAATTAGGTTTTTTGCCCCTGAAAGGGCCACCACTTGCAGTAAGTATTACTTTTTCGATTGATTCATGATATTCTCCAACCAGACATTGAAAAATGGCAGAATGCTCACTATCTACAGGAATAATGGCTGCACCTGTTTCTGCTGCACGTTGCATCACCAGATCTCCTGCCACTACCAAAGTTTCCTTATTGGCTAATGCCACACGTTTACCTGCATCTACTGCTGCATAGATAGAATGCAAACCTGCAAAGCCAACAATGGCACCGAGAACTACATCCACTGAATCCCAACGAACCACATCTGTCAGAGCAGATTGCCCTGCAAAAACTTTAGTGTTGGATGATTCAAGCGCCTTTTTTACAATTTCATATTTGGCTTCATTGGTCACTACAACTGCATTAGGCTTATATTTCAAAGCCTGAGCTATTAACAAATCGGAATTTCCGTGAGCAGAAAGTACTTCTACCTGAAATAAATCAGGGTGTCGGGAAACAACTTCTAAAGCCTGAGTGCCTATAGAACCTGTAGAACCTAATATGGCTAAACGTTTCATCTGGGTTTATTTTATCTTCTTTTTTTGAGCCTAATGTTCATTTGTATCAGAATACATAAAAACAATTGATAATTTCGGCTGCGAAGATAACCGATAAAACGGCCTCTTCCCATTTTTAATGTTTCAAAAAGCATAAAGTAGGTAAACAGCCCCCTTATGTCGGTAGACTTTTATGATGTCAATAGTGTAAATTACTATAAACACATTAGCCTTTTAACTTTTTACCTAAGCCGCTAATTACCTATCTTTGCGAAAATTTTTTTTAGAATTCACATTCGATAATTAAGAAATAATCTAATGATAACAACTGACATTTGTATTGTAGGGGCCGGACCAGTGGGCTTGTTTGCCGTTTTCGAAGCGGGTTTGCTCAAAATGCGCTGCCACCTTATTGATGCTTTACCTCAGATAGGAGGACAACTTTCCGAGATATATCCACAAAAACCTATTTATGACATTCCAGGTTACCCAACGATCAATGCTCAGGAACTTGTTGATAATTTAAAAAAACAAATCGAACCTTTTCATCCTGGCTTTACTTTGGGCGAAAGAGTAGAAAAACTGGAACGTCAGGAAGATAAATCCTTCATAGTGACTACAAGCGAAAACACTCAGATTCATTGTAAAGCAGTCGTAATTGCTGGTGGTTTGGGTTGTTTTGAACCACGCAAGCCTGCGGTAGAAAAACTTGAAGAGTTTGAAGGCAAAGGTGTTGCTTATATGGTTCGCAATCCTGAGCTGTTTCGTGATAAAGAAATTGTATTGGCAGGTGGCGGTGATTCTGCATTGGACTGGACCATCTTCTTATCGGATGTAGCTAAAAAAGTAACATTGGTACATCGCGGAGAAACTTTCCGTGGTGCGCCTGATTCTGCTGAGAAAGTTGCTCATCTGGCCGAAGCAGGTAAAATCAACCTTATCTTAAAGTCTAATATTACTAAAATCAATGGTAATGGGCACTTGAATGAAGTAACCATTGCCGGAGCAGACAATACAGAATATAATATCAGTGCTGATTACCTGATACCGCTTTTTGGTTTAAGCCCAAAACTGGGTCCTATTGCCGATTGGGGTTTGAATGTAGAAAAATCTGCTATTCAGGTGAATACTTTTGACTACTCTACCAATATTGAAGGCATTTACGCTATTGGCGATATTAATACATATCCAGGTAAATTAAAGCTCATTTTATGTGGTTTTCATGAAGCAGCCTTAATGTGTCAAAGTGCATTTAAATATGTTTTCCCTGACCAAAGATTGAGTTTCAAATACACTACAGTTAATGGCGTAAACGAATTTTAAAAACAATACCGAGAATTTTAGCAATAATGGGCCTAGTAAAGTTTAAAGTAGAAAACAGAGACAAGTCGGTACAGGAATTGGAAATACCTGATGACATGAGCCTCAGCTTGATGGAAGCACTGAAAGCAAGTGAATACAGCATTTTGGCTACTTGTGGCGGAATGGCACTTTGCGCCACCTGTCATGTTCAGGTTTTGGAGGGACTTGATAAACTACCCCTTAAGAATGAAGATGAGCTGGATATGCTGGACACTCTTCCGGATGCCATGCACGACAGTCGCCTGGCCTGCCAAATCAGAATCAACAATTTGATAGAAGGTGCATATTTTAGAATCTTAGGCCCGGAACACGAATAAATATTTGATAGAAAAGCGAAAAAGCTACTCCTGATGGGGTAGCTTTCATCGTTTTGAGAAACCTCTGTCCGACATCGGTTTCTAATATTTTAAGTATTAGGCTACATATTGATGTAATTCATCAACAATTTATATCTGTCTACAATATCGCTTTCTATTTTCTGATCTCCGTAAGTATCCAAAACAGTGTACTCAAATCGTTCCAATGCTTGAACCACGGCCGACAAATCTGTTGTATTGGTCTTTATAGTCAGTTCTAATTTAGCAGTTAGAACATTAGTTTTTACCTGCGCACCTAAAATAAGAACCTGTTCATTTTCGCAAATACGTGCTACCTGCGACAGATTATAATTTCGGGGCTCCATTTCCAAAACAATGATGCCACCGTTGACATCAATACCCATATTTTCTATCAGATATTTGACAAGATTCTCTTTAGTCAATGACCCTGCATATTCCTGATCTTCATTGAGCACGGGGAGGATACTTAATCCGTGCAAATGCACAATACGCATAGCCTCGAACGGATGTGCATTGATAGAAATTGCAGGCCTGAAATTCTCGTAAGGATGCTGATTCATATCATCTTCGTCGCCGGGCAGTGCCGGGAGGTCTTTTGCATCCAGAAGCCCCAGATAATGCCCCTCATCTATTACCGGCAACTGTTGAAGCTGGGATGCAAAAAATAAAGAACTGATATAATCATTGCTATCACTTGGTGCTATTGCTGGCACATCAGGTGATAATAATTGTTGGAGTAACATGGTGAACTGTATTTATACTTTGTCAGACGATTTAAACCTGAAAATAGTTTAAAATTATACTGTTAAACAAATGAAAAAGTGAAAGTATGCCTAGAATCACTATGTACACTTTCACTCTATTGTATTTAATTATTCTCTTTTAAGAATTCAATTTATTTCTGCTTAAAAAGCCTCCTAAAATCTCATTAAACTCGTTAGGAACTTCCATCATTGGGGCATGACCACATTTATCTATCCAATGTAATTCAGAATTGAGCAACAGCTTATTAAACTCGTGAGCTACCATTGGAGGGGTAATAGTGTCGTTTTTTCCCCAAATAAGACAGGTGGGGGATTTGATTTCATTCAACTCTTCTCCAAGATTATGTCGAATGGCAGATTTAGCTAAAGAAATAATTTTCAAGGCTTTAATTCTGTTATTGACAATCTCGTAAACTTCATCAACCAATTCCTTTGTAGCAACATTGGGGTCGTAAAAGGTGAGCGCTGTTTTATTACGGATAAATTCATAATCCCCACGTTTAGGATAGGTTTCCCCCATGCCGTTTTCAAACAATCCGGAACTTCCAGTAAGTGTTAAAGTATGTACTTTTTCTTTATGCTTAAGTGTATAAACCAATGCAATATGACCACCCAATGAGTTACCCAATAAATGAAACTTTTGAAGGCCCATTGCCTCAATAAATTTAGAAACATGCTTTTGCAAACCAGAAACCGAAGTTTCCAGCAAGGATAAATCATATAGAGGCAACATTGGTATGATTACTCTATGTGTCGTCTTAAAATAGTCAAACAAATCTTTGAAATTACTCAATGCACCAAACAAGCCATGCAATAAAATCAAAGGCTCTCCTACTCCTTCTTCCACATACTTAAACTTACCAAGGCTTTTTATTTCGTATTCCATTATTACTATTTGCGCTAAAAGTACAATTCTTGTTTCAAAATTTTGTGTTTTTTCAAACACTTTTCCGTTAACCGCTCAATTTTGAGCTTATCTCACAATACGCAATTTGGCGTAATTCAACATTATCTTCTTTTCGCCATGGCCTGTGCCAAAATCAATGTTGGCGATTCTGTTATTGGTTCCACCTTCAATGGTCTTTATCAGTCCAAAACCGAATTTCTGATGCTCCACTTTCATCCCCTCTTCCATTTCCATAGCATCATCTGGTGCAAAATCTGCTGATGGAATGTGAGGATTAGCTGCTGCATTCTGTTGCAGTTTTTCTGCCAGTTTCTTGAGCGAAGGTAATTTATCTAATGAACTATCCTTTGTATTTACTTTTGAAGGGAATGCTTGCCTTTGCTGTTGATTACCTGCAGTACCGGTATAACCCAGTTCTGCGAACTCTTCGGGTATCTCTTCTATAAAACGGCTGGCCTCGTTACTCACCAAACTACCAAAGCGATAACGGCTGTTGGCATAGGTAATCCAAAGCCTTTCTTTGGCACGCGTTACAGAAACATAAAAGAGGCGCCGCTCTTCCTCCAGACCTTCACGGTCGTAAAGACTCATAGTACTGGGGAATAAATTTTCTTCCAAACCTACAGAGAAGACACAAGGAAACTCCAGTCCTTTAGCCGCATGGATGGTCATCAAACGCACCACATCTTGATCTTCTTCATTGTCTTTGCCAGTATCTGTTAGCAGGGTGATTTGTTGCAAATAACTGCCCAGACTCTTATCAGTCAATTCTCCATCCTCATTAGGCGTTTCGGTAAACTCTTTTATGGAGTTAAGTAATTCCTGAATATTCTCGTATCGTGCCAAACCTTCCACAGATTTGTCATTGTACAATTCTTTTACAATGCCAGTGCGTTTACCCACTTCGTAAGCAAGGTCGTAGGCATTGCCTTTGTCCAGCAAGGTGCGAAAACCTTTTATCATCATTACAAAGTCCAATACGGCGTTAGCAGAAGCTCCTTTCAAACCAACACCCATGGGATTATTCATCACTTCCCAAAGCGTCACATTCATTTCGTTGGCAGCTACCAGCATCCTGTCCAGGCTGGATTTACCAATACCACGCACAGGATAATTAATCACTCGCTTGATATTTTCTTCATCCTGCTCATTGACAATAAGACGCAGATAAGCCAATAAATCCTTTACTTCTTTGCGCTGGTAAAAAGATAATCCACCATAAATCTTATAAGGGATATTCATTCTGCGCAGGCTTTCCTCAAAAGAACGGCTCTGCGCATTGGTGCGGTACAATATCGCAAAATCTTTATTGTTGTAATGATAGCGCAATCGCATTTCGGATATAGCATCAGCCACAAAACGACCTTCGTCATTGTCGGTCATGGTGCGCACTACTTTTATCTTTTCGCCAATGCCATTACTGGTCCAGAGCGACTTTTCAATCTGGTTTTTATTGTTCCCGATTACCTTATTGGCTACATTCAATATCGACTGTGTACTGCGGTAATTCTGTTCCAGTTTTACCACTTGCACATCGCTATAATCATCTTTAAACTGCAGGATATTTTGTACCGTTGCGCCACGGAAGGAGTAGATACTTTGTGCATCATCGCCCACCACGCAGATATTTTCGTGCACAGCACCCAGCATTTTGATGATGCGGTACTGTGCAGTATTGGTATCCTGATACTCATCTATCAGTACATACTGAAACTTGTTTTGATATTTAGACAAAACCTCGGGAAAACGTTGCAACAATTCGTGCATTTTGAAGAGCAAATCGTCAAAATCCATTGCGCCGTTTTTGTAGCAGCGATTGGCATAACGGAGATATATTTCCCCCATCATCGGGCGATTACTTCTTGCATCTTCCTGTTGTATAAACTGGTCCTGACGGTATTCTGCAGGTCCAATCAACCCATTTTTGGCTGCCGAAATACGATTCAGCACATAGGCTGGCTTGTAAGTTTTATCATCAATATTCAGCTCATTGAGGATAGTTTTAATGACACTTTTGGCATCATCAGTATCATAAATAGTGAAATTCTTGGGGTAACCCAATTTATCGGCTTCGATTCGTAGGATTTTGGCAAATACTGAGTGAAAAGTACCAATAAAGAGATTGCGGGCTTCGCTGTTACCCAAGATATGCCCAATCCTTTCTTTCATTTCGGCAGCAGCCTTATTGGTAAAGGTGAGTGCCAGTATGCGAAACGAATCTACACCACCATTAATGAGGTGGGCAATCCTTGTAGTGAGTACTTTGGTTTTTCCGCTTCCTGCACCGGCCACTATCATCAAGGGACCATTAGTGTGCAGTACGGCTTGGCGCTGACTGTCATTCAGTCCGTCCAGATAGCTGTGTTGCATAGGCAGCAAAAGTACGTAATTGAGGGGATGTTTAATGATGAATATGCATGGTCATTGGATTTGTTTTTATCAGCAAAAAGCTTTGTCACATTTTATGAGGTCTTAATCATAATAAAGCTTTACCAAAGCTGGTAGAATAGTCTGAAATATTTTTATCATCTAACCCAAAGTATGATTCAATTTTTTATCCTATTAAAAAACAAAATCAATATTTTACCCATTGCGAAACACAAACTTAGCTATTACCTTTAGAAAAAATTCTGCTATGAAAACGAACTTATTTGTCTTTATTTTTATTCTATGCGCTGCAACTGTTTTTGCACAAAGCAAAAACAACAAATTTGGCATTAACGCCAACCTCGGCGGTCAAAACTATAAAGGCGATCTGGGCAATGGCTTTTCATTTAAAAATGAAACGTGGACTGGTGGAGGTGGCATTAATCTGGCTTACTATCTCAACAAATCTTTTGATCTGGGCATATCCACATTTTTGGGTGATTTGGGATATTGCCAACCCCAAAAAATAGCCACTACCGAAGTGGATGTCAGTCTTCGCTGTAGTGGCTGTGTAGACCGTGTTGGTTTGGGTAATTTAAATTCCAGAATGATATCCGGAGGTCTTTTTGTCCGCTACAAATTCAATAACAATTTATTTATCAAAGAGAATGCGGCTATAAGACCTTTTGTAACATTGGGTGCAGCAATGAATAATGTGACCGATAGAATGGAAATGAACTGTGTTAATCCTGGTAATTATATGTCTGTGAATGCTGGCATTGGGGTAAAGTATTCTATCAGCAAAACAATCAATTTCGGTTATCAAATGACTTATGGTTATTTCACTTCAGATAAGATTGATTTCATGTCACATGGGTCTAATGACCAATTTTTACAAAACACCTTATTTGTAGGCATCGATTTGTAGACGATTTCTATGCTTACAGCTTCAGGCTAATTGTAAAAGAGATGAATATAGTATTTGAAGAGAATCGACCTATTTACTATAAATAAATTGGGCTTTTACTTTGTTGAAATAAGGTTTAACCCTCGTAGGGGCAAAATAGATAAGGGTAGTAAAGAACAATGCACCCAGAACATCATAAGTATAATGAACGCGCATACTCAATATCATAAAACTCATGATAAATGTGCCAATAAAAAATGATGTTTTCAAATATCTGTGTTGTGCGCATAAAAAGTAAATCCACACACTCGCCACATGACCACTGAAAAACAAATCCTTGGTAAGTGGAGTATTATGTGGATACACTGTATTTTCAAGAAACACATCACGCAATACAATGATACCTGCCGGTGGTTCCAAGGCTATCATCAGAATACATATCTGACGAACCACCGCTACCAAAAAATGCATCTCTATAAGCCTGAGAATAACCTTAGGCCTATGCAAATGAGTAATAATGAGTACCAGTAATGAAGAATATAGTAATATAAAAATAAAAGTGGAGAAATCGTAACTGGGGAAAAATGTGAGTAGTTTATCGCTCAATTGCACGCCTTTGCGGCTTTCAATATAATTACTCAGGTGCTGGGTAATAGCAGAATAAATGAAAAACAAACCAGGAACTATCAATAGTTTCCATCTGAATGTTTTATCTAAAAGACTTGTACGCCATTCTTTTATGAGCGTATCAAAGTAAATCATCCAACCAGACTTAATTTTCATTTATATCTATAAGCTTTCGAAAAGAGCAAAGTAACGTAAATTTAATGTTGTGGTTATAAATAATTATTAAAAAAATAGTTAACTAAAACGAAAAAGAGGTTTTACTTCTGAAATCGAACAATGCAAAAGCAAAGCACTTGTGCCTAAAACAATTGACAAAAGCCTTACATCAAATTTGTCTCCACCCCAAATATTTCACTATTTTCCATCTATCTTTTCTCGTAAAAACAAATGGCTTTACAGCAAAGGTTCTCCACCGATTCTATAGAATTTTGCTATAGAGTTATTAGTTTTTCTCATGAATAAAGTCTAACTTGTGCAAGTTGTCGTATATAACTACGACAATTCATTTCTCTTTCTCTTCTGCTACTTCTATTTTTCTAGCACATTGATGCTGTAGTCTGGCTTGCGATTGATTTGATATTTATCATTCAAGCAGATTCTATTTATGATTATTTTAGTGTTCCTTATTTGCCATTGGTATCTGGCACTGTTTTGCCAAACCTTCTTTTTGCATCGCTATGCTGCACATGCCAGTTTCGAGATGAGCCCATTTTGGGAGAAATTTTTCTATGTCTTTATGTATATCGTTACGGGTTCGGCATTCATTAGTCCCAGAGCATACGCTATTACGCATAGGATGCACCATGCCTACACAGACACGGAGCTTGATCCACATTCTCCACATCACCAGAACACAGTAATGAAAATGATGTGGCGTACCCGCAATTTTGTTTTGGGCATTTTCAAGAACACAATGGAAATTGACCCTAAATTTTCAAAAAATGTCCCTGATTGGCCATGGTTTGACAAAATGGCTAATAGTCAGGCTTCGCGGATTATCTGGGTATTGATTTATATTGCCTTTTATGCAAAATTTGCCCCCAACGCCTGGTACTTTTTATTATTACCAATTACTATTGCAATGGGACCTATTCAAGGCGCCATCATCAATTGGTGCGCTCATAAATACGGCTACCGAAATTTTGAACAAAAGAATAAGTCAACGAATCTTTTGCGCATAGATTTAATCTTTTTGGGAGAATCCTATCATCACAATCATCACAAATATCCTGCTGCTCTCAATCTGGCCATGCGTCCTTATGAGTTTGACCCGGTGTATCATGTCATCCGCTTTTTTAATAAAGTAGGCATAGTCCGTATCAATAAGAGCAAAGCACTTATTGTAGATATCGAGCCTATTGAAGCTGCCGTACCGGCCTAAAGCTGAGTTATTATATCATCCATACTAATGCCGTTATGTGTTTCTTCGTAAATACATTCGGCATTTTTAATGAGTAACACCTGAGGAGATTCGTGAGGAACATGGAACATCTCGGCAATTTTATTAGAAACGGGTCTGTATGCCAACAAGTCCAGATAATAAAAGTCAACACCTTCGGGTTGCGTTGCCCTATCCAACCGCCCTTTTGCCATTGTACTGATACTGCAGCGTGTGCTATGCTTAAGAATAATCACAGGCTTTGTCCTGCTGATTTCTTTAATTTCCTCTAATTGTTCTTCACTGGTTAATGCAATCCAATTCATAGTGCAAACCTATACCAATTAGTGAAAAACAAGCATACAAAATTGCAATCCGCCAAAAGGAAAGAATTATTTAACCAGTCCAGCTTAATTATCAATTTTTTTGTCCTTAACTTTAGTTTTATAATATTCCAGCTTAAATTCTTTTGCAATGTTTGATCAGTTAATGAATATATTACAGAATCACGGACAAGAATCTGTAATCAATAATCCGGCTGTGCCGAATGAGCATAATGATGCCGTGCTGAAAGAGGCCGGTTCCAGTATAACGGAAACCATTAAAAACATGATGGCTAATGGGCATAGCGATCAGGTGATGCAATTGGCCAATGACCCCAACGGTCAGGCGGCACAAATCATGCAAAATGGCTTTGTACAAAATATTATGCAAAAATTTGGCATCAATGCTGATGCAGCCCAAAATATTGCCGGTTCGCTGATTCCTCAGGTAATGTCACAACTTAATAAAGGTGGTACTAACGGAGGTTTTGACCTTTCGAGCATTAGCGGAATGCTGGGCAAAACCAGCCTCGACAAAGACGGAGATGGAGATGTAGATTTGAAAGATGTTACCAAAATGTTTGGATTTTAGTTTTACCCAATCACTCAACTATGAAAACAAAATTTTCCTTTTCCGGAATATTTCTAACTGCTTTTCTGTTCTTATGTTCCTGCGGAAACCGTGATAACGATTTGCAGCAAAATGTAAATGAAGTTTTAAAATCCTCTCCTGCTCTTTTTGCTACGGTTGAAAATGGAGAAGTAACCCTCAACGGAATGGTTGAAAATGGAATTATTGCTATTGCAGCTGAGGAGTCGCTATCTAAAATAAACGGAATAAAAAAAATAAACAACAAGGTTAAAATCGTCAGTTCCAAAGCAAACGATGACCTATTGAGCCTTGGCATTCAGCAGCTGCTCCAGAGTCATCAGGAAATGAAATACCGACTCGAAAATGGCATTCTTTATATCAGTGGACAACTTTCTTTTAGTGACTGGGCAAATATAAAATCTGCATTGGAAAATCTGCAAGTCACCAAGATTATATCCAGCATTATTCTTAAATAATTTTCATACTTAAATAAAAAATCCCCGCAGAAATTTCTGCGGGGATTTTTTTGCCGAAATATTATCTGTCCTTGCTTGCCATCAGGTAATTGCACATTTTGTACAATACTCTTGCTCCAATAATTGCATCAATACCATCAATCGAATGCTCACCGCAGGACACTTCATTAAGGTCAAATCCAATAATTTTCTTTCCGCTTTTATGCAGCACTTTAAAAAGGTAAAATATCTGTTCCATTTCAAAACCACCGGGTACAGGTGTACCTGTATCGGGACAAAGTTTAGGATCTAGTCCGTCAATATCGAAACTGATATACACCATATCAGGCAAGGTTTTGACAATATCCTCACAAACTGCTTTCCAGGTCTCACCTTCATACTGACGTTCTTTAATGTTGGCATCAAAAAAAGTATGGATACGATTAGGATTTTCATTAATTACGGCCAATTCTTCATCACAATAATCACGGATACCTACTTGCACCAGTTTTTTCATTTGCGGCACCTCCTGCAAAACATTATACATAATGGAGGCATGAGAGTATTTAAACCCTTCATAAGCATTGCGTAAATCTGCGTGAGCGTCAATTTGAAGAATACCAAAATTTTCATAATGGTCTGCCAACGCCTTAATAAGTCCAAGCGGAGTGCTATGGTCCCCACCCACCAAACCAACAAGCTTCCCTTGTTTCAGTAGATTTCCGGTCATCTCGTAGACCCAGTCGCGCATCATGGTAGTACCATCATTTACTTCCTTGAGTTTACCTGCGAGCTGCTGATTGCAAAGAATATCTCCACCCTCAGACAAACAGGAAATGATTAATTCGGCACATTGACGCAGATAATTACTCTTTTTACGGATGTTTTTATCTTCTGCCAGCATAAAATACCCCTTCTTCCATGCATCCGGCACATCTGCATCATAAAGGTCTATTTGCAAAGACTCCTTAAATATGTTTTCAGGCCCCCTTGCTGTACCGTTCCGATAAGAAACCGTTACCTCCCATGGCACAGGCAGCAATACCAGTTCTGATTGCTCAATAGTGAATGGAAGTCCGAAGATATTGTTGGTTTTGAGCCCAACAGAGTTAGGGTCGAAATTTAAAAGGTCGGCAGACATTGTTTTTTTCGTCTTAAGTTTTTATAAATAATTGTCAAAAGTAAAACTAAAATCAATCCGACAATAGAAAGGATTAACTTTGCGAACCTAACAAAAAGCTAACTTTACGGCTCAAAATCTGATTTTTAACGATTCTGGTATTTTATGAAGAAAACACATATAGCTCTATTGGTATTGGTAGTAGCTGCTGTAGCGGTTATCGTATCTATGTTTGGAGACTTTAGTACTTACGAAACTTTTGGCACTGCTGCTCAGGAACCCGGTAAGCAATTTCATGTCATTGGCATTCTGGATGGAGACCGCAAAGTAAACTACGACCCCCAAACCGACCCTAACCATTGCAGTTTTATGGTGAAAGACAAGGCCGGTGTTGTAAAAAAAGTGATTTTCAATGGGGCCAAACCGACCGATATTGAAAAATCGGAGCAAATTGTGATGAAGGGAAAAATGGAAGGGGACGCTTTTCGTTGTACACAAATACAAATGAAATGCCCCAGTAAATATAAAAATGATCAGGTGGCAGTGGGCAATGCTTCTTAGATGATAGCTTTCAAAGTGAATATTGAGTGGTATGTGATAACTCAAATACCCGTTCTCAATTATTAATTATCAATTAGTCTTAAAATTTTTTCTTTGCAAACAGCATTTACAGGTGAGCATTTGCTCCCGGGTCAGTTAGGTCATTTTTTTGTTGTTCTCTCTTTTATTGGCTCCTTACTGAGCGCGTTTGCATATTTCAAATCTGCCCGAACAGAAAAATCTAACGAAGCCGAAAGTCTTCGTTGGCTATCTGTAGCACGTAATAGTTTTATAATTCATACGGCAGCCATCATTGCTGTCTTTATTACTCTTTATTACATCATCACCAATCATTTATTTGAATACCATTATGCGTATGCACACTCCGACAAGAGCCTGAACACCAAATATCTTTTGTCCTGTTTTTGGGAAGGGCAACAAGGAAGTTTTTTACTTTGGTCTTTCTGGCATGGCATCCTGGGGCTTGTAGTCATGTTTAAAGGCAAGGCATTAGAAAGCCGCGCAATGACTGTTATTGCAATTGTGCAGGCCTGTCTCGCCACTACAGTTTTGGGGATTTATCTACCAGGTGATATACAAATAGGCACCTCACCATTTTTGTTACTGAGAGATTTTTTTCAAGAAGCCCCCATTTTTCAGCAAGCAGATTATCTCAGCCAGATTACAGATGGCAAGGGACTTAATGTATTGTTACAGAATTATTGGATGGTGATTCATCCGCCTATTCTATTTTTAGGTTTTGCCTCTACCCTAATACCCTTTGCATTTGCTATTGCCGCATTATGGAGAGGCGACTACAAAGAATGGATAAAACCTGCGTTGAGTTGGTCTTTGTTTTCGGGCGGTGTTTTAGGCCTGGGCATTATGATGGGAGGGGCTTGGGCATACGAGTCGCTTAACTTTGGAGGTTACTGGGCCTGGGACCCAGTAGAAAATGCATCTCTCGTGCCATGGATGCTGATGGTAGCTGCTTTGCATACGCTGGTTATTTTTCGTGCCACTGGCCGCAGCCTGATGATTACCTTTTTCTTTTATGCACTTTGCTATACCGGTATCTGGTATTCTACTTTCCTTACCCGCACGGGGGTTCTGGGTAATACCTCTGTTCATGCCTTCACTGGCGAGGGCAAATCCTTATTCTGGCAACTACTCATTTTTATTGCCATTGTTATGTCTCTGGGATTTGGATTGATCATCTACCGCAGAAAAACCATGCCTTTAATCAAAACAGAAGAAGCACTTTGGACACGCGAATTCTGGATGTTTATCGGTTCCTTTATTCTGTTTCTATCAACCATTCATATTTCTTTAGTCACCTCAATTCCAGTTTGGTCTCCTTTGGCAAAATGGATAACGGGCAAAGATTTCGCTCCACCCATTGACCCCGTATCACATTATAACTCTGTTCAGATATGGGTCATCATGTTTATTACAGTGATTTCGTCATTCGCTCTTTACCTCAAATACAAAAACAGTTCGCTCAAAGCTATTGCAAAGAAATTCGCTATTGTTATCGGTATTTCTATCGTTCTTTCGATACTCGTTGGCTTTAGCCAAAAGATTGATGGCTGGCAATTTATCGCTCTTTTATTTTGCGCCAATCTGGCTATTGTGTCCAGTGCTTTTTATGCCTTCAGTATTCAGAAATCATTGAAAAAAATGGGGCCATCTCTTTCTCATTTTGGATTTGGGGTATTGATATTGGGTGTATTAATTACAGGGCATAAAAAGGAAGTGATTTCATTGAATACTCTTGGTGGGTTGCTGCCATTAGGAATAGAAGACACACGGAAAGCACTTATGGAAAGCCAGGAAAATGTGATGCTGTATGAAGATGTACCAGTGGCTATGAGCGATTATTGGGCAACTTATAAAGGAGATTCTACTTCGACTGATGACCCAAGAACTTTTTACAAAGTACTCTTTGAACGCAAGGATTCGGCAACGAATAAAGTATTGGAATCTTTTACTCTTTACCCCGATGCCTTTGTTAACCCTAAAGGGCAGGAAGGCTTGAGCGCCAACCCATCTTCAAAACATTACTGGAACAAAGACATTTTCACCTATATCAGTTCTACCAGCGGCAAAGCAAGCGAAACACCTCAATCCCTTCAAAATACTGATACTTTTAAAAATTTCAAACTGTCAAAAGGGGATACAATTTTCCTAAGTAAGGCATTTATCATCTTTCAAGGATTTAATACCAATATCAAAGACTCCCGCTACAAGGCAGAAGCCAATGATGTATCCGTTTCTGCATTGATGGATATTTACACATTGGAAGGCAAAATCAATACACTTGCTCCTATTTATTATATCCGTAATCAGAGCGAAAATTTTATTGACGATACGACTTCAGCCAGTATTGGCGGGGTTATTCGTTTAGCAGGAATTATTCCTGAAGAAAATAAAGCTCAGATTCAGATTAAAGAAATAGAGCAGACTAAACGCTGGATTGTTTTGAAAGCCATACAGTTCCCGCATATCAATATGGTATGGGCTGGCACCATTTTGATGGTTTTGGGCTTTTTGCTCAGTATGTGGCGTAGTGCTGCAAAGAAAAAAGAAGATAAAGCAACTATAAACTAATCACTGCCTTTACTATTATTCTGGCTATCTAACGTAAAGCCAAAAGAAGAACCAACACCCAATTTACTACGCACATTAATGGTTTGTCCATGAGCATCTATGATATGCTTGACAATGGCCAAACCAAGTCCGGTGCCACCTATAGAGCGGTTACGACTCCTATCTGCACGGTAAAAGCGTTCAAAAATACGTGGAAGATGTTCTTCGGCGATACCAGGTCCGTCATCTGATACCTCAACATAGACACGTTTATTATCCATCTGGTAAAAGCCTACCATAATGGTTCCGTTTTCATTGCCATATTTAATAGCATTCTCTATGAGGTTGACTAAGGCCTGCTTGATTTTGCTTTTGTCGGCATATACTTTCAGGCTTCCTTCTGTTCCCTTTTTAAACTCCAGAGAGATTTTTTTCTCTTCGGCTTTGAGTGCAAATTCTTCGAAAATATCCTTGGTCAGGTCCTGAATAATAAACGATTCAAAAGCCAGTGGTGTACGACCCGATTCCAATTTCGATATCTCGTCCACATCGTCTACCAACTGTACCAGACGATCAATACTTTTAGCGGCATTGGACAAGAATTTTTTATTTACCTCGGCATCATCCATGGCGCCGCCCAAAAGTGTTTCGACATAGCCCTGAATAGTAAAAATGGGTGTTCTCAGCTCGTGCGACAGATTCATCAAGAACTCTTTACGAAACTGTTCATTAAGCTGTAACAACTCTATTTCATCTCTTTTTTGCTTTGCCCATGCCTGCACATCTGCATTTACTTCTTCGAGAGATTTTTGGGGAAGAATATTATTGTAGAAAAATTCTTCGCGTTTGGTAGCTTTGGTCTGATAGATAAACTTGTAAATCAGTTTTATTTTTCGGTATACAAAACGCTCTACCGTATAGTAGTACATTCCGAAAGTAACCAGAAAAGTAACACCAAAAATAACGCCTGAAGTGGTGACTTCAGGCTCAAATAACAAACTTATCAAAGCAACCACAAGCGCAACTACTAGAGCTGTAGCCAGGGCTAATATGCGAGGGGAAGTATTCTTACTGTAGGACAAATCGGGCATGGAGTAAAATTATTCCATTTCAAACTTATATCCTACTCCTTTTACGGTTGTGATAAAATCAACGCCGGCTTTCTGACGAATCTTACGAATATGGACATCGATTGTGCGGTCTCCGACAATTACCTCAGAACCCCAAACTCTTTGCAGAATTTCATTGCGTAAAAAAACACGTCCGGGCTTAGATGCTAAAAGAGAAAGTAATTCGAATTCTTTTTTGGCTAAAATAATATCCACGCCCTTATAGGTAACGGAATATTTTGTTTTGTTAATGATTAGGTCGCCTAAAATCATCTTCTCTTCTACCTCCCTGTCCTTTTTCATGCGGCGCAAAACTGCATTAACCCGGGTGGCTAAAAGTTCTGGTTTGATAGGTTTGGTGATATAATCATCAGCACCTGTTTGGAGACCCGTGATTTCTGATTTTTCGTCGCGCATAGCGGTAAGAAAAATTACAGGTGTCTTTTCAAAATCCGGCATTACGCGTAGTTCGCGCAAAGTCTGAAGACCATCCTTTTCTGGCATCATCATATCCAGCAAGATCAAATCAGGCTGAAATGTTTTGGCCTTGCGGATAGCCTCTACCCCATTACTGGCTGTCTCAGTGAGATAGCCCTTGCTTTTTAAATTGTAGTTGATAAACTCGATGATATCGGGTTCGTCGTCAACTATCAAAATTTTTTCTGGTAATTCCTGCATCATATCAGGGTGCAATGTTAGCAAGAGATTCCAATTTTAGGCGTTAAAAGACATTATGTAATTGTTAAGTGTAGATTATCTGAAAATGAACAAACTAAACTCAATTTAAATACTCCACTAAATCATTCATTTCCTCATCGTTAAGGTTAGGGAAAGATGGCATATTTGATTTGTTCCATTTCTCATAAAGTGTTGCGGCATAAGCATCTCCACCACTAATTACAGACTGGGCATCACGAATGAACATTTTTAGTTTCGCTTCATCATTACCCCATCGTTGCTTTACTCCGGATAAAGCCGGACCAATTTTGTCTTCATTAAGACTATGACACATAGAACATTTGGCATCAAAAATATTTGCTCCCAATGAGCCACTTGCTTTTTCCTTTGATTTGTAATCTCCTATTGAAGAATTGGAAGAACCACATGCCCACAAAAGACTTAAAGTACTCAGACAAAGTACCATGTGTTTTTTATATTTCATACTTGTTAATTGGTACACCAAAGTTCGGATAAAAAAATTGCGCTTCAAATTTAATTTGAAGCGCAAAATAAGCTATAAAAAAAATGATTCCTAGTGGCTAAGAGCTTTCACACTTCTGAGCAATCTGCTCCAGCGAAGGTTAAACAAACTTCCCTCGTAGCTCAACCATACAAAAGAGGCCTTGCCTACAATATGATCTTCAGGTACAAATCCCCAATAGCGTGAGTCTGCAGAATCATGACGATTGTCACCCATCATCCAATAATAATCCATTTGGAAGGTATAAGTAGTAGTTTCCTTATCATTAATAAAAAACTTAGCTCCGCGCTCTTCAAGTTTATTCCCTTCGTAATTAGCAATAATGCGTCGATAAAACGCAATGTTTTGAGGAGTCAAAGTCACACTTACACCTTTTTTAGGCACCACAAAAGGCCCGTAATTATCTCTGTTCCAGGGGAAGTTTGCAGGATCCTGAGGATAAGCCATATCTACAGTTGAATTCTTAGGAAAGCCATCTAATCTTACTGAGCTGACATTAGATAATTTACGGATTAAATCCAGTTTGTCGTTTGGGATATTTAATAGAACCAAATTACCCTGAGCCTGCAACAAACTAATTTTATGCTCCTGTAAAAACTCTTCAGAGAAGCCGCTTCCTTTAGTTTCAACTATATAATGCATTTGCGAATGAGGAAAAACTTCTCCCTTCTTGTCATTTAGGTATAAAATACCATCTATAATCTGAATTTTATCACCAGGGATACCTACACAACGCTTAATATAATTTTCCTTTTTATCTACCGGTCTGGTGATGATAGTGTACATATTATGTACAGCATCACGGCCACCATTATTACGACAAATCTCATAATAATCCCTGTCCGGCATTTCTGCCACAACAGTATCGCCATTAGGGAAGTTAAAAACCACTACATCATTACGTTCTACTTTCCCAAAACCAGGTAATCTTTTATAATTCCAATGTACAGATTCGCTATAAGACTTACCGCCGGTAATAGGCATTGTATTGTGTACCAAGGGAAAAGCAAGGGGTGTATTAGGTACCCTTGGCCCGTAAGCCGTTTTGCTTACAAATAAAAAGTCATTAACCAACATACTCCCTTCCATAGAAGGAGTGGGTATCGTATAGGCTTCGATAAAAAATGTACGAATAATTGTAGCCGCAATTATAGCAAATAGTGCAGCATCCAACCATTCACGCCAAACGGGTTTCTTTTTTTTATTGGCATCCTGTTTTTTCTTCTTCCAAAAAGCTAATTGCATAGGAGTTATTTCTTGTTGATGCCAAAAGTAGTAAAGAAACAACTAAAGCCTATCATTAACGCTTTATGTTCGGTGAAAAGTCGGTGGTTGATGTTCCGGACAAGAAAATTAAAGTCAAAATGCGAACTGAAAAGGCATAAGTATATTTTCACATCTGTAAGGATAAATTTGATATTCAAAACAAGCAATATAGCAATACTACTTTTTCTTTATTTCTAAAGAAAATCTTAAATGTCAATAAGGCAATGTTTTCAGCTTTGCATTCTGCTATCTTTGAGACGACAATGCGACCAATGTTGTTATAAATTAAAGCTTTGCTTGACACAAAAAGCGTTTTGAAACTGCGCTTAAAAAAGCTTTGATTTAGATAGTATAACCAAAACCGTAGCAAATTAATGAGTGCAATTGAGCCCCAATTGAGCCCCAAATCAAATTTGGGGAGTCTGGATTATAATAAGCAAAGGAGGAAAAAAAATACTTATAAGGGTGTTTTTTGGATTAGCCTTTCCATAGTAACGCTTTTTTTAAACTTGCTACCCAATAACCTTATCGACCCATTCTCTTATGATCAAACTACCAAAAATTCGGTCATAATCCCTAAAAAAAGGCTGAAAGGAAGAGACATTGAATATAATTCGAAATTAGCCTCTCGTTTTCAATCAGTTGATGCGATAGTTTATCATATCAGGAAACATGTTCCTGATAGTTCAGCAAAACTGGAACAATTTGAGCTATTGACCAAACTGATTCGTCAACGATTTATACACGCCTACTCGGTATACGGCATGCAGGAAAATTGGATTGCAGTGCTTGCCGGTAGACTGATATGGAGAGATTTATCAGCCAAAGTAATTCCTGATGATATACTCAAAGGAGATGCAGCTGCTTGTAGCCAGGTAAGTATTATTTTGATGGATGCCTGTAGAAAGCTCAGCATACCCACCCGCAAAGTGGGCCTAAAAGGTCATTATGCTTTAGAAGCTCTGATTAATGGTAATTGGTATTATACTGATGCAAATTTAAAACCAGATTTCAACGCAATTAAAGGGCGGAAAAGTCTGAAAGAAATCATCGAGAACAAAGAACAATTTAAATTGTACGCAAATACAGTATTAGACTCAGAAGAGGTAGCAGATAAATTTTCCATCATAGAATATGGAAGCCCCAATAGCAATCCTGCGCCCAGAGCACACTTTTTCCAAGCCATTACAAAAGAGTTATCTCATTGGGGATGGTTGATTCCCTTAGCAGTCGGTATATTCTTTTTAAGAAAAAGGAATACTAAAGATAGCAATAAGCGCATATTTGAGCCACAATTCCTACAGCAATTCCAAGCCACAGCTCTTTGCCTGTGTGTGCTCCAACATTGTGTCTTGCCCAACAGATGGCTACCGCCATTGACAAAGCAGCAGCAAAAGGCAAGTATAACAAGGATTTAGAAAGCAGCATCATCACAAGCGTAAACCCTAAAAGGGACCCAACACCGGATGCATGCATACTTATCTTGAAAAAAATAGTAATCACGAAGACTATTACTATTCCCCAAAAATTACCCAGCAAAAGCACTTTGGCGGCCTCCGGAGCAGCAACGTTCTTGGCTACCAGATAAGGCCAAAAATAAAATACCATTGTACCAATTAAAGGGATAACACGCTCTTTAACATCTCTAAGATAAATACTCTTTACAAAACCAAGACCCTTGAGGAGCAACAATAAAATCAGCGGAAACATAATAGTGTTAATGACTATCATTCCCAGCCAACCCGTCAGCACTTTTGGCTTAATACCTGCAAAAGAATCGGGCATGAAATAATACAAAAACACACAACTGATTAAAGGCATAAAAACAGGATGCAATAACACAGAAATGGTATTGGCAATAATTTTCAATCCCTTATTTTGATAACTTAATTTCTCTGTCATTTTATTGTTCTTCAAGATTTGGAGAAAGCCATTTAGCAATGTCCTCAATACTCATACATTTTCGCTTTGCATAATCTTCGAGCTGATCTTTCAGTATTTTACCCACACCAAAATAAGCACTTTGAGGATGACTAAAATACCATCCACATACGGATGCACCGGGATACATGGCTAATGACTCAGTTAGTGTTATTCCGGCCACATTAGTGGCATCAAGCAAATCAAATAGTTTAATCTTCTCGGTATGGTCAGGGCAGGCGGGGTAACCAGGTGCAGGGCGAATACCCTGATACTGTTCCTTAATCAAATCAGGTATGCTGATATTTTCGTCTTTGGCATATGCCCAAAACTCTTTACGGGTGCGTAAATGCAGCACTTCCGCAAAAGCTTCAGCCAGCCTGTCCGCCAAAGCTTGCAGCATTATTTTGTTATAATCATCATGCGCTTTGTCATAAGCAGCCAGATGTGATTCTATGCCGTGAATAGACACTGCAAAGGCTCCCATATAATCCTGCACATTTTTCTCTTTCGGCGCAATAAAATCTGCCAAAGAAAACTGGGGTTGACTGGCCGCCTTTTTTATTTGCTGGCGCAAAGATTCCAATCTGAAATCTCTTCCATCATTTTTAGGATTGGGTAACACTACCGTGTCAGCATCTGGCTTTTCGGCCTCCCAAAAACCCACAACCCCTCTTGCGGTCAGCCATTTTTCTGCAATAATTTTATCCAGCATTGCATTAGCATCATTGAATAATTTTGTGGCTTCCGCGCCTGAGTTAGGGTCACTCAATATCTGAGGATAACGACCTTTCATCTCCCAGGTGATAAAGAAAGGAGTCCAGTCGATATACTTTTTGATTTCATTAAGGTCGTAATCAACAAACGGCTTTGAACCTAAAAAGGTGGGCATAGGCGGCACATATCCTTCCCAATTAATAGCTACCGGATTTTTCTGCGCATCGGCAAAGCTGATGTATTCTTTAATTGTCTTTTTATTGGCATAGTCTGTACGGATACGCTCATACTCCTCACTTGTTTCTTTAAGGAAATCCTTCTTCTGGTCTTCACTTAAAAGGCTACCAGCCACAGGCACAGAACGGCTTGCATCCAACACATAAATAACGCCATTGTCATACTGCTCAGCAATTTTCACCGCAGTATGTGTGCGTGAAGTAGTAGCGCCGCCGATTAATAATGGCTGTGTCATTCCTCTGCGTTTCATTTCTTTGGCAACGTGCACCATTTCGTCCAGCGAAGGCGTAATCAAACCACTTAGTCCAATAATATCTGCACCAATTTCTGCTGCCTTGTCCAGTATTTTATCAGCAGGAACCATCACACCCATATCTACAATCTCGTAACCATTACAAGCCAATACCACGCCGACAATATTCTTACCAATATCGTGTACATCACCTTTTACAGTGGCTAATAATATTTTTGCTGCGCCACCCTGCAAGGCCAATGGATTATCCAGTTTTTCCTGCTCAATAAATGGTGTCAGCCAGGCCACGCTTTTCTTCATTACGCGGGCACTTTTGACCACCTGAGGAAGAAACATTTTACCACTGCCAAACAGATCTCCCACCACATTCATCCCATCCATCAGCGGTCCTTCGATGACATGCAATGGTCGTGGATATTTTAACCTCGCTTCTTCCGTATCTACATCAATGTATTCTGTTATACCATTGACCAGAGCGTGTTTCAATCTTTCCTCTACGGTATTATTTCTCCACGCTTCATCTTTTACTATTTCTTTTCCTGCAGATTTGACGGTCTCTGCAAAAGTCACCAAACGTTCAGTTGCATCCGGTCTTCTGTTCAATACAATATCTTCACACAATTCGCGGAGCTGAGGTTCTATCTGATCGTAAATCTGCAATTGTCCGGCATTGACAATCCCCATATCCATACCCGCCTCAATGGCGTGCAATAAAAACACGCTGTGAATGGCTTCACGCACATGGTCATTTCCCCGAAACGAAAAAGACACATTACTAACGCCGCCACTTACTTTGCAGAGCGGCATTTTTTGTTTTACAATTCTTGTGGCTTCTATAAAATCGACTGCGTAATTATTATGCTCTTCAATACCGGTTGCGATTGCAAAAATATTGAGGTCGAAAATGATATCCTGCGGAGCAAAACCAACCTGCTCTGTCAGAATTTTATAAGCTCTTTCGCAAATGCTGACTCTGCGTTCCAAAGTATCTGCCTGACCCAATTCGTCAAAGGCCATCACAATTACGGCTGCTCCGAAGGTTTTACATATTCTGGCCTGCTCGATAAATTTAGCCTCTCCCTCCTTCATCGAAATAGAATTGACAATACACTTACCCTGCACACATTTCAGTCCTGCTTCAATGATTTCAAATTTTGAGGAATCAATCATGATAGGAATCCGAGCAATATCCGGCTCACTTTGCATCAGATTCAAAAAGGTCGTCATCGCCTGCACCCCTTCCAGCATGGCATCATCCATATTGACATCAATCACCTGAGCGCCCCCTTCTACTTGTTGGCGGGCAACAGATAAGGCCTCCTCATATTTATTTTCCTTAATGAGTCGGGCAAATTTCTTTGAACCGGTAACATTGGTTCTTTCGCCAACATTGACAAAATTAGTTTCGGGTCTCAGAACCAATGGTTCGAGGCCACTCAGACGTAAAAAAGGTTGGATGGTACTCATGATGCAATTTGACTATGGAAAAACAGGCCGGCAAGGCAGGTTTATTACCGGCAAAAAAATTGAAAAATTGGGTAAACAGTCGTTATTATTCTTGTACACTTTGGCTCAACTCAGTGTGCCAATTGCTAAAATTTATTCTTCCACATCATACTTTCTACCGGTTGTATGGTGCGGGTATTATATTTGGCATTTGCCTTGGTGTTGTATTTATTGATGATTTCGCCGTCTACAGGGAAGTAAATCAATTGCCCAATGGGCATACCTGCATAAACCCTCACCGGATGCACACAGGAAATCTCTAATGTCCAGGTGTTGCAAAAACCAACATCTCCTTTACCTGCAGTGGCATGAATATCAATGCCCAAACGACCTGTAGAAGATTTACCTTCCAAAAAAGGAACATGTGCGTGTGTCTCTGTGTACTCTTCGGTAACGCCCAGGTATAAAGTGCCGGGTTGCAACACAAACCCCTCTTCCGGAATCTCAAAATGAGCGATGGTATTGTGCTTTTTGGCATCAAGCTCTTTATCCATATATGTGGCCAGATGTTTGCCCAGATGTACATCATAAGAATTGGTGCCCAGACAACCACGGTCATAAGGCTCTATCACAATGGTACCTTTTTCTATTTCTTCGAGGATGCGTGTATCAGAAAGTATCATAATTGTATTTAAAAGTGTGCAAATATAAATAGGTAAATTGGCAATTGGGCAATTAGTTAAGTAGTGATTGGGGTAGAATAAAATTATGCAGAAAGTTAAACACATAGTCATTTAAACTATTTTTGATAAAACCTTTGTTATGAGAATATTGATTCTTTTCCTATTCAGTTTTATGGCTCTTTGCCCAAAGCTATTTGCCCAAACTGTATTTGCACCGACAGGGGCTGTGTGGAATTATTATTTAGATAATGACGGTATCGGTTCAAATTTCAAATATGAAGTAGAGAAAGACACTATTTATGCTGGAAGGTTATGTTCCAAAATTATTTCTCAAAGGGTAAGTAAAAGTTCAATCACAGCACTTAACCCCGTCTACTTTTGTACGTCTGGCGATACAGTGCTTTATTATCACGACTCACTAAAAAATTTTACCCCACTGTATATTTTCAATGTGAAAGTGGGCGATACCTTAACATTAGCTGCACCTCGATTTATTGCGGCCTATCTTGATACCGCTCGCTTTAGGGTTAAAAAAATTGATACAGCAATTATAGATGGATTGCCATTAAGAACAGTTCATACTGAACCGATAGATTATCATTACTTTATGCACAAATACACCGAAAGAATTGGTGCATATAGTGTTGCTAATATTTTTGGATTTGATGGAATCAAAACGGCAATGCATACTGAAGGTATCCGCTGCTACCGAGATAAAGAAATAGAAGAACAATTTTATAGTGACAAATGGGATTGCGATTATGTGCCTAATAATATTGTTGATAAGGCCATAGCAAATGATATTCGTATTTACCCAAACCCGGTAAGTGATAAATTAAACATAAGCTTTGATAAGAGTATAGCTGGGGAAATACAAGTTTTAGCCCTTGACGGACGAGTAATGACTCAACAGGAAATTACAGGTGCCGACAATGAATTGGATTTAAGTGCCATTAGTAATGGATTATATTTTCTGAACGTCACAACAGAACGAGAAATCATATCCAGATTAATATCAGTTTTGCACTAAGCTGTCAATTTTATGATTCACTCATTACCTTTGCACCTCAATGACAAAACTCTCTGTAAACATCAATAAAATAGCCACGCTGCGCAATAGCCGTGGTGGTGATAATCCTAATGTACTGCAGGCAGCAATCGACTGTCAGCGTTTTGGTGCAGATGGCATCACCGTGCATCCTCGCCCGGATGAGCGACATATACGCTATGCTGATGTGCGCGAAATCATGCCGCATATCACTACCGAATTTAATATAGAAGGCAACCCTACCGAAGATAAATTTGTGCAATTGGTACTGGAAGTAAAACCACATCAGGTGACATTGGTACCGGATGCTTTGGGTCAACTGACGTCCAATCATGGCTGGGACACGATTAAAGAAGCAAACTACCTTCGTGACATTGTTTCAGTATTCAAAAAAGAAGGCATCCGTGTCTCTATATTTGTAGACCCGGTAACAGCTCTGGCAGAAGCTGCTGTTGATACCGGCACAGACAGAATAGAATTATATACCGAGCATTTTGCCACACATTATAAAACCGACAAAAATGCAGCCATCAAAGACTATGTAGCTGCTGCCAATGCTGCTTCGGCCAAAGGTTTGGGCATCAATGCAGGACACGATCTGGACAGACACAACCTCAAGTTTTTTGCACAAAATATTCCTCAGCTTGCAGAAGTATCCATAGGCCATGCCTTAATAGCCGATGCACTTTATTATGGCCTGGAAAACACCATTCAGATGTACCAGCGCTGCCTGAAAACTCTGTAAGCTATGGCGAAGAAAAAACAACTGAGCTTTGAAGAATTGCTAGACCGAGAACTGGGGCTGGAAGGAAGTGAAAACCGAAAAGCATTTGAAACCAAAGCTCGTTTTTATGAGTTGAGTGAAATGATTAAGACAGCCCGTATTGAGGCCGGAATGACTCAACAACAATTGGCAGATAAAATCGGCACTCAGAAAAGCTATATCTCTAAAATAGAAAACGGCAATTGCGACCTGCGCTACTCTACCTTACTGCGCATCTTTGAAGATGCCTTTGGCAAGACACTCAATATTATTGCAGAATAAAAAAGGCTACCTATCAGGTAGCCTTTTTACTGCTTAAAATAATTGAAACCCAATGGTCATGCCTATCCAGCCATTTGATTTTTCCTTTTTCTTAAAATTAGTAATAAACTCCGGTTGCAGGATGATGCTCTTGCTCAAACTATAATTAAAAAATAGTTTGTACATCCTTTTATCCATACTGGGGTCCTGAAAGAATTGTTCTTGCGTGTTAAGTTTATAGCCAAAGCCAACAGACAGTAAAAAATTTCTATTTGATGGGGCATCTTCATTGGTACGAATGCCTATTTCGGCATTAAGAAAACCTGTCGTATAGCCTCTGAATTTCTTATCTGCCTGCTCTTCAAAACGCATTATAGTATTCATCGAAACTTTTACAAAGGGAACCTCCTCTACATCTCCCTTAAAATGAAACTGGATACCGGCATTCACTCCGGGACAAAGGGTATTTCTGACCAGAGATACGCCGAAACCACCGCTTAATGTTAGAATGCCAGACATTCTATTAAAATCCGCCAAACGTCTTTTACTGATAAAAAGCGGAAGTACTGTATCTCTTGGATTATACTTCACATACAATGAGTGAAATTCAGCATCCGGATTCCTCCACTTATCACGGTACACGCCCAAAACTGAATCTATCATTTGCACAGCCATGTCCACCCAATGCTCATCCTCAATGATTGAAGAAAAATCCTTTAATTCTTTCATTTCGAAAGTATATTGAAATCGTTCTGCCATGGGCACGCCACCTATCCTTTTGTATTCATAAGCCTTAACAATGCGCAGTGTATCACTGTTCATTTTTAATGCCTCTAATTCGCCGGACTTATCAATACGAATATTATTATGCTTCTGGCTTGAGCCAAATCTGCTAACCACTTCTCCCTCACTTTTGCCTACATATATGTCCAGTCGTTTTGAATTGGCAAAAGGCTTCAGCGAATCGGCATAGAGCTTTAGCTGCTGTGATGCTATAATCAATGGCTTCCGGAATTCTTCCTTTCCTTTCCACAAGCCATTTCTGGTAATAGCAAAATCCAACATGACCCCCTTGCTGATATTAATTTGAAAATTCAAATCCAATTCATCCTTATTCGTATCAAATAAATCTTCTACTCTGTCAGGCTTTTTGCCACCGGGTGTTTTTATGTACAACTGCGCATGGGTTGAAATAACAGAACTGCAAGCTAAAAGTGTAATCCAAATTCTCTTTTTCATAGTTGATAAATTATTGATTGAGGGCATAAACAAAACTTCTTAATGGCAATTCCTGCGATGTGGCTTCTTTACTTTGAGGCATATTTACCTGAAGCAATTTCCGTCTTGATTTTTTTTCGGAAATAGTGGCAAGTGCCTTATCCTCCATTTGAATATCTTCAAAATAAACCACCCTTATTTCCTTCTTTACGGCTAGCACAATCGCCTTTTCTTCCTGTCGGATTTCTGTTCTTGTTTCCTGCACTAATGGCATTTCGTTGTTGTCTCCAGATTCCTTATGCATACTTTTTATAACCCTGATTTGGTTTGTCTTTTTGGCAGGAAATGATGAAGTCATTGGTGTAATTTTCGGCATAGGAGTATTAATGAAAACAGTATCCATATGTGCTTTTCCGGTACTTATCCTTTGTTCGGTCAGCACCTCAGTTTCCTTATTTTTATCAAAATAAAAACCCAGCAATAAGCCTAGTATCAATATTGCCGCATATCGCCAATACTGCATTCCATAAAGATTCTTCGCCTTTAGCAGAGGCCTATTTTTCTTATTAATCTGTTGCCAGATGGCTTCCTCATCATAGCTTTCCATCAGCTCATCTATAGAGGCTCCTTTCATTTTGTCCCTTAATAATTCGTCGATATGCTGATTCATAAAATTTCCTTTTTTTGTTGTATTAATTGCTTTTGCAGTAATTGCCTTGCTTTATATAATTGCGACTTGGAGGTACTTTCCGAAATCTGCAACAAAGCGGCAATATCTTTATGCGGCATCTCTTCAAAAACATAGAGATTAAATACTGTCCTGTAGCCCGGAGGAAGATTGTGAATGAGCTGCATTATTTCTTTAGCACTCATTTGCTCCAGTACATTTTCATTATTATTTACTTGCCCTTCATGCTTGTCTTTGATTTCTTCAAAGCGCAACTTGTTTTTGCGTAAATGCATCAGGCATTGATTGACGGCAATGCGCTTAAGCCATGCCTGTACACTGCCCTCTCCTTTGTAGTCAAACTTTGAAAAATTCCTGAAAGCAGTAACAAAAGTGTCTGTCAATATTTCCTTAGCATCTTCCTCATTACTTACATAGCGCAGACAAAGCACCATCAACTGTTTGGCGTACAATTGATACAAATTATGCTGAGCGGCCTGGTTGCCTGCCCTGCACTCCTGTGCCAACTTGTATTCAGGTGTTTTTGGATTTAAAGGAATATTCATTCAAATTATTGCTGTGCTCTGTTACTAAAATGCAGAAAGAGGTAAAAAGGTTGCCTTGTGATTCAATTTTTTTTCGGTCCCTTAAATATCAGATACTGTGCACAACACTGTTATCCTCATATTTTATATTAGAAAAGACGAAAACTAAAGCTTATGCAGCATATTTATCACCGATGTTGACATATTTATCACAGATGATGACAACATTATCACAAATATTGGCGTATTTATCACAGATGATGGCAACAATATCACAAATATTGGCATATTTATCACAGATTTTAGCAACATTGTTACAAATTTTGACACATTTATCACAAGTTTTATCAATTTTATCACAGATTTTGGCATAATTAAGTTGTTTTTTGCCATATTTGTGCTCAAAAACAATTTCAATATTATGTTGTCTATCGATTTGGAGCCTTTACTGAAGGCCCGGGGAATACACAAACCGCATGCTTTCTTGATGAATGCCGGATTTACGCGCCATACAGCCAGTCATATCCTTAATGGCGGTTCTAAAAGCTTTCGTCTGGACCATATTGAATTATTGTGCCATGCCCTGAATTGTGAGCCTAATGATTTACTCCTGTTCATTCCCGACAAGAAAGCGCATTATCGGGAAAACTCGCCACTCTATAAATTAAGTGCCGAGTCCCGCCAAACAAATCTCAAAGCCTTGGCAGACATTCCGTTTAAAGACCTGAAAAACCTCACAAATGAATTATTGAGCAAAAAATAATGATGAGAAAGTGTAATACAGGAAAACTTTTCGGTTTTCTTTAGTATCCCTTTCAACCAATGATGTTTATTATTGTATCAACGAAACATCATATGTAATGCAACGCAAACTATATCTTTATATCGCTATGAGTCTGGACGGCTACATAGCAAAGAAAGACGACAATATTGATTTCCTGTCTATAGTAGAAAGGCCCGGAGAAGACTATGGATTTCAGGATTATCTGAGCAATATTGACACCATCATCTGGGGTCGAAAGACCTTTGACAAGGTATTGTCTTTTGGAGAAGGTGTCCCACACAAAGACAAAGCCATTTATGTTATCTCTAAAACAAAAAAAGGCAAAAAAGGACATGCCATTTACAATAAAGATGTAGTGGCTTTGGTCAAAAAATTGCAGAAACAGGAGGGCAAAAACATTTATTGTGATGGGGGTTCGGAGATTGTCTTCGAATTAATAAAAAACAAAATGTTTGACAGGGTAATTGTGTCGGTTATTCCTCATTTGTTGGGCGGCGGCGTACGATTGTTCAAAGAAGGCATTCCTGAGCAAAACTTACAGCTTAAACAAAGCATTGCCTACTCATCAGGTCTGGTGCAGCTATGGTATGATGTGGTAAAAGAAGGGAAAGACTAATAAACACAGGTAAAAGGAAATTAAAGAGACTCCTGAATACGTTTCAACATGACTTAATTTCCACAAAAAAACTCAGCTTATACACAATCTGTTTTGAGGCCCAAAACAGTCTATATTTTAATTGTTTTTACCCTCATTTTTCGGTACTTTTGTGAAGCCTTCAGAACGAAGAAACCTATCTTTTTTCGGGCTTTATTTTTCAAAGAAGTAAACAATCATTTTTATAAATAAATAATGAGTACAGAAAACGAAGTTCTTAAGGCACCGGCAGATTATGGAGCCAATAGTATTCAGGTATTGGAAGGCTTGGAAGCGGTGCGTAAAAGACCTGCGATGTACATTGGCGATATTGGCCAGAAAGGTCTTCATCACCTTGTATATGAAGTGGTGGACAACTCTATCGATGAGGCACTTGCAGGACATTGTACACACATCGAAGTGATTATTCACGAAGACAATTCTATCAGTGTACAGGATGACGGACGTGGTATCCCTACGGGCATGCACGAAAAAGAAGGTCGCTCAGCACTTGAAGTGGTGATGACCGTATTGCATGCCGGAGGTAAATTTGACAAAGATTCTTACAAGGTATCTGGTGGATTGCATGGTGTGGGTGTCAGTTGTGTAAACGCATTGAGCAGTATGCTGCACGTTACCGTAGAGCGCGAAGGCAAAAAATTTGAACAGGAGTACTCCTGTGGTATTCCTAAATACCCGGTTCGCGAAATTGGTACAGCAACGAAACGTGGAACCCATGTTCACTTCCTGCCCGACCATAGCATCTTCAAAGAGCATGTATATGTGCGTGAGATATTGGCAGGCCGCCTTCGCGAATTGTCTTACCTGAACAAAGGTATCCGCATCACCCTTACCGATGAGCGTGAGCAAGATGATAATGGTGCAAACATTGTAGAAAATTTCTTTAGTGAAGGCGGTATTGTAGAGTTCGTACAGATGCTGGACCGCAATGGAAAGCGTGAACCCCTGCTCCCCTTCCCTATCTATGTAGAAACACATGATGCAGAAACCAATGTAGCAGTAGATGTGGCTTTGAGCTACAATACATCTTACAGCGAGCATATTTTTTCTTATGTCAACAATATTAATACCATCGAAGGTGGTACGCACGTTGCGGGATTCCGCAGGGCCATTACCCGCGTGTTCAAATCTTATGGCGACAAGAACAAGATGTTCGAAAAAGCTAAAGTGGAGATTTTGGGTGATGACTTCCGCGAAGGGATCAGCGCTATTATTTCGGTAAAAGTTCCTGAACCACAGTTTGAAGGACAAACCAAAACAAAATTGGGCAACAATGATGTGATGGGTGTGGTGGATGTATCTGTTAGCCGTGTTCTGGAAGCTTATCTTGAAGAGCATCCTAAAGAAGCCCGTATTATCATTGACAAAGTAATTATTGCCGCACAGGCACGCGCAGCTGCACGTAAAGCCCGCGAAATGGTACAACGTAAAAGCGTACTATCTGGTGGTGGAATGCCCGGCAAACTGGCGGATTGCTCCGATAAAGATCCTGAACGTTGCGAATTATATCTGGTGGAAGGAGATTCGGCTGGAGGAACAGCTAAACAAGGTCGCGACCGTCACTATCAGGCTATTTTGCCTTTACGAGGTAAAATATTGAACGTAGAAAAAGCGCAGGAACATAAAATTTACGAAAACGAAGAGATTAAAAATATGTTTACCGCTCTTGGCGTGAGTGTAGGTACACCTGAAGATCCAAAAGCATTGAACCTGACAAAACTTCGTTACCACAAAATCATCATCATGACCGATGCCGATGTGGATGGTTCGCATATTGCCACATTGATTTTAACATTCTTCTTCCGCTATATGAATGCATTGGTGCAGCAAGGTTATGTATATCTGGCGCAACCTCCATTGTATTTAGTAAAAAAAGGTAAAGATGAAGAATATGCCTGGACCGAAGATGACCGTAAACGTGCAGTAGCAAGAATGGCCAATGGCAAAGAAGAAAGTGTAGGCATTCAGCGATATAAAGGTCTTGGAGAGATGAACGCAGAACAATTGTGGAGCACCACAATGAATCCTGAAACACGCTCACTAAAACAGGTAACGATTGACAGTGCTGCTGAGGCCGACCGTATCTTTGCGATGCTGATGGGCGATGAAGTTCCGCCACGCCGTGAGTTTATCGAAAGCCACGCCAAATATGCAAAAATTGATGTTTAGAATAATTTTTCACAACCAATCAATAAAAGAACGCCGCAACAATGTTGTGGCGTTCTTTATTTTTGCAATACACTTAAAATGTAAAGCCGCATCACAAAACGTTCTTTAAAAGCGAAGCAAGAATGGCCTTGATAGTAGAGGTTTGGGGAAATTCAAAATTCTCATTTCCAGACTGTGCAAAATGAGAAAGGAGTTGTCTCCAATTTATTGTGTTGACTGATAAAAATCGGTGCTGGTACGCAGTAGTTTTTCGAAGCTACGCATCTGAACAAGAAGGGTATCATGCGTGCCATGATTTACAGCATACATTCTATCCACCTTGCTGGGATTATCTTTTTGCACTGCAATATTTTCTTCTGAATGCAAAGCCTCATCGGTCTTATCCACCCAGTACAAATCCAGATCTATTGTTTGTCCATTAGTCTTGATAATATCCAGTTTACACCTTAGTGGGGCATTGCTAATCAGCGTATCCAGACCTTCAGATCCATTCAGATATCCTTCGGCATTCACCAGTTTGAAGAAATCCAGATAAGCAATGGCTCTTTTAGTATTGAACTGAGGAAATTTACTCTTAACAGCGGGATCTACAATCATATCAAGTCCTCCTTTGATGTTTTTCAGGAGAAAGGAATTTAAGGGTTGGTTGCTGTATTGCACCGAAATACTTGCGATACTGTCTGCAGGTAATTCAATCTGTGCGCGCGAACGCCAATCATTCAGAGCGGTGGTATATCTGGGAGTAAGGTATCCATCAAAACCCGGAACCTCTACCAGATAAGGCTGTTTGGCGTTCTCAATTATCATGTAAGAACCATGATAATTGGGGCCCTGACCTGCAACATAAAAACTTCTGATTTTTCTTCCATTTAAATCATAGACTTCTACCTTGGTAGATAAACCGGCCAATAATTTCACAACTCTGTCATGCTCCAATTCACTCACAGGCTTAAGTGCTGTTTGCATTTTCAAACAGGTAAGGATATTGACTACTTGTAACGGCATTGCGGGATACTGCTTATTCAGCGTCCATCTGTTGTCTTTATTTCTTTCCAGCAAAATTGAATGTCCTTCATTATCAACAAGAAAAATCTTACCTATTGATGAAGTATCCCTGAATGTAAAATTGGCTTCACTTTCCTGATACAAAGCTTCGTTATCACGCACCAGAAAATAATAAACGCCAAAACCTAAAATGCCTAATAAAACTATATAAACTAATGTTTTTCCCATACTATTGTGTACTTATAAACCCAAAGATTACAATTGCTTTTCGTATTTCCTTTTTCTGAAGAAAAGATATACCACAGCAAATAAAATGATGAGAACATTGGGGATAGCTATATTCACCCATTGCCATTTTGACTTCTCAGCTTTTACACGCCCGCTGTCCAGCAATCTTAATTTGACATCTTTTGAACGGCTTTCCAGCAAACCAGAACGATCGGTCAGATACTCCATACAGTTGAGCAAAAAAGCCTTATTGGCAAATGTATTGCGTGTAAAACGCCAATAACCCATATCCATTGTCCCCTCTCTTTCTGTATAATCATTTTCAATCAAATCTCCATCAGATATCACAATCATACTGGTTGGCGAATCGCATTGAGATTTAAAGGGCATCTTAAGCGAATCCTTCAACACCTTAAGAAAATCAGGCTGTAAGCGGTTATTAAATACCGAACTGAATTTGCCTTCCAGCAAAACTGCAACAGGACGGTATGGCTTATTGAATAATTTATTGTCTGGCTTATAGGCCATCATGCTCAGGCTCACCCTTACCGGATGTGGTGCTACCCTGCTGTATTTTGAAGAAGCCAATAAAATTGTCTTTCGAACTCCCTCATTGGCAATAGTATCTATACTGCTCGCAAAATTGGTCATAACCGGATCAAGGTTATGAACAATCGGGTGATTTGATGTTGGCATCAGTACAGGAAAATAATACCAGCTGCGTAATTCTATCTGAGGTTGATCACCCATCATACCCACCGTAACCGGAATAGGGTTACAATCCATATCTTCAATCAAATCGGGATTGATGCGCACCCCATAGTTAAATAGCATGTCATCCAGATTGAGTGGTAATTCTCTGGTCAGGAAAGACTGAGTGTTTTTGCCCGTACTATCTACCATATCCTGCATACTGGCAGAAACTCCATCAAGCAACCACAGTACATGGCCACCACGCATAATGTACTGGTCAATCTTAAATTTATCCTTATCCTCAAAAGCTTCACGAGGCTTATTGATGATGATGGCCTCGTAAGTACCTAAGCCGGGTCCGGGAATTTTAATACTATTATGCAAATCAAGGGTGTCCAAATGATAAATTGATCTGAGCGTACTCAGTGCATCTCTCGTATTAATACCCAGATTTTCACCATTACCCATAACGTAGCCAATTGTAGGCTGGTCGGGCTGACCAAGAAAATTGATGGCGCTGGCAAATTTATATTCCAGTAAGGTTTCAGAATTATTCAACACCTCAAACGGATTCATGCCAGGTTGCTGATTCTCCAATAGATTTATAGGGTATTCCTTTCCTTTGTAACGTACCAGGGCAGAAGGGAAAACTATTTTCTCAGAATAGCCATCCTCATCTTTCACCTGAAGATTTGTACCGTTAATACCTTTTTTGGCCAAATCCTGAAATATAGGACCCTTTTCTGCTTCCGACTTACCTTCGAAAGGATCAATAAAGCGGAAAACAACTTTTTTACCTGCCTCTTCTTTGAAATATTGAAGACGTTCGCGGGTAGAGGCCACCAATCTTTTAAAACCTGCAGGCAAATCATCGCCTTTCAGATAAATATCAATCACCGCTACATCATCCATATTCCGCAACATTTGTTTGGTAGAAGCTGAAAGTGTAAAACGCTTTTCTTCGGTGAGGTCAAGACCATAATGGAGACGAGATGCCAATAAATTGACACACACCAAAATGCCCAGCAATAAAACAATGCGAATGCTTGCCTGGCGCTGTTGGTTTTTCCTTTTGTTTGAAGAATTTGTAGCCATTAAAATAAAATAGTAAATAAGTTAATCTTGTTGTGCAGTATCCCAGGTGCGGCGGCTGAGTGATAATTGTGTAAGTGAAACAAATAATACAATTACAGATAAAAAATACACCACATCTCGTGTATCAATGATACCTCGACTAATAGAATTATAATGAAATGAAAGACCTATCATGGACAAATAGTAATCCAATCCGCCGTAAAAAGCAGGAATACTGCTGATAGCATCGAAACCGGAGTATAATAAGTAACAAGCAAATAATGCCACTAAAAACCCGACAATCTGATTGCTGGTCAATGATGAACAAAACAAGCCTATAGCTGTATAGGCCGCTGCCAAAAAGAGTAAGCCAATGTATGAACCAATTATACCGCCTGTATCAAGATTATTGGCTACAACAGATAGATTACCAACAGTAAACACATAAAGAAGTGTAGGCAATAAAGCGAAGATAACCAAAACCAAAACAGCAAAATACTTGCCAAGAATAATCTGCAAGCTACTCAATGGCTTTGTTGAGAGCCATTCAATTGTTCCACTTTTAAACTCATCGGGGAACGCACGCATAGTTACAGAGGGAATCAAAAACATTAATAACCACGGCGCCAATTCAAAATATTTGTCAAGAGTGGCGTATCCATAATCCAGAATGCTGGTCTGCGGGATAGCCCATAAAATAAAGCCACAAGCCATCAGAAATACGATTATGGCTACATAACCAACAATCGAACTGAAAAATGAATTAATTTCTTTGACAAAAATGCTGCGCATAATCTTGTTGGGAATATTTATTTCGAAGAGCGCAAACCTACAAGAAAAAGATGATTTTTGATGCATTCCCACAATTCATTTAGCTTTTTAGCGTTTGTACTTTCTGTATCCGAATGCTTTATCTTTGTCACCTAAAAAAAAGAACTGACCTTTGGTCCTTGTATGAAAAAAATTATCCAATCCATTCTATTACTGGCTTCAGCGTCTGGCCTGGCATCCTGCAATGAAAAATTAAATATAGCTGCCCCTTATAAAAATATTACAGTTGTATACGGTCTGCTCAACCGCGCCGATACTGCTCATTATGTCCGTATTCAAAAAGCATTTATGGATGAAAACCAAAGCGCAATTGATATGGCAAAAATTGCAGATTCCAACTTTTACAACTCATTAAGTGTTGTTGTTAAAGAATTGACTTCGGCTGGGAGTTTGGTAACTACTATACCTTTGGCCAAAGTAGATTTAGCGATTGAAGGTTTCCCAAAAGCTACAGGTGCATTTTTCAATACACCAAACTATGCCTTTAAATTTAAGCATCCCTTAAATGCAGCTTATACATACCGATTGGTCATTACTAACACCCAAACAGGAAATGTTGACTCGGCAACCACTAACATCATTAACAATGACGACCCATCAAAGTTTGGTATCCGTGAATGGAAATCAGGCTTATATCAATTGTCATTCGAACAAGTAATACGTGAAAATGGTAAGATGGACGAAACAAGCTTTGATGCCGATATACCAAACAGTGTTGGAGCGACAGAACTTATTTTACGCTTCAACTGGACGGACAGTAATATAGTTACCGGCGTTTCTACTAAAAAACATGCGGATTTCAATAGTTTTTCATTATCCGGAAACTTTAATCCCGGAGTTTCAACAAACGTAACTTTCATTACCCAAAACAAAAATTTCTACGATTTTCTGGTTGACGCAATGGGGAAACCTGAAAGTGCCAATCAATATCGCTTTATGGATTCTTGCGATATGATTCTTTATGTTGCAGGTATTGAATATCAACGCTATAGAGATTTGAATTCAAACAAAGGCGGAGTTACCGCCGATGAAATCCGTCCTTTATATACTAATATAAAAGGCAAAGATGTGATGGGTTTATTCACTACACGCACCTACACCCAAAAACTGCAAATAGGTTTGACAAAAGATACCAGAGACTCACTCAGAAGCAACAGTATCACGCGCGACTTAAATATCCGATTCTAATTATCTTTAATAATAATTGATAAAACCCGCACTGTGAGTGCGGGTTTTGTTTTTTGCATCGAACTCAGAAAAGCTCTGTTATACACCAACTTAGCAATTCTGCTGATTTTTATCCTTATATATTTGCCTTCAGGCTTGTTTTTTGCAACGAAAGCCCCTACTTTTGCCCACCTTAGAAAAATTTATTTTTTAACAATTTCAAATCAATTATGGATAAATTATTTTACCTCGTCCCTGTGTTTGGTGTCGTTGCACTGCTGTACACCTTTATCAAAAGTGCCTGGGTAACCAAGCAACCCTCGGGCAATGCACGTATGACAGAGATTGCCGGCTACATCGCCGATGGCGCTATGGCTTTTCTGAAATCAGAATATAAAGTAATGAGCTATTTTGTCATCATTGCAGCTCTTTTACTAGGCTTTATGGGTATGAGCGACGCCAACAGTCACTGGACTATTGCTTTAGCATTTATCGTAGGTGCTTTCTTTAGTGCATTGGCAGGTTTTCTGGGAATGCGTATTGCTACCAAATCAAACGTACGTACTGCTGAAGCGGCACGTACTTCATTGGCCAAAGCATTGAAAGTTTCTTTCACCGGTGGTTCCGTAATGGGAATGGGTGTTGCAGGTCTAGCAGTATTGGGTCTTGGTTCATTGTTCATTGTATTGAAAATGGCTTTTGCTCCGGATGCTGCCGTAGACAGTCACGAAATGAAATTGGTTATCGAAGTATTAACCGGTTTTTCGCTGGGTGCTGAAAGTATTGCCTTGTTTGCTCGTGTGGGCGGTGGTATTTATACCAAAGCTGCCGATGTAGGTGCTGACCTTGTAGGTAAAGTAGAAGCGGGTATCCCTGAAGATGATCCGCGTAACCCTGCAACGATTGCAGATAACGTAGGTGACAACGTAGGTGACGTAGCGGGTATGGGTGCCGATTTGTTCGGTTCTTATGTGGCTACAGTTTTGGCTACAATGGTTCTGGGTCGTGAAACAGTAAGTGGTGGTGATGCCTTTGGTGGTCTTGCTCCTATCTTGCTTCCTATGCTGATAGCCGGTGTAGGTATTATTCTTTCTATTATTGGTACATTCTTTGTTCGCATTTCTGAAAACGCTGGCTTGAGCACAACTAAAGTGCAAAACGCATTGAACATGGGCAACTATGGTTCTATCGTTTTGACAGCTATAGCCTGTTTCTTTCTGGCTACCAATATTCTTCCTGCAACAATGACTTTGCGTGGATTTGAATTCACCAACATGGATGTTTTCTTTTCTATCCTTGTTGGATTGGCAGTAGGTACTTTGATGAGTATTATCACAGAATACTACACCGCTATGGGCAAACGCCCGGTAATGAGTATTGTAAAACAATCGGCTACAGGACATGCTACCAACATCATTGGCGGTTTGGCTATGGGTATGGAATCTACTTTCTTACCAATCCTTGTATTGGCTGCAGGTATCTATGGTTCTTATCATTTTGCAGGCTTGTACGGTGTGGCTATTGCAGCTGCAGGTATGATGGCCACTACAGCGATGCAATTGGCAATTGATGCTTTCGGACCAATTGCAGATAACGCAGGTGGTATTGCTGAAATGAGTGAACTACCAGCTGATGTTCGTGAAAAAACAGATATTCTGGATGCAGTAGGTAACACTACAGCTGCAACCGGTAAAGGCTTTGCAATCGCTTCTGCTGCATTGACTGCTTTAGCTTTATTCGCTGCATTCGTCGGTATCGCAGGTATTGATGGTATTGATATTTACAGAGCTGATGTATTGGCTGGTTTGTTTGTCGGTGCAATGATTCCATTCATCTTTTCTTCACTCGCTATCCGTGCGGTAGGTGAGGCTGCAATGGCTATGGTGGAAGAAGTTCGCCGCCAGTTCCGCGAAATTCCGGGTATTATGGAAGGAACAGGTAAGCCTCAATACGACAAATGCGTGGCGATTTCGACTGAAGCTTCTATCAAAAAAATGATGTTGCCAGGTGCGATAGCAATTGTATCTCCATTAATTATTGGTTTCCTTTTAGGCCCTGAGGTTTTGGGTGGATTCCTTGCAGGTGCTACCGTGAGTGGTGTATTAATGGGTATGTTCCAGAATAACGCTGGTGGTGCTTGGGATAATGCTAAAAAATCTTTTGAGAAAGGTGTGGACATCAATGGCCAGACTTATTTCAAAAAATCTGAACCACACAAAGCATCCGTAACTGGTGATACTGTGGGTGATCCTTTTAAAGATACTTCGGGTCCTTCGATGAACATCCTGATCAAATTGATGTCTATTGTTTCTTTGGTTATTGCGCCTACTTTGAGCGGTTTATTCCACGATAATATACAGGAGCACAGAAAAGCAAAACTATCAATGATGATGGATGCTTGTGTTTCAGCAGGTTGTACACAGGAAGAGTGTGATGCGGTGATGCAACATGGCAAAGGTGCATGTTGTGCTGATAAAGCAGGTGCTGAATGCACTGGCAAAGAAGATTGTGCCTGTCCTCATTGTGCAGGTAAAGAAAGTGCCGAAACAACTATTGATTCAACTGTTGCTGCGCCAACGGTTGTTGAAGATCCCAAACCGGCAGAACCGGCAAAATAATATTCCCGTTTTTGCAAATACAAAGAAATCCTGCTCAGTATATTTGAGCAGGATTTTTCTTTTACCCTAAAAACAAAAAACCATGAAAAACATTGTCAAAAAAAGCCTCATCATTGCTGTTTTGTATTACTCCACCATTTTAATTGGTTGTATTAAGAACCAATGTAATTGCCCGATACCAAAGACAGGTAAATTCCAATACAATGAATTAAAAGCGCAAAACATTATCTACCATATTGATGGCAATAAATCTTTCACAACAGAAACAACTTTAGCAGACACCATAGACTACAAACAGTTTGGAATCAATATTCAATCCAGCTATGATATTGTCTATAATAAAAAGGGGAATTTCTTCAATTTCATGAACAGCGCATACGCATGCGATTGTACCGGAGATTCGTATACTGCATTCGACGAACTAGATAGCATTAAGTTAATTACTTTAAGTAAATTAAATGAGACATTTCCTGCCGGCAGTGACGTTAGTGGCTTTTTAAGATACATGATCAATACCAATGACAATAAGGAAATAAAGTATGACATGCTTGGAAATATTATTTACAAATTCAATCATTCTTACAACCCAAAAGGAATTATAAATATGGATTTGTTCTTCCAGAATGCCGGAGATATAAGTAATATGATGTCATTGGAATTAATTTTCAAATTTAAAAGTGGTAAAACAATGCACGCACTTTGTAAACCAATCTATTTAAAACGATAAAACAATGAAAAAGCTATTGAGTAACAGCATGCTGATTACTATTTTTTATTACCTCATTGTATTGGCCAATGCGTGCTGCAGCTGCCCTAAACCTAAAAGTTATTTCTTTAAAATAGAAGATATCCACGTAAGCCATATTGAATTCACATTTCAGGGAGATACAGATTTCTTGTATGTCCAGACAAACAAGGATTCCTTTCAATTGCCTAAGTATGGTTTACAAATTCAGTTCGATACAAAACAAACTGTACAGATAAGACAGTTAAAGAGCTCTTTGATGAACAGTGCTTTTGCCTGTAAATGCGCTGAAGAGGATTTTATCGCAAGAGATACACTGAAAAACATCCGCATCAATACCTTACAAAGCTTTAATTCCGGCCACCCGATTGGTTCAGACGTGAGTGAATATTTTAATTACTTTGAGTATGGTCACCAACCAACAAAGCTGGTTAAAACTTCTATTGCTGATTTTATCGCCAGACACCCTTTAAAATCATTGAATATTTCTATCCCTTTATACCTTAGTCAAGAACCTAATGCAGGGAATACAAAAATGCAATTTGAAATTGTAGCAGAATTTAAAAATGGTAAAATTTTAAACGATACCACAACAGCAATAACACTTTATTAAGTTGAACGACGCACTCAAAAATCTCCTCCATCAAAAGGCAACACAATACAACCAACCAGGCTTTATTGACAAAGACCCTATCATTGTTCCTCACCGATTCTCGAAACTTCAGGATATTGAAATAGCAGGATTCTTTGCGGCAATACTGGCCTGGGGAAATCGTACTACCATTATCAACAGCAGCAATAAGCTGATGGCATGGATGGACGAATCGCCGCATCAGTTTATGCTGCAGCATCAGGAAAGCGACTTAAAACAGATGATGCATTTTGCTCATCGCACCTTCAATGCTACTGACCTTTTCTATTTTATTGAATTCTTCAAATATCATTACAGCAAACACAATAGTCTGGAAGATGCCTTTGTACCATCAAAAAAATATAATCATCCAAATACAGAACAGGCGCTGATTCATTTTCACAACTACTTCTTTAGTCTGGAAGATTTTCCGGAACGGACAAAAAAACATATCGCTACACCCGCCAGAAAATCGGCCTGTAAAAGATTGAATATGTACCTGCGCTGGATGGTACGCAAAGACAAGATGGGGGTTGATTTTGGGATTTGGAAAAAGGTAAGTCCTGCACAATTAATCTGCCCGCTGGATGTGCACGTTGCCAATGTAGCACATCGATTTGGCCTATTGCCCAATACAAACTCAAATTGGCAAAATGCGGTAGCATTAACAGAGCAATTAAAAACCTTAAATGAAAAGGACCCTGCCCTTTACGACTTTGCTTTGTTTGGCCTTGGTGCGGAGGAGAGATTTTGATTGCATGTATAACGTCATAATGCATTTATCAGGCTATATATTTTGCTTATCTTCGCTATCCAAAATATCTCTTCGTGTCCGACATTATCAATCTGCTATCCGATCATATTGCCAATCAAATTGCTGCCGGCGAAGTTATACAACGTCCATCCTCGGCTGTCAAAGAATTGCTGGAAAATGCTGTTGATGCAGGAGCCACAGAAATACAACTGGTCATTAAGGATGCTGGTAAAGAACTGATTCAGGTGATTGACAATGGTAAAGGAATGTCACCTACAGATGCGCGGATGAGTTTTGAAAGACATGCCACTTCCAAAATTCAAAAAATTGAGGACTTGTTTACCATCCGCACTATGGGTTTTCGGGGAGAAGCCTTAGCCTCAATGGCTGCTGTTGCCCAAATGGAAATGAAAACCCGAAGAATTGAAGATGAGGTGGGCAACCAGATAATCATTGAAGGATCCGAGGTATTGAGTCAGGAACCTTGTGCTGCAGCTACAGGAACCAATATAATGCTGAAAAATCTGTTTTTTAATGTACCGGCACGCCGGAATTTTCTCAAAAGCAATACCACAGAACTGCGCAATATTGTTGATGAATTTACACGTATTGCATTAGCCTACCCTGCTGTCAGTTTTCGTTATTTCAGCAATGGAACAGAGCAATACAATCTTTCATCAGGCAGCCTGAAAGCAAGAATTGTAGCGCTTTTTGGCAATAGTTATGATAAGAAATTAGTTCCGGTCTCAGAACAAACAGACTTTTTGAACATACATGGATTTGTCGGCAAACCGGATGCTGCTACCAAAACCAGAGGAATGCAATATTTCTTCCTCAACAATCGGTTTATCCGCAGTAATTACCTGAATCATGCTTTGGTACAAGCCTATGAAGGTTTAATCCCGAAGGACCTTTTCCCCTTTTATATTTTATTTCTTGAGCTAGACCCTTCTCGGGTAGATGTCAATGTGCATCCTACAAAGCAAGAGGTAAAATTTGAAGATGATCAATTGATGTACGCCTACTTAAATGCATCGGTAAAACACGCTTTGGCTCGAAACAACATTGCACCATCTCTGGATTTTTCATTAAGTGCAGAAATTCAACAATTACCTTCAGTTCAATTGCCAGCTACTTCGAAAGATATAGACAAAGCCAGCAGCGGTTATCTCAGCAATAGTTTTACACAAAAAAATCAGGCCCATTTTATAGACAAAAAAGATGGCCTTACGCGTTGGAAGGAAGTCTATGAAATAGCAGGAAGTATTCCGGAAAAACATTTTACACAAGCAGAAATTCAGACAAATTCACCAACAGCTCCTGCTCAAAAATCTTCACTAAGCGGAGGCTCGGCAAAGCAAAATATACTTCTGGTTCAGGGTTCAATGTTGGTAACAACTGTAAAGTCAGGACTGATGTATATCCATATCCGCAGGGCACAGGAACGTATTTGGTACGAGCGCTTAATGAGTCAATGGGAAGATGGGAAATCTGTTTCGCAAAGAGTTTTATTTCCGCTGAACTATGAAGTAATGCCGCAGGATGAAGCATTGTTGCTTTCACTTTTGCCGGATATGGCCAGAATTGGCTTTGATATCAGCCATTTTGGTAAAAACACCTTTGTTATTCAGGGTATACCTTCGGGAATGTCTGCAGGTGAAGAGAAAAACGTACTGGATGAGCTGCTTGAACATAGCAAAAATGAGAACAGCAAAGCAACAGAAGTAAATGCCCATGCGATGCTGGTAAAAATTGCCAGAAGAATGGCCATGGCTCAGACAGATTATCTACAGTCTGAAAATCAGCAGGCGCTTATCGACGAGCTATTTGCCTGCAGCCAACCGGAATTTAGCCCCAATGGTAAAAAAGTATTTGGAGTGATGCCTAAAGAAGATCTGGACAGTTTGTTGGGTTAAGATTTAGCGCACAATATCGAAATCCAATTGTTCCGGGTAAATACGCCTTGCACAGTAAAGCCTGCGGCTTTAGCAGCATCACTCACCATTAACTCGTCGTCGGTTAATAAGCCGCTCATTAATAATGTACCGCCATCGTTCAAAAGCTGATACATTTTGGGCATGTAAGCGAGCAGAATATGGCGATTGATATTCGCCAATATGATGTCAAATGTTTGCTGAACAGATTCAATGCTGTCCATACTCACACTGATATTATGGCAATTGTTCAGCCCTATATTCTCCCGCGTATTTTCAAAAGACCATTCGTCATTATCAATAGCGATAATTTCTGATGCGCCCAAAATCTCGGCAAGAATGGCCAAAACTCCTGTGCCTGTTCCAAAATCAAAAACAGATTTGTCTTTAAAGTCGATATGCTGCATTTGCGCCACCATTAAATGGGTGGTGGCATGATGGCCGGTACCAAAAGACATTTTGGGTGTAATAATTACTTCATGCTTAGTAGTAAGTGGAATTGTGTGAAAATGCGCCCGAATGGTGCAAAAATCATTAATGAGTACTGGTTCAAAATCCGCTTCCCATTTGGCATTCCAATTTGTGGGCTCAATGGTTTCCAACTTTGATGTAAGCCCAAACTCCTGCAGAATTTCAGCAATTACTACTGCCTGATAATCCGCTTCTGAAACGAATGCTTTAAGTGTGGTTTCATCTTCTTCAAAACCCTCTACTCCTTGCTCACTTAGGGCAGCAATGAGTAGTTCGCGAGTTTCGTCATTGGGTATTGCTATAGAAAGTTGGAAATAATTCAAAATGGAATTGTATTTGATGCAAAAGTAAAATTTAAACAGAGAACTATTTCAGGATATTTTTTATAGTTCATTAAACTTATCGCAAAACAAATGGCCAATGACAGGTCTTTATCAATAAATTAGCGCAATATTTGCAATTAATTGTCATTTAGGCATTTAACACTACAACATTTGATTCATCCTATCTAAAACAAACAACAAATGAACAAACGAAAAATCAAGTCACTACTATTTGCAAGTATTTCAATGCTGAGCATTAGCGCGAATGCCCAAATCGAAAAAGGAACAGTTTTTATAGGAGGAAGATCTAGTTTTAGCACCAGTAGTAGTTCAGCATCTTCTCCTCTTGGCTCGAGAGATTCAAAAAGCACTGGTTTTTCAATCGAACCGCAAGCAGGTTATTATGTATCTAAAAATTGGGCAATAGGGTTAGGCTTAAATGTTAGGACGGCGAATAGTACTACAAATGACCTTAATAGTGTAACAACTGATTTTACAAAGCAACAAAAACAAGAATACTATTTTGGGTTTAACTTTTTGGCACGTTACAACAAGACCTTGAGTAAGCGATTTGCATTTTTTGTAAATGGCACATTAAGTACAGGGATATGGAACAAAGAAAAAAATACTACTGAGCAAAAAACAGGGCCAACAACAATTTCAAACACAACTATCAATGAGGGAAATTTTGGGGAAAGCCCTAATTTCAACCTTGATATCCGACCAGGTGTAACTTATTTTGTAACGCCCAAATTGGGTATTGAGGCAACTTTTGCAAGTATTTTTGCTAGCTATGGTTCATCAAAAGCTACTGCAAGCAATCAAAACATAAAATCAAGTGCTTTCAATCTTGGCTATAATCTTTATCCTGCTGGCTTTGCACTAGGAGTTCATTACTACTTTGCTCCAAAACCCAAAAAGCAAGCAACGGAAGAAACGGAATAATCATTCTTAAAACAACCTAAAACAAAGCCGCCGTAAACAATTGTTTACGGCGGCTTGTCTATTTTAATTTAAAATCAAACTTACTCAAACTCTTTATCGGCTATGCCTTTGTTGATGTCTACAGATTGAATTTTAAATTCACCACCCATCATTTTCAAAGTATAAGGAATCTTATAACCATTGGCACCTGGTACTTCTTTGTAGTCTGAAAACTCAACAACCATTCCAGGATTATCACCCTCACCAGCTCCTACTTGTTTTACAAGAAAACTAGTTTTTACATCATAATATTCAGATGATTTTTTACCGGCTTTATCTACTGCTTCAATCCAATAAGCTTCTGCACCATTTACCTGAGCGATACCTTTTACTGAACGCTTAACACCATATTTTTCCGGATTCAATTCAGCTTGCATATCAGCTTGTTGTTTGACTCCTTCAAGCTCCGCACCTTCCAGATTTTTCTTCTGACCCTGAGCTTCCTGATATCCTTTATCTCCATTCAATACCGTACGCTGAAGGTTCATCGTTTGTCCGTTAAACGTACCATTAACTACAGCTTTCATTTTAGTACCTTCCTTCTGGAAATTCATAATGGTGATTTCACCACCTTGCATGGTTCCCTTTCTGATGGTCTTGATATCTTTTAATCCTTTGATTGCTTTTTCGCCACCAATAGCATTTGCATAGTTCTTCATTACATCTTCAGCCTTTACATTACCGGCAGATTTTGTTTCAGAAGGAACAATTACATTACCGTAATTGTCATAATAAGTAATCACATTGTTCTTTGCAAAACGACCCAATTTAGCCGCAACCTCGTCTTTGCTACCCACTACAATGATATTCATGTTGCGGGGATTCATGTATTTCTGAGCAGCTGCTTTAACGTCAGCAGCTGTTACTGCATTTAGATTTTTAAGATAATTTTGATAATAATCTGCAGGTAATTTATAACGATCTATATTGATTGCAAATTGAGCCACACGCTGTGGAGACTCCAAACCAATTGCAAATCCACCACCCAAATAATTGATCGTATTTTGCAATGATTCTTTATCTACTTCTTCTGTTTGCAAACGGTTCATTTCTGCTATAATTTCTGCAACAGAGCTATCAGTAACAGGATTACGGGCTTTGGCTTCTGCACCAAAATTACCTACCAGAATATCTGCATTAAGACCGGAATAAGAGCCATAAGTCCAAGCGTGCTTTTCACGAAGATTAAGGAACAAACGACCTTGAGAACCTCCACCCAATACAGTATTTGCTACACTTGCAGCAAAACCGTCAGGAGCACCGGGCTTTAAGTCAATAGGTCTTGTTATACTGATAACACTTTGTACAGAGGCATCGCGCGGAACGAAGGCAACCTTTGGTGACAATGGTGCTTCCGGCTGACTGTACATAGCAACGGGCACATCTTTCTTAACCCATGTACCAAAGTATTTTGCAATCAGAGGTTTTACTTCTGCAGCGGTAATATCACCAACAATAGCCATATATGCCACATTCGGGCGGAAATAGGTCTCATAATATTTTTTACAACGATCAAGTGTAATTGCTTTGATCGATTCTTCGGTTTCTACTTCACCATAAGGATGATTGGTTGTATAATTCAGTACTTTCTGAACATTGTCCATCATTGCGTCCGGATCGTTCTTACTGGTTTCCAGACCTGACAATGCCTGTGTTTTGAGTTTGTCCAATTCATCCTGTTTAAAGTCTGAATTAAGAATCATATCACTCAATATTTCCATCATTTTGTTCTGATTCTTTTTCAGACCAAATGCAAAAGCTCCTTCTGCATTTGCAGAGATAGAAGCACCAATAAAATCAATCTCTTCGTTGAGTTTATCCTTGCTACGCGTTTTTGTACCACTGGACAGTAATTCACCCACAAAATCAGAATAGCCGGCCATGCTACCTTGCAATTCTTGTCGGATATCTAATTGAATAGACATAGAAACAGTGGGTAATTTGTGGTTTTCAACTACAAAAACCTTCAGACCATTCGGCAAAGTAAAACTTTCAGTTTTGCCCAATTTTATTTCAGGAGCCGGACCGGGCTTCGGTCTCTGACTACGATCTAATGTTTGCGCCCAAGTGCTTGCAGTAAGTGCAAGGGCTAATATGGATAATGTTATCTTTTTCATTGAATATTTTCTTTTTTGTAAAAACAAAGAATTGTTGAGGTGCTAAAAATTATTTCTTTTCTTCAGATTTAGGTAAGTAATGCACTACCAAACGATTCTCTTTGGTAAAGTATTTCTTAGCAACACGTTGCAAATCTTCTTTTGTAATTTTTGTATAGCGACCCAATTCTGTATTGATAAGATTTGCATCACGGAAATACGTATAATTGGTCGCTAAATTTTCAACAATACCAGCAACACGGCTGTTTTGACTGATAAAATCGTTCTCTGCCTGATTCATCAATTTTTTGTACTCTGCATCTCCAAGAGGTGCTGCAAGTACTTTAGCAATCTCGTCATCCATTATTTTTTCCAATTCTTCAGGTTTTACACCCATATTGGCAATACCAAACATCATCACGGCACCGGGTTGCTCGTTAGGCAAAGCAAATGCTCCAACTGCAAGGGCTTTTTGTTGTTTGTCTACAATCTCCTTCTGGAATCTTGAACTTTTACCCTGAGACAATAACTGATTCAACAACTGTAAAGCATAAAAATCATCTGTACCCATTGCAGCACCATGATAAGCAAAAATCACAGCCGGCAATTGTACGTTGTCGTAGAAAGTTGTACGTTTCTCCGCAGTTTGAACAGGCTCTACCTCTGTAGGACGAGGTATTGCTTTAGTACCTTTTGGTATTGTTGCAAAATATTTTTCTATCAGGGCTTTTGTCTGTGCTTCTGTAATGTCACCACCAATTACCAAAACGGCATTGTTAGGCACATAGAAGGTTTTATAAAATTCCATAAACTCTTCGATTTTGGCCTGATCGATATATTGTTCTTTACCGATAGGACTCCAGCGATAAGGGTGAGTGGTGAAGAGATTATCAAAAACGACATTAAGTAACTGACCATAAGGGCGGTTATCAAAACTTTGCTTCTTTTCTTCTTTTACTACTTTACGTTGAGTTTCTACACCAATATCATCAATTTTTGCCTGAAACATTCTTTCAGACTCCATCCATAAAGCAAGCTCCAATTGATTGGAAGGCAGTGTTTCGAAATAGAAGGTACGATCCTGAGAAGTATTAGCGTTTAATTGTCCACCATTGGCCTGCACCAATTTCATATACTCACCACGTCCGATATTTTCACTTCCTTCAAATAACAAATGCTCAAAAAAGTGAGCAAAACCCGTGCGCTGGGGATCTTCGTTTTTTGAACCGACATGATACATTACAGAAACCGTAACAATAGGTGTTGCGTGGTCTTCGTGCAGAATAACATGCAAGCCGTTAGCCAAATCATATTCTGTAAATTTTATTCTACCTTGTGCGGCGGCAGGTTTAGCAGCGGTTGCCGCAACTTTGGTCTGTGCCATAGACGGCGCACTGAGCAGGGATGTTCCGAGCAGAAGCGCATAAAAAGCTTTTAACTTCATAAAATTATAGTGCATTTTGAAGTAGCGAAATTATCATTTTAAGACGTAGCTTGTTGCTTTATTTTAAAAATTCCGCCGAAAATCCCCCGAAACTTCCCCCGTCAACACTGATATTTGTGCCAATTTTAAATGAAGCAGATGATTAACACCGTAATATTTGATATGGATGGCTTATTATTAGATACTGAGCCACTTTGGAGTATAAGCATGCTGCATGTTGCACAAAAGCATAACATTCCTATTGCTACACATCAATTTAAAGAAACAACTGGCCTTAAAATACACGAGGTGGTAGCTTACTGGGCTGTCAAATATCCATGGCAAGGTGCCGGAGTCCATGAAGTGGCGGAAGAAATAATTGACCATATCATTGCTTTGTCCAAGCAACAGGCAAAGGTTATGCCCGGAGCAGTAATTCTGTTGGAACAACTAGTGGCCAAAGGTTACAAACTTGGTGTTGCTACTTCATCTCCTATTAGAATGCTACAGGATTTAATTCATTTCTTTAAACTATCACATTATTTTCAAGAATTATCATCTGCAGATACTGTTGGCTATGGCAAGCCTCATCCTGCTGTATTTCTGCATTGTGCTGCGCAATTAAAGAGCGACCCATTGCAATGCATCGTTCTGGAAGATTCTGTAAACGGTGTAATTGCAGCTAAAGCTGCTCGCATGAAAGTAATTGCGATTCCAGACTCTATTTACTATGATGATATGAGATTTGCAATTGCAGATAGAAAAGTGAACAGTTTATTGGCTCTTGATATTGAGCAGGATTTTACTTAGGATTAGCTATTGATTTTTATTAAGCCATTCGTCAGTAAAGTGTTTTTGAGACTTTTCCTGGTCAAATTTACCCATGTTATATTCGTTGGATTTGTTACGAGGTATTGATAAACTCTGCCACTCATTTTTGCTCAACAATTTGCCCATAAAAACAATTTGCCCAACATGGTAGCTATAATGAGCAATCTGCCTGTTAAACGCTTCCATTATGGAATGGCCTTCATTGCGTATATAAATAATATCACCAAGCTCTTCTTCAGCAGTGCTGTCAATTGCCGCAAATAGACAATCCCAACCTTCATTCCATTTTTGCATCAGTTCTGTTCTGTCTATTTTCTGAATCTCAAATTCAGCATCACGCAAACGCCAGGGTTTTTCACCATCCGTTGTTTTAAAGTCAGTCCAACGGCTCAACATATTGCCCCAAAGATGCTGAATGATGATGGCAATGCTATTAGTATCTTCATTTGGTTTAAAAAACAATTGCTCGTCTTCTAATTGCTGCATTGCTTTCTCTCCCAAAAGCTTGTAATACTGAAATTGGCGGAGTGCACTTTTTAAATAAGACATAAACGGTTTTTGTTTCTGCAAATTTAGCACTAATCAGGTCAGGTAAAGCTTAGATCTCTGTATTTTTGCCTTACAAAACACCAAATAATTGAAGCCAGAACCGATCTATATTATCAAAGAGAACTCAGCGCTTGCAAGATTGGCTTCCATAAAATTAAAAGAGCCGAGAATGGCTATGGTATTGGGTTCTAAAATTTTGCTGTATGGAGTTTCAAAATCCGAATTCCTGCAAAACAAAAAGTGGCTTAAGCATGAATTGGAGCATATCAGGCAATTTAAACAGCATGGTCTTTTTACCTTTTTAGGAAAATACTTTCTGGAGAGTTTTCGAAAAGGGTATTATCATAATAAATACGAAGTAGAAGCGCGTAGGGCCGAAGAACAATAAAGAAAGAGCGCAATGATTTTCATTGCGCTCTTTCTTTTGACGAATCAATATCTACGTATTACACCTTATTTTTCTTCTTGAAAATATTCTTGATTTTCCCTGAAGTACTTGGAGTTTCGTCTTCATAATAACCACCGCCGCTTACATCTCCACCATAACCATAGCCATAGCCGTAACCATAACCATAGCCGTAGCCGTAACCATACTTTTTACTTCTTTCTACTCCATTGAAAATAATAGCCGGATTACTGATTTTACGATCCTGATACAGCATATCCAACATTTTAATCTGGCCTTTGATGGTACGACCCTGACGCGTTACAAATACATTTACTCCTGCATACTTAGCCAGAATGGTAGCATCCGATACCATGCCTATAGGTGCGGTATCGATGATAATCACATCAAATATTTCGGTCAGATCTTCCAACATTTGTTTATTACGGGGTTGCAAAATCAACTCTCCCGGATTCGGAGGAACAGCTCCACAGTTTGCAATAAACAGATTTCCATGCAAGCCAGATGGTTTTACAACTTTATCAAGGTCGTTGATAACGCCTGCCAGATAGGCACTGATACCACCGTCTCTGTCCAGATTCAAGCGCTCACTGATTTTTGGTTTACGAAGGTCAAACTCCATCACCAATACTTTTTTGTGTGTCAGCGCCAATGTAAGGCCAAGGTTAATAGAGATGAAGGTTTTACCCTCACCACTCACACTGGAAGTAACAAGTATAACTTTCTTGTTATCATTGACTGCCATAAATTCCAGATTGGTACGAAGCAAACGAAATTGCTCGGCGATGCCTGTGCGGATACTTGGACCAATAACCACTTCCATTCCGTCGGGCGCCTTATTGATTGAGCCCAAAATCGGGATATTGGTCATTGCCTCAATATCAGTTTCGTTCATTACTTTATTATTCAGCAATTCTTTGGTAGCCAATGCTGCACAAGGAAGTAGGAAACCTGCGAAAAAGGCTAAAAGATAAACACTCTTGGCGACGGGTTTTACTGGTCCGCCGGTTCTGTATGGCTGTACTACTAATTTAGACTTTGCAGAAGCGGCGTTAAGGGCAATCTCATTCTCCAGACCTTTCTGAAAAAGGGTAAGGTACATGCTCTGCAATACATCATACTCCCGTTTTACGTCATTAATTGATCTGTCAAGACCAGGAATAGTGTTAATCAGACCGCTGTATTTTGCAGAGTTTTGATATGCTGTCTGCAGTGAAGAACTGATGACTGTTTCGTTCTTGCCTATAGCTTCAAGAATACTGCTTCGTAGTGTAGTGATTTCGGCAATATCTTTTTCCAAAATCAAACTTTGTGATGGTTGCTTTTCAACAATAATTTTTTGTGCAATTGTATTGTACTTCGATATCATTGAATTCAAAACCGGATCCTTTACTACAGTACCTGCAACCAAGGGATACTTGCTGTCTGAAATGTTGGAGACCATTGATTTCACTTCGTTAAGTGCCTGGCGCTCCATAATCATTTCGTTTATCTTCTGTTGAGATTCTTCTTTCCCAGCAACATAAGACCCTCCCTGTGAACCAATGTCAATCATATTATGGCTCACTTTGATTCCTTCAACTCTTGAATCAACGCCTTTTAACTGGTTAGCCAGATCCTGTTGTCTTTTATCAATAAAGTCTCTTGTTTTCTGAGCAGAAATAACTGCGTTAGACAATTCATTAACATGGTATTTTACCACCAGTACATTAATAAAATCAATAGCTCTTAAGGGCAAGTTATCTGTCAGGGACAACTCCAACATACTGGTTCTTCCATCTGAAGGGAAAATCTGAAGCACTGATAAAAACTGTCCAACTGCATCTACTTCAGATAATGCTACAACTTTGATAGGCATTTCAATATAGCCCTTATTGACATACTTGGAATTCTGATATTCAATTTTCATTCTGCCAAAAGGCATAGTCTTCCATGTATCAAATGGTATTCTGCTTTTTGTTTCATTGTAGGTTATTTCAAATAAACCTTCAATTGGTTTTTCATTATTGGCAGCCTGCGTCACATAAAATTCATTAAACCCACCCTGATAACCGTTGGTGTCAAATATTATTTTGATAGGGCATTCTTCATAAATCTCATTTTCCTTAACATTACCCTTTACAAAATAACGGATATTCAAATCCAAAGAATCAACGACTTCCTTAATCAAATCCTGCGACTTCAGGAGCATGATTTCATTGAACATATTGATACCCTCATCCTGAAGACCTATCTTTTTTAGTACAGAACCTCCTGATTGAGATCCACCACTACCAGTTTCTCCTCCATCCAGTAAAAGAGAACTTTTCACCTGATACATTGGAGTGGTATATCTCAAATATAAAAATGCAGCACTAATGGCCAAACCAACACATAAAACGATGATATACCAGTAACTGATGATTGAAGCCAAAAACCGGCGAATATCAAAATTCTGATTAATCTGATCTTTGATAATTCCCTGAGCTGCAGATTGTTGATTTTGATCCATAAATGAAGTAACTATTGACTAAATAAAATCTCATTGATATGAGATGAGTAATAATTCAGTATTGACGCTTAACGTTTTGTAAGTTGCACAATGCCATAAACAGACAATGCAGAAGCAATCAAGGTAGATATTGTTGGTAAGTAGAACAACAAAAATTCATTGGTCTGTTGCCTTTTGAGTCGGTTAGGTTCTACATAAACAATATCATTTTTTTGAAGATAATAATAAGGGCTTGTAAATAGAGATTTACTGTTTAAGTTAATCCGGCTAAATTCCAATTTCCCTTTATTTTCTCTAATAATAAGCACTTTGTCTTTTCTTCCGGTCATTGGGATATCACCGGCAGATGTAATAGCCTCAAGAATGTTGATTTTGTGATTTGGAGCTAAAATTGGACCTACCCTGCCTACCTCTCCCATCATATTGATTTTATAATTCAAAATCCTTACCTCAACTACTGGCGCTTTAATATGGTCTACAAGGATTTTAGACATTTTTTCCTTGGCCTGAGATGGGGTAAGACCTGCAAGTTGTATTTTTCCAACAACCGGAAAATCAATGAAGCCCTCTGGGTCTACCAAATATCCTTTCACAGTAGCGCCTTGCCCGCCTTGTGCAGAAATATTATAAGGCACTCCACCATCATTAAAAATACCCACCGGATCTTTTTGAGTAAATGCATCAACACTACTTACATTAACAGCTACGATGTCCTCTGTTCCAATAATAACATCAGGACGAGGAAGTGATTGCACAATTTCTATACTTGAATCAGCTTTTGCAGTCGTGTTGAAATAAATTGTTCTTTTTGGAGAAGCACATGAGGCAAAAAGTGCCAATAATCCAACACATAATAAACCGTGCAATTTTGTCATTTGGGTCATTTTTTTGAATAGGCAAAGGTAATAGAAATACTGATATATTTTAGACTAAAGACTCATATAATTCCTTATTCTTAAATCCATATTCACTCAATTGCCACATTAATTCCTGTTGTTCCTGAGGCATATTTTTTATATGACCCAAATGTCTTTCATGATGCAAATCTGTGCCACAATAGTCATATAAGCCCATTTGTAATAGTTTCTCGGCATTTATCTTTATAGACTTGCCATAATAGCCCAAAATAGATAAAAGATTCATTTGTAATGCAACTCCTTTATCTTTCAATGCCGCAAACACATCCATATTTGTCTCGTACAAATAACGCTCAGGGTGTGCCAAAATCGGATTATAACCATTTGCCTGAACAGCAAACATAATTTCATTGAATTGCCTGTTCCATCCGGCCATGCTCACCTCCACCAATACATTATTCTTTCCGAAAGCCATTAAGCCTTTGGGCAATACATTGTTCAGAAAATAAGTATCCAGAAAATACTCTGCAGAGGCCTGAATATGTATTTCGGGTAGATGCTGTGCCAGATAATCCTTTAATGGCTTAAAATATTGCTGTACTTTTTCTGAGTCATTATCATACATCTCTCCATGTATATGAGGAGTAGTTATGTAGTTTTTTATCCCTAATTCGTACATAGATTCTATAAAACGGACACTATCCTCCAAAGATTGAGCTCCGTCATCAATGCCAGGCACCAAATGGCTATGCATGTCCAGTTCTAAGAATGAAAAGTCATTTACTATATAAGTAGGTGTGGGTAAGGTATTATTTTTCTTCTTGAAAAATGAAAACATACAAACAGGTCTTTAAGAATAATTCGTTTCCAAAATTAAGACCAATTTTATTCAACTATCCGGATAATATTGGCCAAAGATTCCCCTATTATGTTAATTTACGGGGTTGCCAATCTAGTTTATCAAAAGTTTTTTGATTTTTTGCAAAATACTGCCAGATAATGCTCCCTTTATAGATGCCATTTCTATTAGCATTTCCTGAAACTATACTCTGAGCACTTTTTCTATGCTTCATCCATTTACCCAAATTGCGATAAAAGTTAAAATGGGCTTTGAGAACAGTCCAAAACTCAATTTTTTTTCCCTGAAACAACAAATGAAAGGCCGCCACTCCGTCCAAAACTAATCGGAAAGGCATCAACCACATCAAGCGGCCAATTGGTTCGTTTTTTAATAAAAGAATAAGACTGTTTCTGAAATTATAAAATAACTTCTGAGGACTACCGTAGCTGATTACACTGCCGCCAACATGATATACCGTAGACTTCCCGATATAACCAATCCGGTAACCGGCATTTTTCAACCTCCAGCACAAGTCAATCTCTTCCATATGGGCATAAAAATCAGCGTCCAATCCACCAACCTGATGATAGAGGGCCGCCCTTACAAAAAGACAGCCACCTGATGCCCAAAAAATTTCTATATCATCTTCGTATTGACCATTATCGGTCTCTATGACATCCAATATCCGTCCACGGCAAAACATATAGCCGAGATTATCTTTGAAACCACCGGCAGCACCGGCGTACTCAAATTTGTCGCGTTCACGCCAGTATTTAATTTTTGGCTGGCAGGCAGCCATATCAGGATAAAGCTCCATTGCCGCATGCAATGGCCGAAACCAACCTTGAGTCACCTCAAAATCGGCACTGAGCAATACATAATATTTTGCTTGAATTTGCTGTAACGCAGTAGCGTATCCATGTGCAAATCCTTTATTAACAGGTATTTGCAATAAGGATATCGAAGGAAAATGAGAGCGGATATAATCTGCGGTATCGTCTGTAGAAGCATTATCTACTACTACTACCGAGTAACCGGCTACAGATTCTGCAACAATAAGTGGAAGAAAAAGCTCGTGCCACTTTTTGCCATTATAGCTGAGAATGACAACAGCGGTGTCTTGAGCAGTAACAATCATTTATACAAGATGCAAATTACTTGTACTTAGGTTCGTAAAGGGTACTTTCAGGCACTTTGATATCCTCATTGCTTTTGAAGCTGTGCTGATACAGTTTATAACATCCTGACCAGGCGAAGATGAAAAAGCCGAAGAAAAAAAGAAGGAATAAAAACCTGGATTTTGAGGGCTTACTGTACTCAATATCTGCGTTATTTGCGATTTCGTGTTCTTGGTAGTTATTTTGCGTATCCATTACGATTTTTAATTTGCAGGCACAAAGATAAAAATTATACGTTCAAAACAGCAATACTTTTCTAACTATTTCGTTTCTTCAACATCAGAATGAATTTAAGCCAATTTTTTAACTGGAGAACCTATCTTGTTTTTGCTGCCTTGCTCATAGTAGCGGCCTCTCTTTTGTATACCAGTCAATTAGCTTCCAAGCTGGCCATCGAAGAAAGAAAAAAAGTAGCGCTCTTTGCAGAAGGTATTAAATCCATTGCCACTGCCAAAAATGATGAAGAAATCACTTTTGCCACAAATATCATTACTCAAGACAGTACAATCCCGCGTATCATCACTGATGAAGCAGGTAATATCCAGGACATTAAAGCTATCGACACTGTTGGAATTAAAAATGTCGGTCAATTTCTCAAAGGCAAAATAAATGAATATAAACAACTAAACACACCTATTGTAGTTCAATACGGATTCGGTAACGTGCTCATTTATTATGGAGAATCTTACCTACTAACCCGGCTCAGATATTTCCCCTATGCTCAACTGGCCATTATCGCATTATTCCTTGTAGTAGTGGTTATTTCTATTGGTACTGCCAATCGCTCTATTCAAAATCAGGTATGGGTAGGTCTCTCCAAAGAAACGGCTCATCAATTAGGTACTCCCATCAGTTCTATAGAAGGGTGGATGGAAATCATCCGAGAAGAACTACCCAATAACGACCATGTAGCCGAAATGCAAAAAGATGTAGACCGGCTAAAACTGGTAGCAGACAGATTTAGTAAAGTAGGTAGCGAGCCAAAACTGGAAGTTGAAAATCTGGTTCCACGTCTGGCCGAAATGGTCAACTATATGCAAAAACGAGCTCCGGGCAAGGTGTATATTTCTTTCGAAACTTCTAAATCCGTTATTGAAGCAAATATCAGTGGTGCTATTTTCGATTGGGTAATTGAAAATCTTATCCGAAATGCTCTGGATGCAATGGAAGGTACGGGTACAATTGAAGTTAAAATAAAAGACAGAGATGCTGATGTGATTATTGACATAGCAGATAATGGTAAAGGCATCCCCAAGCATCAGTTAAAAAAAGTTTTCCTTCCAGGTTTTTCGACAAAAAAAAGAGGCTGGGGACTTGGCTTGTCGCTTTCAAAAAGAATTATTGAACAATACCATCACGGCAGTCTTTCTATTAAATATTCTGAGGTACAGAAAGGAACAACGTTCAGGATTGTTTTGGACAAAATTTAATCAGGGCCTGCCCATGCCTTTACCAGCGCAGCAAGCCACACACTGCATGGTCGGGCTCTCGGCTCTACTAGGTGCCGCCTCCATCCCTCAGGCAGATGTATCACAGATAAACATCTTATTCAATAAATATTGTTTTCGGCCTGAATAATTATCTTCGCCGCAGAATTAAAAACATAACAGGAATGAAGCATGCATTTATATTTCCCGGTCAGGGAGCACAGTTTGTAGGTATGGGCAAAAACCTTTACGAAGAGCATGACCAGGCCAAAGAACTTTTTGAACAGGCGAATGAATTATTGGGATTTCGAATCACGGATGTGATGTTTGCAGGTACAGATGAGCAATTAAAACAAACCAACGTGACGCAACCTGCAGTTTTTTTGCATTCTGTCATCCAGTTTTTGTGCAACAGCGAATACAAACCGGATATGGTTGCAGGACACTCGCTGGGTGAATTTTCGGCACTGGTTGCCAACAAAACATTGAGCTTTGCTGATGGATTAACATTGGTATCCAAAAGGGCAGCAGCCATGCAGCGCGCCTGCGAAATTAACCCTTCGACAATGGCTGCAGTATTGGGCCTTGCAGATGATATCGTTGAAAAAGTATGCAGCGAAATTACAAATGAAGTGGTGGTAGCAGCTAATTATAATTGCCCCGGCCAGTTAGTCATCAGTGGCAGTATTGCCGGTATACAAGACGCCTGCGAAAAAATGAAAGCAGCAGGAGCCAAGCGAGCTCTGGTACTACAGGTAGGCGGTGCATTTCACTCTCCCTTAATGGCACCTGCCCAAGAGGAATTGCAGGCAGCTATAGAAGCAACAACATTTAGCAACCCTACATGTCCTGTTTATCAAAATGTTGATGCCAGACCTTACACAGCGGCCTCGGATATCAAAAACAATCTAATGAAACAATTGACAGCACCTGTGCGTTGGACGCAAACAGTACAAAATATGGCAGCCGATGGAGCTACCCAATTTACAGAAGTAGGACCGGGCAATGTGCTGCAGGGCCTGGTAAAAAAGATACTCGGCAGTTAATGCTGGTAGTATAAAAAGGTGTTTGAAAATATCAAACACCTTTTTATACTACCAGCATTACCGTTTCAAATCAATTCTATTTTTTCAGTTTCTCTTTTGTGTCTTTGGCTGTTTTCTCTACTTTTTCAGCAGCTTTAGCCGCAGCTTCTTTCGTAACTTGCGTGGCTTCTTTTGCTGCAGTATTTACTTTTTCTGCAGCTTTATTGGTTTCTTCTTTAATTACTTTAGTAGCATCTTTTACTTCCTGCTTCGCCGATTCTAACACTTCACCGGCTTTGGTTTTTGTTTGCTCAGCTGTTTGTTCAATTTTTTGCTTTACTGTATCAGCAGTAGCATCCACAGCAGCTCCTACCTCTTGCGCAGGACCTATTTCAGGAGGAACGGTTTCAGCCATTCCGGCATCGGATTTAACTTCTTCGGTATTACCACAAGATGCCACCCAAAGCGTTCCGCTCACAGCAAATAATAAAGCGATTCTTTTCATGTAAATACTAATTTTTTAATTAGCACGAAGATAGTATTCTACGTTTCTATTTCCGTTACCTATTAAAATTTTAACTTCATAAAAAAAACACTAAAATGAACACTCCTGAAGAATACATTTATCCTATAGGTCGGATGCAGACTCCGCAAAACTATTCAGAAAAAGCTTTTAAGGATGACTTGCAGGAAATCAAAGTATTACCGCGAATATTGGACTATTGTGTTGAAAATCTGGATGCAGCTCATCTGGCAACTTCTTACAGAGAAGGAGGATGGTCTATTCATCAGATTATACATCATATTGCAGACAGCCATATGAATGCCTTTATACGCATCAAGCTTGCAGTTTGCGAAGACAATCCAACTGTAAAACCTTATAATCAAGACGACTGGGTGCTGACAAACGACGTAATGAATGTACCTGTAAATTACTCCATCACCTTAATACATGCATTACACCATCGCTTATATACTCTATTAGATTCACTTACTGGAGAGCAATTAATGCGCACTTATTACCATCCCGAATACGACAAAACCACCACTATCTGGCAATTGGCTCATAACTATGCATGGCATGGCAAGCATCACTCTGAACAGATACGTCAATTACGAATCAGAAATGGCTGGTAATTTTTACTCGAAAATAGCGAGGTAATAATTTGACTTGCCCTTTTGTATCAAAACATACTTGTGGTTGAGTAAATGTTGCTTTTGGATTTTATACTCCGGATTTGCAACTTTTTCTTTATTAATACTCACAGCATTCCCTTGTAAAGCTTTTCGGGCTTCACCTCTGGAAGAGTATATGTTATTGTCGGCAAGAAAAGAAATTAAATCAGTGCCTTCACCATCCAAAATATCTTTGGATACCTGCACCTGAGGCACACCATCCATTACCTCCAGCAATTGCTTTTCGTTCAGCGATTTTAAAGCATCAATAGCTGAATTGCTAAACAAAATTTCTGAGGCCTTCTGAGCAAACTGCAGGTCTTCGAAACTATGAACCATTGTCGTCAATTCCTCAGCCAATGACTTTTGTAATAAGCGTAAATGTGGCGCTGTCCTATGTTCAATGATAAGGTTTTGAATTGCTTCAACAGATTTAAAAGAAAAAATCAAAGACATTTTCTCCGCTTCTGCATCAGCAAGTTTGAGCCAAAACTGATAAAACTGATAAGGAGAAGTAAGGTTTGGGTCCAGCCATACATTTCCACTTTCAGACTTTCCAAACTTACTGCCATCTGCCTTTGTAATTAATGGGCTGGTAAATGCATAAGCCTCTCCGCCACATTTTTTGCGGATAAGCTCTGTGCCTGTAGTAATATTTCCCCATTGATCTGCCCCACCCATTTGCAATTGCACATTATGTGACTGATAAAGGTGAAGAAAATCATATCCCTGAATCAATTGATAACTGAATTCGGTGAAAGAAAGGCCTGTCTCAAGACGCTTCTTTACAGAATCTTTTGCCATCATATAATTTACCGTTATCAGCTTGCCTGCATCACGGATAAAATCTAAAAAAGAGAAGCTTTTGAACCAATCATAATTATTCACCATCACTGCAGCATTCTCTGCCCCTTCGCTAAAATCAATAAATTTGCTTAGCTGAGCACGTATGCCTGCGCAGTTCCTTTCAATAGTTTCATTGTCCAACAGATTGCGCTCTGCTGATTTACCTGAAGGGTCACCAATCATACCAGTAGCACCACCCACCAGAGCATAAGGTTTGTGCCCGGCACGTTGCAAACGCATTAAAAGTGTGATAGGTAAAAGACTTCCCACATGAAGACTTTCAGCAGTTGGGTCGAAACCTATATAGGCTGCTGTCATTCCTTTTGCCAGTAATTCTTCTGTACCCGGCATTATATCCTGCACCAATCCACGTGCCTGTAATTCCTGAATAAAAGTCATTTTGAACGTTCAGATTATTTATTCTTAAAGTGGTCAAAGGTAGGTTTTATTCATTTTCATTTCGGCAGGAAAATAATTACACTCAATATAAAAAGATTAGAAATCTTTGAACTATAAATATTATAAAATATCGTCTATTTTTGTGAAAATGCGGATCATCTTTTTTTTATTTTATTTTTTCATTTCTATTTGCCTGACTACCACTGTATCAAGGGCACAGTCAAATGGAATTTTCAAAACAAAAAAGGCAACTGTCAGTTTTCATTCTGAGGCACCCAAAGAACTAATAACGGCTACAAGCAGAAACCTTAAGGGCCTGGTGGATTTTAATAAAGGGACTTTTATTTTCAAAATTAAAATGAACACTTTTGAGGGATTTAATAATGAGTTGCAAAGGGAGCATTTTAATGAAAATTATATCGAGTCCAATCTTTATCCTGAAGCTACATTTACTGGAAAAATCATAGAAACAATTGATATCAACAAACCTCAAATAATCAAAGTTCGCTCTAAAGGCAAATTCAGTTTACATGGGCTAAGTAAAGAATACACCATAACCGTGACTTTAAAAATCGAAACTCAAAAAATTGATATCAGCTCTGAGTTTTTTATTTCCTTGCAGGACTTCAATATAAAAATCCCTAAAGTTGTCTACAATAAGCTTGCGTCTAAAATTTCTGTTTCATTAAACGCACAACTTGAAGCCCTATGACACATCGCTTTTTGCTGCTGCTAATTATTTTCGTTCCTCGTATCTGTACCGGGCAAAAATACTTTGTGCGTAGGGTGAATATCAATAGCGATCAGACAGAAGTTATCCCCTATGTTATGTCGCAGGACGAAAAGGGGTTTATGTATCTGGGAACGAATAAAGGTCTATTTCGTTTCGATGGTATTAGCTTCAAATATGTTGAAGGGTTTAACAAAAAAATTACTGCACTTTGTTATCAGAATAACAAACTGTACTTAGGTTGTGCCGACGGCACATTTGCACAAATGACCAATAATAAAATAACCCTATTCCCTTCAAAAGCAACAAAAATCAGAACCGAAATAAGTAGTATCAATTGCTCAAAAGAAGACAATAGAATAAGCGTTTCTACTAAAGGCCAAGGAATAGTAATTTTCAACAATCAGGCACAACTTTTTATTGACCAAAAGAAATATCTATCAGATAATTTTGTGTACAGTGTTGTACAAAATCAAAAAACTCTTTGGGCCGCAACTGATAGGGGGGTAAACAAACTTTATCAATATGGAGGTTTTTATAAAATCAATCAGTTCAAAACATCAGACGGATTGCATGACAATATTGTAAGCAGTATTTCACTATCGCCCAACAATACTAAAATCTGCATGGGATTTCAACAGGCAGGTATTTCCCTCTACGACACAAGTATTACAAAACTGCATGGATTCATACAAAATGCAGAATGGGGACAAATCAACAGTGTCTTTTTTGAGGACAACGAACACGTATGGGCCGGAACATCCAATGGACAAGTATTACAAATAGAAGTCGGACAAAATAACATTGTACTTAAGGACACTATTCAATTAGGATCATCTGTCAATAATTTAGCTAAGGATATTGCCGGAAACATTTGGGTGATTACCGAAGCCGGCCTATTTGAAATTGTGGCACCGAATATATTTTCCATTCCCCTGCCAAAAGAAAATTTCAGACTAAGCGAAATAAGTGCAATTGTCAATCAATTTGACACGCTGGTGTTTTTTGCAATGCAGAATACAATGTATTGTTTTAATACTAAAACAAAAGCCGTAAAGGATGTATTACAGGCAAAGGATATTATTACTAAAATCTTCAGACAACAGGATGATTTATGGATTGGCACCTTGAATAATGGAGTATGGAAATTCAATATCAAGCAACGGGTTTCTGAAAAAATAAACCTCGAAGGAATAGCAAAAGATGCACATATTCTTGACATTAACAGCGATGAAAACAATCTATGGATAGCCAGTCTGGAAGGGCTTTTTCAATGTAAAAAGAACCCAGAGAACAGTGAACAGTATACAGAAATCAGGAAACACAATAAGCACGACGGATTAGGCAGTGATTATGTGTATCAGATATTCATTGATCATAAAAAGCGGGTATGGTTTGCTACAGACGGAGCAGGCCCTTCGTTATACGAAAATGGAGTATTAAAAACCCTTGCCGGAAAAATACCAGAATTGAAAAGCAAAGTAGTCTATTCAATAGATGAAAGCACAGATGGAAAAATATGGTTTACGACTCTGGGAAACGGAATTTTATCATATGATGATAATAAATGGCAGCAATATGAAAAAAATTATGGGCTCGAAAAAGGAGAGTTACTTGCCATAGCCACACAACCCAACTGGCATGTAATAGCACTACAACCTGAAGCCATTTTTGAGTATTTTCCTAAACAGAATTTTTTCAGAAAATACAATAAGCAATCCGGAATTGTTTTGGATAGCTTAAGTCAGAATATCAACCTTATTTCTAAAAATGAAGAGGGGGATTTAATCATTCCTAACCAAAATGGTTTTATTTATTTCAGGTCGAAAACAGAGCAAAATAATCAGGCTTCGCAGATACGCATCATCAATATCCAGGTATTTTTGAAAGATGTACCTCTTGGCAATCATCAATTTGACAATAGTGAAAATCAGATTAGTTTCGGGTTTGAAAATACCAATTTCACCAATACCGAAAAGCTATACTATCGTTACCGTCTCAAGGGCTTAAGTGACCAGTGGATTGCCACCAATGACAAAAAAATAACGTACTCAAAATTATCTGCAGGCACCTACCTCTTTGAGATACAAGTGTCACATAATGTCAACTTCAATAGCGCGCAAAGTGACACTTACGAAATAATTATTGATAAAGCATTCTGGCAAAGATGGTGGTTCTATTTGATACTGCTTTCCATCATTGCCTACATAATCTGGTCTTATGTACGTTTTAGAGAAGCGGGTGTTCGAAAATTTGAAAGCATTCAAAAAGAGAGATTGCATTTTGAATATGAACAATTGAAAAGTCAGGTTAATCCACATTTTCTGTTTAACAGTCTCAATACATTGGTAGACCTCATAGATGAAAATGCACCCAGAGCCACAGATTACACCATTCATCTGGCAGCAATGTATCGAACTTTGCTTTCTTTTCGTGACAAAGAACTGATTTCAATTAAAGAAGAAATCGGCCTGTTGGAGCATTACACCTTTGTACAAAAATGTCGGTTTGGCGAAGCTCTTCAAATAGAAATTGATATTGATGATTATGTAGCGCAAAAATACAAAATTGTACCATTGGCCTTACAATTATTGGTTGAAAATGCTATTAAACATAATGAGGTTTCTAAAGCCAACCCACTAAAAATTTCGATTGCATTGTCAGGGTATCAGATTGTTATTACCAATCAATTAAGACCAAAAATATCAGAAGAAAAAGGTGAGGGTTTTGGCATATCAAATCTGCAGACCAGATATCGTTTACTGGCCAAAAAAGAAATTGAACTGGAACGTGAAAACAATTATTTCGTTGTAAAATTGCCATTGTTATGAGGATACTTATTGTAGAAGATGAAATGCCAGCGTATCAGCGTCTGGTAAAACTATTGAAGGAAGTGCTGCCGGAAGTAACAATAGCGGCACATTTCGATACAATAAAAGAGACCGAACTTTGGCTAACACAAAATCCAAAAATAGATTTGGCCTTTTTTGACATTCACTTAGCCGATGGTTCCATTTTCGATTTACTTAAAAATTATCACCCTGCATTTCCCATAGTTTTTATTACCGCATATGATGAATTTGCTTTGGAGGCTTTTAAAACAAACAGTTTAAGTTATCTGCTAAAACCAATTGACAAAATCAATCTGGAGGCAGCCCTTAAAAAAAACAATGCTTTAAAAGAATGGTTTGGAGGAAATATGCCTGCTGTTACTAAATCCAATGCAGCAAAAAAAAGGTTCATCATACGTTTTGGTGAACATTTAAAAACTTTACATACAGAAGATATAGCCTATTGTTGCTCCGAAAACAAAATGACCTTTGCCCGAACTTTTCAGGGGCAAAAATTACCAATGGATAATAATCTTGACTCTCTGGAAGGTTTATTACCCAAAGAAAATTTCTTCAGAATTAACCGGCAGTACATTATCAATTTAAATGCTATTGCAGAAATGAAAATTTACACCAAAGGAAGGGTAATGGTTTCACTAAAGCCAGAACTGACAGAAGCACAAATCGTTAGTTCTGAGCGCTCTGCAGACTTCAAACTTTGGCTTGCCGGAGAATTAGACACCTAGGATATATCCCCCTTCATCAGCCATATTTCCCATTTCATCTTAATTTATTGCTCAATATTTAAGTGCAAGATTACTTTCGTATTGATAAGTTACAGCTTGTTAATAAGTGTAATTGAAAAGCACAACAAACATTAGCATTCTGTACTATCCAATATTTTGAATAGTGCTCGTTTAAAAATGGCATCTCTGTTACGCTCAGAGAGTTGTGATTGAAAAACATAAAAGACAATAAATAAGAACCGAATTCTATGAAATCAATGTATCTCGTACTCATTTCATCCATGATTTTGACTTTGGGTTGTTACAAGGACAAACGAGAATTACTTTATCCCGAGAATAATTGCGACACCACAAGTGTTACCTATGTCGGAACGATACAACCAATACTCAGCAAAAACTGCGCCAGTGCTGGTTGTCACGAAGGAGCAGCCTCTGCTGCCGGTATCGACCTCAGCAATTATTCCGGGACAAAGATAATTGCTGAAAACGGCAGATTAATTGGTGTAATAAATCACGCAGACGGCTTTTCTCCGATGCCTAAAAACATGGCAAAGCTTAGCAATTGCGACATCAATAAAATAACTGCATGGATTAATAAGGGCTCAATAAATAACTAAAAAAATGAAACAGATGAAGGTATTAAATGTTTTTTTACTTGTGCTATCTACACACATGTGTATGGCACAAAAATATGTTGGCAAAAATGGCAGCATATCATTCTTTTCCGAAACACCAGTAGAAAATATAGAAGCAAAATCGACTGAAACATCTTCGGCTTTTGACGCTAAAACAGGTGACCTTATTGTCCAAATACCTATTAAATCTTTCCGGTTTGAAAAATCATTGATGCAAGAACATTTCAATGAAAACTACATGGAGAGTGATAAATTTCCTAAAGCGACCTTAAAAGGCAACATCTTTGAAGCTGAAAAAATCGATTACAAAAAAGATGCCAGCTATAAAGTAGTAGCCAGAGGTAAATTGACCATACATGGTGTGACAAAAGACATCACCGTGCCTGGCACATTAAAAGTGAGTAATGGTAAAGTTTCTATTGATGCAAAATTCAATGTTCGTTGTGCAGATTACGATATTAAAATACCCAAATTAGTGATGGTAAAAATAGCTGAGGAAATACAGGTAACAGTATCAAGCACATTAAGTCCAATCTAATCAGTTTTCATGAAAAGCATTATTTACCACATCGCAGGTATCATTATTTTATTGCTCTCCAACACAACCATTGTTTTGGCACAGACAGACTCCACTAACAACAATCTGGATGAATTATTAAATGAGGTGGACAAAAGCAATACTGAAAAGGAATATACAAGTGCGACATTCAAATCCACAAGATTGATTGTTGGGCAAAGTATTGAGAATGTCGGCGTTGGAGTACTCGATTTTAGAATTTCTCATCGGTTCAATTCTATTGATAAAGGCATCAAAGACTTGTTTGGGCTAGATGGCGCCACTATAAGATTAGGTTTGGATTACGGGCTTACTAAAAGAGTAACAATCGGTATAGGCAGAAGCACTTACGACAAAGAAATTGATGGATATGTGAAGTATAAAGTACTGCAACAGACTACAGATAATTCTATGCCTTTCACACTTTCCTATGTTGGCAATATCATGCTGCAGACAATGAATGTAAACATTCCAATAGGTTATGATTACCGTTTCAGTAACCGCCTATGCTATTCCAACCAACTTTTACTGGCACGCAAATTCAGCAAATCGTTTTCTTTGCAGCTGATGCCTACCCATATTCATTACAATCTGGTAGATAAGACGTCTGAAAAAAATGACCTAATCGCACTGGGTATTGGAAATCGTCTGAAATTGTCCAACAGAGTGAGCCTTAATGCAGAATACTATTATATACTGGATAATCTGAAACTTCAAGGCACCAGAAATGCTCTTTCCCTAGGCTTTGATATCGAAACAGGCGGGCATGTTTTTCAATTATATTTTACTAATGCCACTGGAATGACAGACAGGGCATTTATTGGCAAAACAACCGGACAATGGAATAAGAATGGCATAAGATTTGGGTTCAATATTTCAAGAGTTTTTACCGTAAAAAAACCAAAGGGTTTTGAAAACTCCAGAAATAAAATCTATTAACTCGTTTCCCTACTCTAAACTTTTAATCCTATCACCTCGAAAAACAAAGAAGCCGTACAGTGATGTACGGCTTTTCTTTTGTTTCAACTAATCAATTACTTTGTGGGTTTTAATCCCATTTCTGCTGCTTTTTGCAACATATACTGGTAGGCTGCTTCATAATTATTAGGAATAATGCCATCTAATATTGCTTCGCGCAAAGCCGTCTTAATAAAACCCACTTCTCGCGAAGGAGGCAAATTGAATATTTTCATAACCTCAGCCCCGTCTATTGGAGGTTGCCAATTTCTGATTTTGTCATTTTCTTCAACAATTTTTAAGCGCTTTTTTACCAATTCAAAATTCTCCAGAAAGCGGCGAACTTTTCGTTTGTTTTTTGAAGTAATATCACTTTCACACAAAATCATCAGGTCTTCCAGATCTTCCCCTGCATCGAAAAGCAAGCGACGCATCGCCGAATCGGTAATTTCTTCCTTTGTAAGGCTAATTGGCCTCAGATGCAAGGCCACTAATTTCCCTACATACTTAAGATGCTCGTTTAACGGGAGCTTTAACTGTCTGAAAATCGTCGAGCACATCTTCATCCCCAGGGCATCATGCCCATGGAAAGTCCAACCATGCCCGGGTTCAAAACGTTTGGTTGCCGGCTTTGCTATATCATGTAAAATAGCTGCCCAACGCAACCATAGATTGTTACTTCGGTAAGCAACATTATCCAATACCTGAAGTGTATGATAAAAATTATCCTTGTGCCCCTTGCCTTCTATTATTTCGACACCTGCCAGTAACACCATTTGAGGAAAAAAATACTCGAGTAATCCTGTTCGATACAATAAATCAAACCCAACAGAAGGAACTTTAGATGCGATGATTTTATTCAGTTCATCGGTAATCCGTTCCTGAGAAATAATTTTAATTCTATCCTTATTTCTTTCGATTGCTTTGAGGGTGGATTCCTCAATTGTAAAATTAAGTTGTGTGGCAAAACGTATGGCACGCATCATGCGCAGTGGATCATCAGAAAACGTAATATCTGGGTCTAATGGTGTCTGTATAACCTTAGCCTCAAGATCAGCTGCGCCATTAAAGGGATCTAGCAAAGTACCAAAATCTTCAGGGCAAAGACTAATGGCCATAGCATTAATAGTAAAATCCCTTCTATTTTGGTCGTCTTCCAGAGTTCCAACTGCTACCTCGGGTTTTCTGGAATGCTCCAGATAAGATTCTTTGCGCGCCCCTACAAACTCTACTTCAATTCCGTTAGACAATTTTATTTGTGCAGTACCAAAATTTTTAAAAAAACTCACCTGCAATTTAGGTTCAAATGTCCCCGCTACGGCAGTAGCCAATTCAATACCATCACCTACACAAACAATATCTGCATCCTTACTGGCTCTTCCTAATAATTTATCTCTTACAAAGCCCCCGATTAAATAACAAGGAACGCTTAAACGTCTGCCCGCTTCTGCAATACGCTCCAGAAGCAGTCGTTCCTCTTTGGTACAATTAATATCCATGTGTCTGCAAAAATAATGCAAAAGCCCTAGCTATTGAATCGTTATTAGAATGTTAGTCCAATATTCTTAACCTTAGAATAACCAATTACTTCATGGTAATTTATATTTTTGACTCACAAAAAGAAACGCTATGAAAAAACAATTCTTAATCACATTGCATTTTATCTTTATTGCCAGCCTAGCATCGGCTCAGAATCCTGTGAGCATCAATAATGCGCACAGAAACAATGAATCTGTAAAAAACAGCAATCAATCAGCACAAAAGAATAAGGCGCCTGAATTCAAATTTTTGGTGTCAGATAACACACATGACTTTGGTACAATACCTGAAGGGCCAAAGGCAACCTATGAATTTCAATTCGTTAATGTTGGCAAATCTCCGTTAGTAATTACCAATGCTCAGGCTTCATGCGGCTGCACTTCACCTGAGTTTCCCAGAGAACCTATTTTGCCAGGCAAAAAAGGCAAAATAAAAGTGACTTATACTTCTGAAGGTCATCCGGGCAATTTTACAAAAAGCGTCTATCTGACCTCAAATGCCCAAACAAATGATGGTGCCGGACATTACGAACTTAAGATAAAAGGCATTGTTATAGCGAAAAAAAAATAAACTGTTATCAAATTTCATTACTTAATTAACGGCCAAATAACAGCAAAAAATTTTAAACAACTTATTTTTGTCATTACTAAAAAACAAATCCTTATGAAAAAAATGTTTTTAGCAATTGCGCTCGCCATTTCGGTTCAAGCAGCGTATGCTCAAGCAAAGCCTACACTTCAACTTGCAGGACAAAACAATACCAGTAATCCTACACCAGCTAAAGTCAGCAGCATGACTCCGGAGAATATGAATTTCAAATTCAGTATTCATGATTTTGGCACTATTCAGGAAGGTCCTACTGCTGAACATGAATTTGAATTTACCAATACTGGCAAAGAGCCAATTATCATATCAAATGTGAGTGCGTCCTGCGGCTGCACTACACCTTCTTACTCAAAAGACCCAGTGTTACCAGGTAAAAAAGGCACTGTAAAGGCGATTTATAATACTCAAGGACGAGTAGCTCCGTTTACAAAAACGATTACCATCACATCTAATGCAGGTATTAAGGTATTGACCATTAAAGGTGAAGTAGAAAAAGCACCTTCTGGGTCTGTTCCGGAGAATAGCTCAATGATTAAAACAAATTAAGCAGGAATGCTGAATGGCATTCAAACATTTATTAAACTATTCTTTTATAAAATCATAAAAACAAACAAACACAATGAAAAAAGTAATCTTATCGCTTTGCATTGCTCTTAGCGTTTCTGGTATGGCACAAGCCCAAAATCCAATAACTGTTGCACCAGCAGCAAAAAAAGCCGTAAACAAAAACGCACCTAAGTTTTTATTTACAGACAAAAATGACACTTATGATTTTGGTAAAGTACCAGAAGGACCTGTAGCTGAGCACGTTTTTGAATTCAAAAATGTGGGTAAAGAACCATTGATTATCAGCAATGCAAATGCATCTTGCGGCTGTACAACACCTGAGTGGAACAAAGAACCAATCCTTCCTGGTAAAAAAGGCAAAATAACTGTTCGTTATAACACACAAGGCCGTGTAGGTCCGATTGCAAAATCTGTTTATATCACCTCAAATGCAGCACTTGAAGAGGGTAAAGATCGTTATGAACTTTACATTAAAGGCGAAGTTGTAGCACCAACAAGCCCAGATGCTCCAAAAGGATAATTTCTGTTAACACCATATTTCTATATTGAAAAGCGACCAAAATCTGGTCGCTTTTCTGGTTTTAATACCTGATATGCCAATATAATATTTACTGTCTACATTGTGTGCAGACTTATATTTAGTTATTTTTGTATAAAATAGTATTTAGCTTATAAAAGAATATCCATTTAAACAGTATAACGATGCAACCAATTAATATTGGTATCATTTTTGCTATATTTTCCTATACCCAATTAACTTCCTGATGACACGAAAGATTATTTGCTTATTTACATTTTTATTGAGCTATCAAATTTTATCAGCCCAAACAAAAATCTACGTCAACGAATACCTGAATATTGGAGTTGGTGGACGAGGGTTGGCGATGGGAGGAGCTCAAGCGGCGAGCAGCAATGATGTTTACAGTGGATATTGGAATCCGGCAGGCTTGACCAATATTCAGGAAGAATTACAAGTAGGAGCAATGCATGCTGAATATTTTGCCGGAAATGCTAAATATGATTTTGCAACATTGGCCTTACCAACTAGAGACAAAAAAAGAGCTTTTGGAATTTCTTTTTTGCGCTTTGCTACCGACGATATTCCTTATACATTAGATTATGTTCAACCAGATGGTTCATTTGACGAAAGCAAATTAAAATCGATTTCGGCTGGTGATTATGCATTTATGATTAGTTACGCACAACAATTAAAACTCTTCAAAAATCCAGAAATAAAAACTAGCATCGGAGGAAATGCCAAAATGGTATTTCGTAATATTGGGTCTATGGCCAATGCTTGGGGAGCAGGGGCAGATATAGGCATTCAATCGACTTATAAAAGCTGGCAACTAGGCATTTCGGCAAAAGACATTACGACAACATATACCACCTGGAGTTTCAATCTGACAGAAAAAGAAAAAGAAATTTACGGAAAAACGGGGAATGAAATTCCAGTGAAGTCTTATGAGGTAATGAATCCAAGATTCAATTTGGGCTTAGGGTATCAGTTCTTCAAAAACAAGAAAAAAATCCATTTGTTAGCTGAAATCAATACAGACCTCACAACTGATGGAAAGAGAAATACAATTATCAAATCCAAATTAATCAGTATCGACCCCAGAATCGGCTTGGAAGCAGATTACAAAAAGACGATATTTCTAAGAGCTGGTATTTGCAATATTCAAAAGGTACTGGATGACAAAGACAGCACCAACAAAAGTTATTATACGCTGTTTCAGCCCTCGATTGGTCTAGGATTGAAATTAGGCCCGTTGGTTGTTGATTATGCCTATACAAGCCTGCAAACCCAAAGCAACCCCCTGTTTTCTCATATCATCTCAGTTCGGGTAGATGTCAAAAGCCTGAGCAAAAAGAAAGAAAATGAAGCAAGTGAACAGCCAGAATAATATTTTTAAAAAGCACTCTTTTTGGTTTAAAAAGAAAATTATGAACATACGTCGAAACTACCTTTTATCATCCATCACAATCCTGCTGTTACTGTCCTGCTTTGATTCAAAAGCACAATACAGCAACGAATGGATTGATTATGGTAAAACCTATTGGAAATTCAAAGTTGGCTCGGAAGGGGTATTTCGAATCTCGAAAAGCAGTTTAGATGCAGCAGGCTTGCCTGGTACACTCAATGGCAGTGATTTAGTATTATACAGAAATGGGAAAGAAATTAGCCTGTTTGTTAGTAATAATGGCTCAATGACATCTGGAGATTATCTGGAATTCTATGGTACTGCAAACGACGGACAGCAAGACAAAGAATTGTATTTAGGCCCTGATAAATATGCCAATGAAAACATCAGTTTATTTAATGATACGGCAGTATATTTTCTTACAGTTGACAATAGTAAAATTCATAAACGTTTTCAGGCAATCACTACGCCAATACCTGGCTCCCCACCGGCAGCTTTGGGATATTGCTGGAGCACTATAGTTACAAATGGCAGAAGCGAGTTTTCAAGAGGTAAAACAAATGGCCCGCTGAGACTGGACTATGGAGGAATTATAGAATTATTCTCATCCCAATTTGATCAGGGAGAAGGATATGTATTTAACTGGAACCTTAGTTCAATGCCAGCAAACATTTCAATAGCCACTCCAAATGTATTTAACAATCCGTCCTTAAATGCTCGATTGAAAACAGCAAGCATTGCTCAGGCCAGAGATTCAAATCATAAACTGAAAGTCTATTTCAACAGTACCCTTCAGGCAGATTCAAGCTATGGAATAAGCGATATTCAACATTTTGATTTAAGTATCCCCAGCACCCTCTTATCTGCAAGTAACACCCTTACGCTCGAACACAGGGGAACTGGAATTGCCGATATTTTTGGACTATCATTTTGGAGTATAGAATACCCAAGGGATTGGAATTTTAGTGGTCAGCACTTTATCACTTTCAAAGTACCTTCCAGCGGCACTTCGCAATATATTGAAATCAATAATTTCAACCATGGGGGAGTTCCTCCCCGCTTATACGACCTGACCAATAATAAGTGGTATTTAGGAGACCTCAGCGTGACAGGAAAAACACGGTTTTATATTGAGCCCTCACTCACGCAATCAGAAATGATTTTATATAGTTCGACAAGTCCGAAAATCTCTTCACCTTCTTTTGTTCAACAACAGATTTTCACAAACTATAGTAATCCTACGGATCAGGGAAATTATATAATCATCACCCACAAAAACCTTATGAAGCCTTACTCGGGTAAGAATCAAATTGAAGAGTATAAGAATTACCGAAGCTCGTCAGCTGGTGGTGGTCATAATGTTGTGGTAGCTGATATAGAAGAGTTGTATGACCAATTTGCCTATGGCACATATACACACCCTAATTCAATCAAACACTTTATAGAATTTGCATTAGACAAATGGTCAGGGAAGCCCAAAAATGTATTTCTTATCGGGAAAGGAGTTACCTATGATGCGTACAAAGCATTTGCTGTTTCCAGTATTGCATCGAACTTCGAAGGCATAGTGCCTACTTATGGTACTCCGGGCTCAGATGTTGCTTATATTACAGACAGAGCTACGTGGAAAATGAAAATAAATATTGGTCGCCTGACAGCCTGGAATACTGCCGAAGTGGCCAGTTATCTCAATAAAATAAAAAGTTATGAAGCTGCATTGTTGCCGGCATCCTTTCCCAGCCCAAGTACCGAATTATGGAAAAAGCAAATTTTACATATTGCCGGAGGAGATGGAAGTGATGCATTGTTACAAGTCAATACACTTCTACCGGCGCTCAACTATTCAAAGTCTATAATTGAGAAACCAAAGTCGGGCTCTATTGTAACAACTATTGCTAAAAACACCAAAGGTTTGCCCACCACTGTAGAAGATAAAAAAGTTGATAGTCTAATCAGTAATGGGCTTTCAATGATTACCTATTACGGTCATGGTTCTGCCATTTCTTTGGATTATAATATCAAAGAACCTACTGAGTTTCTTACCTTACCCAAGGTTCCAGTTTTCAGCGCTTTTGGTTGTGACATTTCGACAATTTACAAATCAAATACCGCAAAAACTATAACCGAGCGTTATATCAGCGCCCCGCAGAGTGGGGCAATAGTAGCTATGGCCTCAAATAATAATGGATATACAAACATACATTCTACTTACATTCCCATTTTATACTCTAAAATAGCACAAGACAATTACGCCCAAACAATAGGAAATCAATACAGGGCTGCGCATGACAGTGTTATCAAATACAGTGCTGAAACGCCATACCAGACTTCATTTAAACAAACACACATGGAGTCCTTTATATTTCAGGGAGACCCGGCAACCTATGTTTCACTCAATGCTGCAAAACCAGATTATTATGTTGGTGCCGATTATTTAAGCACCATTCCTACTGCCATTACTACAACTCTGGATTCATTCCAACTTAAAATAAATGTATACAACCTTGGCAAAGGAATGTCTGATACGGTTCAAATAAAAGTAGAGCATATTAATCCTGCCGGTCTCACGACTGTTGCAAGCACCTATCAAATTGTAAGTCTGGCAAATACCCATACAAAACAAATCTGGCTACCCATCGACAAAACAAAAGATTTGGGTGTAAACAAATATCGTATAACAATCGACCCGGATAATAAATATGATGAAACTTCAGAAGCAAATAACACTGCTTTGATAGATGTTTTCATTCTTTCAGATAATGTTGTGCCGGTTTATCCTTACAATTTCTCCATCGTAAATAATACAGATCTTATACTGAAAGCCTCAACTCTAAACCCTTTCAAAGGAACTGGTAAATACAAAATAGAAATTGACACAACAGAGCTTTTCAATAGTCCTTTAAAACTGCAAACAGTTGTGGAAAGCAGAGGCGGTGTGATAAAATGGAAACCAAGTTTGGTACTTCAGGACAGTGTGGTATATTATTGGAGGAGCAGCTTAGATAGTACGGTAAGCGGCCAATACATATGGGGGAACAGTTCTTTCATCTATTTAAAAAACGGAAGCAGCGGATGGAATCAATCTCATTATTACCAATACAAATACAATTTGCTGGATAGCCTTCAATACCCTGTGAGCAGAAAATTCCAGTATGAAAAATCGATTGTAACGATTCAGAATATCAATACCATAATGGAATTGCCTCCTCCATACAACTTCTATAATACATCAGCATTTAACAGGGTTTACTGGAATGGTGCGGATATACAAAGAAATAGTTGTTTCTCGGGCGGCAGCATTCAGGTCTTTGTTTTTGATACAGCTACAGGAATGCCTTGGAATGATAAAGCAGGAGGAACGCAGGGCTCTGTGGGGCCTTGCTTTGGAGGTCTCAATGCAAGAGGTTTTACATTCCCCATCTATACCCCAGCAAGCAGAGAGAATGCACGCAAATTTCTGGACAGCATTCCAAATGGATACTATGTTTTCATCAAAAACCATATTGTTTCTCATCTATGGGGAAACTATTATGCAGATGTCTGGAAATCTGATACCCTCATTTATGGCTCCGGCAAATCATTATACCATAGCTTTTTAAAACTTGGATTTAATCAAATAGACTCTTTCAACCAACTCAGATTGTTCTCTATGATTTGCAAAAAAGGCTATAGTGATTTTGATATAAAACAAGACTGGTCAAAAGAAATAAACGAAGTTGTTGATATCAGTTATACTTTTCCGATAACAGATAGAAAAGGAAGAATGAACAGTGTTACAGTAGGACCTGCCACCAATTGGAAATTTTTAAAATGGAGGACTTCAAACTACTTTGACACTGCAACAAGTGCAGACAGTTCGTCGATTAAAATAACCGGAATTAATACATCCGGAGCAGAGGCTTTATTATATGAAGGGCCTTCCAGAGACACCAATTTAAGTTTTATCAATGCTGCTAACTATCCTCAGCTAAAACTACAGTGGTTTAGTACAGATACATTATTCCATACAGCTCCGCAACTGGATTACTGGAGAATACTCTACGACCCATTACCCGAAGCAGCACTTAATCCGGCGGCTCATTACAGTTTTACAGACAGTGTAAATGTTGGGCAATTAATGAACATGGAAACTTCAATTGAAACCATTACCGAGCTACCGATGGACAGTATGTTGGTGCGTTATAAAGTCATTGATGCTAATGGCGTGGGTCATATTATTGCCTATAAGAAATACCGAAAATTAAATGGCAATGATACACTCCATGCCGGTATAAGTTTTGACCCAAAACCATACCCGGGTAAAAACTATCTGTTTATTGAGGCCAACCCGGATAATAACCAGCCAGAGCAATATCATCCCAATAACCTTGGGTATATTCCCTTCGAAATAAAAACGGATGAATACGCGCCGTTGATGGATGTCACATTTGATGGAATTCATATTCTGGACAGAGACATTGTTTCATCAAAACCATTTATCAAAGTACTCTTGCGTGATGAGAATAAATTTTTGGCATTGAATGACACATCTTCAATGAAGCTTTATCTCAAGTATCTTGATGACCCAAATTCGCCAAAAGAGAGAATACCCTTTGATGGCACTCAATGCAAATTTATACCGGCAGATATGAGTGCAGGAAAAAACGAGGCTCATATTGAATTCAAGCCCACTTTTATCAAAGACGGATTTTATCAACTCTTCGCACAAGGGATTGATGCCACTGGCAACGAAGCCGGAGCTGGGAATGAATACAGTATTTCTTTTGAGGTAGTGAGTAAATCAACAATTACCAATCTATTGAATTACCCTAACCCATTCTCTACCTCTACAGCATTTGTATTCACGCTTACCGGTTCACAGATACCTTCACAATTCAAGATTCAAATCTTGAGTGTTACAGGTAAAGTAGTACGAGAAATAACCAAACAGGAGCTTGGTCCCATACACATAGGGCGGAACGTAACAGAATATAAATGGGATGGCAAAGACCAATACGGACAAACCTTGGGTAATGGTGTATATCTGTATAGAGTGGTAACAACAATTAACGGTGTAGATGTAGAAAGAAGAGCTAACAGTGGTGTGGATAAATTCAATAAGAATGGCTACACAAAAATGTACATAATGAGGTAGAGCACATTTCAATTTTCACCAATAGCCTTCAAATTGAAGGCTATTTTTTTTCTATATCATTTGCAGGCAATAAATTTCGAAGAGTTAAATCCTCAACTAATTTTTTTGTAAAAACCTCAGCTCCATATTTATTGAGATGGGTGGAATTCATAAAGTACTCTTTATTGCTGCACATTGTATCTTCAGCATAATCTAAAAGCTCATACTTATTGCTCTTGGCAAAATTGTAATACATATCTATTATCTGACCGCTATTAATCACCTTAGCCTGACCCAATGGATGAACAGGAGTATGAACAAAAACTACTTGAATACCTTTCCGGTTACATTGCTCCAAAAAGGACTCAAAAGCTTTTACACTCAAACTATCAGGCACTACTGTGTATGGTTTCAATGTATCCAGGGTGATATCTACCTCCTTACTCCATCGAAAATCACGGGCAAAAAATCCCTTAATTCTATCCGGTCTATTATACTTTGGTTTGAAATAATTTTTAAACAAAGTGAAAATTAAAGTTTGTTCACCTACATACTTGAGTAATGGCAACTTATAATCATAATTAGAAAACCCTTCATATTGGCGAGTTACACCGGCAATCACAGAATCATCAAGATAGGCTAGAAACTGTGCATGATTAAACAAATCGGAACGGCGTTGCAAGGATTCGTAGTCCAGAGAAAGTATAATCATTTTGGGCTCCTTATTGAATTTGAGGTAATAATTATAACGGGCATCTTCAATAAAAAAGTTGTGTCCCATCATCCCCAGATTATAGCAGGACGCTCCACTAAGCTGCGCAATAGCATTGGGGTCAATATGCGTAGCAGCACGCGAAGAACCCATAATAAGAATATCAGCATCAATACCACCATTTGTTATTTCATTCCACACAGCTGCATCTTCATACTTCAACTGTTTCATTTGTGCATCAAGAAAATTGCTCAGCATTAATGCAACTGCACCTACAATACCAAAAAATACCAAGACCTTAATTATGCTTTTTTTCATTGGTATAGTTTAAAATTGGAAGTAAATAAACTGTCTGCTTCTATTGGCAAATAAAAAAAGCATTACCAGAATAACAAAATAAATAATCCAGCGTAACAGCAAAGGTTTGTCCTTTGCCATATCTTCAAGAGCATACTTACGTGTACGGTTTAACCATTCCATTACGATAAACATTACCAACAGTAAGCCTGGAGTCCAGCCAACAGAGCCTCGCCAAAATTCTGCAATCTGAACGAAAATATCACCTTTAAAAGTGGAAATACAAATCTTCTTCAAGTACGCAAGACTATCACCAATACTGGTTGTCCGAAACACAATAAGAGCCAGAGTGCATAATAGGAATGTAGAGATTATTTGAAATAGTTCTTTGATACTGGGAAATAATTTTCCTTTTGCTACAATCTCTTTGTATCGGTTATCTGCCCCGGACCACAAGACAATTGGTATCATAAAAACAGCATGTAAACCTCCCCAAACTATGCGATTAAAGCTCGCTCCATGCCAAAAGCCACTTAATAAAAAAACGATAAACACGTTCCTCAGTTTCTTCCATTTGGACACCCTACCCCCGCCTAAGGGGATATACACATAATCTCTAAACCAGGACGAAAGTGAAATATGCCAACGTGTCCAAAACTCCGATATATTGCGTGAGAAATAAGGAAAAGAAAAGTTTTGCAATAATTCGAAACCAAATAATCTAGCTGTACCTAATGCGATATCAGAATACCCTGAAAAATCGCCATACACTTCAAACATAAAAAAAACAGCTCCCATCAGCAAGGCTCCACCAGAATATTGCTCGTAATGATTAAATACCATCCCCGAGTATTGTGCGCAGTTATCAGCAATAATCACTTTCTTGAATAAACCCCACAATATCTGTCTCAAGCCATCAGAAAATTTTGCAGCATCAAAAGTGCGGGAAGCTTGAATCTGAGGCAATAAATGAGTCGCCCGTTCGATAGGCCCCGCAACAAGTAAGGGAAAAAAACTGACAAATAAAGAATAGTCTATCAAGTTGCGGGTTGGCTGTATCTTACCCCGATAAATATCAAATACATATGACAGTCCATGGAAAGTATAAAACGAAATACCCACAGGCAATACAATCTGAAGCAAGGTGAAGTTTGGCCGAAAACCAAAATTGAGCAGCAACTCGGCAAAAGACTCAATAAAAAAATTATAGTATTTGAAGAACGCCAAAAAACCAACATTGACAACTACGCTAATTGTCAACCAAAACTTTCTGTTACTCCCACCTGTGGCATTAAAAATCTTTAATCCGGTGAAATAATCCAAAAAAGTAGAAAAGGCCAATAAAGCCAGAAATCGAACATCCCAGCTGCCATAAAAATAATAGCTGGCCACCAACAGTAAGATATTCTGTAAAAAAAAATTCCGCTTATTAATTAACCAATAGAGCACAAACACTATTGGTAAGAAAAAAGCAAAATCTATAGAATTGAATAACATAAATACAATGATGAACTATCTGGCTGTGCCTTGCGAATGTAAAATTAAATCCCCAAAACTTAGTGTACTGTATCCAAAGCCTGCTTTCTTTTTCGCTCCCAGCACAATGCTGAGTAGGCAACATTGCGGTAGCTGGCGATACCATCATGCTGGTTACCCAATTTCAGGAATGCATCAAAAATATAGGTACTCCAATCATCGAGAAAAGTATGGTATTGAATACTGCGTTGCTTTAGCAGTATCAAATGACCTTTAGTTACCGGATTCAGAGTTTGCTTCAAGGAAATCGCTTTAAGGCTATCTGCCCTGTACACCTTTTGGTGTGTATACATCCAAACATTGAGATATGCAGAATACTGAAAGCTCTTGTTGGCACTTTCAATACAAGCTATATAAGCCAGTAAATTTGCATCATCTTCGGCCGCAATACCCGTTTGGTGAGCCATTTCGTGAGTTACCAAAAAGGGCATCATAAAATTTGGAATATTGGGATTTATCTGAGCCTCGCCCGTAAAAGGATTAAAATATCCTTCAATTCCAAAATAAGCCAAGCCATTTCCCATTAAAGACTGCTTTGCAAATACATGGACAGGGATGTGCATATTACTATAAGCAGCGGAAGCTATTTCATTTATTTCGCTTAAGCCCGAAGCGACGTGGAATTGCTGTAAATCATTTAACCGTGTTATGAGCAAAGAATCAAAATAATAAAGATCAGATTCAACAACTGAATCGGTGGAAAGAGCCAATCGTTCAGCCAGTTTGGGTTGTTCATATTTCACTCCCCAAAGCATGAGTAATGCACAATAGAATAATAATAGAACTTTGGTGAGATTCAATAAACCGATGACAAAGGTTACTTTATTATACGTTCCAATCTTTCTTATAGCCTTAAAAAGAAAATAAAAAGCAGCGCAGGCCAGAAATAAATAGAATATATCACCAATACTGAAAGGAATAAATTGAAATAGCCAACAACGAAATACCTGCAAGGGCAGAAAAACATAACCTTCAAAAAAACCAGAACAACTCGCGGCAATGCAATTGAGTAATACAATAGCTGCCACAAGCAGGATATTATGAAAAATGTGCTTTTTAATTTCTTTATTCATCTTATCGCAAATTACTCTACAAAATCAGTTTGACGAATTTCTTAAAAAAAATTTTGGGTTAATCTATAAAGTCCTTTTCTTTGCTGCCCGATTGCCCGGGTGGCGAAATTGGTAGACGCACTGTGTTCAGGTCGCAGCGTTCGCAAGGATGTGCTGGTTCGAATCCAGTCCCGGGCACAATAGAAAAAGCCGTAACAAATTGTTACGGCTTTTTTGATGCAGTCCAAAAATTCTGTCGCTTTCACAATTCAATTTACCCCGTATCAATTTACTGAATTAAGAAGACTGTGTACCACTACCAGCTCTGCGCCTTTCTTCATCAGCCCCACCCTCTCTTCTTTGCCTTTGCCATTTACTATTACCAAAACGGTAAGAAAAACTGCAATTAATTGTCCTCGTATCCCGGGTTACAACAAAGAATTCTCTGTAATTGGAAAACTCTGTAATTCCTGTAGGATTCTGAGCCCTGAAAATATCTGTTGCAGAAACTCTTAATGTTCCCGTTTTATTCCAGAATTGTTTTTGAATACCCAGATTGATTGCATACATCGGACGGAGATACATGTATCCATATCGTTGATCAGATGAAAACCACGAGTTAATTTCAGCACTCCAGTTTTTATGCAATACAAAACTGTTATTACTGCTTAGATATGCTGTGGGGATACCATCTCTCAGCGGAGAATTTGATAAATTACCTTCGTAAATGCTGTAATACAAATTTGCAGACGCTATGGATGTCCACCACTTAAATAATTTCAATGGATAATTTCCACTCAGGCTATAAACTCTGTTTGCTGCAAGATTCCTGTCTGTTACCAAAGTGATTTTATCTTCATCCAGAATAATGACCTGTGTAATCACATCATTGGTTTGGGCTATACTAAACGAAGTGGAAAACCTATTGTTATATGTATGACTTAATTCAGCCGTATAAGAAAAAGATGGATTCAGGTAAGGGTTGCCCTGATGAATAGAAGTGGGGTCAATATAGTTTTTAAACGGGTTTAATTGTTCGTAATTGGGCCTGTCAATTCTTCTGCTCAGGGAAAGGCTAAACTGATGTTTGGGTGATGCTGTAAAAGAACCAACTATGTTAGGAAACAATTGTCCATAATTCCTGTCAAAACTTTGTCCGCCACTTATTTGCTCACCTTTTGCCCTTGTATGCTCATACCTCACACCCGCCTGAACTGACCATTTTTTCCAGTCCTTATTATAATTAAAATATGCTGCAGAAATATTCTCGTGGTAAATGAAATGATTGCTTTTACTGCTGTCAAATATTTTAGCACCATTGGAAACATCATAAAAATCAGGTCTGTTATCGGCTACTACGGCGCTTAGCTTAAATCCTACTTCTAATTTAGTGTTACCCTTTAATGGATGTACATAATCAGATTTGACAGCTTTAATATCTGTATAGCCATTCAAAGTGCCATCCATTGTATAACGTGGCTTTTCTTCTTCACCATTAGGCAAAAAATAATTAGTCGCTTGGGTTTGATTATTATCCGCAACAAATTTTGCATAGTCGGCATCAAAAGATAAGCTGCGGCCAAGACTATCAAAGGAATGTCGCAGATTGGTGTTTAATGCTATACTGGAACCACTATTCTTTTGGTGATTATTAGATAGGAAATAGGACAGGTAGTTGCGGCTGCTATCATATAGTCTGCCATTATTCTCGCCGTCAAAAGTATAGCTCGTTTTATTAGCCGAAACCGTGGCACCAATTGTGGTTTTGCTGCTTAGGTTATAATCAATGCCTGCATTAATACCAAAGTTCTGCAGCTTGATAACCGCATAATTATCTTGTTTGTAACTACCATTGTAGTCTGCATTTTTGATAAAAATCCTGTCCAGATCCAACTTATTAAAACCTTTACGCAGAGCCATATTTCCATTAAAGAAAATATTGACTTTATCCTTTCTATAATTCAGATTCAAGCCTGTATTAGATTTTGTATAAACACCCTGGCCTAATCCCTGTGTAGCCGTTCCATTATAACCTTGTCTCTTTTCTTTTTTTGTTTTTAGATTAATGATGCCTGCCGTACCTGCAGCATCATATTGTGCACCGGGACTACTCATTAACTCTATCTTTTCTAACGCAGCAGCAGGTATACTTTTAAGCATATTCACCAATTCTGTCCCCTGAATAACCATCAATTTCCCATCAATCATAATCTGCACACCCTGCCTTCCTTTTAAGGCAATTCTGTCATTATTATCAATGCTTACATTTGGAGCACGCTGCAGCATTTCAAATACAGAAGAACCTGCAGCACTAATACTCTGTTCCACATTCATGATAATTTTTCCGGCTTTCATTTCTATCAATGGCTTCTCATTTGTCACACTCACTTCCTGCAATTGCTTTGGCCTGCTGTGTAAAATGATATCACTAAGCACCAGATCTTCTGTATAAATGATACGGCTGGAATCAAAAGCTTCAAAATTGATTTTATTTATCTTGAGCCGATAAATTCCGGGCTCGGAAATGACTATTTCAAAAAGACCATTTTCATCACTGATACCTGTCTTCAAAATTATACTTGCAGAGGAGTCCAATAATAGAATATTCACACCCATCAAAGGCCTTTTCTGATTATCGTACACCTTTCCTCTAATATTAGCAAAGCAGTAATGAAGAAAGAAAAAAAAGAAAAAAACTCCCAAAAAAAACTGTCGCATAACCCAAGAATTTTGATACATCAAAAGTATTGCGATACGCAAAAAAAGGCTTCACCCTATACGGGGGATTTATACAGAATGCTCGCCAAACAAGGGTTACAAAGTGGGGGAATTTTATTTTACTGCTGAATTCTTTTTCTTATAGGTCAAAAAAGTCATGATCAGTTCCAAATCTTTTTCACTTACAATTGCTTCCGGCATATTGGATTCATGCTTTTTATTTGCAGTCCTTACAGCATAACTCACCAGTTTTTCCTGTTTAAAATCCGGAATAACCGATTGCCGCTTAATGATGGTATTATGGCATCGTGCGCAGTTTTTTTCATACAGCACTTTCCCCTGATTGCACTCTTGTAAATACCTCGTCTTAATACTTTCCGGTAGTGTATCTGGAAATTCGTACGTCACTTTATATTGTGCAGTACATGCAACAAGTAACAGGAGTGAACAAGCAATAACTATATACTTTTTCATGTTCAGATACAATTAATAAGAACCACCGATTAGTCTCTTGTTTAATTCTTTATTCGCTGATAAAGGTATTTTTTTAGGAGCATCTTCAAAAGGCACATCTTCGTTCAATGATTTAAGAAAAGCAATGAGGTTAGCCTTTTCGGTACTGGTCAAATGCAGCGAATCTGAAGACAATGTTTGATTCGGAACATTCAAGCCCCTGCCGGCACCACCACCTGCATCGTAAAAATCAATCACCTCTTCCATTGTTTTAAAAACACCATTATGCATATATGGTGCTGTATTCATTACATTTCGCAGATTCCCTGTTCTAAAAGCATTCATCGTTTCCTTTGCAGGATTAATTTCATATCTGCCTTTGTCTGCACTCAACATCGTAAAATCTTTGTTAGCAGGTGTTCCGAGTACTTCAAATTCCGAACCGACATAAGGAGGCTTCACTCCGTTAAACTGGGGTACAAAGTGACATGTAGCACATTGTGCTTTACTCATAAACAAATTAAACCCTGCCATAGCAGCGGCACTCATTGGTTTATTGTCATTGATAGCTTTATCCATTGCCGAACTGGCACTGCTAAATTTACTATAGTAAAATGTCAGTGCAGAGCTCACATGATCTATGGTTATGACAGACTCAGAAGGAGTGAATTTTAATAAATGCTGCAATCCCTTTTTGTAATCCGAACAACTTAATATTTTTTCCAGAATTTCATTCTCAGAGGCATTCATTTCAATAGGATTGAACATAACACCCTTTGTCTGATCTTGCAACGAAATATGCTTGCCATCGTACATAATCAGATGATTGTACGGCACATTAATTAGTGAGGGTGTATTTCTGGGCAACAATCCTGTATGATTAAAAGCAAGAGAGGTAGTTAAAACTGTGTCGGTAAAAAACTGTGTATGCTTATGGCAGGATGCACAGCTGCGCTCATTATTACCCGAAAGTATAGGATCAAAAAACAACATTTTACCCAGTCGTGATATACTTGCCAGTGCATCTTCATCCACCACATTAAAGTAAATGCCCTTTACATTTTGACCGGTATACAACGATTTGCTGAAAATGGATTTAGCCTCTTTATTCAGGGCAAAATCCATCGTGCTTTTAGTAATTGCCCTGTATTGATTAATGAGTTGCTGATTAATAGAAAATAAAGGGTTGACATAATTTTTGATAAACGAGAAATGATCGAATTTTTCAAAATCATCAGGTTGTTTCACAACAAAGTCTGTGGCCTTTTGATATAAAGCAAGATACTCTGCACTAAGTGCTGTAAACTTATAATCCTCATTGTATGCTGTATAAATCCCAGAAACGCTGTTCATCATCGCTCTTAATTCAGGTATTACAGCATCGGTGTTGGGGCATTCAAAACCTGTAGTGTAAATGGCAGCCAGATTCAGCAAATACAATCGGTTGCAAAAATAAAAATGATCAAATGTTTGCAATTGATTGGTAATAGAATCTTCGTTGTAAATGCTATTGGCCTTAATGGCCGCTGCAATTAAATTATGAACGCTGTCTTTCGAAACAAATTCCTCCTCGAGATAAAGGGCGGCTAGTGTTAGTCCGGCTCCTTCTCTCTTGTAGGGCTTCTCAAACTTTTCAAAAACTTCGGTTTCCCATTCTACGGGTAAGGGACCATTCATTCTCTTATAGGCCACCGGCTCCAGGTATCGGGTCCAAAAATCCATTGCCTTTAAGTTTCTTCTGGCCTTGAGAATGTTATCCTGTAATACAGCAATATCATCCTTTCTGGACATATCACTTTTGTCAATAAGTTGCAACAAGTCCTGCAAAGAAGAACTGAATGAATTGTGATATGAATGATAAACAGAGCTGTATTGCTCAGCTTTTGTTGTCTCTTTGAATGCGATGTTGACAGCACACACAAATAGCACCGGTATAAGCAGTAGTTTCCATTTCATTTCTATTTGGTTTTATTAACTCTTTAATAAATATTAAAAAATCAGAATCAAAGATATGTTTAGTTTTTTAACATACAAATAATAAATCTTTTTAGATTAATTGTCGTGTTTCTGACGGTAACAATGGTGGGCGAGCCTGACATTAAAAAAACTAATGAGCCTTGTTTTTCTTTTTATAGGCTAAAAAGGTCATAATCAGACCCAACTCTTCTGCAGAAACCAAGGTATCCGGCATAGCAGATTCGTACCTGCTATTGACAATCAAGAATGGAATAGGTCTACAAATAATATAGCAATTAGGACAGAGCGACACCCGGAAGAAAACAAAAAAGAAATCCTCCTGTTCGGAGGATTTCTTTAAAACACCGGACCAACCCGGACTATAAAAATCATTAAAAAACAAAAGAATGGGGTGATTCGACAGTGTACATTAATAAGCACCTCCTATTTTCCGCTTATTCCACTCAGGGTGCTGCGCAAATCTGGGCAATGAAGAAGGTTTGGAACAGAGCCCAGTCGTATCTGTCAAAGATTGCATAAAATTAATAATATCCTTAATTTCTGATGGGGATAAATGAAGGCTATCGGATGACAAAGTCTGGGTGGGAACGTCTAAACCTATACCTCTGCCACCGCCATGATTATAAAAGTCCATTACATCCTCCAAAGTTCTATAAGACCCATTGTGCATATAAGGGCCTGTTAAAGCTATATTTCGTATGGTAGGGGTCTTGAAGGAATTCATATAAAAACTGGTCTGGTCCTTCAGCTTGGCCACACCACGACCTAAGTCTTTATCCAGGGATACAATAGCAGTATAAGGATTCTCAGGCACACCCAGCACTTCACTCTCCGATTCCTCGAAACGGGGAGGAACGGTACCGTTAAACAATGGTGCATAATGGCAGGTGCCACAAGCGGCTTTCCCCATAAAGAGATTAAAACCTCTTTCTACGGAGGGGTCAAGTGATTTTGACTCGCCCCGAACATACCGATCAAAAGGACTATTCATAGATTTTAATGAACTTACATAAGCCGCAATAGCAAATGAAACATTCTGATTGCTGATATTATTACCCTTATTGTCCTTATCAAAACAATTGTCGAATAAATCCTGATATTCTTTACTGGATTGAAGTTTTGACAATATTTCAAATACGCTGGTATTAAATTCCTTCCTGCTCACTACCACATGTTCAATCTGATCTTCTAATGCCTCGGCCCGTAAATCATGAAAAAATTTCTCACTATAGACACAGTTAATAAGGGTTGGTGCATTACGGTCTACGGTACCTTCATAATTCATCGCTATACTCTTAATATTTCCATCCGAAAAGGCTTTTGAAGGGTCATGACAACCGGCGCAGGAGCGTTGATTATTGGAGGATAAAACCGGATCAAAAAAAAGCGTTCTCCCCAAAGAAACCAATTGAGGTGTATTCAATTTTTTGGGTAAACCAATATATTTTGAATCGTCAATCAGTGCAGGTGAAAATATATTGTCCACATTAAGATTAAGTGGTGGTAAAAATGCCGAGACTTCATTAATTGTTTCTATACCGGATGCCTGATGGAAATAATTAATCTCTTTAAATATTGGATTGATAAATTCTTTCAGTACATACAATCTGTTTAAACTGTCAAAATTCTGATGCCCTTGTAAGTATTGGATACTGCCAAAAAGACGGCTATACAATACATCTGCATGCGGGCTATTTATCGATGCAAAACCTACCTGATATAATTTTAAGTCTTCTTGTATTGATTGCAGCACAACTACTGCATCGGCGACAGAACGCCCCGAAGCAGGTACATCGAAGCCCGTAAGTCCGAGACTGAACAAGCGAATCAGTTCTGTTCTTGCTGCTTCTAAAACAATACGGTCATAGATTGGATAACGAACCTTAATGAGTTCATTCAATACGTCCGACAATTCAGATACAACAGGTAAAGCCTCATTAGTATTAATACTGTCTGCAAAAAGTAGTTCATCCAACGCCTGCAAGCCATTAGGCCTGGTGATATTTAATCCGAAAGTATTGCGCTCCAATCTGAATAAAGGAGCGCCATTAATTTTGTCCTTTACTAAAACTGGATCCAAAAATTCTCCCAGATACTCCCATCTCTTGAAAGCAGTGCGCACCTTTAAAAACTGCAACTGAATATCTTTCTGCCCATTGTTGTGCTCAAGTAAGGATTTTAACTGACTTACCTGAGTCGTAAATTCTCTCAATCTGGATTCCTGCCTTTCGGTAATAATGGTGAAATTCTGTTTTTCGGAAGGAGAAAAAGCTGAATTAGCAATAAAAAAACTGGTCGCAAGGACTAGTAAAACGAAAATTTTCTTCATTTATCTGATGGCATTTAATACAAATAACCGAAGCCCCCCAAAGGGCTTCGGTATTCAATAATCTGAATATATTATTCTACAATAAACTTAACAGTTTCACCTTCAGCACTACGGATAAAGTAAGTACCTGAGGCCATATCAGTTACATCTACTGTTTGTGTATTGCGCAGTACTTTGATACGGGCACCTGTTACACTGTATATAGCCACATCCATCACTTTGCTCAAGTGCAGCTCGCGCGCAGCAGGATTAGGATATACCGAGAAGGCATTAGTTTTTACTTCTGCTTGTTCGAAAATGCTCAGTTTATCAGAACCATCAAAACCAGAGATTGCATAAGTTAGTGAATTATTGTAAGGAGCAATGTTGCTTGAATTAGGATGCTGGCTATTCACCAAAATTGTCTTGTTATCAATTTGTACTGCACCGGTAATTTCTGCACCAGGAGCACAGGCGCTTAAGCGCTGCAAATCACTGATAGTAGGATTGGCAATAGACATATCCAACAAATACAATTCACATACTGTCTGTGTAAAACCATTGGGCATACGATTGTAGCTGCTACCGTTAAGGTCTTCTTCAATCATCATATAAGTTTTGCCCTTTACTGTCAGGAAGTCAATACCGTCAGGATTAGATAAATGCTTGCTTGGATAGTATGGCAAATCTTTTGATGTTGCTGTTGCTGTATAGGGTCCGCCTTCAATGTAAGAACGAACAGCATCTGTAGCAGGGTCAAACTCTATTACACGACCATAATAGTCAAAAAACCTACCGTTGCGAACAGAATCTGCTGCTGCTGCATCTGTACCTGGAAAGTCAACTCCGTTTACTATCTTATATCGAATTTTGTATCCGTCAACCAATGAAGGAGAAATAACGCCCTTTAATGCAATACCTGAATTATAGGCAAAAGCATCACGGCCAGTTTCGCAGATATAAATTTTTCCGCCACTTACAGCACCCCACTCCAAACGGTTAAACATTGTTGCACCGCGACGAATGGCCACTGTATTCAAATTCACCAGCGTATCTAAGTTATTTTCAATAGCCAACCATTTGGTAAGCGCATCATGTTTGTATACATACATCTGACCTACTGTAAAATCGCCGGGAGTAGAAGCTACAAACTTACCCAAGATACCAGGAGATCCATCTTCAAACATATAAACGGTCTTATTATCGTCCATAATCACGCCACCTTCCCAGCCGGCACGTCCCCAGTTGTATTGCTTACGTACTGCTTTCGCTGTTTTAGGATTTACTTCAACAAGCCAGTTCAAATTTTGATAACGCTTTAATGTTTTACCGTTAAAAGCAGGGAATCCGGCGGGTGTAGTTGTTCCTATCACAAAGTCAGTTGTGTCACGAAATCCTGTTCCACCAGCATAAATAGCAGAGTTACTGCTTTGCATCCATTCTTCTGCTGTCCATACACGGCCATTCTTAGTAATACCACCACAGTTCATTCCTGTTTCGCCAACAGTGTTAACGAAATCCACATTGAAGAATTTACCTGTGCGACCATCGGGCAAAGTTTGCTTTACAACTTCCAGTTTATCACCAGCAGTTCTCTTTAGTTTGAAGGTAGTCATACCTCCGCCATCACCAACATAATCATTCTTTGTAGTCATTTCGTGGTTCACCACTACCCAACCCAAATCTCCAACCGCTGCACTATCCTTTACAAATGCAATATAATCGTGCCATTGTTTTGCTGGCACTCCACCACCTGCAAAACCATAGGTATTGGTAGTTTGTACGGTATCCAATCCACCGATAAAAATGTTCTGGTACATTAACGGAGACTTTGGCATCAACACTGTTTGTGTAGTCCAATCTGTTGCAATATGCACCGGGAAAGGAATCTGAGCATCTGCCTGAGCAAAGGCACAAACTCCGATAGTTGAAAGAAGTAATAGTTTTTTCATTTCGTTTAATAAATTTGACACAAAAGTCCCACAGCCGTGTTACCAAAAAGTTTCGTCACTGTTAGCGTTATATGACGCTAATGTTAAGCGATCGCTGATTGTGTAAAAATGATAACAATAAAACAAGATTGCTTTCGTTTCGGTCATTCGATTTTCAGCTATTCTTGCCAAATAAGTAATTAAGAAAACATGAAGAAGTATCTTTTATTAATAACCGTAATGTTAATGGTTATTACCGCCTGCAACAATTCTGCTCAAAAAACGAACGAAGGGAAACAATTGGCTGAGACTTATTGTGGAAATTGCCATCAGGTACCCACACCCGATTTATTAGACAAAAAATCGTGGAGCCAATATATGCTTCCGAGGATGGGTGTCTTTCTGGGCATTGTGGAGCATGACTCTTTAATAAAGGTGCTTTTCGAAGACGGACCCGGTGGAGACAAAGCAAAACAATCGGGTTATTTCCCCAAAAAGCCAATGCTCTCTACAGAAGAGTGGACCACATTAAAAGCCTATTTTTTGGATAATGCACCGGAACAACCCATAGCCCCGAAAGCAAAAAAAATCACTAAGGACTTAAGCTTGTTCGAAGTGAAAATCCCCGATACTAAAATGTCTCCGCCAAGTGCCACATTTGTGCGGTTCAACACGCAAGACCAAAGTATTTATCTGGGCGATGCCAACACCCAATCGCTTGCTGTTTATTCCAATGACCTGAAACTCATACAGGCAGCCAAGGTAAAAGAAGGAGCCGTATGGGTAGAGGAATTTAAGGAAGAAGCTTTTGTAACTGTAATGGGCTCCTTCTCTCCTACAGATGTTTCCAGCGGGTTTATTCTGTCCCTACCCAAAATACCCAACCGACCAGTATTCAAACTAATTGATTCACTGCAAAGACCCGTGCATAGCGGATATGCCGACCTTGATGGAGATGGACTGATGGATGTAGTCACCTGCGAATTTGCAAAATGGACAGGCAAGCTGAGCTGGTGGAAAAACCTGGGCAACGGGAAATTTGAAAATAAAATACTGCGCAATAAACCTGGTGCCGAAAAAGCATATATCAAGGACCTGAACGGTGATCACAAGCCCGATATTATTGCATTATTCGGACAGGGCGATGAGGGAATTTTTATTTATTACAACGAAGGTAATGGCAAATTCAGAGAAGAAACAGCCCTTCACTTTTCACCTTCAAATGGTTCCAGTTTTTTCAAATTATACGATTTCAACAAAGATGGATTTGATGATATTATTTATACTGCCGGCGACAATGCCGATTTTAAACCCATTCTAAAACATTACCATGGTGTGTATGTGTTTTTGAATGATGGTAAGAATCATTTTAAGCAAGAAATTTTTTATCAGCTTAATGGCGCTTACGCTGCCATGCCTGCAGACTATGACCTTGATGGCGACATTGATATTGCCGCCATTTCATTTTTCCCTGATTATAAAAATCATCCTGAAGAAAGTTTTGTTTATCTGGAAAATGATGGTAACAATAATTTCAAGGCCAGTACAATAGCAGAGCCTACTATGGGCAGATGGATTGTAATGGATGCCGCAGATTACGACAATGATGGCGACGAAGACTTGATATTGGGTTCATTGGCATTTGAGGTTATTCCTGCCAACGAAGATTTGGTAAATAAATGGGTAGATAACGGAATTCCATTTATTGTATTAGAAAATAAAACAAAGCATTAGAATGGTCTCAAAATAGCATCACTAATGTCAAAAAGCACAAAATTATATTCCGAATTATTCAGCAATCAGTTTAAGTTCTTTATAGTACCTTTTTACGTTACTCAATGTAAAATTTTACGTTCACCAACCTAAACGTTTAGGTCCTATGAGGTATCGGTTTACGTTGGTGAACGTAAAATTTTACGTCCACCCACCTAAACGTTTACGTCCTTTAGGGTATCGGTTTACGTTCACCCACCTAAACGTTTACGTCCTTTAGGGTATTGGTTTACGTTGTACAACGTAAAATTTTACATCCACCCACCTAAATGTTTACGTCCTGTGGGGTATCGATTTACGTCCCCCAACGTAAAATCTTACGTCTACCCACGTAAAACGACCAATATAAAACGTAAACATTTAGGTTTTATATTGGTCGTTTTAATATAGATAATAATGAAAATATTATTGTCATTTGCCTAACTCACCTTCGAATACCACTTTCGTTTAAACCAAAAGGCAACATTGACCAATAATATCAAGGCAGGTACTTCTACCAGTGGTCCTATTACACCGGCAAAAGCCTGACCGCTATTGATACCAAATACACCAATAGCAACTGCAATAGCCAGTTCAAAATTATTGCCAGTGGCAGTAAAGGATAGTGCTGCATTGGTAGAATAATCTGCCCCCAAACTTCTTGCCGCAATAAAAGTAATGACAAACATCACTGCAAAATAAATAACAAGGGGAATTGCAATTCGTACTACATCCATAGGCAATTGCACGATGAGTGCACCTTTGAGGCTAAACATCACAACAATAGTAAACAACAAGGCGATCAAAGTAACAGGAGAAACAAAAGGAATAAACTTTGTCTGATACCACTCCTCGCCTTTCCATTTAATCAAAGAATAACGACTGACAATACCAGCCAGAAAAGGAATACCCAGATAAATAAAAACAGTCCCGGCTATCTGGCTGATAGAAATATCAATTTCCATACTTTTCATCCCAAAGAAATCGGGGACTATAGTAAGATAAAAATAAGAATATGCTGAATAAAGCAATACTTGCAAAATACTGTTTAAGCCCACCAAACCGGCAATGTATTCTCGATTGCCCTCGGCCAAATCATTCCACACTATCACCATCGCTATGCAGGGTGCAATACCAATCAGTATCAGGCCAGACATATACTCCGGGTAGTCACTCAAAAACAAATAGGCTAAGCCAAACATAAATAGCGGTGCAATTATCCATGTAATGAACAAGGACATCAAAACAAGTTTGACATTCTTAAATACTTCAGGAATTTTCTCATAACGCACTTTGGCCAGTGGTGGATACATCATCAATACCAGACCTATGGCCAGAGGTATATTGGTAGTGCCACTGGAAAAGGAGTTGATAAAACCAGCCGAATCTGGAATAAAATGCCCGATAGAAACACCAATCAACATGGCAAGAAAAATCCATAGCGTCAGATATCTGTCTAAAAAACCAAGACGCTTTCGGCGGGGAGTTGTACTATTATTGGCACTCATAAAATTGATACTTTTAGTATGACTTAATTAATAGGTTGAATTGGAATCACAACAATGAGGAGCTGAACAGTCTGAGCTATCGCTAAGAACTTCTGCATCTTGTGGCTCTGGGCAACACTCACTATTTGCCCCCGATGAACAGGATTGAGTATTGGCTGAAGCAACATTGCTTTGATACTTTTGGTATTCAAAATAGCTGAGGAAAGCTATACTTACCACAAGTCCAATCCAGAAAATCCATTTAGACACTTTTACTTTTCGTTTTTCTTTATCCGTAGGGCCGCAGGCACAATCTGCACTTGTACCGCATACGGCATACTTGGGCAGCACATAAAGTGTATAATAAGAAACTGTGAAAGATACTGCACTAATGGCAATGAGTATAGGCTCTACGGCACTCATCAATGGAGAACTGGCTATGCTTGCGGTCGAAATGCCAAACAGGGAAGCTACAGGGCTGGCACAAACACCAACGCAAGCACCACTTTTGCAACAAGCAAATAATACCGGAACAACAGAGCTGACACTTCCGGTGAGTGTCAACCATAGAGATTTTAATTTCTTCATTTTTGTTCTACCTGTTTAAACCTGAAAAAACATATAAAGCCTCGCCGAGAATCTGACGAAAACGCTCGGCATACACTTGTTGTTCCATACCAGTTCCGTCACTCTGCTTGGGGTCCTGATAAGGCAAAGCAATTCTGCAGACAGCGCCAGGAATAAAGGGGCAATTCTGTTCGGCATCTGTACAAGTCATTATTGCAATTACATTGTCCTTGGGTATAGAATCATCATCAAAGCGTTTGGAAAAACAGTTGATGGGAAGTACTCCTTCCGCATCAAAAGTATAATTCTGATTTTTTTCGTCTCCTGATTGGGATACAGAAAATCCGAAATCAATCAAGGTCTTTACAGCATTATGATTCATTGCGGTTACCTCTGTACCAGCCGAATAACATTTGACAGAATCCACCCCAAAATAAGCGGCAGCAAGGGCACCCGCTACCTGACCAAAATGACTTCGGCGCGAATTATGGGTGCAGACATACAATAGATTTACTGTATTATGTTTACTCAACGATTCTTTGACAGCACTTGTAAGAGTATCCAACATCACTCTTCTTTGCTCAGAGATGCTACTCAGTTGCTGCATTAATTGAAATATTTCATCCTTAATCATTTCGTTCATTCCTCTTGGTATTTAAAAGATTAGCAGCAGCCACCACCGGGGGTACAACAAGAAGCAGATTGTAATTCGGCCAATGGTTTTTTCAATTTTTCGGCCGGAATACCGCAGGAGTCTGAAGCCAGACAATCAGTAAACTTTGGAACGAAAACAAAGTTCCCAGCCTCTACCATTAAACCATATTTACCAATGGTTTCAGACTGATACTCTACCTCTACTTCAAGATCTTCATTATGAATTTTTTGCTCGTAAATATTTATAATCTGCAACAATTTGGCAGGAAGCAACCTATGCTCCAAATCATTGGCCGTCCACAACTGAAAACTAATGGTCTTCTCCACACGCTCTGTGCCTCCACAATCAATAAAATGCTTGGTATTGAAAGCCGCTTCGGTAATATGGAAATGACTGGGAACCAAAGTTCCGTTTGTTTGCACAAAATTGAGTTCGCTCATCTGTGCCAATGCTGATTTGAATTCTGATAATTTCATAAATTTTAATTTTTATTTGATTAACAACATTTTGATTTTCTCTGTTCAATTTTAATATTAATGGCTTCAAAATATTTTTGCATGACGGCAATCGCTTTTTCATCTACACAATAACAAATAGCATTACCTTCTATATTCCCCTTAATCAGTCCGGCATTTTTCAATTCTTTTAAATGCTGAGAAATGGTAGGCTGCGCCAGTGGCAGTTCGTTGACAATATCGCCACAGATGCAGCTATCCACCTTCATCAAATATTCCAGAATGGCCACCCGTGCCGGATGCCCTAAAGCCTTGGCTATGATAGCAATATTGTTTTGCTTAGCTGTAAAATGTTCTGTTTTAGTTGCCCCCATCGTAATAATTCTATATTGCAATATTACGATATAGTTTTTAATCACCCAATTATTTTTTCTATCCTCAAAAAAGTGCTGTATCGACACACTTAACTATTCTGTAAAGTTTTGATAACCATTCCGAAACATAGCAGTTTGAATTTTGCCTCAAACAATTAAATAATTATGAAGAAATCACTACTCCTATTGTCTTGCAGCATTAGCCTTGCAGCAAGTGCTCAGAAAATTTCTGTTGTAGAATTGGGCCGCCATACAGACGGTCGTACTACTGCTTCAGAAATTGCTACGTACGACAGCAGTTCCAAAAAAATATTTGTAACCAATGCAGTTACCGACTCCATCGATATTCTGGACATTACCAATCCTGCTACGCCAACACGTATTGGCGGTATTGACATCTCCCCATATGGTAGCGGTGTTAACTCTGTAGTAGCATTGAAAAACGGATATATTGCTGCAGCTATTGAAGCTAATGTTATTCAGGATTCAGGTAAAGTAGTCTTCTTTACTACGGCAGGTGTCTATGCCAAACAAGTAACAGTTGGAGCCTTGCCAGATATGATTACAATGACCAAGGACGGTAAAAAGGTATTGGTTGCCGGCGAAGGTGAACCCAATAGTGCGTATACCGTTGACCCGAAAGGTACTATCGGAATTATTGATATCAGTGGTGGTATCAGCACACTAACTCAGGCAAACGTAAAATTGCTCAGCTTTGATGCTGCTCCGGCTAGCATTCCAGGTACTTTGCGCAAACCGTCTACACCTTGGGCCAACGACCTAGAACCGGAGTATATCGCCGTTAATGATGCTTCTACTATGGCTGTAGTAGGATGTCAGGAAGCTAATCTCTTTGTGATGGTTGACTTAACAGCGGATACCATTAAGGGATACAAAGGGCTTGGCTTTAAAGATTATAACCTTGCAGGAAATGGTATTGATGCCTCGGATAAAGACAACAAAATCAATATTCAAAACTATCCGGTAAAAGGAGTGTATATGCCGGATGCTATTGCATCTTACACAGTGGGCGGTAATACTTATTTTGTTACAGCTAACGAAGGTGATGGCAGAGATTATAGTGCTTACCTTAACGAAACCCGTGTAAAAAGTCTGACCTTAGACCCTATAGCCTACCCTACTGCTGCTGCACTTAAACCAGACTCTGTAATTGGTCGCTTGAAATGTTTGAGCAAAGATGTAATTGGTGACATAGATGGTGATGGCGATATGGATCAATTGTATTCCTTCGGTGCACGCTCGTTTACCATCTGGGATCAATCAGGAACTTTGGTATGGGATAGCAAAAACGAAATTGAAAAATATTTCGAAACCAATCACCCTACATTCTTCAATTGTAATGAAGGTAAATCCTCGGCAAAAGACGACCGCAGCGATGATAAAGGTCCAGAACCCGAAGCTGCAATTGTGGGCAAAATCGGTAGTAAATACTATGCGTTTATTGGCCTAGAGCGTCAGGGTGGTATTATGGTCTATGATGTAACTACTCCTGCTGCACCAGTATTCGAAACATTTATCAGTCCATATAAATCAGACGGAACAAGCACCGATGCCGGCGTGGAAGGACTTGTATTTGTACCTGCAGCGAACAGCCATACCGGGAAAAATCTTCTGATTGCTTCACACGAGGTATCAGGCACCACTACCATTTTCCAAATCAATGATTTGCTTCCTTCAGTTATTGAGGAGCAAAAAATAATCAGCAATGAATATAGCATCTACCCGAATCCAGGACATAACAAGATAACGATTCAGTTACAACAAAAGTTACAAGGAGCCACAGTTGGTATCTACAATATTATTGGGCAATTAGTGCAGAGTAACCATATTGACACAGAGCAAACAGAAATAGATATTGAGCAACTTGGTGTCGGTATTTATTTTATTAGAGTGGCAGACAATGGAAATAATCAAATAGGCAATCCTAAGAAATTTATCAAACAATAAACAACTCATTGAATGATAAGAACGCCACAACGACAGAATTCAGTTGTGGCGTTTCTCTTTACAACTGATTTAACCAGATACTACATTCAAAAACTTAATATTGAATATCTGACTTCAATGTTATCTTTGTATTATCATTTCAATAAATATTCTATGACACACAAAGAAATTAAAAAGGATATCCATAATAAGCTTGAAGCTGCCCTTGTTGGACTTAAAGCACTTACAGGTGAAAAAAAATTCAACAACCGGATAAAAAAAGCGGCTAAATTATTGGCAGAAGGATTAGGCAAGGAAGAAAAACCTGAAGTAATCGAAATTGCCGATGATAAAAAAATAACACCCGCCAAAGCACCGGTAAAAAAAGCAGCGGTAAAAAAAGTGGTTATCAAAAAAACGGTCATTCCTGTTGCGAAAAAAGCAATAAAAAAACCTGTCGCTAAAAAGAAATTAGTAACAAAAGGTAAATAGTTGAGTCCATTCATTAAACAGAAAACCCACTTCGATTACTCGAGGTGGGTTTTCTGTTACTACTTATTTCATTCTGATCAACGAAGCCAGCCTGTCTCCTCTCTTGTATGGATATACATTAGACTCCCCTTAGTCACCGCGATGACTATAGAGGGGGTAGCTTTAGTTTTCAATAAGATTTTATCAGATAATCAACACTGCCCAAACATCAGGTGCTGCAGGATGCTGCGTTGTGCATCTGTGGATATACTTTTCAGTGGTTTGGCCATTTCTATTTCCTTAGAGGAAATTAGTAAAAACTGAACTTAGAAATTAATAAAGAAATTTCTTTGCCACCTTCTTTGCGTCATTCATTGTGCGTATTTGAGAGAATTATTTAAAACCTTCTGACTGCTCGAACCCTACAAAAACTATTCTTTTTCGCACCACTTGTCCAACCAGGATAAAAAGTATAATTGTAAGCATAAGTTGCATCATCCTCAGTAGAGCTCCAATAATATGAAAATTTAAACCCATCTATGTCTCCCAAAACTTCATTAACAATTAATGCCGCATTATAGCATTGATTAAGCTCCCAGACAGCTGGCAAATACCAGTCTGTAAAACCTCCGGAGCTTAATGTGTCACACATTAAAGCAGCACTTGATGTATGACCTGCCTGACTAATAATGCTGATTGTATTAGATTGCCCATCTCTTATACTCTCGGCTCCTGCACCAATTAATGTTGTGGTCACATTGCTCCATGTTGTCGAAGCGGATACATCCTTCAAAGAGGCTATAAGTCCATGTTCCACGCCACTGACTCTCCAAACAGATATAACAATTCCCCCACCAAAGAGCTCACCAATATAATGAGTAAAAATACCCGAACTTGACGCACTAAACAAAGAGTAAGGCACACTCAATAATTGATTAACGCCAACTATAGAATAAGATGTACCTCCTGTTGGATCGGTTTCTATTTTAACGAAATAAGGACCATTTGACCAGTCAATTCCCGAAAATGTACCCAACAAAACTGTACCATTTCCAATCTCCATACTTGCCAAACCATTAGCATTAGTAGTTAATGATTGTGTTTCTGTGTAAACCGCTACACCTTTTGAAGAATCTTTTAAAATACTAATGCGCATGCCAATGGGAGTGCTTGCCACCAGTGCATTACTTGCATCACGAATTACCGCCTGATAACTCATTTTTTGTGGTGCCTGTGCAAAAATTGATCCGGATAAGAATAATGCGATTATTAATGAATAAACTTTTTTCATGTAGTTTAGTTTTTAGCAATTTTAAATACTTTTCTCACTGTTTGATTTTCAACTACCTTCAAAAAGTAGGTTGATGCAGCTAAATTCTGCATTTCAATTCGCTCGCTATTACTGATTATTTGTTTGCTAACAATCAATTTTCCATTTTGGTCAAATAACTGATACGATAATTCTTTTGAAGGGTAACCCTCAGTTTTTAGTACAATATAATTCGTTGTTGGATTGGGATAAATCATTGCCCCTAATTGAATATTTGAGTTATTTATTCCAACCGTCACTGAAATTTCGTAAGGTTGTTGCACGCCTTCAGCTATAGAAAAAGAAGTTCCAATATTCGTTGTATTCACCACCTGCCCTATTGAATAAGAAATAGTTCCACCGCTACCGGAAGCATCAGCTCCTGAAGCTACAGAAGCATGTTGGGCGAAGGTTGTTACCACACCACACAATAAAAAAGAGAGAACAATATAAATCTTCATGGCTATTCATTTCATTGTTAAAACAATACAACGAAACAAATATACCTAAAAAACCTAATTACATTATCTTCCGCTTCAGCCAGGCACGGAATCGCTCAGCTTTGAGCGTTGATGTATCAGGCTCTTGCAGGAGGCCAGTGAAAGCTGTTCCTCTTTTAAGGTAAAATTTATTAAAGGTAGATTGGTTAATACCCCACTTCATAAGGAATTGTTTGCGGCCATCGTTTTTAATAATCCGATGTGTACTTTTTGCCTGAAAATGATAAACCCTGCTGGCGCCAATGCCTTTAAACATGCGGCATCCGGCCATCCACATCTTCATCGCAAAATCATCATCACTGCTCATACCCGGGCTCAGCTCTATACTGTATCCACCCACAATATGCCAGTATTTACGGTGTACAATTGTTGGTGGCCAGGCGGAACCATTCCAATTCTCTTTGGGCAAAGCAGCAAATTGAGCCAGCAAATCTGCCTCACGAAAAGTACTTAAGTCTGTACCGAAATTATGTACAATAACACAGGGATTATGATGGTCGGCCGGTTCTATCATTGTGGAGGAGAACATAAAATTTTCATCCGGCAGTGCTTTAATTTCCTGGATTAATTCAACATCCCAGTTGGGTAAAACGTACATATCGTCATTCATATACATGATATAATCCTGTGTGGCCAAAGCTGCTGCCTGATTCACCGCTACACAAATACCGGCATTGTCGGGAGTGTGGGTGAAATCAATTTTTTCTGCTTTAGCCCAGGCCATTGTACCATCGCTGCCATCATTGATGTGCAAAATGACCTGATGCGGATAGGCAGAATTCTTGCGAATGCTGTCTACACAAAGTTGGATATACGATAAATTATTCCAGGTAGGGATGACGATTGAAAACATAAATTGGTATTGCTGCTACGAAAGTATAATTTTATAGCAACGAATTCACTATGCTGATACATATTCATCCGGATAATCCTCAGGAACGCAACATAAAAACTGCGGTGGATTGTCTGCGCAATGGTGGTGTCATTGTCTACCCTACTGATACGATTTATGGTTTGGGCTGTGACATCTACAATACAGAAGCGATAGAACGGATTTGCCGGATCAAAAAAATTGATCCTAAAAAAGCACAATTGTCCTTTGTCTGTGCCGATCTGAGCGAATTAAGCACTTTTTCCAAACCCATTGATACTTCAATCTTTAGAATATTGAAACGTGCGCTACCCGGACCATACACCTTTATTCTGGAAGCCAGCAGGCAAGTGCCTAAAATGCTGAAAACAAAAAAAGATACTGTAGGTATCCGTGTGCCCGACCATATCATTACCCAGAGATTGATTAAAGAATTGGGGCATCCGATTATGAGTGTATCCCTGCCCATGGATGTGGACCTACAATATTATACCGACCCCGAAGCCATACAGGAATTATATACCAAACAGGTAGATTTGGTGATTGACAGCGGATTGGGTACTGTCGCTTTATCTACTGTTATTGATTGCACCTCGGGCGTGCCGGAACTAATCCGTGCTGGTGCAGGAGAATGGGAATCGCTACTTGGATAGTTTGGGTTGCAGCGTATAAACAATAGCTTCGTGTTTGCCGCTGGTATCAGCCAGTTGCCATGAACCAAAAATCAGGTTCAAAGAAGTATCCAGTTCAAAATTAAATGTTCCTTCGAAACGACTGGTGCCTAATTCCTTCAGGATATAAGTATAACCTTTGTCTGAAGCTGTTCTTTTACCACTCATTTCACTCACCTGACCTCTATGACTGCTTTGTCCTTTTACGCTGCTGTCATCAATTTGTATTAAACTCAGTTCTATCGAATCTCCTGCAAAATCACCTGTATAAACCACAGCATTCTTGTCAGTGCTTTTTGTTTCATTTTCGCACGCGGTAAAACATAATACTGCTATAAAAAGTGTATACAATTTCAAGTTCATTTCAATTAATTTATTTTAAGAAAATAACTGTTCAGCCAGTATCAGGCTCTCTGGTTTGCCAACATCTAAAACAAGATCACCGCTATGGTCAAATCCTTTGATGCTCTGTGTTGCAGCAAGTTGAAGGTAAGAGTCAATAATGGAAAATTTGCCCGATTGAATAATATGCTTAAAGAAGTCCGTATGAATTATCTGAATGCCACTAAAAGCAAACTCGTTTGTTTTTGATGTATCTCTGGCTATTTTCATCTCGCCATTATTATTATTCCTCCAGGCACATAATTGCATCTCATTATCAAACAATAATTGACGCGAAGAGTCACGTTTCATTACAGCCAAAGTAGCCAATGCATCAGATTCCTTGTGCGCTTTAATTAATGCTTCCAGATTAAGATTGGTAAGCATATCTACATTCATCACCACAAAATCCTCATTTTGAAAAAAATGTGCTGCTTTGAGCAATCCACCACCAGTTTCCAACACCTCGTTGCGCTCATCAGAAATATATACCCGACTACCGAAACCATTATTTTGTTCTAATACCTCTTCTATTTGTTCTGCAAAGTGATGAACATTGACAATTACTTCTACTATCCCAAATTTTTGCAAGTAGGTTATATTAAGCTCTAGTAAACTCTTTCCGTTTACCGGAGCAAGTGCCTTGGGGTGATAATCAGTAAAAGGTTTAAGCCTTGTGCCGAGACCAGCGGCAAATAACATTGCTTTCAATTAAAAAAAATAAATGGTGACTAATTATGCTGCAATATACCAAGCAAGAACGAATATGAGTATAATGTAACCTGAACGGCAAAAAATATACTTGAAAATCAATCTAATATGTACAAAAAACAGTAGTAAATAAATTTTAACAAGCCCAAATTAAGATAATTAGTAAAAACTTTTACCTTAGCATTTATTGATACAGTAAGAGTGTATGAAAAAGTTTCTTTCCTTTATTCTGATTTTCATTCTTAGCTCATCCTTTTATGAGTCTAAGGCACAGTCGAGTACCACAACAAAAAACTCAACTGCGAGAAAAGAGGTCAAAATGAAAAAGGATGGAACCCCAGATATGCGTTATAAAGAAAATAAAAGTAACAAAAAAGCACCGGCACAACACTTAAAAAAAGATGGAACACCGGATAAAAGATATAAAGAAAATAAGAAGTAGTTTGTTTTAGTTTAAAGGTAAGGCTCTTGTAATTCGTTGCAGGGGCTTTTTTTATGCCTATAACTTAATTAAGTATTCACTACTGATAAGAATCATTTTTTTGAATGTAGAATTTAAGCCGGTTGAATTTATCTTTGCGGCGGTTAAAAATATTATTCACTTCATCTTTTCATCAAAATACAATGGAATACCGCATAGAAAAGGATACAATGGGCGAAGTAAAAGTGCCTGTTACTGCTTATTACGGAGCTCAAACACAGCGCTCGATTGACAATTTTAAAATTGCTCAGGATATCAACAGAATGCCTAAGGAAATCATCCGCGCATTTGCTTATCTTAAAAAAGCCGCTGCATTGACCAATACTGAACTGGCAGGACTGGCACCTGAAAAATCTGCTTTGATTGGGCAAGTTTGTGACGAAATACTTGAAGGCAAATTAGACAATGAATTCCCGCTGGTGGTATGGCAGACGGGCTCAGGCACTCAAAGTAACATGAATGTAAATGAGGTAGTTGCCTATCGTGCACATGTATTACAGGGCGGCCAATTGAGTGATAAAGATAAATTTATCCACCCCAATGATGATGTGAATAAATCACAATCTTCAAATGATACTTTTCCTACGGCTATGCACATTGCCGCTTATAAAATTCTTGTTGAAACCACCATTCCGGGCATCAAAAAACTACGCGATACACTAGCTGCAAAATCTAAAGAATATATGCAGGTGGTAAAAATTGGACGCACCCATTTTATGGATGCCACACCAATTACACTTGGTCAGGAAATCAGCGGTTATGTATCGCAATTGGATCATGGCCTTAAAGCCATCAACAATACTTTGGCTCATTTGAGCGAACTGGCACTGGGCGGAACAGCTGTAGGAACAGGTATCAACACTCCTGCCGGATATGATAAAAATGTTGCAGCAAAAATTGCAGAACTGACAGGACTCCCATTTATTACTGCCGAAAACAAATTTGAGAGCCTTGCGGCTCACGACGCTATTGTAGAAGCTCATGGAGCATTAAAAACAGTAGCTGTTAGCCTGATGAAAATTGCTAATGATGTGCGTATGTTAAGTTCGGGGCCGCGTAGTGGAATCGGAGAAATTATGATTCCGGATAATGAGCCAGGTTCATCCATTATGCCTGGCAAAGTGAATCCAACGCAGTGCGAGGCTTTGACGATGATAGCTGCGCAGGTAATGGGTAATGATGTTGCTATTTCTATTGGTGGCTCAAACGGACATTTTGAATTGAATGTCTTCAAGCCGGTAATGATATATAACTTCCTGCATAGTGCACGTTTAATAGGCGATGGTTGTGTATCCTTCAATGATAAATGCGCGGTTGGTATAGAACCAATAGATAAAAACATTCAAGCTCATTTGAATAATTCATTGATGCTGGTTACTTCCCTGAATACCAAAATTGGTTATTATAAAGCAGCCGAAATAGCTCAAACAGCTCATAAAAAAGGTCAGACTTTGAAAGAAACTGCTGTTGAATTGGGCTATGTAACGCCCGAAGAATTTGATGCCTGGGTAGACCCCAAAACTATGGTAGGAAATATTGGATAATAACTACCCGATTCATAAAAATGAAGGAGCCATTTACAATTGTAAATGGCTCCTTCATTTTGCCCTAAAGGCTAATTAAACTTTATAAAACCCAGAAGAATTAGTATTTGATGAATTTGATATTAGTTACTTTTTGTTTGCTGTTCATAGCCTGAACAATATAAGGAGCCGCTGACAACATGCTGATGTCGATGTTCTCTGTTGAATTACTTGTAGAAACTGCAGATACTACTCTTCCATTCATATTAATGATGCGGATTTCGTAATTTCCAACCAATCCGGAAATATTGATGTAATCTCTTGCAGGGTTAGGATAAAGCACAAGTACTGGTTCGTTCTCATCACATTTCACAGTAGTTGTTACAATGTCAGAAACTTTATAATCACCTGAAGGCTCAACAAATACTATACGATAGTAGTTTTTACCAGAGATTGGAGTTGCGTGTAAAAATTCATATTCTGAATTATCACCTTTAGGAGCGAAAGTAGAAATGGTAGAATAAGTGATACCATCAACACTATGTTGTAATTGAAACTTGCTGATACGATTTTCTTTAGCGGTAGTGAATTTTATGGAAGCCTCGCAGCGCATGCTATCTGCTTTGAATGTCAACATCTGAACAGCAGGCTCACTAAATGCAACAGATGATTTGGTATAATAAGCAGTTGAATCAGTTGACTTGGTAGCGAAGTTTGAGAAAGTTCTTGAATTCGTGCTGGAACCGGTAACTGTTCCTATACTGCTAGCAATTGAGTGATTTAATTGCCATGCTGTTACACTTGCCATATCACCGGTAAGGTTTGGAGTATTGTTGCTCCAGCGGGTTACAAAATTAAAGTCTTCAGAAAACGCAGGCAAATTGGTTACTGTATTGTGTTGCAGTGTTATTGAACTTACACCAATAGCAACGTCTGCATAAATGTTCCAGGTGCGATCCATACCATCCTGCGCAGACAATAAAGTATTTTCGACTGATGCACTTGTAGCATAATCAGTAACCGCTACATGCATTGTATTGGGTGTAGTGTTATTGATTGTAGCAGGAGTATAATCATCTTCAGCTTTTCCTACAGGGAAAACCCAGCTGCCTGAAAAATTTTCTTTTACTACGTGGCCATTACCATTTGTAACGATATAGTTTTTAGTGTTGTATCCAGATTGAGTAGCGTTTTTTGTAAAAACCATGTCGTTGTTACCAATAATCAGATGTGAATGATCTGCCATCCAATGCACCTGACCTTCAATACGAGTTGCTGTGTTGATTAATTCGATGTTCTTCTGATTATGCAAATGCAACATCACGTCCATCGCTACATTTCCACCATCAAGGTATTGTGTAGTATTTTCACCACTGTAGTTAAGAAGATAAGGACTTAGTGTTAGCCATGAAGCGGACACATTTGGACGTTCTACATCAATAACCAATTCTCCGCCTGGAACTGTATTAACACCAGTGCCGTCAATTACAGAAGCGCCTGTTGTATTCTTCCAAATTTTACCGTAAAAGTTAACCTTAGCTCCTTTTTTTAAAATGAACGTCCCTTCATTCAGCATGTTACCAAATACTGATAGTACAGCACCGCTGTCTAAAAGAATAGTTCCTTTGTTGGTTATTGCTCCGATTACATCAAGCACACCATTTACTCCGATTTCCAAATAACCTTTGGTATCAATTTCGTAATCGCCACCGATTGCTCTTGGAGAATTAACGTAATCATTATAATTAAGATAAGCACCTTTAGTACCAGAAGCACCAACCTGAGCATTTGCCGAAGCAAAACCCAGAAGAGCAATTGTGATAAATAAAAGGTACTTTGAAATGTTCATTTTAGTAATAACAACCTTCTAATTGTGTTGTTGCATTACTTATTCCAAAAACCGTTCCACAAATTAAATTGGAAAAAAAAACTTTAAATTTAATTAAATTAACTACTTAATAGTTTGTTTTTCATTAAATTAATTTAATGAAAATTTTTATTAAATTAATTATTTAAAACATTACTGTTTTTATCATTAAACATTTCAATCGGTTCTATCAGGAGGATAATCCGAATGGAGAAAACAAAAACTATGGTGTGTTAAAAACCAGCTTTTGATTGGAGAAAACAACAGATCTTGTTGTTGTGGTGGTATAAGAACCAACAATAAATTCGGATATTCTCATTACACTACCAGTCAAAGCATTACCATAAACCTGGCTCACACCAATAGGAATATTAATAGTAGAAGTACCAGAAACAGAACGTGTATTTATTTCTATTGAAGATGAGGCACTTGATTTTGCCCAAGAGATAGCATCCAACACTGCCGAATGGCTCACTGAGCTGGGCACATCAAGCACAGTATAATGCGTCACTCCGATTTTGCCGGTATTACTGAATGTATTAACGTTATAAGAATAAGTTCCATTATCTGCGATACCAGAAGTAGTACCCGGTGTAACAGCTTTGCATATACCAAACAGGGTGCCATTAGCCAGATTTATGGGAGTACTTAAAGGCAAATTCATGCTGCCATGGTCATCTATGAATTCTAAACTTAGTCTAGAATTTTCTGTAATTAAAGTCCCTGAACTAACTATCATGGGCTGAGCAGAGGTCGTAGTTTGTGTAGCATGATTGCCTGCTGCACTTTGGTCGTACCAAGTCCTCACGTACACATCGCTTGTCCCATAAAATGTTTTAAATAAAACAACATTCCCAACAGAATATCCACCTCCAGCAGTTGTAATAGTTATCCTGCTACTATCACTGACAAATCCTTTATTATCAAAGGCAACATCGCCCTGAGGATCAGTTCCTGAAACTTGCTTACGCACTCTCATTGCAAAACCTGTGTATCCTTTTCGTAGCTTACGAACGCTGTACGCTGCCGATGGAGTGAAATCAGGAATAATGTCCAGTAAAAAATTGTTTTTATTTAATGCCCAAAACATTTGTTGGGGACCTTGAGCAGAAACGAAATCAACTCCCAAACAAAAAATAACAATACTGAAAAACAATTTCATACGCATTATTTGAAAATTAAAGCCTTAAACTAGGGTGTGCTGAAAAATGCTTTTTGGTTTCTGTTTAAAGTTCCAATTTCTACAGAAGACAGCGCTTTAGGAAAAATAATAACTTCTGATTGCTTATTATTATGATACCAATCACTAGGGAATGGAGGTACAGCCCCAACATAAAAAGTCCCTGTAGTACTTGCAGACATTGTCGGTGTTGAAGAAGAAACACTAGAACCGCTTACCCAAATCTGCATCAGAGATGGACCGGCAACCAATGCATAAGTACGTAACAAGCCAATATTGCTCGAATTGACATAGCTAATTCGATTATAACTGCTTCCTACGTCAAAATAAAGATTACTACTTTCATTTATATGAGCCTGCCATCGGTCACTCCCTCCGTCTGCGTACCCAAATGCAGATGTATTACCCGTAGAAGCTTCTAATACTAAAGATGCTGTTCCAATATATCCTGAGCCAAACATCGTTGAACTTGGAATAGACGCTGTCAAAACAGTAGTGCTTGAACTAATAAAGCGTATCGACGATTTGGAGTTTGACGTTTCTAATGTTCCTGAATTGACAATTCGAGGTTGTTGACTAGTAGTACTTTGAGTAACATCCCTGTTATTACCACTCTGGTCATACCATGTTACCACATATACGCTGCTGGAAGCATAAAATGTACTGAATGTCATTTTATCACCTATTGAATACCCCCCACCAGCAACAGTAACCGTAACTAAACTAGTTCCACTAACCTGATTACTGGCATCAAAAGCAACATCTGCCTGAGGATCAGTTCCTGACACTTGCTTTCTTACCCTCAATGCGAAACCGGTATAGTGCCTTCTTAGCTTACGTACACTATAAGCCACTGATGCTCCTGTAGAAATCTGATCCAACAAGAAAACACCATTATTATTCAAGGCCCAAAACTTTTGTTGAGGGCCTTGAGCAATACTTTCAAAAGAGCATGCTAGAATTATAAATAGTACGACTAATTTCTTCATTAATTAATAATTATTCCCAATAGTCCACCAATAATTGGTACCGTCATAGAAAAAAGTCAGTATATCTACTGCATTGGCTGTTTGAGTCAATACCACTGTAGCGCTACCTCCACTATTTATCACTCTTGAACCTGAAGGCAAAGTCAATGTTCTTCCGCCGGTTCCGTCTTGTGTTACTCTTATTAAACCATACATTCCTGCTGTAACATTTGATATGGTAATTGTACCATTCGATGTGAGACGAATTCCTGCGGTAGCTCCGGATTGCATGTTCCAAGCAATTGCACCGCCTGCACTTCCAAAATCCTGATATGTTGAACTGAAATTAGGTGCCGAAATAGTGCTGTCGGCCTTGATTTTCCCTCCAACATCCAAGGTTGCTGCATTCGCAGTCTTACCAACACTTAAATTACCCTGTGTATAAATATCCTGAGTATTAGTGGAAGCTTTAGTTGTACCACCCACCACATTAAAAGGCTCCAACGCAACTGCGGAAGAATTAATTCTTCTTACAACATTACCAGAACTAATCATTAAGACACTATCATTCAAAGAACTGGTTTGTAAGCCTGCTATTGCTAATGTATTCGTTGCTGTTGTGGTGACTGTTGTCGCTGCCGTCAGATTACCACCCAATCTTACATCCTTACCTGTTAAAGTCAAACCGTTTGACGCAGTAGTACTATCTACTTTATTCAATTGCGATGGTGCAATCCTGTTTATTCTACCTGTACCAGCATTTACTGTTACCAAACTATCTGTTAATGCACCAGATGTTAAACCTGTAACATTTAAAGCTGTACCACCTGTTGCTATAGTTAGTGTATTAGCATTATTGGTAATCGTTGTCGCGGCTGTTAGATTACCACCTAATCTTACATCTTTACCCGTTAAAGTTAAACCGTTTGATGCCGTTGTGCTATCTACCTTACTAAAACGTCCAGAAGAAACACGTAACAATTCTCCTGTCGTAGGATCTGCTACAACCAAACTATCATTCAAATCGCCACTCACAAGGCCACTGATACGTAAAGTATTTGCTCCTGAATTCGTAATCGTGGTCGCGGATGTCAAAGTGCCGCCCAATCTTACGTCTTTACCAGTAAGCGTTAAACCGTTTGATGCCGTTGTGCTATCTACCTTACTAAAACGTCCAGAAGAAA
>JAZKDB010000001.1:0-3094 GCA_040387755.1 Bacteroidota bacterium | reverse complement strand
CCTTACTAAAACGTCCAGAAGAAACACGTAACAATTCTCCTGTCGTAGGATCTGCTACAACCAAACTATCATTCAAATCGCCACTCACAAGGCCACTGATACGTAAAGTATTTGCTCCTGAATTCGTAATCGTGGTCGCGGATGTCAAAGTGCCGCCCAATCTTACGTCTTTACCAGTAAGCGTTAAACCGTTTGATGCCGTTGTACTGTCTGATTTAAGTAATTGTGATGATGCAATCCTGTTGATTCGGCCCGTACCAGCATTTACTGTTACCAAACTATCTGTTAATGCACCAGATGTCAAACCTGTAACATTTAAAGCTGTACCACCTGTTGCTATAGTTAGTGTATTGGCATTATTGGTAATCGTTGTCGCGGCTGTCAGATTACCACCTAATCTTACATCTTTACCCGTTAAAGTTAAACCGTTTGATGCCGTTGTGCTATCTACCTTACTAAAACGTCCAGAAGAAACACGTAACAATTCTCCTGTCGTAGGATCTGCCACAACCAAACTGTCATTCAAATCGCCACTCGCAAGGCCACTGATGCGTAAAGTATTTGCTCCCGAATTCGTAATCGTAGTTGCGGATGTCAAAGTACCGCCTAGTTGAACTGTTTTGCCAGACTTAGTCAATCCATTAGAAGCATTGTTGAGATAATTTGTAAGCATAGAAGCTGTATCTGATGTATTCAATTTCCCATTCAAAACACCTTGAAACATTGTACTATCAGTTTGATACTTTGATTTCCTAAGATAGCTTCCGAGCATTGTTGCCGTATCACTATAACTCAGTCGCGAATCAATGCGCGTACTCAATGATGCTGTATCTACCTTACGTAAATAAGGAACCAACATGGCTGCCGTATCACTGTATTTCATCGAATTCGCACTTCTTGTATATGGAGTAAGCATCGCTGCTGTATCGCTATATTTTACACGTGCATCAATTCTCGTACTCAATGATGCAGTATCTACCTTGCGCAAATACGGAACAAGCATCGTGGCGGTATCGGTATATTTTACCCGAAGGTTAATATTTGAAGCCAGTGCAGTACTGTCTGTCAAGACTTTTGACGTTCTTGCATAAGGAACCAACATGGCCGCCGTATCACTGTATTTCATCGAATTCGCACTTCTTGTATATGGAGTAAGCATCGCTGCTGTATCGCTATATTTTACACGTGCATCAATTCTCGTACTCAATGATGCAGTATCTACCTTGCGCAAATACGGAACAAGCATCGTGGCGGTATCGGTATATTTTACCCGAAGGTTAATATTTGAAGCCAGTGCAGTACTGTCTGTCAAGACTTTTGACGTTCTTGCATAAGGAACCAACATGGCCGCCGTATCACTGTATTTCATCGAATTCGCACTTCTTGTATATGGAGTAAGCATCGCTGCTGTATCGCTATATTTTACACGTGCATCAATTCTCGTACTCAATGATGCAGTATCTACCTTGCGCAAATACGGAACAAGCATCGTGGCGGTATCGGTATATTTTACCCGAAGGTTAATATTTGAAGCCAGTGCAGTACTGTCTGTCAAGACTTTTGACGTTCTTGCATAAGGAACCAACATGGCCGCCGTATCACTGTATTTCATCGAATTCGCACTTCTTGTATATGGAGTAAGCATCGCTGCTGTATCGCTATATTTTACACGTGCATCAATTCTCGTACTCAATGATGCAGTATCTACCTTGCGCAAATACGGAACAAGCATCGTGGCGGTATCGGTATATTTTACCCGAAGGTTAATATTTGAAGCCAGTGCAGTACTGTCTGTCAAGACTTTTGACGTTCTTGCATAAGGAACCAACATGGCCGCCGTATCACTGTATTTCATCGAATTCGCACTTCTTGTATATGGAGTAAGCATCGCTGCTGTATCGCTATATTTTACACGTGCATCAATTCTCGTACTCAATGATGCCGTATCTACCTTACGTAAATAAGGAACCAACATCGTGGCGGTGTCTGTATATTTTACCCGAAGGTTAATATTAGAGGCCAATGCAGTACTGTCTGTCAAGACTTTTGACGTTCTTGCATAAGGAACCAACATGGCTGCTGTATCACTGTACTTCATCGAATTCGCACTTCTGGTGTATGGAGTTAGCATCGCTGCTGTATCGCTATATTTTACGCGTGCATCAATTCTCGTACTCAATGATGCAGTATCTACCTTGCGTAAATAAGGAATAAGCATTGTGGCGGTGTCTCCTTTACGCACATAAGCAATTAACATCGAAGCTGTATCTGTGTACCTCACTCTTTGATTAATCCTGTTACTAAGACTGGTTGTATCTACACTTGCAGTTGCTATCCAAGCAGAGCCATCAAATACATACAACTTATTGCTATCAGAATTAAAAACCAATGATCCTTTTGCAGGACTTACCAAAGAACTGATTTGCGTTGCAGTTAAAGTATGTATGTTAACCAGGTTTTCGGAACTAACCTGAGCTCTCGCTATGCCAGCAGACATAAACAAGAGAATACTTGCCACTATAATTTTTAATAGTCTCATTATCTTTTAATTCAAATTTTTAAAAATCAAGAACAGTAAACATAAATTCAATGTCCTCATCTGCACTATCAGTGCTACCATTGTCATTATCAGCTGTTTTTACTATAAATCCAGTGGTAGTCTGAGATGAATAAGTAACACTTGGAGCGTCATTTCCAGATCCTGATAAATCCTTAATAGCTAGTTGAATAATATAATCAGCAGAAGACATTGGTGTAGTAAAGGTGATTTGGTAATCTCCCTTATTTAACCTTGTCACACTCGCACCCATAATTTTAGCTGCAGTTCCTGCCGAACTAACTTTACCCATTGCTTTAATGTAAGCCGGAATTTTTACTTCCTTAGTCTGTGTGCCTTCAACAATTTTCAATGTATCGTTAGCATAAGTAACCGAAGATATTTTTTCATTTGTAGTATCCTTATCGTAGTCGGAACTAACATGAGCATTGATTGCACTGCGCAATGCTGCGGCTGTGTCTATCAAACCAGTTGTAGTTGAAGATATCAAACCACGCAATGTAGAAGATGTATCAGCCAGGTCAGAACGAATCGCAA